>CAVWUK010000001.1:0-7239 GCA_963758145.1 uncultured Gammaproteobacteria bacterium
GGCGGGAACAGGTTCACTGGGAAGATTCATAAAGTGACCGTCCAAGTCGGAAAGACCAACCTGAGTGACGAGGCGCAAAAGGTTATCCAAGAATTGCGTATGAAAAAGGCACTGTTCGTGTGAGGCACGCAGTATCTTCCGGATGTTTGGCGAGCCTGTTTTGCCAAAAACCCTTACTTCCTATAGGCGGTGATCCGCACTGCGGTGTCTCGCACGAAAGGGGGAGAGAAGGATTGATTGCATCGACTGAACGAGAGCATATCTCTGAATTGCCCCAGGGCCGACCGTCGCATTAGTCTCCTTGGGGTCAAACCCGGTCATCGGAGCCGAAAGCCAGCCTTCCGGGCAAAAGGCATAAGTGTCGCAAGAGAGCATGGGATGAAAATAGCATTGTCGAATGTTCTCCTGATTTTTGGTTGCCTGGGTGCATCACATGCATCTACCGGGGACACACCAACCTCGATCGTCAGAGCGCAGCGCGCGGAGTACAACGCAGCGATTGCGGCCCACGATGCCGTGCGCCTGCGGACGTTCTTCGTTGATGACTATCATCTCATCCTGGGGTCGTCGGGCGACGTCGACAGCGGCGCAGATGCCGCAACTCGCGGCTACGCTGATGAGGAATTCAAAGATCCGACATTCGTTACCTACCGGCGTACCCCAACAACCATTGTCATTGCCGCATCCGGGAAGCGGATTGCGGAGACAGGGCGTTTTGAGGGCATCTGGCGAAAGCCTGATGGAACCATGCAAAAGACGGGTATTTACCTCGCTATGTGGATCCCTTCGGCAGGCACTTGGCGTCTGAAATCGGAGGCATTTGTGACATTGGCGTGCACCGGTAGTGCCGCCTGCGACCAGGTGGGCTAGGCGCGAGATGTACGCTCCGGCAGCGGACATTCGCGGCCGGCAACTAAGGGTCAAACCCGGTCTATGAGCCGAACCTGCCCGCATTTCACCTCTAACCGGCTGGGTCCATGAATGCCGGCACCGGCCGGGCGCCTGCGCGCAACCAGTTTGCCATGGCGCTGACAACCGAGCGCACAGCAGGTCGCTGCGTCATGCGATCTCGCCACTCCAGAAGCTTCGGTGTCGCAGCCGTGACGGGTGCACTTTGACGCTCACCAAAAAGCGACGCCATGTAGAAGGCGATGTCGGCGAAAGAATAGCCGCCTGCAAGCCACGTTCTTGTGGTCAGCAGCTTCTCCATTTCACCGTAGTAGGCAGTGGCCGCTTCGATGCTCGATACCGCAAGGGCATCGCCCAGGTTCTTTTGCAAACCCATGAGGCGAATAATGTGCGGGAAATACACTTCATCGGACTGATGCTCCAACCGACGCGCGTGCGCACGATCCACAATGTCGCGCGGCCACAGCGCCGGCGTCGGTTGGAGATCTTCCAGGTACTCGAAAATCTGTGTCGAATCGAAGATTTCGAGACTGCCGTGCACTAACACAGGCACTTGCCCTTTGGGGTTGACGCGCAACACCTCAGGGTGCTTGGGGCTATAGCCGAGATGAGAGTCATACGCCACCATGATTAGGTCGAAATCCAGACCCTTCTCAAGCGCGGCGATTTGCGCCTTGGCGCCGAACATGCTGAGGGGGCCTGAATAGAGCGCGAATCGAGTGGGCTGCGACTGCATCGGTTTGCCTTCCAGGGAGTGGTGAGCGCCCTCGCCTAGTCAAGTAAGTAATTCTAAATCGAATAATTACATACCTGCGTCGCCGGATAGCAGCCATTCGCGGCCGGCAGGTTGGGGTCGACATTAGACGGATCGCCGCGGCGCACCATTTGACGAGAAATTCATGGCGCGTCGGTCTGCTTGGGACAACAAGCGACGCAGCCACGCCGCCAATTTAGCGGCATATTGTGTTAAGTAAGGACAGTCCGGCGGCCCCGCGCTGGCCGCCGGCGCTGCCAAGCGGCTACACCTCAGTCTGTTCAGCCATCTCAAGGGCGTCGTCGACCTCAACTCCTAGGTACCGCACTGTGCTTTCCAATTTAGTGTGGCCGAGCAGCAGCTGCACCGCGCGCAGGTTCTTGGTTCGCCGGTAAATCAGGGAGGGCTTCGTTCGGCGCATTGAATGGGTTCCATATGCGCCTACATCCAATCCAATTTCGCCAACCCATGTTTCAACGATTCGCGCATATTGTCGTGTCGACAGATGCGGAGATAACTGTATCCGGCTCGGAAACAGGAAATCCTCGCTTTTGAGTGCTGCGTGCCGAATCCAGGCGAAGAGCGATTTTCTGGTGGGCTCCGTAATTTCGAATTGAACCGGGCGCTGGGTCTTCTGCTGCATGACAATGGTTCGCGCAGCGATTCGATCACCGTGTGCGACATCGCGGACACGCAGTTGCACGAGATCGCACCCGCGCAGCTTGCTGTCAATCGCCAAATTGAACAAAGCCAGCTCGCGCTTGCGATCGGCCAGCTCCAGGCGAACCCGAATCGCCCAAATTTCCTTGAGTTTTAGGGGTGACTTTTGCCCGACCAGCTTGCCTTTGTTCCAGGGACCGCGACGGCCAGTTTCAACGGTTGGTGCCAACATCTTGAACTCCTGCTGTATGAGTGGGAGTCCAAGCGTGAAATTCATGTGCTGGGGAGGAATACCTACCGGTTGGCAAATCTGGATTCAGCGATTTAACAATGGTGATTTAGGGGGTGACCGCGAATGAGCAATATCGACCCCAACCTGCCTGCCGCGACAGTCGGCTATGGGGCAGGCCAGCGCGAGCGCACCGGAGACTCGCGTGGCCGATCAACCACGGAGCGCGCGTCGCATGTCTCGTGGTGAATGCCCGGGTCGGCTCTGACGAGTCGACCCGGTGTTTCACGATCAGGGTTGAGAGCTAGTCGGCTGCGCCGATGGTATTCACGAGCTTCTTGATATCCATCAAAGGCAAGGGGTTGTCCGGATGCTGCAGATCCGGACTCGTATCATTTGATGCTCCGCCAGGAGAGCGCTTCATGTTCGGAAAATCCACGATGGATTTGTCAAACTCCCCGATCGGCACCGCCATCAGCGAAACAGCCCAGCCATTGTCATAGCCGGAATAACGTCCGGGGGAAGTGGTAGGGTTGCGCGTGCTCACCGCACCGTTGAACGTCATGTCGTATTTCTCGAACGGGTCCATCGTGAGGTTGTAGGCCGAGCCAATGGCACCGAGATTCTGCTGTGGACCGAGCCAGGTGTCCTTGGAGGTATACAGGTATTTCCAGGCGATCTTCAGATCAGGGTTCGTAGGATCACCGCCGATGTCAGCACGAGCGCCGGCGAAAGTCTCACCATCGATATAGATCCACCCGTCGCGTGCGGAATGACGTGCCTTGCCCATAATGTAGGCGCTATTGTCGATGCTGTCGAAATAGATCGGCTTGCCGTTGTTGTCCTTCCATGCACCGTGGGGCGGCGGGGTGAGGCCGACCATCGTCGCCAGCGTCGCCCAGAGATCAATGTGCGACATCATTTCGCCATAGCGTGCGCCGGCCGGAATCTTGCCGGGTGCCCACATGATGCCGGGCACACGGAAACCGCCCTCAAACGGCGAGCCTTTCTCACCGCGGAACGGCACGGTTCCGGCATCCGGCCATGCATCCTGCCACGCGCCATTGTCGGCGGTTATGATGACGATGGTGTTGGGAGCCTCCGCCCGGATGGCGTCCATAATGCGGCCGATATTGGAGTCGAGCTCCATCATGGCATCTGAATAATTGCCGAGATGCGATTTGCCAATGAACGCCTTGGCGGGAATGTTCGGGTTGTGCATCTTCATGAAATTTACATCCATGAAGAATGGCTTGCCCCCTTTGGCGTGCGCCTTAATGTATTCGACCGCTGAATCAGCCTGACGCACGTCGAATTCATGCAGGTAGTCGTAGTCGATACGCGCAACCTTGGTCGCGGGTTTGCCGGCGGTGCCTTCCCATTCGTATAGGTTGACGATCTTTTGATATTCTGCCCAGTAAGCAGGGTTGTACTTCGGAAACCAGGGATGCGCGAAGCTGTCCGTGTCGTCATAGGTATAGACGCCCGGATAGTAGGCGGCGAACTCTTTCATCTCGTCAAAGCCATGCTCGATCGGGTAGAACTTGGGTTGATCGCCCAGATGCCACTTGCCTGAGAAGTAGGTGGTATAGCCATTCTTCTTGAAGAACTCCGCAATGGTCGGCGTGGACTTCGTGAGACCGTTCTCGTCGCCAGGCACTACCACGACCGAAAGGGCCGAGCGGATCGGGATGCGTCCGGTCATGAACGAGGCCCGCCCCGCGGTGCAGCTCGCCTGGCCGTACCAGCTGGTGAAGACGGCGCCTTCCGCAGCGACCTGATCGATCTTCGGCGTCGGATGGCCGAGGTTCGCGCCCCCACCATAGGCCCCGAAGTCGTTCCATCCCGTGTCGTCGGTCATCAGCATGACGATGTTGGGTCTGTCGGCAGCTACTGCCGAAAGAGTTGTCATTGTGAGGAATACCGCCGTGACCAGTAGGGTCACACTGGCAAACTTGGAATTGCAATTCATTTTGGCCTCCCATTTTTTATGCAAAACAACGAATTTGGAAAAGAACGCACTACCGACGGAAAGAAGATTTTTCACGAGCCGTGCCTTGAGCGTTTTACCAACGCAAGGTGGCTCCAATCACGGGGCCCGTCATGCGCACCTTCTCCAAGATCGGCCGGTCGGACAGTTGGTACGTCAGATTGCGAACGGCGAGCGAGACATCGCCCCAGCGAAAGTGATAGCCGACACCGAGGAATTCGTTGTTCTGCCAGTTCTTGTTGCCATCGGCGACGTCCGCCTCATAGGGGAGGTACCACCTACCGTCGCCGCTCAGGCGGAGCGACCCCCTCACACCGATGAGACCGTCTGTGAAATCCGCGCTCGGCCAGTATCCGCCGCCCTTCATCAGGGAAGTGGGCGGAGCGGTGAACTCGTAGGAGAGGGAGATCGCGAGGCTCGTGTAGCGCAGCCCCGCCATCACATCGAGCGTGCCGATGTCATTGTTCATCACCGTGTACGAGGGGGCGAGGGTCCAGATCGACGCCCGCGCTCCGGCGTCGATGGTGCGAGTCACGGACAGCGTCGGAAGGCCCCCGGGCAGGCCGATCTGCCGCTCGTGAGTCGGGTTGGCCGACAAGTTCATGTACGCAAGGTCCGTCCAGATCGCCCAATCGCCCTTGCGGATGGTGCCGTCGAGGAACGCGGCCAGATTTAAATGCTTCAGGTATTGGCTCGGCTGGGTCTCGATGGTCGGATTGCCTCCGCCGGCAATGGGCGGGAGCTGCACCGTCGTGTACATCCACGGCAACCATCCGTAGGGCGATGCTTCGACGTGCCATTGGCCGTCCCACATGTTCACCCCGTTAGCGATGGCGATGACGTCCTGAGCCGCCGCACTGCCCGCGGCGAGTACACCGAAGCCGAGAATGAATCCTGCGACTTCGCGCTTGAAGAATTCGACGTGCTGCATGAAGTGGCCCCGTTTTGAGCGATGCCCCATGTGTCACTTGACTAGAATTTCTGTTGGGCACCTATTGGCCTTTAGTCCAATGCCTGCTCGCCGCGAGCGGCCGCGGTGCTCATTTCAAGACGGTCAATGACGGGTCATGGCCGGGAAACGCCTGATTCTTCTCCCGATTCCCGACATTCAGCCGGCTGAACCGGGGACCGCCGGCATCCGGCAAATCACGACCCTGAAGTGACGGTCGTGAACGGCAGCTTTCGCGCAATCAAAATGGCGAGACTTGCCAACCTATGTCACCGGGCATGGGATCGCTACCCCATTGACAGGTCACTGACCAAGACGACGCTATTGGTCGAACGCGAAAATTCGCTTCCAATCATCCTTCATGCTGATGACGAACCAGCCGTCCTTCTTCGCCTCGTCGTAGAGTGCCTGCGTGAAGGTACCGACCTTGGTTTCGGGTAGCCCCTGTGCAGGACCGTAGGCGTATTCGCGCTTGGCGTCGTCGTGCAGGACGATCATGGACAGCCGTGCCCCGTCGCCGGCTTTCGTGTATTCCAGCATCTGCTGGTCGCCAGTCGAGTTGCCGAACGCCGCGTACGGACGGCGACCGATCTCCAGGTGAATGCCCTCAGGCTTACCGGCGTTATTGTCGTTCAGAAGCAGCTTCGGCTCCTTGGTAAGGAATGGCTTGCCATCCTTGCCGTAACCGTACTTCAGGCCGCCCGCGGTACCGATCACCTGCTCCACTGGGATGCCGTAGGTCGCTTCCGAGTACACGCGCACGAAGTCCTGGCCGCCGCCGGTGACGATGTAGGTCTTATAGCCGTTGGCGCGCATGTACTTCAGCAGTTCCTGCATCGGGAGGTAGGTCAGTTCGGTGTACGATTTGTTCCAGCGCGGGTGCTTCGCCTCGGCGATCCACTTCTTCGCCTCAGCGCTAAAGGTCTCCACTGACATTCCGGTCGAGGTGGCAGCAAGGAGCTTGAACAAATCGGCTTCGGTCAGCTTCTCCATCGCCGCGCGGTCGCCTTTCAGCAGTTCCAGCACCGTCGAGAACGGCGCGACCTTGGCCAGCTCGGGCTTTGACTGCACCAGCGCCGGCACGCGCTCAAGGACGAACATCACCTGCGTGTAGATCGGGTGCTCGACCCACAGCGTGCCGTCCTGATCGAACGTCGCGATCCGCTCTGCCGGCGGCACGAAGCTCGGGCTCGCGCTGTCGGTCGTCTTGTGCACGAAATCAAGGATCGCCTGCTTCGCCGGTCTATCATTCCACGACGCAAGCGGTGTTTCGGGTTTTGCGCTCTGCGCCCGCGCAGTGGTGGTGCCCAGCAGCGCGGGAATTACCGGGGCCGCCGCAAGAGCCTTGAGCAGAAGGCGACGAGTGAGATTGTCGGAGGACGACATGTGTACCTGCCTAGCGTCTTTGAACGCGATTCTTCGAGATAACTCACCCCTTAGATTATCCGTGCTGGGGTCCGAGCGGTATTGGACCTAAAACCTAGATGCGGGTACCGGTCGCGACGTGGAGCGTACGTGTTGATTCAGTCGTCAAGTCCATGAGCGTCCGGTAACCGGCGACCAGTTCGGAGTCACCACTGGCAACTTTTGGCCGATCAGCGACTGATTCTCGCCCCGGAAGCCGCCGCTCAACGCGACGAACCCCGAAACCGTCGATATCCGGCAAATCGCAGCCGGTCACTGCCGGTCGGTGGCCCAGTCACTCTCTGATCGGCCTCGCCCCCGAAATCTAACGATCTTGGCTGCAG
>CAVWUK010000002.1:0-68457 GCA_963758145.1 uncultured Gammaproteobacteria bacterium
TCATGACCGGACGCATCCCGATCCGCTCGGCCCTTTCGGTCGTGGTAGTGCCTGGCGACGAGAACGGTCTCACGAAGTCCACGCCGACCATTGCGGAGTTCTTCAAGAAGAATGGCTATACCACCTACTTCTCAGGCAAGTGGCATCTGGGCGATCAACCCAAGTTCTACCCGATCGAGCATGGCTTTGACGAGATGAAAGAGTTCGCCGCCTACTATCCGGGCGTCTATACCTATGACGACACGGACAGCTTCGCGCATCCCTGGTTTCCGAAGTATAACCCTGCTTACTGGGCGGAATATCAAAAGATCGTCAACCTATACGAATGGGAAGGCACCGCCGGCAAACCCGCGACCAAGGTTGCGCGTATCGACTACGACTACCTGCATGAATTCGACGTGCGTCAGGCTGATTCAGCGGTCGAATACATTAAGGCGCACGCCAAAGGGGGCAAGCCATTCTTCATGGATGTAAATTTCATGAAGATGCACAACCCGAACATTCCCGCCAAGGCGTTCATTGGCAAATCGCATCTCGGCAATTATTCAGATGCCATGATGGAGCTCGACTCCAATATCGGTCGCATTATGGACGCCATCCGGGCGGAGGCTCCCAACACCATCGTCATCATAACCGCCGACAATGGCGCGTGGCAGGATGCATGGCCGGATGCCGGAACCGTGCCGTTCCGCGGTGAGAAAGGCTCGCCGTTTGAGGGCGGTTTCCGTGTGCCCGGCATCATGTGGGCACCCGGCAAGATTCCGGCCGGCGCACGCTATGGCGAAATGATGTCGCACATTGATCTCTGGGCGACGCTGGCGACGATGGTCGGCCTCACCCCGCCGCCCCACGGTGCATGGAAGGACAACAACGGCAAGCCGATCTATTTCGACAGCATCGACAATAGCGCCTACATTATGGGCAAGGCACGTCATTCCGCACGCGACGGGTGGATCTATATCGATGGTGAGACTTTCGCCGGCGCTCGTGCTGACATCGGCGGTGATCCTACGAACCCCGATCTGAAGATCGCCTGGAAATACCTGTATACCTCCAAGGACACCTGGCTCGGTCCACAGCAGAATCTCGGTGCCATTGGCTCGGCCTACAACCTCACGATGGACCCGTTCGAGAAATACGACATGACGTTCAACGGTGCGGTGAGCACGCGCAACCCTACCACTTCCCCCGGACGTTATTCCGGCTATGACAATGGCTGGGCTGTTTCGCTGATGGCGGTGCCGATCGGGGAGTTTGACAAATCCATCGTGGATTTTCCGAACATGAAGCGCTCTCCTGGCGGAGCATCAAATGATACGAGTCCGGATCTGCAGCATCCGGACAACCCCTTGCCTTTGATGGATATCAAGAAGCTCGTGAATGTCATCGGCTCAGCCGACTAGCTGTCAAGTCTGATCGTGAAACACCCGGGCCGGCTCGTCAGAGCCGACCCGGGCAATTCACCGGGCGAGATACGCGACGCGTACTATGTGGCCGAATCTGCAACACCAATCTCAAGCATAGAGACTGGTCTGCTCCTTATATTTCGACTTGTCCGAAAGCGGCCGCTCACGACGGGCAGGAGAGGGTCAAACCCGGACGGATCGCCGCGGCGCACAATTTGACGAGAAATTCACGACGTGCCGGTCTGTTTGGGTCATAACCGCCATGTCGAGGGCACCCACTAAATTGGCGGTGTCAAATCCAACAGGATTGCCGGTTTGATTTGATTGGGTTATGCCAGTGTGATAACCTTGCTATGTGGCAGCACCTTCCGACCCGAGCCTCGACACGCTTTTGGATCTCGACGGCCAGGTACTCGTGGTCGATCCTAAAGGGGGACACTGGGTCAGATTCGTGGTGACGCGCGTGCCGGTGTCGCTGGAGAAGCCGCACGGACTCGATTATTCACTGACTCTGCACGGACCTGACGGAGACCGATTGGTAGGCTTTGATAACGCCCACCCTGTAGCCAGGCAGGAGTTCGGCGGACCTCAGGACCATCGACACAGACTGAGGACGATCAAGGCCTACGAATACCGAGACGCAGCAAGTCTCCTGGCGGATTTCTGGAACGCAGTCGACTCCGTACTGCGAGAGCAAGGTGTGATCACATGAAGACACTCAAAGTGGGTATATCCACGTACGCGGAAATGAAGGAGCGCACGCTCGCGGTGGCGCGTGGCGAGCATCGTGTAGCGGACGAGCCGCGTGTTTGGTTTACGTCGACCGAGTCCTTCGCAAAGGTTTTGTCTGCTGGCAATCGGGAACTGCTTCGGATTATAAGCGAGGCAACGCCGGGTTCGATCGAGGAATTGGCGCAGCTCACGGGGCGCGCGAAGTCGAATCTCTCCAGAACGCTGAAGACGATGGCAGGCTATGGACTTGTTCGCCTCGAACCTGGCGAGCGCGGCCGAATTGCGCCAAAAGTCGTTTATGATCGGGTGGAACTCGGCTTGGCTATCGCAACGACACCCAAGCGCAATTGAAATCCGATCGAATTCGGCCAAGAGCGCACGTTGACGGCTCTGGACGCAACGTAACATCGCGGACGGCACCGGCCTGCGATATTTTGGTGACGATTCGGCGTGCACGCCATCCCACAGTGGCAAATCGGTTGTCAAATAAGCGGCGTACCGCGAGCGCTCACGATCCCCAGAGACATTGATTACCCTACCCTGCTCAGTCGCGATTGCAGAAACACGTATTCCTGGTGCCAATCGAGATACCGGCGCTGTCCTTCGGCAAACGCCCCGACGTTCAACCGCTCAACGGTCTGCACCCCCATTCGTTCGAGCGATTTCCGGTCCGCCACGGGCGAAATCAGGAGCGCCCCACTCCCCTCAAATCCTATGAAGCCACGGTCGAACAGATGATCGATGCTGGGTGTCAACAAGAGGCCGTTCTCGCCGTCGAGTCGCTCTTCGTTCGAGCTGTCCCGCCACGGTTTACAATGACTCGCGCGAAGATGTTCGGGGTTGCTGACGCCGGTGATTCGACACTTCCGTTCGACGTTGGACACCCTCTGCCTGAAGATTCCTTGACCCCGTCGGGCCTGAATGACTGCCTGCCGCTGGGTCTCCGGGATCGTGTTGTCCCCTTCAATCGAATCTCTCAGGTGATCTTCCCAGGTAGACACGTCGCGCAGGGGCATGTCGTCGGCCGCGTCCAGATCGCTCCAGGACTCAGCGACCCCCAGGGTTTGACGCGCCTCGGATCCGATCAAATCGCGCAAGGCCGCAAACATCACCGGCGGAATTTCTGCGAGGTACACCGACTGGCTTCCACGACCGTCGGACAGAAGCGGCGAGTATTTCTTGGGCAGGCGGGGACCAAGGATCTCCATGTGCTCCGCCGGCCGAATTCGGTTGCCTAGTTCGGTAAATTTGACCTCGACCTTCCACCCGACAGCGTTCCAATTCATGCCGGCGGAACCGAATTCAGGCGGCTTTGGGCATTCATAGCAATGTGATCGGGCGATGCCGATGGCAGCGATTCGGGTGTCGGCGAACGACAGGACGATGTCGCCGGGACCGACCTCCCTCATCGACTCGTAGAATGGGTTGATCCCGCCATTGGACTTGCGTTTCGGGGACCACAGATAGCCGCCCGCCACCTCATGTCGGTAGGTCTGATTTTGATTGACCCACCAGTACCGCATTGGAAATCTCAGGGCCTCTTCGCGACGATCTTCCCGCCCTCGACGATGTAGATCGGCGTCCCGTGCGTCCGGGCAATCTTACGTGCCGCCTTCGCCGCCATACGGAGTCCCCAGGCGACACCGGCGGCGAAGCTTTCGGATTGTCTGCGACGAGCAGGACCCTTCATTCTTGCTCACGAGGTATTGCGGAGACACGCTCTAATTGTCATGCACCGCCCGGTTTTCCGCCATGGGTAATTGGATCATTTGGACGTGCCCAGTCTCGCTGGAAGTGGCGAAGGCCTTCTGGCTTGGTACCTCGCGGCATCCATGGTTTCACAAAATGTCCAGGAGGCGCGATTGGAACTTGTATAGCAAGATAAAAGGCAGCAGCACCGCTGCTGCCGATAATCCAGTCTGCACAATGGGTTATCGCGCCTCACCAAAAAGAGCTGCTTTATCACGTGATCACGCTTTTTAGTAATGAATCAGCGAGATGCGTCGTGCCACGCCCGACGGAAAACGCTGAGGCACGAATTCATCTAAGCGATTGCGACGCAGATGGTTTGATCTAGGTGTTTTCAAAATTTCCGATCACGGGGGACCCGGGAGCAAGCGCCAAGATTGCCGCCAATCCGCATTAGAAGCTCGTGGCCGGCACAATTCGGATCGCCAGCCCGACACCAGCGTTAGACGAATTCGCCGCTCCTATGCCGCGCGAATGTTTTGATTCGCCGAGCCGCCCGTCGCCAGCTTGAGTTGGTCCAAATAGTCCGCCCAGGCCTGCATCATCTTGCGCCGCTCGACCAATCGTTGCGCCCGATTGTATGCGGCTCTGACCTGGTTTCGCTCGGCGTGGGCGAGCTGCAGTTCGATCAAGTCGGGATGCCAGCCTTGCTCGTTGAGCAGGGTCGATGCCATCGAGCGGAAACCGTGACCGGTCATCTCGTCATGCGCATAGCCCAACCGCCGGAGCGCGGCGTTCACCGTGTTCTCGCTCATCGGGCGGCGCACGTTGCCGAGCGCCGGGAAGACGAAGCTACTGCGGCGTGAGATCGACTGCAGCTCGCGCAACGTTTCGACGGCCTGCCAGCTCAACGGGACGATGTGTTGCTCGCGCATCTTCATGCGCTCGGCCGGTATGCGCCACTCTGCATGATCGAGGTCGAACTCGGACCAGGTGGCGTGGCGCAATTCGCCCGGTCGGACGAAAGTTAGCGGGGCAAGCTTCAAGGCATAGCTCGTCACGAGGCTGCCGCGGTAGCCGTCGATGGCGCGGAGCAGTTCCCCGACCCGGGCGGGGTCAGTGATGGCGGCATGGTTCGTGGTAACCACCGGCGCGAGTGCGCCCCGAAGGTCGGCAGTGATGTCGTGGGTTGCCCTGCCGGTGGCGATGGCATAGCGGAACACCTGACCACAGCGTTGCTTGGCTCGGTGCGCGGTCTCGTAGGTGCCGCGGATTTCAATCCTGCGCAGCACCGTGAGCAGGTCGGGTGCGCTGATCTTGGCGATGGGTCGTTTGCCGAGACCGGGGAAGATCAGCGTCTCGAGCGTCCACGTCGCCTTGGCGAACGTCGCCGGCGCGAGCTTGGGTTCTTGCAGCGCCAGCCACTCGCACGCGATGGCCTCGAGGGTGTCGCCCTGGGCGACCTTCTCGGCCTTGCGCTTCGTGCCCGGGTCGATGCCGGCGGCGAGCTGCTGACGCGCGGCCTCGCGCCGGTCGCGGGCGAGCTTCAGCGGCACATCGGGATAGACGCCGAATGAGAGCAGCTTCTCGCGACCGTCGATCCGGTATTTGAACCGCCAGCCACGGGCGCCGTTGCGCTTGATGAGCAGGAACAATCCCCGCCCGTCGAACATCTTAATCGGCTTGGATGCGGACTTTGCTTGGCGGATGGCGGTCTCACTGAGCGGCATGATCGGACCTCACGTGTCGGTTGCGTGAACGAAGTCGCGTCAGGTCGCCCGGCTCAAAATCTGGGGGTACCGAGGTATCGCGGAAGACCCGAGTACCCCAGAAGTACCCCCACGCATGTCACGCTGTCAATGGACGTGACTTTACACGTGCCGACGGACATGGAAAGTTTGAGCCTACGAATCCAGGGTTTTTTCGAGCGATCTAGACGTCGCTGGAAATTATCAGACTTCGCTGGACGAGGTGGTTGGTGCCGCAAAGAGGATTCGAACCCCTGACCCACGCATTACGAATGCGTTGCTCTACCAACTGAGCTATTGCGGCATTTTTCGGGTGCCAGCCCTCTATACTAGCCGCACGGGGCTTTCGTGGAAAGAACCACGGGTTTGGCGGCTAAGTACTCCCTGGTTTATTTGCAGATCGCGCCATG
This sequence comes from uncultured Gammaproteobacteria bacterium, assembly GCA_963758145.1. Classification (GTDB taxonomy): domain Bacteria; phylum Pseudomonadota; class Gammaproteobacteria; order Steroidobacterales; family Steroidobacteraceae; genus Bog-1198. Next base: position 5,986 of record CAVWUK010000002.1, read on the forward strand.
CCAAATCGTCTCCTAGATCGCATCCCGGGGGTCGGCACGATGTCGCAGAAACGCACTTGCCGGCCGAAAAGAACTCAACCTGGACATGTGTCAGCAGCACGGAATTGTTGCCGCAACCATAAAGTTCGAAATAATTTTTCCTCGTTCGATCCGGTGTTGAAGCGACGGTTCAACCCAATAACGAGTGCTGAGCGCCGGTAGTCCCGCGACCGCGCGCAGCGATGGATACAATCAATGTTACGAGCCACGAAGGAAGATGGAGCCAAATTTGACGACTAGCCTGTTTGATCCAATTACAGTCGGCGCCATCCATGCGCCCAATCGAATCATGATGGCGCCTCTCACGCGGGGGCGCGCCACTCGTAGCCATGTGCCGACCCCGTTGATGGGCGAGTACTACAGTCAACGAGCCTCGGCCGGAGTGATCATCTCGGAGGCGACCGGAATCACGCAGCAGGGCTTGGGCTGGCCGAACGCGCCGGGACTTTGGTCCGAAGAGCAAACGAACGGCTGGAAACTGGTTGTACGTGCGGTGCATGAGGCGGGCGGTCGCATAGTTGCACAGCTCTGGCACATGGGTCGGCTCGTGCACCCCGACTTTCTCGGTGGCGCCCAACCGGTGTCGGCTTCGGCAACCATCGCTCCCGGACACGCTCGCACATACGAGGGTGCCAAGCCCTACGCCGAGTCACGAGCGCTCGAACAGGTCGAGATCAAGCAGATCATCCATGACTACAAACGAGCAGCCGAGCACGCAATGGAGTCCGGTTTCGATGGCGTGCAGTTACATGCCGCAAACGGATACCTCATCGATCAGTTTCTGCGCGACGGCACCAACCGGCGTACGGACAGTTACGGCGGCGCGGTAGAAAACCGCATCCGTTTGTTGATGGAAGTGACGGCGACGCTCATCAGTGTGGCCGGCGCCGACCTGACCGGCGTGAGGCTATCTCCCAATGATGATCCGCAGGGGTGCGGCGACAGCGATTCGGAGTCTTTGTTCACCAAGGCCGCCGAAGCTTTGAACACGCTACGGATTGCGTTCTTGGAAATGCGTGCATCACGCCCGGACAGCACGTTCCGGCCGGCGACTCGGCAGCTTGTTCCGGCTATTCGCAAGGCATTCAAGGGTACTCTCATTCTGAATTCCGATTATTCGCTCGACGACGCTTCGCAGGCGCTGCGCCTGGGCGAAGCCGACGCCATAGCATTTGGCCGGCTGTTTCTGGCAAATCCCGATTTACCGGCGCGGCTTGCGAAGCGCGCCGCGCTTAACCCGCCAAATTCCAAGACGTTCTACACGGCGGGTCCCACCGGATACACGGACTACCCGAGTTTGAGCTAGAGGAGGCTGGTCGGAACGGTCCCAGAACTCTTTCACGGGCGCGCTGTCGGGCAGTATGACGACAGCAAATTGCTCAACCTCGGCAAAAACCGTCGGTCGTTCAAGTCCGAGCTGGGCTTTTCCAGGGCATGGGGTAAATCGACGGTGGAATTGCTGCCAAGCGCGACGTTTTATACCGACAACACGAATTTCCACTACGGCAAAGTGTACGGTCAAGCTCGGCAGCATCGCTGGGGCGCCGGGTACTAAGGCTCCAGGCTTCGCACGCCGACATATGTGCAAATGTCAGTAGAGGAGCACCGCATCGCGCTCTCTGCGCCAACGGGCCTCGTCCTGAGCCGCCAGCGCCTCCAGATCGGCCGGTGTTGCCGCCGGATCGTCCACCCAACGGCGCAGCAGATCGCTCCCGTTGATCACGTCGATCGCGGGCCGCTCCTCCTCGTACTCGTAGGCAAAATCGCGCCAGATTTCGTAGTCCGGACGCAGCCGCCGCAGAGCCTTGAATGCGAGCGCGAACAGGCGCCAAGGCCTGAATTCCTCGTGGGCATAGTACGCAGCCTCTTCCACATGCACCTGGGCACCCGCGCAGAGCTTTCCCGCGTGCTTATGAAATGTGGGCTCGAACCAGCAGGGCCGCAGCCGACAGCCATTCATCCATGGCGTCGCCAGCGAACGCATTTCCGCCAACAATGCCCGCACGTCCAGATCCGGTGCACCGAACAGCTCCAACGGCCTTGTGGTCCCACGACCTTCCGACAACGTCGTGGCTTCGAGCATCACCGAGCCCGGATAGCAACGCGCCATCCAGAGATTGGGCGCGTTGGGACTCGGATTGACCCACGTCCGCCCGCCCAGGGGCCAGCCATATCCTGGCGCGGCGTTTGGTTCCCAACCCTCCATCGGCACGACGCGGCAGTCTACGTCGAGATGGAGAGTCTCCATGAACCAGCGTGCAAGCTCTCCGAGTGTCAGACCGTGACGCATCGGCATCGCCCCGGCGCCGACGAAGCTTTCGCACCCGGTCCTGAGCATCAACCCTTCCACGGGGCGGCCCACAGGATTCGGGCGGTCGAGAACCCACACTGCCTTCTCCATCTTCGCAGCCGCCTCGAGCACGTAGCGCACCGTCGTGACGAACGTATAGATCCGGCACCCGACGTCCTGCAGATCAACGAGCAGAACGTCAAAGGTATCCATCATTTCGGGCGTCGGCCGGCGTACTGCGCCATAGAGGCTGAAGACCGGGATGCCGTGCACGGGGTCGTTGTAGTCCTGCGACTCAATCATGTTGTCCTGCTTGTCGCCGCGCAGACCGTGCTGAGGGCCGAACGCCGCGCTCAGCTGTATGTCGCCGACTGCCGCCAGGGCATCGAGGGAATGGACGAGGTTCCGTGTTACCGAAGCAGGGTGCGCCAACAGAGCCACACGCCGTCCCGCCAACGGCTTACGCAGCTCAGGCTCTTCGAGCAGTCGGTCGATTCCAAACCTCATGAGCGGACAACTTTCAGTGCGAATCCGTTCGGGTGGTGGAAATCGGGTTTGCCGGGCGAGTGCCGCAGCCCCCAGTACGAAAGTCTACCATTCGCGTCTTCGATTACCGCAGTCAAAGCGATTCGCAGGTGAGGAGCGTCACGCAAGTCAGCCAGACGCTCTAAGCGCACCGCCGACTGTAACTCGAGCCCATCTTCGCCTCGGCGCACGGAGATTTTCGGAGCTTGACCGATCTCGGCGGGCGCCATTCCCTCCCGATAGGCACTGAACCGGTAGATGGCCCAGTCGAGCGAGGGCGAGAAATTGAATTCGTAGTAACCGGGCGCATCCGCAGGCGCGACGAACGCTTCGAAGCACGTGTGCTTCCATAGGAGATCTGCCCGTCCTCCCACTCCGGATAAGGGAACGCGGAGGCGGGACATGTCCGCATCAAGTGAATAATGAAACACGAGAATATCGGGCTCTTCGCCTCGCAGCCTCACCCCAAGCCTGTGCACCGCGCCCTTAGGGGTCGATGGATGGACAGTCAGTACGGCCGGTTTTGCATCTATGGACCACATGCGGCAATTGTATTCGTTACCTTTGCCACCAGGAGACCATAATCGCCTCACCCCTAGCGCATCGGACGCAGTCATTCTCCGTCCTCCGATTCCGGGCGTTACAATGGCGTGCGGCGCCGGTTAGGCACTCACCGATCGAGGTGTCGACATGGACTACACACGTATTCCGAGCGCGGCGCATGCACCGCGGGGCGCGTTGCGAAGGCGGCCCACCGCCCTCAGCGACATGCTCATGGCCTGTCTTCTTGGATTGTTGGCCGGAGTGACCCACTCACAATCCGCATCCCTGCAGATAGGTCCCGAAGACATCGGAGGCATCGTCAAGAGCAGGCTGGGTCCTGAAGCCGGTGTATGGGTCATCGCAGAAACCAATGACTTCGCAACCCGCTTTGCCAAGATTGTAGTTACCGATGATCAAGGGCGCTACCTCATCCCAGATCTACCCAAGGCGAACTACCGCGTGTGGGTTCGCGGCTACGGGCTGGCCGATTCGACCGCGGTACGCGCCGTGCCGGGCAGCACCCTCGATCTCCCCGCGGTCGTTGCACCTGATGCGGCCACTGCCGCCAAGGTGTATCCCGCCGCCTACTGGTACGCCATGCTCAAGGTCCCCGATGCGACGGAGGTTGCGCGCCTGCCCGGCGGCCGAAATGAGTACCTAATGTGGATCAAGAATATGGGGTGCATCGGGTGCCACCAGTTGGGCAATCTGGCAACGCGTACCTTGCCGACGAGTCTTGGCAAATTCGACTCATCGCAAGCCGCCTGGGCGCGCCGCATCCAGTCCGGGCAGGCCGGCGGCCAAATGACGCGTCTCGCCGAGGGGCTGCTGGGCGGTGTGCCGCTGAAGTACCTCGCCGACTGGACCGATCGGATCGCAGCCGGCGAGCTGCCGGCCGCAAAGCCCGCGCGCCCTGCGGGCTTGGAGCGCAACGTCGTCGCCACCGTGCGCGACTGGGCCGATCCGCAAAGCTACGTTCACGACTTATCCGGCACGGATCGGCGCCACCCGACCGTCAACGGCAATGGCCCGTTGTTCGGATCGCCCGAGCTCAGCACCGACAACTTTCCGATCCTCGATCCGGTCCACAACGTCGCAACCACATTTAAAGCGCCGGTGCGTGATGCCAACACCCCGAGCTCACACGATGATCCGGTCATAGCACCCTCGCCATACTGGGGCACGCAACGCATATGGGACAGCAAGGCCACGGCGCATAATCCCATGCTCGATGGCCGTGGCCGCGTGTGGTACACGGCACGCATTCGCGCGGCGGACAATCCTGACTTCTGCAAGAAAGGTTCGCAACACCCCTCGGCACGTCTGTTCCCCACCGAGCGCTCCGAGCGCCAGTTGGCGCTGTACGATCCGAAGAGCGGTAAGTACACCTTCATCGACACGTGCTTTGGAACCCATCACCTGCAGTTTGCCGAGGACGCGAACAATACCCTATGGACGAGCGGCGGCACCGAGATCGTCGGCTGGTTCGACACGAATAAATTCGATCAGACGGGCGATGCAGCCGCATCACAGGGTTGGGCACCCTTTGTCCTCGACACCAACGGGAACGGCAAGCTCGATGAATGGACCGAGCCCGGACAGCCCGCGGACCCGAGCCGGGACGCGCGTCTGGCGGTCGGTATCTATGCGGTCATGCCTAATCCCACGGATGGCTCAATCTGGGGCTCGGTCGCGTTTCGCTACCCTGGCGCAGTCCTACGCTTTGATCCGCGCACAAAACTCACGGAAATCTACAACGTTCCGTCGCCGGGTTATGGTGTGCGCGGCGCCGACATCGATCGTAACGGCGTCGTCTGGGTCTCGCTTGGCAGCGGCGATCTGGGTAGCTTTGACCGCCGCAAGTGCCGAGGGCCCCTGAACGGACCCAAGGCGACCGGCGATCACTGCCCGGAAGGCTGGAGCTTCTTCCGCCTGCCGGGCCCGAGCTTCGCGGGCTTGCCGCAGTTCAGCGTCGAGTCGAGCTACTACACCTGGGTCGATCAGTACGACACGTTGGGACTGGGTACGAACGTACCCATCGCGACCGGCAACCTCTTCGACGGCGTGCATGCCTTGGTCGCCGGCACATTTGTAACGCTCCGCATTCCCTACCCGCTGGGCTTTTACGCAAAAGGACTGGAGGGCCGCATCGATGATGCCCACGCAGGATGGAAAGGACGAGGTCTATGGGTGACGAGCGGTGATCGCACGCCGTGGCTGAAAGAGGGGGGCAAGGGCAACAGGCCTTTGGTCGTACATTTTCAGATCCGACCCAACCCGCTCGCCCGGTAACGGCGGTCATGACGGTCCGATCCCTAAATAGATGACTGGAACCTGCGCTCCTGGTGCGGATTCAATGCCGCGCCCGTCGTAGGAATCAAAAGTACTGCCACTTGCATCGCGCTGCGCTGTTCAATCGAACGTAGTCTTCCGGCGACTGACATTTTTTTGATCAGCACTCAAGAGATTTCCCGTGTCGACGAGCCTGTCGGGCGACCACTGTGAAGAAGAAGCGGAGCTGGCCTTGGGTGCGCGAGACTCCCTCGCGCATGCCACGATCAGTCCAGAAAGCAACACGAACAACGCGATGTTTATGGAAGGGCGAAAACCGATCATCGTCCTCTCCGGGTCCTGTGCAATTGCTCGGCCGCAGACCGGCTAAGGGCCGCAACAGGAAGTCTTGCCCTGCATTTGTCGTTCTTCGAATAGCGTCTGCGGATACTGCAAGTCACGGGCCGTCACCGAGCCGATTTGCTCTGAATGCGTGGCATGCGCAAGAATCGGCATCATTGCATCATTGCATCATTGCATCATCGCATTCAGAGGCACCTTGCCGTTAAGCGTAATCATAAGGATCTGGCCGCTGTTTCTCGGCATGGGTGTGCTCATGCTGGGCGCCGGCTTGCAGAGCACCCTCCTTGGCCTACGTGCCACCCTCGAAGGATTTCCGACTCCCGTCACCGGCATCATCATGTCGTGTTACTACCTTGGATATGTCAGTGGAACCCTTATCGCTCCGCCGTTGCTGCGGAAACTCGGGCATATTCGTGTATTTGCCGCACTGGCGGCGGTTGCCTCGGTTGCGATTCTTATTCAGGGCTTGTTCGTTAATCCGGCGACGTGGGCCGCCATGCGTCTGGTGTCCGGAGTGTCTTTTGCTGCCATTTACGTGGTAGCCGAAAGCTGGCTCAATGATCGCGCAAGCCGATTGAACCGCGGTCGCCTTCTGGCCGTGTACATGGTTGTGTCGTACGTTGGCCTCGGCGCGGCCCAGTTCCTACTGATCGTGTCGGACCCGCGAACGCTGGCACCGTTCATGCTGGTGGGGCTGCTGATCTGCCTGGCAATGGTTCCCATCGTGGTTTCTGCACAGCAATTACCGCCGCGCGCGGGACACCGAAAAGTGCGCGTTCTCGAACTTTATCGCGATTCGCCGCTCGGCGTGGTGGGAGTCATTGCCTCCGGCTTAATTTCCTCAATCGTCTTCTCGATGGGTCCCGTGTATGCACGGCTCAGCGGGTTGAACACTACCGGGGTTGCCACCTTCATGGCGGTGAGCATTCTGGCCACGGTAACTACACAATATCCAGTCGGCCGCCTATCGGATCGCATTGATCGCCGTACAGTTATCGCCGGCGTCTGTACGATCACGATGATCGCTGCAGTCAGCATTGTCGCATTTCCCAACATGCCGCATGCCGTGTTTCTCACGCTTGCGGCCCTGTTCAGTGGCTTTGCCCTGACGCTCTATTCGCTCTCTGTGTCACACGTCAACGATAAACTCGAGTCCGCGCAGATGGTCGCCGCGAGCAGTACTTTGCTTCTATTGAATGGGTCCGCCGCGGCCATTGGACCGACCCTTGCAGGCAGTTTGATGGCTGCCTTCGGGCCTACGGCCTATTTTTCGACACTCGCAACGCTCGCCGGTGCACTGGCAGTCTTTGATCTATGGCGCAAGTCGCGCCGCAAGCCGGTGCCGCCATCTCATAAAGATCCGTTCGTTGGCGCGCAACCCAGGGCATAACTGGTCCGAAGACAGGAAAGCGCATGGCGTGCACTTCGAGGCCGCCGCGCCGTCTACCCACCTACACCCAGCCGTTTTCCCCCTGCGATACGGTTATCGCTCGACGAATGCCCGTTCGATGACATAGTCCCCCGGCTCCCCGATGTGCGTCGAGATCCTAAAGCCGCGAGAATTCAGAAGTCCGCACGTATCCGCGAGCATGGCAGGACTTCCGCACACCATGAGGCGGTCATTTTCCGGGTTGAGCGCCGGCAAGTGGAGGTCCCGGAATAGCTTCCGCTCCACAATCAAGGTCGTGAGGCGCCCCCGGTTGGCATGTGGCTCTCGTGTGATCGTTGGGTAGTAATGGAGTTTTTCGCGGGCCGGCGACCCTAGGATTTCATGTTTCTTCAAATCATCAACGAAATGATTAACCACCGCAGTCTCTCTCGCCCACCGAACTCCGTGAACGAGAATTACCCGCTCGAAGCGCTCATAGACCTCGGGGTCCTTGAGAATGCTCATGAACGGCGCAACGCCCGTTCCGGTGCTGAGGAGATACAAATGCCGGCCGGGCTTAAGATCGTGGAGCAAGAGTGTCCCGGTGGGCTTTTGGCTGACCAAAATCGGGTCGCCCTCACCGATATGCTGAAGCCTCGAAGTAAGAGGACCATCCGGAACCTTGATGCTGAGGAAATGCAGATGATCTTCGTGATTCGCGCTGGCGATGCTGTACGCCCGAAGCAAAGAGCGATTAGCGACCTCGACGCCGACCATCACGAATTGTCCGTTTTCAAACCGCATTCCCGCATGACGAGTCGTTGTGACGGTAAATTGTGTATCGGTCCAATGATGAACCTTGAGAACGCGTTCGGTATTGATGGAAGCCAAGAAACATCCGCCTGTGTGATCGTAAGTGCGCATCGAATGATACCGAAGCGCGAAACCGCCGAGCAGCAGATAGGGCATATCCATATAATTTGCGGTTATAACTCAAATGGCCATTTGCTTGCATGGATGAGCTCTAATCGCTTGGTCTACGCAGCAAAAGTGTCATAACGGATGTCTAAAATCGCCCCCGTGAATCAGCTCAACGTCGATATGAGCAACGTAACAACCCCGAATAGGTGTCCAATAATTGCATGAACAATTCGAACTCATTGCCTACCGCCAAACCGCCCCGAGTCACACTTAAGCTAAAGATTGACGCGCGGAAATCTCCAAGAGAAAGCGCAGCGGCCCCCACACCACGACCGCAAAACACCGCCAAACTCAAACCAGGTGCGCACTGGGCCGATGAGTACAAGGAACGCATGCAGGCGGACATGGATGCTTTAGTGTCGCGCGGACCGGTCGTCGTTTAACCCTGGCCACTCGGGCGTCGTGGCCGCCACTCACGTTATTTGTGGGATTGGAGACGCCTAGGCGTGCACGATCTATGGCCGGAGTTTGCGCGAGGCACGGACAGCACCGGGCGGTGCATTCCTCTCCGTTCGGACATAGCCGCGCAGCCGAAACCGATCGGCACAGGCTCCCTTGATGGGCGACTTCCGTGAGAGCGCGGATCCTTTATATCGGCCCGTGGCGAGTCCTACGCTCAGGTTTCCACACTTTTCGGCGTATATTTCTGTTCGCTCCGAGCGCGCCAGCGGTACAGGTCTTCATCCCCACAATGAGGACATTTGATCGCAGTCAATTGATCGTCGAAATCCGTCTGCGCTTTGCCACCCGGTGCTGTCGGCGCAATCGCGATGACTGCTCCGCACGATCGGTTCTTACACAGCCAACCGAGGTAGACCTCGCCCGGCACCATCTGCTGCGGCGCTTTGACATCGACGTGGCGCAATGGGGCTGAGGCCACCGGCGGGTGTGGTGCCGTACCCCGGCTCTTTATTGGACGTTTGATCGCCATTGTCGCCTCTCCGCTGATGCAACATGGAAGAGCGTACCGCGGCTGCGATGCCTCTGCCAACCCCGGCTTAATAAGCGAGATCGGAAGATTGTAGCCCGACGCCTTATTCCCCGCCGCCCGCTTCTGCCCCGGCAGAGTCATCTTCTTGAGAAACACCCTATCACGCGGATCACCTTCGAGGATCTCATGGAAGGAGCCACCCCCAATTGTTGCGAGTGCACCAGGCTCGCCGCTTTACTTCTCGATCGGCTCCGTGCGAGCTTTAGCCACAAATCCGCCTCCTATGGCACGATTTTGAGGGATTAATTCCACCATGGCGATCTTCCTAAATGCCCTTGCGGTCGCCCTGATCAGTTTGGGTCTCGCGGGCGCGATCGTGCCCGCAGCGCCGGGGATTCCGCTGATTTTTGCCGGCATCTGGTTGATTGCCGATGTGGATCATTATCATCACCTGGGTCTGTGGTGGCTGGTCGGCATCGCGGCGGTCGGTGCAATCGGGTTGACCATCGACTTGCTTGCCGGCGCTTTGGGCGTCAAGCGAGTGGGAGCCAGCAAGCAGGCGGTAGCGGGTGCCCTCGTGGGCACGGTAATCGGCCTTTTCTTGGGCTTGCCTGGCTTGTTGCTCGGGTCATTCGCCGGCGCAGTGCTGGGCGAACTCACCTCCGGCAGCAGCGTTCTGCGCTCGGCCAATGTGGGGGTAAGCGCCTGGCTTGGCTTGATCTTCGGTACGATAATCAAGCTCGCCTCATCCTTGATGATGGTGGCATTACTTGGCACCGGTTGGTGGTGGAACCGCGGCCCTTAGACGTTACCGCTCGCACCGGCGGTCGCCGCCGCCTCGACGGAACCCTGGTTCACCCGCCTTCGTCGAGGGCTGCCTTTCGCAATGCTTCCGTAAGCGAAGTCAAAAAGGGTCAAAACTCCTTCCCATGCGACCGGATGCCAGCGACAAAATCCGGATGTTGTTGATCATTGGCCACCACTGCTGCCTCTGCAAACGGGATCATCCTTGATACCGTGACCAGCACAGCCGACCTGAAGCAGAGAACACGACGACCTACCCCATCACCATCGCCAGTTGCAAAACGCCCACCGAAAGGATCGTGACACCGACGGCAAGCAATCCTTCCACCACTCTTACGCCCAAATCCCTGGTCTTCATGATGTGCATTCTCCGTTGATTGAATTGATCGAACAGTGCATAGGCTGCGCTGCCCGAGAACGCACAACAAACGCAATGCCTGAAGATCCGTTAAGCCGAACTTAACGCTTTGCTCCATCCGGCCTGGCCGTTCGCAACGAACGGGTACTCAACGCTCCGTCTTCAAGGAACGTCGATGATTCCAATACTGCGTCCCGCCCCCAATTGCGCGGTGTCGTGAGCCGAAAAAGCAATGTGTTGCCCGTCTGGGGACCATACCGGATGATCGGCATTCAACGCCGGATCGGTCAACCGGGTAATTCCCGTTCCATCGCGATTGATCAGGAAAACGGCGTAAAGACCAGCGCTGCTCGCACGATCTGATTCGAACACGATCTGCTCACCGCTCGGCGACCAAGTAGGTGCTCTTCCCTGACCCCCATTAGACTCCAGCAATCGCGGCACTCCGGCGTCGCCGACGAGCCAAATGGAGTTCTTCCTCTGGTCGTACTTCTGTCCATTGTTTTGCTGACCGGCAAAGGCAATCCATTTGCCGTCCGGCGACACACTGGCCATTCCCGTATACACCTTCTTGGGATCAGTCAGCTTCACGACGACACCGGTTCCCAAATCAATTCGCTTGATCGAAAAATCGCCGGCGTCCATCACGGCGATCTGGTGCCCATCGGGATACCAGGAGGGGTAGAAGATCTTGTCCGATAAACCTGCAAGCTCAATGGCGTGTGCACTCGATCCATCAGGCTTGATGAGCCAAATCTGCGATTGACCGGCATAGGATGTCCCCGCGAATGCAATGAGGTTGCTTTGCTTGGACCAATTCGGTCGAGTCTCGGCAACCGGCAAATGCGCCGTGTTCAACTTCACGGCCGCCCCGCCCACGGTTGCCACCAGGAATAGCTCCCAACCTTCCCCTACCCGACGACTAAACAGAATTTGCGTGCCGTCTGACGAAAAACACGGCCACAGATCGAGGGCGGCTCCTGTCAGAAATCGTACGGATGAAATGATGGACGACGGTGGGGAATTGACCTCCGCATCCGCCCGTACGCCCGCTCCGCACGCAACGGCGAGCAAGACGCCCAATAGCGAAGCGCACCCGTTCGGCCAAACCCTACCCATCCATTTCCTCCACTTTTCACTCAGCCCCCGACAGGAGTACCTCTATGAACATTCGCAGTCAACAAGCCAACCGCAATCCGTCGACGGCCGACTCGGCGTCCTTGCGGCGTCCGTCCCTATTTCTTGCTTTCGCCGCATCGCACGGAGCATCGCTTTCGCTTCACGGTAGACCCTAAGGTCTACGTGGACGGTGAGTCGCGACTTTTTTTGTAGTCGGTCAGCGACAGATCTCACTTCGCTTTGTCGGCCGCCGGCGACTATTAGCACGAAAAGAGCATTTGCGCGACGATGACGCCTTCATGATGAACCAATCCACACTCATCACGTTGGAATTATTTCCTTCTCTGTGTGTCCGCTTGCAAAGATTGCAAAACTTTCGAGCTCAGTTTCACAAACTTGGCACTACGTGCCTGTAGGGGAAATGGAATGAATCGCGTATCTGCCGCTATTGCCATGACCGGCTTGCTCATTGGCGCGCGAGCGCTCGCCCTCGACTCCACCGGTCAGCCGGCCATGAACAAGCGGCAGCTGATCGCACAAATGGTCGGATGCATGAGGAAGCAAATGTCCGCTAACAATGCGATCTCATACAATGAAGCGATGAAAACGTGCAAAGCTCAAATGAACTCGCAGATCGACAACTCTGCGCCGCGCACCCTGGTCGCGTCCGACGCTCCTGCAAAGCCGTGAATATCCGGTACGGCGATTGCACGCGGCACACTCGCCCGCGCTTGTCGGCGGAAGGCGACTACTAGGACTAAAGGGCCGCCTATGCCACCCTGGCGCAGGGTCACGGCGTCATGGCTTCGTCACATCGTCGATGCACCATTGATGCAGTCCAACGTAATTCCGCGGTTGTCACTGGTCACCCTTAAAGACTGAGGACATGAACGATGGAAACGCTATCGTCAGATCCAGAATCGCAGACCCCGCCAGCATGGACCGCCGCTTCGCAAGAGCAACGTGAGCGTCAACCCCAGATGCTTTCGGCATCGCTGACGTTGACGGAAATTTCCGAGATCACTGACGAAGATCTGCAACTCATCGAGATGCGTTACCAGCGAATGCTGGCACTCATGGATCTTGAGTTCTTGTTTGCCGACGGCCAGCTCGACTGTATGTGACGCGGCGTAATGCCGCCCACCCCGGGCGCGTCACTTCCAAGCCCCCGCCCCTTCCCCGCCATTGCCCATTCCGCGATCGAACTCTGCAGTCACGTTACCCTGAATACGAGCGGTCACTACTACCACGGCACGAGCCAAAGAGAATTCAGCTGGATCGACCATCGTCGATCCCGTATTGCGGTTCGGTCCTGACTACAGCGGCATTGAGCGGAGCTCAGGACATGGGGCATGCATTCCAGTTTGGTGCCGTCGATCGGTGAGCAGGTTAATGATATAGATCAGTTTTTTACGTGGGAACCTTTGACATTTCGAGCCAAAGGGGAAAACTGCACCGCTTAAGGGCTCCGACCGAGCATGAGCCCAAGAGTGTGGTTCAATTTACGGAGTCCGCATGCGTGATTTTCTGAACAAAGTCGAAGTCCTGCGTTGGGATGACCACCGTTACTATCATCAGAGCCGCATTAATCAGACGCTACACCTGATCAGCGCAATCAGTTTTCTGGCGGCTTACGTCGCCCTATTCTTTGAACCCGCGATGGCAGCTGCGGTTGGTTGGCTCATTGGCATGGTTACGCGCCAGTCAGGCCATATTTTCTTTGAGCCGCGCGACTACGACCGCGTCAACCAAGTCACCGACGAGTATAAGGAGTCGATTAAGGTCGGTTACAACATGCGACGCAAAGCGATATTGATCGGTATATGGTTATCAATACCTCTGCTTTTGCGCGCGAATCCGAGCTTGTTTGGAATGATCGAACCCTACACAAACATCGCCGGGTTCGCACACGAGGTCGGACTGTTATGGTTGGCTCTGGGCGTGGGAGGCGTAATCTTCCGCACCCTGCATCTGAGCGTTCTGCGTGGTCCCGTATGGAGCCTGGCGTGGGCCGCGAAGATTTTGACGGACCCCTTCCACAATATCGCGATCTATTGGAAGTCCCCGTTGGCGTTGATGCGCGGCCAGTTGCTGGATCCGATCTTGGCAGAGGACGAACACGCAACAGCTTAAGTGAGCGCGGTTCGAGTCTTATGCGTGAAGGACTCCGCGCCGGTGAAGATTTTGCGTAGTTCGGCTGCGCGCAGGATCTGTATACGCTTCGCATGCACCTTGATCAACCGCCGCCGTGACAGGTTCGTAAAGCATCGGCTCACCGTCTCGCTCCTCAGTCCAAGGTAATTGGCTATATCCTCGCGGTTCATGTGGAGCCGGAATTCGCGCCCACGCACACCGCGCACCTGCAAGCGCCGCGAGACGTTCAATAGAAATCCGGACACGCGTTGATAGGCATCCTTATCGCGAATCATGCTCGATAAGTCGCGCGCCGCCGCACCGGCTCTGGCAAGCAGCTGAATGTATTGGGCGGCCACGCGGGGCGATTCCGCGCACAATCGGTTGAACCCATCCCACGGCACACTGCAGATGAATGACGACTCGACCGCCAGGCCGGTCGTATTGCTGGGCGTGCAATTCAAGGCGTGGAGAACCAGCGATTCCCCCGGCAGCGCAAAATTGATTACCGATCCGTGACCGCTGGATGAGCCGTCCAGCTCTTTGACGCAACCGCTGCGGATCATGTAAATCGCCTTGACCAAGTCCCCGGATCGGTACAAAACGTCGCCGCGAGAAACGCGCAAAGGACTCACGCGCAGCCCGACCCGCCCGGCGGTGTCGGCCAGGCGCCCCAGAGTACATACCCGGCCGAGGCCGCACATTTCGCATCCCATGCAGATAGGTCCACGCACGCGTGAAATTTGTCATCATAAATGGAATGCTTTACAGAATAGCGTCAGCCAGACGAGCTCCAACATCGAACCGGCCGCGCCGGGGCGGAGCCACCGTCATGTCCAGTGCTTTCTTTGCCACCAGCCCCTTTCGTCTCTTGATGGCCGCCGTGGTTACAGAATCAACATGGCAGCGCAACGCGGACGCAATGATCATCGATTAGATTGTTCCGGCCCGCCAAGAGCGTGGGAATTGTCGGCAGCGGATTCGTTGTCGGGCCTTGCGAGCAGGGGGCGAACTGGCCGTGAATCAGGGATCGGTTTTGGCCAGTTCGCCCTGGTGCGTATTGCATCATCAGTGCGGCTCGGTGCTCATAAAAGACGCGATCGCCATCGGAGGCTGGTAGAGTCCGTTGTCACGACGGGGTGCGCGATCCGCGCAATCACTGAGTCAGGTGCAACGGCGCCGCTTTACTTGCCGGCAAGGTAATACCCATCAGTAACGCCATCGTCGGGGCAATTTGCCGCATATCGATGATCCCCAGATCCCGGTGATGTGCAATTCCAACCCCGGAAACGAACAGCGCCGCACGCATGTCAGAATATTCAGGAGAGAATCCATGACCTCCGTGATTGTCAGGCATTTCGGTGACGAAATCGCCAGACCAGTTACCGCCGGCATAGTATCCAGGTTTTAATACGATGAGGTAGGCCGCATCGGGAAATCCTCCCAGCTGTTTGATCTCTGCGCGTTCCGCAATGTGGTCAATACCGTTTTTCGGATCCGCCGCGAGAGTCCGAAGTAAATCACCAACCGCCCGTTCAGTGACTCTATCGCCCGGATCGTGAAGCATAATCGCCGCGATACCACTCGCTAACCACGGTTGCGCTTTCCACGACGTGATCTTGGGAGTCTGCGCTTCAGAATCCGACGTGACATTGATTAGTCCGGATCGCAAGAACGGCAAGTAGAGATTGATCTTGTGGGTTAGCCGAGTAAATCCATGATCGGAGACAACGGCGACGACAGTCGCCGGGTCGCTGGCGTGAGCTGCGGCGGCGAGCTGGGAGAGCATCGTATCGATTGCCTCCAGATCCTGATATGCCTGCGTGCTGAACACGCCGTACGAGTGTTCCGCATCGTCCAGGGAACTAAGATGGAGCGTCATAAAACCAGGTTTGTGCTTGCGCAGAATCTCGATGGCAAATCGTGATTTCACTTCGTCGCCATGGCGACTCGTGTCATTGGCCATCAGGTATGAACCGACGGAGTCGTGCATTTGCATCAGTATTCCCACTGGACGAGAAAGAGCGGCAATCAAGTGCCGATCCGAAGGATTCAAATCCTCGGTTGGACCCGAGATGCGCCAATACTCGGGAATCAGGTAGTCGATCCCCGTCGCACCGACGGTGACCGGCCAGCCAACGCTTGCGGTCGTAAGACCCACGGCGTGTGCTGCTTGCCACAGGGTCGGGACCCGGATTTGCGCTGCGTACCAAAACCACGATTCCTTGAAATGATGCTGTGGATCGAACTCTAAATTGGCAAGAATGCCATGCTCTGCCGGCGATACACCCGTCACCATCGTGGTATGGCTGGGATACGTAATCGTCGGCCAAACGCCAACCACCCCCTCGGCGTAGGTGCCTTGCGAGATCAAACTTCTGAGGTATGGAATGCGCAGGCCTCTTGCATCTGCTTCGAGAACATACTCCGGCTTCATGCCGTCAACCGAAATCATGAGCACGGGGGCGGCAATCCCGGACCCGGCACCAGCGAATAGCAGAGCCGATGCTGCAAGCTTGCAACAAAAAACGCGACTGGGTATGCGCGTCAAAGGGAGCACTCCTCTGCCGGGTGATTGGGTGACGAGCGATTAATCGGTATCGACGCCGGTATAATCGCCTGTTGCGCATTTCTGGTAAATCGTCCGAGCTTGCACTTCACTCCCACGTACTGCTCATGGCTCAATCAAGTCGAACTCAGGTGCGGCAAGATCGAACGCGCCGTTGTTGTTTCGAACAAGGTTCCCAAAAGCACAGAGTTCGGCCGTCGGCTCGCAGGTGAAATGCCGCTTGCGCTAGCGATCAGACATTCGTCTTACTTGTGTATGACATTCTCGGTCCGCCCCGTCCGGGGTGCGGAAAATCCTGCGCGAGCTAGCGGTTCGCGAGCGGCTCGTCCGCGTATTTACTTATTGCCACGGCCCTGCATATGTCGGAAATTTGCGCTGGACAAGCGCGGGTAGAGATCCCCTAGGCAGGCGAGGGAACAGCAAATGAATCCAGGGCTTCACAAATCGAGCGGGTTGGCGGCGATTCTTCTGGTGATGGCGCTGCCGGGCGTCGCGACCGCGTCCTGGTGGAACGGTGACTGGCAATTCCGCAAGCAGCTGACGATTGACACTGCCGCCGTCTCAGCTGCGACATCGGCGGGACTCGCCGAAGTCGCGCTGCCGGTTCGGCTGCATGCCGGCAATTTCGGCTACTTCAACGATATCGAGAAATCGGGAACCGACTTGCGATTCATCGCCGAGGACGACAAGACACCACTCGAATTCCGGCTCGAGCGCGTGGATGCCGCGATCGGAGTGGCCGTCGCCTGGGTCAGGATTCCGGTCGCGACCCTCGGCGCCGAGCACCCGCATGTTTGGATGTATTACGGCGCGAAGGACGCCAAGCCGGTGTCTTCGAACCAAGTGGACGATGCCGCGGTTGTGGTGAATTACGATTTCGCCGAGGGCAGCGGGCCACCGCGCGACGGAACCGCGTACGCGAGCAATGCCACGGCGTCGACCGCCCACAGCGCGGTGCCGGGTGTGATGGACCGCGCCCTCGGATTCGATGCGCAGTCCTCGGTCAGCCTGCCGGTCACCCCGGCGTTCGATTTCGACGCGGCGAAGGGGATGACGTTCACGGCGTGGGTTCGAATCGATGCAGGGTCCGCGCCCGGGCTCCTCTTCAGTCAATCAGGCACGGACGGTCGCCTCGAGCTGAACGCAGGGCCCACCGAGATCAGCGCGACTTTGGGCCCGGCGGGCCACGAGGCGCGGGTCGCCGGCGCCGTCGCCGACGGCTGGCATCTCATAGACGTCGCAACCGGCGAGCGCCTGATTCTTTACGTCGACGGAAAGGAAGTGCAGGCGGTGGCCGCACCCCGGGTTCATCTGAATGCCGGACCCATGCTCGGCGTATCCGGAACGGCACCCTCATTCAGCGGATCGATCGACAGCATGCGGATTTCGAACGTCGCGCGCTCACCTGGCTGGATTGCGGTCCAGTACCTCCTTCAGAAACCCGATAGCACGGCCATCATTTACGGCGAGGACGAATCGAGGTCCAGCGGCGGCATGTCGAAGGAGTTCGGGCTCATTTCACGCCTGCTGGGCTCGGTAACGATCGACGGCTGGATCGTCATCGCCCTGATTGCCGTGGTCGGTCTGCTGAGCGGCGACGTACTCATAACCAAGCTGCGCCAACTGGGCAGAGCGGAGCGTGGTGACCGCTCCTTCTTGAGCCAGTTCTCCTCGCGCTGGACCGAGGACGCCGCGCGTATCGCCGCGAGCGGCGCAGCGCGCGATTCCACCGGCGCCGCTTCGCCGCTGCAGCGCTTATACATGCGCGGCCTCGCGGAACTGCATCATGCCTTGTCCCAATCCACCGACCAGCGGCATTTGCCGGCCGAATACCTGGGGGTGATCCGGTCGGCGATGGATGTCGGCATCGTCGAGGAAACCGACTCCCTTAACCGGCGCCTGGTCTTGATGACGATCGCCGTTAGCGGCGGGCCGTTCCTTGGTCTGCTCGGCACGGTCATCGGCGTAATGATCACCTTCGCCTCGATCGCGGCGACCGGCGACGTCAACGTCAACACGATCGCGCCCGGCGTCGCGGCGGCGCTGTTCGCGACCGTCGCCGGCCTGCTCGTGGCGATACCCTCGCTCTTCGGCTACAACGTCATCGCAACCCGTATCGGCGCGCGCGTTTCGGCGATGGACGTGTTCGCCGATGATTTGGTGGCACGCTTCGCGGCTGCATTCATCGGCGCCGGGGCCGTTCCGGAGGTGG
This sequence comes from uncultured Gammaproteobacteria bacterium, assembly GCA_963758145.1. Classification (GTDB taxonomy): domain Bacteria; phylum Pseudomonadota; class Gammaproteobacteria; order Steroidobacterales; family Steroidobacteraceae; genus Bog-1198. The sequence goes on from CAVWUK010000002.1 coordinate 24,493, forward strand.
CGCGTGCGGCGTAAGAATGTCGGCCGTCTCTATGACGACCTAAACGTAACCCCGCTGCTCGACCTCGCTTGGGTCCTGTTGCTCGTATTCATCATCATGGCGACCGCCACCGTGCAGGGCATATCGGTATCATTGCCAAAGGCCACCAATTCGCCGAGCCTCGCGCGCCCGCACACCCATGCGGTGACGGTCGCGGCCGACGGCCGTATCTACATCGACACAACTGCGGTCACGCTGACCGAGCTCCACGGTCGACTCGCCCAGCTCAAGGCGCTGGACCCGGACGTGCCGATCGTCGTCAAGGGCGATGCGAGCGTGAATTACGATGCGGTCATCGCGGTCCTTGATGTCGTGAAGACCGCGAAGATTACGAACGTCGGACTCGTAACGCAGAGGCTCGTGCGGTGAGCGCGTCGCAGACCCAGTCCCTAGACGAGCGCGCGCACTGGCAGTTGCGCGCGGTGTTGCTGCTGGCGATTGTCGCCGCAATATTCCTCGTGCGCGAGCTAGTCGGGTCGCGGTCACTCAGGATCGCACCGGAGCCGCAGCGCATCGCACTGGTGGATGCCCCTCAACAGCAGCCCCCGACACGGGATGAGCTGCCAATCCAGCCGGCGGTTCCGGAGGAGCAGGCGGCTCCTCCTTCCGACGGCATGGACAACACGCCCACGCTGGGCGATTTGGGGCCGAGTCCGATCGACGATCAGCTGGGAGTGGACTCCGACGCGCAGGCCGGTTTCGACAACTTCGGGCTGCGCGCCAAGCGCGGTGGCCGCGATTTGGCCCTGGACCTCGGCAAGCCGGAGCGTGCCTTCGGCGGCGGCGGCGGTTCCGGAGGGTTCGGTACCTACTCGTCTCTTGTCGCCGGCGAACTCAAGTCGTGGCTGTCCGCGGACGAGGAGCTGCGGCGATCGAACTATCAAGTTCGCGTACAAGTGTGGCTTGATCCTGCAGGGACTGTGTCGCACTGCAAACTGGCCGATACAACAGGAGACACCGCACTCGATCGGCGTCTCGTCGACAGGATCTCGACCGCGTGCATCAGGGGTGCGCCGCTGCCGAAGGATTTGCCGCAGCCGATCACCGTGCTGATTCGCTCGCATGGGGCGGGGATGTGATCAGCGGCCCCGGGATCGCCTCAACGTCGGCGCACAGCAAGAAGTCCGGCAGCCGCCGTCGATGAGCAGGATTTGCGCACCGGTCACGCGGCGCTGCCCACGGCCTCGAGCCGCCCGCCCACCGCGGCACGGAAGATGCTTTCCAGCGTTGCGGCATCGACCGGAATCGGGTTACCGCCCGCGGATGGGTCGAGCGCCGCTTCGCGGCCGATGATCTTGGCGTTGTCGGCGCTGACCCCGATGTCGGCAAGTGCGTGCGGTATCCCAAGTTCGCGGCGCATCTCGAGCACCCACGCGAGGAACCCATCGAAGCCGCGTACAGGCAGGTCGAGAACACGCGCGATGATGTCCGTCTTGTCGGCGATCGCGGAACGGTTGAATGTCACCACGTAAGGCAGAATCACCGCGTTCGTCAGGCCGTGATGGGTGTTGAACCACGAACCGACGGGGTGCGCGATCGCGTGCACCCCACCGAGTCCCTTCTGAAAAGCCGTGGCACCCATTAATGCGGCAGCCAACATCTGCGCGCGCGCCTCGATGTCCCCACCGTCCGCGCAGGCACGCGGCAGGAAGCGATGGATGAGCCGCATGCCTTCGAGCGCGATGCCGTCCGCGAGCGGATGGAAGCCCGGTGCGCAAAATGCCTCGAAACAGTGAACGAAGGCGTCCATGCCGGTGGCTGCGGTTATCGCGCGCGGCAGCCCGACGGTGAGTTCCGGGTCGGATATGACGACGCGCGGCATCATGCGTGGATGGAAGATGATCTTTTTCTGATGGGTTTCCTCGTTGAGGATCACGCCGGCCCGGCCGACTTCGGAGCCGGTGCCGGCGGTGGTTGGAACCGCAACGATCGGCGCGATCCCGTCGGGGTCAGCGCGAGTCCACCAGTCGCCGATGTCCTCGAAGTCCCACAACGGGCGCGTTTGTCCCGACATGAAGGCCACCACCTTGCCGGTGTCGAGCGCGGAGCCACCGCCGTACGCGACGACGCCGTCGTGGCCGCCCGCGCGGTAAGCGCGCAGGCCCGCCTCGACGTGGCTGAGGGCCGGATTGCCACGAACGGCACCGAACAGTGCTGCATCCTCAAGCGCGGCAAGTGCGCGCTTGATCATCGGCGTGCCGACCAGTCCCTCGTCGGTGACGAGAAGCGGGTGCAGGATGCCGGAGCGCTCGCACGCATCCGCAAGCTCCGCGATGCGTCCCGGACCCGCCCAGATCGTGGTCGGATAATTCCAATTACCACGCAGCACCGTATTCATATCGTCATCCTGAAGTCGTGGGACGGTTGATGCACTCAATATCGCCAATTGGGCAGATCCGTCAACAAGCTTGCTGGTTTAACCGGAAAGCCGTGTTCGAGGTGGATACACGGGCCCCTGGTATCACCAAGTTGCCGTGCTAGGGATCTTCGTCGTGCGTGGCGTCGGGATGGACGGTCTTTTCCGAAGACGGCGCTATCACGATCTGCACAGATCCCGGCGGGCTGCAACGGTTCTTATGCGGTCGACGAGGGGAATCCGCTCGCTATGAGCGCATGGACACCATTCCAGCAAATCTGCACGCCGATACACAGCAGGATAAATGCGGTCAGTCGCATCACGACACTGGTGCCTGTCGGGCCCAGCTTGCGAAGAATTCGATCGGCGTACGCGTAACAGAAATAGACGCCCACGGCCACGAGCAAGATCCCGACTGCATGTGCGAGAGCGGTCACCAGCAAGGACCGCAGGCCTGTCCTTGGATTGGCCCCGAGCGTCAACGCGACTGAGATCGATCCTGGGCCAACGGTCAGCGGCATGGTCATCGGGTAAAAGGCCTGTTGGCTCAAATTGTCGGTTGTCGGCGTGGGTGTGGAATTGCGCTCGATCGCCGGTGGGGAATGGGGGCTGTTCAGGAGCGACCATCCGAGCATGCAGACCACCGCCCCGCCGGCGACTTGGACGGCTGGGATCGATACACCAAAGAAATCCAACACATAGGCCCCGATCAATGTCGAGGCGATGAGCAGCAGAAAGCTATTGATCGCGACCGACTTGGCCATTCGCTTGCGCTGTGCCGACGTCAAATCGGCGGTCATGACCATGAAAATTGGCGCTCCCCCGAGCGGATCGACTATTGGCAGCAAGGCACCGACCGCCAACATGATGATGGAACCGAAATGGACCACGTTATTGAAAATCCCCTGAGAAAACATAACGTCCACCGTGCGGTCAATTAGTCAGAGAAAGTGCCGATGCGCCTACTCGCGATCATTGCGACCCTTCGAGCCCTCATAATATGTCGCTCGACCGTGTTCCAGTCTAACGGTTCAACGAGACCTCAATGAATCATAAGGAGTTGTCATGAGCGACAAAACAGCGAGCGTACATTGGGAGGGTCGTGGAAAGGAGGGTGTCGGGAAGATCACTACCCAAACCGAGGCACTACGGTCTTACCCCTACGGATACCGCAGTCGATTCGAAGATGATCGCCGAGGTACCAATCCGGAGGAACTGCTGGCTGGCGCGCATGCCGCATGCTTCACCATGGCATTCTCATTCGCATGTGATGCTTCCGGCTTCGCAACGACGGCCATCGACACGACGGCCAGCGTGCGATTGACAATGAAGGGCAACGGATTTGTGATCGACCACATTAATTTGCACCTCGAGGCAAGCGTTCCAGGAATTGACGAGGGCACATTTCAGAAGATAGCGGCAGGAGCGAAGCAGCAATGCCCGCTCTCCAAAGCGTTGGCTAGCGTGCCCGAAATTTCGCTGACGGCGGTCTTAAGAAAGTAGAGCGGCGTGAGGTTGACTCACATTGCGATGACTTATCCATGAAAGCGGCCCGGTATGAGCAACAGCGAGCCAAAGGCACGGCTCCGCTGCCGCATCCCTGTGACACTTGCGCCGACTGGGCTAGGCGACTTGCATGTGCTGAAATTTTGAATCCACCGCCGCTTCGGCGGCTAGCCAATCCTCGAGTTCGTGGCCGGCCGCAAATCCGCGCCGCTCGGCGCGGAAATACGCCTCCGCCGCCACCAGCCGGCGGCGAACATCCGGGTCAATGCTGTTGCGGCCGGCCGCAATGGAATGCGCCGATTCCAGGACCTCCATCACCGAGCTGTCCGTCAGCGCAGGTGCGGTCGCTGTCCGCTTCGTGGCATTCTTACCAGGAGATACGCGTTTCGTCACCATCACTCTACCTCCGTATTGATGTCTCGCTCACCCCACTTCAGCGTGACTATAAAACTGTCGCACACGTTTCTGCAATTGAATTAGGAACCGCCATTTCCCGCGGTGGGCAAGAGCGAACCGGGCTGTTTCGACCAACCAGCCTTCCAACGGTAATTGTTACAGGTGCACGTCATCGGCATGAACAAAGACTCATTCAGAGTCGCGTCAAAGTGGTGGAAGGAACCCTCAAACCAGTAGCCCAAAGGCTTGTCGGTAGCAAGAAGCCACAAGCCAAAGGCAACATTCAAAGAACCTTGGTAAAGATCGGGCAAAATACGGCAACCTCAAAAAACACGTGCAAAACTCCTTGGAGAGACAGCCTGCATCGCGACTTCCAAATCCGGGCGGACCGTTCGTGCCGCTACGCTTCGCTGTCCTCCTGCGCGGCGGTCCTGCCGAGCCATCGAGGTCTCAGCATTCGCCGCCATGCCGCCCACCCCTGCCTCATACTGTCATTGCGAGCGCGGCGCGCTTAAAATCGAAGCCGTCACGCGTTAGGACTAAGCGGAGATCAAAACACCTATGGCTACACAGCAGACTCCCCCGGTACTCACCGAGCTGAAGCTCTCGCCTGCGCTGAAGGAAACCGTCAATACGGCTCTCGCGCGCGGCAGGATGATAAGCGTCGCGTACGTGTCGCCCGAGGGCCGGCCCGAGCTGTCCTTTCGCGGCAGCGTGCAGGCCTACAGCGACACTCAACTCGCCATCTGGGTCCGCAATCCCGAAGGCGGTCTCCTAAAGGCCGTTACGAGCGGGCGTCCCCATATCGTCCTGCTCTACGGCGAGCTCGGTGCCCAGTCGAAAGCGTTTGTGACATTCCGGGGCCGGGGGCGTGTGGAGTCTTCTGAGCCCGTGCGCCGCAAGGTGTACGACGACTCGCCCGAAGGCGAGCGCAATCTGGACAAGGATCGAAAAGGCGTAGCCCTCATCATCGACCTGGACGGCGTCGACGGCTTCTTCGGCGGCAACCTCCTCAAAATGCGTCCCTGAGTTTTCTTCGTCTGATCGGGCCGTTTGCGCATAGCGCCCACCTGCGAGCCCTGCTCGCCGCTCGGACGATGTCCGTTGCCACAGCCGTGTGGCTAGCGTCTTTACGGCGCTCACCTAAACCCATACCAACTTATCCGAGGTCAACTCGTTCTCGCCATCAAATCGATACGCAACCAGTGGCCCGCCTTTGGCCACGCTGTAGTCGAGGCATGCAAACTGCGGCGAAATCACCGTCGGTGTTCCCGTAAACCAATAATGCCCGAACAGAACCGGAGGCCCGGAATACCGATGACCCTTCCATTCCGCCGGCAACGGCAGATCCGGGATCAGTTTCTGGTTGCCCGGCGGCACGATCCCCGCTTCACGGAAGGTGACGGCATCCGGAAGCCACCACCGTACCCGCACATTACGCCGGACCTTTCCTTCCTTGTCCTGAAAGGCAATGCCATCCGGCAGCCGAATCTCCGGCCCCTTGCACACAACCTCGATCGCTTCATAGGCCCAGTGATCTGGCCGACTCGCGAACAGCATCAACTCTTCGGTGACCGTGTTACCGCGGCCCATCAACGCCTGCAGCGGGTCCATGGACTCCTGGTGCCAACACGCATGAACCACCCGCAATCCCCCTAGATCCAACCACAACGGCAATGTCCTGAGCCACGCAATGATCTCGCCGTGGAGCGACGACTCTTCGCCGATCTCCCGCAGAAACACTTCGTGCTGTTTTCTATTACCCGGATTGTCGCGGTCTCTTAGGAACTTTCCCGGGCGCTCCACATCCGGTGTCGCCCATGCAATTGCATTGAATTCGTGATTTCCCATGATGCATTGCGCGGTCCCGGCCTCGACCATCCGCCGCACGAGATACACAGTATCCAACTGTTTAGGGCCCCGATCGATCAAGTCCCCCACAAAGATTGCCGTCCGATCCAGATGCCGCCATACCCCCGCAAGTTCCTGGTAACCCAAATGCCGCAACAGTTCGACCAATTTGTCGAATTCGCCATGCACATCTCCGATGACGTCAAAGGCCATTGGCTACCGCTTGTGCACCAAGGTGCTTCCGGCGGACGGCTCCTTGGCTAGATCGGAGGCGATTGCGACCGATGCGTGCTGCATCCAATTCAGGATAGTGGCGAAAGATACCCTCGTCGCTGAAGGCGATTCGTCGCGGCGAAGCGAGATATCCGGCGATTCGCGGCCGATCTTGAATTCGCGCATGAAGTGCAACGAGTCGCGGATATTGGCGTGCAGCTTTGACCATTGCGTTCGGAAATGCGTAATTGAGCCCCGCTATCACCTGAAACATCGAAAGATCTGCATAACAGAGTTTCGCCCCCAGAAAAAAGCGCTTCCCGGAGGCATGCTGCGTCAATACTTTCTCGAAGTAGCCCAGGTACTTCGGCATTCGGTTTTTCACGAAATCCGCGGCCCGGCGACGCGCCTCCTTCTTCTGCTCTTCGTAGTACAGGCTGCCGGCAACTGGATGATGGGTGTCGTGAATCTCGGCCACCAAATCGGCGATCGTGAGCTGCAACTGGTGCACCCAAAGCCGACCCGCCTCGCTCTTTGGTGCAAGTCCGTGCCGCGGGCCGAGAAATTGCAGAATGTTGGCTGTCTGGCCGATCAGGAGCCGGCCGGCCTTCAGGAAAGGAGGTGCAAACGGCGGCGTCTCAGCGCGGCCGTCCATTAGGCGCATCATGGCGCCAATTCCAGACCCCTTGCCGGATCCACGCGCGACATCCACATACGGTGCGCGGCCCTCCTCCATCGCCAATCGCGCAAATTCGCCGCGGCCCGGAATGGTAGGCCAATAGTAGAGCTCATAAATCATCCGATTCTCCTGGCTTCAGAACCAGCCCTTCCCTGCCACATCCGCGGCTGCCGGCTCATATCGCTTTCGCCAACTTCCGGATCCTCGCCAAACTCAGCGTTCCCGCCGCTCCCCAACCGGCCTCACCGGCGGGAACGGCCGGCCGGAACTGCTCATACAGGCCGTACGCCTCGGCAGCGAGGTGCTCCGCGTCTCTCGAGTCCGCTAAAAGCGCCATGGCGGTCGACACCGGACCCAAGGCATCCTTGAACTTGCTGAGGAGGTACTTCTCAACGCTCGACGGCGGGATGGGCTGTTCTTTATTGAGTGCGCGCAAACCCTCGGGCGTCTGCACCACCGGCACCGCACGATGCAAAAGCTCCACCTGAAGTATTTGCATGGTCTTCGCCTTCGCCGCCCGCTTCGCTTGAACCTCCTTCGGCGTGGGTTTGAAGATTCCAAGCGCTTTGCCCTTGGAATAGGCGTTGAGCCCGGCGACAGCGCGGCCCAGTGTCAGGGCCTCCTCATGTGTGAATCCCAGCCGCTCCGCCACGATGGCTGCCCACAGCGTCAATACGGGGGCTCGGTTGATCGAAATGTCGTCAAGCTCCATGTCGCCGCACCTCCATCCCCCTCATGGCATCCGATAGAACTCGCATAGCAACGCAATCATCCTCGTCGTCATCCCGGATACGTTGCTTGACCTTGAAATCCTGCGTCTTCACCCACTGATTCTGATCCCGTGACCGTGCGTTGGCGCCCGTTTGGAGCGCCAACCGCAGTCATGAGCTCGGTCGTGCCGCTGGCCCCGGAAAAGCCACAGCCGATGGTCCGAGACCCGAGGATGCAGCTCAACGCCATAGCCGAGCCGCTCCGCGCACTCCGCTCGAGTCACCATGCAACGCACGCAAGACAACCGTATCCAGAGCATCGGAGAAGGCGTAATTCGCAATAAGCTGCGGCAACTCGTCATACAACTCCACGATATTGGAGAGTCCTCCAGCTAAGACAATGGCCTCGGGATCGATGAGATTGACTACCGTGGCGAGACTGCGGGCAAGACGGTCCTGGTAAATCTCGATGCAGTCTCGTGCCTCGCCATCCCCCAATGCGGCTGCACCGCTGATTTCTTGAGCTGTGCATTCCTTTCCGGTGTGACGGCGAAAATCGCGCGACAACCCAGCGCCCGACAAGAATGTCTCAATGCAGCCGACCTTGCCGCAGTAGCATCTGACGCCCGGTAAATCCTCCTCGCGAGCCCACGGGAGAGGATTGTGACCCCATTCGCCTGCCACCCGGTTGTGCCCTACCAGGAGTTGTTTACCTACGACTATGCCCCCGCCGACGCCGGTACCTAGGATGACGCCGAACACCACCTTGGCTTCCGCCGCTGCGCCATCGATAGCCTCGGATAGCGCAAGACAGTTGGCATCATTCTCCAAACGTACTGGACGCTGCAGGCGGTTGACCAAGTCCCGGTCCAGTGGCCTATCGTTGAGAACGACGGTATTGGAATTCTTCATAAGGCCGGTTCTGGGTGAAATTACACCGGGCGTCGCGATGCCAACGCTCTCGGCCTTTCCGGCCGAACTTTCCGCGAGCGCGACGAGTCGCGCGATACACTCCAAGATTGCGCCGTAGTCGTTCGCCGGCGTGGCCTCGCGATGACGAAAAAGATCGGTCCCGTGTTCGTCCAGGACAATTATTTCGGTCTTCGTGCCCCCCAAATCGATCCCGATCCGCATCTCGATACCCCTCCCACAGGCGCCATCTTCCCGATCGGCACGCATGAGACACATTTCATCAGGCTATACTGTTGTGTGACAAGCCTTGCTGGACCGACCCGATAGCTAAGCGAAATCTTGCCCCCATCCGGAGGGAGCGGCCCGTCCGGGGCTCGAGCTTGTGCCCGCCGACGATTTTGACGAGACCACCGTCCCTCCTTTAGTACGCGCGCTCGAGCCATTAACTTGAAAGGTCTTGTCCGGTGGGTTCTTGCGCGATAGTGCGCCGTAATGGAAGCGGGGTCTAAGTCTTTATGATAGATACCCTCTATAGAATTCAATCATAAAATCGATTGTATTAATCGGTGCCAAGGCGTTACCTTGACGACACACGGTGAAAAAACACTTAACCCACTTGGAGCGAACATGGAAAGTGAAAGCAAATGCCCGTTTTCGGGCGACGCTCGCAAACACACGGTAGCTGGCGCCCGATCGAACGCAGACTGGTGGCCCAATCAACTCAAGCTGAACATCCTGCACCAGCACTCCTCCAAGTCCGACCCCATGGGTAAGGGGTTCAACTACGGTGAGGAATTCAAGAGCCTCGACCTGAATGCCGTCGTCAAGGACCTTCATGTCTTGATGACCAATTCGCAGGACTGGTGGCCCGCGGACTTCGGCCACTACGGACCTTTGTTCATTCGCATGGCATGGCACAGCGCCGGCACCTACCGCACCGGCGACGGTCGCGGCGGCGCAGGGGGAGGAAACCAGCGCCTTGCTCCTTTGAACAGCTGGCCGGACAACGTGAACCTCGACAAGGCGCGCAGGCTCCTTTGGCCGATCAAGCAGAAGTATGGCCGCAAAATTTCGTGGGCCGACCTGATGATCCTCGCCGGCAACGTCGCTCTGGAATCGATGGGATTCAAGACGTTCGGTTTCGCCGGCGGGCGTGAGGACATCTGGGAGCCGGAAGAAGACATCTACTGGGGCTCAGAGAACACCTGGCTGGGTGACAAACGCTACTCCGGCGACCGAGATCTCGAAAATCCGCTCGGTGCCGTGCAGATGGGCCTGATCTACGTCAACCCGGAAGGCCCGAACGGCAATCCGGATCCGATCGCTGCGGCGCGGGATATCCGCGAAACCTTCGCTCGCATGGCGATGAATGACGAAGAGACGGTTGCGCTCATTGCTGGCGGTCACACCTTCGGCAAGACCCACGGTGCCGGCGATGCGGCACAGGTGGGACCTGAACCGGAAGCCGCCGGCATCGAGGAGCAAGGCCTTGGCTGGAAGAGCCGCTTTGGCACAGGCAAAGGGGGTGACACGATCACCAGCGGCCTGGAGGTGACCTGGACCGGCACGCCGACGAAGTGGGGCAACCAGTTCTTTAAGAATCTGTTCGGCTACGATTGGGAGCTGACGAAGAGCCCGGCTGGTGCGCACCAGTGGACGCCGAAGGGCGGCGCGGGCGCAGGGTCTGTGCCGGATGCCCACGACCCATCGAAGCGTCACTCGCCGGCCATGCTGACCACCGACCTCGCGTTGCGGTTCGACCCTGCCTACGAAAGGATTTCGAGGCGCTTCCACGAGAACCCGGATCAGTTCGCCGAGGCATTCGCCCGGGCGTGGTTCAAGCTGACGCACCGCGATATGGGCCCGCTGTCGCGTTATCTGGGCCCGCTCGTTCCCAAGGAGCAGCAACTGTGGCAGGACCCCATTCCCGCAGTGGACCACAAATTGATTGACGGAGAGGACATTGCCGCGCTCAAGGCCAAGATCCTGGCGTCCGGTCTTTCCATCTCCCAATTGGTCACCACGGCCTGGGCATCTGCGGCGACGTTCCGCGGCAGCGACAAGCGCGGTGGAGCGAACGGCGGGCGTATTCGGCTGGCTCCGCAGAAGAGTTGGGAGGTCAACCAGCCGGCCGAACTCGCCAAAATCCTGCAGAAACTGGAGACGATCCAAAGAGACTTCAACAGCTCGCGGTCTGACGGCAAGAGGGTTTCGCTTGCCGACCTGATCGTTTTGGGCGGCTGCGCAGCCGTTGGGGCCGCCGCGAAGAAGGCCGGCCACGATGTGGAGGTTCCCTTCTCGCCCGGACGCATGGATGCGTCGCAGGAAGTGACCGACGTACACTCGTTCGCCGTCCTGGAGCCGGCCGCGGACGGGTTCCGCAACTACGTTCGTAAGGGACTCGAGGGATCGGCGGCCGAACGGCTGGTGGACAAAGCACAGTTGATGACGCTGACCGCCCCTGAGATGACGGTCCTGATTGGCGGCCTGCGCGCCCTGAATGCGAACGTCGGCCAGTCCAAGCACGGTGTTTTCACCAAGCGACCGGAGACATTGACCAATGACTTCTTCGTGAATCTGCTCGATATGGGTACGAAGTGGCAGAAGTCGGCCACCGGCGAAGGTGTGTTCGAGGGGCGCGATCGGGCGACGGGCGAACTCAAGTGGACGGGCACCGTTGTCGATCTCGTGTTCGGTTCGAACTCCCAACTTCGGGCCCTCGCGGAAGTCTATGCGTGCAGCGACTCGCGGCAGGCGTTCGTGCGCGACTTCCTGGCGGCCTGGAACAAGGTAATGAACCTCGATCGCTTCGAGCTTGCGTGACTTCAAAGGATAAATCCAAAAGACCTTATCCCGCGCTGCCGCGACTTGGAACGGGGCTATCATCCTCGCTATAATTTGCTGATCCCTGGTCCGGGGTTGTCTATGCAACTGCGCGCTTTAGGCCGCTCCAGTCTGCGGGTTGCACCGCTCTGTCTCGGCGGCAATGTGTTTGGATGGACCGCGACCGAGGCCGCCTCTTTTGCGGTCCTGGATGCTTTGGTCAGTGCGGGACTCAACTTCATCGACACCGCAGATGTCTATTCCCGATGGGCGCCCGGGCATCGAGGCGGGGAATCGGAAACGGTCATTGGCAACTGGTTGAAGCGCGGCGCGAAACGAAAGGACCTCGTGATCGCGACCAAGGTTGGCATGGAGATGGCTCCCGATCGCAAGGGCCTCTCTGCCGCCCACATCGTGCGCTCGGCCGAGGAATCACTGAAAAGATTGCAGACCGATTATATTGATCTCTATTTTTCACATTGCGACGATGCCAGCGTGCCTTTGGAGCAGACCCTCGGCGCTTATCAGAAGCTCATTGCACAGGGCAAGGTGCGCGCAATAGGCGCTTCGAACTACACCGCCGCGCGCCTGGCGGAAGCCCTCGAGATTAGTCGCAAGACCGGCCTGCCCCGATATGAAGTGCTGCAACCGCAGTACAATCTTTATACACGTTCAGACTACGAATCGGCCCTCGAGCCGCTGTGCCTGAAGGAGCAGATCGGCGTCGTATCCTACTATGCGCTCGCCTCCGGATTTCTCAGCGGCAAATATCGCACGGACGCGGACGCGTCGAAGAGCGTGCGGGGGAGAGTCATCGTCGAGAAGTATCTCAATGAGCGCGGCTTGAGAATTCTTAACTCACTCGATGATGTGGGACGGCGCCACGACGCTTCGGCCGCCAGTGTGGCGCTGGCATGGCAAATCGCGCGGCCCAGCATCACCGCGCCGATCGCCAGCGCAACAACAGTCAATCAACTCGGCGAATTAGTTGCCGCCACGCAATTAGAATTGGACCGGGCGGCAATCGAACAATTGAATTCCGCCAGTGGATGAGGAAGGCGGTTCGATCTTCGTGACGCGGGCCCTCGCTGTGAACCGGCATCAAATGTTGACCAGATAGACGGGCCGCCGCCTTTATTCGATCAATATGTTGCGGCGCCGGTCAGCGTCCAGTCGCGGCGCCTGTTTACACCCCAGGTGCACCGGAACCGTTTTGCCGACCCCGCCCATAACCTTTGTGACGGCGATTATCTTCACGGTGTCGCCGGCGGCGACACCGTCACGACTGGCCGTTCCTGCCAGCCGCCGCCCAGCGCCGAGTACAGGTGCACCAGCGCGCTCAGGTTGTCCGCGTAGGCCTGAGCCAGTGCAAGCTGCGCCGCGAACAGGTCGCGATCGGCTTGAATCACATCGAAGTACGAGGCATAGCCGATCCGGTACCGCGCCAGCGCGATCTCGCGCGCGCGCCGCAGCGCATCGACTTGACGCGCTTGCTCGCGCTCTTGCTCGCCGTACTTCGTGTAGGCGACCAGTGCATCGGCCACATCTTGGAATGCGCCCTGCACCGTCTTCGCGTACTGGTACAGCGCCTCGCGCTTGCTCGCGTCGGCGAGTTCGACCTGATAGAGGTTTGACTGCACGCTGAGCAGCGGCTGGATCAGGCTCACGCCCGCGCTCCATTCGGCGGCCGGCGCCGTGAACAAGTTGCCGAACGGCACCGACAGCGAGCCGGTGCTGCCGGTGAGCGAGATGTTGGGAAACAGCGCGGCCTTGGCGACACCGATTTGCGCATTGGCTGCCACCAGTCCCTGCTCGGCCTGGGCGACATCCGGGCGCCGCTCCAGCAGTCGGGACGGTAGGCCGGGCGGGGGTCGCGGCGGCGCTTCCGGCACGGCCTCCCCATAGTGTGCGCGGGTCACCGGTCCGGGATTGTTGGCCACCAGTACGCTGATCTGGTCCTCGGTCTGGGCGATCCGGCGCTCAAGGTCGGGCACGGACGCGCGCGCGGCGGCCAGATCTGCTTCGGCGGTGGCGACATCGAGTCCGGTCGCGTAGCCGCGCTCGTGCTGGGCATGCGTGAGATCCAGGAACTTCTCGCGCGAGACCACCGTGTGCCGGGTGATCTCGAGCTGACTGTCGAGCGAGATCAGATCGAAATAGGCGCTGGCGACCGTCGCCACCAGAGTCACGCTCACCGCACGCTTGGCGTACTGCGAAGCAAGTAGATTCGCCCGCGCCGCCTCGTTCATGCGCCGCAACTGGCCCCAGAAGTCGATCTGGTAAGAGGCCAGTATCTGCACCTGCGCCTCATTGTTGATGCGCTCCGTGCGGGGCAGGAGCGCGTAGTCGGAGGTCTTGGCGCGTCCGGCGGCCGCATCGACCGACACCTGCGGCACGTAGTTCAGACGCGTTGAGCCGAGCTGCGCCCGCGCCTCATCGATCCGCGCCACCGCAATCTTGACGTCGTAATTGTTCCTGAGCGCCGTCGCGAGCAGCGCCTGCAGGTCCGGGTCCGCATAGACCTCCCACCAGCCGCTATCGCCGAATGAAGCCGCCTCGCCGGCCGCACCGGCCGCGCCGGCCGCAGCCGGCGCGGCATCGCGGTAGTGCGCCGGCACGTCGAGCGACGGCCGATGATAGTCCGGCCCGACGGCGCAACCGGCGAGCAACGCGCACGCGCACAACCATCTTGTCATGCCTCGGACCCCGCGCCGGCTGCGGGCGTGGGAGCACTGCCGCCGTGCGATTTGGAAAAGCGGTCGACGAGGCTCTGCAGCACCACGTAGAACACCGGCACGATGAAGATGCCGATCATGGTCGCGGCCAACATGCCGAACACCACCGTCGTGCCAAGCACCTCGCGCGACTTGGCGCCGGCACCGGTGGCGATCGCGAGCGGCAGGGCACCTAAGATGAATGCAAACGAGGTCATCAGGATCGGCCGTAGACGAAGGCGCGCCCCCTCGATCGCCGCCTCGACGAGCGGCATTCCTCGCTGGTGCGAGAGGCGCGCGAACTCCACGATCAGGATTGCGTTCTTGGCGGCCAGTCCGATCAGCATCACCAGGCCGACCTGCGCATAGATGTCGTTCGCCATGCCGCGCATCGAAAGTCCCAAAAAAGCGCCGAACACGGCGAACGGAATGCACAGGATGACCGCGAACGGCACGATCCAGCTCTCGTACTGGGCGGCCAGCACCAGGAACACGAACACGAGCGCCATGGCGAAGATATACGGCGCCTGGCTGCCCGCGCGCTTTTGTTGGAACACCGAGCCCGTCCAGTAATAGGTGAGGTTGCTGGGCAACGCCTTGGCGAGTGACTCCATCGCATGGATCGCATCGCCCTGGCTGTAGCCGGGAGCCGGGGCCCCATTGATGGTCACGGCTCGAAACACGTTGTAGCGCTCGATGTAGGCCGGTCCGCGGGTCGGCTTGATCGACACCAGCGAGGACAGCGGCACCATGTCGCCCGCCTGTGTGCGCACGTACAGCGTGTTGACGGCATCGGGCAGCGTGCGCGCCGATGCCTCGGCCTCGGCGGTGACGCGGAATGTGCGCCCCAACAGATTGAAGTCGTTGATGTAGTTGCCGCCCAGGTAGGTCTGCAGCGCACCGAAGATGTCCGAGATCGGAATGCCAAGCTCGCGAGCCCGGTCGCGGTCGACCACGTACTCGATTTCCGGTACTCGGTCGTTGAACTGGGTCGAGACGCGGGAGAGCTCCTTGCGTTTGTTGGCTTGGGCGAGGAAGTCGTCGATCTCGGCAGCAAAATTCGTGAGGCTCCCGCCGGAGGTGTCGGCGAGCACGAACTCGAAGCCGCCGGCCTGGCCGATCCCGGGGATGGCCGCCGGCGCCACGATCACGACATTGGCTTCCTTGAGCGGTCCGAGCAGCTTGTAAAGCCGCTCGAGGAGCCCCTGGGCAGAGCTCTGCCGGCCCGGGCGCTGCGACCAGGGCTTCAACGGGATGAAGCCCGAGCCGGTGTACGGCGTGTTGACCTGAGCGAGCAGATTGAGGCCCGTGATGGCGAGCATGCTCTCCACTTCCGGCTGCTTTTGCACAATGCCGCGAATCTGCTCGAGTACCTGCTCGGTGCGCTGCAGCGACGCTCCGGGCGGCAGCTGCGCAACCATGAGCAGGTATCCCTGATCATCCTCGGGCAAAAACCCGCCGGGCCGCTGCCACATGAGCAGCACGAGCGCGACTACGATCGCGCCGAACACGGCGAGGGCTACGCCTGCACGGCGAATGGCGCGGCGCACAGTACCGGTGTACTGCTTGGTGGCCCGTGCAAAGGTACGGTTGAAGGCGGCGAACCCTTTTCCCAGGAGGCCGGCGGGCGCGGTCGCAGCGCGCGGCTTCAAGAGCAGCGCGCACAGCGCCGGCGTGAAGGTGAGCGCAATGAGCGCCGAGATCAGCACAGACACCGACAGCGTCAGCGCGAACTGCTTGTAGAACTGTCCCGTGAGGCCGCCGAGAAAGGCCACCGGCACGAAAACGGCCGTGAGCACCAGCGCGATCGCGATCACCGGACTCGATACGTCCGCCATGGCAGCCCGGGTGGCTGCGAGCGGATCGAGGCCCTTCTCCTCCATCTTCTCCGTGACCGCCTCGACCACCACGATCGCATCGTCGACCACCAATCCGATCGCGAGAACCAGCGCGAACAACGTCAGCGTATTGATCGAGAATCCGAGGGCGACGAAAATGGTGAAGGTGCCGAGCAGCGACACCGGCACAGCGAGCATCGGAATCAGCGTCGCCCGCCAGCTTTCCAGGAACAAAAACACGACCAGCAGCACCAGCGATGCGGCGATGAACAGCGTGATCTCGACTTCCCGGATCGATTCGCGCACGAACTCCGAGGTGTCGAGCGGGATCGTGTAGCGGATGCCTGTCGGGAAGCGCTGTGAGAGATGCTCGAGCGTGGCGCGCACATTCTTGCTCACCTCCAGCGCGTTCGCATCCGGCAGCTGATACACGCCGAGCAGCGCCACCGGCCGGCCGTTCAGGCGGCTCGAGCGCGTATAGTCGGTGGCAGCGAGCTCGATGCGGGCGACGTCGCGCAGCCGCACGATCGAGCCGTTGGGGCCCGCCTTTAGAACTACGTTCTCGAACTCATCAACGCTTCTCAAACGTCCGTGCACGGTGACCGTGTAGGTCATCTGCTGTCCGGGCGGCGCCGGTTCGGCGCCGACGATGCCGGCCGGCGCGACCACGTTCTGCTCGTTGATGGCGTTGCTGATATCGCCGGTGGTGACACCCAATCGGGACATCTTGCCCGGGTCGAGCCAGATGCGCATGCCGTAGTCGCGCGCGCCATACTGCAGCACCTGACCGACGCCCGGCACGCGCGCCAGCGAGTCGTACACCTGCAGCGTCGCGAAGTTGCTCAAGAACAGGTAGTCATACCGCGGTTCGGTCGACTCGATGGCGACGAAAATCAGAGGCTGCGGCTGTCTCTTGGTGATCGACACGCCCTGGCGCAGCGCGTCCGGCGGCAACTGCCGCTGCGCGATGGCGACCTGATTCTGCACATCGACCGCCGCGATGTCCTGGGCGGTGCCCACCTCGAACGTGACGTTGAGCGTGTAGGAGCCGTCGTTGGAGCTGCGCGAGTCCATGTAGATCATATTCGGGACGCCGTTCACCTGCGTCTCGATCGGCGCGGCGATCGACTGCTCGATGGTCGAGGCATCGGCGCCCGGGAAGGTGGCCGCAACCACCACCGAGGGCGGCGTGATTTGCGGGAACCGCGCCACCGGCAGCAGCAGAAAGGCGACGGAGCCGGCGAGCGTGATGACGATCGCGAGCACCGTTGCGAAGATCGGCCGGTCGATGAAGAAATTGCTCACGAAGCGTGGGGCCCCGCGGCGGGAGCGGCAAGCGGTTGTATCCGAACGGGCGTGCCGGACTTGAGCTTCTGGGTGCCGTCCACGACCACCACGTCGCCCGGAGCGAGGCCCTCTTCGACCACCCAGTCGCTACCCTGCTGCTGACCCATTTTAACGTCGCGCTGCTGCGCCTTGCCGGCGCTGTCTACGATCCAGACGTAGTTCTTGTCCTGCAGGAGTTGCACCGCGCGCTGCGGAAGGAGCAGCGCATTGGGCCGCTCGCGTGTCGCGACGACCACCCGGACGTACTGCCCGGCATGGAGGAACTGCTTCGGGTTCGGTACCGTGAGGCGCAGCGCAAGCGTGTCGGTACGCAGGTCGACGGCGGCGTCGATGAAATTCATCTTCCCGGGTAACTCGTACTCGCTGCCGTCGGCCAGCAGGATGCGGAACTCGCGCTGACTGGGATTGTGCTGGTCGAGCGGACGGCCGAGCTCGCGCTGCACTTGCAGCAGGCGTTGCTCCCCGACACTAAAGTTCGCGTACATCGGGTCGGTCTGGTAGACCGTGGTGAGCAGCGTCGTGTAGGCGGTGACCACCCCGCCGACGCGGATCAGGGCCCGGCTCATGACGCCGTCGATGGGAGAACGGACCTGGGTGTAGTTGAGGTTGAGCTCGGCCGTCTTAACCGCCGCCTCGGCCGCCTTCACTTGACCCTGCGCCGAGTCATTGGCGGCGACCGCCGCGTCGAGCTCCCTCTGGCTCAACGCGTCAATCGCCGTCAGCGGACCGGCGCGCGCCAAATCTCGGGTCGCCTGCGCCTCCGCCGCATGCGCTTGGGCGAGCCCGGCTTGCGCCTGGGCGAGCGAGGCGCTGTAGGGTTGTGGATCGATCTCGAACAGCACCTGTCCGCGCTTGACCGGCGCACCCTCGAGCGCCGCCTGCCGGTAGAGGATTCCAGACACTTGCGGGCGGATCTCGACGGTATTCGATGCCTCGAGCTGCGCCGGATACTCCTGCGTCAGCGACGTCGGCTGGGCCCGCATCGTCAGCGTCGCCACCGGCTGCGGTGCCGGTGGGCCGGCCGCCTTGTCCCCACAGGCAGCAGCCGCGGCCAGCAGCGCCAACGCTGCAAGACGCGAGGCACTGCCAAGCCATGGCAATGCAGGAATTGCTGATGGGTGTGGCACAGGTTCGGCGCACCCGGTTGATGCTTCAGTCTTGAGGCAGCGCATAACGGGCCGGTGTGTAAACTGCGGAAGCGTAAGCATAACGCGCCGGCCGACGGTTGGTATCATTATGAGGATTGCGGTGCATCCGCGGGTGTGAACCGGCATCCAAGGCTTATCAGTCCGTCGAGGATGGCACGCAAGCCCTGAAGCAAATCCGAGCCTAATGCGGCGGTTGACGAGTCGGCACGGCCCTACGGTTAACGCTATGCGTCGCGAAAGGGTTGCCAACGCGCGCGCGAATATAATCGCCTGTTACGGGAGACCATCAAGGTATCCATGGTCACACCGTGGGTTCAAAGCGCGGGCGCGCTTCGCGAGTGTTCGCCAGGTCGTCCCCTTCAATGAGGCGCTGTTTTTGGCCCGGGCGGCTTCGAATTCGGAAATTATTATCTTTAGTATATTCAGTCACTTACCAATATCTATGATTTTTTAGGGGATCTAACGACATTCTCGCACGTTCAGGAGCGCGAGCAATCAGCTCGTATAATTGACGGAGAGCACCAGCATGAGTACTCGCGATATGAGAACTACAGCCCTCCAGTGCACTCGACGCCCCCAGCTGCACTAAGAACCTTCGGCGACTGCTGACTACGCCCCGCGCAGGGGCGACAGTCGCTCAAGGTTCATTCCGCCAGGACTTGTTCAGTCGTACCTCGCGTGGCCGTTACGCGATCGCGCCCGTTGTTTTTACTGCGGTAAAGCGCCGCGTCCGCCGCCTTGAGCATCCGATTGGGAGTCTTGGGATCATCGGGCGGTACAACATCGATGCCACAGACTCCAAAACTCGCCGTCACTTTTAAAAGTTTTCCTTGAGCATCAAAAGGCGCATGAGCCACGAACGCCCGGATCTTCCGGGCCACCTCAAAGCCTCCCTCGTAACCGATCTCCGGAAGCACAATCGCAAATTCTTCGCCTCCAATGCGCGCGACCCAATCCACCTTCCCGCGCAACAGCTTCTGAAGGCGGCCGGCAAACTGTCGCAGGATGTCATCGCCTCCGGCGTGACCGGACGTGTCATTGATCGTCTTGAAGTGGTCAATATCACACAGGACGAGGGATAGGGGACGACCGTAGCGCGCAGCCCGCTCCACTTCCCGAGGAAAGTGCTTGGCGAAGAATCGGCGGCTGGCGACTCGGGTTAGGTCATCCGTCGCCGAAAGCTTGCGATTTTCCTCCAGCGTAATTCGCAGGACGGCCTCCAGTTCCGCAACGTGCTTGGCCACCTCGATCCGTGCGGCGAACTCCCGCTCCCCGGCACGCCTTCCGACGCACTCATCCGCCCCCGCCACGAGCCCCGCCTCACGCTCTTCGGACTCATCCAGCTCTGACACGTAGACAACAAACGGAGTACGCGCTTGGCGCCGGGATCTGACGCGTCGCACGAATTCCAGACTGTCCGTGACGATGACCGGGCGGAACTCCTCCTCCAGGCGCCTAAGCGCTTCCGCCTCGTTGGTAAACGCCTCATAGTCGAGCACGCCCGGCGCGATGAGACGCTCGAACTCCTGGAAGTACCGTGCATTCTCGAAGACCAGCAACGCCTTCGGAGGCGGCAGCACGCGCACCATGACGGCTACCGTCGCCGTCGTGCCCTCTTCCGTCGTGGCGCGCTTCTCCGAGCGACGCTCCAGCACGCGTTGGATCACCGTCGTGTGTCCGCCGACGGGCGAGGACCCCTTGGGAGTCACTTCGTCGTCCGAGATGAGCGAACAGGCATGGTTTATTATACGATCTTCTAAGGTGGGGAAGAGTACGTCGTGGGCCGTGCGCAATACGGATGGACCGGCGTTTGTGTGATCCGGCATCCAATGTTGACCAGAATTACAGACCGCCCCTATTCGATCAATATGTCGCGGCGCCGGTCGGCGTCCAATCGCGGCTCCTGTTTACAGGATGGATCACTCGGGGTTCGAGCAACCACGTTCGAACACGGGAAAAGTAGCGGCCCCACGACAATCGTCGCGAATTGCCGGGCAGGGCATGGCGGTCGCGAAGTCTGGGAATCTTCGGCGAGCCACGCGTCAACGTGCTAGTTTTAAAACTCGTGCTGCAGCGCGACTATCCGAGAGCTGACTGATAATGGGTAACAAGGAAGACCGTAGTGATGTCGTAATTGGCACGCGATGGCGTCGCCCCCGAGGTACTCGCGTCGCCCTGCTTATTGCCTTGGGTGTTGCGATTCTTGGAGGCAGCGCGGCAGCGTCCTATTACGTGGATGCTCTCTGGTTCGAATCGCTCGGCTACGTGTCCGTGTTCTGGACGCGGCTCAGCCTTCAGTCCGCGACTTTCGGAGCCTTTGCCCTCATCACCTTTCTGGTCGTCTACGGAGTGTTCCGGGCGCTGAAGCCCGATCGGCTCGGCGAGTTGATCGGCGGCACAATTCTTGTGAACCGGACGCCGGTGACGCTGCCGGTCGAACCCCTCCTCAATCTGATTGGGCTCGGGCTGTCGGTGGCAATCGCCGCCGCGACCGGCGCGAGTATGATGGGTCGCTGGATGACGTTGGCCCTGTTCTGGGAGGCGCCGCATGGCGCAACATTGCCCGACGCCATTTTCGGGCGATCGCTCGACTTTTACCTGTTTACGTTGCCGGCTTCTCAGCTCATCGCCGGATGGCTGCTGTTACTGTCGGTCATCGTCTGCGCGATCGCCGCCGTGTTCGTCCTGGTCATCGGCAGCACGCGTATCTTGACGGGGCGGCGAATTTCCGAGGTGCAGACCAAACTCTGGCGCGGCCTGTCACTCAGCCTTGCCGCGTTCTTTTTGATGATCGCCGTGCGCACGTACCTGGGACGCTTCGAGCGGCTATTCCAGGAAGGCACCATCTTTGCGGGCGTCACTTACACAGACGCCCACGTCGTCCTGAACGGTATGCTGGTAGTCTGCGTGGCGCTGGTCGCCGGCGTTGGCATAGCCGGCTATGCGGCGGTCTCGGCCCCCCGCCCGCGCTGGCTCCTTGCTGCCCCAATTCCCGCCATCGCCTGTTATCTGATCGTCGCCGGCGTGCAGTGGTATGTCAGCGGCTTTATCGTCGCGCCGAACCAGCTGGTGCGAGAGCGGCCCTACATTGCGCACAACATAGAAATGACGCGGCGCGCTTACGCGCTCGACCGCATCGAGACACACGCGTTTCCTGCCGACACCGGAATCGAGGCCGTGGAACCAGCCAATAACCAGACCACGCTCGAGAACATTCGGTTATGGGACTGGCGAGCGTTGCAGGATACGCTCCGTCAGATTCAGGAAATCAGAACTTACTACGACTTTCCAGGTATCGACATCGATCGATATCAAATCGGTGGTTCAGTCCGCCAGATGATGCTGGCCGCGCGCGAACTCAATGTGGACAAGCTGCCGCAAAGCAGCCGCAACTGGATCAACGAGAAGCTGATCTACACCCACGGATACGGCGTCACGATGAATCCGGTGAACGGCTTCACGCCTGAAGGGTTGCCGACTCTCGTCCTCAGCAACATGCCGATCCAGAGCACGATTCCGGGTCTCGCCGTCACACGCCCGGAGATCTATTTCGGCGAACTCACAAATACCGACGTCTACGTCAAGACTCGGCAGAAGGAATTCAATTTTCCGCAAGGCGAAACCAACAATCTGACTTCGTACCAGGGCAATGGCGGCATCCGGCTCGGCGGCGTCCTCCGGCGCACGCTGATCGCGCTCGACCGCGGCGATCTCGCAAAACTGCCGTTCAGCGACGATGTGACGTCGGAAAGTCGATTGCTGATGCGCCGTAACCTGAAAGAACGCGTCCAGGAGCTCGCGCCGTTTCTCACGCTCGATCCAGACCCCTACATCGTGGTCGGCGAGGATGGCCGACTCTCCTGGCTGATGGACGCCTTCACGACGTCCGACAGCTACCCGTACGCGCGCCGCTACATGCTCGGCACTGAAAGCATCAATTACATGCGCAACAGCGTGAAGGTTCTGGTCGATGCGTACACCGGGGAAACGACATTCTATGTGTTCGACACGCACGATCCGGTCATCGCCGCCTATCGCGCGGTGTTTCCCAGCTTGTTCACCGACGCGGCGGCGATGCCTGCTGCCGTACGCAAACATGTGCGGTACCCAGAACTGCTGCTGAACGTACAGGCCGCAGTTTATGGCCTCTACCACATGACAAATCCCGATGTGTTCTACAACCGCGAGGATCTGTGGAGTGTGGCCACGGAAATCGGCATGCCCGATCAGCGCCAACAGGTCATGGAACCAAACTTCGTGCTGATGACCCTGCCGGGCGAACGGTCGACCGAATTCATCGCGATACTGCCGTTCACACCGGCCAATCGCAACAACCTGATTGGCTGGATTGCAGGTCGAAGCGACGGCGAGCACTATGGCGAAGCGGTGGTCTACGATTTTCCCAAGACCAAGCTGATCGACGGACCCCTGCAAATCGAGGCACGAATCGATCAGAACGCTCAGTTGTCTGGTCAGTTGTCCTTGTGGAATCAGCAAGGTTCCCACGTGCGCCGCGGCAGCTTGATTGTCATACCGATTGGGCGGGCGCTGCTTTACGCGGAGCCCATCTACCTGCAAGCGGATCGCAGTCCCATGCCTGAGCTGCGGTTGGTGGTGCTTGCGGTGCAGGATCGCCTCGCTTACGGGCCGACGTTCGAATCAGCGATGGCCGCACTGTTTGGGACGAGCCCCTCCATGCTCAGCGTGCAAGCGTCCCCGGCCGCTCCCGCGTCACGGCCAGCGAACACCACTGCCACGGCGGGGGCGGCCTCGGGCGACGTCAAGGGTCTGATCGCCGAGGCGGCTCGAGACTTCGCTGATTATCAGCAACTGACCGCTGCCGGAAAGCTCGCAGAGGCAGGCGAGAAATTGGAGCGGCTAAAGCACGCACTGGAGGAGCTGCAGAATCGCCGCGATTGATCCAAGATGTGAACCGGCATCCAATGTTCGCCAGAATTACAGACCGCCCCCCCTATTCGATCCATATGTTGCCGCGCCGGTCAGCGTCCAATTGCGGTGCCTGTTTGCATTCCGGACCACCGAACGTCGGGAAGATCAACATGCGACCCTCGTCGGTTGAGCCGAGTTATTGCGCCGCTCGAATGTTCTATTTTCCGGCGAATCTTCCGGTAGGCCTATGGCAAGCATAGGCACCGAGCCGGCCTCGCCGTTCATTCATTGCAGAAAGTGTCGTTTTGATGACGCACCACCGCAAGGCGGCTTGGCGGGATGAAATCCTAAAAAAAGCATGTCAGAATACCGCCGTTAGAAAGCAAGCCGAGATTCTGTCTGCTCGCTCACCGGCCAATCAATACGAGGCATTTGAACTCGACTACTTGCCCTGGTTTAACGTGAGGTTCATTCTGCAGCACAACGTCCACCAAGTCGTCAACAACAACCAAACCCCGTTCTTTCTCAATGAGTGGCCAAACCCCATGGCATCGGACAATAACACCTTTGTTTTGGGTCTATGGATGGACTTCTAATAAGAAAGCTGCCAATAACCTCGCTCATCGTCGCTGCGATTGCGCTCGCGGCCACAACCGTTCGTGATGCACCTGCGGCGCCCATCGTCGTGCCGTCTGATCCATCGGCTTTCGACGCCCAGACGCTGGTGCGCAACGAGTGCTCAAAGTGTCATGGTGCTACCGGAGTCAGCATCTGCCGGATCTTCCCGAATCTCGCCGGGCAGCTGCCCGTTTACATCGAGACCGAACTAAGGCTATTTCGGCAGCGTGGCCGCAGCGATCCCGGGGCGCGGGTCTTTATGTGGGGGATGGCTCGGGGTCTTACTGATGAGCAAATCAAAGGGGTCGCACGGCAGTTCTCGAGCCAACCGCCGGTGAGAGGCACGGTATCGAGCAATCCCGCGCTAGCCGACCAGGGCAAGTTGCTCTACGAGAACGGGGCGAAGGAGCGTGACATTCTGGCTTGCATTGTCTGCCACGGTCACAACGGCGAGGGCGTCAACACAAATCCACGGGTCGCCGGGCAGCCTCGAGATTATATTGTGACCACAATGCTGCAGTTCCGCAGTCGGCAGCGCGAAAGCAAACTCATGCAACACGTCACCCAACAATTGACCGATGATGAGATCGCCGCTTTAGTTGAATATATTTCCACCAAGTAGGCTCATTGGAAGCCGCGAGTGAATCCTAGTGCTTGCAACTCCCCGGGGGGAATCACGCCATGAAAATCCCAATGCGTTATGGTCTTAGGATTCTCAGCGCCTCAGTCATCGGCGGCACGTTGCTCCTTGCGCGACCAGTTCTCGCAGATTACACGGTGGAAACCGTCTCAAACGGCGGCACCATCGAGGGAGTTGTAAAGCTCAGTGGCGCGGCGCCCCAAATCGCGCCCATCAAGGTCACCAAGAACCAGGACTATTGCGGTGAGTCCATTCCAAGCCCCGTGTACTCAGTCGGCAAGGATGGCGGATTACAGAATGTCGAGGTATTTCTTAAGGGCATCACCAAGGGTAAGGCGCTTTCGACCGACACGATCACGCTCGTCAATGAGCACTGCATGTTCGATCCGCGGGTGCAGGGAGCGAACGTTGGTCAGCAAATCAAGATCTCCTCCAACGATCCGGTTCTGCACAGTACGCATCCGCAAAACGCATCAACCAACGCCACCCTCTATAATATTGCCCTGCCTTTTAAGGGATTCTCGGTAACCAAGCCGTTGCCGGCAATCCCGGAACTGATCAAAGTCAAATGCGATGCGCACGAATGGATGCACGCGTGGATTTGGGAGCTCGACAATCCCTACTTCGCGACGACCGGGGATGATGGGCACTTCACGATCAAAGACGTGCCGCCCGGCACCTACACACTCGTCGCCTGGCACGAAGCTGCCGGCGAGAAACCGACCTCGGTCACGGTGTCTGCTGGCAAAACGGTGACCGTAGCCATCCAACTCGCGACCGCAAAGATCCCCTGAGCGGATCGAGGTGCCATCATGTCCAGAGGACTGTTTAGGGTAGTCGCGCTTTGGCCCGTGCGCGTTGGTCTGAGTCTGGCCTCGTCGGGACCCTGGCGACACCTGCTTTTTCGCCCGCTAATGCGGCTTGCATTGCACCACTTGGCATGAATCCTAACTCGAGCTTAACGATTTTGGCGGGAACTTGCGCCCTGATGGCCGTATAGCGACGCTGCTCCCGGCCCTGGTCACGCTGTTGATCATAGCGCGCGTGGTCGTGGCGCGGGACGACGTGGGAGACGTGCATCAGGGGAAGGTCGTGTATGAGCAGTATTGCGCCCTCTGCCATGGAGAACAGGGCGACGGCAAGGGTCACTATAGCGAAGATACCACCCCAGTGCCGCGCGATTTCCGACAGGGTACATTTAAGTGGCGCAGCACGCCGTCGGGCTCGTTGCCGACCGACGCAGACCTTGAAAAAATCTTGGTCAATGGTCTGTTTGGCACGTCCATGTCGAGCTTCTCCACTTCGTTGACCCACCCGCAAAGGCTCGATGTCATCGCCTACATCAAGACCTTCTCGGCACGCTTTGCGACCGAGAAGCCCGAGGCTCCGATTACCATTCCGCCTGAGCCTCCGTACACGGCCGAATCCGTAGCCCGCGGCGGGGCCGTATACCAAAAGTTCAACTGCGCCCAATGCCATGGTGACGGAGGTCATGGTGATGGTCCGTCTGCAGATGATCTCAAGGATGACTGGGGAAATGAGATCGTGCCGTATAACTTCACCGAAGGCCACGTCAAATGCGGCAACAACGGATCCGACATTTACCGAGTGTTCATTGCCGGCCTGAACGGCACACCGATGCCTTCGTTCGCCGACTCAATAAGCCCCGCCGAGGCTTGGGACCTGGTGCATTTCATACAGAGCCTGAGTCCGGACTACCCGAAGAACGTGACCGGAACACCACCCACACCCATCGGCAAAAACGCACCGTGAAAGAGGAAGACCAGCACGAAGACGGCTCAGGCGCTGCGAATTCTTCGGCCATAGAGGCCCGGTTGGTTCGCTAAATACCCGAGAAACCGAATCAGGGCGGCGGCATCGTGGATGGCTCACGCTTGAACACCAGGCCTATGGCGATTGCTTACGCCGTCAGGAAGCGGAAATGGCATCTGCGTCACAGCTCGTTCAATAAAACGTAATCCGGGTTCACAGTTCACATGGTGATCCAAGCCATATTATGGTGCATGCGAACTGCAGCCTTATGGATCTTGCGGTCGATGTGTCACTGCGAACTACGGCGTTACGAAGAAGTAGGAGGAAGCGGTGAACGCTGAGCCGTTGCGGCAGCATAGCACCGCGCCAAGCCCTGTCTCCGCGCCGGCTGCAGGCCTTCACGCGCCCATCACGGTTTTAAACCCGCACGTGGAGAGCGCTTCGCGGTCAAGACATGGTGCGCTTCGATCCGCTCAAGGAAAGCCGGACAAGCTTCACATGAGTCGCTCAGGGAGCAAGCGGCGCGGCCAGCTGGTCACGGCCGCCATCGGTCTCGCCCTAAGTCTCACCATGGGCCTGGTGCTGCTCTTCGGCTATCGGCTCGTCACGGACATCCGTGCGAGCATTAATGCACTGCAGGCCGCGAGCGCTCTGCAGAACTACCCCGAGGAGATCTCCGGTCAGCTGAGTGCACTGTGCGACCGTCTCGAGGCTCGCGCCGATTCCGGCCAAGCGCTCGCGGATCTGCAGAACACGGTCAGGCGTTTCGATCATGATCTCGGGCAGCTTTCCGACCTCGGAAACGACTCGCCGCAGCTCGCCCGGGCGCTCCGGCTGTGGCACCAATACCGCTCGGTGGTCGATCCGGTCGTCTCTTTCACGGGCCAGACCTACATGGATTCTGTTACCGCGGACACCACGTTCTCGCCCGAAGGCCGTGAGTACTATGCCGCGGCGGAGCGCGCTCACCTGTTCGCGGCGGACAACGCCAAGGCATTGCAGACTCAGCTGATGAATCTCGCTGCGGCGATCCAGCAAACCTCCTCAGATGCTGCACTGCGCTTGCGCACCCTGCTGTTTGTAGTTGTGAGTGCAACACTGATGCTGGCCGCGGCCGCGGCTTGGTTCCAGCTCATGCGCTCGCGGCTTCTAAGGGCACAGGCCGAGTTGCAGGAGGCTCATCAAGCGATGATGCGTGCCTCCCGTCAGGCGGGAATGGCTGAAGTTGCCAGCAGTGTGCTCCACAACGTCGGCAACGTCTTGAACAGCGTCAACGTGTCCGCGAACTTGCTAGATGAGCGGATGCGGACGTCCAAGGCTTCCGGGCTCGCCCGAGTCGCCGCGATGCTCGAAGAGCAAGGCGATCAACTCGGATCCTTCATTGCGACTGACGATCGGGGGAAACGACTGCCCACTTACCTTGCACAGCTCTCTTCCCAGCTCCTGGCCGATCGCGAGGCGGCACTTACCGAATTGGCATCGCTGGTTAAGAGTATCGAGCACATGAAAGACATTGTCAGGATGCAGCAGAGCTATGCCACGCACGGCGGTGTGGTGGAGAGTGTGGCTGTCGCGGATCTGGTAAACGACAGTGTGCGGCTGAATGCAGAAGCGTTCTCCCGCCATGGGGTCGCGCTCGCGTGCGAATTTGAGGAGGTGCCCGCCATCACGGTAGATAAACACCGGGTGCTGCAGATTCTGGTGAATCTCATCCGCAACGCCAAATATGCCTGCGAGGACTCGGGACGAAGCGACAAACGCATCACGATTCGGGTCACACGGTGTGCACTCGGGGTCGCGATCGCGGTGGTCGACAACGGCGTGGGAATCCCGGCCGAGAATTTGACTCGAATCTTTAGCCACGGGTTCACCACCCGCCCCAGCGGCCATGGGTTTGGACTGCACAGCGCCGCGCTCGCCGCTCAGGAGCTCAAAGGCTCACTGCGGGTCGGCAGCGATGGCCCGGGATGCGGAGCCACCTTTTGGCTCGAACTGCCAATCACTCCTACGGGGGACTCGACATGACTTCTTTCGATGAACCCCTGATTCATCGGGTGCTCACGATTGATGACAACCCGGTCATCCACGAGGACTACAAGAAGATTCTGAGCCGAGAGAGCAACGCGGACACAGCACTCGCCGCGGAGGAGGCGCTATTGCTGGGGGACGTGCTCCCGCAGAACGAGGACTCGCGCTTTGAGCTCGACAGTGCGCTTCAGGGTGCGGCGGGCGTGGAGCTCGCTCGACGGGCACGGGTTGAGGGCCGTCCCTTTGCCGTGGCCTTCATTGACATGCGCATGCCTCCGGGCTGGGATGGTTTAAAGACGATCGAAGAGCTGTGGAAGGTCGATCCGGATGTGCAAGTCGTCATCTGTTCGGCCTATACGGAGTACGGGTGGTCGGAGCTGCGCTCCCGGCTCGGTCCTTCCGACAAGCTCCTGGTCCTGAAAAAGCCGTTCGAATCGATCGAGGTGCTGCAGGCGGCAAGCGCCTTATGCCGCAAATGGCACAACGAACGGATGCTCCGGCGCCATGTGGAGGATCTGGAGCACGTCATTGCGGCGCGCACAAAGGGACTGGAGGCGGCGAACCATCAATTGCAGCAGCTTGCGACCCACGATGTGCTCACCGGGCTCCCCAATCGGGTCATCCTGCACGACCGGCTCGAACAAGCAATCGCTCACGCCACCCGCGAACAACACGAATTTGCCGTACTTCTGCTCGATCTCGATCGCTTCAAGGTGATCAACGACTCCATGGGGCACCGCGCAGGCGATGAGCTGCTGAAAGAGGTCGCGCAGCGCCTGAATGGCGTCGTGCGCAGTGTGGACACGCTAGTGCGTCTTGGGGGCGATGAATTCGTGATCGTGACGGCATCGATCCAGACCCGGGATCAGGTTCCCGCGATCGCCACCCGGGCGATTGAGGCCCTGAAACCGCCGATCCGTTTACAGGGAGTCGACGTGCGAACTTCCGCAAGCATCGGCATCGCCTTTTATCCCAGCGACGGGGTCACCGTCGAGATGCTGCTCTCGCACGCCGATGCGGCCATGTACGGCGCCAAGCAGAGCGCGCACGGCACCTACCAGTGCTTTGCCACTTCAACGAATACCTCCACACGCGATCGGGTCAAATTCGAGAGCGAATTGCACGCGGCAATCGCTGCCGAGCAATTTGAACTGCACTATCAACCTAAAGTCGACACCGCTTCCGGCCGGGTGCATAGCGCGGAAGCCCTGATCCGCTGGCGGCATCCCGAGCGTGGGCTGCTGCTGCCGGGGGATTTCATTCCCATTGCCGCGGAGTGTGGGTTGCTCGACACGATTGGCGAGTGGGTCCTAAGGGAAGCCTGCCGGCAGGCAAAACTCTGGCAGCGGCACGCAGACCGTCCACTGCGTATCGCGGTGAATCTCTCGCCTTCGCAATTTCGACTGGGGAGTCTTCTCGAAATGGTCCGCAGCGCCCTGACGGCTGCGGAACTCGAGCCGCGGTTTCTCGAGGTGGAACTGACCGAGACCGCGCTGATGAGCAATGCGGAGGAATCGATCTACATACTGGAGAGCTTAAGCCGTTTGGGCGTGCTGGTCTCGGTGGATGATTTCGGGACCGGGTATTCCAGCATGAGCTATCTGCGGCGCTTCCCGATCGACAAGCTCAAGATCGATCGCACCTTTGTGAGAGAGATGACCAGCCGCCCGGAGGATGCCTCCATCGTGCGTGCCATGGTCTCCCTCGCTCACAGTCTGAATCTGAAAGTGGTCGCTGAGGGCGTTGAAACGGGAGAGCAGGTCGCACTGCTGCAGCAGCTCGGCTGTGATCAGTACCAGGGGTTTCATTTCAGCGCAGCGCTGCCGGCGAAGGAATTCGAGCGGCTGATCAGCACCCACACCCGGCCGGCGCAGGCCCCGGAGGTAGATACCACCGCCACCCAGAGTCGACTCGCGCTGGGCTGAAGCAGCAGCAAGTCTCGGTGTGGATGTCACCAGGTTTTGTCGTGTGAGCCCTTTAACCTGTCGTTAATCGAAAGCGCCGTGTGTCGGTTGACGATCGTGGCCAATAGCGCACCCCATCCTTCTGACACGCGTCCGTCGCGATCAGAGCACGCGTTGCGAGTACTGTGGAGTCGGCAGACCCGGCGGGTCTCTGCTGCCGGAATCACGTGTGACTCCGCTCGAAAACCCGCAGTTTTGGCCTGGAAAATGTGCGTCATAAACGGCACGTCCGTATGAGACGACTGGGTGGCGGTGCTGCCAGTCATTAGCGAAATCGTCTGTGTGCCCAAAACCAGCAAACAGGGAATAATACAGCGAAATCCAGCTCTGCGACCCTGACCTTAACTCACCCAGATCCAAATTAGGGCTAAATACCAGCGAACTGACTAGATATTGCCCCATCAGCCCGAAACTGGAACAGGGAATTATCAGGGAAACCGAGTTCTAGTGTGGCCCGCTGAATAGCCATCCGCGCCGGCCGGCTCTTCCTCACAAAATCAAGCCCATCGATAGGCGGCATTTTCGACCCGAGCATGCCCGTGGCGAACGTCCGGTTTCGGGCAGAGCATCCGGCTCATATCGGCCGAGACCGTGTAAAAACCCTCGGCACTTTTGAAAATCGAGCAAAACGGGTCAAAAATCCCAACCGTGGTTCAAATCTGCGAGATTTCGAGATTTGAATTTTGCAGAATTGATTTGTAGCGAGGTCGGCTTTTGTTTTTACACAGTCTCGGCCAAAACCCGTCATTGACTTCCATTGACTCGTCCCCCGAAAGCGGCCGCTCAGCGGAATTTTAGTTGTACCTTTGAAAAGGTTGGACATACGCACCTATCCACGGCAATGGCGGAGACCGCATGGCCACGACGCACACATCGAAATGCTGCTGCCTACTCGCCATTGCGATGCTAGGTCCTACGCTAGGGGAGGCCGTCGCGCCATCTCCCGGTTGCGGGAAGACGCTTGCCAACGGCAGATACCAAATGACGGACCAAAATGTAACTCGGACCTACCGCGCTTTTGTGCCATCGGGTTACAAACCCAACACTGCGTATCCTCTGGTGATGGTATTCCACGGATGGGGGGGCAACGAGAACGAGTTTCTCGGCAACAGGAACGTCAGGACACTTGCCGACCAACGGGGATATATCGTCGTGGCACCGCGAGGGCTTGGGTCAGGAGCCCCCGATTCAAAACTCAACTCTTGGTCTTTCCGTGGATCGACGACAGGGCTCGCCGAAACAAGCGAAGACGGTGCCTCGCACACTTCGGGAACCGCGGCCGGTGCAATCTGCGATCCCACGCTCACCCCGAATTACACATATCCGTCTTGCAAGAACATCGCACGCAACACGTGTTCATGGACGCAATGTCAGGCCGATGATGTCGTCTTCGCGCTCAACTTGGTCAAGGAAATCGCATCCAAGCTATGCGTCGATACCACCAGAGTGTTCGCGTCGGGAGGATCGAACGGCGGGATGTTTACCTGGGAACTGGGCCAGAACCCGCGCAGCGCGCCAATCTTCCGGGCGATTGCACCGATCATTGGGTTGCCGCATCGCAGTTACCTCGATACGCCCGGGAGATCAGGCGGTATTCCGGTCTTGGTGCTCACCGGTACGCAGGATACAACTGTGCCACCGGGCGCTTGGGAGAGCACAAGTTACACGACCACCAGCGACAGTGATCGGTACTACTACACCGGCGCGTCCGCCATTACCCAGAGCTGGGGAACCGTGGATAGCTGTCCCTACACGGGTACGCCCGCCGCGCCTTTCAACGCGGGAACTACTCACGCGGACTGCCGCACTTATTGCGCCAGCAACACGGCGGGCTGGTCGGGAAGCTCGGCCGGCTCCGGCTGGCCAAATGTCCTCGATTGTCGGGCCCCGATGGGACATACCTATGGCCTCGGCTGGTCATGGAAGCTGATCCTCGATTTTTTCGATGCCCACTCACGCTGAGGGCTCATCGGTGCTCGATCGCCAGGACCGATCTTTTGAGAGGGTTCATAGAACGGCCATTTCACAAGTCATCACTGGACCGAGGGATGCCAGAAGGTCCGGTGCCGTTCACCATTGGCGCGTGGGTCGACAAGGAGGCATTGCCGGCGACCCGCTAATTTGGCGTTGTTAAATTGGCCGGAATGGCGGCTTCGGAGGGGACCATCCGGCGCTGATCGGCCAACTGCGGACGTTGGACCATTCAATTTCGCTGCCGCAAAGCAGGCAGTCACGTTCGGCCAAATCGCGGCCTATAAACTATCCCAGGCACGCGCTTTATGACAGATAGACATTCTTCCCTGAATAGGTTTCTAACCGGATGCGGTTTCGATTTATTGACTTGATCAGCCTCCAGGTGCCCAATTGTTCCAGGCGTCACTCGGTCGCGTGGCGCAACAAGAACCAATCAGAATCCAGGGGAACCCAATGAACGCGATATTAGAATGGCTAGCGGCACGCTACCAATTTAGCTCACCTCGAAATCATGACCTTCACGGCGAACAGATGATCGTTACCGATAGGTCTCGCAGGTGGCGGTGGAGCGCGCCTCGTATCCCCACGGTTCTCGTTTGTGCATTAATGCTCTTGGGAGTCCCGCCGGCGTTGGCGCAGGCGACGTTATTTTATGAAGGCACTCCAAACGGCGGATACTTTCAATTTACCCTGACATCCGGCGCCAGCACCTCCCCCATCTCGCTGCCTTTGAACATCCCATGGCATATTTCCGCGGCCGTAACGACTGATGGGGATCAAGGTGTCGGCGAAGTCGAACTCCTACCGACTAGCACCTCCGAGGCACCCTGGATGCAGTTTGTTGGCCTCGATTTCCTTGGGGACGTTGTCTCGGGCGGTGATACCAGCGTTGGATCAGTCGTAATCGCCATTATTGACAATAGCGGCTGCGTCTATCTCGAAACCTCCTCGGCTGTCAATAGCTTCAAAGTAACCAACTCGTGCCCGCAAACATATACCGGCTACGTCACCTGGACGGGTTTTGGCACCGCGATCATCGCGCCAACTAACACCGCCCTCGGAACCTCCGCGCTTGGTGACTATATCGCCAATAATTACACCGGCACGGGCAAAGACAATACCGCCACCGGTTTTGGTGCGATGTTCGAGAACAGTAATGGGTCCTACAACACCGCCACTGGGTATTTCGCGCTAAGGACTAACCAATCCGGCAGCCACAACACCGCCACCGGGTATCAAGCGCTGTATTTGAACGAGAGCGGCAGTGACAATACCGCCATGGGCCACGATGCGCTCGAAAATATGACTGTTGGCGACACGACCGCCATCGGTGCCTTTGCCCTGGCAGCCAATACGACCGGTACATACAACACCGCGCTTGGGAATAACGCACTGCAGGCTAATTCGAGCGGCGCCAGCAACACTGCCGTGGGGTATTGGGCGCTTCAGGCCAACACCGGCAACAACAACACCGCCAACGGGTATCAGGCGCTCCTGACCAACTCCACCGGCAGCAACAACATTGCCGTTGGGTATCAGGCCGGCTCTGAGGTGACAACCGGCAGCAACAACATCGAGATCGGCAGCAAGGGTGCGGCTACCGATGGCAAGTTGATAAGGATCGGCACCGAGGGCATACAAGACGGGACTTTCATCGCCGGGATCTACAACGTGCCGCTCAGCGGCAACACCGTTGTGGTGAACTCCAATGGACGACTGGGCGTTGCCGCAGTGTCCTCCGAACGTTTCAAAACTGCCATCGCACCGATGGGATCGGAAACCGCGAAGCTAGAGCAGCTGCGACCCGTCACCTTCAAGCTCAAGACCGATGCGAAGGGCACGCGCCAATACGGACTGATCGCCGAGGAAGTCGCCAAGGTGTACCCGGAGCTGGTGATTCGAGATGACAATGGCAGGATCGACGGCGTGCGTTACGACGAACTCGCGCCGATGCTGCTGAATGAAATGCAAAAGCAACAAACGACTATCAAGGCACAAGCGGATAAGGCGGACGCGCAGGCCGTTGAGTTCCGCGCAATGAAAGAGCAGCTTGCTGAGCTGAAGCAGATGAACGAATCAATGAGGGCGGCGCTACTCAAGCTGCAAGCCAAGGATCAACTCGTGGCACAGCGTTAATCTTGATGCATGAGATCCCCCGCCTCGTGCCGGGGGTCTTGTCACCGCCCTGCCCGGAAGCGGACTGTCGTGGCCGTCAGCTCCGGGTCGGCTTTGCCCATTGGCGCGCACCAGCTATTCCGGCAGTGTTAAATTTGGCAGTTTTAAGCGGAACGACCGCTCTGGAGAAGCCAATCGGTCGCTGTTCGGCCACAAGCTGCCGTACGCCACAAAAAGCTGACCTCTAGAAAGCCGTCGTTAGCAGATGGCTCCGGAGTCGCTTCTGCTACGTATTCCTCGACTCGATCCCGGCCTCCCGTAGCGTTTGCCTGCCCGACACGGCTGGATAGAGGGTCAGGCTGTTATGCTGGATTGTCTCCAGCGAGCCGGAGAGACACCAAACTCTCGCTTGAATGCGCGACCGAATGCGGCGATAGACCCAAAGCCGGCGTCGCTTGCGACTTTCTTCATGCC
Source organism: uncultured Gammaproteobacteria bacterium (assembly GCA_963758145.1). Taxonomy (GTDB): domain Bacteria; phylum Pseudomonadota; class Gammaproteobacteria; order Steroidobacterales; family Steroidobacteraceae; genus Bog-1198. Next base: position 59,501 of record CAVWUK010000002.1, read on the forward strand.
GCGATCGGACGATGCAAGAGCGTCAGCTGCGAGGTGAAGCCGCCACTGCCAAAGGTATTGCATCGGTGTCTGGCCCATGATGCGAATAAACCGCTCGGCGAGTGTAGACCGCGACGTGCCGCTGCGCGCGGCGAGAACGTCGAGCGTCCATGGCTGGCCCGGCTCGCCATGTATCAGCGCCAGAGCAGCGCTGACATACCGATCCTTGAGACCGGCCAGCCATCCGCTTGGCGGATCGTGAAGCGCGTCCACGTGCGAACGCACCGCCTCGACGAACAGCAATTCGGAAAGTTTGCAAAGCACCGCTTGCATGCCTGGCTTTGCCGTTTGCCCGAGGCGCGAGTGCGTATCCCTCACCGCGCCGGAAAGCAACATGGCGGCGCTGTCGACTCCCACCCGAAACTTTAGTGCACGCGGCAGCTGCATGATTAGGCGTTCGGAAAGTGCGCGGTCGCAGGTAAAGAACCCGCAGACGAGTTTCGTCTTACCTCCGCCGCCACCATAACTCACCCGGGAAATCTCGTCGGCGCGTGTCAACGCGATCAGCCCTTGCGTTGTGATTGGTTCGGGTTCGAGCTCCGCATCGCTGGCGAGCCGGTGTACGTCGCCGTGCGGAAAGCAGACGACCTCGGGTGCCTCAACGACGAGCGGCGGCTCCGCTCCCACCCGGACCGTGCAGGCCCCCTCGACGATGAGATGGTAAGGAATGATCCGACCTGCATGGGGCGCGAGACGCTTGGCGAGGTCGGCGACCGTCGGAGTCTGGACGGACCATGGTGCCGACAGTTCCGCGTCGATGAAGGCGGTGCCGGCAAGCCGAATTCCCCTCAAAATTTCGGACAGTGCATCCATGTGGAACGGTGCCCGATCTCCTTCGTGACGCCTGATGCCGCTTATGAGACGCCCATCAGGTAGATCGATCAAATCTTTCGGCAAGTGAATCATAACCCAATGCGGCTACGCCGCGCGGCTCCGGTTAGCATGCCTGCAGGTCGATCTCGATACGCGGTGGGCCCAGAAATCCTGGAGTTGCCCCGCACCGAGGCGACCATTGCGATAGGAGACAACAATGAGCCAACCTCGTGTTTTCGAGATCCAGATCCCGTTACGCCAACGATACAAGGTCGAGCCCGAAGCGGCCCTTGTAATCGATCGTGCCCGCGCCCTCGGAAACGATCCCGACGATCCCTTTCACTCCATCGTGATGCCGATGCCGCAATGTGGCATTGCGATTCCGGTGGGTGTCCACCGGGCCGTCGGCGGCTTGCACGATGCGCCCACGCCCGGCGATATACTTTGCGCGGCCCTCGCCGCCTGTCAGGACTCATCGGTGCGCATGGTGGCGAACATCCTCGGCATCACGCTTGAGTCCCTCGAGGTGGAAGTGACCGGGGACGTCGATGTCCGGGGAACGTTAGCGATGAATGCGGAAGTGCCGGTGGGTTTCCGGGCGATCCGATGTGCGGTCCGGCTCAAAGCGACGGAGGGCACGGAGCCTCGGCTGCTGGAAAAACTCCGGATCGCGTCGGAGCGAAGCTGTGTCGTGCAGCAGACGCTCCTTCATCCCCCGCGCGTTGAGACAACGTTCGACATAACCGGGGGCGGCACAGACGCAGCAGGTTGTCTGCAAGTCGCGTCCGGGCGGAACGCGGAAGCGTCCGTGGCACGGCCCAGATGACGACGATTGCCCTTACGGAGGGATCTCACATGCGGCGCATCATGTGCTTTGTCTATGGCGTGGCTTGCTACGCTATCTTCTTCATTACTTTCCTCTATCTCATCGCGTTTCTGGCTAACTTTATAGTTCCCAAGGGAATCAATGATGGCGTTCCCACGGCGACCTTGGGCGCAGTACTCATTGACTTGGGATTGATCGCATTGTTCGGAATCCAGCACTCGGTGATGGCTCGGCCGACTTTCAAGAAGCACCTGGCCGCGTTGCTGCCGGAGAGTGTGGAACGGAGCACCTTTGTCCTGGCAGCGAGCCTGGTCCTAATCCTTCTCTACTGGCAGTGGCGCCCGCTACCGCAGGTTATCTGGTTCATTCAATCGCCTGTCTGGCGGGCGAGCCTGTGGGGCCTCCTGCTGGCAGGCTTCGGAATCGTGCTGCTGTCAACCTTCATCATCGATCACTTCGATCTGTTCGGTCTTCGTCAGGTCTGGCTTGAACTGTTCAGCAAGACCCACGGGCACCCGTCTTTCCGGGTGACCTACTTCTACAAGTTCATCCGTCATCCGATCTATTTCGGCCTGCTGCTGGGCATCTGGTGTACACCGTTGATGACGCTCGGGCACCTGCTCTTTGCGATGGGAATGTCCGTCTACATATTGATCGGTATTCACTTCGAAGAGCGCGACTTGGAGATGTTCCTCGGCGAGGATTACCGGCGTTACAAGCAGCGAGTGCCGAAGCTGATTCCCAATCTTGGGAAGCCTCATGAGACAATCAAGGGAAGACCTCAGGTAGCGGAGACTTCCGCACACTGAAGCGCCACGAGCGTCGATTCGACAGACTAGTGCACCGCATGCTCAATACCGGGCATGCAGTGCGGCTCGCGTGTCGCCGATCAATGGTCGGAGGGACGGGCAAGCCGTAGGTTCCGAACCTATCGTTTCTGGGTTAGCGGCCTACCGGCAAGCGGACCTTCGCGGCCCGCAGTTCAGGGTCGACATGCGCCACATGCCGGTTCCTCCTGTTTTTTTTGCGATCGCTGGCCGGTATTGGGCCGGGAAACAGTCGCTGATCGGCCAAGACCTGTCATCGAAAGTTCGGAAATGCCTGCCACAAAGCGGACGTTCGTGTCCTGCGGTAAGCTAAAGCGCATGATTCCTAGCTGATCAATCTCTATCTTGGCTTAAAGCAGAACAATCAGTGACTCATGCCCGCTCGGCTAAACTACAGCGCCTTTTCAAAACACTGAAACGGTCCTTTCCGGAACATCACTGTTCCGGCTACTTGATAACCGAGACTAGCGTATAGACGCAAGGCGGCGGGGTTAGCGATAAACGCATCGAGTCTGATCGCACCAAAATCTAACTCCGATGCTCTATTTTCGGCGAATTGCATAAGCTGGCGGGCGATGCCGTGTCGTTGATAACTCGGGTGTACCATCAAACGGTAAACGACCGCAACACGAGGCTTTTGAATGGTCCACTTGACCAGTGAGTATTCTGGTTCCTGCTTATCATTCAAGACGAGTGAGCCAACAATCGTCTGATTGGCGGCGGTGACTACATACAATGTACCGCTCTGAATGTCGTGAACGTGATCTGACCGGGTGGGGTAGACGTCGTCCCATTGATCAATTCCGATAGCACGCATCGCTTCGATACAGCAATGGACCAAGCTATTGAGCTGATCAATGTCACCGTAATTTCCATGGCGAATGTTGGATATTCCCGGTGTGACGGTTCCATTTGGCATGGATCCCAATCCTAATGCATCTGGGAGTGAACTTAAACGCTTTGGTAAGCCAGACGAAGTCGCGGCGATGGTGCTATTTCTGGCCTCAGATGAATCGCTTTTTGTTACCGGTTCGGAGCTGAGTATCGACGGCGGTTTGCTCGCCGGAACAGCGGCTACACCGGCACAGGCCGAGTCTTAGCGTACTTTATTTTCCCTTTCGTCAAACCACCCCCTCTAGCCCCAGCTCACCCTAAACCTCTAAATCACCGAGTTTTTCAAGACAATAGGTCGACATGCGACCCTTGCCGGGGACCCTGGATTTTTTGGGCTCATCGGCCGGTTTCGGGAGGGGCATCAGGCGCGTCCCGGCCACGAAGAGACGCTCGCGCCTTTAGAATGACGGCGACCAAGCGGACATTGCACAACGATCCGATGAAACATATTGTCGACCCCTCACCGGCCCCAATAAATCCTTCGGTCAGACGAGTCGTTTTGCCCGCACTCTACGCATTTCTTTGAAAGACTGAGAAATTCAGTCCATGATGGATTGCGCGACAAAGAATCTTTGGCAAATTGCGAATGCCTAGCTCCATTGATCGCGAACAGCAATTACATCAAAAGGGGATACAACATGAAATCCTGCGGGAACACTGGCACGCCATATTTGGCGCACGCATGCCTGGGCATCTCTGCGCTCATTATTTGGATCTTTGGCGCTTCGAATGCTCTTGGCGACGACCACTTTGATGATCACTTTCGGGTGAACAGCACCACTTTCTCAAACAATGGCGTATTGCCAATCAGCATGATCGACAATATTTTGAGCACCGGCTCCAACGCGTGTTCCGTGGATGGCAGTCCCGGCGGGAACCAGTCGCCGGAAGTGTCGTGGGCGCATGCGCCTTGGGGAACGCGCAGTTACGTCGTCGCGATGTTCGACGTTACGGCGTCATTCACGCATTGGGGGATGTACAACATCCCCGCGTGGAGGAACAGCCTACCCGATGGTGCGGGAGCTGTTGGCAGCACTTTTGGAGCGCAGGTCTATAACGATTTTTACCTCCAAGGCTATGATGGTCCCTGTCCGCCGGTCGGCGTAGAGCCTTACACTCATCGGTACGTGCTGACCGTTTTCGCGCTCGATGAGGAACTGCAGTTGCCACAATCGGCGAACTTTCCACCCTACGCAGAAACCCTTTGGTATGCCCTCGTCAAGGCGACCGAAGAAGGCCACGTATTGGCGAGTGCCAGCACTGCCGGATTTTACTCCGCGACGCCATCTCCGTAAGCGAACGGCGTGCTGTCGGATCGGTAGTATCGCTTGGCCTGAAGGCGGCGGCGGCGCTGACGCCGTGCGCGGCGATATGTGCCGACGCCGACGGCGTGCTTTAGGCAGTTTTGATCTGGCAATGGACGCACGTCAAATTTGGTTGTCGCATAGCGGTCAGTCGCGAGTGTCGCTGGAGGGTCAAACCCGGACGGATCGCCGCGGCGCACCATTTGACGAAAAATTCACGGCGCGCGGTCCGTTTGGGTCAACAAGCGACCAGGGCCATACTCCAAATTTGGCAATATCAATATATTGCGTTAACTCAGGGCAGTCCGGCGGCACCGACCCGGCCGCCGGCCCTGCCAAGCGGCTACAGCTCGGTCTGTTCAGCCATCTCAAGGGCGTCGTCGACCTCAACGCCTAGGTACCGCACAGTGCTTTCCAATTTCGTGTGACCTAGCAGCAGCTGCACCGCTCGCAGGTTCTTGGTCCGCCGGTAGATCAGGGAGGGCTTAGTGCGGCGCATTGAATGGGTCCCGTACGCGCCCACGTCCAAACCAATCTCGGCAACCCACGTTTCGACGATTCGGGCATATTGCCGTGTCGACAGATGTGGAGACAATTGTATCCTGCTCGGAAACAGGTAATCCTCTGTTTTCAGTGCTGCGTGCCGAATCCAGGCGAAGAGCGATTTTCGGGTCGGCTCCGTGATTTCGAATTGAACGGGACGCTGGGTTTTCTGTTGCATGACGATAGTTCGCGCGGCAATTCGATCGCCGTGAGCGACATCGCGAACGCGCAGTTGCACGAGATCGCAGCCGCGCAGCTTGCTGTCGATCGCTAGATTAAATAATGCCAACTCTCGCTTGCGCTCGGCCAGTTCGAGGCGAACCCGAATTGCCCAAATTTCCTTGAGTTTAAGGGGTGACTTTTGCCCGACCAGCTTGCCCTTGTTCCAGGGGTCGGGGCGGCCAGATTCAACGGTTGGTGCCGACATTTTGAACTCCGGTTGTTTGATTGGGAGTTCAAGCGTGAAATTCACTTGATTGCGGGCATAGCTACCGGTCGGCAGATCTCAATGCTCCGATTTAACAGTGTTGATTTTGCCCGTGACCGCGAACGGGTAAAAGTGACCCCGACCCGCATTTCGCGAGCGTCTGCTTCCGCGTCGGCTGATAGGTCGGATGCCGCCTCACGACCGAGGATACGCGATAACGCTATTTGCAGCGGACTGTGTAAGTGATGCCGGCAACCTTGGGAGGCCGCACGCCGGGACTGGCCTCAATCCGTGAGCGCCCGCGCAATGTCCGCGAAGGTAACTGCCACGTCGAAGGGTTGCACCGCAACGCCCAGCTGGCGGCCGATTTGGGTTGCCGAAAAAATGCCACGGACGCGGGTGACGCCACTGACCACGTCCTGCTCGGCAACCAGAGCGTGCTGGCGGCCCCATGCCTTCAGTGACGCAACGATATGCCCGACTTCGGAACGCAGGACATCCTTGATGTCGAGCACGTCGATGTCCTCGGTGCGGATCATCAGGTCGCTGACGCGCAGATCGGTGTGCTTGCCGCCACGATCGTGCAGCCACTGGATCGGTCGCTCGCCCTGCGTATCACGAGCTGTAATTAGCCCGATGACGGATTGGTCAGCAGCGACGACAAGCAAAAGGCGGACGTTGCGAGCCATCATCGTGCGCGTTGCATCGCTCAGCGTCGAGTCAGCGCCGATAGTTGCTGCGGTAATCAGGCGCAGGTCCGTCATCACGGCAATCGCCGGCGAACTGGCGCTGACGCTAGCGAACGTACTGGGCTGCTGGTAGCCAAGCGCCTTCGGTGCCTTGCGTGAGGCCAGCGGCTTGTACTTTGTTCGTTGCATTCGCGGTCTCCCTTGCCTTCCTCGCAGTCTCGATCGCTGCCGCCGGTATTACCCGAATTTATCGACAATCCCAGCGTATGGCACATCGGTCGTCTTCGCAAGCTCAGGTGCCGATCCACTGCCACTGACTCGGGATAAGCAAGAATACGGCCCCAGATATCGTCAAGCGGTCATCGGTAAACCTTTACCTCGCACCGATTGGAGCGATGACTGAGTTCGGTGGAGTCGAGATGTGGCGCGGTGGTAGTAGGTTCGGTTTGTCTGTTGCCGCCCCTTTCGTCTGGCGGTGCCCAAGTAACCTCGCCCTCACTCCGTTTCCACATCCCGCTCATCGAACCGGACTTGCAGATCTCCCGCATCCGGCTCTCGGACAGGACATCACGCCTGCGCGTGTAACGCCGTCTGCAGATTCGGAACATTCTTCGGAGTTTAATAGGTGACCCAATCTCCGGTCCCGCACTACGTGTTGCGTCGGCCCTGAACTGAGGTCCCTTCCCTCCACCGGCATTACCCGGCTTCATCGGTACTACAAGCCTCTCCGTCACCCCAGAGCGCCCGGCCTATCCCTCGCGGGCGTCCGGTTGGTCATCCTCGACCACGCCGTGGGGCTTCCCGTGTTGCGCGCGCTTTCCCATGTGTACATGCCGTCGCCCATACTCCGGCGCAGCAACTGGATTCCCATCTGCTCTATCACCCAGTTGTATCAGTCTTCCCCGATTCGGGATCCGGGTCGACCTGCGCATCGACCTTTTCGAAGATTGCTCAGCGTTCACTCACGTTACGGCCTGCACACGCGCACCGTCACCGTATTTCGTGACAGTTTCACCGAAGGCTTCAACCGTTTCGTTACCTCCACAGTTGCTTATATGGACGCCGCCCGTATGGGCAAGTATCGTGTTCACGTTGACAGCGGGGTGCGGCGGCAGTCTTATATCCGGCCTACATGTGCAGAGCTTGGCTCTGCGTGGCCCTGATGATATCCGCTGGGAAAGGCCTCATCTCCGGTAAGGACTCGAAGTCCAGGCAACTGTTCAGGCTTGCTTCCCACACGGTCCGACCGTGGCTGTCATCACGAGTACGCTACCTGCTCAACTCGTTAGGCTGTCCCTCCTGGTTGTGTACTAAAGCATTGCCACAGCGGTCGTCGCTGACCGACGCCAGCCCCTGTCATAGGCACGGCCATGGGCCATCAGCGCCCAGATCGTTCGTGCCATCTTGTTTGCCAATGCCACAATGGCGACGTTCTTGGGTCGTCGCATCAGCAGTGCCTTGAGCCAAGGATCGGGCGAACGACCCGCCCGACACTGCTGGATCAGGACAGAACGGGCACCGTGGATCAGCAGCGTGCGCAGGTACGGATCTCCGCGCTTGCTGATCCCCAGCAGCTTGACCCGCCCGCCGGTGCCCGACTGACGTGGTACTAGGCCCAGAAAGGCCGCAAATTCCCGACCCGATCTAAAGGTTCGCGCATCTCCGACAGTCGCGATAACTGCCGTGGCGCTCAGGCGTCCGACACCCGGGACCGCGGCGATTCGCCGGCACTCAACTTCGCGCCGCAGCCAGGACCCGATCTGCTGCTCCAACTCAGCAATGCGGTTCGTGAGTGCGCGCAGGCCAGCGAGCTGCTCAAGCAACTCGGTGCGCAACAGTGTCGGCACCGGACACCGCGCCTCATCGGTCAGTATCGGACCGGCCTGCGCCAGCAGCGTCCGCCAGCTCTTGGACACGGCGACACCAAATTCATACAGTAAACCTCGTACTTGGTTCGCTTGCATCGTGCGCACCTTTACCAGCTGAGCTCGCATCCGATGCAGTGAGAGCACCGCCTGCTGCTCCTCGCTCTTCAGTGCCACAAAACGCATCCCGGGCTGAGCGCTTGCAGTCCAGATGGCTTCCGCATCAACTGCATCCGTCTTGTTGGTCTTTACAAACGGGCGCACAAACTGCGCTGCGATCAGCTTGACCTCGTGTCCCAAGCCCTGCAGCACCCGGCCCCAGTAATGGGCCGAACCACATGCCTCCATCACGACCAACCCAGACTCCCGGCCAGCAAAAAACGCTCTGACCTCGCCTCGTGCTAACGGCTTGCGCTTGATCTCTCCCGACGAGGTCTCTACCCAATGCACCTGAAATACCTTCTTTGCCAAATCCACGGCATACGTCGTAATGTTCATGGCGGTCCCCTGTCCCTTGAGTGGTTACAGAACATCTCCACTCTGGCACAGCGATGCCGTCCGGGCTCCAGCGCATCTCTATCTTTCCGCAGCACTTCCATTTCACTCTCCTCGCTTACATGAAGAAGAGCGGCGTCCATACCATCTCCGGTAGCTTCCGGCTGGAGCAATCGCCGGGTGGGACTCTCACCCGCTGGAAAACGCCGCCTTTGCACGGCGCACACCCATTGCT
>CAVWUK010000003.1:0-255466 GCA_963758145.1 uncultured Gammaproteobacteria bacterium
GAGAACGCCGTGTAAACTGCGAATCTCCCGGCAAGCCTCCCCTTCCTAAAGGAATTTCGATTCAAGGTCAGGATTTGTGCTTAAGCGCGCCGGAGGCGCGCCAGCGAAAGCGATATGCAGGGCGGCATGCCGTCCCGCGTTAGCGGGATGAGCGATCAGCGAACCCGGAGCAGCGCGCTCGCGGTCGGTCCGCGATTCGCCCAGATCCTATGCGAGCATTAAACAGCAACAACCGCTGCCGTCAAAGGCCTCTGCGGCGGCCTCCCCCGTCTCTCGTAATTAGAAAGGTGACCCCAAGGACTGCAAACATACCCTTAAGAAGACCCGCCATGATGCGGCGAAACGCCGGCACAAATACCAGAAGCAATACAACCGTCAGAGTAACCATGGAGAGCCTCCTTGCGCGAAGACTTGCAAACCAGATAATTGTCAATTACCGCATATGAGTGGGCCGCATCGACGTCGGCGGAGTTAGCGTTGGTCCCGGCGCTTCGGATATGACCCGGCTGCTCCTAACGCAGCACAGCGTGGCGGGTCGCTCGACTATTCCCAACCGATGAAAAATGGTACTTCTCGATGCACCCCCTTTTAGACACCCCGCGACACTTGAGCCTCAGAATCACGGTCCTCACGGTGAGGACAATAAGCCCAAGTGCATCCGAAATGGTCGCACTGGAGGTATAGTACATGTGCAACCAAAATGGAGGCAAGCAGAAAATGAGGTTATCTGTGGTGCATCCATATTGGGGGCGCCACATTGAAACAATTGCGAAGTCCAAGACACCGTGCCCTCATCAGCGTCATCGTGGCCGCCCGAAAAGCGGCGGGACTCACGCAGCGGCAACTGGCAGCAAAGCTCAAACGATCGAACTCGTTTGTCTGGAAGCTCGAAGCCGGTGAACGCCAAGTGAATGTGCTCGAATTCATCGAAATCTCGCGCACGCTGGGAGTAAAGGCATCCAAGTTGATAGCAGAAATCGAGGGATAGCCAGCTTCGTGACATTAACATCCGTGGTTTGTGGAAGAGTACACCACAGACCCGTTCTTAACTGGACACGCGGATTCAGTGACATTATGAAGATGACAGGCCAATATTGCCCACGCAGCAGCGTCGGTCGGCAGCCGGATGGTCCGCCAGGGGAAACCGAGGTACTGAGACTGAATCCGGGACGGCGAACCCGAATACTCGATGCCACCGGATGGAAAATCTTAGAGCCCGGCTCGTTGAACCTCGCTGTCCACACTCGTAACTTCGAGAACCTGCTGGCGCTGCGGCCGACCATCACTGAGCCAGGGACGAGTATTCGTTACCCGAGTCCGTTCGAACAAATACCGATCGCTCGCGTTGAATACTATTACTACCGTGCAACGGCTTCGAGTGACGACCAGTCACGACCGGTCCTCGTTCGGAGGCCGAAGGTTCCCAGCCCGCACGCGCGAGTCGTGGAGCTGTTCGCAGACGTGAAATTGGTTACTGCGTTAAAAATAGATCCAGGCGATTTCGTGAGAGTCGAACTTTTGCCGTGACCGGAGACATGAAAATCGCCGCCGTCATGCTGCAATCCCCAGTCGAGAATAACAACAAGCGCTCGTCCGCGGCGAGTAACGTGCAATCGACCGCATAGAGCGCATCGCATCACTTTTTGCATTGAACGTAGGTTAAATTCCCGGCCTTTCGGCGTCACGCAAAGGGTAAGTTTTGCGACGTTGTTTCGAATGTTCGCGATCAATGGTTTGGGCATCGCAAAAGTCCGCCGCGCGCGTCCTTGTTGGGTGCACAGATCGCGGCCGCACAACAGGATCACCCGGGCGTTTGGTTTGCGCAGCGGCCTACTCAGAAAGTCCGAGGAAACTCCGTTTCTCGGAGGAAAGCGAATTGATATCTAATCCCAAGCCATCATGGCCATACAGTCGTCGTAATACGGTCTGGTGCAACCCTTCCAAGGCATTTTCAAGTTCTGCATAGTTAGTACAGCAATCATATGTGTTGAGATAGCCGCTAATCCGCGACTCTATTGCGCGACCAAGGTCCGCCAATCGAATGTTGCGAGAGAGCAGATTAGTGATGGACCCGAGCTGTAGCAGTTCCATTCTTATGGCGTCCCTCTGCGCTTTAAGAAGTACGAGCTCGTATCGATACCGTTCTTTCGTAGGCCGAGGCCTAAGAACTCGACCACCTCGTCAGGTGGAACGATCACTGACTTCGAACCGGGTCCGGTATTTGGAATTGTTAGATTGAGACGGTCCAGCGACTCTTTGCAAAACCCCTCAAAAGCTTCGCACTGTTCCTTCGAATCTGCGAAGAACAATAAGTCGTCCGCATATCGGACCGCGTGAAAGCCGGCCTTCAGAATCCCGTCGTCAAGAGGTTCCAAAAATAGATTGGCAAAAAATGGTGATAGCGGCATTCCTTGGCGTATGCCGAGACCCTCCTTGATTCCCAGGTCTGCGAGACGTTTTTTCTGCGTGCCAACTGGATTTTCGATTTCACAGTTCGCGGCCTCAATCAGGAGGCGATGCAGTGAGCGATGGCGTATTTCGTGAGCAATGCGGTCATGAAGCAGTCGCCGGTCAACCGTATCAAAGAATGCAGAGATGTCGGTCTTAAAAGCCCATCCATGCTTTTCACGAAGCCGGCAGGCACGCTCAGCAGCATCGTACACCGTGCGGCCTTTTATAAAGCCGTAGCTAATCTGGTTTGCGAGTCGCGCCCCATACTTCGCCGTGAGGAAATTCAGAGTCGCTCGTTGAACGATGCGATCGTTTACGGTTGGAACACAGATAGATCGAAATTTTCCGCTTCTATTCAGGGACCAAATGCGGGCGAAGGCGGCTAAACGTGTAGTCGCTATTAAGAACCTCGCTATGAAATGAATCGAAGGAGAGGTTTCGGGTCTCTGGCAAACTATTTTGAATATAACTTTCATCGATGCGACTGTGTTTCTTGATTTGGTTCTAAAGAAACGCTTATAGATCTCTTTCCAGGAACCGCCCTCGATCGCGGAATAACCGGCAACGAAGTTAAGGCCGGTCTTGGCCATCGTCGCTCCCTGCTCGCAAGTGTCTATCCCCCGGACCTGCGCGATGATGGAGCGCGGACGCCTCAGTGCAGCGAGCCTCTTGCGAGGTTAACTTGCACCGGGGGCCGCCCGTGACGCCTAGACGATGGTTCGCCTGGGAATCACTTTGCCGCTTGGTGACGTGCAGCGCACTCGCAGCGATGCGCGCGCCGACACTCAACGGCCACCGAAGTGCGAATGGGACGCATTAGCATATTGCACTCCCTCAGGCCACCTATAAACGCGCTTAGAGCCCAAAAAGTCACGACCCAGCGTCGAAATACTCGGCGGCGATGAAGCTGCGCCCCACCACTTTCCGGCGATGTCCGCGCTTCCGCATCCCTGCCTTTGGGCTGCCCCACACGCCTGTCACCCGCCTTCCCGACAAACCCGGGGGAAGAAGACGGACCCTTACGGAGCGCGGACGCCTCAGTGCAGCGAGCCTCTTGCGAGGTTAACTTGCACCGGGGGCCGCCCGTGACGCCTAGACGATGGTTCGCCTGGGAATCACCACGCCGCTTGGTGACGTGCAGCGCAACTCGCAGCGATGCAAGTTGGAAGCTACGTACGCTGCCGTTATTTGGGCCAGTCAACGTTTTTTCAAGTCTTTGGTGGCGCAGACAGCCAACGGCCAGTACCTCGTGGTAGTCAAAGCGCCATCAATGCTTGAAGATACCGCAGCAGAGGGTTGTCGACCGAGCGCCAATAAATGGCAAGACTTAATCGCAGGAAGAGCCCAAAGGCGTTTTCGGAAGACCTGATTCCGCCTGCAATTCGCGTGCTATTGGCTGCGGACTTGGTCACGGCATGATGTCGTGTCGCCTTGAGCGCGAGCTTAAGAAGCTGTCGCCAGAGCTGGTCTCCCAGGCGGAATGGACAGTCGACAACTTTCGTTACCCAAGTTCTCCAGGATCGAGCGAATCGTGCGCTGACCGCGGTTGTATCAGGCGGCCTAAATCCATTTGCAATCCGCGGCGCGTGCCAGAGCCCCGCTTGCCGCGCGCAATCCGCGGAAAGAGTTGCGCGCACGATCGGTCTTTATGCCGATGTTGTTATGGTGCCGGACATTGTGACGCGAATTCTCGCCATCGGTTGGAGGGGTAGCGAAGTACGATTACGCTTGGTTGGTCAACCAGTGGATCGTGGTTCGGCTGCTTGCGCCGATGATCAGAAGCCGGTGTCATTCGGTTTTGGTCCGGGGCATTGCCGATTTGTCTGAAGTGCGCAGATGAATTGGTCGAAGTCATTGAGGACGCGCGCCGCCGAGATGCTTGGCCGTAGAAAAATTCAGGTCGAACATCACGAACGGTCGTCTGGTCATGGACATGACGAAGCTCTTCGGTAGCTCGTTAGTATTCTCGAAGGCACTTACCCGGACTGAAAAGAAGAAGCTCAACAATGGCACCACGCCAGCGAAATTGGTTCGATCCCGTCTACATGGAGCAGGCCGCGCTCTCGGTCAAGTCAGCATTGTTGGATCTCCGGTTTGCCGGCGACGCCGGAGCCGCTCTATTTACTACGGATCGCCAACAATTGATTGCGCTAAATGCCTTTGATTCCAAGGCACCTGCACTGAATCGTATCGCTGCATGGGAGGAGCCCCGATCGATTCAGCTCCCGTGGTTAGACAATCTCTCTGTGGCACAGGTGCTCGCGCTGCAGGGAAGAAGCGGCCAGCGCCCTCCCCGCCTTTCGCGCTTCATTCGTGCAGGAAGTCGTTCGTTCGAACGGAACGGCTCGGCCAATCGCCGACGCAATCGACAAGCTGCGGGCGGAGGCGGCTGACGTTCGAGCGTGAGCTCTCGGCGGCAGCAAGTGGACCGGAACGTGTGTTCAGGGCTACATACGGGTTGCTTGGGATGGGCGTAGCGGTCTACGGCATCGCATCCGGGCAAGCTGCGGCGGCCGCTGCGGGATTGCTCTCGGTCCTTGGTTTGCTTCACGAAAGCGGCAAGAAAAACCACCAGGCATTAGCAAAGGCAAAATCTCACCCGGCGTACGTTCTTGTTAAAGCGAAAGAACTTGCTGAGCACGCGCGTCATCGCAAAGGTAGCGTGCCTTAAATTCTCGTTCCCCTATTTTTACTCTTGATAACCTATTTTATCGGGAGTAAAAAGGGCGCATGAGCAACACGCCGGTCCCCGTCCCGAAGTCCCCCCAAGGCCGCCTCCTGACGGCCGCCGCCTTCCAGGGACTCGCCGACGTGCCGCCCGAAATGGAGTGGTTCGCGAACCTCGGCAACCCAGCCACCCGCCGCGCGTACCAGACGGCCCTGCAGGACTTCATGCGCTTCACCGGCATCAACGCGCCCAGAGGAGTTCCGGATCGTCACGCGGGCCCATGTCATCGCCTGGCGCGACGAGCTCGGCCGCCGTGCGCTGTCGGCCACGACCATCCGCCACCGCCTGTCGGCGCTCGCATCCCTATTCGAGTACTTATGCGAGAAGAATGCCGTGACCCATAACCCCGTCAAGGGCGTGAAGCGGCCGGTGCCGGAGACCACCGAAGGCAAGACCCCAGCGCTCGGCGATCACCAGGCCCGGAAGCTGCTCGACGCGCCGGCCGGCGACACACTCAAAGCCAAGCGCGACCGGGCAATCTTGGCGACGCTGCTGTATCACGCGCTTCGCCGGGACGAGCTCTGCAAGCTGAAGGTCAAAGACTACGCCCAAGAGCGGCGCGGCGCGCCCCATTTAAAAGTGTCGGGCAAAGGCGGCAAGACCCGCTATGTGCCGCTGCACCCGGCCGCGAGCGGCCTGATTACCGATTACCTCGAGGCGGCCGGCCACGGCGGCGCCGAGACGAGCCCCCTCTTCCGCCCTCTCCACAACAGCCGCGACCATGCGTCCGGCCAGGCCATCACGCCGGACGGGGTTTATCGGATGGTGCGGGAATACTCGGCGCAGCTTGGTGTTCGAGATCGGCGCGCATTCGCTGCGCGCGACGGCTGCTACCAATGCGCTCGACCACCAGGCCGATATCGCCAAGGTCCAGGAGTGGCTGGGCCATGCGAATATTTCGACAACGCGAATTTACGATCATCGCAAAACCCGGCCAGAGGATAGCCCGACGTTTAAGGTGGCGTATTAACTGGCATCAGCGGCTCATATGAAGCACCGCCGGTTCAAATATTTTACCAAGCTTCAATACGCTGAGGCATTTCTGGATGGAAATGTGCTTTGCCGAACTGCCTCATTTTTCCGAGATTATGAGGATGCGCATGCTCGACAGATAATTGGGGACGAATATGAAGGTACGCGCCTATATCGTCCGTTAAACGGTTTAGAGATAAATAGTCTTACGCGTGGCCAGTCGTTAACGCTCAACGCGGGGATGGAATGCCTAACAAAGGCGCATGAAATCTATATTTTTTGCATGAGCCGTGCGTGTACCGACATTCTAAAGAAGGAATTCAACGCTGTTGCGTGTGCGGAGATTATAGACCCGCGTGAGTTCATCGGTCGTTGGCGTAATGCGCTTCCTGAAGAAGCCAAACAAAAGGGAAAGCACGTTGCTCGCAAGGTAGGTTACTACAAACCGGAGGATTTGCCAGGCAACGTGTGGGCCTTGCCTGATTTGATTACTACGACAAAGCTGAAGCACTTTCAATATCAAGAGGAGTATCGACTGGCCTATACGACAACGGACGCATTTGCTTTTGAAAACTGCGTGTATCAAATCGTTGACCGCAAAGTGCGGCCATCACCGAAGCCGAATGAGCATCTCTGTCAAACACTAGAGTTAGGCGATCTCCGTGACATTTGCCGAATCCACACAGTTTAGATTTCTGTGGCCGCGGATGTAGCACCCTACTAGGGATGCACCTGAATCGCTTTACAGCGGCGATCGCCCCCTACCCCTTGGCCTTTTGGACCCCCCCAAACACCCCCGCCAGCAGGGACTGAAAGGTGTCTTTCGCTTGTGCCGTTGCCCGCCCCTGTTGATCTTCCAAACTCCGGCCGTCAGCAGCGCGAGCCCGGAATACCTCTTGGTTCGACATAGGCGGTAGGTAAACGAGAACGCTCTTCACATCGCCTTGATTTATGCTTGATTGGTTTATCGCGTGTTTCGCGTTCTTTATCAGGGCCGAGCGAGCGAACGCGGTCTGCAGGTATGCAATAACAAATTCGGGAAGAACCCTCTCCCTGCTCACAGATACCCTCATCATATTAGACTCGTATACGGCAGACTCCTCGAGCCGCGGAATTATCGCGCTTTTACCTAAGTACTCCGGGCTATTAACACGATTAACAACAATGTCTCCCTCCGTGAGGCGAAAACGCTTAGCCTCTGCCGTGTCTAGCCGTAGCCGTTTCCATTCGGCCATCGGCCGCACTCGCCCATCATAAAATCCATCAATTCGCAGTATTGGAGTACCGGAACCATACGTACCGGCATGCTTGTATAGGCCATTTTGCGGACCACCCGCGACAACCTCCCCAAGCGTGGTTGTCCGCCATCCCTTCGGATTCGTCGCCGGTTCTCCAAACATATCCAGAAACAGCGTCGGAACAATCTCTCTGGCCTTTTGCTCCGCCTCCCGCCGCATCCGCACGATGTTTTCGGCGCGCGACACCAGATCAACAATTCGACGCTGTTCGTCTAGGGATGGAAGCGGCACATCCCACGTTTCGACTTCAGACTTCCGAATGGATGGAGGGTTTGAGTCACTTGCAAAATCTGAGAGATTCTTCGTCCTAAATAGGTAGTAGAGATACCGCGGTTCCACACGAGTCGAGTCGCCTGTAAGCCCATGAATTGTTGTCAATGCAACATGGGCGCGTTAGAAGACGCTTCTTATTAGTCGCAATGGCAGCACCAATCTTGGGAAAAATCACTGTGCCCGGTTGGAAAACCTTTGCTCGGAGCCGCGAGCGGACTGCGTCGGACACGGAATGATTCCAACGGGTGATCTCTATCTCATTCCCTGGAAGATTCATGTCACTGACTTTGAGAAATGGGAACGCGGCGTCGGGGACTCCCTGATCGAGGATAGGAAATCCGCTTCCTGAATCAATAGCCGCAAAGTCCGAAAGGCGCATCACGCGTTATCCGCCAACGCCTCTCTCAACGCCGCAACTTCGCTCGCAATTTCCCGCTCCAACTCCGCGAGCTCGTCGAGCAGCTCCCGCGGATCGCGATGCACGGCTGTTGAGGCATTCACCGGGCGATATCGCCCGGCCGACAGATTGAATTCATTGGCGCGCAGTTCCGCTGCATCGGCAAACCACCACTTGGCATGCCACGGCGCCTTGGAATCGCGTTCGGCCCATTCCACTGCCTTGGCTTCGCGATCCCGGTACGCGGCCACCAATTCCGGCAAGTCGTCGGCCTCTATCGGCGTGTCGTGGTTCGCATCGAGCTTGTAGCCGTCATTGTCGACATGCAGAAACAGCACTCGGTCGGTCGTTCCTCCCTTCTTGAAGAGCAGGACCGACGTCTTGACGCCGGAATACGGCTGAAACACCCCGCCGGGTAGTGACATCACCGCTTCGACCCGATTGTTCTCGATCAATTGCCGCCGGATTTCCTTGTGCGCGCCCGTCGAACCAAAAAGCAGTCCTTCCGGCACGATCACGCCGCAGCGGCCGCCGGCGCGCAGGCTTTCCATCATGTACTTGAGAAACAAGACTTCCGTCGACTTGGCATTGCCAACTTTCACATCGTCGACGACGCGGTCGGAATCGATCTTGCCGGCGAATGGCGGATTGGCTAGCACGACGTGATAGCCCTCATCGGGAAGCTGCAGCTCCGCCTTCTTTTCGGAGTCCAGGCTGCGTGGTCAACACATTGCGCAGCAGGATCCGCACATTCGGCAGTCCCCGTAGAGTCAAATTCATGGTAGCGAGCCGCACCATTTGCGGATCGACGTCATTGCCGAAAAAAGTCTTGGATCTGCAGCGTCGAGGCCTGTGCGGACGAAAGCTTATCGCCGATGCCGCGGCGCTGGATCTTGCCGTCGATCTCGACTTCCTGGATCCCCGCCGGCGACGAGTTGGCGAGTCGCATGTGATTGTAGGCGGCCACCAAAAACCCCGCCGTGCCGGCAGCAGGGTCATAGACCGTTTCGCCGATCTTTGGATCGATCATTTCGACGATCGCCCGGATGATGTGTCGCGGCGTGCGGAACTGCCCCAATTCGCCAGCCTGCTTGATTTGCTTGAGCACGTGCTCGAACAAATCACCCTTCGTGTCGGCATCCTCCCGATCGAGCTTCAGGCCGTCCACGAGGGTCACGACTTGGGTGAGTACCGTCGGCTCGGTGATATTGAGCCGCGCACCACGCATGAAGTTGGTGGCCGACCGAGTCGCAATTTCCTCGAAGAACGCAAACACCTCGTCTTGCACGAAGCGCACCAGCGCCTCGCCGGACAGGCCGCGCGCCCACACCGACCAGCGGAACCGATCACGCGGAATGCTGGTCTGGCCTTTCTCCGGTGCATTCAGCGGATTTTTGAGCTCCCAGTCGCCGGCGAAGACGCTCTCATAGGCTTGTTCAAGCACCTTGGCGCGTTGCGCATTCTCGGCATCGATCCCTTCGATCAAATAGAAGAAGAACAGGAATGAGAGCTGCTCGGCATTGGCCATTGGATTCGGATAACCACCCCCAAATAGGTAGTCCCGGATCTGGTCAATCTGGCGGCGCATATCAGCGGTCAACGGCATCAGTCTTCACTCTTTTATTTGTCCCCACGCGGGGCCACTTGCTAGGGTAACTTACGATCTCCCTGATACTCGCCTTTCGGGCGATCGCGAGCCTCCGAAAACGTTGGATCGGCAAAAACAAACGCATTCAGTGATTTCAGCGTCGCCTCCAGCCCCTTCTCGCCCCCAAAGCGCCGCACCGCCTGACCAATACCACCCAGCAGCGAGAATGGAGCAAAGGCGAAATTGCCGGTGGACACTTCCGTCCAGGTATCGGCATTGGCGCGAATTTGGCTCCCAACGAGCCCCAACCAACGCATCTGGTCGGACGTTAGCCCCTCTTGCGTGAGGAGCCATGCCTCAAAACGCGCACCGAGCGCCGCACTTTTGGCTTCCGAAGCCTGAGGAAACACGAGTCGGCCGTCTTCATCTACCGTAATCCAGGCCCGCGTCATCGGATCAATATGATCCTCCACATCAACGACCAGCAGCCGGCGGGGCTGGTAGCTCTTCTTCGGCCGAGGCTCCGCGACAAAGCCGCCCTCCCCCACGGCATCGTCATCGCCGTGATAATCGGAAACCCCCACAAAATCGAACATCGTAAAGAGTGGCTTGCCCTTGGATTTGCGCGTGCCGCGGCCGCGCATTTGCTGATAAAGAATCGCCGATTTCGTAAACCGCGCGAACACCAGATTCACCACTTCCGGACAATCAAACCCGGTGTCTAGCATGTTGACAGACACCAGAATCTCCGGGAACTTCTCCTTCTTGAAGCGCTTGATCAGAGTCTCGCTGACCGGGCTGTCGTCATTCCCAAGGCCCGACACCACGTAATCGGCATAGCGGATCTCGGGGGAAGGCTTCTGGTCCGCATATGCGGCATCGAATAGCTGCGCGAGGATCTCCGCGTGGCGCTTCGTGACCGCAGAAAACGATGGTTTTGCCGAGCAGCGGTTTACGTTGAATCCCTTTGGCATCGACGTAGCCGTCTTTGAGCACACTTTGAAACTCTCGAACCATGGCGCGATTTCGCTCCGGAATCGTAAAGCGTCGCTCGAGAGCCGATGGATCGACCGTAATCGGATCCCCCGTCTCGAACAGCTTCTCGAACTCGGTGCGGCTGTCGGTATCCAGCGCTGCCCAGTCAATATCGGAGCGACTGACCGGAAATCCGCCCTCTGCCGCGGTCTTGACCGTCTTTGCCTTGTAGATTTGATACGGAACCAGATACCCCTCACGGATGGCATCTCGCATCTTGTAGGAGTACGTCGGCGTCTCGACTTCGAAGAACCGCATCGTGTCCCGCACAAAGAGCTTGTCCTCCTCGTCTGGCGCATCATCGTCCACATCGGCGACGCACGGCGTCGCCGTGAGCCCAATCTGCACTCCGTCAAAATGCTCTAGCACGCCCCGCCACTTGCCATAAATGCTTCGGTGACACTCATCCGAAATCACCAGGTCGAAATACCCGGCCGAGTAGTCGCGGTAGATATTGATCATGCTCTGCAGCGTCGTGATCGTGATGCGCTTTTCATCCTGAAAGCGCCGCCCGCTTTGCAACCGATACGACGGATAATCCGGCAAGTGCTCGGCGAAGGCATCTTCGGTCTGTTTTGCGAGCGTATTGCGATCTACGAGGAACAGTACTCGCGTAACGGCATTGGCTTCGAAAAGGCGTTTAATGAACGCCGCCGCGGTCCGCGTCTTGCCCGTCCCGGTCGCCATTTCGACCAGCATCTTGCGCCGGCCGCGGTGAAACTCGCCGGTGAGGACCTCAATACAATCCGTCTGATATTCCCGCTCGACAATGCGATGATCGATCGGCACAAATCGCGGATCCCGCCGAACCACCCGCGTCGCAAACCGTCTCTCGAGATCCTCCGGCTCGAAAAACGTCTTGACCGGGCGCGGATGCGCCTCGTTCTCCCAGTCCCAGAACCGAACCTCATCGCCGTTGCTTAAGAATATGAACGGAACCTTTAATTGCACGGCATAGGCCTTCGCCTGAGCCGCCGCATCCGCCGGGTTGACGGCCGCTCGCTTCGCTTCTACGACCGCGAGGGATCGCCCGTTCCGATCACACAGCACATAGTCGGCCTTCGTACCATCCTGAAGCACATACTCAAAACGCACGGCATTGGAGTTCTGAATTTCCCAGCCTTGATCCTTGAGCTGCGCGTCTATCTTGACCCGAGAGAATGCCTCATTCGTCATTTAGCAACCCATTGTTTCACCACCGCATTCAGATTTCGCGCAGCGCGCACTGATCTCGGTGGTTTCGTCACTTTTCGTGGACTCGCTGTGCCCCGCTAGGACATCGCGCTGATCCAAAAATCCAACTTCGCATGATTTGCCAGCTCCATCATTAACACCACTCGCCAATGACTGGCGCCATAAATCGCTCTTCTATCTACCGCCTGGGCCTTCAAAAATCCTTTTGGATTGGTGCCACCCGAATCCAAATGCACCCGACAGTCCGCGAGAATCTCACCAATCTCGTCGTTACTCAATTCCTTATAGCGCTCAATCAGGTGAAGTCGCTCGAAATGGCACTCGATTAATCGCCACTGAGTTGCGCCAACGCCGTTGGGCCGAGCAAGACTGAATACGGCTCCTACGCCCGTTAAGTTCGCGTCTTCAATCAGAGTTACGCGAAGAAACGTCTTGTCCGGGATGTCGTCCGAAAACGAATGTAAGTACTGCCGTTCGCCGTTCGTCGTCAACCAATCGTCGTGTTTAATCGAGTTGCATCTTGAACAGCAAGGAACAAGGTTTAACGGGTGTACCGAGAACTCGGGAAAGCGTGCCATTGGCATGTAATGGTCAAATGTCGAGTACAGCGTCGTTCCGCACATTGGACAATATTTCATCGATCTGCGGGGTTGCGTGCGCTTTATCGCTTCCTTTAGATCTCGCAGTGGCGATGTCGCGCCCTCGTAGCAAGCTCTCAATTCACTAGCGACAGCGTGCCTTCGCGCATCCGCTTTTACATCGCAGAGCTCGTCGGCATTCAATGCGCTGGTCAATTCGTCGAATCGCTCCTCTACGAAAACGTGTGCCGTAGTCAACTTCTCTCGCACCTTCAAATGCTTGCGATCGCGTATCGCGATATAGCGCTCCAAATAACTTGGCGGACATTTAATCCTGACTAACGCCTTCATGATCTATTGCTGTACTGCGCTAGAAGGTAAGCCTGCGCGCTTAAACTCAAGCGGCCCTCAAATCGAGCTATAACCTCCTCTGCAGACTCCTCGTACGCTAGTTGCTTGAGCGTTCTACGATAAAGGCTATCCACGTCGATCGTTTCAAACACGTGGCGTGTTAACTCTGTGACACTCTCCCCAAAGCTTTCCAGACCGAGCGGCTCTGCCTCTGTTACGTTTCCTGTTCGCTGAAATACTACGACACGCTTTGAAGGAATCTGCTGAATCACAACAGGCGAGTGCGTAGCCACTATGGAATATGAATCATGCGCGGCCAGCACGTCCGTCAGAACTAGAAACAGATTGGCAACCGCATTTGGATGAAGATGAGTTTCGGGCTCGTCAAACAAGACAAGACTGTTGGGCTGAATCCAGGCTAAGAGAGACGTTACGAAATGACAGAGGATCGATTGTCCAGAGCTCAACAATGACAAGGCCTGATCGTCTTCCGTAGGATCGGCAATCTCTTTCTCAAGACTAGCGGACATCGATTCGCTTGAATCTCCCAATATTCGCTGCATGTAGTCGGTCCATTCAGTCTGTATCACTCTATCCCGGATACGCTGCTGGTTTTTCCTATAAGCTTCAATTAGAGAGGTTTGAGAAAGATTCCCCTTTTCATTCCGTATTCCGCAATAGACATAGCTGCTTGTAGTATCGCGGCGCGGGCGCTTGAAACGATCGAAAGCACTGTAGGAGATCGCGACAATACGAGTGAACAGTGGACGGCCCGCTGGAAACCGGTTTTCACGTTCGACGGCGGAATTGGCCGATACCTGCGCGATTTGAGAAAGATCTTCCCCGAGTTTAGCCAAGAACCGTGTCTTACCAACGGCGTTTCGACCGATTATTCCAAACACTCTCCCGGGAAGAGAATCCTTGCCGTTAAAGTCCACGCCCAGAATCGTGGGGGCTTCAGCGCCATCGATGGTGCATGAGTAGGAAAATGCGAAATTCTCTAGAATACTTTGACCCTGGACCCAAGCTTGGCCGAATCGCCTAGATCTTCGTGCGCCATTTTCCCTCATCATCGCATTACGAAACGGGGTTGTAGGTTCGAAGTCCGCCGACAGAGCTGGTTGCCACGCAATATCACGCAGCGCAATAAGAATGTCCTTTCCGTTGTCTCCGAATAGTTTATTCAAGTTCTTGTAGTAGTCGTCCTCTTGGGCAAGCGATATGAAGTCTTCACTTAGAGAGCTGAAAGATTTGGGAAGTTCGGTGGCGGGCGCCACCCTGATTGGTTCCTGTGGTGAACTTATTCGATGAAGGATTTTTACCGCGCCAATGCGGGTCTCCGCACCGTCTTTATCTATATAGGCGAGATGAAACTGGATCACATGTCCAAAGTCGTCCCAGTTGTCAGTTGTCAGGGCAAAGATCGGGCGAGGACTATTTGGTATTCTTTCTCGGTGGCGCCTGACCACAAACGCTAGATTTGAAGCCATTACCGTGTTTCCTTACGCGTCGTATCCATTGTAGTCTGATCCCGCACTCAGCAATCCTCTATCACGCCTCCATATTAAGCTTTGCCTTCAGGTCAGCCGCGATTTTCTTCAAGGCCGCCAATGCATCAAATGCACTTCCTCGATCGCACACTTCTCCCAGTCGCGCTTGTCGACCTGGATGAATTAGATTCCGATAATTCTGTGCGAGTTCGGCCTGTTTTCTTTTATTGCTCGAGATTAGTTGGCAGACGAAGGCAGCCTCGATCATGGGACCCAGAGACCACCCGTTAAGAGGCTTTAAAATCCATGACTGCAGCGAGGGTGAATTCGCTGCCTTATTGACTTCTGGTTTGTCGAGTTGCTCGAGCGCCCAAAGCAGCAAGGCCTCGATAATGGAACCTGCTAGTACCGCCGCAGCCTTGTATTCATGATTAATGAGTGCAGAATTGGCAGAGGTCATGTCTGTCCGAAGCATGTTGCGAAACTTACTGTCAGGAAGAAACTCGAGACCTGTCGAATCTGCCGAAGGCGCCTCGTCCGGGCACTTTTCCAAATGGTTTATTAATTGAAATAACGAACTATGCTCCTGGCCCGCAAGCCCGCGATCATAAAGTTGGTTGTTAGCTTGGTTTCGATCCTCCCACGCATTTCGAAGCGCGGACAAGTTGGCCCAAAACAGGACATCGTCGCCGGCAGATAGACGAATAAGCTCCTCGGGTATGCTAGCGGTCAGGTCCAGGACTGCACGCACGTCTGTCCCGCGCCGTATGCGGTTCTGGCCCTTCTCCGCCTTTTCCCCGACAAGGTCTGGAAAAGGCTCCGAGATAAAGACACGAACCTGGCTTGGAACGGTTCTAGCCATGTGCTTACAATTTCATCTTATGGTCGACGCCACGACTCGCCGTCGCTGTCTAGGTCGATAGTCCCCGTGACGGGCTCCCGAATCGCTTCAATCTCGCCATCGGTGATGGATCGAACTAGCGCGAACGCCTTGATGTCGGCGGCTGCAATTTCGCTCTGCGCGCGAGAAGCGGCACCCAGAAATGTGGCGCCACGCGTCACAAAGTCGTCAATCAACACGATGCGTTCCGGCTTTATCAGCGATTGCTCCATAGAGATGGTATCGAAATGCTCGAGAGCGCGCGGTCGGTCTGCGCCTCTAGTCCACGCCGACTTGGTTACCCTCCTCGTTCGTTTGAGTACCGGGCTGACGGTACCTAGCCCGCGCTTCGCGAGCGCGGTTGCAATGCGTTCCGCCGTGCCGACGGCGCCGGGCGCCAACGGTGCGTGGCCTGGTACGGGTATCAGCACTACGTCCGAGCCGAAAAACTGCGGAAATTCGCCGGCGGCGACGAGCTGCTCAACATGCTCCGCAATTTGCTGGAATAAGCGTATGTCGTTACTCTTGATCCGATCTCGCAATTCCCGAGATTTCTTCGACACATCTGAGACGCCTTTCGTCGAGTAAACGAAGGGTGTCGCAAACGGTACCCGATTGATCAAAAGTAATCCGCCAACCCTTTGTCGTAGCGACGGGTGACGGCTGGAATATCTGACAGCATCTCGTCGAGGTTGTCGCGCGACAGAACGTGGGCGCCATAGTGAATCATCTTTGCTGGCCAGGACAAGGTGGAATCTTTCGCCACGCTTTCCAACAGAAACAATTGACGCCCTAGTCGCAGAGCTTCCCATCCTTGATGCACGGTTCCGCTTTTTTCACCCGCCTCCACGATCACGGTCGCATCCGTAAGCAACGCCATGGTGCGATTGCGAATCGGAAAGTTCTTTTGCGTGGCGGCGCTGCCGATCGGAAACTGAGTGACCACAAGTTGCTCGCGTGCCATGCGTATGCTGCAGCTCCTTGTTTTCGCTCGGATAATAATTATCGAGCGGCGTGCCAATGACTGCAACCGTCTCCCCGCCCGCTTCGAGCGCACTGGTATGCGCCGCCGTATCAATTCCTTCGGCGAGTCCACTGACCACCACGACCCCGTGATCAACCAGCGCGCGCGACAACGAGCGCGCGCGCTTCAGGCCTTCGGCGGAGGCCTTTCGAGACCCACGACGGACACTCGCGGACCATGACTGAGCAGCTCGCGGTTACCCTGAAAATATAGGGTTTTTGGCGCATTTTTCTCTTCGACGTCAGTCAGAGTTCCAAGCGCTTCCGCGACGGTCATCTGCATGGAACGCTCCCCATTTGAGAAGAGTGGATTAAATGCGCGCGCCGGCATAAGCGTAGGTTAGCACCGACTGGGAACGCAAGCAGCTTTTGCGAATATTCGCGTCTCGCACTATTCGACCGCTCTTTTGATGGCCTCGAGAATCGCATCCCTTGTCTTCGGATCCGCAAACTCCACTATCAATTTCCCCGCCCCGCTCGATTTCTGCTGCAGCTCGACCCGCACCGGCCTTGCAGCCAAACTGCCGTTTCCCATCCACCCGCACATGCTCCGCCACGCCTGCGGCTTCAAGCTCGCCAATGAGGGTCACGACACCCGATCACTGCAGCACTATCTCGGCCACAAGAATATCGCGCATACGGTGCGCTATACCGACCTGGCACCGGATAGATTCAAAAGATTCTGGAGAGACTGAGTTGATCACTCCAAAGACCGGGAGGTCCGGTGCCGACTGGCTGGACCCCCATCACCGTCTAGAAGGCGAAGTGGTCACTCGTTGGTCACTCAAGATAAGCGGCTGGTGATCGTCTAACGGCAAGTGATTGATTTAATGGTGCGCCCGGAGAGATTCGAACTCCCGGCCTCCTGGTTCGTAGCCAGGCGCTCTATCCAACTGAGCTACGGGCGCATATTGAGCAAATCGGTCGCAATCCATGGCGGAGAGGGAGGGATTGCTCGCGGCCTGCCGGCCGCTCGTCCCGGCGTTTTCGCTCGGGACCGCCGTCGCTAATGCTCCGGCGTCATCCCTCCTCCACCGATACAATTCCATTGCCATTTAAGCACAGAACCAACTCTGAGCTTTTAGAGCCTATTGGCGGAGAGGGAGGGATTCGAACCCTCGATGGGCTTTTGACCCATACGCCCTTAGCAGGGGCGCGCCTTCGACCACTCGGCCACCTCTCCGGATCAGGTAATGAGCCCTAATCAAGGAGCGCGGGATGATACCCGTGTGGAGCAGTCTAGGTAAAGCTGTGCGGGAATTTAACCGGTTTCAATACGCATCATCGGCGATTTGGGCGTCCGCACCGGGCGACTTGCCGTCATGATCCTCTTCGCGCTTGATTCGCTCGTAGATCTCTTCGCGGTGAACAGCAACGTCCTTGGGGGCGTTGACTCCTATGCGCACCTGATTGCCCTTCACGCCAAGGACGGTGAACGTGACCTCGTTGCCGATCATTACAGTTTCACCGACACGCCTTGTCAAAATCAACATGCTGATGCTCCTAAATCTTCCTTCGCAGTTTCAGCGGTGCACCTGATCGTCGCGGGACCGTTTCGTCGTCAAGCACTTGCTGATGGAAAATGCTCGCGCAAATCACCACGGGAATTCATCGATGCTCAAGAATACAAGAATTGCAGATGCAAATCTCGCATCCCGCCACAGTATAAACAAACCGTTCAATTAGACAGACGGCTTCGCACCAGGGACTCGACTCCCGCCAAAGCCGCGCCGAGATTCTCCGGCTGAGTCCCGCCGGCTTGTGCGAAGTCCGCACGCCCGCCGCCGCGTCCGCCCACCTGAGCGGCGACCGCGCCGGCGATCTCACCCGCCTTCAGCCGCGCCACCAAATCGGCTGAAACACCGGCAACCAGCGTCACTTTGCCTTCCTGAACGCTGGCGAGCACGATCACGGAGGAGCCCAGTTTGTGTTTGAGCGCATCGACCGTATCGCGCAATGCCTTCGCGTCCGCGCTGTCGATCTGTGCAGCTAAAACCTTAACGCCACCCACGGACTTCGCCTGAACGGATAGGTCGCCGCCCTGTCCGCTCGCGAGCTTCGACTTGAGCTGCTGCACTTCCTTTTCCAGGCGCCGCGCCCGCTCAACGAGTTCGCGCACCTTCTCGTCCACGTCCTCGCGGCTGGCGCGCACCATGCCGGCGACGTCGCGCAGCGTTTGGTCCGTACGTACCGCCCATTCGTAGGCCGCCTGACCCGTCACCGCTTCAATTCGACGCACTCCTGCGGCGACGCCGGATTCGCTGATGATCTTGAAAAAGCCGATGTCACCGGCCCTTTGGACGTGGGTACCGCCGCAGAGTTCCATCGAAAATTCGCCGATCGAGAGAACGCGCACGTCGCTCTCGTATTTTTCGCCGAACAGCGACATCGCACCCGCGGCGACCGCGTCGTCCAACGCCATGACGCGGGTTTCCGCCGCCGCGTTGCTGCGAATCGCCGCATTGACGAGCTCTTCGATGCGGCGCAGATCCCCCGCGGAGAGCGCTTGACCATGCGAGAAGTCGAAGCGCAGGCGATCCGGGGCGACCAGCGAGCCCTTTTGCTGGACATGCTTGCCGAGCACTTCACGCAGCGCCGCATGCAACAGGTGAGTCGCGGAGTGATTGAGCGCGATGGCGGTGCGGCGCTCGCGATCGACTTGCGCCTGCAGCTCGTCCCCGACGCGTATCTCCCCCTTCTCGAGCATGCCGACGTGGGCAATCGATGTGCCGAGCTTCTGCGTGTCTTTCACGGTGAATCGCGCCGATGACCCGATCAGCGTGCCGGTATCGCCGATCTGACCACCGCTCTCTGCGTAGAATGGCGTGCGATCCAGCACCACCTGGCCCTCTTGGCCCTCGCGCAATGCCGCCACCAATTCTCCACCGGCAATCAACGCAGTGACACGACCGGCACCGGCCAGCCTATCGTAGCCTTGGAAATCCGTTTTCCCCGACAGCTTGATCGAGTCGCGCAGCTCAGCGCCGAACTTGCTTGCGGCCCGCGCACGTCCGCGCTGCGCCGCCATGGCGGCATCGAAACCGGCCTGATCGATCGTGAGGCCCCGCTCGCGAGCCACGTCGGCGGTCAGGTCGAGCGGAAACCCGTAAGTGTCGTACAGGCGAAAGACCGTTTCGCCCGGGATCATGGATGAGCTTAGTTTGGCGGTCTCGGCATCGAGCAGTGCCATGCCGGTCGCGAGCGTTTCGGCAAACCGACTCTCCTCGAGCGCCAGCGTTTGAACGGCGCGCGCTTCGCCTGTGATCAATTCCCCGTAGTAGGCGCCCATCTCTCGCACCAGGGAGGGAACCAGCTTGTGCAAAAAGGGCTGGGTCTGCCCCAGTTTGTAGCCATGTCGGATCGCGCGCCGAATGATGCGCCGCAGTACGTAGCCCCGACCCTCGTTGGACGGCACGACTCCATCGATGATTAGGAACGTGCTTGCGCGGATGTGATCGGCAATGACCCGCAGGCTGGAGGAATTGAGGTCCGGCGCACCGGTGAGCTCCGCCGCCGCGCGAATCAACCTCTTGAACAGATCGATGTCGTAATTGCTGTGCACGCCCTGCATGACCGCGGCGACGCGCTCCAGCCCCATGCCGGTATCCACCGAAGGTTTGGGCAGGGGTACCAACACACCGTCCGCCGCGCGATCATACTGCATGAACACCAGATTCCAGATCTCCACATAGCGGTCCCCGTCCTCGTCGGCGGATCCCGGTGGCCCGCCGGCAATCCCGGGGCCATGATCGTAGAAAATCTCGGTGCAAGGGCCGCAAGGGCCGGTCTCCCCCATGGACCAAAAATTCGATTTTTCGCCCATTCGAGTGCAGCGCGTCGGGTCGATGCCGATCTCCTCGGTCCAGATGCGTTCGGCTTCGTCGTCCTCGGTGAACACCGTGACCCAGAGCCGATCCTTCTGGATGCCGAGCGCGCCGGTAACAAAATTCCAGGCAAAGTGAATCGCCTCGCGCTTGAAGTAGTCGCCAAAGCTGAAATTGCCGAGCATCTCGAAAAACGTATGGTGCCTGGCGGTGTAGCCGACGTTTTCCAGATCATTGTGCTTGCCCCCGGCGCGCACGCAACGCTGCGCGCTCGCCGCGCGCGTATAGTCGCGAGAATCCCTGCCGAGGAACACGTCCTTGAACTGCACCATGCCCGCATTGGTAAAGAGCAGCGTCGGATCGTTTCCCGGCACGAGTGAGCTCGACGGCACGATCGTGTGCCCGTTCTTGCGAAAGAATTCCAGGAAACTCGCTCGGATCTCCGCACTCGTCATCATTTTCAATTTGGCGTCGCGTTTCATAGGTTACTTAATCTGCATCACGGTCGGTGTCAAAGCCCAAAGCCATGCGAATCTGCGCGCTGGTGAAGCCACGGTAGCCGAGAAATCGAGCCTGGCGCTGTCGATCAGGGTAATTGGTCGGCATCGAAGTGCCAAACTTCTTTTCCCGGGCCCTGCGCAACTGCATGACCCAATCGGGATAGGCGCCAATACTCGCCTCCACCGCCTCGTCATGCATTCCGAGCTTGCGCAGATCGGCGCGCACACGCTCGGGCCCCTGGCCGCGCACCGCGCGAAAGGCCACGAAGTTCTCCAGGAAACGCCGATCATCCAGCAATTTGTCGGCGAAAAGACGCTCTATCAGCAGACCCACGATGGCCGAATCGTAGCCTTTATCGATCAATTTGCGGCGCAATTCCTCCGACCCATGGTCGCGTCGCGCCAACGCGTCGAGCGCCGCGACCCGAGCCGCGCGCGCATCGAGAGGCTCTACCTCGCGGCGCCGCAGGTGCTAGGCCTCTTTGGCGTCGCCACCGCGATTCATGGTCGCCTTCTCCGGAATCAACTTGGCGCGAATTTGGTCTTCGATGTCCTTCGCCGTCTCCGGATGTTGCTGCAGGAAGTTGCGCGCATTGTCCTTGCCCTGTCCGATGCGTTCGCCCTTGTAGCTGTACCAAGAGCCGGACTTTTCCACCAAATTGTGCAGCACGCCCAGCTCGACGAGTTCGCCTTCCTTGGAGATCCCGGTGCCGTACATGATCTCGAACTCGGCCTCGCGGAACGGCGGCGCCACCTTGTTCTTGACGACTTTGACGCGAGTCAGCGATCCGACCACTTCCTCGCCGCTCTTGATCGAGCCGATGCGACGAATGTCCAGGCGCACGGAGGAATAGAATTTCAACGCATTGCCGCCGGTGGTGGTTTCGGGGCTGCCGAACATGACGCCGATCTTCATGCGGATCTGATTGATGAAAATCACGATGGTGTTCGAGCGCTTGATGTTGCCGGTCAGCTTGCGCAGCGCCT
Source organism: uncultured Gammaproteobacteria bacterium (assembly GCA_963758145.1). Lineage (GTDB taxonomy): Bacteria > Pseudomonadota > Gammaproteobacteria > Steroidobacterales > Steroidobacteraceae > Bog-1198. The sequence continues at coordinate 21,570 of CAVWUK010000003.1, forward strand.
GGGACATCAGGCGCGCCTGTAAGCCCATGTGCTGATCGCCCATCTCGCCCTCGATTTCCGCCTTTGGCGTGAGCGCAGCCACCGAGTCGACCACGACCACGTCGACGGCGCCCGAGCGCACCAGCATGTCGGTGATTTCGAGCGCCTGCTCACCCGTGTCCGGCTGCGATACGAGCAAATCATTGACCTTGACGCCGAGCTTCTCCGCGTACACGGGGTCGAGCGCATGTTCGGCATCGACGAACGCCGCGGTGCCGCCTTGCTTCTGCACCGAGGCGATGATCGCCAACGTCATGGTTGTTTTGCCCGACGACTCGGGTCCGAATATCTCGATGACGCGTCCGCGGGGTATGCCGCCGACGCCGAGGGCAATATCGAGACCCAGCGAACCGGTGGGAATGGAGTCCACCTCGTAGGTTGCGGCGGCGTCGCCCAAGCGCATCACCGAGCCCTTGCCAAATTGCTTTTCGATCTGGCTCAACGCGGCTGCGAGAGCTTTCTTGCGATTCTCTTCCATTGGTGGAGTCCTTAACAAATTGTGGCGCCATTATTTCATATTCGGCGCCCGACACTCATCTCATATGCGTCGAAATGATGGAGTTTGTCTAAGGTTTTTCGCACTCATCCAGTAGTGACCATGTGTTCAATACTGTATAGGTGCGCTGAGCGCCGTCCCTGCTCGATTGCATCAGGCTGAATGATTGCGCCTTCCAGACGAATGCAGACATTGCTTGCAACACAGGCGCTTGCGACACCTTTCTCGCAATCGTTACATGCGGCCGCAGCATCTCCGGTTTTCGCGCCAACTGGCGGCTCGCCAGGCCGGCGTGAATCCGCTCCCATAAGCCCCTCAGTGCGAAAGGAATTTCTCGTGCAGCCGCCACCAGCACCGCGGCCTCCGGCCAGTATTCGTACGCGTCGAACCGCACGGTGAACCCACAGGCGCGCTGCGAGTCGCCGATTTCACGCACGGTCGCGAGCTGCGACGCCGCGACCTCGCCGACGAATGCGAGGGTCATATGATAGTTTTCAGGCCGCACCAGCGCGGTCTTTGCGCCGTGCGGCAGCCGACGCGCGGCAGCCGCGATGCCGTTACGCACCTCGACAGCGGGCAATACGGCAAAAAACAAACGCACGATGCATCCTTCGCCGGGCATCGCCCGAGGGTCAGCGCTCGAGCAATCCCTTGAGGGCGAGGCGCACAGTTTTCCGCCGTACGGTCTCGCGGTCGCCACGCAAGCGCTTGCACTGCGCGATCGATCGAATGCCGCGTCCCCGCCGCTCGGCCCAGCACAGCCACACCGTTCCGACCGGTTTGCCCGGCACCGCACCATCGGGACCGGCAATACCGGTGACCGCCACCGCCAATTGCGCTCCCGTGCGGCGCAAGGCTCCGCCGGCCATTGCGCGCGCAACGGCCCGGCTCACCGCACCATCGCGTGCGATCAGGGAACGCGGCACCCCGAGCCTGCGTATTTTGGCATCGTTGCTGTAGGTGACGAATCCTTCGCAAAACCATTGCGAGCTGCCGGCGACGTCGGTGAGCGCCTTGGCGATCCAACCGCCGGTGCACGACTCCGCCGTGCACACATAGCGCCCTGAATCCTTCAAATGTCGTCCCGCCCGAGCGGCGAGGCGCGAGAGTTCCTGGTCGTCGATCTTCAATGGCCGCTCCTGTGCTCGAATTTCTGATAGCAAGAACGGCCGCGACAGTCAATGATCCGGCTATCGGCAAGCGGCGATCCACATTGGGCGTGCGGTTCGGATTCCAGACGTGGACAATGGACCGGATGAACACCGAGGCACCCTCCGAAGGCTTGCGCCAAGGCAGTCTCCTGCAGGACCACACCCCCATGATGCAGCAGTACCTGCGCATCAAGGCGCAGCATCCGAATGTCCTGCTGTTCTATCGCATGGGCGATTTCTATGAAATGTTCTACGACGATGCGCGCCGCGCGGCCCAACTGCTCGACATCGCGCTGACCCAGCGCGGCGCCTCCGCCGGCGCGCCGATCCCCATGGCCGGTGTGCCGGCGGTCACTCTCGACGCCTACCTGGCGCGCCTGGTGCGCAAAGGCGAATCGGTCGCCATATGCGAGCAGCGCGGCGAACCCGGCAAAGCCAAGGGTCCGATGGAGCGGGAAGTGGTGCGCATCGTCACGCCCGGGACGGTCACGGACGAGGCGCTCCTCGATGAACGCCGCGACAACGTGCTCGCCAGCGTTTGCGGTTCGAACGGGCGCTATGGCCTCGCGTGGCTCGACCTGTCGGCCGGCCGCTTCAGCCTGATGGAGCTCGAGGACGGTGCGGCGCTCGATACGGAACTCGAACGGCTGCGTCCCGCGGAGTTGCTGGCCCCCGACGGCTGGCAGCCGCCGGCTGCGACCGAGCCGCCCGCGCACGGCCGGCCGTGGAAGCTGCGCGCGCCGTGGCATTTCGACTCCGAGTCGGCGATGCGCTCGCTGTGCGAACAGTTTCATACCCGCGGCTTGGCCGGTTTCGGCTGCGCCGACAAGCCGTTGGGCGTGGGCGCGGCAGGCGCGCTCCTCGCCTATGTGCGCGAGACGCAAAAGGCGGCGCTGCCGCACCTGCTGTCGCTCACCACCGAGGAGCACGACGGCGCCTTGATCATGGATCCGGCCACCCGCCGCAATCTTGAGTTGGACGAAAGCCTGGCGGGCAGGCCGGAGCTGACCCTCGCCGGGGTATTCGACCACACCGCCACCCCGATGGGAGCGCGCATGTTGCGGCGCTGGATGCACCGGCCGCTGCGCGACCGCGATACGCTTCGCTCCCGCTATCATGCGGTTGCCACGCTCCTCGAAGCTTCCCGCCATGCGGCGCTCGCCGAATCGCTGCAGGGTGTCGGGGACCTGGAGCGCATATCGGCCCGGATCGCGCTGCGTTCGGCGCGCCCCCGGGACCTTGCGCAGCTGCGCGCCGCGCTCGCCGTGTTGCCGACCCTGCGGGAGTGGCTGCTCACCGTGCAAACGGCGACGCCGTCACCGCTGATCGAGCGGCTGCTCGGCGAGTTCAACGATCACCGCGCCGAACACGCGGTGCTGGTCCGGGCCGTGGTCGATTCCCCACCGCATTTTTTGCGCGACGGCGGCGTGATCGCCCCGGGCTACGACGCCGAACTCGACGAGCTGCGCTTGCTGGGAAGCGACACCGAGCAATTCATGCTGGATCTCGAACGAAGGGAACGCGAGCGCAGCGGCCTCTCCAGCCTGAAGCTGGGCTTCAACCGCGTGCAGGGATTTTTCATCGAAATCAGCCGCGCCCAAGCAGGGGCGGTGCCGAAGGACTACCAGCGCCGCCAAACCGTGAAATCCGCCGAACGATTCATCACGCCCGAACTGAAGTCCTTCGAGGACAAGGTCTTGGGCGCCCGCGACCGCGCGCTCGCGCGCGAACGGGAGCTCTACGACGGGTTGATCGATCTGCTGACGGCGAGCTTGCCGGCGCTGCAACGAACCACTTCGAGCATCGCGCAGCTCGATGTGCTGGCATGCTTTGCGGAACGCGCAGCCGCTCTCGATTGCGTGGAGCCGGAGCTGATCGATGAACCGATGCTGCGCATCGACGGCGGCCGGCACCCGGTGGTCGAGCGCGCCAGCCGGGAACCCTTTATTCCGAACGACGTTCGCTTGGATGAGGCGCGCCGCATGTTGATCATTACCGGCCCGAACATGGGCGGCAAAAGCACCTACATGCGCCAGACAGCCCTGATCGCCATCCTGGCGCACATGGGCTGCTTCGTTCCGGCGAAGCGCGCGGTCTTGGGACCCCTCGATCGCATATTTACCCGCATCGGGGCCTCGGACGATTTGGCGGGCGGCCGGTCCACTTTCATGCTTGAAATGACCGAGACGGCGAATATCCTGCATAACGCCACCGACAGGAGCCTGGTTTTGATGGACGAGGTGGGTCGCGGCACCAGCACCTTCGACGGACTCTCGCTGGCCTTTGCATGCGCCGCCTTCATTGCATCCAAAATCCGCGCCTTTACGCTATTTGCGACTCACTACTTCGAGCTGACCAGTCTTGCGAGCGAGGCACCCGGCGTGGTCAATGTGCATGTGCAGGCGGTCGAACACGGCGACGCGCTCGTGTTCTTGCACAGCGTCAAGGAGGGACCCGCCAACCAGAGCTACGGTTTGCAGGTTGCCGCGCTCGCAGGAATTCCCAAATCGGTCATCGCGGCGGCGCGGCGCTATTTGACGGAACTCGAGCGCGAACGCGACGCCCTGCGCAACTCGGTCTCGCCGCAGACCGAACTGCCGCTCATCGTTGCGCAGCCCGGCGCAGCGGGGCCCTCGCGATCAGCCGTCCTCGATGCCTTGCGCGCCATGGATCCAAACACCTTGAGTCCGCGCGAGGCGCTCGACTCGCTGTTTCGCCTGCAACAATTGGACAGCGAGGAACGCGAGGAATAAGGCGTCGACATTCACGGCCCGAATTGCCCGTCGTGCAGGAAAGCCGCCGTATGCCGCGCCACCCTCGCGGACAGCATCATGCCGCTGTGCGAAACGGGCAACGTCAATTGCGCCTTGGCGCCGCAGAGGCGCGTCTCCTCAACCAACACCGTGCCGTCGCTCGGCGCATTCAGCGGCCCGAGCAGTTGGCCGAAGCCTAGCGCCAGATCCCCTGCGATGACGCCCAACTCGCGCGCACCGTTCCAACGGCTCTCGTGCGGGGTCAGCAGCGCCTCACGGGCCGTCAACCCCATGATGCGCTTGCCGAACGGCAGCCGCGCCAGGCGCTGCGCGGCAAGGCTGCCGCGCACCGGCGAGCCGAGCAGCACGATACGCCCCGGCGGCAATGGGCTGCGGTCACTCTGCATGCCGTCCGCCGACAATTCGTTCGAGAAGAATTTCAAGATCACCGGACCGCCCATGCTATGGCCGACCAAGTGCAGCGTGTCGCAGCGCAATCCGGCCAAGAACTGCGCGAGGGCATGAGCGTTGGCGGCGAGATCCGCCGTCACGGAGGGATAGCGAAACACGCGCGCCTCGCATCCCATCTGCTGCGACAAGCGGCGGCGCAGCAAGAGTGCCTCCCAACCGTGGAGCCATAACCCATGCACGTAAACCACATGGCCGCTCATCCGATCATCCGCCTTGATGCAGGCGCTCGATGACGGCCCGGTTGGTGCTCGATGATGCCAGTTCGATCGCCTCGGCCGCCGGCAGCCAACGATACTGAGTGTGCTCATGCTCGCTCATGGCGACGGGCACCCGCTGCGCGAGTTCCAGGGCAAAGGCATGCTCCAGGTTGCGCGTGACGCCCGGTGCGTACTTTTTGCCGAACGAGGGCAGAATGTCGTATTCCTGCGACCAATGCAGATTGCGCATCGCTCCCTGCGTGATGCCGGTTTCTTCCTTGATCTCGCGGCATGCCGCCGCATCGGCCGACTCGCCCCATTCAAGGCTGCCGGTGACCGATTGCCAGAATCCGGGCGGCTTGCGCCGTTCCAGCAGCAGAAACTCGCCGCCGGCGGTGTAAATCACGATCAAAACCGATTCCGGGCGTCGAAACGGCTGCAAGCGGGGGCCTAATCCACTTTGGGCGGTACGCGCACGCGAATGTGCAATTCCTTCAGCTGCGCCTCGCTCACCTCGGTGGGCGCATCCATCAATGGGTCCGCGGCGGTCTGGGTCTTCGGGAACGCAATGACGTCTCGAATACTCTCCGCGCCGGCCATGAGCATCGCCAGCCGGTCCAGCCCAAAAGCGATTCCGCCGTGGGGCGGCGCGCCGAACTTGAGCGCATCCAGCAAAAAGCCGAACTTGAGGCGCGCTTCATCGGGCGAAATGCCCAATAAGTCGAACACGACGGACTGCAGATCCTGGTGGTGAATGCGCACAGAACCGCCGCCGATCTCCGATCCGTTGAGCACCAGGTCGTATGCCTTCGCGATCGCGTCCCCGGGACTCGCGGCGAGCGCGGCATAGTCCAGGTTCACCGGACTGGTGAACGGGTGGTGCATGGCGGCCCAGCGCTTGGCGCCCTCATCCCACTCGAACATCGGAAAATCGACCACCCAAAGCGGTCGCCAGCCCGGCGTCGCCAGTTTGAGATCCTGTGCGACCTTCAGGCGCAGCGCCCCGAGCGCATCGTTCACCACCTTGGCCGTATCGGCACCGAAGAAAATCAAATCGCCGTCCCCCGCCGCCGTGCGCTCGAGAATTCCCGCAATGGCCGCATCGCTCAAGAATTTCAAAATCGGCGCCTGCAGTCCGTCGCGTCCCTTGGCGGCCTCATTCACTTTGATGTACGCCAGCCCCTTGGCGCCGAAACGCGCGACGTACGCCGTGTAGTCATCGATTTCCTTGCGGGTGAGCTTCCCGCCCTGCGGCACACGCAGCGCCGCCACGCGGCCGCCGGGGTTTGCGGCGGGTGTGGCGAACACCTTGAAGTCGCAGTCCCGCACCAGATCGGCCACATCGACCAATTCCAGCGGCACCCGCAAGTCCGGCTTGTCCGATCCAAAGCGGCGCATCGCCTCCGCATACGACATGCGCGGCAGCGGGTTCGGCAGCTCCACGCCGAGCACTTGAGCGAACAGGAACCGCACCAGGCCTTCCATCAGCTCTTGAATCTGCGCCTGATCGAGAAACGAGGTCTCGATGTCGAGCTGCGTGAACTCGGGCTGCCGATCGGCGCGCAAATCCTCGTCGCGGAAACAGCGCACGATCTGGTAGTAGCGGTCAAAGCCCGCAATCATCAGCAGCTGCTTGTAGATCTGCGGCGACTGGGGCAACGCGAAGAACTTGCCCGGATGCGTGCGGCTCGGCACCAGGTAATCGCGCGCGCCTTCCGGAGTCGCCTTGGACAGCATCGGCGTTTCAATATCGATGAACCCCGCATCGTCCAGATAATGGCGCATGGCACGCGTAATGCGATGGCGCAGCAGCAGCCGCTCGCGCATTTGTTCGCGGCGCAGGTCGAGATAGCGGAAGCGCAGCCTTACCTCTTCGCTCACGAATTCATCGAGCTGGAAGGGCAGCGGCTCGCAGCGGTTGAGAATTTCCAGGCTTTGGCACAGCAGTTCGACCTGCCCCGATTTCAAATGCGCGTTGGCGGTTCCGTTCGGCCGCAGGCGCACCAAGCCCGTGACTTTGAGCACGTACTCATTGCGCACGCGCTCCGCCAACGCAAACACATCGGCGGCATCCGGATCGAACACGATCTGCAGCAGCCCCTCACGGTCGCGCAGATCGACGAAGATGACGCCTCCGTGGTCGCGGCGCCGATGGGCCCATCCGGCCACCGTGACGATGCTGCCGACCGAGGATTCGCCGACCTGGCCGCAGTAGTGAGTGCGCACGTTAGCGGCGCCGCGCCGGCTTCGCGGCGGTTCTCTTGGCCGCCGGCCGCACCGGCCGCTTGGACGCCGCCTTGACCTTGGACTTGTTCGGCGCGGATGCGTGAGCGCGACGGGACGCCGTCTTGGGTGAGGGCTCGGCCGCTGCGGCCTTCGCGGGCGCCGCCTTCTCGGCCGGCTTGTCGGCGGTCTTTTCCGCCGGCTTGGCCGTATCGGACGTCGCGGCGTCCTTCGACGGCGCTTCGGCGGTTTCCTTCTTTTCTTCCTTCGGGGCCTGCGCCTCCGGCCGATCCGCGAGGTTGCGTTTGGCGTCCTGGTCCGACTTGAAATCCGTTTCGTACCAGCCCCCGCCCTTCAAACGGAATACGGGCGCCGACATCAACCGCTGCAGCTGCGACTTGCCGCAATGCGGGCATTTTTTCAGGGGCGAATCGTGGAGCTTCTGCATGGCCTCCAAGGTGTGGCCGCAGTTGTTGCACTGGTACTCGTAGAAAGGCATGTGTTTCCTCTTGGTCGCGCCCGCGGAAGTATAGCGAAGCGGCGGCCAATGTCGCAGCTTCAGCGCGAAACCGGCCGCCTCAGCGCACGTGCGCCTCAGCGCGGGTGCGCCTCAGCGCGGGTGCGCCTCAGTGCAGGCGCTCCTCAGTGCAGGCGCTCCTCAGTGCAGGCGCTCCTTCTCGAACACCAGGCCGTCGCGCTTGACTTTGGCGACCACCCGGTCGCCGGCGATGAACTCGCCGCGCAAAATCTGCTGCGCCAGCGGATTCTCGATTTGCGACTGGATGGCGCGCTTCAAAGGCCGGGCCCCAAAGAGGGTATCGAAGCCCGCTTCGCCGATGCGGTCCCGCGCGGCGTCATCGAGCCGCAGCTGGATATCGCGCTCCGCCAACCGCTTGCGCAGCCGGCCCAACTGAATGTCCACGATCGAGCGGATCTGCTCTCGGCCGAGCGGGTGGAACACCACGATTTCATCGACGCGATTGATGAACTCCGGTCGAAAATGCTGCGCGACCACTTCCAGGACGGCCGCCTTCATCTTGGCGTAGTTCGCCTCGCCCGCGAGTTCCTGGATGACCTGGCTCCCCAGGTTCGAGGTCATGATCACCACGCAATTGCGAAAATCCACGGTGCGTCCCTGGCCGTCCGTGAGCCGGCCGTCATCGAGCACCTGCAACAGCACGTTGAACACGTCGGGGTGCGCCTTCTCGATTTCATCGAGGAGAATCACGCTGTACGGCCGGCGGCGCACCGCTTCGGTCAGATACCCGCCCTCCTCATAGCCCACATAGCCCGGCGGCGCGCCGATCATGCGCGCGACCGAGTGCTTCTCCATGAATTCCGACATGTCGATGCGCACCATGGCCTCTTCGGTGTCGAACATGAATTCGGCGAGCGCCTTGCAAAGCTCCGTTTTGCCGACGCCGGTCGGCCCGAGAAACATGAACGATCCGCTGGGGCGATTCGGATCCGACAGCCCCGCGCGCGAGCGGCGAATCGCATCCGCCACCGCTTTGACCGCCTCTTCCTGGCCCACGACGCGCTTGCCGAGCACTTCTTCCATGCGCAGCAGCTTGTCGCGCTCTCCTTCGAGCATGCGCGAGACCGGAATGCCGGTCCACTTCGAGACGATCTCGGCGATTTCCACCTCCGTCACCGAATTGCGCAGCAGCTGATTGGGCTTCTTTTCCACTTCCAGCGCCTTGGCGAGGCGCTGCTCGAGATCGGGAATCCGCCCATACTGCAGTTCGGACATGCGGGCCAGATCCTGCGCACGGCGGGCCGCATCGAGATCCGTGCGAGAGCGCTCGAGTTCCTCTTTGATGTGGGCGGCGCCCTGCACCGAGGCCTTTTCCGCCTTCCACACCTCCTCGAGATCCGAGTACTCCTTCTCCAGCACCTCGAGCGAATCTTCCAGCGTGCTCAAACGCTTGCGCGACATTTCATCGGTTTCCTTCCTGAGCGCCTCGCGTTCGATCTTGAGCTGAATGATGCGCCGGTCGAGCTTGTCGAGCGCTTCGGGTTTGGAGTCGATTTCCATGCGAATCAGCGAACCGGCCTCGTCGATCAGGTCGATGGCCTTGTCGGGCAACTGCCGGTCGGAAATATAGCGGTGCGAGAGCGTCGCCGCGGCAACGATGGCGGGGTCCGTGATCTCGACGCCGTGATGGACCTCGTAGCGCTCCTTCAATCCGCGAAGAATGGCGATGGTGTCCTCCACCGACGGCTCGTCCACCAAGACCTTTTGGAAGCGCCGTTCGAGCGCCGCGTCCTTTTCGATGTATTTGCGGTACTCGTCCAGGGTGGTCGCGCCGACGCAATGCAGCTCGCCGCGCGCCAGCGCCGGCTTCAACATGTTGCCCGCGTCCATCGCTCCTTCGGCCTTTCCGGCGCCGACCATGGTGTGCAATTCGTCGATGAACAGAATCACCTGGCCTTCCTGCTTCGCCAGGTCGGCGAGCACCGCCTTGAGGCGCTCCTCGAATTCGCCGCGAAATTTCGCTCCGGCAATGAGCGCGCCCATGTCGAGCGCGAGGATGCGCTTGTTGCGCAAGCCTTCCGGCACTTCGCCGTTGACGATGCGCTGCGCCAGGCCTTCGACGATGGCGGTTTTGCCGACCCCGGGTTCGCCGATGAGCACCGGATTGTTCTTGGTCCGGCGCTGCAGGACTTGAACGGTGCGGCGGATCTCGTCGTCGCGGCCGATGACCGGATCGAGCTTGCCCTGGGATGCCCGTTCGGTCAGATCGATGCTGTATTTTTGCAGCGCCTGCCGATTTTCTTCCGCAGCCGCGTCTTCGACCTTGGCCCCGCCTCGAACCTCTTCGATCGCCTGCTCCAACGCCGCGCGGGCGGCGCCGCAGGATTTCAATATACGGCCGAGTTCGCCGCGATCGTCGCAGGCCGCGAGCACGTAGAGCTCGCTGGAGATGAATTGGTCGCCGCGCTTTTGAGCCAGCTTGTCGGTGACGTTGAGCAGCTTGTTGAGGTCGTTGCTGATCAACACCTCGCCGGCGGAACCTTCCACCTTCGGCATGCGATCGAGCGCCGCGCCGAGCTCGGAACGCAGCTTCGCGACATTGGCGCCGGCTTTCTCGAGCAGCGGACGCGCAGTACCGCCTTGGCTGTCGAGCAGCGCCACCATCAAATGCGCCGGCTCGATATATTGATTATCGCGGCCGATCGCCAGCGACTGGGCATCGGCCAGAGCCGCCTGAAATTTGGTCGTCAGCTTGTCCATTCGCATGAAAACACCTTCCAAAGCCCCTCGGATTGTTCAATAGGTGGGGATGTCCCCGGGCAATTCAACGGTTTGCGGCGCCCTTCAGCCAAATGAGCGTGGCTTGGCGGCCCGTCCGGCCGTCGCGACGATGCGAGAAGTACTTATCGGGATGCGAGAAGGTGCATTCGCCACCGCCGTAAATCCGCTCGATGCCGAGCCGCGCGAGCCGGCGGCGCGCGAGGGCCTGCAAATCGGCCATGAACCGGCCTCGGGCATTTGGCGTAAAGGCCGCTTCGGCCCCGCCGTCGCCGCGCAGAAGCTCCTCGCGGACTTCGGCGCCGATCTCAAAATGTCGGGGACCGATGGCGGGACCGAGCCACGCCAGCAGGGTTCCCGGGTCCAGCGCAAGCGCCCGCACCGTCGCCTCGATCACGCCGCCGGCAAGGCCGCGCCAACCCGCATGGGCCGCGGCCACGGCCTCGCCCGACTCGGCCGCGAACAGCAGCGGCAGGCAATCGGCGCTGAGAATCGCGCAGATGCGGCCGGGCCGGCGCGTGTGGGCCCCGTCCGCGGACGCGGTCGAGCCGCCGACATCCAAATCCGCAACCCGAATGCCGTGAACCTGGGCGAGCCAGCGGGGTTCGGCCGGAAGATCCGCCGCGATCCTGAGCCGCCGGCGATTCTCCGCGACCGCCGCCGGCAGGTCCCCGACATGATCGCCCAGGTTCAAAGTCGCATAGGGGGCGGCGCTCACCCCGCCGCCGCGTTGCGTCGACAACGCACAGACCGCGGGCGGCGCCGGCCACTGCGGCGTGAGCCATTGGACGTTCAATCACGCCCCCCCACCGTCCGCGCGGCATCGTGCAAGGCGCTGCGCGCGCCACCGCGCACGTCGTCGCGCAACGCCGCGAGCAGCCGGGCGAAGTCCGGCGGCACGGGACTCTCGAAGATCATCCGCTTTCCGGAGCGGGGATGATCGAACGCGAGCTTGGCGGCGTGCAGCGCCTGGCGCTTGAATCCGCGCAAGGCCTCAATCAGGCTGTCGGTGGCGCCGCGTGGACGCGCCAGGCGCCGGGGGCCGTATTTGGGGTCACCCACGATGGGATAGTGCAGATGCGCCAAATGCAGGCGAATTTGGTGCGTGCGCCCGGTCTCGAGTTTGACGCCGAGGTAGGTATGGGCGCGGAAACGCTCGAGCACGCGATAATGGGTAATCGCCGGGCGGCCGTCCTGGCGCACGGCCATGCGCAGGCGGTCGCTTCGATGCCGGCCGATCGGCTCATCGATCGTACCGCCTCCCGTCATCACTCCCACGCTCAATGCGAGGTATTCTCTGGATACCGAGCGCGCGGCGAGCTGGCGGGTCAGGGATGTGTGCGCTTCGATCGTGCGCGCCACCACCAGAAGACCGCTGGTATCCTTGTCCAGTCGATGGATGATGCCGGCGCGCGGCACCGCGGACAACGCGGGGTCCACGCCCAGCAAGGCATTTTGCAGGGTGTGATGCGGATTGCCGGCTCCGGGGTGCACCACCAATCCCGCCGGCTTGTCCACCACCAGCACCTCGCGGTCTTCATACACCAGGTTCAGGGCAATCGATTCGGGCAACACCCCGGTCGGCGGGACTTCCACCGTCATGCGCACCTGGACCCGCGACCCCGCGCGCACCACGTCTCGGGGCTTGCAGGGAAGCCGGCCGACCAGCACCTGACCCGCATCGATCCAACCCTTGATGCGTGTGCGCGAATGCCCGGGTAACAGCCGTGCCAGTGCGCTATCGAGGCGCTGTCCGGCCAGGGCTTGCGGAATTTCGAGATCGACGATGTGGAACTCGGCGTTCATGGAGGCACTCGAAGTTTGCAGCCTGCGGCGGACGGGGCATCGGGTATACTGCCGCCCGGTTTTGGATCCACCCATTGTAAGGAATCGCTTGTGAGACTGCGTGATCTTGTCCGCCCGTACGGTGCTGTGCTGTTCGCCGTGGGCATTACGATGTTGGCCACGGGCTGCCGCAGCCATCGGGACGACGCCAAATCCGGGCCCGAAGTGATCTATGCCAAGGCGCAGAAGAGCATGAAGGATTCGAACTACGGGGAAGCGATCAAACAGCTCGAGACCCTGCAATCGCGGTTTCCGTTCAGCGCGCCTGCGCGCCAAGCGCAAATCGATCTGATCTACGCCTACTACAAAAATCGCGATGTCGACCCGGCGATCGATGCCGCGGATACCTTCATTCGCGAGAATCCGACCAATCCGCGGGTCGACTACGCCTACTACATGAAGGGTTTGGTGTACTTCGAGCGCCAGTCGAATTTCATGGAGCGCTGGCTCAACGTCGATCTATCGAAGCGGCCGCCGCTCAACGCCAAGAAGTCCTTCGACGCGTTCGATGAGCTCATGAAGAAATATCCCCACAGCATCTATGTGGCGGACGCCCGCCAGCGCATGATTTTCCTGCGCAATCGTCTGGCGGACTTCGAATTGCACGTCGCGCTCTACTACATGAAGCGCGGCGCCTACGTCGGCGCCCTCAATCGCGCCAAGTTCTGCATCGAGAATTACGACGGCGCCCCGGCCGTGCAGGGCTCCATGAAGGTGCTGGTCGACGCCTACCGGAAGCTCAAAATGACGGATCTGGCGGCCAATGCCGAGCGCGTGTACACGGATAATTATCCGACGGAAATCAAGCAGAAGAAATCCTGGTGGCGGCACGTTCTCTAGCGGGCGCCGCGCGGCGCCTCTTCAGCGCGATTGGTAGCCGCTGGTGATCGGATAGCGCCAGTCGCGGCCGAATGCGCGGCCGCTCACCCGCACGCCGGGCGGCGCTTGACGGCGCTTGTATTCATTGCGCTTCACGAGATCGAGGATGCGCCCGATGGTCTTGCGGTCGAAGCCGCGGGCGGCGATCTGATCCACCGACAGATCTTCCTCGATGAAGGCCTCGAGGATCGGGTCGAGCACTTCGTAAGGAGGCAGGCTGTCGGTGTCCCTTTGATCATGGCGCAGCTCCGCGGAGGGCGGCCGCTCGATCACGCGCGCCGGAATCGCCGGTGATTGTGCGTTGCGCCACGCACAAAGGCGGTAAACCAGCAACTTGCTGCAGTCCTTGATCGGCGCAAACCCCCCCGCCATATCGCCGTAGAGTGTGGCATAGCCCACCGCCATTTCGCTCTTGTTGCCGGTGGTGAGCAGCATGCGGCCGGTCTTGTTGGATATACCCATCAACAGCACGCCGCGGCAGCGCGATTGTATGTTCTCCTCGGCGGTGTCCGCGGGCAGCCCGGCGAATTCGTCCCGCAATGCCTCCAGGGTCGCCTCGAACATGCCTTCGATGGAAATCTCGCTGTGCTTGACGTTGAGCCATCGCGCCTGCTGCGCGGCATCCTCCCGGCTCATCTGCGAAGTGTAGCGCGAGGGCATCGCCACCGAATGCACACGGTCGGCGCCCAATGCATCGACCGCGATGCACAGCGTCAGCGCGGAATCGACGCCGCCCGAAAGTCCCAGCACCGCGCCCGGAAAGCGGTGTTTGTCGACGTAGTCGCGCGTACCCTGGACCAACGCCCCGTACACGCTCTCGTCTTGCGGCTGCAGGGGAACGACGGCTCCGGGCAACGGCCAGACCGCGCCGGCCGCATCGGCTGCCAGATCGACCTCGTACAAGCCCTCGGTGAATGCCGGGGCCCGCGTGGTGACCGCCCCTTGTGCATCCATGACGAAGGAATTGCCGTCGAATACCAGCTCGTCCTGGCCGCCGATCAAATTGACGAACACCAGCGGAATCCCGGTCTCGCCGACCCGTGTCCGGCCGACCTCCCCTTCGCGCTGATTTTGCTTGTTCACCTCGTAGGGCGAGGCGTTGATCACCAGCAGCACCTGGGCGCCGGCCTCGCGCGCCCGAACGGCGGGTTGGGGTTCCCAGATGTCCTCGCAAACCAAAATTCCCGCTTTCACGCCGTTCAAATCGACCACCGTCGGGAGTATGCCCGGGGTGAAATAGCGCTTCTCGTCGAAAACCCGGTAATTGGGCAGCGAGGCCTTGCGATGATTGGCGAGAACCGCGCCGTCGCGAATCACGATGGCCGAATTGTAGATGAGCCTTCCCTGGTATTCCGGGTAGCCGGCGATCAGGGTGATTCCGCGCACCTCGGCTTGCAGCCGTGCGATGGAGCGCGCGACCTGCGTGCGCATGCCCGAATGAAACAGCAAATCCTCGGGTGGATAACCCGACACTGCGAGTTCGGGCAGCATCACCACATCGGCGCCGGATTGATCGCGCGCTTGGTTCGCGGCGGCGATGATGCGCGAGGTATTGCCCTCCACGTCGCCGACGATCATATTGAGCTGCGCCATGACGCATCGCAGACGCCGCGAGCGGTTCAACCCGATCCCCCACCATCGCCATACAAGATCATGGATTTTCCCACTGTGCCGATCCGGTCGCATCGAGGCGCGCTATTCTGAATTAAGCTTAACCGTAGCGCAAAGGCGCCCTTAGGACCCGGACCTCGGCAACGTGAACCTCTTCAATCGCTCAATCGACCTCGGCGGCGGCTCCAAGCTCGCTCTCAATTGGCGGGTTCTCGGCCTGCTGAACCTGTATCGGGTGCTGGTGCCGCTGGTGCTCCTGGGCCTTTATTCCCTGGGCGGATCGCGCGGTATCGCCGTCGACGACCCACCTCTTTTTTTCGGGGTCGCGCTCCTTTATCTGTGTTTCGGTTTGGGCAGCGTCGTTTTGGTGCGCAAGCGCCTTGCGACCCCTCACTTTCAGGCCATTCTCCAGGCCAGCGTCGACATCACGTGTTTGATGTTGCTGCTGCACGCCTGCGGCGGCATCGGAAGCGGCCTGGGCCCACTGCTGCTCGTTCCCGTGGGAGGTCTCGCATTCCTGCTGCCGCCGCGCAGCGCGCTTTTCCTGGCCGCGGTCGCCGCCCTCGCGGTCCTGCTGCACACGATTTGGCAGCAGCTGACCGGCCGTGCCGACATCACGGCATACGCGACCGCCGGCTTCTTGGGAGCGGTGTTGTTCACCTTTGCCGCGTCGGCGAGCGTGGTCGCGAGCCGCATGCACGAGAGCGAAGACTTGATTCGCCAGAAGGATGTCGATCTGGCGAACCTCGCCGAACTGTCGCAGTACATCGTGCAGCACCTGCGCGAGAGCCTGCTGGTGGTCGACGCCGCGGACCGGATCCGTCTGATCAACGAGTCCGCGGCGGAGATTCTCGGCGACTCCTTTGCGGTTCCCGGCGCGTTGGTGGGCGAGGTGTCGCCGCGCCTGCTCTACTCGTTGAGCACCTGGCGCCAGGGCGATCCGCAGGACAGTGCACCCTCGACTTTCGTGGCCGCCGACGGCGCGCGCTTGATTCAGCCGCATTTCGCGCCGTTGGGCGGCAGCGCGCCGGGCCCGACGTTGATCTTCCTCGAGGATACGACCCTGATGGCCGAGCGCGTACAGCAAAGCAAGCTCGCCGCCCTCGGCCGCCTGTCCGCGAGCATCGCCCACGAAATCCGCAATCCCGTCGGAGCCATGAGCCATGCCGGCCAATTATTGGCCGAAAGCCCGGTTTTCGGGCCCGAGGAGCGCAGACTGACCGACATCATCCGCAATAATTCCCAGCGCGTCAGCACCATCATCAACAACGTGCTGCAGCTTTCGCGCCGCGAAGCCACCAAACCGACTCGATTCATGCTCGGCGACTGGCTCCAGGACTTCGTGGGCGAATTCTCTGAAACCATGCAAATTCCGCTCGCGCAAATCGAGATTCGAGAAGAGGCGGACGACCTCGAGGTGCGATTCGATCCCACCCACCTGCATCAGGCGGTGTGGAACCTGTGCGACAACGCCATCAAATATGGGGCGACGACCGGCGGGCGGCTCGAAATAAAGTTAAGCCGAACCGCAGCGGGTTACCGACCCTACCTGGAAGTCGCCGACCGCGGACCGGGTATTCCAGCGGAGGCGGCTGAGCGCATCTTCGAACCCTTCTTTACCGGCCACAAAGGCGGCACGGGACTCGGGCTGTTCATCGCCCGCGAACTTTGCCAGCTGAATCGCGCCATCCTCCTCTACGAGACGCGCAGCGGCGGCGGCAGCGTTTTTAGAATCGTCTTCAGCGATCCGCAGCGCTGGGAGGGATAGCGCGGATGGCGGTCCGCAGTGGGTACAATGGAACCATGGCCAAACCTGCAGTGTTAGTCGTCGACGACGAGCCGGATCTTTGCGAATTGCTGGCGATCACCTTGGAGCGCATGAACTTGAGTCCGCGCACCGCCGCAAGCGTCGCTGAAGCGCAGCGCCTGCTCAAGTCCGAACGGCTCGATTTGTGTCTCACCGACATGCAGCTGCCCGACGGCGATGGCTTGGATCTCGTGAAATGGATACAGCAACACTCGCCGAATGTACCCGTCGCCGTGATCACCGCCCACGGCAACATGGAAATCGCCGTGCGCGCGCTCAAGCTGGGCGCCTTCGATTTCGTCTCCAAGCCGCTCGATCTGCCCGGTCTGCGCAAATTGGTCGCCGCCGCCATCAAGCTCTCGGACCCCAAGGACGGCGACACCAGCATTCACGGTCCCCGCCTGCTCGGGAGCTCGGCCGCCATTCAACACGTGCGCGAAATGATCGCGCGCGTCGCCCGCAGCCAGGCGCCGGTGCACATATGCGGCGAATCCGGCACCGGCAAGGAGTTGGTGGCGAAACTCATCCATGAGTCCGGCCCGCGCCGCGACGGCCCATTTGTACCGGTCAATTGCGGTGCCATCCCGACCGAACTCATGGAAAGCGAGCTCTTCGGACACAAGCGCGGCAGCTTCACCGGCGCGGTCGGCGACAAAATCGGCCTGATCCCATCCGCGGAAGGCGGCACGCTGTTCCTCGATGAAATCGCCGACCTGCCGCTGCACATGCAGGTGAAGCTCCTGCGGGTGATCCAGGAAAAAGCCGTGCGTCCCGTGGGCGAGCAGCATGAAAACGGCATCGACGTGCGGTTCTTGTCGGCGACGCACAAGAACCTCGCCCAGCTGGTTGCCGAGGGCAAGTTTCGCGAGGACCTTTTCTACCGCGTCAATGTCATCGAATTGCGGGTGCCCTCGCTGCGCGAACGGCCGGAGGACATCCAGGAACTCGCCGAGGCCGTTCTGCGCCGTCTCGGCCGGCGCATGAAAGTCGCCACGCCCGCCTTGAGCAAAGAGGCGCTGGCGGCGCTCGAGGCCTATGCCTTTCCGGGCAACGTACGCGAGCTCGAGAACATTCTGGAGCGCGCCATCACCATGAGCACCGGGGGCGAGGTGCGCGGCGGCGACATCCAGCTGCGTTCGACGCCGACCGCGGCGACCCCGGCGCCCGCTGCACCGAGCGCCGGCGCCTTGGGCGACCATCTCGAGGACATCGAGCGCGATGCCATCGTCAAGGCGCTGGAACAGACGAGATTCAATAAAACCGCGGCGGCAAAGGTTTTGGGCATGAGTTTTCGGGCGCTGCGGTATCGCATCAAGAAGCTCGGCATCGAGTAGCGGACTGCCCAAAATTGTCACCATGTGACAAGAGGCGACGCTGGATGACGACGCTTCTATGTCAAAAGCGCCTGCAGAGTTTGAGGAAAAATAAACACTTTCAATAGGTTATGAATCATCCGAGGCTATTGGCACGACGCTTGCTTCTCCGGGTATCACCGGCATGGGCCGTTGCTTGAAATGTTTGAGTTCTTTGGGTTCATTACTAGGAGTTAAAATGCTTAAGCAAGTGCAAAAGGGCTTCACCCTGATCGAATTGATGATCGTGGTTGCGATCATCGGCATCTTGGCCGCGATCGCGATTCCCGCCTACCAGAACTACACCATCCGCTCGCAGGTGACGGAAGGCTTGAACCTGGCCGATGGCTGGAAGACCTCCATCTCGGAATACTACGCTCAGTACGGCGCCTTCCCGGGCTGCTTCTCGACAGCCGCTGCCGGTGCCGCGGGTTGTATTTCCGTGACGGGCGCCACGTCCGGCAAGTACGTTTCGGCGATCGCCGTGAACGCGAGCGGTGTGATCCAGGTCACCTTCGGTAACCAGGCGAATGCCAAGATCACGGGCTTGCTCCTGGCGCTGGCGCCGGGCCTGAGTGCCAACAACGACGTGGTCTGGTTCTGTGGTACGGCTTCGACCGTGGCTGCTGGTGTGACCGCGCCGGTCGGTGCCAACACGACCAACGTCCCGGCAGCGTATCTGCCCACGTCCTGCCACGCCTAATAGCGGGGGCAATCGATCGGCCACGAGGTCGTCTGGAAGCCCCTCTTCGGAGGGGCTTTCTTTTCCCGGAGAGAGCAATTCAAATGAACCATGAAATCGCAGCGACGAAGCTAAATCACAAGGGATTCACCCTGATCGAATTGATGATCGTGGTGGCGATCATCGGCATCCTGGCCGCGATCGCGATTCCCGCCTACCAGAATTACACCATCCGCTCCCAAGTGACGGAGGGCTTGAACCTCGCCGACGGCTGGAAGACCGCCGTCTCCGAATACTACGCACAGTACGGGAATTTCCCGGGCTGCTTTACGATTGCACCCGCCGGTGCCGCGGGCTGTATTTCAGTGACCGGCGCCACGTCCGGCAAGTACGTTTCGGCGATTGCCGTGAACGCGAACGGCGTGCTTCAGGTGACCTACGGCAACCAGGCGAACGCCAAGATCACGGGCTTGCTCCTGGCGCTCGCGCCGGGCTTGAGTGCCAATAAGGACATCGTCTGGTTCTGCGGTACGGCATCGACCGTGGCCGCCGGTGTGACCGCACCGGTCGGCGTCAACACGACCAACGTCCCGGCAGCGTATCTGCCCACGTCCTGCCACGCGTAAGCTCGGACAATCGATCGGCCACAAAGGAATATGAGGTCGCCGCCATGAGATCAAACGAAAAAGGATTTACTTTGATCGAGTTGATGATCGTGGTGGCGATCATCGGCATCCTGGCCGCGATCGCGATTCCCGCCTACCAGAACTACACCATCCGCTCCCAGGTGACGGAGGGCTTGAACCTGGCCGATGGCTGGAAGACCCCGATCTCCGAATATTACGCCGTGTACAATGCATTTCCGGGCTGCTATTCGACCGCCGCCGCCGGCGCCGTCGGCTGCATCGCCGTGACCGGCCAGACGTCCGGCAAGTACGTTTCGGCGATCGCATTGAACGCGAATGGTGTGATTCAGGTCACGTTCGGCAACCAGGCGAATGCCAAGATCACGGGCCTGCTCCTGGCGCTTGCGCCGGGCTTGAACGCGAACAACGACATCGTCTGGTTCTGCGGCACGGCATCGACCGTGGCGGCCGGTGTGACCGCACCGGTCGGCGCCAACACGACGAATGTCCCGGCGGCGTATTTGCCCACGTCCTGCCACAGCTAGCGGCATCACTGCGCCCGGCGACCCGCCGGTGGCGAGCACCGGGCTTTCCTTGCCGTCATACGATATTGGGAACAAAGTCACGTAGCGTCCCCGACACTATGTGCGACCATTGGCGCCTATTTGACAATTGCTCACTTGGGCACAGGTAGTAGACTAGCGTTCTTCGGCTCCCGGGGATTTCCATAAGGCTATGAATGACAACGCAATAACGGCAATCGGCAGCACCAGCCGCATGGTCTTGGGGGGCCTCGCGCAGCGGCTCGTCCAAGACGGCTTGCTGGACGAAACCCTGATGCAGGATGCCATAGCCAAATCCAAGGAAAAGCGCGTCAGCCTGGTCACCTATCTGGTGAGTTCGAACATGGCCACGGCCCGGGATATCGCCATCTCGGCGTCGAACGAGTTCGGGGTGCCGCTACTCGATCTGGATGCCATCGCCGTGGACCCGGACACCATCAGGGCGGTCAGCGAAAAACTCCTGCAGAAGCACCGCGTGCTGCCCTTGATGAAGCGCGGCAAGCGATTGTTCCTCGCCGTCGCCGATCCGACCAATTTGCACGCGCTCGACGAGATTCGGTTCCAGACCTCGATGAGCATCGAATTCGTGGTGGTCGAGGACGACAAGCTGCAGGCGGCCGTCACCAAGGCCATCGATCAAGCCGAATCGATCATGCCGAGCTTGACCGACGATGATTTCGATCTCGAGAATCTTGAGGTCAGCGGCGGCGATGAGGATCCGAATGCCGAGGCGCTCGGCCGGGACGACGTGGAAGACGCGCCGATCGTGCGTTTCGTCAACAAGATTCTGCTCGATGCCATCAAAAAAGGCGCTTCGGACATCCACTTCGAGCCCTACGAAAAGATATTCCGCATCAGGACCCGCATCGATGGTGTGCTGAAAGAAGTCGCCCTGCCCCCGGTACAGCTCGCGGTAAAAATCGTCGCGCGCCTCAAGGTCATGTCGCGGCTCGACATTGCCGAGCGGCGCGTGCCGCAGGACGGGCGCATCAAGATGCGGCTCTCCAAGAATCGCGCCATCGATTTTCGCGTGAGCACCTGCCCGACGCTGTTCGGCGAAAAGGTGGTCACGCGTATTCTCGATCCCTCGAGCGCCATGCTCGGCATCGATGCGCTGGGATATGAGCCGTTGCAGCGCGAGACTTACCTGCGCTACCTCGCCAAGCCCCAGGGCATGATCCTGGTCACCGGCCCCACCGGCAGCGGCAAGACCGTGTCGCTGTATACGGGACTCAACATCCTCAATACCGAGGATTGCAATATTTCGACGGCGGAGGACCCGGCGGAAATCAACCTGCCCGGGATCAATCAGGTCAACGTCAACAACAAGGTCGGGCTCACCTTCGCCGCGGCATTGCGCGCGTTTCTGCGCCAGGACCCGGATGTCATCATGGTCGGCGAAATCCGCGACCTCGAAACCGCCGAGATCGCCATCAAGGCCGCACAGACCGGGCACTTGGTTTTATCGACGCTGCACACCAACGACGCGCCGCAGACCCTGACCCGGTTGGTGGACATGGGCGTCAAGCCCTATGCCATCGCCACCTCGGTGAGCCTGATCATCGCCCAACGCCTGGCGCGCAAACTGTGCAGCAACTGCAAACAGCCCATCGATATTCCGGCCGAGGCGCTGCGCAAGGAGGGCTTCGAGGAATCGGACATCACGAGCGGCATCCGCGTCTACAAAGCCGTCGGATGCACCAGCTGCACGGACGGCTACAAGGGCCGCGTCGGTATCTACCAGGTCATGCCCGTCACCGACACCATCGGGCGGATCATCATGGAAGGCGGCGGCGCCTTGAATATCGGCGATCAAGCGGCCAAGGACGGCATTTGGAATTTGCGCCGCGCCGGATTGCAAAAGGTGAAGGACGGCGTCACCAGCCTGGAAGAAGTCAACAACGTCACGATCGAGTAATCAGCTACCGCAAGGATCGATGTATGGCGATATCGGCAACCGCAACCAAGAAAGAAACCCAGTTTCTTTGGGAAGGCAAGGACAAGCGCGGCAACAAGGTGCGCGGCAAGTCGCTGGCGGCGAACGAAGCGACGCTGCGCGCCGACCTGCGGCGTCAAGGCGTCGCCGCCACGCGCGTCAAGACGCAGAGCACGGCGTTCCGATCCGGCGGCAAGGTCAACAACGAGGATATCGCCGTATTCAGCCGGCAGCTCGCGACCATGATGTCGGCCGGAATTCCGATGGTCCAGGCGTTCGAGATCATCGGCAACGGCCACGAAAAGCCGGCGATGCAAAAACTGGTGCTGGACGTCAAGGCCAGCATCGAGGGCGGCAGTACGCTGCACGAGTCGTTGGCGAAATTCCCGCTGTATTTCGATGACCTGTTCGTGAATCTGGTGGAGGCCGGCGAGCAGGCGGGCGCGCTCGAGTCGCTCCTCGACAAGATCGCCACCTACAAGGAAAAGACCGAGGCCCTCAAGAAGAAAATCAAAAAGGCCTTGTTTTACCCCATGGCCGTATTGGCCGTTGCGGTTATCGTGTCGGTCATATTGCTGATTTTCGTGATTCCGCAGTTCGAGGAGCTGTTCAAGGGCTTCGGCGCGGACCTGCCCGCCTTCACGCAGATGGTCGTGAATCTATCGCGCTTCGTGCAGCATCAGGGATGGTGGCTGTTCCTGGTCATAGGCAGCGGTATTTACGCCTTTTTTTACTTTCTCAAGCGCTCCAAGAAAATGCAGCTCGCGTTCGACCGCATCATGCTCAAGTTCCCCGTCATCGGGCCGATTCTGGTCAAGGCGGCGATAGCGCGCTTCGCCCGCACGCTCTCGACCATGTTCGCGGCCGGCGTGCCGCTGGTGGAGGCCATGCAATCCGTGGCGGGCGCCACCGGCAATATCGTCTACGAAGAAGCGGTGCTGCGCATGAAGGACGAGGTGGCGACCGGCGGGCGGCTGCAGCGCGCCATGGAGAACACCGGCCTGTTCCCGAACATGGTGGTGCAAATGATCGCGGTGGGCGAAGAATCCGGTTCGCTCGATACGATGTCGTCCAAAGTGGCCGACTTCTACGAGCAGGAGGTCGACAATGCGGTGGACAGCATGTCGAGCCTTTTGGAACCTCTGATCATGGCAATCCTCGGAGTTCTGGTCGGCGGCATGGTGATCGCCATGTACCTTCCGATCTTCAAGCTCGGCCAAGTCGTCGGATAACGCATTGCCAGCGCGGCGATCGGCCGACCCGGTGCGGATTAGCCCATGCTGAACGACCTGGCCGCGCTTTATACATCCAATCCCCTGCTGTTCGCCGGCTCGGTGTTCGTACTCGGCCTGGTCATCGGCAGCTTTCTCAACGTGGTCATCTATCGGCTGCCGGTCATGCTCGAGCACGAGTGGCGCGCCCAGGCCCTTGAGCTATTGCCGTCGGCCGCGGCCGCGACGACTATAACGTCGGTACCGGCCCAGCGCATCGGCTTGAGCACACCCCGCTCCGCCTGCCCCGCCTGCGGGGCGCCGATCCGTGCCTGGCAAAACATCCCGGTGATCAGCTGGGCCGTGCTGCGCGGGCGCTGCGCGGTGTGCCGCGCCAAGATCTCGCTGCGATACCCCATGGTCGAGCTCACCACCGGAATCCTCTCCGCCTGGGTGGCGTGGCACTTCGGCTTCGGCGCCGCCGCGGCCTGCGCCCTGCCGGTCACCTGGGCGTTGATCGCGCTCACGGGCATCGACATCGACCATCAGCTGCTGCCCGACTGCATTACCCTGCCGCTCCTGTGGGGCGGCCTGCTCGCGGCCGCCGTTCTCGGGGCCCATGGCAATGGGATGGCGCTTCCCGTCTCGGCGCGAGATGCCATCATCGGCGCAGCGGCGGGATATTCGAGCCTGTGGCTGGTGTATCACGCCTTCCGACTGGTCACCGGAAAAGAGGGCATGGGCTACGGGGACTTCAAACTGTTCGCCGCCTTGGGCGCGTGGCTGGGGTGGAAACTCCTGCCGTTGGTGATTCTTCTTTCGGCCGCCACCGGTGCCGTCCTCGGGATCTTGCTGATCCTCCTCAAGGGCCGTGACCGGGCCGCACCGATGCCCTTCGGACCCTATCTGGCGGCCGCGGGCTGGCTCGCCATGATGTACGGAGAGGTGCTGGTGAGCGGCTATTTGCGCGTATCCGGCCTCGCGCATTAGATCATGGCGCGGCGCCTGCGTATCGGGCTCACCGGCGGAATCGCGAGCGGCAAGAGCACCGTCGCCGCCCGGTTCAGCGAGCTGGGAATCCCGGTGATCGATGCCGACGAATCCTCCCGCTTCGTGGTCGCCCCGGGGCAGCCCGGGCTCGAGGCGGTGATCGCGAGATTCGGGGAGGAAGTGGTGACCGCGGATCATGAACTCAACCGGCGCGCCTTGCGCCAGATCATATTCGCCGATCCAAAAAAGCGCCGGGAGCTGGAGCAGATCCTCCACCCGCTGATCCGCGGCGACATGGAGCGGCGCGCCATGCAGGCCGCGGGACCCTATGTAATCCTGGAGATTCCCCTGCTGGTCGAAGGCGGCGGCCGCGACCGGGTGGATCGGGTTCTGGTCGTCGATGCCGAAGAAGCAGCGCAGCTGCAACGGCTGATGAAGCGCGACGGGGAAAGCCTCGAGGGCGCCCGCGCGATTCTCGCGGCGCAGGCGAATCGCGCGGTTCGTCTCGAGGCTGCGGACGATGTGCTGGTGAATTCGGGAACAGTCCCCGAATTGCGACACGCGGTCGACGGGCTGCACCAGCGCTATCTGCGTCTCGCCGATGCGGCGGCGCCTTGAGGAGCCGGCGTTCAGGATTGATTTAACCTGAATCCAAGGTTTACCCTGGCCCGTGTGTTGGCTCAGAATAGGCGGATGAACTCCTACCCCGAACCGCGGGACGACTCGGACCCGGAATTGGCGCCGGTCGTCTACGAGCAGCCGCTCAATGAGCGCATGCGAACCTTCCTGCGCCTCGAATTTCTCTACATGCAGGCCACCTATCACAGCGAATTGGAAAACGCGTGGAGTTCGCGCGCGGCCATGTCGAGCCTGCTCGAGATTCTCGCGATCACCGCGCGCGGCGACTCGCGCAGCGACGTGCTCAAGGAGCTCGAGCGCCACGTCAACGTGCTCAAGGAATACCAAAGCAAGACCGGCGTCGATCCGAGCCGGCTGAAATCCCTGATGTCGAACCTCATCAAGCTGCGCGAGGATTTGTCGATGGTTGGCGGCAACTACATGGCGCCGTTGCGCGACTCGGAATTCTTGAGCGCCATCAAGCACCGCAGCGCCATTCCCGGCGGCACCTGTGATTTCGATTTGCCCGATTACTCATATTGGCTCAACCGGCCCTCTTACGTGCGCGCCGCCGAATTCGGCAACTGGATGGCGTTGATCCGGCCGTTGTGCGACAGCATCGCGGAGCTGCTGTGGCTGACCCGGCAAAACACGAAACGCAAAGCGGAAACCGCGGTCGGCGGAATTTATCAATTGCAGTTCGATCGCGAGAACCCGTGTCAATTGGTGCGCGTCACGTTGCCGGCGGACAGCGGCTTGTATCCCGAGATCAGCGGCAGCCAGCATCGCTGCACCATTCGATTCTTGAATTGGATCGATGCCACGAGCCGTCCGGTTCACGTGGAAATGGACGTGCCTTTTCTGCTCACCTGCTGCTCTTGAGCGGGCCGGCCGCCATCGATGGCAACCTTGGTGAAATGCCCGACCTGTGGTCGACCGGTGGAGTGGTCGGCAGCATCTGCGTACCGGCCGTTCTGCAGCGACCGCTGCCGGCTCATCGACTTGGGCGCCTGGCTCGACGAAAAACACCGGATTGCCGGGGAGCCCGGCGCCGCGGACTCTTCGGACGAACCGCAAGAGAACTCTTGATCCGTGGAGCCTGAGTTCTGGCACGAACGCTGGCGCACCGGCCAAATCGGCTTTCATCAATCATCGGTCGACCGGAGCTTGATGCGCCATTGGCCGCACCTTCGGCTTGGCATGGGCAGCCGGGTGTTCGTGCCCTTGTGCGGCAAGAGCCTCGACATGCTCTGGTTGCGCGACCAGGGGCATTCGGTGGCGGGCGTCGAGCTCTCGGCCATCGCCTTGGAGTCGTTTTGCATGGAAAACGGGATTCCGGCGCGGCGCAGGCGGCGCGATGGCTTCGAGGTGTACGAGGATGTGAACCTCGACCTGTTGCTCGGCGATTTCTTTGCGCTCACCCGGGCAATGCTTCAAGACGTGGCGGCCGTTTACGATCGCGCCGCCTTGATTTCCTGGACGCCGGAACTTCGCGCTCCCTACGTGCGGCACCTGGCCGGATTGTTGAATCCCGGGGTCCCGATTCTCCTCCACGCGTTGGAATATCCGCAGGCACAAATGGCCGGCCCGCCCTTTTCATTGGAGCGCGGGGAAATCGAGCGCCTGTACGCGCCCTATTACAGCATCCGCGAACTTGACCGGCAGGACATCCTCGCGAGCGAGCCCCGCCTGCGGACGCGCGGTGTCACCGAGCTGTGCGAACACTGCTATCTCATGGTTCGCTCATGACTGATTCGCACACCGGGCGCTATTTGGCGCCTGCCCTGGTCGCCTGCGCGGCCGCGACCGCCTCCCAGGCGGCGGAGCTTACAATCGATCGTCTGTTCGACGCGCCGGCCCTGTCCGGGCCCTCGCTGGTGGGATTGAAGATATCGCCCGACGCCGCGCGCGTGGCTTACCTGCAAGGCAAACCGGACGATAAGGATCGACTCGATCTGTGGGAATACGATCTTCTCGAACGTCGGGCGCGGATCCTGGTGGACTCGAGGGTCGTTGCGCCGGCCAATGAGCAACTGTCGACCGAGGAACTGGGCCGCCGCGAGCGCCAACGGACGGCGGCGCTTTCCGGCATTTTGGAATACTCCTTCGCACCCTCGGGTCGGGCGCTGCTGTTTCCGTTGGACGGGCGCCTTTACTACTACGATCTCGCCAAGCCGGCCCGGGATGCCTTGCTGCAAATCGCGCCGGGCGGGAGCTTTGCGACGGATGCGGCGATTTCACCGCGCGGCCGCTACGTCTCGTATGTGCGGGATCAGAATCTGTTTGCCTACGATCTCGCCTCGAACCTCGAAAAGGCTTTGACCCACGATGGGGCCGGCCCGATCAAGAACGGCATGGCCGAATTCGTGGCGCAAGAAGAGATGGATCGCAGCACCGGCTACTGGTGGGCGCCCGACGATCGCCACATCGCGTTCGCCCGCGTCGATGAAAGCCCGGTAAAGGTCCGGCAGCGCTTCGAGATCGCGGCCGACAACGTCTCGACCTTCGAGCAAAGATACCCGGCTGCAGGCGAGGCCAATGTGTTGATTCGCCTCGGGGTGAGCGACCCCTCGACCGGCGCGGTGACCTGGATCGACCTGGGGCCGGACCAGGACATATACCTCGCCCGCGTCAACTGGCTGCCCGACGGCAAGACGCTCGCCATTCAGCGCGAATCACGCGACCAGCGCCGCTTGGATTTGCTGTTTGCGAACATCGAAACCGGCGCATCCCGCGTGGTTTTGACCGAAACCAGCACGAGCTGGGTTGAGTTGAACGACGAGATCTCCTTTCTCAGGAAATCGCCCGAATTCATCTGGGCGTCCGCCCGCGACGGCTACCGGCATCTGTATTTATACGACTATGACGGGCGCCTGGTGCGCCGGCTCACGGCGGGCGAGTGGAATGTCGATGATTTTCGCAAGCGCGCCATCAAGGGCATCGATGAGACGCACCGCGTGATTTACTTCACCGCGACCGAAAAAAGCCCGATCGAGCGGCACCTGTACCGCACCTCTCTCGATACGCGCAATCCGCGATCCGTATCGCGCATCTCGCGCGAGGACGGCCTGCACGGCATTGCCATGTCGCGCGATGAGCGATTCTATGTCGACGATTTCAACAGCCGCACGCAGCCGCCCCAGGTGAGTCTGCGCGCCGCGGACGGCACACTCATCACGTATCTGGTCGAGAACCGCCTAGACCAGCGGCATCCGGATGCCCCGTATCTGGCGGACAACTCGGTGCCGGAATTCGGGACCCTCGCCGCCGCCGACGGGCAGCTGCTTCAATATCGGCTGTTCAAACCCGCCCACTTCGATGCGGCGAAGCGCTATCCGGCCATCGTCGATGTGTATGGCGGCCCCTCCGTGCAGCGGGTTCTCGATGACTGGACCGGGAGTTCGTTCACGCAAATCCTGACGCGCGCGGGCTACGTCGTGTTCCAACTGGATAATCGCGGCAGCGGGTTTCGCGGCACCGCTTTCCAGGCGCCCATTCACGGTCGGCTCGGCGACCTCGAAGTGATCGACCAGGTTCAGGGTGCGCGCTGGCTCGGTGCGCAGGCCTACGTCGATCCGTCGCGCATCGGCGTGTGGGGCTGGAGCTACGGCGGCTACATGACGCTCATGTTGATGTTCAAAGCGCCCGAGGTATTTCGCGCGGGAGTCGCCGGCGCCCCGGTAACCGATTGGCTGCTTTACGACACGCATTACACGGAACGCTATCTCGACCGGCCATCGGAAAATGCCGCGGGCTACGAGGCGAGCTCGGCTCTGCCCTATGCCAAGGATCTGCGCGGCAATCTTCTGGTCATTCACGGCATGGCCGACGACAACGTGCTGTTCCTGCACAGCACGAAGCTGTTTCGCAGGCTGCAGGATCTCGGCAAACCGTTCGAAGTGATGGTCTATCCGGGCGCGAAACATGGATTGACGCGTCAGCAAGCGGGCCGCCATGCCTATGCGGCGATCCTGCGGTTCTTCGATCAGAATCTGAAAAGCGCTAGCCCGCGATGACGTTGATGCCGCTCGCGCCGAGCGTCCAGGCTCGCGCGAGGCTGATGCCGCGCGCGAATAGCGGCACCGCTGCCGCGCGGCACGAAGCCGCCAATTCGCCGTCCGAAAGGACCTTGCGCATGACCAGGAAATCCGCCCCTGCAGCCGCCGCGCCGGCTGCCTCCCCGGGGTTGCGGCACAAGACGCCGAGCAGCGCCCGCGGGACCGATTCGCCGGGTAAACGGCGCGCGCGCAGGACGCTCATGCCGCCGACGCGGTAATACCGCGTGCGATGGCGCCGCAAGCGCTCCGGCAGCCGCAACGCCATGAGTATCGGCCGGTCGGCCGGCAAAAGCTCGGCTTTGGCCAATTCATCGCGGCGGCACCAGCGCAGTTGCTGGCCGTCCAAGCCCTGCGGCTCGCCGCGGTAGCGCCGCACCACCCACACGTCGAGCAGTACCTGCCCATAGGGGTAGGTGTGGCGCAGCCGAAGCAGCGGCCGCGGTTGCCCGATCACGATGCCGAGCTCTTCGCGCAGCTCGCGCGCCAGGCCCGCTGCCCTGGCCTCACCGGGCTCGAGCTTGCCGCCCGGAAACTCCCACCCGCCCGCGAGGTGCTTGCCCGCCGGCCGCTGCGCGATCAACACGCGCCCGGCGCCGTCGATCAGCACGCCGGCGACGACGTGGATGACGCGTGAAACGCGCGCGCTCAACCGCTCGCTTGCTGCAGGGCGCCGTGACAATGCTTGTATTTTTTCCCCGAGCCGCACGGACAGGCTTCGTTGCGCCCGACCTTGGGCACCGCGCGCACGAAGGGCGTGGCAACCGGCCCCGTGGTTTGACCTGGTTCGGCTGCGCCCGCACCGGCCTCAAGGCCCGGTCCCGCTTGAATCGGCGATATCGCCTCGGCATGCTGCAGCTTAAGCGCGCGCGCCAGGCGCTGTTGCCGCTCGAGATCCTCGCGTTCGATCTCGGCCTGGCTGCGCACTTGGATGGTCGAGACCTTGGTCAACGTGTCGAATTTGATCCGATCCAACATGCCGGAGAACAGCTCGAACGCCTCGCGCTTGTATTCCTGCTTCGGGTTCTTCTGCGCATAACTGCGCAGGAAAATGCCCTGGCGCATGTAATCCATCGCCGCGAGATGCTCGCGCCAGTGTTGATCGAGGGAGCGCATCATCACTTCCTTTTCGATGTAGCGCATGAACTGCGGGCCCACACTGGCCTCTTTCTGCTGATAGGCCGCCTCGAGCGCGGACAGGATCCTTTTGCCCAACCCCGAGCCGTCGCCGCCCTCCTCGGCGCCGAGCCATTCGCCGACCGGCACCGCCTGGCCGAAATCCCGTTCGATGGTCTGCCCCAGGCCCGCAACATCCCAGTGTCCCTCGGAGGCGCCCGCCGGGACATACTGTTCCACCAGCTGCGCCACCACATCCTCGCGGATGCCCTTGATCGCCTCGGCCACATCTTCTGCGGCCATCAAATCGGTGCGCTGTTGATAAATGACGCGGCGCTGATCATTGGCGACGTCGTCGTATTCAAGAAGCTGTTTGCGCGCATCGAAGTTGTGCTGCTCGACGCGCCGCTGCGCGCGCTCGATCTGCCGGGTCAGCATGCCGCTCTCGATCGCCTCGCCCGCCTTCATGCCGACCCGGGTCATGAGCGCCTTCATGCGCGCCGGATCGCCGAAGATTCGCATCAAATTATCCTCGAGCGACAGATAGAAGCGGCTGGAGCCCGGATCGCCCTGGCGACCCGACCGGCCGCGCAATTGGTTGTCGATGCGCCTCGACTCATGGCGCTCAGTGCCGACGATGTGCAGGCCTCCGGCGGCGATCACCTGCTCGTGCCGGATGCGCCACTCCTCCTGGATCTTCTGCAATGCGGCCTGGTCGGGATTCTGGATGGCGTCGATCTGCGTCTGCGGGCTGCCTCCGAGAACGATGTCGGTGCCGCGGCCCGCCATGTTGGTGGCGATCGTGACCGCACCGGGGCGGCCGGCCTCGGCGACGATGTGCGCCTCGCGTTCGTGCTGCTTGGCATTCAGCACCTCGTGGGGGATCTTGCCCGCGACCAGGAGCTTCGCCAGCCGTTCGGATGTCTCGATCGACGTGGTGCCGACCAGCACCGGCTGGCCGCGCTTCACGCATTCCTCAATGTCCTCGAGGATCGCCTGAAACTTGTCCTGCTCGGACAAGAACACCAGATCCGAATGATCCTTGCGGATCATCGGCTTGTGCGTCGGGATCACGACCACCTCGAGGCCGTAGATCTGCTGGAATTCAAACGCCTCGGTGTCGGCGGTGCCGGTCATCCCCGACAATTTCGAATACAGCCTGAAGTAATTCTGGAAGGTGATCGACGCGACGGTTTGATTTTCCTCGCGGACCTTCACCCCCTCTTTCGCCTCGACCGCCTGATGCAGGCCGTCCGACCATCGGCGTCCCGGCATGGTGCGTCCGGTGAACTCATCGACGATGATCACCTCGCCCTGGCGCACGATGTACTCCACATCGCGCTTGTAAAGCGCATGCGCGCGCAGGGCCGCGTTCAGATGATGCATCAGGCGGATGTTGGTGGCGTCGTAAAGGCTCTCGCCCTCCCGCAACAGGCCGATCTCCGCCATCAATTCCTCGACTTTCTGATGGCCGTCCTCGGTGAGCGTCGCCTGCTTGGTTTTCTCATCGACGGCGTAGTCACCCGGGCCGTTTTCCTCCTTCTGCTTGGTCAGGCGCGGGATCAAGGTATTGATCTTGATGTAGAGTTCGGTGCTCTCCTCGGCAGGGCCTGAAATGATCAGAGGCGTGCGCGCCTCGTCGATCAAAATCGAATCGACTTCGTCGACGATGGCGAACGAGAGCTTGCGCTGCACCCGGTCCTCGAGACGGAAGGCGAGGTTGTCGCGCAGGTAGTCGAAGCCGAATTCATTGTTGGTGCCGTAAGTGATGTCGCGCGCATAGGCGGCGCGCTTCTCGTCCTGGGATTGAGCGTTCTTGATGACGCCCACCTCCATGCCGAGAAAGCGAAACACGGGGCCCATCCAATCCGAGTCGCGCTGCGCCAGGTATTCGTTGACCGTGACCACGTGGACGCCATCGCCGGAGAGCGCGTTCAGATACGCAGGGAGCGTCGCCATCAGAGTCTTGCCTTCGCCGGTGCGCATCTCGGCGATCTTGCCGGCGTGAAGCGCCAAACCGCCGATGAGCTGCACGTCAAAATGCCGCAGACCGAGCTTGCGGCGCGACGCCTCGCGCACCAGCGCAAACGCCTCCGGGACCAGGGTCTCAAGCGGCGTCCCCGCCGCAAATCGTGCCTTCAGCTCCCGCGTTTTTTCCGGAAACTGTTCATCGGCCAATGCCTGCACGCTTGACTCGAGGGCGTTGACGGCCGCAACCGTGCGGCCGAGTTCCTTGATCAGGCGCTGATTGCGGCTGCCGAATATCTGCGTCAGAAGCTTCCACACGCGGAGGGAATCCTTAAAAAACTGGGTATTGTACGGATAGACCGCAAAAGCTGGAAATCGTTTTGCTTTGGGATTCCATGGCGCCCCCGGGGGGCCCGGCCCGGCCGCTGGGTGGGGGGGATCCTCGCCTCGCGGCTCAGCCTCCCTCGGGGCTCAGCAATTGACGCGGCTCAGCGATCCTCGCCGATGAACCGCAAAGGATCCACCTGCACGCCGTTCTTGAGCACTTCAAAATGCAGGTGCGGGCCGGTCGAACGACCGGACGAGCCGATCAATGCGACATCCTGCCCCTTGCGCACCATGTCGCCCTGCTGCACCAGCAGCTTTTCGCTGTGGCAATAGCGGGTGGCCAAGCCATTGCCGTGGTTGATTTCCACCATTTGTCCGTAGCCGGCGCGCTCGCCGGCGAAAGTCACCAACCCGGCCGCCACCGCCGACACCTTGGAGCCTTCCTGACTTGCGAAATCAACGCCCTTGTGAATCGCGGAATAGCCCGTGAAGGGATCGGATCGCTCGCCGAAATAGGAGGATATAAAGCCTTCCTGGACCGGCCGGCCTTCCGGGTAGACCTGTTTGTTCAATTCGCGGGTGAGAATCAGGTTCTCGAGCACGCCCAGCTGCTGCTCGCGGCTCGAAAGTTGATTTTGCAGCTCGTCCACCATGGCGGTGAGACTCGGGATCTGTACGGGCTGGCCGTCTGCGCTCTCGGCACCGCCCATGGCCGGCGGGTTGCCGAAATCGAACTCGCCGTCTCTCAGATTCGCCATGCGCGTCAAGCGCTTGCCGAGCGCATTCAGGCGAATCACATTGGCATTCATCTGTCCGACGCGCATTGCCAACGCGTTGACCTTTTCCTGAAGCACCCGGCGCACATCTTCAATCTGCGCCTGCTCGCGCAACAGTCCGGCGGACCAGCCACCCAGCTGATCGACCGGATTTATGCTGCGGTGCCGCGAACCCAATCCCATGCCAAAGGAAAATGCGCCGCCCACGATGACGATTACCAACGCCAGGGCAGCGCCCAGCACCAGCGGATGGCGTAGATCCAACTGTTTGACACGGCCGGTCTTGCGGCCAACAAATATCACATTCATGGGCAAATAAGTTCCGAAACTGGCAACGTGCTGATGCTCCCGGTAGGTTGGTCCAGATGATGGGCGTAGACTATGCAGAATAAGGTCACCCAAAACAAGGAAATTAAGCACGCTTTATTGTAGGATTTTAGAGCCTCGAGACCGTGCTGCAATGCAAAAGTATAAACATATCAAGGAGTTGCTGGCAGGAGAGGGAAAGAGGCTCACAAGCCTCAAGCACCAAGTACATGACCGCTCCTTGGTGCTCCAGCATGTCCGCCGCGCTTTGCCCAAGGAGCTGGCCCAGGCGGTGGCCAGCGCCGGAATTGTGAACGGAACCCTCACCATCGGCGTGCCAAGCGCTGCCTTTGCATCGCGGCTGCGTTATGTGACAGAGGAATTACGGATAAGGGTCAGCGAATCCCGTGAGGTCGATATCCAGGCCGTCCGCGTCAGGGTGGTGCCGCCCCGGCCTTGACCGTCGGCACGCGCTCCGGGGCCCTCAGGCCTGAGCGGCCGCCGCCGCGACGTAGGAGATCGGCGCCTCCGCCAAACTCTCGAAGGTCACCTCCTGCCAGGCGCTCTGGGTACTAATGAGCGCCCGCAGCAATTTATTGTTAAGTGCATGACCGGACTTGTAGCCGCTGAATTCGCCGATCAGGCTGTGTCCGAGCAGGTACAGGTCGCCGATCGCATCGAGAATCTTGTGTTTGACGAATTCGTCCTCGTAGCGCAACCCGTCTTCATTCAACACGCGGTAGTCGTCGAGCACGATGGCGTTGTCCATGTTGCCGCCGAGGGCCAGATTCCGCGCCCGCAGCCCCTCGAGATCGCGCATGAAGCCGAAGGTGCGCGCACGGCTCACCTCCCGCAAAAACGACGTGGTCGAGAAATCCATCGAGGCGACCTGCGAATGCTTCTTGAAGGTCGGGTGATCGAATTCGATCTCGAAGTTCACCTTGAAGCCGTCATAGGGATCGAACCGCGCCCACTTGTCGCCGTCATCGACCTTGAGGCTCTCCAGAATGCGGATGAACCGCTTCGGCGCCCGTTGCTCCTCGATGCCGGCCGACTGCAGCAGGAATACGAAGGGGCCCGCGCTGCCGTCCATGATGGGCACTTCCGACGAGCTCACTTCCACCAGCGCGTTGTCGACCCCCAAACCCGCCAATGCGGACAGCAGGTGCTCGACGGTCGATATCTTGGCCTCGCCGCTGTGCAGCGTCGTACCCATGGTGGTGTCGCTGACGTTTTGGGCGCGGGCCTTGATGTCGACCGGCTGTATCAGGTCGGTGCGTCGGAACACGATCCCCGTATCGGGCGGCGCCGGGCGCAGGGTCATCAAAACCTTCTTGCCCGTGTGCAGGCCAACCCCGGTGGCGCGAATCGAATTCTTCAGTGTGCGTTGATTCAACATTTATACGAAACCGGACCCTGACGAGACTATGTCAACTGGCGCAAAGGTACCACAGGCGGTGTCCAGGCTTAAAGGCGCAGAATTGTCATGAAACGCAAAGCTCCCGCGTTAAATACAGGCATCAATCCGCCGTCGTTCAATACGGCGCCCTCGAGAACCCATGGACTCCCCCCGGGCGCCAATATTTGAGTCAGCGGCAGGTGCTAATCGGCCTGCCGGCGCAAGAACGCCGGGATATCGAGCAAATCCTCCGATTCGACCTCCGCGCGCAAGCCGTCGCCCACGGCGCGCTGCCGTTGCACGGTTGGCTTGTCGAGCATCGCGTAATCGGTCGGCGCCATCGGCGATTTTTGGCGCACGACACGCATGGTGGGCGCCGGCGCGATCATCGCGGCGACCGGCTGCGGAGCGATCCGCGCAACCGGCTTGCCGAGACCGGTCGCAACCACCGTGACCCGGATTTGATTGGCCATTTCCGGATCGATGACGGTGCCGACGACCACGGTCGCCTCGTCCGAAGCGAACTGCTTGATGACGTTGCCGACTTCCTGGAATTCGCCGATGGACAAGTCCATACCCGCGGTGACGTTGACCAAGATGCCTTGAGCGCCGGAGAGATTGATGTCCTCGAGCAAGGGGCTGGAGATCGCCGCCTCGGCCGCTTCGCGCGCCCGGTCGTCGCCCGACGCGGCGCCCGAACCCATCATCGCCATGCCGGTCTCCGACATGACGGTGCGAACGTCCGCGAAGTCGACATTGATCAATCCGGGCCGCGTGATCAGCTCCGCAATGCCCTGCACGGCGCCCTGCAACACCGTGTTGGCCGCCTTGAACGCGTCCAGAAGCGTGGTGGTGCTGCCCAGCACGGTCAGCAGCTTCTGGTTTGGAATCGTGATCAGCGAATCCACGTATTTGGAAAGCTCCAGCATCCCCTGGTCGGCGACGCGCGAGCGTTTGTTGCCTTCCATCTCGAACGGCCTGGTGACCACCGCCACCGTCAGGATCCCGAGCTCCTTGGCGACCTGCGCCACCACCGGAGCCGCACCGGTGCCGGTTCCGCCGCCCATGCCGGCGGTGATGAACAGCATGTCGCACCCTTCGATCAGCTCGATGATGCGGTCCCGATCCTCCATCGCGGCCTGACGACCGACTTCCGGATCCGCGCCGGCACCCAGGCCCTTGGTGATGTTGCAGCCGATTTGCAGCGAAGTGCGCACCTTCGAGTGCTTCAGCGCCTGCGCATCGGTGTTGATGCAGATGAAGTCCACGCCCTCGAGACCCGCCTGCACCATGTGCGATACCGCGTTGCCCCCGCCGCCGCCGACGCCCAGCACCTTGATGACGGCGCTTTGACTGAAAGAGTCCATTAGTTCAAACATTCAAGTTCTCCTGTTCTATTGCAATCAGAAATTCCCCTGAAACCACGCCTTCATTCGCTCGATGATCGACTTCATGCCGCCCGCGAGCAGCGGCCCCTCCGCGCGCTGTACGTCCAAATTGCTTTTCGCATACAGCAACAATCCGACGCCGGTGGCATGAATCGGGTTGCTCACCACGTCCACCAGTCCGCACACGTATTGCGGCACGCCGAGCCTCACCGGCATGTGAAACACTTCCTCCGCAAGCTCCACCGCCCCTTCCATCTTGGCGCTGCCGCCGGTGAGCACGATGCCGGTCGCCACCGACTCCTCCAGACCGGCGCGGCGCAGCTCATCGCGCACCAAACCGAACAATTCCTCGTAGCGCGGCTCGACGATCTCGGCGAGCGTCTGACGCGCCAGACGCCGCGGCGGCCGGTCGCCGACGCTCGGCACCTCGATGGTCTCGTCGGGATTCGCCAACTGCGACAGCGCGCACGCGTATTTGATCTTGATGTCCTCGGCGTACTGAGTCGGCGTACGCATGGAGACCGCGATGTCGTTCGTGACCTGATCGCCGGCGATCGGAATCACCGCGGTGTGGCGGATCGCGCCCCCGCCGAACACCGCGATGTCCGTGGTTCCGCCGCCGATGTCGACCACGCACACGCCCAGGTCCTTTTCGTCCTCGGTGAGCACGGCGTAGCTCGAGGCCAGCTGTTCGAGCACGATATCGTCCACCGCGAGTCCGCAGCGCTGCACGCACTTGACGATGTTCTGCGCCGCGCTGTCCGCACCGGTGACGATGTGCACCTTCGCCTCGAGGCGCACGCCGGACATGCCGATGGGATCGCGGATTCCCTCCTGCGAATCGATGATGTATTCCTGCGGCAGCACGTGCAGGATTTTCTGGTCCGCGGGAATCGCCACCGCCTTGGCGGCATCGATCACCCGCTCGACATCGCCCTGCACCACCTCCTTGTCCTTGATGGCGACGATTCCGTGGGAGTTGATGCTGCGCACGTGGCTGCCGGCGATGCCCGCATACACCGAATGTATCTCGCAGCCCGCCATCAATTCCGCCTCTTCCACGGCGCGCTGGATGGATTGCACGGTGGATTCGATGTTCACCACGACCCCTTTTTTGAGGCCGCGCGACGGATGGCTGCCGATGCCGATGATTTCCAGCGCACCGTCGGTCTTGATCTCGCCCACGATGGCGACGACCTTGCTCGTACCGATGTCGAGTCCCACTAGCAGATTGCGGTCAGAACGCTTAGCCATGTCCGTTAACGTGTTCCTTCAAGCATCGGTGTCGTCGGGGCGTTTGCCGGGTGTCGCCGCCGGCGCCGCCGGACTGCGCCATCCGATGGCGAAGCCGTTCGAGTAGCGCATGTCCACATAGGCGACGTCGTTGAAGCGGTGGGCGATCACTTGCGAGGCGGTGCGAATGAACCGCAGGATGCGATCATCCACGTCGCGCCGGCCGAGGCGCACCGTCACGCCGCTGTCCAGATCCATTTCCCACGCACCGCGTTCATCCAGGCGCAGCGCGGCAATGCGCATGCCGGCTTCCAACATGCGGCCCTGCACCGACATGAAGCGCTGCGCGACCTGGGATTCGGTGCCTTCGGGGCCGCTCAGTCGAGGCAGCTCCGCCGGAACGTGCGCGGCTTCCCGGATGAACAATTCGCCGCGGGTGTTGAGCAGGCCCGATTCGCCCCAGCGCGCGGCAGCGGTCTGTTCGATCACGGTGACATGCAGGCTGTTCGGCCAGCGGCGCTGGATTCGCGCATGCATGACCCACGGCAGCGCCTCCACCGAGCGCTGGATGCGATCCAGATCCACCGACATGAATCCGGTGTGGGCATAGGGCGCGAGCGCCTGCTCGATCTGCCCGGGCGAGACCCGCTGAAAGCTGCCGTCCATCGAGATGACCTGCAACGGACGGTCGAGCGCCCAGCCGAGCGCGGCCAGCACGACGCCGGTCAGCGCAACGAGCGCGGCGCGCCGCGCGTACCTGCGCCACTCGGTGACGAATGCCGGCCATCGCCACTCGCGCTTTTCCGTCTTCGTGCGATTTTTGAACCGATTGCGGCGGATGAGCCAATTGAGGTTCATATGCGCTCCCTCGAGAAGCTGGTTTCAAGGACGCGCCACACAAGCTCCTCGAATTCGATTCCGGCGCGTCGTGCCGCCATGGGCACGAGGCTCCGGTCGGTCATGCCGGGCGTCGTGTTGATCTCGATGAAATGGAATTTTCCGGTCGCCGCCTCGCGCATGAAGTCGACGCGCCCCCAACCGCGGCAGTCGGTCACGCGAAAGCATTCGAGGGCTATGCCTTGCAGCTGGGCTTCGCGGAGTTCGTCGAGTCCGCTCGGGCAGTGATACTGCGTGTCCTTGCGGCGATATTTCGCCTCGTAGTCGTAGAACTCGTTCGCGGGCTCGATGCGAATCGAGGGTAGAGCGCGGTCGTTGAGCACGCTCACCGTGAATTCGCCGCCCGCGATGAACCGCTCGGCGAACACGACGGGGTCGACGCTTCTCGCCGCCTCGAACGCCTGGCCGAGCTCGGCCGAAGTTTTCACCTTCGTGATACCGACGCTCGAGCCCTGCGAGGCCGGCTTGACGATCATCGGCAGCCCGATGGCGGCGAGCGTCTGCGGGAAATCATCCGGGCCCTCGAGCAGCGCGTACTCGGGCGCGGCCACGCCCGCGCCCATCACGACGCGCTTGGTCTTGAGCTTGTCCATGGTGAGCGCGCAGGC
This sequence comes from uncultured Gammaproteobacteria bacterium, assembly GCA_963758145.1. Classification (GTDB taxonomy): domain Bacteria; phylum Pseudomonadota; class Gammaproteobacteria; order Steroidobacterales; family Steroidobacteraceae; genus Bog-1198. Next base: position 60,349 of record CAVWUK010000003.1, read on the forward strand.
GAGCACTCCGCTCCCCGTGTACGGGATTCCCAACCACTCGAGAGCCCCCTGCATCACGCCGTCCTCGCCCCCCGGCCCGTGCAGCGCGATCCACGCGCGATCGAATCCCTCGCTCACCAGATCCTGAACCGGGCGCTCGCCCGGATCGAACGGGTGTGCATTCACGGCGCGCCGCTTGAGTCCCGCCAGCACCGCATTGCCGCTCAGGAGCGAAATCTCCCGCTCGGTCGAGTCGCCGCCCAAGAGCACGGCGACCTTGCCGAAATCCTGCGCGCGCTGCGCGCGGTGCGGCTGCGACCAGGCCTTGAGCCGCGTCATGCCGGATCTCCCACGATGCGAACTTCGGTGGTGAGCTCGATCCCGTGAACCGCGGCCACCGTGCGCTGCACCTGCAGGATCAGCGCTTCGATATCGGCGGCGCGTGCGGCGCCATGATTGATGATGAAATTGGCGTGCTTATCCGACACCGACGCATCGCCGATCCGCAATCCCTTCAGGCCCGCGCTTTCGATCAGGTGCGCGGCATGCTCGCCCGGCGGGTTGATGAACACAGAACCGCAGCTCCATTCGCCGATCGGCTGGGTCTGCCTGCGGCGCTCCAACAGGTCGCGTATCGCGGCGTCGTTCACCCCGGGCTTGCGCTCGAACTCCAGCCGCGCGGCGATGAACCATTCATCGGCGGGTCCGCGCACGCGGCGGTATCCGATGTCGTAGTCCGCGCGCCGGCGCGTGCGGCGCATGCCGCGCCGGTCGATCACCTCCACCTCGATCACGTGGGTCCAGGTCTCGCTGCCCCAGGCTCCGGCGTTCATCGCGAGCGCGCCTCCGAGCGTCCCCGGGATGCCGGCGAAGAATTCCGCGGGCCCCAATCCCCATTTCACGCATTGCCGCGCGATACGCGCGCAGGGGACGCCGGCACCGGCATGAATGCGGGTCGCACTGCTGCGCTCGAGCGCGCCGAGCGCGCCGTGGGTGCATATCACGGCGCCGCGCACGCCGCCGTCTCGAACCAGCAGATTGCTGCCGAGACCGATCCACAGCAGCGGCATGTCGGGCGGCAGCTGGCGAATGAATGCCGCGAGATCGGCGCTGTCGCGCGGAGTGAAGAGAAGATCCGCCGGACCGCCCGCATGCCACGAGGTGTGCTTGGACATCGGCACGCCGCGCAAAACGCGCGATGCGAATTCCGGCGCAATCTCGTGCATGCGCGGGGAATTGTTGGCGCCGCCGCTCACGCCGCCGCTCCCGCCGCAAAGCGGTTCTTCAGGTCCTGCGCTATCGCGCCGATGTTGCCGGCGCCCATGGTCAGCACCAGGTCGCCGTCGCGCAGCATGCTGCGCAACGATTCGCCGAGATTTTCGACGCGCTCCACAAAGACGGGCTCGATGAGCCCGCGGGTGCGCACGGCGCGGCAGATGGCGCGCCCATCGGCGCCGGCAATCGGCGCCTCGCCGGCCGCATAGACCTCTGTGACCAGCAGCGCATCGCACTCGCTGAGCACTCTTCCGAAATCATCCACCAGGTCGCGCGTGCGCGTGTAGCGGTGTGGTTGGAACGCGACCACCACACGGCGCGACGGCCATGCCTGACGCACCGCATCGAGTGTGGCGGCCACCTCGGTCGGATGATGCGCATAATCGTCCACCAGCAGGGCGGACCCGCCCGGCCAATGAATCTCGCCAAGCTGCTGCAGCCGCCGCTCGATGCCTTGAAAACCCGCCAGTGCCTTCTGAATCGCGCCATCGGCGACGTCGAGTTCGGTGGCCACTGCGACCGCTGCCAGCGAGTTCAGCACATTGTGCCGCCCCGGCAGATTGATGGTCAGATCGAGCGGCGCGCGCCCCTCGCGAATCGCCTGGAAGCGCGATTTCAATCCGCTCCTCCGCATGCCGACCGCGCGCACATCGGCCCCCGCCGCGAATCCGTAGGTGACCAAGGGGCGCGACACGGATCCCTGAATGCTCTGCACGTGTTTATCGTCGGCGCACAACACCGCGAGACCGTAGAACGGCAGATTGTGCAGAAAATCCACGAAGCTCTGTTTGAGCCTCGCAAAATCGCCGTCGTGAGTGCCCAGATGATCGGTATCGATGTTGGTGACGACCGCCATCATCGGCTGCAAATGCATGAAGGAGGCATCGCTCTCGTCGGCCTCGGCGACCAGGTAGCGCCCCGCCCCAAGCCGCGCATTGCTGTCGGCGCTCTTGAGGCGGCCGCCGATGACGAAGGTGGGATCGAGACCGCCCTCCGCGAGCACGCTTGCGACCAGACTCGTGGTGGTGGTCTTGCCGTGGGTGCCCGCGACCGCGATCGAGTACCGAAAGCGCATCAATTCGCCCAGCATTTCCGCGCGCGGCACCACCGGTACGCGCCTCGCGATGGCGGCCGCAACCTCCGGATTGGCGCGGTTGACGGCGCTGGAAACCACCACCACGTCTGCCGGCCCCAATTGCTCGGCGGCATGACCGAGGAAAATCTTCGCGCCCAATCGCTCGAGCCGCTGGGTCACGGCATTTGCCTTCAGATCCGAGCCCTGCACCTCGTAGCCCAGGTTGAGCAACACCTCGGCAATCCCGCCCATGCCGCTGCCGCCGATGCCGACCAGATGGATGCGATGGATGCGGCGCATGCGATCGTTCATGCCCGGACGCTCCTTGCCGCCATGCACAGGTCCGCGAGCCGCGCCGCGGCGTCGACGTTGCGCGCCGATCGGGCCGCGACCGCCATCTTGAGCATTTGCGCGCGGTCCGCCGTCAGTGCGCCGATGGAGGCGCTGAGCGTTTCTGGGGTCAATTCCCGCTCCGGCAGCAAGCGCGCCGCGCCGATCCGCACCATTGCATCGGCATTCCTGGTTTGATGGTCGTCGGTGGCCTGCGGCAGCGGCACGAGCAGCGCGCCCAGGCCGGCGGCCTGCAACTCGGCAATGGTCATGGCGCCGGCGCGGCACAGCGCCAGATCCGCCCACGCGTACGCCGCGGCCATGTCCTCGATGAAGGGAAGAACCTCGGCCTCGACTTCAAGCGCGAGATAGGCGGCGCGGGCCGCCTCGATTCCCCGCGCACCGGCCTGATGGCGCACGTGCGGACGGCGCGCCGGATCGAGACGGGACAACGCCTGCGGCACGACCGCGTTCAGGCGCTGCGCCCCCTGGCTGCCGCCGAACACCAGCAGGCGCGCCTTGGGTGCGCGGCCCGCAAAGCGCGCCGCCGGCTCGGCAACGGCTGCGATGTCGGCGCGCACGGGATTGCCGATGAAGCTCGCGTGCGCGCCCGGGCGAAAGCTGCCGGGAAATGCCTCGAGCACCTGGGCTGCAAAATGCGACAACCAGCGATTGGTCAGGCCGGCGATGGCGTTCTGCTCGTGAATCAGCAGCGGAATGCGCAGCAACCACGCGGCGATGCCGCCGGGACCGCTCACGTAACCGCCCGCGCCGAGCACCACGCTGGGTCGAACGCGGCGCAGAATGCTCACCGACTGCAGCAGCGCGGCGATTGCACGCAGCGGCGCCAGCATCCACGCCCACAGGCCCTTGCCGCGAATTCCGACGATCCGCACCCACTCGATCGGGAAGCCGTTCGCCGGCACCACGCGCGACTCCATGCCCGCCGGCACGCCGAGCCACACCACGCCGACACCTCGATCGCGCAATTCCTTGGCCACGGCGAGCGCGGGGAATACGTGACCCCCGGTGCCGCCCGCCATGATCAGCACCGGACCGCCGATTGCCGGGCCGCCGGTCATCGCGCCGCTCCGGGCACGCGCATCACGGCGGAGCGCGAGCTGCAGCGGATTTCGTGATAGATGCGAAGCAGCACGCCGAGCCAGGCCAGGCTCACCAGCAAGCTGCTGCGGCCGTAACTGAGCAGCGGCAGTGTGAGGCCCTTGGTCGGCAGCACACCCATGTTGACGCCGATGTTCACGCTCGCCTGAAGGCCGAGCCACACGCCGAAAGCGAGCGCGACATAGGCCTGAAACTGCATGCCCGCCTGCGCGGCCATGCGGGAAATCTGAAAGGCGCGCCACACCAGCGCGACAAACAGGGCCAGCACGCCGAGCACCCCCGCCAATCCCAGCTCCTCGGCGAGCACGGCGAACACGAAATCCGTGTGCGCCTCGGGCAAATAGAACAACTTCTGTACGCTGCTGCCGAGCCCGACGCCCAACCATGAGCCGCGGCCGATCGCGATCAGCGACTGCGTCAATTGAAAGCCGCCGTTGAACGGATCGTCCCAGGGATGCAAAAAGCCGGTGAGCCGCTTCAATCGATACGCGGAGGTGAGCGCGAGCACCGCGAATGCGAGCGCAGCCGCGCAAACCAGCATCGCGACATAGCGCAGGCGCGCACCCGCGACGAACAGCACCGCAAACCCGGTGGCGAACAAGACCGTGGCTGCGCCGAAGTCCGGTTCGAGCAGCAGCAGCAACGCGGCGACCGTCAGCAATCCCACCGGTTTGCCGAGACCCGCGAAGGTCTGCTCGAGCTCGCTGCGCTTGCGCACGCAGTAGCTGCACACCCAGATCAGCACCAGCACCTTGGCCAGTTCGGACACCTGAAAATTCATGGGACCGATGCGCATCCAGCGCCGCGCGCCGTTGACCGTGGCGCCCAGGCCCGGAATCAGCACCAACAGCAGCAGCAGCAGCCCGAACAGACATAAGGCGAGGCTGTACTTGTCCCACAAACGCACCGGCACGCGCGTCAGCACCCAGGCGCACAGCACCCCGACCAGGCCGAAGACGAACTGGCGTTCCAGAAAGTAGAACGGATCGCCGAGATCCTTGGCGGCAATCGACATCGAGGCGGACGTCACCATGATCAGACCGACCAGCAGCAGCGCGGCAACCAGGCCGAGGGTGACGGTATCCCACGCGAAAGGCATGCGCTCCCGTGCTCGCAGCCCCGCGGACATGGTGGTGGCGTTCATGGCGGCGACCCTGCGAGCGCGCGGACCGCGGCGGCGAATACCTCGCCCCGGTGCGCATAGTCGCGGTACATGTCGAGACTCGAGCAGGCGGGCGACAACAGCACCGTCTCGCCCGGCCGCGCGGCGGCGGCGGCGGCGCTCACCGCCGCTTCGAGCGTCGCCGCCCGCTCGATCGTGCACACACCCTTGAGCACGGCGGCGAGCGCCGGCGCGTCCTTGCCGATCAGCACGGCGTGCCTGACCTTGCCGCTGAACGCCGGGGCGAGCGGCGCGAAATCCTGCCCCTTGCCCTCCCCGCCGGCGATCACCACCAACGGTCCGCGCAAGCCCGAAACCGCCGCGATGGTCGCGCCCACGTTGGTGCCCTTCGAATCATCGATGAAACGCACGCCAGCGACATCGGCGATCCATGCCGAACGATGTTTCAGGCCCGGAAAGGATTCGAGCGCGGCGAGCATCGAGGGAAGCTTCAATCCCGCCGCTTCTCCGAGCGCAAGGGCCGCCAACGCGTTGGCGGCATTGTGCAAGCCGCTGATCTTCAGGCGCGAGGTGTCGAGCAGGGGCTCGCCGCGGCGCGCCAACACGGTGCGCTCCCCGTCGCGGAGCAGCGCGAAATCGACGTCGACGCGCCGCGTCGAGAATGTGACGACGTGCGCCCCGCCGCCGCGCATCGACGCCACCAGGGGATCGTCGGCGTTCAGCACCATCGTCGAAGCCCTGGCGAATATCCGCGCCTTGGCGCGCGCGTAGGCCTCGATCGACCCGTAGCGGTCCATGTGGTCCGCGGTGACGTTGAGAACCACGGCGGCCTTGAGCTCAAGCGAGGACGTGGTTTCCAGCTGAAAGCTCGACAGCTCCAGCACGTACAGGTCGGGAATCGGCTGCTCGAGCAGATCCAAGGCGGGAACACCCAAATTGCCGCCGGCGAGGACCCGCCATCCGGCGGCTGCGGCCATCGATGCAACCATGCTGGTGACCGTGCTCTTGCCGTTGGTGCCGGTGATCCCGATCACCGGCGCGCGCACCGCACGGGCGAACAGCTCGATGTCGCCCAACACCTCGATTCCGCGCGCCCGCGCCTGCGATGCAATCGGCTCCTCGAGCGATACGCCGGGCGACATCAACACCTGCGATGCTCCCTCGAGCAGCGACAGATCGAATCCCCCGAGGCGGATGTCGATCGTCTTCGCGAGCCCGCCGAGCTCAATGAGCCCCGGAGGGGCCGTGCGCGTATCGGTGGCCGACACCGCGATCCCGCGCTTCGCCAGATAGCGCAAGCACGAAGCCCCCGTCTTGCCGAGACCGACCACCACGCTTGCCATCAGCGGATCTTCAACGTGGCAAGGCCGGCCAAAACCAGCACGAAACTGATGATCCAGAAACGCACGATGACCTTGGGTTCCGACCATCCCTTGAGCTCGAAGTGATGATGCAGCGGCGCCATGCGAAAGATGCGTTTGCCGGTGAGCTTGAAGGAGGCGACCTGCAGCATCACCGAGACGGTCTCGAGCACGAACACGCCGCCCATCACGGCGAGCACGATCTCCTGCCGTACGATCACCGCAACGGTGCCGAGCGCGGCGCCGATGGCCAAGGCGCCGACATCGCCCATGAAAACCTCCGCCGGATAGGAGTTGAACCAGAGGAATCCGAGGCCGGAACCGACCGTGGTGGCGCAGAAAATCAAGACCTCGCCGACGCCGGTGATGTACGGGATCTGCAGGTAGGTGGCGAATTTGATATTTCCGGTGGCATAGGCGAACACCCCCAGCGCCGCGGCGACCATTACCGCGGGCATGATCGCCAGACCGTCGAGGCCGTCGGTGAGATTCACGGCATTGCTGGTGCCGACGATGACGAGGTAGGCGAACGCGAGGAATCCCGCGGTGGACATCGGAACCGCCACGGTCTTGAAGAACGGAACGTACAACGAGGTCTCGGCCACCGATTGATGCGAGGCGTGCAGCCAGAATGCCGCGCACAGGGCGGCCACCGACTGCGCCAGATACTTGTATCGCGCCGGCAGGCCCTTGGAATTTCGGACCACCAATTTCAAATAATCGTCGTAAAAGCCGATGCCGCCGAAAGCGGACGTCACGCCGACGAGCACCCAGATGAAGCGGCTGGATAGATCCGCCCACAGCAGGGTGCCGAACACCATCGAAATCAAAATGAGCCCACCGCCCATGGTGGGGGTTCCCGATTTTTGCAGATGCGACTGCGGGCCGTCGGTGCGCACCTGCTGGCCGATCTGGTAGCGGTTCAACGCGGTGATCATGCGCGGGCCGATGAACATCGCCATGGCGAGCGCCGTCATCGCGGCAAGAATGCCGCGCAGCGTCAGATACTGAAACACGTGGAAGCCGGAGTAGCTCCTGGCGAGATATTCCGTGAGATAAAGCAGCATGGGGTCAGCCCGCTCCCGCGCTAATCGCCTGCACCACACGCTCCAGGCGATTCATGCGCGATCCCTTGATCAGCACCGTGACACCCGGCGCAAGTTCCGCCTGCAGCCGGCGGATCAGCGAATCGACATCCGCAAACCACTCCGCTCCGTGCCCGAAGGTCTCGGCCGCCCGCGAACTCTGCGGTCCGAACGCGAATAAGCGCTTGACGCCGCAAACCCGCGCATAGCTGCCGGTGTGGGCGTGACTGTCGGATGTGTGCTCCCCGAGCTCGGCCATGTCCGCAAGCACCAGCCAGGTGGTGCCCGGTATCGAGCGCAGCACCTCGAGGCCGGCGCGCACCGAGCTGGGATTGGCGTTGTACGAATCGTCGATGATCCAGCTGTCGCGCAGCCCCGCCTTGAGCTGAAGCCGGCCGGACACCGCGCGGAATTCGGCCAACCCCGCTTCGATGTCGTCGAGCGTCGCCCCGGCGGCGCTCGCCGCGCACGCCGCGCCGAGAGCGTTGGCGATATTGTGCGCACCGCCGACCTTGAGCGCGATCGCGCGCTCGCCGAGCGGCGACTCGAGGGTGAATCGCGTGCAAAATTCGCCGCGCTCGATCGCCTGGAAGGGATTCTTCGCGCTGAAATCCGCGCTTCCATGCACTCCGAAGGTCTGGATCCGATCGGCTTTCGACACCTTTCGCCAGTAGCCCGCATAGGCGTCGTCGGCATTGATGACCGCGGTGGCCGTCGGTTCGAGCCCGGCGACCATTTCTCCTTCGCCCCGGGCGACACCGTCCAGATCGCCGAACCCCTCGAGATGTTCGGCGCCGGCGTTGGTGATCAAACCCACGGTCGGCCGCGCGAGGCGCACCAGTTCAGCCACGTCGCCGATGCGATTCGCGCCCATCTCGATCACCGCGCTGCGATGCGGGGGCTCCAAACGCATCAGGGTCAGAGGCACGCCGATGTGATTGTTGAGGTTGCCGTGGGTTGCCATGCAGGGGCCCCGGCGCGCCAGTATTGCCGCCGTCATGCCCTTGACGGTGGTCTTGCCGTTGCTGCCGCCCACCGCCACGATGGGGATGGAAAATTCCGCGCGCCACGCCACCGCCAATTGCTGCAGAGCGCGCAACGAGTCCGGCACCACGATTTGCGCCAGCGAAACCGCGGGCAGCGCCCGATCGACGATGGCGCCCACCGCGCCGCGCGCCGCGGCGGCCTCGACGAATTCGGCGCCGTCGAATTTCGGCCCGCGCAGCCCGACGAACAGCGCTCCCGCCATCAGCGTGCGGCTGTCGGTCGACACCGAACAATAGGATCGATCATCGCCCGTCAGCCGGCCGCCGATCGTGTTGGCCGCCTCGCTCAAGGTGCGCTTCATCGCCGCCGCCCGATCACGCCGCTGCCCCCAGATGGCGCAGCGCTTCCTGCCGATCGCTGAAGCGACGGCGCGTCGCGCCGTAAATTTGATAATCCTCATGTCCCTTGCCGGCGATGAGCACCACGTCCCCCGCGCCGGCTTCGTTGAGCGCCGCCGCGATGGCGGCGCCGCGATCGTGAATCACCCGCGCGCCGTGCGATTTGATGCCGCCGGCGATGCCGCGGATGATGACCTGCGGATCTTCGGAGCGCGGGTTATCGTCCGTGACGATGATTTCGTCCGCGAGTTCGTCGACTACGGCGCCCATCATCGGCCGCTTGCCGGGATCGCGGTCGCCGCCGCAACCGAATACGCACCACAATTCGCCGCGGCAGTGTTCGCGCAGACTGCTCAAGGCCTTGGCGAGCGCATCCGGGGTGTGCGCGTAATCGATCACGGCCAACGGCTTGCCGTGCACCCGGGGTTCAATCAGCTCCATGCGGCCGGGCGGGGCCGTGCACCGGGCCAATGCCGAGGCCGCGTCCGCAAGCGGCACGCCGAGCGACAGCAGGCAGCCGAGCACCACCAGGGAGTTCTCGGCGTTGAAGCGGCCGAGCAGCTGAGTGCTCACGCGCAGCGTGCCGAAACTGCCCTCGATCGACATCGAAACTCCGCGCCGCTCGACCGATACCTCGCTCGCATGCAGCGAGCTCTCGGCCGGCCACCGTGCCTCGCCGGCACCGACCCATACCAGCGTCATGGGAACGCGGCCGGCGAAGCGCCGCGCCAGTTCTTGGCCGAAGGAGTCGCCGACGTTGATGATGAGGTGCCGCAGATGTTCGAATTCGAACAGCCGCGCCTTCGCCGCGCCGTAGGCTTGAATCGAGGGATGGTAGTCCAAATGGTCGCGGGTCAGATTGGTGAACGCGGCCGAGTGGAAGCGCACGCCGTCGACGCGGCCCTGATCCAGCGCATGAGAGGACACCTCCATCGCGACCACGCTCACGCCCTGTGCCTTGAACTCTGCAAGGGTTCGGTGCACGCTGACCGCGTCGGGCGTGGTATGGGTCGGAACCTCAAGCGCTGCGATGCGGCCACGGCCGAGGGTGCCCATGTATGCGGCATCGAATTTGAGCCGCTCGAGGCATTGCGCTATCAGGTAGGCACAGGTGGTTTTGCCGTTGGTGCCGGTGACTCCGACGATGCGCAGCTGCGACGACGGGCGGCCGAAAAACCGATCGGCAATGCGCCCGACCGATTTGCCGAGATCCGCAACCGGAGCGGCGAACACCGACCGCGGCAGCACCGGCGCCGCGCATCCCGGACCGGATTCCCACAGCACCGCGCTCGCGCCGCGCGCCGCGGCATCGGCGGCGTATTCAAGGCCGTGCGATCGACCACCGGGCAATGCAAAGAAAAGGCCGCCGGCCCGAACTTCGCGGCTGTCGAGCGTGATATCCAGAACGTGCGTGTCCGTGTTTGGCACCACGGCGATACCGTCGAGAAGCCACATGAGATCGACGCCGCCCCTGCTCATGGCGTTGCGCTCACTTGCACCAGCTTGGCCGCGGGCACGTTCTGCAAATCATCCGGCGCCACATCCATCAAGCGCAGCGCCCCGGACATGACGTTGGCAAATACCGGCGCCGCCACGTGGCCGCCCTGGTGCAAGACGCCCGGAAGAAATTCGCTGTTGGGCTCATCGATCACCACGACCGTCGCCAGTTTGGGATGCGACGCCGGCACCAGGCCCGCGAACACCGCCATGTAGCGGTCGGTCGAATAGCCTCCGGCAATCGATTTGAACGCGGTGCCCGTCTTCCCCGAGACGCGATAGCCGATGAGCGAAGCGCGGGTCGCGGTGCCGCCCTTCTCGACCACATGCTCCATCAACTGCACCAGGTCGTGCGCCACCTTCGGATCGAGCACCTGTTCGCCCGCCACGGGCCCGGATATGCGCTCGAAGGAAATCGGGCGCCTCACACCGCCGGCGCCGATGGTGGCGTAGGCGTGCGCCAGTTGCAGCGGCGTCACCGACAGACCGTAGCCGTGCGACAGCGTGGCGATGCCGACCGGCCGCCAATGCGCATAATTGCTCAACATGCCGGCCGACTCGCCGGGATAACCGCTGCCGGTCACCTGGCCGAGTCCCAAGGCGCTCAGCGTGTTCCAGATCTGTTCGGGCTTGAGCGAGAGGGCGACCTTGGCGGTGCCGACGTTGCTGGATTTGGCGAGGATCGTCGCCAAATCGATGACGCCGAGATTTTCCTCGTCTTCCTCCATCTTGTTGCCGACCATGAAGTACCCCGGCGAGGTGTCCACCACGCTGTCCGGGTGGTACTGTCCTGAGGCGAGGGCCGCCGCGATGATGAAGGGTTTGACGCTGGAGCCGGGTTCGAAGATATCGGTGGCGGCGCGATTTCGGTACAGACCCGCCTTGAGCTGTTCCCGGTCGTTCGGGTTGTAGGACGGCTGGTTCACCATGGCGAGCACTTCGCCGGTGTCGACGTCGATGACGATGACGGAGCCCGCGTGTGCGCGGTATTCCTGCATCGCCGCCTTCAGCTCCCGATACGCCAGATACTGAATGCGCAGGTCGATGCTCGTCACCAGATCGCGCCCCGGCCGCGGCGCGCGGATGCTTTCGACGTTCTCGACATAGCGCCCGTACAGATCTTGAATGACGCGCTTGGCGCCGTCGTCGCCGTTCAGCAACTGATCGTAGCCGAGCTCCAGGCCCTCCTGTCCCTTGTCGTCGATGGTGGTGAATCCCACCACGTGGCCCGCGACTTCACCCGCCGGGTAGTAACGCCGGTACTCGCGCAGCAGATAAACGCCCGGAATTCCCAATGCCTTGATGTGGGCCGCTTGATCGGGAGGCATGTGCCGCTCGAGGTAGAGAAATTCGCGATCGAGATTGCTGGTGACGCGCCGCGCCAGCAATTGCTGATCCTCCTTCAACGCCTTGGCGAGCTTCGGCAGCTGATCGATGTTGTCGTTCAACTCCTGCGGATTGACCCACACGCTGTCGACCGGCGTGCTGATGGCCAGCGGCTCGCCGGACCGATCCGTGATCGCACCGCGGTGCGCCGCGATCTTGACCACGCGCATCGATCGATCGTCGCCCTGCTTGGCGAGAAAGCCGTGATCGAGCAATTGCAGCTCGACCGCCCGAAATGCGAGCGCGGCGGCGGCCAGCGACACCAATCCGAGCACCACGGTCGCGCGCCAGCGATAGCCGTTCGCCCTGGGTGCGGCTTCGCCGGATCTCTGCTTCACGGGCGCACGATCCGAACGTCGCGAGTTTGCGGCAGGTTCATCTGCAGTTTGGTGTTGGCGACTCGCTCGACGAATGCATGCGAGGACCAATAGCTCTGCTCGAGCTGCAGACGACCCCACTCCATTTCGAGCGAATCGCGTTCGGCGTTGAGCTTTTCCAGACGCACGAACATGCCGCGCGCCGTATGCCGCGCGTAGATCACCTGCACGGCGGCCCCCAGCACGGCGAACCACAATACGGGCAACAGCATGGGCAGCAGCCTGTGAATTTTCATGCGGCCCGGTCCTCGCTCAAGCGTTCCGCAACCCGCAGGCGCGCGCTGCGCGCGCGCGCATTCAAGGCGGTTTCCTGCGGCTCCGGCTGAATCGACTTGCCCACCACCCGGAGTTTCGGCCGCGCGTGCGCCGGCACCTGCGGAAAGCCGGCGTACATCGGATCGGTAAGCGAATGGCGGCGCATGAATTGCTTTGCCATGCGATCCTCGAGCGAATGAAAACTGATGACGGCAAGCCGTCCTTGCGGCGCCAGGCGCTCGAGCGCGGCCTCGAGTCCCGCTTCGAGCTCGGCCAGTTCGCGATTGACGTGGATACGCAGCGCCTGAAACACCCGGGTTGCCGGGTGCTTGTGGCGTTCGCCGACGCGCGCGGCGCGCGTGACGCGTTCGATCATTCCTGCGAGCTGAGACGTGGTTTCGAAGGGGCGGGATCGGCGGTCGGCGACGATGGCGCGCGCAATGCGCGGCGCGAACCGTTCCTCGCCGAATTCCCGAAATATGCGAATCAACTCCGCCTCCGATGCGCTGTTGACCACGTCGGCGGCGCTCATGCCCTCGGTGTTGTTCATGCGCATGTCGAGCGGCCCATCCTGCATAAAGCTGAATCCGCGGGCGGGGTCGTCGAGCTGCGGCGAGGAGACGCCCAAATCGAACAGCATCCCGTCGAATTTGAGCCCCGGTTCGACCTGATCGGCGCACGCTGCGAGCGCGGAAAAGGGCGCTCGAAAGATCGCGACGCGCGGATCGGCGCCGAAGCGCGCCTTCGCTTCGGCAACGGCGACAGAGTCGCGGTCGAGACACAGCAATCGGCCATCAGCGATGAGCCTCTCCAAAATCGCCCCTGCATGCCCGCCCCGCCCAAAAGTGGCATCCAAGTAGGTGCCACTCCCCCGTATGTTCAACGCGTCCAGTACCTGTCGTAACAGTACCGGTGTGTGCCCCGCTGCCGAATCGCCCATCGTTCGCGCTCGCCCGCTAACGCTTACAGCGACAGCGTTTCAAGCTCGCTCGGCAGATCCGTCGCGGTTTCTTCGCTTGCCAACCATTCGTCGCGCCGCTCGTTCCAGCGCGCCTCATCCCACAGCTCGAAGCGCAAACCCTGGCCGATGAGCACGGCATCGCGCGTCAGCGAACCGAACTCGCGCAACTGCGGCGGCAACAGCACCCTGCCGTGTCCGTCGAGTTCCAAATCGGTGGCATGCCCGACCATCAGCCGCTGCAACCGCCGCGCCTGAGGGTTCAAAGTCGGCAAACGCATTAACTTGCGCTCGATTTCTTCCCAGTCGGGCAACGGGTATAGAAGCAGGCACTGGTCTTTATCCACCGTGACGACCAACTTGCCCCCGCAACGCTCCTGCAGCCGCTCGCGATACCGGGTGGGCATGACCATCCGGCCTTTGGCATCGAGAGTGAGCTTGTTGGCACCCCTGAACATTCTTGTATGGGTCTTGAGACCCATTCTCTCCCACTTTTTCCCACCGGGCACCACTATAGGGAGCGCCGTGTCGCACTGTCAACGGCTTAAGTTAAAAAAAACGCGGGACAACAGTGACTTAGGTCACATTTATTGATCGGAGCTGCACTTCAAGGTGCGAATCCTTTCGAATCAATCTGTTAGCAGGTTTTTCTCACGACGCGCAGCGCCGGTCCGCCTCCTACGGAATTCCGCCTCTTACGGAATATCGAGCGGCGTCGCTTCGACGCCGTTGAAAGGTGGCGCGCAGCGCCGGTCCGCCTCCTACGGAATTCCGCCTCTTGCGGAATATCGAGCGGCGTCGCTTCGACGCCGTTGAAAGGTGGCGTGCAGCGCCTAAAAAAAGGAGTCGGCCGTTAAGCCGGGTTCTGTCGTGGGCAGCCATTCCTCTGGGATGCGCGTCGCCGCGCAACTCTAGCGACCTACCCGGAAGCCCATGTGGGCCACATGTAGCGGCCAAAACACCGCTCGCTTCCCTATTTGGTCTTGCTCCAGGTGGGGTTTGCCGTGCCGCCGATGTTGCCACCAGCGCGGTGCGCTCTTACCGCACCATTTCACCCTTACCGGCGACGCTTTCGCGGCGCTTAGGCGGTATCTTTCTGTTGCACTTTCCGTGGGCTCGCGCCCCCCAGGCGTTACCTGGCACCGTGCCCTGTGGAGCCCGGACTTTCCTCCATGTGCTCGCGCACACAGCGGCTGCCTGGCCGACTCCGGTGCGCACGATAGCACGCCTCCCCTAGGAGCCTGCTTCCCGTTTGAGCTCGAGCGCCCGCTTGTACGCCTCATTGTCGCGTACCGAGGCGATCTGCGCCGCCAATCGAGCCGCCTGCTTGAGCGGCAGCTCCATCAACAGCGGCTTGAGCACGCGGTCCAGACCGCCGGACGCATCGCCTAGCTCACCGGCCCGGCGCGGTGCGCCGGCGACCACCAAAACGATTTCGCCGCGCGCCAAATCCGCCTCCGCAGCGGCTCGCAGCGCCAGCTGCGAGAGCGAATCGCGATAAAGCGTTTCATGCAGCTTCGTGATTTCACGCGCAACCGTGGCGGGCCGTTCGGGCCCGAGGATCCGCGCGCAGTCCTCGAGCATATCCCGCACTCGGTGTGGGGACTCGTAGAACACGAGCGTGCGCGGCTCGAGGACCATCTCATCCAAGCGCGCGCGGCGGGCGGCCGGTCGCGCCGGCAGGAACCCCTCGAAGCAAAACCGGTCGGTCGGCAACGCGGCGATCGACAACGCGGCCACGGCGGCGCAAGGTCCGGGAATCGCGACGATCTCGATGCCGGCCGCGGCGCACGCGCGCACCAGGTCGAAGCCCGGATCGCTGATGCCCGGAGTGCCGGCATCGCTCACCAGCGCCACCGTGATTCCGCTCTGCATCCGCGACACCAACTCGGGCGATCGTTTGAGTTCGTTGTAATCATGCAGGGACACCATGGGTGTTTGAATGCCGTAATGCTTCAACAGGCCGCCGGTATGGCGCGTATCCTCGGCCGCGATCAATGCGCAGGTGCGCAGGGTGTGAAGCGCGCGCGAACTGATGTCGCCCAAATTGCCGATCGGCGTCGCCACCACGTAGAGCCGACCCGCGGGCTGGTTTGTCACTATAATCCCCTGGTTGCGATCCCACATGGTAGCGAGGAATGCAGGGTATGGCAGTGATCTCCCGACGTCCACGGCCGATGCACTGCGCGCTGCTCGGCGCGTCGCTCCTCGCCGCATCGCTGCTCGCAGCCGCCTGCAGCCTGGTGAAGCCCGTGGAGACCGCCGCCGACACGCAGGCGCAGGCACAGCGCCTGGTGGCCGAAGGCAAACACGCCGATGCCGCCCGCGAATACGCGCGGCTTGCGGCTGAAACGCCGGCTGAGCACGACAACTTCGAACTGCTGAGCGCCGAGCAATGGGTGATCGCAGGCAACGTCGCTGAGGCCAAGGTAGCGCTCGCGGCGGCGCCCGAGGCGCGCACCACCTTGCCTGCATCCCGGGCTCTCGTAGCCGCGGAAATTGCGCTTGCGGAGAACGACGGCGCGCGCGCTATTCGCGAATTGGACATCATAGCCGTGCCGACGCAGCCGCAGCTTGCGCAAAATTACTGGCGGCTGCGCGGCGAGGGCGCGTTTCTGACCGGCCACCCGGTGGAAGGCACACGCGCCTTCGTCGAGCGCGAACGCTATCTTTCGGACCCGTCGGCGCTGCGCGCCAGCCGAACGGAATTATACGATCTGATCAAGCGCGCTGCCGTAGGCGGCGCCTCGTTCAAAGCGCCGCCCAAGACCGATCCCATCGTCGCCGGGTGGCTTGCGCTCGGACCGGTCGACGTGGACATGGCTCGAAACCCCACGCATGCGGCGGCCGCGCTCGATAGCTGGAAGCAGTCCTACCCGCAGCATCCCGCCGACGACATGGTGCCCACGCTTGCGCAAAAGCATATTGCCGCTCCCACCCAGTTTCCCGATCAAATCGCGCTGCTGCTGCCCTTGTCGGGCCGCACCGAGGCGGTCGGCATTGCGGTGCGCGACGGCTTCATTGCGGCCTATTTGCAGCAGGATGCCGCCTCGCGCCCGCGTTTGAAAATATACGACGTCGCGGTCGAATCCGCGGCGGCTGCCTACCGGCAGGCGATCGACGACGGTGCCGCTTTCGTGGTGGGGCCGCTCACCAAGGAGGACGTGGTTGCTGTCGCTCCCCTGAGCACCGGCCGCACACCGCTGCTCGCGCTGAATTTTATCGGCGACTCGGCCACCGCCACGCCTAATTTTTATCAATTCGCGCTGCTGCCCGAGGACGAGGCGCGCCGCGTGGCCCGCCGCCTCGTGGCCGACGGCAAGCTCAATGGAGTCGCCATCATTGCGGACGGCGAATGGGGAAACCGCATACGGACGGCCTTCGCGGACGAATTGTCCCAGCACGGCGGCGCGCTCTTGGCCAGCGGGCGCTACGAAGCCACGCGCACGGATTTTTCCGACACCATCAGGCAAATCCTGCAGGTGCACGCGGTCAAGGGTGAACCGTCGACCCACCGCACGGACGCCGACTTCGTTTTCATCGCCGCCAACACCGCGGGCGCGACGCGCTTGATCGTGCCGCAGCTGAAATACAATTTCGCGGGCGAGATACCGGTTTACGCAACGTCCGATAGCTTCGAACCCGACCCCGGCGCCAACGTCGATCTCGAGGGGATGATATTTCCCGACATGCCGTGGATGGTGTCGGATGATCCGGCGGTCACTCAAATTCGCGACGGCGTCCGCGCAGCGTGGCCGGCGCGTACCGCGCGGCTCGATCGCCTCTATGCCTTTGGGGTCGACGCCTATCGTCTGGTGCCGGCGCTGCGTGCCGGGGCCTTGAGCCAGACCAACGAGCTGTCCGGAGTGACCGGCGAACTGTTCCTGGACGACGGCAATCGCATCCGGCGGGAGCTGCAATGGGTTCAGATGCGCAATGGAGTGCCGATCGCCCTTTAGCGTGCCGGTCCCCCTTTAGCGTGCCGGTCGCCCTTTCGGTGCAAACACGGCAGATTGCGCCGGCGACGCCGAGGCTCCCGTGGCGCAGGCTGCCGGCTCGATGGCACAAAAATCGGATCGCGGGCTATTGCGTCGGCGGCAAGGTGCGGCGGCCGAGGCATTGGCGGCCGGATACTTGACCGCCCAAGGTCTCGAGGTGCTTGCGCGCAACGTTCGCTGCAAGGGAGGAGAGCTCGATCTTCTCTGCCGCGACGGCGAGGTGTTGGTGGTGGTCGAAGTGCGCCAGCGCAGCCGGCATGACTACGGCGGCGCGCTCGCTTCGGTCACCTGGCGCAAGCGGCGCAGGATCATACGAGCCACGCGTTTTCTGCTCGCGACGGCGCCCCAATGGCGCCGTCACCTGCTGAGATTCGACGTCATCGGCCTGCAGGGGGCGCCGGATCGTGCCCCGGAGCTCGAGTGGGTCAAAGACGCCTTTCGCACAGCCTGAACGGATTGCGCAGCGCGAGCGGCGTGGGCTACTTGACCACCTGGAGCCTCGGTCGCTTCGACGCGGGAGCCCCCGGGGCCGCCTTGCCCGGCGACGCCGGCGGGCCGTCGGTCGGATCGGGGTCGGCATCCCCTTCGGGGAAAATCATGCCCTGGCCGGTCTCGCGGGCGTAAATGCCGAGTATCGCGCGCACCGGAACCTGCACGGCGAATCCGACGCCGCCGAAGCGCGCTTCGAAGCTCACCGCGTCGTTGCCCAATTTCAACATCTGAGTCGCCGAAAAGCTCACGTTCAACACGATCTTGCCGTCTTTGACATATTGACGCGGCACCGTCACCCCCTCGGCCGCGGCATCCACAACGATGTGCGGAGTCTCGCCGCTGTCGGTAATCCATTCGTGCAACGCCCGCAGCAGGTAAGGTCGGCGCGGCTTCAAGATCGCATCGCCCGTTCCGCGCCGGTCAGGCAAAGACGAAATGCCGGTCGGGCGAATATCGAGTTCATGTATTTGACGATCGGCTGGGCCTGAGCCTGGAGTTCTATGCCGTAGTACGGCAAACGCCACAGAATCGGCGCGATGGTGGCATCCACCAGTGAGAACTCGTCGCTTAAAAAAAACGGCTTCGCCTTGAAAACCTCGGCGCTGGCACAAATCGCCTCGCCCAAGACCTTGCGGCTTTGCGCGGCCGTCTTGCCCTGCGGATCGGCTTCGATGTCGCGCGCCAATGCGTACCAATCGCGCTCCACCCGATACAGCGCAACCCGAAACTGCGCCCGGGTCACCGGGTCTATCGGCATCAGCGGCGGATGCGGGAAGCGCTCGTCCAGATACTCGATGATCACCCTCGAGTCGTACAGCACCAGATCCCGATCAACCAGCGTCGGCACACTGTGATAGGGATTCAAATCGAGCAGGTCTTCCGGCAGCTTGTTCGGATCGACATTCACCAGCTCGATCGCGATTCCCTTCTCGGCGAGAACCAGCCGCGTACGGTGGCTCCAAGGGTCAGTCGGCGCCGAAAAAAGAGTCATTACCGAGCGACGTACCACTAACGAGATCTCCTTGAACCTGAGGACAATTGGAACGTCCCGCGGCTGCGTTCAGTGCACGTCCTTCCAGTATTCTTTCTTCAACATATAGGCGAGCACGAGGCCCACCAGCAAGTACAGCATCACGAATACACCCAAGAATTGTCGCTTGGCCTTGATGGGCTCGCCGGCATAATCCAGAAAATTCGCGATATCGCGCACCATCGCATCATACTCCTGCGGCGACAGCGCGCCCGGGGACATCGGTTCGACTCCCACCAGCACCAGGTGGGCGCCGCCGTTCGGGTCGGATTCGTTCTTGAACACCGGCTTCTGCAAGCCCTGTCTGTCCGCCAGAACGTCCGGCATGGCGGCGTTGGGCAGATACAGGTTGTTGACTCCCCACAGGCGGGTCGCGTCGACATAAAAGCCCTTCAGGAACGAGTAGATGTAGTCGACGCCCCGGTAGCGCGCGGTCAGCGACAGGTCCGGGGGCTGCTTCCCGAACCACTGCGCGGCATCGGGCGGCATGCTGCTGTTGATCCCGTCGAACACGTTACCCGAGGTCAGCATCAGGTCCGCGAGTTCCTTGCCCGATAGCTGCAGATCGGCCGCCATGCGGTTGTAGCGCAGGTACTTCAAGGAATGGCAGCCGGAACAATAGTCCATGAAATGGCGCGCACCGCGCTGCAGCGACTTCACGTCGCGGATATCGGTGCCCGCATGCACCAGTGCGCTTCCGCCTTCTTGTGCCGCGACCGGCGTCGCGCCGAGGGCCACGGCGCATAGCAGCGCGATCGCGGGAAGCAGCGCGCGAATGATCACCTCAGGTGACCCTCTCGGGCACGGGCTTCACCCTGTCGAATCGCGTGTACCAGGGCATCAGCAGAAAGAACGCGAAATACAAGACGGTGCAGATCTTGGCCAGCAGCGGGTAGATTCCCGAGGGCGGCCGCAAACCGCATATCCCCAGCGTCACGAACGCCAAGACGAAGACCCCCAGCATGAATTTGTATACCGGTCCGCGATAGCGGATCGAGAGAACCGGAGAGTGATCGAGCCAGGGCACGAAGAACAAGATCAGAACCGAGGCGCCCATCACCATCACGCCCCAAACCTGCGTGCCGGCGAACGAGGGCACCGCCCGCAACATCGCGTAGAACGGCGTGAAATACCACACGGGCGCAATGTGCGGCGGCGTCTGCAGGGGATTGGCCGGCTCGAAGTTCGGGGCCTCGAGAAATAAACCGCCGAACGCCGGCGCGAAGAAAATCACCGCGCAGAACAGCAGCAGGAAAAACATGACGCCCATCAGATCCTTCACCGTGTAATACGGGTGGAACGGGATGCCGTCGAGCGGAATGCCCCGCGAATCCTTGTGCTTCTTGATTTCGATGCCGTCCGGATTGTTGGACCCCACTTCATGCAGCGCCATGAGATGGGCGATCATGAGGAACACCAGGGCGAGCGGCAATGCGGCCACATGCAGCGCGAAAAATCGGTTCAGTGTGGCGTCGGCGATGACATAATCGCCGCGAATCCAATCCACCAGCCCGCCGCCGATCACCGGCAGACTGCCGAACAGGGAGACGATCACCTGCGCGCCCCAGTAGCTCATGTTGCCCCACGGCAGCACATAGCCCAGGAAGCCTTCCGCCATCAGCGCGAGGAACAGCAAGCAGCCGAAGATCCACAGCAGCTCGCGCGGTTTGCGATGCGAGCCGTACAGCAGCGAGCGGAACATGTGCAGATAGACCACGACGAAAAAGGCCGAGGCGCCGGTCGAGTGCATGTAGCGGATCAGCCAGCCCCAATTGACGTCGCGCATGATGTATTCGACCGAGGCGAACGCTTCCGCCGAGGACGGTTTGTAATTCATCGTCAGGAATATTCCGGTGACCAATTGGTTCACCAAAACGAGCATCGCCAATGATCCGAAGTAGTACCAGAAGTTGAAGTTCTTCGGCGCGTAATACTCGGCAACCTGGCTCTTCCACAGTGCTGTCAGAGGAAAGCGCTGATCGATCCAGCCGATCAAGCCCTTGGTGCTGTTGCCGGATTCAGGTGCGGCGGCCATCGCGGATCCCCATTGAATAAATCAAGTTGTCTTCGGACTCTCGTCGGTACCGATCACGATGCGCGCATCGCCGGTGAACGTGTACGACGGGACCGTGAGGTTTTTCGGCGCGGGCATGCTCTTGAACACTCGGCCGGAAATGTCGAATTTCGAGCCGTGGCAGGGGCAATAAAATCCGCCGGGCCAGTTCTGGCCCAAGTCGGTGCCCATCACCTGAAACGCGTTGTTCGGTTCGAACGCGCCAAGCGGAGAGCATCCGAGGTGGGTACAGACCGCGAGGCCAACCCAATACTCGGGATTGCGCGCACGGACCGCCCCGGTATCGGCGATGTAGGGCGGCTGCAGCGAGTCTTTCGAGTGCGGGTCGGCAAGCATGGCATCGTGGTTTCCGAGTTCCGCGACGATGGCCTTGCTCCGGCGCACGATGAACACCGGCTGGCCGCGCCAAACGACTTTCAGCATTTGGCCTTCCTCGAGCATCGAGGCATCGACGGAGACCGGTGCGCCGAGCGCTTTCGCCCGCTCGCTCGGGTTCCACGATGCGATGAACGGCACCGCGGCGAAAGCGATGCCCACCGCCCCTACTCCGGCGGTAGCCGCCGTGAGCAGGCGGCGGCGGCCATGATCGACCGGCTCATTCATTACGATGACTCCACGCTTTTCGTCTGCGACCGGGCGCGATGTTGACAATTCTTCACGCAAACCCCTGTGGCCACAGTGTTTCCCAAAGATTATTGGGGGCGCATTATACACAGTTCACCGGTAGCCCTGAGTCAGGTGTGGGGAGTCGTTTTGAAAAGCGCGCGCGTTCTCGCGAGTTTCTTGCTGCGAGCGATAGTGGTCGGCTTGGCCTGCGCTTTCATGGTGGTCTGGTGGAAGCCCGCGTTGCTGGGCGCCGTCAGCGCACCCGCGCATGACGCTGCCCCGGCGCCGTCTCGCGCCGGGGTCATGCAGAGCTTCGCCGACGCGGTCGCGCGCGCGGCGCCGGCGGTTGTGAACATATATACCGCCCGCGTTGTCACCGAGCGCAGTCAGCCGGCGCCTTTGGACCAACTGTTCGGCGACTTGTGGCCCAGCTACCGCCAGCACGTCGAGCGCAGCTTGGGATCCGGGGTGATCGTGGATGGGAAGGGCACCATCGTCACCAATCAACACGTGATTGCCGGCGCCGATTCCATCAGGGTGCAGCTGGCCGACGGCCGCATCGCCGAGGCAACCATCGTCGGTCAGGACCCGGACACCGATCTTGCCGTTCTTGCTTTGTCCATCGGGAAACTGCCGGTCATGCCGTTGGGCCGCTCCGACACGTTGCGGGCGGGCGATATCGTGCTCGCCATCGGCAATCCCTATGGTTTGAGCCAAACCGTGACGCAGGGCATCGTCAGCGCCACCGGTCGCGGCCAACTCGGGCTCGCCACCTTCGAGAATTTCATACAAACCGACGCCGCCATCAACCTCGGCAATTCCGGAGGGGCGCTCATCGACGCCCGCGGCGATCTGGTCGGCATCAATACGGCGGTGCTGAACCGCACTTACGGAGGTCCCGAAGGCATCGGCTTCGCAATTCCCATCAACCTGGTGCGCGGCGTCATGGAGCAAATTCTGACGCATGGTCACGTGGTGCGCGGCTGGTTGGGATTCGTGCCGCAGGACCTCTCCAACGAGCAGGCGGCACAGCTCGGCATCGTCACGGGCGGCGTCACGGTGGTCAATATCCTGGTGAAGAGCCCGGCATTCGCGGCGGGCGTGCGCCCCGGCGACCTGGTCACGGCGCTCGACGGCGAACAGGTTCGCAGCTCGCAGGACCTGGTGAGCAAGGTGGCGGCGCTCAACCCGGGCGCACAGGTCGAACTCGCCGGCCGTCATGGACGAGAGCCCTATAAAATCAGGCTCACCGTGACTGAGCGGCCGACGCACCCGGCGCAGCGTTAGGAGCGCTCAGGCGGGCGTGCGGCGAATGCGCGCGCCGAGCTGCTGCAGCTTTTCCTCGATGGTTTCGTATCCGCGGTCGATGTGATAGATCCGTTCGATTTCGGTGCGGCCGTCTGCGACCAATCCGGCCAGCACCAGGCTTGCCGAGGCGCGCAAATCCGTCGCCATGACCGGCGCGGCGGTGAGCCGCTCGACGCCCTTGATGATGGCCGTGTTCCCCTCGAGCCGGATTTCCGCACCCATGCGCCGCATCTCCAGCATGTGCATGAAGCGATTCTCGAAGATGGTCTCGATGATGGTGCCCACGCCGGTGGCCACGGTGTTGAGCGCCGCGAATTGCGCCTGCATGTCGGTGGGAAATGCCGGGTACGGTGCGGTACGAATATCGACCGCGACCGGCCGACGGCCGCGCATGTCGACTTCGACCCAACTCTCGCCCACACCCACCGTGGCGCCCGCTTCGCGCAATTTGCCGACCACCGCGTCCAAATGTTCGGGCCTCGTGTTCTTCACCCTGATGTGCCCGCCGGTGATGGCGCCCGCCACCAGGTATGTGCCGCTCTCGATTCGATCGGGCAACACGTCGTAAGCCGTGCCGCCGAGCCTCTTCACACCCTGGATGATGATCTTGTCGGTGCCCGCGCCCCGGATCCTGGCGCCCATGGCGCACAGAAAATTCGCAAGATCCACCACTTCCGGCTCGCGCGCCGCGTTCTCGAGCACCGTCTCGCCTTCGGCGAGCACCGCGGCCATCATGAGGTTCTCGGTGCCGGTCACGGTGACGGTCTCGAGCACCAAACGCGTCCCTCTCAGGCGCTTGGCGCGCGCCTTGATGTAGCCGTTCTCAATGTGGATGTCGGCGCCCATGGCTTGCAGACCGGCGACGTGAATATTGACCGGGCGGGCACCGATGGCGCACCCGCCGGGCAGGGATACGTCGGCCGACCCGAAGCGCGCGAGCAGCGGGCCGAGCACCAGAATCGATGCGCGCATCGTCTTTACGAGTTGGTAGGGGGCGAAGTATTCCTTGATCGTCGACGCATCGACCTCAATGCGCATCTTCTCGTCGATGGTCACCCTGACGCCCATGCGGCCGAGCAGTTCGATCATGGTGGTGACGTCTTGAAGGTGCGGCACGTTCGAGACGGTCACCGGGCCGTCCGCCAGCAAACAACCCGCCAATATCGGCAAAGTGGCGTTCTTCGCTCCGGAGATGCGGATTTCGCCTTCGAGAGGAATGCCGCCTTGAATTTGCAGTTTGTCCATGTGCGTCAACCACCCGCCCGCTGAGCCGCATACTCTTCCGGTGTAAATACCTGCAACGCGAGCGCGTGAATCTCGTTACCCATCAGACTCCCCAGGGTCGCGTACACCAACTGATGCCGCTGCACGGGCCGCTTGCCCGCGAATGCCGGGGAGACAACCACCGCCTCGAAATGCACATTATCCCCGCTCGTGACCGATGCGCGGCTGCCGGCCAGGCCGCGTTGAATCAGTTCGGCTATCTGTTGTGGGCTCATGCACTCTCCTTAGTTGTATCATTCACCGATGGACACGGGCTACTCGGACTCAAGCCTCGTCGATCTCGGCCGCCAGGCGCTCGCCGTAGAGATCGACGGTTTGCGCGCTCAGTTGCCCCGCTTGGGATGGGAGTTTGCACGCGCCTGCCGCATTTGTCTTACCTGCCGTGGGCGCATCGCCGTGACGGGCATGGGAAAATCCGGCCACATCGGCGGCAAGATTGCCGCGACCCTGTCCAGTACCGGGACACCGGCCTTTTTCATGCATCCCGGTGAGGCAAGCCATGGCGACATCGGCATGATCACCCGCGAGGATGCGGTGCTCGCCCTGTCCAATTCCGGCGAAACGGACGAAATCCTGACGCTGGTTCCGGCGATCAAGCGTTTGGGCGTGCCCTTGATTGCCTTTACGGGCAACGCAGCGTCGACGCTCGCGCGTGTTGCGACCGTGCATTTGGATATCGGAGTTCCGGCCGAAGCGTGCCCGCTCAACTTGGCGCCCACGGCGAGCACCACGGCGGCCTTGGCCGTCGGCGATGCACTCGCGGTGGCGCTGCTGAAAGCCCGCGGATTCACCGAAGAGGATTTTGCGCGCTCCCACCCGTCCGGTGCGTTGGGCCGGCGTTTGCTCCTGCACGTCAAGGATGTGATGCGCACGGGCGCCGAGGTACCGAAAGTGGCACCGGATGCGCCGCTCGCCGAAGGCTTGATGGAGGTCACGCGCAAGGGTCTCGGCATGACGGCGGTGGTGGACGACCGGAATCGAGTGCTTGGGGTGTTCACGGACGGCGATCTGCGGCGCGCCTTGGACCGCGAGGTGGACCTGCACGGCACACGCATGGACCAGGTCATGACCCGCCAGGCAAAAACCGTCGGCCCCAACACGCTGGCCGCGGAGGCCGTCCTGCTGATGGAAACCCACCGCATCACCTCGCTCGTCGTGGTCGATCCGGACGACGTTCTGGTGGGTGCGCTCAATGTGCACGACCTGCTGCGCGCCGGTGTCGTTTGAAAGCACGGAGAGCCACGCCGCTCGCCAGAATCGAGCTGCTGCTGCTCGATGTCGACGGCGTGCTCACCGACGGCCGCTTGTACTTCTCGGGGTCGGGTGAGGAGCTCAAGACCTTCCATGTCCGCGACGGTCACGGAATCAAGCTCTTGATGCAAAGCGGCGTTGCGGTCGCCGCGGTAAGCGGTCGCCGCTCATCCGCCGTTACTGCGCGCATGCGCGAACTCAAGGTGCGCAACGTCGTGCAGGGCTGCGCCGACAAGGTCGCGGCGCTGATGGATCTGGCTCGGCGGCTCGATATCGACCCCTTGGCCTGCGCCTGCCTGGTGGATGACACGCCGGACTTGCCGCTCATGGCCGCCGTGGGATTCGCCGCGGCGGTGGCGGATGCGCACCCGCTGGTTTTGTCCGCCGCGCATTGGATCAGCAGGACACCCGGTGGTCGCGGCGCGGTGCGCGAACTGTGCGATGCACTGCTGCGCGCACGCGCCCCGGGCCGGAAAAAATAATGCTGTTCAGATTGTTCACATTGGTTGCGGTAATCGCGTTGGCGATCAGCACCTGGATATTGAGCTCGCCGACCCGACGACCCGCGGCGGCCGCAAGCGCCGGACAGGGGAATTTGCCGGGCTATTA
The DNA here is from genome assembly GCA_963758145.1 of uncultured Gammaproteobacteria bacterium. Classification (GTDB taxonomy): domain Bacteria; phylum Pseudomonadota; class Gammaproteobacteria; order Steroidobacterales; family Steroidobacteraceae; genus Bog-1198. The sequence goes on from CAVWUK010000003.1 coordinate 86,209, forward strand.
TCTCAAGAATACGGTGCTGACCGACTATGATGCGACAGGCGCCCCAAGCATTCGCATCCATGCCGAGCGCATAGATCAGGTCGACCATGGCCCCGAAGTCGCGCTCTACAACGTGCGCTTGGACTATCAGGCGCAGAACGGGCAATCGTGGGTCATGTTCGGCAACGTTGCGCACGTCGAGCCCGGGGGCAAGGTCGTCGAGGTTTCGGGCGACGTTCGGCTCGTGGGCCAGAGCAGCGAGCACGAGGGTACCGCGGTGGTGCGCACCGACGCGCTGACCTACGACGTTCCCGACGCGATCGCCAGCACCGACAGCGACGTGCGCATCGAATTCGGCGCGCATACGCTGACTGCTCACGGACTGCTCGCCAATTTGAAAGAGCGCACCGTGCGGCTAGAATCGAAAGTCAATGGTCGCTTCCAGCCTTAAGCGCTTGGTTTTGATCGCCCTCGTGGTGCAAGGCGCCTATCCGGCGGCGGCCGCGCCGCCGGCGCAGCAAATCATCACCCTCGATGCGCAATCCTCCGAACTCGATCTGCGCAGCAACAACGTGGTATTTCACAAGGTGCGGATCTCGCAAGGTACCATGTCGGTCTCCGCGGATCAGGGACAAGCCACGCGGCAGGCTTCCGGCCTTGATTTCGACAACAGTCTCTGGGTGTTTCACGGCAATGTGAAGATCAGCATGGATCAAGGACAGCTCAGCGCCGATGAGGCGCAGATCAACTTCACCAGGAAGCTGCTGGCCAAGGCGGTGGCCAACGGCAGCCCGGCGGAATTCCAGCAGCGCGTCGCGAAGACCGGCAAGATCGCCCGCGGGCATGCCGAGACGATCGATTATGACGCGTCGAAGGGGATCGTGCGCCTGTTGAAGAATGCATGGCTCAGCGATGAGCAAAACGAAATCCGCGGCGAGTCGCTCAAGTACAACCTGATCGCGCAAAGCATCGTCGCGGAGGCGGCGGAGCAGGGGTCGCAGCGAGTACACATCATCATAACGCCCCCGCCCGCCAAACCATGAGCGTACTGCGGGCGTTGAATCTCGCCAAAAGCTACAAATCCAGACAGGTGCTGAAGGATTTGTCGCTCGAAGTGGCGAGCGGCGAGGTGGTCGGCCTGCTCGGACCGAACGGAGCCGGTAAAACCACCGCCTTTTACATGATCGTCGGCCTCATCCGCTGCGAGCACGGCGAAATATTCCTCGACGATCGCGATATCGGGCGTCTGCCCATGCACCGGCGGGCTCAGCTCGGGCTCGGGTATCTGCCTCAGGAACCCTCGGTGTTTCGTCGGTTGTCGGTGTCGAACAACATCATGGCCATCCTCGAGACCCGCCCGGGCTTGAGCGAAGAGCAGCGCACCGCCCGCCTCGAACAACTGCTTGAAGAGTTGCATATCGAGCACGTCGGCGATAGCTTGGGGTTGAGTCTTTCGGGCGGCGAACGACGCCGCGTGGAAATTGCCCGCGCCCTGGCCGCGGATCCCCGCTTTATTCTGCTGGATGAGCCATTTGCCGGGGTCGATCCGTTGTCGGTCGCCGATATTCAAAGAATAATCAACCACTTATCTGACAAGGGGATCGGGGTCCTGATTACCGATCATAATGTGCGCGAGACGCTCGGCATCTGCAAGCGGGCTTACATTGTCAACCAAGGCAGCGTGCTGGCCGCAGGATCTGCGGAGCAGATTCTTGCCAACCCGATGGTTCGTGAGGTGTACTTGGGTCAGGATTTCAAACTGTAGGCTTGGACCTTAAAGAATTATGTTGAAGCCAGGTCTGCAGCTTCGCATCGGTCAGCAGCTCACGATGACGCCGCAGCTTCAGCAGGCCATCCGCCTGCTGCAGTTGCCCTCTCTCGATTTGCAGGCGCACGTCAGGGAGGCTCTCGAATCCAACGTGATGCTCGAGTCGGACGACGAGGGCGCTTTGGATGCGCCTGACGCCCTGCGCGAGCCGGGGCGCGAAACCGGGGAAGTGTCGGGCGATGAGCGCTATGCGGAATTGGACGGCAACACCACCCCGGTGGAGCAGCGCGACGAGCCCGAAGCGGAGATTACCGACGAGCCGTGGGGAGAACCATCCGGCGGACCCGCGGACACTTCGTGGTCGGGCGACGACGATCGCAGCAGCGATTTCAGCGACCGGCACGGCCAGACGCTTCAGGAGCAGCTCGTTGAACAACTCGAGTTCGCCAAGCTCTCGGCCATCGATCTTGCGATAGCGCGCGTCATTGCCGACGCCATCGGCGATGACGGCTATTTGCAGGACGATTTGGAAGCCATTCGCTTGAGCCTCCGGCCGGAAATCGAGGCCACCATGGATGACATGGAGCGGGCGCTTGCGGCGGTGCAGGCGCTCGAGCCCGCCGGAGTCGGCGCACGCAATTTGGCGGAATGCATCGTCCTGCAGCTGAGGCAACTCCATCCCGATACCCCGGGGCGCGACGCCGCCATCCGTGTGGCGCTCGAGCATCTGGATTTGGTGGCGAATCACGAACATGCGCTGCTGCGCCGCCAACTTCGTTGCAGCGAACACGAATTGGAGACGGCGCTCGCGCTGGTGCGATCCTGTCATCCGCGGCCCGGTGCCGCCGTCAATCCCGCCCAGGCCGAATACGTCGTTCCCGATGTGTTCGTACGGCATACGGATCGCGGCTGGGTCGTCGAAATCAACCCGGCAACCGTGCCCAGGGTGCGCGTCAACCAGAGTTATGCGAACCTGATATCCCGCGCACCCGACCACGCCATGCTGCGCACCCAGCTGCAGGAGGCGCGATGGCTGATGCGCAGCCTGGAAATTCGCAACGAAACCTTGATCAAGGTGGCCCGCTGCATCGTGCAGCGCCAGACCGATTTCTTCGAGCAGGGCGAGGAGGCGATGGTGCCGTTGATTCTCAGGGACGTGGCCGAAGCGGTTGAAATGCACGAGTCGACGATATCCCGGGTGACCACCGCCAAATACATGCACACGCCGCGCGGAGTGTTCGAATTCCGCTACTTTTTTTCGAGTCACGTGGATGCCGCCGACGGCACCGGGCTGTCGTCGACGGCCATCCGCGCCAAGATACGCAAATTGATTTCGCAGGAAAACCCGGAAAATCCGTGGAGCGACAGCAAGCTCGCGGAGATTCTGTCGCAGGAAGGCATACCGGTCGCCAGGCGTACGGTTGCCAAATATCGCGAAGGGATGCAGCTTGCTCCGTCGAACGAACGGAAACGCGCTGCCGCCCGCGCATCGTAGAAACGTGCCTTAAGTCTAGGAGGAACCTCATGCAGCTCGATCTCAGCGGTCATCATGTGGAAGTCACGCCCGCGCTTCGCGGTTACGTCCAAAAAAAATTCGAAAGAATCTCCAGGCATTTCGAGCAACTGATCGATGTTCACTGCGTGCTCACGGTGGAGAAGCTGCGTCACAAGGCCGAGGCCACCCTGATGCTGCGAGGGAACAAGATTTATGCGGACGCGACCGACGCCGACATGTACGCGGCCATCGACGCACTCACCGACAAGCTGGACCGCTGCGTCAAGAAACACAAGGAAAAGGCCTCCGACCATCATGCCGGGGAGGTAATCAAGGCCCGCTCCTCCCCCTGAGGGGCGTTGATGCGCCTCATCATCGTCAGCGGGCTATCCGGTTCCGGCAAGAGCGTGGCCTTGCACCTCTTGGAAGACATCGACTTTTACTGCGTGGACAACATCCCGGCGGCGCTGCTCAAGCCCTTCATAGCCCACACGATCCGCGGCCCCGATGAGACTTATCCCCGGACCGCGGTCGGATTGGACGCCCGCAATCGACCCAATGAGATAGAAACCGTGCCGGCGCTGGTCGGTGAGCTGCGCCGCAGCGGCATTTCCTGCGAAGTGCTGTATCTGCATGCGAGCGAAGAGGTGCTGCTGAAGCGTTATGCGGAGACCCGCCGCAAACATCCGCTGGTGTCCGAGGAGGTGAGTTTGCGCGAGGCGATAGCGTCCGAGCGCAAACTCCTCGAGCCGATAACGACCGCGGCGGATATGGTGATCGACACGTCCAATATGGGCGTGCACGCGCTGCGCGAGCACATTCGCCAACGCGTCGAGCGCAAACTCGAAGGGCGCCTCGCATTGATGTTCGAGTCCTTCGGCTACAAGCACGGCATTCCGGGCGACGCGGATTTCGTCTTCGATGTCCGCAGTCTGCCCAATCCGTATTGGATTCAGGCATTGCGCCCGCTCACCGGCCGCGATCAGCCGGTGATTGAGTATCTTGCCGGCCACGACAGCGTGCGCACCATGATCGCGGCTCTCGCGGAATTTCTCACGCCGCGCATCGCGGAGTTCGCGCAGGCGAGCCGGAGCTATTTAACCATCGCGGTCGGCTGCACCGGCGGGCAGCATCGTTCGGTGTACATCGCCGAACGGCTGGCCGAGCACTTCCGGCAAAGCTACCCGCAGGTGCTCACACGGCACGACTCGCTGCGAAAGGCCTGACCTTGCCGGTGCGCCAGGAAGGCGCGGATTTCCTCCGCACGGGCCCGCGCGTCGCCATAGCCGAGCGCGATGAGCTCCCGGGTGTAGCCGCGCTCGAACAGCAGGTAGCTCAGCAGTTGGGTCCCGGCGCTGTTGCCGGCGCCCATGGTGCGCAGCAGCGCCCGCAGGCTGCGGGGCAGTTCCCGGCGGTGCCGGCGCGCGATCTCACTCAGGTCCCGCGACGGAGCGATCACCAGACAATCGATGCGGCGCGCGTTGGGATCCTGGTTGTAGTGGTTGATGTGCTCCAGATCCGAGCGCAACTGGTCCATGAACAACGAATCGAGCATGAAACCGAACATCTGCCCGAATGTCGGCTCGGCGTTCGGATTGCGCATGCCGAGTCCCGATGCCGAGGGGTCATCTACGCGGATGACCAGGAGGCGGTTGGCGCCCAGGTGGATGGCGGGGCTCAAGGGTGAGGTCTGGCGCATGGTTCCGTCGCCGAAATATTGTTGGCCAAGCGCAATGGGGCGAAACAGGAACGGAAGCGCCAGGCTGGCCATCACATGCTCCAGAGTCAGCTGGACGCGCGCGCCCTTGCGCCACGCCTTGGCCCACGGCTCTATCGGCGAGGCGCATGAATAAAATGTGACCGAATCCGCATCCGAATAGCTGGTTGCGCAGACACCGATGGCTTGCAGGCGCTTTTTATACAAATTTCGGGGGATGCCGTCGAAATCCAGATTCTTCCGCAGCAGCTCCCATAGCGGGGTATTGTCAAACAGCGAACGCGGCGGATGAACCAGCCAGCCCCCCGTGAGCAGCGCCAGCACCCAGTGCAAGCCCGATTTCAGCACGCTGGGCACATCCGTCCTGATGACCTGGTGCACCCTGAAGTCGCGCCACACCCGCTCAATGGCGTATACGGCCTGCCTGAAATGCGCCGGATCGGAGGCGAGAGCGACGGCGCTGACCGCGCCGGCGGAAGTGCCGGTGACGATGTGAAACGGGCAGCCGGAGCCGCGCCGCACAATCTCGGCGATGCCCTTGAGCACGCCCACCTGATAGGCGGCACGCGCCCCGCCGCCGGTCAGCACAAGACCCAACTGGGGTGCACGGTCATCCATGATTTTCAGTATGCCAAAGAGCCGCGGCGCATTAGTGGCCCTGCGTCACGCGGCGGAGATTGCCTATCCGAGCGCCTCGATGGCCTCGTCCAGTCCCGCCAGGGTGAGCGGATACATGCGCCCCTCGAGCATGTCGCGGATGAGTGCGATGGAGGCGGTGTGGCGCCAGCGCGCCTGCGGTTGCGGATTGATCCAGACGAATTTCGGATACGCCCTCATCAGGCGCTCGAGCCACACGCTTCCCGGTTCGGGATTCCAGTGCTCGACGCTGCCGCCCGCGTACGTGACCTCATAGGGGCTCATGGTCGCATCCCCCACCAATATCAGCTTGTAATCGCGCGGATAGGTGCGCATCAGCTGGGCGGTGTCGATATGTTCGTTGAATCGCCGCCGATTATCGCGCCACAGCGCTTCATAGACGAAATTGTGAAAATAAAAGTGCTCCAGATGTTTGAATTCGCTGCGGGCGGCGGAAAAAAGCTCCTCGCACGTTTTGACGTAATCGTCCATCGAGCCGCCGACATCGAGCAGCAGCAGTACTTTCACCACGTTGTGCCGCTCGGGCACCATTTTGATATCCAGCCAGCCGCCCGAGCGTGCGGTCGCGTCGATGGTGTCGCTCAAGGCGAATTCGATGGGTGCGCCGCGTCTTGCGAAACGCCGCAGGCGTCTCAGCGCCATTTTCATGTTGCGGGTGCCGAGTTCGACCGTATCGTCCAGGTTTGCGAATTCGCGCTGGTCCCACACCTTGACCGCGCTGCGGTTGCGGGACTTATCCTGTCCGACGCGCACCCCTTCCGGGTTGTAGCCATAAGCGCCGAAGGGCGAGGTGCCGGCGGTTCCGATCCACTTGTTGCCGCCCTGGTGCCTGCCTTGCTGCTCCTCGAGCCGCTTCCGGAGCGTCTCCATCAATTTCTCCCAGCCGCCCAACGCCTCGATTTGGGCCTTCTCGGCGTCGCTGAGCTCCCGCACCGCCGTGCGCTCGAGCCAATCCGCCGGCAGTTCGCGCGCCAGGGCCGCGAACACGTCCACGGCGCCCTTGAAATGCGCCGCGAATGCGCGGTCGAATCGATCGTAAAAGCGCTCGTCCTTGACCAGGCAGGCGCGCGCCAGATAGTAAAATTGTTCGGCGCTCGCATCGCTCAAACCCCGCCGCAGGGCATCGAGCAGCGTCAACAATTCCGTGATGGACACCGGCACGCCGGCGCCGCGCAGCAAAAAGAAAAACCTAACGAGCATTCCGGCGGTTGAGAAACAGCAGCTGCTCGAACAGGTGCACGTCCTGCTCGTTCTTGAGCAGCGCGCCGTGCAGCGGCGGAATCAGCCTCTTCGCATCGTCGCTGCGCAGCGCCTCCGGCGGTATGTCCTCGGCCACCAGCAGCTTGATCCAATCCAGCAGCTCGGACGTGGTCGGCTTCTTTTTCAATCCAGGCGTGTCGCGAATTTTGAAGAACGTCGCGAGCGCCTCGCGCAGCAGCTCGCGCTTCAAATCCGGAAAGTGCACATCGACGATTTGCGTCATCGTCTGTTCGTCGGGGAAACGGATGTAGTGAAAGAAGCAGCGCCGCAAAAACGCGTCCGGCAGCTCCTTCTCGTTGTTGCTGGTGATCACGATGACCGGCCGATGTTTCGCATGCACGGTCTCGCGTGTCTCGTATACGTAGAACTCCATTCGATCCAGCTCGCGCAGCAGGTCATTGGGAAATTCGATATCCGCCTTGTCGATCTCGTCGATCAGGAGAACCGGCTGCACCTCGCAATCGAAGGCCTCCCACAGGTTCCCCTTGACGATGTAGTTGCGGATGTCCTTGACCCGCGGATCTCCGAGCTGCGAATCGCGCAGGCGCGACACCGCATCGTATTCGTACAGCCCCTGCTGCGCCTTGGTGGTCGACTTGATGTGCCACTCGTACAAAGGCTTCGACAGCGCCCTGGCGACTTCGGCCGCGAGCAGCGTCTTGCCGGTGCCGGGTTCGCCTTTGATCAGAAGCGGGCGCGACAGCGCCATCGCGGCGTTCACGGCCGCCATCAACTCCTCGGTGGCGACGTACCGATCGGTTCCGCGAAACTCCGGTTGCATGCTCTGCCGGTCCTAGGAGCGCACAACCTGCAGGATTTGCATGGAATTGGTGCCGCCCGCCACGCCGCTCGCTTCGCCTTTGGTGAGAATGATCAGATCCCCCTCGGCGACCAGCTTCAAATCCAGCAGCAATCGGAAGATCGAGGAATAGAACGCGTCGCGGTCCTTGTCGGTGACGTCGTAGGCGACCGGGTACACGCCGCGATACAGCGTCACCCGGCAGCGCGCGATCTCCTGGCGCGAAAAGGCGTAAATAGGGATGTCCGAACGCACCCGCGACATCCACAACGCGGTTTCGCCCGACTCCGTAAGCGCGACGATGGCCTTCACGTGCAGGTGATTCGCGGTATACATGACCGCGGCGGCGATCGCCTCGGCGGTGCGTTCGAAGTAACCGCTCTTGCGCTGCCGGATGCGCACGTGCGCACCCTGGTACTTTTCGGCGCCCACGATGATCTGCGCCATCGTTTCGACCACCTTGGCCGGGTGTTTCCCCGCCGCGGTTTCCGCGGACAGCATCACCGCATCGCTCCCTTCCATCACCGCGTTCGCGACATCCGACACCTCCGCGCGCGTCGGCACGGTATTGACGATCATCGATTCCATCATCTGGGTCGCCGTGATGACCACCTTGTTTTGATGGCGCGCCTCCTGATTGATCTGCTTCTGCAATCCGGCAAGTTCGGCAAAGCCCATCTCGACGCCGAGGTCGCCGCGGGCCACCATCACCGCGTCGCTCGCCCTGACCACCTCGACCAGATTCTTGATCGCCTCCGCGCGCTCGATCTTGGCGACCAGCAGCGCATGGCCGCCGGCGGCGCGCAATAGGCCGCGCGCCTCGTTCATGTCGGCGGCATCGCGCGGGAATGATATCGCCAGATAATCGACCTTAAGGCGCGCCGCGATCTGAATGTCCTCGCGGTCCTTGTCCGTCAGCGCGCCGGCCGACAATCCTCCGCCCTGACGGTTGATGCCCTTGTTGTTGCCGAGTTCTCCGCCGACCAGCACCCGGGTTCTGATGCGCGGACCGGAAACCTCGAGGACTTGCAGGCTGATCTTGCCGTCGTTGAGCAGGAGTATGTCTCCCGGGAACACGTCCGAGGGCAGCTTCTTGTAAGCGATTCCCACCGCATGATCGGTGCCTGCATCGACAGCGAGCTCGGCGTCCAGCGTGAACTCGGCGCCGTCCGCCAGGTCCACCTTGCCCGCCGCGAACCGGTCGATGCGGATCTTCGGACCTTGCAGGTCACCGAGCACGCCCACATAGCGGCCCGCCAGCTTGGCGGCCTGCCGGACCAGGTCCAGACGCCGCGCATGATCGCTGGTTTCGCCGTGCGAGAAATTGAGCCGGACCACATCGACGCCGGCGCGCACCATGTCGGCGAGGATCTTTGGGTCATCGGTCGCCGGACCCAGGGTTGCGACGATTTTGCTGCGGCGCTGGAAAAACGTCATGCAGCGCGCTGCTCGAGAACGTCGACCGCGGGAAGTTTCTTCCCTTCGACGAACTCCAAGAACGCGCCGCCGCCGGTCGATATGTACGAAATGCTGTCCTCGATGCCGTATTTCTCTATGGCCGCGAGCGTATCGCCGCCGCCGGCGAGCGAAAACGCCTTGCTGCGCGCAATGGCATTGGCGAGCGTGCGGGTTCCCTCCCCGAATTGATCGAATTCGAACACGCCGACCGGACCATTCCACAGCACCGTGCCGGCCGCGGCTATGAGCGTGCTCATATGCTCGGCGGAGTCGGGTCCGATGTCGAGAATCATCTCATTGTCGGCCACGTCGCTGACCGGCTTGACGTCCGCCTCCGCCTTGGCCGAAAACTCGGTCGCCACCACCACGTCGGTCGGAATCGGAATGACGATGCCGCGCTTCTTGGATTGCTCGATCAACCGTCTGCAGATGTCCAGCATCTCCGGTTCGTGCAGCGATTTGCCGACTTTGTAGCCGAGCGCCGCCAGAAAGGTGTTGGCGATCCCGCCGCCGACGATCAATTGATCGACTTTGCCGAGCAGCGTCTCGAGCACGGTGAGCTTGGTCGACACCTTGGAGCCGCCGACGATCGCCAGCAGCGGCCGCGCGGGTTTTTCAAGAGCCGTTTCCAGGGCCGCCAATTCGCTGACCAGCAACGGTCCTGCGCACGCGATCGGCGCGTATTTCGCCACGCCATGAGTGCTCGCCTCCGCGCGGTGCGCGGTGCCGAAGGCGTCCATGACATAGACGTCGCAGAGCGCCGCCATTTTCTTCGCGAGATCGTCGGCATTTTTCTTCTCGCCCTTGTTGAAGCGCACGTTTTCCAGCAGCACCACCTCCCCCGGCGCCACATCGACGCCGTTCAGCCAGTCCCGCTTGAGCGTCGCCGGAACGCCCAGGAGCTGGGTCAGCCGCTTCGCCACCGGCGCGAGCGAAAACTCCTCGGCGTAATGTCCCTCCTCGGGACGGCCCAGGTGGGACATCAGCATGACCCTCGCATTCGCTTTCAGGGCGGCCTGTATGGTCGGCAACGCCGCACGTATCCGGGCGTCGCTGGTGACCGCACCGTCCTTGATGGGCACGTTCAAATCCTCCCGTATCAGCACCCGCTTGCCGGAGAGGTCGAGACTCGTCATTTTATTAACTTTCATGTGTTTACTCCGTCGAGGCGGCCGCGCGGCGCCCCCGCGCCGGCTGCAACGACCGGTTAGGCGGCTTTCGACCAGGCGAGTGTGGTGTCGAGCATGCGATTGGAGAATCCCCATTCATTATCGTACCAGGCGCACACTTTCACCAGCGTACCGGCCATGACCTTGGTGAGCGTCGCATCGTAGGTCGAGGAGGCCGGATCGTGGTTGAAATCCACCGACACCAGAGGCTGGTCGTTGTAGGCAAGTATGCCCTTCAACGAACCGTTGGCGGCCTCCTTGACGACCGAATGAATCTCCTCCACCGTGGTCTTGCGCGCGGCATTGAAGCTCAAATCCACCAGTGACACGTTGATCGTCGGCACTCGAATCGCAAATCCGTCGATCAGGCCCTTCAAGTCGGGCAGTACCAGGCCCACCGCAGCCGCAGCGCCCGTCTTGGTCGGGATCATCGACATGGTCGCGGAGCGTGCGCGGCGCAGATCCGAGTGGTAGACGTCGGTCAACACCTGGTCGTTGGTATAGGAATGAATGGTGTTCATGACGCCCGACAATATGCCGATTTTATCGTGGAGCGCCTTTGCGAGCGGCGCCAGGCAATTGGTCGTGCACGAGGCATTCGAGATCACCGTGTGGGACGACTTCAGCACATGGTGATTCACGCCGTAAACGATGGTGCCATCGACGTCATCGCCGCCGGGCGCGGAAATCAGCACTTTTTTCGCCCCGGAAGTCAGATGCGCGGAGGCCTTGGCCTTGCTGGTGAACAGCCCGGTGCATTCCATCACCAAATCCACCCCGAGCTCACCCCACGGCAGCTTGGCCGGGTCGCGCTGCGCGATCACGCGGATCCGATCGCCGTTCACCACCATTGAATCCCCATCGACGTGCACATCGCCGTGGAACCGGCCGTGGACGGTGTCGAAGCGCGTCAGATGCGCATTGGTCTTGGCGTCGCCCAGATCGTTGATCGCGGCGATCTGAATCGCGCCCGCATGTTTCCCTTCGTACAGCGCACGCAGAGTATTGCGCCCAATGCGCCCAAAGCCGTTGATGCCCACCTTGATTGACATTTTATCCCCCCTGTACCACGAATCTAAGCCCTCAGCGCCCTATCGATCGCCTGCGTCACAACCTCGGGCGTGAATCCAAAATGCTTGAACAACTCCTGCGCCGGCGCCGATGCGCCGAAATGATCGATGCCGACGATCTGCCCTTGCAGACCCACGTAGCGCCACCACGGCTCGCGGGCTCCCGCCTCCACCGCCACCCGGCGCGTAACCGACGGAGGCAGCACGCTCTGCCTGTAGGCCTCGTCCTGGCGCTCGAAGGTCGTGCTGCTCGGCATGGACACCAGGCGCACCCGGCGCCCCTCGGCCGCCATGCTTCGCACCGCCGCGGCGGCGATGCCCACTTCGGAGCCGCTGGCGATGACGATGGCTTCGGGCGGCCCGTCGCAGTCGATCAGCACGTAGGCGCCGCGCCCGATCGCCGCGACCTCGCCGGCTTCGCGCGACTGATGCGCCACCGATTGGCGGGTCAGCACCAGGCAGGTCGGCCGGTCGCGATGCTCGAGTGCGGCGCGCCAGGCGGCCGTGGTTTCGACCGCATCGCACGGGCGCCACACCTCCATGTTCGGAATCGCGCGCAGACTCGCCAGCTGTTCGATGGGCTGGTGCGTCGGGCCGTCTTCGCCGAGCCCGATCGAATCGTGGGTATAGACGAAGATCACGCGCAATCGCATCAGGGCCGCCATGCGCAAGGCGTTGCGCGCATAGTCGGAGAAAACCAGAAACGTGCCGCCATAGGGAATGAAGCCGCCATGCCCCGCGATGCCGTTGAGGATCGCCGACATGCCGAATTCGCGCACCCCGAAATGCACATAATTTCCGGCGGGCGACTCGGGCGTGAGCGTCACGGAGTCCTTGCGCAGCGTGCCGTTCGAAGGCGTGAGATCCGCCGATCCGCCGATGAGTTCCGGCAGCGCGGGCCCGAAGGTGTTCAGGGCCGCTTGGGACGATTGGCGGGTGGCGAGCGCCTTGCCTTCGGCCTGCGCCCGATCGATGGAGTCCTGCGCCAGACCGTCGAAGCCACTAGGTAGATCTCCTGTCATGCGCCGCTCGAAATCCTCGGCCAAAGCCGGAAACTCGGCCTTGTAGGCCGCGAATTTCGCGCTCCACTCGCGCTCGGCGCGGGCCCCCTTTTCTCGCATATCCCATCCGGCACGGATGTCGCCGGGTATCTCGAACGGCGGCGAGGTCCAACCCAGACGCACGCGCGCTGCAGCAATTTCGTCGGCTCCCATCGGCTCGCCATGCATGGATGCGCTGCCCTGCTTGTTCGGAGCGCCCCAGCCGATCACGGTCCTGGCGCAAATGAACGACGGCCGGTCGGTGACGGCACGGGCCGCCGCCAGTGCGGCCGCAATCGAATCGCTGTCGTGACCGTCGACCTGGGGCAGAACATGCCATCCATAAGCCTCGAAGCGCCGGGGCGTGTCGTCGGCGAACCAGCCCCGAACCTTGCCGTCGATGGAAATACCGTTGTCGTCGTAGATCATGATCAGCTTGCCGAGCCGCTGGGTACCGGCAAAGGAGGCTGCTTCGTGGGAAATGCCTTCCATCAGGCACCCATCGCCCAGGAACACGTAGGTGTGATGATCGACAATCGTGTGGCCCGGCCGGTTGAACGTCGCCGCGAGGTTGCGTTCCGCGAGCGCCATGCCCACCGCATTGGCAATGCCTTGCCCGAGCGGGCCGGTGGTGGTCTCGATGCCCAGGTGCAACTCGCGCTCCGGATGGCCGGGCGTCATTGAGCCGAACTGGCGGAATTTCATCAACTCGTCCATTGGCAGCGGGTAACCCGTGAGATGCAGTACCGAATACAGCAACATGGAGGCATGTCCGTTCGACAATACGAAACGGTCGCGATCCCACCATAAGGGGTTACCCGGATTGAACTTAAGAACGTCGCGCCAGAGCACTTCCGCGATGTCGGCCATGCCCATCGGAGCGCCCGGATGTCCCGAATTGGCCTTCTGCACGGCGTCCATCGACAGGGCCCGAATGGCGTTGGCGAACTCGCGTCGGGTCGGCATCTGGGGCTTCCTGGTCATGAAGAGGCCGACATTCTCCCCGATGCGCTCCCCGCCAGCAACGACCAGTTGGAATACGGCGCGCGAGCATAAACCGGGACTTGAGTCGCGCTTTCCAATGGAACGCGTTCACATATCGGCGGTTTAACTATGTATAGCGCAAATCCGGTGCGCATGACCCAGTTCACCGTCGGGCGCCGGTGGCTTTGCTAGGATTTATTGAATGCAAATTCTTCACATCACAGATCCGCATTTGTACGGCAGCGCCGAGGGCAAGCTGCGCGGCGTGGCAACCGATTCGAGCTTGCGCCGGGTGCTCGAGGATGCGTTCGAAAAAGTTCCGGACTATGCGGCGGTGCTGGTAACCGGCGACATCGTCCAGGACGATCCTTCCGGGTATCTGCGCTTTCGCAGCATACTCGGCAATCTTCAAAAGCCGGTACTATGCATTCCCGGAAATCACGATGAGCCGGAAGCCATGCACCGGGAACTCGGACATGCCCCCTTTCAGATTTGCGGCACGCACCTGCAGGGCGGCTGGCAGTTCATCATGCTGGACAGCTATGACCCGGGTCATGTCGGCGGGCGCCTTACGCCTCAGGAACTCGAGCGCCTCGACCGGGCGCTGGCCGGCGCTTCCCTGCCCGCCATGGTATGCCTGCATCATCACCCGATCGGCATGAACAGCCGCTGGCTCGACGGCATCGGCCTCGCCGATGCCAATGAATTCTGGCGCGTCCTCGACTCGCACTCCCATGTCCGGGCGGTTGCTTGGGGTCATGTGCATCAGGCCTATGACGGCAAGCGCGGTGAAGTGAGCCTGTTCGCCACCCCATCGACCGGAGCGCAATTCATGCCGCACAGCGACCGCTACGCCATCGACTCGCGGCCGCCGGCATATCGGCGGTTCAAGTTGCATCCCGACGGCAGCATCGACACCGAAGTCCGTTGGATCGAATCGCAGTCCATGCCGCTGACCGCGGCCTCGCGCTGACCCTTGCACCGCGCGCGCGCCGGCTGGCTCCCGCTTGCATCGACGCTTTGCTGGGCGCTGTGCTGCCTGGCGCTCGGCGCGGCGGCTCGAGCGGATACCGCGCTGCACCCTCTCTGGGAACTGCATGGCAAGCACAACACCGTGTACCTGCTCGGTTCCATTCATGTGCTTCGTCCAAGCGATTATCCGCTCCCGGCCGTGGTGCAGGACGCCTACCGCAACGCCGCGTCCCTGGTGATGGAGATTAATCTCGCCGACATCGATTCCGAGCAAATCCAGGCGCAAATGCTGGCGAGCGCGCTGTTGCCGGATGGCAAGACCCTGCCCGAGGTCATGGGGCAAAGCCGCTACGCGCGCGCGCAGAGCCTGACCCGGGATCTGGGGATGGAATTGTCGACGTTCGACCTATTCGCGCCGTGGTTCGCCGCCGAGGCGATCTCCCAATTGCAGCTCGCACAAATCGGGTTCGACCCGCAATCGGGCGTGGAAATGCATTTCATGGAGCTGGCGCGCGCCGACGGCAAATCCGTCGCCGGGCTGGAGACGGTGCACGATCAAATTGCGCTGTTCGAAAGCATGTCGATGGACGCCCAGGTGGAATACCTGATGTCCAGCCTCGAGCAGGCTCGCGATCTGCCCAAGGAGATCGACGGCATGGTGCACGCATGGCAGCGCGGCGACACGAATTGGTTCGAATCGCGAGTGAAGTCCGAATTGGGGAACGATCCCGCCGTGTATCAATCGTTGGTCGTCGCACGCAACCGCAAATGGATCGCGCGAATAGAGGCGCTGCTCGCCGATGACAAGAACTACCTCGTCATCGTCGGCACCGCCCATCTCGTCGGCCGCGACAGCGTCATCGATCTGCTCAAACGAGACGGCATCGGCGCCACGCAGCGCTGATCGCGGGTCTTCAGTCCGAGGACGGCTGCGGATGCTGGGCCTTCCACGCCTGCATCTTGGATTCGCGCGCGGCCTGGGCGGCGGCGACGATGCCGGGGATCTGCTGCTGCTGCTGCTTGGTCAGCACGCTCTCGTAGATCTGCTTCCAGGTCTGGTGCTCGAGCATGATGCGCGTCGCGGCGTTATGCTGCGCCGTCTCGACCAGCGCCGCATAGCCCGGGTCCGTCGGCGGCGTCGTGGCGAGCGCCTGCCGATTCGCCTTGGCGCTTTCGCGCAGCGCCTCGAACTGGGTCTTCTGACCGGCGAAAATGGCCTTAACCTGGGCCTTCTGATCCGGCCCGAGGTTCAATTTATGCAGCACCATGCCCATTGCTCCGGCGCCGCCGTGGCCGTGGTGCCATGCAGGGGCGCCGCCGGATGCGGCCGGCGCAGCGGTCTCTTGGGCCGAAGCGGCGTAGACGGCCAAACCGGACAGTGCGGTCGCGAGACAAAGGGTTGGAACGATGCGTCGTATGTTGATCATGGCAAGCCTGACTCCTGAAGCTGTACGCTGAGAGATAGCTTACGGCGGCGCGGCCGCACGCGATATCGAGCAGCGGCAATTTTTCGTGTGCGTCATGCAAAGAATTGTCAATTCGCCGACCGAGGCTGCCGCCCGCCGGAAACTCTGCCAAAGTATGTACATGGGATCGACAACGCAGAACCAAGCCCCATCGGAACCGGTGCGGCCGCGCGAGACCCGCGTACTGCTGGTCGACGACGACCGGGAATTGTGCCAGATGCTCACCGAATATCTGGTGGCCGAGAATTTCAGGGTCAGCAGCGTACACGATGGCGCCGATGCGCTCGCCGAGCTGCAACGCAGCGATTATGAAATCCTGATATTGGACGTCATGTTGCCGGGCTTGAGCGGCTTCGATGTTTTGCGCAAACTCGGCGCCTCGCACGACACGCCGATCCTCATGCTCACCGCACGCGGCGACGACGTGGACCGCATCGTCGGGCTGGAGCTCGGTGCAGACGACTATCTGAGCAAGCCGTTCAATCCGCGCGAACTGGTGGCGCGCATCCGCGCCATCTTACGCCGTGCAGGCAATCGCGCGGCGCGCGATGCAAGTCAGGATGAGCTCACCGTCGGTCCGATCACGCTCAATACGGGAATGCGCCAGGTGCGCGTTGCAGATCGCCCGGTTGCCCTCACCGGCGCGGAATTCCGCGTGCTCGAACTGCTGATGCGATCGGCCGGACAGGTGATCTCGCGCGAGGCGATGACCGAGCAGGCTTTGGGTCGAAAGCTCGTCCCCTACGATCGGGCCATCGACACCCATATCAGCAATCTGCGCCGCAAGCTCGAACTCGAGGCGGGTGCCAACCCGGAAATCAAGAACATCCGCGGCTCGGGCTACACTCTCACCTTGGCAGCCCAGGAGCCTGTCTGAGTGCACAGCCTGTTCCTGCGGATTTTCCTGCTGTTTTGGATCGCCATGGCGCTCATCGTCGGCGGCAGCATCGCGATCACGTTCACGATTGCCGCCCGGGAATACGGGTCGCCGGAATTGCAGCGCCGGCCGAGTGTGGCGATTCAGGCGTCCGAAGTGCTGGCGACCGGCGGAATCTCGGGGCTGAAGAAATGGCTCGCGACAAACGAGCATTCCATTCCCGATCGAGATCTCTTCATCATCGGGCCGGACGGTGCCGACATCCTCGGCCGCCGCCTGTCCGAGAGCGCCGCGCGGCGCCTGGAGTTCTTAAACCGCGAGGCCATGAGCGGACTCGAGCCTCCCGGCGCCGGCCCGCCCGACGCGCAACCACCGCAACCGGGACAAACTCCGCCGGGTAATTTTCGCCCCCAGCGCACCGCGCCGCAGATCGTCGGTCCCGACGGCACAACGTATACGGTGCTGCTGGTTCCCCGCCGCCCGAGTATTTTCGGCGCATTGACCCTGCCCGGCATATCGCTGACCATTCTCTGCATCGCGTTGGCGGTCAGCGCCTTCGCCAGCTGGTGGCTCGCGCAGCATTTGAGCGCACCCATCCGCAGGATACAGGCAGGCGCGCGCGCGCTGGCCGGCGAGAATCTGGAAGTGCGCGTGAGCGCCGGTCTCGAAGGCCGCAAGGACGAACTGGCGGTGCTCGCCAGAGACTTCGACGCCATGGCGGACCAACTGCGCTCCAACCGCAGCGCCATTACGCGGCTGTTGCGCGATATTTCACATGAATTGCGCTCGCCGCTCGCGAGAATGCGCGTTGCGCTCGGATTGGCGCGCCAATCACCCGCCGATTCGCCGCGCCAGCTCGAGCGATTGGAGGCGGAAATCGAGCGTCTCGACGGATTGATCAGCCAGGTGTTGAAGCTCGCGAGATTGCACGGCAGCGATGCGCCGTTCGCGCGTGACGCCTTCGACATCGACGAGGTGCTCGAGGAGATCGTGCGCGATGCGGACTTCGAAGGCGCCGTCAAGAGCTGCAAGGTCAGGCAACGGGGTGCCGCAAAATGCGCCGTGCGCGGCAATCGCGAACTTCTGAGAAGCGCGATCGAGAACGTATTGCGAAATGCGGTGCGCTATAGTCCGGCCGGAGGACTCGTGGAGGTGACCGTCGAGCGCGGCGCCGGGGGTCTCTCGGTCGGGGTCAGAGACCGGGGGCCGGGCGTGCCGGAGAGCGAATTGGGGCGTATATTCGAGCCGTTCTACCGTGTGGCGGAATCGCGCGATCGCGATACCGGCGGCGAAGGAATTGGACTCGCCATCACTTCCCAGGTCATGATCGCGCACGGCGGATCGGCCACCGCCCGCAATCACGCCGGCGGCGGCCTCGAGGTGCTTTTGCGTCTGCCGCCCGCGGCATTGACCTGAGGAGCGGCATGTCGAGCCTGTATCAAGAGGCCTGTAGATATATTCCCGGCGGCGTCAATTCGCCGGTGCGTGCGTTCCGGAGCGTCGGCGGAGAACCCATCTTCTTCAAGAAGGCGGCCGGTTCGCGCACCATCGCCGCGGACGGACGGCAGTTCATCGATTACGTCGGCTCATGGGGTCCGATGATTTTGGGTCATGCGCACCCGCAGGTGATCGCCGCGGTACAACGCGTCGCGGCGGACGGCTTGAGCTTCGGCGCGCCGACCGAACTCGAAACGGAGCTCGCACGGCGCGTCACCCTGCTGATGCCGTCGATCGAGCTGGTCCGATTCGTGAGTTCGGGCACCGAGGCGACCATGAGCGCGATCCGCCTGGCGCGCGGCTTCACCGGGCGCGATACCATCGTGAAATTCGAGGGCTGCTACCACGGTCACTCGGATTCGTTGTTGATCAAGGCCGGTTCGGGCGCCCTCACTTTCGGCGTACCCACCTCGCCGGGTGTGCCCAAGGCCCTCGCGGCCCACACCGTGACCCTCGACTACAACGACGCGGGTCAGGTGCGCGAAGCGTTCAGGCAGATCGGCGGGCAGATCGCCTGCATCATCGTGGAGCCGGTGGCCGGCAACATGAACTGCGTGCCGCCGCTGCCCGGCTTTCTCGAGACATTGCGCGCCGAGTGCGATAAGAGCGGCGCGTTGTTGATCTTCGATGAGGTCATGACGGGCTTTCGCGTCGCCCTGGGCGGTGCCCAGGCGTTGTACGGCGTGCGCCCGGACCTCACGACGCTCGGCAAGATCATCGGCGGCGGCATGCCGGTCGGCGCTTTCGGCGGCCGCCGCGACATCATGGAGCGGCTCGCACCGCTCGGCCCGATCTACCAGGCGGGCACCTTGTCCGGTAACCCGGTGGCGATGGCGGCGGGAATCGCCACGCTGGACCTGATCTCGGTTCCCGGTTTTCATGAGCGGCTGAACACGATGACGGATTTATTGATGCGGCGCCTTGCTGGCGAGGCCGCCAGCGCGGACATCGCGCTCGCCACCAACCAGGTCTGCGGCATGTTCGGGTTCTTTTTCACGGCGGAGCGCGCCGTCGACAGCTTCGCCAAGGTGATGGCCTGCGATACCGAACGGTTCAAGCGGTTCTTTCATCGCATGCTCGAGGAAGGCGTGTATTTCGCGCCGTCGGCATTCGAAGCGGGATTCCTATCGGCAGCGCATTCGGACGCCGATATCGATATGACGATCGCCGCGGCGAGCAAGGCGCTCGCCAGTTTGCGTTCCGTGTAGCGGAACCCGGGAGGATGCGGGCATTCACCTGGCTGTTGGGTTCGCTGCTTTTGGCGGGGCTCATCGGCGCGATCATCGCCTTCCCCGCCTTTGAGCTGGCGTCGCACCTCGGCCCGTGGCCGTTCCACCGGGTGGCGGCCCGCGTCACCATGCTGGTGTTGGCGCTCGAACTCGCGTGGCTGTGCCGGCATCTGGCGATCCGCGCCAAGGGGGATTTCGGCTACGGTTTGCCCTGGCGCAGATTCCTGAGCGTATCGATGTGCTGGGGCGCGGTCGGCATCGCCACCGGCGGCATCGGCGCCGCTTTTCTGTTGGCGGCTCAATTGCGCATCGTGACCGACCCGTCGCAATTGGCGTCGGCAATGGGTATTTTGCACCTGTTGCTCGCCGGCCTGGCATCGGGAATCGGTGTCGCCCTGATCGAAGAGACGGTGTTTCGCGGCGCCATGCACACGGCGATAGCGCGCGAATCGGGGCCCCTGTGCGCCGTGCTGTTGACGGCGCCGTTGTTCGCGATCCTGCATTTTTTTGCCAAGGCAAGCATCGCACCCGAGCAGTTGCATTGGGGCAGCGGTTTCGATCTTCTGGTTCGTTCCTTTGCGCCCTTGAGCGCTCCGAGCCTGGTAATCGACTCATTTATGGCCTGGCTGGCGGTCGGCCTCCTCTTGAGCGTAACCCGGGTGCTGACCGGCAACATCGCGGTGGCGATCGGACTGCACGCCGGCTGGGTGGTGGTGCTGCGAATCCTGCAGATGTGCACGATCCGCGGCGACGCGCCCCGGTATTCCGCCTGGGTCGGTCGGTTCGATGGTTTGGTGGGCTATTGGTTGCTGCCCTGGGCCGCCGCTCTGGGTCTCGCGCTCTGGTATTGGCGCGGCGTCTGGGTGCCCTATGCGAGCGGGGCGAGCGGCGCCAACCGGTCCAAGCGCTGAACGGGGTCGTTGATTTCCAGATAGAGTTGTTTGTCGGCAAGCGGTATCGGCAGTATCTCGGCCAGTCGATGACCCACCCACGCGGCATCGTCGAGCCGCATCGGGATGTCCGTGTACACCTCCCCCAACTGGGGCAGCACCGTGCGCAGCAATTCGGCCAAGCGCGCATGCCGCGGCGGCACGGGCTGCAACGGTTCGGCATCGATCCACTCAACCTCGCCGAGAAGCAGGCCGTCGGTTTGGCGGTGCTGATTGACTATCCGGAACCTTTGGCGCCCCACGCAGGAGAGCCCGAGAAAACCGTCCTGCAACTGATGGAAGTCGGTGATCTCGGCCATCGTGCCCACGGCATGGATTTCGGTGTCGCCGCCGCCGGTTTCCCGGCCCTCGCGGATCAAGACCACGCCGAAGCCCTGCCCCCCGCGCATGCAGCGGCGCACCATGTCGAGGTAGCGAGTTTCAAAGATCCGCAGCGGCAGCGCGCCCTCGGGGAACAGCACGATGTTGAGCGGAAACAGTGCGATCGAATTCAGACAGGCTCCTAGGCTTCACGCCGGCGCAACTCGGCGAGCAACTTCTCATGAAGCCCGCCGAAGCCGCCGTTGCTCATCACCAGCACGTGATCGCCGGGTTGCGCTTGCGCACTTAAGCCGAGCACCAGCTCGTCCACGGTGCTGGCAAAGCCGGCCCGCGCGCGGAGCGGCGCCACCGCCGCAGCCAAGTCCCAGCCGAGTTGCGGCGGATTCAAAAACCAGGCCCGGTCGGCCAGCGCCAATGCGGGCGCCAACTGATCGCGATGCACGCCGAGCTTCATGGTGTTCGAGCGCGGTTCGAGCACGGCGATTATGCGCGCATGCGGCAGGCATGCGCGCAGACCCTTGAGAGTGGCCTCAATCGCCGTGGGATGATGCGCAAAGTCGTCGTACACGGTGATGCCGCCGGCCACGCCGCGAACCTCCATCCGGCGCTTGACCCCGCGGAATTCGCCCAGTGCCTGGGCGGCGCGCCCGGGCGCCACGCCCACATGGTTGGCGGCCGCGATGGCCGCCAAGGCATTCATCACGTTGTGCTCGCCCAGCAGCTGCCACTTGACTCGCGCCGACTCGGCTCCTGCGCGCAGCACCTTGAACTCCCGGCCCGCCGAGCCGGGCTCGAGCACGGCGCTCCAATCGGCCGGCGCGCCCGACAGGCCGAACGTTTCGCGCGGCGTCCAACATCCCATGGCCACCGTGGCCGCAAGCTCCTCGTCCTCGCCGTTCTGCACGATGCGGCCGGCCGCCGGCACGGTGCGCAGCAATTGATTGAACTGGCGGCGGATGGCGGCGACGTCGGGATATATGTCGGCGTGATCGTACTCCAAATTGTTGAGAATCAGCGTGCGCGGGCGGTAGTGGACGAACTTGGCGCGCTTGTCGAAGAACGCGGTGTCGTACTCGTCCGCCTCGATGACGAAATACGGCGCCGTGCCCCGCGATCCCGCGCCGAGCCGCGCCGTCGCATCGAAATTGGTCGGCACGCCGCCGATCAGGAATCCCGGCGCCAGTCCCGCATGCTCCAGGATCCACGCCAGCATGCTCGCCGTGGTGGTCTTGCCATGAGTCCCGGCAACCCCCAGCACGTGCCTATCGTGCAACACGTGCTCGGCCAGCCACTGCGGCCCCGAGGTGTAGGCCATGCCGCGGTCGAGCATCGCCTCGACCACCGGACTGCCCCGGCTCAATGCGTTGCCGACGATGACGAGGTCGGGCCGCAGGTCCAGCTGATCGGCGCCGTAGCCCTCGACGAAGTCGATGCCGAGCGCGGTGAGCTGCGTGCTCATCGGCGGATAAACATTGAGATCGGCGCCGGTTACGCGATATCCGGCCGCCTTGGCGATGGCCGCCAGCCCTCCCATGAAGGTTCCGGCTATTCCCAAGATGTGCACGTGCATCGTCAAGGCTCCGGGAGCAGCCGCTGCTCCAACGCCATCGAAAGCAAGAGGTAGCCGACGCTGATCATCGCGCCCAGCCCCAGCCGCGAATCGAGCGCGGCGCGCCATATGTTTGCGCAGGCCAGCAAATACCAGATCAGGCCGGCGAGCAGCAGCACACCCAGGGGTATCGACAGCGGCCGATCGGTACCGACGATATTCAGCAGCGAGCCCAACGGGTACAAGGCCAGTTGCGCCAGCAGCGCCATGCCGAGCAATGCGGTGCCGGTTTGCAAAAAGCGTTGACGCTGACGGGCGACGGCCAATACCACCCACGCGAACAGCAGCGGCAGCGCGGCACTCAAGGCCATGCGCATGAGAATTCGATCGCTCGGATTGGGCGGCAACAGGGCCCCCAGCGCCTCAATGGCTGCGACCGCCGCCGCAACCAGGGACAGCAGGAATACCGACGCGGGCAGCTGCGCCGGCGACTTACGCCACAGCGCAATATCCCAGAATGCCTTTGCAAGTCGCAGCATCGTTCGATTCAGTCATAATGAATTATCAAATTGTACACGTGGATCAACGATATGCCTGAGCCGATTTGGATCGATCGAAGCGAGGAATTGCCATCGCTTGCCCGCACCCTCGAGTCGTACGCATCGATCGGCCTCGACACGGAATTTTTGCGTGAAAGGACCTTTTTCCCCAAGCTGTGCCTGCTGCAATTGGCGGCCGGGGATACGGTTTGGTGCGTGGACACCTTGCGGGTCGGCAGCCTCGAGCCCCTGCGCCCGGCGCTCACCACCGCCGCTTCGCGCAAACTCATCCACTCCGCGCGGCAAGATCTCGAGGCGTTTTATCTCAGCGTAAAGCGCGTCATATCGCCGGTGTTCGACACGCAAATCGCCGCCGGATGCGTGGGGCTCAAACCCCAGATCGGCTACGCGGAACTCGCCAAAAAGCTGCTGGACGTGACCTTGCCCAAGGGCCAGACACGCACCGATTGGTCGAAGCGCCCGCTGACCCGCGAGCAACTCGATTACGCGGCCGACGACGTGCTGTATCTCGGCGAGATCGCCGGCCGGTTGACCGAACGGCTGCGCGCGCTGGGGCGCGAATCATGGGTATTGCAGGACTGCCTGGCGCTCGAGGATGCGCGGCTCTACGAGCCCGATGCCGGCATGGCGTGGACAAGATTGCGCGGCCTCAGGCAGCTGGCGCCGGCTCCGCGCGCTCGCGCGCGCGCGCTCGCGGTGTGGCGCGAAAAGCTGGCGCGCGAGCGCAATCTGCCGCGCGGCTGGATCATTCCCGACGCGGCGATCTTCGATCTGGCCCGGATCAATCCCTCCTCCCGCGCGGCGCTCGAGGCCGTGCGCTCGGTGCCGCAGCCCATGAACAATGCCATCGCGGAGAGCCTGCTCGAGACATTGCGTGAAGACTCGCGGACTGAAGTGACCGATCAGGAACCGGGCCAGGACTCGCGCCCCACCTCCGAGCAAAGGGCGGTGATCGACCGGCTCGCCCGCCTGGTCGATGCTCGGGCCGCGCAACTCGGTGTCAGCGCCGAAATTCTGGCATCGCGCGGCGAGCTCAAGGCGCTTGCGATGGGCGAGCGCGATTTGAACGCGCTGACCGGCTGGCGTCTGAAGGAAATCGGCGAGAAATTGCTCGAAGCCGTCGGCTAGGCGCGTTGCGGCTCCTGCACCGCGCGCTGAATGCTCTTGAACACCGTTTCCACATCGGCATCGGCATTCACGACGCGCAGCAGGCCGGCCGCTTCATAATGCTGTATCAGCGGCTTGGTTTGCGCCTCGAAGACCTCCAGCCGCTTGCCGATCACCTCTTCTTTGTCGTCCGGCCGTTGAATCATTCGCGGCTTGTCGCCGCACTTGTCGCAATGCGGCAGCGTGGCGGTGGGCGATGTATGGACGTTGAACACGCGACCGCAGTCCTGGCAGATCCTGCGTCCGGTGAGCCGCTTGAACAGAACACCCATGTCGAGATTCATGAGCACCACCGCCTGCAGCGGCCGGCCCAAGTCCCGGAGGGTCTCCTCCAAGGCTTCCGCCTGCGCAATGTTGCGGGGAAACCCATCGAGAATAAATCCCTTGACGGCATCGGGCCGCGCCAACCGTTCACGAATCATGCCGAGCACGGTCGCGTCGTCCACCAGCTTGCCCGCATCCATGGCCGTCTTGGCACGCAACCCCAACGGCGTCCCTTTGGCCACCGCCTCGCGCAGCAAATCGCCGGTCGAGATTTGCGGAATGCCGTAAGCATCCACGAGCTTTTGAGATTGAGTGCCTTTGCCCGATCCCGGCGCGCCTAACAGGACTATTCGCATGCGCGTTACCGTACCTTCGATGCATGCCATCGTCAAACCGGCCGTCCGCTCCCGGCATCAGTGCCTGGAAAGCGCCGATCGGCTATCCTGCGCGCCTAATGTCGTGCGGCACAGCTTAGAAACCCAAGGGGAAACATGCAGCATCCGGCCCCAAAGAATGCCTTGTATGCACAATCCGGCGGGGTCTCCGCCGTCATCAACGCCTCCGCCTGCGGCTTGATCGAAACAGCGCGCAAGCACCGCGACCGGATCGGCAAGATCTATGCCGGCCGGCACGGCATCATCGGCGCGCTGACCGAGGATCTGATCGACACCAGCAAGGAAAGCGCGGCGACCATCCGGGCGTTGCGCCACACGCCGGCCGGCGCCTTCGGTTCGGCACGCTACAAACTGGCCGGAATCGACAAGAGCCGCGCCCAGTACGAGCGCCTGATCGAGGTGTTCCGCGCCCATGACATCGGCTATTTCTTCTATAACGGCGGCAACGATTCCATGGACACCGCGCACAAGGTGTCCGAAATCGGCGTGCAACTGGATTATCCGGTCATCTGTATCGGGGTACCCAAGACCGTCGACAACGATCTGGCCTTTACCGATTGCTGCCCGGGGTTCGGGTCCGCGGCGAAGTATATCGCCGTCGCCACGCGCGAGGCGGCTCTCGACGTCAAGTCGATGGCGCGCACATCCACCAAGGTATTCGTGCTCGAGGTCATGGGGCGGCATGCCGGGTGGATCGCCGCAGCCGGCGGTTTGGCCGGCAACAAGCGCGGCGATGCGCCGCATATCATCCTTTTTCCCGAAATCCCCTTCGATCGCGCCTTGTTTTTGAACAAAGTGAAGGCTTGCGTCACGAGCCACGGCTACTGTGTGATCGTGGTTTCCGAAGGCGTGCGCAATGCCGACGGGCAATTCCTCGCCGAGGCCGGCACCAAGGATGCGTTCGGTCATTCCCAGCTCGGGGGCGTCGGACCGATCGTGGCGCAAATGACCCAGGAGGCATTCGGTTACAAATACCATTGGGCAGTCGCCGACTACCTGCAGCGGTCCGCGCGGCACATCGCCTCGAAAGTGGACGTCGATCAGGCTTACGCGGTCGGCAAGGCGGCGGTGCAATTCGCGCTAGCCGGTAAAAACGCGGTCATGCCCACCATCGTGCGCCGGTCCTCGGCTCCGTATCGCTGGAGCATCGGCGAGGCGCCGCTCGCTGCAATCGCGAACCGGGAAAAGAAGGTACCGCGCAATTACATCACCGCCGACGGATTCGGCATTACCGCCGCCTGCCGGCGCTACCTGCTGCCGCTGATCGGCGGCGAGGATTACCCGCCCTACCGGGCGGGCCTGCCGAGCTATGTAGAGGTCAGGGGCCAGGCCGTGCCGAAGCGCCTGCGCCGACCCTTTGTGGTATAGTCTCGCGGCCTGAAAATATAATAAAGCGATAGTTTTCAATAACATAGTTGCGCCGCGCGCTTTTCCTAAAGCTCGAACCACCTTTTTGGACGATCCGGAGACATCAAGAAATGACCCTCGATAATGCCCTATTTCTGGCCATCGGAGCCGGAATCGTAGCCATCCTCTACGGCGCCATTTCGGTCCGCTGGATCCTGGCGCAACCGGCCGGCAACGAGCGCATGCAGGAGATCGCGGCGGCCATCCAGGCGGGTGCGCGGGCCTATCTGAATCGGCAATACCGGACCATCGCGATCGTGGGAGTCATCCTGTTCGTCATCCTGGGCCTCGCCTTGGGTTGGGCCACCGCCGGCGGCTTTGCGGTGGGCGCCATCCTCTCGGGCCTCGCCGGTTATATCGGCATGTCCATTTCGGTGCGCGCCAATGTGCGAACGGCGCAGGCGGCGCATTTGGGAATCAATGCCGCGCTCAAGGTCGCCTTTCGCGGCGGCGCCATCACCGGGATGCTGGTGGTCGGCTTGGGATTGATCGGCGTCGCCGGCTATTACCTCGGCATGTTGCATGTGCTCGGCGACGCGGAGTTGGCGTTGCGTTCGCTCGTCGGTCTGGCGTTCGGCGGCTCGCTGATTTCGATTTTTGCGCGACTCGGCGGCGGCATCTTCACCAAGGGCGCCGATGTCGGAGCCGATCTCGTCGGCAAAGTCGAGGCGGGAATTCCGGAGGATGATCCGCGCAACCCGGCGGTCATCGCCGACAACGTCGGGGACAATGTCGGCGACTGCGCCGGCATGGCCGCCGACTTGTTCGAAACCTATGCGGTCACCCTGGTCGCCACGATGCTGCTGGGCGGTCTGCTCATGGGAGACGTGGGCCAGAGCGCGGTGCTCTTTCCGCTGGTGCTCGGCGCGATTTCCATCGTGTCCTCGATCGTCGGAACGTTTTTCGTCTCCACCAGGGAAGGCGGCAAGATCATGAATGCCCTGTACAAGGGCGTCATCGTGTCCGGGCTCATTTCCGCCGTCGCCTTCTACTTCGTCTCTCGCTGGTTCATGGCTGCACACGCCACCCCGATGTGGCTGTGCACGCTGGTCGGCCTCGCGCTCACCGCGGCGATGATCGTGATCACCGAGTACTACACGGCGACCGAATACAAGCCGGTGCAGCACGTGGCCTCGGCATCGCAGACCGGCCATGCGACCAACATCATTGCCGGCCTCGGTGTCTCGATGAAGGCGTGCGCATTGCCGGTGATCGCGGTGACCTTGAGCATCTGGGCCTCCTTTCAGCTCGGAGGGCTCTATGGCATCGCCATCGCCGCCACCGCGATGCTGTCGATGACCGGCATGATCGTTGCGCTCGATGCCTACGGTCCGATCACGGACAACGCCGGCGGCATTGCCGAGATGGCCGGTCTCGACAAGAAAGTGCGCGATGTGACCGATCCGCTGGATGCCGTGGGCAATACCACCAAGGCGGTCACCAAGGGCTATGCCATCGGCTCGGCCGGACTTGCCGCGCTGGTGCTGTTCGCCGACTACACGCACAAGCTGGCAGATGTGCTGGGCCATGCCACCGCCTTCGATTTGTCGAATCCGGCGGTCATCATCGGGCTCTTCATCGGCGGGTTGATCCCCTACCTGTTCGCCGCCATGGCGATGGAAGCCGTGGGGCGCGCGGCCGGCGCGGTGGTCAATGAGGTACGACGCCAGTTCCGCGACATCAAGGGCATCATGGAAGGCACCGCGAAGCCCGACTATTCACGCGCCGTCGACATGCTCACGAAGGCCGCGATCAAGGAGATGATCGTGCCGTCGTTGCTGCCGATCGTCGTGCCGATCGTGCTGGTGTTCGTGGTGAATTGGCTGATGGGCCCCGGATCCGGGGTGCAGGCGCTCGGTGGATTGCTGATTGGGACCATCGTCACCGGTCTGTTCGTCGCCATATCGATGACCACGGGCGGCGGCGCCTGGGACAACGCCAAGAAATACATCGAAGAGGGACACTTCGGCGGCAAGGGATCCGATGCGCACAAGGCCGCCGTGACCGGCGACACCGTGGGCGACCCCTACAAGGACACCGCGGGTCCGGCGATCAACCCGCTGATCAAGATCATCAACATCGTGGCGTTATTGCTGGTGCCGGTGCTCGGCAAAATGATCTGACGCGGTCCTAGATGTCGAAGAAGATCGCGTCGGGCTCGGCGGCGCCGTCGCGCGAGGCAACCCGCAGATCCGGCTCCTTGATCGACACCCGTGAGCGCGGCGGCACGCTGCGGGTGAGGAACACCGACCCGCCGATGACGCTGTGCGCGCCGACGACCGTTTGGCCGCCGAGCACCGTGGCGTTTGCGTACAGGGTGGCGCCGTCCTCGACGGTCGGGTGGCGCTTGCGGCCGCGGATGATCTGGCCGCTCGCGTCCCTCGGAAAGGACAGGGCGCCGAGCGTGACGCCCTGGTAGAGCTTGACGCCCTCGCCGATTTCCGTGGTTTCACCGATGACCACGCCGGTTGCGTGATCGATGAAAAACGCCGGACCGATCTTGGCGCCGGGATGTATGTCGCAGCCGGTTTTCGAATGTGCCCATTCGGTCATGATCCGGGCCATCATCGGTACGCCGAGATCGTGCAGCGCATGGGCGATGCGGTACACGCTGACGGCCAGCACCCCCGGATAGGCGAGAATCACCTCATCGAGATTGGTCGCAGCCGGGTCGCCGTCGAAGGCCGCCTGCACGTCGCGCACGAGCAGCTGCCGAATCTCCGGCAGTCTGCCGAGAAAGACCTCCGTCAATTCTCGCGCGCGCGGCGCGCAATCGCCGAACTCCAGCCGCACCGCTTCGCGCTCGCGCCCGTAGCACAGGCAATGCTCCATTTCGTGCTCGATCTTCGGCGCCAGCGCCTTCAAGGCTTGCCCCAGGTGGCCGGCGAGATTCTCGGCGTCCAGGTCGAGGCGGCCGTAATACCCCGGGTACATCAATTCGAGCACGCCCGCCAAAATCTCGGCGATCGCCTCGCGCGACGGCAAGTAGCGGCGCGAGATGCGCCGTGCACGCTCATCGCTGAGATAACTGTCGAGCAGTTCGTTTCTCAGCCGCTCGAACGGCGCGGCGCTTGCGGTGGGAGTGGCGAGAGCGGTCATGAGGCGCTCAGGCGACCGCCTGCATCTTCTCGACCTCTTCGAACAGCCCTTCGAACAAGGCGCCCGACAGATACCGTTCGCCCGCATCCGGCAGCACCACCACGATCATCTTTCCGGCTTGCGCGGGCTCGCGCGCCAGACGCAGCGCCGCCGCCATCGCGGCGCCGCACGAGATGCCGCACAAAATGCCCTCCTCGCGCGCGAGACTCCGTGCCACGGAAATGGCCTCCTCGTTGCTGACCTGCTCGACGCGGTCGACCAGCGAAAGATCCAGGTTTTTCGGTATGAAGCCCGCTCCGATGCCTTGAATCTTGTGCGGGGTCGGAGCCGGCGTTTGGCCGGCCAGCGTCTGGCTGATGACCGGCGAATTGACGGGTTCGACCGCCACGGTGAGGATTTTCCTGCCCATGGTGCCTTTGATGTATCGCGATACCCCGGTCAGCGTACCGCCGGTGCCGACACCGGATACGAACACATCGATCTTGCCCTGGGTGTCCTCCCAAATCTCCGGCCCCGTAGTCTTTTCATGGATCGCGGGATTCGCCGGATTCTCGAACTGCCTCATCAGCACGTAGCGTGCGGGATCCGAAGCGGCCAACTCTTCCGCCTTGGCGATCGCGCCTTTCATGCCCTTGGCGCCTGGCGTCAAGATCAACTTGGCCCCGAAGGCGACCAACACCTTGCGCCGCTCCATGCTCATCGTATCGGGCATGGTGAGCACGCAGCCGTAGCCGCGCGATGCGGCCGCGAACGCCAAGGCGATGCCCGTGTTTCCGCTGGTCGCCTCGACGATGGACATGCCGGGCTTCAACGCACCGCGTTCCTCGGCGTCCCACACCATGGCGGCGCCGATCCGGCACTTGACCGAATACGCGGGGTTCCGGCCTTCGATCTTGGCGAGAATGGTCGCCGCGCCGCCGGCATTCAAACGATTGATTCGGACCAACGGCGAATGGCCGATGGATTTGGTGTTGTCTTCGTAGATGGGCATGCTGCACCTCGGGATATTCAGGGCGTGCCCGAATTTTCCTCCTAAGCGCACCATAAACGCCAGAGTAGTTTGTTATGAGAGTCTGCCGGAAGGTTATAAGGCCCGGCAGTTATAAGCCCTTGATTTATACCGGGACGTTCATTACCGAGAGGGGTTGTGGGCGGCCGATGATGAACCCCTGCACGAAGTCGATTCCCATGCTCTTCACGGTATCGAGCGACAGCTGATCTTCCACCTGCTCGGCGACCACGCGAAAGCGCAGACTGCGCGCCAGTTCGATCATGGCGGTGACCACTGCCCGATTGACCGAATCGCCGGCGAGGTTTGAGATGAAGGATCCGTCGATTTTCAAGTAATCGATCGGCAGCGTCTTCAAGTTCGAGAACGAGCTCATGCCGCTGCCGAAATCGTCCAGCGCGAACTCACAGCCCATGCCGTGCAATACCGCGATGAACCGGCGCACATGGTCGATATTGGCCACCACCGCGCTCTCGGTGACCTCGAAGCAGATGTCGCCCGGGTTTGCTCCCGTGTGATCGAAGCAGTCCGCGACGAACTCCAAGAAATCCGCATCGCCGAGGGTTTGCCCGGAGATGTTGATCGCGACGCTGCGCCCGGGCGGCAGCTTCAACCCGCCGCGTCCGAGGGCGGCGAGCACGGCCTGCACCACCCAGCGATCGACGCGCGGCATCAAACGATAGCGTTCCGCGGCACGAATGAATTCGGCCGGCGAGGCGACGGGCTGGCCGCCTTCGCCGTCCAATCGCACGAACACCTCGAGAGCCGGACCGAGTGTGCCGGTGAGTTGCGCATGCACGATGGGCTGGTAGTACAGCTCGAATTTGTTGTCGCTCAAGGCGCGCTGCAGCTTCTGCAGCCACTGGATCTCGCCGCTGTGGCGCGCGCTCGCCTCCTCCCGCGCCGAATACACGTGTACGTGCTCGCCGCCCTGGCTCTTGGCGACGTAGCAGGCCGAATCGGCCGAATTCATGACGTCATCAATCGAACCGCCGTCGCGGGCGATTTCCACCAGCCCGATACTGACGCCGACATTGAAAATCTTGTCCTTCCACACGAAGCGGTAATCGTTGACGGCCCGCACCACGTCGTCGGCGATCTGGCGCGCCTTGTCGAGCGGACAACCCACCAGCAGTAATGCGAATTCATCGCCGCCGATGCGTCCGGCCGTGTCCGAATCGCGCACCGCGTCTTTGAGAATCGCCGCCACTTCGCGCAACATGTTGTCGCCTGCGGTGTGCCCGCAGGTATCGTTCACGAGCTTGAAGCGGTCGAGGTCGAGGTAGCACAGGGCGTGCGTCGCGTCGCCCGTCTGTGCGGAATCGAGCGCCTCGTGCAGCCGCCGTTCGAATTCCCGGCGATTGACCAGCCCGGTCAATGCGTCGTGACTGGCCTGATAGGTAATCTGGCGGGTAAAGCCGCGCAGCTCGCTGGTGTCGTGCAGCACCAGCACCAGACCCAAGATCTCGTTCGCATCGTTCTTGAGCGGCGTGACGCTGAGTTCAACCGAACGCTCCGGATCGCCCTTGGCGGGCACCAGCACCGCGCGCTTGCCCATCGTGACCCGTCCGCCCGCCGCAAGCGCCTTGCGCACCGGATCCCCAAGGGAATGCCGATCCGCTTCGTCGACGAACGAGGCCACATCGGCGAACAGCTTGCCCACCATCTGATCGAATGCCTGACCGAGCAGCACCTCGGCCGCGTGATTGGCGTAGTCGATCCGGCCCTCCGCGTCGACCGTGATGACGCTCTCGCCCATCGCATCGAGCGTCACCATGCCGCGGGGCCGGACCGGCCCGTTGGCCGCCGCCGTGCTCGGCAGCATCTCCAAGGCGGCCAGCAGCAGCGCCGGCTCGCCGGCGCTGTCTATCAGGGTGCTCGACAGCTCGACTCGGGAGACTTCGCCGTGTGTTCCGACGAGCTCGACCTCATAGCGTTCGGCCGAAGGCTCGCCCGCCAGCCGCCGCTTCAGGTTGTTCTCCACCAACTCGACATATTCCGGGGCCACGAAGTCGGCCAGAGATTTTCCGACCACATCGGATGCAGTCGCTCCCAGCAGCGCCAAAAAGCGCTTGTTCGCGAACAAGATGTGCTTGCGGTGAACCAGAACCGCGTCGTGCACCGTCTCGACCAGGCGTTGAAAGAGTTGCTCGCGGTCGTGCAGGCGAGCGCCGCGCAGCTCGAGATCTGCGAGCAGCGCATTCACCGCCGAACTCAACTGCGTCAGCGCCTCGGATTTAACCTCGAGCCCGACCCGCGCCGCCGCGCCCGCGTCGCGCGTAAGCTGCGAAATCTGCTGCGAAAATTCGCTGACCGCGCGCTCTTGGCGCCGCCTCCAAACGAGAAGCACACCGACACCCGCGGCTAGAACAGCGGAAGTGAAGAACCATAGGATTGCGGGAGACAATATCAACGGACCTCGATAACGATACATTCCGACGACGCTTGGGCCGGGGGCCCCCATCGGATGGGCGCATCTCGAATCATCGTGACCGTGAGAATAGCGCACAGACATGGCGCCGCCTGTGGAAATTGACCATAATCAACGCCCTTATCGCCAAGAGAAGCCATGGACACAGTCGCCGCTCGACAGCAAATGGTGGATCAACAGATCCGCACCTGGGAGGTTCTCGATCGGCGAGTGCTCGAGGCGCTCTCGGCGGTGCCGCGTGAGGCATTTGTGCCCGCAGGCTACCGCGAGCTTGCGTTCGCCGATGCGCCCATTCCCATCGGACTCGGTCAATCGATGCTCGCGCCCAACATTCAGGGCCGCATCTTGCAGGCCCTCGGCATCAATGCATCCGACAGCGCGCTCGAAGTCGGCACCGGCACCGGATATTTGAGCGCGTGCCTGAGCCTGCTCTGCGCCGCGACGTATTCGATCGACATTTATGCCGAATTCACGGCCGCTGCAAGCGCCGGCCTGCGCGCCGTGCCGCAGGCGCGGGTGCGGCTGGAAACCCGCGACGCCTTCGGCCCGGCGCCGTTGGGCGAGTACGACGTCATCGCCGTCACCGGGTCGATGCCGGTGTACGACGTGCGATTCGAACAGGCGTTGCGTCTTGGCGGCCGTTTGTTCGCGGTGGTCGGTTCGGCGCCGGTGATGGACGCGATGCTGGTGCGCCGGGTCGATCAGGGCGAGTGGATTCGCGAGAGCCTGTTCGAGACGGTGATCGACCCCTTGATCAATGCCACCGCCGCGCCGGGATTTGTATTCTGATGATCGGGGAACTGAGCCCCCGGGAGTTCCTCGAGCGGCGCAGCGCGGGCGCCGAAATGACGCTGCTCGATGTCCGCGAGTTGTGGGAGACCCAATTGGCCCCGGTGCCCTCCCGCGTCGTTCACATACCCATGGGGCTGATCGCCGAACGACTCGGGGAGCTCGAGCCCGGCGCGTCCACGGTCGTGATCTGCCGGTCCGGCGGCCGCAGCCTCGAAGTGGCACGGTTTCTCGATTCACAGGGGTTCCAATCGGTGTTCAACCTCGCTGGCGGGATTTTAGCGTGGTCGCGGGACCTCGATCCGCGGATCCCCCAGTATTGAATACCGCGGTCTGCAGCCTGTTCGCTCGTAGGGCCATGTATGACACCCAGTATATGAAGCGGATCATGTGCCTGCTCGCGTGCTGCGTGTTCTGCCATGCCGCGCCGGCCGCTGATTTGCTGGCCGTGTATCAGCGCGCCCTGCAAAACGACCCGCAGCTCAGGGAAGCGGACGCCAATCGCCTTGCGGCGCTCGAATCGAAACCGCAGGCGCTGGCGGCATTGCTGCCGCAGCTGGCGGGCAACGGCACGGCCACCAAAGAGCGCGACGTGGGGTCATCGAACACGGTCCAGTCGGTGGTGCTTGCGAACGGCACGACGATACTCGAAAGCTCTCCCTTCAACGGCCACGTATCGACCACCACCCATCATTACGGCGTCGATCTGATACAAAATCTGTTTCGCTGGGAGAATTGGGTGGCACTGCAGCGCGCCGACGCAAAGGTCGCGCAGGCCGAGGCCGACTATCAGGCGGCGCAACAGGACTTGATTGCACGGGTGGCGCAGCGCTATTTCGACGTCCTCGCCGCGCAGGACGATCTCGATGCGCAGAAGGCCAATTTGGCGTCGGTCAACCGGCAGCTCGAGCAGGCCGAACAGCGTTACGGGGTCGGACTCATCGCCATCACCGACGTCCAAGAAGCGCGCGCCGCACACGACTCCGGCGCCGCAGCCGTCATTGCCGCCAAGCGCCAGCTCGCATCCACACAGGAGCTGCTGCGCGAAATCACCGGCGATGTCTTTGAGTCCCTGGCGCGTCCCAATGAACCGTTCGAGCTCGACACGCCGGATCCGAACAATGAAGAGCGCTGGGTTGAAATGGCTCTGCAGCAGAACCTATCGGTGATTTCCAGCCGGCTGGGGGCCGACATCGCCCGCGAGAACGTGAGCGCGGCCCGGGGCGGCCATCTGCCCTCGCTCGATTTGGTGGCGAGCCGGTACAAGGCGACGACCGACGGTCAGTACACCAACGCGGACGGCACGCCGTACGGCAGTTCCTCGCTGGACCAATATCAAAACACGATCGGCCTGCAATTCACGATTCCGCTGTATTCGGGAGGCATGGTGTCCTCCCAGGTGCGCCAGGCCGTCTACGAACATCGGGCGGCCAAGGAGAGATTGGAGCGTGTCGCCCGTCAAACGGAACATGACGCGCGTGACGCCTATCTCGGGGTTCTCTCCGAGATTTCGCACGTCAAGGCTCTGCGCCGCGCCGTTGAATCGAATTCGACCGCGCTCAATGCCACGGAAGCCGGATACGAGGCCGGCACGCGCACCGCGGTCGATGTGCTCGAATCGCGGCGCCAATGGGTTCAAGCGCAAACCGATTACTCGCGCAGCCGTTACGATTACATGATCAATGTGCTCAAACTGCAGCAGGCGGCGGGCATCCTTTCTGAACAGAGCTTGAATCGCCTCAACGGTTTGCTCAGCGATGCACCGCAGCCGGCGGAGGCTCCCCCGGCGCAGGCGCCGCCAGCAACGGATCGATGAGATCGATCAGCCGCTCGACGCTGCCGCGGTGCGCATCGACGAACTCGCGGCCGCGCGCGCCCACTTGCCGCCTAAGGGCCGGATCCGCCAACAGCCGATGCAGCGCGCCGCTCAAGGCCGACGCATCCGGGACTTCCAGCGCTCCGCCGGTCTCCAGCAATAATCGCGCGATATCCGCGCTGTTGGCATTGTAGGGTCCTGTGATCACCGGCACGCCGAGCGCGGCCGGTTCCAGCAAGTTGTGCCCCCCAACCGGCACCAGGCTGCCGCCGACGAACGCCACATCGGCTGCGGCATAGAACGCGGCGAGTTCGCCCACGCTGTCGACCAGCAAAACCTGAGCGTCCGGCCGCACCGCATCCGCGGTGCTGCGGCGGTCAAAGGTCAGGCCCCTGCGCTTCAACAGGTTCGACACGCTGTCGAACCGCTGCGGATGCCGCGGCACCAAAACCAACAATGCCCCTGCGAATTCGGGCAACAGTGCGGCATGTGCGTCCAGCACCTGCTCCTCCTCACCGGCATGGGTGCTGCCGGCGACCCACACCGGCCGCCGGCCCAGATAGCGCAAACGCAAGGCGCGTCCCTGCTCGATGACGGCCTCGCCCACGCGCATGTCGAATTTCACATTGCCCGTGACGTGTGTGCGGGCTCGGGGGGCGCCGATGGCGATGAAGCGCTCGGCGTCCTCGGCAGTCTGCGCCGCGACCAGCGTGTTGCCCGCCCATAGGTCCCGGAACAGGTTGCCAAAGCGGCGGTAGCGCGATACCGATCTTTGCGTGAGGCGCGCGCTGGCGAATACCACCGGCACACCGCGCCGCCGGCATTGGTGGAGCAGATTCGGCCACAATTCGGTTTCCAGGATGATGCCCAGGCGCGGGCGGATTCGCGCCAGGAATCGCGCCACCGATCCCGGCGTATCGTAGGGCAGGAAGCGAACGTCCGCCTCGCCCGCAAACAGCTCCTGCGCGCGGGCCCGGCCCGTCTGTGTCGAGGTGCTCAGGACGAACGGACTCTCGGGACAGCGGGCCCGAAGCGCACGCACCAGCGCCGCTGCGGCCGTTACCTCGCCGAGGGAAACCGCGTGCAGCCAGATGCTCACCGATGCGCCCGTGGGGCCGCCCGTGGGCGGCCCCCAACCGAAGCGCTCGAGCAGACCGGTCCAATGGCGGCGATCGCGCAAGCCACGGCACAGCGCCGCCGAGAATGCCACCGGCGCCAAAATCACGGTCAACAAGCTATAGAGGCTGCGCACCGTCTAAACCGTAGGATTCATAACCGGCCAGCAGGCTTCCCCATGCCGAGACCGGGAACCGGTCGGAGGGCGAATCGCGCGACACCTTCGCGAGGGAGCGGTGAAGCCTCAGCAAATTGCGCGAAGTCCAGGCGCCGCGGTTGCGAAGCCGCGCACGATCGAAGTCGACGATGCTGACCGCGCCGTTGCGGTCGAGCAGAATGTTGTGCGCATTGAGGTCTGCATGATCGACACCATTGCGGTGCAGCCGCGCAATGGCCGCGCCGATCGCGCGCCATGCGCTCTCGCGCAGCGGGGCCTCGGCGAGCAGCGAACTCAACGGCACCGCATCCGGTATGCGCAGCATCACGAGATCGCATCGGTAGCTTAATCCGTGGCGCCGATAGCGCGCCGCGATCGGCACCGGCACCGGCAAGCCGCGCGCTGCGAGGCGCGCCAGCAAGCGGTACTCGGCAAATGCGCGCACCCGCGGCTCGCCGCTCCAGAGGTACCGATCCAGGGAAATCCGCGCCATGAAGCCGCCGCGCCGATAGTGACGCAGCACCCAGGATCGGGACCCCGATGCGATGAACCACACGGCACCGCGGCCGGTGCCGGCCGCGGCAAGCTCGCCGCGCGAGGCCCAGAATTGCGGCTCGAACAGGGTCTCGCCCGCGGCATCCGGCGAATTGCCAAGATGGGCGGGATCGGCCAGCATGGCGCCTCTCGGTGTGGCAATGCGTCGTTCCATAGGCATGATGAGATAGTATGAATGAAATTTTGGTGCCCGTTTCGCCCGGTGAAATGCTCGACAAGATCACCATTCTGCGCATCAAGTCGCAGCGCATGGCGGACCCGAACAAACTGGCCAATGTGCGCGTCGAACTGAATGCCCTTGAAGCGACCTGGAAGAACTCGGCCTACGCCTCGATCGACGTGCAGAGCGAGGTGCACGCCTTGATGGCCGTCAACGAGCGTCTATGGACGATCGAAGACTTGATCCGCGACAAGGAGCGCGCGCGGTCCTTCGACGCCGAGTTCATACGCCTCGCCCGCTCGGTTTACATCGAAAACGACGAGCGAGCCGCCATCAAACGGCGCCTGAATCTCAAGCTGGGCTCGAGCCTCGTCGAAGAAAAATCCTACAGCGACTACAAGAGCTAGCCGCCCGGCGGCTCATGCGGCTGCGCGCCGTGGGCAAGGGTGTACTCCGCCCCGCAGTACGCGCACTTGGCCCAGCCGGAGCTCTCGACGGGCAGGTACACCCGCGGATGCGAATTCCACAAGTACATGTCGGGCATGGGACATGACAGCGGCAGATCGGCCGGGGTCACCGTGTATTGATGTTGCGCATTGGCCTGAATCATGATCATCGCTACGCTTCCCTCAATTTTCCGCGCCGTCGAATGTGTTGCGCCAGATGTCCTTGACGCGAGCCCGCGTCTCGGCATACGGACCCGCCTCCACCACACGCATGCCACCTTCCAGCGACTGGTGGTGCAGCACGCTACGATAGCCTATATAGGCTTGCTTGAGCCACAGCGCGGTGGTCTCCTCGAGCACGCCCACCCGCGCAAGCGCTTCGAGCTGGCGGATATTGTCGCTGAACGTCACGACTTCAGGGTGCGCGCTCGCTGCCGCCAATACCCGGTATTGCACCAGAAATTCGATGTCGGCGATGCCGCCCGCATCCTGCTTGATGTCGAACTGCCCCGGCCCCGCCCGCGACAGCTCGCGCCGCATGCGCGAGCGCATCTGCGAGACATCCGTGCGCAGGGTGTCGCGTCGCACGGCGGTGCACAGGACGCGGCGCCGCACCGCCTCGAAGCGCGCACAAAGACCCGGGTCGCCGCCAACCGCCCTCGCACGCAGCAGCGCTTGGTGCTCCCAGGTCCACGCGTCGTGTTGCTGATACCGTTCGAACGCATCGATGCCGGTCATCAAAAATCCCCCCTTGCCGTTCGGCCGCAAACGCATGTCGACCTCGTAGAGCCGTCCAGCAGCCGAATGCATCGTGAGCAGATGGACGATGCGCTGTCCCAGCCTCAAGAAGAACACGCCGTTGTCCAACGGCCGATCGCCCGCGGTTTGTTGAAATTCGCCGCTCGAGTCGTGCAGAAATACCAGATCGAGATCCGAGCCGTAGCCAAGTTCCAAACCGCCGAGTTTGCCGTAGCCCGCCACCGCCACCTTGACGACCCGCGCCCCCGTCGCCTCATCGCCGCAGTAAGGAACGCCGTAGATCTTGGTCATCTGACCCCAGGCGAGCTCCATGCAGCATTGCACGATGAGTTCGGCGATGTCGGTCAGCCGGTCGCTGACCGACATCAGCGCCAGGCGGCCCGTGAGGTCGGCCAGAGCCACCGCAAATACCGCAACTTTTTGGAATTGGCGCAGCGCCTCGACCTGCCGCTCCGGATCGTCCGCCGGGAGCCGCTCGGTCCGGGCGGCGAGTTCCCGCGCGAATCCCGCGCGCGAGGGGATTTCGGCGAATGCCCTGGCATCGATCAATTCATCGAGCAGCAGAGGAAAGTCGGCGATTTGACGCGACAAAAATCCGCTGATCGCGCAAACGTCGAGCAGCCGGTCGAGAGCCGCGGGCTGCTCCTTGAGAAGCGCCAGATACGATGAGCGGGTGCCGATCGCATCGAGCACCCGCAGAACCCGTTGCACCACGGTCGCGGGATGCGCCCGCGCGGCGGCCGCCTTCAGCACGCGATCGAGGACCACGTGCAGCCGGCGCCGGCCGGCCTCATCGAGCCTGCGGTAGGGGGCCGATCCGCGATAGGTTTCCAGCAGCGAGGCGACCGCCGCAACCTCGGCCGCGGGAAATCCGCCGCCGGTCAATTCCTCCTCGACGCAGGATGCCTCGATGCCGAGCCAGCTCAACGGCGCTTCGCCGTTTGCCCGCTTCGTGTCCGGGCTGCCGAACAGCAATGCCTCGAACTGCCGCGCCACGGCGCGGCGCGCGGAGTCGATGCGCGCGCTCGCGGCGGTCCAATCGGCGGCCCCCATGTTCAAGCCCAGGCGGGCGCGGTCCGCCGGGTCCGACGGCATCGAATGAGTTTGTTCGTCGCGAATCATCTGCACCGCGTTTTCGGCCTTGCGCAGCACCAGGTAGGCATCGTGCAACTCGGCGACGTCATCCGCGGACAACGATTTGGAATCGGCCAGCCGCGGCAGCACATCGAGCAGCGCCGCATTTTGCAGGCGCCGGTCGCTGCCGCCGCGAACCAGCTGCATCGACTGCACGATGAACTCGATTTCGCGGATGCCGCCCGACCCCAGCTTGAGGTCTTGCTCGAGATCCCGGCGCGACACTTCGCGAGCGATGAGTGCCTTCATCTCGCGCAAGCTGTCGAACACCCCGAAATCGAGGTAGCGCCGATAGACGAACGGCCGCACGAATTCTTGGTTTGCCTCGCCGTAGGCCTCGCCGCCCACGATGGCGCGAGCCTTGATCCACGCGTAGCGCTCCCAGTCCCGGCCATGCTGCTGCAGGTAATCCTCGAGCGAGGCGAGGCTCACGACCAGGGGTCCGCTCTCGCCGAAGGGGCGCAGTCGCATGTCCACGCGAAAGGCGAAACCGTTTTCGGTCCGCGCGTCGAGCAATCGAATCACTTCGCGGCCGACGCGGGTGAAATATTCCTCGTTCTCGACCGTGCGCGCGCCGTCGGTTTGGCCGGCCTGCGCGAAAAGAATCACGAGATCGACGTCGGAGGAAAAATTCAGCTCCCTTCCGCCGAGCTTGCCCATGCCGACCACGATCAGCGGCACATCGGCGCCGGCCGCGTTTCGGGGTCTGCCGAATGGATTTTCGAGGATCGCCTGCGCGGCCGTGGTCGCCGCGCGGATACACCCATCAGCCAGCTCCGACAGGGCGTGCAGCGTGTCGACCACACCGGTGCGGCCGGCGATGTCGCGCCACGCGATGCGCAGCATCTCGCGTCGACGCCATTCGCGCAGCAACCGCTGCGCCTCGGCGGTTGTTGCAGCCGCGGCGACCCGCCGGTGGTAGTCACTGTTCGCGGCGCCGGCGATCGACGGCTCGAGATGCCGCGCCACCCAGCCCAGCGCTTCCGGGTCCTGTATCAATGCCGAGGCGGCAAACTCGCTCGCCGCCACGATCCGCGGCAGTTCGGCTTGCAGCGCCCCCGGCAGCGCCGCATGGATGCCCGGCAACGTGCCGTCCCTGCCGACGCGCTCCCACCAGCGCACCACGGAATCGTGCAATATCTCGGGCACGCCATGCAGGAAGTCGCTGGGAATGCTCATGCGAGCCAATTGAATCACATTCCAATCAAGGATACCTTTCACCGTCAGTTGCCGGGGATGCCCCTAAGGAGATCGATCTGACCGAATTATCGCAGCGCGCTGCTCCCGCTCCGGCACTCACGGCGCAGAGGATGCTGATCGCGTTCGCGGCGATCTTCGGATCCGGCGCACTCGGCTTTGCACTGACGAGCATGGGCGCCACTCTGTCGCTGCCGCTATTGCCCAGCGGCTTCGCGGTCGCCGCGATGTACCGCTGGGGACTGCGCATGTGGCCTGCGGTTTTCGCCGCCGGTTTCGCCATCGACATGTCGACTCACCAACCGCTCATCGGCGCGGTCGGCGTCGGCATCGGACTTGCCGGCGGCGCCGCGCTTACGGCGTGGATTCTCGAGTGGCGCGGCTTCGACCCGAGCTTCGGCCGCGCGCGCGACGTGCCGCTGTTCATTGTGGCCGCGGCCGTCGGCATGACGCTTGCGCCGGCGGCGGGCTATCTCGGCTTCTATCTCGCAGATTCCAGGGCCGAGGTGGGGAACCCGGTCAACTGGCTGCGCTGGTGGATCAACACCGCCGCCGGTGTGATCCTGCTCGGGCCGATTCTCGTGCCCTTGGGCCGGCGCAGCCTCGCGCTATTCATCGGTCATTGGAAGTCGGCCGCGGCGTGGATGCTGAGCGTGGCGGTTTGCTGCTATGGGATTCTAGCCGTTTCCACCGACCCGCTCAGCAGGCCGCCCATGGCCCTGTTCGCCATTCTGCTGGTCGTGGTGGGGGCGATACGCTTCGGTCTCGTGCCCGCGGCCGGCGCCTCCTTTGCAATCTCGGCCGTGACTGCGTACGGCATCGCCTTCGGGCTCGGCGCCTTCGGGCAAATCGATGAGCTGCACGGCCTGGTTACGCTCTGGACGCTGAGCGCCGCCCTCACCGGCCTGACGCTCATCGTCACGGCACTGCTCGCGGAACGGGAGGCGGCGAGCCTCGAAAGACTGCGTGCCGAGCAGCGGTATGCGCACATATTCAACGGCAGCCCGCAGCCGATCTGGGTGCATGACCGAGACACATTGAGGTTCCTGATGGTCAACGAGGCCGCGGTGCGCCTATATGGTTGGAACCGGCCGGAGTTCCAGGCGATGACCGTCGCGGCACTGATCCCGCCGGAGGAAAATCCGCTGCCCGCACAATCGGGCGACATCACCCCGGGTTCGGTCGCGGAACCGTTCGAGACTCGCCATTTGACACGGGACGGCCGCCTGCTCCAGGTCGAGGTCTGGACCCGCTCGATCAATTTAGGCGGCCAACCCGCCGAGCTGGTGTTCGCGGTCGATGTCACGGAGCGGCGCGCGCTCGGCGATGCGCTGGTGGAGGCGGTCTCGAGCGAGCAGCGCCGTATCGGCCAGGAGATGCACGACGGTCTCGGCCAGGAACTCACCGGACTCGCTCTGTCGGCGCGCGCCCTGGCGAATCGCGCAGCGCGAGAGCGGGATGCGATTGCCGGTGATCTCGACCAGTTGGCACTGCTGGCAACGAGCTGCATACAAGATGCCCGCCTCATTGTGCAGGGTCTCTCGCCGTTGACCGATGCCGACGGCAGTCTCGAGGCGGCGCTCGAGGCGTTGGCGAGAAATTGCTCCTTGAGCGGCGTTCCGGTGCGGTTTCGGGTCCGCCACGAAGAGCCGGTCGGCATCGACCTCAAGGCGCGCAATCATCTGTATCGGATTGCTCAGGAAGCGGTACAGAACGCCCTCAAACACGCCGGCGCGAGCGCCGTCGAGATCGATCTCTGTGCCCGCGACGGCAGCATTCGGCTTGCCGTCAGCGACGATGGCCACGGACTCTCGAACGACAGCGCCGGCGATTCCGGTATCGGGCTCGGCATGCGCACGATGCGCTTTCGGTCGAGCGCCATCGGCGGCAGGCTGCGATTCCTGCGCGGTGCGAACGGCGGCCACACGGTCGTGTGCGAGGCTCCCCAGGCGCGAATACCCGCCCAGAGGCACCCCACCAGAGCCTAGGAGCCTACCGCGTCGCCACGATGAACAATCGGGGGAACGGCAACAGCACGGCGCCGTCCGGCCGAGGAGGATAGGCGCTCTCGACCGCACCGGTATAACGCATGAGGTAGGCCTCGCGCTCGGCCGGATCCAGCGGCTCGAGGAAAGGCCTCAAGCCGCTTCCCTTGAACCACTCCACCACCGCATGCGCGCCCCCGCTCAAGGGATGGTGGTAGGTGGTCCGCCATACATCCACCTTGGTGCAATGATCACTCAACAGATGGTAATACCAATCGGCGCCCGCGATGGGTGCGCGGGCCCGGGCGGCGCCGGCCAGCTTGTCCCTCCATGGCCCATCGCCGGCCAGCTCGCGCATCAAGCGGTGAGCGGGCTCATCAAGGTTATCCGGCATTTGCACGGCCAGACGGCCGGCCGGGGCAAGCTTCGCGGCCAGCGATGGAAACGCCGCCGCATGATCCGGCACCCACTGCAGCACGGCATTGGCCAGTATCACATCGGGCTGCGGCCCGCGCCCCGCGGGGATCTTGATCCACGCCTCGATGTCGGCGACTTCGAATCGCAGCTCGGGCAATCGTTTGCGAGCCGCGCTGATCATGTCGGCGGAACTGTCGAACCCGCTCACCGCAGCCGTGGGAAATCGCGCCGCGAGCAATTCAGTCGAATTTCCCGGGCCGCAGCCGACATCGAGGGCGACCCTCGCGTCCCCTGCAGGCAGGGCGGCCAGCAAATCGCGCACCGGTCGCGTGCGCTCATCCTCGAACGCCAGGTATTGCGCTGCCGACCAACTCACGAACCGCAATCCCGCGCACGCGGTTGCGCATCGGCCGCAGGCGCCGCACCCATCGAAATGCCGTGCTGTTCGCGGCCGAGCGCCGTCATCAACACGATCACCACGGCCACGGTGCCGACGACGCTCGCCATCGCCAGCCCGTAGTCGTTGCCGTGGGCCTCGGCGATCGCCACCTGTAGATTCAAATTGACGGCGGCCAG
Organism: uncultured Gammaproteobacteria bacterium; assembly: GCA_963758145.1. GTDB lineage: Bacteria > Pseudomonadota > Gammaproteobacteria > Steroidobacterales > Steroidobacteraceae > Bog-1198. The sequence goes on from CAVWUK010000003.1 coordinate 129,905, forward strand.
GAGATTGCCGAGTTGGTAGACGAACCCCGGAAAGGTTGCACGGATCTCCGGCGGAGACAGTTCGTTCAGATGAACGGGAACCACCCCCCAAGCCCCCTGCACGGCGAATTGCATCGCAAACGCCCCGGCGGCCAGGATCGGCGGAGTCGAACCAAACGCCCAGAACGGCAATGCCGGAATTGAGACCAGGGCCGCGGCCACGATGGCCCGACGCCGGCCGAATTTCTCGGATAGCGATCCGAAGAGCAAACCTCCGCAGATTGCTCCGACATTCGCGACCGCGGTCATGAGCGAGGCCATTTGCGTATCAAAGTGATGCTGAACCTTCAAAAACAAATTCGGATACGCATCCTGGGATCCGTGACTGAAAAAGTTGAATGCGGTCATGAGGATGATGGCGTACAGCGCGAGTTTCCACTCGCGCCGCAGCACCGCGCGAAGCCCTGAGCGCGGAATCGATTTGCGCTCCACCCAAGAAGGCGATTCACTGACACCGCGCCGGATGAAAAAGACCAAGAGCGCGGGGATCACGCCGAGCACAAACATATAGCGCCAGCCCAGCCGGTCATAAAACAGGTACACAGCCAGAGAAGCGAGGAAGTAGCCCGACGGGTAGCCCACCTGCAGCAAACCCGACACGAACCCGCGCGCCGCCGGAGGAATGGTCTCCATGGTCAGGGCGGAACCGACCCCCCATTCCCCGCCCATGGCGATACCGAACAAGGCGCGGACGACGAGCAGGATCGACATGCTTGGCGCGAAGCCCGAGGCCATTTCCAGGATCGAATAAGCCAGTATGTTCCATACGAGCGTCGGCTTGCGGCCGAAGCGATCGGCCAGACGGCCAAAGAGCAAAGCGCCGAGGGGCCGCATGCCCAAGGTCAACAACACCGCGGTCGAGACGAGCTGCATGCTCGAATGCAGCTCCGCCGAGATGTCCTTGAACATGAACACCATGAGAAAGAAATCGAACGCGTCCAGCGTCCAGCCCAAATACGCGGCGATCACCACGTTGCGCTGGCTTTTGGTCCACGTCATTGCGGGGCTGCGTCGAACGCCTTGGCACGCTGCCATGCCGGACGCGCCTGGCAACGCGCCGCGTAGGCGCCCAACACCGGATCGTCCTCGATGAGACCAAATTGCTTGAGGTAGAACGCGCTCGTTCCGAGCAGCACATCCGCTGCGCAGAAGCGCTCACCCAGGATCCACTCGCCCCTTGAAAGTTCGGATCGCAGGATTGCCTGCATCAGGTCGAAGCCGCCCCACCCAAAGGAGCTTGGCCTCGGCTCGAGCTTGGCGAATTTCTCGGCCATGGCCGGTTCGATCACCGAGTTGGTGAAGGTGACCCACTGCAGAAATCGCGCGCGATCCGGGTGTCCGACCGGAGGTGCAAGCCCGGCTTGGGGGTATTGGTCCGCCACATAGATGCAAATCGCGCCGGAATCCGACAAGCGCGCCGCGCCGTCTTCCAGCGCCGGAACCTTGCCCATGGGCGAGGCGGCGCGAAACGCGGGGTCGCCCTTGGCAGCCGCGTCACGGATGTCGATGACGATGCGCTCATAGCGCACTCCCGCCTCCTCCAGCAGCCACGCGATGCGAAACGCGCGGGTATTTGCGCACCAATAGAACTTCATGTCGTATTGCTCCCCACGCGCCAGCCTTCGGGGTCGGGCGGCGCACACGCCCGACTTTTTAGCGCAAAGAGCCGCCCATGGCCATCAATTCTTTGGGCTCATTGGAATTTTCGCCAAAAAAAGAGCGGGCCGAAGCCCGCTCTCTTTTTAAAGACCGCAACCGGCCAGTGCAGGCTTCGCCCGCAACGGCGCGTATTACATGTCCATGCCGCCCATGCCACCCATGCCGCCGCCCGGCGCACCATGTGCATGATCTTCTTCCTTCGGGGCTTCCGCGATCATGACTTCCGTCGTGAGCAGCAGTCCCGCTACCGAGGCGGCGTTCTGCAGAGCCAGACGCGTGACCTTGGTCGGATCCAAGATGCCCATTTCGACCATGTCGCCGTACTCGCCCGTCGCGGCGTTGTAGCCAAAGGTGCCCTTGCCTTCCTTGACCCGATTCAGCACCACCGCGGCGTCCTCGCCCGCGTTGGCGACGATCTGGCGCAGCGGCTCCTCGATCGCACGGGCCAGGATCTTGATGCCCGTCGTCTGGTCCTCATTGGCACCCGTGAGCTTCTCGATGGCCTTGAGCGCGCGCACCAGCGCCACGCCGCCGCCCGGAACCACGCCCTCTTCGACCGCCGCACGGGTTGCGTGCAGCGCATCTTCGACGCGCGCCTTCTTTTCCTTCATTTCGATCTCGGTTGCGGCACCGACCTTGATCAAGGCCACACCGCCGGAGAGCTTGGCAACGCGCTCCTGCAGCTTTTCCTTGTCGTAATCGGAAGTCGCTTCCTCGATCTGCTGGCGAATGCTTTCGACCCGCCCCTTGATGTCCGCAGCCTTGCCGGCGCCGTCGATGATGGTGGTGTTCTCTTTCTCCACCAGAACCTTCTTCGCCTCGCCGAGGTCGTTCAGCGTCGCCTTCTCGAGCGACAAGCCGACTTCATCGGAGATCACCGTGCCGCCCGTGAGCACCGCGATGTCCTGCAGCATCGCCTTGCGACGATCGCCGAAGCCCGGCGCCTTGACGGCGGCGACCTTGACGATGCCGCGGATCGTGTTGACGACCAGCGTGGCCAGCGCCTCGCCCTCGACATCCTCGGCGACGATCAGCAGCTGGCGGCCGCCCTTGGCAATGCCTTCGAGCAGCGGCAGCAATTCGCGAATGTTGGAGATCTTCTTGTCCACCAACAGAATCAGCGGCTTGTCGAGCTCGGCGCTCTGGCTCTGCTGATTGTTGATGAAATAAGGCGACAGATAGCCGCGGTCGAACTGCATTCCCTCGACCACTTCGAGCTCGTTCTCGAGACCCGAGCCTTCCTCAACGGTGATCACGCCTTCCTTGCCGACCTTGGCCATGGCATCCGCAATCGTCTTGCCGATGCTTTCATCGGCGTTGGCGGAGATGGTGCCCACCTGCGCAATCGCCTTCGGATCCTTGCACGGCTTGGAGTGCTTCTTGAGCTCTTCAGTGGCCGCGATGACCGCCTGGTCGATGCCGCGCTTCAGATCCATCGGGTTGATGCCCGCCGCGACAGCCTTCAGGCCTTCGCGAATGATGGCCTGTGCGAGCACGGTGGCGGTGGTGGTGCCGTCGCCGGCTTCATCGGAGGTGTTGGACGCGACTTCCTTGACCATTTGCGCGCCCATGTTTTCGAACTTGTCCTTGAGCTCGATTTCCTTGGCGACCGAGACACCGTCCTTGGTGACGGTGGGGGCGCCGAAGCTCTTGTCGAGCACGGCGTTGCGGCCCTTGGGGCCGAGGGTCACCTTGACCGCGTTCGCGAGAATATTCACGCCCTTGAACATGCGTTGCCGGGCGTCGTCGCTAAAGCGTACTTCTTTTGCTGCCATTTGCTGATTCCTCTATATGAATTCGTTGGTACGGTGGATCGGGGCGCTTACTTGCCTTCGACCACAGCCATGACGTCTTCCTCACGCATGACTACCAGCTCATCGCCATCCATCTTCACTTCGGTACCGCTGTACTTGCCGAAGAGAATCTTGTCGCCGACCTTAAGATCGAGCGGGCGAATCTCGCCGTTTTCCAAAATCTTGCCCTTGCCGACAGCCACCACTTTCCCGAATATGGGCTTCTCAGTCGCGGTATCCGGGATCACGATGCCGCCTGGGGACTTACGCTCTTCTTCTTCTCGTTTCACGATCACACGGTCATGAAGGGGACGAATCTTCATAGAACAAGACTCCTTGTTTGAGTTACGGGCTTAGTGTGAGCAGAGCCTGTTAGCACTCTCTGCTCTTGGCTGCTAATCATAGCGGCAGATTCCAGCGATTCAAGGGCTGGCGGAGGCCTAATTTTTGCTGCGATGCCGCATCCGCCTGCCGGGGTCCGCTGGCCGGCGCGCCCTTGGCGCGATTATTGATACAGTGTGCGCATGAGAGCCATTCCTGCCCTGCTACTGCTGTCGCTGCTCGGTTTGCTGAGCGGATCCGCCGGTGCCAAACCCTGGTGGATGCGCGGCATCGACTCCAACGAAACCGATTTTTTGCCTCCCGACTCCGCCTTTCGCGTCGGCGCCCGGGTCGACGGCGATGTGTTGCGTGTGCGCTGGATCATTGCCGACGGCTATTATCTATACCGCCACAAAATCGAAGTGGCGGCGGCGAGCCCGGACTTGGTGATTTCCGCCGTGTCCTTGCCGGCCGGCGTGCCGAAGAACGATCCCTACCTCGGCACCCAGCAGGTCTTTTTGCATCAAGTTGAAGGCACCGTGACCTACCAACGGCTCGATTTCGGGGCGCATCCCATGCAGATCAAAGTCACCTATCAAGGCTGCGCCGACGCGGGTCTTTGCTACCTGCCCATCACCAAGGTGCTGTTCCCCCAGAGCCCGGTCGCTTCGGCCCTTCAACCTCCTCCGCCCAGATGGGAAGGCATCGCGATCCTCGGTGGCTTATGCGCCTTTCTGATCGCCGGATTGCTGCTGCGAAAGGGACGTCGGCTCGACCTGCCGGCGCCATGACCCGCCGCTGGCCGCGGGTCATCGGTGTGGTCTTGACCGTCATCGTTGGGGTCTGGGCCGGCGCCCGCGTTTACTCAAGTCGCGATGCCGTCTCCGCAAACCGCGCCAGCCCCGTCGCCGCGGACGAACCCGCCGCGGCCACGGGCGGTGAACTTGCATCGAGTCTCGCCGAGGCGATGCCGCCGGGAGCCAAGATACCGGACCATCTGCCCGAGTTTTCGCTTCAGGGCCGCGACGGCAAGCCGGTTTCGATAAAGGCATGGGCCGGCAAATCCCTGGTCCTCAATTTCTGGGCCACCTGGTGCGACCCCTGCCGCCGCGAAATACCGCTGCTTGAGGCGCTGCAGCGCGAATGGGCCGAGCACGGGGTGACGGTGATCGGTATCGCGGTGGATCAGCGAGACCAAGTGCTTGCCTACGCGGACCAATTGAAGATTGCCTACCCGTTGTTGATCGGCGAGCAGGATGCCCTGGACGCGGCGGCCGCCTTCGGTGTCACCGCCCCCGCGTTCCCTTTCACCGTATTCACGGATCGCCGCGGCGAGGTGGTGGCCCTGTACATGGGTGAGTTGCACAGGCCCGAGACCGATCTGATCTTGTCGGTGCTGCAACAACTCAACCAGGACCAGGTCGCCCTGCCCGCTGCCCGTCATGCCATCGAATTGGGACTGCAGCGCCTGACCAAAAGACCCGGTTAGGGGTTTTCCGGCGACGTTCGCCGCCGAAGCTTGCCAATTCGAGTCAATTTCTGGTTAATATCGCGGACCTTTTCTGCGCAAGAGCGCTGGATCAACTATCAGATGGCGCGTATTTTGCTGCTGAATGGACCGAATCTGAACCTGCTCGGGACGCGCGAGCCGGCGCTGTACGGTTCGGTCACCCTTCGCGAGATCGAATCAAAGCTCACCGGCCTCGCCCGCGCGAAGGGCCATGACTTGATAGCCTGCCAAAGCAACGCGGAGCACGAACTGATCGGCAAGGTGCACGGCGCCAAAGGCGACGGGATAGCGTTTGTACTCATCAATCCCGGCGCCTTTACGCACACCAGCATCGCGCTGCGCGATGCGTTTCTCGCCACGGCCGTACCGTTCATCGAGATTCACCTCAGCAACGTATTCGCACGCGAGCAATTCCGGCATCACTCCTATTTGTCCGACCTCGCAGTCGGCTGCATATTCGGCCTCGGCCCCATCGGATACGAGCTCGCGCTCGAAGCCGCCTGCGCGCGCCTGACCGTCGCTTAAACTCGAAAAAAACTCCAAGGGGTTCGGGAATGGACATTCGGAAGGTCAAGAAGCTGATCGAACTGCTGGAAGAGTCCGGCATTTCGGAGCTGGAGATCTCGGAGGGGGAGGAATCCGTGCGCATCAGCCGCCATCAGCGCGTCATGATGCCGCCTCCCGCGGCGGCGGCGAATTTCGCGACCCAGCCCGCACCGATCGCGTCGCCGGCCGCGCCGGCCGCGCCGACCGCGCCGGCAACCTCCGCCGGCGAACACAAGCCGCGCGACGACGAACACACGGTGACCTCGCCGATGGTGGGCACTTATTACTCCGCCTCCACCCCGGGCGCCAAACCCTTCGTCGAGATCGGAATGGAAATCAACGTCGGGCAGATCTTGTGCATCATCGAGGCCATGAAGATGATGAACCAAATCGAATCCGACAAGGCGGGGCGCGTCACGGCGATTCTCGCCAAAAACGGTGAACCCGTCGAGTTCGGCCAACCGCTGTTCATCATCGAATAACCGCGATGATCGAAAAAGTCGTGATCGCTAACCGCGGCGAGATTGCGCTTCGCATTCTGCGTGCCTGCCGCGAACTCGGAATCAAGACGGTCGCGGTGCATTCAACCGCCGACTTCAACACCAAGCATGTGCTGCTGGCGGACGAGACGGTCTGTATCGGGCCCCCGCAAGCCGGGCTGTCGTATTTGAACATGCCCGCCATCATCAGCGCCGCCGAGGTGACCGATTCGGTCGCGATACATCCCGGCTACGGGTTTTTGTCGGAGAACGCCGACTTCGCGGAACGGGTGGAGAAGAGCGGCTTCATCTTCGTCGGGCCGCGCGCCGAGACCATACGCATGATGGGCGACAAGGTGTCCGCGATCAAGGTGATGAAGGCCGCCGGGGTCCCCTGCGTACCCGGATCGGACGGCCCGCTGGGCAGCGACGTCGACGAGAATTTCCGCATAGCCAAGGATATCGGCTATCCATTGATCATCAAGGCGTCGGGCGGCGGCGGCGGCCGCGGCATGCGCGTGGTGCACACCGATGCGTCGCTGTTGAACGCCATCGGCGTCACCCAATCCGAGGCGCTCGCCGCTTTCGGCAATCCCCAGGTCTATATGGAGAAGTTTCTCGAGAAGCCGCGGCACATCGAATTCCAGGTGCTTGCGGACAACTACGGCAACGTGGTGCACTTGGGCGAGCGCGATTGCTCGATGCAGCGGCGCCATCAAAAGGTGATAGAAGAGGCGCCGGCCCCGGGCCTCACGGCCAAACAACGCAAGACCATGGGCGAGCGTTGCGCCCGGGCGTGCCGCGAAGTCGGATACCGCAACGCGGGCACGCTCGAGTTCCTGTATCAGGACAACGAGTTCTATTTTATCGAAATGAACACCCGGGTGCAGGTCGAACATCCGGTGACGGAATTGGTGACCGGCATCGACATCGTCAAGGCGCAGCTGCTCATCGCGGCCGGTGAACCGTTGCCGTACGCGCAACACGACATCCAATTCCGGGGGCACGCGGTCGAATGCCGCATCAATGCCGAAGATCCGAAGACCTTTGCGCCCTGCCCCGGTCCGATCAGACTATGGCACTCTCCGGGCGGCCCGGGCATACGTGTCGACAGCCACGTGTATACCGGCTACAACGTCCCGCCGTTCTACGATTCGATGATAGGAAAGGTCATCGCCTACGGCGACACGCGCGACACGGCCATCGCGCGCATGCGCAATGCATTGGCCGAAATGGTGGTCGAGGGGATCAAGACCAACATCCCCCTTCATCAGGAGATTTTCAACCACTCCGCCTTTCGTCAAGGCGGCACCGACATTCATTATCTGGAGCGGCGCTTGGGGCTGAAGTGAGCGCGCTGAGCGATGATGTTTTATGAGATTGAATTCCCGCTGTCCGTCCTGACTTCGGAAGCGGTCGAGGCGGCGCTACTCGATATCGGCGCGAGTTCGATCACATTCTCGGATCGCGGCGATGAACCCGTGCTCGAGCCGAAACCCGGCGAGGTCCGATTGTGGAGCGATACCCTGGTGAGAGCCCTCTTCGATGAATCGCACGACCCGGCGCTGGCTATTCATGGGCTCGCGATCCGGCTGGGGCCGCACATCACGGCCGCCGCCCGCGTACACGCGGTCGAGGCTCGAGACTGGGAACGCGTTTGGCTTGCCGATTGGAAATCCATGCGGTTCGGGCGACGTCTATGGGTGTGCCCCACTACCGCAGCCGCGCCGGAGGATGCGAGCGCCGTCGTGGTGCGCCTCGACCCGGGGCTTGCCTTCGGCACCGGCAGCCATCCGACGACCGCACTGTGTCTGCAATTGTTGGATGCTTTGCCGCTATCCGGTCTCTCCGTGATCGATTACGGGTGCGGGTCCGGCATCTTGGGGATTGCCGCCTTGATGCTCGGCGCAGCACAGGTGACGGCGGTCGACTTGGACCCTCAGGCGCTGATCGCCACGCGCGAAAACGCGATTCGCAACGGCGTGTCCGCCAAACTCGAAACGCAGACGGTGCCCGCCGAACTGCGGCCGGCGAACTGCGTGGTCGCCAACATCTTGGAGCAACCCCTGATTGAACTGGCGCCGACTCTCACGGCGGCATGCGCCGCAAAGGGCGATTTGATCTTGTCGGGAATCCTGAAGACGCAGGCCTATGCGGTTAAGGCCGCCTACACCTCGGCATTTGATATTGTGCAAGTCGTGCAGCGGGACGATTGGTGCTGCATCCATGCCCGGATCCTAGGCTCCTAATGTTTACGCAATGCGCAAAGTGCGAGACTGTCTTTAAATTGTCGGCCGAGGACCTGCGTGCCGCCGGCGGTCAGGTACGTTGCGGACGGTGCGGCGAGGTGTTCAATGCGCTTGCCCGGCTTGCCGAGGATCCAAGCGCATTTTCGATCGGCGAGTCGCCGCTCGAGATGGAAGCGCGCGCCGACGAGATCCTGCATTCCACCGTGTTGCCCACGCAATCGACGGAAGACGAGGCGCCGGATGACTTGGCCGCGGCGGACGCGGAATTCGCGCAACTCCTGGTGGTGGAACTGTACGGCGAAGAGCGGCGAGCACCTGAAGCCGCCCCACCGGTTTCACCCGCTACGCCTGATACCCTCATCGAGTCGGTCGATATCATCGATCTCGCCGAGCCCGCCAAGCCCGCCGGGCCCGACGAGTCGGATGTGGCGATCGGCGATGAGGATCTGCTTCAAGAGGCCGCACTCGAGTTCACGCTGCCTCCCGGTGAGCTCGACCGAATTTTTGTCGAATCCAGACCGCAGATGCTGCCGCTCACACCCGCCCCCGTCGACCCCGAACCGACACTTACGGTGCAAGACGCGATCGAGCCGGTCGAGACACCCCCGAATCGCGCCGGCAGGGTGAAAGTGTCCGAATCGGTGAGGCGCGAGGTGCCCGAGGGATTGGAGGAAATGACGCTGCCGGAAATCGCGGTCCGGCGCCGGCGGGGTTTGCCGTTTGCGGTCTGGCTCGGCGCCGCGATCTTCCTGACACTGTGCCTGGGCGCGCAAGTGATTCACGAAAATCGCGCATGGATCGCCACCCATGCCATTCTCGGCTCGCGCCTCGGCGGTCTGTACGCGGCTATCGGCGTCGCACTGCCCGAGGCGGCGAATCTATCGGCGTATCAACTGCGTCAGTGGGGCGTCACCGGTGATCCAAGTGCCAACGGCACACTGCGCATGCGCGCCAGCATCCTCAACACGGCCGCGCAGGCGCAGCCATTTCCCCTGTTGCGAGTCACCCTTGCCAATCGCTTCGGCAGCCGGATCGGCACAAGGGATTTCGAGCCGGCGGAATATTTGAGGAAACCCGCCGCGCGCTTGCTCGCATCGGGCGAGCGCGTGGATGCAGTGCTCGACATATTGGATCCGGGCAACGACGCCGAAGGGTTCGAGCTCGACCTATGCTTGCGCGGCGTCGACAAGAAAGTTCGATGCGCCGCCGATGCTGCGGCGCAGGCGAAACCATGACCCTGCGGATCGGACCACACATATTGCCGTCCAACGTCTTGCTGGCTCCCATGGCCGGCGTGACCGACCGCCCGTTCCGCAAGCTGTGCCGCAAGTTTGGCGCAGGGCTCGCCGCGTCGGAAATGCTGACGGCCGATGTTCGGCTGTGGGACACGCCGAAATCGCGCCGGCGCATGGATTTCACCGGCGAAACGAGTCCGCGCGTGGTGCAAATTGCCGGCTACGATCCGGCAATGATGGCGGAGGCCGCGCAGCACAACGTCGATGCCGGTGCGCAAATCATTGATATCAATATGGGATGCCCCGCCAAGAAAGTTTGCAACCGGCTCGCCGGATCGGCGCTGCTGCAAGACGAGTTGTTGGTGGCACGCATTCTGCGCGCCGTGGTGAACGCCGTTCCGGTGCCGGTGACCCTGAAGACGCGCACCGGTTGGGACCGCCTCAACAAGAACGGCCTTCGGATCGCGCGCATCGCCGAGGATTGCGGCATCCAGGCGTTGGCGATTCACGGCCGCACGCGCGCGGATATGTATCAGGGAAATGCTGAACACGAATCGGTACGCGCGATCAAGGGCACGATCCGGATTCCGGTTTTTGCCAACGGCGATATCGATTCGCCGATTCGCGCCCGAGAGATTTTGGCGACCACGGGTTGCGACGGCATCATGATCGGCCGGGCCGCGCAAGGCCGGCCATGGATCTTCGACGATGTCAATTATTTCCTTCGAACGGGTGAAATGCGCGAGGAGCTAGCGCCGGAAAATGTCCGTGATATTATGCGCGCCCACCTCGAAGACCTGTATGATTTCTACGGCGATGCGACCGGTGTTCGAGTGGCACGCAAACACTTGGGATGGTATCTGAGGCAGAGTCTCGGTCATGAGGCATTGCGGAGTCGTCTACTGCGAGTGGAGACGCCGCGAGAGCAACTGGCCACGTTTCTGGAGCATTATGACGCTCGTATGCATCGCGCAGCATGAACGCACCGAGTCGGAAAGCCGGATCACAATTTTTGGAAGTTAGTCGGCCATGGTCGCAAGAAAAAAACCGAAGACGCGCAAAGAAATCCCGCCGGTGTTCAACGGGCGGGACCTCAAGGTCAACGGCAAGGGCGTGCCGCTGCGTTCGCAGGCGGAGGAAGCCTTGCAATGCTATTTCGAGACCTTGAACGGCCACAAGCCCGCGCATCTGTATGATCTGGTCATGCGCGAAGTGGAGGAACCCTTGTTCAAGGTCGTGATGGGCCATGTTCAGGGCAATCAAAGCCGCGCGGCGACCATTCTCGGCATCAATCGCGGCACCTTGCGCAAGAAACTCAAAGAGTTCGGGATCAACGAGTAGAGGCAGGCATTGCTCACGCCCGTACGCCGCGCACTGCTCAGCGTTTCAGATAAGACTGGGATCGTCGAGTTTGCGCGCGAACTGAAGGAGCGCGGCATCGAGCTGTTGTCCACCGGCGGCACCGCCAAATTGCTGGTGCGCCACGGCATTTCGGTCAAAGAAGTGGCCGAGCACACCGGCTTCCCCGAAATCATGGGTGGCCGGGTGAAAACTCTTCACCCGAAAATACATGGCGGCCTGCTGGGGCGCCGCGGCATCGATGACGCCGTGATGCGCGATCATGGCATCGAGCCGATCGATTTGCTTGCGGTCAACCTGTACCCATTTGCCGCGACGGTGGCGCGACCGGATTGCAGTTACCAAGAAGCGGTCGAGAATATCGATATCGGCGGACCGGCAATGGTGCGTGCGGCGGCGAAGAATCATGCTTCGGTCACGGTGGTGGTGGATCCCGGCGATTACCGCAGCCTGCTTGACGAGTTGGCGGCCAACCAGGGAGCGACCCAGATTGCCATGCGCCAAAGGCTTGCCGCCAAGGCTTTTGCGCATACCGCGCAGTACGACGCGATGGTTTCGGCGTACTTCACCGGCGCGGTCGGCGGCGGCTCGCAGACCTTTCCGGAGGACCTGAATCTGTCGTTTCGCAAGCGATCGGACTTGCGCTATGGCGAGAACCCGCATCAGCAAGCCGCCTACTATTCGGATCCGCGGGCCATCGGCGCATCGGTGACCCAGGCGAAGCAGATTCAAGGCAAGGAACTCTCGTATAACAATATCGCGGACAGCGATACCGCGCTCCAATGCGTTCGCCAATTCGATCAACCGGCATGCGTCATCGTGAAACACGCGAACCCCTGCGGCGTCGCACTCGCCGGGACCATCGCAGAGGCCTATGCGCTCGCCTATCGCACCGACCCGACCTCCGCCTTCGGCGGCATCATCGCCGTCAATCGCGAATTGGATGTCCCCGCGGTGCGGGCGATCCTGGAGCGGCAGTTCGTCGAAGTGATCCTCGCTCCCTCGGTGACACCCGCCGCGCTGACGCTGCTCTCGGCCAAGGACGAGGTACGCGTGCTGGAGGTCGGCGAGCTCGGCCAGCCGGTCACGCAGTTGCTTGAATACAAAAGCGTCGCCGGCGGCCTGTTGGTGCAGACCACCGATGACGCCGCGGTGCGCGCCGAGGACCTGCGCGTGGTCACGGCGCGCGCGCCCACGCCCGCGGAGCGCGATGATCTCCTGTTTGCCTGGCGGGTCGCGAAATATGTCAAATCAAACGCCATCGTTTGCGTCAAGGACAAGGCGACGGTGGGGGTCGGCGCCGGGCAAATGAGCCGGGTGGTCAGCAGCAGGATCGCCGCCCTAAAGGCCCAGGATGTGGGGCTGTCGCTCAAATCGGCATCGGTGGCCTCCGATGCGTTTTTCCCGTTTCGCGATGGGCTGGACGTCATCGCCGAATTCGGCATCAAGTCCGTCATTCAACCCGGCGGCTCGAAACGCGATTCGGAAGTGATCGCCGCGGCGAACGAACACGGCATCGCCATGGTGTTCACCGGGATGCGCCATTTCCGGCACTAGGGAGTCTGTTATCCCATGAAGATCCTGATCGTCGGCGGCGGCGGACGGGAGCACGCGCTGGCTTGGAAATGCGCGGCATCGCCGCGCGTGCAGCAGGTGTTCGTCGCTCCCGGCAACGCCGGCACCGCGCTCGAAGCGAAGACCAGCAATGTGGACATCGCGGCCGACGATATCGATGCCCTGCTCGTCTTCGCCGCGCGCGAGGATATTGCGCTCACCATCGTGGGACCCGAGGGTCCGCTGGTAGCCGGCATCGCCGACCGCTTCAGCGCCGCGGGGCATGCGTGCTTTGGACCGACCCGCGCGGCCGCTCGCCTGGAGGGGTCCAAGGCGTTCGCCAAGGAGTTTTTGCGGCGGCATCGCATACCCACCGCGAGCTACGCCACGTTCACACCCGAGAATTTCGATCCCGGCTTCATACGGGCGCAGCGTCTGCCGCTGGTCGTGAAAGCCGACGGACTGGCCGCAGGCAAGGGCGTCGTCATCTGCGAGACGCACGATTCGGCGATAGCGGCGGCGAAGGGCATGTTCGCCGGCAGCTTCGGCGCCGCCGGCAACCACATCGTGGTGGAGGAATTCTTGCAGGGCGAGGAAGTGAGTTTCATCGTCATCGCCTCCGATCGCCAGGTGGTTCCGCTCGCCACTTCGCAAGATCACAAGCGGCGCGACGACGGCGATCAGGGACCCAACACGGGGGGGATGGGAGCCTATTCGCCCGCACCCATCGTGACTCCCGAGCTGCACGCTCGCATCATGCGGGAAGTCATTGAACCCACCGTGCGCGGCTTGCGCCTCGACGGCACCCCCTATACGGGATTCCTATATGCCGGGCTCATGATCGCGGCGGACGGGACTCCGAACGTACTCGAGTTCAACTGCCGGTTCGGCGACCCGGAAACCCAGCCGATTCTGATGCGGCTGAAGAGCGATCTGGTCGCGCTCTGCGAGTCGGCGCTGGACGGCTCGCTCGGTCGAATCGAGCCGCAATGGGACCCGCGAGCGGCTCTCGGTGTGGTCATGGCGGCGGGCGGATATCCCGAGAACTACCGCACCGGCGATGTGATCACCGGGCTCGAGGACGCCGCGCGCCTGCCGGGAAAAATATTCCACGCCGGAACCCGGGCGGGCGGTTCGCAGATCTTCACCGCGGGAGGCCGGGTGTTGTGCGCGGTCGGGATGGGTTCACGCGTCCGCGCGGCGCAGCGCGACGCTTACGCGCTCGTGCATGCCGTTCATTGGAACGCCGTGCAATACCGGCACGACATCGGCTATCGCGCCATTGAACGGGAACAGGATCTGAGTTAGCGGCGCATGGTCCTGCGCGACTCTGGTATTGTTCGCCGCCGTGCCGACCTTCAATGAGGAGAGGAGTTATATGAAGCAAACTGCTGCCGCAGGCGCGCGCACCTACAACTCCGTCGCGAAAATGCTGCACTGGTCGATTGCGGTGCTCATCGCCTTGCAACTCGGGATCGGCTGGACGATGCCGGAAGTCCACAAAAACACGCACCCGGACGGTGAGATTGGCTGGCACGTCGCGGTCGGCGTGCTCATCGTGCTGCTCGTTGCCGCGCGGGTGGTGTGGCGCGCGCTGCGTCCGCCAACCGGCCGCGACAGCGAGCGCGGCTGGATGCGGCGGCTCGCGTCCGCGACGCACGTTCTTTTATATCTTCTGATGATCGTAGTCCCGGTCCTCGGTTGGGCCAACGCGGGCTCTCGCGACTGGGTTGTGGGCATCGGCCCGCTGCATCTGCCCCGCATCATGCCGGCGGGCTCAAAGCTCGGGCACGAGTTGGGCGACATCCACGGAGACCTCGCCGTCGTGCTCGCCGTCCTGATCGGCCTGCATGTTGCGGCGGGTTTGTACCGCCAGTTTATCCGCAAGGACGGCACGCTGCGGCGAATGATGTGAGCGTGCCCCGCAGTTCCGGAGCCAGGGTGCGTTAATTCCCAAGTTTGGACTATTGCCAATTGCGAAACAGTCTGGTAATTATTTCCCATCACAATCACAACAATGAGGGGGATCGGAATGGACGCCATCGTTTGGTATGAAATCATTGGAATTTGGGGGTTTACGATATTGGTCATAATTTTGGATCGTAAAAACTGGACCAAGTAAACCGATCCACAGGCGACGAGCATTGCGCTTCGAGCGCAATGCCGTGACGGGCGCCAGCCCCGGCGCTTCCGATAAGCGCCGCGCGTTTCGCCGGCTGCACGAGGCCGGATGCTTCGTCATTCCGAATCCCTGGGATGCCGGCAGCGCCCGCTACCTGCAAAGTCTCGGATTCAAGGCCCTCGCCACCACGAGTTCGGGCTTTAGCTGGTCGCAAGGCCGCCCCGACAACGGGATGGCGCGCGACCGGGTGCTGGCTCATCTTGCGGAAATGGCGGCGGCCGTGGATGTGCCGCTGAATGCCGATTTCGAAAGCGGCTTCGGCGCCGATCCCGCCGGCGTCGGCGAGAGCGTACGGCTCGCCGTGGAGACCGGCATCGCGGGTCTGTCGATCGAGGATTCGACCGGCAATGCAACCGCGCCGCTGTTTGAATTGAATGTCGCGGTCGAACGTGTGCGCGCCGCGCGCCGCGCCATCGACCGGTCTGGCGGCGATACCCTGTTGGTCGGTCGCGCCGAATGCTTTCTGGTGGGACTGCCGGATATCGAGGCGACGATCGCCAGGCTGAGCGCATACGCCGACTCCGGAGCCGACTGCCTGTACGCTCCGGGGATTCGCTCGACCGAGCACATCCGCGCGATCGTACGGGCTGTGCACCCGAAGCCGGTCAATCTGCTGGTGAGCGGGCCGCAAGAGCTGTCCCTGCAACAGATCGCGGAGTTGGGAGTACGGCGCGTCAGCGTGGGAGGGGCGCTCGCGCGCGCCGCCTGGGGCGGCTTCATGCGTGCGTCGCGCGAGATCGCCGAACACGGCACTTTCGGAGGTCTCGCCCATGCCGCCTCCGGTCAGGAGCTCAACTCACTGTTCGGCGGCGGCTGAGGCGAAGTTCACGCCGGTGGATTGGCGGGAATTTTTCTGGCGATACTGGTCGCCATGGTGACGATGGAAGCGAGATCCGTGAGATTCGCCGGCACCACCAAGGTGGTTCCCGACTGCGCCAGTTTGCCGAATTGCTTCACGTACTCTTCGCCGATGCGCAGCTGCATGGCCTCGATTCCGCCCCGGTCGGACAGCGCGATGCCGACCTGCCGCAGGCCTTCGGCGGTCGCACTCGCCACCGCGAGAATCGCCTGCGCCTGACCCTCGGCCTCGTTGATTTGCTGCTGCTTGTTGGCCTCGGACTGCTTGATCACCCGCTGCTTGTCGCCCTCCGCGGCGTTGACCTTGGCGTCGCGCTCGCCCTCGGAGGTGAGCACCACGGCGCGCTTCTCGCGCTCCGCGCGCATCTGCTTCTCCATGGCCGACAGCACATCCTTCGGCGGCGTGATGTTCTTGATCTCGTAGCGCAGCACTTTGACGCCCCAGGCGGCCGACGCCTTGTCCAGTTCCCCGACCACATTGGCATTGATGATTCCGCGCGCCTCGAACGTGCGGTCGAGTTCTATCTTGCCGATTTCGCTGCGCAACGTCGTTTGCGCGAGTTGCGAGATCGCGAAGCCGTAATTGGTGATGCCGTAGGAGGCGAGGTGCGGATCGAGGACCTGCATGTACAGCACGGCATCGACCCCCACCTGAACGTTGTCCCGCGTAATGCAGATTTGTTCGGCGATATCGATCGCGATTTCCTTGAGGTTGTGGCGGTACGCCACTTTTTCCATGAAGGGAATCAGGATATGAAATCCGGCAAACAAGGTCCGGCTGTACTTGCCCAGATACTCGACCACGAAGGCGCTTTGCTGCGGCACCACGGTCGCGGTCTTCGCCACCACGATGATGACCACCACCGCGATCGCGATGGCTCCATAGCTCAAGGGAATCTCCAAGGGACCTCTCCTAGTAAAACTCGAGTCCTGCCTCCAAGCCTATCCGTCGCCCCGAATGACGAGCGTGAGGCCGTCGATGCGTTCGATGCGCGCACGCGCCCCGGCCGTGATGGCGGAATGCCCGGCATTGACCACGCTCCACGTACTGCCCCGGTACTCGAGCCGGCAGGATTCGCCGGGCGCCAACGCCGCCGGCAGGATCACCGTTTCTCCCTTCGGACCGGCGTTCAGGCCGGGCAAATGCCCGCGCATGCGCTGGTAGATCCTCCTCCGAAAACCGATCATCGATATCGAGGCGAGGACGGCGAATATCGTCCATTGCAGCCAGGCGGCGATCCCGCCCGTTGCAAGATCCAGGCAGCCGACGACAAGCGCGGCCGAGCCGACGAACACGAAATAGAATTGCGCGTTGACGAACGTCAACTCCGATCCCAACAGCAGGGCGCCGGCCACGATCCACGCCCACCATTGCATGATCCGGCCCCGTCCCTCTAGCGTTTCATCGCGTCGAAGAAGTCCGCATTCGTCTTGGTGTCCTTCATCTTGTCGAGCAGGAACTCGATCGCGGCCAGTTCATCCATCGGATGCAGAAGCTTGCGCAAAATCCACATTTTTGAAAGCTCCGCAGGATCGGTGATCAGCTCTTCCTTGCGCGTGCCCGAGCGGTTGATGTTGATCGACGGGAACGTCCGCTTCTCGGCGATGCGGCGGTCCAGATGGATTTCCGAATTGCCGGTGCCTTTGAATTCCTCGAAGATGACATCATCCATCTTCGAACCGGTGTCGACCAGTGCGGTGGCCAGAATGGTCAAGCTGCCGCCCTCTTCGATGTTGCGCGCCGCGCCGAAAAATCGCTTTGGACGCTGCAGCGCATTCGCATCCACGCCGCCGGTCAGCACCTTGCCCGAGCTCGGGACCACGGTGTTGTAGGCGCGCGCGAGGCGCGTGATCGAATCGAGCAATATGACCACATCCTTCTTGTGCTCGACCAGGCGCTTGGCCTTTTCGATGACCATTTCGGCCACCTGCACGTGACGGCTGGCGGGCTCATCGAAGGTGGAGGACACCACTTCGCCCTTCACGGTGCGCGCCATTTCCGTCACTTCTTCGGGCCGCTCGTCGATCAGCAGCACGATCAGATACACTTCCGGATGATTGGCGGTGATGGCCGTGGCGATGTTCTGCAGCAACATGGTCTTGCCGGCCTTCGGCGGCGAGACGATGAGGCCGCGCTGACCCTTGCCGATCGGCGCGACCAAGTCGATGGCACGCGCGGTCAGATCCTCGGTCGAACCGTTGCCCCGCTCGAGCTTCAATCGCTCGGTGGGGTGCAGCGGCGTGAGATTCTCGAACAACACCTTGCCGCGCGAACTCTCCGGTGAGTCGTAATTGATCTCCCCAACCTTGAGCAGCGCGAAATAGCGCTCGCCGTCCTTCGGCGGACGGATCAAGCCGGAAATCGAGTCTCCGGTGCGCAGATTGAAGCGCCGGATCTGGCTCGGAGAGACGTAGATGTCGTCCGGTCCCGCGAGGTAGCTCGAGTCGGACGAGCGCAAAAAGCCGAATCCGTCCTGCAGGATCTCCAACACTCCGTCGCCGTAGATATCCTCACCCTTGCGGGCGTGCGCCTTGAGAACGCCGAATATGATGTCCTGCTTGCGGGAGCGGCCCATGTTCTCGAGGCCCATGCTCTCGGCCAGCTTGACAAGATCGCTGATCGGGCGCTTTTTCAGCTCCGTCAGGTTCATCGAGCTGCGGCTGCGCGCCAAGTCCGTCGGCGCAATGATCTCTAGGTCATCGCCGCCCTCGGGCAAATCGCCGTAATCCTCCTGCGCGGGCCGGCCGCCGTTGGTATTGCCGTTGCGATTGTCGTTGCGCTGGCGGTTGGATCTGTTCGAGCGTCCGCCGCCCTGGCCGCCGCCGCCCTGCTGTCCGCCTTGTCCGCCGCGGGACTGATTGCCTAGATAGCCTCTCACAGGTTGCTGTCCAGAAACGCGGCGAGCTGCGACTTGGTGACCGCCCCGACCTTCTGGGCCTCCACGGTGCCGTTTTTGAAGAGGATCAGCGTCGGAATACCCCGAATATTGAACTTTGGCGGCGTCGCCGGATTGTCGTCGATGTTGAGTTTGGCGATCCTGATCTTGTCTTTGTATTGGTCGGCAATTTCATCGAGGATGGGGGCGATCATCTTGCACGGTCCGCACCATTCCGCCCAAAAATCGAGCAGTACGGGTTTCTCGGACTTCAGCACGTCCTTGTCGAACGTGGCATCGCTGGTGTGAACGATACTTGGGTTACTCACTGCGGAAATACCTCCTTTTGGAGATTTGAATTGATGTTGGGGCGGGGTTATTTGTGGAAGAGCAGGGCCCAAAGCTCACGCGAAGTGACGATGCGCGGCCGTTCGGGCACAATACAGCGACTTTAGCGGTCTAGATTACCTTACAAGGGTACCGATGATACGGTTGACGGGAGCGGATAGACCAGCTCCGGATTTGCCGTATTGTTAACCGGTCCCCGTCATTTTGCAAGTCTCTGCAGTTCACAAAGCGAAAATGTCAGACGCCCATCTCAGTCAGCTCACGTTCGATTCCCTCAACATCCCCGAGCCCGTGAAGCGAGGCATCGCCGAACTCGGTTACTCCCGATGCA
Source organism: uncultured Gammaproteobacteria bacterium (assembly GCA_963758145.1). Classification (GTDB taxonomy): domain Bacteria; phylum Pseudomonadota; class Gammaproteobacteria; order Steroidobacterales; family Steroidobacteraceae; genus Bog-1198. The sequence goes on from CAVWUK010000003.1 coordinate 149,244, forward strand.
CGCCGATCCAGGCGCAAACCCTGCCCTTGGCGCTGGCCGGCCGGGACGTCGCGGGTCAGGCGCAAACCGGCACCGGCAAGACGGCGGCGTTCCTCATCGCCCTCTTTAACCGCCTGCTGACCGACCCCGGTTCCGCCAATCGGCCGCAGAACGCGCCGCGAGCGATCGTCATCGCACCGACGCGCGAACTCGCCGTGCAGATTCACTCGGATGCCGAAGGCCTCGGCAAATATACCGGCCTCAAGCTCGCCATCGTGTTCGGCGGAGTGGATTACGACAAGCAGCGGCGCATCCTGGAGGAAGGCGTCGACGTGCTCATCGGAACGCCGGGGCGCGTCATCGACTATTTCAAGCAACATGTGTTCGACCTCAAGCATATTCAAGTGGCGGTCATGGATGAAGCGGATCGCATGTTCGATCTGGGGTTCATCAAGGACATTCGCTTCATCCTGCGCCGTCTGCCGCATCCCACCCACCGCCTCAATATGATGTTTTCGGCCACCTTGTCTCATCGCGTGCTCGAACTCGCCTACGAGCACATGAACAACCCGGAATTGATTCGCATCGAGCCCGACAAGATGACCGTCGATCGCGTCAGGCAGGTGCTGTACTTCCCCTCCACGGAGGAAAAAATTCCCCTGCTCATGGGCCTGTTGCGACGCATCGATGCGCGCCGAACCATGGTGTTCGTGAACACCCGGCGAGTTGCCGAGGTGCTGGAGCGCACCTTGACCGCGAATGGATTCGTCGCGCAGGCGATTTCAGGCGACGTGCCGCAGACCAAGCGCCTGAAGATGATGCGCGACTTCCACAACGGCGATGTCGCGGTCTTGATTGCCACCGACGTGGCATCGCGCGGCCTGCACATTCCCGACGTGAGTCATGTGTTTAATTTCGATCTGCCGAACGATGCCGAGGACTACGTGCATCGCATCGGACGCACCGCGCGCGCCGGCGCCGAGGGCGACGCCATCAGCTTCGGCTGCGAGGAGTACGCGATCGCGCTGCCCGACATCGAGCGCTATATCGGTCATCAGATTCCGCGCGCTGCGATCGACCCTGCCGATTTGGCGGCGGTCACCGCACCGCCCCCCGCGCCGTGGCGCGAACGCGCGCCGCGCCAGGGCCAGTCACGCGGCGGCGGCCGCGGAGGCCCGGGCGCCAGGTCCGGACCCTATCGGCCGGGAGGCCGTCAAGGAGGCGGACCGCGGCGCCCTCCGCCCGGCCCACGGGCACCGCACGCCGGTTCAGCTCCGCACACCGGAGGTTCGCAGCCGCCGAGGGGAGCCGCCGAGGGCGGCGATGCTCCCGCATCAGAGGGCCCGACCCGACGCCGGCGCCGGCGCACCCGCGGCGGCGGCGGACCCGCCGGCGGGGCGCCGGCGGTCACATGAGGTCGGCCACTCCGTCGACTGCCGCGTAATGGCCGGTTTCTTGCGCCGGCGCTGCCGAATCCGGGAGCCGAACGGCGCGCAGCCAGGCGATGCCAAAGCGATGCGCGGCATCGAGAACCGGAATGCTGTCATCCACGAATAGCGTGCGCTGCGGATCGAACCGCTCGCGCGCGTTGAATCTCGGCCAAAACGCCGCGTCCTCCTTCGGGGCATGAAATGAGTGGGTCGAATAGCATGCGTCGAAATAGTCGCTGAGCCGAACCTGTTCGTTCTTGATCGCCAAGGTCACCGGATGTGCGTTGGTGAGGAGCACCCGGCGCTTGCCCAGCAACTCGAGTTTGGACAAGAATTCCTGCGCTCCCGGCAGGAAACCCACCTGATCGAGGGCGGCGCGCTTGATGCCGGCGATATCAAGCCCCAGCTCTTCGCTCCAATACTCGATGCAATACCAGCGCATCGTGCCGACGGCGGCCCGAAATTTTGGCGCCAGCAGCGCCGCCGCCTCCGGCTGGGTGATGCCGCGCGCCTTGGCGTACCGATCCGGAATCAGTTCCCGCCAGAACCAATTGTCGAAACGCTGATCGAGCAACGTCCCGTCCATGTCCAGCATGACGGTATCGATGACCGACCAATCGAGTGCCTTGCCGCCGAACATCTGCGTATCATATCAACGGATGCGAAATCTTCCCGATATGGCTCAAGCCCTGCTGCCCATCGTTGCGGACGCGGGGGCCGCGATCATGGCGGTTTACGACGGCCGCTTCGCGGTGCAGCACAAGGCCGATGACTCGCCGCTGACTTTGGCGGATCTGGAGTCGCAGCGAGTCATCAACGGGGGCTTGCGGCGGCTGTGGCCGGACATACCCATCCTGTCCGAAGAGGCGACGCAAGCCCAATGGGCCGAACGCCGGACATGGCGAGAACTCTGGGTCGTCGATCCCCTCGATGGGACCCGCGAATTCGTCAAGCGCAATGGCGAGTTCACGATCAATATTGCGCTCGTGGTCGAGCACGAGCCGGTGCTGGGAGTGGTGGCCGCGCCGGCCCAAGGGCTTCTGTACTGGGGTGCGGCCGGCAACGGCGCATTTCGGCAGCGGGGCGCCGAGCGGACGAAAATTCACGTGGCTCCGCCCGCAGCACCGATCCGCGTGGTCGGCAGCCGCTCGCATATGAGCCCCCAAACCGCGACCTATTTGTCGACGCTTGGGCCTCATGCCATGACCGGAGTCGGCAGCTCGCTCAAATTCTGCCTGCTCGCGGAAGGCAACGCCGAGTTATACCCGCGCTTTGGACCCACTTCGGAATGGGATACCGCCGCGGGCCAGGCGGTGCTCGAGGCCGCCGGCGGTCAGGTGACGCTGTTGGACGGTCATCGGCTGCGCTACAACTGCCGGGAAAGCCTGCTCAACAGCGATTTCATCGCCTTTAGTCACGAGAGCGTGCTGCCGCGCCCGACATGACCGCCCGCGAGGCGGACCGCCGGCTACGCGTGACCCGCCGGTTGGGCCAATTGCAAGGTGGCATCCAACAGGGTCGGAATATCGAACACCACTTGATCCTCGGCCACCGTGAGCTTGGCCACGCCGGCTGCGGCGATGAGCGCCGCCGGCACGTGAATTTGGTCGGATTTCCGCGGTTGCGTCCAGCTGCCGACCCGCGCATCGCCAAAGGCGCGGTTGAGCGCACTCCAACGCATGTGCGCGGCGCGAGCGAGCGGGGTATCGCCTCCCCATTGCCGCTGGGCGAGCGCAACCGAGGCTTCCGATGCTGCGCCGCTCGGGATCGACATTAAATTGTGCACGTACTGCACCATGTCGGCCGGATCGACGCGCACCGTCAGGAACGATTGTAGGTCATTTGCCATGGGGCCCTCGAACGTGAGATTGCTATGCTACCGGTATGGGGCATATTCGACGGATTTCCAGGGCGGGTTCCGGGGCATGAGCGGCGATCTTTTGTTCCTGGTTTTCGGGGCCGGCATTTTGGGGGTAGCCTATAAAGTATGGGAAAGTTCATTAAATGCGCGCCAGATCGCGAACCGCATCGCCAAGGACGCCTGTTCGCGGGCGGTGGTGCAGTTCCTGGACGGGACCGTGGCGTTTGCCGGATTTCGACTCGCTCGCGACTCGAACGGGAAACGACAGCTGTTGCGCACCTATACCTTCGACTATACGAATGACGGCTTCGAAAGAGCCCAGGGCTTCATCGTACTGGCGGGCCGGCGCGTGCAGGCGATCGGGCTCGCGGGGAGTCCGTCGTGACTCATAACGCCACGGTTGATCTGCATGCGCATTCGAATTGCTCCGATGGCTCGCTGACTCCCGCCGAGCTGGTGCGGCGCGCCGCCGCGGCCGGCGTCGACATGTTGGCGCTCACCGATCACGATACGGTCGCGGGACTCGATGAGGCGCAATCGGCCGGCGGACGCGCCGGCGTGCGGATCGTTCCGGGCGTCGAAATCTCCGCCTCGTGGCGCTCCCAGGCCATCCACGTGCTGGGGCTTTGGATAGATCCCGCCTCGGTGCGGCTGCAAAGCGCGCTGTGCGCGCAAGCCGAGCGGCGGCGCGTCCGAATGCGCAAGATCTGCGCCGCGCTGAGCGGCCTGGGACTGCCGGGCGCAGAGCTGCTCGCGGCGGTCGAGGCCCACCCCGGATTGCCGACCCGCTCGCACCTCGCGGCCGCGCTGGTTGCAGGAGGCCACGTCGGGCGCACCGACCACGCGTTCCGCAAGTACCTGGGCGCAGGCGCTCGAGCGCACATCCCCACCCAATGGCCCGCGCTGGCGGAGGTTGTCGGGTGGATTCGCGAGGCCGGCGGCATCGCTACCCTGGCGCACCCGGCACGCTACGCCCTGTCGGCGGGCGGGCGGCGGCAACTTCTGGCCGACTTCGTCGCGGCCGGCGGCGCTGCGCTCGAAGTGGTGACGGGCGGCAACGGCGCTCAACACGCCGAAGCCTGCGCGATGCTCGCCGTGAAGTTCGGACTCCTGGGATCGGTCGGCTCGGATTTTCACGATCCACGGCTCACTTGGAATCCACTGGGCCGGTTGGCTAAGCTACCGGATTGCGTCGTCCCGGTGTGGCGCAGCCACGCATGAAGCACAAGTAGCCGCCAAAGTGACCGACGAAGAGAGCAACGTCAACAGGGATCTGTTCAAGAACATCGAGCGCTTGCGCCAGATGCGCATCGAGCACCGGGATCTCGACGACGTGATCTCCCGGCTGTCCATGGATTTCAAGGTCGATGAGCTGCAGATGAAGCGGCTCAAGAAGCGCAAGTTGCTGCTCAAGGACCAAATCGCAAGACTCGAAAGCCAGCTGATTCCGGATCTCAACGCATGACGGAATATTGGCTGTACGTGGACCGGTTCTTCGACATTCTGTTCACGCGCTATGTGTTGACGGAGGTTTTCGCCGTCCTCGTTTGCCTAGGGCTCGGCGTGATCGTCGGCGCGGTACTGCGCAATCACCGGCATCGGCTCGGCGCCGAGGTGCCGGCCGCGCTCACGCGCCACTACTTTGCCTCGCAGGGCCTGATCGTGGTCGGCCCCGTGGCCGTGGCCCTCGGGCTGGTGATCCTGGCTCGCGCAGCGTTCGGCGCGGCGCACTACGATGTCGCGATTTTGGACTCGGCCATGCGCTTGATCGGCGCCTACATCGTGGTGCGCGTCGGCGTGCTGCTTTTCGCCGCGAGTCTCGGCAATCAGTCGTGGATGCTGCATCTCGAAAATCGCCTTGCGCTGATCATCTGGCTGGTGATTGCGGCGAAATATCTCGGCTGGCTCAATCCGATCATCGCCGGCCTGGACAGCATCGGCATCGCGGCGGGCAAGAGCCGCGTCACGGTGTGGTCGGTGTTGAAATTGCTGTTCACACTGACGCTTTTCGTGCTGGCGGCGGCGTGGATCAGCCGCTGGATCGATCGTCGTCTGAAAAGACTCGACAATCTCGAACCCTCGACGCGCATCGGGCTTGCCAAATTCGCCAATGCCTTCTTGATCGGCCTCAGCATTCTCATGGGCTTGAATGCCGCGGGCGTCGATCTGACCGCCTTGACGGTGCTGACGGGCGCCATCGGCTTGGGATTGGGCTTCGGCTTGCAGTCGATCGCCGCCAATTTCGTCAGCGGCTTCGTACTGCTGATGGATCGCTCCATCAAGCCCGGCGATGTGATCAGCCTGTCGGGGCAAAGCGGCACCAGCACCGAGAATTTCGGGTGGGTGCAGGAATTGCGGGGCCGCTACGTGGTGGTTCGCGACCGCGACGGCATCGAAATGCTGGTGCCGAATCAACAGCTCATCTCCAACGCGGTGATCAACTGGAGCTACACGGATCCGCGGATTCGCCTCAAACTCCCCGTCACCATCAGCTATGGCGACGATCCGGAATTCGCGCTCGAGATCCTGATCCACGCGTGCGAACGGCAGCGACGGGTGCTCAAGGATCCGCCGCCGGTGTCGCGATTGATGCAGTTCGGCGACCACGGCATCGAGTTGGAGCTGCGCTTTTGGATTGCCGATCCCCAGGAGGGCGTGAACAACGTGCGCTCCGACGTCAATCGGACGATCTGGGCGCTGTTCCAAGAGCACAAGATCACCATACCGGTGGCGCAGCGCGAAATCCGCATGGTCGGCGCCCGCCTGGAGCGCGACTGACGACCTTTCCCATGCCGTTGGTCATTTCACCGCAAACCGCCATACCGGACGAAGAATTCGAATGGAAGTTCATCCGCTCCTCGGGCCCCGGCGGCCAGAATGTCAACAAGGTGGCGAGCGCGGTGCAGCTGCGATTCCTGCTGCCCCTCAACATCAGCCTGCCGGCGCCGGTGAGAAATCGGTTGCGACGCCTCGCGGGGCAGAAACTGAACGATGACGGCAGTATCCTCATCAGCGCCCGGAGCGCGCGCAGCCAGGAGCAAAATCGCCGCGAAGCGCTCGAGCGCCTCGCCGAATTGATCCGGGCGGCGCTGGTCGAGCCCAAGGTGCGCAAGAAGACACGACCGACCCGCGCATCCCAGGAACGGCGCATCGAATCGAAGAAGCGCCGCGCCAGCACCAAGCTTCAGCGGGGCGGACGCGCCTGGGACTGATCCGGAGCGCGTCCGGGTTGCACCCTCACTGCCCCAGCGTCACCTGCAGGATGTCGTGCCTTATCTGCTCCGAAAGGACCAGCTGGGCGTCGGCGGCGACGCCCAGCAGCGGCTCGCCGAAGGTGAGCGTGCCGCCGGCGGACGCCGTTATCACCTCGCGGCGGCACAGCAGTTCGATGAAATTGCGGAACAGGCTCCGATCGAAGAACTCCGGGGAGTTCAAACCGTAGAGCAGGGACATGCGCTGCGCCATCAAATGGCAGCGCTGCTCGAGCGCCTGTTGGCCGATGTTTCCCGAGCCCGCCTTGAGCAACAGCGCGATGACCAGGTAATAGCGCTCGACCGTTTGAATGGTCGCCTGGGCAAGCAAGGACAGCTGGATGGCCTCGAGCGAGGTGGGCGCCGGGCGCTGCCATTCGCTTCGATCCTCGTTGACCTGGAGCAGCTTCGAGCGGACGAACGCCTCAAGGAGCGAGTCGGTCGCGGCACCGATGTCCGCTTCCGGCCATCGCAGGGCCAACTCGGCCCGGATGAACGGATAGACCCGCCACACGAGTCGCTGAATATCCACCGAGCTCATGCGCGTATTGCCGATGAAGCAGCACGCCAGGAGCGACGGCATGGCGAACAAATGCAGGATGTTGTTTCGATAGTAGGTGGCGAGCACGGCGCTGTCGGCGCTCATGCGCATGATGTCCCCGAGCGGGTGCGGCTGCCGCTCGATCATGCCCATCGATTCGGCGTACCGGATCATTTCCGCACCGCTTTGCGGCGTCACGGTGACCAGCGGTGCGTACGGCGCATCGTGCAACAGGCGCTGGTACAGCCCGAGCTGGCGCTCGAGATCCGCTTCCAGCATTGCTTGGCGCGGCGTGGCGAGCATCGCCATGGCGACCAGATTGACGGGAGTCACGGCGGCCGCGGCGTTGATCCCCGCGGCGATGCGCGCGGCAAGATCGGCGATCGCCTCGCCGATCCAGGCCGGCTCAGACTGTTCGTGTTCGCAGCGCACGTCCGGCGCGGCGCGCCAAAGCGGATTGTGACTTCGCAGCAGCTCCTCGAGGGCGATGGGCTCGCCCAAATTGACGTGAACCTTGCCGAACCTTCTGCGCAGGACCGACAGCGACTTGATCAGGCCGGTTATGCTTTCCTTTTGCTTGGCGTGGCCGGACAGCTCGCCGATGTAGGTCCTGCCCTCGACGATGCGCTCGTAGCCGAAGTACACCGGCATGAACACCACCCGGCGTGTCGGGTCGCTCAGGTAGCTGCGCACGGTCATCGACAACATGCCGGTGCGCGGCGGCAGCAGGCGGCCGGTGCGGCTGCGGCCGCCCTCGACGAAGTATTCGAGGGGATGGCCGCGCGCCATCATGAAACCGACATATTGGGCGAACACGGCGGCATAGAGCGGATCCCCCTTGAAGCTGCGCCGCAGAAAGAACGCCCCTCCCTTGCGCAAAAAATGACCGATCACGGGCAGGTTGAGGTTCACGCCGGCGGCGATGTGCGGAACCGCGAAGCCCTTGCGGTAAATCACGTAGGACAGCAGCAGGTAATCCATGTGGCTGCGGTGGCAGGGCACGTAGATTATTTCGGCGCCGTCGCCGATCTCCTGCAATTTCTCGACGTGCTCGAACTCGACGCCGTCGTACAGCCGATTCCACAATCGGCCCAACACCAACGCCATGAAGGTGATGAAGGGCTGAGAATAGTTCGCGGCGATTTCCAGCGCAAACCGGCGCGCCGCCTTCAGCGCGGCGCGGCGCCCCTGCCGCCCACGACTGCGCATCTCGCGCCGCACGGCACGGCGCACGGCTTGAGTCTTCAAGACATGCATGACCATGGTCCGGCGGTGCGACAGATCCGGCCCGATGGTCGAGGCGCGCTGGGCGCGCAGCTCCGCGTGCAGCAGGCGCAGAAGGCGCCTCGCGCCGCGCTGCGGGGGCAGGCCGTCGAGCGCCTCGCGCAATGGGATCGGCTCGCCGAATTGCACGACGGTATTGCGTCCGTTGAATATCACGTTGAGCAACTTGCGAAAGCGCCCCGCCAGGACCCAATCCTCCGTGAACAGCAGCCGCCACAGGCTGACCTCCTTGAGCGGGGCGCGGCCCCAGAAGATCGAGACCGGGACCAGATCGACGTCGAATCCCGGATTCGCGGCCACCGCTTCGACGAGCGCCGCCAGGTGGCGCGGGGCTCCGGAGCGGCGGCGTCCGCCAAAGCGCGAAGTGCGGCGCAGAAGTTCGATATACGCTCCCTGCGCGCCCCGATCGCCCGCCGCCACACGCCGTTCGGGGCGCGGCAGATTCAATTGAACGCAGGCATTGTCGAGCACCGCGAGGTCGGTATGGCTCTCACGCTCGAGCACATAGCACACGCGCCGCGGGCACGCGGCAATGACCGCCGCGGCCGCCTCCGGCTTGATGGTGGTCTTGACCCACGAGCTCAGTATCTTGCGCACGCTCCAACGCCAGGCGCCGGTCAAGCCGTCAAACGGGCTCATGGCCGCGCGCGCGCCCTAGGGCGATGCGTCGCCGCGTTCTTGCGAATCCACCGCCGCGCGTGTTTTGTCCGCACTCTGGTCGACGGTTTTCTGCACGTCGCGGGCACGGTCGATTTGTTGGGTCATGGGATCGAACACCGTTTTTTCCGGCGGGGCGCCGGATGGCGGTGCGGCCGGCGGTTGCCCGGAGGAACATCCTTGAAGAAGCGATGCCGCCAGCGACAGAGCCGAAAATTTGAACACGCCCATTTGCAACCTCGTGGCAACCTGCCTGCGGAAGCGTTAAGTGTACAATTGTCGCGGGCTGGCGGTCACTTGGAGTTCGTGCATGGGTCGTTTCGCGGTGCTGTTGCTGTTGGCGAGTTGCGTTTACGCGGCGGAGTCAACCGTCGATATCGACACGGCAGCCGAGATCTACCAGGCGGCCCAAATACGCGAACAGGTGCGCGCCTCCCTGGGCGCGATGCCGGAGCACATGCGCCAGCTGTTCGCCCGCGATGTGGCGGCGCAACTTTCCGAGCAGCAGCTCACGGCGGTGACGGCGGCCGCCAAGCGCGGTTTTCGCATCGACGTGTTCGAGGCGCCTGCGCTGCGGGCGCTGGCGGACAATCTCGATCCGGCGACGGTGGTCAAGACGGAGGCATTCCTGACGAGCGATGTGGGCAGACGCATGGTCGCCGCGGACGTCGCCGAGGCGGCGGTCGCCGAAGAGCAGAGCGACCAGGTCATGAGCGGAAAACTCGCGGTCCCGTCGACGCCGAAGCGCGACCTCATCATCGAGAAATTGGAGCGCGCCACCCGTTCCACCGAATCGCAGGTGCAGGTTTATCTCACCATGGGCGAGGCCGTGGCCATCGGCACGGCCATCGGCTCCGGCCAGGACCCGGCGGGCGTCGCCGAGCGGGCGCGCAAGACCGCCGAGTCGAGCCGCGCGGGATTGGAGGAAAACATGCGCGCGCCGATGCGCAAACTTCTGGCCTATGGGTACCGGAACTTGAGCGACTCGGATCTTACCCACATATTGGCGTTTCTGGATTCTCCCGCCGGCAAACGCTTCGTCATCGCGTACAACGCATCGATGGAGGCCGGTTTCGGCGCCATGGGTAAACGCACCGGCGAGCAACTCGGCGAATCCCTGCGCGAAATGGCGCAGGCACATCTCGAAGCACCGCCCCTGAGTCCGCCGCCGCCCGAGATCGCCGCGCCTGCGGAACGGCCCGCCGCGCCCTAGCCGGAACCATTCACCAACGAAAGTTGTTCCCGTGGACGTACGCGCGATTTCCCGTTATTCGTTTACAGTTCCGGCTGGAGTTCGGCCAGAAAGGTCCGCAGCAGCGCGCATATCGCCGTGATCTGATCCTCCAGGCGGTGGTCCGAATCGAGCACGTGCAGCGCCGCCTTGTGTTCGCGCGCCCAGCGCATGCTGTTATCGACCGGCACCACGGAATCGAGCCAGCCATGCACGATCGCGGTCGGGCAGGCGACGTCTTGCGGGGTATGGGCTTCGAATCCCGGCACATAGAAGGCGGGCGCGAGCAGAAACAAGCCAAGCGGCCGCACCCGGGCCGCCGCGGCCGCCGACACGTGGCCGCCCATGCTGGAGCCCACCAACACCACCGGCCCGGACACTCGCGAGGCGGCGGCGGCAAGCATCTCGACTCGAGCACGGGGATCGTCCACCCCGCGATAATCCACCGAATCCGCCGCGTGACCGAGGTTACGCACCACGGCCGCCATGGCGGTGATCTTGCTGCCCCAAGGGCCGCTTTCCTTGCCGTGAGAAAAGATTACCGTCAAGGAGACAGGATCGGAATTCACGAATTATTCCGGCTAGAGCTGCTCGAGCTGGCTTGCCAGATTCTCCACCCACTTGAGCTCCTCGGGGCAGAATTCGGGCAAATTTCCGCGATTGAGGCTCACGGACTGCACGCTGCTGCCCGATGCCGAGTGGCATATGCGATAAGTGTGGAAATCCGTGCCCCGCGCGGCGGCGAAGCCGATCACGAATCGAAACTCGCCGGTGCGGGCGCCGCCCGGCGAGTTGAACCGCCGATCGCAGATCACGAAAAATGCTTCCTCGATGCGCCGCCCGGCAAACGCTCCCGCCTCGTAGATTTGCTCGAAGAAAATCCGCGTTTGAGTCGAAACCGCTTCGGCAAGGTCCATCTGCGGATCGGCACCGCTCACCCAGCGGGTCCCGCGCTCGATGCTGTTCACGATGAACAGCGCCAGGCGCCGCGCCGAAAGGTTTTGCCAGTCCGCGGCGCCCGCGGCGCCTCGCGCCAGGGTGCGCGGCTTGGCGCCGATGCGCCCGACCGATCGGCCGGCTTGGAGCGTGTTCACGCCGCGCATCGCGAGCCGCGCGCGGCAGTCCTCGGCGACCAGGCAAGTCGGCCGGTATCCGGGCCGCAGTACCGCGTCCTCGAGCTTCGCCGATCCCCATACGGGGGCCGACTCATCCGCGCGCGCCAGCATGCCGGCGACGGCCCCGCAGGGGGCAAACGACTCGAAGTGACCGCGCAACTTGTCGTGCGCCAAGATCCGCGGGAAGTACATCAGAGCGTCTTCGGTCCAAAACTCCCAATCACGCATCGCGCGCAGGGCCTCATCCGCGGTGTGCCACGCCGCGGGTGGATCGACGATCAACAATGCGCGGCGCTCCTTGCAATATCGCGCCGCCACCAACAAGGCGCTCGGCCCCACGTCTTCTTCCCGCGACAGCGGCGGAATGCACAGGAAGTTGAAGTAGTCCGCGTCGCGCAGCGCAAACAAGCCGGTCTGATCGATCTCGGAGCCGATCAAATCGTAGTCGCTGAGCGGCGCCCCGTCGTCGCCGTCCGTATTCGAGTTCACGTAGGCCGCCGCGGATCCGCCCGCCGCATCCAAGGTGCGATCCGGCCGCTCCGCCGGCGTCTCGCCGACGAATCGAAGCAGCTCCGAACGGGCAAGAACGGTCTCGACATACCGGTCCGAGGCCGGCGCAATCGACAACTGCGGAAATATTTCCTGATCCTCGACGTGGCTCCCGCCTTGGATGCGCACGCGCTGCACCGTGAGATTGAAGCGCAGCGCATCGTCGGCCGGGATGCCGTCGTAATCGACGCTGGCGCGCAGAGAATTCGCGCGTTCCCGGATGCACGGCGCGCAGCATGATTTTGGAGCCGCCCGCTTTCAAGGTGAGGGTCGAGCAGCGCGCCCCGTTGACCACGCGCACGATGAGCGCTTCGCGCCCGCCGTTGTCGAAGAATTGCTCCACCGCGTAGCCGAGCGTGCTCGGCTGCCACAGGCCGCCGAACGCTTGCTGGAATTCCGCAAAATTCTTGAGGAGGACGGGCTTATTCACCGGGCCGCGCAGCGTGCGCCCGACGAACGCCGTGCGCGCCGTACCCAAGCGCGCAATGGACTGATCAGGGCGTCGTTCTTCTTGTACTTTGAGCCCTAAGCTGCTCGGCGTCACCACATGCTTCCCTCGAGGAGCGCCCCTCGAGCCGACTTTAGCACATCCGGCCCGCCGTCGCGCCTGCCTCTCATGAGGCGAACAGCTTGTGGTCGCTTCGCTTGAGCACGGGCGCGAGCAACATGCCGGCCAGGAACCCGCCGATGTGCGCGCCGAATGCGACGCCCGCGCCGGCGCCTGATACCGCAAAATCACCGACCAGTTGCGCCGTGAACCACAACAGCAGCAGCAGCATGGCCGGTATGCGCAGGGTGGTGACGAAGAACGGCAGCAGCACCAGGGTGAGCACTTTCGCGCGCGGATAAAGCAGCAGATACGCCCCCAGCACGCCGGAGATCGCCCCGCTTGCGCCGATGATCGGATAGGGCGAGCCGGGGTTCCCGAGCGCCTGCGCGAATACGGCCGCGATGCCGCAGATCAAATAGAAGAGCAGAAAACGCAGATGCCCCAAAGCATCTTCGACATTGTCGCCGTAGATCCACAGAAACAGCATGTTTCCAAGCAGATGCATCCAGCCGCCGTGCAGGAACATCGAGGTCAACACGGTCCCGTATCGCGGTATCCACTGCAACTCTTGCGGCAGTCGTGCATCGGTCATCAACACCGCGGGAATGGCGCCGAGCGCATCGACGACCTGGCGGCCCTGTCCGGGATCCAACGATCGCTGCCACAGGAACAACCCGCAGCACGCCACGATCAGCGCAATCGTCACATACGGGCGCCCGCTGGATGGCGTGTCGTCCTTGAGCGGGATCATCCGCGGCGCGGGCCGTCGCAGGCGCCGCCGATCGGCTTCGGCACAGGCCCCGTGGTCTTCTCATCGCGGCGGCGCTTCAACTCGATTTGCGCCTGCTCGGCTTCGTTTTTTTTGCGCTCGATCTCCTCGAGCATCACCTTCATCCACTCACTCGTCATCTTGTCCCTCGTGCGCCGGATTGACGATCGGATCGAGGGCTGCGGCGGTCTGCGGGTGATAACCGGGTCGCGCCAGCGCGAATACCCGTTTTGCCAGCGTCGCACCGGCCGGAGTTTTCATCAATTCCTCATACAGCGGCACGATGAGCTTGCGTCGGCCGATCACCATCAGGTACTCCTCGAGCCGCGCAGTGGCCGGGCGATAGCCGTTGCGGATCACCAGCATGAGCCAGCTGCGGGTCACCACGGCGTTGCTGCTGCGGGTCAGGGCAAAGGTTTGATCGAGGTCGGCGAGTTGCTCCTTGCGCAGCGTTGCCGGCATATGGTCGAGGAAATAGCGCCACTGCGGGGTCAGCCAATCGCGGGTGTCGAGCTTCTTGGCGGGCAGCCTGCCGTCGAGCCAGCGGTCGCGCGCCTCGTCCACCGCCTCAAAGGCGTTGGTCGCCGGCAGCACGGCATCCGCTGGAATTCCGGGCGCATGCACCCACTGCATGACCTCATCGGCGGTGACGATGTTGGGATAGCGATCGAGCAGATTGGTCTTCAAGTACCCGAGAAACTGCTCGGTGGTGATGCTCTTCCCGGCGAAGTGATCGAAATAATCGCGCATGAACGCGTCGAAGCGTTCCCGGCCAAATTTCGCATCGAGAAACAGGAAGAAAAGCCGCCCCTTCTCATAGAGCACCTCGTTGAATGCGCCGGCCGGATCGCGGTCGCGCAGATCGATCGCCAGCACCTGCTCGTCCGGTTTGCGCGTGGCGAGTCCGTCGCGCAAGGATTGCAGGTCGAGCACGCGGTCCATGATCTCGATCCGATCGCCGTACAATTGACTCATGATGCGGCTCTGAAGGTATCCGGCGAATCCCTCGCTGAGCCACGCATCGCGCCAGGTTGCGCCGGTCACCAGATCTCCCGCCCAGGAATGCGCCACTTCGTGCGCGACGACCCCAAGCAGGGATTTGTCCCCCGCGATTATCGTCGGCGAGATGAAAGATAACCGCGGATTCCCCATTCCGCCGACGGGAAAGCTCGGCGGCAGCACTACCATGTCATACCGGTCCCAGGGGTAGGGTCCGGCGATGCTTTCGGCCGCCTTGATCATGCTTTCCGCGTCGACGAATTCCTTGGTTGCCGCCGCCATCAAGGAATATTCCGCATACACGCCGGTTCGCGGACCGGTCTCCTTGAAGCGTAGATCGCCGACCGCCAGAGCGATCAGATAGGGGGGAATCGCGTCCGGCATGGCGAAGGAATAATCGCCGTTGCGCTTTGCCTTCGGGTCGTTTTTGGCGCTCATGACAGCGAGCACATCGTCCGGGGTGAAAATGCGGGCGTTATAGGTGACTCGCGCGCTGGGCGTGTCCTGCAGCGGAATCCAGCTGCGGGTCCCGATGGGCTCGGACAGCGTATACATGAGCGGATGGTTCCTGTGCGGGTCCTGCTTTTCGGTGAGCCATTGCAGCGCCGATGCCGTCGGCGAGGTCATGTACTCGATTCTTATCACATGCCTCGTCTTCTTCGAGGGCGGCATTTCGATGACCAGCGGGCTGCCCAATATCGGGTCCGCCTTTTCCAAATGGTACGGACGGCTCACCCAAGTCGTCTGGCTCTTCGCAGTTGCGCCGAGCACGTCGGTCGCCATTTCACTCACGCCCCGGATGTCGAGATCGCGTGTGTCGAGAACCAGGTCGGTGGCCCGCGGGTCGATCCGCTTGACTTCGAGGCCAACGGCTCCGAACAGGACCGTGTGCGCAAAATCGACCCTCAGGTTCAAATCCACATGGGTGACGCGAAACTGTTCGACGTTCGCGAAAGAGTGGTAGTCGAGGCCCGGTTGAATCGGCGCCAGACGCTCATCGGCGTTCACGGCCCAGGCGGCGGGGACCCGTGCCAAGCAGGCCGAGATCAGGCCGCAGACAATCAAGCGCAGGAGGCGGCTCACGCTATTGCGAGACGGATTGCGGCTGCGACTCGGCCGCCGGTGGGGCGGCCCGGTTGCCCAGCATTTCATTGAAGGTTTTTTCGTCGATCCGCAATTCCGTTGCGCCGTCCCAATTGGACCCCTCCGGCAGCGTGTTTTGCACCAGCATGGATTGCGCCAACACCACATCGAGCCCGTCATGGCTGCCGGTGACCGGCACGGGTATGGCACGCGGCGAGTGCGCAAGATCCCCGACCCGCTGCCAGTCGATATCGCTTTCGTGGCCTTCGATCTGCTGTCTGCGCTTGGGAGCCAGGAGCTTCGCGACCAGGCGCTGGCGGTTTTTGTCCCAATCGCGCGAATCGTCTTCCATCACTTCATAGGCCTGCAAATACAGCGTGCCGGCGCGCCACCCGAACACATACGGCTGGTTGACGACGGTCACCTTGGTGCCGACCGGGATCAGATCGAAGAATTCCGCGATGTCTTCCGGATACAGGCGCATGCAGCCGTGGCTCACGCGCATGCCCACCCCGTAGGGCTTGTTGGTGCCGTGAATCAAGTAGCTCGGCCAGCCGAGCCGGAACGCATATTGGCCCAGGGGATTATCGGGTCCCGCCGGCACCTTGCCGGGGAGGATGTCGCCGTCCGCGGCGTGTTCGTCACGCACCGATTTCGGCACGACCCAGACCGGGTCCTTCTCGCGTGCGACGATCTTGGTCGTGCCCTCGGGAGTCTTCCAGCCGACGCGGCCGATGCCGAGCGGATGCGTATACACGGTTTGCGGCTCGCCCTTCTTGTGCGGCGCATAGTAAAAAATGCGCATGGCGGCCACATTGATCACCACCCCTTCGTGCGGCGCCACGGGAAGCACGAATTGCGTCGGTATCACGACCTCGCGCCCGACCCCCGGCAGCCAGGGATCCACGCCGGGGTTGGCCAGGACCATTTCCTCGTATCCCACATCGAAGCGGCGCGCGATGTCCGGCAGCGTGTCCTCCTTGCCGACAGCGGTTTTTTGCACCTGCCCCACGACGTCGCCGCTGTCGGCGTCGAGCTCGAACCGATCGGTGGCCACCGGCTTCGGCGGTTCGGGTTTGGGCGGCGCCTCGACCTTGACGACCGGCGGCGGCGGCTGAGGCACGGGCCGAAACAGCGAGCAGCCGGCGCAGAGCGCGCCGAGGGAGAAGGCCAGGATCAATCGCTTGGGCGACGGAACGGGAGAATTCACGGTCATTTCATCTATCTACAGCAAAGTCGGCCGATCAGGCAATTGGTCGTGCGAAACTTGCGCCCGCGCACTCGCCGCCGGAAAGTGCCGTGCCAGCAACGCAGCGATGGCATCGACCCCCGCAATAGACCCGGCTTCGAATCGCCCGGCACGGAAATGCTGTTCCATCAGCCGGCATACCGCATCCCACTCGCTCTGAGCGACCCGCCCGGCAAAACCTCGATCCGCGACGATCTCCACCGTGCGATCCGCGAGCAGCACATAGATGAGCACGCCGTTGTTGAGTTCGGTGTCCCACACCTTCAAGTGCGCGAATGCCTCGAGCGCGCGGGCGCGCGGCGTTACCCCGCATATCACGTGCGAGGGGGTGAGCGCGGTCTCGATCACGAAGCGAAGCTCGCCCGCATGTGCCTGTTCGGCGCGTCCGATTGCCTGCTCGATGGCATCGAGCGTGCGTGCCGGGAATAGCATCCGGGTGCGCCAATGGGTCGCCGCCACATGTTTGATCAAGCGCACGAGCTGCATCACCAGCTGCCCGAGGCGCCGCCGCCTCCGAACCCGCCGCCGCCGCCGCTAAACCCGCCCCCGCCTCCGAACCCGCCACCGCCAAAGCCCCCCAGACCGCCGCCGATGCCCCCGCCCCACCCGCCGCCGCCCGCCGACCAGGCGCGAGTCGATCCGAGCAGCATCGCGAACAGGAATGCAAGAAAGCCCGCGCCCATACCGACGAACAGCACGTGGCTGAGGAGCCAGGCGATGCCCCCGGCGAGACCGCCGGTGGCAATCGATCCGAACAGCCGGCCGAACAGGGCGCGGAGCACGCCGCTTGCGACGAATACCGCCACCAGCATAAACGGCAACAGATTGCCCAGGCTTCCGCGATGTTCCCACTTTACATCCGGCGCCGGCAGCGGCTCGCCGTTGACCACGGAAATCATCTGTCCGACCCCAGCCTCAACACCGCCGTCATAGTCGCCCAGCTTGAAATGCGGCGTGATGGTCTCCTCGATGATGCGATTGGCGATCGCGTCGGGCAGCGCGCCTTCCAATCCGTAGCCGACCTCGATGCGCACACGGCGGTCGTTTTTCGCAATCAGCAGGATCGCGCCGTCGTCGACCCCCTTGCGCCCCAGTTTCCATTGGTCGGCCACGCGGATGCCGTATTGCTCGATTTCTTCGGGCTGCGTCGTCGGCACCATCAGCACGGCGATTTGGCTGCCCTTCTTCGCCTCGAACTCCGCAAGCCGGGTCTCGATCTGATTGACCGCCCCGCCCGACAGGGTGCCGGTGAGGTCCACGACGCGGGCCGTGAGCGGCGGGACGGCGACATCGGCGCTCGCCGACATCGCGGCGAGGCACGCCACCACGCCTGCCGCGAACCGAAACACTAGTGCGCCGGCACTGCGGTCGGCGGCGCCGCGGCCGGCGATGCCGAGAAATCCACGCTCGGCGGTTTGGAGATCGCCGCTTCGTTCTCGACCGTGAAATTCGGCTTCGGCTTGTAGCCGAAGGCCATCGCCGTCAAATTGCTCGGGAAGGAACGCACCGTCACATTGTAGTTCTGCACCGCCTGGATATAGCGATTGCGGGCCACGGTGATGCGGTTCTCGGTGCCTTCGAGTTGAGCCTGCAGATCGCGGAAGTTCTGGTCGGACTTCAACTGCGGATAGTTTTCCGCCACCACCATCAAGCGCGACAACGCGCCGGACAGCTCGCCCTGCGCCGCCTGAAACTTGGCGAACGCCTCCGGATTATTCACCAGCTCGGGTGTCACCTGGAGGGAGCCGACTTTTGCCCGAGCCTGAGTCACGCCCAACAGCACTTGCTGCTCTTGGGCCGCATACCCCTTGACGGTATTGACCAGATTGGGGATGAGGTCGGCGCGGCGCTGATACTGGTTGATGACCTCCGACCAGCCCGACTTGACCTGCTCGTCCTGTGTCTGCAGCGTGTTGTAACCGCAGCCCGACAACAACAATGCGGCGGCTGCAGCCAAACCGATAGCGGATCTACGCATCACTTGCTCCCCTACGTTGGCCCCTGTGTGGGTACGCCCTCGACATGGGGACGCCGGTTCAGTTTACCACCGCCATAAAAAAAGCCCCGAGTGATGAGCTCGGGGCGGAGGTGCGGACTTCAATGAAGGGAAGTAAAGCCCGCTAGGGGATTCAATGCAGCTGGTCCCACTGCAGCACTTGGATGTCGGTCTCCTCGAGATCAAAACTGAGCGCCAGCATCCGGGCGATCTCGCGATCGCCTCTGAGCGACCCACACTGGCCGAGCAACTCGACCACGCCGCGGTACTCGCTGTACTCGATGGCGCCGTCCGATTGGGCGATGAAGTGGGTGTAATATTTAGCGCTCATGGGTAGGGAGCTTAGGGAAATTGGGCGTTTGATTTCTGTGATCAACCGCTCAATCGGCCGGGCGGGCCCACGAACCGGTTCACGACTTTAAAATCAGCGGGGGTTATTGCACCGTGTCAAGATACCGGGCGCCCACGCCGCCCGCCTCAAAGTACATCACCCCGGAGGGAGCCAGGCGGCTGCGCGATGAATTGCACGAGCTGTGGCACACCGAGAGGCCGCGCGTCACCGCCGCCGTGGCCGAGGCGGCAGCACAAGGCGATCGGTCCGAGAATGCCGAATACACCTACGGTAAAAAGCGCCTGCACGACATCGATCGGCGCGTGCGCCATCTGCGCAAGCGCTTGGAGGGCATGACCATCGTCGACATCGAGTCCGCGCACGGGCGGCGCGATGCGCAGCGCGTCCACTTCGGAGCGTGGATACGGCTCGAACAGATCGATGAGCCCGGCGCGCCGGCGCGCTGGTACCGGCTGGTCGGGCCGGATGAATTCGACATGGCAAGCGAGTACATCAGCATGGACTCGCCCCTGGGTCGCAGCCTGCTCGGCAAACGACTGGGCGAGGAGATCACGGTGGCCCTGCCCTTGGGCAAGCAGTCCTATACGGTGGTCGAGATCCGCTACCAGCTCAAACGACCCGAATGTTCTTGAACTGCCAGGGATCCGTCGTATCCAGATCCTCGGCAAACAGCTCACCGCGCTGATAAAGAGGCGTCCAGTCGGTGTACGCGCCGACCACGGCGCCAAGGTAAGGCATGCAGATTTTCAAGGGGCGTTTGTAGTCCATCTCGTCCGGTTCGACGATCCCGCGCTCGGGATTCTCCATGGCCCAGATCATCCCGGAGAGCGCCGCCACGGTGACCTGCAGGCTGGTGGCGCTGTTGTAGGGAGCCAATTTGCGCGCCTCCTCGATCGACAGCTGCGAGCCGTACCAATATGCATTCTTCTTGTGCCCGGCGAGCAATACGCCGAGTTCGTCGATGCCCGCGGTGATTTCGTTGAGCATGATTCGCTTGTTCGTCTGCATATGCCAGTTGCGCCCCGCCAGCTCGTGAACCGACATGACGGCGCAGTCGCTCGGATGGTAGGCATAGTGAGTGGTGGGGCGGTACAGCACCCGCTCGCCGTCGCGGACGGTGTAGTAATCGGCGAGCGAGATGGCCTCGGAATGCGTAATCAAAAAGCCGTGAAAATGCCCCGCCTTGGGGGTCCAGGTTCGCACGCGGGTGCTGGCGCCGGGGCGATTCAAGTAGATCGCGCAGCCCGATCCCTCCGTGTGCCTGCCGCCGTCCGGTGGGAAATGCTTCTCATGCGTGCCCCAGCCGAGCTCGGCCGGCTGCGCACCCTCGCTGACGAAGCCGTCCACCGACCAGGTATTGACGAACTCGTTCACCTGTTTCGGCACGTCGGTGATCTGCGTGTCGCGCTCGGCGACATGGATGACCTTGACGCCCAAGGTCTGGGCAAGCTGGGCCCATTGGTCCCGGCTCGCCGGTTCGCCCGCCTCTATTTTCAGGTCCCTGGCGATGTTGAGCAGCGCCTGCTTGACCAGGTGCGACACCAATCCGGGATTGGCGCCATGGGTCAGTACGGCCGTCGGAGCCCGCTTGCCCCCCTCCCGCAACGCCAGCGCCTCCAGGCGCATGTGGTAATTGCTGCGTGCCTCGACCGCGAGCTTGCCGTCGACGTAGCCGCCGGCCCACGGTTCGATGCAGGTGTCGAGATACAGCGCCCCGCGCTCCCGCGCCAGCCGGATGAGCGCGATGCTCGACACGTCCACCGACAGATTCAGCAAAAAATCGCCGGCCCCCAGCAAGGGCAGCAGCACCTGCCGGTAATTATCGGGTGTCAAGGTGGCCTTCACGAACTTGATGCCGAATTGCCCGGCTTCGGTTCGACCGGCCTCATCCGCGGTGACGATGCTGATGCGATCCGCCGAAATGCCGACGTGACGCAAGATGAGCGGCAAGACCCCCTGCCCGATGCTGCCAAAGCCGACAAACAAGATCTTGCCCGCAAAATTCACATGCACTTCGTGATTGCTCATCCATGTCTTCCTGTGTTGACTCGTGCCCGCCGCGACTACCGTCCGTTCAGCCTACCTGGCTGCGCGCGAAATGCTCAAGTTTCGCCGGCGGGGCCGGGATTCTCGCGCCAGTGCGGCGGGTAGGTGCGCTCGTAGCCGGGTAAGGACTCGATGCGATTGACCCAGCGCGCCAACGCCGGGTAATTGCGTTCCATCGGCAGGAAGCGCTTGCCGAGCTCGGCGGCGGCGCGCTTGTCCAAGGCGCGCCGCAATAGCTGGATCCAGGGAAAGATGACCATGTCGGCGGCCGAGTAGTCGGCCCCGACGATCCAGTGCTCCTTGCTCAATCGCCCTTCGATCGTGCGCGCTTCGCGGCCCACCACGTGCATCGCATCCGTCAATTCATCGATCGCGCCGGCCACTTGGCCGGTGAATATGCCATTCACGATCTTCAGGAGAGCCGGCTCGGTGTAGGCCTGAAATTCGCAAATCACGCGCATGATGACCCCGGCCTCCTCGGGGCTCGATCCGAAGATCGGCGCCTGGGGATATTTCACATCGAGGTAGTAAAGAACCGCGACCGATTCGAACACCACGTAATCGCCGTCCTTCAACACCGGCACCCGGCCGCGCGGGTTGAGCTTCAACATTTGCGGCGACTGATGTTCTTGCTTGTCGAAGTGCAGGAGCTGGGACTCGTAGGGCAGGCGCTTGTGTTCCAACGCCAGCAGCACGCGCCATGAAAATGGGCTGCCGCTGCCCCAATAAAGAGTAAGTGCCATGGAGGTCGATTGTAGCGGATGCGGTTCGATCGGCGTCGCGCTAAGCTCGAAACATGGATTTTTATACCACGATCGACGTCGCCTCTCTTAAGGCGCTGATCGGCGCCCCGGGGATTGCCGTCCTCGATTGTCGTTTCGATCTTGCGGCGCCCGGGGCCGGCAGGCAGGCGTATCTGCGGCAGCACATCCGCGGAGCTCGCTACGCGGACCTCAACCGCGATCTGTCCGGACCGCTGACTTCGAGCAGCGGCCGGCATCCCTTGCCTGCGCCCGATGTCGTTGCCGGCCGGTTCGGCGAGCTCGGCATCGGAGATGCCACGCAGGTCATCGCCTACGATGATGCGAATGGCGCCTTTGCGGCACGGGCCTGGTGGCTGCTGCGCTGGCTGGGGCACGCCCGGGTCGCGGTGCTCGACGGCGGCATGAAGGCGTGGATCGCCGCCGGCGGCGCCCTCGAATCCGGTGAACCGCCGGAGGGCGCCGCCCGGAGGTTGACAGCGCGAATCGAGGAGGGGGCCGTGCTCGGCACCGCCGAACTCGTCGAGGCGCTCAAGGACCGGCGCCGTTTGCTGGTGGATGCGCGCGCGCCGGAACGCTTTGCCGGCAGCGTCGAACCGCTGGACCCGGTGGCCGGCCATGTGCCGGGGGCCGTCAACCAGCCGTTCGCGGTCAATTTGGGTCCCGACGGGCGCTTCCTGCCGCCCGCCGAACTCAAGCGGCGCTGGCTGGAGCGCCTCGCCGGCGCGGCACCGGTTGATGTCATCGCCATGTGCGGCTCGGGCGTCACCGCCTGTCACAATTTGCTCGCGCTGGAGCTGGCCGGATTGCACGGCGCCAAGCTCTATGCGGGCTCCTGGAGCGAATGGATACGGGATCCGAAACGTCCGGTGGCGCGCGGCGAATGAGCCTGCGGGGCGATCGCGCGCTCCGTCATTTACCCTCCGTCATTTACATCGGGCCCCAATTTGCTATGGTGCGCGCACGTGAGCACACCCGCCAAACCACTGCCCGCCAATCACCATTGGAGCGTCGAGGATTCGCTCGACCTGTATCAGGTCGAGGCCTGGGGCAAGGGTTACTTCTCGATCAATGCCGGCGGCCATGTGGTGATCCGCCCCAGCATGGATCCGAGCCGGGAAATCGATTTGCACGAGGTGGTGCAGGGGCTCAAGGCGCGCGACCTGCACACACCGGTGGTGATCCGCTTTTCGGACATCCTCGCGCACCGGCTGCGCCATCTCGCGGAGGCCTTCGGTAACGCCATTGCCGAGAACGAGTACCGGAACCGCTACGCGGCGGTATTCCCGATCAAGGTCAACCAGCAGCGCCTGGTGGTCGAAGAGGTCTACCGCTACGGCAAGGAATTCGGCTTCGGCCTCGAGGTCGGCTCCAAGCCGGAGCTGCTCGCCGTCATGTCAATCACCGAGAACGCCCCCGACCGTATCGTGGTGTGCAACGGCTTCAAGGACGACAGTTACATCGAAGCGGTGATACTGGCCACCAAGCTCGGCCGGACCATCATTCCGGTGGTGGAGAATTACGAAGAGATTCATCTGATCTTGAAGCACGCGCAAAACTATGCGGTGCGCCCGAAGATCGGGGTGCGGGTGAAGCTCGCCAGCGAGGGGGCCGGCCGCTGGCGCGAGTCCGCGGGCGAAAAGTCCAAATTCGGCCTGTTCATCAGCGAGATTCTCGATCTGTGCGCGCTGCTGAAGGAACACAACATGCTCGACTGTCTGCAGCTCGTGCACTGTCATCCCGGCAGCCAGCTGCAGGACATCCGGCGCGTGAAGGACGCCATCAACGAGCTGGCGCACGTGTATGCGGAACTCAAGATCATGGGCGCCGGCCTGCAGTACATCGACATCGGCGGCGGGTTGGGCGTCGATTACGACGGCAGCGGCACCAACTACGAGTCGTCGATGAATTACACGCTGAACGAATACGCGAGCGACGTCGTGTACCGCATCAAGAGCGTCTGCGACGCCCGCGACGTGCCGCATCCGATGATCGTCAGCGAGTCCGGGCGCGCGATCGCCGCGCATCACAGCCTGCTGGTGTTCGACGTCCTGGGCGCCTCGAAACTGGACCAATTCAAGGTGTCGGGGCGGCCGGAGGAGGACTATCGCGGCCGGCAGGAGCTGCCCCAACCGGTGCGCGATCTGTTCGACAGCTACCGCTCGGTCAACGAGCGCCGCCTGGTCGAGTGCTACCACGATGCGCTGCAGGCCCGCGAACAGGCGCTGCAAATGTTCAACTGGGGATACTTGAGCCTCGAGTTCCGCGGACTGGCCGAGAAGCTCTACTGGGCGACCTGCGCCAAGATTCGCGACTACTGCCGCAAGCTGGACCGCGTTCCCGAGGAGCTGGAAAACCTCGAGGACATGTTGAGCGACATCTACTTCTGCAACTTCTCGGTGTTCCAGTCGCTGCCGGACAGCTGGGCCATCGGCCAGCTGTTTCCCATCATGCCGATTCAACGCCTGGGCGAGCGGCCGGGCCGCAATGCCGTTCTGGCCGACATTACCTGCGACTCCGACGGCAAAATCGACCGCTTCGTCCATCCGCGCGTGACCAAACGCACTCTCGAGGTGCATGAGCTCAGCGCGGGCGAGGCGTATTACCTGGCTGCGTTCCTGGTCGGTGCGTACCAGGAGACGCTCGGCGATTTGCACAACCTGTTCGGCGACACCCACGTGGTCCACATCCGGCTCCAGGAGGACGGCGGCTGGTGGATCGAAGAAGTCGTCAAAGGGGACACCGCCAATAAGGTGTTGGAATACATGGAATACGACACCGACGAGTTGTATCCGGGCATTTCGCGCGACTGCGAGCGGGCGGTACAGGAAGGCAAAATGTCGCTCACCGAGGCGCAGGCGGTGAAGCGATTTTACGAAAAAGAGCTCAACGGCTACGCCTATCTCGAGGTCGAGAAGCCCGAAGTTACTTAACGAATACTGGCGTTTGCCAACAATAATCCCCTGGCGTAGCATCGGATCGTAGGTCGTTCCCCGGCATTTTATGGCTCGAGTACGCGACCTTAAGGTACGGGCTGCGCCGCTGCGGCAGTGGCGACGTCGTCCGCCGTGAAACCGCGCGCGAGCGGCAGCATCCCGCGCCTAGCGCGCACTGCTCAGTGAGACTAGTTGAATGACGACGATTTATGTTGGCAACCTGCCCTTCACCGCGACAGAAGACGAAGTGCGCGGACTGTTCGAGCGCTACGGTAAAGTCGAATCCGTCAAACTCATCAACGATCGCGAGACCGGGCGCCCGCGCGGCTTTGCGTTCGTGGATATGGCGGCCGGTGAGGCACAAAATGCTATTCAGCAAACGAATGGCTTCCAAATGGGGGGGCGCCCGCTGCGCGTGAACGAGGCGCAAGAGCGGCCGCCGCGATCCAAGCCCGCGGGCGGTGGCGGCGGCGGTGGCGGTGGTGGTGGCGGCGGCTCGCGCCGCTGGTAAAGGCGCCGGAGTACAGACGCTCGTCGATCAAGCCCGTGTGAATTGATCGACGCGCCTAAGCGGCCACGAAGATCCGCGATGGCGACCTCAAGGGTCCCATGCGCGGGCGCCGTTGCTCACCACATTTCCTTGAGCTGCGAGACGACGTCCACCGTCGCCGCGGTGTCGGCGCGCTCATCCGAACGCAAGCTCTCCGCGCCGTGCAGGCTGCGAAAGGTGGTATGTTCGCAGGTTGCGAGCACCTTGTCGGTCATGAACCGGCTTTTCGCGCCGTAGACATGGGCATCGCCGCCTTTGGCTTGCTGGGTGACCGAATATCGCAGCGGCGCGCACAAATGCAGCTCGTTGCGCGCACGGGTCATCGCCACGTACAGCAGGCGCCGCTCCTCCTCGATCATCTCCGGTTTTCCGGTGGAAAATTCCGATGGAAAGTTGCCGTCGGCGACGTTCAGGATGTAGACAATGTCCCACTCCTGGCCCTTTGCCGAATGGATCGTCGAGAGGATCACGTAGTCCTCGTCCTTGGATGCGGAGCCGGTCTTGTCGCCGGTGACCACCGGCGGATCCAAGGTGAGCTCGGTGAGAAATCGCTCCCGGCTGGCGTGCTGCGCGGACAAATGATCGAGTTGTTCGAGATCGCCGGTGCGGCTGAAGGCGGCATCGTAAATTCGCTCCAACTGCGGCTTGTACCATTCGCGCACCAGTCCGACCTGGCCCGGCCAGGGTGTGCTCGGATCGGCAAGCTTCTCCACCAGTGCGCAGAATCTCTTCCAATCCATTTTGTTGGCTTGCGGCGCGTCGAACCCGGCCAGACTCTTGACGCTCAAACCCTGTGCCTCGAAATACTCGAGCGCCTGCTTGGCGTGAGCCGGGCCGATGCCGGGGACGAGCTTCAATACCCGGAACCCCGCGACGGCGTTGCGCGGGTTGTCGACCCAGCGCAGCAGCGAGAGCATGTCCTTGACGTGGGCAGCCTCGAGAAACTTCAGGCCGCCGTACTTCACAAAGGGTATGTTGCGCTTCGTCAGCTCCACTTCGAGCACATCGCTGTGGTGCGAGCTGCGAAACAAGATGGCATGGCGCTTCAACGAGCCGCCGATCTCGCGCGTCGCGAGAATCTTGCCGACGATGTACTCCGCCTGGCCGACGGCGTCGTCCAAGGTGACGTAGAGCGGCTTCTGAGTGGATTGGCGCGTGCCGAGCAGCGTCTTGCGGTGCTGGCGGGCGCCCTCCGACATGAGCGCGTTGGCCGCGTCGAGCACCTGCTGCGTGGACCTGTAATTCTGCGCGAGCACCACCATGTCGGCTTTCGGCTTGTAGCGATCCGCAAACCCCAGGATATTCTCGACCGCGGCCGCGCGGAACGAATAGATGGCCTGCGCGTCGTCTCCGACCACGGTGACCCCGCTGCCGTCGGGCCTCAACGCATTGATGATCTCGCCCTGCAGGGCGCTGGTGTCCTGATATTCGTCGACCAGCACATGGTCGAAATTATTGGACAGGTTCTGCGCGAGCGCGGGATTCTTCATCATCGCGTGCCAGTAAAGCAGCAGATCGTCGAAGTCCAGCACGTTGTTCTTCTGCTTGCGGGCGACGTACTCGCGGTACAGGCGGGTCAGATCCTGTTCCCATTCCCCGACCCACGGAAATTGCTCCTCGATGGTCTGCTTGAGGGACAGCCGGGTATTGATCCGGTAGCTGTAAATCGAGAGACACGAATCCTTGCGCGGGAAGCGCTTGTCCTTGTTCGAATAACCGAGATCGTGCCGGATCACATCCATGAGGTCGGCCGCATCGGCGCGGTCGAGCACCGTGAAATTCGGGTCCAATCCCAAATGCCTGGCGAACTGGCGCAAGATCCGGTTGCCCACGGAATGAAATGTGCCCGACCACAGCAGGCGCGCCTGCACGCTGCGATCGCCCATTTTGCCGCGGTCCGACATCACCTCCGTGACGATGGTCTGCGCTCGGCGGATCATTTCCTGGGCCGCGCGCCGGGTGAACGTCAGCATGAGGATGCGCGAGGGATCGACGCCGTTCAACACGAGGTGCGCGGTGCGATGCGCCAAGGTGTTGGTCTTGCCGGTGCCGGCGCCGGCCAATATCAGCAGGGGGCCGGCCGTGATGCCCTTGTCCTTCGCCGGGGTGCCAAAGGTGGCGGCTCGCCGCTGCGCCGGATTGAGCGCATCGAACGCGCTTGTGGTCTTGGCCTTCATCATAGGAAAACTATACCGCCGAACTGTATATATATCCAGACCGTGTTACGTAATATCACGCACACTTCCACAATCGCTCATTCGACGGGGTGCGCGCGAGGAGACAGGTCACAAGAGCCAATTATTTAGAGCCTGGTGCAGGTCCGCGTAGGTCTCCGAAGCATCGCTCCGATACACCCAGCGCGGGCCGTCCAAGTCCATGAACGCCGGCGACTCGGGCGCCGCCCGGTGAAGCTCGGTACGCGACAGCAGTTCATCGAGATGCCCGGGATGGCGTTTGCGCGATGCGAAGCGGCGCGCGATTTCCACGGATTCGGCGCAACAGCAGATCTGCGCGGCGCGGGCGCCGTGCACGGCGAGAACGGCGGCCAACCCCTCGGCGTGCGATGCGCGCCAATTCCCCTCCAGGATGCATGAGCGGCCGACGGCGAGTTGCGTGTGCGCAAGGCGCGTGAGCGCGGCGAAGCTCGCCTCGCTCAACAGCGCCGACCTTTCGCGATCTGCCGGCCCCAAGACATCGAACAGCGCCTCCTTTATGTCGTCCTTGCACAGGCAATCGAGCTCGAGGTCCGCGGCAAGGCGCCTCGCAAGGGTCGTCTTGCCGCTCGCCGGGCTGCCGAGAATGAACGTAATATGCTTGAATTTCCTCATTGACTTGGCACCCAGGGACCGACATGTTGAAACCAACCGCCATCGCCAGCAGCCACATCCACCGAGGTCGAGTGATCGATGTGTCCAGCGAACGGCTGCGATTCGCGAACGGCCGGGTGTACGAGGTCGATTTCGTGCGCCACCCCGCCGCCGCCGCGGTGGTGGCGGTGGATGAGGCCGGCCGCGTGTGCGTGGTGCGCCAGTATAGGCACGGCATCGGCGATTTCCTGTGGGAGATTCCCGCGGGCAAACTGGATCCCGCGGAGGCCCCCGAAGCGGGCGCCGCACGCGAGCTCAACGAGGAAACCGGAGTGACGGCGCACCGTTGGACTCCCCTCGGCCTGTACATTCCCGCGCCGGGAATCTTCACTGAAGTGATTCACCTGTACCTGGCGCGTGAGCTCGAGGTGGGAGCGCCCAATCCCGATGCCGACGAGGAATTGGAACTCGTGTGGGTGCCGATCGGGGAGGCGATCGACAAGGTCCTGCGAGGTGAATGGAACGACGGAAAAACCGCATTGGCGCTGCTGCGCGCTCAATATCACCGGCAAGTGTGACGAGGTGCAAGATTCCGCAGCGTCGAAGTTGACTTGGGCTGGCCAACGCCTAAAAAGGGTGTCATGAGCAAGGAAACCCCTAAGCCGAGCGGGAAGGTCGGCGCCGCCGGCGTGAACCCCCGCAGGCCGTCGCCGCACCAGGAGACGCGGGCCGAGGCGCCGAAGACCGGCCGCGTGCAATTCGACGATCGCGGCAACGCGATCTGGGAGTGGTCGGTCGCCACCGGCAAGTTCGGCCAGGAGGTCTCGACCGCCCGGCTGCAAAAACTCGAGCACCCGGCTCTGTCGCTTGCCGAGGATGCGCCCACCCCGCGCGACCAGGTCAAGCCGAATCCGCAGGGCACGGTCAAGGGCTACAATCCCTACGACAGCGGCAAGCTCGACAAGAAACCGGAGCCGCGCAAAAAGGATTTGCATCGCCTGAGCGAATGGCTCAAGTTGAAAAAACAAGCCACCGGCAACCGCGACGACGACTAGCCGCGAGGATCAGGACAGCGCGTAGCGCAGCTTGGCGGCGCATCCCAAGCGGTAGAATTTGCGCAGTTCGCGCACCAGCGCCTCCACTTGAGCCCTGCCGCGATTCACGAAGCGGCTTTCCAAACGCCTGCAAAAATTCGCCGCGCAGCGGTGCGCGGTGCGATAGCGGTCATATTGTTCCGGCTCGAGACGAGCATCGAAGTTGATCCGGTCGAAGAGCCGCGCGTGCACCTGCGCCGGGAAACTTCCGCCCTGCTGGTCAGCCACCAGAAACACCGTGGCCGCATATTTGTCGACCTCGGCCTGGGTCTCCAGCTCGAGCAGCGACACCGGAGCGTCCCAATCCAGCCGCCATGTCGAATACACGAAATGGCTGACGCCTTCGAGCGCCGTGCAGTAATCGGCCAGATTTTCCTCCGTGAGGGAGCCCGTCGGATCCGCCTGCTCCAGGCGCTTGAGCACGCTCGGGTCGATGTACAGCGCCACTCCGGCGCCGTCCGCGGTCTCCGCGAGCAGCAGCTCTTCGTCGGGCGCGCGCCGGTCATTGTCCGGGATCACGTCCGCGAGCTCCCGCCGGTCGGTGACTAGAAAATCGTAGACGTCGTAGTCGACCGAGACATCGTAGAGGCGGCCCAAAAGCGACTGCAGACGGCGCAGCACCATGGCGGGCTCAATGCTCGAGGCGCAGGCCGCCGTGCGTTACCGGCTGCACGCCGAGGCGGTTGAGCAGGCCATGCGCGCGGCGGCTGCCGGTCTTCATCCAGATTTCATAGAGCCGCAGGATGTCCGCATCCGTATGGCGGTAGGACATCTCGCTGACCTCGTTGAGCGCGTCCACCAGGCGCTGAAATTTCTGCGCAAGCTGGGCATAAATGGCCGCGATGCTGCGGCCGGACAGGGAGCGTCGCATGGTGTCCGCCAACGATCCGTATGCGTTGCCGCCCATCGCGATGTGATAGTCGATGTCGATCAATTTTCGGGCAAAGCTGCGCGCGAAAAATCCGGCGATGAACAACGACACATCGCCGAGGCGCTGCAGCGCGCGTTGCCGCACCGCCACGCTCGGCGCGTCGAGCGCTTCGGCGAGCATGTGCGCGAGCGGCTTGATGCGCAGCCCGTCGGGGGTCTTCTCGTACAGGGCATCGGCGCGCGAGAACATCGTCAGCAGGTTGACGACGTACTGCTCGGCCTGTTCGTCGATGTCGAGATGCTGATGCTCGCTCGCTTCGTGAAATGCGTCACGAAAAAATTCGCGCAGGGAACTGACGGCTACCAGAGTCCGATCGGGCGTTGCTTGCATTCCCGGTGTCCTTTTGTTACCCGACCCCATCGTATCCACAATTTCACCAGGAAGTGAAGGGGCAAAGTGCGAACTACTGTCAGAAAATGCCTATAAATCCAGTGTTTTTCTTATCAGCAGCCGGGTGCATAGGCTGCTAACCGGGCCCGCGCCATTTCGGTGCTAGGTGATTTCCGCGAGCGTCGATATGGTGCGGGTGGGCGGCGCGAACTCATCCGGCCAGCGACGCGCCTCGCGGTTGAGCCACACGGCCTGCATGCCCGCCTCTCTTGCCCCCACGACATCCGCCAGCGGATCATCGCCGACGTGCAGCACCTCCGCGGCGCTCACTCCGGCGAGGTGCCGCAGCACCGAAAAGATGCGCGCGTCGGGTTTGGCGGCGCCCGCGGCGGCGGCCGTGACGTGGCCATCGAAGAGGTCGCCGAGGCCGCAGCGTTGCAGATCGGCGTTGCCGTTGCTCACCGCGAACAATCGATAGCGGGTGCGCAGCCGCGCGAGCGACGGACGCACGTCGGCGTAGCATTCGACGCGATTGCGCTCGGCGAGAAACACTTCCATGGCTTCCGCGGCCAGCGATTCCGCGAAGCCGGCCGCGGCGAATTGCGCGGCCAGCGCCCTGCGACGCAGGAACGACAGATCATGTCCATGCTCGGGGAATTGCGCGGCGATGCCGGCGCGCAGCGAACGCATGGACTCGACGCTGTGGCCTGCCGCCGCCTGCGGATAGCGCGACTTGAGCCAGTCGAACAAGGCGTTTTCCGCCGCGGCGATTACCGGGGCCACCGGCCACAGAGTGTCGTCCAAATCGAGGCTGATGACTCTCGGTGCGATCACAAGTCCGATTCTGCCTCGCCAAGGCTACAATTGGGAATTATGCCGGACCAGAGGGAGTGTTTCGCCATGCGGGCCGATGGATTAATTGCAGCTCTCGCGATCCTTGCGGCCCTCGCCGCGATGCCGGCCGATGCGGCTCCGGCGACTCTCGCCGCAGCGCCGGATGCGGTGCGACCCTTCAGCGTGCAGGACTTGGTTCGATTGGACCGCCTCTCGGAGCCCGAGGTTTCCCCCGACGGAAAGCACGTCGCCTACACCCTGCGCACCGCGGACATGGAGGCGAACAAGGCGCGTAACGGCATTTGGCTGCTCGAAATCGGGAAACGGACTGCAACGCCGGTGCGGCTCACGGATTTGGCGGCGAATTCGAACTCCGCCGATTGGAGCGGCGACGGGCGATTCCTCTACTACCTGTCCGACCGCAGCGGCTCGACCCAGGTGTGGCGCTCAGGCTTAAGCGGCGAGCCGATGCAGATCACCAACCTGCCGCTCGATGTGGGCACGTTCCGCATCTCCCCGAAGGGCGACCGGCTGCTGGTGAGCGTGGAGGTATTTCGCGATTGTGCGGATCTCGCGTGCACCAAACAGCGGCTGGTCGCCGCCTCGCGTAATCCGGCGCATGGGGTCCTCTATGAGCGGATATTTGTGCGCCATTGGGACACGTGGAGCGACGGCCGCCGCTCGCAGCTGTTCGCGATAGCGCTCGACGAAGCGGGTCTCGCGAGCGGAACCCCGGTGAATCTGACCGCCGGCTTGGACGGAGACGTGCCGAGCAAGCCGTTCGGCGGCCGCGAGGACTATGCGTTCAGCCCCGACGGCCAGCAGGTGGCGTTCTCGGTGCGGGCGGTGCCGGTGGGCGAACCGTGGTCCACCAACTTTGATGTTTACACCGTCGCGGCCGGCGGCGGAAAACCACGCAATCTGACCGCCGACAATGCGGCGTGGGACGGCAAGCCGGCGTTTTCACCCGACGGCTCTACGCTCGCCTACACGGCCATGGACCGGCCGGGATTCGAATCGGACCGTTTTCATTTGGTGCTGCTCGACCTGCGCACCGGGATCAAGCGCCCGCTCACCCAGAATTGGGACCGCTCGATCACCAGTTTCGCCTGGTCGCGCGACGGCAAGATGCTGTTCGCGGCCACGGATCACCTGGGCCAGCATCCGCTGTGGGCGATCGATAGGAACACCGGCAGAGCCTCCGCCATCACGGGCGCGGGCGATGTGGAAGGTTTCAGCATCGGTCCCAAAAGAATCATTTATGCGCTGAGCAACCTGGCGAATCCCGCCGATCTTTACTCGGTGGGATTCACCGGCGGCAAGCCGCTGCAGCTCACGCATTTGCATCAACCGGTTCTCGCCAGCCGCCGCCTGGGCGAGTACGAGCAATTCAGTTTCGCCGGCTGGAACAACGACAATGTCTTCGGCTACCTGGTGAAGCCGGCGAATTTCAAGCCCGACCAAAAATATCCCGTGGCATTCATGGTGCACGGAGGCCCCGAGGGCAGCATGGCGAACATCTGGCACTGGCGCTGGAACGCGCAGGCCTTCGCCGGCGCCGGCTACGGGGTGGTGATGATCGATTTTCACGGCTCGACGGGATACGGCCAGGCGTTCACCGATTCGATCGGCGGCGATTGGGGCGGAAAGCCGCTCGAGGATCTCAAGCTTGGATTGGCCGCGGCCCTGAAGCAATATCCCTGGCTGGACGGCGATCGCATGTGCGCGCTCGGCGGATCCTACGGCGGCTATATGATCAATTGGATAGCCGGACAGTGGCCGGATCGATTCAAGTGCCTGGTCACGCACGACGGCATACTCGACAACCGCAGCATGTACTACTCGACCGAGGAGCTGTGGTTCCCCGAATGGGAAAACGGCGGTCCGGAATATCTCAATCCGGCGGGTTACGCCAGGCACAACCCCATCGATTTCGTGGCCAAGTGGAAGACCCCGACCCTGGTGATTCACGGGCAGCTCGATTACCGCGTGCCCTACGAACAGGGCATCGCCGTCTTCACCGCGTTGCAGCGTCTCGGCGTTCCGAGCGAGCTTCTCTACTTCCCGGACGAGAATCACTGGGTG
Organism: uncultured Gammaproteobacteria bacterium; assembly: GCA_963758145.1. Lineage (GTDB taxonomy): Bacteria > Pseudomonadota > Gammaproteobacteria > Steroidobacterales > Steroidobacteraceae > Bog-1198. The sequence continues at coordinate 182,514 of CAVWUK010000003.1, forward strand.
CTGAAGCCGGCCAACAGCATCCAATGGTATGAGACCACGCTTGCCTGGATGAATCGCTGGACTCGACAATGAGCCCCGGCCGGCCGGAATTATTCATTGACGTTCGCGATCACGGGGCGAACGGACGCGGCTCTTGAAGTCCGGCGCTGCGCAGCATGGCGAGAAACTGCGCTTGGGTGCGCATGTCCATCGCTTCGGCGACCAGCTTGCCCGAGCGGTCGAATACGAAGCTCTTCGGAATCCCCTGGAATTCGAACGCTTCGTTGGCGATTTTCTGGGGGTCCAGCAGGATCGGATAAGAGATGGCGTGCTGGCGGACGAACGGTTCGACCTTGGCCACGTCCTCATCCGAGATGCCGAGGATGACCAAACCCTGGGGCGAGAACCTGGAATACAGTGTCTCGAGGTCGGGTAGCTCCTTGCGGCAGGGCGGACACCAGGTGGCCCAGAAGTTGACCAGCACGACCTTGCCGCGCAATGCCGACAAGGTCCACGGCTTGCCGGAAAGATCTGTCAGCGTGAAATCCGCCCGGGCGCGCTTGGCGTCGGCGGCAATGAGAGCGGCGACTGCGTCCCGATAGTGAACGTCCTCGTTCAGCGATATGGGGACGTGTTCAAAATGCGCGAGCGACGCGAGCTCCCGATAGCCATAGGCTGGCAGGCGTTCGTCGCTGGACGGCTCCCCATGGGCATCCTTCGGATCCCTCCACGGGATCGTCTTTTCCCTCAGCGCCGCCTGCAAGGTCCTGGCCACTTCCTTGAGCGTCGGCAGTCCGAAATCACCCTCGGTGGAAAGCGAGGCCAGATAAATCGCCAGGCGCAGCTTGTTCGGGGCAGCCGGCAGGTGGCGGATCTGCTGCGCCAGCCTGGTCATCGCGGCTCCGCGCTCGTCGTCGGGGACCTTTCTCAATCCGCTGATCTCATCGGCGAGAGGCTTTTCGGCCGGACTCCAGGCGATCTCATCCCCTCCCGCTGCCAGGCCCGCGGGCGCCGCAAGCCCCACTGCCGCCGCGATCGCGAGCGCGGCGTGCACAAGAACGGCGGATCGAACGGTGGTGCTGCGAAACATGGCGCTTAGGTACATGTTTTCACAGGCTGTCCGAACGCGCAAACCGTCGGCCGAGCGGATCTGTCGCGGCTTATACCTTATCCGAGGCGTAACAGGGCTTTCGTGGGTCGGTGATTTTTGGGTTGAGATAGGTCATCTTAGGGCGAATGAACCCCCTGGCCTCCCCTTTCACCGATGAGGATTTCGAGCAGCTCGCGGCGTGGCTCGAGCGGCGCAGGGCCGGGATCACCGACATCGTCGAGCTCGAGGGATTTTTGACCCCGATCGTCATTGGCCCGAACACCCTGTCCCCGAATGCCTGGCTGCCAAAGGTCTGGGGCGGCAAGGCGCCGAAATTCAAAGACCTCGAGGAGATGAATCACTTCATCGCACTCGTGATGGGTCTTTACAACGATCTCGTGCTGATTTTCGATCAAGCACCGGCGGAATTTCGCCCCACCTTCTACGAATCCAAGGTGCGCGGCCGGCGCGTTCAGATTGTCGATGAATGGTGCGTCGGGTTCTTGAAGGGCATGCGGATAGACCGTGCCGGCTGGAAGCCCTTGAAGCGCGAGCGGCCGGAGCTTTTAAAACCCATCGAACTCTTCGGATCGCTGGCCGGTTGGCGGGAGCTCGCGGCTGGCGGGGAGGAGAAAATGCACCGGCGGTGGTCGCCTAAAATCACCCCGGCAGTACGCTCGATCCATGCCTATTGGGTCCCGCATCGAATCGCTCAGGAGCGACAGCTTCGCGGCGATTCGCTGCACTAAAGGCCGGGCTTCGGCCTCGCAGTGCAAACTTCGGTATCGTTTAGGACATTGCGCTCCGAAGGAGGGACCTATGAGGGCTTTCTATTGTCGAGCTTTGGTATCTTGGGTCATCGCCATGGGAGTTCTTGCCGGTGGGTCGAGCGTCGCCACGCAAACACCGCACTTCGTGCGCATTACGCCCGCGGAGGTGCGTTGGCACGATATCCCGGGCGGACAGGGTGCGCAGGAAGCGACACTCCTGGGCGATCCGGACAAGCCTGGCATGTACGTGATCCGGGTGAAGTTCCCGCCACACCTCATGGATTCGCCACATTGGCATCCGAATGATCGATACGTCACGGTGCTCGAGGGCACTTGGTACACGGGTACCGGGGACACCTTCGACCTCGCCCGAGCAGTTCCACTGGGGCCGGGCAGCTTGATGCTGCATCCGGCAAAGGCAGTTCACTGGGACGGCTCTGCCGGCAATGAGACCGTGGTCGTGCAAATCATCGGCTACGGGCCCGCGAAGGGCGGGGTCGTAGATTCGAAGCAACCCGATTGGATCGTGGTACCACAAGGCAAGTGATTGGAGATGTTGGAGACGGATGCAGGCGGAATCGGCCAGGTCGACTTATGCTGTGGGGTGGGAAGGGGACGTATCGGTATGGGTTCGAATAGTCAGGGAGTCGCGCCGTGCTTAAGCAAATGCTGATCGCAACGAGTCTTGTGATTGCGCCGATTGCCGGAGCGATGAGCGAAACTGTCGCAAAGACGCAAGAATACAAGTCGCTCGACATCGCGCCGGATGGAACACGACTCGCCTCGATGGAACCGAGCACCGCGAGCGCGGGCGAAGCTGAACCACGCGGCCCGGTTGTGGTGCGCCGCGTGGATGACGGTCTCGTTGTCGCCAGGATCGACCCGTGCCACCGTTGCCGCTATTCCGGATTTGCGTGGTCTCCCGATAGCACGCAACTTGCATTTCTCGCTGCCGACGAACAGAGCGGGAGCGTGCGCGTCGAGTTGGCGACGCCAACGGCCGGACATGCACCTGCCAACACGAAGACCGAAATCACGCTCGCGACGATTGCCGGGGTAGCCAGTACGCCGCGTTGGTCGCCGGACGGATCGCAACTCGCACTGCTCGCCACCATCGGCGCGAAGAAAAAGGCCGGCGCTCTGGAAGCCGGCGCGCCCATGGTCGGCGAGATTGGCACCGCCGCAGACGAGCAGCGTATCGCCGTGGTGTCCCGTGCCGGTGGTGAACTGCGGCAGATTTCGCCGGCCGACACGTATGTTTACGAATACGATTGGACACCGGACGGTCACGGGTTCGTCGCGACCGCGGCCAAAGGAAACGGCGATAACAACTGGTGGGTCGCCGAAATTGACGCGGTCGATCTTGCCACCGGACGCAGCCGTACGATTGCGCACCCCGGCTTCCAGATCTCGATGCCGCGTGCAACGCCCGATGGTAAGGGCGTCGTGTTCATCGGCGGCCTGATGAGCGACTTCGGCGCGGTGGGCGGGGAAATATACGAGGTCCCGTTCGAAGGCGGAACGCCCGTGAGCCGCACGCCGGGATTTCGTGGATCGTTTGCATCGCTCGCATGGCGAAACGGTGAGCTATTCGCATCGGCGCTCATCGTGGATCGAATGGCCTTGCTGCGCTTGGACAAGGCGGGAAGCGCACCGCAGGTGCTATGGTCCTCTCCGGTGTCGGTGAGCACCGGGGATGATGTCGCGGGCGAGGTTGATCCGATCATCGCTCTCAGCGCGGATGGTGAACGCGGTGCAACGGTGGTCGAGGACTTCGGGCGCGGGCCAACGATTATCGCGGGCCCCGTGGCGGCCATGCGGGCGATCACCCATGAGAACGATGCACTCCAGGTCGCACTCGACGTCAAGAGCGTGACCTGGAAGAGCGACGGGTTCGATGTGCAGGGGTGGTTGGTGGGTCCCGCCAATCGCAGCCCGGGCAGGCGCTATCCGATGATTGTGCAGGTGCATGGCGGGCCGAGTGCGGCGGCCTCACCCTACTTTGGCCGTGAAGACGAACTCGAGACGCCTACGCATCTATGGGCCACCCGCGGCTATTACGTGTTTTTGCCGAATCCACGGGGCAGCTACGGTCAGGGTGAGGCGTTCACGAAGGCCAACATACGCGACTTCGGCGGAGGAGATCTGCGAGACATACTGGCGGGAGTCGAGACGGTTTTGGCAGAGTCGCCGGTGGACGGTGACCGTCTCGGAATCTACGGTCACAGCTACGGTGGATTCATGACCATGTGGGCCGTGACTCACACTCAACGATTCAAGGCAGCGGTTGCCGGCGCGGGCATTGCCAATTGGATCAGCTACTACGGCGAGAACGGTATTGATCAGTGGATGATCCCGTTCTTCGGTGCGTCGGTGTACGACGATCCGGCCGTTTACCGGGCGGCATCCCCGATCGAGTCGATCAAGCAAGCGCGCACGCCCACCTTGATCTATGTCGGCGAACTCGACGTGGAATGTCCGGCGCCACAATCCTTCGAGTTCTGGCATGGGCTCCGCGCAATGAATGTGCCGACGCAACTGATTGTCTATCCGGGTGCCGGGCATTGGTTCTATAAACCGCCGCAGGCAGCGGACCTTAGGCGACGCCAACGCGAGTGGTTCAATCGTTATTTGGCGCCCTGATCGGCTCTCTGCATCAACAGCACGGCCAGTCGGAGAACAGTTGATGGGACGGGGAGTGGGTTAAGGCAGACGCGGCGTTGCCGCGCGGCGAGGTAGTCGCCGCGAGGATAGAGCGTCGGAGGCTATCAATGCGCCGCGCACAAGGATTCGCCTTGTCGCACCAGGTTGCCGGTACAAGCCAAGCCGCGGTTCAGCTGATTGACGAGTTCGGTATTGGTCCGCAATGCGGCCTCGAGGATTGAAGCCTGCCGTTGCGCTAAAGGCCAATCACCGCTTTCCACGGCTTCGGTGAGGCCTGGCAGCTCGAGATGGGCGTAAGTCTGGCGGCATGCATACAAGGCGTGTTTGTACCACGGGCGCCCGGGGATACCCCCTGGAATAAGCCAATTGCGCTCGACCGACATCATGCCGCGATTGATTTGATCGGCGGACAGAGGGTCCAACAGCCCGGATACAAGGGCGGTCTGCACCGACACATCCAGCCTGCTTCCACTGCGCTCGAATTCATCGATCGCGCCGTTCAGGGAACCCAATTCAAGCTTGCTCAGATCGCTCTTCCTCCCCAATGTGGTCAGATAATCGCGAATGTGGGCACCGTAGCCGGCGAAATCATAGGGAAGATAGTCCGCGTTCGAAAGGCGCAGCGCGACAACCCCGAGGAGTTGAGCCATTAGCGTGTGATAGCGGAATCCGGGATCGCCAAAATGCTCCATCCAAAAAAAATCGTCGTACGCCGAATGGTAGACCCCATAGGGACCGACGAAACTGACATCCAACACCGGTACGCCGGCATGATCCAGGAGCGCCGCATAATCGGAGCCGCTTCCGATCCTGGTTTCGACGAGGTTATAGTCCGTCACCGGATCGGTTTCATCCCGCTCCTTGAGATTCCGTGCACGAGCAGCGTGCCAAGCGTCATACAAAGACTGGCCGGACGGATCCTTGAGAGCCTTGCTGGCGTCCACCAGCAGGGGCGCGAGTGAGCCTACGCTGCTGCCCTCAAAATCCGGGCCGGATACGCCAATATCGACGTTGAGGTAGGCGACGGCCTTCTGCCACAACTCGTGCTCGAACTGCTCGCTCCACTCCGCCGAGCCCGCGAAGCTGGTCTCCTCGCCATCCCAGCTCAAGAAAAGCAGAGTGCGTTTGGGGCGAATGCCCTGCTTTGCCAATTGGCCGAGGCCGCGGGTTGTCTCCAACATCGCAGCGGTGCCGCTGCCGGGATCGGCGGCACCGAATACCCAGGCGTCGCGGTGATTGCCGACCAGCACCCACTCGTCCGCATGTTCGGTGCCACGAATGCGGCCTTCCACAACGTAGTTCGCTTTGAGGGTCTCCTCCATCCGAATCTTAAGATGCGCGCGCACCCGGCCTGCACCGAGGTGATACGTGAACGGCAGTCCGCCCTGCCAGTCGGCGGGAGCGACGGGGCCGTCCATGTGTTCTAGAAGGGGTTTGGCATCATGCCACGAGAGAGGCAACGCCATGATCTTCGGAACGGCCGAGGATTCCTCCGCCGGCATGTGTTTTGCTCCGGGCAACGAAGGCCAGCCCGGCGTGGTGGGATCGCCCGCCTGCTGAAAATCGTATTCGATGGCTCCGCGTTGCAAGTGCGTTTCCGGTCCCCAAGGCCCATCGGGAAACACCTTGCCCTTACCGTATCCATCCTCCGCCGGATCGCTGTAGATCAGGATCGCCGCGGCACCTTCCTTTTCCGCCGTCAGCGCCTTGTATCCACGATAGCTGTACGGATTTGAATAGCGCACCAGCACGATCTTTCCCTTGACATCGATTCCGTTCTTGCGAAGCAGTGCGAAGTCGGCCGGATTGCCGCTATGCGCATAGATCACCGGTGCGGTAATGTCACCGGATTTTGACATGCCGATCCAAGCCGCACTGATGTTTGGATTCTTCGAGTCGGGATCCTGCTCATACGGCGCCTCGCGCAGCATTGCGCGGTAGTGCGTCGGCGCCACCATCTCGAGCATCGTCTCCTTCGGCTCGGAGCTGAAGACGTCGTAGCGACGAAGAACAACGTCTTCCAGACCCTGCTTCTTCCATTCGTTCGCGATATAGCGCGCGAGCTCATTGTTGCGATCTGAGCCCGCAAGGTGCGGCTCAGCGGTCAAGATACGCAGCTGGCGACGCGCCTCTTCCGGCGTTGGAATCATCTTGAACTGCTCTTCGATGTCACTTTGCTTCGCAGCTGAAGCGGTGGTGAAGCCGAGGATGGTTTGAGCCTGGGATGGATACGCGAGGGCGGCCGCCGAGCAGAGGATGCTCGACATGAGACACCGGGTGGTCACTTGCATGATTCGAGCCTCCGGTGCGATCAGGACGCCAGTTCGCCGTGCTTGCCGACCCATAAATCATAGCGGAATTGCCTCCAACACTAAATTGCCTGGGCGCGTCTCCATTAATGTATTGGGGGACGGGAAATAAGTCGCCCAAGATAGATTGCCGTTCTTTGCTTTAAGCACGTGAGCAGAGTCTTTGGGAGACACCGCTGCGCGCTGGCGCACAGCGGCCGACAAACGCGACCTCGCGCATGTCCCGGCACCGGCACCGGTGGTCGATATCAGGCGCTTAGGCTATTGAGCAGAACTAGTTCGCGACCAGTTCGATCGTTGCGCGATGACCGTGAGCGCCCGCCAATTTGGCGTCACAGGTTAATAGGGGCGCGCCGAGCGCCTCCGCAAGCGCCACATAAGCGCCGTCGTAAGCGCTGAACGAATCACGCAGTTGCCAAATTCTCGGTACGAGAGTCTGGTGATCGTGGCGCTCAACGAAGAGATCTTCCAGATCATCGAGCGCCTGCTCGGCCCGCGCGACGGAAATTTCCTTTCTCTGTACCAGGCGGCGCAATACCTGCGTGATTTCAATGTCGAGCAACTGTGGAGCGTGCAGCCGTTCGTACGGATCAAAGGCACGCTCCATCAACGGATCCGCTCGCTCCGTCCGTAGCAGTATTTCGAGCAACGCGGAGGCGTCGATCACGATCAACGGCTGTCCCGCTCTGCGCGGACGAGATCGGCCGGCACACTCTTGCCGCGATAGGAGTCTCGTCGTTGCAGACGCTCGCGCATTTCTTCAGGCGTCGGTTGTTCCGCAATCTTACGAACTTCGCGAATCAGATAATCCGACAGCGGCAAGCCGGACAATGCGGCACGCGCCTTAAGTTGCCGATGCAGGGCGTCTGGAACGTGGCGCAATTGAATCATTTTAGACATGTCATGACGATACTTGCATGTGATGCACATGTCAAGGAGCCGCTATGCGCGCTTTTCCATAACTCAGGGTTAGTGCCGGCTAGGCGTCGAGCCCGCGCCATGCCGCCGGGTAATTGGCCCCGAGCTGCAATATTCGATGCAGCACGTCGGGATAGCGCATACCGGCGGTGAGCGCCGACTGCGCGAAATCCTCGCCGGCCGACAGATTGGGATTCGCGTTGGCTTCAAGCGCGTACAGCGCGCCGTCGGCGCGCAGGCGAAAGTCCATGCGCGCATAGCCGGTCAAATGCAATGCGCGAAAAATGCGCTTCGACAGCTGTTCGAGCCGCGCCACGGTGCCCTCGGGCAGATTTTCCGCCGCCGCAGTCGTGATGCCGTATTTCTGCTGATAGCCGCGGTCCCATTTCACCTTGCGGGTGGCGATGGCGGGCAGGTTTTCCGGCAACGAGCCGAAGGTCATTTCCCAGACCGGCAATACCTTCAGCCGCTCGTTGCCGATCACTCCGACGTAGAGTTCGCGGCCCTCGATGTACTCCTCGACCAGCGCATCGGAATGCGTTTGCTCGTGAACGAACGCGATTCGCTCCTTGAGCTGGCGCTCATCCGCGACCACGGAGGCTTGCGCGATGCCGAGCGAGGCGTCCTCGGTCGAGGATTTCACGAACATCGGAAAGCGCAGGCGCTTCGGAATCCGGGGCGTTCTGCCGCGGGCGAACACCATGAACTGCGGGGTCGGCACCCGGTGATAGGACAGCAATTGCTTCGACAGCACCTTGTCGCGCGAGAGCAGCATGCCGCGGGGATTGCACCCGGTGTACGGCTGATGCATGAGCTCCAGGAAGGCGACGACATGCTGGTCGTAGGTGACGATGCCGTCGAATTCCTCGAGCAGATTGAAGACGATGTCGGGTTTCCAATCGATGATCGCCCGGCGCAGCTCCGACAAGCTGTCGCTCAAGCCCAGCGGCATCACATCGTGGCCGACGGCCTTCAGATGCGAAATGACGTCGTATTCGGTGCGCCACTCGTCGATCTCCTTCTCCGAGAGGCCCCGCAACGAATCCGGCGGCACCAGCGTGGCGTGCACCAGCACCAGGGCCCGCATCTTCTTCACCACACGACCCGCCTCAAGGAGCCCCCTGAATCACAGCGCCACCCGCGGCAATTGGCGTTCCTCGTAGGACTCGGCCAGGCGCGCGATGACCCAGATCAGATGCGCCTTCAGTTCGCGGCGCGATCCGCGGATATAAAGATTCAAGGACTCGCATCGTTCGATCATCAGGCGCATGACTTGATGCACGAGGTATTCACTAAAGGCTCCGGAGCGGACGATTTGCTGCCGCAGCGGGTTGCGCAGCTCGCGCAGCACGCTCGCCGCCTTCGGCGCCGAACGCGAGCGCGGAGCCGCGGTGAACACCTTGAGCAATAGTTCGTCAGCCCCCGTGCGGCGCGGCATGCGGTAACGGCTCAGCTTGCGCTCGTAATGCTGGCGCAAGGTGCAGGTCTCCCCGGCGATGTCCTCGACACGACTGCGGTCGATCACCAACGGCTTGGCCTCGCCTATTTCGGCGGCGAGCTCATCGATGAATTCGAGCTTGGCGAATGCCGGCCAACCCAAATATTCGCGGCGCCACGCCGACTTCGGCTTGAGCCACACCGCGAACGTCTCCGCGAAATCCTCCGTGGGGTGCGCCTGCGCGTACCAAGCTCCCAGGTGCTGCACGAACCGGCGGCTGCCCGGGCGCGGCCGGTAGGTGTCCGGATAAGGAAGCGATGCCGGCCCAAAGACCTTGCGCCAGCGGCTGCGCCGCCGCAGGCGATACGCCGAGTCGACGGCATGCCCCGCTTCGTGGCGCAGGATGCGCATCAGCCAGTTGCGGTTGCCGCCTTCCGCTTCGCGCATCAGACGCCGCTCGATGCCCATGAGCCGGCGGTGCGCGAGGTAGAACGGAATAGCGATTCCGGGAATGCCGTCCGGGGAAAACCATTCCTGCGACAGCCAGAAATGCGGCCGGAAGCGGATGCCGCGCGTGGCGAGCTCGCCGTAAAGCCGCTCGATCGCCTGCTCGAGATCGGTGCCTTCGATGGTGAGTTTCAGGTCGCAAAACCGCAAACTGAGCAGTTGGTCGTCCGTGAGCGTTTCCCAGGGATAACGCCGCCGCGAGCCGCGGCCACGGGCGGAAACGGAATTTTGCAGCTTGCTCTTGGATGCGGGGGCCGTCACCTGAAAATCTTACCTTCAATTCGTTCACGGGGGACAGCCCGTTCGTCGCCGGGGATGCCGGTTGATCGATGAAATTGCACCGCACGGCCCCCTTAGCCTGTCGCAGCTTACGATCGAGATCCTCAGCACGGGCGGCGGGAATCGCCGCAAGGGCAGCCCGAACACCCAAACCGATCCGCATTTTTACATAATGCGCAGCACGGGGTGCGTCGGCGCTTGCAGCGCCTCCAGTCCCGCAAAATCGAACAACTTGGGATCGGCGAGCTGCGAAGCGGCGACATTTTGGATGCTGGAGAAAATGCTCTCGATACGGCCCGGGAATTTCTGCTCCCAATCCTTCAGCATGTTCTTTACGGCCAGGCGCTGCAGGTGCATTTGCGAGCCGCACAGCGTGCAGGGAATGATCGGGAACTTGCGCGCCGCGGCATAGCGCTCGATGTCGCGCTCCGCCACCCGGCAAAGCGGCCGTATCACGATGTGCCTTCGATCCTCGCTCAACAGCTTGGGCGGCATCGCCTTGAGCCGGCCGCCGAAGAACATGTTCAAGAACAGCGTCTCGACGATGTCATCCCGATGGTGCCCGAGAGCGATCTTGGTGATCCCGTTCTCGGCCGCGAAGCGATACAGCGCCCCGCGCCTCAGGCGCGAACACAGTCCGCACAGCGTCTTGCCTTCGGCAATGACGCGCTTGACCACGGCATAGGTATTTTGCTCGATGATGTGGAACGGCACGCCGAGCGCGGTCAAATAGCCGGGCAGCACCTCGGCGGGAAAGCCCGGCTGCTTTTGATCGAGATTGACCGCGATGATCTCGAAGCGGATCGGCGCGCTGCGCTGCAAACTCATCAGGATGTCGAGCAAGGTATAGGAATCCTTGCCGCCCGATACGCACACCATCACCCGATCGCCGTCGGCAATCATGCCGTACTCGCCGACGGCTTTGCCGACGCAACCGCGCAGCTGCGCCCCGAGCTTGTTGAAATTGTTCGAGCGGGGCGGCGTGAGCACCCTCGCGGCATCGGTATCCGCGGCGCTCACGGCGCTTCCAGGTATTTCGATTCCAGATAACGCAGGTAGGCCGCCGCGGTCAGCGGCTTGCCGGTAGCCTGCTTGATGAGTTCCTGCACCGGCAATCGGGCGCCCACGCAATGCACGTTATCGCGCAACCAATCCATCACGCCGGCGAATTGGCCGGCCGCCATCTCCTCATCGAGGGTCGGGCGCTCCGCGCGCAGCGCCTCGTTCAGCTGGCCGGCGATGACGGCTCCCAGCGCGTAGGAGGGAAAGTAACCGAAGTGTCCCACCGCCCAGTGAATATCCTGCAGACAGCCGTCGAGGTCGCTGGTCGGCCGTATGTTCAGGCGCTGCTCGATATTCGCGTTCCATGCCTCCGGCAATTGCGCCACGGGCAGCGTTCCGTCGAGAATTTTCTTCTCGAGCTCGTAGCGCAGCATGATGTGCACGGGATAGGTGAGCTCATCCGCATCCATGCGAATCAGGCTGCGTCTCACGCGGATCAGATGCCGGTACAGATTCTCCTCGCTCCACTCATCGCCGCTCACCTGCAGGTATTTTTCCAGGAGTGGCTTCAAATATTTGACGAACGAGCGGCTGCGGCACAGGTTCATTTCGAATAGCAGCGACTGGCTTTCCTCGAGCGCGAGCCCGCGGTCGCGACCCACCGGCTGATCGCGCCACTTGGGCGGCATCCCCAAGTCGTACATGGCATGGCCGGTCTCGTGAACCGCCCCCAGCAGGCCGGAGAACGGATCGTTGCTGTCGAACCGGGTGGTGACTCGAATGTCGCCGGGCACGCCTTCCGTAAAGGGGTGCTCACTTTCGTCCAGCCGGCCCCGATCGAAGGGAAATCCCATGGCCCTGAGCACCTCGAGCGCCAGCTGACGCTGCCGAGCCACCGTGAATTTGCCGGCCAAGGGCGTGGGGGCTCGTCCGGCCTGAACTTCAATGGCCTGATTGATGAGGCCGGGGAGCTTGCGCGCCAGGGCTTTGAAGATGGTGTCGATATCCGCGGTCGAAATGCCGGGCGAGAACGCATCGACCAGGGCATCGTACGGCGGCAGGCCACGCGCCTGGCCCAAGAGCGCAGCCTTGTCGCGCACCAGATGCACCACCTCGTCCAAGTGCGGCGCAAGCACCTTGAAGTCGTTGGCCTTGCGCGCCTCGACCCAGAAGACTTCCGCTCGCGATGTCGCTTTGGCCAGGCGCGCGATCAGCGAAGGCGGCGTGGCGATGGCATGATCGCGCTGCCGGCGCATTTCCCGCAGATTCGCGCGCGGCCAATCATCGAGCTGCGCGGCGCCGGCCTCGGCCCGCTCCAACAACCGTGCCACCTTCGGGGTCGTGAGCAGGGCGTGGTGTTCGGTCTCGAGCGCCGCCAATTGCTCGCCGCGCACATCGGCGCTGCCGCGCGGCATCATCACTGCCGCATCCCACCGCAAAAGCGACAATGTGCCGCGAAACGCATGCAGTCTGCGAAATTCCTGCTCGAGCTGTTCGTAGGGAGTCTGTGCCATGTTTCGCGTGCGCGGACGACGTTAGTCGATCGGTCCCTGCCCAGTGGGCGGCTTGAGCGCACCGCATTGATAGGCGATGGAGAGCGCCTGCACCAGCCAATCGAGTCGCTGCTGCGGCGTGCGTCTCAAGAACGACCACCTCCGCAGTTCTTCCGCATCCTGCCAGGTGCCGAACGTCGCCATCGGCGGTGTCGTTTCATTCTTCGTCATGTTACGTAACGGACGTTCCTTTCCCCTAACTCAACCAAGATGCTCAAGAAGTCCGTCGGCATGATGTTCGGGCCTCTGCCAGGGCGATGCCCCCCGGTTTTTGACCGCCACTTTACCAGACGGCAGCCCGCCCGAGCCGGATTTGAGGAATAATTCTCGCTAATTCAATTAGTTACTGATTCGCCTTGAGCGAGAAAGAACCGCTCTGGTGAAACGGCAGATCACTGAGGAAGGCCAGGTCGAGGCTGGCCGCGCCGCTCACTTCGTAGTCGATCGAGTCCGTGTGCTGGTTCGCGAGCTTGAGCAGCGCCATCGCCATATTGGCGTTGATCGTCATATCGAAATCCGTTTCGCCCATGGGCGGAACCACGAACGCGCGATTGCTCACACCGCTGGCGATGCGGTCGCCACCGATGCTCAGTTCGGCATGCAACCCCTTCACGGGCAGCGCGCGGTCATTGGGGTTTTGAATGTGGAATTTGACCAGAAATTCTTGCTGCAACAAATTGCCGTGCTGCATCTCGATGCTTGCGACCGTGATAATCGGCCGCTCGAATTTCGGCGTGCAGGCCGCCATGCACATCAGGAGCGCGAGCGTGAATTGCTTCGGCATCAACATTCTCGGCGGCGCGCATGGCAACATAAGCGAATGATACCGGTAATCTTTTTCAATGGCAGCGCAAGCCCCGGGCGCGGCACGAGGCCAAGGTTGCGCGCTGTGCTCGCCGCCCCCCTGTGGGCGCTCATGGGCATCGCTCTCGCGTTCGATTCGGCGCGCGCAGCGGACCCCCATCCAGCCACGGACTCGAGCGCGCCGCCGGCGGCCGGGGCACCGACAGCCGCCCCCACCGCCAACTGCCTGCCCAGCGGAGACGGCTACCTGCGGGCCCACGTCGCCGGGGCGATCGAGGCGGTCATCGACTGGCCGAACAGCGGCACGCGTTGCGAAGGCGAAACCAAAGCGAGCCCGCCCGGCGTGCGCCTGAGCTTTCAGCGTAGTGCGGGCGGCGCCCAGGATCTGCTCTTTGTGTTCGGCCTGACCGGCGTGACCGAAGGCAAACCCGGGCGCGCCATCGGCACCAACCTCACGATCATCGTGCAAGGGACCGACCGGATATTCGGCACGCTCGGCGACAAGCGCTGCACCGTGGATTCGCTTGCGCAGCGTCCCCTGCCCACGGCGGGCACTTATCGCCTCGAGGCGCGCGGTTTTTGCACGCAGCCCGCGCACGCCGTGCGCGGCGCCGGCGCCGTGCTGGTGAGCACCTTCGAATTTGCCGGATCGGTGAATTACGGCACTTCGGGTGCCGCCGAAGCCGCCCGTGCGGGTGGACCGGCCACATCGCTCTGATGAAAACGCGACACTGGTGCGCCGTTTTCATTCTCGGTGCGACGGCGGGCGCGGCGGCGCTGGGAGCCGCCGTGCCCACCTACGGCATCGACGTCATCCATACCTATCCCCACGATCCGACGGCCTTCACCGAGGGGCTGTTCTATTTGGACGGTTACTTGTATGAAAGCACCGGCCTCGAGCAGCGCTCGACGATTCGCAAGGTGAAGCTCGAAACCGGAGAGGTGCTGCAGAAGCTCGACATACCGCCGCAGTTTTTCGGCGAAGGCATCGTCAACTGGCACAGCCACCTCATCAGCCTGACCTGGAAATCCCAGGTGGGATTCGTGTTCGACCTCGCCACCTTCAAACAGCAAAGGCAATTCCACTACACCGGCGAGGGATGGGCGCTCACCCAGGACGGCCGGCAGATCCTCATGAGCGACGGCACACCGCAGATTCGCCTCCTCAATCCGCGGACTCTCGAGGAGACCGGCCGCATCACGGTCAACCTGGACGGCAAGCCCATTCGCTATATCAATGAACTGGAGTGGGTCAAGGGCGAGATCTATGCCAACGTGTGGCAGACCGATTGGATATTGCGCATCGACCCCCACGATGGCCGGGTCGTCGGCCTCATCAATCTGGCCGGACTCCTAAAATCCTCGGATCGAACCCCCGGGCAGACCGACGTGCTGAACGGCATCGCCTACGACGCCAAGGGCGACCGGCTGTTCGTGACCGGCAAGAACTGGCCGAAGCTGTTCGAGATTCGGCTGCGCCGAGTCGGCGACACCACGACAGCAAATCCCTGAGTTCACGCGCAGGGTTGGGTGTTGTGAAAATACCGCATACCGTGCTGCGCAGCCGCATGTTGTATTGAGCAAATAAATGTGCATATACTGATTCCATAAGGGGATATACCTAGTCAACCATTAACGGGTGTAATTCCGTCGGTTCCTAGCCGTTGAGGGCATGCGACGGGTTACTGCTGGTTTTCAATAATTAATTGCTGAACTACAAGATTTCAGGCTCTTGTGGCTTCAGTGGGGAGAACGCTACATGCAGAATTCAACGAAGTCTGTGCCTTCAGCCTCGAATCCACTCGTCACGATGGCGGTCCGCAACGCTCTGAAAGGCGCGATGCTCACGAGTGCGGCGGTTGCCGCAACCTGCGGAACGGGAAGCGCCCAAGCGCAACAGCCGCTCGCGGCATCCACCCCCAACGACACCGAGCTTCAAGAAGTCGTGGTGACCGGTTCGCGCATCAAGCAGCCGGCGCTCGACGCGGTGAGTCCCGTCACGACGGTGACCAACGTCGAAATTCTCCAGAGCGGCACCAACCGCATTGAAGACCTGCTCAACCAACTTCCGCAGGTCGTGGCCGATCAAGGCTCGAATCTGTCGAACGGCTCGCAGGGAACCGCAACGGTCAGTCTGCGCGGCCTGGGCTCTCAGCGCACCTTGGTGTTGATCGACGGCCGGCGCCTCATGCCGGGCGACCCGACTCAAAACGGGGCCGCATCCCCCGACCTCAATCAAATCCCGACGGCGCTCGTGGATCGAGTTGATGTACTGACCGGCGGCGCCTCGGCGGTGTACGGCGCCGATGCGGTCGCGGGCGTGGTCAACTTCATCATGAACGATCACTTCGAGGGCGTACGCATCGACGGCAACGGCAGTATTTTTCAGCATTCCAATCATGAGAACGACGTCACCGCGCTCTCGCAGGAGTCAAACTTTGCAACCGCCCCCAGCGGCCAAATTTGGGACGGCAATAGCGAGCAACTTACGGTGATCATGGGCAGTAATTTCGCCGATGGTAAAGGCAATGCGACCGTCTACGCGGGATATCAAACCCAGGCGGCCGTGTTGCAACAAAAACGCGACTTCAGCGCCTGCTCTGTGGCGAGCACAAGCTCGCCGACGACCCAGCGCAGCTGCGGCGGTTCGGCCACGTCTCGCCCGCCATTTTTTCTGTTGCCCAGCGGCTATGCCTCGATCGGGCCGGGCAACACGATCATTCCGGCATCGTTCAGTGGCCCTAACAATTCCCTGTACAATTACGCGCCGCTCAATTATTACCAGCGGCCGGATGACCGCTATACAGGCGGCTTCTTCGCCCATTACGACGTGAATGACCATGCGACCGCCTACATGCAATTTCAGTTCATGGACGACAACACACGGGCACAGATCGCACCGAGCGGCGCGTTCTTTGGCTCCGGCACCGGCACGACGGCTGGCGTACCGGATGCCACCTGGGTGGTCAATTGCAGCAATCCCTACCTCTCCTCATCGGAATACTCGGCTTTCGGTTGCACCAGCCCGACGGATGAGGCGCACCTCACCTTCGGCCGCCGCAACGTGGAAGGCGGCCCGCGTATCGATGACTTGAGCCACACCTCGTTTCGCGAGGTGGTCGGCCTGAAAGGCGCCATCACCGATGCGTGGAATTATGACGTGTACTATCAGAACGGCCTCACGCGCTACTCTGAGGACTACGAGAACGACGTGTCCAGATCCCGGATGTCGTATGCCCTGCAGGCGGTCACGCAAAAAAATGCCAATGGCACCACCTCCATCGTGTGCGCCGCCAATGCCAACGGCGCCAACGGCGCACCGGGGTGCGTGCCGTGGGACATTTTCCAATTGGGCGGCGTCACCCCGGCACAGGCCGCCTACCTCTCGGTACCGGGACTTTCGGACGGCTATACTCAAGAGCAGGTGTTCGAAGCAACCGTCACGGGCGACTTGGGCAAAATGGGCATCAAGACACCGTGGGCCACTGGCGGCTTGGGGGCGAGCTTCGGCGTTGATTGGCGCCAGGAGGACAGCCAGCTCGAACCCGATTTGGAGTACATCACCGACGATTTGGCGGGTCAGGGAGCACCGACCTTGCCGACGACGGGCGCCTTCAACGTGCGCGAGATTTATACCGAAGAGCGCCTGCCGATCGTCGAGGACATGCCTTTCGCCAAGTCGCTGGATCTCGAGGCCGGTTACCGCTACTCGGATTACTCGCTGGCGTTCGGCTCCACCAACACCTGGAAGGCCGGCTTGGAATGGGCGCCCGTCAGCGACGTTCGCTTTCGCGGCATGTACAACGTCGCAGTGCGGGCGCCGAACATCCAGGAATTGTATTTGCAGCCGCGCGTACAGCTCGATTCGACGTTTTCAAGCGACCCTTGCGCGGGCCCGACGCCCACTCCCACGCTCGCACAGTGCGAACGCTCCGGCGTCACTGCCGCGGAGTACGGACACATCGCAGCCAATACCGCGTCCCAATATAATGGCTTGGTGGGCGGTAACTCCAGCCTTTCGCCGGAAACGGCCGATACCACGACATTGGGATTGGTGTTTACGCCGACATTCCTGCCGAGCCTCACCGCGACCGTGGACTTCTACTACATCAAGATCAAAAATGTGATCAGCCAGTATGGCGGCAATTTGATTTTGGAGAACTGCGTCACCACGGGTAATCCATTTTATTGCGGCCTGGTGCATCGATCGCCCGCCGTCGGAGCGGCCTCCGACGGCTCGCTGTGGATCGGGACCGCGGGCTACGTGGTCGACGCGACGGCGAACCTCGGCCAGCAGACCGCCAAGGGTATCGACGTCACCGGCCAATACCGCATTGACATGGGCAAGGCGGGCAAGATGACCATCGACGTGGATTTCAACTACGACCTGCAATTCGACACGACCCCCCTCCCGGGCGGCGGCACCTACGATTGCGCCGGCTATTACGGCGCCACCTGCGGCGCGGGTGCGCCTCTCATGAAGGCGAGAACCCGCTTCAACTGGCATACGCCGCTGCAGCCTCTCGATGCTTGGGTCAATTGGCGTTTCATCGGGCCGATGAGGAACGACTCTCTCAGCCCGAATCCGCTGTTATCCGGCTCCGTGTATCCATCCCAGCTCGACCTGGGAAATCAAATCCCCGGATATAACTACATCGATATCGGCCTGTCGTATCAAGTGGCGAAGCAGCTCACTCTACGGGCGGGTGTCAATAACCTGATGGACAAGGATCCACCCATTATTGGACTAAATTACCTGCCGGGAGTATTGGGTAACGGCAACACGCTCCCGCAGGTTTACGACACCTTGGGCCGCTACATATTCCTCAACGTCACGGCCGACTTTTAGTCTGCGGATGCAATCCTTCGAAAAGCGGCCTTCGGGCCGCTTTTTTTTGCGGGGGTTGCGTGCTTTTCCACTCGCAGCCTATGCTATGAAGCAGCATCCCCGCCCGCACTCTTTCGAGACCACGTGAGCGACGTCGACATTGACCGCGGCTTCATCGACCGTTTGATCAGCGCAGCGGACAAGGCCTCTGCGGCGGGTATGCCGGGGGAGGCCGCGAAGCTTCTCGCGCAAGCACGCTCGGCCGCACCCAACAGTCCGCAAGTCTCGAACGCCCAAGGACTGCATGCCCTCAAGACCGGCGACGCGGCTGCCGCGCGAGATTTATTCCATGCAGCGGTGTCCGCGGATCCGAATTCGCCGCTCTACTGGTTTCATCTCGCCCTCGCCTGCCGGGGGCAGGGGGATGCGGCTGCGGAAAGTGTGGCAGTGGAGAAGTCGTTGGCGCTCGATCCACGGTTTTATCTCGCCCTGCTTCACAAGGCCACCTTTTTCGAGCGACAGCGCAAGCCGAAGCAGGCCGCCAAATTCTACGCGGCATTCCTGGATTGCATTCCCCCTTCCGCTCAGCAATTGCCCGCGTTGCAGCAGGCCCTGCAACGGGCTCGCGACGCCATCGCCGCCAATAACGGCGCGCTCGAGGCCTTCATACGCTCGCGCCTTCCGACGGCGCCGGCGCGGGACCCCGGGCTGCTGCCGCGATTCGATCATTGCTTGGACATATTTCTCGGCCGCCGCAAGGTGTACACGCCGCAGCCGACTTTGATGCATTTTCCGCACCTGCCCGCCATCGAATTCTACGAGCGCCGCGACTTCCCGTGGTTGGATGAATTTGAAGCCAACACGGAAGCGATTCGCGGCGAACTCATCCAAGCGTTGTCCGAGGACGCGGGCGGCATCGTGCCCTATGTCGACTATCCGAGCGGCGCGCCGCTCGATCAATGGAAGAACTTGAATCGCTCGCGCCGATGGGGCGCTTATTACCTGATCAAAGACGGCATGAGCGTCGAAGCGCACCTTGCGCGATGCCCCAAGACCGCGGCGCTGCTGGCTGCGGCCCCGCTGGCAGACATCCCCGGCCAGGCGCCGACGGCATTCTTTTCCCTCCTGGATCCGAAAACCCACATTCCCGCGCACACCGGAGTGACCAACACCCGCCTCGTCGTTCACGTACCGCTCATTGTGCCGCCCGGTTGTCGCTTTCGGGTCGGCGCGGAAACCCGGGAGTGGCAGGCGGGTAAGGCGTGGGTGTTCGATGATACGATCGAGCATGAGGCATGGAACGACAGCGACGAACCGCGCGCGATCCTGCTCATCGATGTCTGGAACCCGTTTCTAACGCCCACCGAGCGCGCACTCGTGAGCGCGGCCACCGTGGCAATCGCCGAGTTCAATCGTGAATGAGCGGCTCCGGCTCTTGATGGTATGCTCCATGCTCCTCACCGGCGCGGCTGCGCCGCTGCATGCGCAATCGCTCGCCGATCAACTCAAGCAGTGTGCGGCGCAGGCGGACGATGCGCAACGCTTGAATTGTTACGACCGAATAGCACGCCCGCCGGCTCCTGCAACGGCAGGAGCGGCGGCGCCACGCTCTGCACCGGCGACGATACCGCCGACGGCCGCTGTGCCATCCGCGCCTGCGCCAATCCCGGCGCCGGCCGAGGCCGCCCCGGCCTCGGCGCCAAACTCAAACGCCGCCGCGTTCGGCATCAGTAACGGACCCTTGGCGGCAAAGCGGCAGACCCAATCGCTCAAGAGCATCTCGGCCGTCGTGGCGACTGTCACCACGCGGCCCCGGGGCGAACTCGTGGTCACGCTCGATAATGGCCAGGTCTGGCAGCAGCTCATGGCTGTGGATTATTTCCCCCTCGAGCCGGGCGATACGGTGGAAATCAGCTCCGGCGCGTTGGGATCATATGTTCTCTCCGCGCCGTCGAAGCGTTCCACCAAGGTCACCCGCATTCGCTGATCCGCACAAGCACTCGTTCCGCTAGGCCGCCCCCAGATGATATGGTGACGCCGTGAAATCTGTTATTGACCCCGAATCGCTGATTCAGCTTGCGTGCGCAGATCTCCACCGCAACGAACTGGGCGCTGCGGAGGCCAAGTGCTTGCAGGCGCTCGATGCCGACCCCCAGCATGCCGGGGCATGGACAGTTCTGGGCATGGTGCTGCAGGGGCAGGGCCGCCTGGACGATGCCATTCGCGTCTTTAACTCGCTCACCCTGCGGAACCCGAACGACGCCGGACATTGGTTGAACTTCGGCGGTGCCCTGCGTTCCGCAAAACGCTACCACGAGTCATTGGCTGCTTACGATCGCGCGGCGGCGCTCGACCCACCGACAGCGGCTTTGCTCTACAACATGGGTCTGGTCTATATCGAGTTGTTCGATTACCCATCGGCCTACTCCGTGCTCAAACAGGGAGCGGAAAAGGCGCCCAAAGATGCTTGGATACAATGTACGCTGGCACAATGTTGCTATGACCTCGGTAATTTTGAAGAAACCCTGGCCGTACTCGAGCCCTGGCAGAAATTTGAAGGATTGACGCCGGACAACCTGGCGCAGATTGCCACTCTTCTGATCTCCATCGGCGAATTGTCGCGGGCCACGCCGGCGATCGATCGTTTATTGGAACACCCACCCGCCGGAGGCCGGGGCGCGTTGACTTTCATAAACACCTTGGAGCGAATGAATCGCCTCGACGATGCGCGCGCCATCATGCAGCGTCTCAAGGCGGATGCGCTGACGAATCCAGACGATCCCGACCTTCTGTTGGCGCAGGCCATTCTCGCCCAACGTGAGGGCGCCGACGAAGACGCCTGCACGCTGCTTGCGCGGGCGTTAACGGCGCAGATTGATCCCGCGCGCCGGTGCAATGTGCTGTTTCCGTTTGCTAAATCGCTCGACGCCCTGCGGCGGTACGAGGAGGCCTTCGACGCATTGAGCCAAGCCCACGTCTCGCAGGTGCTGTATCTGGAAAGGACGTTCGGAAAAACGGCTGCGGACAGCTCACCCACTGCTTCCCTCTTGGCCCGCGCCGTCGAGCCCGACGATGTGGCGCGCTGGGATAACAGTGGCGCACCGCCGGCGGCGAACAGCCCCATATTCATCGTGGGTTTCCCGCGATCGGGAACCACGTTACTCGAACAGATCCTGGATTCTCATCCGCTGCTCAAATCGATGGATGAACAGCCGTTTCTCAGGCGCGCTGTGGAGCAGGTGAGTTCCCTTGGGATCGTCTATCCCGACGAATTGGGACGATTGAGAGACGATCAGCTGCAAGGCATCCGGCAGCAGTATTGGGCGCGGGCCGCCAGAAAGGTCACGCTGCTGCCGGGACAACGCCTGGTGGACAAGAACCCGCTCAATATATTTCGTCTGCCCTTGATTCATCGGCTCTTTCCTCACGCGCACGTCATTCTTGCCATCCGTCATCCCTTCGATACCATCATCAGTTGCTTCGCTCAGCAGTTTCGGGCGCTTGACCTCGCGATGCTGTGCCGTGATTTGCCCACGCTGGCAAGTACCTACAAAAGCGCCTTTGACTTCTGGTATCAACAGGTGGCGTTGTTGCCCGCACAAACATACGAACTGAAGTACGAACAATTGGTATCCGACTTTGCCGCGCAAGTTCGGCGGCTCGCGGCCTTCCTCGACCTGCCGTGGGAGGAATCAATGCTCGCGCCGGCAATGCACGCGGCCGCCAAGGGCTATATCAGTACGCCGAGCTATGCGCAGGTCGTGCTGCCCGTAAATGCCCAATCAGTGGGCCGATGGACCGGCTACCGGCGCCACTTCGAGAACGTACTGCCGGTGCTGCAGCACTATCTTGACCGCTGGGGTTACCCGGCCTAACCCGAGGGTACTGCGTCGAATGCAATCGTGGTGCGAGGCTCGGTGCCGAAAATCGCATTCGTCCCGTGCCACATATAAGAGGGGAACAGCACCAGCAAGCCCTCCTCCGGCTGCACGAAATGTTCGGCAATCGCCCCGGGTACCGCGTATCGAGGCTCACCGAACTTGAGCCAGCCGGATTTCTTGGCGGGGTCCGCGACTTCCTGCGGAACTGCCGCGTAGTATGCCGAACTGATCCAGCCCAGCGGATGGAGATGGTTCACGTGAAATCCCCCGCGGCGCAACTGTATGGACCAAGACGCTTCGATTTTTGCCGAGCCTCGGTTGCGCCTCGTAAAAGGATGCATGGCATCTCTTCCCAGTTCGCTGGCGTAAGACTGCAGCGCCTCGTGAAAGCAACCGAGGGCCGCACGAATCGTCGGATCCGGGTCCGCCATCAGATTTCGCGTGGTCTGGGTGCCGTTGCGCAGACTTTGATCGAGCGGATGTGAAACCGCGCGGTGCCGAGACTGCAATGCACGCAGCAGATCGGCATTCAGCGCAGCCATCGATGACCAACCGCGGGGCGGTTCCAAACGGTAGCTTCGAACGAAACGCCCATAATCGAACAGATCTTGATAATCTGATTGCCTGAGCAACCGCGCCGCCGTGGCCTCGTGCGCTATCCAAGTCTGGACCTCGGGATACACAGCTCTTTGCGCCCGAATGAACGGCTGCGCGTCCTCCGCACGGCCCCGCGCGAGTAGTATGGACACGAGTACATCGACCGTCGCGGAATTGCCCGGCTGCGCACCTGCGGCTTCCAGGGCCTCCAATTCCGCCTCTTTGAGGCGACCGACCTCGAGCAGCACCTGAGCCAATATCGAGCGGAACTGAGGCAATGAGCCTTCGGCTTTGAGAACATCCCTGACCCGCGACTCTGCGAGATCGTAGCAACCGGCACGGAACAGGACGTTGGCGCGCAGCGCCTGAAGTGGTAGATCACCCGGATGAGCGGCAACGGCATCGTCCATGTCTCGGATGAATTCCGGATCCGCCCGCATAAAGCGCAGCCGAGCCAGATTCAAATGCGCTTCAGGATGCGTTGGACGCAGGTCCGCCGCTGCCCTGAACGCCTGCTCGGCCTCCTCGAGACGGCACAACAATGTCAACGCCCGGCCGCGGCCGAATTGAAATTCAAATTCCGGAGTTCCCAAGGAGCGCGCGCGATTCAGCGCCGCCAACGCCTCCTCGGCGCGATCCATTTGAATCAATACCGTGCCAAGGTTGTGATGCGCCAACCCGTGGTCCGGCGCCAGCGCGAGCGATCTGCGATAGGCGGCTTCGGATTCCACCAGCCGATTCTGACTATTTAGAATGAACCCGAGAAGCGACCACGCCTCATGATCACGATCGTCGTCGGCCAGCAGCCGTCGCGACTCCGCTTCCGCTTCGGTTTTGCGCCCAAGCTCATCCAGGGTGAGCGCCAGATTGTGCCTCGCCTTTCGCGCGTCCGGCGCCAAGCGCAGAACCTTGCGATATTCCGCTTCCGCTTCGGATAACCGGCCCATGCGCCGCAGAACGTTGCCGAAATTAACTTGAAATTGATGATTGGCCGGCTCCAACTCGATGCTGCGTCGGATGAGCTGCTCCGCCTCCTCAGGCTGATCCATTCGAGCCCGCGCCAAGCCGAGCAGGTGCATGGCCGGGGCGTTTCGCGGTGATGTCGCAAGAATCTCGGCACAGGTGGCCGCGGCTTCCTGCGGACGGCCCAGCTCCAGCAGCGCTCCGGCCTGCGAAAGGGCTTGTGCCACGCCCGATGCCGATTCGATCAAATGCTCTATGAGATCACTCCGCCCGCCCGGCGGCGCGCGGTTGCGGTACGCCTGGAAGCACTATACATAATTGAAATTCCAATTTTTCCCCGTGTGCAGGCCACCTTCCAGGGCACTTGTTATTATATCATCGTACTCGATAAATCGTGGTCGACGGCATTGTTCAGGTCCGCTACACCCGGGAGTAAATGCATCATGAGGCGTGCACTATTGGTTGCTCTTGCCGGCGCGGCCGCGGCGCTGGGAGGTGTGAATCAAGCGGAATCACAAACCCCTGCGGCGACGGCGCCGCCCAGCAGCCAGGCTGCCCCGACTCCAACGGCCAGTCCTGCGCCCGACGCGACCGCGGCAGCAACTGCATCGGCGGCGGCAACGGCGACCGCGGCAACAACTGCACCGGCAGCAACAGCGACCGCGGCAGCAACTGCACCGGCGACGGCACCCGCGGCTCCTTCGCCCGACATGTTAAGAAGGGCTCGCGAAGCCGGGTTCAAGCCGGAGCTTCACAACGGCGTCACCACGTACTGCGTAAAGGACGATAGGGCGGACACCGGCACTCATTTTTCAGCGCCGAAGCGATGCTACGATGAGAGTCAGGTACTGGCGATACTCGATCAGCGTGCGCAGACTCGAGATGTGCTGCGCGGCATGTCGCAAGTCAACCCGAGTTCCAAATAAGATATGGGGAATTGATCGCGGTGCATCGATTCCCTTGCGGTGAACCCTAGTGGTAGCGGGCGTTAATAAGATCGAGTTGCGCTTGTAGTTGCGCCCGATGCTCGGCCGTCAGCTTGCCGCCGTCCTTCTCTTTCAGCGCCAATCCCTGGTTGCGCAGCTGTAGCAATAAGCACTGCCTGTCCGTCGGGCAATTCGCAGCGATGAGTTCACCCCTGATGAGCGTGCTAAACGGAGTCCCGGAATTCAGGCCGTTGTATTTGAGACCAATGGTCGAGTGGGCGTCGCTGCAGTTTTTACACTCGATTGGGCCATGCGTGGCCGTGGCGCCCGCCGGCTGACCGCCAGCGCCTCGGCTCGCGGCATGCGGGGATGAGGCCAACGCGGCCACGGGCACCATGAGCAGTGCGAAGCAGCCGATGAGCGCCACCGATGATCTTTTCATGGTTGCTCCTGGTAATTGCCGATGCTTGAGGCTATGCCTCCGCCTCCCCGAGGTCAACCGGGTCGGTGCCGCGCTGCAACGTAAAGTCCCGAATCTCGGCTAGCGGGCCCACATGCGGTGCAGGTTCGAGATCACGTACTCGAGATGCGTGCGGTTTCGCCAATCCATTTTGAGCCCCTCGAGGGCGCGGACCTCGCCCAAGGTGTACAGCAGATCCCGCTGCATTTGATCGGGGATTTGGCTCTCAATGAATGTAATCATGACCAGACGCGCGCCCGAGGTGACCGGCGCGACCTGATGCACCGTGGTAGAGGGGTAGAGAATGGCCTGCCCGGGCTTGCCCTTGACCCGCAGTATTTCCGAGCCCATGTAGATCACCAGCTCACCGCCCTCATAGCTCGCCGGGTCCGAAATGAAGATGGTGCAGGAAACATCGCACCTGAGAGGCAGCTGCCCGCTGGGGAGGAAAGCGGTGTCGACATGCGCGCCGTAGTTCATGCCGACGTCATAGCGACATAACGTCGGAATGGCCATCCGCTGCGGGATCACGAAATTCTTCGCCTGCTCGCTGCGGTGCAAAGCGGTGAGCGCGATCTGGGATGCCTTCTGTGCCGCCGGATCAGTGGCATCCGCAATCACATTATTTTTGGTCGTGTTGTGCGGATTCGTGAGCCTGCCGTCCACGAATTTCGTCTGACCCGCGATTTCGAGGATCGACCGGACTTCAGCGGGCGTCAGAAAATTTTCAATCTGCAGGAACATTCATTGATCCTCTAAAGTCTTCCACCCACACCGAATATAAGCGCTGGGGCTAATCGGTCCATTCCCGGCGCTGGCCGTCGAATTGATCGATGGCGGCCAGCATCGCCGCCACCAAATCCCGCTCCTTGGCGGTCAGCTCCGGACGCCAGACATCGAGAATCAGCACGATTCGCGGCTCCTGACTTGAGTTCCAGGCTTCGTGCTCGATGCTGTCGTCAAATATCAGGAGTTCTCCCTCGCGCCAGGCACGGGTCTCGTTGCCGACTCGCAGAGCGCACTGCCCCGGCACGATCAACGGCAAGTGCACGATAAGCCTCGCGTTCATGAATCCATGATGCGGCGGAATTCGAGCGCCCGGGCGCAACAGGGAAAAAAGCACCGACGGGGTCCGGCCATCGATCCGGCACAGGGGCAGATCTTCGACCACGGCGAAGGTTCGCGGACAGCGCGCCGCATTCTCATCGACGGTCGCGCCATTCTTGATGAGGAAATATGCGCCCCAATTGGGGTTGTCCAAGAGTCCCCTTGGATCAAACGTCGGCCTGCCCGGATCTCGCTGCAAATAGGGGACGAATCCATCGCCCGCTTCGAGTACCTCGCGCGCCTCCGCGCGGATGTCATCGACCGCGCGCTCGAGGGCACTCGCCCATGGAAACAGCTGCCGCTCGAAGAATTGAATCTGCGGGAGTTCGGGGAAAAAGAAATACTTCGGCTGCTGCAGGAAAATTTGGCGTTTGCCCAACAACAGGTCGATCGCGTGGCCGAACCGCTCGGTGCCGGGGGTGCCCAGCCCCGCGGCGCTGAGCGCCGCCAGCAAGTGAGCTTCATACTCGCGCGTAAAGCCCGACGAGGACGCTTCGACCCTGCGCACCTCTGCACGCCACTCGGGCGGCAGCGATGGCATCCCCGCTGCGACCTTGATCGCGACGCTGTAAAACGAATCGGCGGCGCGACGGTCGCCCCGTCGTGCGAACCAATCGCCCCTGGCCAGCAGCGCCGGCAGAAACTGCGCATCGAGCCCCAGTGCCTTATCGAGCGCCGCACTTTCCTCGGCCGCTGCGCCCAGCACCCGGTGGGTCCGGGCGAGTCCGTACCAAACCGCCGCGTCGGCGACGCCGGCCGACACCGCCTGATCGAAAAGTGCGCGCGCGGCATTGGGGTCGCCTCGATTCAGCGCTGCGAAACCGGCGGCGGTAACTGCCGGAAGATTGGTGGGATTGGCCGCCATGGCGCAAGCTTAGCCCGCGCCCACGGGAAACGACAGCCCAAGGCTTGGGGGACGCCGCCGCGGCGCCGACGGAATCCCGAGTCATTTAGGTGAAACCGCGACCCTGTACGTAGTTGTATCGCATTGACATTAGGGTGCCGCTTGTTCATGGTTGAAGGCTCCTCCAAGGGCAATCCTGACATGAATACCTCCACCAACCAGGGCACGACATCCGGCCGTGATGACGTGCGCATCATGACCCTGCAATCGCATATCCTAAGCGAGCAAACCCGGCATCCGCATGCCGGCGGCACCTTCTCATGGATCCTCTCCGCGCTGTCGATTTCCGCCAAGATCATCGCCGACAAGGTGAGGCGTGCGCGCCTGGAGAATGTGCTCGGCAGCGTCGGCACCGAGAACGTGCAGGGCGAGGTGCAGCAAAAGCTCGACGTGCTGGCGAACGACGTGTTGATGGGCACGCTCGGCGGCCGCGAGGGCGTGGCCATCGTGGCTTCCGAGGAAAACGAGGAGCCGGTGATCTTGCGCGATCAAGGTCCCGGCGTTCCCCGCTACTGCGTCCTGTTCGATCCCCTGGACGGCTCCTCGAATCTCGATGTCTGCGGCGGCGTCGGCACCATTTTCAGCATTCTGTCGCACGTCAACCAGGGTCCGCGCGCCCACGATTCGCTGCTGCAGGCGGGCGCACGCCAGGTGGCCGCCGGCTATGTAATCTATGGTTCATCCACCGTGTTCGTCCTGACACTCGGCAATGGGGTGGATATGTTCGTTCTCGACCCGGGCATCGGCGCCTTCATGCGGGTCGAACGCAATTTGAAAATACCCTCGGGGAACAAGACCTACTCGGTCAACGAGGGCAATCGAAAAAGCTTTCCCGAAGGCTATCAGCGCTACCTCGATTGGGCCCAGAGCAACGGCTACTCGAGCCGCTACGCGGGCGCCATGGTGGCGGATGTCCACCGGATTTTGCTGAAGGGCGGCGTGTTCCTGTATCCGCCCACCGAGAAAGCGCCGGACGGGAAGCTGCGCCTGATGTACGAAGCCAATCCCATGGCCATGATCATCGAGCAGGCGGGCGGCAAAACCATGGCCTCCCCTCAAGAGCGCGTACTCGACATCAAGCCCACGGCGATTCACCAGCGCACCCCGGTGATTTTGGGCTCCGCGGACCAGGTCGATTTGGTGACCGCGCAGCTGTAACCAGGACCGGACATCGCCGATCCGCGATCGGACGCTCAGTGTCCACCCTTGACGATGAGTCCGGCCGCCGCGAGCGCTTCGGCCAATTCGATCTCGATGCGCGCTGCGTCCGCCCGCTTGATGAACCGCAGATGCAGCGTGGGCCCGGCGAGGACCTCCAACCCTCGCTTGAGCACGCTCCCGGCCGCGCGAATTCCCGCCTTGTGCTGATCGAAACGCTGTGCCGGGGAGTACTTGCTCATGCCCACATACACCCCGTAGGTCCCCACCGCGCGATCGCGATAATCGAGCAGCACCAGATAGATGTTCGAGCGCCCCTTGCCGGAGGCGCGAAAGCCGAGCGCCGCCTCGTAAGCATTCGGCAGCCAGTCGATGTAGCGCATCGGCAGCCAGTCCGGAATGGATGCGGCGGCTCGCGCCCATAACCGCTCGAGCGCGCGCTCGATGTTCATCGGCATCTCGCCGCGCATCCACAATTCGTGAACGCAGTGCGCGCCGCCGATGCCATCGGCAGCGGTCAGGGCGCGCTCGAATCGGGCCGCGATCATGGCTCTGCTTTCGTCCTGCAGCGGTCGGGCACTTGGAGGCGTTTTAGGGTCGGCGATGTCCAAGGGCGTCACCAAACACTCTGATCCTTCCATTCATCGATTGGACAGCTTGATCAGGAGCGCTTCCAGTACGGATAGAAGAGCACCGGTGCGGGCCGCAGCGATGTCATAGACGCGACGCTGATCCAGCGTGGCATAGCCATGCGCCAGAACGTTGCGAAACGCAACCACCAGGTCGCCGTCTGGAATTTGCGCAAACAAAGACGCATCTATTTTTCGCAACTGACCCAAGGCGTCGCCGGCGATCTCGAGTTGGCGCTCGACCGCGGCTTGGCACATCTCGTCCGCGAGATAATCGCTCAGCGCACGTCCAGCCAAAAACAACGGCACGCGCCGGAGAGCCAACAGCGCCGTCTCCAACAGAACATCAGCCTGTCGCGGCATAGACACGCATTTTCGTGCGCTCGATGATGCGCTTCAGTCGCGTGTCGGGCATGGCATCCAATTCGATCAAATCAACCCGGCGCCCAAATAGTCGCTCAAGATCCTGTTTGAAGTCGAAGTACTGGCGGGCCATGGACTCGCCAGGCGGCGGTCCAAACGAAACCGCGGCGTCGACGTCACTTGACACGTGATCAAAGTCGCTGCGCAATACTGAGCCAAAGAGCGACAGCTCTCGAACGCCATGTCGCTCACACAGCAGCTTGATGGGTTCGCGCAGCTTGGTAACCGAAGATGGCACACCGGGTATCGAAGTTTTCCTGGTGTCCGCCTCGATCGCGTTGCTTTTGCCTGTAATGCAGATGCGGACGGCGGAACGCTCCTTAAATCGGCAAAGGAGTTCAAGCTCGCCGCCGAGCGAATGCACATAGTCGCTCAGCGTCGACAACAAAAGATCACCGCGCCGCTCAATACGCGAAACGACGTCCTGCCCTTTCTTCAAGCGCCGTGCGACGTCGATTTGCGTCAGATTCAGATTCTTGCGCATATCTCGAAGCGATAGTTCCTCAGCATTTGATGCTACTGCACGCTTTTTTCGAACGGTGGGCCTGACTGCTGTCGTGCGATCGATCGAAGTTTGCGAAGTACGCGCCATCCCCCCGCCCCATAATTACCATCGCATTAGTGCTTCGGTTCGCTCTAAATCGTCGTGAATGCACATGAACTCACATGCGAACGCATTGAAGCAGTTGCACGATCCAGAAAGCGCTTCTATTATGGCCTACGCTGCATATGGTGTAAAGGCCATATTTTCTATGGTGCTCGATTGCGCCCACGCGGGCATCCAACACTTGATTCACGTCCGGAATTAATCCCATCGTGCGAAGCGACGCGAACTCCCGCGTGCAGCCGGATGAGAATGCCTCCTGGCGGCATTTCTCCTCCCCCGGGCATCGCTTGACACTTCGCTATTCAAACAGCGAAATCAACCGACCGATGGCATCGTCGATTACGGGCTCCGGAACTCGCTCCACTCGCTTGGCGTTCCGTGCCACCAGATCCAGCATGCGTATCTTATTGATTAATGCGACCCCCTGCGTCTTGCAGCCCGCTCCGCTCAATGAAATCGCAAAACCGGCGAAACGCGAAAAATCCCCTCCTTGGGTAATTGGCGCCACCAACACGACGCCGAGCCTATTGAACTCCCGCGTCGTGAGGACAAGCGCGGGGCGTCCTGTCCCCCGTATTTCCTGACCTTCCAAAGGATCCAAACGAACGATTACGATATCCCGGCGCTCAAATACCGCCATCACCACACCTCGCGACCCACCGATCGCGCGTGATTCCACAGTTCGAGGTCGGCTGGTGGCGGCGCTTTCGAATCCCACTGCGCAATCAAATCCGCCATTTTGTACCGGCGTTTGCGGACCAGGGTATTGCGCCCGTCCGGCGTGGAACTCAATGTCATGGTCTGCCCGGCTTTCAAACCCAATTCCTTGAGCACGGCCGGGGGAAATGCCAGCACAGTGCTGTTGCCATACTTGCGAAGCACCACTTCCATGCACGCCACCCTCTGTAAATCAATGTTCAACGAATGGCACATAAGCTCCTCCATTGCTGTCAAACATTGTTGAACATAACTCCCGGCTATGGATTTCGGTACGCATCGCCGCCCCGCCACCGGATCTCGCCGACGCACGGATCGAGCAAACGATTCACCTCCGGGACCAACCCCATGGTGCGCAAGAGCGCAAAGGCGCGGATGCGGGCGCCCGGGAACGCGTCCTGAAGTCTCGCCGCAGCGGCCAGCAATGTGCGCCCCTTGGTCACCACGTCATCGATGAGGACGAAGTGCTGGGATTTCGCCAAGGAATCCGTGGCTTCGACAGCGAAGGAGTCGTAATGCTTGGCGACGGTGGGACGCTCTCCCGGGGCCGCTGTCGCGGATTTACCGACGGCTCGAACCCTGCGCAGACCGGCCCACGCGCCCTGTCCGAGACCCTCCCGGGCCAGCGCAACCGCGAGATGTTCGGTAACCGACACGAAATCCGAATCCCAAGGCTCGCTGCCGGGCACCGGAACCAGCACATCGGTCGCATCGAAGAAGCCGGTGAACAGGGGCATTGCGCTCACCTGCTGCCGGACGCGCAGCGCATACCTCAATATGAGGCGCGCATCGCCGGTCTTGATCAGAGCCCGCAATAAGCGTGAGCGCTCCGAAACCGCGCAGGACCCGCAGGGCGAGTACACATAGCAGGATGCAAAGGCCAGGGCGCGAATCACGAGCGCAAGCCCGCGAGGGACCGGCCGGCAGCCATGGGGCCGTGAGCCGGTCTGCTAACGCGCAAGATCATCATCGAGGGTGCGCTCCGAAGGGGCGGCCGCCTGATGCTTATCAACGAGTTCCGTGCCCACTCTCGATTCCTGCCGCATCTGCAGCCAACTTTCGCGCGCTTGCTGCCGGATCTCCTCGAGCGTGAGAGTGCGCACCGGACCATCAGCGGTCCGCTGGGTCGTTCGATCGGTGGGAATCTTCGAGGCGTCCCGCTCCCGGCGCATCTGTACGCGCGACTCATATTCGTCGCGCAACCGCTCGGCGAGCGCGCTGCGGTAGCCGTGACGTTCCATCTCAAACGCCATCCGCGGGATCTGCGGGCGCGGCTCCCGATCGATACCCTGCGCCTCGAGCGTGCGATGATCGACTCGCGCCGCCATGTGCGCGTTGCGCAGCGCCTCGTTGGTGACCATCCCCCAACGTTCCCGAACGTACAGCAGCTCATTGATACCCGGTTCCAGGCCCAGCTTGCGCCGATTCTCGTCATTGAGCTCGAGCGTGGTTTTTCCCGCCAATCCGCTCGTGGAAACCTCGCGCGTCGTCGCCAGAAGGTGCGCGTGAAAATTTCGGGGATCACTTCCCGGAAAATCCCGCGGCGCGTGGATGGATAGATCCACGGCAAATCGATATCGGTCGCACAGCTCCTGTGAGAATTCCCGGACCAATCCAACGCGCTGCTCCGCCGATAATTCAACCGGCAATGCCACCAGATATTCGCGCGCAACCCGCGCGTTCCTGCGCGATTCGGCTTCCTCCGCAGCGTTCCAAAGGTTGGCGCGGTCCGTTGCCCAACCCATGTCGGAATCTCCGTATCGACTTGGCAGCACAATCTCCTTGTGCATGACGTCTTGACGGCTCGTGTGGTCGTAAATTCGTCCGGTGCGTTCGTCCCTGATGCGCTCCCCGGCGCGATACGCCGCTGCACTCGGTGCGCTGCTGCCGCCGGATCGCCCAAACGTT
This sequence comes from uncultured Gammaproteobacteria bacterium, assembly GCA_963758145.1. Classification (GTDB taxonomy): domain Bacteria; phylum Pseudomonadota; class Gammaproteobacteria; order Steroidobacterales; family Steroidobacteraceae; genus Bog-1198. Next base: position 214,935 of record CAVWUK010000003.1, read on the forward strand.
TTGACGTGCAAAAAATACACGGCCATGGCGCATCACGTTCCGATCGCGGCGGCGAAGAATGCCGGCTCGCATGAATACCCGCCGGCCGCCGCTTCGATTGGTTCCCCTATCCAAATCAGCTCCGAATCAGCGGCGCTTTCTTGGGTCATCGGCAAGAAGGCGCCGTCCGGCTCGCAGAAAAGATCATGGTCCTCCTGCAGCGCACCGCATTTCATGCAATGATTTGCCCAGTACCATCCCTGGGTTTCCGTGCTGTACGCATAACGGTAGGCCGGCGAGAATTCCGCCAACCGGCGCTGAACGGCGTGCGGCAGCATTTCGACGTAAAATGGAAGCGCACCGCATGCGGCGCTCTCCCATGTGTCGGGATCCATCGACAGGGTTTCGTGTCCGGGCGCAAGAGCCAATGCGGTCAACGGGATCGACGCCTTGCAGCACCGGCACTCGCCCGTCGACCGGACGATGAAATAGCCGCTGGAGCGAACATTTCCAACGCCGGCCACGTTGCGATCGGGCATGCGAACTACTCCGCGCAGGTCCGCGATCGGCGGGTCAACGGCCATCGATCCGGACTAATCGCGACCTTTAGCCAGGCACGCGACGAGGCCGATTTCAAGTAACCGCTGAGATCCGGCAACTGCTCTATCTGCGAGGCCATGACGGCTCTTTCCGTCACATGCTGTTCGCTCCTGTTCCTGGAGCGTCGCGCACCGCGCGCCGGGAACACCGCCTCGCGATCACTGCCGTGGGAGATCTGCCTTCTCACGATTTCGCGCTCGCCGATCAGCCGCGAAGCGAACTCCGAAGTGCCGCCGGTTTCACCGCTCGAACAGCGAAGAATGAGCGTGTTGCCGCAGTTTTCGATGACTGTCTGGGCATCGCCCGCGCCGTACGTCGAGGATACTTGGGCAGCGGATTGAAAGCCGAGTACGCAGCGGCCCCCGAATTTTCGTAATCGCGCCAATGCATCCTTGAGCCCGGCGATGGCCCCTAAGGCATCCAGTTCGTCGATGACAAACCAGAGGCGCTGATCGTGGCCCTCATCGGCGCTCATGGTTTCGAATATGGCCAGGCGCAACCATGTGGCGATCAAGTATTTGAGCGCCGCAATTTGCCCGGCTTTGTAGGGAATGAACAGCAGGCCGGGATTGGTTTTGGATCGAACCCATTCACGGACCGAAAAGGCCGCTGCGCGCTGCGCCTGGACGTGCTCAAAGGCCGCCATTGCCGATACCGCGACCGCGCGGATCGACCCGAACATGCGGGCGTTTTCCGGATCGAGGAACGGCTGCGCGGGCGTGCCGGCGACCAGAGACTGCAGTTCCTCGCTGGGTGCCACCGCGAGCAGGCGCCAGAACTCAGCGCAATCATGGCGCTTTTTTGCAAGGCAGCCGCGCACGACCGCGCCCACAAAGGTGCGTGCATAGGCGCGCCATTCGCTTGCCGATGCATCGCTGCTCGAGGGGATTAGGCCGCTTGCGAGTTCTTCCACGTCATAGGGGGACTTCAACTCCGCAAACAGGTCCCACTTCACCGAACCCTTTTCAAAGGGGTTCAGCACGAGATCTCCGCGACGGCGGTCGAAAAACGCACGGTGGTATCCGCCGTCGGGATCGGCGAATACGGCTCGATCACCGCGCGCCAGCGCGCTCGACATCAATTCGCGTATCGCCGTCGATTTGCCCGTACCGGTCGTACCGATGAGCTTGAAATGCTTGGTTTCGTCGCCGATGGGAATGGGAACTCCCGCCAAAGTCGATACGCCGGTGTTCGATGTCGTGAACCTCGCCCTGCGGCGCCGGCGACCGACTCCGTCCCTCAATAGAGCACCGCGCTTGTGGATATCGGCGCATTGCCGCCCGCGGATCCTTGTAAAAGCGATAAGAGCGACCGCAAGGCCGGCCACGAGCACGACTCCCCGGCTGTCGGAGATGAAGTTCATCGCGGGAGCCCAATGCATGCCTTCAATACCCGTTCACGATGTAATAATCGGCCTTCTCGCCGTAGCTTGGGGCGCTACGATCGACGCGGACGCACAACCGCACGGATTCGCCGCAATATCGCCAATTCGCCAGACCTCCCTGTTGCTTCAGGCGCGCGACGCTCGCGGCGAGCTGCTCCCGCTCGACCCGCAATGCCGAGATTTCACTTTCCGACGGCAGCACCCAGCGCACGATGACGGTCGGAATGGCCGTGCACAGAAGCGCAATGGCCGTGCTCCACAGGAGTCCTCGCATATTGGCGGCCCGCTTCATATGGCCAAGCGCCTGCACCGCGCGCTTGCTCTCCGCCGTAAGCGCCTGAAGTTCCTCGACGAGAGTTCGCCGTATCTCCTCGCGCACGATGTCGTCGAGGCCTTGCGTATGTGCACGCAAGCTTCTCCAGATGTATTTCGGCCATTTTTTGATGTGTCTGCGCACTCTCCATCAACAGACCCATTCTCATCGAGGCCTCATCCACCGCAAGGGATCCCTCACTCATGAATATCGCCCTCCCGCAGGTTGACTTTCCCGCGATTCGCTCCGGCAAACCCCGGCGCCGCGGTTTGCGAATCCGAACGCATCGACTGGCGTTGATTCCGCTCCCGCCCGGCATCCAGGCATACGCGCTCCCATTGCGGATCCGACGCCCGCTTCAGGTAGCCCGTCAGATCCGGCAGCTGTTCGATTTGCGCGGGCAAAATCGCGGATTCCACATTGAGCTGGTCGCTGTGTGATATCGAGCCCCCGAATTCGGTGAGTCGTCGACTGCGCGACACGGAGGTTCGAAGGACCTCACGGTCGCCGATGAGCTGCGAGGCGAACCGCGCCGTGCCGCCGCCTTCGCTGGCGGAGCAGCGCAGGATGAGCGTGTTTCCGCAATTTTCGATGATCGTATGGGCGTCTCCCGGTCCATAGGTGCTGGAGACTTGCGCGAGCGATTGAAAACCGAGAACGCATCGGGCGTTGAATTTTCGCAACCGCGCGAGCGCGTCCTTCAGTCCGTCGATTGGCCCGAGCGCATCCAGCTCGTCGATCACGAACCACAACCGCCTCGCGTTGTTCGCGGAAGGTTCGGAGTCTTGTTCTTCCCGATCCATGGCCTCGAATATCGCAAGACGCATCCAGGCTGATATCGTCGACCCCAATGCGGCGATCTGGCCTGCCTTGTAGGGCATGAATAGGACCCCCGGGCGCTCCTCGGACACCCAATTCCGAATCGAGAACGTTGGCGCCTTTTGCTGCACGATGTAGTCGAGCGCCCCCACGGCGGAGCTCGTTACGGATCGAATCGAGTCGAACATACGGCTGTTGTGCTCGTCCAAGAACGGCTGCGCCGCGGTGCCGCGCACCAGAGTCCGCAATTCCTTTACGTCGGCCGCCACCAGCAACCGGTAAAGCTCCGCCATGTCCGTTGCGCCGGCCTCGTGCATCTGTCGGGTGACCGACGAAAGGAAGGTGCGCGCATAGCCGCGCCAACTGCGGTCCGCACCCTCGTGATCCGGGATGAGGGATCGTGCCAGCTGGTCCGCGTCGTAGGCGCTTCTTATTTCCGCGAATAGATCCCACTTCACCGACCGCCGATCGAACGGATTGAGAATCGTGTCGCCTCGACCGTCATCATGAAATTGCCGCATATAGCCGCCGTCGGGATCCGCAATCACCGCCCGATCGCCTCGCGCAAGCGCGCCATTCAACATTTCCTGGATCGCGGTGCTCTTGCCCGTTCCCGTCGTCCCGATCAGCTTGAAATGCTTGGTCTCGTCCTGGACCGCAACCGGGCGCCTGGCCAGTGTGATTTCCGCCGATCGTTCGTTACCCCGCCGATGAGCGGATGGAACTCGCGGATACTCCGCGACCATAGCGCCTCGTTGATAGGTTTTTCCCTCAGACGGACCACGCGACATGGCACGTCCTCCGGCGTAGCCAACCGCCGCACTGAGCGAGGTGGCAAGCGCAAACGGGATGACACCGTGCTGCGCCACTCCAATGCCCGCCATCAGGGGTGCCGCCATCGCCATGGCGGCTCCCACGGTGGCGGTCAGCGGTGCGGCTATCGCAGGCGACAGCAAGAACTTGTGCCACTTTGCGCGCCCGCGCGCCAACCCCGCAAGCATTGGGCCCTGAACGGCTGCGTAGGAAATGGCGAGGCCTGACCACCCTTGAGTCAGCACGGTGCTCATTATCCACAAGCTCCGGCCGACTCGATGATTCGGCGCTTGCGTTCGGGGTCGTACCAGATCTCTTTGATGAATCGCTCGTGGGACTCGAAACCGAACTGAATCACGACGTCGATGAGCAAATACAACAAACTCTTGATCTCGCACCGCGACAAGTCCCTCCCCCCTTGATTTTGCTTCACCAAAAGCACCAACTGCTCGAATGCCAACTCGGCGCCGGCGGCGTGCACGCTGGTGATCGATCCCGGATGCCCGGAATTGACGTTTCGCAGGTAATCGAATGCTTCCCCGGCACGCAGTTCGGCGAGCAGAATCCGGTCCGGCTTCATGCGCAAACAAGATTCCAGGAGCTGCTTCGGAGTAACCCGGGCGATGCCCTGGTCATCCTTCGAATAAAACAAGCGCACGTGATTGGGATGCCGGTCGAGCACCAATTCCTTTGCGTCTTCGATTGTGATCAGACGTTCGCTGCTCGGAATCTCGCGAATCAACGCCTTGGTCCACGTCGTCTTGCCAGACCCCGTGGGCCCGGACACCAGGATATTTTTTCGACTTCGAACGGCGAGTCGCATGAATCCCATATGGTCGCCGGCAGACAGGAGGCGCAACAGCTCGCTTTCGGCATCGTCAGGTGTTTGGGCGGCGCGGCGGGTGTGCCGGAAAATGCCCCGACGTGCCAGATCCGCGATGCTCCACACCTCATCGGCGGGCCGGCGAATGGCAATGGCCACGCTGCCGGCCGTCGTCGCCGGCGGCAGCACGATTTGCACCCGCTCACCGCCCGGCAATGAGGCCGAGAGGAGGGGCGAGATCGCATCGACGCGCTGCTGTGTCGAGTTGGCAACCAATTTGGCGAACCGGCTGCACCACTCGAAGTCGGCATACGGCAGGCGTTCGCAATGCCATCCGCCGGGCGTCTCCACGAAGACTTCTTGTGGGCGGTTGATGCACAGTTCCGTGACTTCTGGTTTCGCGAGCAACGGCTGAAGCGTGCGCAGGGTCAGCGCGAGCGCGGACGAGTCCGCGGAACGGCTAACGGCCGGGCGTAATGGATCGCAGCTCATAAACCGACCGGAAATCCAAATCTCGCGCGACCAGTACCTGGATACGATCCCCGTTGTGTTTTACGACCGTCGGAGGAATGTTGACGGTGCTCTTGAGTATCTCGGTCAGCACCCCTTGCGAGGCACTGGGCTCGATGACCACAGTTCCACTGCTATTGCGCGTGGATTGCGCGGCTGCCGTTACGGCGCCGTCAACGACCGATACGAGAAGGGCCGCCCCGAACCGATCCCAAAAGTGGGTATTGACCTCTCCGGGCAGGCCGGAGCGGCCCAATTCGTCGGCGCCGGGCGATGCAAGCGGAACGATCACCCCGGTCGGCGTGCGGGCCTCAGTCCACAGCACGAATATGCGCGCCGCGCCCTGCTGTACCTGGCCTCGGGTTTCTCCGATGAGCTTGGTGCCGCGCTCCAAGAGCACGACTTTACCATCCACGCCGAAGGCATCCGTCGCCATGACGCAGGTCGTCATTCCCGGCAGCGTCGAATCGATTGCCGTTTCCAAGGTGCAGTCGATAAAAGCGCCCTTCGGCAGCAACAGGCGTTGCGCCGGCAGCATTTGCGCATGCACCGCGGCAGCAACGCCCGGCCGCAGCAACGCCGACAGCTCGCCCGGATCAGCGGCATGAGCAGCCGTCCCCAAGGCCCCTGATCCGGGCGGGGGCGACACCACCGGTGGTGCGGCACCGGTTGTTGAGGGAGCGCTTTGGGAACCGAATACCGCACCCGACAATTGCCGCTCCAGCGCAATCTCGGCCGGGCTTTTAGGCGGCGGCGTGCTTGCTGTCAACGGAATCGGGTCGGCCTGCAGACCGGAGGACGGAATCGTACTCTCAAGTGGTGTAGCGGCCGTGGGCGGCGCCGGCGGCAACGGCGGATCAATCCTTCCCAAGCTCGGCAGGGTCATCTCGCCTTGAGCATGGCTGGCCGATGCGCTTTGTGCGCTCTGTCGTGCCCGGCTTTGCCGGGTCATCGTATTCGCGTAGTACCAGGTCAGAAATCCCAGCCCCAGCACGCTCATGAGGGTCATCGCCAGCACGCTGCTCAATCGCGAATGCAATGAAGTCGGGCGATTCACGGCGGTGACGCCACGCTCCCCGACAACCCCATTTGGCGCTGAATCCTCGATCTTCATGGCACGACTCCGGGAACCGTGCGCTCGACATCCGGTGCCACGGTGCCCGATTCCAGCCTCTGGCCGCCGCCCACGAATCCCCGGTTGACGATGCATCCGGTCAGCGTGCCGCGCCGGAGAATGAACTGGCGCGCAAGCCGATGCACGATGACATCGCCCGCCTCCATGCTGAAATTGAGGAGCGACTCGCTGCCGTCCGCGTTGCGCACGAAGATTGCGGGCAGATCGGAATTTGCCGCAAACCTCAATCGCGTGTGCACGCCATCATCGGATGCCGCGACCGGCCTCAGCGTCGCATTTCCACAAAACCAATAATCGCTGTTATGCCGCCGTTTTTCCGACGCATCTCCGAGGGCTGTGTCGATCCGCTTGACCGCCGCATCGGTGAGCGCTTGCCCGGTTCCGGGCGGGTAAACGAACCGAAGCGCAAAAATCACGTCCTTATCCTCGTTCGCCGAACGCTTGGCTACGGCGGTGTAGTCAATCTGGTAGCGACGGCGGTTGGTAAGCACGGTCAGATTGGTTGAAACCGTTGCCGCCTTCGGCTTCAAAAATAGGTGATTGTCTTGACCGAAATAGCCGAGCCCATCGATATCGCCGGCGCCCAGACCGACGAAGGTCTCGCCCGCTTCGAATTCAAGATCGATCTGATAGCCGACCATCCCGCGTAGCCGGTAAACCTGCTCGCTGTTATACGGTGCGACCCGTATGCGGCTGTCCAACATGCCCCGCGCGGGAACAATTTCCGCGGGCGCCTGAAGCGAATGCAGCGCGCTCTGCAATGCGATTGCCCACACGCAGGCCATTCCCACGGTCACGGGTACCGGCTTTCTATGAATCATGGCGGCGGTCCTTTTCGGCCGGCTGTTCGACCAACACTTCCGGTTCCGACTTGAAATCGATAATCTTGAAGCCCAAGGGGTTCCAGCGTCGCGTCTTCGGATCCTTCGACGGTTGCGCATAGGAATACTGAATCGTCGCGACCCAGTGGCTGATGGTTTCCGCGGAACCTGCTCCTTGGCGAGCCGCCTTCAGATAACGAACCTGTGCAAGGTCCGAAAGACCGCTTGCACGCGTGAAAAAGCTCACCGATGTGACCTGCGCGCGCACCGAGCTGCCGTCCTTGTGTACGTTCAGAGGCGAGTCGGGATTGGTAGGCGCCCATAACGCGTACCACGCTTGATTGCGCTGCGCGGAATGAAACGCACCGCACTCTTCGTAGTCGCTCTCCGCCGTCGCAAAATTGAACCGCTCGCAAACGGTGAGATAGTGGGTCAAAAAATAGCGCGTGACCGCCTCTTGCGGCGTCGCGCCACCCTCGTAGACGGGAACCACATCGACGACGCCCGTGGTGTTGTCGACACGCACAACGAACGGCTCCACGCGCTTTAGGGGCACAAGGACGACGATAGAAGCCGCCGCGGCAACGGCGCAAATCCATCCTGCGGACGCCACCCGCCACGCAACCTGCGCGTTGCGGCGGAATTGTCCGACCCGATCTGCGTCCCATGACTCGGCCTCGCGACAATACTCATCAAGTCCCGCTTCGGATTTCACTGAGCGCTCCGGCCTGACGACTCAGGTCCGCTCCGCGGTAGCGGCGCCACCACCGATGGCGACAGCGACGGCTCCGCACGAGGTTCTGGGGGGTTGATCGGCTGCAAACGGCCGTCGCAGCGCACGTCATGCGCCGCGCATGCGGTCAGCAGAAGCACCGAACTGAAGAAGACTCGCATGATTCACCTTCCTTGGTGTATAGATTCAGATCATTTGTCTGCTTTTCATCGACTTCGGTTCAGCGTCTCGAAATCGCTGCGCTTCGCCGTACCGGGGGCCGTCATTGACGCCACTGCCATCCGGTATGCCGCATTTCCCCTTTGCAGCCCACCGCTGACCGCACGACTCAGTAGGCCGAACGAGTTCAACGCCAAACCACCCGCCAAGCCTGCGGCGATCGGCATGACTTGACGCAGAATCAAAAATACGAGCACGGCAATCAGCACCATGTTCAACGCGTCCACGGTCAATATGGCGGCGCCCAGTGCCGCCGTCTGAACGGCATAGGACTGAACAATTTGTAGCAAAAGTGCCGACACCATGATGGTGAGGACCGTAATGAGCCCGTAATTCGCGAGTTGAGACACCCACGCCGAAAAGAACCTTTTGGTCGAATCGAAAAATAGAAACGGAACAAACAACGGTCCCAGCGCCAACAGTACGGCAAGGGCGATGTTGGAAAGCGATATCAGGAACATCGCATAAATACACAACAATCCCATCAGACACCACACGACGGCGCCCGCGATGAGGAAGCCGACGCCGCCGAACGAAATGCCTCCCTTGACGAACAAATTGCCCGCTACCGCTCCGCCGTTCTCCCAAATCGCATCAATGGTGGCGACCGGGTCGCCGGCGCCGACGACGGCAGCCGCCAATTGTGCCGGCGCGTTATAAAAGGTATCGACGATAAGCGAGTTGTAGATCCAAAGATGCAATCCCACGCCGAAGATGACGGCCAGCATGATGATGCGCTTGAGCCCCGCAACAAATGGCTCTTGCAGTTGCCCCGTCAGGTGCAGATATCCCCATGCCATGACATAAAGGGTCCCCAGGGTCACTGTCGCAGGCTCCAACGCCGCGGCCAGACGCGTCGTGTTGCTTCCAATGTAGTTGCCTAGTTGGCCATTGAGCCAAGTCCAAAATGTGGCGAAGAATCCCATGCGATTGCCCTTGGGTTGCAGGATGACTTTCCGGAGCCTACGGTGTGGGTCGGAAGCGGCTCGCGAATTGGCCTTGCCCGGCAATTACCTGCTCACGTTCCCTCTGTACGTTGACGGCATCCTGCGCTTGACTCGCCTGTGCCAAGATCTGAAGCTTCGTCTGCTCGTTTTGCAGCATGCCGAGCTCCGCGCTGATCCGTGTCTGCAAATCCAGGATCGCCTTTTGATCGGCCGCCGTTGATATTGCCGCAATCAAGCTCTGGATTTCCGCAAAGCGGCCGCTCGAATTGATGAGCGCCTCCTGTGCCAAGGCCTGGCGCAGAGCCGCCGCCTGACGCGCCGCGACGATTTGTTGTTGATCGGCAACTGAAAGGTTCGACAATTGTGCGGGCGACAGAACCGCATTGGAGCCGACCGCGCTGCGCACGTCGGTCGCGAGCGCCGTATAGCTGCCGCCTGCCTGCGCGGCCGCCGCCAATTGCGTCCACGTAGTCGGCAAGTAATTGCGCGTGATCCCGGCGAGCAGCCACTCCATGCCGCGATCTCCGGTCATCGACTGCAGTGCCTGTTTCGCCTGTAACAGTTGTGCCTGCGCCACCTGCAATTGTTGACGTACCGTCTGTACCTCTTGCACCAATTGGGCGACCGCAGGCGCATCGACGACCGCCAGTTGCGCGTGCGCGGTTGATGCCACGGCCATTGAGACAAACAAGCACGCGGGAGACCACCGATTGATGTGCAATGACATGAGCCACTCCTATTTCTCGAGTAGGTTGTGATGCGGCCGTAAATCCCCGGGGCTATTCGCGGCCATAAATGCCGGCAACCAAGCCGTCGGGTCGGGACCGGTGGTCGATATCAAATCTTGCATCTGCGCAAGCTGGCCGGCGCGGCCGGAGATCACCGCGAGCTCGGCGTCGAAGCCCTTCAAATCGAGTTCGCATACGACGCTGTGATGCGATTGTTTGACCAAAAACATTCGCGAACCGGGTTCGAGCCGGTCCTTGATAAGCTTGAATTCTCGATCGGTGAGGCCAAGTCCCTCGGTGTATTCGCCACGATTCGCATCCGCGTTGGGAAATAGGATTTTCGTGGGCGTTTGCTCGATCAGCGTGCGGCTGATCGGGCTTTCCAGCACATCGCTCGGGCTTTGAGTCGCCAGGCACATGACACCGTTCAATTTTCGCCAGGTTTTGGGGCCGTCTTTGGCAAAGCCCGCGAATGCGGGATCCGCCACCAGTCGCCAAAACTCGTCCATCCAGCACACCAGCTTGCGGCCGTCGAGAAGCTGGCGAACCCTGTGAAATAAATACAGCGTGATCGAGGATCGCGTCATCGGATGATCGAGAAATTCGGTGACGTCGAATCCGATGACCGAACGGCCCACGATGCGTGCCGCGAGCGTATCGTCGGGATTGTCGAATACCCACGCATAGGCGCCACGCGTAGCTGCGCACCAGGGCGACAGGCGCGCATACAGCCCCTCGGGATCGGTTGGGTCCAAGAATTCGATCAGCCGCGACAATCGGCGCGCCGATGAATCGAGGGCCAGCGTTCCACGCAGCGCTTGCTCGAGATCGGCCAGCTCACGCGCAGCAGGCCCATGACGGCCGCCGCCGCCGGCCGCCCCACTGATGAGTTCACCGAGCCATGACTTCAGAAACTCGATGTTAGCCGGCGTCGCCGGTAGCTGCAGCGGATTGAAGCCGGTGGGTTCGCCGTTTTGTAGGGGGAAGTATTCACCGTTCAGGGCCCGCACCAATATCTCGAGGCCGCGATCCTTGTCGAAGACAACCTGCGTCGCGCCCTGGCGAGCGAGCATTGCAATCAGAAAACCGATGAAGACGGTCTTACCCGATCCCGTCGGACCGCATATGAGGGTGTGGCCGGTGTCTTTGCGGCTTCCTCCGGCCGGATCACCGGGGTTGCTCGCATGAAGCGAGAAATAGTAGGGCGACTTGGCGCCGGTCACGAGAAGCGTCAGCGCCTCGCCCCAGTGGTTGCCATCGGCGCGGCCCAATGGATGGTTGTGAAACGGTGCCATCGCCGCCAAATTGCGCGAGGTTATCGGTGATTTGCGAGGTCGGAAAGGAAAGTTTCCCGGCAGCTGCGCCCAAAAGGCGGCCTCCAGAGCCAAGTCCTCTCGAGCCACCAGCATTCCGGTGTCGGCCAGCACGCTGCGTGCAAGAGCCACCTGATCGTTGAGCGCTTTCAGCCGAGCGACGCCCCCTTCACGATTACCCGACTCCGAAATGTCCGACATCAATTGCAGCGAGAAATGGTGGTCGCCCATGACAAATTCGTTGCTGGTCAGTGCATCGAGCGCGCCTTTGAGCTCGGCGGCCTGCGACACGGCGAAATCACCGGCGTTGGACATTCGATTGAATTGCCGCTGCAGCAGAGCCTGTCCAGCGGCTTTGCTCAGAAAGACAAAAGACTGCGTGAGCACGAATGACAGCGGAGCAGACAGCAGGCGGTCATACATGCCCACGATCGTCGGTGTCGGGTACTCTTTGATGCCGAGGATTGCCCCCACCCGGGTCTGAATAGGCGATCGGTACTCTATGGCTTCAGTACCAAAATAAAGGCGGCTGCCGGCAAGAGCCTGGTTCAAGGGTCCGCGCGGCAAGGGCATGCGTTGCGATTCGCCATTTATCAGCAATCCCAGATACTCAAGCAATGAAGAGCACCAGATATTGCCGTGCCGGTAGGAACCCAGCTTCTCGGGCTCATATCGCGCCAGAGAGGCCGCCAACGTCTGCGACAGCTTCTCGCAGATATCGAGGGAATCCTCGAGCTCCACACGCCGTCCGTCCCGCTGCGCCTTCGCGAGCGCTCGCGACAGTGGCCCGGTCGCCACACCGGTCATCGGCCGATACAGCACCGACAGATACAACTCATTGAGCATGAGCGTTTCACGGCTTAGTCTCAGTCCATAGCGCGAGTACAATCGACACGCGAAGCCATGGGTGCGGTCCGAATGCCCCAAATTGGCGCCGTCCAGAACAGAAGCCGTCGTGCGACGGCGAATGACGTGGGTCCAAAGAGCAACATTGGGGCTTGCAATGTTCCGCCATAGAACGTTGAGCCGTTCGTGCCAATGGTTGAGTTGCGCATCGTCTGCTGTCTCAAAGCCCGCGCCTCCAAGACGGAACGCCTGTAAATAGTCGCCGAATGTGGTTCGAACGACGCAAGGCGTTACGTGGGCGCTGTAGGGAATGCGCTCGGCGGCGTTGAGTTCCCGTCGCAAAGCGGTGCTGTGCTTTAGCTTCAGCACGACTGCCCACCCCGATCCAAATGCGCGACCGGGAGCGCGGTGAGCTCGAGACGGCGCCGCCCGGTGGGTCCCGGCACATTGGTTACAAGCGGGGAGTAGCTGCTCGCCTTCCACACGCGCAAGTTCGCAAACAGCGCCGGCAATCGAGTGCGCGCCCACAGCACGACAAGGTCGAAGAAGCGCGCATCGCGGGCGCACAACAACATGCAAATGCCGTGTATGGGCGCGCTCAGGAGCAGGGTAAGAAGGTTTTTCGTCAATAAAAAAACCTCCATTGTGAACATCACATTGAACAACAGCGCCGAATACGTCACTCCCCACCTCATCGGTGGTCGTGTGGCCCCGACGAACAGCGGATCCACGGCGAGTCCTGCGGTCGATTCGCTCACGATTCGCCCCTAAACGCCGAACATTCCGCGCACCCAAGTGACGATTTGCGGCGCCCCAAACGATATGGCGATGCCAAGAATCGCGCCGATGCACCACCCCCACGACATTCGGTTTGCCATTGCCATGCCGCCCAGCACCATGACCAGAATGATGGCGACGGGGGTCAGCCACGCGACGATGTTGGTCTGCAGGGAAGTCGCTCCAGTCATGAAGGGAGAAGTCGATTGCGCCATCGACATGCCGGGGGCGCACAGGGCAACGGCGAAAAGCAATGACGGGAGCGCAAGGAGCGAAAGTCGAAGGCGCGGCGTGCGAAGGTGGTGCATGGCGGAATTCCTTTTCCGAGTGACCTTGAGTTCGAGGAACGCTATATTTCCGTTTCCAGCGCGTCCATATCGCGGTCTTCGCGGCGGGCCAACTCCTCGCGTTTCGCCTTCCCGGGCGCGCCAAATCGGAACCCTTGCACGACGAAGGAATAGTCGTACTGCTTTTCTCCATCCTTATCGGTCCAATTATTGGCGCGAACCTGGGCCTGCAAAATCAATTGGTCCCCTTTGCGCGCGTTTTTTGCGATCGCTTCTCCCAGCCCTTCGAACGCCACGAACCATAGACTGGTAACCGTCTCGCGGGCATTCCCCTGGTCATCCTTGCCCGCATAGTCGTTTCCGACCAGGCATATCCGCGTATAGGTGGTGTCTCCCTTGACCGCGAGCTCCGGGTTCTTGGCGAGGTTGCCGACGGCGGTGAGGCTAAAGCTATTCATGAAATTTCTCCTCGATGGTTAGAGTTCGCGTCGGCGCCGGCAGCGTCGTCCGCGTGAGGGGCACTCTGAAACAGGCCGAGGAAAACTGGTATGAAATTAATTGCCGCGTATGCCGAATTAGTTGCTGCACGGATTTCAGCAAAACTGTGCATAATCAACTGATGCCCGCATTGACCGCGAATTCCAAAATAAGCCCCACGCCGCCGCCCGCCGATGTCCCCGCACTGCGCGTCGCGAATCTGCGCAAACGCTATGCAAACGTCACGGCGGTCGATGACGTGTCGTTTACGGTCAAGCGCGGGGAAATCGTCGGCCTGCTGGGGCCCAACGGCGCGGGCAAAACCACCACCATCAACATGGTGCTGGGCGTGCTCGAGCCGACCGCCGGCCATGTGGCAATCGACGAGATCGATATTGCCAAAAATCGCGCAATGGCCTTGAAGCGGGCCAATTTCGCCGCCGTGTACGCTTCGCTCCCCGGAAACCTGACGGTGAACGAGAATCTGCACTTTTTCGGCCTGCTCTATTCCATTCCGCGGCTGCGCGCGCGCGTCCAGGAGTTGCTCGAGGAGTTCGACCTCGTGAATCTGCGCCACACCAAATGCGGGTTGCTGTCATCGGGTGAACAAACGCGTGCCGCGCTGGCGAAGGCGCTGCTCAACAAGCCGCAATTGCTTCTCCTCGATGAGCCCACGGCCTCCCTGGACCCGTCCGCGGCGCAGATCATTCGCGAGAGGATCAAGAGCCTCGCCTCGCGCGACCATTGCGGCATCTTATGGACCTCCCACAACATGTACGAGGTCGAGGCGGTTTGCGACCGGGTGCTGTTCCTGTCGCACGGCAAGGTGCTGCTCGAGGGTAACCCGAGAGCTCTGCCAGGTGATCATGGATCCGCGAACCTGGAAGAGTTGTTCATCCGCGTGGCGCGCGAGCCCCTGAGCCACGGCGTAGGCGCCGAGTCGTGAATCCGCGGCCCATCGCCGCCATCGTGTTGCGGCAACTCTATCTGCTGCGCGGCAGCCCGGTGCGGGTCGCTCCCATGGTGAGCTGGGTGGCCATCGACATCGTGCTGTGGGGCTTCATCACCCGCTATTTGAACACCGTGAGCGGCAGCGGCCACGACTTCGTGCCGACGCTCCTCGGCGCCGTGCTCTTGTGGGATTTCTGCACACGCATCATGCAGGGCGTGAGCACCGCGTTTCTCGAGGATGTTTGGTCGCGCAATTTCCTCAATTTGTTCTCCTCCCCGCTGTCGATTTCCGAATACATCACGGGCTTGGTCATCACCAGCGTGATGACCAGTTGCCTGGGGCTCCTCACCATGCTGCTGCTGGCGACCGGCGTCTTTCATCTGCAATTCTTTGCCCTGGGACTCCCGCTGGCGGCATTCCTCATGGTGCTGTTCGTGTTCGGCATCACGCTCGGCATATTCGGCAGCGCCATCGTGCTGCGTCATGGGCCGGCATCCGAATGGCTGCTGTGGCCCCTGCCGGCCCTGTTGTCGCCGTTCGCCGCGGTCTTTTATCCGCTGGCGACGCTGCCGCATTGGATGCAAGCGGTGGCGCGCGCATTGCCCCCTGCCTATGTATTCGAGGGCATGCGGGCTCTTCTGGAAGGTCGGCCGTTCCCAGGGGCCTCGCTCCTGCAGGGCACCGCGGTGGCGGTGCTGGAATTGCTGCTCTCCGCGCTTTTTTATGGGCGCGTCTATCGCCATGCGGTGCGAACGGGCCTGCTGGCGCGATACAGCGCGGAGGGCGCGGCGTGAGTGCCGGCCACACCGCCATCCCGTGGCGCGTCGCGCCGCCGCTCGTGAGCACCGCGCTGATCATGATCGGCGCGGGTGTCATGGGTTCGCTCCTGCCCCTGCGGTTTTCGGCCATGGGGATGTCGCCCGGCGTCATCGGCTTGATCGCGACGGCGGAAGCGTTGGGCTTTTTGGTCGGTTGCCTGTATGCGCACAAGATCATCGCCCCGGTGGGCCTCGAACGCGCCTACGCCACCTTCGCAGGCGTGAAAGCCGTGGCCATCCTTGGCCTGTATTTCGCTCAAGGTGTCCCGGCGCTCTCTGTGCTGCGGTTTCTCATCGGTTTGAATGCCGCCGGGCTGTCCATCATCGTCGAGAGCTGGCTGAACGCCCTCGTGCCGAACGAGCAGCGCGGACGGGTCCTCACCATTTACGTGCTGGTGTATGGATTATTCTTCGGCGTCGGGCAGCTTCTGGGCCAAAACCTCGACGTCAAAGGCCCTGAGCTCGTGTTCATCGCGGGCATGGCGACCACCCTCGCACTCATCCCGATGGTGGCGATCAACGTGCGCGCGCCGGTCCTTCCGCAACGCTTAAAGCTCGATATTCTCAAAGCGTTGCGCACCTCGCCCGCGAGTGTGCTCGCCTGCCTGCTGAACGGATTGATACTCACGGGATTCTTCACCGTCGGACCCTTGTTCGGGGAGCGCATCGGATTCGACCAACGGCACATCGTCCTGTTGATGGCCTGCGTATCGCTCGGCGGGTTGTTCCTGCAGTGGCCCATCGGCTATTTTTCCGACAAGATCGATCGGCTGTACGCCTTGATCGGGTTGGGTGCGGGCATTCTCGCCGTCGCAGCCGCCCTGGCGACGGTCAATCGCCAGACGCCGTTCCTGATACTCGCCGGCCTGTTCGCGATCTTCGGCGGCCTCGCCGAAAGCCTGTATGCGGTGGGCGTCGCGCACGCAAACGACCGCGCCGTCTCGACGGAGTACGTGGCGCTGTCCTCGACGCTCCTGTTCGTCTGGGCCCTCGGAGCCGCGATTGGACCCACCACCGGTACCTATGCCATCCAGCTCATCGCGCCGAGCGCGTTCTTCGTCTACGCGTTCGCGCTCACCCTCGCGTTCACCGGCTTCGCCATTTGGAGGCTGTACCGCCGCAAGCTCGACAAAGTGGTCGAAACGCGCGAGGAATTTCTCGCCTATCCGCAAACATCGCCGGAAATCTACGCATGGCTGCCGTATCACCGCGAGACCCCTGGAGAAGCGGTGGCCCGCTCCGCGCCCGGCGATGCCGCGAAGGGCGAGCCGGCCGCCACGGAACCTCAACCGCCCGGCTCCGCAGCCCAAGGAGTGATCCGTGCCGAGCGTGAGTGAGGAACTGAAATCCGAGGGATACGCCGCCGTTCGCGGCTTCTTATCGCCGACGCAGACGGCGGAGAGTGCCCGCGAAGTGGACAGGATCTACCGGGAGGGGCTCAAGCACCACGCGACCTACCGCCACAGGAACCTGTTGTTCGAGGTGCTCGATGACCCCAAAGCCCAACGGCGCGTTGCTTCAGGCGCATTGGACGGCGTGGATCAACCCGCTGATGGAGCGCATGCGCCGCAGCGATGAATATTTCAAGGTGCTCGAGCCGTTGTTGGGTCCCGACATCAAGCAGATCTCGCACCAGATTCACTGGAAGGCGCCAGGGGCCAAATGCACCTTCTACCGCTTTCATCAGGACGCGCGGTTCCGCGACGGCAAGCTGAAGAACTTCGATCATTTGGGCAGCACGGTGACCACCGGACTCGCGATCGATCCGCGGACCGAGGAGAACGGAGCGGTGCGCGTCATCCCCAGGATGAAGAGCTGCGGCGCGCCGGTCTCGACCCCTCGGCCGTCGTGACCTGTGAAATGGAGCCTGGCGATTTGCGGCTCTGGACGCTCTTTACCGTGCACGGCTCGGCGCCCAACGTGAGCGGCATCGATCGGCGCTTTATGATCAATAGCTACGTGCGCGCGGGCGGTCGATAACGGCAGCGACATGACGTGCTGCGTGGACCCGTCATTACCCTACCGTGGCGTTTGCAGGCTCCACATATCGGCTCATTCGGTCAAGCTAAGTCCGACAAGTTTACGCAGTCCCATACTCGAGCCGCCTTGCGCAATCCGATGGAAACTTTCAATCCAACTCGACCTGCCAGATCAAAGAGCGCATCCAGGCTGAACTTGTCAATCTTGCCCCGCAGTAGATCATTGAGCCGCGGCTGAGTGAGCCCCAATCGGCTTGCGGACGCTTTCTGAGACAGCCCCCAGCCCGAGACTGTCTTTTGGAGAGCACGCATGAGCCGCGCCCTCGCGAGTTCCAAATCCTTCGTTGCCGTCGTCTGTGTCTTTTCTGGAAAGCGTGCAATACGTAGACCGCTTCAGGGAATTTGGCGACATACATCAATCGGAAGGCCCCGGACTCATCTTCGTCGGACGGATCCCGCAATTGCGGTCACCATAAAAAGCGACGCCATCAGCAGTCACGTCCGTTACCGCGCCCCGGAACACCATCACGAGTCCTGCAATTTCTCTTGCAGCCACACTTTGATCAGGGACTGATACGGCACATCCCTGGCGTTCGCAGCCGTCTTGATTGAATCCAAAAGATGCTGCGGCAATCGCAAAGAGATAGTCTGCGTGGACGGCTTTAGGTTCGGAAATACCGCGGACTGAGCCTTTTGCCAGTGGACATAGGCACTCGAATCGGTCTTTTCCCAGAACGCTCTCTCGGCGGCCTCGTTGGCAAACTTCGGAACAGTTTTAAGGCGCTTGTTCATAGATCATTCGCTCCTTGCGATACATGTCTCCGGCCGATATCACGCAAGTCAAGTTTCAACCCATTCTCAACGTCAGCGTCTCGCGCGGTCTTCGGCTCGCGGTTGTCCTACCGGGACCGGGTGGCGCGGCCGCGTGACGGGCTTTGCGATGAGGTGTTTGGAAGTCATCATGGCTTTTTAAAGATCAATCTTTCAGCCCGGTGCACGGCCCACTCAAGGCATCCGGTCTTCTGGCTCCGGCGCCTGTCCGCCCTTGCGCTTCATGATCCTGTCGAACGCGGCAAAGTCCACGCGATCGCGCGCTTCGGCGAAAAATGTAGCGGTATTCATGGCGGCGAGCTTCTCCGCCACCGCGGTGGCGACGAATTGGTTGACGCTGGTGCCGTCGGCCTTGGCACGGCGCACGACTTCGGCCTTCACCGAGGTTGGCAGCCGCAGCGGGTAGGTTGATTGGGATTTGCTCATTTGTTGATCCTCCGTAAGGTATTCGCGGGACTTAAAACCTTGACACCAAATCGCATCGGCACGGCACCAAAGTCCTGCTCATTAAAGGTGACGATAGCTGAGGCGCGACCGTTGACCGCAGCCTCCAGGACGAGTTCGTCGGACGGATCCCGCAATTGCGGGCGCCACAAAAAATGGCTCTCCACCGATTCAGCCATCGCGATCACCGCGTCGACGAAGATAGCCACTTGCGCAGGCTTCAAACCCGCAGCCACGCCGTGCTCGGCTCGACGACATATCGCTTCATATTCGAGCGCCAGCGCCACATTGGCCAGGATCGTTATCTTGCCTCGCCGTGCGGCCGTCAGCAGAGCCGCCGAGGCACCGGCGGGACTCCGCATCCCGGCCACCACCACATTGGTGTCGAGAACAACTCTCATATTACCAGTAATATCATATCACCGGTGATGTGTCGACCCCCCCCGCCATAGACAGCTTCAAGAGGCGCACGTTTGCGCAACAACGACTTTAAGCCGCTGGAGGTTTCCCACGCCGACCAGGGTTCTAACCGAAATTAATCATGAATTACGGAAAAGCGCGGGGAAGACCACGAGAATACCTTTCATTCATGAATAGTCCCGGCTAAACCCCCCGCAAGTGGTGTTCGGATTGTTCCGCCTCTGAGGCATCCAATGCGTTGAGATTTGGGCCTAAACTACCCGACGGAATCCTAGAGGCCACCCCCGACCCCGGTTTACCCATGTGCGGCCGATACGTCTCCCCCGATGAAGCCTCGATCGAGCGCGAGTTCAACCTCGTGCACGCCGAGTGGAATTTCCCCGCGAGCTTTAATGTGGCCCCCACACAGGCGGTGCCGGTGGTGCGCATGCACCAAGGCCGGCGCTCCGGCGCTCGGCTGCATTGGGGACTGATCCCGTTCTTTGCGCACGGCATACCGCCGAAATATTCGACCATCAACGCCCGCATCGAAACCGTACGCACTTCGGCGTCCTACCGCGGCCCCTGGAAGCGCAATCAGCGCTGCCTGGTGGTGGCGCTAGGCTTTTACGAATGGCAGCTGCAGGTCGACGGCCGGACTAAGGTGCCCTATTACATTCATTTGAACGATCAGGACATGTTCGCGTTCGCGGGCCTGTGGGACTCCTCGAGAACCGATCAAGGAGAGGTCATCGAATCCTGCGTGCACATCACCATGCCCGCCAATCGCGTGGTCGGGGAGATTCACAACACCAAGCATCGCATGCCCGCCATCTTGGCGAAGGACGCCCGCGAGGCGTGGCTGGCGGGGTCTCCGGAGGAGGCGTGGGCGGCCTTGCAGCCCTACCCGGATGAGCACATGGTGGCCTGGCCGGTGAGTACGCGGGTCAACAGGCCCGCCAACAACGATGCGGAGCTCATCAAGCCCGCAGCCTGAGCGAGATCGAGCCGGGACTACTCATGAATTACAGGAAACCGCGCAGAAGGCCGGATCGGGTGGGTATTTTCCGGAGCGTGAAAAACAGGAGTTTTTCCCGCAGCCCCCAAGGATGCGACGCATGCGTCGCACGGGTGGCCATGGAAGGCCACCCCGGGCTTGCGCGCAGCAGGGACTGCGTAGCGCAATGGATTTACGGCGGTCCGGAAAATACCCACCCGATCCGGCCCTCCTCCACGAGAGCAACTTTCGTTCATGAATAGTTCCGTCTAGCCGCTGCGCGGATCCGGCTTTAGCTCGCGCCGGTACAATTGCCCGCGCTCCACGTAGTGCTGGGCGATGAAATCGATCATGGCCAGATCCTTGTCATCGACCTCACGCACGATTTTTCCCGGCATGCCCATGACCACCGAGCCGTCCGGAATGACCTTCCCCGGCGGTATCAGCGCTCCGGCCGCGATGAGGCAGCGCCGCCCGATGCTGGCGCGATCGAGAATCATCGCGCCGTTCGCAATCAGCGTGGAATCGCCCACGGTGCAGCCATGCAGAAGCGCCTTGTGCCCGACCGACACGTTCCGGCCCAGCGTCACCGGCTCGCCTTCATCCGCGTGGATGACGGTGCCGTCCTGCACGTTGGTGCGATCCCCGAGGATGATCCAATCGCTGTCGCCGCGGAGCACGCAGTTGAACCAGACGCTCGCGCCCGCACCGAATCGCACGTTGCCGATCACGCTGGCGCCGGGCGCCACATAGTAGTCATCCCCCGCCGTTTGAATCCTCTTCTCGCCAAGCACATAAATCACATGCACCTCCGTTGTTCGCAATAGCGTATCCCAGATTTCGTACAATGGGCCGATGACGCATCAACATACGATTCATCGACATCACACCGGTTGGGATAACACCCTGCCGCCCGTGGCGCACATCGCGCCCGGGGAGTCGCTGGAGTTCGACGTGATCGATGCCTCCGGGGGCCAGCTTAGCTCGGCCTCGACGGTCGACGACGTCGACCGGCTGGACTTCGCCAAGGCGAATCCCGTGACCGGGCCGGTGTTCATCGACGGCGCCGCCCCCGGCGACGTCCTCAAAGTGACCCTGCTGTCCTTTGTGCCCTCGGGTTGGGGCTGGACCGCGAACATCCCGGGATTCGGGCTGTTGGCGCAGGACTTCAACGAGCCCGCGCTGCACCTGTGGCAGTATGAGGCGAAGACCCTCGCGCCCGCCTTGTTCGGCCGCTGGGGCAGGGTGCCGCTGAAGCCCTTTGCCGGGACCATCGGCCTCGCGCCCGCCGAAGCGGGACTCCACAGCGTGATCCCGCCGCGCCGGGTCGGCGGCAACATGGATATCCGCGACCTCGCGCAGGGCACCGAATTGTTCCTCCCGGTCGAGGTCGCGGGGGCGCTGTTTTCGGTGGGCGACACCCATGCGGCGCAGGGCGACGGCGAGGTGTGCGGCACCGCCATCGAAAGCCCCATGCGCGTGGCGCTGCGATTCGAATTGCTCAAGGCGCAATCGTTGACCTATCCGCGGTTCCGGACGCCGGGGCCCGTCACCCGCCATCTCGACGCCAAGGGCTACGAGGTCACCACCGGGATCGGGCCCGACCTCATGCCGGCTGCGCGCGCGGCGTTGCGCTCGATGATCGACCTCTTGATGCGCGAGCACGGCATGCCGGCGATCGATGCCTACCTCCTATGCAGCGTGTGCGGGGACCTTCGCATCAGTGAAATCGTCGATCTGCCGAACTGGATCGTGTCCTGCTACTTTCCGCGCGTCATTTTCGATTGAGTGCGGCAGTGGCCATCTGAGGCCCTTTGCCGGTAAAATGCGCCGGCCCATTTGCTCACCCGCTCCCCAAGAATTCCAGAATGGAACAGCCTCATCGTGGCCCATAACTCGCCCCCCGACAGGCAGATGACCCGGATGGTGCTCGACCTCATCCGGCCTTACCGGGGTTGGCTCATCATCGTATTCGCCGCGATGATCATCGAGATCGCCATGAGCCTCGCGGCGCCGTGGCCGCTCAAGCTCGTGCTCGACGATGCGCTCCAGCACCACAAGCTGCCCGAATGGCTGGCTTGGGCGCACAACCATGGCATCGAGCGCAGCACGCTGGGGGTTGCGGTGTTCGCGGGAATCTCGACGCTCGTGATCGCCATCATCGCGGCCATCGCCTCCTACATCGACAATTACTACACCACCAGCATCGGGCAATGGGTGGCGAATGACCTGCGCGTCCGCATGTACGAGCATCTGCACCGGCTGTCGCTGCGCTTTTACGACACCGCCAAGACCGGGACTCTGATGTCCACCATCACCGGCGATGTGTCCACCGTGCAAAGTTTCGCCTCCTCCTCGACGCTCGGCATCGTCGTCGATCTTCTGACCATCGTCTTCATGCTGGGGCTGATGTTCTGGCTCGACTGGGACTTTACACTGATCGCCATCGGCGTCACGCCGTTCCTGCTCTTGTTCGTCATGCGCTTCAAGAAAGCGGTGAAGGACGTGACCAAGATCGTGCGGGTCAAGCAAAGCGAAGTCCTAGCGGTGGTCCAGGAGGGCCTGGGCTCGGTGCGGGAAATCCAGGCCTTCGGGCGCCAGGACCTCGAAGCGGCGCACATCGAGGCGGCGAGCCATGCCACGGTCGAGGCCGCGCTCAAGGCGCGCCAGGTCAAATCCCTGCTCTCGCCGGTGGTCAGCATCGTGGTCGCCCTCTGCACCGGTATCGTGCTGTGGAAGGGAACCTCCCTGATCATCGCCGGGACCATGACCGCCGGCGCGCTGACGGTGTACCTGGCTTATCTTTCCAAGTTCTTCAAGCCGGTGAAGGATCTCGCGAGCATGACCAGCGTGATCGCCCAGACCACGGTGGCGCTCGAGCGCATCCAGACCATACTGTCCGCCGACGACATCGTGCCGGAGCGACCCGATGCCATCGACCCGGGTGAGGTCAAGGGCGCGCTCACCCTCGAGCACGTGGCGTTTGGATATACCGATGACGCGCCGGTGCTGAAAGACGTGTCCTTCACCATCGAGCCGGGCCAGGTCGTGGGCGTCGTCGGCCCCACCGGTTCCGGCAAGTCGACGGTTTTGAGCCTCATTCCCCGCTTCTATGACCCCAAATCCGGACGCGTCTTGATCGACGGCAAGAGCGTCGACACCTTCAAGCTCGCTTCGCTGCGGGCGATGGTCGGGTTCGTGCTGCAGGAGACGGTGCTGTTCCGCGGCACCATCAAGGAAAACATCGCCTATGGCCGTCCCGGGGCAACCGACGACGAAGTCATTGCCGCGGCCAAGCTCGCCAATGCGGACGAATTCATCAGCCGCATGCCGCACGGCTACGACACGGTGGTCGGCGAGCGCGGCGACACGCTCTCGGGCGGCCAGCGCCAGCGCATCGGCATCGCCCGCGCGGTGATCCGCAACAGCCCGATCATGATCCTCGACGAACCGACGGCGGCGCTCGACACCGAGTCCGAGCGCCTGGTGATCGAAGGGCTGCAGCGGCTCATGAAGGGTCGCACGGTCATCATGATCGCGCACCGCTTGAGCACCATCCGCGACGCCGATAAGATCATCGTGCTGAAGGACGGCGTGGTGGCCGAGGAAGGCACCAACGACGAGCTGATCGCGCGCGGCGGGGTTTACGCCGAACTGCACCGCATTCAGTACGACACCTCGCCGGCGCCCGCGCCGGCCGCCGGCACGGCCTGAGCGCCGCGCATCGCCGCCCGCATTCTGGAACTCGATTGACGCTGAGGAAATTCATTTATGTCGCACACACTGATCGTCCTGCCGGATGACACCTCCAAGCCCATCATCGACGCCATCAACGGCGCCGCGCGCAAGCTCAACATCCGGATGTTCCTGTTCACCGATCCGACGCTGATCAATGTGGTGATCGCGGCGAAAAAGCGCGGCGTGCACGTGCGCGTGATGTTGAATCCGGCCCGGCGCAGCGGGGAAAAGGAGAACGAGGCGTCGCGCAAGACCCTCGAGGCCGCCGGCGTCGAGGTCCGCGACACCAGCCCCGCCTTCGCGCTCACCCACCAAAAATCCATGGTGATCGACGACACCACGGGATTCGTCGAGTCCCTCAATTGGGAGACGCGCGACCTCACCGAAACCCGTGACTACGCGGTCGTGACCGCCCACAAGATCGAAGTCGACGAGATGGTGAAGTGCTTCGAGGCGGACTGGCATCAAAAGAAATTCGAGCCCGACCCGAAATCGCCGCTGATCTGGTGCCCGAACAACGGACGCGATCGCATCGCGGCGTTCATCGACTCGGCCAAGAAGTCGCTTTGGCTGCAGAACGAGCGTTATCAGGACACGGTGATCATCGAGCGCCTGGTGCAGGCGGCGAACCGCGGCGTCAAGGTTCACATCATGGCGCGCCCGCCGCACAAACTAAAGAAGGAAAAGCTCGTTGAAGCGGTCGGCGGCCTGCGCATCATGCACGATGTCGGCGCCAAGGTGCACAAGCTGAAGCACTTGAAGCTGCACGGCAAGATGCTGCTCGCCGACGAGGAGCGCGCAGTCGTGGGGTCCATCAATCTCGCGCCCGGCAGCTTCGATGCGCGACGCGAACTCGCCGTCCAGACCGATGCCGGCCACGTGATCAAGCGGCTGATCGAGGTGACGCACCTGGACTGGGAAAATTCTCACCCGCTGGATCTTTCCGACGAGGGCTTGCTGGCGGACCTGGAAAAGCACGGCGCCGAGGGCGCGGACAAGCTTGCGATCGGCAAAGACAACGACGAGAAAAAACATTCAAAGCACTGATGCCGGCGCGATGGGAGTCATTTAGTCCGACCCCCGCGATGAGGGGTTCTCGCGGCTGCTGGGCGAGGCCTGCCAATCGCCAACTTTGCTTTTCGGGCAATCAGAACATCGTCGGCAACCTCGGCATCCTGAGCACGCCGGTGATCGATCAATCCACAAACACGCTGTATCTCGTGGCTTGCACGCTGGAAAACGGCACGATGGTCTACCGACTGCATGCCGTCGACATCAGGAGCGGCGATGAGCTGATTGTCGCTGGCGGCACGGTGATCTCGGGCAGTTACGGCGGGGTGACCTTCAATTCGACAGGCGTGACCCAGCGGGTGTCGCTGGTGCTTGCGGGAAACCAGGTCGTGTTTGGGTTTGGCGCCATGGAAGCAGAATCTTCGGATATCGGCGGCTACGTTGGCTGGGTGATGGCATACAACAAGTCGACGCTGCAGCAGAACGGCGCCTTCGCGACGGTGATCACCGGCTATCAAGGCGGCGGCGTGTGGCAGTCGGGGCGCCCGCCGGTGGTCGACGGCGCGGGCTACGTCTACGTCTTCGTGGGCAACAGCTACGGGAGCGGCGGCTACGACGGCGTCAGCGACTTCAGTGAAAGCGCACTGAAGCTCGATCCATCGAATGGTCTGAAGCGGATCGACTCGTTCACGCCCGGCGATTGGCTCTATCGGGACGGCAACGACTTTGACCTCGGCAGTTCCGGCCCGCTGCTGATCCCGGGAACGAGCCTGATCGTTGGCGGCGGCAAGACGGGGATTCTGTACCTGCTCGACACGGGCAAAATGGGCGGGGAGAGCGCCGGCGATGCCGGCGCCGTACAGGTGCAAACCGTCTCCCCTTGGGAGATTCGCGGTGGGCCGGTGTACTGGCAGCGATCGGCCGCGAATAACGGGCCCCTGCTCTATATCTGCGGTTCCTGGGACGTTCTCAAGGCATACTTCTTCAACGGAGCGACATTCGCGACCAGTCCGAGCGTTGAAGGGAGCGTCCAGGAAACCTGGCCCGGGGGCATTCTGACGCTTTCCGCCTACAACGATACGCCCGGCACCGGCGTGCTGTGGGAGACCGTGGTGACGAGCGGCGATGCAGAGAACAATCCCCCCGCTCCGGGGGAGCTGCTCGCCTACGATGCGAACGACGTCGCCACTGAATTGTGGGATTCGACGATGAATGCGTCGCGCGACGGATTTGGCAATTTCGCGAAATTCGTGCCGCCGCTCGTGGTCAACGGCAGGGTGTATGTCGCGACTCAGTCCAATCAGGTGGCGGTGTACGGACTCCTGTCGACCTATACGACATCGCCGAGCACCTTGGCCTTCGGCAGCGAGACGACGGGTGTCGCCAGTACGTCGATACCGGTTACGGTGACCAACACCGGCACCGTGGCGCTGCCGATCACGAGCATTACCGTGTCGGGTGCGAATTCCCCCCTCTTCCACGAGACCGATAACTGCGTACCCTCGGTCCCGGCCCCGGGGACTTGCACGATCAACGTCGTGTTCAAACCGACATCCGCGGGCTCGAAGACGGCAACCCTGAACGTCATTGTCGGCAAGCCGCTGACAGCGACAGCGCCTTTCCCCAAACGCCTCGCTGATTATTCCGCAAGACCAACAATCGAGCTGCCGGAGGGGGCGATCACCCCCTCCGGACAGCCGTGGACAATCTGCGCGGCCAGTAAACGCCTAATGATTGTGGTGCATGTCGTTGTACTTGTCCCCTTCGATGAGCTCCTGCTGGGCATGCTTCAGGGCATCAATTGCCTTTTCGGCGTGCCCGCCGAATTCGATTCCCTTATTGTTTGCCTGCGCTTCTTGAACATGTTTAATGGCGTTTTCGGCGGCTGCATAGGCATCCCTCAAATTGGGATGATGGATTTCATAAGCGATGGCCGCGGTGGCGAGAAGAACGGCTAGCGCAGCAATGGCAGTGTTTTTCATGGTGTTCCCTTGCGGTGGATGGATCGTTGTGAAGAGTATTCGCAGAGGCTATCGACAATATCGGTCATTTGAACGTATTTTCTAATTATCGCCGGATGGCTTTGGAAATCAACCGCAGGTCAGTGCGCCTTACGCAGCCGCAGCGCATTGGAAACGACGGACAGCGAGCTCAGGCTCATGGCGAGCGCGGCGATCATCGGCGACAACAGCCAACCGGTCAGCGGATACAATACGCCGGCGGCCAATGGCACGCCGAGGGCGTTGTAAAGAAAGGCGAACGCAAGGTTTTGCCTCATGTTGGCGATGGTTTCATTGGATATCGCCCTCGCCTGCGCGATACCGCGCAGGTCTCCCTTAACCAGAGTCACCTGAGCGCTGTTCATGGCGACATCGGTCCCCGTGCCCATCGCCACACCGACGTCCGCTTTGGCGAGCGCGGGGGCATCGTTGATGCCGTCGCCCGCCATCGCGACGATGTGGCCCTCGCGCTGCAATTTTTCGACCAGCGCGAGTTTGTCGGCGGGCCTGATCTCGCCGTACACCTCCTCGATGCCGAGCTTGTCCGCGACCGCTTGCGCGGTGCCGAGCGCATCGCCCGTGGCCATGATCACGCGCAATCCGGAGGCCTTTAATGAAAGGAGGGCTTCAGTCGTACCGGCCTTGATCGGGTCGGATACGGCGAGCAATCCCGCGAGTCGCCCATCGACGGCCAGGTACATCACGCTGGCACCCGCCCCGCTCAGTGCGTCGGCTTGAGTTGTGAGGGTTTCCACCGGCACATTGATCTGCCTCATCATTGCCGCATTGCCGAGCGCCAGGAGTTTGCCCTCCACCCGACCGCGGACCCCGCTGCCGGCGATGGACTCAAACTGATCGGCAACCGCGAGCGCGAGACCCTGCTCCCGAGCCGCCATGACAATAGCCGCCGCCAGAGGATGTTCGCTGCCCCGGTCGAGACTCGCGGCCAGGCGCAATACCTCGGAATCCGTGTTTCCGGCGATCGCGATACTGCGATCGAAGCGCGGCTTGCCTTCGGTGAGGGTACCGGTCTTGTCGATCACGAGCGTGTCGACTCTCCGGAAGTTCTCAATCGCGGCGGCATCGCGAAACAGCACGCCTTGGGTTGCCGCCCTGCCGGTGGCGACCATGATCGACATCGGTGTGGCAAGGCCGAGCGCGCAGGGACAGGCAATGATCAGCACGGCCACTGCGTTGATGATTCCGTAAACCCAGCTCGGGTTGGGCCCCCAGAGTCCCCAGATCAGCAAGGTGAGCATAGCGGCACCCACGACCACCACGACGAAATATCCGGCAACACGATCCGCCAGGCTTTGCATCGGTGCCCGCGACCGCTGGGCCTGCATCACCATCTTGACGATGCCGGCGAGCACCGTTTGCGAACCGACGCGCTGCGAGCGCATGATCAGCGCCCCGCTGGTGTTGAGCGTGGCACCGATCAATGGGTCCCCGGCGCGCTTCGCGACGGGCAGCGGCTCGCCGGTAAGCATGGATTCGTCGACGGCGCTCGCGCCCTCGATGACGAGGCCATCGACGGGGATTTTCTCGCCCGGCCGAATCCGCAGCGCATCGCCCACCTGGACGTGAGTAATGGGCACGTCCGCCTCGGTACCGTCGGCATGGATGCGCCGCGCGGTCTTAGGGGTGAGTCCCAGCAGGGATTTAATCGCGGCGGTGGTTTGCGAACGTGCTTTCAGTTCCAGGGTCTGACCAAGCAGGGTCAGCGAAATGATCACAGCCGCCGCCTCGAAATAGACCGGCACCCGGCCCATGGTCATGAAGGACGCCGGAAACGCCCCGGGCATTATCGTGGCAACGACGCTGTAGAGAAACGCCGCGGAGGTCCCGAGCGCGATGAGCGTCCACATATTCGGACTTCGATGCAGCACCGACTGCAGGCCCCGCTCGAAAAACGGCCTTCCCGCCCACAACACCACCGGCAGGCAGAGCACCAATTCGATCCAGCTTCGAGCGGCCGGGTCGAACCCATGCGCACGGGGTCCCGCCATCGCCAATACGGCCACGGCAACGGTGAAGGGCAAGGTTGAGATGAATCGGCGCCGAAAATCCCTGAGCTCCGGATTCTCGCCCTCCTCGAGGCTGGGAAGTTCGGCCTCCAGCATCATGCCGCATGTCGGGCAGATCCCGGCATGAGCCTCGCGCACCTCGGGATGCATCGGGCAGGTATAAATCGCGCCCTCCGCTTCCGAACTCATCGCCCCTGGCTCGGCCGCGATGGCCTGTGCAACCGGAGGATTCGCATACTTTTCGGGATTCGCCGCGAACTTGCCCTTGCAGCCCGCACAGCAGAAATACACGGGCACGCCCCGGTGCATCAGGTGATGCGGCGACTTCTCGGTCACCGTCATTCCGCAGATTGGATCGATCAAGGGATGCTCCCGGGTGCAGGCGGGACCAGCTATCCCAATGCGGCCGTGATACCCAAACGGCTCGCGAGTTTCTCGCGCGGAGCCAGAAGATCGGCCAGCGTGTAGCCGTCGAGAGTGCCCAGGAAGGCCTGCGTTGCCTTGCGCAGCGCGCCGCGAAGGACGCAGCATCCTTCGATCCGGCAAAACCCAGGGCCGGCGAGGCATCCGAGCACGGCCAGATCGTCTTCGGTCTCGCGCACCACCGCCCCAATGACGATCCGCTCAGGAAGGCGGCCCAGCTTGATGCCGCCGCCCTTGCCGCGGATCGACTCGATGTACCCCTGCTGCGCGAGCTTGTTGACCACCTTCATCAGATGAGTTTTCGAGATGTCGAAACTCTCGGCGATTTCCGCGATCGTTGCCAGTTGCCCGTCCTTGGCGCCGACGTAGATCAACGTGCGCAACGCATAATCGGTCCACAGGGTGAGACGCATGACCTCTACTCCGATCTCGCCGCAGACTGGCGGGATTTATTCTTCACACTTTAACATACATATTATCCGAATCTTTTGCCGCAGCAGCAACGTCCCGCTCATGCGGCCGCGCCGGCAAGCGCCATCACGGCATGCAGCAACACGTTCGCGCCGGCCTCCAAATCCGACGGCAGCGCGCTCTCCGCTTCGTTGTGGCTCAAGCCCCCGGCGCAGGGGACAAAGATCATCGCGGTCGGGACCACCGCGGCCACATGGACCGAATCGTGGCCGGCGCCGCTGACCAAGTCCATGGCGTTCAATTGCAGCGCCGTCGCCGCTTGCCGCACGGCCCCGATGCACTGGGCGTCGAACTCGACTCCAGCGGCTTCCCAGACACAGCGAATCGAACCCTTGAGCCCCTGACGCGGCAGCGATTCCGCCACCAATCGATCGATCTCTTGGCGCAGCGATCGATATTCCGCCAGGAGCGGATGGCGCAGGTCGACGATGACGCGCAAGCGGCCCGGAACGGTGTTGGGCGAACCGGGGGAGGTTTCGATGATGCCGATGGTGAGACGAGCGTCCGGGGAGCGCTTCTGCGCCGCCGCGTAGAACGCCGGCAGCAGATCCGCGAGCACGCGAATCGGATCGCGCCGCATCTCCATCGGCGTGGGCCCCGCGTGCGCTTCCTGTCCCTCGACGATGAGTTCGTGCCGGCTCATGTGCTGCACCCCGGTGACGATCCCGATGGTCTTGCCGCAGCGTTCGAGTACCGGGCCCTGCTCGATGTGGACTTCCAGCGCCGCTTTGACCGGCTGACGCAGCACCTGCGTCCCGGTCGCCACGCCCAAGCGCTCGAGCTCCTGCCGGACGGTCCTGCCCTTAGGGTCGGCGAGCGCGTACGCCGACTCGAGCGGCGTTCGTCCCGCCCAGACCGCCGAGCCCATCATGGGCTGCGGGAAGCGGCAGCCTTCCTCGTTGCACCAGACCACAACCTCGATCGGGTGTTCGGTGGTCATTTCAAGATCATTGAGCGAGTCGATGACCTCGAGTCCCGCGATCACGCCGTACACCCCGTCGAATTTGCCCCCCGTAGGCTGGGTGTCGAGGTGGCTGCCGGTCATGACCACCGGCAGGGTGTCCTCACGGCCCGAGCGCCGCACGAAGAGATTTCCCACCGAGTCGACGCGTGTGGCGCAACCCGCCGCTTGCGCCCAGCTCGCCAGCAACGCGCGGCCCTGCCAATCCGCGTCGGTCAACGCCTGCCGATTGCAGCCGCCCTGGGCCGTGGCGCCGATTTTCGCCATCGCCATCAGCCGCGACCACAGCCGCTCGCCGTTGACGCGCGGCGACTTCCCGTTCAGCACGCCTCGCGCCGCAAAGCCTGCGCCATGCAATGAATGCCGCCGCCGGTTTTGGAAATTTCGCTCATGTCGATTTCCGCGACCTCGAATCCGCGCGCCCGCAGCTCGCCGATCAGGACCCGGCTCGATTTCGGCGCGATGACCCGGTCACGTCCCAGCGACATGAAGTTGCATCCCAGATTCATCGTGTCCTCGAACGGCACATCGATGATCTCGTGCCCCTTCGCCCGGAGCCAGTCGACCAGCGCGTGTTCGGTGCAATCCAAGCAAACCGCGGTGAGCTTCTTGGCAATCGGCACCACCATGAGATCGATGTGCACGTAATATTCATCGAAGAATGCGAGCCGCGTCTCCCACCCTTCCCGCTTGAACCAACCCTCGACTTGGCGCGCGGCCTCTTCCTGGGTCCGGCCGCCGCCGCAGCCGATCAAGACGCAATGGTCTTCGATGACGTTGAAATCGCCGCCCTCGAAGGCACCGGCCGTCACCATGTCGTAAATCGGAATACCCAGGTGCTGGTAATTGCGGATGGCGGCGTAGTTCTCACCCCGCCGCCACCAATTGGCCATCGCCGTGATGATGGCGCCGAAGGGGTCATGACGCTCGAGTCGCGGGTATACACCTGCATCGGCAATTCAGGTTCCAGGCGGGGCGAATGAACGCGCACGCCGAAATGCTCATAGGCCGCGGTCAGTTCCCGGTGCTGCGCCTGCGCCACGCGGATATCGGCCGGGCTTTCGCGCAAGTATTTCCGCGACAGGGAGCTCGTTGCGATGTGGCGCAAGTGATCCGGGGAGGCGAGCAGCACATCGGTCAGAGGATCGGTCTCATTGTTGAAACCCCAGTACGTTAAGACGTTCGGTCCGTCCTTGAAGATTGCGCCGCTGCAGCGAGAAGACATCAGCCGCATCGGTCTGCGGCCAGCGGGCACGGATTTGAGTTTGTCGAGCATGGGATCCCCATCGAGCGTTACTGACCACTCGACCAAGTGTACCCGCAGAGGTAACCGCGCGCATTTCACAACACTCCGATTCGCGCTTCATCCCGTGGTCCAAACCTTCCATCCGCGCATGGACCAACCCAGTTCGGCCGGTGCCGGTTGGAAATGGAATTCTGCGTTCAAGTGCACTTCAGCAAGCACGTATTGGGTCGGATCGGTTGATTGCACATTCCCCGGAAACTGTGCGGCCAGATAATTAAGTACGGCGACGAATTGAGCCTGGGTGGTCGACCACTCGTAATGCTGCCACCCTAACCACGGAGTACCCGTCGCCGGCGCACTTCCTTGCGCTTGGGTGACGAACCGCGGGTCTACCCCGAGCGGAGAGTTGAGCTGATATACATTGGCGTCCGAAACGTAACTTGCCCCCGTTTGTTGAGTGGCCTCTCCGTTGCTGAATATCTTTACGCCATAGCTGATACGCACGCCATTGGGGCCGACAAACAGGAAGTCCGCGAGAACATAGGTATCACTGCCCACCGCCGTCGGAATTTGCAAGTCCATCGAGGCACCCAGCGATGAGTTGGAATTCGCAAACGGCACCGGTTCATTTCCCGCCGTGAAGATGAACTGGGGCGTAATCATCATTTTCTGGCCGGCGGGAGCGCCTGGTAAGTCTGCCGAGTTCAGATAGGCGCCGACCGTGTCGCCGTCCATCTGCGCCGTGCTGGTGCCCGCCTTGGGCTTGAAAACCGAGTTGCGTTGCAGTTAACGGCGATGCCGGGGTGAAGCCGGTTTGTGCACCGGCGTCCCATGCGGTTGGCACGAGCTGACCATTGGGGACATTAGGATTTGGTTGCCACAAGACCAGCCCGAATACTCCCGTTGGAGGAGGGGTGTGAGTTGCGGGAGGAACAACCAAGTGACCCGCGATGCTGCTCTCTTGTGGTTGTTCAAATAAAATTGTAGCGGCGCTCGTTCGCTGCCGGCGCCGCTGGAGCCGCCCGAGCCGGTGGTACCGCCCGAGCCAGTGCTGGAACCGCCTGAGCCGGTGGTGCCCCCCGAGCCAGTGGTACCACCCGATGATCCCGTGCCGCCCGACGAACTAGATGAACCGCGCCTCGGAGCGACCGCCGCCGAGCTGCCGCCGCCTGAGCCTGCACAGCCTGCAAGAGCCCCCGCAAGGGTGAGAACCATGAGGTATTGCGCCAGAATCGCCCAACTCTTATCGGTATGCATTTCACATCGCCTCGCTATCGGATCTCACGCCTTGAAGCGCTCCGGCGAAGTGCGTACCGAAGAGATACCGAATGTCGGTGGAGCAATGATGCGCTGGCATCATTACCTTGCCGGCAACCCCGCTATCTCGTGTTCTGCGGCACTTCAGACCGGAGGCTTTGCGTCCCCGCCTTACGGCGGGTTTGCTTTTCATGCCGAGGGCAATTAACGCTCATTTGCGCGCACGGACAAAATGTCGGCGCCAGCGGACGTCTCCAAACCGCGACGTCCGTGAGAGAATCCGCTCCTATCGAACACTGATCTGCACGCCGTTCTGCCGTCGCCCTAGAGGCGCTGGCACGTAGAAGCCAGCGAAGATCATCCCCTGTCAACGATTCCAAGCGATTTGCGTTAAACAATTGGTGATACGGTGTTGGCAGGCCCGCAACGGAGCACGTATTTTAACGATTGACCGACATAGCGTTGAGGGGTTAAATGTTTCGAGCGTCGCCCGGTCGGTAGCGCAAGCAATCAAATGTCGGGACAGCGAAATGAACACGACCTCAACGTGCTTGGTAGCACTCCGTTGAATCCCCTTCGTGCCATATTTGTCTCCAGTGCATTCCTCGGCATCGGTGCACTGACGCTCGGCATTAGCGCTTGCGGCGGCTCATCCTCCTCCCCAGCAGTGGTAATCCCGCCCAGCTACACACTCAGCGCCGGCACATTGAATCCGAGTCCGGTCACCGCAGGAAACCACTCCACATCCACCATCACGCTGACCCCGGCCAATGGCTATACCGGCAGCGTCAGCCTATCCTGCGGCGCGATAAGTGGTGGTACCCAGGCCCCCACATGTTCGTTCAGCCCATCTTCGGTGACGGTGAGCGGCGTTAGTGCTGGCACTTCCACGCTGACGGTGTCGACGTCGATCAACACTCCCGGCGGGAGCTACGCCATCACCGTTAACGCCGACGACGCCAATAAATTAGCCCCGAGCAACGGCGCTCAGGCGCTGACTTTGACGACTGCAGCGGTGATCCAGCACGTGGTGATCATCTTTCAGGAGAACCGATCTACTGACAATCTGTTCCAAGATCCGGTGCTGATCGCCCGCGGCGCCGATATCGCGAGCAGCGGCAAGAATTCATTGGGCCAAACTATTCCGCTCACGCCGATCGACCTCGGCACCACTGGCTCCAATCCTCAAAATTACGACCTCGGCCACAGCCACGGCGACTTCGTTAAGATGTACGATGGGGGCAAAATGGACGGAGCGAATCCTCAAATGCGCTCCGGCCGCCCAGTGCCCTCCTAATGCGCATCCCAATCCGCAATTCAAGTACGTCAATCCGGCCGACGTTCAGCCCTATTTCGCTTTGGCCGAGCAATACACGTTCGCCGATCGGATGTTTCAGACCAACCAGGGCCCCAGCTTTCCGGCTCACCAGTTCATCATTTCCGGTACTTCGGCTCCCACAGCGACCAGTCCGCTTTTCGCCGCGGAAAATCCCTTCCGTGAACAAGCCCGCCGGATGCATCGCTCCCCTGACAACTTTGGTCACGATGATCGATGCAGCCGGAAGCGAAACAGCCCAGCCGCCCCAATATCCTTGTTTCGAGCATCCCACCCTGACTGACCTGCTCGATACCCAGGGACTGACCTGGCGCTACTACGCCCCCTCCCCTGGTTCCATCTGGACCGGGCCCGATGCCATTGAGCACATCTGCCAGCAGCAGACCATCAACGGCGTGCTCACCTGCAAGGGCCCGATTTGGACCGCCAATGTGATCATCCCGCAAACGCAAGTCCTGACGGACATCGCCAATGGCCAACTTGCGCAAGTGAGTTGGGTCATTCCCAATGGTATGAGTTCCGATCACGCCCTCGCCAACGACGGCAGCGGACCCGCCTGGGTCGCCTCGATTGTCAACGCGATTGGCAATAGCGCGTATTGGGCGAACACCGCCATCATCATCACGTGGGACGATTGGGGGGGTGGTACGATCATGTCGCCCCCAAGGTCATCAACGACGGCCTCAGCTGGGGGTCGGGATATGTCTACGGTTTTCGCGTGCCGCTTATCGTCGTTTCACCCTACGCCAAGGCCGCTTACATTTCCCACGTCACGCACGACTTCGGCAGCATCCTGAAGTTCATCGAAACCAACTTTCAATCTACCCTCGCTCGGCTACGCCGACGTTGCAGCCGACGATCTATCCGATTGTTTCAACCTCACCCAGTCGCCTCTCACCTTTAAGCAAATTCCCGCCGCTCTGCCTGCCGCCTTCTTCATCAACGACAAGCGCCAGCCCACCGCTCCCGATGACGACTAGCGCGCCATCCCAATTTGCCGGCCTGTACCGGTATTCCACAGATGAAATGACTCGCGACGAACCAGGGGTCGAAATTTCATGGTCTAGGGAACCGGAATTGGAGAGGGTGCAATTCAAGAAAGACTAGAGTGCGGCACAGGCCGCACGATCCGGTACCTAAGTATAGATGACAGCCTGAGCGTTATCGCCGCCGCGCAGCGCGCTCGGATACCGACCGTCGTCGCCGGAAGCGACGGGGGTTCGATTGACGATGGAAGGAAAGATCCGAGAGACTCAACTAGCGGCGTAATTGGACATCGAACCTGGACCAAAGGGAATGCACCGCTCAGTGTGACCCTAAAATGGAATGCGTAACTTCAATTGTTCAATAATCGGCGAAACTGCTTGCCCACAGATCCGCCCGTGTCAGAGTATCCGATTAAATCAACTCGCCACTGACGATAGCATTAGTTTCCGCACGTTCGGAGCCAAGGCATCCGCCGCGGCGACATGCATTTCGGGGGAAGGATAATAGGAGTTAAAGGACCGCTCAGGCTGCCGCGGCAAAGCTGCAACGGACGCACCGCAGTTCGCGGCAACCAGGGCATTCGGAAGACCCTCCTTAGTGATGCACTCTACGTATCCCTGAACCTTGGGCTTAAGCGCCTCGATCATCGATTCGGTCACCAGCTCAGGATAATCGCCCAGCAAGGCGTGAGGATTATCGAACCGCTCCACATACGATGGCGTTCGGACCGAAAACCAAAAGAGTATTTTTGGAACCTGAATCCGATCCAGCAAATTTCCCATTTCTGCAACCCAATTGGCCCGCGTCTCATTTATTGCCTCCAGTACTCGCTCGGGCTGGCATTGCTTGAGTAACTTCCCATATGCGGCATCGACAAATATTGGATTCTTGCTCGAGGAAATACCCTCTGCAATTTTCATGATATTGTGCGTGTGCGATGTGGGTGTGAGGAAGCGATTCGGACTTCCGCGAGCGGACATTACCTGGACCACGGCGCATTTCGCCTTGTTGATCACATCAATGAAGGCCTCGGATTGGAGATAGAACTCGGGCTTACCGCCACCGTGTCCGAGGTTCAGAACGGGAATATCCAATTGCTTCTGCAGTAGCGCCGGATATGGACTTTGGACAAATCGCCCGAGCGTATGTGCCCCACCGACGCAGGCAATAAAGTCCTTCGCCAAATCCACCGGAATAGGTCCGCGAACCAGCGTATGCGCGCTGGCGTCAGATCCAGGAAGATCGACGTATTGGTAGTCGACGATTGCCCGATCGGATTCCTGAAATTTCCCCTCCTTTAATTCCCTAGCGGCAGCCGCCCCTGAGCCGGGCAGCGGACCTTCGCGAATCGACCGTACCTTCGCCGTGCTGATTTCAGATCCCTCTGTCTTGCCCGATTCAACTTGCAGGATCAATGGCAAGACAACAACGTTCTCAATAAGCCGCCTGAAAGAATCAGTATCTGCTCGCAGACAGACCGAAAGTTTCTCAGACCCGCTCAGAATTTCGGTACGTTTACTAACTATATTCTTCGACTTCTCTATCTGTCTTTGGAAACGTGCACGAACCGCGCTTCCGGGCTCTAGACCGATAAAATTGAACAACTCGTCGAGCCCCCTATGCTCAAGAAAGAGGCTCTCATAGCTCAACACGTAGATTTTGCCTGGATAGCGGTCCATCCCCGCAAGCGTAAGGGAATTCGCATTGTTCCAATCGTCGATGGCAGCCAATGCATCCCGGCTCTCCGACCATGCCTTATCCGCTGCATTCTCCGCCCGTCGCTTGTATGAATTTGCGACATCTATAAGATTTCGCGATATGAAAATTATCCGCGCCTCTGGAAAGTTCGCGAATACCTGATCATATTGCGTGTAAAGCTTCGGAATTTTGTCGCCGACAACTTTGCTACGCTGCCACTTGCGACGGAGCGAATCGTAGAGACCCTTCGAAAAATCGAGATCCTGGTAATAAGTGTCGCCTTTCTCCACTGAGAAGAAGCGCCCTTCCTCAAATAAATCCTGGGTCAGTCCTTTGCCGCTGAGGAATCGCCTAATGTACCGCTCCATGCCGATGGAGACCTTGCCGTGCGAGTCAACGAGCCTGGTCAATGCGGATGTTCCGGAACGCGCGCAGCCGCAAATAAACAAAAATCGCCTCACTGATGTCCCTCGATACGAATTCGAAATTACCGTGACGGTTCGCAATCTACCGGGCAATCATATATCAAGAGGAGGCAGAATTAGGCGATTGACCATATACTGCCGAAGTGGTTGGACAGGATTTATGGAGCCCCTGTCGACGCACGTTCGAGACATTCCGGTCTGGCGGCGCGGACCCTCTAGCCGATGTACAGGTCGATCCGGGTCGGTAGCCGATCTTCGCGCTCGGGAGACGTACCGGAAACACGCCTATGCTCGATCCTCGCGCTCATTGCTTGCCCCAACCCGTCGGAGCATCGCGCCGCGCAGTCGATCCGTCAATTCTCTGCCAGACGATCGAATCGGTCGCGTATATCAAGTAAATCTACTACCTGTCCTGGCGGCGCGCGTGCCACCGACAGAGAGGACAAGCGGGCGATCTATTAAGAACGTCCCAGAGCAGCAATCTGACTCCAACTCGGGAGCATAAGTGGGTCCTTTCACGCAGCGGCAATCTTCGATCTTAATTGATGCACCGGCCGGACGGTTACATACTCGGATAAATAACTGCTTGAGCGATCCCAGATGGAACGTAACGCAAAAAACGCTTCCGCAACCGTGACCCATGCAGTTGTCATTCGTTTAAGACGCTTACGGCGTCTGATGCAATCGGCGTTCCTTGCCGATCGATACCACTTTTGCTTCCACCTCGCCATTTCGCGCCTCGCTCGCGCTATTTCGCGCCTCGCTTCTCTTAGCTGTCGTTGCTTCCAACGCCACAGATGCGCCGAAATCTCCACTGCCCGCTCCATCGATAACACCTCTCCGACCGAGCTGTCCTCTTACTGACTTCCGAAACAATTTCCCGTTTTTTCGACCAAGGAACGGCGCGCGACCCGTCCATTTGATTTTTCGTATGACTTCGCGATGTTAAGAAATTGAAACCGGGATAGCAAGAGCTGGACCTTGCTCTTTTGTCCGAGCGCTTTGGCTATATCGTCGCGATCCGGGTTGATGCTCTCTTCAAGAAACACTGGGATATTTGTTGAATTCTAACAGGAATTGCAGAGCATCATGATCGAGCCGCACGTTAAGGGCGGGCGGGATATCGATATCGGAACCCGGTTCGTAGCCCATAATTGAGAAGAAATCCTTCACCACGTCCCGACCAACCAATGTGTTGCGATCATAAATCCGAACGATAACGTTTTCCTTGCCGAAGACATCCGCCCAACGCAACAGCATCTTTTCGTAGTTGTATCGCGGACGCTGACCCATCTTCGGGGGTTCTAAAGGTTTGTACTGCCCGATTTAATCCAAGTCGAATAGGTGCTTAGGTACAGTTCCGGTTGCGGTCTCAAATAGACAACAATCTTCACGGTATCCGCGAGCGGGCGGACTATAGTGGCGAGACTGCTAACCTCTTGAACCGTTCTCAGGTGGACGATAGATGCTCACTGGATAGATAGACCCGAGGGCACTTGTTGGCCTGGATCTCGGGCCGCAACTCGTCGCCGAAATGGGATTTGAAATGTTCAAAGGCGTCGTCCCCGGACAATCGAATGAGTCGTCGCAGGCCGAGAGCCCTCGGCCCTTCGGCAGCAAACGCCGCAAGCTTTGTGTGACTACGCTCACCTGGGCTTTTTGGATAAAAAATACCTTGATCCATCAGGATTTTACGGTTTATTCCGCTCACAGCCTGAAGCGTGGTCGAACCAGTCTTTTCTGTTCCGATGTGAAGATAAAGCGTCTTCTGCATTCGCTATGCTCGCTGTGTAGTTTCGTTCTCGATCTCGTTACACCGTCATAACTTGTTGGACAAGTACTCTAAATTCGTCCAGTAAATACCAGCGTTTGGG
The DNA here is from genome assembly GCA_963758145.1 of uncultured Gammaproteobacteria bacterium. Classification (GTDB taxonomy): domain Bacteria; phylum Pseudomonadota; class Gammaproteobacteria; order Steroidobacterales; family Steroidobacteraceae; genus Bog-1198. The sequence continues at coordinate 254,333 of CAVWUK010000003.1, forward strand.
TGATTGCTATCGGTGCCTTCTAGATTTTTACCGCATGTTTATCCGTGGCATCCATCATTGAATCAATCAGTGCTAGGCAATCCTACTTGGGATCAATGGAAACCGCACTTTCGCGCTCCAAAAGAATTTTGTTACGCCACACTGGCTTTATTAAAAAAATACGGTGGCAAGCCTTCAATCAGCAACTACGCGGACATAGCCGGACGTAAATCATTTGCCTCAATATCGCTCACAGTGGTTACGCAAATATAATAGTACTCCCGTATGGCGGTTTCACGTCGATATTCGCCTGCTGGAATCGCCGCAAGATAGCAACGATTCACCCGAAGAACGACAGATCATTGGCGAAAACCTGAGTAATGGAGGTCATTGTGCCCGAGAGTTCGAGAAAACCGCTAACCAAAAACGGGGCCACCTGAATCAGCGTAGGCTGTGCTAATTCTAAATTGTCGCGCCTCTCTAAGATCTAGGAAGAACAAGGTGGAGAAACGTCGCCCGGGCGGCAACACGGATTTCTTGTCGTTCGGCCATGCCGACAAGCTCTGGAGCTGGTTCTCGCAGCTGCCGACAATGGCCTGTACACTTGTTTCGTGACTCCCACTGTTCCAAAACCCAATGACCGTAGCGGCCGCCGCGCCGCGGTAATCCCTGATCCTCATCAAACATAATCTCTGCAATTGATGCGCTGCACCTCCTCAGTCCGTCGAAGAAGAAGTTTCTTCTTGTACTTTGATCCAAGCGATGTCGCCGAACTTACAATGGATTTGAATATAGAATTCAAACGGTGATTGAGAAACATATCATCCAAGAGACTGCTGTGATAATTTACATATTGTTATTAATCCCATATTGGATAGTCGTTAGCGTGGGCATTCAATATCATCATTTGTTCAGCGCAAGAAGCGGTTTATGGGATTTTCGAACGGAAATTCGTAACCCATGGACATATGCCAATGTCTTTGCCTTTGAGGCGCGGTGGGTCGTCTAATATCACAAATTAACTCTCACTACGGAACTTGAGAGGTTAAGTGCTCCCACTCCCGCAGCCCTCCCCAAATACCAACGTAATTACGAGCCATCGCCATCGCGAGTCGTGGAAAGTGTGCTAACCGCATAATCAGTGCGGTGACTGCG
>CAVWUK010000004.1:0-512371 GCA_963758145.1 uncultured Gammaproteobacteria bacterium
GCATCCTGCAATGCGAAATCGATGCGCAGCGTCGGGTCCTCACCGCTTGCGCCCAGTAAATAGTGGCCGCTAAGTACATAGTCAGCGCCCACGCGGTGGCGCAGAGCGGACAGCGCATCGGGTCGTAGCCACCGGCCACGGGCGCCGCCACGTTGCGGCCCGCGTCAAGAACGTCCGTGAACGGCACTAAACGGATCGAGGGGGAGGCGCCGAAGTCGGTTTCGAGCATGGCCACGAGGGCGCTGGAGAGCCAGGCGTCGGCCGCGATCCTTGACAAGCTGTCGAAGCCGACGATGGCCAGAGCGGGTGCGGCCAGGCCCGTGCCGTCGGGCGGCGCCGTTGCAGGTGTGGCGGACGACCAGGGACGCGCAGCCACGGCAGGTTCCATGCCAGCAGTGCGAAAATGGTGGCGGCGCCGGCGAGGACCAGAAAGTTCCACTTGAGCGGTCGGCGCGGGCGCAAGGACTGTGGGGTGGGTTGTGGTTCGGAAGCTGCGGCTGCCTGAAGTGCCGGTATGCCGGGCGCCACCGTTGTAACGGCCGCGGTGAAGCGATAACCGAGCTTGGGGACGGTTTCGATCAGGTCGGTGTTCTTGGCCGATACGCCGAGGGCCCGGCGGATCTGCCATATGTGGTTGCTCAACGTCGCTTCGTCGATGAAGCCGCGCGGCCACAGCGATCGCATCAACTCGTCCTTGGTCACGACGCGCCCGGCGCGCTCGACCAACAGGACCAGGGTGTCGAAGACCTTGGGAGCAAGGGTGATCGGTTTGCCGTCGCCAAGCAGCCGCCGCTCGCGCGGCTCAAGCTCGAATTGACCGAAACTGTAGATCACGCGGTCCGGCGAGGTCATTCGAGAATTCCGAGAGAAAAAAAACAGGGAAAACCAGAAGACCCGGCGCGGGTCGAGGTCCAGCATCGTACCCGCTGGGCGATCGCGACAGGTCGGAACGTCAAATCAACATGAAGGAGCATGCAATGAACCTACCCGTCTTCAGAACCCTGTTGCGCCGCGCCCTGCTCGCCAGCAGCGCCACCCTCGCCGCGGGCGTCGTCGCCCAGGCAGCTGCGGCACAAGGTGCTGGCGCTGCCTGGGTCGGCACCTGGAAGCTCGACAGGAGTCAAAGCCACCTCACCGGCGATACCGTCACCTATTCCATGAGCAAGAAGGGTTTCTTGCATTACAACAAGGGTGGCCCAATTCACTATGACTTTGCCATCGACGGCAGAGTATCCCACCATGGCAACCGGACGACCAGCTGGAGTGCGGTCGGCGATCACGCCTGGGACTCGGTGGGCAAGGCGAATGGGGCGGTATGGGTCAAGATCCACCGCGAATTGTCGGCCGACGACCATACGCTCACCATCACGGCAACGGCACCGAGCCGATGGATCGATGTTCAATGGACGAGCGTCTATACGCGGGTCAGCGGTTCCAAGGGATTGCTCGGCACCTGGCGTTCGACGCAATCGGACTCCAGACCGCAGGACACCTATGTCGTCTCGTAGCCGGCGCCGGGTGTGATGCGTGGACTCTTCGGATTGGCAGTCACCGTCCAGGGCAAAATGGACTGCAGGAACATGACCGTCACAGGACCGAGGGCCGTGCGGGAATGACCTACAGCGGCACGCTCCCCGGTCCGGGCAAGATTGCCTATTCGATCAAGTCAACGGCGAACCCATCACGGTCGGGGTCGAGACGATCGCGGCCGACGGGAAGTCGTTCGCCGATGTGTCCTATACGCCGGGCAAGGAAAACGAAAAAATCACGGCGGTCTATGTGAAGCAGTAGCACGGATTGCGATCTTGGAATCCGCTCCGAAATCCGCGTCCCGGCCAAAGGGGGCAGGTCAGGTCGGTCGGGAGCACCAAGATCCACAAGCAATGAAATAACGAGGGAAGGAGTAACGCAATGGCACATTCGATAAGGCTGCCGCCGGGGCGATCGGCATTCTGGCCGCAATGGCGGGGCCTGCATACGCGCAAACGTATTACGGCAATCTTCCGTTGATATACGACGACCAACCCTCCGACCTGCTCATCCCGTTCTCTCCGGAATATGGCGGTCGAGAGCAGGGGTACAGCAACACCGGTTTCGGTGCTCTCGCGCTGTATACGGAGTTTTTCGGCTATGGCTCCGACTTCGGATATGTCCCCGGCTCCGGCACCAACAATGTCGCAATGGGAGCTTCCGCGCTTACCAATGACGCGGCCGGAACCGACGGTACCGCTTTGGGCTTCAATACGCTGGTTTACAACGGGTACAGCGGTTTGGATGCTCTGGTGGGTAACACCGCGGTCGGATCCGGCGCGCTCTATAACAATTCGGATGGCGATACAGACGTGGCCGTCGGCTTCCAGGCGCTGGCAAATCACGACTCCGGCAGCGACACCGCCGCCGGCTGGCAAGCGCTCGTTTCCGACACCAGCGGCTACGGGAACACCGCCTTTGGTTCCTCGGCACTGGCGTTCAGTCAGGCCGGAGTCGGCAACGTCGCGGTCGGCTACGGCTCGCTCTATCGAAATACCGCCTCGAACAATACCGCCGCCGGCTGGCAATCGCTGAACGCGAACTCCACCGGTACGGCCAATACCGGCTTCGGCACCTCCGCGCTGTTATCCAACACGACGGGAAACAACAGCAGCGCCTTCGGGTTCGGTGCGCTTGAGAATTCGACCGGCAGCGGCAACATCGCCCTGGGATTCGGGGCTGGCGGGAATCTGACGACCGGCAGCAACGATATTTACATCGGTGTTGTGGGGGGCGCCGCCGCAGAGAACCGCCATATCCGGATCGGCACGCACGGCACGCATACCGCCGCCTTCCTGCAAGGCGTCTACGGTGCGGCGCTCACCACCGACGCGCCGCGGGCGGTGTACGTCAACTCCGTCGGCCAGTTGGGTTACCTGCCGTCGGCGCAGCGGTACAAGACGGATGTGGTGCCGATGGGATCGGCAACGCAACGGATGGAGCAGCTCAGACCGGTGACCTTCCGGCTCAAGGACGATGCAAGCAGAAAGGTACAGTACGGTCTGATCGCCGAGGAGGTCGCCAAGGTGTATCCGGAACTCGTGCTGCGGGATGCCGAAGGCAGGATCGACGGCGTGCGCTACGAGGAACTGGCACCGATGCTGCTCGACGAAGTGCAGCTGCAGCAGCGAAAACTCGCGGCCCAGGATGAGCGGCTCGCCGCGCAAGCACGGGAATTTCAGGACATGCGCCAGCAGCTTCTCGAGGCAAGGGAACTCGAGCGGCAGTTCGCCGAGCTCAAGGCGCTAGCCCAGCAAGCAAAGGCGTCACAAGTGAAACTGCCCGCTGCGCAGGCACTTGCCCAACAGATGTAGGCAGCGAAAGGCTGCGGGCGAATTTCCGCAAGCAATGAAACAACGAGGGTAAGGAGTAACGCAATGGCACATTCGATAAGGCTTTTCGCAGGAGCAATCGGCATTCTGGCCGCAATGGCGGGGCCTGCAGACGCCCAGGTTGTCGACGGTATCCTGCTATTCGATGGCACTACCAACAACCTGGCCATTCCCTCCGGCACTGCGCTTGTCGGCGATGGGGGGCAAAACAACACCGCCTACGGTGATTTTGCGCTGAAGTCGAACTCTACCGGCAACGGCAACACCGCACTCGGGACCGGCGCGCTGTCCTATAACCAGTCCGGAAGCGACAACACCGCTTTGGGCTTTAATGCGCTGCATTTCAACTTGTTAAGCTCGCAGAATACCGCGGTCGGATCCGGCGCCTTAAATAACAATCTAGGTGGAAGTCAAAATGTGGCCGTGGGGTACCAGGCGCTGGTCAGTAGCAACGCCAGCAACAACACGGCCACCGGCTGGCAAGCGCTCTTTTCCGACACCACCGGCGCTCAGAACACCGCCTTTGGTTCCTCCGCGCTGTACGCCAATCAGGCCGGAACCGGCAACGTCGCGGTCGGCTACGGCTCGCTCTATCAAAATACCGCCTCGAACAATACCGCAGCCGGCTGGCAATCGCTGAACGCGAACTCCACCGGTACGGCCAATACCGGCTTCGGCACCTCCGCGCTGTTATCCAACACGACGGGAAGCAACAGCACCGCCTTCGGGTACGAGGCGCTTTACAACTCGACCGGAAGCGACAACATCGCCCTGGGATTCGGGGCTGGCGGGAATCTGAAGACCGGCAGCAACGATATTTACATCGGTGTTGTGGGGGGCGCCGCCGCAGAGAACGGCCATATCCGGATCGGTACGCACGGCACGCATATCGCCGCCTTCCTGCAAGGCGTGTACGGTGCGGCGCTCACGACCGACTCGCCGCGGGCGGTGTACGTCAACTCCGTCGGCCAGCTGGGTTACCTGCCGTCGGCGCAGCGGTACAAGACGGATGTCGTGCCGATGGGATCGGCAACGCAACGGATGGAGCAGCTTAGGCCGGTGACCTTCCGGCTCAAGGACGATGCAAGCAGAACGGTACAGTACGGTCTGATCGCCGAGGAGGTCGCCAAGGTGTATCCGGAACTCGTGCAGCGGGATGCCGAAGGCAGGATCGACGGCGTGCGCTATGAGGAACTGGCGCCGATGCTGCTCAACGAAGTGCAGCAGCATCAGCGAAAGCTCGTTGCCCAGGATGAGCGGATCGCCGCGCAAGCACGGGATCTTCAGGACCTGCACCGGCAGCTTGTGGAGGTAAGAGAACTCAAGCAGCAGTTCACCGAGCTAAAGGCGCTAATCCAGCCGGCAAAAGCATCACAAGTGAAATTGCCCGCAACCGAGGGACATGCCGAGAACATGTAAGCACCGATTGAGTGACCGACGCGACAAATAACTTGACGCGCGCCGATTCCCGGAGGGAAGCGCAAATTCGCGCTTGCGAGCGGATGATGCCAGACGGATTTTTGGACCTGATACGGTGTCCACATTCGCTCGGCCGCGCCCGTTGCGGGAAATTTCCAGCGAGTCGGTGAGGCTGAGCGCCTTGGCACTGGCCCTGGCACGCGATCCCTCCGCGGCGCGGCGGCTACTTGAAAAATGGGACCACACATGGGACCACGGGATTTTTGCGGGGCCGAGTGTCTGATTGATTCAGATCGAATATTTAGCGCGGAGCCCTAATGCATGCCATGCAAGCGCTCTCCCAGCTGAGCTATGGCCCCACATGGAGGCGCGGCACGTTACCTGACGAGACCCATTTCGTCAAGAAAATGAATGGACTACGCACCCCAAAGATCCCTCGCCCGCGCCCAGCGAGACAATGACTCCGCTTTGCCCAAAATGGCCAAGGTGGCATCGATGGGCGGGGATACCGTTCCGCCGCATACGGCGAGGCGGATGGGTTGAGCCAGTTTGCCGAGCGCGACTCCTTTGGCGACCGCCATTCCGTTGATGAGCTCGTGAATGGCCGGCGCGGACCAGCCCGGCAACCGGGCGAGCTGATCAAAGACCTCGCCGAGCAGCGTCAAAACCTCCGCCGTCACATGCTTGCGCACCGCCTTCTCGTCGTAGGCCGTGGGCGCCCGGAAGAAAAACAGGCTATTGAGCGCCATTTCGCGCACCGTCTTGGCACGCTCGCGCTGCGAGAGCACGATTTGCTCGAGTTGTGCCTCATCGCCCGCCTCGATGCCTTCGCGATTCAAATGCCAGCGCAGCACCGGCACGATGCGGGCGGCTGGAGCGCGCATCATGTGTTGCTGATTGAGCCACGACAACTTTTCGACATCAAAGGCCGAGGCCGATTTGTTGACGTCCCGGATGTCGAACAGCCGGATCATCTGCTCGACGGTGAAGAATTCCTGGTCGCCGTGCGACCACCCCAGGCGAACCAGGTAATTGAGGACGGCCTCGGGCAAGAACCCCTCGTCCCGATACTCGAGCACGCTCACCGCTCCGTGGCGCTTCGAGAGTTTGGTGCCGTCGGAACCTAAGATCATGGGCAAATGCGCATACACCGGCGGTTGATGCCCCAAGGCCAGCAGCATGTTCATTTGCCGCGGCGTGTTGTTCAAATGATCGTCACCCCGAATGACATGCGTGATCCGCATGTCCATGTCATCGACCACCACGCAAAAATTGTAGGTGGGGGAGCCATCGGATCGCGCGATGATCAGATCGTCGAGTTCGGCGTTCCGAAAGACCACCCGGCCATGCACGACGTCGTCGACGACCACCTCTCCGTTGAGCGGGTTCTTGAAACGCACCACCGGCGCAACTCCTGGGCGCGAATCCGTGCGATCGCGCCAGCGGCCGTCGTAGCGCGGCTTTTCCCCGCGGGCCATCTGCTCGGTACGAAGCTGCGCAAGCTCTTCCTTGGTGCAATAACACCGATAGGCGTTGCCGCCCGCCAGCAGTTCTTCGATGACCTCCCGATACCGGTCAAAGCGCTTGGTTTGATAGAAAGGGCCTTCATCGTGATCGAGGCCCGCCCACTCCATGCCGTCCAGAATCTGCTGGATGGCCGCGCCGGTCGAACGCTCCAAATCGGTGTCCTCGATCCGCAGCACGAACTGGCCCGCGTGCCGGCGCGCATAAAGCCAACAAAAGAGCGCGGTTCGAAGTCCACCGATGTGTAAAAAACCGGTGGGGCTGGGAGCAAATCGTGTGCGGACAGTCATGGAGCTGGTCTGGAGAAATTGAGGGCCGCAGAGTTTAGCAGAGCCCCCGAAAGCCGCGCAGAAGCCGGCCCGCGGCCCGCCATGGCGTTTGTTTTAGCGAAACGTCGATGTCATACTTCGCCCGCCATTTCCGGGCGGTTAGCTCAGCGGTAGAGCACTGCTTTCACACGGCAGGGGTCACAGGTTCAATCCCTGTACCGCCCACCACTCAATAAATCGCGCTAAAACAGTAACTTAAGCGCACACTAGCTCGCGCTCCCGACGCCGGCCGCGGGTGCGGGAACTCGCCGCCGGTACCGCGGATCGATGTCGGTCAGATACGCTCCAACTACCGGGCGCGCGGCCTTGCTCTTCGAGTGCGCAACCAATGTGCGAGGACGCACTGACCCAGAGGAGTCGCTCCGAGGGGACCACAGGCTTCCTGTAGCAAGAAGAAATCGCCGGCCTCGTTGGCCTCGATGAACACCGGTCCATCCGGTGTGATGGCGATGTCGAGACCCAGCGTGACATTTGGCTGAAGACCGAGCGCGGCGCGCTCGGCCAGCTCGAGCGTTTCCCGCCACCATGGCAGCGTAACCGAGCCGAACCGCACGCCCGTGTCGGGATGCACCTCGAAGACGCGCCGCCCATGCTTCGCCTTGGTGATTCCGGTCTGATTCAGCGCGCCGCTCGTCAAATCGACGCCGACCGCAATGGATCCCTGGCTCCAGTTGTCGACCACGGCCTTGCCCTGAGCGACTTTGAGACAGGCCGCAATGACGGTGCAGCGGCCATCGTCGACGAGCGAGCAGACACGCACGGTATTGAGCGCGCCGGCGTTCAGGGCGTCAATGATCGGATGATTGCGCAACACCGGCTGAATGACGACATTGCGCATCGATCCGATCAACGCTGCATCGATCTCGGCCGCACCAATGCTGAAGGCGCCGTACCCGGAGTGGGCATCGATGGGTTTGACGAACAACGTTCCGCCATATCCGCGCAGCGCCTCGGCCGCCGTGTCGGCCGCGACTGCCGCACCGTCGCCTCGCAGGACGGTCCCGCCTGCGCTGACGCTGAACAGCGTCTCGACGCAGCGGATGCCGGTTCCGGCCAGGACCCGAACGGTCTCCAGCTTGTCGTTCGTCATGCGCACGTGGGAGAGCGGGTTGCGATCGCGCCGAAAGCGCTGGATGAGCTTGGCTGGCAGGTAATCGATGAAGTCCGGCCGCGCCGAGCCCTCGTACAGCCGGTGCTTGAAATAATGATAAGGGACGCAGCGATATCTCGCCCACAGCTTGCGCGTGTCCTGCCACTGTTGTCGCAACGATTTTCTCTCGCGCGAGCCGAAATAAGGCCGAATCTCCGTTTGCAGAAACTCGACGTACTGGTTCACCATCGCCCGACTTCCTGGATGAGCGGCGGAACCGCGCAGTCGTACGATGTTACCCGCGAACCGTCCGCTTGCCCATCCTCGAGTCGATCCCGCCGAGTCCGCAGAGCGGCATCTGCGAGTGGGGCACTCACCAGCCCTGGGAATGGGCGGCGTCCGCAGGCGGCATGACAGATGATGAGTACCGCGCCCATTTCAGCCTTTGGGTCATTTTGGCGGCTCTTGGGCCGTGACGCTGCCCAACCGCAGCGCCGAGCCTCGCACCGTGCCGCGCCGGCAAGCACTGGGCGTCGGATGGCACCGGGCCCGCGATCGAGGCGGAGGGTACAGAAAAGGCTCCGGAGCTGGCACACTGGCAACTCTTATCGCGGGCTGACATATCGCTTGGATGGGTTCCGGCGGGCTAGAATCAGGGAACAAGCTGTTGGACATCCGAACCACCGTTAAAAATTTGGAACCCCTCACCGGGGAGCGAAGGCGTCCGTCGGTCGCAGTGCTGATTCCTTGCCTGAATGAGGTGGTCACCATCGCCAATGTCATTGGCGGTTTCCGGCGCTCGCTTCCGGACGCAACGATTTTCGTGTACGACAACGGATCGACAGACCGTACAGTGGAGATCGCTTGTGCAGCGGGCGCCGTGGTCCGGGTGGAGCCGCTGCTTGGCAAGGGCAATGTGGTGCGCCGCATGTTCGCCGACGTCGAGGCCGACGTTTACGTCCTGGCTGACGGCGACGACACTTACGATACAAGCCGGGCCCCGGAACTTGTTGACCTTCTCATATCGCGATCATTGGACATGGTCAACGCGGCTCGCGCGTCGGAGATCAAGGAAGCCTATCGGCGAGGCCATCGCATCGGCAATGTGGTGCTGACTTGTTTGGTTACAATCGCATTCGGCAAGCGCTTGACCGATTTGCTGTCCGGGTACCGCGTTTTTTCGCGCCGATTCGTCAAAAGTTTTCCTGCCTTGGCCACCGGCTTCGAGATTGAGACCGAGTTGTCGATTCACGCATTGCAATTGCGCATGCCGATCGCCGAGCTCACCGTTTCGTACAAGGAACGCCCGCAAGGGTCCACCAGCAAACTCAATACGTATACGGACGGATTGAAGATATTGCGAACCATCGTGTTTTTCGTCAAGGAGGAAAAGCCCTTTGCTTTTTTCTCATTCATTGCCGGCACCATTGCGCTCGTGTCCTCGGGTCTCGGCGCTCCCGTGGTGATCGAATTCATGAGAACCGGCTTGGTGCCGCGGATTCCGACCGCGCTGCTGGCTGCCGCTTTGATGATTTTGAGCTTCCTCGCCTTCACATGCGGACTCATTCTAGACACCGTGAGCCGCGGCCGCCTGGAGGTCAAGCGACTTTGGTATTTGTCCGTGCCGGTTCGATACAATTCCGTTCGACGCAGCGGCGAACGGTAGTGCGCTGGCGCGATGCGTACAACCGATCACCTAAAATCATCAGATTTGGATTGGTCGGGTGCGCAGGATTTTGTGTGGATACCGGCGTGCTTTATTTGGCGCTTTACGCGCTCGGGATGAGCTATTATGGCGGCCGAATCATATCTTATGCGGCCGCCGCAAGTTTCACTTGGTATATGAATCGGCGCTTCACGTTCGCCGATTCGCGAAGTGACAATCGAATCCGCGAATGGGCACGCTTCGTGATGCTCAATCTGTTTGGCGGCGGCGTTAATTATGGGATCTACGCGGCGTACATCAGCATGCACACGCTCTCATCGGCGGTGCCGGCGATCGGAGTCGCTTTGGGATCGATCGCCGGAATGTGCGTCAATTTCTATCTAGCCAGGCGGCTGGTATTCAATGCGCGGCCTGACTTAGATTTGACCGAACATTGACAGTCCGGCCGCTCATTCGTTCGCTCGCACCTCGGCGATGTCGTGTCGGCGACACTCCCCCGATCGATGAGCGCTCACGATGAAGCGATCATATCGCTTAGGCCACTATTGCAAGAATGTGCCCCTTAGAAACGCCAGGGGCAACCCGTGAAACGGCTCACTGAACGGTTCCGCCATTTCGGGCAGGACAAAGTCGTGGCTATTATCCTCTTGGGGTGCACGGTCGTATCTGCGCTGACCCAGCCCATTAGTCCGTTTCCGAGGGATGGCTGGTTCGAATCCCAGTATCGTTTGTTCGGACGATTCCCCGGTGAAGACAACTACACTCCAATAGCGGCACCCGCGGTCTTTTACAGGATCGTCCATTGGCTCGCGCTTCCCACCGGCATGGATCTCAGGGGCGAGATGTACCTCGCAAGCGTCGCGCAAAACTGTTTGCTTTTTTTATCCGGCTGCCTCGTCTATTACACCTGCAAACAGGTGAGCTCTCGGAAGGTTGCGTGCATCGTGGCAGTCTCCTTCCTGATGTTTGTCCTTTCGGTGGGTTTGGCTCAAGCATTCTGGTCGGAAAACGTCGTGCTCGTAATGTTCAGCGCGGTTTTGTATTTGAACACGAAGATTTACTACGAAACGGCCGATACGTCGCGCGCGTTTTGGAGGCGAGCGACCCTAAGCAGTCTGTTCACGGGGCTGCTCGTCATTACGCGCATGACTCCGGTTTTATTGATTCCGGGCATCCTGTTCCTGCTTTATGGCCGTCTGAGCCAAAAGCGACTCGCGAGTTATGCCGCGCTCGCCTGCCTGACGACGGCGCTCATGCTCGGCGCGATGCTCGCGAGCAACTCTGCGAGATTCGGAAGGCCTGAGTTGACGAATTCCTCAGGCCGACATCTATGGCAGGGCGTTACCCCGATCGTCGAGACCACGCTGGCGGGTGTTCCCGAATTCCTGGAACTTAAAGCGCTCAACCCAAAGATTCAATGGATGAATTGGTACGAGATGCGCTTGCCCAACGATGGTCGGCAGAAATTCGATGGCGAACAATTCCTTGGACGGCTCGCAAGACAGTCGATTCGAAGCCACCCGTTCTTGTATCTGCGGCTTGGACTGACCAAGTTTTTCACCACGATCGGCCAACCGCCCCGCAGATTGGGCTCCGACGTACGTGGGAGCCACCACCTCTTGGCCACCGATCCCTTGAGAACCGATTCGCTATTGCCGCCGTTGGGCGAGACCGTGTTCAAACTTCCTGCGTTCTCAATGATCGCGGCGAGGCATGCGATAGCGGCCATGTTTTCTCTCGGCCGAATCATTTATCCGATCGCTGTTTTCTTCGTTCTCACGACCTATAGCGTGCTCGCTGTTCGCGGCGCACGTCTTTCCCCGATCCCGCACAAACGGTGGGGCCGTGGCGCCGGCGCGATAAAGTACCCGCAATCGTGGCATGTACTGGCCGGCATTCTGCTCCTTGGGATGATTTATGTGACCAATATTTCCCAGGACCGCCTGCTGATCTGGGTGGTACGGGGCCTGTGCGCTTTGGTGCTGCTGCTCCAGGTTATGATCATCGGCGGCTGCGGCATGGCCAGCGCGGGCCAACAACCATCCAGGGACACGCCAGATGGCATCACATACTCGTTTCTCGCGTTCATGTTCTTTGGTTCGTTATGGTTGAGCTGGCAAGTGGAAACGAATAACACGAGGAACGTTCTGCCGTATCTGCCGTTTCTATCGGTAATGCTCGCCATGGCGCTCCGCTATTGGCTCGGCGCGGCGCAACCGCTACGATCTATATCATCAATTAATCGATGGTCTTGCTAACAACCGCCGAGGCGCTGCTCTCCACGTTGGCGCTCGTATAGGCTCGCACCTCGAAATACCATGTGGCGGGCGGCAAGTTCGACACGACGTAGGTAGCTATCCCAGGATTGGCAATCTGCACGCTCTGCGTCATCGCAGTCGTGCTGGTGCCGTAATATATTCTGTAGCCTGCGAGGTTGAGCAGAGGCGTGCCGTTGGTGTTCTCCGTCGGCGCCAGCCATGAGAGAGTTGCGCTACCGTCGGCGATCTGCGTCACTGCGATCTTGAAGGCGGGCAAGGCGACGCTCATCGTCCCGTCGCTCGCCGCGATGATAATGTTCGAATAAGTACCTACGTCGGCCGCCGTGGGCGTACCCGATAACTCTCCCGTCGCAGTGTCGAACGCCGCCCAACTCGGCGCGTTCTTCACATTGAAGGTCAGCGCGGCGCCGCTCGGATCCGCGCTTGCTGGTGTAAAGCTATACGCAGTGCCCGCGACCACGGAAGTGAAAGGTGTCCCGGATATCGTTGGAGTCGCCTCCGCGGCAGACGTTGCGCCCGTGCCCGTGGTGACCGCGCTGGTGGCGCCCGACGAACTCGTGGTACTGCCGCCGCCATCGACGCAACCAAGCAAGAATGCCGAAATCAGCAGTCCAAGAATAATGTGGCGTGACATCTTATGTGAACCCCCGTAGGCCATCGGTCGCGACGGACGTGGCATCGCAAAGACCGGGATTCAGGGGTGCTGACAGCGGCGCGTGGGAACGCAACCACCGGCAACCCCGCTATCTTAGGTTTTAGAACCCTTAAGACCGGAGGCTTTGCGTCCCCGCCTTTCGGCGGGTTTGCCAAATCAACGTCGATAGTTAAACCGCAGCCTTATTTTTTTTCAATTGTCTCTCACACACGACAGCCCGTGCGCCTGCCATGAATTCCCCGTAGCTCTCACGTCAATTCGCCGCATATGTGAATAGACATAATCTCGACCGCGCGTTCACACGCAATATTCAACGCGTTCCAAAGCGAAATGCGATAATCGATGCGCCTCAAAGAGGGATGAGATGCTCGACACTCCGGCAAGCAGGGATAGCCTACGCGACCGTCGATTGAAGTTTCCGCCCCGGCGGTTCGATGGTGGAACCTCCGGGTTGTCATCCAACGAGGCTTTCGACAAGAAAACGGTTCGGTTAGGAAGTTTGGATTCCGCCCACGTGACCGTGGCGAAACAAAGCATTTTTCCGATCATCGTCGTTCTCACCCTTGCCGCTTGCGTCCTCCTTTCCGGTCAACACCTAACGTTGGAATTCTGCGCGCTGAGTCTCGTGACATTCCTGATCGCCGCCCGGGTGTTCAGCCCGTTCGATCTCGGAAAAGGCGAACATTCCGGGCGAATTCACAAGCTCGTCGCCCGCATTCTGCTCGAATGGAGCTGCGTCGTTGCGGTGCTGGTATTTCTTGCGTTCTCGTTAAAGCTCACGCACGTCTTCTCCGGGACCACTATTTTGAGTTGGTTCCTGGCGACGCCGTTCGCGCTGGTGCTCGCCGATTCACTGCGATATCCCGTCGCCAAATGGCTTGCCTCCGGCAAACGAGGCGTTCAACGCTGCATCATCATCGGTGCAAACGATGTGGGCATCGAACTGGCGCGGCGTATGGGACAAAATCACTTCGGCGACCTATTCTGCGGTTTTCTCGATTACCGCAGCTCCGACCGGCTAAGCGAATCGCCCCGTCATCCGGTCACCGGCAGTTGTTCGGCGCATGATTTGGCCGATTTTGTACGCCGTAACTCGATCAGCCGCGTTTACCTTGCACTGCCCATTTCCACCGCGCCGCGAATCGAAGAGTTGCTCAAGGAATTGCGCGACACGACAGCCTCCGTCTTTTTCGTACCTAACATCTTTGCCTTCGATCTCGTGCAAGCGCGCTGCGTGGAAATCAACGGCATGCCGGCATTCTCCATCTGCGACTCGCCGTTACAAGGAATAAGCAGCCTTTGGAAGCGTGTGTTCGACGTCGCGCTGGCATGCATCGCATTGCTGCTGATATGGCCGGTGCTGCTCGCGGTCGCATTGGCGATCAAGCGATCGTCCGCGGGACCCGTATTGTTCAAACAGCGGCGCTACGGATTGAACGGAGAGGAGATATTAATTTATAAATTCCGCAGCATGACCGTGTGCGAAGACGGCATTCAGGTCGCCCAGGCCACTCCGCAGGACGGCCGCGTCACGCCGCTCGGCGCGTTCCTGCGCCGCACATCGTTGGACGAATTGCCGCAGATTTTCAATATACTTGAAGGCAAAATGAGTTTCGTCGGCCCCAGACCGCATGCGGTGGCCCACAATGAAGCGTATCGGAAATTGATCAATGGCTATATGATTCGTCACAAAGTGCGTCCCGGCATCACGGGCTGGGCGCAGGTCAACGGTCTGCGCGGCGAAACTTCGACCGTGGAGAAAATGCATCTTCGAGTTCAGTATGATCTCGAGTACCTTAAGAATTGGTCGTTGTGGCTGGATCTGAAAATTATTGCGAGAACTGCGCTAATTGTCTTCAACGATAGAAACGCGTATTAGCGGCGATCAGCCACCTTGATTCAAGTCTGCGGTGATGCCTCGACCCGCTGCGGTATACTAGCCCAGCGATGAAAATACTCGTCACGGGCGCCGCCGGCTTTATTGGATCTGCGACAGCGCAGCGCCTGCTCGACCGCGGTGATGAGGTGATCGGTCTCGACAATTTGAACGAGTATTACGACGTCACCCTCAAACAGGCGAGACTTGCGAAGCTGCAGGCGCAGCAGGCGTTTCAATTCGTTCTTGCGGATCTGGCCGACAGAGAGGCCGTCGCGGCGTTATTCGCCCGGGAGAGATTTGAGCGCGTCGTGCATCTGGGCGCGCAGGCGGGCGTGCGGTATTCGCTGAAAGACCCGCACAGCTATATCCAGAGCAACGTCGTCGGCACGCTCAACGTGCTCGAGGGCTGCCGTCAAAACGCGGTCGCGCATCTAGTCTATGCCTCGTCCAGTTCAGTCTACGGCGCGAGCTCGAAGCTGCCGTATTCCATACACGAACCCGCATCCCATCCCGTCTCCCTCTACGCTGCGACAAAGAGGGCGAATGAACTGATGGCGCACAGCTATTCGAGCATATTTCGTTTGCCGACCACCGGTCTGCGATTCTTCACGGTATACGGCCCCTGGGGCAGGCCGGATATGGCTTTGTTCCTGTTCACGCGTGCGATACTTGAAGGCCGCCCTATTGACGTTTTCAATCACGGCCACCACAAGCGCGATTTCACATATATTGACGATATCGTCGATGGCGTAGTGCGCGTGCTCGATCGGGTCGCGCAGCCGCATCCCCGGTGGGATAGCGCCAATCCCGACCCTGCGTACAGCCCGGCACCTTATCGGCTGTACAACATCGGCAGCAATCGGCCGATCGATTTGCTGCGCTACATCGAGGTACTCGAGAATCTGCTGGGTCGCAAGGCCGAAATGGTCATGTTGCCCATGCAGCCCGGAGACGTCGCGGACACGTTCGCCGACGTCCGCGAACTTCAGGAGGATATCGGATACCGGCCGATGACTCCCATTGAAGTCGGCATAAGAAATTTTGTCGATTGGTTCCGCGATTACTATCGCGAAGGCTAACGGAAATTGGAATCGATTGCTGAGTTATCCCTGATCGGTACTGCGCCGACCACGAGACGCCCGGCGTTCCGTCCCGCGCCAATGGCGTTTTGCAGACACTCCACCGACCACGCGCCTCATCGAGCGGCGCCTATCCTCGTAGTGCTGGTAGCGGCAATGGCAGGCCTTTGAACTACAACCTGCGAGCGGCAGCGCTGGCGCCTCGCTGGAGAGAAAGCGTTTGCGGTTCAGTTCACGCGCCGCTTGGCAGGCATTTTGGCACGGAACGACTGAAACAGCATGCCAGGGATTGGAAATCCATTGCTGAGTAGCCCGGCGTTCCGCCACACGGCGTTCAGGCGCCGGAGGAGAGCCAAATACTTTCTTGAATAATTTTCCAATCAACATGGGTGTTTCACGACTTAGCGGTCAAATCCGTTGTCACGCGTCGGTAGTGCATTGTCGCGAATAAGGTGACGTGGGCGCAACCTAATTCGCGCGGATCCGGCCTTCCCCCGCGCGTTTCGATTCCCCGGTCGACCTCAAACGCCGCCGTCGTGCACCCCGCAACTGGCCCCGCTCCGAGTCAGCCGGGGGCTGGGCGCGGCGCCCGCCAGGCGCACCAGATGGCTCGGCAGTTGGATGTCGCCGGGACGGCGGGCATTAACTATTAATCCCCCATTTGAGCGCCGCACGGTATTCTCGCGTTTCGAGAAAATCCGTTCCAGCGCCCTCATCAACGGTGTACCGATTTGACACTTCCGAACCTCGGCCTATCTCCGCTTCCAAAGCCGGCGCGCTCTCGAATATTGCAATCCTTACGCCGTTCTTCGGCGCTTCGTGCGACAGCCGGGCTCGGTGCAAGCGGGCTTGCGTTGGGGGTCGGCAATTTGCTTCTGGCGCGGTTGTTGCCTACCGACGAATTCGCGCGATTTTCTTTGATGTTTTCGCTCGTTATGGTGGGCATAAGTATTGCGCCGGTTGGAGCGGACGTGATTCTGGTCCGCCGGCCGTTTGTGCCGGATCGGCGATTGAACCGACAGGTGTTCTGCACATCGCTTCTGGCGGCGACATTACTCGTTGCAGTGGCGAGTTTCTTGTACCCGTTGCCGGTCGCGCTGTTGGCGGTAATGGGGGTATGCATAATCGCGGGCGGCGTGAAGACCGTGGCGGTCTCGTATTTTCGCAGTCAAGAGCGATTTAACTCCGCACTTGCCTTGACGGTCAGCACCAATGCATCGGTATTACTTGCATCCGTGATCGGATATATAGCCGGAGCGCGAAGTGCGCTGTTACCGGGTGTGGCGATGTCCTTAAGTTTGGCTTTGACCGCCGTGCTCGGATGGCGTGCGGTGAGACCCGGGACTTCCCGCCCCAATGAGTCGAACCCCTATGCTTGGTCCGAGGGCTGGTCCGCCGTGAGTTTTGCGAGTGCCGGTATGATTCTCGGGGCATTCGAGCGGCTGCTCGCACCGAGATTGCTCGATTTGCACGAACTCGCAACGTTCAGCGTGCTGGCCACCGTCGCCGGTTCCCCTTTCCAAATGCTTCAATGGGGCGTGGGGTATACCATGGTCCCCGGGCTGCGCAACACTAAGACGGCCGCTCAGCGCGTCAAGGTTTTCTGGCATGAAGCCATCGTCGTTGCTGCGACGGCCGTGGCAGCAGGCGTCGTCGTTTGGATCGTCACTCCAAGCGTGTTGCATTGGATTTTGAATGACCGCTATTCAATCGCTTGGCCGCTGTTGACCGCCGCCTTGGTCACCGGCGCCCTCAAAGTCCTGAGCTCTCTGGCCGCATCAGTTGTAAATGCCCTCGGATCCGGTCGCGACTTATTATTGATCAGCGGCATTGGCTGGATTGCGATCGCCTTTGGATTCGTCGGCGCATTGCTTGGCGTGCGGTGGGGACTTACAGGCTTGGTATTCGGCGTCGGCGTGGGCTGGCTGTTTCGGGCAATTTCCATCTTTTGGATCGCCGCCCCGCAGCTTTGGGAGAAACGGGACTGAGGTTACATAATCCGATACAACCTGCGCGCACGTTCCTCTGATTGAGTTGCGCGCGGTGAACCGCGTTAATCAGGCCGCCACGGTGTTCGCGGGCGCTCTCATCGTTTTCCGGTTGACGATGTAGGGATATTTTCCCGATTCACTCAACGGAATGTCATCCAGGAATGCAAACCGAATCGGGCATCCCGCGCCCATTACCAGTTCCATTGCCTTGCGAATCTCCTTCAAATGCGGACTCGCTTGCAGAGCGTCGACCCCGTCCTCGAGCACGAGATTGACAGTGATCGAGCCGTCTTCTTCTTGGACGATCTGGCCTTTTTTCAATGTGGTGTTATTCATCTTTTCGGCCATGATCCAAATGAAAAAGATGGGATCGATTTGTTCCCCCTTCGAGTTTCGCAGGACTTCCACGACTCTGCCGGTTAGCGCATCGAGCAAGGGAAAAGCGCGGCCGCAACCGCAGGCGCGCCCTGTCAGTCGACCGCGATCCCCGATCCGGTAACGAATGAACGGCATCGCATAATTCAGCAGCGGCGTGATCGCCAATTCCCCGTCCTGCTCCATGATTGGACGTTCATCGATTCCGATCGCTTCGACGACATGCGCCTGCGCTGCGATGTGGAGACCGCCGCGCTGACGGCATTGACAGGCCACTGCGCCAACTTCACGCGACCCATAGGCGCTTATGGCCGGTGCGTGAAACGCCTTTTCAATTGATTGCACCATAAATGGGTAGACCGTCGCGCCGCCAAGCACAACGGCCGCCGGTGCATGCACCTTGATTCCGTGTTCGTTGATATACTTTGCCACAGCATCGATTCCGTCTCGGTAGCACCACAGCAGCTGCGGTCGCCATTCGTTCACGTGCCGAATGATTTCCAGGATTCTCTGCTCGGGCAAGTGCCAACATTGCTCGAATTTTCTATTGTAGATGAAATTCTCCAGGGTCTCCTTCCAACCAAGTGTGCCTAGTCGCAAGTCGCGCTCGCTACCCCAGATTTTCATTTCCCGCTGGCCGTATTCCTTGCCGACGGTTGAGAATTGATATGTGCGAGTCGCAATCGTAACGCCCCAATAGACGTTATCCTGCCAAAACCGAGTTGGCTTTCCGGTGGACCCTCCCGATAGATTCTTGTAGGGCTTGCGTCCCGGCGGCAACGAAGCGGCCTGCAACCGGTCGCCCTGCGCGCGAATGATGTCCTTGGTCAAAAATGGAATATCCGTGAACCGATCCAGATTCACGCGGCCATTGCGCACCACGCCGCAGTATTCCAATACGTCGTGGTAATACTCGGTCTGGGCCCACGCGTGATGCAGCAACTTTTCGAGACGCTCTTCGTGTATCGCCTGGAGTTTCCAAGGCGATCGTTCGATCGAATGTATTAGATCAAGCTCGCGAAGTATTGCCGGATTTTGCAGCCGGAACGCCGCCCGAATGATCGGGGCACGCCAATTGAAGTCCGCAGCGGGAACGGGCTGCGTGGGCGCCGGCGGGAGGCCGTCGAGACTTATTGCCATACAGACTCGGTAACTTACGAACCGTCGGCGCATTATCAATGCGTCCGTCTCCGCACAATGTGAACGCTTTCACGCTAATCTGCGGTTAAAGATTGACGGCATGACGGGTATCGAAAGAAACAGCAGCATCGGCGAGGCGTTCCCGGAGCGCCGCCCGGTGCTCCAATACGCGCAGCGGCCAGGGACGCGGCACCGTGGTCGCAGCGTCAACTGCGCACAAAGCGGCGATAGACCTCAAGATGTTGATCGATCACTTCATCCCAACTGAAGTGCGCAATGACGCGCTCACGAGCGGCAAACCCCAGTTCTTCGGCCAGCGGAGGGTTTTGCACCAGTCGCATCAGCGCCTGTTTAATCGCCTGCGGGTCCCGTACCGGCACCAGAAGTCCTGAATCTGCCGCCACCTCGGCGCAGCCGGTGCCCTTTGAGGTGATTACCGCGGCGCCGGCGATCATCGCTTCCAAGAGCACAATCGGAAAATTCTCCGCCTCCGAAGTGAACACAAATATTGCGGCCGTCTCGTATAAATCCTTCAGCTGCTGCGAATCATTGTCGAGGTGGCCCCAAAATCGAGCCTCGATACCCAGTTCTCTGGCGAGACTCTTGAGCGACGGCAGGTACGGCCCATCGCCCACAATGTTGACATCGAATTGTCCGCGCATCTCGGCCAGAGCGCGCAGCGTATACTGCACGCCCTTGCGCTCGAACATGCGCGTGACCACCAACAGACTGCGCGGATTCTTATCCCGCGGCTTGAATTTGTCGATGTCAATGGCGTTCGGAATGACGTGGGTGCGCGCCTGCGGTGCCGCCGCCTTGACCAAATCTTCAATCGACTTGCTGGGACATAGAATCAAATCTGCATCGGCGACAATTGCGCGCCATAGCGGCCGAAGCAATCGATGCATCACGCGAAAGCGATTGGGATTGTAATTCGGCACATCCGAGCCATGCGCCGTAATCACATATTTCAGTCCGGTGAGTCGCTTCACCACGTAGGAGATAACGCCGCCCGGGAAAATAAAATGGGTGTGATTGACAAGATAGTGTTTTGAACGACATTTCTTGACCAAATATAGCGGCGCAAGCAGCACATACGGAATCATCTCAAAAGCAGAGCAGGTCGAGATTCGCAATCGTGTCTTCGAGATTCTTTGCACATTTACGCCATCGAGCTTTTGCGTTGCCGGCAAGCCGCGAAATCCCATTGTCACCAAATCGACGTCATGGCCACGTGCCGCCAGGCGCGTTGCAATGCCGTACACGACCTTTGCACCGCCGCCGCCGAGCGGCGGATACTCGTAGGATGTTTTCAGAATACTCAGAACACGGCCGCGCGCTGCAACCGATCCACTTCTATGGAGCACGTGTTCATAAACGGCCTCGAATTTCTTGACCGACAGATCCCAATCAAAACGGCCGAGTGCACGGATGCGACCGGCCTCGCCCATTTGGAATCTGAGCGCGTCATCGGCAAGCAGCCGATCGATGGCGTTTGCAAGCGCCGCCGCATCGCCTTTGGGTACGACGTACCCGGTCACGTCATTCTCAACCACCTCGGGAAGTCCGCCGGCATCGGTTGCCACAACGGGCTTTTCGCAGCCCATGGCCTCAGCGGCAGGGATGCCGAACCCCTCCTCGAGCGAGGGAATGACCGAGACGGCGCAGCTGCGAAAGAATCGCGGCAGGTCCTTATTGGCGACCCAGCCGAGGAATTTCGTCTTATCGCCGATGCCGAGGTTCTCGGCGAGCTTCTCGAGCACCGGCCGCTCGAAGCCGTCGCCGGCAATAACCAGGTTGATGTCCGGATATTTGGGCTTCAGCTTGGCTACCGCCTCGATCAGAAAGCGGATGCCCTTGCGGGGAAACAATTGCCGGCAAGCAAATATCATATGCGAGCCAAATTCGCTCGGCGCGTTGCGCGTGGGTGCGGGGCTAAAACGGCGCAAATCCGCGCCGTTCATCACCACCGTAATCGATGACTCATCGGCGCCGGCATTCAGCGCGTGCACCTTGCAGTCCTCGCTGATTGCGGTCAATGCCGAGGCGTGCCGCAAGGTCCAGGCAAGCACCGGCTTAACGTACCATCGCGTGGGGAAATCATAGCCTTCGGCGACATTCACATAAACGTCGCCGCCGTGCAATGTGATGACCGATGGAACCTTGAGCCGGCGAGCCGCCGCAACCAGGGCCGGTCCGGTCGGTATGGCCCAATGACCGTGAACGATCTGGATGCCCAGGCGCCGCCCCTCGATGACCGTGTGGCGGTATTGTGCGACAAGATATCGCGCCATGATGATCAGCCGCTGGAGTCTCGCAAGCACGGTTACCTTGCTTTGCGCAACGCGCCCGTAAGTCAAACTTTCCGGGAGTTCAAATGGGAAGCGAATCACTTCGACGCCATCAAAGGTCTCGCGCTCGGGTACTCCGGGACGCCCAGGTGTGACCACAAACACCCGATGACCCTGGCGCACGAGGTGACGATTGATATCGTGGACGTAGATCGCCTGGGTATCGTCCGCGTAAGAGGGATACCAGTAGGTCGGGCAGAGGATGCGCAACGGCTCAGTCATGAATTACCGTGGCACTCCTGCGAGGCGGGATTGGCGAACGGGTAGCTGCCCTTAACGCGTTGGATCTCCACGCGCCTGCGCTCGGCGTCCCAGCCCAGTTCCTCGCCCGCGATGATCGCGCACTCGTTCAGAATTTTATCGCCCATTTCGCAACCGGTCCCCAAGTCGAGCCGACGCAGCACGATGTCCGCCAAGGTGTGGGACAGTTCGTCGCGCGCCGCGTACCGCACCTCGGCAATCAGGGTCTTGCCATCGCTAAGCGTGGCGGCACCGTCGGGTTGCTTCAGTATGTCGCTTGTCAGAGTACCAAATGAATCCGCGAGATGCAGGATTGATTCCTCGGACAATCGAGGACCGGCATCGGCTCGAATCGAACGCAACAACCGATCTCGGTCGTCGACATCCCCGCCGTGCACGGGAGTCACTGCGGTTTGACTCGGACGCGCCGCGATTTGTAATTTTTCGCACGCAAGATCCACGGCCTTCTCACCAAGCAGGCGCCCCATGGTCCAACGCACGGTCATGCCGGTGATGAGTCCGCTTAGGCCGTCGCGCGCGGCGTGATCAATGAGCACCGATCGCTTCCCGAAGCTCAAATCCTTCTGCCCCGGTTGATTCTCGCCAAACGGCAACAATCCAGCGTTTACCACCGCCACATCGTCGCGGGTCACGCCGAGACCGGGCGCCGCCTCACGAATCTCATCGACAAAACCTTGAATCTCCGCCTCGCTGACGGCGAGCTTGTAAGGGTCCCCATCGTACACCTTGCTGTTGACGCCAATCAGCGTGCGATCGCGCCACGGTGCCATGAATAGATGTCGATTGCCGCGGCTAAGCCACGCGTCTGGATCTTTGTAGCGGGTTTGAATGCCGAGGCCCATGTCCGGCAGCAATCTGCGTTTGATGACAACCGCCATATCGCGCGATAGCGGTACGTTGATCGGCTTGCCGCCTTGCGCTCGCTGATGCAGCGTCGGTGCAAAGGGCCCCGTGAGGTTAAGCACCATTTTTGCACGGATATCGAATGGCGCGCCGCTCAATTCGTCCCGCGCCGCGACACCCTCGACCCGTTCATCGCGAACCAGGAGTCGCTCTGCCGCACAATAGTTGAGGACAGTGGCGCCCGCCTCTTGAGCCGAGCGGACAATGGAATAGACAATACGCGCCGGATTGAGCATCTGCCCATCATAGAAAACACCGGCCCCGGTCAGTCCGGCTTCGTCAAAGGCGGGAAAACGCTGCACGAATTCCTGCCGCGACATGATAAAGGGCGCCGGGATGTGCTGGGCGCGATTCTCGATGCCGTCGTTGCGGCCGCTCGTAAATACTTTGAGCAGCTGGAACGCGGCAAGGAGGGGAAATTTGCCGCGCATGCCGTGTCCGAATGTCGGCAAGGCAAATGGCATGGGACGCGTCAGGTGCGGCGCGATGCGCAAAAAGGCGGTGCGCTCCGCGCAGGATTCTCGAAGCCGCGGTATATCCAAATGCTGCAAATAGCGAATTCCCCCATGCAATACCTTGAGCGAGTGCGCCGAGGCACCGCTGCCAAAATCGGCGCGCTCGATGAGCGCCACGGTCAACCCCCGCATACTCGCGTCCCAAGCCGCACATGCGCCCGCGATGCCGCCGCCGATGACGACGAGGTCGAAGGTCTCGCGACCAAGTTGCGCCAGCGGCGCCGCGCGAGTCCCAGCAGAAACAGTGCGCAGCGACCTTACGGTAGTGGATTGGGGCATCGTGGAAAGAATAGGAAATTCGCCACCGCTAAGCAAGGAAACACCCGGATCTTGAGCGACAAGCTGCGAAAACCTTGCACTGGTCGCTCTTTGCCTTCCTGCGGATTGCCGCAATAGGAATGGTTTTCGATCGACATAATATGCCGTTCCTGGACCTTGCGAGAACGTGGTTTAGCTGCAGCGTGGCCGATCTGCAGCGCGGTCGAACGAGTATTGCTATAGTAGGTCGACCATAAAAGTGACCGTCATGACCGAAAAGCTCTTCTCTTTCCGTTGGGACATCGATCACCGTGCCTGCATTACCGATGGCTTGCCCCGGATCATGCAAGTTTGCGACGAGTTCGGCGTCAAGAATACCTTCTTCGTCAACATGGGGCGCGCCACGAATCTCAAGGAATGGTTGATGAAGGGCGGTCTAAAAGGCTCAAAGGCCAAACTCAACGACATGGAAGCGGTGCATCTGATCAAGAAGATCGGATGGCCGCGATTTATCCTCGAAACCTTGTTGTCGCGCCCGGTCGGCCGCTCCTTTGTCGATCGACTACAAAAGCTGGTAGCAGCAGGCCACGAGCTCGGTCAGCACGGCGGATCTGATCATGTGGTATGGAGTCGTCGCTTCTTTGAACTCCCGGAGACCGTGATCGCGCAAGACGTCGCCGATGGGCACGTGGAAATGACTCGACTGTTCGGCCGCCCAGCAGGATTCACGTCGCCGGGCTTCAAGTCCGACGAGCGCATTACGCGTATCGTTGAGGAATTGGGATTTAGCTACGATGGCGATGCGATCGGCGGCCAACCGCACCATCCGACCTATGCCGGCGTAGCGGTCAAACACTGGCGCATTCCGGTGACGCTGTGCGGACCACGGACCGTACCGCTGCTCGAATGGCACGGCGCCCGGCGAACCCCCGCAAATGACATCATTACCGACATGGAAAGACGCCTCGACGAATCACGCTGGGTGGTTCTCTATGGCCATCCATGTTACGAGGGCGTAAATGACGGGATTCTAAGGCGGGTCTTTCGTGCCGTCCTGGATCGCGGCTTTCGCTTCGTGACGCATCGACAGATGGTCGAACAGCTGCAGTAAAGTTGGCTGCAGTAAAGCTGTCCATTTTTGGTAGAACCTTTTTAGCCGCGCCCTGTCGTCGATTGAAGACAGCTGTCGTCGAATTAAGACAATTGCATTCGCATTTCCGCTGCTATTAACTCCCGTTGCGCTAAGAGCAAACCTGCCGAAAGGCGGGGACGCAAAGCCAACGGTCTAAAGGCTAACGAGCCTACGACAGCGGGGCTGCCGGCGAAAGGGCATGAAAGCCTGAACGTCGTCATTCCTTAAATCGCCTTCCCGACCAAGGTATTTGCCGCTCTTCGCGGCGGCAAATCTTCTCTTGACTGGCGGGGTGCGAAAATGCGAAATGCGGCTTCTTTGATTGCAGCACTGCTTGTGTTGACGGGTTGTTCAGGCGGTAATCAGAGCGGCTCGACGAGCACCAATCCATTGGCGAGCACAGCGACCAGCACGGCAAGCGCGACGGCTACTGCGGCACCGACGATCTCCGGTCAGCCGGTCACTGCATTGAATGCCGGTACCGCCTATGCGTTCTCGCCGAACTGGTCCGAGGCCGGTGGAGCGCCGCTGACATTTGCGATTCAAAACAAACCGTCTTGGGCGACCTTCGACCCCTCGAACGGCGAACTCGCCGGTACTCCCGGCATCTCCGACATCGGTAACTACGATGGAATCCTGATCAGCGTCAGCAACGGTGTCGCGACGGCCGAGCTGCCGGCATTTAACATCACCGTAACGCAATATTCGACCGGATCGGCGACGCTTTCCTGGGTTCCGCCAACCACGAATATCAACGGAACGCCGCTCACTAACCTCGCCGGCTACAGGATTTACTTCGGGACCAACTCAGGTTCTCTTAACCAGTCGGTGGAAATCTCCAACCCCGGCATTGCAAACTACGTCATCGGCAATCTTTCGCCGGCCACGTGGTATTTCTCCTTGGTATCCTATAACAGCGCAAATATCGAAAGCCCGTTGTCACAGGTTGTGAGCAAGACGATTACGTCTTAAAGGCTTGCATCCCCGTATTTTCGCGGCACTTGGACCGGTTCCGAACCCACGATCGCCTGCTGATCAAAGTGTGACGCCGTTCGCATTCGGGCAGCCATAGGCACCTCTGCGGTATTCTGTTAGCCTTTAGGCATCTCACTGCGATCGCCAAGCTCATGATGACACAGAACCTCTCTGCG
Organism: uncultured Gammaproteobacteria bacterium; assembly: GCA_963758145.1. Classification (GTDB taxonomy): domain Bacteria; phylum Pseudomonadota; class Gammaproteobacteria; order Steroidobacterales; family Steroidobacteraceae; genus Bog-1198. The sequence goes on from CAVWUK010000004.1 coordinate 25,360, forward strand.
CTCGATAGGCCGGGCGGTTACGACGTGTGCATTGTGGGCTCCGGACCTGCCGGTACTTTGCTTGGCACGACGCTGGCGAGCCGTGGCGTGCACACCCTGATCCTCGAATCAGGCACTGGACTTGCCAGTTGGCTCACAAATCAACGCCTCAAATCGCTTGCCGAGTACGAGTACACCGGCGATACCCTGTATCCGTTGAACCGAACCACCTCGAGAATACTCGGCGGCAACTCGAATTTTTGGACTGGCCGCTGCGAAAGGTTGCACCCCTCGGACTTCCAGCCCCACCCCTACACGCCCGCCGACAACCCCTGGCCGATCAATTACGCCGACCTTGATCCGTATTACGACACGGCCGAGAAATTACTGCGCGTGAGAGGCGGGCCGCGCACGCAATTTTCTCCTCCCCGGCGCCACTCGCTTCCCCTACCCGGTTCACCGGACATCAGCTTTCTGCAGAAACTCTGTGCCCGATTCGGCGTCGAAGTCGAAGACACCGCCACGGCCACTCCCACCAGGACGATTCGCCTGTTCAACGTCCAAAAGGAAATTCTGCCGACATTCTTGCGTAGCGGCTTTGGCACGGTCATCACCGGCGCAACCGTCCTGCGCCTCACTGCCGATCCCGATCGCCGCATTTCAGCCGCGCAGGTCGCGACGCTGGACGGCCAACGAGGTATCGCGCGAGCCCGCTTGTTCGTTATTTGTTGCGGCGGTTTTGAGTCGCCGCGCATGCTGCTGCTGTCGGCTTCCGAAACCTTTCCGAACGGCATAGGCAATGCGTATGACATGGTGGGACGCGGATTCAACGAACATCCCAACGTCGGCTTCTACGCCCGCATTCCGCACAGTTGGCAAACGTTGGTTCCCACCAACAAAATCGCACGCACGCATCAATTCTACCAAACCTATCGCAATGAAGGGCTCGGCGCCCTAATACCCGCATTTCGCCAAGCATGGTTGTTGCCGAACCACATTTTGCCGTTTCGGCTCGTCAATGTTCCGCGCAACATGATGTCGGCCCTGGGTCGCGTCGCGTACGCGGCGCTATACATTGGCGCTGGAGCAGAAATGAAAATTTCACCGGCCAACCGAATAACCCTGTCCAAGTCCCGCAACGATCTATTTGGCCGGCCGATCGCCCATCTTATATTCAATTTTTCGGACGAAGATCGAGCACTCCTCGATCGGGCACGGCAGCTGATCCGCGGCTGGCTGGCACAGATCGGCGCCGGCGGGGTTAGGGAGGCCGAGGTCGCCTGGTCGCGCCACCACCAGGGCGCCTGCCGCATGGGTACGAACCCGCGCAGCAGCGTGGTCGACCGGGACTTGCGCGTGCATGAATCCCCGAACCTCTATGTATGTGGCTCGGAGGTATTCTCGACGGGTGGCGCCATGCAGCCGTCCCTCAGCATCGCGGCCTTGGCTTTGCGTCTGGCCGATCACCTGACCGAGCGACTGAAAACAAGCGCGTAATAGGTGGGAGAATCGTCCACCGCATTCGTCAATTGACGAACAACCGGTGAGGCGTAGGTCCGTTTCGATGTGAACCAATCTTGCTTTTGTGCTACGCCGTCATCGGTGTAAGCAACCCGTCTACGGGTAATCGCCCCCGCGCCCCGATAACCGTGATGCGGATCTGTGCACCCGGAGGCATTTAACATAATGCATTGCAATGTGAAGGGCGGATCGCATTTACGGACAACCGGGCGATCGGATCATTCGCAATTGGACGCCTCTTCGATAAAGTTCCCAAGTCGGTATCTCGACGCGAGTTAGTAACGGTCAATTTTTCAAACCTTGCGAACTTTGGGGTCCAAGCGTTCGATCACAATGTGGTGGATCAATTGAGAAAGCCACAAAATTGGGTTGCACTGGTCGCACTGGCATTGACGTTCGCGACCGCTGCCCATGCCTGGCCACCGGTGCTACAGCGCGGCTACGATGCGGGGGTTTCCGGCGCAAACCTCGCTGAGACCATACTCAACACGTCTAACGTCACTTCGAGCACGTTTGGCCTCGTATTCAAGCTGCCGGTGGATGACAACGTCTACGCCCAGCCGCTCTACGTACCGAACGTCGCCGTCGCCGGTCAGGGTACGCACAACGTGGTTTACGTCGCGACGATGAGCGATACGCTGTACGCGTTCGATGCCGATGCGGGTGGCGCGCCGCTCTGGACGATCAATGTCGCCAGCCTGGTCGGCGCGACCGCGCTTCCGATCACAAACTTTGTATTCCAGGGAAATCGCAACATCGTCGGCAACCTCGGCATTCTGAGCACGCCGGTGATCGATCCTTCCACCGATATCATGTATTTGGTGGCCTGCACGCTCGAGAACAACACGATGACGTATCGGCTGCACGCCATCGACATCACCTCCGGCGCCGAGCCGTATGGACCCGGCGTGCTGATCTCGGGCAGTTATGGCGGGTTGACGTTCGATGCGCGAAATCTGACCCAACGGGTGTCGCTGACGCTTTCCGGAAACCATATCGTATTCGGGTTCGGCGCACTTCAACAAGAGACTGCAGACACCTACGTCGGGTGGGTGATGGCGTACAACAAGTCGACGCTGCAGCAAAGCGGGATCTTCGCGACCGTGATCACCGGCAACCAAGGTGGTGGCGTCTGGCAATCGGGGCGCCCGCCGGTGGTCGACGGCGCAGGCTACGTCTACGTCTTCGTGGGCAACGGCTGGGGCAGCGGCTACGACGGCGTCAGCGACTTCAGTGAAAGTGCGCTGAAACTCGATCCATCCAACGGTTTGCAGCTGGTTGACTGGTTCACACCCAGCAACTGGAGCTTTATGGACGACAACGACTTCGATCTGGGCAGCTCCGGGCCGATGCTGATTCCCGGCACCAACCTGATCACCGGCGGCGGCAAGACGGGCGTTCTGTACCTGCTCAACACGGCCAATCTCGGCGAGGAAAGCGCCGGCGATGCCGGGGCCGTGCAGGAGGAAACCGTCTCCGTCTCCGAGATCCGTGGCGGACCGGTGTACTGGCAGCGATCGGCCGCGAACGGCGGCCCCCTGCTCTTCGACTGGGGCTCGTCCGACTGGGTCAAAGCCTACCCATTCAACGGAACGAAGCTTGCGACCAGCCCGAGCGCCCAGGGCAGCGGCACCCAAATCTGGCCGGGAGGCATCCTGACGCTCTCCGCCAACAACGATACGCCCGGCAGTGGCGTCCTATGGGCTACGGTCGCGACCAGCGGCGACGCCTCGGACAATCCCCCGGTTCCAGGGGAGCTGCACGCCTTCAATGCCGCCAACGTATCCCAAGAATTGTGGAATTCGGCGATGAACCCCTCGCGCGACGCATTTGGCAATTTCGCGAAATTCGTGCCGCCGCTCGTGGTCAACGGCAAGGTGTATATCGCCACTCAGTCCAATCAGGTGGCGGTGTACGGGCTTTTGTCGACCTATACGCTGTCACCCCCGTCGTTGGCGTTTGGCAATCAGGTACTCAACGTGCCGAGCATGTCCATGCCCGTCACAGTGACCAACACCGGCACCGTGGCCCTGCCTATCACCAGCATCAGTCTTTCGAGTGCCGGCTCCCAGCCGTTCTCGCAGACCAACACCTGCGGCACACCGGTGGCGGTCGGCGCGACCTGCACGATCAACGTGGTGTTCAATCCGGCCTCGATGGGATCGGCCAGCGCGACGCTCGGCATCAATGCCGGCAGCGCCGCCGGCACCCAGAGCGTGGCCCTCAGCGGCACCGGTATCGTGCCGACCTATACGGCATCGCCCACCTCGTTGGCGTTCGGCAATCAGTTGACCAATCTGGCGAGTAAAGCGCTGTCCGTCACGGTGACCAACACCGGCCCCGTGGCCCTGCCTATCACCAGCATCAGTCTTTCCAGTGCCGGCTCCCAGCCGTTCTCGCAGACCAACACCTGCGGCACCTCGGTGGCGGCCGGCGCGACTTGCACGATCAGCGTGGTGTTCAATCCGGCCTCGGTGGGATCGGCCAGCGCGATGCTCGGCATCAACGCCGGCAGAGGCGCCGGCACTCAGACCGTGGCCCTCAGCGGCACCGGTATCGTGCCGACCTACACGGCATCGCCCACCTCGTTGGCGTTCGGCAATCAGTTGACCAATCTGGCAAGTAAAGCGCTGTCCGTCACGGTGACCAACACCGGCCCCGTGGCGCTGCCGATCACGAGCATAGGTCTCTCGGGCACCGGCTCCCAGCCGTTCTCGCAGACCAACACCTGCGGCACCTCGGTGGCGGCCGGCGCGACTTGCACGATCAACGTGGTGTTCAATCCGGCCTCGGTGGGATCGGCCGGCGCGACGCTCGGCATCAACGCCGGCAGCGGCGCAACCGCCCAGAGCGTGGCGATGAGCGGCACCGGAATCGCGCTGAGCGTCGCGCTGACCGCGGCGCCGTCCTCCATTACCCTCGGCAGCCCCGTTGCCTTAAGCTGGAGATCCTCCAATGCCAGCACCTGCCTCGCGGGCGGCGGGCAATCGGGCGACGGATGGGCAGGCGCCAAGCCGGTCAATGGCACGGCGAACCTGACACCGAATGCCGCCGGAACGATTACCTACTCGATGACTTGCTCGCTCGGATCCAAGGCCGTCCAGGTCATCGCACAGGTCACCGCAACCAACCCGCAGAGCTCTAGCGGCGGCGGTGGCGGTGGCAGTGGCGGTGGCGGTTCCCTCGATGTGATTTCGTTGCTGTCGCTGCTGACCATGATTGGATTGCGGCGTCTGCGGACCGCCAGATTGAGACCCAGCCTTCGTCAATAGGCACCCCGGGTCGAGGTCGATACCGCAGGACGGCGGCAAATCACATAAGGATACTTTCCGGAAGGGTTGAGCGGAATGTCATCGACTTCCACGAATCGTACCGGGCAATCCTGACCCATCACCACTTGAATTTTTTCGGTGAGCAATTGCACATCGTTCACATGCTCCTTTAGAGAAGTCGCCGTCTCCGGAACGACATTGATGGTTATTGATCCATCCTCTTCTTGGATAACCTGAAATTTCCTTATGTAGCCACGTTCAGCCATAAAAGCAAGCACGTACACGACGAATCCGCCGTCCACATGCTCTCCCTTGCTGTTCGTCATCGCTTCGAATACCCGGCCGGTCAATGCATCGAGCAGAGGAAATGCCCGCCCACACGAGCAGCGTCGACTCGTGAGCCGACCCCGATCACCTATTCGATAGCGGATAAGCGGCATCGCCCAATTCATCAGCGGCGTGATGGCCAGTTCACCATCTTTCTCCATCACGGGCTGCTCGTCCGGATCAATCGCCTCCACCACATGCGACTGGGTGGCCAGATGGTGCCCCTCCCCGGTACCACATTCGCAAGCAGCGGCGCCAATCTCGCGCGATCCATATGCGCTAATAACAGGAGCGCCAAAGGCCCTTTCAATCGTCTCAGCCATAAACGGGTAGACAGTGGCGCCGCCCAGGACCACGCTGGCAGGTGTATGCACGAAGATGCCGTGTTGGTTGATGTACTGTGCCAGCGCATAGATTCCGTCCCGATAGCACCACAGCATCTTGGGTTTCCAATCGTTGATGTGCGTAATGATCCGGCGCATGCTTTGCTCCGGCAAATAGAAGCACTGCTCGAATCGCCGGTTGTAAATCCAGTTTTGCAGCTTGGCTTTCAGGCCGATAGTACCCTGATATAAATCGCGCTCACTACCCCAGATTTTCATTTCCCGCTCGCCAATGGTTTTCCCCGCCATCGAGAAATGATAGATCCGGGTGGCAATGGTGACGTCCCAATACACGTTGTCTTGCCAAAAATGCACCGGTTCGCCCGAGGTACCACTCGACCGGTTTGCGAAAGCACGGCGCCCGCCGGGCAGCCCCTTGGCCCGCAGACGTTCGCCCTGCTCGCGAATGATTTTCTTCGTAAGAAACGGTATGTCTGCGAACCGTTCCAAATTCACCCGCCCTTCAATTACCGCGCCACAACGCTCCAGCACCTCACGGTAATAGTCAGTTTCCGCCCAGGCATGGCGCAGCAACTGTTCGAGTCGTTGCTTCTGGACCGCCTCAATTTTCCCTGGTGACCGCTCGATCGCGCTGATCAAATCAACTTCCGGCAAGGTCTGAGCATGTTGAAAACGCAATGCCGCCCGAATGAGCGGACGCCGCCAATTCCACCCAGGCGACGCCAAGGAGGGGCTTTGAACCGGTATTCGATTGGCGGATGTGGACATATTCCTGAGTTTGTCGGGACAAAAGCGGGACGTCACTTCATCATTTGCGATCACCACTTCGCATGAATAGTGGCGCGAAAATACAGGCGATTATCTTACATCATAGTTAATTGCCGCACCCGCGAGATTGGCCGGCCTCCCCGCGTCTCGAGCCGCCATATGCCTGTTTTTCATCGCTCAGCCTCGCTGCCAAGATCCGCCTGCAATTGTTGCCGCGAGACGTTTTTGATGTGCATCCGGTACCAGACTTCCGCGTTCAGCAGCAACCATAGTCGATTCCCGTGGTCGACTTGGCCGGATAAATGCTCCTGCACGAGCGTTTTCATGGGCTGTGCACACAAGATGTCATCCTCTACCAACCGGGACCGGGGAAGGACTGTCGAATACAGGCGCCGATACTCTCGCTGTAAAAGATACGGCATGGCAGATGCAAAACCCTGCTTCGGTCGCTCCAGGAGCGACCGCGGCAAATACCTCGCCGCGAGTCGCCGCTGCAGATAGCGCAACGACTTGCCGCGGATCTTCATATCGTCCGGCAGACGCGCCGCGAATTCCGCCAGACGGTGATCCATGAATGGGCTGCGTGCCTCGAGACCAAACGCCATCGTCATGCGATCGGTGATCATGACGGGATGATCCGATAAGCGGACTTCGGAATCCGCGTAAAGCATGCGATCTAGATCGCTTCCCGATATCCTTTCAAAAGGCTCCCGAATGCAAGCCTCCGCATCAAAATCACCCAACGTCCCGCGTGTCTTTTCAGTTAACAGTTCGCGTCGCGATTGGGCGTCAAAGTAGAAATACGAAAGGCTGCCGGCATACCGCGCGCCGCCCGTGAGAAATGACATCTGATGCAGCCACCGCAGCTGATGCCCACGGCTCTTATACCAGCCGCCGGTCGGTACCATTTTGAGCAGCGGCCCGATCAGGCGGCGGCGCAAAACGGCCGGAATTCGTGCATAACGACCCGCATATCCATAGCCATAGTAACGATCGTACCCGCCGAAGAGCTCATCGCCACCATCGCCGCCGATGACCACCTTCACCGTTCTGCGGGTGAATTCCGCAAGCTCATAGGTGCAAAGAGCCAGCGGATCCGACGGCTCATCCAAATAAAACACCAAATTCGGCAGAGACTCCGCCAGATTCGGTACCAGCGTTCCCTCGTGGTGATCGGTACCGTATTGTTCGGCAACCTGACGCGCGTAAGGCGCCTCGTCATAACGCGCAAGCGGCACGCTCAGCGTAAAGGTGGGAAATCCGCTCGATACACAATGCCGCGCCAACATCGCGACGATCAGACTCGAATCCAGGCCACCGCTGAGAAAAGCCCCCACCGGAACGTCACTGGCAAGGTGAAGACGCAAAGCGGTCAGCATTTCCGCCTCGAGCGCATCGGTCAATTGATCTTCGGAGCCCTGCATTTTCGGCGCGTAGCGCAAATCCCAATAGCGCCAAATGCGCGGCTGTTCACCCGGCTTCACCAATACGGCATGGCCGGGGGGCAATTTGCGCACTCCCTTAAACATGCTTCGCGGCGAAGCGATTATTCGCAGCGCCAGATACTCATCGAGCGCCTCCAAATTAATCTCTCGCAGCGCCGGGTCCCACGCAAGCAGTCCTTTGATCTCGGACGCGAAGGCGAAGCGCCCGTCCCTCTCGGCATAGTAAAGCGGCTTTTGTCCGAGATGATCGCGCGCGCAAAACAGCTGCTTTTGCTCCGTGTCCCACAGTGCAAACGAGAACATGCCCCGCAGATGCGCCAGACAATCGGTCCCGTACTCCCGGTATAAGTGGAGAATGACCTCGCAATCGCTTTCGGTCAGAAATTGATGACCGCGGACCTTGAGATCTTTGCGCAACTCCCGGTAGTTGTAGATCTCGCCATTGGCAACCAGCCACAGACTTTTTCGAGCGTCGTGCAGCGGCTGGTGTCCAGTCCCAAGGTCAATGATGGACAGGCGGCGATGTCCGAGCGCCGTCATCGCGTCCGCATATCGTCCTTCGTCGTCAGGTCCACGGTGGGAAAGCGCACGCAGCATGCGACCGAGCGCTTCGGGTTCGCCCGGATTCAGTCCCGTAATTCCGGCAATCCCGCACACGAGTTATGCCTCTCCCGCGGAACCGCACGGACGAATCACAGATAGCCCTGTTTGCGGTACCATCCCGCCGTCGCGGTGGCGCCCTCCGCGAAGCTCACCCGAGGCACAAACCCAAGCACTTGCCGGCACTTCATCGTCGAGAATAAGAACGACTTGGTAAAGAAGTCGAGTCGCCGTTGCGTCAACGGCGGTTGAATGCCGAGCGGCCTTAACGCACCTTCCAGAACTGCGGCGGCCGCGCGAAAGGGCCATACTGGAACGTGTAATCGCGGCGGCCGGCGCTTAAGGGCCGCGGCAATCTGCGCGACCATTGAATTGGTGGTCATGACTTCCGTACCCGCAAATACAAAGGTCTCGCCGACGGCACCGGGGTGTTCGGCGGCCAGCAGCAAACCGGCGGCCAAATCGTCCACATGGATGACCTGGCGCACATTTTCGCCTGAGCCGAGCATGACGAATCTGCCGCGATCGATTGCACGAAACAGCTTGAGCAGCCGAAAATCTCCCGGGCCATAAGTTTCCGAGATACGGCCAATACAAGTTTCGATCTGCGATGAGTGAGCTTTTACCAATTGCTCCGCTTCGAGTTTGGTCACCGCGTAGATATTCTCCGGGCGCGTAACGCTGAGTTCGGTCAATTCCTGGCCATTCGCCGCGCCGTAGACCCCGATTGTGCTGCCGTAGACGAATCGCCTGGCGCCGGCGCCGATGGCGGCCTCAAGCAGCAGCTGCGTGCCGGTCACATTGATGTCCCGGAAATAGGAATCGGGGACGTTTCCCTCATGCTGTGCCGCCGCCAGATGAATGACGGCTTCGCAGCCTTTGGTCAGCGCTCCCGCGAAGCCCGGGTCGAGCAGCGAGCCCACTTCGACGCGCACGCCGCTCTTTTCCAGCCGCTCGAGGCGTGCGGACTCCACCCCGGACGCCGCACGCCCGGTCGCCACCAAATCGTGGCCCAGCCCGGCTAGAATCTGCGCCAACTGGCAGCCGATAAAGCCCGTGGCGCCCGTCACAACAATGCGCATGGATAACCGCCGTTCAAGCCGTGTTAAGCCGTTCTAGCGACCGGGGTCAGTTCCGGAAGCGTGCGCGCGCGTTGCCATGCAAGAATCGCATCGACGATGCGTTCAGCGGCGTGACCGTCGCCATAAGGGTTCTCGTTCCCGACCATTGACTTATAGGCGTTAGCGTTCGTCAGAAGCTGGTGCACCGCCTGATAAATTCGTTCCGGATCCGTCCCAACCACCTTGGCGACGCCCGCGGCGACACCCTCAGGACGTTCTGTGACTTCGCGAATGACCAAAACCGGCCGCTTTAGCGACGGCGCCTCTTCTTGCACACCACCGCTGTCGGTCAGTATCAAATGGCTTCGGTGCATCAGGTGCAAAAAATCGAGATATGGCAACGGATCGACGAGCACTATCCCCGTCTTATCGGCCAACGCGCTGAAAACAATCTCGCGAACGGCCGGGTTGCGATGCGTCGGGATGACTATGATCAAGTCCGGGTGTGTTTTGCGGATTCGCAGTATGGCTTCGGTTACGTGCCGCATCGGCTCCCCGATGCTCTCGCGCCGGTGCATCGTGACCAACAGAACCTTCCTGTCCCGCGGCAGCGCCGCAAGGCTCGGATCCGCAAATTGATAATCCTTGCGTAGGCTGCGCAATAAAGCGTCGATCACGGTGTTGCCCGCAAAGATGATTCGCTCCGCGGGCACCCGCTCCGCAAGCAGCGCCTTGGTGGCGTCCTGCGTCGGCGCGAAGTGCAGCGCGCTAACGATTGTGGTTACGCGTCGATTCATCTCCTCCGGAAACGGCTGCTGCAGGTCTCCCGTGCGCAACCCCGCCTCCACATGCCCGACCGGGATGCGTTCGAGAAACGCCGCCATTGCGGCGGCGCAGGTCGTCGTAGTATCCCCTTGCACGAGCACCATATCGGGCTTAACTTCACGAAGTACGGGCGGCAACAGCTCCAACACTCGAGCGGCGACCTCCGCCGGGGACTGCGCCTGGGTCATGACATTGAGATCGTAATCCGCGGTCAAATTGAACGAATGCATGATTTGATCAAGCATTTCTCGATGCTGCGCGGTCACGCACACCAGTGATTGAAATTCCGCTGACCGGCGTTGCAGTTCGAGCACCACGGGCGCCATTTTTATCGCCTCGGGTCGGGTCCCGAACACGCTGAGTATCTTAACCGCCATTGAAGCTGCTCCAAGCGCCTGCGTTCCTTGCATATGTTACCAATTCCTCAACGATTATCCGGCCCTTGCCGCGGAACAAACAACAGATAGTCTACCGGAGCAGACCGCCTCGCATATCCGGCATATGTCACATTCCACGACACTCGGGGCCATTACCCGTCGTGTCCTGCGCCTCATCCAGACATTTCTTGGCGCCGGCCGCGACAAGCACGAGCGCTGCGCCCATCACCACCGGAAGAACCATGGGAGGCACCAGCGTGTAGTGAAATAAGAATGGTTGGTAGGCGAAGAACGAGGCAAACGACACCATGATCGCCACCGCATATTGGCGCGGAAAATAAAACGCATATGCGATTGCCGTCACATCGGCAACGAAGAAAAACCGTTCGTGCATTTTCGGCAGGAAAAACGGCGTCATCAGCAGCGACAACAAGCAGAGCCTGAGAATTAACGGCGGGTCCAGACGCGCCCGGCTGCGCACGATGTACCAGACGTAGCAGCAACCGACGGCCGTCATCAGCATGATGCCCGCGACTACGATTTGGTCGTAGTACCGATCCGGCAGCCAAAGATACAGATTGGGCGCGTGTTTACTCAGCGTGTGATACGTCACCGACTGGGTCATGTACACGGTAGCCAGATCAAGCGCCGGTCGACCTTCGAGCCAGGCCGGAATCATCGCCAGCGCATAGACGGCCGGTACCAGCAGCAAATGCCAGAATCGGATTAGTCGCCGCAGCCAGAATGCGCACAGCGCGGGCGCGAGGAACATGCTCTGAAACTTGATCGAGAGCGCAAGCGCGAACGCCACCATCGCCAGCGCGCCGCGCCCCTGCATCAGCAATAAAATGCACACCAACAGGAACGCCGCATAGATGCTGTCCGCCTGACCCCACATGCCGCTATTGCAGATCACGGTGGGCGCCATCAATACCGTTAGAGCCGCCCACATAGACAACAAACCGCCCGCATGGCGCAATCGGACGATGAAAAACACCGCGGCCGCGCAGACCAGATCGAAAGCGACTGATGGGATCTTGACCGCCATGACGGCGGGCAGATGAGGCAAGGCGACCGACGTCAAATAAAGAAGATAGAGATACGGCGGCGTGTAATTGGACACCGGCGTTCCCGCAGCGGCGAAACCATGTTCCTGGACCGCCGCATACCAGATACTGGTGTAATTGATGAAGTCGCTGGTGATGAAATCGCGAAACATGTACCTCACATACATCGCGAACACGAAAATGAGTGCCGCCGCGGCGTAGTCAATGGGACGTATCGTCGCAATATCGAAGGTATCGTCAAGTTCCGAATGCCGCATATGCGCCTATTTCGCAAACAAAATGCTGACGTGAGAGACGCCTTCCAATCCTGCACGGCTCCCCCACCAGGCAAAGCCCCAGATCGCGCCCACGACAAGAACGGAGCACACGATCGCCGCCGGCTTTGACGAGCGCCGCAGCAGGACGACAGACAAGGCGCCCGCTAGCGCGCCTAAGCCGAGCAATGCCAACTTCAGCTTTCGCAATGTTAATTTGGTCTCATACATCAGGTAGTTGAAGGCATGTTGCGCGGGAGTTGCATCGATCCAGTTTGCCGTGGCGATGTCCGGCTTGCCATCGCCGTTCAAATCGCGCACCAAGAGTGAAAATGGGTTGCCGCCCGCGTAATAATCCTGTCGCGGTCCGAAATGAAAATCGCCTTGATTCATGAAAACGCTCACCAGACTGCCTTCATAAGTGCAGCAAGTCGGATAAGTCGTGTTGGTGATCACGATGTCCGGCTTGCCGTCGCCGTTGAGATCCACGATGGCGACGGATTTGGGCAGCCAGGTCGCCGGCAGATCGAGTCGCCGCTCAAATTGCCCATCGCCCTTACCGGCAAATACAGTCGCGGATCTTCCGCCATCGTTGACCGTCACCAGATCGAGAATCCCATCGCCGTTCAAATCGCCGGCGCGAATGCTGTGGGGCGAGTGGCCCGTTTTGAAGATCAACGGCGGTTTGAATGTGCCGTCGCCGTTGCTCAGGATTACGGCAATGGTATCGTCAGCGTGATTCGCAAACGCCAGGTCCGGGATTCCGTCGCCGTTGAAGTCCCCGGCGGTCACCGCGCCGGGCGCAGCGCCCGGATGCAGATCCACGCGCGGCCTGAACGTGCCGTCGCCATTCCCGAAGAAGACGCTGGCGAAATATGGCGCGCCGTGACATGCCACCGCAATGTCATCATTGCCATCCCGATTGAAATCGGCGACGACGATTTCATGATCCCCGTTGCACGACGCATAGGTCTTTCTGGGTTGGAAGGTCCCATCGCCATTGCCGAGCAAAATGCTGATCGAGTTGCTGTCCTGTTCGGCGACGACGATATCGCGGTGCCCATCGTGATTGAAGTCGCCGGTCGCCACGAATTTCGGCTTCGTGCCGACGGGAATATACCGAGGCGCCGCGAAAGTGCCGTCGCCGTGCCCGTCGTATACGGCGATACTATTGGCACCGGCGACCGCGACGATTAGATCGAGATGTCCGTTGCCGTGCAGATCGTCGGCGAATACGGCATGAGCATTCTCCTTCACCGGCAGCGTCATTCGGTCTCGAAAGGCGCCGGGTGCAGCCTCGGTCCCTCGCGCCGTCATGGAGAGCCACCCCAGTGCGGCGATCAGCGACGCCGTGCGAATCGAATAAGAGACATCAGGCATGTTAATTCCCAATTTCCGGGCGATGCGATTCCGGCGCCTTCGATCGCCGTTCCACCTTTTCGATCAAATAGCGCGGACGGCCCTTGGTTTCGCCATAGATCTTCGCGACATATTCTCCCAAGATGCCGATACAGAGAAGCTGCACACCGCCAAGCAGGTAGATGGGCACCGTGGTCGAAGCCCACCCCGGCAACGCTCGGTCGGTGAATAGCCGGATCGCAATCGCCCAGATCGCCATGGCGAGACTGAACAGGCAAATGATGCCGCCGAGTCCGGCGATCAACCGCAACGGCACGGCGCTGAACGAGGTGATGCCATCGAGGGCGAGCTTGATCATCTTTCCCAACGGATACTTCGATTGCCCGGCAATCCGATCGCGCCGATCGTAATACACGCTCGTCGCGCGAAAGCCCAGCTGCGGAATAATGCCGCGCAGAAACAGATTCACCTCCCCATGCCGGCCAAGCGCCTCCAGCGAGCGCCGGCCCATGAGCCGGAAGTCCGCATGGTTTGGGATAATGTCGACGCCAAGCGAACGAAGCAGCCCGTAATAACGAAGCGCCGACCAGCGCTTGAACCACGTATCCGTGTCGCGGGCCTTGCGCACTCCGTAGACGATCTCGTAACCCTCGGCACGTGCATCGACCATCGTCTCGATCACACTCAAATCGTCCTGCAAATCCGCGTCAATCGAGACGACCGCATCGCCATCTGCGCACAACAACCCGCTGAGCAGCGCGTTCTGATGACCGCGATTGCGCGACAGCTTGACCCCGACGAACAAATCCGATTCGCGGGTAAACGATTCGATCAGCCGCCAGGTGCCATCCTTGCTGCCGTCGTCGATAAACCAGATGTTGCTGTCGCTTGCAATCTTCCCGCGCGCGATCAAATCCGCCATCAGCCGTGCCAGCTGCGGCGCGGCCTGCTGCAGTGCCTCCTCTTCGTTATAGCATGGAACCACCAGACTAAGCCTCAAATCGCCCTCCCCTGCGCGTCGCCCGGGGTTGCGCCGATTGCCGGCTGAACGACCACTTCGAGTTGGCCCAGTAGTTCCAGATCAATGTACCGATGGTGGCCATAACCTGCGCTAGTACATAGAGAAGGTGGATCTTTACCGTCAACAATTCCATGAGCAGCGCGTTCAGCGCGAATCCCGCGGCCGTTACGATCGCAAAGCGTGCGGCAGCAACGCCGTGCCGGTTGTCGCTGCGGAACGTGAAATAATAATTGAGCAAGTAGTTCGCGATCGCGCTCAGCAAATAACCGAAGCTCGAACCCAAGACGGCATTCCAATGCCAACGTTCAACGCTCCAGATGAGCGCAACATATTGAATGAGCGTCGCAATGCCGCCGACGATCAAGAATCGAACGAACTTGTGATCCACGGCCGACGATACCATTGCCGCTTTGCGAGGGCTACGCACTCTGCGGCACCACAATCCGCGCCAGACACTTCAAGTAGACCTCCTCGACCGCTCTGGCAACGCCTCGCGCCGAGAATCCAGCCTGCACCTTGTGGAGCGCCGCGATTGTTCTTCGGGCCACAACGTCGGGGCGGTCGATCAATTCGCACAGCCGTCTCACGAAGCCATCGACGTCCGACGGAACGACGAGCGCACTGTCCTCGCCGTCGCGCAGAATTTCTGCAACTCCATCCAACATCGACGAGACGATCGAAGTCCCGGTCGCCATGGCCTCGAGTATCGTGATCGGCAGGCCCTCATACCGAGAAGTCAGCAGCAATGCGTCGACGGCCGGATAGAATTCGGGCATGTCGCTTACATATCCCAGAAAACGCAGCCTCGGCTCGATGCCGAGCCGCGCCGCGCGGTCACGCAATTGCGGCTCTTCCGGTCCCGTGCCGGCAATGACGAAATACGCGGTCGGCCGCTGCGCCAGCACGGCGGCCGCAACGTCGATGAACAGCGAGAAGTTCTTCTGATAGGACAGACGGCCAATTCCGGCGACGATGAATGCATCTTCCGGCAGCGCCAGGCGCCGCCGGGCGGCGGCGCGTTGGTCGGGGCGCGGATGGAACTCGTCGAGATCGATCCCGTTATGAATCGTGGAGACCCGGTCCGGCGGCATACGCTCGTGTTCGACCAAATAATCGCGGGTTGACCGCGACACCGCGATCACGTGCGTCGACAGATGATTCGATATCTTGTCGGCGATCGGCACCCAGCGCCTCGGATCCGAGGTCTTGTCGTTGCAATGATCGTGATTGATGCGGATCTTTATGCCGCATAGCGCCGCCAGTGGCTTGGCGATGGCGTTCGCACCAATCAGATGCGTGTGCACGATGTCGAAGCGGCGCTTGAGGCACATGAGGATCATTGACGGCGCATAGACCGGCACAAAGCGGGAAAAAGACAGCGAATGCACGGGAACACCGAGTGCCCGCACGCGATCCCAATAAACGCCCCTTCCGGACATCGTTGCGACCTCCAACTCGAACACCGATCGGTCAGCGTGGCGGACAAGATTGATCAATACGGATTGCGCCCCTCCAAGATCGAGTGAGTCGATGACATGCAAAACGCGATAACGGCGGTTCAATGCACTAACCCGTCTACTTTGAGTGCTTCAAGTAATCGATGATTTGCGCGCGTGTCGCCGCATCCGCGACGCCCGCGAATTCCATCGCTGTACCCGGCACCGCCGCTTGCGGATTCTTAATGAACTGGTCTAGTTTTGCCTCCGTCCATACCCCGCCTTTAGCCCGCATCGCGCCCGAATAATCGGCAAATCCGGGTGCCGAACCCGGTTTTCGTCCGACTATACCCCATAAATCCGGGCCGATCCGGTGCGATGTGCCGTTCTCAACTTTATGGCAACCGCTACAACTTGTTGCGAATGCGATCTCGCCCCCGCTTCCCGTCAACGGACGTATTGAAATGATCGCATCATCGTCATCGGCCCAGAGCACGATGCGCCCATCGCTTCCTTCGGTAATATCCCGGATTCGCATGCCGATCTCGATCGGCTCCTCATATGCGACTCGGTCGTTGCGAATGCGAACCCGATATAGGCGTTTGAAATTCAACGAACTCACCAACAGATCCCCTTTCCAGACCGGGAAGAGATCCTTTTCCACACCAATCAGGTCCGAGACAGCGATCGACGGCACCCAGGCAAAGAACGGTGCCTCGAAGCCCAGATGATCGCCCTGCTTGGGGTTCAAGGGCCAGGCGAAGGTGCCGTAGTCCGTGCCATACGTGACGAGGGGCCAGCCGTAGTTGAGCCCCTGCTTCAGCAGATTCAGTTCATCGCCTCCTTGCGGCCCATGCTCGGTTTCCCAAATATTGCCCTGCGGATCGATGTACATGCCCTGGGGATTGCGATTGCCTGAAGTGAATATCTCCGAGCGCCGCTCCTTGATATGAATCAGGATCGACTTGCCATAGCTCGCGGACATATCCTGCGAGATCATGTGCGGCGACGCCAATCCATTGAAACCGAAATCTCCAACACCGAGAACGAGCGTATCGGGGTCTCTCATCGCCATCCGCCCGCCGCCAAAATGTCCCGTGAACGGCGTACCGCTGCGCCGCCCTTTCCCTTCGATCGGAAGACAAGGTTGCGTTTCGAACAGGGTCTCCCATTGCAACGATCGGTCGCCGGCGAGAAAGCTCGTTTTCGAGCCTTGAAGCATCGACACGCGCTCGACCCAACACCTTTGATCGTGCATCCAATAGTAGTGCGAGGTGAAAATGCGTACTTGCTCACCCATTTGCTGCACATAGAGGCCCGCGACCCGGAACCACCACGCAATCACCTGCGTGCCGGCGTCCTCGCCGGCCAGGCTCAGCGCATCACTTTCGTTCGGTTTCCGCCACGCACCCCCCGTCGTATCTTTCGCAAATTCGTCACCATTCAAGGGAACGCGAAACGGCAGAGTTTTCACGTGAAGTGCGTTGCTTGAGTCCCAGTTGAGCACATACATGAATCCGTCGCCCGTGGCGAGCAGGTACTGATCATCGATGCGGGACAATCCGCCGCCCCGCACCGCCGGTTCAGGAACATAGTGCTCGTAGAATTCGGTCTTTAGGTTGTAAAACGCGGTATGAATGAACGTCGTTCGCAATTGCGGATTGACCGCACCGGTACCACTTTCGGATTTTTTCATGCTCCACGCGGCGGCGCCCGCGGCCACCGCGACGAGAACGATGAGCGCCGGCGGCAGGAGCCGTCCCAGCATCGTCGCAATTGGAATCAGGGTTAGCGCGGCGAAAAACACCGCAATGATCGAAAAACGCGCCACGTCGGAGTGTATGAAAAGAAGATACAAGAACACGAGACTGAAAAATCCCAGGACGCCCTTAATGAGCCGACCCGCTCCGATCTCGAACCCCAGAAGGGCGCAGCCCACCGATACCAGCGCACAAACGCCATAGCCCCCAAGGACGATTTCCATTCCGTTGAGCTCGCTCGGCTTCAACGCCCAAAACGGAACATGTAATTTGAGCTGCGGGATAAGCAGCGCCAAACAGACGATCGCCGCGGCATGCCACAGCAAAAGCAACAGGGCCTGCGCGGCTCCCGAGCGCCGACGGATCGAAGGGTCATTCATTATCGGGGCTACTCTGCCACGCGGCACATGAAGCCACAATGAAACAACAATGTTCGCGAAAATTACAGGACATTTGGCGCAGAATCCCCGCCTTCTAGGACCTCGTCCCCGCACCGCGTCGCCCGTAATGTGACGGGTGCCGGGATCGATGATTGATTATGTACTATGCGGCATTATGGTGCGCTAATCCTTGCCGCGCACGACGGGATTGGCGAACCTCGCCCGGAGGCTGACGACGGCCAGATAACTTCCTCCCGCAGCGAGCAAGGCCCACGCCGTTCCGACGCCATACAGGATGCCAAGCAGCCCGTAGCGCGCGCCGATGACCATCGCGCCCGCCGCAATCACGAGGCAGATCCATGCCAAGGCGCTGATGATTGCCATTGACCGCGGCGTTCCGCAGGACATCGTGACGGTGGTTGAGAAGCTTTCCCATATCTTGGCCAGGCCCACGACAATCGTTGCGCCGATCAAACCGAAACCGATCTCATATTTGCCCTTGAGCAGGGTATTGAACACCAGAGGCGCCACCAGCACGATGCCCACGCTTGATGCAGCCGCCATCAACATCGCCGTGAGTGATTCACGCGCGATCACCGCCCGCGCCTCGGCGGCGCTCGCGACCGCACGCAGGCGGGGCAACAGGCTGAAGGAGGTTGCAATCCTAATCATTCGAAAAGGCGAACCAGCAACCGCCGCGAGCACCGCGTAAGTGCCCAGCATCTCCACGGACCCGACTTTAGGTATGGCCAAGCGTTCGAATTGCGACAATATCTCTACGCCCACTCCGATCCCAAGCGCGGCCGCCCCTTCGCGCAGCGCCACATCGAACTCGATCTCCCCGCGCCCATGATTCACGGTTCGATATGCCACCAGCCAACCGAGCCCGGATATGATGACGTAACCTGCGGCCATCAAAATCAACACGAAGCCCTCGGAAGCCAGAGACAAGCCAAGCGCCGCAAGCGCGATGAACAATAGTATGTAGTTCGATGCCTGCGACAGGATCATCGCCAGTTTGAATCGGCCTTCGCCCTGAAACAGGGCCGAGCAGACCCGACCTGTCGCGCTCCCCATCACCATCGGCAACAAGAGCACAACAATCCCGGCCGACAGGCCGTAATACCAATACGCGATCGCCGCCGCAGCAATCCCCGTCGCCGTCGCGAAAGCCAACGCCAACAATCCAAGTCTTCGCCCCACACGCGGCCGGTGGCGATTGGCCACGACCTCCATGCCGAAGGGACCGAACGTCACGCCGAATTGGTTCAACGCCAGGACGAGCGCCACCACACCGAAGCCTTCGGGCGACATGACCTTGGCCAGCAGAATGTTGCCGGCCGCAAAGCCGGCGCCACCTGCCGCAAATCCGATCGCGGAGCGCAGCGAATCGGACTTCAAAAGTCGCGCTATCAACAACAATCTGCCTAGGTCGCCGGCCGAACGGCGGTCGCCGCTATCTTCTTGCCGAACAGTTTATTGTTCTTGCCATAAAGGATGTAGCAAAGTCGAAAGAAGAACTTCAGCATTGCCGCAGCCGCCATCGCGACATAGTTAAACGGATTGGAGTAGAAAACATAGAGATTCAGATCGAACACATGAATTTCATCGAACCCGGTGTGCTCGAGCACCTGATTGAAGGTGTACTCCGTGAACGTGTTTTGATGATCGAAGTTCTGCGCCAACGCCTCAGCACCCGTAATGGGATTGGCCCCGTTCAGCGCGAAACAGATCAAACGCCCCCCCGGCCTCAGCTTTCGCCTGCACAGAGTCAGAAAATCTAGGATCTCGGGTTTCGTCAGGTGATTCAGCTCCTGCTCGACAAAAATCATATCGTAGACGGCGTCCGCGCTATCTTCGAGAAAATCAAACGCATAAGCGGTGCGGCAATTGAGATGCCGCTTTTCTGCATAGGCTATTTTGTCCGCGAAGGAATCGATGCCCAGCACCCTCGTAAACCCGAGATTCGACAAAAGGTTTACCCCATACCCGGGCCCGCACGACACGCACAAGATGTTCGCCTGCTTGTCGGCCGGGAACCATCTGGCGTAATTGTCCTTGTAGAACAAATAGAAGCTGCGATAGCCTTTTTCTATATCGTCCGGTGCTTCCCAAAATGAGTCAAAAGGCTCGATTTTGGCCGTAAGTGGGTGGCGTCGCATGTCCTGTCGGTTCTCCTGCACAATTAGGCGTTTTTGCGCCGGCAAGTGTACGTTAAAGCCGGCGGCATTGAGAATGCTACACTGTATTTTGGCTTCGTTTACCGGCAGAATGCCGGCGCGGTCACGCATTTGAATTTTCGGGAATCGACTTGAACAACGCCCGCGGGCACCGTCTTGCCCCAGTTACCTACATCATCGTCATTGTGGTCGCGGCGCTTTGCACTTATGCGTACACACTGCGCACTCGATCCGCATTTGCATGTCCGGCTAGCGGCTATATTGCGGATTGGTACCTCGCCTATTGCTCCGCCACCGAGTATGGAGACTTCGACCATGGGGCGTTTTGGTTCGATCTCGTTCCGGGCGTGCGCGCCAATCTGCAATCGGCGGATGCGTTATTCCTGGGCAATAGCCGCATGCAATATGGATTCTCCGGCGAACCGACCCGGCGTTGGTTCGCAGCTGCCGGTGCCAGGCACTACCTCATGGGCTTTTCCTACTGGGAGAACGTCAATTTCGAACTCCCACTGCTGAAAAAAATCGGATCGAGGGCGAGAGTTATCATCGTCAATGTGGACTCGTTTTTCGTACCTGGGCAGACCGAGCCGGCCAAGGCCGTGATGCACGATCCTTCGGCGCTGAGTCGCTATCGTCGGAAGGCATTCTGGCAGGCGCCGCATCGCTTCATTTGCGGTAAATTTCCAAGAATTTGCGGAAACAACGAGTCGTTCTATCGATCAATCTCCACCGGCTACTATGTTCGCCAAGGCGGCGATTCGGGAGCCTACGAAGTCTCGGAGGACGCAACAATCGATGCGGTGTCGTTGGACTATAGCGTTGCCGCCGCGGAACCATTATTGCGCGCACTGCCAGCCGAGCGAAGCTGCGTGCTGTTTACGATCGTGCCAACCAAAGCCACCAAGCGCGTCCAGGCCGAAGCGCTGGCACAACGGCTCGGTGTGAAGTTTATCTCTCCGCAACTCCCGGGGCTGACCACCTTCGATCAGTCCCACCTCAATGCCGACAGCGCGGAGCGGTGGTCGGCGGCGTTTTTCGCGCAGGCGGAACCGGAAATACGTCGCTGTCTTGCGGACGCGCACACGCGATAATCAACTCATGTTGTGGCTTCCAGAAATTGCCGGATTCCGGGACAGGCTTCGTGATGCCGTTCACCGGCCGTCCGATGAGGTAGCCGGCGCGCTGGCCGACCTCAGCCGGCACCGCTTAAACGCGCTGGAGACATTGCAGCTGGATCGTGCATTGCAACAAAGCAGGGCGGCGGAAAGCCAGCCGACCGCCGTCCGCCTGGCGCTGCTCGGTGCCTCGACGGTCGACCACTTGGTCCCCGGAATCCGCGTTGCCGGCTTGCGCCACGGCCTTGCGATCCGCTGCTGGCTGGGATCCTATGGCCAATATCGCCAGGATCTCTGCGGACCCAGCCCCGCCCTGCGCGAATTTGACCCGAAATACGTCGTCCTGTCGCTGACGGCGCGAGAATTCATCGCGGCAATCGCCCTGGGCAGCACAAACGAGGAGGCAGAGCTCGCCTTGCAGCGCGGCGTTGAGGATCTACGGGGGCTTTGGTCGCGGGCGCGGGAGGCATTTGGCGCAACCGTGATCCAACAAACGTTCCTCGATACCTCGGCGCCGCTGTTCGGCAGTTTCGAGCGTCGAGTGCCCGGCGCCCCGGCACGTCTCGTGCGCCGGCTGAATGAGCTCGTGATAGAAGCGGCAGCGCATGACCAGGTGCACATATTCGATCTTGCCCTCGCCGCCGAGCGGACCGGCCTCGATCGATGGTTCGAGCACAAGCTCTGGCTGCAGGCCAAGATGCAGATTGCCCCGCACGCCATTCCGGAATACGGCGAGCGGCTGGTACGGGTTGTGGCGGCGCAGCGCGGCCTGTCGAGGAAGTGCCTGGTCCTCGATCTCGACAACACCTTGTGGGGCGGTGTGATCGGCGATGACGGCATTGAGGGCATTATCCTCGGCGAGGGTACGGCGCGCGGGGAGGCACACCTCGCCCTGCAACGCTATGCCAAGGATTTGACCGAGCGCGGCATCGTGCTCGCGGTGTGCTCGAAGAACGACCCCGATATCGCGCGCCGCGCGGTCGAGGAGCACCCGGAAATGATTCTCCGGGCGAGCGATTTTGCGTGCTTTGCAGCGAATTGGCAGCCAAAACCCGACAATCTTCGCCTGATTGCCGAGAAGCTCAACCTCGGAATCGACAGCCTGGTGTTCGTCGACGACAACCCGGCGGAACGTGCGGCGGTACGCGAGGCGCTGCCCATGATTGCGGTTCCGGAAATGCCCGAAGACGTGGCCGGATACGTCGAGTGCATCGCACAGGCGGGATACTTCGAGACTCCCGCGTTCACGGCCGACGATCGCGAGCGCGCGCACCGAT
Organism: uncultured Gammaproteobacteria bacterium; assembly: GCA_963758145.1. Lineage (GTDB taxonomy): Bacteria > Pseudomonadota > Gammaproteobacteria > Steroidobacterales > Steroidobacteraceae > Bog-1198. The sequence continues at coordinate 47,728 of CAVWUK010000004.1, forward strand.
ACGCCGACAATCTCATTCGTGAAGCCGGCCGCAGCTCGGCGCATGGTCTCGATGACTTCCTCACCGGTCTGAACATGTCTACCGTCTACGGCATCGTCCAAGACGCTGATATTCCGAGAGTCGCGCAGCTCATCAACAAGACCAATCAATTCAATCCCACGACCCAGCGCTATACCCAGGAACAAGTCACGGCGTTTTGCCGGGATGGCGGCAACACCGTGCTGCAATTCCGACTCATCGATCGATTCGGCGACAACGGTCTGGTCAGCGCCATGATCATGCGGCCGGCCGGCCCGCAACCCCACCTTCTGGACATCGACACGTGGGTGATGAGCTGCCGCGTGTTTGGGAGGGAACTCGAGTTCGAGGTCATGAACATCGCCGTGGAAACCGCGCTCGCGCGCGGCGCCCGCGAACTGCGCGCAAAGTACATTCCGACCCCGAAGAATATCGTCGTCCGCGATCTTTACGAGCGCCTCGGCTTCGTCAGAATCGATTCCGGCGACAGCGACACCACGCAGTGGCGGCTCGCGCTCGATTCCTACCGCCCTCAATCCACCCACATCCTCCGGACACCGCAACCATGACAACCGATACGGAAATACTCGTCGCGATGAGCCGCACGCTCGGCGACATACTCGGTGACGAATCAATCGTGCTGACGGCGGCCACGCGCCGCAGCGACGTCGACGGTTGGGATTCCTTCGCTTATATCAGCTTCATCGCCGCGATTGAGATGCAGTTCGGCGTCAAATTCGGCGTCGCCGACGTCGAATCCTTCGAGGACGTGGGCGCCATCGTGCGCCGCCTCAAAGTTCTGCGCGGAAAATGATCCGGCGCCGATGCTGTTCAATTCATACGAGTTCGTTTTTTTCTTCCTGCCGATCACCGCGATAGCATTCTATTTGCTGGGGTCGCGCTCGAAATCCCTCGCCATAGGCTGGCTGATCCTCGCCTCGCTCGCGTTTTACGCGTGGTGGCGGCCGCTGAACGTTGCGTTGATCGCGCCCTCCATACTCATCAATTACGGTCTATCGCGATGGCTGATGCGCCTGGCCAACGAGCAAAGGATGCGGGCGGCGCGCGCGGTGCTGGTCGCGGGAATTGCTTTCAACGTCGTGTTTCTGGGGTATTTCAAGTATGCGAATTTTCTCGTGGGCGCGGTCAACGACGTTGCCGGCACGAGTTACGCCCTCGAGCACATCATTTTGCCGCTCGGCATTTCATTCATTACATTCCAGAAAATCGCATTCCTGGTCGATGTCGCCGCGGGACGGGTCAAAGAATTCACGCTGCGCGATTATTGCCTATTCGTGCTCTTTTTCCCGCAACTTATCGCAGGCCCCATCGTCCACTATCGCGAGGTGATGCCGCAATTTCATTCGACGCCTTGTCGATTTGATCCACCGGCCGCCGCCGTCGGGCTCACGCTTTTTTTCGCGGGACTGTTCAAGAAAGTCGTGCTGGCGGACGGCATTTCGCCGATGGTTTCGGCGATCTATGCCGATGCCGCGTCCGGTCATCCGGTCACGATGGTCTACGCGTGGATGGCCGCCATCGGCTTTACATTGCAAATCTATTTCGATTTCTCCGGTTACTCGGACATGGCCGTTGGGATTGCGCGACTCTTCGGAGTCACCCTGCCGGCCAATTTCAATTCGCCGCTGCGCGCCAGCAGCATCATCGATTTCTGGCTGCGCTGGCACCTTACGCTGACGCGCTTCCTGACGGCGTATATCTACAATCCGTTGAGCTTGTGGATCACGCGGCGTCGAATGGCCAAGGGACTGAAGGGTGTGGGCGGCCGGAGTACCCCGCCGGGTGCATTTGTCGCCGTGCTGATGCTTCCGACTCTGTTCACCATGTGCATTTCTGGGCTTTGGCATGGCGCCGGCTATACCTTCATTTTCTGGGGGTTTTTGCACGGACTTTTCCTTTCGATCAATCATCTGTGGATACTGCTGACCCGCCGCTATTGGCCTGACCATCAACGCTACGGTTTCGTGCTCAATCCCGCCTCATTCATGCTCACCTTCATTGCGGTCGTCGGCGCGATGGTGTTCTTCAAGTCCCCTACCATGGCATCCGCCTGGAATATGCTCGCCGGAATGATCGGCAGACACGGCATCGCGATGCCCGAGGCGACGATGGCGCATTTGGGATCCTTCGGCGGCCTTGCCAGGGCGCTGGCGGTGCAGATCGCGCCGCCCGACCTGCAGTTCGCGCCGCTCGCCCGCTGGATCGCGGGCTTGCTCGCGGTTGCGTGGTTCTGTCCGAATACGTTGCAGATTTTGTCGGCGGAGAAACCGGCGACCGGCGTCGACCTGGAGCACCCCTACAAACATGGACCGGCCCTGCACTTGCGATGGAGCCTGTCTTTCGTGTGGTTGCTTGCCCTTACGGGAACCAGTATCGTCGCCGTGCTGCACCTGGGCGGTGTCAGCGAATTTCTTTACTGGCAGTTCTAGCGGTCCCGCGCGGCGGCGGGCATGAAGATCTCATCGAGGTAAAGAACGTGATCGCGCACAAAGGCCGGATTCAAGTGGGAGCGATCCCTAAAGATCGGTAGTCCGTCCGCGGTCATCAACGGGCAACGCTCGCGATTGCACAGTGAGGGGATCGGATCGATCAGGTGAGCGCCGGTGCGCGCCGCGATTGCCTTCAGTCGATCGACGATGGGGCTGATCGTCGAAATGTAGTCCGGTGCCGAAACATCGGGTACGCGGACACGGAAGCTGAAATCCGTCGGGCTGCGCTCGATCATTCTACGCGGCGAAAATATTCTCCCGGTCGGGCTTGGAAGCACGATGAAAACCGTCTTTCCCATCTCAACGAAATGCGAAATCATTTGCTCGAAACCCGCGAGCGCCTCCTCGGTCGCCTTCGATCCCAGTTGTCCCCGTAAAATGCCGCGAGTCCCATCGCGTTCGTAGTAATACGTCCAGATCTCGGCGGGGTCCATCGCGATGAAGTATCCGGTCCAATCCGCCGCGATGACGATGGCATCGATCGTCGGATTGTCGGCCAGCTTGATGTTTCGCTCAACGAGTCCATCGCACCAGGGAAGATGATTTTCCCGAACGAATGGGATCGGCGGGCAGCCGCCACGAGTCGCGTAAACGATCCGCTTCGCTTGCAAAGGATGATTCGTCAACAACCAATCGATTCGCGGATAGTATTGCTCCATCTCGCTGTCACCCAAAAGCAATACGGCCCGCTCGCTCCTGCCCTGCCCCCGGATCGGATTTTCCCCGTCGGTCAGTTGCACGAGATTGGGGCCGGGAAAGGCCATCGCGTTCGACGCGGCAATGATCTTCTCCAGACCATGAGCTGCGGACCGCGGTTCGATCCGGTCCCCGAACCCCAGGAGACCGATGATCCCGATCGCTGAAAGGCCCGCCAGCAGCGCCAGAGACGGGCCCAGCCGCGCCCTGCTGGTGCGGATCGGCCATTCCACGTATCGATACGTAAGCCACGCAAGAGCCACGGCAACCGCCAGCGTAATCAGGGTCGTTGCTGCGGACAGGGGGGTCGGACTCAAGATCCGTAGGAAGGACAGCAGCGGCCAATGCCAAAGATACAGCGGATAACTGATGAGCCCGATCCAGACCATCAGCGGATTGCCGAGCAGCCGGGAATTGATCCAGCACCGATTGCCGGCGGCAATGAGCAGGAAGGTACCGACCGTGGGCAATGCCGCCAGCCAACCCGGATACTGATCCTCCTTCGTCAACACAACCAGCGCCACGACCAGCAGCGCCAGGCCGCAGAACGCCATCCGATTTTGAGTCGACGGCGACGCGCCGCCGGCTAAGACATTTGAAGCCCCCCTGATCGATGCACTTGAACGCTTGACGCCAAGTACCTGGGCATATGCCAGCAAAGATCCCAGGGAAAGCTCCCAAAACCTCGTGACCGGCAGGTAGAACGCTCTGACCTCATGGTCTTTGACCCAATAGAGGTTTAGCGCAAAGGACCCCAGCGTGATGACCCCGATCGCCGCCAGTGGACTGCGCCGTGCTTTGGCAAGCAGAAAGAACAGGAGCGGCCAAATCAAGTAGAACTGCTCTTCGATGCCGAGCGACCACAAATGCAGCAGCGGCTTTAATTCGCTGGCGGGATCGAAGTAGCCGGCTTCCTTCCAAAGAATGATGTTGGACAGAAATGCCGCACCGGCGGCGACGTGCTTGCCCAAGCGCTCATATTCGTCCGTGAACAAGGATAGCCAGCCCACCAGGCTCACCGCCAATAATACGACCAGCAGGGAGGGAAAGATGCGCTTGATGCGGCGGGCATAGAAGTCGGCGAAGCTGAACCTGCCGCGGTCGATGCCGCCGAGTATGATGCTCGAGATCAGAAAGCCGGAAATGACGAAAAAAACGTCGACGCCGATGAAGCCGCCCGGCAGCCACGCAGAATTCCCGTGATAGAAAAGCACCGATGTGACTGCGACCGCCCGCAGTCCGTCGATATCGGCGCGGTGTTTCAGAGGCACGCCAGCGTTCGCCGCCACTCCTGAACGCACCGGTTTTTCCGTCAGACCGACGTGACCGGAGCTCCGGATAGCATCCGCGCAGTCACCGTAGCTTCAGCGCCCTGCAACCGTTTGAATACCGCAAACGCCACGGCGTACAGCGCGAGAGCAAACGTGATCGCCACGTTGAAGCCGAAGGCCATGCTGATCAGCATGCTCAGAAAGCCACCCACGACGGTAAAGAGGCCATTCATACCCCACGCCCAGGCAACGACCGCGCGAGGCTTGTTCGCGATCGCCAAGATGCCAAGGGGGAACGGCATACCCAGGAAGAAGCCGACCGGAAACATCATTGCGGCCGAGGCCAGGACACGGCCGAATATCGGCAACTCCAGCGCCAAATGCGAAAGCGCCGGGTAGGCGAGCACCAGAGTGGCGCCCAAAGAAAGGATCATGATGAATGGAATCATCCAGCGCCGCCGCGCCGCGATGCCGAACTTTTCGGAGGCCGCGCTGCCGATGCCGGCGCTGATCAACATCGTGAACAGCACCGTCGAATAGGTATACAACGGGCTTCCGATCAAGTGCGTGAACTTTTGAATGAAGACGATTTCAACCGTGATGAATCCCGCGCCCAGGCACGAGAAGTAGGTAATCAGCGACCCTGCGCCGATGTGCTTTTCTTTGCCGATGCTCGAGTAGCGCAGCGGAACGAGGACGAAGACCACAATAAAGAATATCGATGCGATGCCGGTGAGAATCAAGTGAATGACGTCCATCGGGACACCTTGGCTCACCTCAAAATGGGAATTGATTATCCAGGCCGAACCCTCATCGAGGTAATGGGCCGGACCGGGCGTCAGCCTGTGAAAGGACTTGCGCATCATGGAGAAATACGGCTTGTCGTCGGTTCGCGGCGTGACGGCGACCAGCGAATTGTCCGCAACCTCATCCGGGAGGTCGCCGGAATAAAAATCGAGCGGCAAGAAGCTCTTGGTCGAATCAAGCGGATCCTCGGCCATTTTGAACCGAATCTTCGGATCCGCATCCGGCTGGATCAGAAAACCATTCAATTCGTCGATTTCCGCGGGCGTCCACGGCTGCATCTTGATCAACATCGTCGGCAGCGACAGCTGTGCAGGCGTCGAATAGACGACCACGTGGCGCGCAAAATCGGTACGTCCCATCCGCTTCCACGCCAGTGCCGCCGTCGTAATCATGCGCGGATAGGCGTAATGGTTGACGTGCAGAATCCCGTTCGCCGTCAGGTGACTGAAATAATCCTCGTAAGCTTCGGCGGTCTGCAAGTACACCGGATTGATCGCGCCGGTGCCCTGTTCGATGCTCGAATTCGTATGGTTGCTATAAATCTGGATGATGTCGTAGAGCTTGTGGCTATGCCGTATGAAGCTGCGGCCCTCGCCTGCTTCGACATGAACGGCCGGGTTGTGGAAGATGTCGCCGATGTAATGCGAATATCTTCCGGTCCCGAGTTCGACGACCGTAGGCACGAGTTCGACGGCATCGACGTGAGCCGCGCCGTACATTAGCGCCGCCTTGGTCTCCTGGCCGCCCGCACTGCCGATGATCAACACGTTCTGACCCGAATCGCGCTTCAGGTAGTGCGAGGCCAATACGCCGAGCTGCCAGAAGTGCTCGTTGATGTGCGACTTGTCGCGCTCGATCGATGCCCGCAATGCGGGCAGATCGCCATCGAACTTGTAGAAGTAGCTGGTCTGATTGCCGCCATCGTATTGTATGGCCTTGCGATCACCCGAAAGATGCCATGGAACCGAGATCGCCGGAGACCAGGTCTCATCGATTACGTTGATCTTGGAAATCGGGTCCCAGCGTTCGAATTCATTTCGGCTGGTATCCAGTATATCCCTGACCCCGCGTTTGTTGACCTGCGGCGGGAATTCGATGTAATGCGGCAACATGACGAGCGGGACTAGTGCAACGACCGCCGCACACGCCAGCAGCCCATAGCGTGCCCGCGTCGAACCAGCGAACAGGGTAGCCGCAAGCATCCCGCTGGCGGACGCAAGCAGCATCAGGCCGCTCGGCGAGATCGCGGGCATCAAGGGGATCCCGATGATACTGCCCAAACCCGCACCGACCAGGTCCCAAAAATACAACCTTTGAATGCTCAAGGCGTATTTCGAGAACACGGCGATCAACACGGTGCCCGCCAGGAAAAACGGCAACACCAGAGCCGCATACAGCGTCAAGAACCCGAACAACGTCTTGAATGGATGCCTGCCGAGTTGGGCGTAATCGAGCGGCAAATAGATGATCAATGGAATCAATAGGAGAGTGGCGAGCGCAAATCCGACGCTGCGCGACACCAGAATTTGCGTGATATCGCTTTCAACCGGAATAGGCCGCAGCGTGGCGTAGACACCGGCGAGGCCAAATGCAAATACGGCGGAAGTGACGACGAAATATCCGAGGTTCGGAATCAGCACGACGTCGAATATGCGGGTGAGCGTCAGCTCCAATATCAACGTCGAGAGAGCAATCAGTAAAACCCCGAACGATAACCTTCGCATTGACTATGAAACTCCGTTAGCGGCGACAATCTGACATAAAGTGACCCAATAAGCTTACCGTCTCATTCCGGCTCCCCGCGTGACCGCATTCACAGATCAAAACGCCATCGACCGCCGTGAATCGCACATTCTATTGTGTCCGGTCGGATTGTTATTTTTGGGTACGAAGACAGCGCGCCGGGTGATACCGCGGCGAGAATGACGGTCGAGCGCGAGACAAATTTTTGCAACCGCTTTCCAACTTTGCCGCTGTTGGGTAATAACAACATACCCTCGTCGAAAAGCTTCTGGAAAGCATACCACAGAGACGCTTCGCCCATTACCGGAGACGGGGACACTCGCCGCCCCTCGCATTTGAGGCGATCACACGAAATAAGCGTGAACCGATCGCGGGAAAAAGCCACCAAAACAGCCCGAGATCATAATTTAGCCTTCAAATCGACAGCATCCAAAAATGCACAAAACTCGCAGCATATCAATATGTTACAATTTTATCTTTGCCGTAAACTGGACACTAGCGAGCCAATCCATCTTCGAATGATCCTTTTCCGGGCATTAGTGCACGGCGCTTCGCCGCGAATATAGCCGGGGGCCCGTGGCTCCGCCGTTAAGCATCTAAAAGGTTGGTTGATTTGGAGAACGGGCACTGGTCAAGACGTCGTTTTCCTATTTTGCGAACACCTGCTGTAGTGAAATTTTTCGGATATCGTGGCCGCGAGAATTTGTAGCAACGTATGCAGCGACGCTTTGAAAGCCGGTTTTTTCTTGACGACTGCCGTCAATACGTAGACGGTGAGTGCAATTCGGTGATCGCAGATCACTTATGTATTGCGCCTCATATGAGCCGCACGCACACGAAGGCGCTTGTGGCGACCCTAATTTTTCGTTTTTCCCTCAAGCTAAATGGATGTACTGGCATGACATTTGAGCTGAATCACGCTGGTTCGAGGCTCCGTTAAGATGCGTTTTCTGTTGTCGGCACTTATTTTGATGCTGGTATTTTGTAACATCTTTTCCTTGGAATTGAGTCTTGCGCCCGGCTTGAGCGCGAAAAATGCGGTCCTTTATATCGCCGCATCGTTCATCGCGTTTCGATTGGTGGTGAGCCGCAATTTCCATTTGGAGATGGGCCAATTCGTCGCCGTATTTATCTCTCTTGTGGCATACGCAGTCGCCACTTGGCTGGTGGCGGGTCTGTTCATCGAATACAAGGGTTACTCCTTACTCAATAGTGGCATACTCCTCAAAAGCGACCTGGTCGATCCGTTGATTTTCTTTTTGACCTTTCTGTACGGCGCACGCAGCTCGCAAGATGCAATCATGATCTTAAAGGTGATTTTAATAGGCGGTGTGCTGATGCATCTCGCCACATTGGGCGATGCCTTTAACATCTACAGCGTCGGTGACTTCATGGGCGAGGGCGGACGCATGGCGGGGCCGATCGGGGAACCCAATGGCTATGGCGACTTCATTGCGATGTTTCTTCCGCCGCTGTGCGCAGCGATCGCCACGTCGCGAGGACTTGCCAGACTATGGTGGGTTGTGGCGACCGCGCTCTCCGTGGCCGCACTATTGACGACGGCGTCACGCGCGGCCTTTATCGCGGTATTGCTTTCGAGTGCGCTCGGAGCCTACCTGCTGCGTCGCTACCTGCCTGCAGAAAAAATTCTGCCGTGGCTCGCGAAGGCCGCTTTCGTCGGCTTTATCGTAGTCTTCGCCGTCAGTGTTGAATTTGGCGAACTTCTCTATTCTCGTATAGTTGGCCAATCACAAACCATCAGCGCGGCGACGCTTTCATCGGGCCGGACCGAATTTTGGTCGGACTTGATCAACCTGATGATGGCGCACCCGCTCACGCTACTCACGGGTTTTGGCTGGGACAGCTATTCAACCATGGGATTTTATTTTGCTGCCCACAATTATTATCTTGCGCTGTGGTTCAATCTCGGACTTCCCGGATTGATCCTCGGGATTACGCCATTCTTCATCGTGATACGCACCGCCTGGCGCGCGATCGACCAAGCGAATTCGGCATACCAGCCTTACTTGATCGCGTTCATATTCACGGTTCTTGCGACATTAATTGCGGTTTTCTTCGGCGAGATCTTCGGACCGTGGCAATATTTTTGGTCCTACGCCGGCCTTGCAATGAGACTGGCCATCGATGCTACGCGCAAACCCGCGCCCATTAGCAGCAGCAACCCCGGCGCCAAAGCGCTTACGGCATGACGATTCCCGCAGCCGGGGCTCTGGCGCCACAAACATTGTACGCCACAGGATCCGGAGCGACCAAAAGACGGCTCGATGTTCTGGATACCTTGCGTGGCCTCAGTGCGTTGATGGTCGTCTTTTTTCACATGAATTACAGTTCGCTGTTATACAGCCTACCAATCATTAGGCACAGCGATTTGTTCGTGGATTTTTTCTTTGTGTTGTCGGGTTTTATCATGTACTACAATTACGGCAGATTGCCCGACACTGCCAGCTTCTCTCAATTCATCGGCATGCGGTTTTTTCGCCTGTATCCCCTGCATCTCGCGTTGCTAATAGCTTTTGTCGGCTGCGATGCTCTGTATGCCATCGTACGATTTCTGCGTAGCGGTTCTGCTGCGATGACCGCTTCAGGCGATTACGGCTTGGATCTGATGCTAAATCTCCTGCTGATGAACGGATTTCAGATACGACCCCCAAGTTTCAATGGACCTTCATGGAGTATTTCGACCGAATTCTGGACTTACGTTTTGTTTGGATCGATTGTTCTTGGGTTTAGGAACGTTCGCCGCTACACAATGGCGGTCATATTCACCAGTGTCTGCCTCGCAGCACTGTTTGCGGTGTACATGCGCTATGGCGTGATAAAGGGATTCACGCTTTTCCTGTTTCCACGTTGCATCTTCGGTTTTTTCCTCGGAGCGGCAATGGGCACCCTGCTGAGTCCCGGAAAATGCGAATCCGGTAATGCGAACTCCCCGATCGCCGCCCTGTTGCAGGCCGTCGCGGTTATCGTTGCAGTTACCGCCTTGACCATTGTGGGCTTTAGCCCGCTCGACGTATTCCTACCCGTACTTTTCGCGGCCGTAATCGGAACATTCGTGGTCTGGCCACAGACGCGGCTCACACAATTGCTATTGCACCCCCCGTTTCTCTGGCTCGGCCAGCACTCCTATTCGATCTACATGGTGCATTGGTTCGTGCTGATGCAAGTCGGCGCCGTATTGCGAATTGTGCTTCATGTTCCAGAAGTTGATGGTCAATTCAAGCTAGGCCCCGCGATCGGACTCGCAGTTTCAGTGTTGTCAATCGCGTTGGTCTTGATCGCGGCGTCGCAGACGTATCGCTATATCGAACAGCCTGGCCGGCGCTTTGGCCGCAGAGTGCTAGTTAAGAATCGTAGTCCGCAAACACAAAACTCCACCGCGCCCTCGCCGCAGACCCGTCATTACGATACAGGAAAACTCTAGCAATCCGCAGGTTCCGTGCCTTGAGCGAACTGTCGGCGATCAGGTCTCGAGTGCCAATACGCGGATCAACCGACGCATTCGTATTGGGTATCAAGCCCCTAGTAATAGGGGCTTTCGTTAGACTCTGTCGAGCGGTTTAGGACGATACCGATCAGATTGGTATTTCCGATGAGCTGCTTGCATTTTTCCAGGCTGGAACGCGCCGCGATTCCTTCGGACAACACCAGAAGCAATCCATCCACTTGCGGCGCAAAAGCGAGTACGTCATCCGATGCCAGCAGCGGCGGCATATCAAAGATCACGATGCGCCGCGGCGTCTCGGCGGAAAGCGCATGCGAAAGCGCAGTCATCCGTGGCGACACCAGTAGTTCCGACGAATGCTGAAATGAACGGGTATTGGGGATAACGGCGAGCCGCTCAATGCCTGCGACGTTATAGCAGATATCCGCAAGGCCAAGATCCCCGTCACCACTCAAGTATTCGCCCAGTCCCTTGCCGAATTTCATGCCCAAGTAGTTGCCGATTTGCGGCCGCTGCAAATCCAAATCGACGAGGAACACCCAGGTATTGACGTCTTGAGCCAGCGCGATCGCCAGATTGATCGCCGTCAGGGTCTTGCCTTCCCCCGTGGTCGAGCCGGTCACAGCAAGGGTATACCAATTATTCGACACCATTCGCTGTAAAACGCGGGTGCGCAGGATCTTATAAGCCCGCAGTGCCGATTGATCCTCAACCTGCGGCAGGACGCAATAGCGCTCCATGGCTTTCGGATCAAGTGGAACATTCTTGAATTTTTTCGCATTGTCCATGGCGATGGCGTTATCGGGCACCTGACCCGGACGCCGGATGCTTTCCTTCGCGCGGGATCGAGGCTGTTGCGCTGGGCCACCTTGGGTTTGACGCTTCTGCAGCGCTCGCTCAATGATACTCATAAGTAATCGCTACCCCACCCTTAACGAACAACCATTAGAACCACAAAGTACAGCACCGGAACCCCGACAAGCAGTGAAATGGCACCCACCGCCGCTTGCCAAGAACGGCGGCGTTTCGAAATCGAATTGCTTATCTTTGGGATTGCGCTCAGCGGTATTTCATTCAACGCGGCCCGGATATCGCGAGTCCCGCGAACGGTCGAATCAAGTCCCTCGGCCAATACCGTGCTCATGAGTCCGATAACGATCGCCGCAATCAGGCCTAGCAGGGCTATTGCGAGCCGCGAAGGTTTCGCGGGCACTTTCGGCAATAACGGCTGTTGCACGAGCAAGAACTTGTCGGACTCGCCCGATGTGATCGAAGCGCTCTTCACATCCGCGTCCATCCGGTGATTCATGAGCTGATCGTATTGCGCGTGAGCCGTTCCCAAATCGCGCGTGATCGCCTGATAGTCACGCTCAACCTCGGGCGTGGATGCCATATGAGAGTCAAGCTGCATGCGTCGCGATCGCAGTTCCGCCGTGCGGGCTTGCAGCGCCGCAATTTGCGTATCGAGCGCGTGTACCTGGACGCGCAATTGCGCGACCATCGGCGATGATTCAGATTCGCTCGCGTCGGCTTTTTCGCCCCTCGCGATCCGCGCTTGCAGCGTCGCGATGTTCTTGACCATGCGCTTTACGTCCGGATGGTCATCGCTGTAGCGCTGCCGCATTTCCGCGAGAATCGCCTGCTGCGTCTCAAGCTGCGACTGCAAGGACCCGTCCGTTCCCACCGTCCGGCCCTGCTTTAGCGCTTCGATCTGATGACGCAACGCGATCATATCGGGGTGATCCGCCGCGTATGTTTCCGCTTTGGTTTGATATTCGCTCTGAAGTTGCGCGAGGTTAGCTCCGTTATTGGACCTTTGCGCTTCCTGGAGTTGTTGTGCGGCAAAAATCCGGTTCTGCTCCAGCGTGCTAATTTCGCGTTCGGAGGCCGCCAATTCCTGCTCAACCTGGCTGCGGACGTTTAAGTTGGCCTGCGCCGTTTCCGGGAGCTGGTCGAAGTTCTTTTGCTTGAAATCAGCCAACTTCGCTTCATACGCCGCGATGCGCTCGCGCACTCTATCAGCCTCGCTCGCATAGAATTTCGACTCGTTGGCGGATTGCGCCGATGCGTACTCCCGACTCACGCGTACGAACGCATCCGACAACCATGTAGCTTCACGCCACGCGACCGTCGGATCGCGGTTATCGGCAGAGACAGTGAAGCCGCTGAGAATGACGCGCTCGCGTCCGGTTTGCGGATCGAGAATTTTCTCCGTCACCATATCGACCTTGATTCCCTTTGCCAATTGCGTCATCGCCTTGGTGCGATCGTTGGCGTTGTCGGCCGACGGCATCACCTGGCCCAGCAGCATGCTGAGGTTTTCGGGCCGCACAACCATCTCCGCCAGCGCGCTCACATACCGATCGGCATATGACTCGCCGCCGCTTGGCTGCTGGTCCTGCATGTTTTGAGATTCCTTCAACTTGAATACCGCGGCGGAGCGATAAACATTCGGCAAGGCCACGGCCAGAATGGCGGCAACCAGGAAAATCGGCAGCCCCAGGCACACCGCCAATCGCCGACGTCGCTTGATCGCAGAAACGTAATCCGTCAACCCGACCGAATCTTTAGATTCCATGAACCGCGTGCTCCGTCATCTGGATCGACCTAATGGCAACACCTACTGATATTGGCCAAAATGAACGCCTAATTCCTCGGCCGGCCTATGCGGCTCATACCTGAGGGAAATCGTCACCGCATTGGACCCCGCGGCTTGCGCACCGCTCTCGTATTGCTTATAAGTTGTATAGACGTACTCGGAAATGATTGAGAACTGCCTGTAGATGCGCCATTCGACGCCAACCGCGGCCTGACCGTAACGCTGACCCACGAAATCGGTGGAAGTGCCCAGTGCGACTTGGTTGATGCCTCGTAAACCCACATACGCCGATGTTCGCCCGCTAAATTTGTGTTCAAGGCGCGCGCGTAAATCGTTACGAATGATTACGGTACCGGCTGAATCGGGACTGACGCTTCTCGCGAAATCCACAAACAAATCGTAGCCCACGAATTTACGGGAAATCCCTATGCCGCCGGAAACACTGGTCGCCGAGGATTGGCCATATTGGGCCTCATTGAATGACGTATGTTCGACGCCGAGCTTCGCATAGGTTTGCACGACTTCCGAAAGATGGGTCCCCCATTGGACCTCGCCGCCGTAGGTATTTGCCCCGGAACCGGTAATGGGTCTAAGGTCTGATGCGATTCCGCGAACCGTCAGCGTAGATTGAGGCGTTACGTCGAATCCCATCCCCAAACTGCCGCTGTAATTCTTGAAATTCTCGATTTGCCCGGAGATTGCCTGTGAGTAATCCACACCGAGGAATTGCGCTTGAACCTCCAAATGCTGCCGTGGCGCCAAATCGAAATTCGCAACGGGGTTGAGCAGCAACAAATCCTGGCGGACCCGCTCGGTGACGGAGGCGAGATCGGCGCCGGGGCTATTTTGACCCAGCGGGACACCGATGGCGGTGGTCGGCAAATAGCTGGTCAGCACATCTTGGGACCAGAACATCTCATTCAGGGTAAAATTTCCTCGCGGCCACAACTGCTCGAATTGCGAGTTGACGTATGCATTGTTGGCATCGTATTGCGATTCTCCAGGATAGTAGACAGAGTGCACCCGCGGCGTGATCTCGAAATGCGCATCAGGATTGATGATGCTCGCATGCAGCGAAGCGTCCAGAATTCCGCCGTCCACGCTGACGTTTTGAACATTGCCGGAATCCAAACCGTAGTTATCGTTGTAATTGCCGCCCAAAATCACGGCCGGATCCCAATGGTAGTCGGTGGCATCCGCACACCCGATCCCAAACCCCGCCAGTGCGACCAGGCTGGATACGACTGCTACCGGGGTCGGTTTACGTTTCATACCTAGGGAACAACGACCACGTCGCCGCTCTGTAATTGAATATCATCCGTGAGTTTCCTGCCTTTCGCGACATCCGTGTAGTCAAAATGCAACGTCGTTTTCGACGCGCCATTGTGTCGCAAAATGATAATATTGCTCAATGAAGCAAACGCCGTCATACCGCCCGCCATACTCAATGCCTGCATCACATCGACCGACGGATTGACGATGAATTCACCGGGCTTGGCGACTTGGCCTATGACATATACTTTGTTGCCGTGAATCTCGGTGACCGATATCGATACGACCGGATCTGAAATGTATTTCGACAACCGTTGCGTCACGATGACCTGCAGTTCCGCGACGGTCTTGCCCCGGCCGTCGACTTCTCCCACCAAAGGAAACGAGAATCCGCCGTCCGGCCTGATAAGGATGGGTCCTTGCAGTTCGGGTTCCTTCCAGACCGAGATCTTCAATATGTCGCCGGGTTTCACGGTATAGCTCGCGTCTTGCGCCAGCGCCATGCCAGCGCTTAAAGCACACAGTATTCCGATCAAACCGAGCCGTGACGAGAATGACATGTCCGCGAACCTCTCAACCAACATTCATCATAGATTGTGGCATGTCTGCGGGTTCAGTTCGAGTTAACTGTGCAATTTTCGACCCAATTCGCGGATTACACAGGCAAATTGACGTATTATCTTGTGTTTAGCCATAATCCTTGTGAGGCATCTTTGGCCGCAGCGCCCTATCCTGAAATCTCGGTCATCGTTCCTTTTTACAACGAGGAAGAGAGCATCCGGGGTATGTACTCGGCCATCGTCGCGGCCATAGCCCCGCTCGGGGTGACGTTCGAAATGGTGTTCGTCGACGACGGCAGCCGCGACAGGACTCTCGAGATCGCCACGGAACTGGCGCGTACCGATGCTCGAGTGCGCATCGTCAAATTTCGCCGCAATTATGGTCAGACGCCCGCGATGGCCGCCGGTATCGAGCACGCGCGCGGCAGAACCTTGATCACCATGGATGGCGATCTGCAGAATGACCCCGGCGACATCGGGCACTTTCTGGACAAAATGAACGAGGGCTACGATATTGTCGTCGGATGGCGACATAATCGGCAAGACAAGCTCATTTCGCGCAAAATACCGTCCAAAATCGCCAATTGGCTGATTGGCAAGGTCACCGGTGTGCCGATTCGCGATAATGGGTGCTCGCTCAAGGCCTATCGGGCTTCCTTGATCAAGGCAGTACCTCTATATTCCGAGATGCATCGCTTCATCCCCGCGATGGCGTCGATCGCCGGTCCACGCATCGCTGAAATCAAGGTCCGACATCACGCCCGGCAATTCGGCACGTCCAAATATGGATTGTCCCGAATCTACAAGGTGCTTCTCGATCTGATGGTGATCAAGACGGTTGCCTCGTTTACTTCTCGGCCGCTGCGCTGGTTCAGTCTGCTGTCCCTGCCCTTGTTGCTCATAGGATCGATCGCCATCGGCTATTGCCTCTATAGCGCTTTTCAAAATCGTGGTGCGATTCCCATTCCCATCGCGGGGAGTGGCGTAATATTTTTTGGAGGGGCGCTGATCATGATGGCGAATGGCGCCCTGGCAGAGTTCGTCTACCACTTGGGCGATATGCGCGAGAGCGAGTTCTCGCGGCTCACACAGCGGGTGATAAAGGGTTCCCAGGCAGGCGAATGAGGTCTTGCGAATGTCTTTAACAAACTCTCGGATACAGCTCTCGGTCATCGTCCCGGTCGGAATCCGGCATTCGGAGATCTCGTCGCTCTACGCCGAGTACCACGACGCGGTCGCACAGACCGGCCTTCGCAGCGAATTCGTTTTCGTGCTGGATGGTCGATTTCCGCAGATCGAGGAGAAGCTCCGGAGTTGCGCCGGCGGCGCAGGCGGTATGACGATTGTCAACCTGACGCGATCATTTGGCGAAGCGACCGCATTGATGGCCGGATTCGAGCATGCATCCGGGGAGTTGATTCTCACCCTGCCCGCTTATCACCAAATCGTCGGATCGGAAATCGAAAAGCTGATATCGGCGTTAAATTCGACCGATGTCGCGATTGCCGTACGCGAACCACGCGTGGAGGCTTCGCACGAGCGCGTTCGCCGCCGCGCTTTTCACGGTATCGTCGGCTACGTGACGGGCATGCGGCTCCGGGACCTCGGATGCGGAGCGCGCGCGATGCGCCGGCAAGTCCTGGAAGAGCTTTCACTCTACGGCGATCAACACCGCTTCTTGCCCGTGTTGGCCTACCGCCAAGGATTCAGGGTAACCGAAGTCGAAGTGGCGCAATCCAAACAGGATCGCTTCGATGGTGTGTATCAAGCGCGCGAATATATCCATCGGATCCTTGACATCGTAACGGTGTTTTTCCTGGTGCGGTTCACCAAGAAACCGTTGCGGTTTTTCGGCATGGTCGGTGTATCGATTTTCAGCATCGGTTCGCTGCTCACCTTGTGGCTGGTCGTTGAACGCTTGTTTTTCGGACATGCGCTGTCCGATCGGCCCGCACTGCTGCTCACGTCCCTCATGATCGTGCTCGGTCTTCAATTGTTTGCGCTCGGCCTCCTGGGTGAATTGATCATTTTCACTCACGCGCGCGCGATTAAGGACTACCAGGTCGAGAAGGTGATTCAATTCAGCGACGACGGCACCGCGCCGAACATTGGCCCTTTTATAGCCGCCGAGCCGCGGGGGAATGATCTCCCACCGCCGCGACGCACGGTCGCTCTGCACTCCGATTAGATCGGCTTTTCGCCGCTCGTTGCCTCGGTGAACCACTGCGTCTAATGCAAGAATAAGCCATCTGATTCCCTCACGCGAATTCGCTTATTCCGGGATCCAGAATAATTAATCCGGCCCCCATTCGACTACGGCAATTTGAGCGTTCATGTTCGAAGAGTCGGCCTATCGGTCAGAAATCGCCTTCGGATGATCTCGTACAGGGCGCGTGCCTCGTTAACATGGAAAAACCGCAACAGCAGCGCGTAGGCCGTCAGATACAGCATTGAACCAAAAATCACACCGAACAATTTGAAATGATCGGTCAGGTAGGCACCGTATGTCAGGATTAGCGGCAGCGCGGCGGCCAGAACAACCTTGGACATTTCCCTCCAGGGTATAAATTCCCGTGCCGGTATGCCATAAAACTGGGTGGTGCACCAGCCAAGATAAAGACCTTGAAGCGAGCTCGAAACCACGTACGCAGCCGTGATGCCGACCAATCCCCAGTGCGGCTCAAGCGCCACCAACAGAGCCAGATTGATCATGATCGCCCCCGCATCTCCGTAAAGAAAGTACCGCGTCTTATTGATGACCTTTAGCGCCATTGGGAAATCGAAGCACTCGCGAATGAGCACAATCAAGAAAACACGCAACACCGGCACGGCCGGTTGATACGTGCCGGAGAACACCGTGACGATCAGGGTATCGGCGTATCGTTCGATCAAACAACCAATCGGCAAGAGCAGTATCCCGGCAACCACCGTTCCCCGCTGCCAGAGGGCGACTGCCTCCGCCTGGGAGCGGCTGCTGCGGTTCACGATTGCCGGTAGCAGGGCGTCGGAAAGAGAGTTGCGCAGCGTAATAATGATGGGTTCAACATAGGTTCCAATCGTGTAGTGCGCGAGCGCCACGGGTCCCATTGCCTTCGCAACAAATACGGACGCCGCGTAGCGATTCGACATGCCCAAGATGTTTGATCCGCCCATCGGCAGGCAGAAATGCAGCATGCGCCGCCAGTCGCCGGGCTGCGGCGGCAACGCTCCGGCTTTCGGGGCCATATGCTTCCAAGCCAGCGCCGACGCGGCTAGACGCATGCTCTCCAATCCGATCAGTCCCCACAGCACAATCTCAACCTTGTGGAAAAAATAGGCCAATGCGATGACCACCAACATGCGTAAGACGAGCCGGCCACTGGTGTATCCGAAAACAGCGATCGGCCGCCGGGTGGCCAGCCACAGGTATTCCCAGAAATCGATATTCGTGAATACCAGCACATATATCGCCACCGGCCACAATTGTCTGCCGATGACGGCGCCCCCGGTCGCAAGGTCGGCGATGACCACGCAAAACACCACGGCAAAACTCGTGAGCGCAGTGAGCTGAACCGTTTGGCGAACGAACTGCCAAGAACGGGCCGGTTCGGCAGGCACAAAATACAAAAGGCTGGTGGAAAAGCCGAATGCTCCAATCGACGCAAGCACGCTCGAGTACACCAGAAACTCGCGGTAACGCCCGAATTCCCCAACAGTGAGCAGTCGAACGAGCACTATCGGGCTAATGAGCACCAGCCCGTAGTTGGCGAAGCGGGATAACGAGACGACCGCTGCTTGCTTTGCTATTCCAGCCAATTTCGTGCCGTAAGCTAGGTGCCGGAAGCCGGCGCCCGCTTGGCCGGCTCTGCTACTTTTAGGATTTCGGTGAGCCCGTCCCGGCCTAGATACACGCGCTTGAATATATTGGAGCGGAGCATCTTGTCGATACTCGAACCGCGCATGTAGAGGCGGCCGTCGTCTTGATTCTCCCCGCTGCCGATCACGTATATTGCGCCCCTATCGGGTTTCTCGATCAGCGC
This sequence comes from uncultured Gammaproteobacteria bacterium, assembly GCA_963758145.1. GTDB lineage: Bacteria > Pseudomonadota > Gammaproteobacteria > Steroidobacterales > Steroidobacteraceae > Bog-1198. The sequence continues at coordinate 66,686 of CAVWUK010000004.1, forward strand.
TTGGAGTCCCTCTCCGGTGCCGATCACGGGCGTGTGCGTGTAGATATCGACAATTCGACCCTGCCAATCTTCGACAAAGTCCTCCGCGGCGTCCGAGCCTATCAGCCAATAGTCGACGTGTCCCAGATAGTATGTCTGCTCGATCACGTCTTCGGCGAGGAGGATGTCATTGGGCGCCAATTGCAAGGATTTCATAAAATCCGCGGCGCCCTTATGATCCGGGTGAATCGTATATCCGGAATTGACGACTCGGGCCACACCCAATGGATTGACGAAAATGACACACAGGAGGAAGGCGGCAGCTGCCTGCCATCGCAGCGAGACACCGGCCATTTTTGTCGGCTGTCGCGACCGTGCGGCTGGCAGAGAAGCAAACCCGCACAACAGCAGCGGTGGCAACGCGAACTCCGTGTATCTAGGTTCTGGATACCACGTAAATAGGCCAATTCCCAGCAACGGCAGCCACGCACTCAAAACAAAAAACAGCCAAATATCGCTGACTTTACGAGCCATGAATAGTCGCCACAAGCTGCCGATGAGGCCTATAGCGACAATGAGAGATGCCCCCGGCGAATACGCCGCTAGATTGAGAAACGACCACACGCTCGGCAGGCCCATCATCAACCCCACGATCTTTCGTGGCGAAGCAATGCCCGATGCATGCAGAGCCGCGAATTGCGCTATGAACAATATGGCGACGACCGTCACCAGAAGAATCAATCGGCGCCCGACGTCTTTTCCATGCCTGTAAGCGAGGATCACGCCCGCAACAAGCAGCATGCTGCCTATGTGATAAAACAGGGCCAGTTGGCAGCCGAGACCGGCAAACAACAGGGCGCCGGACAGCACCGCGATCCATCGGGTCGGGATGCCTCTCGCCACATACACCGCGATCGCCGCTGCACCAGTCGCGGCAATGGTGAGAATTGGAACCGGCATTGGAAGTTTGTCGAATCCCCAGCTCCGTTCGGAGATGATTTTTCCCAGACCGAGCGCCTGCGGACGTGGTGGATAGAAGCTCGAAACCCAATGGCTGATCAGCGCGTAGCCGAGCACTATGACCACGAACGCCACCGCGCCCGCGCCAAGCTTGCGCCGATCCGCATGCAGCAGACCGGGAAAGAACACGATGAATGCGCCAAACACGGCCAATGCATGAAATTGAATCCCGATGATCATCACCGCCACCGCGGCGATGAGCGCTCCGGTGCGATCGGTCCGTTCCCACTTGAACACCAAAACCGTGTAAGCGGTCAAACACGCGAGGAGGAAAATATACATGCGCGCTTCCTGCGAATCGGCGATAAATGCCGGAAGAAACGCCACCGCGGTCACAAATGCAATATTCCAGACAGGGGCGAGGAATCGTTTTCCGTAAAAATGCGCAAGCACGACAAGCAGCAATCCGCAAAGCACGGAAGGGACGCGCATCGCCCACTCGGATACTCCAAACGCCTTCATCGAAGCGGCCATCATGTATAACTGCGCGATGCCCCGCGCATAAAACATGCCGCTCGGCAGATAGGACGTCCCGTGCCGCAGAATGTGGACCGCCGGCAAGGCCATCGTGTCCTCATCACCCTCGAGTCCCCAACCGCCCAAACCCCAAAATCGCACCCACGCCGCCCCCAACAATATTGCGAATACGGCAAATTTTTCCCACGGTGGGCGGCGCTCGACCCCTGAAGTAACCTCGAACAGCGCGGCAAAACCGGCCAGCGCCTGCTCGGCAGCCGGAATTAATCGCGTGCGCATTGTTCTCACCTTAATTCGGGTTGGCGTGGGCGTTGTCGAATAAAATTTTAGCACGGCATTATCGGCTGAGGGGTCTGCACAAAGCGTGAGGCCCATCATACGAGACCGCCGCTTTTGCCGTCGATTCACAAACTGGTGCCTAGATCACGCGATCGAGTGCACGGAATGCTATATTGAGTACGATGTCCTGAGTGGAGCGGGAGTGTTGCCGATGGGGAAATTTCTGGTGACTGGCGGTTGCGGATTCATCGGGTCGGCCGTCGTAAATTGCCTGTTGGAGCGCGGCGAGGATGTTGTCGTAATGGACAACCTCAGCGTCGGCAAGGATCGATGGGTCGGCGCTGCGCGCAAACCGACCCTGTTGATCGAGGACATTCGCGATCCTGCTGCTTGCGACCGCGTGATAGGCGCCACCAGGCCTCATACCGTGATCCATTTGGCGGCTCATCATTTCATCCCCTTATGCGAGGACAATGCGTACGCCGCATACCAATTGAACGTGTATGGAACACTCAACGTGTTGGAATATGCGCGGCAGCATGGTGCAAGGGATTTTTTTATGGCTTCCTCTGGGGACGTCTATCCGCCGAATTTTGTGCCGCACCGCGAGATAGATCAAGTAAGTCCGGTTTACATCTACGGTCACACGAAGATGATGGCGGAGCAAATGTGCATCCGCATTTTTGAGTCGAAAACCTGTTTCCGCTCCTTGCTGATCGGACGCCTGTTCAACGCCGCCGGGCCGCGCGAGACCAATCCGCATTTGCTCGCCGAAGTCACCAAGCAGATTGCGCTCGAGGGAAAGCAGTTGGTGGAGGTCGGGAATTTATGGCCGCTGCGCGACTATGTGGACGTCGATTCAATGGCCACTGCGATTATTGACGCCACCGCGAAAATCGATGGGCTTGAAATTTTGAATTTTGGTTCGGGGCGGGCCGTCGAGGTGCGCGAAGCGCTGAGAATTCTAACCTCCGTCTTGCCCTTCAAGGTCGAGGTAAAATCCGTGGCCGAGCGCCAACGCCCCAATGACCGGCCCTTTTTGTGCCCGGACACTTCTCGATTGCGGCGGACTATTGGGCGAAGCGCAGACTCGTTCAATGAACAGACCGCACGTAAGATTTTCGCTGAATATCCCGGCTTGCTAAAAGCCTGACGTGGGCGCGCCCAGGCTGGATCTGAACGCTGCCGCCGGCCGACTTTGCCCTGCGCGGGTCGAAAAATGCACGATTGATAAAGCGCCATTACAGAAAGGCGGAAATCGGCCCCTAAGGACTCCGGGGTGCGTTCCGGTACCGATGCCGTGGCGGGCGGCGTCGAGGGTTCAATGAATACGCGGATATGCTTCATCGGACTTTTCAACCTACCGGTACTCGCGCGCGAATATAATCAGCACGGAATCGGCGGCGAGGAGGTGCAGCACACCCTGCTCGCCCGGGCGCTGAGTGCGCGCGGATTCGACACCTCGATGGTCGTGCTCGATTATGGGCAGAAGGACGGCGACTCCTGGGACGGCGTGACGACGTACAAAACGTATACCTCGACTGCAGGTTTCCCGGGGCTTAGGTTTTTCCACCCTCGGTGGACAGGGATATGGTCCGCGATGAATCGGGCCGATGCCGATGTGTACTATGTCAGTTGCGCCGGCTTTCGGGTCGGATTGGCGGCGATGTTTGCAAAATGGAATCGCCGCAAGTCGATTTTCCGCATTGCCAGCGACTCGGATTGCGAGCCGGCAAGGCTTCTGATCGAGCAGAATTATCGACGCGATAGATTGTTGTACGAATTTGGGTTGCGCCGCGTGGATGCGATTTTGGCCCAAAGCGAGCATCAAAGGGCCGCGATGCAGCGAAATTATCATTTGAACAGCTCGGTCGTGCCTATGCTGGTGGATCATCCGCGGACGGTTATGGATTTCGATCAGCGATCGATTCCGGTCCTGTGGGTCAGCAATATTCGCTCGCTAAAGCGGCCGGACACGCTACTCGAGCTGGCGGGCGAGTTGCCGGACACGATGATGCACATGATTGGTGGACCCATCGTCGGATCGACCGATCTGTACGAGGCGATCAAGGCGCAAGCGGCAACTCGCGATAACGTGACGTTCCATGGACAAATTCCGTATCACGATGTCAATGATTACTTCGGCGCCGCACGAGTGTTCGTGAACACGTCGGACATCGAGGGGTTTCCAAACTCCTATTTGCAGGCCTGGGCGCGCGGTACGCCGGTGGTCGCATTTTTCGATCCGGACCGAATCATCGAGCGCGAAGGGTTAGGCGTCACGGTCAAGGACATCCGAGAAATGCGCGAGGCCGTACGGACTCTGGTTTCGGATCGGGAACGATGGTGCTCGGCCAGCGCCCGTTGTCTGGCCTATATGCAGCGCGAATTCAGTGATGCCAAATGCATAGCACCTTATCTGGAGGTAATCGGGCGACTGACGGGGCGCGGGGAATTGCGGTGAGCAGCACGGAGATCAAGCGGCCGCGTATGGGACGCGTTCTGGCATCGGCGTACGTCTATCAACCCGACGGGGTTTCGGAGGGCTGGACCGCGTCGCAAATAGTGTCCTCGCTGCGGCAGAAGGGATGGAGGATGACCGTGTTTTCCGCCGCGTTGCCGCGGATGCGATTTACCCAAGGGCTCGTGCGAATCCAGTGCAAAACCAACGCCGACGTACCGTATTTCTCCCTCGGAAACTACCTGGAGTACTCGGTGCGGACATTGATCGCGGCGCGAAGACTGCGTCGAATGTTCGATATCGTGCATCACGTCTCGCCGATCGTGATGCGGGTTCCGAGTTTTATGGGGCTCCTTGGCCGACCGTTCATCTGGGGTCCGGTTGGTGGCAGTATTCCGTTCCCACCGGGCTTTGAGCGCTATGGTCGGCCCTCAAATTGGGTCAACGCGCTACGGCGGCTGGATCGGCCGCGACTTCTTCTCGATCCCACCATGCGTCTCACAATGATCAGCGCGGACCGGATCATCGTTACAACCTCCGCAGCGGCAGCGTTGATTCCCGATGCGTACCGAGTAAAGACGAGCATCATCCCGGAAGGAATCCCCCGAAGCGCCGTGCTCGCCGCGCCGCCCCCCGAGGAACCTTATATATTTTCCAGCGGCCGACTCATCCTATACAAAGCCATGGATGTGATCATAAAAGCGTTCGCGCTGATGAAGTCCACGGATGTCAAGCTCCTGATCACCGGCGATGGGCCAAAGCGGCCGGAACTGCTGGCGTTGATCGACCGGCTCGGTCTCAAGAACAGAGTGCAACTCCTGGGGCGCGTCACCCGAACACGGAATGCGGAATTGATGAGCCGATCGCTTTTCTGCGCGTTTCCGGCGCTACGCGAGGCGTTCGGGCACGTCAATCTCGAAGCGATGGCCGCGTGGAAGCCCGTCGTGGTTACCGATTGGGGCGGACCTCGCGACCTGGTCGTAAATGGTGTGACCGGCATCAAAGTGCTCGGGCGAAATCCCGCGGAACACATCGAAATGTTCGCCGCCGCAATGGATCACCTGGTTATCGATAGCGAAATGCGCAGGAGCATGGGGGCGGCCGCCGCGCAACGGATCCTTGAGAATTTCACGTGGTCCGTGCTCGGCGCGCAATACGACGAACTCTATCGGCAAGTTTCCCGTTAAAGGCGTCGACGCGTCATGCATTTCTCAGTAAAACGTAGAACTTATGTGTCCGCGACTACAATCCCCACCGGACGAGGCCTGACGATGATTCAAACAGACGCGACAAATTCCATATTTCCGGCGCGTGCTTCAATCGTGCGTTACAAACCCGAAGATGTCGGGCGCCCGGCGTGAGCATATCATCGGCAGTGAAGTCCATGCGGCGCTCCGTCCGACTCCGCGTGGCTCTCGTCGGTGAATATCCGATCAGCGAAGACGCGATCCAGGAGGGCGGCGTACAGTCCGTCACGTTCGCATTGGCACATGCTCTGGCACGTCGAACCGACATCGAGTGCCATGTCGTGGCTGCGATGAGAGAAGCCACAACCGATTACCGGCAGGTCGGGGATCTGCACATACACTACGTGCGCCGCTTCAAGCTTCCGCGTTTGGTAACGCTGAATTTTCATGAAGTGCCGGCTTTGACCTCGGTGATTCGGTCAATTGAACCGGACGTCGTACACGGCGAAGGCCAGGAAATGCATTCGCTGGCGGCGTTGCGCGCCGGATTTCCGACGGTCATCACGCCGCACGGAGTCGGCTTCATCGAATCCCGTTTGCTCAAGCGGCATCGTTGGGACATCGTGGGTTCGTTAAAGATGACGAATATCAATTCGATGGAAAGGAAAGTCTTCCGAAACGCGAGCGACATGATAATCATCTCCAAATATTTGACGAACGTTTACGGAGAGATGCTCACGGCCCGTACGCATTTCATCGAGAACCCGATCGACCCGTTGTTCTTCAATATTCAGCGCGCTCCAGAACCGGGGCGCCTCCTGTTCGTTGGCACCGTGGTCCCACGCAAGCGGATACATGACCTGGTCGCGGCGCTGGCTATCGTTCAGGGCTCGCCGGAATACGGGACTGCGTCGAATTCGACTTGGCGAGAATCCCTGCAATTGCGCATTGCCGGTCCGCTCAACGATCCCGGAAGCGTGGAGTTGATCCGCCAGGCGGTGGAATCCGCGGGTCTACAGCAGCGGGTGATTTTCCTCGGTCCCGTTTCGCAGGCACAGTTGCAGGACGAATATGCCCGCGCGCAGCTCCTGCTGCTCGCCTCGCGCGAAGAGACAGCGCCCCAGGTGATTGCGCAGGCAATGGCCTGCGGTTTGCCGACGGTGGCGTCGGCCGTGGGCGGCGTCCCCTTCATGGTGAAGGAAGGCGAGACGGGACTGTTGTTCCCATTTTCCGACACCAAGGCTTGCGCGGAAGCGACATTGTTTTTGTTGAGGGATGATCGATTGAGGCACGCAATGGAAGTTCGCGCGGCGCGGCTTGGTCAGGAGCGATTTCACCCGGATTCGGTCGCGCAGCAAAGTGCGGCGGTTTATCGGGAAGTCTTGGGGCGCGCGAAATCGCCTCCTGCATAGGGCCTCATCTCTCCCAAATATCGATCCCTTCGATGCGGGCTTACCGTACCCGCGTTGCAGGGTGATTCCGCAGTTTCGCCTTCGGCGCCGCCAAGGGCCGCATTCACATTTTGGCAAGAATTTTGTGATAACTATGCGACATCGGTCACAAAATCCCGCGCTTACACCCGTGATTGCCGAGTTTATTGAGGCAGACGCGGGGACTGTCCGCTTAATGAGACAGATGCGATAGCGCCGGATCTGTTGTCTAATTCGACTGCGGTCAAGCAATGACGAGCGGTAAGCTCTATTGAGGGCGTCCGATATCTGAGGACATGGAGAGATATGTTCCCCGGGGCGATCGCCATCATTTTTGAGGAGGCAAGTACGGTGCGAAGATTAAATGCGATCATTCTTGTTGTCGGAATCATGGCATCGATATCGGTTCGAGCATTCACGCCAGATCCGTTTCCGCGATTGGCAAGCGTGAATGTGTCGGAGCCGATGAATTTCGATGATCCGACTTACCAAGCGAGTTTGAGTCGTTTCAATCTAATGTTTTTGATGGTGTACCCTGGCTGGGATTCTGGTCGCAGCATGACCATGAATCAAAGCGTGACGGCAATCAAGAAAATCAACCCGGCTGCAAAAGTGTTTTTGTACTCGATAGTCGAGAGCATGGTGGCGAGTTATCCAACCAATTCGGCCATTGTGAGCAAAATCAACTCAATGAACTGGTGGTTATATCCCAACGGTACGTCCGGGACACCGGTTCCTTCCACTTTCCCTGGGGCTACCACGGTCAATACGACGTTGTTTGGCCCCACCGACTCGAATGGAAATCACTGGGTCGATTGGTACGCGAAATTTGCGGTGCAGAATTACATTACACCCAATCCAGCGGTTGATGGATTATTCACGGATAACGTCTTTGTTCATCCAAGCGTCTACGGAGACTGGAATTTGGACGGCGTGACCGATTCGCCTACGAATCCAACCGTACAGCAATGGTACCAACAGGGTTACGTCCACTATTTCAGTACGCTGAAACAGCTGATGCCTGGACGGTACATGATTGGCAACGTGAGCGAGTGGGGTCAGGCCGGAGCCAATCTCACCGCTTATTCCGGCATGCTCAATGGCGGAATAATTGAAGGATTGATCGGCCCCTCATGGGCGACTGAAACCTGGGGTGGTTGGTCTGCAATGATGGCCTCGTACCGGCAGGTAATGGCCGCAATTGCTGCGCCGCAATTGCTCATCTTTAGCGCACAGGGATTGCCAACCGATTATCAGACCCTTCGATACGGGCTCGCATCATGTCTGTTGGACGAGGGCTATTTCGAGTTTACGAACATCAATAGCAACTACTCGGGCGTCATTTGGTTCGACGAGTATAATGTAAAGTTGGGACTTGAGACGTCGCCGCCCGCCAGGTCCGCTTGGCAGAAGGGCGTGTACCGGCGTGATTTCCAAAATGGTATCGCACTCGTAAACCCGAAGGGCAATGGGTCTCAGACGGTTCAGCTGGAGACAAATTACAGGCGAATTTCGGGCACACAGGACCCGGTCACAAATAACGGGCAAGTGACGAATACCGTGACGCTAAACGATCGCGACGGCATCATTCTGTTGCGTCTGCAGCCATTGCCCGTCCCCGTGCCGAATGCGCCGGCATCTATATCCGTTCACTAGCCCTCGATTGTCGGGCTAAACGCAAGAACCCAACCCCGACGCAGCGCTCGGGGGCCGGGCCCGCTGCCGTCCGAATCTGCTTCGGCGGCGCTCTGAAACGCGCCCTCTGACTCCGGCCAATATGGGCTCTCCGCCCATGCTCATTCAAATATTGGCGCGATTATGTTCCAATTCGCCCACTTGGAATCCAACTACACTGGATCATATCTGACGCTTCCGTTTGGTGGCACAATGCGTGCCGCGCTTTTCAAAGGAGTACTGAGCATATGAGTCTGGTGCTGCAGCAGCCTCCAGGAAGATGTGTTTGTCGAGGAGCCCACCGATGGTCGCAGGCAAATCAAGAGTTTCATAACGGACGCAATCAGGTCCGTTTTCTTTCGAAGATGGATCTGAATCGGCATGCAATGCTCAAAAAGAGTGCGTGGGCAGTACTCAAAGCCATCCGGAAGTTGGCCGGCATCGAGTTAATCACCGATTCGACGCCGGCGCTGCGAAAGGAAAGTTAGCTTGGCAGCCCGGTATCCGGATTATAACGACCCGACGCGTTCTGATCTTAATCCCGCACGCAAGGATGATCGTCCAGTCGCGAAGGTTACGCTTCTCGGACCATCATTGGCGGCGGTAAGTGGGGTGTCGACGCATCTTCTTCAATTAATTCATTCGGATCTTGGTGCGAAATTCGATTTGGAACATTTCCAGATTGGCAGCGAAGGGCGCAACGAGGGTTTCATGGGCAAGGGTGTACGGATACTTATCAGCCCGTTTTTACTGGCCTTGCATCTCCTTAAATGTCGGTCTTCGATCGTTCACATAAACACCTCCCTCGTGCAGAAAGGTTATTGGCGTGACGTCGTTTATTTGCTGACGGCGAAAATACTCCGAAGGAAGGTTGTTTTCCAGGTGCACGGGGGTGCGCTTCCGGAGGATTTCTTCGGTGGAAGCCGATTGCTTAGCAACCTGCTGAGATGGATTCTCCGTCAGCCCGACGTCGTCGTCTTGTTGGCGAGCTGCGAATTGTCGGCGTACCGGCGGTTTGTGCCGCGCGCGCGGCTCACCGTGATTGCCAACGCGGTTGACGCGGAAGCCTTGCGCCAAGAGCGGCCCATTCGTTCACAAGGCGATCCGCTGCGCGTCGTTTACATCGGCCGCCTCGCCGACGGCAAAGGAATTCCGGATATCGTCGAGGCGGTAGGCATCTTGCGCAATCGCGACGTAAAAATAATACTGTCGATCGCCGGATCGGGCCCCCTGGAGCAAGCGCTGCGCGAACTCGTCAGCGCGAAAGGTCTTGGGGATCGGGTCAATTTCGTCGGTGCAGTATTCGGTGAAGCAAAGAATCTGTTGTGGCTACAATCGGATGTCTTTGCGTTTCCAACCCTCCGGGAGGGACTCCCCTATGCGATTCTGGAAAGTATGGCGGCCGGCGCGGTCCCGGTGACGACGCCTGTCGGTGCGATTCCCGATGTGTTGACCGACAAGGTTCACGGCTTGTTCGTTTCGCCGCACGATTCTGGAGCCGTGGCGGATGCAATCCAATGGCTCGATGCTCATCGAGGTGAGCTCGAAACCATGCGAGTGGCGGGTCGGCGGCGAATCGACGAATGCTATACGGTGGCACGATTGGCCGGTGACTTCGCCAGGCTTTACGAGCAGGTATTGGGATTCAGCCGAGAGGCCGATCATCTATTGCCGGGCTCGACAGCGTTGTGAGGCGGCTATCGCCGCGAATGGCGAACTTACAGTGGCGGAAAAGGTGCTTTCATTGGCCGCATATGCCGTGAGCGTGACGCGGTTTGTCGCCGGATTTCAGCCCACAACGCTATATTTTTCGAATGTGGCGCCAATCCATAGACGATTTTGCCCAAACATGAGACAAATCCGGCACCTCCTACCAAGCGAAACTTCGCGGACTAAATAGACTCCCGTGTCAGCCTTACGATCCGGTAACGCGAATACCCGCATGCGCTGCACCGGCGATACGAATACGCTTCGCAAACGGCGGGATGAGTTTACCGAGCCATTTTTGCTCGAATCAACGAGACTGGGATCATGAAACGATCGATATTTGGGGCAAAGGGAATACCGCCCAAAGCTCGCGCAGTCTAGCGGCGCGAAAAGTGCAATCGGTCATACAAATATAGATGAGTAATCAAACTCCAGCATACCGCCAAGACATCGACGGTATTCGGGCAGTGGCCGTAGGCCTGGTATTGCTTTTCCATTTCGATCTGCTGCCATTCTCGCGCGCCGGGTTCATCGGGGTCGACGTCTTCTACGTCATATCGGGGTTCCTGATCACCGGAATTATCGTCCGCGATCTCGATGCACGTAATTTTAGCCTTCGCGACTTCTACTTGAAACGTGTGCGCCGCCTTGCTCCTGCACTGCTTTGCATGCAAGTGTTGACGATTGCGGTGGGAGTAGTTCTCTTGCTGCCCGCCGACTTGATGGAACTGGGACGCCAAATTCTGGTGACCCAACTTTACGTAGCAAACGTTTACTTCTGGCGCACTTACGATTATTTCGGGTATTCGGCACATAGCGCATTCCTGCTGCACACATGGTCATTGGCGGTGGAGGAACAGTTTTATCTATTTTTCCCCTTGCTGTTAATCGCTGTTTATCGTTTTAGCCGCCGTTATCTTGATGGGTTTCTACTGCTAATTGCCGTATTGTCTTTCGCCTTGAACGTGTGGCAGGTTCATGTTTGGCCGGGAGCCACTTTCTACCTGCTGCCCACGCGCGCATGGGAACTGCTCATCGGGGCGCTGGCCGCAAGATTAATTGCGCGAGGCGGAATGCAGATGACGCGCTGGCGGGCAGAGTTTCTCGCCGCCCTGGGATTGGGCCTGCTCGCCGCAGGAGTCGTTTCCTACTCCACAGCCACACCGTTCCCGGGATATTTTGCCCTGTATCCTACGTTGGCCGCGTTTGCATTGCTGATTTCCGGGAGTTGGCCGAACACCACCGCAAGCTTGCTGTCGGCGCCACCCATGCGTTATCTAGGCGCCATTTCCTATCCTGTGTATCTAGTGCACTGGCCGGTGCATATATTTGCGGACCGACTGCTGAACGAGAGCGCCAATAGGCCCGCGTGGCGCTGGGCTATGTTGGCGCTGTCCTTGGCACTTGCAGCACTGATCTACCACTTGGTCGAGACGCCCGTCCGTATGAAGATCCGCTTTCGAATGCCACGCACCCTGCTGTCCGGCTATCTGGCAAGCTCAATTATGGTGGTGCTCATCAGTGGAATATTCTTGGCAACGCGCGGACTGCCCGCTCGCTTTCCGAAAACCGTGATTGACCTGGCCAACTTTGCCGAAGACAGAGTCCCCCCGCTGAGTGAATGCCAATGGACGCCACGTTTCAGCAAGCTTTTGGTTCCCTGTCGAATTGGGGCGCCTGTCGCAGAGACATGGATCGTCTTCGGTGATTCGCACGCCTGGGCTACCCATGATGCGTTCGATCAGTGGCTGTCGCGACGCGGAGAGAGCGGTCAATTGGCCTTTTCGCCCGCGTGCCTCCCACTGTTTGGCGTCCATATGGCGGGAGATGAAGGAAAATGTTATGGATTCAATCAAAGTGTGCACAATTACCTTGCGGCCCATCCATCCATCACCAACGTTGTACTCGTTTCGACATGGTTGGAGGCAGTGGACGGACAGCTATCCAATGCTCCCGATAAGGTCCTATCGGGGGAAGCGTCAAAAGCGCTGTTCTACAAGTCATTTGCATCCACCCTCGAAACGCTCAAAGGAATGGGCCGCAAAGTCTACATCTGGGAACCGGTTCCAGGGGCCAAGAGATCCGTTCCTCAGGCCATGGCAATGGCTGTCCTTCGCAAGCAACCTCTCGACATCTCATTTACGACTGCCGAGTACGAGCAGCAATTCGCATTCCTCTTTGCCGCAGAACGACAAAACGCATCATTGATCACCGCGCGGTTTTCGCCCGCCAAAGCGCTCTGTTCGAATGAAGGCTGCAAGGTAAGTGTGTCAGGGCGTCCCCTGTACTTCGATAATGCCCATCCAAGTCGATCCTCGGTTGAAACTTGGATTGGAATTCTCAACGCCTATTCGAAGCCATGACATCCTTCAATTCGTGCGCTCAAAACCAAGAATTGAATCAAGCCGAGAAATGCGTCGCGGTGAAGCATGACTTTGCTAAAATTAGCGATATTGGGGATGATTTTGGAGTTGGCCTATTGGAGATGGTAGGTTATTGTCTCATTGCCCCACGCAAATAGGCACTCCATACAAAAGCAACGCGTCGTCTTCATGAACACTCATTATCCTGTGCGACCAAACGTGAGCAGGACGGCATTCGCTTGGGTCTTTACAGGTAATTATGTCTAGCGATCTACCCTCGCGCTTGCGCGCACCGTGCCCCCAACCACCGGCTCGGGTGGATTTTATGCAGGCGACCATTGGAACCGTTTCGATTGAATCACGGATCTCGACGGCGCGTTGCGGCAATCTACCCGGATAATTCTGCGGAGCATTCAATGCGTATAAGCGTTTTTGGGTTGGGTTACGTCGGCGCAGTTTCCGCTGCGTGTTTGGCAACCGACGGCCATGAGGTCGTCGGCGTCGATAAGAACGCGTCGAAAGTCGACCTGATGAACTCCGGTAAATCGCCGATTATCGAGATGAGCATCGATGCGATGATCCGATCCGCCCATTCGGAAGGCAGGCTCCGCGCTACCACCGATGCTGCCGCTGCGATTCAGTCGACCGAGCTTTCCCTGGTTTGCGTCGGCACGCCCAGTGAAAGCAATGGAAGTCTCAACCTGGCCCATGTCCGCAATGTCGCCAGAGATATTGGCGCCGGGCTGCGAGCGCTCGAACGCTACCACATCGTCATCATTCGAAGCACGGTGCTTCCCGGCACCGTGCGCGAAGTCGTTATTCCGGAGCTCGAGCGCGCGTCCGGTAAAAGAGTGGGGACCGATTTTGGCATATGCTTCAATCCGGAGTTTTTGCGGGAAGGCACGGCCGTCAAAGACTTTTACCATCCGCCAAAAACGGTGATAGGAGAATTCGACCGGCGCGCCGGTGACGCGTTACTGGCCTTGTATGCGGGCCTGACCGCCCCGGTCATTCGGACGACTTTGGAGACCGCCGAGATGGTCAAGTATGTCGATAACACCTGGCATGCCCTTAAAGTAGGATTCGCCAATGAGATCGGCTCGATTTGCAAGCCGCTCGGCATCGATAGTTTTGAGGTGATGGACATTTTTTGCCAGGACACGAAATTGAATATCTCCCCGTACTATTTGAAGCCGGGATTCGCCTTTGGCGGATCGTGTCTGCCGAAGGATGTTCGTGCTTTGCGCTACCGCGCCAAGACCCTGGATGTCGAAGCTCCGATTTTGAACTCCATTCTGCCCAGCAATGATGCTCACGTACGCCGCGGACTTGATCTTGTGCTAAGCCAGGGTAAACGCCGCATCGGCGTGCTCGGCTTCAGCTTCAAAGCCGGCACCGATGATTTACGGGAGAGTCCGATCGTGGAGCTGATCGAACGGCTGATTGGCAAGGGCTACGATCTGCTGGTTTACGATAAGAACGTGCAACTTGCTCGTTTGACGGGCGCGAACCGCGATTACATCCTCAACCACATCCCGCACATCGCCAATTTGATGCGCGACAGCATCGAGCAAGTGCTCGAACATGCGGAAATCGTCGTACTTGGCAATGCCGGACCGGAATTCTCGAACATTCACTCAAAACTACGCCCCGGGCAAAAAATAATCGACCTGGTCCGGGTCGATGCGGCAGTCAGGGCAGACGCGCAGTATGAGGGGCTATGCTGGTAAAGCCCAAAGCACGTAAGCGTCGCGTACTGATCGTTGTCGAGAACCTGCCCTGCCCTTTTGACCGCCGCGTATGGCAAGAGGCGCGCACGCTCACCAGCGCCGGTTATCTCGTTTCCATCATATGCCCCAAGGGAAAAGGGCATGACAAGAGCCTCGAACACCTGGACGGCATCGCCATATACCGGCATTCACTGCCCATCGAGGCATCGGGTGCGCTAGGTTATGCGTTGGAATACTCATGGGCCTTGGTTGCAGAATTCTGCTTATCTCTGAAGGTGCTATTCCAGCGCGGCTTCGACGTCGTTCACGCCTGCAATCCGCCGGACACAATTTTCATCCTGGGGCGCATATACAAACTATTCGGCAAGAGATTCTTGTTCGACCATCACGATGTCAATCCCGAACTGTATGAGGCCAAGTTCAAGCGCCGGGATTTTTTCTATCGAATGATGCTCGCTTTTGAGCGCTGGACTTTCGCCGCCGCCGACATATCGATTGCCACCAATGAGTCCTACAAAAAAATCGCCATCGAACGCGGCAAGATGGCCGCGGAAAAAGTCTTCGTGGTGCGCAGCGGTCCCGATCTTCGTCGCGTCAAGGCCGTTCCGGCGAACGTAGCACTGAAAAAAGGCCGGCGATACCTGGTCGGCTACGTCGGCGTCATGGGTAGCCAGGAAGGTGTGGATCTGCTGCTGAGCGCGGTGCGCCACATCGTTTACACCCGCCAACGTCATGATATCCAATTCGGTCTGGTCGGAGGCGGCACCGAGCTGCAGGCGATGCGTGAACTGGCGCAGCGCTGCGGGGTTGCCGACTACGTGACGTTCACCGGCCGAGTACCCGACGACATCCTACTCGAAATGCTGAGTACGGCGGACGTTTGCGTAAATCCGGACGTCGCCAACGCGATGAATGACCTGTCCACGATGAATAAGATCATGGAGTATATGGCTCTTGGAAAACCCATCGTTCAATTCGACCTGACTGAAGGACGAGTATCCGCCCAAGAGGCGTCTTTATATGCCAAGCGGAACGATCCCGAGGACTTGGCGGAAAAGATATTGGAATTGCTCGCGGACGAACAAATGCGCGAGCGGATGGGCCGGTTCGGCCATGAGCGGGTCGAGCACGTCCTGTCATGGGATCATGAAGCACCTCGCTTGTTGGCGGCATATGAGACGCTGTTTCAAAATGCTTAGCGTCATTATTCCAATCTGTTGACCTGGTCATGTGTGGAATTGCCGGCTATCTGACGACGAGTACTCGCGCTGACCTTGGCGCATCGCTCCGGCGCATGGCCAACGCGATTGCGCACCGTGGCCCCGATGGCGAAGGGTTTTTCGAGGCTGCAGCTCTTGGCGGCGCCTGTCGCATCGGGCTTGCGCATAGGCGCCTCGCTATCATCGATCTTGCCACCGGACAACAGCCGATGTGCAACGAAGACGGGTCGGTGCAGATCGTCTTTAACGGCGAGATTTATAACTTTCAGGAGTTGCGCGAGGAGCTTATGGCCTGCGGACACCTGTTCCGCACCCGATCGGACACCGAAACGATAGTTCATGCCTACGAGGAATGGGGTCCGGAATGCGTCTCTAGGTTCCGCGGCATGTTTGCATTCGCCATTTGGGATGCGCACCGGGAGCGTTTATTCCTTGCCCGCGACCGCTATGGCAAAAAGCCGCTGTTCATTTACGAACGCGATGGACTCCTGCTGTTCGGCTCGGAAATCAAAGCGCTGCTCACATTTCCCGGCATCGAGGCAACCGTGGACCGCGCCGCGCTCTGGGAGTACTTCTCGTACCGGTACGTACCCGCGCCTGCCACGCTTTTTTCCGGTATCCGCAAGCTCATGCCGGGCACTTACCTCGTTTCCGAGCGGGGAAAAGTGACTGAGGCCCGCTATTTTTGGCCCGCGGATCGCGCAGCGTTCTCAGGCGGCCATGCGCCGCCCAACCCTTCCGAAGAATTTCTACAGCACCTCGAGGAGTCCGTGCGGATTCGGATGATCTCAGATGTCCCGTTCGGGGCTTTTCTTTCGGGGGGAATCGATTCTTCCGCAGTTGTCGGTTTGATGTCGAGACATTCGAACCTTCCCGTCAAGACCTTTTCCGTGGGATTTACGGAATCCGCGTATAGCGAGCTCGGATACGCACGAACGATCGCGAACTACTTCAAGACCGATCATCACGAATTGACTGTTTCCCAGCGCGACCTGATGCAGCATCTTCCGGCGCTGGTAAGATCCCGTGATGCTCCGGTTTCCGAGCCTTCCGACATTCCGATTTACCTGCTCTCCGTGGAGGCGGCCCGCTCGGTAAAAATGGTTCTCACCGGTGAGGGATCCGACGAATTTCTCGGCGGCTATCCCAAACATGTCTTGGAACGCTACGTCCGGGCCTATCAGTGGTTTCCCGAGGCGATCAGAAACGGATTATTCGTGCCGATGTTTCGGCTTCTGCCCTACGGCTTCCGGCGCGCCAAAACCGCCGTGGTCAACATGGGCTTGGGCGACAGTAAAGAACGGCTGCCGCGCTGGTTCGGTGCCCTTACCAATTCCGAGCGAAGGCAGTTATTGGCAGTTCAAGCGCCTGAGAGCAGGCCCAAGCCGGAAATCCAATTTGATACCGCGCCCGGCAATTCCCCATTGCGGCGGATCTTGTATTTCGATCAAACCAGCTGGCTGCCCGATAATTTGCTGGAGCGCGGTGATCGTATGACCATGGCGGCCTCCATTGAGGCACGGATGCCGTTCATGGATCACGAACTGGCGGGATTCGTATCAGGTCTGAGCGACGACTGGCGCGTGCGCGGACGAACCACAAAGAGAATATTGCGCGAGGCGATGCTTCGCTTGTTGCCGGCGCCAATACTGGAGCGACCGAAGGTCGGCTTCCGGGTTCCGGTCAACGAATGGTTCCGCACCAGCATGAAGGATTATCTGAAAGATCATCTGCTCGGAAGCGATTCGAGAACAAACGGATACTATCAGCCGCAAGTGCTGCGCCGCTATCTCGACGAGCACATCGCGGGGCGGCAAAATCACGAGAAGCTGCTGTGGTGCATGCTCAACCTCGAGATATGGCATAAAGAATATGGCGTCTCGGCATGAGTCTCACATGGGCAATCAAGCGCCTCTCGTCCATGGATGGCCGGGAAATCAGCTACCGCATCGGCAAAGCGATTCAAGCTCGCTTGGAGCAGATGGGGTTCGGACTCGCTGGACCCGCCGAACCTGCGAATCGCTCCGCTCCCACTTGGGTAACTCACATTGCTCAAGATTTTGACCGGTCTCGCTACTGCATTGCAGCCGACAGAATCATGCAGGGCCGATTCGACGTTTTCGCGCTCGAGGGCGCGGAACTCGGCTTTCCGCCGAATTGGAATAAGGATCCCAAAACGGGAACGCAGGCGCCGCTTGCTTTCGGCAAGCTGCTGGACTATCGCGATGAGCGCCTCGTGGGAGATATCAAATACCTATGGGAACCAAACCGGCATTTGGAACTTGTAACGCTCGCGCAGGCCTGGCATTTGTCCGGCGACACCCGTTATTGCCACGCATGCCGAATTTTACTTGATTCCTGGTTGGATCAATGTCCGTATCCACGGGGACCGAATTGGACCAGCAGCTTGGAGCACGCCGTGCGGCTGGTTAATTGGTCATTTGCGTGGCATCTCCTCGGGGGCGACCAGTCGGTAGTCTTCGAGGGAACCGGCGGCCGCCGCTTCCAATCTCGATGGCTGCGATCGATCTACCAGCATTGCCATTTTATTCACGGGCATTTCTCTCGCTATTCGTCGGCCAACAACCACCTGTTCGGGGAGCTGACCGGGCTTTTCATAGGCGCATTGACCTGGCCGCTTTGGGAATCGAGCACCGATTGGCGCGACCAAGCTCGACGCGAACTGGAAATCGAAGCGTTAAAACAAGTCCACGCCGACGGGGTCGACCGCGAGCAAGCCACCTGGTATCACCATTCCGTTGCCGACATGATGTTGTTGGCGGGTCTTGTTGGCCGCGCAAACTCGATCGACTTCAGCGGCTCGTACTGGACCCGATTGGAATCGATGCTTGAATTCATTGCCAGCATCATGGATGTGAACGGCAATGTCCCCTGCTTCGGAGACTCCGATGACGGTGTCATGGTCCGATTCTCGCCGTCGCGGGACTTCCAGGTGTATCAATCGTTGCTGGCGACCGGCGCGGTGCTATTTTCCCGCGCAGATTTCAAGGCCAAAGCGCGGCATTTCGACGACAAAAGCCGCTGGCTTCTGGGCGATTCGGCCGGCGAAAGTTTCGAATCGATAAGGGCCGAAAGCGTCACCCTCCCCGTGCATCGCTCATTCACGCAGGGCGGGTACTACATACTGGGCGATGGTTTCGAAACGCCCGATGAGGTCCGCATCGTTGCGGATGCCGGACCCCTGGGGTATTTGTCGATAGCTGCTCATGGGCACGCGGATGCGCTGTCTTTCACGCTTTCGGTTGGCGGCAATGAAATCTTGATCGATCCCGGCACTTTTGCATACCACACGCAAAAGCGCTGGCGCGAATACTTCCGCGGCACGTCCGCGCACAACACACTGCGCGTGGATGGGGCCGATCAATCGGTCCCCGGCGGAAACTTCCTTTGGACGCAGCACAGCCAAACCCGGGTTTTGAGCTTCGATACAAGCTCGGACAAGGAGCACTTGTCATGCAAGCATGACGGCTACCTGCGATTGAGTGATCCGGTCGATACACAACGCGAGCTGACTTACGATAGGCGCCTTCGGACGCTCTATGTATCGGATTCACTGCTCTGCAAGCGCCCGCATCGCCTGGAGATGTACTGGCATTTCAGTGAAGAATGCGGCGTGCAAATCCAATCCGACCTGGCGATCGTCAACAACGGCAGTGCGATGCTCAAGCTGCGCTGGCCCAGCGGATTGTCGCCTCGAATTGTGCGCGGTTCCGAGGCATCTCCTATCGGGGGCTGGATATCTCACCGCTACGATAAACGCGTGCCGAGCAATACGCTGATCGTTGCCGGGAACATAGCCGGCAGTTGGCACGGTCTCACCACTATGGAAATTGGATTTTGTAGCTTACCGCAGAGCGCCTGAGCTGGGGCAAAGCAATTGGCGCGCCCGGAAGGATCACTCAACGATAGGCGGGACCTCGGGTGCAGGCGAATGGTTGCAAAATTCGAGAAGACCCACCACATCCAAACATGTCGCACCTTCTCACCTGAACATAACTTTAAACAGTCAAGAGAATTGTGGTGTTATAAGCATATCGGGAGCTAGGGTCACTGAACGGTCCCGCATGATTCACTGTTGCATCAACCGTACCGCAGCTCTGAGTAGACGGGTGCAACTCACTCGCGGAAGTCTGCGCAGAAGACGGGGTGGTTCAGATGCATGCAATTCAGGTTCTTTGACAATATGCCTTTTATTTTGAGATGGAGTCAAAGGTTTACGATCCCCTCGTAGGCGGCAACTTATCGCACATCGAAAAATGGTTTAGGCTCTTGGCCCGATACTGATGTCCAGTCGATTAGATCAGTTCGGCTCGGTAAATTACAGCAATTTAATGAACGCTACGGACGAACTCATGACCAACACTCTGAAATCACTAATCGGCTGGACCACCGTGGCGAGCCTTGCAATCCTGACCGCATGCGGTGGAGGAGGCGGTGGAGGTGGAATCACTCCTCCGACGGGGACAAACAACACGATCGTGGTCACGCCTTCGCCGACCGGTGTCATCAGCGTACCCGTAGGACAAAGCCAACCGTTTAGCGCGACCTTCACAACCAGCGATGGCAGAACGGCCACGAATTTCTCTATTACCTCAGGCCTGAGCACCTTACCGGCCGGTTGGACCGGACCCACGAGCCTCACCTGCGCCTCCGTGAGCACCGGTAGCGGCTGCATGGTCACTCTCACTTACAAGCCGACGGCTGCCGGCACCGGCAGCGTGACCTTCAAGTACAGCTATGTTAATAACGCGGGCACCAGCGAAACGGGCACGGCCGCAGTGAGCTATGCGTCCACCAGCAACAACACGGTAATCGCTACGCCCTCCCCGGCAAGCCCGATCGCGGTGGTAGTCGGCGGGCATACGACTGTCGGCATTACATTCAAGACCGACGACGGTGCAACGGCCACCAACTTGTCGATCACGGCAGGTTTGAGCGGCCTGCCCGCCGGTTGGAGCGGCCCCAAGAGCTTCACCTGCGCGTCGGTGAGCACCGGCAGCGGCTGCGTGCTCAACCTGACCTACGCCCCCTCGGCGGTCGCCAGCGGCACGCTTGCGCTGAGCTATGCGTACAAAGACAATTCAGGAACGGCCAAGACGGGACCGATCAGCATTGCTTATAGTGCGAGCACACAGAACCACGTGATCGCGACCACCACGCCCGCCGGTCAAATCGTCGCGGTGATCGGCGGTACCGGTCAAACGGTGAAAGTGGATTTCACGACCGATGATTCCAATCCCGCGTCAAACCTGGCGGTCACGCCGGCGAATCTGACGTCGCTGCCTGCCGGTTGGACCGGCCCGGCAACCTTCACCTGCAAGACGGTGAGCACCGGGAACGGCTGCGAACTCAGCCTCACTTATCTGCCCACTCTGTCCGGCGGCGGCACCGTGACCTTGAATTTCGGCTACACCAACAATTCGGGCGTCGCAGCAACCGGCATAGTGACCATTAGTTACTTGGCCACCGTCGACAACACCGTGATCGGCACGCCCTCGCCCAGCGGCACCGTCAACGTGGTGGTCGGCGGCAGCAAGCCCGTGACCGTGACGTTCAACAGCAATGGCGGCAGCCCCGCGACCAACCTGGCAATTACCGGCGGTCTGAGCCCACTGCCGTCTTACTGGAGCGGCCCCGGCACGTTCACTTGCGCGTCGGTCACCACCGCCGGAAGTTCTTGCCAACTTAGCCTGACCTACGCGCCCACCGCCTACGTCGCAGGCGGCACCCTGCAGCTGAATTACAGCTACAAGGCCAATTCCGGCGCTGCGAATACCGGTTCGGTCAGCATTCCTTACACCGCGACCACGCACAATAATCTGGCCGTGGCCCAATCCCCGAGCGGAACCGTCGGTGCCGTGGTCAACAGCGCTCCCGTTCCTGTGACGCTGACCTTTACCACCGACGACGGCAATCCGGCGACGGCGATCACGATCACCAGCGGCCTGAGTCCTTTGCCGAGCGATTGGAGCGGCCCGGGCACGTTCTCGTGTCCGTCGGCCAGCACGGGAACCGGCTGTCAATTGGCGTTGGCTTATGCGCCGACGGTCAACGGCAGCGGCACCGTCTCGCTCGGATACAGCTACCTCGATGATTCGGGAACCTTAAAGACCGGCACGGCGAATATCAGCTACGCCAGCATTCCGGCGGCCCTTTACATCACCGACACGGTGAGCAGCGTAATGCGCTGTACGATGAGCGGCACGGACGGCAGTCTGTCCTCATGCACGAGCGTGGCCAGCGGCCTGGCCGCTCCGACCGGCATCGCATTCAGCGGCAAGTACGCCTACGTCACACCGGGCGCTGTGGCGACCGATGTCGATGTCTGCCCGGTCAATGCCGACGGCTCCCTGGGCGCTTGCACCAGCGCCTATACGGCCAGTTTGCCGAACGCGCTCGCCGTCAGCGGCGGATACTTGTTTGTTTCCGATGCCGGCGGCGGCGGCAACGTGTACGGCTGCACGATCAATGCCGACGGCAGCTTGAGTGCGTGCAACACAAACACAAGCTACATCGGCGCGGTCAATACGACGGACGGCATAGCCGTCACGGGCGCCAATGCGTTCATCGTCGACATCAATGGCGGAAACCTGACCACGTGCACGAACGATGGGGACGGCACCTTGTCCGCGTGCACCCAGCAGACGCTTGACGGCAGCGCCCCCGGGGGCGGCAATACCCCCAATTCGACCCCGACGAGCGCAACCGTCTACGGTGGCAATGTGTACATGGGCACCCATGCATCCGTCATGATCACGCCGATCTCCGTTGCGGTTGGCGGTACCTTGGTCTCGAATTACGCGTGCCCGCTCGCATCAGTGTCGGGAGTGGTGGGGCAGTGCGTGATCGATGACTCCGGGCCGGTTCAGACGCCGGTCGCAGGACTCGTATTCAACAATGGCTACACCTACGCCAGCGGATACGGCAGCGGCGGCGGAATAGGGATCTGCACCATCGAGGCCTCCGGGATCGTCGATAAATGCGCGACCAGCCCGAGCCTTTCGGGAAGTTACGGCGGGATGGCGGTCCACTAGCGGCGGTTTTTATCGAACTCGCAATCACCAACGTTGGGACGGGCCCGATCAGCGCTCTTAAGCAACTGAAGCATTGCGCGGTGCTCGCGGGTTTGGCGATGTTGGCCGCATGCGGAAGCAGCGTCGACGTATCCGCCTCAGGGAATCCGCCCATACCGGTTACGTCGAACGACAGCATCGTGGCGACGCCCTCGGCGACCGGTGTCGTCAGCGTAGTCGTAGGATCCAGCGCTGCGTTTGCCGTGACGTTCACCACCGACGATGGTGCGACGGCCACGAACCTGTCGATCACGTCCGGATTGAGCGCCCTACCCGCGGGTTGGTCCGGCCCCGCGAGCTTCACCTGCGCCTCGGTCAGCACCGGCAGCGGCTGCCTGCTCAATCTCACCTACCATCCGGCCGCGGCCGGGAGCGGCAGCGTGAGCTTGGGCTATAGCTACGTCAATAATGCGGGGACCGGTAAGACGGGCACGGCCACGGTCAGCTACGCGGCCACCAGCAACGACAACGTCGTCGCCACCCGCACCCCCGCGGGTCAGATTGCGGTAATAGCGGGCGGTCAAAGCGCCGTCCACATCACCTTCACAACCGACGACGGCCAGCCGGCCGCGAATCTGTCGGTCACCGCGGGATTGAGTCCATTGCCGGCCGGCTGGAGCGGCCCGGCCACTTTCGACTGTGCTTCCGTCAGCACCGGCAATGGCTGCGAGCTCAGCCTGATGTTTAATCCCGCCGCCGCCGCCGGCGGCACGCTGCAACTGAATTACGGCTACCACGCGAATTCCGGCACGGCGAAGACCGGTTCGGTCACGATCCCGTACACCGCGACCACGCACAACAACGTGATCGTGACGCCATCGCCCAGCGGACCGATCAGCGCCGTGGTCAATAGCGGTTCTGTTCCCGTGACACTGACCTTTACCACCGACGACGGCAATCCGGCAACGGCCATCACGATCACGAGCGGCCTCAGTGCATTGCCGGGTGGCTGGAGCGGGCCGGCCGGTTTCTCATGTGCTTCGGCCAGCATGGGCGCCGGCTGTCAATTGACCTTGACTTACGCGCCGACGGCCAATGGCAGCGGCACCGTCATGCTCGCCTATGGCTTCGACGATGACTCGGGAACCGCCAAGACCGGAACGGCGAGTATCGCGTTCGCCAGCATTGCGGGGTTCCTGTACCTCACCGATACGGTGAGCAATGTCGTGCGCTGCGCCGTGAGCGGCGTGGACGGCAGCCTCTCCTCCTGCGCGAACGCCGCCACGGGCTTTAGCGCACCGACCGGCATCGTATTCAGCGGCAATTGGGCTTACGTCACGCCGGGCGCGGTGGCGACCGATGTCGATGTGTGCCCGGTTAACGCTGACGGCACCCTGGGCGCTTGCACCAGCGCGCAAACGTTCACTACACCGACCGCGCTCGCCGTCAGCGGCGGCTACCTGTATGTGGCCGATGCCAACGGCCCGGGCTACGCATACAGCTGCACCATCGATAGCGCGACCGGCGGCTTGAGTGCCTGCATCGCAAATCCCATCGGCACCGTCAACACGCTGGACGGCATTGCCGTCACCGCCACCGAGGCCTACCTCGTCGACATCAATGGCGAAAGCCTATCCACGTGCGCGGTAAGCTCCATCGACGGCAGCTTATCCGCCTGTGCCCAGCAGACGCTGAACGGCACCACCCCCGCCGGCGGCAATACCCCGAATTCTTCGCCGCGCAGCGCATCGGTCTATGGCGGCAATCTTTACACCGGCACGAAGGCCGGAGTCCTGATCCTGCCGATTGCCGGCGACGGCACGGTGACCGTGGATTACCCGTGCTCGCTCACGATAGGGACCTCGTGCACCGACGACACCGCATCGGTTCAAACCCCAGTGACCGGATTTGCCTTCAACAATGGCTATGCGTATGTCGGCGGTTTCGGCAGCGGCGGTGGAATAGGGATCTGCACGATCGAAGCGTCCGGCCTATTGGACAATTGCCTGACCAGCCCGAGCTTGACCGGATATTACGGCGGGGTTGCGGTCCACTGACGCCTGAGTGGCAGATCGCAAGCAAAACCATCTGACGAAGCTGGTGCGATTTGGCTGGCTGCGTTCCCAATATGGATCGCTGGTAACATCCGCCGATGGCCATGCGAACAACTCATCAAGCCTAGTTATGGATCGACCGCTGCCCAACACCTATTGGGTCATTCCCGGCCGCTTGCTGGCCGGCGAATATCCGCTGGGCGACGACGATGAGGATGCGCGTACACGGCTTGCCCGGCTTGAAGAGGCGGGTATCGACTATTTTGTCGACCTCACCGAGGAATACGAGGTACCTGGCTATCGGCATCTGTTGCCGGCTCGCAGCACCCACAAAAGATCCGCGATTCTCGATGCCTGGGTGCCCGACAATGCCGGACAGATGCAGCAGATCTTGTCCGACATTCGAGCCGCGCTCTCATTGGGTCGTTGCGTCTACGTGCACTGCCGAGCCGGCATTGGCCGGACCGGACTGGTCATTGGATGCTTTCTGGCGGAAGAAGAGCAGAACGGCAAATCAGCCCTCAAACGGCTGAATCGCCTGTGGCGGCAAAGCGCGCGCGCGGAATCCTGGCCCAAGGTGCCGCAGACCCGGGAGCAGGCCGATTACATTCGGCGCTGGCTGATTCTGCGTGACCTTACCGCTTGAGAGCGCCGCATGACCGTTAGGCCCACGGCCCATGAGGCCGCGCTTCCGAGCCGCCCACTTCCTGTCCCGCAAGGGGCGCTGACCGTTACCCCCCTCGAACCTGCGGCGGAGACTCCGCTGCTGCTGTCGGTGATCGTGCCGACCTTCAACGAGGCCTTGAACATTGGCCGGCTGGTGACGCAGCTTTCGCAGTTGCTGGACGAGTCGTTTGGCCATCGCTACGAAATCATCGTGGTCGACGACAACAGCCCGGATCGAACCTGGGAATTGGCGCAAAAACTCGGTGGCGAACGCCCCCGCCTTCGCGTCATGCGCCGTGAGCAGGAGCGCGGCCTGTCCACCGCCGTGATCCGCGGCTGGCAGGCGGCCCGCGGTGAAGTGCTGTGCGTGATCGATGCCGATTTGCAGCACCCGCCGGATGTCGCCTTGGCGCTGTATCGGATCATCGAGCGCGGCGCCGACATTGCCGTCGCGAGCCGGCACCTCGAGGGCGGAGGGGTGAGCGACTGGAGCGTGGCCCGCCGCATTGTGTCGCGGACCGCACAACTCATCGGCTTGCTGATTCTTCCCGGGGTGGTGGGCCGAGTCACCGATCCCATGAGCGGCTACTTCATGATTCGACGCAGTGCCATCGAGGGCGTGGAGCTCAACCCGTTGGGCTACAAAATATTGATCGAGGTGCTGGCGCGCGGGAACGTTCCCTGGGTCGGGGAAGTGCCTTATGTGTTCAGCGAGCGGGCCCTTGGTGGCAGCAAGGCAACCGCAGGGGTGTACCTCGACTACTTGCGCCATTTGCTGCGCCTGCGTTTATCCAGTCTGCCGGTCAACCGGTTTATCCGCTTTGCCATGGTGGGCCTATCGGGCGTCTTCATCGACATGGGGCTGCTGTTTCTCCTGAGCGACCCGACCACGTTGGCCTGGGGTCTCACGCGCAGCAAGTTGATCGCATCGGAAATGGCGATCCTCAATAATTTCATGTGGAACGACACCTGGACCTTCCGCGATCTGTCCTCGCAGCAGCCCGGCCTGAAGGCAAAACTGCGGCGCCTCGGCAAGTTCCAGTTGATTTGCCTGGCCGGTGTGGCGATCAATGCGACGTTGCTCAACCTGCAGTTCAATTTGCTGGGCATGAACCGCTATGTTGCCAACGCCGTGGCCATCGCCGCCGTTACGGCTTGGAATTTTTGGCTCAATTTGAAGATCAGTTGGCGAATTGCCGAACCTCGGACGTAAGGCCCACGCCTTTCGCGCGATCGGGCAAATCTCGCTCATCTCGAGGCCCGGAGAGTGCTAGTCTGGGAGCCTGAAGCCCAAGGAGCATTCGTGAATCAATACAAGCCTACGCCCAGCATGGGACGCCCCTCGATGCCGACCGGGGACGACCCGATGATGGATTTTCGGGCGCGACTCATCCATCAGCAAGCCGAAAACGCCGAGCGCCGCCGCCATGATTTGGCCGAACAATCCTCGCGGCTTAAAAGCGCCGAGGAGCGCATCCGGATCTGGGAACGCATCCACGAAATCCCGCTGCCGCGCGATTCGGCGCACCGGCTGGTGGAGATCATCGCCGCCAACACCGGACTCACCGACGCGGACGTGCGCGACGAGCAGCAGCGGCGGGCGACACTGCGGGCAGCCGCGATCACTTGAGGGCTTACTCCAGATAGGCGGCGGTGGTCTTGTGCCGAATTTCATCCGCCGTCACGCCCGGCGCGATTTCGATGAGCTTGAATCGATCCTTGCGCGTCGGGCGCGAAAACACCGCGAGATCGGTGATCAGCAGGTCGACCACGTTGACGCCGGTGAGCGGCAATTCGCAGCGCGGCTTGAATTTGGGCTCGCCGTCCTTGGAGGTATGCTCCATCACGACCACGATGCGTTTCACGCCGGCGACCAGATCCATGGCGCCGCCCATGCCCTTCACCATTTTGCCGGGCACCATCCAATTGGCCAGATCGCCGGATTCGGAAACCTCCATGGCGCCGAGCACCGCCATGTCGATATGCCCGCCGCGGATCATGGCGAAGCTGTCGGCCGAGGAAAAATACGAGCTCATGGGCAGCTCGGTAACGGTTTGCTTGCCGGCGTTGATCAAATCCGGATCTTCCTCGCCTTCGTACGGGAAGGGCCCGATGCCCAACATGCCGTTTTCCGATTGCAGCACCACTTTGAGGCCCGGCGCGATATAGTTCGCGACCAGCGTGGGGATGCCTATCCCCAAGTTCACGTAAAAACCGTCTTTGAGCTCGCGCGCGGCGCGCGCGGCCAAATCCTCACGAGACCACGGCATCGGTTCCCTCCGCGCGCTTGCGAATCGTTCGCTTTTCGATGATTTTGCGATACGGGCTGCCATCGATGATGCGCGTCACGAAGATGCCGGGGGTGTGGATCTGGTCCGGATCGAGCGTCCCCGCTTCCACCAGCACCTCGACTTCCGCGACCGTGACCCGGCCCGCGGTGGCCATGTTCGGATTGAAATTGCGGGCGGTTTTTCGGTAGATCAAATTGCCCTCGGTGTCTCCTTTCCAAGCTTTGACCAACGAGACGTCCGCCGTAAGGCCGGTCTCAAGGATGTAGGTCTCCCCGTCCACCACCCGCTGTTCCTTGCCCTCCGCCACCAAGGTCCCCGCACCGGTCTTGGTGAAGAAGGCATGGATGCCAGCGCCTCCCGCCCGGATGCGCTCGGCCATAGTGCCCTGCGGATTGAATTCGAGCTCCAGTTCCTTCGCGAGATACTGCCGCTCGAATTCCTTGTTCTCGCCGACGTACGAGGAGATCATTTTGCGGATCTGCCGGCTTTTCAGCAGCAGACCGAGACCGGCGCCGTCGACGCCGGCGTTGTTCGACACGACGGTGAGATTACGAACACCCGAATCGTGCAACGCGCCGATCAGCTTCTCCGGAATACCGCAAAGGCCGAAACCCCCGCACATCAGGGTGATGCCGTCCTTGATGACGCCGCGCAGGGCGCTCGGCGCATCCGGGTATACCTTGGAACTCGAGGTCATAGGCCGATTAGTATACGTATCACGCCCGGCGGGCGCCTATTCCAAATGAGACAGGCAGCGGCGCGAGCGCGCCACGAGCGTCACCGAATGAGCGCATCCACCATCACACCGAAGCCTTCGAGCGTGCGTACACCGAGCAGATGCAAGTCCCCAGGTTGGGCGAAGACCACTTCGTCGTTGGTGATGAACCCTTCCGGCTAATACCGGTACTGATCCGCCTTGTAAGGCCCCTGCTTCGACACCCCGATGTACCTCGCCTGCACGTCGGTGAGCTCCGTGAGCTCCGCGCCGAGCTTGGAGAGCTGCAGGCGCGCGACCTTTTCATCCAGATGCTTTGGCAGCACGTACACACCCACCGGGTACTTCGCCGTTTGCGTGAACAGCTCGATCTGCGCCAGCACCTGATTGGCGAACGAGGAGCTCATGACATAGGAGGGATGCCCGGTGCCGCAGCCCAAATTCACCAGCCGGCCTTCGGCAAGCAAAATGATCCGCTTGCCGTCGGGGAAAATGACGTGATCGACCTGCGGCTTGATGTTGTCCCAGGCATATTGCCGGAGCGCCGCAACCTCGATTTCATTGTCAAAATGCCCGATGTTGCACACGATCGCCTGATCCTTCATGCGCTTCATGTGTTCGTGCGTGATGACGTGAAAATTGCCGGTGGCGGAGACGAAGATATCCGCCTTGTCCGACGCATAATCCATGGTGACGACGCGATAGCCCTCCATCGCGGCCTGCAGCGCGCAGATCGGGTCGATCTCGGTGACCCACACTTGCGCCGACAGCGCCCGCAAAGCCTGCGCGGACCCCTTGCCGACATCGCCATAACCGGCGACCACGGCCACCTTGCCCGCGATCATCACGTCGGTGGCGCGTTTGATGGCGTCCACCAGCGATTCGCGGCAGCCGTACAGATTATCGAACTTGGATTTGGTGACCGAATCGTTCACGTTGAACGCCGGGAACGCCAACCCGCCTTCCTTCGCCATGTGATACAGGCGCTTGACGCCGGTGGTGGTCTCCTCGGTCACGCCCTTGATCTTGGCGAGCCGGGTTGAGTACCAGCTGGGGTCGACCTTGAGTTTGGCCTTGATCGCGGCGAACAGGCACTGCTCCTCTTCGTTGGCGGGTGCGCCGATGAGCGATGCATCCTTTTCCGCCCTGGCCCCCAGGTGCAGGAGCAGCGTCGCATCGCCGCCGTCGTCCAAAATCATGTTCGCATGCCCGCCGTCCGCCCACTCGAAGATGCGATGCGTATAGTCCCAGTACTCCCCCAAGGTCTCGCCCTTGACGGCGAAGACCGGCGTACCGCCCGCCGCGATCGCCGCCGCGGCATGATCCTGGGTTGAATAAATGTTGCACGAGGCCCAGCGCACCTGCGCGCCCAAGGCGTTCAAGGTCTCGATCAGCACCGCGGTCTGGATCGTCATGTGCAATGAGCCGGCGATTCTCGCGCCGCGCAGCGGCTGCTCGGCCGCATATTCCCGGCGAATGGCCATAAGACCCGGCATCTCGGTCTCGGCGATCTTGATTTCCTTGCGCCCCCATTCGGCGAGGCCCAGATCCTTGACGAGATAATCGGATTTAACTTTCATTGCTGCGTTCATCGATGGCTCCTTGATGGCGTCGGACTGTGTCGCGGGCTCAAGCCACGCGCGACGTCTTGAGTTCGGCGGCGAGAGCGTTGGCCTTGTCGGTACGCTCCCACGTGAACTCCTCTTCCTTGCGGCCGAAGTGGCCGTAAGAGGCGGTTTTCTGATAGATCGGCCGCGCCAGATCCAACATCTCGCGCAAGCCGAAAGGGGTGAGATCGAAATGCGCGCGCACGATCTGCGTCAAGCGCGTATCGGTCAATTTGCCGGTGCCGAAAGTCTCGACCATGATCGAGGTCGGTTCCGCGACGCCGATGGCGTAGGACACCTGTACTTCGCAGCGCTCGGCCAGTCCCGCCGCAACGATGTTCTTGGCGACATAGCGCGCGGCATAGGCCGCCGAGCGATCCACCTTGGAGGGGTCCTTGCCGGAGAAGGCGCCGCCGCCATGGCGCGCAAAGCCGCCGTAGGTGTCGACAATGATCTTGCGCCCGGTGAGTCCGCAATCGCCGACCGGGCCGCCGATGACGAACCGACCGGTGGGATTGATGTGATACTTGGTGCGCTTGTCGATCCATTTGGCGGGCAGCACCGGCTTCAAAATTTCCTCCATGACCGCTTCGCGCAATTGGCGCGTGCCGATGTCGTCCGAATGCTGGGTCGAGAGCACCACGGCCTCGAGGCCAACCGGCTTGTCGTTTTCGTAGCGCAGGGTCACCTGGCTCTTCGCGTCAGGACGCAGCCAGGGAAGCTTGCCGCTCTTGCGCACCTGCGCTTGGCGCTTCACCAACCGATGGGCGAGCGTGATCGGCGCCGGCATCAGCACATCGGTCTCGTTGGTTGCGTAGCCGAACATCAGGCCCTGATCCCCGGCGCCCTGCTTGCGTTCATCCTTGCGATCCACTCCTTGCGCGATGTCAGGACTTTGCTTGCCGATGATGTTGAGCACGCCGCAGCTCGCGCCGTCGAAACCCATGTCGGATGTGTCGTAGCCGATGTCGAGCACGGTCTTGCGCACGAGGGCTTCCACATCGACCCAGGCGCTCGTGGTGACTTCGCCCGCGACGATCACCACTCCGGTTTTGACCAGGGTCTCGCAGGCCACGCGGCCGCGCGGATCGGCGGTAAGAATGGCATCGAGCACCGCATCCGATATTTGATCGGCGACCTTGTCCGGGTGACCCTCGGAGACCGATTCCGACGTAAAGAGAAAATTCTTGCTCATAATCTTCAGATCCCTTCAGGTACGCGACCAAAAACATCTCTGTATCGCCCGCGAAATTCCTCGGGCGTGAATGCGTGGTTTTGCGGCCCGCGCGATTCGATCTTGATCGAACCCATCAGCGAGGCCACCCGGCCGGTCGTCTCCCAGTCGAGGCCGCGCAGCAGACCGTGGATTAAACCCGCTCGATAGGCATCACCGCAACCGGTCGGGTCGACAATGGTGCGTGGTTTCACGCTGGGAATTGCCATAACGCGCCCGCCGGTGTAAATCACCGACCCCTCGGCGCCCCGGGTGACGATCAATGCCTCCACCCCGGCGGCGATATCGGCGGCGGTCAAGCCGGTCTTTTGCTGCAGCAGACCCCATTCGTAGTCGTTCACCGCGACCCAGGTGGCCTGTTCGATGAAGGTCTTGAGCTCGTCGGCGCCAAACATCGGCAACCCCTGGCCGGGGTCGAATATGAAGGGTATGCCGGCCGCGACGAACTGCGCCGCATGCTCGATCATCGCTTGGCGGCCGTCCGGGGCCACGATCCCCAATGCCACCCCGGCGGCAGCCCGCGACACCTGATTGACGTGGGCATATTGCATGGCACCCGGGTGAAATGCGGTGATCTGGTTGTCATCGAGATCGGTGGTGATGAAGGCCTGTGCCGTGAAGGCATCCTCGATGACCGTGACATGATCGAGGCGGATGCCGAGAGCCTTGAGACGCTCGCGGTAAGGACCGAAATCGTGCCCGGCGGTCGCCATGGGCAACCCGAGATCGCCCAGCAGGCGCAGGCTGTAGGCGATATTGGCGGCGCAGCCGCCGAATTCGCGGCGCATCTCGGGCACCAAAAAGGCGACATTCAAGATGTGAATCTTGTCGGGAAGAATGTGGGCTTTGAACCGGTCCGGGAACACCAAGATCGTATCGTAAGCCACCGAACCGCAAATCAGTGCGGCTTGCCCGCCGCGCGCGTCCTTAACCATCCACCACCCGAGTCCGGTCAAACGGTTATTCTACCCGCAAATCCATGCCCCCCGCTGCCCCGAATATCGATTTGCTCCCCCACGCCGAGCCGCGCCGCAGCGCCAGACCGCCCCGGATGTCGAAATTGCTGGTGCTCCTGGGCACGATTTCCCTTCTCACCCCCTTTACGCTTGACATATACCTGCCCGCGCTCCCGGCGATCGCCGCGGACCTCAAGGCGAGCGCAGGGGCGGTGCAATTGACATTGCCGGTGTTTTTTGTGTGCCTGGCCGTCAGCCAGCTCCTGTTCGGTTCCCTGGCCGATCACATCGGCCGGCGGCCGCCGCTGTTGTGGGGCCTCGGCCTGTTGGTGGCCGGCTCCGTGGGCTGCGGCTTGAGTCACGGCGTGGCCGCTCTCACCGTATGGCGCGGCGTTCAGGCGCTCGGGGTGGGCAGCGCGAGCGTGATACCCCGCGCCGTGGTCCGCGACCGGTTCGACGTCGCCCACACCGCACGCGCGCTCTCCTTGCTCGGTCTCATCACCGGCTTGGGGCCGATTCTCGCGCCGCAGGTCGGCGGCGCGCTTCTGTTGATCGCCAGTTGGCGCCTCGAATTCTGGCTGCTTGCGGCTCTCGGAAGCGCCTGCTTCGCGGTCGCGTTCTGGACGCTGCGCGAATCCATGCCGGCTGAGCGCCCGAGCACCCGGGGTCCCAGACTGTGGCTGCGCCTGCTGTGCGACCGGCGCTATATGCGCTATGCGCTGTCCGCGAACCTGATGCAATCGAGCGTGTTCGCCTACATCGCCGGAGCGCCCTTCGTCTATATCGATCACTTCCATCTGACTCCGCAGCGGTTTGCCTGGATGTTCGGCTGCAACGCCATCGGCCTGATGATTGCCGGACGCATCAATGCGCACCTCGTCTCGGTGCTCGGGCCGGAACTGATATTTCGCCGCGCGATGCGCGGCACCGCGGCTCTGGGGATCGTGCTCTTGGGGACGGCGCTCGCCGGAGTCGGCGGCTTTTGGGCTATGGCGATTCCGCAACTGCTGTTCGTCTCGATGCTGGGCTTTAACTTTGCCAATGGCCTGGCCCTGGCGCTGGCGCCTCACGGCGCTTCGGCCGGAACCGCCTCCGCCTTGTTCGGCACTCTGCAGTTTCTGTTGGCAGGCCTCGCGGGTGCAGCGGTGAGTGCACTCTACGACGGCACCCCGCTCGCGATGACGGGCGTCATGTGCGCCGTGGCTGCGGCGGCTGTCGTACTATATCGGTGGATGAAATAATTGGCGGACTGCCACGGTCTTGTAGGGCATTGAACCTTTGAGCGATTGAAGCCACGTACCATCCACACCTTGAGGAGAGAATCGATGAAGAAGAGCAATGCAGCAATCACCGCCATCGGCAGCTTATTGACCCTCGGCGCAGTGTCGTTCACGACGGTAGCCTCTGCGGCCGGCCCGGTGGCCCTGAAACCCGGCATGGAAAAGTGCTACGGCGTGGTCAAGGCCGGCAAGAATGACTGCGCCGGTCCCGCCCATGCCTGCTCCGGCCAATCGAAGGTCGATGCGGGCGCCAAGGAGTTCATCATTGTGCCGCAGGGAACCTGCGATCGCCTGTCGGGCGGCAGCTTGATGATGAAGTAGCCTGCGGCCGGGAAACATCCGCATGTACGAACGCAGTCCGGTGAGTGTGCGCCCTGAACCGATGCCGGCATCCGCCGGCATCGGCCTGCGCGCGCAGCATCACCTCGAGGTGTTGGCCGGCGCGCCGCGCGTCGGCTGGTTCGAAGCGCACAGCGAGAACTATTTCGCGGACGGCGGCGCTCACGTCGAGGCGCTGATGCGCATCCGCGCGCGCTATCCGCTCTCTCTGCACGGCGTCGGCCTGTCCTTGGGTTCGACCGACCCTTTGGACCGGGAGCACCTCGAGAAATTGCGCCGCGCCATCGGGCGCTTCGAGCCCACTCTCGTGTCGGAGCACTTGTCCTGGAGTTCGGTGGGCGGCCGGTTCGCAAATGATCTCCTGCCTCTGCCCTACACCGAGGAAGCGCTGCGGCACTCGAGCGCCCGCATCGCCGAGGTGCAGGATTATCTGGGGCGGCAGATCTTGATCGAGAACGTCTCGAGCTATCTGCAATTCAACGCCTCCTCGCTCAGCGAGTGGGAATTCTTGGCGGGAGTCGCCGCTGAATCGCGCTGCGGAATTTTATTGGACCTCAACAATATTTTCGTCGCCGCGCACAATCACGGGTTTATTTGCCAAAATTACCTGCAAGGCATACCG
This sequence comes from uncultured Gammaproteobacteria bacterium, assembly GCA_963758145.1. Lineage (GTDB taxonomy): Bacteria > Pseudomonadota > Gammaproteobacteria > Steroidobacterales > Steroidobacteraceae > Bog-1198. Next base: position 101,011 of record CAVWUK010000004.1, read on the forward strand.
CGCGGCGTGGTGAAGGAATTTCACCTCGCCGGTCACAGCCGCGTCGAGCTCGACGGTGCCCCGCTGCTCATCGACACCCACGGCTCCCCCGTGTGCGAGGCGGTGTGGGAACTCTACGAGTCCGCGCTGCGCCGTTTTGGCGAGGTGCCCACCTTGATCGAATGGGACACCGACATACCCGCGATTCACGTGCTGGAGGCGGAAGCCGGCAAGGCGAACGCGCTGCGAGCGAGCCTTCATGCCGTCGCTGCGTAACCTGCAAACCCAGGTCATGAACGCCCTGATGGGCGGCGAAGCCGGCCGCGCGGCGGCGCTCATCGCCATGGACTGCGCGGCACCGGCCCCGTCGCCGGCGCAGCGATTGGCGGTGTACCGCAACAATGTGCACGCCAATTTTCTCGATAGCCTGCGCTCGAGTTATCCCGCCATCCGGCGCTTGGTGGGCGAGGATTACTTTCGCCAGGCGGCGCGCGACTATCACCGCGAAAACCCCTCGCGCAACGGCGATTTGCTGCATGTCGGGCGCGGTTTTCCGGCCCACCTGGCGAAGCTGCACCCCACCGATCAATACCGCTATTTGGCCGATGTGGCGCGCCTCGAATGGCTCTGTGAAGAGTCGCTTCTGGCCGCGGAGCATGCGGCGTTGCACCTCGAACGGCTGCGCGGTGTGGCGCCCTGCGCGTACGGAACCCTGCGTTTTGAAATGCATCCCGCTCTGCGATTGTTCGAATCGCCCTTCCCGGCGCTGCGCATCTGGGAGGCGAACGTGGCGAGCGATGCCGAGCCGGAGCCGATCGATCTCGACGCCGGCGCCGACTGTCTGGCGATTACCCGCGTTGAGCTCAAACTCACTTTCCACCGCTTGAGCAGGGGCGAATTCAGTCTTCTTGATAGCCTTCGCGGCGGCGATGATTTCTCCGAGGCGCTCGAGCACGCCGGCGCCTGCGATGAGGCGTTCGACGCCGGCGCGGCGTTGCGGCGGTTCGTGGCCGCCCAAGCCATCGTCGATTTCGCGGTGCCCGCAAATGAGGAAACGCATGTCCGCCCTTGAAAAAATATTGGCGCCCGACGCCGCCGCCGCACGGCTGTTGAACCGGCTGCAATCGCTGTTCGCGTTGGGTGCACGCCTGTACGTCGGCTGGCAGTTCTTCAAGTCGGGTTACATCAAGATCACCACCTGGGACAGCACCCTGTATCTTTTCGAAAACGAATATCACACGCCCCTGTTATCCCCTCATGTGGCCGCGGTCGCAGGCACGTTCGGAGAGCTGTTCTTTCCAACCGTTTTGGCGCTCGGCATTGCCGGCAGGTTCAGCGCCATCGGACTGTTCGCCGTCAATGCGATGGCGGTCATCTCGTACGCGAACGTGCTCTTGGCGGAAGGCTACGAGGCGGCGCTCGCCCAGCACGTGCTGTGGGGTACGCTGCTGCTGTTTTTGATCATCTATGGGCCGGGTAAAATATCGCTCGATTATCTGTTGAACCGATCGCGCTGGAGCAGCCCATGACCAAAACGTCCGATTCCACAATCGACCGTCCCGATGAGGAGTGGCGCAAGGATCTGCCGCCCGAGACCTTTGCGGTGATGCGCAAGCACGGCACCGAGCGCGCAGGCACCAGCCCTCTCAATAATGAGCATCGTCCGGGTATGTACGCTTGCGCCGCCTGCGGCCTGCCTTTGTTCGAGTCCTCGACCAAATTCGACAGCGGCACCGGCTGGCCGAGCTTCTTTGCGCCGCTGCCGAAGGCGGTCGGCACCGCCGTCGATCGCAACCTCGGCATGGCGCGCACCGAAGTGCACTGCGCGCGCTGCGGCGGGCACCTGGGCCACGTATTTCCCGACGGCCCACGACCCACCGGCGAGCGCTACTGCATGAACGGCGTGGCGCTGAAATTCGAGCCGAAGTGACTTAGCGGCCGAAAACACCCATAAGGCTTTGACGGCGCAGCGGTTTTCTCCGGCAGCGCGGGCGACAATCCCTTTCAGACCGGGCCCCGGCACCGCCCCGCAGAGTTACACGTGATTTGTAACTTGACATAGTCTTGATTATTCCTACAATTCATATCTGCCCAATAGGTATATAGCCCGCTTCGTTCGTGACCGGCGCTGCCATAGGCAAGGACTGCGGCCCGGGCGAGAGGCGGATACGGTTCGGGAATCGTTCCAATCAAAGGGATCGCGACATGTTCAACGAGACCAATTACGCCTCCGCAAATGCCCTGCATCCCATGTTCGAAACCGTTCGGGTTCAATTCGATTGGCCGCAGGTGTTCCGGACGTCCGAATTGCGCAGCAACGATCCAGCAGGTGAACAAGCTTTCTCGTTGCGCGGCATCGCTTACCCCCACGAGCGCGCGATCCAGGCGCTGCGCGACGTGCGGCACCTTTTACCTCCCGAAGGTGTTGCCATCGTCGATGCGGTTTTGGATTGCGCGACGTAGCAGCTTCATGACTCCTTGACTGATGAACGCCGGGGGCTTTTCTTCGCCGCCGCGAACCAGGCCGCCTTATGTCACCTCAACCTTGACAGTCATTTGTTATTTCATATAATTCCTATCGTATTGATAGGTATTTAAGAATTCTACGCATAAAAATAGGGAAGAGGGAAATCCAATGAATGACACGAGCGGTTTGAGACTCGGTTGGCACGCACTGGTTTTGCTCAGTGCCGTGATCGTTTCGGTCCCCGCGTTCGCACAGCAAAAGACCGGACCGGGCGTCACCGGCGACGACAGCCTGACCTGGCATGGCATCACGCTGTACGGGGTCATCGACATCGGTGTGCAATTCGATACGCATAGTGCGCCGTTCACCCCCTACCGGCCGTCCGCGAGCGGCAACATCGTGCGCCAGAACGCCAGCCAGTCGGTCACCGGTCTCACGCCCAGCAACATGGGCCAGTCGAGAGTCGGCCTGCAGGGAATCGAGCCCATCAATGACGATTGGTCGGCGGTGTTCCAGGTGGAGACCTTTTTCAACCCCCAATCCGGCGAAATCGCCGACTCTCTGAAGTCCTTGGCCGTGAATAATGGCCGACCCCTGGACGCCCAAAGCATCGGTGTCGATGGCAGTTCGGCAGGCCAGGCCTTCCAGACCGCTTATGTGGGGCTGAAATCCGAGCGGTTCGGCGCCCTTACCTTCGGCCGTCAGGTGACGTTGCTGTCGGAAGGCACCATCAAATACGACCCCAATTACAACGCCACGGCGTTCGGCCTGCTCGGCGCCTCAAACACGTATTCCGGCGGCGGCAGCAGCGAAGACAACCGGCTCGATTCGACCGCGAAGTACGTCATCGACTTCAACGAGCTGGTGCATTTCGGAGCCTTGTACAAATTCAACGGGTCCAACGGATCGGCCAACACCGCGGTCCAGGCGGACCTGGGCGGTAGCTACGCTGGCGCATCGGTCGATGCGTATTTTTCGAAGCTCAACAGCGCGATCACGGCGGCCTCATTGACCGCCGCCCAATTCGCTGCGCTTCCGGCGTTGGGGTATTCGGCATCGAATTCTCTGGCGGCGACCATCTCGGACAATACGACGTATGCCCTCATGGCGTTGTACAAGATAGACCCGTTGAAATTCTTTGCCGGATACATGCACATCAAATATGCGAATCCCAACACGCCGCTGAGCGCCGGGTTCACCGACATCGGCGGTTACGTTCTGGCTTTCGTCAACAACACGGCCTACGACAATGACAAAACGGTTCAAGTGTATTGGGCCGGCGCCCGCTACACCGTCATTCCCCACCTCGACCTGACCTTGGCCTATTACGGCTATCATCAGGATGCCTACGGAACCGGCAAGCAGGCGGGGTGCTCGACGTCCGCACACAGCACTTGCAGCGGAAGCCTCGACGCCTTTTCCTTCGACGCCGACTACAGGTTCAACCCGCACTTCGACGCTTACCTAGGCGCCATGTACAGCGGCGTGCACGACGGTGCGGCCAGCGGCTACATGTACACGACCAACATCAACCCCACCATTGGTGTGCGCTACAAGTTCTGATGCGATCCCTCGCGCCGGCTGGCGCGAGGGGTTTTCTTGCGGAGCGCCGGGAGTTCATATGACGAAAGTTCTCGTACTCTATTACTCGGCTTTTGGTTACGTCGCGGTGGTCGCGAACGCGATCGCCGAAGGTGCACGTTCCGCCGGCGCCGACGTCGACATCAAACGCGTGCCGGAAATCGCGCCGGCCGCAACTGCCTCTGAAGGCGCATATTTCAATCCGCTGCAGGCGGTTCCCGTCGCGCTAGTCGAGGACCTTGCAGGTTATGACGCGATCATCGTGGGCAGTCCCACTCGTTTCGGCCGCCTGTCCGCGCCGGTTGCCGCATTCCTGGAGCAAGCGACCGGCCTGGCGAGTCTGGGCATTTTGAACGGCAAGGTGGCCGGCGCGTTCGCATCGCCCACCAGCCGCAACGGCGGCCATGAGTCTGCTGCAATGTCGATCGTCACCAATTTATTGCATTTCGGCATGGTCGTGGTGGGGCCTCCGTATAGTGCGAGCACCATGGCCGACGCGACCGGCCAGCGGCACCCCAGCGCGCTCGATTTGGAGGGCGCCCGCGCACACGGCTGGCTGATCGCGCAAACCTCGGAAAGACTGTCGGATCGAGGAGAATCGGGCGCTGCGCGCTCTTAAGATCCTTTCTTCTGCCCGGCCTGCCACTTCTCCACCGCCGCCATGGTATACGCCACGTGGTTGTCGGGATTCATCGCGGTGTACTCGTAGATGATGGTGCCGTTCGGCGCGATGACGTACGAGGTGCGGTCGGCATATTCTGGTTTGCTCTTCAACACCGCATCGTACTCCTTGGTGATCTTTTGATCCGCGTCCGAAGCCACCGCAAACTTGTTGCGGCATTCGCTCACCGAGAATCGGTTGAGCGTATCGATCGAATCGTGCGAAACGCCGATGACGGTTGCGCCCAATGCCTTGAACTTCTCGGTGGCTTCGGCAAATTCGTGCGCTTCGACGGTGCAGCCGGGCGTGAACGCCGCGGGATAGAAATAAAGCACCACCGGACCGTGCTTGAGCGCATCGGCCAATGAAAAGGTGAAGGGCTTGCCGGCGAGCGTCGCCTGAGTGGTGAACTCCGGCGCCACGGCACCCGTTTGCAAGGCCGCGTACAACGGAGAGGCCATCACGCAGACAACGAGGGTAAGAGCAGCTGAGCGCTTCATGGGTAAACTCCTTGCGGCGATGAGAGCCGCGCCGAAGTTTGCGCCAACCCGGGGGTCCCCGGCAAGGCGCACCGCCGCAGGGGTGCGATCAGCGCAACACGTTGCGCAGCTCCCGGCACACGCGCGCCACATCATCGTCGTGCATGGCCGGAAACATCGGCAATGTGACCGTCTCTCGGCCGACTCGTGCCGCCACCGGCGTATCCTCGGGCCGGTAGCCCTGTTGGCGGTAGTAGGTAAGGCTCGGAATGCTCGGATAATGCACGCCGATTCCGATGCCGCGCTCGGCCATCATTTTTTGAAATTCGGGACGCGTCACGCCCTGCGCGGTGAAATCGATCAGCACCTGGAACATGTGCCAGCTATGGCCGGAATCGCCGCGGGCCGGCATCACCACGGACGCGAAACCCTCCAGCTCCTGGAAATAGCGGCCCGCAAGTTCGCGACGGCGCGCGTTGAATCCCTCCAGGCGGCTTAATTGATCGATGCCGATTTGCGCGGCCACATCGCTCAGATTGCTCTTGGCCCCGGGAAACAGGACGTCGATCTCCCCCTCCGCATTGCGCTTGATGCCGTGAAAGCGATATTGCTCGAACAGTTCCGCGGCTCGCAGGTCCGCCGTGGCAATCGCGCCGCCTTCGATGCTCGTCATGTTTTTGTTGGGATGAAAGCTGAACACCACCAGGTCGCCGAAGCCGCCTATCAGCTTGCCGCGGTAGCGCGAACCAATGGCATGCGCCGCATCTTCGATAATGCGCAAACCGCGAGCGGCGGCAACCCCATGGAGGGCGTCCATATCGACGGGCAATCCGGCGAAATGCACCGGCATGATGGCGCGCGTCTTGGGGCTGATCGCGGCCTGCACCAGATCCACATTCATATTGCGCGTGTACAGATCGATATCGACGAATACCGGTCGCGCACCCAGCCTCGCCACCACGTTCGCGCTCGCGGCAAAGCTCATCGCCGGCACGATGACTTCGTCGCCCTCGCCGATGCCCGCGACCTCGAGCGCCATTTCGAGCCCCGCCGTGGCGGATGTCATGACGCGCACCTGACGATCCGGGCCCAGATACGCGGCGAGCGCCGCTTCGAAGGCCTGAACCTTGGGTCCGCTCGCGAGCTGTCCCGAGCGAAACACTTCCGCAACCGCGGCGATGCTCGCATCGTCGATCGAAGGCCGGGTAAAGGGGAGAAAGGGCTTCATGCGGTGCTCCGCGACACCAGAACCACGCCCGCGCAAATCAGCGCGATACCCAGCATTTTCGCAGGCGACAGAACCTCGCCCAGCCACAGCGCCGATACGCCGGCGACGACCACATAGCCGAGGGACAGCATCGGATAGGCGGTGCTCACCGGAGCCTTGGCAAGAGCCGCGATCCACACGCACACGCTCGCCGCATAACACAGCATTCCGCCCCAAAAGAATGCACTGTTGAGCAGAATCGCGGTGCTGTCCATCAGCGTGCGCATGCCGAATTCGGAGAAATGCGCGAGCGGTCGGGTCGCATGCTTCAGCAACAGCTGCGCCGCCGCATTGCACATGACCCCGCTCACAATCAATGTCCATGTCATCCAGCTCATCGGCGTGCCACCAGCACCCGATTTGCATCCCGGCCGACTTCCCGCATGGCTACACCCTGCCCTTTAAGACTCTGGTACATCGCCTTTTCCATCACCGCGTACGCATCGGATTCGCCGTTCCAACGCGCGATAAACTCCGCCACACTGCCGAGCTCCGCGCCCGGGTTGTAGCGCAATCCATAGTCAAGCTCGCCTCGATAGGCAACCAGCACGAGGCCTCGATGCCAATAAAATGGCAATGTTTGATCATACGTGCCGACGCTGTATATGGGCGCATTTTCCGCATCCGCGGGCAGCGCTTGAGCGAGCTTGACCCCGGAATAGACCGGCGCCACCGCCGCCGCGGCACGCATCATCAGCAATCCCGACAGGCACCAGCCGACCCCCAGGAACACCGCCGAACGCGTCACCTCGCGCCTGCGCTGCGACAACACATACAAGCCCGAGGCCGCGAGCAGCGCGGCGATCTGCGCCACGGGCTTGGTCAGCGACAGAAAATACTCGCTGCGGTCGGAGGCGGCGACGAATCTCGGCGCGAACATACAGAGCATCGCGAGCGCGGCCGCGGCGATGAGGGTCAATACCGCAGTCGTGAGCATGTCGCGGCGCAGTACATCGGCCGGCAAAGACGCGATCAGCAAGGCGATTGCCGGCAGCGAGGGCAATATATACGGAATCAGTTTGGATTCCGACAACGAGAAGAAAATGCACACGAACCACGCCCAAATCCACAGGAACGCCGAGGGATTGAATCCGCCGCCCGGTTCACGGCGCCGCCAGCCGAGGACCATGACCCGCATGACCGACAGCGTCCACGGGACGCTGCCGAGCGCCAATACCGCCCCGAAGTACCACCACGGCTCCTCGCGATTCGCGCTCGGAGTCAGGTACCTTGCCAAATGCTCGTGCACGAAGAAGAACTGCGCAAAATCGGCGAGCCTACGTGCCGCAAGCCAGTGCCAGGGCACGGCGATCGCCAGAAACAGCGGCAGCCCCCACGCGACGTGCAACCGGCGCCACGGCGAGAAGTCGCGCGCCCAGGCACTGTATGAGACCAGAACCGCCGCGGGAATGGCCGCCGCCACCAAGCCCTTGCTGAGCACGCCGAGGGCGGCCGCGACCCAGGCGAAGAGCATCCAACCGAGCTCCGATGGGCGTCGGGGGCCGGTTTGCGCCAGCACAAAGCCCGCCAGCGCCGCCGTGAGGTACAGCGTCAGGCCCATATCCAGGGTCAGCAGCTGTCCCATCACGAGGAACAGCATCATGCTCGCGAGCATGGCGGCCGCCCGCCAGGCCGCCGCGATGCTCCACAGACGGCGCGCCAGGAACCATACCGTGAGCAAGGTGGCGAGCGCGCAGCAGGCCGTGTAGAAACGCGCCGCGAACTCGCTCTGCCCGAAAACGCGCAGGGCAAGCGCGGTCGCCCAATATTGCAGCGGGGGCTTTTCGATGTAGGCAAGGCCGTTCAAATGCGGAATGACCCAATCTCCGCCGGCGAGCATTTCGCGGGCAATCTCCGCATAACGGCCCTCATCCGGATTGAACAGCGGCCGCAGCGACAGGGTTGCAAACCACAGCAGGGCGAGGAACAGCGCCAAACCGAGATAGGTCCACCGTTCGCGCGATTCCAACGCCGTTGGCTGATTCACTTCAGGCGGCCACGGCCGATGCTTGAACCGCGAGCAAACCCGAGCGCCCGGGAATCTCCCCCATCACCACGGCGCGAACCGGCAATGTCCGCCGGGCCGCGAGACCGTGAATGGCGGCCATGCGCGTGACGGTGGCGCCGGCCTCGCGCCACTTCACCAGCAACGACTCGAAGGCATCGCGCAAGAGCATGCCCTCCAATTCGGCATGCAGGGTGAAGATCTGAAGCGCCGGCTCCGCCGCTGCCTCGGACAGGCGGAACACTGCATCGGCGATATTCGACTCCGTTACGCCGTCGCGGCCGAGCAGCTCATCGAATGTCGGCAACGTGGTCGGTATTTGCGGGCAGGAACTCGCGCCGTGCGCGAGCAGCGGATAAAACGCCGGGCCGCCCCGCGTGTCGCTTGCGTACTTCAAACCGTATTCGCGCTCGAGCTCGAGGCCATGCGCGTTGATCTGCCAACCGGCGGCCGCATGCGATTCGGGCAAAAATCCGAACACCCGCCGAAAGGCCTCGAGGCCGCGCTCGAATTCCCGGCGGGTCCACGTCGCGCTCGCGCCGGCGACGCCGTCCTGCCAGCGCACGTGATCAAAGGCGTGCAGTCCCACTTCGAAACCGGTATCGCGCACCCGGAGCATGTCGGCGCCCGCTTTGCCGCCAATATCCGGGCCCGGCAACAGCACGCCGTACATGAGCGTCTTGAGCCCGTAATGCTTGAGCACCGACGTGCGCGCCACCTTCTGGGCGAAACCCTTGCGAAATACCCGGCGCAAGGCGCGACCGGTGTGGTCGGGGCCCACCGAAAAATAGAACGTCGCATCAATACCGTGCTTCTTCAACAGCGCCGCGAGCCGCGGCACCCCCTCGCGCGTGCCGCGCAAGGTATCGACATCGACCTTGAGGCCGATGTGCGCGCTCGTTAAGCATCGCTCGACAACAGCGCCGCGGCCGATGGCAAGGCATGCGCATAGGAGTCGAATATCGCCATCAATGCCGAACGCATGTCGGTGCTCGGAGTCCAACCGAGCTCCGCCGTCGTATTCTTGATTGACGGCAGCCGCGCCGGTATATCGGCATACCCCTTGCCGTAATAGTCGAGCGCCGAGATATCGATCAACCGGGTGTTGCGTGCCGTGGGAGCGTACTCGGGTCTCGCCAGGGCAATTTCGAGCATCATCTCGGCCAGCCGCCGAATCGAATACAAATTGTGCGGATTGCCAATGTTGTAGATCTTGCCGTCGGCGATGCCGCCGGGGTTGTCGATGACGCGGGTCAGGCAGTCGACGGCGTCGTCGATGAAGGTGAAGGCGCGCGTTTGGCCGCCGCCATCCACCAATTTGATCGGCTCGCCGCGCACGATGTGCCCTAAGAATTGCGTCAATACCCGGGAACTGCCCTCCTTGGGATCATCCATGCTGTCGAGGCCGGAGCCGATCCAATTGAAGGGCCGGAACAGCGTGAACTGCAGCCCCTGCTGGCCGTAACCCCAAATGATCCGGTCGAGCAGCTGCTTGACGCAGGAATAGATCCATCGCTGCTTGTGAATGGGCCCCAAGACCAGATCGGAGCTCTCCGGATCGAACTCCTTGTCGCGGCACGCGCCGTAGACTTCCGAAGTCGAGGGGAATACCACGCGCTTCTTGTACTTTACGCAATGGCGGATGATCGGCAGATTCGCCTCGAAATCCAGCTCGAACACCCTCAAAGGCTCGCGCACGTAGGTTGCGGGCGTCGCAATCGCCACCAGCGGCAGGATCACATCGCACTTCCGCACCTGGTATTCCACCCACTCCTTGTTGATGGTGATGTCGCCTTCGACGAAGTGGAAGCGCGGATTGTCGAGTTCGGTCTTGACGCGCTCCGATTGCAGATCCATCCCGTAAATGTGCCAATCGGTGGTACGCAGAATGTATTTGCTCAGGTGATGGCCGATGAAGCCATTGACGCCGAGAATGAGAACGTTTTTCAAGTGAAGCCCCTAAGAGTTAAGATCAAGTCCATGCGAGTCACGCCAGTGCAAGCGGCTGGTTCGCCAAGGCCGGCGGCGCAGCGTCCGGATCGACGGGCCGCTGGCCGATTGCCAGCTTGAGAATCTCGAGTCGTCCGCCATCGACGCAATCCGCGTACCACCGGCCGTCTGCCGCATACAAACAGGGCGCGCGCGCGCCGAATCGGGCCGGCTCGGTGTCGATGCGGGTTTCAAGGACAGCGAGCCTACACCCGTTCACCTCGGTAAAGGCGCCCGGAAACGGCGGCGCCACGGCGCGGACCAGATCATGCACCGTGCGCGCACCCTGCCGCCAGTCGATTCGGCCGTCCTCGGGCCGCCGCCGGCCGAAGTAGGACCCCTGGGCGAGATCCAAGGCGCGTGCAGCCGCGTTACCGGCGATCAATTTCGGCAGGCTGCGCCTGAGCACCTGCTGTGCCGCTTCCGCCACCTTCAGCGACACGGTGAGCGCCGTGTCATTCTCCAGAATCGGCACCGCCTGCTGATCGACGAGCGCGCCCGCATCGGGCTTCTCGACCATGTAGTGCAGGCTGGCGCCGGTAACCGACTCCCCGTGAATGATCGCCCAGTGCACCGGTGCGCGCCCGCGGTATTTCGGCAGCAGGGACCCGTGCATGTTGAGCGCCCCGTGCTTCGGTATCGCGAGCCACGCCGAATTCAAAAGGTGCCGATAGTAAAAAGAAAATACGAAGTCCGGGCGTGCGCGCCTGCCCTCGGCGAGCCACTCGACCGTGTTCGGATCCTCCGGCGTTTCGACCCGCACCCCGCGCGCTTCGCCGAGTTCCCTCACGCTGCCGAACCACCGGCTTTCGCCCGGATCGTCGGCGTGCGTGAACAGGAGCCTGATCTCGACGTCCTGCGCCAACAACTCGCGTACGCAGCGAACGCCGACCTCGCTATAGGCGAACACCACCGCACGCGTCACCGCGAAATGACCTCGCCGCTCTTGGCGAGCGCCGCGGCGGGCGGTAGTCCCTCGACCGGCGGCGGATCCGTGGCGCGCCGCAGCTGTCCGCTGCCGGACCCGCCGGCGCCGCCCTCCTCCAGAACCGCTTCCACGATATAGCGCGGCCGTTCGCGCACCTGGGCATAGATCCGGCCGACGTATTCGCCCAGCAGGCCGATGCCGAACAGGGCCAATCCGATGAAGAAGAACACCAGGCCGAACAGGGTGAACAGTCCCTCCGCTTCCGGACCCACGATCAGCCGGCGCACGAACAGGTACACCACCAGCAAGGCGGACAGCGCGGAAACCGCCATGCCGACCATGGAATAAAGCTGCAGCGGCACTGCCGAGAACCCGGTGATCAAATCGAAGTTCAGACGGATCAAGCTGTACAGCGAATACTTCGAGCGGCCTGCATGACGCTCCTCATGAGCGATGGGCACTTCGACCGGGTTCATCGCGTACAGCGAGGCGAGCGCCGGGATGAACGTGTTCACTTCCCGCGTCTGATTGAGGGCGGCCACAACCGAGCGCGCGTAGCCGCGCATCATGCAGCCCTGATCCGTGATCCTTACCGGGGTGATCCATTCGCGCAGCTTATTGACCCCCTTCGAGAGCATCCGGCGCCATAGATAATCCTGCCGCTGCTTGCGGACCGTACCGACGTAGTCATAGCCTTGGTCGAGCATCCCGACCAGCTTTCCAATCTCCTCCGGAGGATTCTGCAAGTCCGCATCCAGGGTCACGACATACTCGCCTCGCGCGTGCGCGAGGCCCGCCATGACCGCCGAGTGCTGCCCGAAGTTCGCGTGAAACATCACCACGCGGGTCTCCCGGGGCCTTTGCTGAAATTGCTGGCGCAGAAGCGACAGCGACCGGTCCTTGCTGCCGTCGTTGATGAATATGCACTCGTAAGACGTATCCAACGCGTCCAAGGCCGGGTAAAGCCGCGCAAATAGGCTCGGCAGAACCTGTTCCTCGTTGTAGACCGGGATGACGACGCTGAGTTTGGGCATAGGCCGATGCGGTCGGATCAGTGATCGGCGGCCACGGCGCCTCGCGACTGCAAAAGGGCGAGCAGCTCTTGGGTCTTCGCGCGCATGAGTTCCTGCGAACCGCGCGCCTCGACGTTGAGGCGGATCAAGGGCTCGGTGTTCGAGGTGCGCAAATTGAAACGCCAATGCGCAAACTCGTACGATAGGCCATCGGTGCGGTCGACCTTGAGCGCGAGGCGCGCGTACCGAGCCTCGAGCGCTGCGATTGCCGCGCCGGAATCCGGCACCCTGTAATTGAGCTCGCCGCTCACCGGGTACAGCGCAATCCGCTCGCCCACCAGCGCGGACAGCGGTTTGCCGGTATCGCACAGGATCTGCGCCACCAGGAGCCAGGGAATCATGCCGCTGTCGCAATAGGCAAAGCGGCGGAAATAGTGATGCGCGCTCATTTCCCCGCCGTACACCGCATCGACCTCGCGCATGCGCTGTTTGATGAAGGCATGGCCGGACTTCGACTGCACCGCTTGGCCTCCGGCCGCCTTGACGATCTCGAGCGTATTCCACGTCAATCGCGGATCGTGTACGACTTTGCCGCCGGGCTCGCCGCGCAGCAAGACCGACGCCAGCAGGCCGACGAGGTAATAGCCTTCGATGAAATTGCCTCGCTCATCGAAGAAAAAGCATCGATCGAAATCCCCGTCCCAGGCCACACCCAGATCCGCGCCGTGCGCGCGAATGGCCTCGATGGTCGGCGCGCGATTCTCCTCGATCATGGGGTTTGGAATGCCGTTCGGAAAATGTCCGTCGGGTTGATGATGCACCTTGATGAATTCAAAGGGCAGGTGCCGCTCCAGCTGATCGATGATGAGCCCGGCTGCCCCGTTGCCGGCATTCACCACGATCCTCAACGGCTTGAGCCGCGTCGCGTCGACGTAGGTCAGGAGATGGGCGACGTACGCCTGCGAAATATCGATCGCATTGCGCGTGCCGCGATTTTTTGCTTCCGGGAACCCGCCGCGCTCCGCGAAACCGCGAATCTCCTGCAAGCCGTTGTCGCCGCTGATCGGCTTGGATTGTTCGCGCACGAATTTCATGCCGTTGTAATCGGACGGATTGTGGCTGGCGGTGATCATGATCCCGCCGTCATAACCTCCGTCGAAGGTTGCGAAATAGACCCCCTCGGTGCCGCAGACCCCGATATCGGCGACATCGACGCCGCTGTCGGTCAATCCGCGGCACACCGCCTCCGCGAGACCGGCGCTCGAGAGCCTGATATCGCGGCCGACCACCACGCGCCCGGGCGCGAGGAATTCGGCATATCCGCGCGCGACGCGGTAGGCCACGTCATCGTTCAACTCGCCCGGAATCCGGCCGCGCAAGTCGTAGGCCTTGAAGCAGGTAATCGCGCTCAAGTGCTGGTCCCTTTGCGACCGTAACTGTCCTCGAGACGCACGATGTCATCCTCGCCGAGATAGGATCCGGACTGCACCTCGACGATATGCAGCGCCACTTTGCCCGGATTCTCGATGCGGTGCGTCGCACCGATGGGAATGAAGGTGGATTGGTTCTCCGACAGCAGGAATGTGTTCTCGCCGCACGTGATGCGTGCGGTGCCCTTGACCACGATCCAGTGTTCGGCGCGATGATGATGCATCTGCAGCGACAATACGCCGCCCGGTTTGACCGACAGGCGCTTGACCTGGAAGCGCTCGCCGCTGTCGAGGCTGTCATAACTGCCCCAGGGCCTGAATACCTCGCGGTGCAGCGAGGGTTCGGTGCGCCCGGATTTCTTCATCTTCGCGACCAATTCCTTCACGTCCTGCACCCGCTCCTTGGGAGCGACCAACACCGCGTCTTTGGTCTCGACGATGATGTGATCGTCCATGCCCACGGCGGTGACCAGACGGCTGGTCGAGTGCACATAGCAATCGTGCGTATCGTGCACCAATACATCGCCCTGCAGCACATTGCCCTCTTCATCGGCCGGCAGCGCATCGAACAACGAGGCCCATGAGCCGACATCGCTCCAGCCCGCATCCAGCGGAAGCACCACGGCGTCGCGCGTTTTTTCCATGACCGCGTAATCGATCGAGTCGGCGCGGCATTTCTCGAACGCGGCCTTGTCGATGCGCACGAAATCGAGGTCCGTCTTGGCGTTCTCGTACGCCGCCCGGCTCGCCTCGAGAATATCCGGCGCGTAGCGCGCGAGCTCATCCAGATAGCGGCTCGCGTTGAACACGAACATGCCGCTGTTCCAGTAGTAATCCCCCGAGGCGACGAACTGCAGCGCGACGTCGAGGCTCGGCTTCTCGATGAATTGCGCCACCGGGTAGGCGGGGCCCTGCCCCTCGCCGCGGCGAATATAGCCATAGCCCGTCTCCGGAGCGTGCGCGACGATCCCAAAGGTCACCAGCTTGCCATTCTTGGCGAGGCCCGCGGCCACTTGCGCCGCCTGCTGAAACGCGCGCGAATCGCGAATCACATGATCGGCCGGAGCGACGATCAGGGTCGCATCGGGACCCTGCTTCATGGCGTGCAGGGCCGCAATCGCCACCGCCGGAGCGGTGTTGCGGCCGACGGGCTCCAACAGAATGCCGGCCGCATCCGCGCCCAGCTCGCGAATCTGTTCGGCGACGGTGAAGCGATGCGATTCGTTGCACACGATGATGGGTGCGGCGGCGCCCGCAATGCCGGCGAGCCGGGCGGCGGTCTCCTGCAGCATGGTGCGCTTGCCGGCAAGCGCGAGCAGTTGTTTGGGGAACATCTCCCGCGACAACGGCCAGAGCCGTGTGCCGGCACCCCCAGACAAAATCACGGGAATCAACGCTTCCGCCATGTCCTCACTCCAACCGCTTGCCCCGGCCGATCGCATAATAGCTGAAGCCGCTGCGCGCCATGTGCAGCGGATCGTAGAGGTTGCGCCCGTCGAAGATCACCGGCGATTTGAGCGCACCCTTGATGTAATCGAAATCCGGACTGCGGAATTCACGCCATTCGGTCACGATCGCGAGCGCATCCGCCCCTTGAAGGGCCTCCGGGCTGTCCTTGCACAGGGTTAGATCGGCGCGCCGGCCATACAGGCGGACACATTCGGGCATCGCCACCGGGTCGAAGGCGCGCACCTTGGCACCCGCCTGCCACAGCGCCTCCATCAGCACTCGGCTCGGCGCCTCTCGCATATCGTCGGTATTGGGCTTGAATGCCAGCCCCCAAAGCGCGATGGTCCTGCCGCGCAGATCGCCGAAATGCGCCTTGATCTTGGTGAACAAGACCGTTTTCTGCCGCTCATTCACCGCCTCCACCGCCGCGAGAATGTTCGCGTGGTACCCGACTTCGTCGGCGGAGTGCTTCAGCGCCTTGACGTCCTTGGGAAAGCAGGATCCGCCGTATCCGACACCGGGGTAAATGAAGGCGTGGCCGATGCGCGGATCCGAGCCGATGCCGAAGCGCACCGCCTCGATGTCCGCGCCGACCCGTTCGGCCAGATTCGCCAGCTCGTTCATGAAGCTTATTTTGGTGGCGAGCATTGCGTTCGCAGCGTACTTGGTGAGCTCGGCGGAGCGCACGTCCATGACGATCATGCGATCGCGGTTGTGCATGAAGGGCTCGTACAGGGCACGCATGAGCTCGGCCGCGCGCGCGCTGTCGGTGCCGACGACCACACGGTCGGGCTTCATGAAGTCCGCGATGGCAGCGCCTTCTTTCAAGAACTCTGGATTGGACACGGTGTCGTATTCGATGCTCGCCCGCCGCGCCGCGAGCGACTCCGCCACCGCGAGGCGCACCTTATCGGCGGTTCCCACCGGCACCGTCGATTTGGTGATCACGACCTTGTATTCGGCCATGTGCTCGCCGATGGTTCGCGCCACGGTGAGCACATGGCGCAGGTCCGCTGAACCATCTTCGTCGGGTGGGGTGCCGACCGCGATCAATT
The DNA here is from genome assembly GCA_963758145.1 of uncultured Gammaproteobacteria bacterium. Classification (GTDB taxonomy): domain Bacteria; phylum Pseudomonadota; class Gammaproteobacteria; order Steroidobacterales; family Steroidobacteraceae; genus Bog-1198. The sequence continues at coordinate 117,314 of CAVWUK010000004.1, forward strand.
GAAACTGGCCGTAGGCCACGCCCTCCTTGGCATTGGTGGTGAAGCGCAATCGCCCCACCTCGGCATTGCGTTTAACCACGGCATCGAGGCCGGGCTCATGGATCGGTACCTCGCCAGCCTTGAGCATGGCGATCTTGCGGTCGTCGACATCGACGCAGATCACCTGGTTGCCGGCATCGGCCAGGCAGGCACCCGTCACCAGACCCACGTAGCCGGAGCCGAAAATCGTGATTCGCATGCGTAATATTCTGATTTAACAAGGAAAAAGGGTTCAAAGCGTAGCCGGTTCGGCAGATCAAGTAAAGTTCAGGCCCACGGCTCCCGCTGCAGCTTGCGCTCCCACGCGAGGGAGCTGGAAACAATGGCGCGCAGATCGTCGTGCCGCGGCTGCCAGCCGAGCTCAGCGCGAATGCGCTCGGCCCGGGCCACAAGATAAGCGGGGTCGCCGGCGCGGCGCCCTTCCTCGCGGATTACCAAGGGCTTGCCGCCCACCGATTCGACCATGGCCAGCAGCTCGCGCACCGAGTAGCCGTGGCCATATCCCACATTGAGCGTAACGGAGCACCCCGCCGCGCGCAGATAATCGAGTGCCCGCAAATGCGCCGCGGCCAAGTCCTCCACGTGCAGGTAGTCGCGCACCCCGGTTCCGTCGGGGGTCGGGTAGTCGGTGCCGAACACCGAGACATGAGAGCGCTTGCCGACCATGGCCTCACAAGCGACCTTGGTGAGCAGAGTCGCCCCGGGAGTGGCCTGGCCGATGCGCCCGGTGGGGTCGGAGCCCGCCACGTTGAAATAGCGCAGAGCCACGTAGCGCAGCGGATTCACCGCCGCGACATCGCGCAACATCCACTCGCTCATGAGTTTCGAGGTGCCGTAGGCGTTGATGGGACGCGTCGGCGATTCCTCACCGGCGTAGCCGCCCTCGGGTATTCCATAAACGGCGGCCGTCGAGGAGAAAACGACATGGCGGACGCCGTGGTCGAGACAGGCTTGCAGCAGACCGCGCGTCGCGCAGGTGTTGTTGCCGTAGTACTTGAGCGGCAGCGCCACCGACTCCGGCACGACCGTGTGCGCGGCGAAGTGCATGACGGTATCGACGCCGTTCTCGGCCAACAGGCGGGAGACCAGGCCCTGATCCGCCACGTCGCCCACCACCAGGGTGCCGGCCGTCACCGCCTGGCGGAAGCCCTTGACGAGGTTATCGAGGACGACGACCCGTTCACCCGCGTCCCCCAACTGCCGGACGACGTGGCTGCCGATATAACCGGCCCCGCCGGTGACCAAGATAGCGTTTTTTGACAAGGTATCTCCTAAACTGGTCGCGCACGCATCGGTATGGCGCGCTTCCGCGCAGCCGGGAGTGCGTGGCTACGGCTGTGCCGTGTCGGTCGGACCGGTGCTGGTCGGACCTGTGTTGCGCACGACGCGGCGAACTTTCAGGCTGGTTACCTTTCGGTCGTCCGCCGGCACGGCCACTTGACGGGCCCAGACCAGATCGTGCGATTCGGGCGCCGGCTTATACTCGACCACGATCTCACCCAAGATCTGCAGCGCGCGCGGGCAGTCGAAGCGATTCATCGCCGACAGCATCTCGTTCAATATGCCGTATACGCGTTCCCAGGGCCACGAATGCTCGATCGCGCGCAGGATCATCGGGTGATCAGTCCCCGTGATGTTGTTGCCGATGAGCAGTTCCTCATACAGCTTCTCCGCCGGGCGCAGGCCGGTATACGCAATCTCGATATCGCCTTCAGGATGGTCTTCGTCGCGCACGGTCAGTCCCATGAGGTGGATCATGCGCCGCGCGAGATCGCAGATGCGGACCGGCTTGCCCATGTCGAGTACGAACACATCGCCGCCATCGGCCATGGATCCCGCCTGAATCACGAGCTGCGCCGCTTCCGGGATGGTCATGAAATATCGGATCACTTCGGGGTGAGTCACCGTCACCGGTCCGCCGGCTTTTATTTGTTCATTGAACAACGGCACCACCGAGCCCGAAGAGGCCAACACATTGCCGAACCGCACCATGCAAAAACGCGTCTTGCTGCCCCGGTGGTGCAGGGCTTGCAGCACCATTTCGGCGAAGCGTTTGGTGGCGCCCATCACGTTGGTGGGATTCACCGCCTTGTCGGTCGACACCAGCACGAAGGTTTCCACGTCGGTCTCATGGGCCGCCTCGGCGGCATACCAGGTCGAAATCACGTTGTTGTAGATGCCTTCGATCACGTTCCGTTCGACGATCGGCACATGCTTGTAGGCCGCCGCGTGATAGACGGTCTGAACGCGGTAGGCGAGAAACACCTCGCGCATGCGCAGTTTGTGATGCCCGTTGCCGATGAGGCCGACGATATCAACGCGCAACGAATTTTGCTCGGCCATGGTGCGCAGCTCGCGTTCGATGTGGTAGAGCGCGAGCTCGGACATTTCAAAGAGAACCAAGCGCTTGGGGCCCAAGCCGATGATCTGCCTGCAAAGCTCAGACCCGATCGAGCCGCCCGCTCCGGTCACCAACACCACGCGGTCGCGAATGCACGCGTCGAACAGGCCCGCCTTGGGCGGTACTGCATCGCGCCCCAAAAGATCGCCGACGTCGACTTCGCGGATGTCGGCCACGCTGGCGTTGCCGGTCACCAGCTGCTCGAATTCCGGTACGGTTTGCACGTGCACGGCCAGGGGCTCGAGCGTACTCAGAATTTCCAACCGGCGGCGGCGCGTCAACGAAGGCAGGGCCAGCAAAATGCGGTCGATCTTGCGATCCTTGATGAGTTCCGGCAAATGATCGGGCGAGAACACCTTGATGCCGTTGACCATGCGGCCTTGCAGGCTCCGGTTATCGTCGATGAATACCAAGGGGTCGAACGCACGCGTGGTCGACAGAATGGTCGATAATCTTGCACCCGCCTCTCCGGCACCGTAAATGGCGACCCGGGCCACCGTGGGTTGAACGTACCGGGTAAGCAGGTAGTAGCGCACGACAAAGCGCGATCCGGCGACATACAGCAGCGCCAGACAAGAATAAATTGCCACCGTGCTCCACGACAGCGTCGGCGTACCGAGCCCCAAGCCCATGAGGCCCAACAATACCCCGCTCACGGCAATCGCAAAGGCGACGGCAAAGACGGCATGGTGGCCGAGAAAGCGTATGACCGCCCGGTACAGGCCCAGTTTGATGAACACGGGAATGCTGAGCGCGACGACGGCCGCGTAGGCCGGCCAATCGGAGATCTCGAACGAGGGTCGGCCGGCCTTGAGACTCACTGCAGCCCACAGCGCGAGGGGTATCATGACCGCATCGGTGCAAATGGAGATGATGCGTTTGGTCGAGCGCGGCAACTCGACCAAATGCCGAATATAGTCCGCGCGGGTATTTACGCTATTCGATCGCAACGTGAGCCTCCATGACACATGCGCACCCCACCCCCTCCACATTCATTTCAGCACCGCCCGAGGCGAGGGATTCTGGCCTCTTTGGCCTCAGTGTACAGAAATTACCCCTTCACGACCGAACTTCGAGTTAATTCGTCCAACGTGCCAAAGGTCGAGCGGTTGACCGTCGCTGAAGTCCTAGAGTCTGGCTTCCTTGGAATGTTCTTGGAACCAAGTGTACGTCGATTCAATGCCGATTTTAAGCGGTATTTGCGGCCGCCATCCAAGCTTCATCACACGAGATACATCCAGCAATTTACGCGGCGTGCCATCGGGCTTCGACGCATCGAAGTGGAGCCTCCCCCTGTAGTCGACCACCGACAGCACCAGTTTCGCGAGCTCACGGATGGTAACGTCCTCGCCCCAACCGATATTCACGATGGGTTCGGCGTCATACCGGTCCAAAAGGTACAAAATCGCATCGGCCAGATCATCGACATGCAGAAATTCCCGGCGCGGCGTTCCGGTACCCCAGACCGTCACGCTTTCGTCGCCGCGCACCTTCGCTTCATGGATTCTGCGAATCAATGCGGGCAGCACGTGCGAGTTCTGCAGATCGAAATTATCGCCGGGACCATACAGATTGGTCGGCATTAATGATATTGCCTTAAAGCCGTACTCGCGGCGCAGGGCTTGACACATCTTGACGCCCGCGATCTTGGCGATGGCATACCACTCGTTGGTGGGCTCGAGCGGACCGGTGAGCAGGTAATCCTCGCGGATCGGCTGCGGCGCCAACTTGGGATAGATGCAGCTCGAGCCTAGAAAAACGAATTTGCCGACCCCAAAACGATGCGCCGAATCGATGACATTGTCCTGAATTAAGAGATTGTCACGAATGAACCGCGCCGGATGAGAATTATTCGCATGAATTCCTCCGACCCGGGCCGCCGCCATGATGACCGCGTCCGGACGTTCATCTTCAAAAAAATGGCGCACCGCAAGTTGATCGGTGAGGTCGAGTTCCGCATGGGCACGCAGCAGAAGGTTCGAGTAACCCCGGTTTAGCAGGGCACGCACCACGGCCGAACCCACCAAACCGCGATGTCCGGCTACGTAGATCCGCGACGTTTGGCTGATTTGCATGGCGCTATTCGTGATGGTTATAGACCTTATAGCCCTCTCTCGCGACCATGGCATCGCGCTTGGCCACCGCGAGATCCGATGTCATCATTTCCGCCACCAGCTCCGAAAAGCCGACCTCCGCGGTCCAGCCGAGCTTCTGCCGGGCTTTGGTGGCATCGCCCAAAAGGGTTTCCACCTCGGTGGGACGAAAGTAGCGCGGATCGACCCGAACGAGCGGGCGACCCGTGGCGGTGTCGATTCCCACTTCATCGACTCCCTCGCCCTGCCACTCGATCTTCATACCGAGCAGCGAGCCGGCGGCTATCACGAAATCGCGCACCGAGTATTGCTTGCCGCTGGCGATGACGAAATCCTCTGGCTCGTCCTGCTGCAGCATCAGCCATTGCGCACGGACATAGTCCCTGGCGTGGCCCCAATCGCGCCGGGAATCGAGGTTGCCGAGATGCAGGGTGTCCTGGAGGCCGACATGAATGCGGGTCAGCGCCCGGCTGATCTTGCGCGACACGAAGGTTTCGCCGCGTACCGGGGATTCGTGGTTGAACAGGATCCCGTTGCAGGCAAACAAGCCGTACGCCTCGCGGTAATTGACCGTGATCCAATAGGCATACACCTTGGCGACGCCGTAGGGCGACCGCGGGTAGAAGGGCGTGGTTTCGCGCTGGGGAATTTCCTGCACTTTGCCGAACATCTCCGAAGTCGAGGCCTGATAAAAACGTGTTTTCTTCTCGAGGCCGAGAATGCGGATGGCCTCGAGCACACGCAGGGTGCCGACCGCATCGGCATTCGCCGTGTATTCGGGCGTTTCGAAGGAGACCCCTACGTGGCTTTGTGCCGCCAGATTATAGATTTCGTCCGGCTGCACCTCTTGGATGATCCGAATCAGGTTCGTGGAGTCGGTCAGATCCCCATAATGCAATTTGAGCCGCACGTTTTTCTCATGCGGATCCTGATAAAGGTGATCAATGCGATCTGTATTGAACGAGGAGGCGCGGCGCTTGATGCCGTGAACCGCGTAGCCCTTGGACAGCAAAAATTCGGCGAGATAGGCGCCGTCCTGTCCCGTGATTCCGGTGATTAACGCAGTCCTTGGCAATCCATACTCCACAGACATGAGAACGCTAGCAAGCCACGCTCGTCCCTCGCACGGCGAGAAGTTGGGAAGGCACAACCATAAGCGAAATTGTACTCGAACCAGTGACGGTATTGTGACGATCCATGGGAAGAGTCAATTAACGATCTACGATGATCCGGCGCTAGGTGCAATCGCAAAGTGCGGTAGCCAAATACGTGAATCGCATCTGCGCTGCCGCCGGCATCAGCGCAAGGCCGGCTCTTCTGACGAAGTGCTTGAGCATGCCGAACTGCGGGCTCATGTGCTTCTCGTACGCCAACGTCGTGTCGTGGATATCAAGCTGCGTGACGATGAGACCCGAGGTTTCCAAGAGATTGCGGAACGTCGTGGCCGTGTACAGATTGATGTGCCCGTGCGCGCGGCTGATCGGGATCTTTTGCTTCATATTGACCGTGAGTTCGAGCGGAACCTCGATTATTGCGCGCCGTGCAATCCGCTTGATCTCCTTCAAGAATGCTCGTTCATGCTCGACGTGCTCCAGCACGTGAATCGAGACTGCAAGATCGAACTCCTTGTCCGCGCTTGGCATGGTGTACCCGTCGAACTTCAGCACTTCGACCCCCTTGAGATGCCGCTCGGAGATCGCGTCAATTCCTGTCAGCGAAATTTCGAGCGCCGTTATTTGGCGTGCCAGACCCGAAATCGATAAAAGCTCGACGAAGCTGCCCTGCCCGGCTCCAACGTCGACGACCCTGCCGAGCGGGGCCAACCCGGTCAGCGCAGTGACGTGGTCGATGCTCATCTCGGCCGTGATTCTTCGCTTTTCGTCTAATTTGAAATCACCGTAGTAACTCTCGTACATCGATCGCAAGCGCTCGTCAACTGCGTGAGTCATTGGCGCGGCCCCTTCGCATTTGCCGAAGAGCATAGCCTCGCGTATGTCCGAAGGCAACGTTCCAATCACCGCGGAAACGCGGGTGCGCGTCATTCGGGCCGACCGGACCCGCTCCACAGCGCAGCCACGGCCAACGGTGCAAGCGCCAGGATGCAAATCCGCAATGCATATGCCGGAAATTTCACGGCGATCGCCGCGCAGGGTAGCAGCCATACGAGGTTGATGACGATCACCGCAATCGTTACGCTAGAATGCGAGCCCCAACGGCGGGCCAGCCACTGATACGCATGCGTGCGATGCGCCTGGTAAACGCGCTCGCCGCGAATCAAACGTCTGCAAAGCGTCAAGGTTGCATCGACCAGAAACACACCCCCGAGGATGATCCAAGCGTAAATATTGACCGCATTGGTTTGGGACGAATCGATCGCAATCACCGCGATCGCGTAACCCAAGTAGCCGCTGCCGACATCGCCCATGAAAATGGCGGCGGGCGGCCAGTTCCATCGGAGGAATCCGAGACATGCGGCACCGGCGATAAGCGCCGGAGCAACCTGCGTCAGCGTGCAATGCGCCGAGAGCGCGCATAGTCCGGCGCCGCCGAACAAGATGAACACAGCCTCAGAGGCGGCGATTCCGTCGATGCCGTCCATGAAATTGAACAGATTCAACACCCAGACGATGGCCAGAACGCCCAGCACCGGGCCGATGGCGCCAAGGTCGACCAAGAAGTTGCCGACGCGAATGGCCGATGTATTCCCCAGGCAATACACCGCCAAGGCGGCTGCGGCGAGGTGTACCATCATGCGAATCGCGATCGGGACGGAGCGGACATCGTCCCAAAATCCAACCGCAGCGATGCTCAAACCACCCAAGACCAATACGGCGGCCATTGGCAGTGCAAGCACCCCCGCCGCATACAGAATGGCGACGCCGCAGGTCGTTACCGCCACCATGCTCAATCCGCCGCCCCGCGGCGTCGGGGTGCTGTGTGAGCTGCGCGAGTTCGGCCGGTCGACGATTTCCCGCACGCGGGAGTGGCGCAGCAGCCAGGCCGTGAAGGCGTAGGACGCGAACAGCGCGGCAATTGAAATGCATCCGATGATCATCTGAAATTGCTCGCTTCGCGACTACCGGTCGGTCCATCTCTATTCGCAATTTCCGAACCCAATCAAACAGGCGCTGGCAAGCCGGACGCAACCACTTGCGCAGCGCACTCGGCGCCTCAGCGGTTCACGGCAGGGCCGACGTTGCCGGCAGCGCCAGTGTGCGGATACTGTTGACCACTCTGGCGTTGGCGTCGTTGGGATCCGGGCCGCCGGTACCGCCGAGGACAATCAGAGATTTCGTAGCGGCGCTGCTGCCCTCTCCCACATAGCAAGTTGGCGCGTGGCGAGGCTCGAGAGCGGTTCCGTCCGGGACTGCGGCGCCGTTATCAGCCTTGAATTGCCGCCAAGTGGCGCCGTCTTTCGAATACCACACATCCGAATGGTTGGCTCCATAGCGCACGGTGAGAGTCCCGCCGCTATTGTTCCAATCGGTGGGCGCATAACCGCCGGCCAACCAAACGATCCCATCATCTCCGGGCGCAATGCACGGCCACATGCGGGCGGACCATTGAGCACCATTGGCCATTTGGGTCCAATTGATTCCGTCCGCGGACGACCATATATCGCTGTAGACCTGCGAGTAATCGCACGCGCCTCCGCCCTCGATCCACAGCTTCCCGAGCAGCACGAAAGCCGCCGCACCGCACCGCGGAGTGAATCCCTGAATCGCGCCGAGGTCGGTCCAGGTGGCCGCTTGCGGATCGGTGGTGCTGTAGACCTCGCCATTATCGGGTTGCAGGAAAAAAAGCGATGTGCCCAACTGGAGCGCGCGCGAATTCTCGGACGCCATCGTAACGGGGCCGGGAGCGGCAGTTACGCCGTCCGCGAGATTCTGCCGTGCCCAGTGCGTGCCATCGGCCGAACTCCAGACGGTGCCGCCGATCGCGAACAGCCGGCTGTTCCAGACCACGATTGCGCTATAGGAATCATAGAAGTCGGTCGGGAGCGGAGGGTCTTGCACGCCATTATTCACCACCGGTGTGTTGTCGCGAGGATCGGGTACGGTAGCGGTCGCAAAATTCGGTTTGCCGTTCCATGTCGTGCCGGTCAAGTCGGTCGATGACCATAGATCGAAATAGCTGCAGGTATTGAAACATCCATTGGCGCCGGTTGGGTCGGAAAATCCGCCGCTGAGCCACAGGTGGCCGGCGAACTCCGTCCCATGCGCGCTGTCCCTCGGTCCGAAGGGCCCATTCGGGACCGATGCATCCCAAGCGGACACGTATACGGTGGCGCCGCCACCGGCGAGGTTCTGCCCGTCAGGGCTCAAGTACACCGAGCCGCCTTCAAATGCGGCCAGCACGCCCCCGCCCACTTGGATCAGCCCCGTGATGGACGGCGGCGCACCCGGAGCCGCCGACATCGTCGCTCCGCCACCTCCCAGATCGCGATTGTTCGGACTAAAGAAGGCGGTGCCATCCTGAAACAACGTGACGACGGCAGGGGCTGCGCCCACCGGGACGATTTGAAGAATCACTTTGCCGCCGGTATAAATGGCCACGCTCGCCCCGCCGCCACCCAAATTGCGACCGTCGGGGCTGTAATAAGCGCGGCCATCCGCCAACACCGCATCAACTCCGCTGCCCACGGGAGTGAGCGCAGTGATTTGCACCGTTCCTGAATATGCGCTAACGGTTGCGCCACCACCACCGAGATTCATCCCATCAGGGCTGAAATTCACCGTTCCGTCCGAGAGCAGCGCATCGATGCCGCCGCCGACCGCTACGATGTTGAACACTTGCAGGGGACCGACATAGGCCGGAACGGTCGAGCCGCCGCCCATCAGATTGAACCCGTCCGGGCTGTAATACGCGGTGCCATCGGAAAAAAGAGCAACCACCGGGCCCGTGCCGGGCGCGCCGCCCGAGACCCTGACGATTGCCGTGGGCGCTCCCGATGCCGGCGTCGGCACGTCGGCTCCGGCGTTGATATAACTCGGTGTCGCAGCCGTCAAACCACCCCCGCAGGACACCAACCCCAGCAAAACGCCCGCACAAAAGCCCAACTTCGCCGCTTGATTCATCGACCACACCTCATCGCGCATTGTGCTTCCGGGTGAAATTCGAGCCTGCTGGGGGAACGCGTTCGAATTGGCCCGGTTGACTCTTCGTCGTTCATTTTATTAATTCTTTTGGCGCGCGGTCGTCTCAAGTTCCCAAAAGACGGTGCGCCGAAGCTCGTCTCGAAGTAAATGCGGGGGCGTCCAGCCGAATTGAGACTGCGCGGCAGCCGGGCGCAGCACGAACGGATCGGTTAGGCGGACGATATCGCTCCTTCGGCCGGAAAGGCCCAACGCCCAGTTTATAAGCGCGGGCGGCACCGGCGCAAGCCACGGCCTGTGGCCCGCGAGCCGAGAGACCACACGGAACAATTCGGATACGGAGATCGTCTCCCGGTCGGCCGCGAGCAGCGTCGCCCGGGTAACCCGCGGGTCTGTCGCAACAACGCGAATCAGATCGACTATGTTGCGGATCCCGATCATTGAGCGCTGCGCACGAAAACCACCGATCGGCAGTGGCCAACCCTTAAGCGCAAGGCGTAACAGCCTCCGAAAATTGCCCTTCGCGCCGGGGCCATAGATCAATGGCGGCCGCAAGATCGCAAGTTGCATGCGCGCTCCCAATTCCGCGCTCAACCACATTTCCGCCTCGAGTTTCGAGGCGGTGTATGCGTCGTGAGGACACGGAAGCGAGTCATCGTCGAATCCACCGGGCGGCGAATTCGCGCCCAGCACGCCGGCCGAACTCAAGAAGACGAATCGCCGTACGCCCGCCGACTTCGCCGCACGCGCAATCGATTGCGTCAAACCGACGTTGCTTTTCCAAAATTCCGCACGTGATTCACCGCTCGTGTCCTGCAGGACATGTGCCCGCGCTGCGAGATGAATCACCACGTCCGCGCCCTCGAGTTTGCGGCATAGGTTTTCCGAGCCTAAATCAGCGCGTGACATCTCGATGACATCATTTCCGAGCGCACGCAGTGCCGGGCAAAGATGCCGGCCCAGAAAGCCCGACGCGCCGGACACGCCGATGATGGTCATTGAGCGGTGAACCCATCGTTCAGAATACCGTGGATCGCCGACTCGTATCGTGCCAAACCGCGCGCCTTGGCGAAATTCCTATCGTAGAACTCCCGCGCTTGGCGGCCGAGCATCGTAAGGCGTTGACGGTCTGCGGCGAGTTCGATGATCGCTGCCGCGACCCCCTCATCATCGCCGCAGCGAAGCGAAACGCCGCCTGAGGAAGCTTCGACGAACCGATCGATGTCGCTCCTCGGTCCGATGTACAGCGTGGGAATGCCGCGTGCCATGTAACCTTGTAGTTTGCTCGGCACCACCAGTCCCTCGAACCCGGACTGCAGCGTGACGATTCCCAGATTTGCGATACCGAAACTCTCCGGTAATCGTTCCGCGGGCAAAGGATCGTTGAACCGCACGATCGATTCGATTCCGAGTTCCCCGACGCGCCTCCTTACGGCCGCAAGCCGGTTTCCACGTCCGACTATGATCAGCCGCAATGAAGGAACCGCTCGATGGGCCCGCTCGACCCCTCGAAGCAACGTCTCGAACTCGTGCGCTAAACCTAGATTTCCCGAATACAGCAGCACAAACTTGTCTCCGAGGCCCCACTCGGTGCGCAGCGAATTGTTCGAGCCCGATACCAAACCCGCGGCGCCGGTAGCCCAGTTGGAGATCTCGACGATGCGGGAATGGGCGACGCCCTTGGACATCAGACGCTCGGACATTGTCGGCCCCAACGACACCACGCGCTGTGCACTTTCGTAGGCCCAACCGAACGCGCGCGACAGAACCCTGCTGAGAGGACCGGTTGCACGGATGGCCCCGTGAGCGAACAGCACTTCCGGATATATATCCATCGCGATGATCATCATGGGTTTGCGCCACATTCGCGCCACCGCGGCGGCGACGATCACGGCGAGCGGCGGATTGGTCTGCGCCACGACTATGTCCGGTGGCCGGCGCAGCAACAGCAAGGGCAGCAGTGCCGCGTAAAACCAAACCTGGCGGATCATTTTCACCCGATGAATATGTCCGCGAACGAGCGATGGAATGCGTCGGATTCGAATTCCGTGCAGCCTCGGATCGCAAGGCGGCTCTGCTTCCAACGGTGCATATTGATCTGCGCCGCAGATCACCTCGACATCAAAGCCGGTGCGCGCCAGGTGAATCGTCAAATCCAGCGGCAACTCCGCTCCGCCCCAACCGTCCGGATAATAAAATTGTTCGACGAAGAGAATCCGCCGCTTCGGCTGCCGGGGGGCTCTCGTGACCGGCTCGAGGGATTCGTTAATCACGGAGCGAGATCGTGCGCGATCCGCAGCGTTCGCGCGCCAGGTCGCAGGCGCGTGTAAACCGTACCGCGAAGTCGCGAATACGCCGCTCCGCGCTCGCCGCAGCCGTACGCTGGTCGGCCAAAGTCGGCGGCTCCCGATTTTCCGTCCAGATACTGCAAAGACTCTCCGCGATGGACAACGGGTCGTTGGGGTCAAAGAATTCCGCAGCGGTTTCGGCCTGTTCGCGGTGCACCGCGAGATTCGACAGCACCATGCGAACGCCCAGGGATTTCGCCTCCTCAACGGTAGTGCTCCAACCTTCGAAGAGCGATGGGTTCACCATCGCCACGCTCGATCTCATCAGGATGGCCACGTCGCGCATAGGTATGCTTCCAAGGAACAGAAATTGCGCCGCGAGCCCTTCCGCGGCGACCTTGTTCCGCAGGCGCTCGTAGTGATCCGCATGGCGCGGGTCCTGCGGATTTCCGCTCGATGCGACCACAATGTGTACCCCTCGGTCGCGCAATATCCCGAGCGCGTCCACCACCCGAACGTGATTCTTGTGCACCCAGTATTGGTTAGGCAGATAGAAGAACCGCTGCGGTAGGCCGTAACTTGCGGGAATCTGCGGATCGTTCTCGCCGGGCTGCAGAGCAGGGCGAACGGCGAATCGGGCCACGGCGGTTCTGCCTTTTGCTTTTGGATAGAAACGCTCGCAGTCCGCGCGAGAGTCTTCACTGCTGAGCAAAATCGTGCGCTTGCTGGCCAATTGCAAGCGCAAACCCATGTGTTTTCGCCACAAGTTCCAACGTGAATATAGATTCGGCAAATGCCGATCCTGGAAATCGGGCACCCACACCAGACAGGCCACCGGAAATCGCCACCCCAGGAAGTCGGCGGCCTCCATGATCACATCGAATCCATGACGCCTGCACAACGCGAGGGCCGGACGATTGCGCCCGAGGGCCAAGGCTCCGATGATTCCGGCGCGCCGTCGGCCTGCGGCGGCCGGGTCGCGAATCAGACGATTGCCGATCAGGGCTTCGAATCGGGCCAGCAACTTAGGATCGCCGTCCGGGTTGCAAAACACGACCGGCTCATAGCCCAAATCGGAATGCGCCAGCAGCGCCCGGCACACCGTCTCGAGATAGTTGACGCCGCCGGTCCAGACTCCGTCGTCCGGCAGGCGAAACGCAATGCGATTCATCACTCGATCCGCGCAGCTTGGAACCAATCGGCATAGCGCTGCACGCCGACGCTCAACGGGATTCGACAGGAGATCCCCGCTGACGCGATCCGATCGGAATCCGCTACGAGCATGGTAGGATCCCCTGGCCGGGAAATTCCCGAAAATCTGATTTGCACCGGTCGCCGCAAACTCTTCGATAGCTGCATCACGATGTCGCGCACTCGCACCCCGACGCCCGACCCACCATTGAATACGGGACAATCCACGCTCGCGAGCGCAGCGATCCGGTGCATCATGATCACCACGTCATCGATGTGGACCCAGTCGCGAAGCTCCTCTCCTGTTCCTCCCAACTCGATCGAATCCGCATCCGACATCAACTTCACACTGCAATCCCAAAGAAGCTGTTTACGCAAGCCCTCGCCGTAGACGGAAAACATCCTCAAGACGGCGGTCTCGAGGCCAAAGATCTGCGAATACTCCTCACAAAGTTGCTCCATCATCAGTTTATGATACCCGTAGGGCGATACGGGCGCCGGGCGCCGGGATTCGTTGGCAGGTCTGCCTGCGGTATCTCCATAAACCGCGGCGCTCGATGCCACCACCAGCTTGGTGCGCGGCGAATGAACCCGCAGCCATTCCAAGAGTCTCGCCGTGGTATTCGTGGTGCGCGTGAAATCCTCGAATGGTGCGTAAAGCGACGCGCCTACCGCCGCACCGCCCGCGAGATGAAACACGAAGTCCGGCCTGTCTTCCCCCATGGTGAGTTGGTCCAGAGATTCGGGCGTGATTTCGGAATTCGACCACTTTGAAAGACCGGCTTGTGGCAGAAGTTCCGCCGACAGGTGGCCGTGACCGATTCCGCTGACCACGAAACCCCGCGCACTCAGGTATAAGGCGAGATGACGCCCGATAAACCCTCTTGCTCCAGTAATCCATGCAATCGACATCGATCAAGCTCCGTCACGTTCGGCAACAAAGGAGTACAAACGTCCGGGACGATTGTCGAAAATCTTTAGTACAAGCAATGCAATCGCCATGATCGATCGCGACCGCATCAGCCACGCGGCGATTCGCCTCGAATTGAGTACGTTCGGCAGCCGACCGGCAATCCCGGCCGCCAAGGTTTCGCGCGTAAGCGGCGCGTAATTGATTGGCGACTCGAGCGGTGCAATGATCCTCAGCAATGCAAACCCGGCGCCTCGAATTGCCGCCGTGTACTCCTCGAGCAGGTACGCGCGCTCGCCACCGTAGAGCCGGTGCAGCGGGTGCGCGTCATAAAATCGAGCCAAGTCCGCAGGGTGACTGATGACGTGATCTCGGATCGCCACGAGCCGACCGCCCGGCCGAAGCACGCGGTGCAACTCTCGGACCAACGCCGCCAGGTCTCGCGCGTGGTGCAGCGATTGCCGCGCAATGACCACATCAAATTGTTCGGCTTCGAAAGGCAGCTTTTCGCCGAACCCCTCGAACACCTCGATAGGATAGCCGGTCGCAGCCGCCAAGCCCCTGATGGCTGCCGCCCCGACGATCGCGCTGCCGTCGGGCTCCAGGGCGCGCACCTTCCAACCGTCGCGCGCCAACGCATAGCTCGCTATGCCCCTCCCCGCGCCCACATCCAGCGCGACCCCCCGTGCTTCGGGCAACAGCGAACGCACCGCCCGCCATTCTTCGCTGGCCCAATAGCGTGCACCTGCCTCGACCGCCGTGCCGTCAAAATAGCAATCTCGCGCGAGTGGCCTCTGCTGCGGATCCGCCAGCAGGGTGGCGACCGCCTGCTCCCAGGAACCGTTGGCCGAGTGCCGGCCGATTTCGGCGTCGTCACGCGCGCTCATCGGCCGTCAACTCTCGCAACACACGCGCCGGATTGCCGGCGGCAACCGTCCATGGCGGAACACTCTTGGTCACCAGCGAACAAGCACCGATGATCGCGCCTTCGCCAACGACGACGCCCGGCAGAACCGAGACATTGAAGCCGAGCCAGGCACGATTATCGATCCGCACGGGCGCGATCTTAACCCCGCTCCAGTCCTTATGCCCCCTCATCCACTGTTCCACATCGTGGCTTCGCTCGCGCGCTCGAGTGCTGTGAGAGTGATGATCAACGATCGTTGCGCCCCAGGAAACCATGACGTCATCGCCAATATCGACGCATTCGGCGATGGACATCAGGCCCAGTCCAACAAAGGTCCGCGCGCCGATCCTCAGTTGAGCGCCTGACTTCTCGTATACCACCCGACTCGTCAACATGGAATTGGCGCCGACCTCGATGCGGTTATCCGATTTTGCCCGCATCTTCCAAAAATCGACGCGACTGCCCGCCCCGAGCCGGATCGTGTGATAGCGCCGGCTGGTCGCGACGCGGGCGAAAGCGGATATCGCGCCGCGAATCACCGGCGCCTCTCCGCGGATTCGACGCCGGATGCGTAGCAGTAGTCGGCCACACGACGCTGCACAAGCGCCTGCCAGCTGAATTGCTCCGACATTCGGCGAGCGCCCACATCACCCAGACGCTTTCGAGTCGCCGCATCCAACAGAACGGACAGTACCCGCTCCAATGAAGCCTGGTCATTCAAATTATAGGTCAACCCATTTCCATCAATTCTCTCGATTGCACGCAAGGTGTTGTTGACGACAATAGGCAGTCCGCATGCGGCGGCATCGAGCATCGAGGTCGATTCCTGCGTCGGCCACACTCCAACATCCGCCGCGCGATAGTATTTCACCAGTTCGCGGTGCGGCACAAACGGCAGCACCACACTCGACGGATATGCCGCAATTGAATCGCGCTGCGTTCCGTCGCCCAAAAATAGGGCCCTTGCCTTGGCGCCGTGCGACCGCATGGACTCAATCGCTTTGGCCAATAACAAGGGGTTTTTCGCCGCGGAAAACTGCCCCGTGTAAATGAACAAAATCTCGTCCCCCTGCACGCCCAAACGCTCGCGCATCGCGATCCTGCCCTCCTGTTGTTCGCGGGTAGAAACCGGGCTCAACAAATCCGTATCCACCCCAAGGGGTGCGACGACGATCTTTCGCGGCTGAACCCCGAAGAAGCGCCTGGCGACGTAGGCGCAATCGGTGGTTGCTGCGTAGCATTTTTCGGTTTGCGTGCTGACGAAGCGCCCTGGCAACCATCGGGAAAGAAAATTTCGTATACATTCAGGTTCTGCCCATCGAGATTCGCGATTGGCCAGCGGAAACACCGAAACAGTGGTGTGCGCCGCGGTGAACAATTTATAGCCCATCGAGATTTTTAGCACCGCCGCATCGAGCGCGACCCAACCAATTGATAGAAATGATTGAACGACATCGGGGCGAATGCTCTCGAGCTTCTCGCGAAGACCCACGAAGCGCGGATGTCCGCCGACATTCCGGTACTTAAGGCAGTGCAGGCGAAAACCCTCGTAGGTTTCTTGCTGTCCCGGGGACATCGTGGTCAAGTGCTCGAAGTTGGCGTAAGCATTCGCCTGTGAACTGTCAAAAAAGTAGTGCGGCATATCCATCGTCAGGTAATGGACTTCGATGCCCTGGCGGGCTAGGTACCTCGGCAGCATGTTGACTATGTAGCCCATGCCGCGCGGGAACCAATAGCTCAATAATGCAACTCTCATGTCTCGGCTCCGTCACGCGGCCAGCGGGATATCATGTCGAGCCGCCGTCAATGCGTGACTGCAGCAGCATCCGCAGTATATCAGCGCCGCCGCGGAACCTGATCCAGACGGCGATCACCCCGGCCATGGCCACGGCATAGACCGGAAGCCTCAACGACAGCATGGGCAGTTGATGCGTGAGGACACCGAACACCAGCGCGATGCCCAGTGAGAGCAATCCGGTGACGCAAGCACGTCGAAAATCCGCGAGCGAAAATCCGCATGCAACGAAGGTCGAAAAGAAATAAGCCCAATAATAGGCGAGCGCGAGAGTGCCGAATGCCCACACCACCGAAACGGCATCCACGGATCGCGACAATAAGCCCACGCATATCACTGAGATCACCGTAAAGGACAGCTCCAGCGAAAATGCGACTCTTTGCCGCCTAAATGAATCGAAAGCGCGGTCCAACCAACAGGTCGACGCGAGCAGCAGCGCCGGCCCGGCAAGCGCCTGAAGATACGGACCGGTCCCGTGCCAGCGTTGCGATAGCACCGCGTCCGTCAGCACCGGCGCCTCGATGGCAAAAGCGGCATAAGGCACCACCAGAATCACGAACGTCGCTTCGACGAGGCCTGCCGCAAAACGGCCGACAGCAAGCCGGCTGCCGCGACTCGCAATCGAAAAGAACACCGGCGATACCGCGCTATAGACGAGCGAGTTCGGCGCGAATATGACTCGATAGGCCAATCCGAATCTGCCGACGACGGCGGCGCCCGCGCCGATTCCGAGGGCGATCTGTATCAGCCGCTCGCGCACCGACGACGCCAACGCGTAGCCAACCATGTAGGTCGGAAATCTTCGGTACTTGCGCGCAGCTAGCCGCATCCCTCTAATCAGTTGCGCCCTCGGCGCCGACCATCGGGCTCGAAACACCGAATTCGAGACGCATGCGGTCTGAGCGGCGAGCGCGGCGACGTAGCCCCAAATCAGCGCGGGCAGCTGATCCATCACCCGAGCGAACGACAGCTGCGCGACGACGCTCGCCAGGCAGAACACGAACTGCCCAAGCCCGATCGAAAGAAAGCGCCTGCTGCGAACGCACCAGCTCAAGAAGCAGCGCTGCAGCGCACCTACCGCGGTCGCCGCCGCCAAGCCGTAGCCGAAATGAGATGCCGCTGCAGTCCAATGCTTCGGAGCGAGTCCCGGTACCGACGCCAGCGCGGTCGCCGCCACTATCAAACCTGAGACCGTCAACGCTATTGACATCACCAAAACCGACAGTGAAGCGGCGACCCCGTCATTGCGCGGCAGCACGATTGCCGAGTCGTATCGCACGCCTGCGATTACGCTGACGACCGCGAAGACTCCGACGAAAATGACGTATTCGCCGTAAGTTGCCGGATCGAAAATATTGGAGTAGGCCGGCAGGGTACCGATGATCAGTAATTGGCCCGCTGCGGTAAGGACTCCTAATCCGCCTACCCGCGAAAGGACGCTGGAAGTCATATCGGGTCGATCAACTGATCCAGCGAAGCCTGTGCTTCAGAAACCGATACAAATCCAGCCCGCGGCCGAATGCCCAATGATTTTGCAAATTCGGATAGTCGCTGTAGCGCTTTTTTGGAAGCGCCATGATGGCATCGAACTCTTCGACCGAGACCCCCAGCTTCTTGGCCACGAATATCTTATCGGGCTCCACCAGCTCCGGCGGATAGGCGGGTCCGGACAGCTCGGCAAGCGCCTCGTCCCGCCCCAGCTGTCCGCAACAAACCAGGGAGGACAAGTGCATGCGGCGCTTGTCGTATCCAAATTTGTGCGGCAGGATCCACCCTTGATAGAACTTCGTATACAGCGACTCGTAGTGCTTGCCGCCATAATCTTCCCAGCCATAGTTCTCCATGAGCAGCTGCTTTGCCGCCAGTTTGTCGTAGTCCAGGTAGTCCAGCATGAAGACGTTCCTGGGCCGATGCAGCACGATATTGAAAACCAGGGTCGTCACCGGGATCAGCGGGAAGTGTTTGAGTCGCTTGCCGGTGAACTGCTTGTAGACGCTGCGGATATACCGGCTATCCAGATGTCCTTGCGACCACTCGCGAACGTGGACGCCTTCGGTTTTCAAATTGACGCCGGTCACACAATAGCCGACTCGATGCTTTTTGCAGGCGGCGTAGAACGAGGCGACGATGGCGTGATCGGACGGAATTTCGGAATCCGGCGTCGATGCGCGCAAAAAAGCCAGCTGCAGCTCGCGAAATTCCTTCCAATTGAGGACTAGTGTCGACAGATCGATGTGCAATGGGTCAAGAATGCGCTTGATGTTGCCAACCGCCTTCTCCGAATTCCAGCCATTATCCACGTGCACAGCCAGAGGCCGCAGGCCGAGCTCCCTGACCTTGATGGCGAGAAAACTCGAGTCCACCCCGCCGCTCACCCCTATGATGCAGTCATAGTCCTTGCCATGTCCGCGCCGCTTCATTTCTTCCACTACCGCAGCAAGTTGCCGCGCGCGCTCCGCGGGCGGCAGGTTATAGACGGCTTGCCGGCCCATATAGGCGGTGCAATGGTTGCAATAGCCGTTCTCGTCGAACACGATATCGGGATCGGTCGTATCCATGACGCAGCGGGTGCAGATTCGATATGGTTTCGTCATTACACTACTAATTTGGAGGGGTCGCGCAGAGCTGCGATTTCATTGGGCCGAGGATAGCTGATCAGAGGCGCCTTGTGCTTGCCGTGCAGGACGAACATGGTGCCGGCCGCCGCCGCGGCGACACCGCTCGAATGCATTAAATGCCTGATGTCCTCGAGACTGCCCGCACCGCCGCAGGCGATCACCGGAATCTTCACCGCGTGGCTGACTTCCTTCATCAACGTCAAGTCGTAGCCGGTACGCGACCCTTCGAGGTCGATCGACTGTACGAACAGCTCTCCAGCGCCGTGGCTTTCCATTGTCGCCGCATAAACGCGCGGCTCGATGCCCGTGTTTCGCGTTCCGCTTCTGGTCCACACTTCGCGCCGTCCGAAAAGGCTCTTCCGAACATCCACCGAGACCACGACGCTCTGAGAACCAAATATGGCTGCAATCTCGGAGACCAATTTCCCGTCCGCTGCCGCGGTGCCGATCACGATTTTCTCGATGCCGATGGATAGCAAACGCCGCACCTGTGCGATCGAATCGATTGCCCCGCCATAAGCCATCGGCATGAACGCCTCGGAAGCCAA
The DNA here is from genome assembly GCA_963758145.1 of uncultured Gammaproteobacteria bacterium. GTDB lineage: Bacteria > Pseudomonadota > Gammaproteobacteria > Steroidobacterales > Steroidobacteraceae > Bog-1198. Next base: position 137,200 of record CAVWUK010000004.1, read on the forward strand.
TTCCTCGATCAACACGTAATCAGGCTCGCGGCGCTCGAGCGTCGCCCTGATGTCGACGACGATCAGCTCATCGCAATCCAAATCATTGAATATCTTCACGGCGTTGATCGGGTCGCCGAGATATACGGGATCTTTGAAGCGCCGAGTCTTCAACAACTCGCCGCCCGCGACCTGTAGGCACGGAATCACTCGGGGACGCAGTGAATTCATGCTGTGGCGAAGTTACTCAAAAGCTGCAGGCCGAATCGGTGACTCTTCTCCGGGTGGAACTGCACCCCCGCAATATTTCCGTTGACGATTGCAGCGGAAAAATCCCCCCCGTAGGTACAAATCGCGAGGGAATTCGCGGGTGATTCGCATATTACCTGAAAAGAGTGCACAAAATAGAAACGACTGTCATTCGAAAGCTCATTTGCAAGCGGATGGCCCGGAACCAGCCATTTTACCGTGTTCCAGCCCATGTGCGGGATGCGCAATCCCTCGGCGCCGGGAATTCGTCTGGCGTGGGCGCGTATCAACCCAAGACCGGGCATGTCGCCCTCCTCGCTGTCGAGAGCCAGCATTTGCATGCCGACGCAAATGCCCAGCATTTGCCGCTGCGTCGCAGCGAACTCGAGCACCGCCGCGCGCAGACCGGAATTATCCAGAGCACGCATGCACGCATCGAACGCGCCGATTCCCGGCAAGATCAGGCGCTTCGCGCCAAGCAACGATGCCCGGCTGGATACGATCTCTGATTCGACGCGAAGCTTGCGAAACATATTGGTAATCGAACCGATATTGCCGATTCCGTAATCGACGATGCTCACCTCCGCCACGGCGCCTCTCCCGTCCCGGGGACGCGGGCGCCGCGGGTTAGATCCGCGACCAATCCGGCCGACGCAAACGCCAGCAGCGGAATGAACACCAGGCCACCCGAGAGAAATGCGGTGAACGCCGACGTGACTTCCAGCTGAAACAAACCGTATATACCGCTGCCGAGCAACGCCACGCAGAGCGGAGTTTTTCCGAGATTCACGACGAAGAGATCGACGGTTTTCACCACGAACCCCACGATCAACGACATGATGAGCACGCCGCCATAGGAAAAGTCGACCCATGCATCGCCGATGAAAAATGAATCGAACGTCGCACCCTCGGCTCCAAAAAAATCGGCAACCCTGTTGTGGGCGGACATCAGTTCCCCGCTGCCGAACAGGTTGTGAATCAAACCGATATTCATTCCCCATGTGTGCGGCAAATATTGCGGGTAGACGTAAAATGTCTGGTAAACGACCTCATTGTTGACTTCGAAGAAACGATAACTAAGCCACTCCAAGATGTCGACGGCATCGAGCTGAGGTATGGCGATCGTCACCGCCAGCGCTACGCCCGCCAGCATGACGATCGAAAGGAGAAGAATTCGTCCTATTCCGAATTTGAGACTCCTGGCGGCCTGAAATACGACCATGATTTGCAGTAAGTAAATGAGCCACGGAGTCTTTTCGAACGTGCCCACCTTTGCGACAAATACCGCGGCGGCGACCAGCAGGCCAATCACGCCCAGGTAGCGTCGCTTGAGCGCCGTGCCCTTAACCAATAATACGAAGCTCAGAAAAGGCGCAACGGACGCAACCAGCGTCTGATAGACGTAGCCGCCCTCGGCGCCGAAGTCATGCCGGTATCTCGCCTTGTCGGCTCCCGACTGAGTTGCCGCGAATTCCAGGAGTTGCGAATACTTGCTGTAGTAGATGAACACCGCTGCAATATACAGCGCGGCCAAGAGCCCGAGCACAGCCAGCAATTGATCGCCCTGCGCCCGGTCGGAAATCGCCGTGGCATTCCAACGACGCACTATCTGTTCGAATCTCGCGGTCAACGGCGGCGAGCTGGCCCTTGCGATTTCGATACCGATCACAAGGCCAAACCACATCAGGATCAAGCAGGATGTGACGGCTTCGCGGACCTCGGGTACCGTGTCCGCGCCGGCGAAATAAACGATATTGCCGACACCGTATAGGACGAAAATCGAAATCAGCATCAGCGAGGTCAACAAGAGCCGCGGGGGTTCACGCCGCCAGATGTATATCGCAATGCCGGCGAGACAAAACGCATGGACGAAATCCAGGGAATTCACGCTGGCCCTTGGCTTCAGGACCGCACGCCGCGGCGTTGGCGGGCGATGGCCACGAATATTCCAACCAAGAAGCCTAAACCGGCCCCCAGGGCAATGATCAAGGGTCTGTTCGGACTGTCGCGATCCTTCAGATCGCTCGCCGTCGCCGGATCGAGCACCTTGAAGGCGTAGGCATCGCGAGTCCGAGCCATCATCGCGTTCTTCATTTCGGTCTCCATGACCTTGGAAATCGCATTCCCGATCTCGACCGTGGAAGTTTGCGCGGCTTCCGACTTAAGATATTCGATGCTGCGGTTCTGCTCGGAGATGGCCCTATCGCGCAGTGCTTGATCCGCTTCCGCGATCATCGCGTTGGCCCATTCGGCGGCGGCCACCCGGTCGCTCCAGACAATGGATAACGTAACGATGCCGGTACGCTTATCCTCCGTGATCGATCTGATCTTCTTGGAGAATTTGGCGACGCCCTCGGCGATCGTCGGCGCATCGTCGGGGTCCCGCCATTGCTTACGGACCGCATCCCATTTGCTTGCGAATAGCACCGGCATGAGTGCATGACGCTGTATGAACCCGGCCGTGAAGGCGCGCGATCGGAGATATTCCAACGCCTCATCCGATTTCTTTCCGCCGCTGCCGATGTTGATGCCGGCCAAAGAGGCGAGGCCGCCGATCTGCGAGCCGAATTCGCCCAGACCGCCCCCCGAGGTATTGGCCGGCGAAACCACAACCTCTGAGCGGTACATCGGCCTCATGGTAAACGCCAGAACGCCCGCCGCGATCATAAACACGGCGATGCAGACCGCGAGAAGGACAATGTGCCGGCCTAGAAAGCGCAGCATCTCGAGCAAGCTCAGATCGTTCCGAGGGGAATCCATGGGCGCATTCATTGACATGACTCACAAAGATCGCAGAGCGCCTCCACGATGCGCTCCGCCGCGTGCCCGTTGCCAAATGGTCCGTCGTCGGCGATCGGCGCGCATTCGAAGGTCCTGCGCGGATGCCGCGTCAATTCGCTCAGCCTTTCCACAAGCCGCGCGCCGTCGCTCCCCGCAATGCTGTTCGCCCCGTCACGAAGGGTTTCGACCCATTCGGTCTCGTTGCGCAGTGTGACGCACGGGCAATTCAAAAAGAACGCCTCCTTCTGCAACCCTCCGGAATCGGTGAGGACCCAACTCGCGCTTTGAATCAAGGACAGCATATCGAGGTACCCCAGCGGCCCTGTCACCAGCAGATTCGCGGCCGGGCGCCAATCGCGCAAATCGCGTTGCAAAATGGAGGTGGTGCGCGGATGCATCGGAAAGACGATCCGGCCGAACCGCGAGGCGGCGTCGTTGAGCGCGTCAAGCAGGGTAGCGAGATCCCGGGGCGCCGTATTCTCGGCCCGATGAATCGTCGCAATCCCATATTCTCCCCTCGACAGCTCAAGCTCGCGCAGGATGCTCGAGCGGGCGGCGGCGGCTTTCGCGTAGAACAACACCGCGTCGTACATCACGTCGCCCGTCAAAAGCGCCCTGGCCCGCAAGCCTTCGGCGCTCAAATTTTCGATGGCCGTTTTTGTCGGCGCAAATAGAATTTCGGACAAATGGTCGGTCACCACTCGATTCAACTCCTCGGGCATTCTTCGGTTGAAACTGCGCAATCCGGCCTCCACATGCGCTACCGGTATGTGAAGTTTCGCCGCAACGAGCGCACCCGCAAGCGTCGAGTTCGTATCGCCGTAAACGATTACCGCATCGGGCCGGTCCTCCATCAGATGGGCCTCGATCGATTCCAGCATACGTGCGGTCTGGCGCCCCTGGGGCCCCGACCCGACTCCGCAGTTCACGGCGGGCTGCGGAATCTCCAGCTCCTCGAAAAATATCTTCGACATGGCATCATCGTAATGTTGCCCCGTATGCACGATCCGATCGTCGATCTTAAGCCGCGCATGTTTCATGGCTCTGGAAACGGGGGACAGTTTCACGAACTGCGGACGCGCACCCACGATGCTGACGGTTCGAATTGCGCGCGCCGCTCCCGAGGACACTAAAGCGGCCCATCGACTGTGCACACGCCGTTGCGAAGTACATAGACTTCACCGGACTCGTCGCAGCGGGCGCGCCCGTCTCCTTGCAGGGGCAGATCCAAGCGCCGGCCGAACCGGCTCATCCAACCGATCTGGCGCGCCGGTACGCCGACCGCCAGGACATGGGGAGCAAGGCTTTTGTTGACCACCGCCCCCGCGCCGACGAACGCGTATTCCGCGATGGTGATTCCACATATGACCGTGCAATTGGCTCCCAACGTGGCGCCCTTCTTCACGACTGTCTTGCGGTACTCGGCCTTGCGAACCACGGCGGAGCGCGGGTTGTAGACGTTGGTGAAAACCATGCTGGGACCGCAAAATACGTCGTCTTCCAAAGTCACGGCATCGTAAATCGACACGTTGTTTTGAACCTTGACGTTGTTGCCGATTGAAACGTCGTTGCCGACAAAGACATTTTGGCCAAAAGAGCAACCGCTCCCGATGCGCGCCTGCGCAGATATATGCACAAAGTGCCAGACGCGGCATCCGTCGCCCAATACGGCCCCCTCGTCGATGATCGCCGTTGGATGGACGAATGTCGGCGTCACGGCCGTCAATACTCGAGCGGCAGGTTGACCCGCCGACCGTCTCGGGCCGACTTGTACATCGCGATCAACAATTCGAGGGAGCGCAAACCCTCCCTGCCGTCGGTTTCGGCCTCTGCCTCGCCGCGCAGCGTGCAAATGACGTTGTCGTAGTAAAGCGGATGTCCGAACCCGTATACCGACGTCGTCTGGTAGTTCGCGTCCGTTATCTGCCGATCCATGTCGTGTGGCGTCGCAAACTCCCAGCGCTGAATCTCGTTGACCGCAACACCGCCGATCTTAACGGTGCCGGTTTCGCCCAAAATCGTGATGGATCCCTCCAAATTCTTCGGAAAGGTCAACATGGTCACGCTGATGGAACCCATCGCGCCATTGCGCCACTTGAGCGCCGCAACCCCCGTGTCTTCGACCTCGATGCGTCGGGCCAATGTTCCCGTGTAAGCCATCACGCTTTCGACCGGTCCCACCAACCAATCCAGCAGATCGACATAATGGCTCGCTTGATTCATGAACGCCCCGCCATCGAACTCCCATGTGCCGCGCCATTTGGCGCCGTCATAGTAGCTCTGCGGACGCGTCCAGAAGACATTGATGCAGACCATATAAATTCGGCCGAAGCGCCGCGCCTCGATCGCATGCTTCAACAATTGAAGCGTGCGATTGAGCCGGTTCTGCTTCACCACGAACAGCCTCACGCCGGCCGCGTCACAGGCACGAACCATGGCCAGGCCGTCTTTCCATCGGGTCGCCATCGGCTTCTCCGTCATCACGTGCCTGCCGGCTTCCGCCACCCGGATGGCCTGTTCTGAGTGCAGGCCCGACGGCGATGCCAGCACGACGCAGTCCGCTCGACTTTCCCTCATCATTTTTTCGAGGCTCAGGTGGCCCGGCACGCCGGTCTTCGCGACCGTGTCGGCCAACCTGGCCGGATCCGCATCGCAAACGTCGACCAACTCGCAACGCTCGCCGTGCGCCTCGATCGCGCCGATGTGGTTTGCCGCAATGCGGCCGCAGCCCACCAGGGCAAAGCGTATTTTCCGATCGGTGATCGGTTTATTCATTCAATCATTTCCCGATTTGCGCTCCCCACGCGTGGGGTCGCGACGAATGTTGATTTCACGATCCACAATCTCGATGTCGCGTTCGCCGTTAGGCGCACTCGATTTTATATTATAGCGCGAGCCCAAAAAATGCCGCTGAGCCGCGAAAAGCCTTGTCCGGCCGCCCCGTTGACCGAACTATTCATGTGGACCTAAAGCCGCCCATCGGTCTGATCGCGCGAAAACAGGTACTTTACGTCATAAAGGACGTGCACTTGCTTCGCCAATCGGCGAATCTTGCGCAAACCCATCGCCTTGAATTCCTCGTGCCCCACCGCAAGCACGATCGCATCGTAACTGGCGGGCTTAGGCGCAGTGATTGGGCGAAACGCATATTCGCGATAGGCCGACTCGGCATCGACCCAGGGATCGTACACGTCGACATTGGCATCGAAGCGTCGCAATTCGTTCACGATGTCCACTACCTTGCTATTGCGAAGATCGGGGCAATTCTCCTTGAAGGCAAGTCCGAAAATCAGGATCTTCGAGTCCGCGACCATGATGCGCCGCTCAGTCATAAGCTTGATGATCTGCTGGGCAATGTATGCCCCCATGCCGTCGTTGATGCGCCGACCCGCCAGGATCATCTCCGGGTGGTAACCGATTTCGGTTGCCTTGTGCGTCAAATAGTAAGGATCCACGCCGATGCAGTGGCCGCCCACCAGTCCGGGCCGAAACGGCAGGAAGTTCCATTTCGTGCCCGCGGCTCTCAGTACTTCCTCGGTGTCGATACCGATACGATTGAAAATAAGCGCAAGTTCGTTGACGAGGGCGATATTCACGTCGCGCTGGGTGTTCTCGATCACTTTGGCGGCTTCCGCGACTTTGATGCTCGATGCCCGATGCGTTCCCGCCGTGATGATTGACGCATACAGCGCATTTACCAGATCGGCTATGCGCGGCGTAGAGCCGGAAGTGACCTTCCTGATCGTCGACAGGCGATGCTGCTTGTCGCCGGGATTGATGCGCTCCGGACTATAGCCGCAAAAAAAATCCTTGTTGAAGCGCAGTGATGAAAGGCGCGCCAGCACCGGCACACAGATTTCCTCGGTACAGCCCGGATACACGGTGGATTCGTAAACGACAATATCGCCCTTCTTCAGGACGCGGCCGATGGTCTCGCTGGCCTTGAGCAGCGGGGCCAAATCCGGACGCTTGTACTGATCGATCGGCGTCGGCACCGTGACGATGAACACGTTGCACGACTTGATATCCTTGGCCTGCGCCGTAAACAACAGGTTGCGCGCTGCCTTGAGCTCTGCGCGCGTCGTTTCCTTGGTGGCGTCTCGGCCCGCCTTCAAATCTTTGATGCGCGCCGCACTGTTGTCGAAACCAACGGTGCGGTATTTCTTGCCGAATTCGACCGCCAGCGGCAAGCCGACATACCCGAGACCAATGACGGCGATTTTGCGTCTATTCAAGCGTTGCATCGCAACTTTACAACGTGTGGATTGCCAGGATCGCGATGGACAAGTTATACATGATCGTGGTGACCGCCTGCCACAGCGGCAGGGCTCCGACCCTCTCGGTGTCGAGCGGCACCACAATCGTATCCCCTGGCCGCATCTCGAACGATTGACTGCGCCTGAACCAACCTGTGCGACCGCCGGTAACGACATCGCCATTCGCGCGTACGACGTAGATGCGTTTTTTATCCGCCTTTTGCGTGGTCCCGCCGCTCTTGGCAATATAGTCGCTGCGGGTGAGCCCCGCCTCGTATACGTGTGAGGTTGGGCTCTGCACCTCGCCCAAAATGGTGATCTCTTGCGTCCTCTTCGGGACGAACAGTTTATCGCCGTCCCTGACCAGAACATCGTCGGGGCCGCTCTGCGGCCCCTTCAGCACACCCTCGACGTCGATGACGAGCCGGCCGACGGGCTTGGTTTGGCGCAGTTGCGCCAATAATTGCTGACCAACCACCAGACCCTGACCTGCGCTCGCTCCGGCACCCGAATTGGTGGCGGCGCTACTAGCGACCGCCTGGAGCGACAGTGCGGCCAAGTCGCTCTCCATACGATTTGCCAACAGTTCAAGTTGCGCCTTTTCCCGCTTCTTGAGGTCTTCGCGGACGAATACCGCACCATAGGGAAAAGCGACGTCGGTAAATCCGCCCGCACGCTGCAGTACGGAATGCAGGGTTTCGCCCTGATGGATGGGATATTTGCCCGGGAATCTGACCTCGCCGGCCACCTCAATGGTGCCGGGCTCCATCCACATCGGTATGGGTTTGATGACCAACGTGTCGTAGGGCTTCAGCCGCAAATCGGCGCCGGGCTCGCCCATGCGTATGGCGGCGAGGTTTACCGTGATCAATTCGGTCTGGCGCGCGTCCCCGTCGACAATCGCGTAGCGCGTCAATTCGGCCTGACCTCGAAACGCCGCATCCTCCAAGCTGCCGCCGGCCCGGATGAGATCGCTCACATGCATCACGGGTTCAAGCGGATATCGGCCCGGAGCTTTCACGCGGCCATCGATGCTGACCACTTGCTCCGGCCTGTCCGGCGTCGCCTGCAGCGCGAGATCCCTCAAGATCGGTTCCAAGACACGGCCGCGATTTGACGACAGATTGAACACGATGATCTGATCGCGCGGGCGCAGTTCCGGGTCCGACGCCGAGCCGGGGGCGGCCAGGGCGCGTTTGAGATCCGCCGAGATCACCTCGATCTTTTCTTCCGGCGGAACTTCTCGCCGAATCATAATGTAGTGGATATCCGCTTCCGGCTTCAATTCATCGAAACTGCCGAGGACATCGCTCAATCTCAGGCCCACTCGATACTCGAATTGTCCGGGCCGAAACACATACCCGGACAGCACCACCGAATTCTCGAGCGTCGGCCGGATTTCCGGAATTTTCAACTTGTCCCCGTTATCAAGTGGCGTCGCGCGGCCGGCCGCGACGGTCAGATTGACGTTCTGCATCTCACGCAGGCGGGACGGCAGTATTCTCTCCAGCTGCCCCGCCTTCGCATCCGCATCGGGCAACAAACCACCGGCCAGGCCGATCGCCTGCTGCACGGTCCTTTCCGACTTGAGCTCATAGATGGCCGGCCGGTGCACGGCCCCATAGACCGATACGGTATTGCCGACGGGCGGAATGAAGATGACGTCGCCGGGCATCAGCTGCCGGTCGCCGCTGGTATCGCCATGCAGCAATAGATCGTACAGATCGAGCGTCGTGACCAGCCTGCCGTTGCGTTTGAGCTCGATGTTGCGCAGCGACCCGATCTTCTTAACACCGCCGCTGACGAAAAGCGCATTCGTCATCGTCGACAGGCCACTCACGGTGTAAGAGCCCGGCTTTTCAGCCTCGCCGAGCACAAATACGCGAATCGTACGAAGATCGCCCATGGTCACGCTGACGCGCGTTCCGATCATCTGCTTCGCCACACGTTCCTCGATCGTCTCGCGCGCCTCATCGAAGGTCAGGCCGCTGACCAAAATGGGTCCGAGCTTGGGGAAATTGATTCGGCCATCGCGTTCGACGGTCAATTCATACTTCGAGGACTCATTGCCGAAAAGCTGAATATCCAATGTGTCGCCGGGTCCCACGACGTAGTCGGTCGGAACCTGAATGTCCGTGACGGGGGCAAAGGTACTCGGCACTCCCTCGAACAGGTCGTAACCGAACGGTTTGAGCCCCTCGCCGCTGGCCGGCACCAGACGAAGCAGCGTGAGCCGTATGAAATAGTCGTTGAGTTCGGGGTCGGCGCTGAGCCGTTTTGTCGCTTCGGACGCCGTCAATCCGGCCAGCGGCATCGCCGGCAATCCTGGCAGCTCGAGCACGCCGAAGCGGTTGAGCTGATACGGATTGTTGCTCAGGATCCGCTTTTGAAACCTTTCCGCGACCGCATTCTGATCGTCCGTTTTCAAAGCTCCCGCGCTCGTCGGACAGCGGTTGAAATCAAAAGTGATGACCGGCGGGGGACCATAGGGGCTGTTGCTTCCGCTGATTCCGCTGATTCCGCCGACGCCGGGGACGCCATTGAGCCCGATAGGAGCATTGAGGGAGTTGAGTGGGTTGAGAGTGCCCGTGGCGTTGGGCACGCCGTTGGCGCCGTTCGGACCGTTGCCCCCATTCGGAATGTTGGCGTTATTCTGACTCTCGACACCCAGACCGTTGCGCTTGCAGATGTCGGCCACCGGCGTCATCTCAATCATCACCGTATCGTCGGGCCGTAATTCCGGATCTTCGAGCAAGCGCCGCAGGGTGCGGCCGTCAAGCGTCCTGCCTTTTTTGGTCGAGTCAAGCTCCTCCGTTGACTGCAGCACCGTTTCCGGCATCTTGAGCTTTTGATCCGTCTTCTTGCTCGATCCGCTGCCCTTGCCCAAAATCTCCTGCATTATCGAACTCTGCGCGTCCGGCGACAGGCTGTCCTTCAACGCTTGCAGTTGATCCGAGGTCTGCGCCGATGCGGTCAACCCGACCGACAGCATGGCGAGCAATGCCCCGAAAATCCTACTTCGCATGGAGTAATCCGGCTCCAGCCGTCACGGCATCTGCCATCAGCGAATGAACCCGAACTGAAGTCATGGCGGAGCGGCCACCAGCGTCCCTGCGCAATCGACGAGCGAGAAACCGCCTTGCATATACATTCCAGAACTCACTTGCATACCAGATTGGAACCGACCGCTCGCCATCCCCAGCCGTACATCATAACCTCTGCGCCGCAGAGGGCAACCTTTAGACACACCCGCGGAACGCCAAAGTTCCGCGGAAGGGGCTATTGCCGCTGGTAATTCTTCTCCACCCACGCTGCGTAATCGCGCCCCAGGAGGGCCTGCCACCAGCCGCGGTTGGCAAGATACCACTCCAGCGTCTCGCGCAAGCCCTTCTGAAGATCGCGCGACGGGGCATAGCCGAGATCGCGTCCGGCCTTGCGGTAATCAATGGCGTAGCGCCGGTCATGGCCCGGCCGGTCGCGGACGTGGGCGATCAAGTCGACCGAATGCCTGCCGCCCGCGGCCGGGGAAGCCGGAAAAGCGGCGCGCAAATCCGCGCGCCGGGCCAGAAACTCGTCCGCCAAACCGCACAAGGCGCGAACGATGCGGATGTTGGTGGTCTCGCTGTTGCCGCCGATGTTGTACACCTCGCCCGACTTGCCTCGTGCGAGCGCGAGCGCAATGGCCTCGCAATGGTCGGCCACATGCAGCCAATCGCGCACCTGCAGGCCGTCGCCGTACACGGGGAGGGGCTTGTTCATCAAAATATTGATGAGCGTGAGCGGGATCAATTTCTCCGGAAATTGATACGGCCCGTAATTATTGGAGCAGTTGGTGACCGTGGTATCGAGCCCATACGTCTCCCGGTAGGCGCGCACCAGGTGATCCGAGGCCGCCTTGCTCGCGGAGTACGGCGAATTGGGCGCATAAGGGCTCGATTCGTGAAACGGCGCATCGTCGGGGCCAAGCGATCCATACACCTCGTCGGTCGACACATGATGAAAGCGATGCGCGGGCACGATCTTGCGCTCCATCCACAGCGCCTTGGCTGCTTTGAGGAGCGAATGCGTACCGAGCACATTGGTGCGGATGAAATCGTCGGGTCCCAGAATCGAGCGATCGACATGCGATTCGGCCGCAAAGTGCACCACCGTATCGATGCGATGTTGCTCGAGCAGCGAGCGCACCGCGCCCTCGTCGCAAATATCGCCACGCACGAACACATAGCGCGGATCGCGATCCAGGCCGGCGAGATTCTCGAGGTTCCCGGCATAGGTCAGCGCATCGAGCACCACCACCCGGCCTTCCCGCGCGCGGGCCAGCCAGTGGCGCACGAAGTTGGCACCGATGAAGCCCGCGCCTCCGGTGATGCACAGGTTACGAGGTTCGTAGCTCATTCAACATCATCCTCAAGTTGTGGCGCCAATGCACCGCCGGCGCCGCGACGAGCGCACGGGTCGCCGACGTATCGAGCACGCTGAATGCCGGCCGCCGGGCACGCGTCGGATATTCGGCGCTGGTGATGGGCACGATGGAGGCGGCGCGCGCCAACAAGCCGCGCTCGAGGGCCTCATCTCGAATGGCCACGGCAAAATCATACCAACTCGCCACTCCCAGATCGGTCCAGTGGTACGTCCCGGCGGGCGCTCCCGCATCCATCAGGTCCCAGATCGCACGAGCGAGGCCGCCGGCCCAGGTCGGCGTTCCGATCTGATCAGCCACCACTTTCACTTGCTCGCGCTCACGCATCAGGCGCAGCATGGTGAGCACAAAGTTCTTGCCTGCGGCGGCATACACCCATGCGGTGCGCAGTACGATCCCGCCGGCTGCGCCCTGCAATACCCGCCCTTCACCGGCGAGTTTGCTGGCGCCGTAGACGCCCAAGGGACCCGTGGCATCGCCCGGCAAGTAGGCCCGATTGGACTCTCCGTTGAACACGAAGTCGGTCGACAGATGCAGCAGCCTCGTGCCGGCGCGCGCCGCGGCCCGCGCCAGCATCCCGACCGCGGTATCGTTGACCGCCGTCGCGAGCGAGGGCTGATCTTCGGCGAGATCGACCGCCGTGTAGGCGGCCCCGTTGACGACCCAATCCGCAGCCGCGTCGGCCACCGCCCGGTCCAGCGCGGACTCATCGGCGATATCGACATCCGCACGAGTCCTGACGATGACCTGGTGCCCCGCGGGAACCGCTTGAGCGACCGCACGGCCGACCTGGCCGCCGCCGCCGAGCACGAGCACTCTCATGGAAATTTCTCGATCTCGGCGAAGCTCTTGCCTTGCGCATCTTTGGCCGATAGCGCGGGCTTCACACCGGAGGGCAGCGGCCATCGAATGCCGAGCGTGGGATCGTCCCACGCCAAGGTGCGCTCATCCGGGGGACTGTAAAAGTCCGTGCACTTGTACAGGAAGTCCGCGCTCGGCGAGGTCACGAGAATGCCGTGCGCCAGGCCCGGAGGCACCCACAGCATGCGATGGTTTTCGGCGGATAAGTCCACCCCCCACCAGCGGCCGAAGCTCGGCGAACTGCGGCGCAAATCGACTATCACGTCGAACACGCTGCCGCTCGATACGCGCACCAGCTTGCCCTGGGTATGCGCGACCTGCAGATGCAAGCCGCGCAGCGTCCATTGAACGGAACGACTGTGATTATCCTGCAGGTATGCGGCATGCACGCCGGCCGCGGCGAACTTCTCCGCCTGCCAGGTTTCCATGAAAAAGCCGCGCGCATCGCCGAACACCGCGGGCTCGATCACCAATGCGCCGCTGATCGGCGTGTCCAGAAACTTCACGGCTGCCCGCGCTCGCGCAGAATTCGCGCCAGGTACTCGCCGTAACCGCTCTTTTCGAGCGGTTTGGCGAGCCCGATGAGCTGCGCGTCGTCGATGAAGCCCTGACGCCAGGCGATCTCTTCCACGCACGCCACCTTCAAGCCCTGGCGCTCCTCGATGATGCGCACGAAAACGCCGGCATCGAGCAGCGAATTATGCGTGCCCGTATCGAGCCAGGCCGTGCCCCGCCCGAGCTTCTCGACGTGCAATGCGCCGAGCTTCAGATAGGCGCGATTCAGATCCGTGATCTCCAACTCCCCCCGCGGAGATGGCGCCAGGGACTTTGCCAGCGCGCTGGCGCGAGTGTCGTAGAAATATATTCCGGTAACCGCGTAGTTGGACGGCGGCCGGGCGGGTTTTTCCAATAATTCACTCACCCTGCCGTCGGCGTCGAATGCGACGACCCCGTAGCGCTCGGGGTCCTGCACGGTGTAGCCGAACACCGTCGCCCCGGTCGTCCGGCCGCAGGCCGATTGCAGCAACTCGGAAAGATTCGCGCCGTAAAATATATTGTCGCCGAGTATCAGTGCCGATGGCGCGCCATCGAGGAACGGCTCGGCGATGATCAGCGCCTGCGCGATGCCGTTCGGCTGCGCTTGCACCGCGTACTCGAATCCGACTCCCCATTGCTCACCGCTGCCCAACAGGTCGCGAAAGGCGGTCTGATCCCTCGGGGTCGTAATGATCAGGAATTCGCGAATCCCCGCCAACATCAGGGTGGCAAGCGGATAGTAGATCATCGGCTTGTCGTACACCGGCAGGAGCTGCTTGCTCTGCGACAAGGTAATCGGGTGCAGGCGAGTACCGGCGCCGCCGGCCAAAATGATCCCTTTGCGTGGTTTTGACAAAATCCTTCACCTCGATCCTAAGAGGCGGGATTATAGGGTATTGCGGCGTGCGCGAAGCCGGGGATTCTAGGTCGATCTTCGACTTGCCACATATCGGATCAAGGCTGCGAGCCCTTCCGCGCCATGGCCTGTCGGCGCCCTGTCGCCCTTCATGGAAATCCCGGCCGCCAGCTTCTTGCCCAATTCCACTCCGAACTGATCGAAGGAATTGATCCCCCAGAGCGTGCCCTGGACGAATACGCTATGTTCATAGAGCGCAATCAGCCCCCCTAGGCTGCGCGCGTTGGTTTGCGGGTAAAGCAGCAGCGAACTCGGCCGGTTTCCCTCATGCACGCGGTGCGCGCGCAGCCGGAAAATCTCTGCCGCGCCGGCACCGGCCGCGCGCATCTGCGCCTCGACCTCCTCCACCGTGTGCCCGAATGCGAAAGCCTGCGCCTGCGCGAAGCAATTCTGCAGGGCGAAATCCTGGGCTTCCGTACCGCCCCACGAGCCGCGCAGCGGCGCGATGAAATCGAGCGCCGCGGTCGGCGTCCCTTGGTGCAGCATCTGAAAGAACGAGTGCTGCGCATTCGAACCCGGCTCGCCCCAGACCACGGGAGCCGTGGCGAAGTCGACCGGCTCGCCCGCAAGCGATACCGACTTGCCGTTGCTCTCCATGTCGAGTTGTTGAAGATACGCCGGCAGGCGCCCCAGGCGTTCATCGTAAGGCAGCACCGCAAGCGTCGGCAGATGCAAAAAACTCCGGTTCCATGCGCCGAGCACTCCCATCAGCACCGGCATGTTCTTCTCGAACGGAGCCTGCGTGAAATGCTTGTCTATGGCGCTCGCCCCATCGAGGAATTCCTGGAATTTACCGCTGCCCAACACCAGCTCGGCGATCAAACCGACGGCCGACCAGACCGAATAGCGCCCGCCCACCCAATCCCACATGGTAAAGCGGTGCCCGGCCGCGATCCCGAAGGCGTCCATGGCCTGGGCGTTGGTCGAGACGGCGACGAAATGATGCGCGGGCGACTTTTCCCCGAGCGATCCGACAATCCAGGCGCGCGCCGCGTTCGCGTTGGCCTGCGTCTCCTGGGTGGTGAAGGTTTTCGAGCATACGATCACCAGGGTTTCGGCCGGATCGACGCTGCGCATCAGATCCTCGAGCTGCGTGCGATCGACGTTCGACACGAAATGCGGCGTGATGTCGCCGCTCCATTCGGCCTTAAGCGCATTGCATACCAACAACGGACCGAGATCGGAGCCGCCGATTCCGACGTTGACCACGTGCTTGAATTTCCTGCCGGTGACCCCGCGCTTATCGCCGCAGCGCACCGCCTCGGCAAAACTCGAGAGTTTGCGGCGCGAGTCTTTGACCTCTGCTTGGATCGCCGCCGAACCGGCGAAGCTTGAGCGCAACGCGGCATGCAGCACCGCGCGGCCTTCGGTCGTGTTGATCGGATCGCCGCGAAACATGGCGGCGATCCGCTCCGGCAACTGAACCGCATGTGCGAGATCGAGCAGCAACGTCAATGTTTTCTGCGATATTCGCTGGCGCGAGAAATCGAGCAGCCAGTCGCCGTGCTCGAGATGAAAATTCTGCCAGCGCTTGGGATCTGCGGCGACGAGATCGCGCAAGTGTGCGCTGCCGATGTCTCGTGCATGAGCCTCGACGGCGCGCCACGCGGCAAGAGAGGAATTCAGCGTTGGCATATTTTTGGACAAACCCATGACATTCAGAAATATCGCCCGGGCATCGATCTTACTACGCTCTCTCCCCGCCGTGGGTAGGTCAAAGTCGGGCCGGCGACCGGAATTTGCCGGTCCGCCATTTCATGGTACGATGGATATACATGGATATACATGGATATATGTAACAAGGCCTTCTCGATGAGATTACAAATCTCCAAGTGGGGTAATAGCTTGGCGGTACGCCTTCCGGCGGACTACACGCGGGCGGCCGGCATTAAGGAAGGCGACGCCGTGGAGGCGGAAATAGCCCCCTCCGGAAAAATCACCTTGACGCCGCAACCACACTTCGACAAAGCCGCCTTCCTGAGAAGAATCAGAAGACTGCGCGCCGGGATGCCGGTGACATCGAGCACGGTGGAAGCGAATCGTTCGCAAGAGCGCTATTGAGCATCTACCTCGATACCAGTGCGGCGTTGCCGCTGTTCGTTCCCGAACCGGCCAGCGAAAGAGTTGCCGCTTGGCTCGAGGTCTGCGCAGACACATTGGTCTCCGCAGACTGGATATTGACCGAGTTTGCCGGCGCGCTCGCCATCAAGGTGCGACGAGGAGAATTGCTACAGAAGCATGCCGCTGCGGCATGGGAGAATTTTGGCATATTCTCCCAATCGGGGTTGCGGCTCGTCCCGGTGACTCGCGCAACTTTCATGCACGCCGCGCAACTGGTCCGAAGCATTCGCGGGGAATTACGAGCGGGCGACGCTCTGCACCTGGCGATGGCCGTCGAAGCCGAAACAACCTGTATCGCCACAGCCGATGGCCACCTGGAGAAATGCGCACTCATTCAAGGATTGGCCGTCACACGATTCTGACTTCACAGGTTCCGCCACACCGTCTTGCCGCCGGAGGCCAGGTCGAGCCGTTCAAGTGCTTTGTCGTGCGCGGCGACTTCCTCCGCGTTGGCGGCAACCACCACGACGCCGGCACGCGCGTCGCCGCGGTCAGCCGTGTCGGCACGCGCCTTGCGGCGGGCGCCTGCCGATTCCTCGCTCAAGACGAGCTTCGCCTGCCCGCCGGTCATGGCCAGATACACCTCGGCGAGGAGCCGAGCGTCGAGCAGCGCACCGTGATATTCGCGATGCGAATTATCCACCGAATAGCGCTTGCACAGCGCGTCCAAACTGTTGCGCTGGCCGGGATGCATTTGACGCGCCAACGCCAACGTATCGAGCACCGTGCAAAGATCGGTGATCGTCGGCGCACCACCGAGCCGCGCAAGCTCCGCGTTCAGAAAGGCGATGTCGAAGGGCGCGTTGTGAATGATGAGCTCGGCGTCGCGGACGAAATCCAGCAACTCGACATGTATCTCGGCGAACGTCGGTTCCTTCGCCAGCTGTTCGCGGGTCAGGCCGTGAACGGCGAGCGCGCCCCGCTCGATGTCGCGTTCGGGATTCACATAGCGATGGAACGACCGGCCGGTGAGGCGCCTATGGTTGAGCTCCAAACAGCCGATCTCGATGATGCGATGCTGACGATCGACTTCGAGGCCGGTGGTCTCCGTGTCGAGGACGACTTGACGCATGTGACCCTAACCGCCCGCCAGAAGCCGGTCTATGGCGCGATTGGCCAACTCGTCCACGTATTCATTGCCGTCGTGGCCGGAATGTCCGCGGACCCAGTGCCATTCGATGTTCTGCGCCGCTGCGGCCGCATCGAGCTGCTCCCACAGGTCCTGATTCTTCACCGGTTCGCGCGCGGCGGTGCGCCAGCCGCGAGCTTTCCATCCCGGCAGCCATTCGGTGCAGCCTTGCAGGACGTATTTCGAATCGGTGTAGAGCTTCACCGCGCAGCGGCGTTTGAGCGCGCCGAGCGCCTCGATGACGGCCCTCAATTCCATCCGGTTGTTGGTGGTATTGATTTCCGCCCCGGAAAGTTCCTTGCGCTCCTTGCCGGCGACCAGCAGAGCCGCCCAACCACCGGGCCCGGGGTTGCCCCTGCACGCCCCGTCGGTGAATATTTCCACGTGATTCATCGGCCCGCCTCTTTCATCGGCCGACTTTGCTGGTGGGTTCCGCCGCCGGCACCAGAACGCGCTGCAGCGGGCGGCGTTTTGGCCTCACCAGAGTGAGTGTTTGCACGCGTTTTCGGGCCTTGAGCAGGTAGCCGCCGGCGGTCAAAGCTGCCCGCGGCTGAAATTCGCGCTCGCCGCTCGTGCCATCGGCCGCCGGGCGCCGCCGGCCGGCCACCGGCAATGGTCCGAGATAACCATAGACACTGGTCAACTCAAAATCGAGCAGCGCCATCCAATCGCGCAGGCGCCGCTCGGCGAGCATGCGCCGGGTGCGCGGCGGAAATGCGGCGCGCCCCAGGTGCTGGGTAAAAAAGCGCCGTGCGCCCCAACCGCTGTAGGGATTGAAGCCGCATATCATCAGGCAGCCTTCGGCGCACAGCACCCGTTCGGCCTCTCTCAGCACCGCATAGGGGTCCTCGACCAACTCGAGCGTATGCGGCAGCAGGATCGCGTCGATGGAATCGGAGGCAAACGGCAACGAATCGAGCGCCGCGCACAGCGTCACCCCGGATCCGAGATCCGGCGCCAACAGGCTCGTGTGCTGGGTGCGCGCACCGCCCAGCATGTGCGAGCCGGGCCCCCAAGCGCCCAATTGAAGCAATTCGAATCCGAATACGTCCTCGAGTGCGATCCGAGCGAGCGCGCTTTCTTCTCGCAACACGCGCGCCCCCAGGGGACTCGCGAACCATTCCGCCGCCGCGTTGCCGCGCGCTACTTGCAACTGTCGTCCCTCATAAAAGCACTAGCGAACTTGGCATGTTACAGGTTAAATACGCCGCAAAATGTCAAACCCATCAACCCCCCTCGATGTGCGGCCGGTACGCGCATTTGCCGACAACTATATATGGCTCATCGAGTCGCCTCGCGCACCCGGCGGCGTGGTAGCGGTCGACCCGGGCGATGCGGCCCCGGTCATCGCCGAGCTGAATCGCAGCGGCGCCAGCTTAGCCGCGATCTTGCTGACTCACCATCACCCGGATCATATCGGAGGGGTCCCGGAACTCCTCCGCCTGGGCAAGGTGCCGGTCATAGGGCCGGATGACGACCGGATACCGGGGCGCACCCGCACGGTGCGGGACGGGGAGCGCTGCGAATTGCCAGACTTGGGACTTGCCTTCGATATTTTGCACGTTCCCGGACATACCTTAAGCCATATTGCGTTCTGGGGGCACGGCGCGCTGTTTTGCGGGGATACGCTGTTCAGCGCGGGCTGCGGTCGCATGTTCGAGGGTACGCCTACGCAAATGAGTGCTTCTTTGACCCGGCTGAGCGGCTTGCCGCCGGAAACCGAAATGTATTGCGGTCACGAGTACACCGCGGCCAACCTGCGCTTCGCCCTGACGGTGGATCCCGCCAACGCCGCTGCGCTCGAGTATCGGGACAGAGTCGCGCGTCTGCGCGCGGCCGACACCCCGACGCTGCCATCGCGGATGTCGCTGGAAATTCGCGTCAACCCGTTTTTGCGCTGCGCCGCCGCCGCGGTGCGCTCGAGCGCCGAGGCGCACGCGCACCGCCCTCTGCGCGAACCGGCCGAGGTCTTCGCCGTGCTGCGCGCCTGGAAGGATCAGTTCCGTTAACGGAACTCACGGGTCCGCAAGATGACACGAGCGTCGCTGCGATTTCCATGGATTACCGCCCTGGCGCTCACTCTCGGCGCCTGCGCCCATCAAGCGACCGCGCCCCGGGAACGCATCGAGCTGCCACCCGCCACCGGCGCCGAGGCGGCCACGCCGCCCGTCAATCCGGCGGCCGGAGCGACGCCCCCGCTCGCCATGCCGCGCGAATGGCAGCATCACAACGGCGAAGACTATGACGATTTGTTCGACCGCATGCGCGCCGGATTTGCGCTCGATGAAGTGCAGGAACCGGCGATCGACCAACAGCTCGCGTGGTTCCAGCACAACCCGGAATACCTGGAGCGCGTCTTTCAACGCGGGCAGCGCTATCTGTACCACGTCATCACCGAGGTCGAGGCGCGCGGCATGCCCTTGGAATTCGCACTGCTGCCGGTGGTGGAGAGCGCCTACGAGCCCTTCGCCTATTCGGTGAGCCGCGCGGCGGGCCTGTGGCAGTTCATTCCGGCGACCGGCGTGCGCTTCGGTCTGAAACAGGAATGGTGGTATGACGGCCGCCGCGACGTCATCGAGTCGACGCGCGCAGCGCTCGATTACCTGCAGGCGCTGCACGATCAATTCGACGGCGATTGGCTGTTGGCCATCGCCGCCTACAATGTCGGCGAGGCCGCGGTACAGCGCGCGATCGACTCCAACCGCGCGCACGGCAGACCGAGCGACTTTTGGCACTTGAATCTGCCGGCGGAAACGCGCGCCTATGTGCCGAAGCTGCTCGCCATGAAACGCCTGATGGCCGAGCCCGAGCGCTACGGCCTCGAATTTGCGGCGATTCCGAACGAACCGTACTTCGCCGTGATCGACATCGGATCGCAGATCGACCTGACGGTCGCCGCGCAGCTGGCGGGCGTGAGCTATGACGAGCTGATCGCCCTGAACGCCGGATTCAACCGCTGGGCGACCGACCCGGGCGGTCCGCAGCGCATGCTGGTGCCGATCGACAATGCCGACGCCTTCGAGGCGGGCCTCACGACCCTGCCGCCGAACGATCGCGTGCCCTACCTCACGCATGAGGTGGCCAGGCATGAAACCTTGCCCGCGATCGCCAAGCGGTATGGCGTGTCGGCGGCGGTCATCGCGAAACTCAACGACCTGCCGGGCGGACGCGTGAGCGCCGGCGAGACCCTTAAGATTCCGCAGATCAGCGTACGAGTGCCGGACAAGGTGCTGCTCGCGGCCGCACGCGTCGATCGGCCGGAAAGCGATCTTGGCCGCAAGCAGCATCAGATCGTCTATCGCGTGCGGGCCGGTGAGACGCTCTCGAGCATCGCGCGCCGCCACGGCATGCCGGTGAGCACGCTCGCCCGTCTGAACAACATGGAGACCGGCGACACCTTGGTGAAGGGCCAGCGCCTGATCATCAGGGCGAGCGCGCGGCGCTACCGCAACGAGGGCGTGGCAAGCGCGCGGCGAGTGCTTTACACCGTGCGCCGGGGCGACACCGTTTATAGTATCTCGCGGCAATTTCAAGTGTCGGTCACCCAGCTCAAGAGCTGGAACGGCATCAACGAACGCCATCAGATCAAAGCCGGACAGCGGCTCGTGATGTACGTGGATGCCGCGCGGCAGCAGGGATAACCGGGGGGAGTCGACATGGGGTTTCTGAAGGGCAAGCGCGCATTGATCGTGGGCCTCGCTACGGATCGCTCCATCGCCTGGGGAATTGCTCAGGCGATGCATCGCGAGGGCGCACAGCTGGCGTTCTCGCATATCGAACGCATGACCGATCGCGTCGTGCCGCTCGCAAAGCAATTGGGATCGGACATCACCTTCGCGATGGACGTGGCGGCCGACGAGGATATCGCGCGCGGCTTCGCCCACTTGAAAACGCGCTGGGACGCATTCGACATTCTGGTGCATGCGGTTGCATTCGCTCCGCGCGAAGCACTGACCGGCTCCTTCATCGATGCCACCACCCGGGAGGGGTTTCGCGTGGCGCACGACATTTCCAGCTACAGCCTGACCGCGTTGGCACGCGCCTCCGTGCCGTTCATGCAGGGTCGGGCCGGTGCGATTCTCACCTTGAGCTACTTGGGCGCGGTGCGCTCACTTCCCGGATACAACGTCATGGGCTTGGCCAAAGCCAGCCTCGAAGCCAACGTACGCTTTCTAGCGGCGGATTTGGGGCCGATGGGGGTGCGCGTCAACGCGATCTCCGCCGGACCGATCAAGACACTGTCCGCCGCCGGCATTCCCGGATTGCGCCGGATGCTGGCGCACGTCGCCGCCGTCTCGCCCATTAAGCGCAACGTGACGCTCGAGGACGTGGGCAACGCGGCTGCATTTCTGTGTTCCGATCTCGCCGCAGGCATCACCGGGGAGACCACCTATGTCGATGGCGGCTTCAACTCCGTCGGGATGAGTTTTCCCGGGGAATCGGATGGCGCCTGAGCGCGGTATGCAACTTGTCAACGCAATCGGCACTCAAACGTTAGCGCGATGTGGCCGGGTATCAGTTCCGCGTGTGCGTTATGTTAAATAAAGGGCTCATTTTTGGATTGCTGGCATGCGCCGTCCTCGCTTTGGACGCATGCACCACCCTGCCGGTGACCACGGACGTCAATCCGCATTACTCGGTGGCGAATTGCCATACCTATGCGTTCGCCCGTGAACACCTGGCCAACGTCGATCAACCCGCCGCGTACGGCAATCCCCTGAATGCAGACCGGCTGCGCCTCGCGATCGAGGCGCAAATGAAGGCGAGGGGCATCGCTTTGGTGGCTGATCGCAGCGCCTCAGACTGTACCGTCGGCTATGCGATGGGCACCCGGCAGGTGTTCACCGATTACTATGGCTGGGGCTATGGATGGGGCTACGGCTGGGGGGGATATCCCGGCTGGGGCGGTCCGTGGGTGGGCGGCCCGTGGGTCGAAGATGAAACCCGCATCGCAATCGATTTCTTCGACACCAAGTCACGCACGCCGATGTGGCATGCCGCGGTCAGCCAATCCACCTCGGGTATGACCGGTCCCAATGCCGCGGCCAAAATCAATAAGGCGGCTGCGGCTATCTTCGGCAAGTTCCCGATCGCAGCCATCCCGCCGGCAGCCATCCCGCCGGCAGCCATCCCGCCCGCCGCACCGGCGCCAGCCCCGCCAGGGGCTGCACCCGCCGAGTCCTGAACAGGCCTGCCTAGCCGGCGTTCAGCGCCGCGAGGTGGGTTGATGCACGAACCAGTAATACAGCGCGGCAAGCACCGCGCCTACGCCCAAGACCAACCCGGCGAATCGGTGCAGCGAGCCCTTGAGGAGTTCTGGGTGGCTGCCGACCGTCATACCGAGCCAGGCCAGCACCGAGCACCATAGCAGGGACCCGGCGGCGGTCGCGGCCGAATACCAGCGAAAGTCCAATTTTAGAATTCCGGCGGGAATGCCGATGAGATGGCGGATCACCGGCAACAGCCGCGACAGCAAGACGCCGGCCCAGCCATAATGTGCCGACCATCGTTCCGCCATTTCGATTTTCGCCGCCGGCAGCCCCAAGTAGGGGCCGAGGCGCAAAATCAGCGGACGACCCAAGCCGCGGGCGGCCCAGTACATCAGCGAGGCTCCGACCCAGGATCCGCCGGCGCCGGCCAACACGATCCCGAACAGGGAAAACTCGCCCCGGGTACCGGCCAGGTAGGCCGCCGGAGGGATGATGGTTTCGCTCGGGATGGGCACGAGGGTGCTTTCGAGCGCCATCAGCCCGGCGATGAGCCAATAACCGCCCTGACTCAGGGCGCCCAGGTACCAATCCGAAAACTGATGCAGCAATTCCGCCAAGGGAGCCTGGGCCTAATCGATGGCCTGGGGATTGAGCAGCACCTTGGCGTCGGCGCGTGCGGCGGCGGCATAGCTTTGCGCCTCGGCGGCAGCCGCTGATCGTGCCAATTCCCGCCGCAATTGCGCATCCTGTTGTTGCGGATCGCCGCTCGGATCTTCGCGGACGGCGCTCAAGGCAAGCACGACGGCATCGCCGCTGGCCAGTAACACGCTGGTATAGATCGGTTTGCCGTCGGGTTTCGGCTCCTCGAACGCGGCCCGGCGAATCTCCAACGGCACCGCCTGATCGGTTCGCCCCAAAAATTTCGCCGGCTGCGCGGTTGCTCCCAAGGACTTTGCAACGCTATCCCACGATTCCCCGGCCTGCAACCGCTTGGCCGCATCGGCAGCAGCGGCGGCGGCGAGTTCCGTGCCGCGCTGCTTCTTCCAGGCCTCAATGATCTCGGCGCGCACGGCCTCCAGCGGCTTTTGCTGCGGAATTTGGTGGTCGGTCCCGCGCAGTACCACGCCACGGCCCTTCGAGACCTCGACGATCGAGCTCAGGCGCCCATCGAGCACATCCTGACTGAATGCCGCCTCCAGAACCGCGGGTGATTTGCCGAGGTCGCCGCCGCCGTCGGTGCGGCCGAACTTCGGGATGTCATGCACCGCAAGGCCCGCCTTGCGCGCGACCACGTCGATGTCGGTGGTATTTTGCAGGGCGGCGTCGGCGAGCTGGTCCTGCGCATTGTTGAACAGGCGCTCCGCCTCGCTGCGACGGTACTCCTCCTCCAATTCGCTCCTGCTTTGTTCGAAGGTCTTGACGGTGGCCGGATGGATGCCGTCGAGCTTCAAGATATGGTAGCCAAACTGCGTCTTGACGGGACCGCGGATCTCGCCCTCTTTCATCGCGAACGCCGCATCGGCGAACGGAGCCACCCACGCCTTGCGATCCGACCAGCCAAGGTCCCCGCCCTGCTGCGCCGAACCCGGGTCCTGCGAAAATTCCTTGGCCAATTTGGCGAAGTCTTCGCCGCCTTGGGCCCGCGCCAGGATGGCATCGGCTTTCGCCTTGACCGCGGCATCGTCTTTCGGATCGGTGACCGGCAGCAGAATGTGGCGCACGCGGCGTTGTTCCGGCTGCGTGTAGCGCTCGGGCATCTTGGCCTTTTGCTCCTCGAAATAGGCCTTGAGCTGCGCATCGTCGACACTCACCTTGGCCGCGAGCGCATCCAGGCTGATCTCGACATAGCGCAGATCAATGGTCTCGGCGGTCATGTAGTTCGACTTGTGCGCATCGTAGTACGCCTTGATGGCCGCCTCATCCGGCGTCGCTCCGGCTGCATACTTGGCGGCCGCGACGTTAAGCCACGCCAGCTCCCGCTGCTGGCGCGTCAGGGCACGCAATTGCTTCAGTTCGGTCGCCGTCACGAAGCTCGATGAGGCAAGCGCCGAATCGAGCTGCCTCAGTTTCACATCGCGCCGAAACAGCGACTCGATCTCGGCGATCGATCGTCCCTCGGCCTTGAGCACCGCGACCGCATGCGCCTGGTCGAATTTGCCGTCCACCTGGAACGCGGGAACCTGCGCCATGGCGGCAAGCAGGTCCTGATCGCTCACTCGATAGCCGAGATCGTCGGCGCGCGTGACCAACGCTTCGCTGCTGACGAACTCATCCAGCACGTGCCGCTTGATGTCGTTGCGCTGCGCCTCGTCGAGCGTGCCGTTCGCCTGCCGCTCGAACTGCGCGAGCTGCTGCTGGTAGGCCTGGCGAACGTCGTTGCTCCCGATCTCGACGCCGTTGACCTTGGCTGCGTAGGTCGGTGCGCTCAGCGTCCAATTGATGCCCCAAAATACGAACACCAGGGCTATCGCCCCGAGCACCACACCGGCCAACCAACCCTTCAGCTTGTCGTGAATCGTCTGCAGCATGAATCAAGGCCCTCTGCCCAACAGCGCGGCCATATGGCTCGCGCGGGACTCATCGTCAGGAAATGGCGGAGTGGACGGGACTCGAACCCGCGACCCCCGGCGTGACAGGCCGGTATTCTAACCAGCTGAACTACCACTCCGCATGTTGGTGGGTGCTGAGGGGATCGAACCCCCGACCCTCGCCGTGTAAAGGCGATGCTCTACCAGCTGAGCTAAGCACCCCCCTGGAAGAGGCGCGGAAGTCTACGCGAGGCGATACCGCATTGTCCAGGCGCATCGCCACGACGCCGGCGTTGAATACCCTCCAACATGCCGCCCCTACGGCCGAGAATATCGACACCAGTGAGATTCACGCAATCGCTGTCGAGTTGAAGCCCTGTAAGCAGCCGAAGCCTCCGTGGCGTGTGCAGGGAAAACCGGACGAACGCGAGCTGTTAATTTCTTCCAGGTCTACCGGCGAATCGATGCTACGGTCTACCGACCCGTCGGCGATTAATTGAGGGTGTAACGGCGTGATGTTTGCCTCCTATGTCATCGATGACGGCTTTCGGCAAGTTCGTAGCTCCGGTTGGGGTCGCTTGTAATAAGCCAAGACCTTTTGCATTAAGCGCAACGCACAAGACTGGACTCGCCGATGAGTACGAGATGCTCGACCGCTGCTGTCCTCGCCGTGATCGTGGCGAGCGTCGTGTGCTCGAATGCCACGGCTCAGTCGCTTGCGACTCTTCTGACGGGGACCGCAACCATCGGCGCAAATCTTTCCTCCAGTACCGTGGCGGTCAGGGTAAATGTGCCATTTACCCTGACGTGGACGGCCACACCCGGATCCACGTGCACAGCGGGGGGCGACACGCAGTTCAATGGTCCGGTAGCCGCCAGCGGCAGCAAAGTGATCACAGAACCGGCTGCAGAGTCCGTCACCTTTACGTTGAGCTGCAATCAGGGTACTCAATCCGCACAGTCGCAGGTCACCGTCACTGTTAGCGCCCCGGCAGTCGCTCCGAGCGGCGGAGGCGGCTCATTGGATCTCGTTTCTGCCGCCGTATTGCTGGTGCTATGGCGTCTGAGATTGGCGAAGGTGCGACGTAATTACGGTCAAGACCTCCCAGATCCACGGTCTGGGGGGATCCCATGAAAAGTCAGCCACCGAGGCGCAACTGCCGCGAAGCGCGCCGAGATGCGTGGAGCGGCAGCTCTGGGATTCGAACAGACGGGTGATTTAGAATTCCGCTGCAGCCGCCCTCAAATCTCCCAGCGCCCTGGCTCGCGCTGCGCCTGCAGCGGCACGCAGGCTTGCGGCGGTGGCCTCCAACGTGGCCGCTTTCTGTTGGTCTGCCGCGGCTGCCGCCCGGTCTCTCGCCGCAGCCGCCAGGTCGGCGTTCACGGCTCTGAGTTTCCCGCTTTCCGCCACTACCGCTGCGTGCGCCGCCGCCCTATCGGCGGCGCTCGTTTTCTGAGCTGCCGCAGCAGCTTGCGAAGCCGCCGTTGCGTCGGCGGCCGCGGCTGAGGCTCGCGCTTCATTCGCCGCCGCGAGCTGCGTCGCTGCCGCGCCCGCATCGGCATCGGCTCTCGCCGCCGTGGCGTCCCTCTCAGCGGCTCCCATGGCGCGGTAAGCCGCCGCTAGCCGCCCGGATGCAGCCGCTTCATCGCGAGAAGCCGCAGCCCTTTCCGCCGCGGCGGAGCTTTCGTCGCTCGCTGCCTTGAGCAGAACCATCTCAGCCCTGTCGATCTCTGCAACAGCGGCATTGAGCGCAGCAATTGAGGCGCCCGGGTTATTCAACGTGACTTCGGCGGCGGAGATATCGGCGGCTGCCCGTGCCTTCATATTGGCGGCAGCACTGGCGTCGCTTGCCGCTTTCGAGGCCGCTCCCATGGCGCGGGAGAGATCATTCTCTGCGGCCAGCAGGGTCGCCAGCGCGGCGGCATTCGCTCCGGTTTTGGCGGCCGCGCGGGCCCTTGCAGCCGCTTGGTCAGCTTCCCGGATCCTCTGAGCGGCCGCAGCGGCGCTCGCGTCGGCCTTCGAGAAAGCCTCGTCCCAACGTGCCCGCTCATTTTCCGAATTCGCAGCTGCCTGCGCGGCTGCCGCGGCTTCCCGGTCCGCCTGGGCTTGCCTTGAGTCCTTGGCGGCCGCCGCTCGCGCGGCATAGCCTCGCTGAGTTGCCAAGGACGCTGTGGCGAAACCCCTCCTGGCTGCCGCTCTCGCCGTGGCCGCGGAATTGAGGTCCGTACGCGCTCGTGCTTCGTCTATTGCCGCTGCCGCGATTGCCGCCTGAGCCGTCTTTGTATCAGCGAGGGCTTTTTGCAGATTGCCGGCTTGAACGATTGCCGAAATTAATAGAACCGGCGCCATCAAAGAGTATCTCAACATCGACCTGATCATTCGAGACTCCTTTGCGCTCCTCTAGCTGTTTCGCTGCGGCGGAAGCGGAGGTCCCCCAAGGCGCACCATGCCGTTCCAATCTTCGCCGCTTAGCTTAAAGCATATCCGGTTGGACCGCTTCATCTCTGGATCTGGGGTGGAGCGTGGTCGCTCTGCCAAATCTTGGTGCGGATTCCATTGGCGGCCGGGGCGACGCTGTTGCCTTGCACGCTCACGGTACCCACTACGACCGTGATGCCGATATGGTTATTCCTGAGGTCGTTATCGGTCACCGAGCTGTCCTCGGCATGATTGAGCGCAATTCCGCCCTTCGGCAGCGTGACGTCGTACGGGTCGCTCTGGCCTGAGATATGGTTGCGCGATATCTCGATCTTGCGTCCACCCGCCACATAGACCCCGCATGACACTGGATTCTCGATGGTATTGCCGACCACCTTGATGTCGCTCGGATGCAGGCCCGGCTTCTCGTGGGCGCTGTTGTAGATGTTGATCGCATACCGGCCCAGCTCGCCCGAGGCCGCAGCCAGACGCGCACCGGCTTCGCGAATCGTGTTGTACTGCACGCTGATGCGAGACGTTCCGCTCCAGATCGAGACGGCTTGCTTGACGTAGCCCGCGTCGAAGGCATTGGAGGCGATGGATACATTTTCCACGATGCCTTGATTCGATTCGTCCGAGCCGTGCAGCGAGATCATGGCCACGGAATAGTTGATGCCGAGG
This sequence comes from uncultured Gammaproteobacteria bacterium, assembly GCA_963758145.1. Taxonomy (GTDB): domain Bacteria; phylum Pseudomonadota; class Gammaproteobacteria; order Steroidobacterales; family Steroidobacteraceae; genus Bog-1198. Next base: position 165,287 of record CAVWUK010000004.1, read on the forward strand.
GCCGCGCATCCGCCGACCAGAGCCGAATCGCTTACGAATGCGTTCTTCGAGATCGCAATGAGGCTGCTGTGTCCAATTCCGGGACTGCCATCTTGAGCGTTAACCGTGACCCAGCTCATGCCGTTGAAATTGTGGAGCACGTTGCCCGTGATACTGATGTCCTCGACGCTCGCGGGTGCGTTCTTGTCCGACTCGATATAAATCGCGTGACCGTAATCGAGCCGCCGGCTGCAGCCGCTGTCGTAATGCGACCCTTCGAAGCGAATATCCCGAATGGCGATGTGCGAGTCATTACGGATCCACAATAGGCTCGCAAACGTGCCGCTGTCGGCGATTTGAAACACGGTCTGCGCCTGAGACACGGATCCAGCGCCTTGCAGCGTCGTGCCGGTGGGCACCGTCAACCCCTGAGCGTAGCCGGAAGGACGGAACACGAATGTACCGGCCGGAAATAGTATCTCGCGTCCGGCGCAGCCGGCGAGCACTCGTCCCAGCGCCGCGGTATTGTCCTCAGCCGAGGCGGTGAATCCGAACGAGGCGACATCGCAACTCGTCTGTGCTTGCGCTCGCGGCGCCCAGGCGGCCAGAGCCAGCAGCAGCACGCCCAGTGTGCGGATGAATTGCCGGTGCCGATTTTTCTGCTTATCGCAATTCACGGGCGACTCCTCACTTCTTGTTTGCCAACCGCAATTAGCCGCCGTGATGCGCACTATGGCAAGCCTGGCGCGTCCGAGGCGCCGCTTGGGCTCAGTGAGCGTGGACTTGGCTCTTGACCCGCGCGGCCTTGCGGCGGCGTTTCTCCCCGACAATGGCCTCCGCGGGCTTGACCTCGGCGGCAGGCAGCGGCGCCGGCATATGGGTAAGGGCCACCTGCAGGACCTCGTCGATCCATTTCACCGACCGGATATCAAGCTTTTCCTTGATGTTGTCGGCGATCTCCGCCAAATCCTTGGTGTTGTCGTCGGGGATCAGCACGGTGGTGATGCCACCGCGGTGTGCAGCGAGCAATTTCTCCTTCAAGCCGCCGATCGGCAGCACCTCGCCCCGCAAGGTGATCTCACCGGTCATGGCAACATCCGAGCGCACCGGTATCTTGGTGAGCGCCGAGATCAGGGCCGTGCACATGCCGATGCCGGCGCTCGGGCCATCCTTCGGCGTCGCGCCCTCCGGCACGTGAATGTGCACGTCGGCCTTCTGATAGAAATCCACGTCCAAGCCCAGCATGGCGGAGCGGCTGCGCACCACGGTCATCGCGGCTTGAATCGACTCCTGCATCACTTCGCCGAGCTGGCCGGTATGGGTGAGCTTGCCCTTGCCGGCCACCACGGCCGCTTCGATGGTGAGGAGCTCTCCGCCGACTTCGGTCCATGCGAGTCCCGTCACCTGGCCGACGCGATTGCTCTCCTCCGCCTTGCCGTAGCGGAAGCGGCGCACGCCCAGGTAGGCGTCGAGATTGTTCGAATCGACCGTCACGGTCTTGTCGCTCGGCTTGAGCAGCAGCTGCTTGACGGCCTTGCGCCCGATCTTGGATAACTCGCGCTCGAGGTTGCGCACGCCGGCTTCCCGGGTGTAATAGCGGATCATGTCCTGAATGGCCGAATCCGCCACCACCAATTCGTCCGTCTTGAGCCCATTTTGCTTGACCTGCTTCGGCAGCAGGTAGCGGCGCGCGATGTTGCTCTTCTCATCCTCGGTGTAGCCGGGTATGCGAATGACTTCCATGCGATCGAGCAGCGGAGCGGGAATATTCAAGCTGTTCGCGGTGCACACGAACATCACCTCGGAGAGATCGAAATCCACCTCGAGGTAGTGATCGTTGAAGGTGCTGTTCTGTTCCGGATCGAGCACCTCGAGCAGCGCGGAGGACGGGTCACCGCGAAAATCCGTGGACATCTTGTCCACTTCGTCGAGCAGAAAGAGCGGATTGCGCACGCCGCACTTCGCCAGGTTCTGGATGATCTTGCCGGGCATGGAGCCGATGTAGGTGCGCCGATGGCCGCGAATCTCGGCCTCGTCGCGCACGCCGCCCAGCGACATGCGAACGAACTTGCGGTGCGTGGCACGCGCCACGCTCTGGCCGAGCGAAGTCTTGCCGACGCCGGGCGGACCGACCAAGCAGAGAATCGGGCCCCGCAGATTCTTCACCCGTTGCTGCACCGCGAGGTACTCGACGATGCGCTCTTTGACTTTCTCCAACCCGAAGTGGTCGGCCTCGAGGACTTTTTCGGCGGCGCTGATGTCCAGATGCACCTTGCTGCGCTTTTTCCACGGCGACTTCACCAGCCAATCGATGTAGTTGCGCACCACGGTCGCTTCCGCGGACATCGGCGACATCAGCTTGAGCTTCGCGAGTTCCGAATTGGCCTTCTCGCGGGCCTCCTTGGGCATGCCGGCCGCCTTGATGCGCTTCTCGAGCTCGCCGATCTCATTCGGCGCCTCATCCAGCTCGCCGAGTTCCTTTTGAATGGCTTTCATCTGCTCATTCAGGTAGTACTCGCGCTGGCTCTTTTCCATCTGCTGCTTCACGCGGCCGCGAATGCGCTTCTCTATCTGCAGCACGTCCATTTCGCCCTCGATCACCGCGAGCATGTGCTCGAGACGCTTGCGCACGTCGGGGATCTCGAGAACCTTTTGCTTCTCGGACAGCTTCAGGGACATGTGAGCGGCCACGGTATCGGCCAGGCGGCCCGCCTGCTCGATGCCCGCCAGGGAGGTGAGAATCTCCGGCGGCACCTTCTTGTTGAGCTTCACATATTGCTCGAACTGCGCGATCACCGAGCGTGTGAGTACGTCCATCTCGCGCTCTTCGTAGCGCTCGAGATCCGGCATGGCGGTCACTTCGGCGGAAAAGAACTCGGCCTCGGTGAGCTTCTCGATGCCGGCCCGATCCACGCCCTCGACCAGCACCTTGACGGTGCCGTCCGGCAGCTTGAGAAGCTGAAGGATGGTCGCAATCGTGCCCACCCGATACAGATCCTCGCCCTTCGGATCGTCGACGTCGGCTTGCTTCTGAGCCACCAGCAGAATGCGCTTGTCGGCCTTCATGGCCACATCCAACGCCAAAATCGACTTTTCCCGCCCGACGAACAGCGGGATCACCATGTGCGGATAGACCACGACGTCGCGCAACGGCAACACGGGCATGCCGGCTTGAGTGGCGGTTACGGGCGGTACATCAATGACGGGTTCGTTGCTCAAGGCTAGCCCCTGTGTGTTGGCAAATACAGCATCGCGGTCTCGAGTAGATGCGGACGCCGATCGTGATTTTCAAGCCGAGGGGCTTTCCAAAATCGAGCTCACAGATGATCCGAACCCGTTGGCCGCCGCTCCTCCTCGACCGGAGCCACCAACCGGGTTTCCTCGGTGCGATGGACGATGTAGGGTTTGTTTTGGCCCTCGATCACTTGCTCATCGACCACGACCTTGTGCACGTTGCGCAATGACGGCAGGTCGTACATGGTGTCGAGCAGCACGTTTTCCAGAATGGTGCGCAATCCGCGCGCGCCCGTCTTGCGGTTCATGGCCTTTCGGGCCACCGAACGCAGCGCGTCTTCCCGAAAATCGAGCTCCACCCCTTCCATGTCGAACAGCTTGCGGTACTGTTTGGTGAGCGCGTTCTTCGGTTGCAAAAGAATCGAGATCAGCGCGTCTTCGTCCAATTCCTCCAAAGTCGCCACCACCGGCAAGCGGCCGACGAACTCCGGAATCAGACCGTACTTGATCAGATCCTCGGGTTCGGTGTCGTGAAAGACGTCGTTGCCGTGCGGCCGGGCATTTTGCTCGCGAACCTCGGCGACGAAGCCGATGCCGCTCTTGTGGGTGCGGTTCATGATGATCTTTTCGAGGCCCGCGAACGCACCGCCGCAAATGAACAGGATATTGGTGGTATCGACCTGCAGGAACTCCTGCTGGGGATGCTTGCGACCGCCCTGCGGCGGCACCGAGGCGATCGTACCCTCGATCAGCTTCAACAGCGCCTGCTGCACGCCCTCGCCCGAAACGTCGCGGGTGATCGACGGATTGTCGGATTTGCGTGAAATCTTGTCGATCTCATCGATGTAGACGATGCCGGTCTGCGCCTTCTCGACATCGTAATCGCACTTCTGCAGAAGTTTTTGAATGATGTTCTCGACGTCCTCGCCAACGTAGCCGGCCTCGGTCAAGGTGGTGGCATCGGCGATCGTGAAAGGAACATTCAACAAGCGCGCCAGGGTCTCCGCCAGGAGCGTTTTGCCCGAACCGGTGGGTCCGATCAGAAGAATATTGCTCTTGGCGAGCTCGACCTCGTCGCGCGAGCGCACGCCCTCCCCGCCGCGGGTCTGCAGGCGCTTGTAGTGGTTGTAGACGGCGACCGACAGGACCCGCTTGGCGCGCTCCTGACCGATGACGTACTCGTCCAGTACCTTTTTGATCTCCTGCGGCTTGGGGAGCTTGTCGCGGGTGCGCTCGGCGCGCTCCTCGAGCTCCTCGCGGATGATGTCGTTGCAGAGTTCGACGCACTCGTCGCAGACAAAAACGGACGGTCCGGCAATCAGCTTCCGAACTTCGTGTTGGCTCTTGCCGCAGAAGGAGCAATACAACAATTTACCGTCATCATGCTTGCCGCGCGAATCTTCGCTCATGCTGTCCTCGAGTTGACCACGCACCCGTCTTGCCAAGGCGCGGCGACGATACTGACTATATAGCACCCGGCCGACTGCACGCAAAGAATGCGAGTCGCAGGCTGTGACCGGGGTCCCTTCTGGGGACCATAATGCGGCCCAACGGACCGGGCGGCGGCCGTTTGCGGCCGAATTGCGTCCGTTTCGAGTCCTTAAGGGGCCTTTACCGGTATCTCGCCGCGTTTCTCGAGCACGGAATCGATCAAACCATAGGCACGGGCGATTTCCGCGGTCATGAAATTGTCGCGATCGCTGTCCTGCTTGACACGCTCGATCGACTGGCCGGTGTGTTTGGCCATGATCCGGTTGAGGCGTTCCTTCGTTTCCATAACGTCGCGGGCATGAATATCGATGTCCGACGCCTGGCCCTGAAAGCCGGCCGAAGGCTGGTGAATCATGATTTTCGAATTGGGAAGCGAATAGCGCTTGGCCGAGGCGCCGCCCGCCAGCAGCACCGCACCCATCGAGGCCGCCAAGCCGACGCAAATCGTGCTCACATCGGGCTTGATGAACTGCATGGTGTCGTAGATGGCGAGACCCGCGCTCACCGAGCCGCCCGGGGAATTGATGTACAGCGCGATGTCCTTCTCGGGGTTTTCAGACTCCAGGAACAGCAGCTGCGCCACCACCAGATTGGCCATGTAGTCCTCCACCGGTCCGACGATGAAGATCACCCGCTCCTTGAGGAGGCGCGAGTAGATATCGTATGCGCGCTCGCCGCGCGCCGTTTGTTCGACCACCATCGGAACCAAATTGAGCGCTCGAGTCGTCATGGATAACCGCCTTCTTTACTTACGCAATGCACGAACAATAAGTCATTGAGGACAATACACGACATTTCAAGTGAGCAGCGTAACTGGCTCTCAGCCCTCAAAGTTCATCAACTCTTTGAAAGTGGACGGCCTCTCGTGAACCCTGGCATGCGCGAGTATCCAGTCCACCGCCTGATCCTCGAGCGCCAGATTCTCGACCTGGCGCATCGCATCGGCATTTTGCAGATAGGCTCGCTTTAGAGCCGCCGCCTCGCCATACGCGCCGACCATTTCATCCAGCCTGGCGTTCGAGCGCGCCGGATCGAGCACGATTTTCTCGCGTCGGATGATATCGTTGATCAGCAGCCCGAGCGCCACCCGGCGGCGTGCCGGTTCCAGCAGCGGCTCGCGCGCCGGTGCCTGCGACACGTCCTTGGCGCCCGTCCGACGCATGATCTCGACTTGCATGTCGCGCACCTGGGTCTCCAACAAGGCGTTCGGCACCTCGATGGGATTGGCCTGATACAGCTTGTCCATCACCACCGTCTTGTTGCGATTGCGCAGCGCCTGGTCGAGTTCGCGGCGCATGTTGGCCGCAACCTCCTGCCGCAGCTGAGACAAACCGCCCTCGGTCACTGCGAATGCCTTGCAGAACTCCTCGTCGAGTGCCGGAAGCGAGGGCTCCTCCACGCTCCGCACCTCGACGTTGAACTTCGCGTGCTTGCCGGCAAGCTCGGTCGCGCGGTAATCGGCGGGAAAATCCACGCCGATCTCCTTCGTTTCGCCGGCTGCGGTGCCGATGAGACCCTGTTCGAGCTGCACCAGCATGCGGCCCTCGCCGAGAATGATCGCCACATTCTCGCCCTTTCCGCCCGCGAAGGGCGTGCCGTCGAGCGATCCCTCGAAATTCACCGTCACCTTGTCGCCGCTCGCCGCCGGCCGCATTACCGCCGTATATTTCATCTGCTGTTTGCGCAATCGCTCGATCATCGCATCGACGTCATCCTCGGTCACTTCGGCGGTGATACGCTCGATCTCGAGCGACTCGAACGGTCGCATCGCCACTTCCGGAAGCACCTCGAACGTCGCCACGTAGGTGAGATCCTGACCCTCCGCAACGTTCTGCGGCTCGATGCGCGGACTGCCGGCCGGCGCCAGCTGATTCTGGGCGACCGCTTCGGTAAAGCTCGACTGCAGCAGTTCCCCGATCACTTCGCGATGCACTTGCTGGCCGAATTGCTGGCGGATCACCGTGAGCGGCGCCTTGCCGGGGCGAAAGCCCTTCAAGCGGGCCGTGCGGCTCAGCTCCTTCAGCCGCGAGGCGATTTCCTTGCTGACGCGTTCTGCCGGCACCTGCACTTGCATGCGGCGCTCCAATTTCCCGATACTCTCCACGGAAACCTGCATGTCACTCCTCGTCGGTGTCGCGGCCAAGGTTCTTTAAAGGGCTCATGGTGCGAAAGGCGAGACTCGAACTCGCACGGGTTGCCCCACCAGGTTCTAAGCCTGGCGCGTCTACCAATTCCGCCACATTCGCATCGGAACAGCTCTCTAGTATAGCCCAGGAGCGTCGCCTGAGTATTCCACGTGGGCGCGCGGATGACCCGGACAGGTTCCTAGCGGGGTTCGCTTTCGCGCACCAGCAGGCGGGCCACTTCCCGAAGCCCCGGCAGGCCGTGCTCCAGCATAAAGTAAAGCGGGCTGTCCCCGTCGAACGGCGTTCCGTCACGCGGCGCATGCATCCAGGCCCAGGCTCGATCACTATTTTCCGATTCGAGCGTGAGCGAATTCTGGATGTTGGCGATCAATGCAGCACGTTCTTGCTGCGCGGCGGAGAGCCGCGGCCCCTGGCCCAAGCGATACCGGGCGAGCACCTGCGGAGATGGAATCTTGAGCAGGCGGCATTGCTGAAGCGGCGAGAGTTCCCACGCATCGGCAATCGCAAAAAAGCGCTTCAAGGCGTTGGTGCTGGTGCGCCGCGCCGTGCGGCGGCTGGCCGGCTGCAACACCAATCGCGGCCCGGTTCGAGATTTGCCTGGCAATGCGGCGCTCATTTAAGCCTTAGCATACTCCCTAATATACGGCGCTCTCGGTATCATGGCGCATGCCCGCGATGTTTTGCGAACGCCTTGACGAAGCCCGCATCGCCACCAACAGCTTGGTCTGCGTCGGACTTGATCCGGATCTCGATCAGCTGCCGGCGGATTTGCGCGACGATCCGCAGCCGCTGTTCGCCTTCAACCGCCGCATCGTCGATGCGACGCTGGATAGCGCTGCAGCCTACAAGCCGCAGATCGCCTTCTACAGCGCCTTGGGCAGGGAGGGCGAGCTGGTGGCGAGCATCGACTATATCCGCGCGCGCGCGCCCGCCGCGCTGGTCATCCTCGACGCGAAGCGCAACGACATCGGCAACACCGCCAAGGCCTACGCGCGCGAGGCCTTCGAGCGCTATGGCGCCGACGCCGTGACCGTCAATCCCTACATGGGCGAGGACTCGGTGCTGCCCTTTCTCGCCCGGCCCGATCGCGGCGCGATTCTGCTTTGCCGCACCTCGAATCCCGGCGCCCGGGACTTCCAGGATTTGCTGGTCGACGGGCAGCCTCTTTACAAGCGCGTCGCCGAACGCGCCGCCGCCCGCTGGAACGAGCATCGCAATTTGATGCTGGTGGTGGGCGCAACCTACCCCGAAGAAATGGCCGAACTGCGCCGGGCGCACCCTGCATTGTGGTTTCTGGTTCCCGGAATCGGGGCTCAGGGCGGCGATCTCGACAGCACGCTCGCCGCCGGATTGAATGCGGCCGGCACCGGACTGCTGGTCAACTCCTCCCGCGGCATCATCTACGCGGGCGGCGGAGAAAGCGGCGCCATCCGCGAGGCGGCGGCGGCGCTGCGCGGGACGATCAACCGCAGGCGCCTCAGCTCGTCGGCGGTGCGCTGCTGAGAGCCCTTAAGCGAGCGGTTGCGCTTTTGGATACCGAGCGGCCAAAGGAAGCGCGGTCCTTGCCGGCGGCCTTGGCTTCGAAAAGGGCGGCCTCCGCTCGCGCGTAAACCGTCTTCCAATCCGCATCGTCGGGCAGGCTCAACGCCAGACCGAGGCTTCCCGTGAACCGCAACAGCCCCGTGGAGGTGGCGAACGGCTCCCTGCCGATTTGGCTGCGAATGCGCTCCGCCACCTCGTGCAGCGCTTGCTCGTTGATGTCCCCGAAGCACAGTACGGCGAACTCCTCGCCGCCCACCCGTGCGGCCATGTCGGAGGAGTTTCGCAGCTGACCCGAGAGAATCTTGCCCACGGAGCGCAGCACATCGTCGCCCACATCATGGCCGTATTCGTTGTTGATGTGCTTGAAATCATCGAGGTCCAAAAGAATGAGCCCGTAGGGCTTGCGCGACATCCGCAGCGCACTCGCGGCCTGCTCGATGCGGCGGCTGAACGTGCGGCGATTCGACAGCCCCGTCAGGCCGTCGGCCGCGCCTTCCGCGGCGAGCCTGGCATTCGAGGCTTGCAGCGCCGCCTGGGCTTCGCGCAGCGCCGCGGCGGCCTCGAGCGCCTGCTTGTCGTGGGCTTCGCGCAGCGCCGCGGCGGCCTCGAGCGCCTGCTTGTCGTGGGCCTGCAGCGCATCCCCGCTTTCCCGCAATCGCTGCTCCAGCTGCGAGAGGCGCTCCTGCAGCGCCGCCCGCTCTTTTGAGAAATCCGATTCCGCTTGCTTGTATGCCGAGATATCCTCGACGACGACGATGCTGTAATCGGGCAGCCGTGTCGCACCGCGCTTGAGCGAGACCGACAGGGACACCCACGCGTAGCGCCGGTCCCGGCACTGCAGACGTTGTTCCAAGCGATAGCTGTCGAATTCACCCGCGAGCGCGCGTTTGAACTCGCGCACGTTGTTCGGCAAATCCTCCGAATGGGTGATGTCGAGAAAATTCAGTCCGCGCAATTGCGCCACGCTGTAGCCCAACATGGCGCAGGCCCGTTGGTTGATGCGCAGAATCGTGCCGCGCAGCGATGTATGAATGATGCCGACCGCGGCCTGTTCGAAAGTCTCACGAAACAACTTCTCGCGCTCCATCGCATATTGCAGGACGCCGTCGGTTTTCGGCGCGGGCTGCCTGGCGCACAGGAGCTCTTCGACGATCGGCGCCAATTCGCGCAATACGGCCAGATCGCGCTCGCCGTACTCGCGCGCCTGGGTGTCCATGGCGCACAGCGTCCCGACCGGTTGGCCATCGCTCGAGTACAGCGAAACGCCCAAGTACGAGCGAACGTGCGGGGCGCCGCTCACCAGCGCGAACTTCGCGAAGCGCGGATCCTCCGCCGCATCGCGAACCGAGAGCGGATCGCGTTGAAATACCGCCTGCGCACAGAATGAGGACTGGCGCGGGCATTCGCGCACTCCGAGGCCCGCGCGAGCCTTGAACCAAAGGCGTTCGGAATCGACCAGGGACACCAGAACTATCGGCACCCGCAGCGCGGTCGCAGCCACGCGCGCGACGGCATCGAAGCCCTCCGACGGTTCGGTGTCGAGAAGGCCGAGCCGATGCAGGGACGCCACGCGATCCGCTTCGTCCGCGGGCACGCACTCATCCTGCACCGCAACATCCGGTGCCGGAGACTCGGTCGCAGCTTTCATGCGCGGCAGGTTAAGGTCCCCCCGCGGTTAAGTTAAGTACACTGGTCACGAATTTTGGAAAAGCCCCCGGCGCGCCCCCATTGGGTGAACTGCGTCAAGGTTCACGAAGGATGCGGTATTCGCCACCGGCTTACGTCGCATAGCATTCCCCGCGCGCCCCCAAAATTTCAGCCTCGGAGCCTCACGATGCAGCGCGGGCTTTACCCATCCCTATTGATCCTTGCCCTGTCGATCCCCGGAGCGGCCGGCGCGCTCGGTCTGGGCGACATTCATGTGGAATCCGCGCTCAATGAGCCGCTCTCGGCGCAAATCGACATCGTCGGAGCGACTGATGAGGAGCTGACCGCACTTCGGGCGGAGGTGGCGAGCCGCGAGACGTTTCTACACTACGGCGCCGAGCGCGCCGCGTTCTTATCCACGGCGAGCTTCAAGGTCGCTCGGGCACCGGACGGGCGCGCGACACTCATGGTGCGCTCCGACCAGGCGGTAACCGATCCCCTCGTGACCCTGTTGGTGGACCTGAATTGGGGTCACGGCGAATTGATCAAAGAGTACTCGCTGCTCCTCGATCCGGCAGCGCCGGCAGCGACTGCGGCGCGCGTTCCCTAGGAGCCTGGCCGCGCTCCCCGGTGTAATCCGACGCGGAAGAATGTCACACTAAAGGCTCGTCGCAACGACGCGTGACACGAGGGGTTGGCGAGCGACATGAAAGACGGCGGCCCCGCCCGGGCGGCGAACGCCGCCGAAGTCTGCGCGGTCGTGGTGACCTATCACCCGGACGGCGAATTTCCCGAAAGATTGGCCCGCATCCGGCCGCAGGTCGGCGCGCTCATTATCGTCGACAATGGTTCGAACGAAGCCGAGCTCAGGATGCTGCGCGAGATCTCGGCCGACTCGATGATCACCCTGGTGCCGAACCCCGACAATTTAGGCGTCGCACGCGCGCTCAATATCGGCATTCAACGCGCGGCTCTCAAGTCTTCATGGGCGTTGCTCCTTGATCAGGACAGCCTCGTCGACGACGGCATGGTTCGGGAACTATTGGCGGTCTACGCTTCCTTCCCCGACAAGGATCATTTGGCGGTCATAGGCTCCGGGTTCCGCGACCTCAACGGCGGATTCCACGCACCGGATATCGAAATTACGGGCGAAGCGGCGGCCGACAACGCAGCGGCCAACACATGGATCGAGGTGGAATCGGTAATCACGTCCGGTTCCCTGGTGCCGCTCAGCGCGCACGCGGCCGTCGGACCCTTTCGCGATGAGTTCTTCATCGACTATGTCGACACCGACTATTGCTTCAGGGCCCGGGCGCAGGGCATGCGGGTCATCAAGACCCGAAAGCCCATCATGTCGCATGCGATAGGCGCGGCCACGCAGCATGGTCTTTTATGGATGAACAAGTGGACCACCAACCATTCGCCCGATCGGCGCTACTACGGCGCGAGAAACGACACGGTGATGCTGCGCGATTATGGAAACTTCCCATTCGGATCATGGGCGTTGAAAAGTCTCGCGCGCCGATGGCGCACCTGCAAGCGAATAGCGCTGTATGAAGAAATGAAAACGGCCAAGATCGTCGCCGTCATGCAGGGCTGGTGGGACGGAGTGCGCGGACGCATGGGGCCGCGCGCGCGCGCCGCTCGCCCGCGCGCCGCCGGGCGCCTGATGTGCGTGCACGGTGCGCTGCTGATGGCGATGATCCTTGCTCCGGCCGCTCTATCCGCCTCCGCGCTGCCGCCTTCGCCGCCTTCGTATGGCGTGCAAGTCACCAAAGCCTGGATCCCGATGCACGACGGCGTGCGCCTTGCCGCCACTTTGTACATGCCGGCGGGCGCCACGGTGCACGAGCGCTTTCCCGCGCTGCTCGAATACCTGCCCTACCGCAAGGATGACGATCAGGCATTGCGCGATCTCGCAAACCATTCGTATTTCGCCAGGCGCGGTTTCGTCGGCGCTCGGGTCGACATTCGCGGCTTCGGCAACAGCGAGGGCGCACCGCCCGATCGGGAATACTCGGCACAGGAGCAGAAAGATGCGGAGGAAGTGATCGCCTGGCTCGCGCGCCAGCCGTGGTCGAACGGCAGGGTCGGCATGCTGGGATTATCCTGGGGAGGTTTCAACGCGATCCAGATGGCGCTCAGGAAACCGCCCGCACTCAAGGCCATTCTCGCCACGGCCGCCACCGAGGAACTGTTCAAGGAAGACGTCCATTACATGGATGGCATATTTCACGTCGACGAATTCGAGCTCACCATGGACCTGGACCAGGGCCGCAGCGGGGCCCCGGACTTCAGCCTCGAAGAGTCGGTGATTGGTCCGCGCATGGATTCGACACCCTGGTCGCTCACTTACATGAGGCATCAGCGCGACGGGACGTTTTGGCGGGCGCCGCTGCGGCCCATCGAGGAGTTGGCGATACCCGCTTTTTTGATCGGAGGACTGCAGGACGGGTACCGGGACAGCATCCCGCGCATGCTCGAGAAGGCGAAGGCGCCCCTCAAGGCATGGATCGGACCCTGGAACCACGGCTTCCCCAACGGCAGCGATTATGGGCCGCTGTATGAGTGGCGCGACCAGGCGGTACGCTGGTTCGATTACTGGCTCAAGGGACGCGATACCGGCATTCTCGAGGATCCTCGGGTCATCGTGTATCAGCAGCATTGGCACCCGCCCGGATCCCGATCGCAGGACATTCCGGGGGAATGGCGTGCCGAGCAGTGGCCGCCGGCCGGGCTCACGCCCACCACGCTGTACCTTCAGCCCGACCACCGGCTCGTCGCCGGGGAGTCCGCGTCCGGTCGGGACGAACTGCGCTGCGTGCCCTCCACAGGCGTCGAAGCCGGGTTCTGGTGGGGAGAATTATTGGGGGATCAGCGGCCGGTCGATGCCTTCAGCCTGGTCTACGAGTCACAAGCTCTGGTCGAACCGCTGGCGATTTTGGGCCTGCCGCAGGTCAGCTTGCAGGTTGCAAGCGATGCGCCGCTCGCCGACTGGTTCGTGCGCCTCTCCGATGTGGCACCCGACGGCCGCGTGACACTCGTGACCGGCGCGGGCCTCAATGGCGCACAGCGCGATTCGATGGCCGACCCCAAGGATTTGACGCCCGGCAAGGCCTATCGGCTCTCCTTTAAGCTGCATCTGGCCTCGTGGGTGTTTCCGCCAGGCCACCGCATCCGCATAGCGGTGTCCAATGCGCTCTGGCCCATGAACTGGCCGACACCCTACCCATTGACCACTTCCCTCCTGATGGGCGGCGATGACGCATCGCGCGTGATCCTGCCGCGCGTGCCCGTGCACGGACCGGCGGCACCGGCGCTTGCCGCACCCGAACCGGTCGATGAGCCCGCGGGTATCAGCGAGATCGGCGGCAGCGACAGCGCGTGGCCGGGTCAATGGACCGCCCTGCGGGACCCTGACCATGAACGCAGCACCGTGGTATGGCAGGGCAAGGTCGCCATGGCATACCCCTGGGGACGATTCGATCACTCGGAACGACTGATCTACGACATCGACGATGCCCATCCGGACGTGGCCCGGGTCCAGGGCGATTCCGAATACATCCAGCAGATGGGGGACCACAGCCTCACCTGGCGCGGACATCTCGACGTATCGAGCGACGCCCACACTTTTTTCTACAAATACACGCGCACTCTTCTGCGCGACGGAACCGTCATCCGCGCCAAGAGCTGGGATGAGCCCATTCCACGGGACCATCAGTAAAGGGCATCTTCAGGCGCCAATTCCCCAACAGAACGGATCCGCGGGATCGAGGCGCAGCACCGCTTCGCCGGTTACGTACGCCGTGCCGGTGATGGTCGGAACGATCTCCCCTTTGGCGCGATCACGCCACCGGTAGCGGCCTGTAAACGTACTGCCGATCACGCTCTCCTGCACCCAGGCCGCGCCTTCCGCGAGTTCGTCGTCTGCCGCAAGACACGCGATCTTGGCGCTGGTGCCGGTACCGCACGGAGATCGGTCATACGCGTTGCCGGGGCAGAGCACGAAATTGCGGCTGTCCGCGCCGGGCCGGACCGCGGGCGCGCACAGCTCGACGTGATCCACCATCGGATAACCCTGCCCGTTGATCGCGGCGCGAACCCGGGAGGAAAAACCGATCAGCGCATCGATGTGCTCCAGATCGACGATCTGTTCGTGCTCGGAGATCAGAAAGAACCAGTTGCCTCCCCAGGCGACATCGCCGGTCACGGGACCGACGGCGGATACGTCCACGTTGATCCGGCGCGCAGCGCGAAAGCTCACCACGTTGGAGACGCTGATGCGGCCGTCCTCATGCAACTCGCACTCGACGGCACCGACCGGCGTGTCGATCTTGAGGGTGCCCGCGCCCAATTCATTGGCGTGAGCGAGCGAGGCGATCAGGCCCATCATGCCGTGCCCGCACATGCCCAAATAACCCACGTTGTTGAAAAAGATCACGCCCAGATCGCAATCGACGCGGCCGGGTTTCACCAGCAGCGCACCCACAAGCGGTTGCGAGCCCCGCGGCTCGTTCACGATGGCGCAGCGATAGGCATCGAAATTTTCGCGAAAGCGCCGCACCCGATCCGAGAGAGCGCCCGCGCCCAACTCCGGTCCGCCGGCGAGCACGAGACGGGTGGGCTCGCCGCCCGTATGAGAATCGATGACGCGAATCGAGTGCATTATCGAGGACGCGTGTCGTGCGCGCTCTCCACCATCGCGATCACTTCGGCGCGGCGCTCTCCAGCGAGCATCAGGCGCGGCGGGCGCACCCGTTCGGTGCCGCGGCCCATGATCTGCGCGGCAAGCTTGATCGATTGGACGAGATCGTGCTCCGCGTCGAGGTGCAGCAGCGGCATGAACCATCGGTAGATTCTGCGCGCGCGCTCGAGATCGCCGCTGCACAAGGCCTCATAGAGCTGCAGCGATTCGGCCGGGAACACGTTCGCGAGCCCGGATACCCAACCCTTGGCGCCAAGGGTCACGGCCTCGAAAACGACATCGTCCAGGCCGGCGAACAGCGTGAAGCGCTCGCCGAAGGCGTTGATGAGATCGGTGATGCGCCGCGGATCGGGCGAGGACTCCTTGATCGCGACGATATTGGCCACGTCCGCCAGGCGTCCCAGAGTCGCGATGTCGATATTGACGCGATACGCAGGCGGATTGTTGTAGAGCATGATCGGCAGCCCGGTCGCCGCCGCCACCGAGCGGAAGTGGTGCTCGAGTTCGGCGGGCGTCGGCACATACACCATCGCCGGCAGCACCATGAGTCCTGATGCGCCGATGCGTTCGGCATCGCGGGCGAAGCTCCCGGCTGCGGCAGTGGTGAATTCCGAGACGCCGGCAATGACCGGAACCTTGCCCTCGCCCGCTCGCACGGCAGCCTCCAGCACGCCGCGCTTCTCCTGCGCGCTCAAGGAATTACCCTCGCCCACCGTTCCCATCAATACCAGACCGTCGACGCCATCCTGCAGCAGCGTTTCATGCACCCGCTGCGTCGCCCGCAAATCCACTTGCAACGCGGAATCGAACTCGGTCGTGGCGGCTGGAAAGACGCCGGTCCAAACGCATGCGGAGGCGGCCATCAGTTCACCCGAAATCAACGCGCGCGGCCGAAACTCAGTACGCGAAGACTCGAGAGGGCGACATCGGCGAGAGCCGGCATGAAGCTCGGCTTGAGCAAATTGCCGTCGAAGCGGCCCATCCTTCGATTGTTCTCTTCATAGCAATATGCGAGGAACCGCCGAAACGTGAAATCCTCGAGAAATAGGTTCGCTTGCGTCGCCGAGAAATCGCGGCCGTCATTGACCTGCTGCCCCCGGCGAATGGTTTCGAACATGCGCCGCAGCGCCCGGTAATAGAAGCGCAAGGATGTCAGCCCCCGGCGCCAGGCGGCCCCCTGTCCCTGCCGCACCGCCTGCCATGCCATCCAGTTCACGAAGAACACGATGTGCCGGGTCTCCTCATACATCAGCGTTTCGAAAATGGAAAACATGCTTTCCGGCAGAAACGCCGACTGGCGCGCGAGCTTGAACGCGCCAAATCCCAGGAATGAATCGAGGCATTCGCCGAACCCGAAATCCTTGAATGCCAATTCGACGTCCGCCGCAATCGTCTCCAGGGGGAGTTCGGTGACGACGATCTGGTAGCGTCGCACCATTTCGCGCAACAAGTCGGCATGGCGCGACTCTTCGCGTCCCTGCAGGTCGACGGCTTTGCGCACGATCGGATCGTCGATCGTTTTCGCAAACGCCTGTACGATCATCCCGGCACGGCGCTCGGTGTACAGGACCTCCTGCCAGAATGGCACGCCGCGCAGTTTCTCGAGATCGGCGGCGGAGAGCTCCGGCCAAGGCAGAGTTGCCGGATCGTAGTCGGTGTACGAATCGATGAAATCCTGGCAAAAGAGATCCCGATGATCGTCAGAACCAATTTTGATCGGGAGCGGTGCACTCATGGGCATTGAGATCGCGTCGGTATTCTTCGAGGGTCCATGACCGCATGGACGATTAATGCCAGCATGGACGATTAACGGCGCCGTTACAAGCGAGGCCCGGACACAGAGCCCGGCACTGCCATGGGGCTTGCGAGACCGGCCGGCTCAAATCAGGTAAATTCCACGGAATGACGACATCGGTCCGGAGTCCAGGGATACGTTTGCTTGCTTGGCTCGTCGTCTCCGCCCTGCCCGCGCCGATGATGGCGCAGCCACAACAACACCCACGCGACGGCGAGATTCACGACGCCGATACTCGCGCCTGGTGGCACACGACGGAGGCGCTCTCCGGCGACGATATGGAAGGCCGCGATACCGGGTCCGCCGCCTACCAGCGCGCCGCCGAGTACGTCGCCGCCCGCTTCAAGGCGGCGGGACTTCGGCCCGCCGGCGAGAACGGCGGCTACTTCCAGTCCGTGCCCATGCACGAAGTACAAGTCATGCCCGAAGGTACGAGTTTTACGCTCGTTCATCCGGACGGATCGGAATCCGCGCTCGCGTTCCTGCACCAGATCAGCATCACACCGGCGGAAAACCTGCCCGCTCGGATCGAAGCCGCGATGACCTTCCGCGGATACTGCGGCAAGGATGCGATGACCGACATTGCCGGACGATTCGTGGTTTGCTTTGGCACTCAACGCGAAGGCCTGCCGGGCGGGACGGAGCGCGCAGCCAATGCCCGCAGGGGCAACGCGCTCGGCGTGATCAACATTGACGATCCCTACTTCACGATCGAGCCGCCTCGTTGGCCCGTCGCCTACGCGCGCGCCGTCACACTTCAAGCCCGGCGCGAGACGACCGACAGGGCACTGGCCCCGCTCGCCGCGCTGCGCATCAGCGCCGAGGCGCTCAACACGTTGTTTGCCGGCACCGGCCAGGACCCCGCCATCATCCTCAAACTGGGCGGCACGAAACAACCTCTGCCGAATTTCGACATTCCCTCCAAACTTCGCGTTCGACTCTCTGTCGCTCGGCGCGACATCGCCTCGCCCAATATCCTCGCGACCTTGCGCGGTGCGGACCCGAAGCTCGGCGGCGAATACGTGGTCATTGCCGCGCACCTGGACGGCTTCGGCTATGGAACGCCGGTCGAGGGCGACAACCTGTACAATGGAACGTTGGACGACGCGGCATACGTCGCGCTGCTGATTCAGATGGCGGACGACATCAAGGCCCATAGGCTGCCCGCACCAATGCGCAGTATCCTGTTCGCCGCCTTTACCGGCGAAGAAAAAGGCCTGCTTGGCTCATATTGGTTCGTCGCTCATCCCACGGTACCAGTCGAACAGATCGCCGCCGACGTCAACCTCGACCAGCTGCGTCCGCTGTTTCCGCTGCGATTCCTCACGGCCGAGGCTCTCGACGATTCCACTCTCGGCGACACGGCACGGGCCGTTGCCGAGCCCCTGCACATTCAAATCCGCGCCGACGGCGAGCCCGAGCGCAAGTTGCTGCATCGCGCCGACCAGTACCCGTTCCTCACGATCCACGTTCCCGCCATCAGCTTCGTCTTCGGCTATGACCGCGATACCGACGCCGAAGCGCGCTACCGCGAGTGGTATCAAAGCCGCTATCACCGCCCGCAGGACGATCTCACACAGCCCGTGGACTTCAAGGCCGCGGCGCAATTCGACATGTTTTTCTACAGGCTCGTCGCAGCCATCGCAAACGCGCCAACACGCCCCGCGATCTATTCCACGAGCCCGTTTGCCGAAAAGAACGCTCGATCGCCGTAGCGTTCCCTCCGAAGACCCCTTTACTTGGCTTGCGCGTCGCGAGCGCTCGTCTGTGCCTCTTCAGCCTTGCGCCAGGTGGCATCCGGATCGTATGCCGTCATGTGTCCGGCGAGACCGCTGCTGTCCTTTCCGAGATCCTTCTCGTACACGACTCCATCGCTGCCGACGATAAAGGTCATTACGCCCGACGACCGGTATTGCGCCGGAAAAGCCACGAACGCAAATCCTTCGGTCATCTTGCCGTCCACGCTGTAGCTCTTCGCTCCGCCCGGACCATGTTTTCCCTGCCGCGACAGGATACGGAAGTAATAACCCCGGTATGGGGTTAGAGCACTTATCCCGTTGGCATAACCCTCGGCGACTGCCGATGCCACCAATGGCCCGATGGGGCTTTGGGGTTCTCCCGCCGCGGCTTTCCAATACAGGCCATTGTGCCGCCCGTTATCGCTCGTGATTCTTTTGGCATATTCATCATGCCGGGTGCGGTGATATTCGTTCTCCGCCGACACGAGTTCCTGGCAAACCCGGATTGCCGACAATTCGTTGCGGCCGATTCGCCGGTACAAAATTTCCTGCTTGCCGGCCTCGGTGTCGAAATACCACGAGTTGCCTTTGTTCATCAGCGGTATGGGGGTGGGCCAGTTCCTTGCGCCGATGTACAAAGTGGTGGTTCCGTCCGGCTCATTCACCAGACGGTGCATTTCCCGGTACTTCGCCACGAAATTTGCGCGGCCACGGGCATCCTCAGCCGCGTCTCCCGATGAGATGATTTCCTTTCCGTCCGGGCCGAACAAACCGAGCATGGCCTTTTCATCGTCACTCTGCACTGCCGCGACCAGGGCGCTGCTCGCCTCCTCCGCCGATGAAAAAGTTCTTTGACCGGGTTGCTGCGCCATGGAGCGCAGGGGAAAGCACCCCACCAGGAGGATGGAGAGTGCGGCTAACTTGGCGAGATTGGCCCGATGCAATTTATCGATATTCAGCTTTATTCGCCGCATGTGGCGCCTCTCCATTTCCAAATTTCTACAAGCCACGGATCACGAGACCCGTTCAGCGCGGTCTGCCGCCGCCGCCGCCGTGGGACCCGCCGCCGCCGCCGCCGTGGGACGCACCGCCGCCGACGCTGGCGCTTCCGCGCGAGGAAAAGCTTCTCGCCTCACCGCCATGATCGTAGTTGCTGAAAGCGCCCGAGTGCACGCCGCTCTCGCCACGAGGTTCGGCATATCCTCGGGCCGCCTCGTTGCTTCCGCTGAATGGGTGCGTTGTTGCCCCAGGGTTGTTATAAACGCCGCCAGGGCGTCCGGTGGATCCGGCGCGGTTGGTGCTCACTCCATGCTCGACGTTGGTTGCGACGCCCCGCGCGCCTCCTCCCCGGTAGTAACTGTTTCGGTTGTAAAACGTGTTGCTGTGGGAGTAGTACCGGCCGTTGTTATAAATCGGGTATCGGTTATGCCAATCGAATCCCCAATGGCCCCAACCCCATCCGAATCCTGCAAAGAAGCCGATTCCGAAACCGACTCCCCATGACAGATAGGGACCGCCGAACCAGATTCCGGGGTACGGGTACCAACCCGGCCACGCCACGATCGGAATTCCGTAAACCAACCACGGATCATACGCGGGGACGTAGACGACCTCGGGATTGGCGGGCTGAATGACAATCGTCGAGCCCTGCGCCTCCACGGTTTGCTGCGGCGTGCTCTGCAGATTACCCGCCGACTGCGCCTGCTGGCGCATCACTTGAATGGCATTCATCACATCCTGCTGCTGATTGTAGTAGGCATCGCCCAGTGATGAGGTCCAGGAGAGGTTCTTGTCCATATTGCCGAGGACCGACGGAAATGCGGCGACCGCCTTGACGCTGGGGTCCCAAGGTTGCTGGTCCACGGCTTGAGCCAACGCGGCGCCCTGCAAATCAGAATGCTCTTGCAGCCATCGCTCAGCCTCGACGATCTGTTCGGGAAACGTGGACGCCGCCAGAACCTGCGCCACCAGCGAATCGGGATACAGCGCAATCGGCGCGACCAGCTGTTGCAATTGATCGGGAGTTTGCGGCGCATGGAGCGGCGGTGGCGCTGCCGCCATTGCCGGGGCTTGCGCGTCTTGGCCCAAAAGATCCCGCGGCCAGATCGCGAACAACAGAGCCAACGGCACGAGAGCCGCCAAGATCCGCTTGATCAGCCGAGGTTTCGAGCACCATCCATCAGGTTCGACAATGTTCATGTGCTTAGGCTCAGGATAACCGCATCTCATCATTGAATTATAAACCCTGCGGCCCTTGTGCATGGCAACTATCGACGGGTCTCATCTCAACTCCTGTTCGGGTTGCCGCCAAACTTCTGGATCGTGCAGTTGGCCGTAGGACCAGCCGCCGCCGAGATCCCCGATTAACGAAACAGCGGCGGCCAGCCGGCTCTCCTGGACGCTGAGCGCGCTTTGCTGGTCGCTCAATTGAGTCTCTTGGGCCACCGCTACGGTGGTGTAATCCACCGTGCCTGCTTGAAATTCCGCGAGCGCGATCTCGGCTCCCCGGGTGGCATCGTGCACGGCAGTATCCAGTGCCTTGGCCTGATCGGCGAGAATGCGCAGCCCGGAAAGATCGTTCTCCACATCCTCAAATGCGTTGAGCACCGTGTTTCGATAACTCGCGACGGCCGCCTCGTATGCGGCCTTGGCGGCCCGGACTTCGGCATGACGCTCGCCGAAATCGAACACCGTCTCGGTTCCGTTCGCGCCGATCGACCAGACGTGATTGGCCGTATGCAGCAACCCCTGCAGGGGCGACTGGGAAAAGCCCGCCGACCCGGACAAGGAGAGCGTGGGGTAATAAGCCGCGACGGCGACGCCGACCGCCGCGTTCTGCGCCTTCATGGTGCGTTCCGCCGCGGCGATATCGGGCCGGCGCTCAAGCAAGGTGGAGGGCACCCCGGCCGGGATCTCGGGCAGCGTCGGCACACCTTGGCTGTGCGGAATATCGAGATCCTCGGGGTTCTTGCCGACGAGCACCGCGATGGCATGGGCATATTGAGCGCGCGCGACGCCGAGGCCAATGAGCGCGGCTTCGGCGGATTCCAGCGCGACCTGAGCGGTGATAACCGCCGACGGCGGGGTCGCCGCGATGCCGACCGTACCTTGCGCATTCGTCACACGCAACGACTCGCGATACGCATCGACGGTCCTCTGCTGCAAATCGATGTTGGCGTCGGCCATCCGTAACTCGATCACGGTCGTCGCCAGCAGTATCTGTTCCGAGAGCGTGGCGTTGGCCAGCACGGCTTCGTCGGACTGCGCGATTGCAGCATTCTCTTCGATCAAGCGGCGCACCTGCCCCCACAGGTCGAGTGTCCAACTCGCGGTGCCCTGGAGCGACGCGGAGTCCCTGACGCCGTTGCTGGTGGCGCTCGCGGCGCCGGTACCCGTGTAGCCGGGGCCGCCCGAGCGGGTCGCGGTTCCCGTGATGCCGAGCGTCGGAAAAAATTGGGCGCGCGCGACTCTCACCTCGGCCAGCGCTTGTTGGTAGTTCTCGTAGCTTTGGCGCACGGTCTGATTCGACACGGCGACCATGGGTTCGAGCTGGTCCAGCAAGGGGTCGTGAAACTCGGTCCACCAATCCCCCTTGGGTGCTCCATCCGCCGGCGCGGCGGCCGTCCAACCCGGCAGCTCCTTGTACTGTGCGGGTACCGGCGCGGACGGGCGGTGATAGTCGGGGCCGACCATGCAGGCGGCGAGCAGTGCGCCAAGGGAACCGGTCAAACACCATTTGAGGTTTAGGGTATTCATGCATCGGCGCTCAAATTTCGGCGCCATGAAAAGCTCCTCCTCCACTCGCGCAGCTTCACGCCCGCTCGGTCCAGACCGACATAGATGACCGGCGTTGTATACAAAGTGAACACCTGACTCAAGATCAACCCACCCATGACGGTGATACCGAGCGGCTGGCGCAGCGATCCGCCCTGCCCGATGCCGATGGCCAGCGGCAGCGCCCCGAGTACGGCCGCCGCCGTCGTCATCAAGATCGGGCGCAGACGCACGACCGCGGCCTCGTGAATTGCGAGCTTCGCCTCGATCTTCTGCTCGCGCTGCATATGGATGGCGACGTCGATCATCATGATGGCGTTCTTCTTCACGATGCCGATCAACAGAATAATACCGATCAGGGCGATCACGGAAAACGGCGTGCCGAAGATGAGCAACGCCAGGGTCGCGCCAATGCCGGCGGACGGCAGGGTGGACAGAATGGTCAGGGGATGAACGGTGTTCTCGTAGAGAATGCCGAGCACGATGTAGACGGCCGCCAACGCCGCCACGATCAACAGCGGTATCGCCATCATCGATTGGGCGTAGACCTGTCCCGCCCCCGCAAAGCTGCCGTGGATCGAGGCCGGAACGCCGATATCGCGCATCGCCTTGGCGATGGCAGCGGACGCCCTGCTCAACGACCCGCCGGGCGGCAGGTTGAAGGATATGGTTGCGGCCACGAGCCCGCTCTGATGGTTGACCTGAGTCGCCGTGTGATTGTTGAGATACGTGGCAAGTGCCGGCAGCGGCACCAGAGTTTCCGCGGCGGTGCTGTCCGCACTGCCGGTGGAGCTTCCGCCCCTGCTGT
The DNA here is from genome assembly GCA_963758145.1 of uncultured Gammaproteobacteria bacterium. GTDB lineage: Bacteria > Pseudomonadota > Gammaproteobacteria > Steroidobacterales > Steroidobacteraceae > Bog-1198. Next base: position 188,148 of record CAVWUK010000004.1, read on the forward strand.
TGGTAATGCTGTTGGTCACCGAATTCGCCTGCGCGCTCGCGTTCAACGAATTGGTCCCGGTGGTCGTGCTTTGCGCGGTCGAGACCGCGCTGTAGGGCGTCACTCCGCTGACCGTGCCCCCAGGGGCCTGCGTCTGCTCGGTGCCGGACGGATTGCCGGCGGCGGTGCTGAAGCGGATGCGGTCGAGCATTTGCGGGTACTGCCAATACTTCGGCGCCACCTCCATCACCACGAAGTATTGATTATACGGGTTGAAAATGGTGGTTACCGTGCGCTGGCCGAACGCGTCGTAGAGAACGTTGTCGATCTGATTCGGCGCGAAGCCGTAACGCATCGCGGTCGCGCGGGCAATTTTGAGGTAGGTCTGCAACCCGTTCTGCTGCATATCCGAATTGGCGTCCACGATCTCGCCATGGTACTTGCCGAGCTCGGTCAAAAGCTTGGGCGCCCAGGTGGCAAGCGCCGCGGTATCCTCGCCGGTCAACGTGAATTGATACTCGGCGGCCGATTGCCGGCCGCCGATGCGCAGGTCCTGGACCGCTTGCAGGAACAAACGGGCGCCGGACACGCGGTTGAGTTTGGGCCGCAGCCGTTGGACCACCTGGTCGGCCGAAAGGCGCCTTTGCGCGAGAGGCTTGAGCTGCACGAACACGTTGGCATTGTTGATGGCGCGGGTGCCGGTGAAACCGATGACCGATGCAACGGCCGGATCCGTCTGCACGATTTGCTGCAGCTGCTGGAGTTTTTTCGACATCGCCTGGAAGGAAATGCTTTGGTCCGCGATGATCTGGCCGATCAGCAGACCATTGTCCTGCTCCGGAAAGAATGTCGAAGACACCAGCCTGAACAGGAAAACATTCAACACGATCATACCGACCAGCAACACGCCCACGAGCAGCGCATGATCGAGCACGGCGCTCAGGGAACGCGAATAGGCATTCTTGAAGCGCTCGAACTGCGCCTCTGCCCATACGGCCCATTTCGCCTTGGAGTGCAGCGCCTCGCCCGGTTTGAGCAGATAAGCGCACATCATCGGCGTGACCGTTAATGAAATCACCAGCGAGAGCAGGATCGCAATCGAGAGTGTCACCGCGAATTCGTGGAACAACAAACCGACGATGCCCGGCATCAGCAGGATCGGAATGAACACCGCGATCAGCGAAAGACTCATGGAGATCACCGTGAAACTCACCTCGGCGCTGCCGAGCAGCGCCGCCTCGCGCACATCCATTCCGGCGTCGATGTGGCGCACGACGTTCTCCAGCACCACCACCGCATCGTCGACGACGAAGCCGGTGGCGATGGTGAGCGCCATCAGCGAGAGATTATCGACGCTGTATCCGAGCAGGTACATCGGCCCGAAGGTGCCGAGAATGGCCAGTGGCAGCACCACGGCCGGAATCAGAGTGGCGCGCGGCGATTGCAGGAACACGAACACCACGCCGATCACCAGCACGACCGCCAAAAACAGGCTGCGTTCGGTATCGCCGACGGCGGCGGTGACCGATTGCGAGCGGTCGAGCGCGATGTGAACCTGGATGTTCGGCGGCAGGGTCGCCTCCACCGCCGGCAGCACCCTCTTGATTTGCGCGACGGTGCTGATGATGTTGGCGCCGGGCAGCGGATATACGATCACACCCACAGTCGGTTGATTGTTGTAGAGGCCGGCATTGCGAATGTTCTCGTTGGAATCCTCGACGTCGGCGACATCATGCAGGAATACCGGCGCATCGCCGCGGTAGGCAATCACCAGGTCGCGGTAATCGGAGGCCCTGCTCGCCTGGTCGTTGGACATGACTTCGTAGCGCTGCCCGTTCTGGTCGATGTAGCCCTTGGCGCTGTCGGCGTTGGCCGCGCCGATCGCCGCGCGCACGTCCTCGAGCCCGATGCCGTAGCTGGAAAGCTTGTCGGGCTCGAGTTCGACCCGTACCGAGGGCAAGGCGCTGCCGCCGAGCGTGATCTGACCCACGCCGGTGATCTGCGACAGCTCCTGCTGGATGACGGTATCGGCCGAATCATAGAGCTGCGCCGTGGTCAACGTGGCCGAAGTCAGCGAGAGAATGATGATCGGTGATTCTGCGGGATTGTATTCACGGTAAGTCGGGTTGTTTCGCAGCGTCGTCGGCAGATCGGCGCGCGCCGCCTGAATGGCCGCCTCCACGTCTCGTGCGGCACCGTTGATGTCGCGGTTCAGCGAGAACTGCACCACGATCTGCGATGAGCCGACGGAGTTGGTCGAGGTCAACTCGGTCACGCCGGCGATCGTCGCCAGGCGCCGCTCGAGGGGCTCCGCCACGGTCGAGGCCATGATATCCGGGCTCGCTCCGGCCATGGTTGCCTGCACCACGATGACCGGGAAAGTGATATTCGGAAGCGGCGCGACCGGCAGGTGAAAATACGCGAGCAACCCCGACAACCCGACGGCGATCGCGAGCAAGGTGGTCGCCACCGGCCGTTTGATGAACAGCGCCGGGATGTTCACGCGGCACCTTCCGCGGCGGGCTGTGAAGTCTTGCGGCTGAAGCGCTGGGAAAGCCGGTCGAAGAGCAGATAAATGACCGGTGTGGTGAACAGGGTCAGTGCCTGGCTCACGATCAAACCGCCGATGATGGCCAATCCCAACGGCCGCCGAAGCTCGGAGCCCGTACCGGTTCCGACCAGCAGCGGCAGGGCGCCGAGCATCGCCGCCAACGTCGTCATCAGAATCGGCCGGAAGCGCAGCAACGATGCCTGAAAGATCGCCTCCTCCGGCGTCTTGCCGTGGTGACGCTCCGCTTCGAGCGCGAAGTCCACGATCATGATCCCGTTTTTCTTCACGATGCCGATCAGCAGCACGATGCCGATGATGCCTATCACGTCCAGATCGCTGCCGGCGAGCATCAGCGCGAGCAACGCGCCGATGCCGGCCGAAGGCAGCGTCGATAGAATCGTCACCGGATGGATGTAACTTTCGTAGAGCACGCCCAGCACGATGTACACCGTGACCAGAGCGGCCACCAACAGGAATATTTCGCTCGACAGCGAGTCCTGGAACGCCTGAGCGGCGCCCTGGAACGACGTGGTGATCGAGGGTGGCAGCTGCGCCGCCTTTTCAGCCCGCTCGATCTCATCCACAGCCGTGCTGAGCGAGGAGTCCGGGGCGATATTGAACGAGACGGTGACGGCCGGAAATTGCGCCAGATGACTGACGACCAGCGGCGACTTGGTAATCTTGATGTCGGCGATTCCGCTCAAGGGTACCTGCCCTGCGCTGCCGGTCTGGGTCGGCAGGTACAAGTTGCCGAGCGCCTTGAGACTCGGGAGGCTCTCGGGCTTGGCGACCAACACCACCCGGTATTGATTGGACTGGTTGAAAATCGTCGAGACGATGCGCTGACCCAAGGCATCGTAGAGCGCATTGTCGATGGTTGCCGGCGTAATGCCGTAGCGCGCCGCCAATTGACGGTTGACTTCTACATAGACGCTCAAACCGTTGTTGTTGAGATCGCTGGTGACATCGCTGATCGACTTGATCTTCTTCATCCGCCCGACCAGATCGTCCACGTATTTTTCGAGGCCTTTTTGGTCGGGTCCCCGGAGTACGAACTGGTATTGGTTGGGCGAAACCACGGTGGCGAGCGTGAGGTCCTGCTCGGGCTGCGGGTACAGTCTGACGCCGGAGACGCCCGCCACCTCATTCTGCAGGCGCCGAGCGATCTGATTTGCCGTGAGCGAGCGCGCCTGATGCGGCCGCAGAATGATCAGGAAGCGGCCGTTGTTGAGCGTGGTGTTGGTGCCGTCGATGCCGACGTAGGAAGTGAGCGAGGTCACGTCCGGATCCTTGAGAATCGCCTCCGCCAGAGCGGCCTGGCGGTCCGCCATCGCCTTGTAGGACACCGAGTTGTCGGCCACGCTGATCGCCTGGATCACCCCGACGTCCTGCACCGGGAACAGCCCTTTGGGTATCGCGATGTACAGGATCGCGGTCAAGACGACGGTCACGACGGCGACCGCCAAAGTCAGCGGCTGGTGTCCCAGCACCCAGCGCAGGCCTCGTTCATAGGCAGCCAGAGTCCGGTCGAACAGGCGCTCGCTCACCTGCTCGAAGCGGCTCGGCCGCCTGTCGGCCTTGCGCCTGAGGATGCGCGCACACATCATGGGCACGAGGGTCAGGGAAACCACGGCCGAAATCACGATGGTCACGGCGAGTGTGACCGCGAACTCGCTGAACAGACGCCCAATCACTCCGCCCATGAACAAAAGCGGAATCAGCACCGCAACCAGCGAGATCGTCAGCGACATGATGGTGAAGCCGATCTGGCCCGCGCCTTCGAGCGCCGCATCGAGCGGCGTCTTTCCCGCCTCGAGATAACGCACGATGTTCTCGATCATCACGATCGAATCGTCCACCACGAAACCGGTGGCGACGATCAGCGCCATGAGCGAGAGATTGTCGATCGAGTAGTTCAGCTCGTACATGATCGCCAAGGTGCCAATGAGGGAGACCGGCACGGAAATGCTCGGGATAATGGTCGCCGGCACGTTGCGAAGGAACACGAAGATCACGAGCACCACCAGCGCAATCGCAAGAATCAGCTCGATGGCGGCGTCGGTCACCGAGGCGCGGATCACGCCGGTGCTGTCGGCGACGATCTGCACGTGCATCGACTGCGGCAGACTCGCCAGTAGCTGAGGAAGCTGCTTGTTGATCTGGTTGACGGTGGCGATCACGTTGGCGCCCGGCTGACGCATGACGTTGAGCACGATCGCCGGCGCATGATCGACCCAGGCGCCTTGTTCGATGTTCTGCGCGGCCTGCGTGACCCTGGCGACGTCGCGCAAGAACACCGGTGCACCGCTTTGATAGGCGATGACGGTACTCAGATAGTCCTTGGGATCCTCGATTTGATCGTTGGCATTGATCGTGTAGTCCAGTTCCGGTCCGTCGAAATTGCCCTTCGGCTGGCTCACATTGATGTCCGCGAGCAAGGTACGCAAATCATCGATGTTGAGTCCGTAGGCCGCCAGCTTCTGCGGATCCGCCTCCACGCGGACCGCCGGCACGTTGCCTCCGGCCGGGGTAACGAGCCCCACGCCCGGTACTTCGGAGATCTTCGAGGCGAGACGATTGTTGGCGATGTCCTGCAGTTGCGTGAGCGACAGAGATTCGGAGGTGACGGCGAGCGTCATGATGGGCTGATCGGCCGGATTGACCTTCGCATACACCGGCGGTGCGGGCAGCCCCGAGGGCAACAGGCTGTTCGCGGCGTTGATGGCCTCCTGAACATTCTGCTCCGCGACGTCGAGATTGAGCGCGAGACTGAACTGCAAGGTGATGACGGAGGCGCCGGCAGAGCTTGCGGAGGTCATTTGGGTGAGACTCGGAATCTGGCCCAGCTGCACCTCGAGCGGCGCAGTCACGGTCGTCGCCATGACCTGAGGGCTGGCTCCGGGGTAGAAAGTCTGCACCTGAATGGTCGGATAATCGACGTCCGGCAGCGAGGACACCGGTAGGAACCGCATGGCGACCGCGCCCACCAGCACCAGCGCTATCATGAGGAGCGACGTGGCTACCGGCCTCAATATGAAAAGGCGGGAGATGTTCATGTCGCGCGCATTGGCGGTCGCCGCTCGCTAGTCTTTGGCCGTGGGTGCGCTTGCCCCTTGCGCGGGGGTGCCGGATCTCTTCTTTTGCTTCCCCGGCGGCGGCTCTCCTGTGGTCGAGGGCGCGGCCGGGTTCGCGCCGGTCGCCGGGGCAATGCTGATCTTGGCGCCGTCGCTGAGCCGGTCGGTGCCGTCGACGACGACCGTATCCCCGGCCGCAAGGCCGGAGAGGATGGCGGTTTTTATGCCGTTGCTCGGACCCAAACCCACCTTGCGCACCGACACCGTGCTGCCGGAATTGACCAAGTACACATAATCGCCCGGCGCACCGCTGAGCACCGCCGGGGTGGGAACCAGCACGGCCTGATTCAGCGTGTCGACGAGCATCTTCACGTTGACGAATTCGCTCGGGAACAGCGCCTCGTCATCGTTGGCGAAGGTCGCGCGCAACGTGACCGTGCCGGTGCTGGTCGCCATCTGATTGCTGATGGCGTAGAGCGTGCCGGTGGCGATCTTGCGGCTGTTGTCGCTCGTATAGACGGTGACGGGCAGCTTCGCTCCGGAATTGGCGCGTTCAATCACCTTGCCGAGATCGTTCTGCGCCACCGTGAATTCCACGGTTGTCGGCTTCATGGTGGTGATGACGACGATGCCGGGGGAGCTCGATGCGGTGACGTAATTCCCCGGATCGATCAACCGCAGACCAACCCGCCCGGCGACGGGCGCCGTAATGCGGCAATACACCAGATCGAGCTTGTACTGCGCAATGCCGGCCTCGTCCGATCTGACCTGAGCCTCTTCCTGCTTGACCAGGAACTCCTGGTCGGTGACGGTCTGCTCGGCGATGGCCTTTTGCGCGCGCAGCTGCTGGTAGCGCGCCAAATCGGAGCGGGCCTGGTCCAAGGTCGACTGATCCTTGAGCAGGGCCGCTTGCGATTGCTGAAGACCGATCTCGTACTGGCGCGGGTCGATCTGAGCGAGGAACTGCCCCTTCGCCACATCCTGGCCTTCCTTATAACCGACCTCGGTCAGATAGCCGCTCAACTGCGGAAGGACAGTCACGGTGGCGAGCGGGGTTACCGTGCCGAGCTCCGAGAGCGTTACCGGCATGTCGCCTAGTACCGCTTCAGCGACTTTCACCACCTGCGGCGCCGCGCCGCGCGCGGCCGGTTTGCGTTCGAACAAGTGCACCAGCACGAGAACGAGCAGGACCGCCGCCACCGATCCCAGAATCCAAATCGTACGCCGTTGTCGGCGGTGCGGCGCCGTCGGTGCGTTCTGCGGATCGATCATAGCGTCTCCAGATACCGCGCTGCCTGAACCATGTTGCCTCGCTTTTCACGCCACGAAGGTGCCGGAAGCCCCAAGCAGTCCCACGGCGATTATTATCAATGAGTCAACGCTTCGCTGCAGATGGAATGGCCTAAGTATCGCCATTTTATCCTTCCCGAACAATTGGTTACACCCTATCAACCGAGCCCCACCTCGCCGGCTTCGGCGGCGTTGGCCGGCCTGCCCGCATTCGGTGAGATACTGTCTGGAGCCGGCCGCAAACGGTTTGTTCCCCTCCAGTGCGCAGGAAATTCCAAACATGACTGACACCGTCCGCGACGAGATTGCACATCTGGCCCTGTCGATTCGTGCCCTGGAGCGACAACTCGAACTCGCGCTCGCCAAGCGACGCATCGAGCTCAACTACAAGGTGCAGAACGACATCGTCCAATTCGAACAGGCCGTGATTGCGCAGCACCGCCTGTTGAAAGCGAGGCTATGGAGTTACATCTTCGGCTCGCGGCCAGCGATGATTCTAACCGCACCGGTGATTTATTCGCTCATCATTCCGCTGATGCTGCTGGATTTGTTCGCGGCCTTATATCAGGCGGCGTGCTTCCCCGTGTATGGGATCCCGCGCGTCCAGCGCCGCGATTACCTCGCATTCGACCGGGGACAACTCGTTTATCTCAACGCCATTGAGAGGATCAACTGCGAGTACTGCGCCTATGCTAACGGTCTGATAGCCTACGTTCGCGAAATCGCTTCCCGCACCGAGGAATATTGGTGTCCCATCAAGCACGCGCGGCGTGTGCTCGGCGTGCACGCACGCTATGGAAGTTTTCTGGACTACGGTGACGGCGATGCCTATCGGCACGAGCTGGAGCGCCTTCGATCGGAGGCTCGATCCGAGGAGCCCACCTAAATTCGGGGCAATCCGGCAATCATCATCGAGGAGAGGCCGCGTGAATCCAACCGCTGATCATCTAGAGATCGGTTCGCTCCTGTTCGACGGATTGGACCAGATTGATCTGACCGGCCCGTTCGAGGTTTTCTCGCGAATCCCGAACGCGACCTATCGTATTTACGGAAACACCCTCCAACCCGTCCAGGACATTCGCGGACTTCGGTTGTCGGCGGACGCAATCCTGGATGAGGCGCCGCAGCTCGATGTGCTGCACATACCGGGCGGCTATGGGCAAGAGGCGTTAATGGAGGACGAAGGGGTTCTCGCCTGGATTCGCCGGCAATCCGCCGGCGCACGGTGCGTATTTTCCGTATGCACCGGCGCACTGATCTGCGGCGCGGCCGGACTTCTGCGAGGACGGCGCGCCACCACACATTGGACCGCATTACACCTGCTGCACTATTTCGGTGCCATTCCCGTCAATGAGCGCGTCGTTGCGGATGGGAACATGGTCTTCGCGGCGGGCGTGACCGCTGGAATTGACGGCGCGCTGCGTGTCGCCGCCAATCTGCGCGGCGATGAGGCTGCGCAAACCATCCAGTTGTACATGGCCTATGCACCGGAGCCGCCGTTCAACAGCGGCACCCCCGAGACCGCGCCGGCGGCCGTGCTCGAGCATGCACGGCACTCTGCCCGCGATATCACCGCCGCGCGAGAGAAAACTGCGCGCCGATTGGCTGCACGTCCTGGTCCGCATGGAGCAGCCCAAGCCGAAAACACCACCTAACAACCGCGGCGAACGAGACGACGGCGCGCACGGGAGAACCGTTGTAATGAGCGCCGTATCGGGCCTAGTCCAAAGGCCACGGCAGGGACTTCGACTGCGTAGGCACCGCAGACCGATCGGCTGCGGGTTCCTCATCGGCCGCATCCACAGCGCGCCACCATGCCTCGACGCGCTCGGCATGTGCCGGCTCGACCGGTTCACCGAGGCGAGGCATCATGAGCTGCGCACCGGCTTTCGGTCCTAAAGTCAGCAAGGCCTCCGCGGGTTGGTCCCACGCGTGCATCGCGAGACTGAACGTACCCCAGTGCACGGGCAGGAAGGGGCCGCCCCCGAGCAGCGCCAGCGCGGCAAGCGCATTCTCCGGTCCGAGATGGATGTCGCCCCAAGCGGGATGAAACGCGCCCACTTCGAGCATCACGAGATTGAAGGGTCCGAGGCGCTCGCCGATGGTGCGGTACTCCGTGGTCAACCCCGTATCGCCACTGAAGAACACGGCCTGATCTGCGCAGCGGATTACCATCGAGGACCACAGGGTTGCATTGCGATCCTTGAGCCCGCGTCCCGAGAAATGCTGCGACGGCGCGGCAGTCACCGTGAGATCGCTGCCCGGCAAGCGATACGTCTCCCACCAATCGAGTTCGGTGATGCGCTCGGTCGCTATGCCCCAGCGCTCAAGGTGCGCGCCCACGCCGAGCGAGGTGACCATCGGTACCGGCGAGTTCACGAGCCGGCGAATCGTCGGGTAATCCAGATGATCGTAGTGATCGTGGGAAATAACCACCAGATCGAACTCACGCAGCGCGCCGAGCGGCACCGGCACGGGCTGGAAGCGCTTCGGTCCGAGCAGGCGCAACGGCGAAGCGCGCGGTCCCCACACCGGATCGGTGAGTACGCGCCGACCGCCGATCTCGATCAAAGTGGTGGAGTGCCCGAGCCACGTGACGCGCAGTCCCGATTGAGGCCTGTGCGCCCACGTCTCGAGCGGGTTCAGGGAGGGCAAGGGCCGCTGCGGCACGCGGCGCTCGCCACCGCAGAGAAAATCACTCAAGGTCGGGCGCGGTGCCGTGGCGCTGCGCAGTCCCGGCAGGATCGGATGCACATTGCGAAAGCTCTGCCCGTCCCACCGGGCCGATGCCTGCAGGCGCTCGCGCCGCCGAGCCTCGGAGTTTGAATGCGCGCGCTTCAAGCAGGCGCTCCGTACGGTGATGGAGCGCCGCCGCACCTAGCCTTCCGCATGAGGGGTCTCGCGCGAGCAATTCCATCGACGACTGAGCCCGTCCCGAAACCGCTGACGCTCCTCCGGCGTCATGCGCTCAAAACGCTGCTTCCAGTGCCGTCGCCATTGACCCCCCGGTCTCCGATGGCTGCCGAACAGGATCCGGCACAGCACCAGCAGCGCCATCGCTTGGCCGAAGGAAATCGTGTGCCAGCCGGCAAGCGGGGGGAGCAGCCAGTTCCACAGCGACATGACCACTGCGCCGAGCAAGGTGACGGCCAGCGCCACGAGCATCAATATCCTGAGCGTTTTCAAAATTATAAAGCGCTTCATGGTAACGGTCCTCATTGCAAATCGTCATATAGGGCGCGCAGGGTCCGGCGCAGGTGCAATACGGCCGCGTGTTTGCGCCCGAGCAGCGTGTTAATTCCCAAGCCGGTCTCCTGGGACAATTGCTTGAAGCTCTTGCCCTCCAACTCATGCGCCACGAACACCGCGCGTTGGTCGGCGGGCAACTCATCGAGAGCCCTTTCGATCGCCTCTCCCAAGACTTCCCGTCGATACTCGGCTTCGGGACCGGTCCCCGCAGCCGCCACGAGCTCCGGCAGATCCGGATCGGCGTGCTCCTCGCCCGCCGTCACGATGGGCGAATCAATTGAAATCGGCTCGCGGGCCCGCGCTCGGAACCGATCGATGATTCGGTTGCGCGCCACCCGCACCAGCCAGGCGCCCACACGTTCAATGGGCTGCATCAGGCGGTAGGCCTCAAAGAGTTCGGCAAACACCTCCTGGACGATGTCCTCGACATCGTTCGCCTCGCCGACCTGCCGGCGAACAAAGGCCCCCAGGCGGCGCCGCTGCTCCATGACGACCGCCGTCAATCGCTGATTGGTGCTCAGCGGCATCCCGGTATTGACCCACACCTCATCCATAACCCTTTAGACGAATCAGCGACGGAAATATTGTCCTCGGATGGCGGGCCGAACGGACCCGGGCACTTTGCCCGGCCATGTCCCCGCCGGGTCAGGTTCCCTTGGGGGGAGGAGGCGGAGCTTTTTTGCCCTCTCCGAAGTTCGGGTGTTTCTGCTTGCAGGCCGCAACAAGCGCCGGATCAACCGACGGTAACGGCTTGTCGGCCTTCGGAGGTTGCTTCTTCCCCTGCATGATCGGGTCAACGCAATCCACCCATAACCCATAGCCTTGCTGATAGTCGCCCTCGACGAAGCCTGCAGACTTGCAGGCCGTTTTGATTTGATCGCACGGCCCCGGAGCCGGTTCAGCCGAGTGCGCAGCCAAAGGGAGCGCAAACCCGGCCACGAGGATGCAAAGCTTCGCGAAGTCAATCGGCATAGAGCGCATCGTTTGTCTCCCCAATTCAGTGGTATCGCAGCACGGATATTGAGCCGTGGCTCGTCGCCCGGCAAGAACTCCCGGCTCGTCAACTGCGCTGCCGTTCGTCATTGAGCAGGCGGAAGACGGTCGATTTCCGGCAGCCCGAAGGACGCTTCCGATCAGGAGGTCAGCGCGCCACCGACAAATCCATGAGGCGCGCAGGCGCTCTAGGCGTGAGCCACCGCCACTTCCCGCAGCGGCAGCGCCCCGGGCAGCAGCCGGCTCATCTCGCTCTTGACCACGGCGTAACACTCGCAGGCACGGGACTGCAGGCCGATGCGGTCCACCACGTCAATGTGCCCGCGCCGATACCGTATGAAACCGCCCTGCTGCAATCGACCGGCGGCTTCGGTGATGCTTTCGCGTCGCACGCCGAGGAGACTTGCGATCAGATCCTGCGTCATGGTCATGTCCCGCGAAGGCACTCGATCCGCGGTCCACAAGAGCCATCGGCTGAGCTGTTGCTCGACCGAGTGATGGCGATTGCAAGCGGCCGTCTGGCACATCTGCACGATCAGCGCCTGCGTATGGCACAGTAAAAGGCGCTGCAAGGCGCCGTTGCGCAGAAATTCCGCGGCCAGCAAGCGCCGCTCGAGCCGGTAAGCGTGTCCCGCCGTGCGCACGACCGCCGAGCTCGGCATGGTGTCGCCGCCGAGGAACAACGGCATGCCGACGACCCCCTCGGGGCCGACGGCGGCAATTTCCGACGACGCGCCCGAGTGAGTCACGTAGAGCAGCGAAACGATCGCGGTGACCGGGAAATAAGCATGCTCGAGTTGCCGGCCGGGCTCGTAGATCGCGTCGCCGAGGCGCATGGAAACGGGTTCCAGCCTTGCGGACAAACGCTCGAAGTCGGCGATCGGCAAAGCGGCCAGGAGGTGGTTTTGAGTGGGATGATGGGCTGCGGGCACGGTCGGCCTCGGGACTTTCGGGTCCTAGTGCTTACCGGTGATTTCCACGCCGATTCCGCGGTAGCCGAGGAATCGACAGGCGGTGTTGAACATGGGCTCGCCGCTGACGCGATATTTCTGGCACGACCCGTCTCCATTGGCGCGGCTCAGGGTGAAATCCAGAAAGGGTTGGCGCGCATTGATCTTGGCCTGCAGCGCCTGTCGCTGCCCCTCGTCCCACCCGTCGGCTGGGCTAGAACCCGCATTGCCCATCAAACTGTCCACGCGGATGCCGAGCATATCGAGGACCGGGCCGGATACTTTGGTAAAGCTGCCGCTCTCGTCCTGCTCCCAGTACCAATCGGAGGCGAGTTCGGTGAGACTGCGGTAACGCGCTTCGCTCTCACGCAATTCAGCGGTGCGCTCCTGCACGGTTTGTTCCAGCGCTGCATTGAATTGCTCGAGCTGCCGGTACAACAGACGTACCTCGATCATGTTGCGGATGCGGGTCTTCACCTCCACGAGGTCGAAGGGCTTGCTGATGAAATCCTTGGCGCCGGCCTCGAGCGCGCGCAGCTTGTGGCCCGGTTGTGCCGTGAGCACGATGACCGGCAGGTAGCCGTCCGCCGTGTTGGTCTTCAGACTCTCCATTACTTGGAAGCCATCCATGCCGGGCATCTGCAGATCGAGGAGAATCAAGTCATAGCGGTTCTTGCGATGCAGGGCGCAGACCTCGAGCGGATTCATGGTCGAACTCACGTTGCGGTACCCGGCCTCATCGAGCATGCGCGTGAGCAGCTGCACGTTCGCGCTCTGATCATCGACGATCAGGATGTGCGCAGCCAGAATATCGTCGGCATCTATCATTGAGCACCTCGATGAGTGCCGATCCGATCCGCCCGGCGTTCCACAAATTCCAATGCGCTGTCCAGCGTGTCCATGAACTCGTTGACTTTGATCGGCTTGGTCAAATAGCAGTAAAATCCGGCTGCCAGGCCTTTCTCGATGTCACGCGGCATGGCATTGGCGCTGAGGGCAATGACCGGAATGCCGGCCGTTACCGGATCCTCAGCGAGAATGCCGAGGGCGGTGAGCCCGCAGATGCCGGGCAGATTGATATCCATCAGAATGACATCGGGTCGCGCCGAGCGCGCCATTTCAACGCCACCGATGCCGTCCTTCGCCGTCACCAACCGGATATCGGGCCGCCTCTCAAGAAGCCTCTCGACCAGCAGCAAGTTCGCCGGATTATCCTCGACGCACAGCAGGGTATGCGGCGCAGCGTCGGTTTGCGCGCGCAAGGGCACAACCGCGCGCAGTTCGCTCGCCACCGCAGAAAGTCCCGGGGCGCGCGTCGAGTCCAGTTCGATCCAGAACACGCTGCCCACGCCAACCGTGCTTTCAGCGCCGATTTCGCCGCCCATCAATTCCGTCAATCGTTTGCTCACCACCAGGCCAATGCCGGTTCCTTCCTCGATGCCCGACTCCTGCCCGAGGCGATTGAAGGGCTGAAACAGCTGGGCAAGCTTTTCCGCCGGCAATCCATTGCCGGTGTCGTGCACGGCGATGCGCGTGCGCCTGGTAGCCGTGATTGTGCAAATTACTTCGACCGCGCCGCCGGCGCGATTGTACTTGATCGCGTTGGACAGCAAGTTGATGAGCACCTGCTTGACGCGGGTCCGGTCCGCCTTGACGAAAAATAGCGCGTCCCTGAAGCGCGGAAAGGTCAAACCGATGCCGCCTTTCGATGCCAGGGGCTCGATCATCCCGCGGCACTCGTCCAACACGTCCGCGAGCGAAATGGGCTCCGGCGACAGGGACAGTTTCCCCGACTCGATCAACGCCAGATCGAGAATCTCGTTGATGAGCTTCAGCAAATACCAGCCCGCCTGCAGGATCTGGCCGATGCTATCCCGCTGGCCCGGCGTCGGCGGAGGCGTACCCGATTCCATGAGTTGTGCGAACCCCAGAATCGCATTCAATGGAGAACGCAATTCATGGCTCATGCTGGATAGAAAATCCGACTTTGCGAGATTGGCCTTTTCGGCCGCGAGCTTGGCGCCCTGCAATGCGACGTTTGTCTCCTGCAGTTCATGGTCGAGGACTTTTCGTTCCGTGATGTCCCGGGCCGCCGCAAACACTCCTTGCAGGGTGCGGTCGCGGTCGTAGAACGTCGTGGCGTTGTAAGACACCACCGTTTCCTTGCCGTCCCGGGCGCGCGCCGTGAGCTCGTAGTTGGTGAGCTTGGTTTCGCTCAGCACACGTTTGATGCCCGCTTCGGCACGATCGGCGTCGGTGAAGTAGTTCTTGAACGGCGCACCGATCAATTCGTCGCGCGTGCAGCCGGTGAGCGCCTCCATCTGCTTGTTGACGTCGGAAATGATGCCGGACGGATCGGTGGCGATGAGGGCATCGATGTTCGACTCGATGAGGGATCTGGTGTAGAACTGCTGGTCGCGAAGGCGCTGATCGAGCCGCTTTTGTTCGCCTTCGAATCGGTTGCGCAACGTGTTGTCGGTGCCAATGAGCAGATATCCGATGATCGACTCCTGCGTATCGCGCAGAGCCGTCACGGACACCACCGCGGGAAAGCGGCTGCCGTCTTTTCTTATATAAGTGAGTTCGTAGATGTCTTCGATGCCGCGCGAGGCCTTGAACACCAGGGCATCGAAGCCCGGCTCAATCGGGGTCGCCAACTCCACGCTCAACAGCTTGGCGCGCGCAATCACTTCCTGCGGATCGGAAATGTCTGCCGGTGTGATTTTGTTGGTGACTTCGGCGGCCGTGTAACCGAGCATACGCTCTGCGCCGACGTTAAATATCTGAATGACGCCCTCGGCGTCGGTGGCGATACTCGAAAAATTCGCGCTGTTGAATATCGCGCGCTGCAGCGTTGGAGCGATGTCAAGCCTGTCGTGCGGCGGCGTGCCCGGGATGGCCGCGGCGCCGCCAATTTCGTCCTTCACTATGCGCGTGTTTTTCAACCTGTCCAGCTGGTATCGGGTTTATCCATATTGGTATGCAGGGCCCTCGCCGCACACCGTCCGGCCGGCATTCCGGCTATTTACGCGCTGCGCCTCGTCAGGGCGTGATAGACGATGAGGAGCACCGTTGCGCCGATGACCGCAACGACAACACTGTATACATTGAATCCGGTCACGCCCGGCATGCCGAATACGTTGAACAACCAGCCGCCGACCACCGCCCCGACGATGCCCAACAGGATATCCAGCAGCATGCCGTCACCGGACTTGTTGACGAGCTTGCTGGCGATGAAACCGGCAATCAATCCAAACACGATCCATATTAAGAAAGACATGGCCTACCCCCTGACAACGAGCCAAAAGTTGATGTGAACCTTAGCCGCGCGCCGGGATCGATGCGCCGTTCTCTCCGCCGATCACCACTTCGACACGGCGATTCAACTGCCGTCCGCCGGAGTCGGTATTGTCCGCGACGGGAAAGCCCTTTCCGTAGCCCTGGCTTTCAATCCGTGCCGGATCGATACCGCGCGTTACGAGCGCTGTTTTGACCGCGTCGGCTCGTTGTTGGGATAGATCCTGGTTGTAGGAGTCCGTGCCGACGCTATCGGTAAAGCCGTCGATCTGGACGCGCCGCTCAGGGTGATCGGCGAGAAATTGCGCCAATTGGTCGAGCTTGCGCGCCGATCCGGGATTCAATTGCGCCTTGCCGGTATCGAACAGCACATCGCCCAGGGTCAGCACCAGGCCGCGCGGAGTGGGTGTCGCTTTGAGCTGATCCACTTCCGCCTGCAGGCTGGCCGCATGCTCCGCTGCCGCATCGCGCTGCCCCAGGGCCGTATTGGTTGCGATATTCGCATTTTCGACATCTCGGGTGCGTGCGGCCAGCTGAATCTGGTCGCGCTCGGCCTGACCGGCTGCCACACGAGCGTCATCCGCTTTCGCGGCCGCATGTGCCTGCGCCAGGCGCGCCGTCTGCGCCGCCATATAGGCCGGCTGCGCAATGGCGGCATCGTCATGACGCATTGAGGCTGCATCGGCGATATCCAACTGCTTCTTGGCTGCTTCCATGTCCAAGGCAGCATACTTATTGACGTTCGGATCCGCCTCCGCCGCTTGCACCGCAATCCGGGCGCTCTCGAGCGCGGCATTCGGCTGAGGAGTCGAAGCGCAGGCGGCCAGCACCAGAGCCCATGCCATTCCCATCACTATTTTTGCGTTCATGTCATTGCCTCATTGAACCGCAGGTGAACTGCGTGTCGTTTCCTGCTCAAGCGTTTGCATACCCGAATCGGATTCCATTGCCGCCTTGCGCGAGCGTTGTTGCAGCGCGGTCGCTTCGGCCAGCTGTGCATCTACGTTCGCCTTCTCGGCCAATTGGGTGGCCGGCTGGATATCACGGTCCGCGTTCTTCTTTTCAGCGCGAGTGAGCTCGTCGCGCGCAGTCGCGAGCTCAACCGGCGCATATTCCGGTGCCCCTGACACCTCAGCCCTCTGCACCGATGCCTTCGCCACGGCGATTTTCTCATCGGCAGCCGGATTGCTGGTGCATGCCGCCAGGGCGAATACCGTGGCCGCGATGCCCGCCGCGCCCCGGGTCAGTTTCAATGTCTTTATACGCATGTCGGTTCCTGGTCCTTTTGGTGTCGGTGCTCGCTCGATGAGCCACCGCAGGTAAATTTTGGCTCGGAAAACAGGTTACTCGCGCGCCACGGGGGAGTCCGTACGCTGGCGCACTTAGCGCCGGGGAAATTGGCGCAGCCGCCCTATGGGGTACGCGGCCGCCGCGCGCCGTTACGTTGCGTGCGTCGCGGGAAGCAGCCGGTCATATTCTTTTTTGACGACCAAGTAGCACTCGCAGGTTCGTTTCTCCAATCCCGCGCGATTCAGCACCGATATGCGACCGCGGGTGTAGTGGATCAACCCTGCCTGCTGCAGGCTAAGGGCCGCCTCCGTCACCCCTTCGCGGCGCACCCCCAGCATGTTGGCGATCAGTTCCTGAGTCATCACGAGATCGCTGCCCTGCAATCGATCCAAGCTCAGCAGCAGCCAGCGGCATAATTGCTGGTCGAGCGAATGATGACGGTTGCAGACGGCGGTCTGGGCCATCTGCGTGATCAGCGCTTGCGTATATCGCAGGAGCAAATGAAGCACCGGACCATTTCTATTGAACTCATCCTTCAACATTTGCGCCCGCAACCGCAAGCCCGCGCCGGCGCTTTGCACCACCGCACGGCTGGGTGTGGATCCGCCCCCCATGAACAGCGAAATGCCCACGATTCCTTCGTTGCCGACCACCGCGATTTCGGCGGAGGCACCGTCCTCCATCACATAGAGCAGCGAGACGATGGACGTGGTGGGAAAGTACACGTGGCTGAGCGTGTTGCCCGATTCGTACAGCACCTGTCCCAGGGGCATGTCGACGGATTCGAGTGCCGGCAGCCAGCGCAGCCATTCTGTGTCGGGCAACACCGACAGCAAATGATTGGCTCTTCGGTCCGGAGCAGGAGCGATGCCGGACTTCCGGGGGGTCTGCGGACTCACTGGGTACTCACGTGTACCGATCCAGGGAAATCGCCTGTGGATAAATGGGCGCGCATCTTAGGTCCGGTAGCGTACCTACCATTAATAGTGCGCGCAACCATCGACTTCGATGCCCGCAATGAGGCAGGCCGCGCGCGCCCGGGAGGTATTACGCGCAGACTGCCGCGGTCAATGCTTTGACGGCCGCTTGGCCGCCGCCGATATACATAAGAATCTCCGTTGGCCGGGTTGAAGCACCATTGGAGCACGGCTGCCGGTGACCGTCCGGACGCTACCGCACCCAGCGCCGGCGCCTCGGTCAATCTGAACGCGAAATTCAAGGATTCCCCCGAGGCCGGCCCGATATGTTCGCCACCGAACGGAATCTTTTGATGCAGCGTCCATAATGGCCGGGCCATGGACCTCCTGTCAGACACCCGCTTGCTTTGCGGCGGGCCGCGGGTGCGCGTCCGCATGCTCGTGGCCGCTGCTGTTGCACTCTCGCTCGGCGCCTGCTCGTCGGTTCCACAATCATTCAACGCCCCCAAGTCCTCCTCGGTCGCGCTTGCCCATCCGGAGGAGACCCGACTCGGCGCGCAATTCGACGGAGCCGCGCGCACGCGAGGGGGCAATTCCGCGTTTCGAATCATCTCCGTCGGTGTCGACGGATTCCTCATCCGCGCACAAATGATCGATGCGGCGGAAAAGACCCTGGATCTTCAATATTTCATCTTCCGCGGGGATGAAACGGGTCGGCTGCTCACCGATGCCTTGATGCGTGCGGCCGATCGCGGAGTGCGGGTGCGGGTGCTCGTCGACGACGGCGACACGGTCGCAGGCGATGAGCAAATTAGCGCCTTGGACTCCCATCCGAACATCGAGATTCGCATCTTTAACCCCTTTGTCTACCGCGGACACAGTAATCTGCGGCGCTCGATGGAGTTCATGCTGCATGCCTCGAGGCTCGATTACCGCATGCACAACAAGCTCATGGTCGTCGACAACGCCGTGGCGCTCATCGGCGGGCGCAATATCGGCAATCAGTATTTTCAGATGGACCCCGACTCCCAGTTCGCCGACGACGATGTCTTCGCCGCGGGCCCCATCGCCATGCAGCTCTCCGCGACCTTCGATGAGTACTGGAACAGCCGCTTCGCCGTCCCCGCGGCCGCGCTTAATAGTGGCCAGCGCTCGGCAAGCGCACTCGCAGAACGGCGGGAACGCGCGGGTGAGCACTCGGAGCGGCACTTGGAACCGCTCAAGACCGATGGGGTCGACTATGTGGCGCGATTGGCGACGGATGAACCCTATGCGGGGATGATTTCGGGCCGCTTGCCGCTGGTGTGGGCCCAGGCGAAAGTGATCAGCGACACGCCGGACAAAAAGAACGTCGAGCGAGGCAATGTGGGCGGCCGACTGATGGCCGAGGAGGTGGTCAAGACCATCGGCGAAACGCAAACCGAGTTCTTGATGGTAACGCCCTACCTGGTGCCAACTGCGGATGAATTAATGGCCCTCAAGGACCTGCGCGCGCGTGAAGTTCACGTGGGGATTTTGACCAACTCGCTCCGGTCGACTCCTGATATCGTGGCGGAATCCGGCTACATGAAGGTCCGCGTCGAACTGGTCCGGGAGGGAGTCGAAATGTACGAAGCGCGATCGCTCCTCGGCAATACCCGCGGAAGCGGTGAAACACGGGTGGTGTCGAGCTACGGCAACTATGGCTTGCATGCCAAACTGTTGGTGTTCGACCGAAAGCGAATCTTCATCGGCTCGATGAACTTCGATCAGCGCTCGAAGCACATCAATACCGAGATCGGTCTGATCATCGAGAGTCCGGAACTCGCTCAACAAACAGCCACGCGCTTCGAGCACATGGTGCGGCCGGAGAACGTTTACGCGCTCGCATGGCGCGAAGGATCTGCCGGAATACCGGCGCACCTCGTTTGGGTTACCCAGGAGAACGGCAAAGCGGTTGAATACACGCAGGAGCCCGCGCGAAGCCCGTGGCAGAGGTTCGATCAGAAGGCTCTCTCGTGGTTGCCGGTCGACCGAGAGTTATGAGGATCCGCAAGCCATTGTCGCTCGCGCTGGTCGTGGCCCTGAACATTACGCCGGGGGCGCACGCGGCGGCGCCCCCGGCGGCACAGATCGAGATCAACCATCTGCTCGGGCTCATCCAACAATCCGGCTGTGAGTTCTACCGCAACGGCACCTGGTACGACGCGCAGCACGCGCAGGCGCATCTGCGCGCCAAATACGAAATGCTGGCCGCGGACGGCCAGATCAAGACCGCGGAAGATTTTATCGAGAAAGCCGCCAGCACCAGCAGCATGAGCGGCCAACCCTACCAGATGAGGTGCGGCGCCGGTGCGGCGATGACAACCAACCAATGGTTCCTCGCGGCGCTGATGCGCTTGCGAAGCCGCATCAGCCGAAATATTCCTTGCGCACCGCGCACTGCGCACCGTACGCAAGGACTCTTTGCATCTGAATCACATCAAATCGTCAATCGTCCAATCTGACGGTAAGATCGTTATGGACGGACTTCACGTGTTCCGTATCACGCGCCAGGGATACCGCCTGGTCGATGGCCGCTTGGCTTCTGGCCGTGCCGCTCAGCCACACGATACCGTTCTGGTCCGTGTCGACGTGAATGCGGCCCAGGCTGGTCAGATGGTCAGCCGCGAGCTTGGTCTTGATTTTCGTGGTGATTGTCGAATCCTTCACGAATACCACCGTGCTCGATCCAACTGCATTCGCATCGTCCGCGATGGCCGCGGCCGACCCGAGCAGCGCGCCGAATACGACGCAGGTCATCGCTAATTTTGTCTTCATAAAATGTCCTTGATTTAGAGACCGCCGCAAGTCTCTCACATGCCGGGAATTCGGGCGGTTCGCTAGCGCACGTAGGGCGACCGGGGCATGGCGAAATAACTACGCATCACCCAACAGTTCGGCTACCGGGTGGAGCTGTTCGACGTGCTGGGACACGACTTTGACGATGACGACGATCGGTATGCTGAGAAGCATGCCCCAGATTCCCCAAAGCCAGCCCCAAAACATGAGCGAAATGAACACCGCCGCCGAATTCAAGTTCGCGATGCGCCCCGTCATCCAGGTAGTAACGAAGGTCCCGATCACGGTGGCGATCGCGACCGATGCGCCGCCGACCAGTGACGCCATTCCGAGCGAATTGAATTGAATGAAGGCGGCCGTCGCCGTCGCCACCGCGATGACAGCCGGACCCAAATACGGCACGATTTGCAGCAGCCCTGCGGCTGCGGCCCACGCTCCGGAGTTCTCGAGACCGAGCGAGCGAAACACGATCCAGGAGAGCAAACCGACCATTAAGTTGGTCGTGAACAGCATCAACAAGTACCTTTGAATCGAATGATTGATGTCGTTCAAGATGTGCACGGTGATTTTTTTCCTCGACAGCGACGGCCCCGTCAGGCGCACGAATTTTTGTTTGAATCGATCTCCACCGACCAGCAGGAAAAACACCAGGAAAACCACCATTGCCGCCTGACTCAATGCGCCGAGCGTGCCCATCGAACTTTCCCAAAGGAAGCTACGCAATTTGAAGGCCGGCTGATCGACGATCACGTGGGTGGCCGCTTGCCGCGGCGCCGCGGTGCCGTCCGCCGCCCGGGCGGCCGCCTTTTCCACCTGAGTCGCGGCGCTTTGCATTTTCTGCAGGCTGCCAATCTGCATGCCCGCAAGCCCCGCCGAAAGCTTCGTCGCCGCTTCGGGCAACTGTCCGATGATGGTTTGCATTTGTCCGCGCAATGAATACATGCTGAATGCGAGGGCGCTCATCATGCCTGCCATTACGATGGCGGTACCGACGACGCGGGGGATCCTGATCGCCACGAGCCACGCCACGAGCGGATACAGCGTGTAAGAGATGACGATGCCGAGCAGCAGCGGTATCGCAAAAGCGCGCGCCCACCACAGGGCATAAACCGACGCGAGCGCCGCCAGGACTCCCAACGCCAAGCCCCGCGCATCCACCGCGGGCCGGGATGCCGGAAGGGTGACGAGCGAAGTCTCGGCCGCGGCCGGCACAGGGGCCACTTCCATATCGAAGCCTATGCCTTTGGATGGATCTGGGATGGGATGGACACGCGCTATGCTTTAAGCTCCTGTCGCGGGACCCGACTAGCTGTGCGGCGCCGCCTCGTGTTTTTCCGCCGTCTTCGGCTCTTGATTCTCTTGCAAGGTTTTCTGCTCCATCGTGTGGCGTTGCGCCAGTGCCTGCGTCTGCGCCTGGTGCTGACGCTCGAGCGCCTGGTCATTGCCGCTCGAAGCAGGCTGTTTCGCGGCCTTCTCGTGATCGGCTGCCTGCCTCTGCTGCAGTTCCTTGCGTTGCTTTTCCTGGGTATTGCTCAAATCATCCTTGGCTCGTTGATTTGCGGTGTCGCGTTCGACATTTCCCGTGCTTCGCACCGCTTGGTGAACCACCGGGGGCAAGTCTGCCGCATGCACGGGAGCGGCCCTTTCGATCGGCCTGGGCGTGGCTGCCTGATGCGGCGCGTGCGCGGCCGCCTGTTCCGCCGCATTCGGCTGCGCCCTGACACCCCCCGTCCCGCCGTTGTAGCTGACACGGCTGACGTTGTTGACCACCGTCTGGCGATAAACGTTGTGAACGTAGGTGACATTCACGTGGCTCACCTCGGTGTTGTAATAGAACTGCCGCCCCTGCCAATGCCCCCCGGTGTAGCCCTGACCGGAATAGCCGTAACCGTACGCGATGCCGCCATAGAACCCGACCGTCGGGCCCCAGTAGCCGGCATTCCAAGCGTACCCTCCGTTGCCCCATCCCCAATACCCGGGCGTCCAAAGCAGCCCAACTTCGGGCGGCTGTACCCATGAACCGGGCACCCATGAATACCCGCCCTGGGTGTATTCCCAATAGCCCGGCGCCCAGATCCCACCTTGTTCGGTAAGCACCGGCTGTTCGTACACAGGCAATGCGGGCGGTGCGAGCGTAATGGACACTGAAATCTGTGCCGTCGCGATCTCGGGCAGCGCGCTCACAGCCACGCCCAGTGCCATGGCGCAGGCCGAGCGGATCAAAAGTGATGTGCAGATCTGTTTCATGATGAATACTTGCCTGTAAGAGTGCGGGTCTGCGCCGAATAGCGGCCGGCTTTCCCGATGGGCGATGAAAGCATGTGCGCCGCCTCTTTGTCCGGACGCTACCGCACATAGGGGCGCGGACAAACGATCCGCCTACCACATGCCGCCGAGAGCCACGGTGATCGCCTCGCCGTTCACGCCGCCGGCGGCATCGCTGCACAAGAATGCGATCACCTGCGCGACCTCGCGTGGCTCCAGCACCCGGTTCTGCGGGTACAGGGCGGCGCGCTCGCGCCACACCTCCTCAACGCTGATGCCGCGCCGTTCGGCGTCCGTCTTCGCCGAGCGTTCGGCCATCGCGGTTCGCACCCAGCCGGGCAGCACCGCGTTGGAGGTGACTCCGAAGGGCCCGGCGTCCTGCGCGACCGCGCGTGCCAGCCCGATAACCCCATGCTTGGAGGCGGTGTAGGCGCTGCCGCAGCGTTCCGCTTTCTCGCCCGCGGTCGAACTGGTAAACACGAGGCGGCCGAATCCGCGCTTGCACATGCCGCCCACCGTCAGCCGCGCGAGCTCGAACGGGCCATCGAGGTTGATGCGCATCGTCTCTCGCCAGACCTCGGGATCCTGCTCCCACACGAGCCGCTCGTGGGCCGAGCCGATGCCGTGGTTCACGACCAGGACGTCAATCGGCCCCAGTCGTCGCTGGGTCTCGGCAACGGCCAGGGCGCAGCCCTCGGCGGTGCCAAGATCGGCGGTGACGTACTCGAGGCCAACCCCCGCCAGTTCCTTCGCACTGCGCGACACGACCATCACGCTCGCTCCCGCTGCCGACAGCAGCAGCGCCGCTTCACGCCCGATTCCCCGGCCGCCACCCGTTACCAGCGCCACACGTCCGTTCATCCCTCAGGCTCCCGTAGTCGCGTTCGTGAAATCGTCCCACGCCGGCGTGGCGTGCGCAATCGTTCCACAACTAAGGTGTTCGTTCGTCGGAGCCGCGCCATCCGCCGCCCAAGGCCTTGAAGACGGCGATTTGGTCCTGGACCAAGGCGGCATCGGATGACGCGACGGCAGCATCCACCGCGACCAGCGATTGTTCGGTAGTGAGCAAGTCAAGATGGCTCAGCGATCCTGCCGCATATTGATCGCGTGCAATTCGGAAGGCTGCGTGTACCTTGTCTTGGGCATCGCCGAGCGCTTGTCGAGTGTCGAGCACCGCACTGTACAAGGCGAGTGCCTGCTCGATCTCTTTGAGCGCGGTAAGCACCACGGAATCGAATGATGCCAGCGCGGCCGCTTGCGCCGCCTTGGCCTGACGCACCCGAGCCCGAGGCGCGGCCATGTTGGGGAAAGACCAGCTGATCGACGGGCCGACGCCCCAGGTCCGGCCGTCATTGGTATTGAGCTGCGACAGTTGAACTGCTGCGCCGCCGTAGAGTCCGACCAGCCGGATGGTGGGATACAAATCCGCGGTCGCCACACCAATTTCGGCGGTCGCAGCCGCCAGTCGACGCTCGGCCTGCCGCACATCGGGGCGGCGCCTGATGAGTGCCGTCCCATCGCCCACCGGGATGAGCGCATCGAGGCGAGGCGGCGTGTGGCACGACTCGAGATCAGTCGGCGCCTGGGCGGGAGTTCGGCCGAGAACCGCGGTCAGCTCAAAAAGTGTCGCTCGCCGTTGCCCCTCGAGCCCGGGAATACTCGATCGAACCTGGGCCACCAACGCCAGCGCCCGGGTAACGTCATAAACGGAGTTTGCTCCCGCCTCATGACGCTTCACGGTGATATCGGCCTCGTGAGATACGACCTCGAGCGAATGGTGTGCAACGTCGAGCTCCTCGCCGAGCGCACAAAGGCCAGCATAAGCGCGTGCGGTTTCCGCGGCCACCACCACCCTCACACCGTCGCGGGCCGCGAGCACGGAATCCGCATTGGCGTTCGCCGCTTCGATCGCGCGATGGACGCGACCGAACAGATCGACCTCGTATGCGGCTTGAACGATGTCTTCGTACAGCCAAAACGTCTGCGGCGGATGTCCGTTCAATTCGAGTATCTCATCCGTCACGGCATCGCGTCCGTAAATACCGCCGGCATAGGCCACCGTCGACGGATAGCGCTCCGCATGCGCCGCCGACACTACCGCCCGGGCCGCGGCGAAGTTGGCATCGGCCGCCGCGAGAGTGCGGTTCGCCTGAAGCGCCTCCTGCACCAGCGCGTCGAGCCGCGAGTCATTGTAGAGCCGCCACCACGCATCCGGCGGTGGTCGCGGTGTCTCGGCCGCCGTATTCAGGGACACCAGAGGCGCCTCGGCGCCCGACGGCAGCGCGGGAGCCTGGTAGTTCGGACCCACTCGGCAGGCGGCAAGCGACCCGACGACGACCGCACCCACGACGACGGTTGCGCGCAATCGTTTGATGGCGATTCCGGAAGTCACGATGGATTCGATCCGCGCACGCGAAACAGCGGCGCTGCGGAGGCCGGCCCCTCGGGCGCGGCGCTTCGAAACACGACAATGAGCAACGCGACCGCGGTAAGCACGCCCACGGCGACGAATCCATCGATGACCGCCTGGGTGGTTGCCGCTGCCCGCACGACGTTACCCAATACCAGCTCCCCGCGGGATAGCGCTGAAACGGGATCCAGGACTTTTGTGGTCGCAGCCCCATACGCCCTCACCCGTTCTATAACCAGAGGATCGCCCGCCCGCAGGTGCTGTCCGATCAAGTTTGAGGCGACCTGCTCACGTACCCGGGTGAGAGTGGACACGAACGCCGTGCCGATCTCTCCGCCCATGAGACGCGCCGTTTGCAGCACCGCACCGAACGTCAGCGCATCCTGGGGCTTCAAGTGAAGCACGCCGAAGAACACCACGCCCGAGAGCGCAAAGCTTTGCCCGACCGCTTGAAGGAAGGACGAGGGCAGAAATTCGTGCGACCCCCAGATGGGGGTCAGATTGTAGGCCACCATGAGGCAAGCGATGCTGATGAAGATGAACCCGATGGAGGCCACGAGCCTCGCATCCGATCGACGCAGCATCAATGCCGCCAGCGGACAAAGAACGAGCTGCGGCGCAGCGATCCAGACGAGCGTTTGGCCGACATCCAAGGCGCGAAAACCGCGCACCGAGCCCAGGAACAATGGGATCAAATACGCGGTGGAGAGGATCGTCAGCCTGAGAAATGCGATGAGCATAAACTGACTCGGCATCGGCGAACCGAAAACAACCTTAAGATTGAAAAGCGGACGGGGCGTGAACCCCTCATGGATCAAAAAGGCGAGCAACAGCAAGCCGCCGGCGGACATCAAACCCCACACCAGTCCCGAGTTGAGCCAGTCGAGCCGGTTGCCTTGATCCAGGGCAGCGTAGATTAACGCCAGCCCGGAACCCCCCGCCAGGAGGCCGAATATATCGGACGGCGGCCGCGTCGTGATCGGCTTACTGGCAATGCCGCGATGAAGACACAGGGACATGATCAGTGCGAGCGGCACGTTTTGCCAGAAGATCCACCGCCATGAATGATGTTCGACGTACCAACCCTCGAGCGAGGCCGATATGTTGAGCGATAGCTCGAGGTTGAGCGCATAGATCGCAATGCCGAACGCCCAATACTTGGGGGGCGTATTGAGCAATATGAAGCTCAAGGTGAGCGGTATGAAGAATCCCGACGCCAATCCGCCGAGAAACTGCATCGTCAATAGCATGGGCAGGGTCGGCGAGTACGGCGTCAACAGGGATATGACCGCAAATGAAATGGAGGCGCCGATCAACACCCGCCGGGGGCCATAGGCGTAACCCATCCACACGGCCGCAAGCGTGATGAACATCTGGGCGACGGTTTGCGCCGTCGTGATCCAAGCCCCTTCGTCGAAACTCGCTCCGACGGCGCCGCGAATGTCGGCAAGACCGAATGTCGACAGGCGCCCGTTCAAGGTCGATATGAACGTACCCATGAGGACGGCGAGAAGCCCGAGCCAGGGTATGGAAGTCGGTGGCGACGGCAGCGTCGGCGCGATCACGCCTGAATCAGCGACAGGCGGCGTGGGCGTGTTCATCAGCGCTTGCCGTCTCTGGCGTCGACCTTGGCTTCCACCGACATGCCGGGAACCAGGCGATCGGTGAGGCCATCCGCATCGTCGATGACGATCTTCACCGCAATGCGCTGCACAACCTTGGTGAAATTGCCGGTCGCGTTGTCGGGCGGCAGCAGCGCGAACTGGGCGCCCGATGCCGGCGCAAATGCCAGCACATGCCCACGCAGCGTGTGTCCCGGGAAGGTATCAACGGTGATCTCCGCCTTTTGTCCCACGGCCATGTGAGTAAGCTGCGTTTCCTTGTAGTTCGCGACGACCCATACCCTCGGCAACGGTGTAAGGGTCGTGATCTGACTGCCCACACCCACGAGCTGCCCGGGTTTGACCTGACGCTGTCCAATCACCCCGTCTTGGGTCGCCGTGATCGTGGTGTACCCCAGATTGAGCTTGGCCGCATCGAGTGCGGCGCGTTGCGCGCTGATGGTCGCCTCGCTCTGTGCGAGCTGCGCATCGAGGACCGCGAGCTGGCGCTCCGCGGAACGCGCCTGTGCCCGGTTTTGCGCGAGTTGCGCCTCGATTTGCGCATGAGCGGTTGCCAGCTTTTCGCCAGCTTCGGTGGAAGAAGAACCGGTCTCAAGAAGCCGCCGCTGCCTCGCAAGGTCGCGGTCAGTTTGCTCGGAAGCGGCGGCAGTGGACGCCACTACCGCGCGCGCCGCCTCGACGTTCGCAAGCTGCAGCTCGTGCTGCGCCCTCAACGTTTGAGCTTGCGCCAGGGCGGTCGCGACGCCGGCTGCCGCTTGCGCCACGGCGGCGCGATAGTCATCATCGACCAATTGCGCGAGAACCTGCCCTTTGTGCACTCGCTCGTAATCCTGTATCGGAAGCTCGCGCACGTAGCCGGCAACCCTCGCCGAAATGGGCGTGATGTCCGCCTGGAGGTAGGCATCGTTCGTCCTCTGCCACCCTGCCCCGCCTTCCCACCGTGTCCAATTTGTCGACACCACGATGATGATCCCGACGGCCACCAGAAATACGAGAATCCGCCACCCGAATTCAAAAACCCTATTCCAGTCGACCTTGGGGTAACTCATGGCTCGATGTTAGTTCTTGGTTCGATCTCGCCCGGATGACCGAATTTGAGCATCCGGATCGAGATGCGGCAAGGGGTTTATCAATAAAGTGCAGGTGCCGACAAAATGCTCGGCCTCGCCGCGGATCTGCCCGTTGTTTCAACTGAAACGAACCCATGACCGGCTGACATCCTCCCGCGAGATCCTTGCTGGAGCATGGGGTTGCGCGTCTCGGCGGCGGCGGTGCGGGGTGCCACAAAGTCGCCGATACGTCTGCAATCCGGCCGAGCGGCGGCCATAGGATGAGAATGACATTGGACATCGTAATTTACGAGGAAGACTACCTGACGCGTGCTTTGCTGCAAGAATGGCTGAGCCAGGCAAGGTATCGGGTCCACGTCGGCAGACCGCACGATCCGACCCTGGATCGCCCGGCGGATCTTGTGATCGTCAACCTCTACATGCCCAAACACGCCGGAGCACAGTGCGTGCGCGAGATTCGCGCAGCACATCCCGATTCGCCGATTATCGCGATCTCGGCCCAGTTTCGCTCCGGTCTGTGCACTGCCGGTGCGACCGCACTCTCTCTCGGGGTACAGCAGGTCGTTGCGAAGCCCCTCGTCCGCGCCCATCTGCTCGATGCGGTGCGCGCTATAATAGGCGCGCCGGATTAGTACACGCAGCGCAGTCCGATGACCTCAGCAAACCCCCATGCTTCACCCGATGCGGGCTCGATTCGCTTCAAGCGCTTGCGGCTCGGAGCGCTGTTGCTCGGCCCCCTGATCATCCTCGCTTTCGTCTGCTCATCGGCGTACGACGCTTGGCGTTCCTATCGTTATTCACTCGCAGCGACCGATCGCGAGATCACCAACATAGCGAACGCCCTCGCCGAGCAAACCGCCTGGACCTTTCAAGCAGTCGATGTTCTGCTGCTCGACACCGCCCGATGGTATCGCAGCGAAAGCGGCGGGGTGCCGCCGGAGCGCATCAACGCCGTTCTGCAGGATCGTACGGGCAGTGTGCAACAGGTGCGCCAAGTCATGATTGTCGACGCCCAGGGCAACCAGCGCTATGGCTCGCGTGGATCCGCACCCCCGGGTCACAATGTCTCTGACCGATCGTACTTCATCGCCCAGCGGGATGGCACTGCTGCGGGGCTGTTCATGAGCGAGCCGCTCCTGACTCGCTCCGAGGGTCACGCCGCCCTCATCCTGTCGCGCCGGCTCACCGATGAAAAAGGGGAATTCGGGGGCGTTGTCACGGCGGTCGTCGACCTCAGCGATCTCGAGCAATACTATCTCGCCGTCAACCTGGGCGCGGGCAGCACCATTCAGCTGGTCCGCAACGACGGGACGCTGCTCGCGCGCAATCCCGCCGCCCCGGATGCAGTCGGGCGAAAGTTCCCGGCGCTCCTGACCGCACCGACGAAGCCTGCACGTCGGCTCGTCAGCCCGATCGACGGCCAGAGCGAGTTTATCGCAGTTGCGCCGGTGAGGAATGCCCCCGTGACGATTGCGGTGACGCGCGAGGAGTCTGCTGCCCTGCGACCGTGGCGCGACGAGACGATCCGTACGGGCGTTCGCACGCTGATCATCACGTTGCTTGGCGCGTTCACTATCTTGGCTCTGTTGCGACAGATCCGCCGGGTCGCCGCCGGCGAGCGAGCGCTGCGTGAGAGCGAGGAGCGCTACGCACTCGCCATGGAAGCAGCGAACGAGGGCCACTGGGACTGGATTGCCGCGACCGATCGGTTGTTTCTGTCGTCGAAGATGAAAACACTGTACGGCTTCGGTGAGGATTCCGAGATCAATTCGCGCAGCGCCTGGTTGGCGCAGATCGACATTCATCCCGACGACAGACCGCGATTCGAGGCCGCCCTCAAGGACCACTTCGAGGGACTTACGCCCCACTACGAGTGCGAATATCGCGTCCGCCAACCCGCCGGCGAATGGCGTTGGCTGCATGCGCGCGGCCGTTGCCTGCGCGATTCTGCGGGCAGACCCGTCAGGTTCATAGGCTCGACGAACGATGTGAACGAGCAGAAGCTCGCGCAGGCCAACAAGGAGCAGCTGGAGGCGCAACTGAGGCAGTCGCAGAAGATGGAAGCCATCGGCACTCTGGCGGGCGGCATTGCCCACGACTTCAATAACATACTCGGGGCGATACTGGGGTACGGAGAACTGGCGCACCAGTATTCGGCGGAGGGCAGTCCCTTGCGCCGCTACCTCGACAACGTGATGCACGCAGCCGAACGGGCGCAGGCGTTGGTCGAACGCATACTGGGATTCAGCCGAAGTGGGCTCGGCGAGCGCGCGCCTGTGAACGTTCAATTCGTCATTGAAGAGACGCTGGAGCTGCTCGAGGCATCGCTGCCCGCAGGGATACGCCTGGAAAGCAGGATCGAAGCCGGCGATTCGGCGGTGATCGGAGACGCAACCTACCTGCACCAAGTGGCGATGAACCTCTGCACCAACGCCGTCCAGGCGATGGAGAACGGCGGCGTTCTCCGCGTATGCCTGGATCGCGCCGAAGTGAAAGAGCACCGCACGCTGTCGCGAGGTTCTCTTACCCCGGGTCGGTATGTGCGGCTCACCGTGAGCGACACCGGCATCGGCATTCCGCCCGCGGTGCTCGAACGCATGTTCGACCCCTTCTATACTACCAAGGGTGTCGGCCGGGGCACCGGACTTGGGCTATCGCTGGTTCATGGCATCGTCATCGATCTTGGGGGCGCAATCGGCGTCACGAGCACGGCTGGCGAGGGCACGAGCTTCGAGATCTGGCTGCCGGTCGCCGGCGAAACGGCTCTGCCGACTGTCGAGGCCGATCGGACGCTGCCGCGCGGCAACGGTGAGACCGTGATGATCGTCGATGACGAGCGTCCGCTGGTCGCGCTGGCGGAGGAGATTACCGCCCAACTCGGCTACGAGCCGGTGGGTTTCGATTCGAGCAGCGCGGCGCTGAGGGCATTTCGAGAAACGCCTCAACGGTTCGATGCGGTGCTCACCGACGAAGCGATGCCTGACCTTGCCGGCACCGAGCTCGCCCGCGAGATCCGGCGGCAGCGGCCCGCCGTTCCGATCATCCTGATGAGCGGCCACGGTGGCGCGCAGCTCACGAACCGCGCCGCCGAAATCGGCGTGAACGAGGTGCTGCGCAAACCACTGCATCGGCGCGATCTTGCTGAGTCGCTCGCGCGCGTCCTGGGATCCGCTCACTAACAATCTTAGAGGTGGCCGTCATGCCGGAAGCCGTTCATCCGCACATCTTGGTCATCGACGATGATCCGCAGATTCGTGCGCTTTTGCAGGAGTACCTCGCGGAGAACGGATTGCGCGTGAGCGTTGCATCGACCGGCCAGCAAATGTCGCAGATTCTCGTCGACGAGGCGATCGATCTCGTCATACTCGATTTGCGGCTTGCCGGCGAAGACGGAATGGCCATCGCCCGTTCACTCCGTGATCAATCCGCCATTCCGATCGTCATGCTCACCGGGGTACGCGATGAAGCAGACCGGGTCATGGGTTTGGAACTCGGCGCCGACGACTATCTGACCAAACCCTTCAGTCCCCGGGAATTGTTGGCGCGCATACGCACCGTGCTCCGGCGCACGAAGAGCGCAGTGCCGGGGCCGGCGCGACAGCGGGAGATTCGCGCGTACCGGTTCGGCGAATTCGAGCTCAACCTGCGCACACGGCGCCTCAAGCGGAGCAACGGCGAGCACATCGTCTTGACGAATGGCGAATTCAACCTGCTCGCCGCGTTGCTCGGCGCTCCGGAGCGAATCCTCACCAGGGATCAACTCTTGGAG
Organism: uncultured Gammaproteobacteria bacterium; assembly: GCA_963758145.1. Classification (GTDB taxonomy): domain Bacteria; phylum Pseudomonadota; class Gammaproteobacteria; order Steroidobacterales; family Steroidobacteraceae; genus Bog-1198. Next base: position 219,694 of record CAVWUK010000004.1, read on the forward strand.
GCGAGCCGGGTGTATGACAACGAAGTCTACGATCGAGCCATCGACATCCAGGTGCTGCGATTGCGACGCAAAATCGAACGAGATCCCTCGCAACCGCAGTTCATTGTTACGGAGCGCGGCGCGGGTTACATGTTCAGCGCCGCCGTCGAAGTCGTATATTAGATGTGATGCGATGCGATGTGATGCGCGGCAGCGGCTTCTATTGCACTGCGTCGCGCCAGAATTAGAAGCCGCCTGTTACAGTTGAAACGAACGCCGATCGCGGCGATTGCAATGGTAACGGCGGCGACATTCATTGCCCTTTCCTCCTTGCTATGTTTTGGGCCAGCAGAAGCATTCAACGGCGCATTTTGATCCCGCGCCCACTTCTTCGGAGGCTGACCCATGGCTTGTTCGCATCGGTACAGAAATGTGTGGTCTGCGATCGCCGCGCTCATTTACCGGCGTATTGGCGAGACCGCGCAGAGCGGCGGCGCGGCCTGCACGGGCTGTCACGGCGCGAACGCGTCAGGCACGCCTTTGGGCCCCGATCTGACCGATACCCAATGGTTATGGGGCAGTTGCAGTTACGCGTCGATCTCGAAGACGATCACTTCGGGCGTGCCGCAACCCAAGCAATTCCGCTCCCCCATGCCACCCATGGGCGGCGCCCAGCTCAGCTCGGGTCAGGTGTCGGCGGTCGCGGCTTACATCTGGGGCCTGAGTCATCGTCTGCCCGCCGCGGCCAGCGCCGGGCGATCATGAATACGCCGTTGCGCTGGATTGCTCTGATTTGGACGGTTCCCGTCCTGCTCCTGATCGCGCTCGTGACCAGCTTGGCATGACCGTGCGCGGACGATTTCACGGGCCCTCGCGCGATGCGGGGAAATCGCCGAGCCGCCATGTTTCACACGTAACGGACGCGGCGGGTTCTGCAATTGGCGGCACATCCATCGCGCTCACAGTGCATCCATAGGCCCAGCAAGCCGTTCGGATTCGCCCCATCAGGAGGACACGCATCATGCCATCGTCAATGCAGGCCCGGAGGCCGACCGCCGAAACTGAATTTGTGAGTATTCCAAAGACCCAGTTGAAAGTCTCCCGCGTCGCGCTCGGCACGTGGGCGATGGGCGGCTGGATGTGGGGAGGAACCGATCGTCGCGATTCGGTGGCCACCATACACGCCGCTCTGGGCCAAGGCATCAATCTGATCGATACCGCGCCGGTGTACGGCTTCGGCACGTCCGAGGAGATCGTCGGCACCGCTCTCGAGGGCGTGCGCACCGAGGCCGTCATTGCCACCAAAGCGGGACTCGAATGGCGGGACGGCAAGGTCTATCGAAATGCAAGCCGTGAGCGCATCATGCAGGAGATCGATGATTCCCTGCGGCGTCTGCGCACCGATTACATCGACATCTACCAGGTTCATTGGCCCGACCCGCTGGTGCCGGTGGAGGAAACCGCCGAGGCGATGCGCACGCTGTACGAGCAAGGCAAGATCCGTGCCATCGGTGTGAGCAACTTCTCCGTGGATGAAATGGAGCGGTTCCGCCGAGTGGCTCCGCTGCATGTGCTGCAGCCTCCCTACAATCTGTTCGAGCGCGCCATTGAGGCGCAGATCCTTCCCTACTCCCGAGCCAACGACATCGCCACGTTCGGCTATGGCGCGCTATGTCGCGGATTGCTGAGCGGGCGTATGGGATCCGATACGATTTTCGAAGGCGACGATCTGCGGCGTATCGATCCGAAATTCCAGCCGCCCCGCTTTGCGCAGTATCTGGACGCCGTGCGGCAGCTCGATGAGCTCGCACAGCGGCGCTTTCACCGGCGCGTGATTCACCTGGCGGTTCGTTGGATGCTCGATCAGGGTATCAGCGTCGCACTCTGGGGCGGCCGACACCCGGAGCAAGTGCAAGCGGCCCTTGAGGTCGCGGGCTGGTCGCTCAATACCGCGGATCGTGAACTGATTGAGCGCATCGTAAACACGGCCGTCAAGGACCCGGTTGGTCCGGAGTTCATGGCGCCCCTGCAGCGGTCCTGATCGTCTACTCACACGGAGACCACCCTATGAAGCTTGGATTTATCGGACTCGGCCGCATGGGCGCAGCCATGGCGGCCAATCTCGTAAAAGCGGGACACGATGTCGGCGTATTCAATCGCAGTCCCGGGAAAAGCGGCGCGCTCGTCGAGCTCGGCGCACGCGATGCAGCCACTCTTGCGGAAGCGTGCGCCGGCGACGCCGTGATCACGATGCTGGCGAATGATGACGCGGCATCCGACATCGCCCTGGGAAAGGACGGTCTGGTCGCCCATCTTCGCAGGGACGCGATCCACGTGTCGATGAGCACGATCAGCGTTGCACTGTCCAAGCGCCTCGCGCAAAGCCATGCGAGCGCCGGTCAACGCTACGTCGCCGCCCCGGTATTCGGGCGGCCCGACATGGCCGCCACGGCCAAGCTGTTCATTGTCGCCGGGGGCGATCCCGCGACGATCGATGCGTGTCAGCCGCTCTTTAATGCGATCGGACAGAAAACATATCGGATAGCGACCGAGCCCTCGGCAGCGAATCTCGTCAAACTCAGTGGAAATTTTCTACTGGCCGCCGCCATCGAGGCCCTCGGCGAGGCCATCGCCCTCATCGGCAAGGCCGGTATCGACCGGCATGCGTACGTCGAGCTTCTTACGTCCAGTGTCTTCAACACGCCGGCGTACAAGACCTATGGCAACCTGATCGTCGAAGGAAAGTTTGAGCCGGCCGCCTTCGCGGCCCCGCTCGGATACAAGGACATCCGGCTCGCTCTGTCCGCGGCCGAGAACCTGCAGGTACCCCTGCCGTTGGCCAGCCTGTTGCACGACCGATTTCTGCGCCTCCTCGCCCAGGGCGGCGAACACCTCGACTGGTCCGCCATCGGTGGCCTTGCTGCCCAAGATGCCGGAGACCGCCCATGAATTGCATTGAAGTCTGTCGGTGACGGCTCAGTGATCGACTGTCCGTCGTAGGAGCGGAAGTGCTCGTGATGAAGCAGTCATTGCTTCCTAATTCTCCCGCCACTGGCCGCCGCTACTGGGGCTCGGTACCTTAAGCCTTCCGAGTGCCGGCCCACGAGGGCGACTTCCGATGATCGTGCGGACATCCCTTTTGCGCCGATAGCGTGGGCGAGTCCGTTTCGATTGAAATGATCGACACGAATCCTGCAATCGTCCCGCGATGCGTTACGCACAGACTGCCCCCTAACACTTAGGGAGGATCCCCGGTTGAAACAGCGTGTTGATCGGCGTGTTCGCCACAATACTCGGCAGGCGCCCCCATGCTCGCCATAGTGCGTATCGCGCTGAGCCGGCCCTATACGTTCATCGTCGCCGCCTTGCTCATTCTTCTCGTAGGCATCCTCGCCGCGCTGCGCATGCCGGTCGATATATTTCCCAGCATCAACATCCCGATCATCGGCGTAGCCTGGCAGTACCAGGGATTGCCCCCCGACGAGATGGCCGGGCGCATCATCACCCCTTACGAGCGCGCGCTGACAACTACGGTCAACGACATCGAGCACATCGAGTCGAATTCGTATACCACTTTCGGCATCGTCAAGATTTACTTTCATCCGTCGGTCAACATCGCCACCGCCAACGCGCAGGTCACCGCGGTTTCGCAGAGCATGCTGAAGCAGCTGCCTGCCGGCACAACGCCGCCGCTGATTCTCAACTACAGCGCCTCAACGGTTCCCATCATCCAGCTCGCCCTGTCGGGCAGAGGGCTGACCGAACAGAATCTCGCGGATCTCGGCTTCAACTTCGTGCGTCCGCGCCTGGTCACCGTGCAGGGCGCGGGTATCCCTTGGCCGTTCGGGGGCAAGACACCGCAGGTGATGTTTGACCTCGATACCGCGGCGCTCGAGTCCCGCGGTTTGACCGGCCTCGACGTCGCCAATGCGCTCGCCGCCCAGAATCTCATCACCCCGGTCGGCTCGGAGAAAATCGGCGATTACGAATACACCGTCAATCTCAACAGCGCCCCGTCCAAAATACCGGAGCTTGGCGATCTGCCGATCAAAAGTGTGGGGGGCGCGATGGTATACATGCACGATGTCGCCCAGGTGCACAGCGGCAATGCGGTTCAGACCAATATCGTGCACGTGGATGGCAATCGCTCGGTGCTCTTGAGCGTCTTCAAGAACGGTTCGACCTCGACGCTCGACATCGTCAGCGGCATCAAGAAGATGCTGGAAGTCATCAAGCCCTCGCTCCCCGATGCGCTCGACATCAAGCCGATCGGCGATCAGTCCTTATTCGTGCGCGCTTCGATCGAGGGCGTCATTCGCGAAGGCGTGATCGCCGCAGCGCTGACCAGCCTGATGATCCTGCTATTCCTCAGCAGCGGGCGTTCGACCCTGATCGTGACCACGTCGATTCCGCTGTCGATCCTGGGCGCGATCGGAGCGCTTTCGGCGATCGGCGAGACACTCAACATCATGACCCTGGGAGGGCTCGCGCTCGCCGTCGGTATGCTCGTCGATGAGGCGACGGTGACGATCGAAAGTATCAACTACCACCTCGAACAGGGCAAGGAGGTGGAAACCGCGATCATGGACGGCGCTTCGCAGATCGTCATCCCGGCGTTCGTATCGCTGCTTTGCATCTGCATCGTGTTCATTCCGATGTTTTTTTTGAACGGCGTGGCGCGTTTTCTGTTCGTGCCGATGGCGGAGAGCGTGATGTTCGCCATGGTTTTCTCGTTCTTGCTTTCGCGCACCCTGGTACCGACGATGGCGAAATACTTGCTGCGCATGCACATCGCGAACCCCGGCGAGCCGCCGCCGTCGAAGAACCCGCTGGTGCGGTTTCAGCGTGGGTTCGAGGCGCGCTTCGCGCGGTTGCGCGCCGGGTATCGCGACACCCTATCGCTCGCCATCGAGCATCGGAGGGTCTTCGTCGCGGCCTTTCTGGGCTTCATTGCGGTCTCGTTTCTGCTTGCGCCCTTTCTCGGCCGCAATTTCTTTCCCCAGGTCGACGGCGGCCAGATCCTGCTGCATGTGCGAGCACCGGTCGGCATGCGGATCGAGGAGACCGCAGCACGTTTCGCCGGTGTGGAGAGGGCGATTCGCGAGACGATCCCGCCGACCGAGGTTGCGGCGGTAGTGGACAACATCGGCACTTATGTTTCGTCGATCAATACGATCTACAACAACACCGGCACGATCGGCGAATCGGACGGAGACATCCAGATTTCTCTCAAAGAGGGGCACGCGCCGTCCGCCGACTATGTCGATCGCCTGCGTGAGGAGCTGCCGCTGCGTTTCCCCGGCATGATCTTTTCGTTTCTGCCCGCCGATATCGTCAGCCAGATTTTGAATTTTGGCGCGCCTGCACCGATCGACCTGCAGATCCGCGGCAACGACCTTGCGGCGGACTATGCCTACGCCAACAAGCTCCTGGCACAGATCCGCCATATCACGGGCATTGCCGATGCACGCATCCAGCAATCGGCCGGACTACCGACGATCGATGTCGACATCGACCGCACGCGCGCCCGGTACACCGGCGTGACCGCGGCCGACGTGACCAATAGCCTGGTCGTCAACCTCGCGAGTTCCTCCCAGGTTGCGCCCACCTATTGGCTCAACAAGAAAAACGGCGTCACTTATCCGATCGCACTGCAGACGCCGCAGAACCAGATCGACACGCTTCCGGCGTTGCAGAATCTGCCGATCAATGCCACCGGCGCGACAACCACGGTGCTCGGCGGCATCGCCGGCATCAGCCGCACCCAAAGCGACGCCGTCGTTTCTCAGTACGATATCTCTCCGATGGTCGAGATATACGCGACCACCCGCGGGCGCGATCTCGGGGCGGTCTCAAGCGACATCCAAAAGATTATCGCCCGCAACGACAAGGGCAAACCAAAGGGCTCGATCGTCGCCTTGGTCGGCCAGACAGCGACCATGAACGGCGCCTATTTCGGATTGCTGTTCGGTCTTCTGGGTGCCATCGTGCTCGTCTATTTCGTGGTCGTGATCAACTTTCAGTCGTGGACCGATCCCTTCATCATTATCACCGCGCTTCCGGCGGCGCTCGCCGGCATCATCTGGATGTTGTTTGCGACGGATACGACGCTTTCCGTGCCGGCGCTCACGGGTGCGATCATGTGCATGGGCGTGGCCACCGCGAACAGCGTGCTGGTGATCAGTTTCGCGCGCGAGAGGCTCGACAAAATCGGCGATGCGACACAGGCCGCGCTCGAGGCCGGATTCGTCCGCCTGCGCCCGGTGTTGATGACGGCACTCGCGATGGTGATCGGCATGTTGCCCATGGCACTCGGCCTGGGTGAAGGCGGCGAGCAGAACGCGCCGCTCGGCCGCGCCGTCATCGGCGGCCTGATCTTCGCCACCGTGTCCACGCTGTTTTTTGTCCCTGTGGTGTTCAGCATTATTCACCGGAGCTACGGCTCGAAGTCGAAGCCGGAATCCAACTTGGGAGGAACCAATGCCCCAGCCTGATCAACATACCGGCCGCCGCATTTCGCGTCGGCTGTCCCTAGTGGGCGGCGGATTTGTGCTCCTCGCGGTCTCCGTGGTCGCCTACGGCCTCGGCTCCCGCGCGGCGCAAAGCTCGCGGCTTCACGATTTGACCGAAGCCCAGGCCGTGCCGACCGTGGCCCTGGTCGCCCCGACCCACGTGGAGAACCATTCAGGTCTCGACTTGCCCGGGCGCCTGCAAGCCTACATTCGGGCACCCATCTATGCGCGCGTCCCGGGCTACTTGAAGAGTTGGAGGTACGATATCGGCAGCAAGGTGAAGGCAGGGGACGTGCTCGCTGAAATCGATACCCCGGACCTCGACCAGCAACTCATGCAGGCGCGCGCCGACCTGAGTGTCGCCGAGGCCAATGCCAAGCTCGCGCAAATCAGCGCCGAGCGCTGGCAGTCCCTCGCCGGCACCGATGCGGTCGCCAAACAGGATGTCGACCAGCGCACTTTCGCCTTGAACGCCAATATGGCCCAGGTGAAGGCGGCGCAGGCGAACCTCAACCGCCTGATCGCCGAGGAAGGCTTCAAGCGCCTGCTCGCGCCATTTGACGGCATCGTCACCGCCCGCGAAACCGACATCGGCGCACTCATCAATGTGGGCGCCGCCGGCGGCGCGGAACTGTTCGTGGTCTCCGATACGCGGAAGCTGCGCGTCTATGTCAACGTGCCGCAAAACCATGTGCCGGACGTGCCGCCCGGCACCAAGGCGACGATCCGCGTGCCCGAACATCCCGACAGGACCTACAGCGGCACGGTCGAGTCTTCGGCCCAATCGGTCAATCCGAGCAGCGGCACGACCCTGATGCAGCTCATCGTCGATAATAGCGTCGGTGAGATGATGCCGGGCGATTACGCCAGTATCCAGCTGCAGGTCGCCGCCGCCCCCGGTGTGCTCAGCGTGCCGTCGAGCGCACTGATTTTCGACGCGAAGGGGCTGTCCATCGCGACCGTGAACGCCGACAACCGCGTGCTTCTCAAGCCGGTTTCGATCGAGCGGGACTTGGGTACGGTCGTCGAACTCGCCTCCGGCCTTTCGCCGCAGGACCGCGTGATCGAAAACCCGCCCGACGGAATCGGCAATGGCGCGACGGTGCGCCTCGCCGCCGCGACGCCGGTGGGTGGGCTGGCCTCGCAGGCGAAGCATGACCATGAAAAGAGATAATCGCTTGTTCTTTACCGGCGCGGCGCTCGCATTATTGCTCGGCGCCTGCACGCTAGCACCGCCGCTCAGGACCCCGGATGTAGCAACCGCGGTCGCCTATAAGGAACTCGGTCCATGGACTCGAGCGCAGCCGGCCGATCGGCTGCCTCGCGACAGCTGGTGGACGCTCTACGACAGCGCGGAGCTCGACCAGCTGCAACAACGGCTGATCGCCGGCAATCCAACCCTCGCCGCGGCCCTCGCCAATTACGCGCAGGCCCGCGCCCTCGCCGATCAGGCGCGCGCGGGGCTGTTCCCGACGCTGGGTGCGGGAGCCGGCGTCGAGCGAGATCGCGAATCGATCCACGCGCCGCTGAGGGGCCCCGCCACGCCAACCTATTACAATGCCAACACGTTCGGCGGCAGCGCCAGCTATGAGCTTGACCTGTGGGGGCAAATCCACAACGAGGTCGCCGCGGGTGAAGCCAACGCCGGCGCATCTGCCGCGGATCTCGAGAATGCTCGCCTGTCGCTGATCGCGCAGCTGGTCGATGATTACATTCAGCTGCGCAGTCTGGACCGCGACAGCGCAATCCTCGATGAAACCGTGAACGCCTATGCGCGCGCCCTGAGTCTCACCGAGGAGCGCCACGATGCCGGCATTGCACCCGGCCTTGACGTCTCGCAGGCGCAGACCCAGCTCAATGCCGCACGCTCGCAGGCGGCGCAGACCCTCGGTCAGCGCGCGCTGATAGAACACGCGATCGCGGCGCTGCTCGGCGTGTCGGCCTCAACCTTCGCGATCAAGCCGCAGATCGTCGACATCACGCTTCCGCAGATTCCCACCGGCGTTCCCGCCACATTGCTCGAGCGGCGTCCTGATATCGCGGGCGCGCAGCGGCGCATGATTGCGGCCAATGCCAACATCGGGGTCGCGCGTGCGGCGTATTTTCCCGCTCTCACGCTCGGCGCGGAGGGCGGCTTCCAGAGCACCGGCTTCTCGAACTGGCTGAGCGCACCGAGCGCATTCTGGGCGGTCGGGCCGACCGCCCTCCTCAGCGTGTTCGACGGTGGTCTGCGCCGGGCGCAGGTCGCCCAAGCGCGCGCCGCGTTTGACGCCTCCGCCGCCAATTACCGCAGCACCGTCGTCAGCGCCTTTCAACAGGTCGAAGACGATCTCGCCACACTCAACCATTACCACGAGGCCTCTCTTGACGAAAAGGCCGCGGTCGAGGCCGCGCAACGCACCCTGAATTTATCCATGGCGCTCTACAAGCAGGGTGCAGTCGACTATCTCACGGTCGTCACATCCCAGACAGCCCTGCTGCAGACTCAGTTGGAGGCGCTGAATCTCGATACCTTGCAGCTTCGCGCCAGCGTCGACCTAATCCGCGCGCTCGGCGGCGGCTGGGAGGATTCTGCGGCGGCGACGAACAGCAAGGCGATGGACAAAAACAGCGCGGATAGGCAACACCAGGCTCGAAATCAGAATGCACTTCGGATCACTCCTCCGTCTACTCGAAGGGCAGCTCCCGTCGTTGCCGAGGCCAGTGGACTGGCGACGTACGCGACCAGCGAGGCAACCTCCTCCGGTGTTGCGAAGCGCTTGATAAGCGACGTCGGGCGTACCTTCTCGAAAAACTCCTTTTCCAATTGCTCGGCTGATTTTCCGCTTGCCTTGGCCATGCTGCCGATAAAGTCCACGACGCCACGGGACTTCGTCGGGCCTGGCAGAACACAGTTGACGGTGATGGCCGAGCCGGCGACGGCTTCCGCGAGCCCTCGTGATACCGCCAGCAACGCTGTCTTGGTGACGCCGTAGTGGATCATCTCCGGCGGAATCTGCACGCCGCTCTCGCTCGAGATGAAAATAATTCGACCCCAGTTGGCGCGTCGCATCGCGGGCAACAGGAGCCTGGCAAGCCGTACGCCGCTAAGCACATTGACATCGAAATATCTTCGCCAGTCGGCATCTGATATCGCTTCAAAGGCCTTGGGTTCGAAAATACCGAGGTTATTCACCAGAACTTGCACGTCCGGATACTCCCGGATCAGTTGCTCCGCGGATGTCGGGCTGCTCAAGTCGCCGGCAAATCCAACGACGTCTCCGCCGGTGATCGATCCAACCTTCGAGATAACTTCACTGACCGACGCCTTGTCGCGGCCATTGATGATTACACGTGCGCCTTCGCGTGAAAGCGCCGTGGCGATCGCCAGTCCAATCCCTGCGGTACTACCACTCACCAGAGCGAGTTTGCCTTTCAGTTGCAGATCCATTCGTGTTCTCCTTCGCCCTGAATCGCGGAATTGAGTTTGCGCGGATGCGGCTGAACGGCACGGCACCGTTTCGAATCGTGTCGGAAAGCGGCCCAACTGACTGAATTGGCGGGCCGTGCAAGAACCCTGAAATATGGTCAAAGGAAGCCGCTATTTTCTCCAACCATGAGGGCGGAATACAAATCACCCCGCTAGTTCGCGACGGTCCGCCAAGTGCGTTGCGGTCGGTCGTCACCGCCTGCTACCGGGTAGGCCAGAGACAAAACCCCGGCACGAGGCCGGGGTCACATCAATGTTCCGCCAAACCAGCGGCGTTCGTCGACCGGTTATTTCTTGGGCGCTGCCGCAGCGGCCAATTCGTGAACCTTTACCATCGCCTTGTTGGTGGCCGACTTCGCACACTCCGCATCGGTAGTAGTCGACATCGGATATTGCCGAGAAAGCTCTTCACATGCTTTCATAGCCGCGTCCTTGACGCGCTTTTCGAGTTCGGTGACCCCGGCATAAGTGCTCAGATCGAGCCCCGAGTAACTTACACCATAGGATAGCGAGACATCGACGATGGGAAGGCCGGAACTGGTATGGCCAGCCTGCTTCTCGACGATTCGTGATGCCTGAACCGTGACCTCCGGCATTTGCTGGGCGAGGAGCATATTTCCGGCGAACACGGCCGCAAACAATCCGAACGAGATTTTAATGATGGTTTTTATCATGATTGAGTTCCCTTCATTTGATTGTATCTTTGATCTTCGACGTACCCACGAGCGAAATAATTGTACACCGCCTTCCGCGGACAATGTATAGCGCTTCGCCGGCGGGCGTGTGCGCACGCAGTCCTCGGCCCTGCGGCCTTCCCAGACAGGGGGTGCCGCCGGTCTCCGCTACTCTCATGGCGGTGTGACCCAACGGAGCGTCCCACGACAGGGACCGGCATTCGGAGTTAGACTAACGGCGTACCGGAATGGGGTTGATAAGTGACCGAATCCGTGAATTTCCCCGTTTTCCCGTGGATCATCCTGTGCCGGCGCGGCACCCGCGGTGGCTCGTGATACGAATGCGAACCAGAATGCCCTTACGTCCCAGGACGATGACGGTGGCTCTTGTCGGCCTGTACGCTGCGAACTTCATTTACTACCCGGCCGCCGAGGCTGACGTCGATGAGGTCACTGCGGCCCAAGTTTATGCGGCTGCCGAGACGCGGGAGCAAATGCGTCCGGCTTACAAGGCGATGCCGGCGCAAATGCGAAAGATATTTGCTATGCGCGGCTCGTTCACGGAAGAGAAACTCGCTGCCGTTGCGGCTGCTACCGAAGCGTCCTTCAGAGAGGAGATATTCGAACCCGCCGTACTCAGCTCCCTCGCAACAAATCTCGACGCCAACACTGCAGCCAAAGCGCTTGAATTCTTGGATGGGAGCCTCGGACGTCGCCTGATGACCGCTCAAATTGCCCTTGCAAGATTAGATCAGTCGGATGCCGACAAGATCATGCTTGGAGAGAGCGAGGTGCCGTCCACTCCGCAGAGAAACGCAATAATCATTCAGATTGAGCAGGCTGCCAAAACCGTGGAGACAACTGCCGCCTTATTCATGACGATGGAGCAGGCGGTGTTCGACGGCAGCGTGCTGGGAACCGGCAATAAGCTTCCCCCAGAAAACGAGCGGATGCGAAAAAATAAGGAGGCTAGACGAATTGAGATTGAAAGTCAGATGCGTGAACCATTGCGCCGCTTTCTCACGTACGGATATCGCGACCTGAGTAACGACGAGCTTTCTCAAATCCTGGACTTCGTCCGGTCAACTGACGGCCGCGGCTACGTTCAGGCATATTTTGTAGCCTTACAGGCGGGATACGAGGCAATGGGAAAGAACTGCGGTATTGAGATTGCAAAGAAATGGAGTGCCATCAAGTAGTCAATCGGTGATGAGTGTTCATCTAAAGTTCGGTAGAGGACCAGCGTTCAAGATGCAAGGTCGACAAGACTACGACGGGCTCATGCCGATCAATGCGGTCACATAGGCAAGCGCATTCCCGCCGACGTCGTCAAGAAGATTGCGGATCCTGGCTCCATCGATCGGCGTGTCGCCGATGCAGAGTCCCTCCCCTGCAAACGCGGTCCCGATGCGCAGCGGTTCGGCGCCAATGGCCGCTCGGACACCATCGAGCTGATTCAGGCGGTCGGGAGGGACTGCGAACACCAGCTCGAACTCACCATGGCAGCTCGCGACGAACGCGAAGGCCGGGAGGCGGGTGGCCGCACGCAGGGCGTCGACCTTTGGGTGCAGCAGGCCGGAGAATGTCGTTTCCACGCGAATGCCGACGCCGTTGAGGCGAGCCAACTGATCGAGCGTCGCGACGAGGCCGTCGCTGGTGTCCATTGCCGCGCTCGCGACGCCCCGAAGGGCGCGGCCAACGGCGATCCGCAAGGGAGGCGCGTAATCGTCCTCAGTGAACCCGTGGACGCCCAGCATTCGGGCCGCAGCAAGGGCGCCGCCGAGCCCAACGCCCCCAGCGACGAAAACGGTGTGTCCAGCGCACAATCCCACACGCCGTAGCGCTTGGCCGGCCGGGACCAGCCCGAACCCAACCACCGTGATGGCCAGCGCCGGGCCGACACTCGTATCGCCACCAAATACACCGATCCCCGCCGCCTCGCATGCTGCTCGGACTCCAACCGCCACCCGCAACTGCACGGCCTCCACGTCGCCGCGAGGCAAGACGATCGACAGCAAGAGCCCGAGCGGCTCAGCACCGACGGCCGCCAGATCCGAAAGCACAGAAGTCGCCGCAATTCGCCCCGCGGTCGCGGGGTCGGTGTACAACCCGGCGGCAATCTCCTCGGCGATGGTATCGACTTTCACCGCGAGCCACCGCGCCTCGTCGAGGGGCACAAACTCCGCATCGGCCTCGTGAATCGACCCGATCGCCGACGCCGGCCTTGGCAGAAGGGCGGCCCATCGTGACAACAACCGATTTTCATAGATGGCATCGATCAGCTGCATAGGCGAATCCTTTCTCGCAGCAGATCGAACGACACCCGGGAAGCTCGAAAGATCTCGCCGTCGAGCTCGAGATCGCATGGTTCCTCGAGGACCACCGACGCCCGTTGTGCGCTCCACGACCGCGTCCCAGGAAGGCCGACGAATCGGCCGCGGGCCAGGGCTGCGAGAGTGCTGATCGTACGCAGGCGCCCCATGCCTTCACATAGGTTCACTGCGAACCGGCCGGGCTCCACCGGGGTATCGTAGTGGAGTCCACCCGCCAGCCATGGCGTCTTGGCGACGCCGAGATGGGTCAACACGATTGTTGACGATGTTTCGTGCACGATGAGTGTTGCGGAAAGATTCCGCCACGTAGCAATCGTCCGCAGCGCGGCCCAGATGATGGCCCCGCCGACCCACCAATGCTTTAGGAGGCGCAGGACCCTATCCTCGCGGTTGAAGAGTGCATTCGCCGCCGCCGTGACGCCGACCGACGCGCTGACGAGAAACGCACGTTCCCCGCCATCCCACCGCGCTATACCAACGTCGCGTGGCACCGCATGTGGCGCGTCGATCCGTACGGGGATTCCGGCGATCTCCAGTTCGAGCGGCTTGTGTGCATCATTACTCGACCCGAGGCCCACGGCCCCCAGGGTGAGGTCCTCGAGGGCGATGGGTCCCCGCAAGCGGACCAAGGCGTCGATCACGGCATTCACGGTACCGTCTCCGCCTGCGGCAATGAATGTGCGGATTCCGTCGTCCAGCGCGGCACGAATCGGCCCATCGTTCCCGGTCGGTTCAGTCTCGACCACCCGCGCATCGAACACCTGGTCAATGGCCGCCTTGACCGCGGTGTACCTGCTGCGGCCCCGACCGCGGCGCGCATTCGGATTCAGGAGAACGAGCGCTCGTCGGGGCGGCGAATGATGAGGCAGATCCGTCACGCTCTCACACCTGTCTTCGCACGGGCCGCCGGAACATCGCCACGATCGATGCGCCGAAAAGTATCCACGCCATCGATGTCCAGCGGGGCTCGATCGCGGCGGCCTCACCGAGGTGTACCGCCACAAACCCGTGCACGGAAGCCTGAATCCCCGGCCACGCGTCGTCATCACTCGTCGATCTCCAGGCGAGCACGTGGGCGCCGGCCAGAATGACGGCGCCGACGGACCACAAGGCAGTTCCGGCCGAGTCCGTCAGCCGCGGTTGCACCAGCCATGCCGATGCCGCGAGGCCGAGCGTGGCGCACGCGGCGCTGCAGAGAACTGCGGCGCGGCGACCGAACCGCACCGCGACGGTGTTGTAATGGGTCGCGCGGTCCGCTTCGACGTCCTTCAAGTAGCCAAGGAGCACGAACACGGCGTAAGTACCAAACGACGACACCATCGCGGCACAGACCGCTCCGTCGGCCAGAGCCTCGGCGAGTCCCGTGCCCCCGGCCATGCGCCCCAGCAGCGGAAGCAGCGCGACGGCCGCCGCGTTCCACGGAGGGCCGCCCCACCAGTGCCGCTTCAGCGGGGTGTAGGTTGCGAGCAGCGCGATTGCGATCGCGGCAGGCAGCGCCGCCGCTGGGGACAGCCACACGATCACCGCGGCGCAGGCCGTCAACCCCCCGAGGCTCGCAATGAGCACCGTGCGTTTATCGATCGCACCCTGCACGAGCGGTCTCTCCGGCGCCGACAGTGCGTCGGTATCGGTTTGGAATACATCCGTGAGGGCCTGACCGAGTCCGTACGACAGGAACAGCACGACGAACGCCGGCAGCACGCGAGAGATCGGCGCACGCCCGAGGGCAAGCCCGGGCAGGGCAGCGGCCCCCGACACGAACATCAGGTAAGGCCTGCAGGTCACCCACAGCGAGCGCAGCGTGTTCAATGCGCCTCCACCATCCCAAACACTCGACCGAGCCGCCCCAGGACATCCAGGGTCCGATCGAGATCCTCCCGTGTATGGCGCGCATTGACCGTGATCCGCAGAATGCTCTGGCCGCGAGGCACGGCGGGATGCTGCGCCATGCCGGCTTTCACGCCTGCCTGGAAAAGCGCGACCGCGAGCGGCCCGAGCAGCGTTTCGTCCCCGACGTGCACCGTGAGGATTGGCGAACTGAGCGGCGGGACGCGCAGACCCGCGTCCACCAGACCCTGCCACATGCGCCGGGTATTGGCCCACAAGCTTGCGCGGTGTTCGGGCTCGTCCTGCATCACGGCGAAGGCTTCGCCAACGGCTGCGCAGGTCGGTGCGGGCAATGAGGCGGTGAACAAGGCCCCGTGGGACAGGAAGCGCAGGTAGTCAATGAGCGCCGCATCGCCGACGACATAGCCCCCCGCCGCTCCCGGAGCTTTCGAGAATGTGCCCATCAGGACATCTACCGCGCCGCGCATCCCGTAGTGCTCCTCGATTCCACCGCCGGCAACACCTAAAATGCCGACCGAGTGGGCATCGTCGATCATTAGCCGCGCCCCATGCCTGTCGGCGACGCGGCGCAGTCCGGGCAGGTCGCACAAGTCCCCGTGCATGCTGAACAGACCATCGGCAACGATGAGGGCCCCGGGTGCGCCCTGCGCGAGCTGCGCGTCCAGGGATTCGAGATCGCCATGCGCGTACGTGAGAACCGTCGCTCCACTGTAGGCACAGCCATCGTGCAGACTGGCGTGCGAGAACCTGTCGGCAATGACCCTGTCGCCACTGCGCAGCAGCCCTGTGAGAATTCCGATATTTGCCTGGTAACCTGACGGAAATACCAGACACTTCTCGCGACCAAGCAACGCTGCAACGCCCTCTTCGAGGGCCCGTAGCCAGCGGTTGTGGCCTCCGAGCACCTGTGCACTCGGCGTCCCCACACCGGCCTCGTCTATCGCGCGATGCGCGGCCGCACGTACCCTGGGGTGCAAATGCAACCCGAGGTAGCTGTTCGAGTCGAAGCACACGAGTTCGCGCGTCTCGCCAGTCGAGGCATCCCTGGCGAGGATCCGATGATCGAGTGGTCCCTGGAGTTCGATGCGATACATTGCATCGAACACACCAGTCGCACGGACTTCGTTGGCGTACTCGTGGAACCGCCGGCACTTCTCCAGCGGATCAGGGCCCTGGCTGCGAGCGAACTCAGTGACGTTAAACGGGCGCGGGGACGAAGAATACATGCGTGGACCCCTTGTGACTGCAGGACCCGACCGGTGACTAGCACCCCTCTTAGCATGGATATTGGCTGCATGGAAACTACTCCGAATTTAGCCCGTCAGCGATAGCTGCGCTTGCTGCGCAACCGATCGATGGCGGACGGCTTTCGAAAGGATCGGCCGTCACCCGGTAGACGGTGAACATCGCGGCACCCGAAGTGGTCGCGCTGGATTCTATCGGCGTAAGATGTCGGTCGTGGAGAGTGCTCGCGCCTCCGGCGGGCAGGGCGCGGAAGTGACTCGGGAGGCCACGATGAATACCGCATCGGCCCGAATGGCGCGAGGCTGTGCCGGGCTCCTGATCCTGGTCCTCGCCTCCTGCGGCGGCGGTGGCGGCGGCGGTGGCGGCAGCGGTCCGCCGACTTATTCGATTGGAGGAACCGTTTCCGGGCTGAGTGGGCCGGGGCTCGTACTCAGCAACAATGGCGGCGACGATCTCCCGGTTTCAGAGAACGGCGCATTCGTGTTTGGCACTCCGCTCACCGACGGCGCCACATTCAGCGTCAGCGTGTCGGCGCAGCCGTCGGCTGCAGCGCAGAACTGTGTCGTCATGAATGCCGGGCACAGCGGAACCGTCCATGGCTCTGGAGTAACCGGAGTGAACATCCTCTGTACCCACATCGGGCGATTCGGCTACGTGGTCTTTACCGAATCGAACAATGTGGCTGGCTTCGCGATAGACGCGGCGAGCGGCGCACTGTCAGCGATTCCAGGCACACCGTTCGCGATTGTCGCTAACTCACTCGCAGTCGTTCCGGGTGCGGCATTTGCGTACACCTCATCGATGGGATTCCGAATCGATGCCGGTACGGGTGCGCTCATCGAGCTGGCGGGCGGTGGCCCGAATGGCACTCCCGTCGCGGTCGATCCGAAGGGCCGATTCGTCTATGCGTTGAGCCAGGGAGCGGTCACCGGACCGTGCTGTCCGCAGCTGCCGGGGCCTGGAACCGTTGCGGCGTTTGGCGTGAATCCGGATACCGGGGCGCTGACGGAAGTGTCCGGTAGCCCATTCGTCGTCGGCATCGGCCCGCAGTCCCTTGCCTTCGATCCGCACGGAAAATTTCTCTACGTTGCAAATGGCGGTTCGATACACCTTGGCAGCGGCAGCTCGAGTATTTCTGCGTTCGCCATCGATCCGGCGACGGGGGCGCTGACACCGGTCCCGGGCAGCCCGTTTCCCTACGGCGGTGCGGCTGAAGACAACTCCGTCGTAATTGAACCGAGCGGAGCGTTCGCCTACGTCGCCGGTGGCACCTCACCCTACAAGATTGATCCGACCACCGGCGTGCTTTCGTCAGTCGGCGGCGCCGTCGCTGCCGCCGGGTCTGCGAGTCCATTCGTCTTCGACCCGAGCGGCACCTTCGCTTACGCGCCGTGCGACCCGGACACCTGTGGATACCGGCTCGACGCCGAGACGGGTGTCCTGACCCCGCTGGCGAGCGGTCTATTGACGGGTCTTGGAGCCCCGTCGCTGCTCATCTTCGAGCCGAGCGGAAAGTTCCTGCTGGGCCTGTGCACACAGGACGTCTGCGAATTCTCCCTCGACCCGACCAGCGGTGCCCTGACACCGGTCCCGGGCGGCCGAATCTCCATGCCCGGGACGTCCGGCCCGTACTCCATCGCGATAGCCGATTGACTTGGATCGGGATTTGCCGGATGCCGACCGCCCCAAGGGCCTGAGCGGCCACACCAACTAGAGCTTGTCGACCTTTCCAACCTTGATGCCTTTAACCAGCCAGCGCCCGTTGACGCGCGCGAGGTTCATCGAGGTGAAGGCGTGTGCGCCGATGGCATTGCTATCCACGTCCATCCACAGGCATTCGAAATAGAGCGTTGCAGTGTCACCCGTCACATTACTCTTAATCCGCATCGCCGGTGTGTAGCCGATCCAGTGATGCTCGGGGCGGAATGGACCGCTGATGTCCGCCCAGTACGTACGGACCTGTTCCTTGCCCCGGTACACCTTGTTCTCGTGCGCGGTGTCAGTGAGCACGGCGTCGTCAGCATACAGGCTCATCATCAGATCGAAATCCTTGTTTGGGAGGACGCTGCCGGCGGTGTGGAATATTATCTCGATATTCCGGACCGCGAGGATGTCCGCCGGAGGGCCGCTGTCGCCCTGCGGCTCCGCGAGGGCGGGCAGCCACAGCAGCAGTCCAAGAATGATGAACGGTCGTCGTATCATGTTGATTCTCCCCGAGGGTTGGAACAACTCTGCCGCCCTCGACGCTTTTTGCCATCACCGCGGCAAGAATAATGATCGGCGCGCTATTTGGGCGCTGGTGTCGCGTTAGTCGTGACCACGACGGTCCGATCTTACATATTCTAGGCCCCGCACCGTCCCAAAGGATAATTTCTAATCGATGAAGCTGTCTGAGAAAATCAGGCTCGCCATAGTAAGTGCATTACAGAACAACTGGCGTAAATTGCTTTTCGCCGCCTTGTCAGATAACTCAAACCACCAGCGAAATTCGAGGGCTGTAGTGAAACGCACAATTACGATCATTGCGCTGATGGGCATTTCTGCGTGCGGCGGCGGGGGCGTCAGCGTCGTCGGCGGTAGTGGTACTCCTCCCCTTTCCTCGGTTCCGGGTGAAGCGGCCCTCGTCAATTACCTCCAAGGCGCCCATCAGTACACACTGAACGCCACTGACAGTTCGGGTGACAGCTACACCATTCTACTCAGTAGCAAACCAAAAGCCGCAACTTCCACGTTTAACGGCGAGGCTCCTGCATACAGCACAGTGGACACGCTCACCATGGAAAAGAACGGGGTAACCGTCGCCAACAGCATTTCCACGAGCTATTACCTTTTAAATCCCTACGTCCCGCTCGGCAAGACTTTCAGCACCGGCACACCCTACGGGCTGGTCACGAGCTCTACGCCAATTCCGGCAACTTTGAATGTTGGGAACACGGGTCCTGTTGATAATCTGACGTATTATCATGATTCCACAACGGGCTTTGTTGATGCCAACGAGACCGACACGTACTCAGTGATCGTCAACAATTCCACTACATTACTAATGTGCCTCAATATTGTGTTGTCTGACGTGACGGTTGTGGGCACCGCGGACGGCCTCGCCCCCAATACAGAAATGGACTGCTACAGCGTGGATGCCTCGGGCACTGCAAACCTTGTTTCTATTGTATTGGCCCCTGTTAATGGTGAGACGTTGGATTTCAAGTGACCTCGATCAAATGAAAACGCCCACATCCTCGCAGGCACGTTCCTACCCGGCACCGTGACTGGTGGTCAAGTTCCGTTATTCAATACTGGCCTTGAGCTTTCCGCGGCTGATCGCCTGGGTGAGCGCCGCGAAGTCTTTGTCATTCTGGTCGGCATATGCGACCGAGAAAGCTGCAATCGCTTCATCGAATGCGTCGCCCTTGCCCAGGTAGCCGCTGATCACGGTCGGATCGCCGGAGCGCGCGTGGGAGAGCGCCAGCGTGTGGCCACACCACTTGGCGTCCAGGAGCATCTGGGCTTTGCCGAACGTCTCGACGGCAAGCTTGATCTTGATGTCTCGTAGCTGGCGAACGTAGAAATGACGCCCTCCCCTGCCCTTGGTCCAGCCGAGAAAGATGTCGCTGACCGGTTGCATGCGCCGCTGTCCGTTCACCACGCGCTGTCCGTGATTGGCGTAGACACTCTTGCCGGCATACGCCTCCAGCACTGAGGCGCGCGCCTCCTTTATTTGGAGAACGAGAGAATTCCCCTCACCGTCCGCCAGCAAACTCACCCAGCAAGCAGTGCCGACGCTGCCGACCCCGACCACCTTGATTGCGGCGTCCTTAAGTTCGTAGCGATCGAGCAATGCCCGAGTGGTTGATGGCAGGCTCTCGCGATAGAGGATGAAGGCCTCCTCGACGGTCGGGTGGATCTCCCCGGGACTATGCCCCTTCCAGTGAAAGATCGTCGGAAGCCGGTCTTCGATGGCCGGCGCCATGCCCGCGGCTTGCTTGAAAGTGGGAAAGAACTCTTCCTCGACGTGGCGCGTCCGTTCTTTCTTAATGCGCTTGCTCATGTGTGCGCGGAACTTGGAGTCACCCACGTTTGCGAACAGCGATTCCGAATCGACCGCGCAGTACCATAGGTCCAACGGATCCATGTCGCTGAACTCGGCCATGTGTTCGCGGTATGACCTGACACAGGTAATAACCGCATTCCGGGCGGTGGATTCGCTGAGGCCGTTGTTCCGGGAGCCGACCACAAAGCTCGCCGCGAGGCGCTTGAGATCCCACTCCCAAGGAGCGGGCAGGGTCTCATCCAGGTCGTTGATGGCGAAGATGACGCGCCTCTCCGGAGTACCCAGGCCGCGGAAGTTTCCGAGGTGGGCATCTCCGCAGCATTGCACACGGACGCCGGTGGCTGGTGTAGTCGCCAGGTCCACCGCCATGTTGAGCGCCGATCCCCTGTAGAAAGTAAAGGGCGACAGGGACATGCGCCCGTGGCGAAGGGCAAGCAACTCAGGGAGGCGCCCCTTGTCGGCTTGCAAGACCAAGCTGACCGGGTCCGGCCGGCCGGCCGGCGCTTTCCAGTGGGCGTGCGCCTCCCGCGGGCAAGCATCCCTCAGGCTCTTTCCCTTCGCGCGACGCTCGGTCCGTGACAGACGATGGCCAAACGAGCGGCCTCGCTTGGATTCTGCTTGCGCTGGGCCGGTGCGCAACTTCATCGATTGCCTTTGAATATCCATGTCCCCCCTCGTACATCAGGCCGCGCGGGCCGTGATCGTGGTCTGATAACCGTCGGCGGACTTCAATTCAAGCGACCTGTGCCGCGTGTTGACTCTTGCGCCAGCGCCAATAGGGTAGCACCGTCAAAGTGGAGATGAGTACGTAGACCACGACGACCGGCAGCGGCTTTGTTTTGGGAAAGTTCTGCGCGGCAATCAACAGCCCGATCCCCGGAAAACGGGTCGCGCAGGCAACAGCCAGCGTGGTGCGATCGTTCGGGTCCGGTCCGCCGAGGACGTGGCCGATCGCCAGGGAGGCGCTCGTCATGAGCGCGATGGTCGCCAGCCCCGGTAGACCGACTCCAACAATCGCCGAGAAGCTGGTGGCCACGATGAGGACAATTAGTACTAACAGGGTGACCCCTGCTATGTTCAAGATTGGCCCGGCCATGCGTTCGGCCAGTGTCAGCGCAACGGAGCGCACAACCATGCCGGCCAGCAGCGGCGCCAGATAGGCCAGCGTAATCTTGGCCGCCACCTGGCCGATGTCGACACTGACGTCCCGGCCAAAGAACGCGCCCAGCGCTGTCAGCGACAGCGGTACGGTGGCGATGGCGAGCAGGGTCGTGGTCACGGACAGGCTGCGCACATACTGCGGATTGGCGTCGAGCTTGAGCAATTTCTTTGGCAGCGCCGGAGCGCCGGCAGAGATAGCCATCAGGAGCACCGCCACTTTAATTGTCAGCGGCGCCGGGGCGGCGAGCGCCAGCACGACCGCGATCAGCGGCGTCAGAACGTACATCGCCAGAAGGGAACGCAGGAACAGTCCGGGCGTGCTGAACAGATGAGTGAGGTCTTTCCATCTCGTGTTGAGGCCCAGTGCAAATACCGTCGACAAGACGCATGCCTTGACCAGTAATCCGACGATTTGGGCAACACTCATTTCCATCCCGCTCCACACCGCGCGCTACCGAGGGCTGTACGCGAGTTCATCGCTGCCGACCTTACCCGACAGGCCTGGCTTCCAGCTCCGGTGCGACACTGAATGAGACCGCGGCACGGTTTACGGCTCATCGACAGTCCCAGCCTTGGCCATCCCTGAAGCTGTTGGGTTAATCGCAGATCAGCGATATGCACAGGGGCGCGGCTGAATGGTTCTGGCAAATGGCGAAAATCGTTCCTGAAAAGAACCTAATCACTGCACTGGCTTTCCGCCGGACAGTTCCGCCACGCGCCGAAAACTTTGGCGACTCGAATGTCTTCAATCTCAGGCCTGACTCCTTGCGGAGTCAGGCCTGAAGGACCAGTCCATTCGCCTAAGGGCTCATTTGCCGCAGCCGGTGCGGTGTAGCACCACCCGGCGGTTGTGCGCGCGGCCGTCAGCCGTCTTGTTGTCCGCCACCGGATTGTCCTGGCCATACCCTTGCACGGTCATTCGGTGTGCGCCAATGCCATTGCTGTTCAAGTATTCCGCGACCGACTGAGCGCGGCGCTCCGACAGACCCTGGTTGTATTTCGCGCTGCCGGTCGAGTCGGTGTAGCCATCGACTTCCCCGTCAACGAAATTTAGGCGCTTCAGGTTCACGATCATCTTATCGAGCAGTGCCTTGTCCTGATCCGTCAGCACCGACGAATTGGTCGCAAAGTGCACTTCCTGCGTCATATCGCATGGGCACCCGAACTGATCGACCGCCACACCCGGCGGCGTATCCGGGCACAGCGACGCGGGCTTCGGCGGCGGCGGTGGGGGCGGCGGCGGCGGCGGCGGTGGCGGTGGCGGTGGCGGCGGGGGCGGCGGGGGCGGTGGCGGCGGAGGCGCCGAATGGTCGCCGAAGCTGTAGTGAAAGCCCACCCGGAACATGTTCATGGTGAAGCTGTTGTGGATGTTATCGAGCGACAAGTTGGCGTAGCGCGCGCAAATGGAGGCGGAACTCGCGGTGCAGGTAAACGTCGAGTTGGTCCCCTTGCCGAGGTTCACGTAGTTGTACTCCGCCGTGAACGACCACGGTCCGCTCAACCCGTAGTCAATACCGGCGCCCACATTCCAGCCGCTCGACTTGAAGTTCTTGCCGCCGCTGATGCTGCCGGGTGAGGCAGCCGGATTGTCACCCGCGGCCGGAGCGAAACTGAGCGTCGAAGTATGCTGCCCGCCCGCGAAGGCCCCACCGGCCCGTACGAAAGGCAGCCACTCATCGACCGCGTAGCCGACCCGCGGACCCAAGAGGCCGATGCCGTTCGGGCTCACCTTGCCGTTAAAGGCATACGTGCCGTTCGGAATACCCCCCACACCGGTGTTCGGATTCCCCGAATAAGTGTATGAGCGGTTGTAGCTCTTGCTGCCGACCGCGTCGTAGTCGGCCTTGAAACCCCACACCCACTGATCGGATTGGAAGTTGTAGCCGAGGTCCACGCCACCGATGAAATTGCCGTTGTTGGGGCAATCGCGATTGTAAAACGCGCTCGCCAGCGCCGGAGTACCCGTGATCGTGGGTCCAGGCGTCCAGTCGTTGCACGTGTGATTCCACGCTCCGCCGATGTTCGCACCAACGAAAAAGCCTTCCCAGGGATTTTGAACGGTTGCGATCACGTCCTGCGCGGAAGCCGCTCCAGCTATGGCGGTCAACACAAGAAGCGCTATCGAACCGATTGTTGTTGATCTCATCTATCGTGCTCCTGCTTTGAATTTGAATGTGTGAAATCCTGACACACGCGAATTTTTCCAATCAGCTCAAATTGCGTCCGCTGCAGTCTCCCCCGCGAATTGGAGCGCTTTTGTCGCCGGCAAGCAATCTGACCAAAGGCCAATACAGGTCGCGTTTTCGCCTGCGGTACGACTTTTGCACTCTATAAGTTATCAATTAGAACTTGTAGACGGCCTTGAGCCAGCCGATATTGCCCTGCAAGCGGTCCACGGTGTCCGTTTCATGCAGCCATTTCAATTCCCAAACCGTGTCGTGCCCACCGATCTTGTGCGCGTACGACAGCACCGGTCCCAATCCCTCCGACTTGGCCCTGAAGGCGCCCAGGTTCGCGCCCGGACCGCTGTCGTCGCTCACTTGCTTGTAGTAATACGCGGACAGTCCCACGCCGGCGAGGCCGCCCTGCCAAGGCAAATGTTGAGCCAGCGTGCCGTCGATGTGGAACTGATTTCCGGATTGATACTGGGTCGCGCCATTTTCTGAATTAAAGTCCATGCCGAAGAACACCGACGCCTCGCGTCCGTTTTCTTTACCCAGGTACATAAACCCGACCGTGGGCTCGGTGGTCCAGAAGTTCTTGCCGGTGTTCGAAAGCCGCCCCACTTCATAGCTGCCGGTGGGTGCGTAGAAAGCAACCCGCGCATTGATGTTGAAATCCGGGTTGACATTGTAGTTCAGCATTACCGGCATCAACACCACATCGCCGAGATCGGTGAGCCTGCTCGACAGCTCGCGGCCACCCTCAAGGCCGTTCGGCAGCATCACATTCGCATTGGCGCTCACCGTGATCTCCACGTAGGGGATGGTCGTGCTCATCGCATAGCTCCAGCGATCGCCGAAATCGAAGGGGGGGCGCCAAAGCACCGTGAGCCCTTCGCCCCAGGATTTTGCGTTCGCACCGAGCGCGGTCAGCCCCCCGATCGGCAACGGCCGCTCGATGCCGGCCGAGCCGTCGTAGTACAGGCCGTTGAATCGCGTCAGAAAGGTTTCGGTGAGCGGTACTCCGTCGACGAAATCGGACATCGACCCGGGAAAGTAGTGGCCGGAACCGCCCTCCTCGGCCGCCCCGAGCCCCGGCAGAAAGACGCAACCACCGGCAAGGATCGCAAGTATTCTCGCGCGGATTAGGCTCAAGGCGTGTACCAAATCGGCGAAGTCCACGCGCGCTGCTGATGCGTCATCGGCACCTCAGGCGACATCGTCACGCCGAATCGCACCGAATCGTAGTCGGTCCATCGCGGCGTCGGGATCTCGATCGCGCGCACATAGTAAAACGCCCGCTGATGCCGATCGAATTTCGGATCCTTCCAAACGGCCGCGAGCTCGGGATCGCCGATCGTATTGGTCCAGGTCGCGTGGGCAACGTCGACCGTATCCCCGACCGGGGGCAGCTTGCCGTTCGCGCCGGGTTTGCGCCGATTCGCGTTGCCCCAGGCGACGTCGTAGATCTCCTCGTGCGGCGCACCGGCTTGATCGACCCAACCCTTGATGATCTGGATCCGATCGAGATTGCCGCCCTCCGGATCCTTCATTGCGGCGACGAGGAACGTCGGTGCTTTGGCTTCCGCCAACGCCTTCGGCAGATCGGCGCCCATCGGCACGCCCTTCGCGTAGCCCGCATCCGCGATGGTGCGCAAATTGCCGTCGGCCCCATTGAAATTCCAGCCGCCGAAGAACCGCACCGTCATCCGGGTTCCCGAGGTCGCGTAGGTTTCCTTGCGCTTCAGTGCGTCCCACAACGACTCGCGGGTGTTTTCATTGGCCCATACCGCCGCATAGCCGGCTGCCTCGTAATTCCAGGTGTAGCGCGTGAACCCGAATCCCTGCTTCTCGATGAGTGACCAGCGATTCGGATGCGGCTCCTGCTCGACGTGCTTGCCGTAATAATTGTCCGATTCGATCGCCGTCAGGGAATTATGGACGTCGGTGCCGCCGACGAAGCCGAACTTGAACGGATTGACGCCGAGTTTCTGCTCCTCGATGAGGCCCTGCAGCAGGCCACTGCGCAAATACATGAAAGGCCGCATTGCCGGAGTCTCGGGCTGGCCCTCGAGCGTCAAGTTGCCGTTGTCCCAGCCCTGAATCCCGAAATTGGCAAACTCGTCATTCGGCGACAAGGACGGGTGGGTCTCGCTGTTGCCCTTGGTCTGCATGACTTCCTGGAGGATTTCCCAGCGCGCCCGCCGCTCGGCATAGTCCTTGGACAGAGGTTTGCCGGCGAAATCGACCAACTCGAACATGCGCCCGTTGGACAGGTTGGCGTTGTGCGGGATCGCGAGCACGTGGCCGCCGGTCTTCTTCTCGTACTTGTCCATCCACTCCCAGAGCTTCTCGGGGTCCTCGCTCTGCCAGGCGGAGAACGGCAGGATCTGCGAGGCCTTGTCGGGGTTGTCCCGGAACAGCACGTTGCGGTGCAGATTGTTGCCGCCCGGCACGCTGGTCCACTCGAAGCCGATCATCGCGGTGAAATGTCCGGGTTCATTGTATTTATCCGCGGTTGCCAAATACTGCTGCCACACAGACTTCATGATCGGCACCACGACCTTGGGATCCTTAATTACCGGCGGCAGCGTTCCCTGAGCCTGCGCCGAAACCAGCTCGGTCTTGGTCTTCGCCGCCGCCTCGCCGCCCTCGTGCATCGCCGCACGCCAGCGCGCCAGCGTCGGGTCCGACATGAACGCCGGATTCCCGTCATAGATCTGGTACATGATCCCTAGGCCCTCGGCGTGATCCGAGATCACCAGAAAGTCGAGCGGACGAAAGAGTTTTGCCGGGATACCCGACGAGGAGATGACTTCCTCGCCGCGGGCAAAGCGATAGGATTGCTCGGGACCCAGCCGATCGCCCGCCATGAAAGCGTCGCCGGAATTGGCCGTGTGGTGGTGGGTGTCGCCGAAGTACACATGCATCGGATAGCTGCGGCCCGCATAGGGTGAGAACCGATTTTTGCTCGACGCATCCGCAGCGCCCTCCGGCTTCTGTTCGTGGTTCGCCTTCTCATCCGGATCGAACGCCCCTTTGACGGGATTCGCATCGTCGGTGCTCGCCGGTGGCGCGCTCTGCGCGCCGGCCGGAGCGCCGCCTTGAACGATGACCCCGATCACTAAAGCTGCGACCCAGTGGTGCCGCAACTTTTTTTTCCGAGGATCCATAGGCCGTTGCTCTCAGTGTCTTTCGGATGAGGAATTACTGCGTTGTCGACCGGGCCGGCGTGTACCAAATCGGGGAGGTCCAAGCCCGCTCCTGAATCGTTGCCGCGACGTCCGCTAGCAGCGGCAGGTTATTCGCCACCGTCTTATAGGTGGTCCAGCGCGGCGTCGGTATCTCGAGCGCCCGCACGTAATACAAGGCGTAGCGCGCGGGGTCAAAGTCTGGGTCGATCCAACTCGCCATGAGCTCAGGACTGCCAATTGAATTCTTATAAGCGGCGGTCTTCAAATCCACGGTGTTGCCGACCGCGGGCAGCTCGCCGTCGGCACGCAGTTTCCGTTCGCCTGACCAAGCAACGTTATAGATTTTCTCGTGATGTGCGCCGGTCGCATCCACCCAGCCTTTGACGATCTGCAAGCGATCGAGATTGGCGCCGTCCGGATCCTTCATGGCATAAGCGTTGAATACCGGGGCGGCGTGAAGCCCGGAGAGCGTCCCGCCCATGGGCACGCCCTTCGCATAGCCAGTCTCAACCAAGCTTCGTGCGTCTATCGCAGTTGGCAGTCCCGCGCCCGCGAAGAACCGCACTTTGATGCGCGGACCGCTGGTGGCAAAGGTCTCCCGGGCCTTCAGCGCGTCCCACAGCGCACCGCGCGTGTTCGACTCGGCCCAAATTCCCGTCAAGGCGCCCGGGTTCTCGTCCTTGACGTCGATCCACCCGCCGACATCCCCGGTCTTGAGACGGTCAACAGACCCATCCTCGGCGCCATGCGCGCCATTCCACCCCTTGCCGTAGGAACCCGCCTCCATCACCTCGGACGGCAGGCCGTTGTGGTTGTCAGTACCTCCGACGAACCCCAGCTTAAAGGGGTTCGTGCCGAGCTTCTGTTCCCAAGCGAGACCCTCGATTACGCCCCAACGCACAAAATTGCGCTGATCGGGGACGCGCCCGCTGAATTTTCCCATGGAGTCGGCATTTTCGAAGTTGGCGAACTCATCGGCTTGCCAGAACTTGCGGTGAACCTCCGAATTTCCCTTGACCTGCATGATCTCGATGACCGGCTCGAAGTGCGCGCGACGGTCCAGGTACGCCTTGTCGTAAGGCTTACCGTCCGAATCGGCACTCGACCCGAACATGATCATCTTGCTCGCATTGGAGTTGTGGGGAATGGCCAGCGGCTTCATGCCTTGCCCCTCAAGTTCCGCCATCCAGTTCCAAAGACCTTCCTCGCGCGGAAGCTCGTAGGCGCTCATGGGCAGGTCGGGCACGTGATTGTCCCGAAAGATCACGTTGCGATGAAGGTTGGCGCCCCCTGGTGCGCTGGTCCATTCGAACGCAATGAAGGCGGTGAATTTGCCGGGTTGGTTGTATTTTTCTGCCGCCGCAACCTCGATGTTCTTCCAGGCACTCGCCGTGGTCTCGGGACCCATGTAGAACTCGGGATGCTTCGGATTGGCCCCACGATTGTTGCCGGCCACGTATTTCATGAACCAGCCCTGCCTCTCCTTCAAGTCAGTCATGCCACGAAGGGTCTGAAGCGACTCTTGGTCGTGTCCGGGCGCGCCTGCCGTGAAGGTGGAATACATCTCGCCGATGTATTCCGCGTGATCCGTGATGGCCACCCAGTCCAGCGGTCGATCGAGCTTGTGCTTGACCCCATTGACCTCGACTTCAGCCCCTTGCGCAAATTCGTACGCCTCGAACGGGGTGAGTCGAGTCCCGCCTAGATACGCATCGAGCGAATACGCCGTGTGGATGTGCTGCTCGCCGAAGTACGCCTCCTTGAGCGGGTTACGCGGGATCGCTGGCGCGGCGGCAGCCGCTGGCGTGGCGGCCGCCGGCGCGGGCGGCGCCGTGCCCTCGCTCGATGGCTTGCTGCAGCCCGACCCCAAGGCGCCTGCGGCGCAGACGACCAGGCACAGGCTCGCCCGGCACCTCCATATCCTTGGGTTCATTGCAGATCCCTCCATGCTCGCCGAGGCATTATCGTGGAGCGTTGATGACCACGTAGGTCGTGCTGCCGCCCGAAAATTGCGGCTGATACCACGTGCTGCCGCATTGCTGATATGCGATGCCGTTGACGATGACCGACGAGCACGACGGCGGCAGCGTGTTCACCATCGAGCCGATGACCGCCGCGGTCACCATCGTCGTCGCCGTCACCGCGGCCGCCGTTGCGATCGGGTGGTAACAGCAGCCGTTGTTATAGCCTCCGCCGTAGTAGCCGCCTCGATTGTTGTCCACGTTCACGTTGACGTTTCTATTCGAGTTCACATTGACGTTTTTGTTCGAGTTGACGTTGGTGTTTCGATTGACGTTGCTGCTGCTGCGATTGTTGGTGTTGCGATTCACGCTCGAACTGGCGCTGCTGCGGGTCGAATGGTTGCCGCCGCCACCGCCGCCGCGCGCAGCAGCACCCGCGATGGCCGCGAAAGGCAGCAGCACAACCAGGCTGCAAAAGACCGCATTTCGGATTGCTTTGTTCATGAGGCTCCCCTTATTGCTTTGCCGCTGCATCGGACGCATTGGCCGTCGCGAACACGATTTTCTGCGCGCCGCTCGGCACGTCGAATTGGAAGGCCGCTTCATTGAACGAAGGGGCAAGGTTCCACTCGATCACGGAACTGTATTGCGGCCGCGCCTCATCGGTCAGCGTCGAGATCACCAACTTCTTCGGCAACGGGAAGTCGCCTTGCTGTATCCAGATTTGCCAGTTGAGGCCTGGTTGCCGGAATGCGTATTGTTCGCAAGTGATGCCCCCGACTTCCGCAGGACCGACGTCGAATGCGCCGGTAATTTCACCGATCTTGGACTCCGGACCGGCCCAAAGAAAGAGATCCTCGAGCGGCAGGTCTATGTCGTACTTGTCGTGCAGCACGTCCGAGAGCTTTCCGATCGTCGGCGGCGCCGGTACCGTCGCATAGTAATTGACGCGTTCGGCATACAGCGTGAAGCTCTTTCCGTCGTAGAAGTACAAACGCTGCCGCCGAGAACTGGTGACTTCGACCCGCAGCCGATCCGGCATCCTCGCGAGCAAGTCGACGTGCGTGTCGTATTGGATCAACTCACCGTCGTCGAGCACGTCGTCCCGGGTGACCACGGCCTTGACCTGAAATGCCTTCAGGGTGCGCAGATAGCTGCTCATGCTCTTCAGAGCCGCCACCGCGTCCGGATCGATGCCCGAATTTCCAGCGGCGGACGCGCCGCTATCCGCCGGAACCGCCTTTGCGGATTGCGCCGAGGCGGTCTGCGTCGGCAGCTGTGCCGCGAGCACAAATAACGCGGCCATGAACACCGGGTAGCTGAATCGTGCGATCATGTTTTCTCCCCTCATAATTCCAAAGCCCGATCAATATGTCTCTTTGCCACGGTTCCCCGAGGCGAATTCCCTAGCCGGTCGGAACCAACAAGGCGATGCCGGCCCGAACCACCCATCCGGCGTTTCCGATCGTGTTCTTGAAGTCGTAGTCTACTTCGGCATTGGGACGCCACTTCTGACCCGCCCAACCGACGACTTGCCCGTAGTTCACGCCCCCCATCAACGATACCCATCGGCCGTTATGAACGTCATAGACCAAGGCGCTGTTGCCGAGGGAAAGCGAGCGACCGTGCCCTAGTTGATAGCTGTATATCGGCTGCAGGTTGAGGAGCCCAACTGGCTGTGCTTGATCGCTCCCGGCGAACGAAAAGAACGTCTGTAGAAAGAGTCCCCAGTTGTTCCGCTTATCCGTCGAATTGACGAATCCTGCAGCCGGTCCCAAGGTCCACTTGTCCTGGGTCAGACCGCTCGCTCCGGTCGGCAGCGAACCGGCCGCACCGACGCCCCAGCGGCCCCAGGATTCATTAAAGACCGCAATGTCAAAAACGACCGTGTCGCTCAAGCCGCTGCCCGTCCCGGGCGAGGAAGTGACGTACGGTAACGTCACGCGGAAGATGTTTGCGGTGCCACCGATCTCAGAGGGGATCGCGACCCGAGCCACAATCTGATTCGCTGTGTCGTCGAGTCCGTGCAAACTGGCCGTGTACCAGTCGTTTATTTGAAATGACATCAAGGATGCCGTGGGATCGGTTGCCTTGCGCGATAGGGCGTCGTCATTGGACGACTGGTCCAATGCGGATTCGGCATGCGACCGGCCGGCGACCAGAAGGACCAGACAGGCGAGCAGCGAGGCACGCGTCGCCGCGGCCGATTGACTTAGCTTCAGCACCAATCCGTCCCCCATTCCGCGCCGATTCCCTTCGCAATATCATTTGGGCCCATCCGATGCTGTTCGCGCGGTATTGGTACTTCGTCCAATTGACGCGCACTGTCGCGGCTCTAGGCTGAGTTGCCCGCAGAGGTGTTTACACGGATTGCGTTGGGAGTTGAACAGAAGTTGTTCAATGCGTCCAATGTGAAATTGGCATTATCGTAATGAGGTTCACTCATGTTGGTTGAGCTGCGTTTCATCCGTCACGTTGTCGAACTCGCGCGACACGGCAATTACGCCCGCGCGGCGCACGCGCTCAACTTGAGCCAATCGGCACTGTCACGCAGCATTGCGACGCTCGAGTCGCAACTCAACGTCAAACTCTTCGACCGCCAGCACCAAGGCGTTCAGCCCACGGCGTTCGGCAAGCTGCTCCTCGCGAGGGGCGCTGCGCTCATGACTGCGGAATCCGAGCTGAGACGGGACCTCGTGCTGCTCGCTGGGCTCGAGGCCGGCAGTCTCACGGTCGGTGTCGGCCCGCATCCCGGTGCGCTCTTTCTCGGCAAAGCCGTGGGGCACGTGCTGCATAGCCATCCGAACCTGCAGCTGTCGATACACAGCGCCGATTACCGTTCCATTGGCAGGCGTGTGCTCGACGGCAGCTTGGATCTGGGCGTTGTCAACACGGGAGGGTGGAGCGGCGAATCCCGACTCTCCATGGAGCCGCTTGCGACCCTGCCCCTGGTCATCGCCGCACGTGCCGGTCATCCGCTTGCCCGGCTGCGCTCGCTGAGCGTCGAGCAGGTGCTGGCGTTTCCCATTGCGAGCCCCCCGGTTCCACCGGGACTGGCCGAAAAATTTTCGCACGCTTATCCCTTCGGGCGCCGCGACGAGGTCACCGGTGACCTATATACGACCCTGCTCGTTGACTCCATCTCCATGGCGCAGATCATCGTCGAACAGTGCGATGCGGTCATGCCGGTGCCGCTTGCAACCATAGCCGATGCGGTGCGCAACAAAAAGCTATGCGTCCTCGACATACACGTGCCGTGGCTCGTGGTCGAGTTTGGCGCGATCCACCTGTCCGGGTGCACGCCCTCGCCCGCTGCGCAGTCGCTCCTCGAAGCCCTGCGCCGAGTTGCGAGTGAATCATTGCTCGAGGCCAACCATCTTGCTGCAACGCTCGCAATCCCACACAAACCAAACGTCCGACTGCAACCGAGGTCGAAACTGGCATCTGTTGACTAGGTATCTCGGGTTGATGGCCTCGATCAGCGCCTCGAAGCTGCCCCAAATCGCGGATCAAGCGAGGCAGCGCCGCCGGCCCCCCATCTCCGGCATGGCGGCGAGGCGGCCCCTGCGGTTCGAAATTATTTCCCGGGAAGCGCCGTGTAGGAGAACTTTTGGCCTGCAACGGCTGCCTGAAACATGAGGCCGCCTTTGGCAATGGTGAATACCGCCACGCCCTTTTGGTAGCCGCCCGCGGTCGCCGCGTCCTTCTTGCCGCCGCTCGCACCCGCGGTTGAGCCGCCGGTGCCGGCGCTTGCCGAGGCCCCGGCGGTAATGGCAACGGCGCTGACGTCTCCGCTGAAACTGAAGTTTCCGGATGTGAATTCGCCGAGCGCGCGCTGGTCCTGAAAGAAGACTATCTCGCTGTAGGCCTGGCCACCCGCCTGGAGACCCACGCTCACTTGCGTCATCGACGTATCGCCGACGTACTTGCCTTGCTGGTAGACACGACCCTTGCCGTGCGCACCACCCACGACGAGACCGCCCTTGCCGATCGTCGGAAAAACCGCATAGCCGTAGCTCGACCCGAAAAACCCGGCGCTTTGGCCGGCATTCTTGAAAAGCGCGACAGTATCGCTGTAGCTGTCGGCAAGCGCGGGTACGGCGGCCATGGCAAGTGCAGCGGTCAATAGGGACATGCCCCAGATTCTTTTCATAACACCCTCAACGATAAATTTAAATAAAGTTCTTCCGGAACATATCCGATTCATGCTAACTCGCCGGCACAGTGTAGCGGTAGATGGACGAAAGTCCATCGCCATCTGGCGGCGGCGGCAATGTCCGAGCGGTCCTGCCCGAGGCAGGCATCGGGTTTCCGTTGCCGCAACGCGGTAATCACATGCGCCGCGCCGCTCACGATCGCAGAGGAAAAGCGGTCCCGCGTAACCGGCAGCTCGTAGAGTGTTGGGCGATATTGTGCGAACATCCGCAGAGTCAACCAAAGGCAATATTCAATGGCAACGTCCCGCCTCGTTCTGTTTACGCCCGCGCTGATTTGCGGCGCGATCGTCCCGACAGCGCCGCTCGCGGTTCCGCGAGGGGCATTCGCGGGAAGTCTTGCCTATCTGTCGAGGTCAGCGGAAGGCCAATTCAACGAGGACGACGCGCGGATACTGCAATCGACGGCGAAGGGGATGCTCACAATTGTCAGGGTGAACACGCAGGCGAAGGCAACACAGACGCCGGCAGCACAATAAGCCGGTAATGCTGCACCCCGATGATTGGCACCGTGATAACGCGACATGATGTCGGCCTCAACACTAGCCGGAGGTCTCGAGTTGCACGCGTGCTGCGCGAGCCGCTGCTGCACTTCCTGCTGATCGGACTCGCCCTGTTTCTGTATTACGGCCATGTTGCGCCGCGCGATTCCGACAATCGGCGCATCGTCGTGAGCCAAGCGCAGGTCGAGGATCTTGCGCGCCAGTTTCAGGCGACCTGGAGCCGGCCGCCGTCGCCGCAGGAGCTATCGAGTCTGGTCGATAGCTACATTCACGATGAAATCCTGTACCGCGAGGGCGAATCGCTTGGCCTCGGCCGCGACGACGTCGTGATCAAGCGGCGGATCCGCCAGAAGCTCGACGTGATGGCGGAGGAAGAGATCGCGCGCGATGCGCCGACCGACGCCGAACTTGAGGCCTATTTGAAGGCGCACCCGAGCGCATTCGAACGACCTGCAACCCTTAGCTTCGAACAGATCTTGTTCGCAGCGACGGGATCGGATGCGGACGTCGACCGCGCGTTGAGGTCCGCCCGAGGCGCCCTGGCACACGGGGCGCGGCCGGATAAATTAGGTCAGCCCACGATGTTGCCGGAACATGTGGAGGATGTCGCTCTTGACCAGGTTGCACGTGATTTCGGCGAACAGTTTGCAAAGCAGCTCGGGACGATGCCCCTGAAGGAGTGGACCGGACCCGTCGCGTCGAGCTTTGGGCTGCATCTGGTTCGCATCAACGCGCGCAAAGCGGCCGACCTGCCCGCGCTCGAGGCGGTGCGCCCTCAGGTACTGCGCGAATGGGAGAACGAGCAACGCAAGCGCGCACTCGATGCCAGCTACCGGAAGCTGCGCCAAAACTACAAGGTCGAGATCGACGCGAAGCTCCCAGAGGCGCCGAAGTCTTGACGGGCTTGCGCGCTTGCACACTCGCACTGTTGCTATTGATCGGCGTCGCGGATCCGGTCGCGGCGGATGAGTTTCGTCCCGCCTATCTGCAGCTCAGCCAGCTCGATGCCACGACCTATGACGTGCTGTGGAAGGTTCCGGCGCTAAACGAAAACACGCCGCTGCGGCTGAAACCCGTGTTCCCATCCGACACCTCCGAGCTGACGCCGCAACGCGGCAGTTTTGCCAAAGGGGCGATGGTGCTCCGTTGGCGTGTGCGCTCAGAGGGCGGCCTGAATGGCAAGGCGGTGGTATTCCCGGACCTGCCGACCACTCGGATCGACGTCCTGGTGCGTCTGGTGCGCGCCGACGGCACGGTACAGCTCGCTCGCGTGCTGCCGTTCGACCCGCGCTTCCTCGTCACCGCGAGCCCGGGAACATTCGAAGTCGTGCAAACCTACACATTGCTCGGCATCGAACACATATTGACCGGCTTCGATCATCTCCTGTTTGTGCTGGCACTCCTGATCCTGGTCGATGGCGCACGGCGGCTGATCGCGACCATCACGGCCTTCACGCTTGCGCATAGCATCACGCTCGCCGGCGCGGCACTCGGGTTCGTGCATGTCCCCGGTCCGCCGGTCGAGGCCTGCATTGCACTCAGCATCGTGTTCGTTGCAGCGGAGATCATCCACGCCCACCAAGGCAAACCGGGGCTTACCCGGCGCTACCCCTGGATCGTGGCGTTCACTTTCGGATTGCTTCACGGTCTGGGCTTCGCGAGCGCCTTGGCCGAAGTCGGTTTACCCCAGCTATCGATACCGGTTGCGTTGCTGTTCTTCAATGTCGGCGTGGAAATCGGTCAGCTAATTTTTATCGCCGCCGTTTTCACGGTCATAGGGATCGCCCGGTGGAGCGCGCGTCGTTTCTCGGTTCGACGGCCGGTTTGGTTATGGCGAATTTCGCCTTATACGATCGGCGGCGTGGCGAGCTATTGGGTGTTCGAGCGAATCGCAGCGTTTTGAACGAGGCGATCTCAATGGGTCGCTGCAACGCCGTTCACCGTAATCTCTTTATAAAAACTGGGCGGCTTCAGCGACCGAATTGTTTCGCAATTGTAATTCGCCCCATGATGGGCTCGAGCGGATGCTGGTGGATGTCGGCCCGCCCGTCCGGATAAGTATCGATCTCGCTCTGTAGCCGGTCTACGTACCAGAACTCGGCGGCGGCGGCGTGCGTATTGAGTAGATTATAGATGCCGAGCGCGGCGCTCCAACCCGAGGCAAATGCATAGTGAACGTCGAGGTTCAATTCTCCAAAGCCCTGCCCGTTGACCTGTCCAAGCGCCGTCGGGGCGTTGGCGCACGAGGTGGCCACACCCGGGAAATCGTGCACGGCGGCGGCGTTGACGCAGGGCCCCGATGAGAGCGGATAGTTCCCGAGATAGCGATAGGCCAGGCCGCCGCTCCAGGGGCCGAGATTCGCCAGATAAAGCGCGAGCGAGCCGGTCGCGACGGGCGCATCCGTAATATAGGTGCCCGAGTGACCCGTGCCGTCGTCGAAGGGATGCGTGAAGCGCGTGTGATTGCCCGAGTAGCTGCCGTATAGCTCGAGCCAGCGGTTGATCTGGTAAGTGATATTCAATTCATAGCCGTAGCGGCGGCTCGGTGGTCCCGCGACGTCTTGGCCGATGTCCGGATCGATGATGGTCTCCGACTGCTGCCACAAATTATAGACCGCGAATGTCAAGGCAAGATTGCGCTGAGGCGTTGCGCGCATGCCCACTTCCTGGCCTTCCTGAAGCGCCAGGAGCGGCGTGTGCGGAAGTCCCAAGTCCACGCTCGTATCCTGATTCACCCCGCGCAGGTCGGCGCTGTGAAACCCCCGCCCCGCCGCCAGGTAGAACTCGAGCGAATTGGAGGCCGTGAGGATCAGGGCGCCCTTCGGCTGGAACAAAAATTGTTCGGCCGTGCCGCCATTGGTGTATCCGGCGGTTTCGTGCAGTGCCGCCAGATAGTCAACGTCCGTGCCATGTTGATAGTCGAGGCGCACTCCGAGGACGCTGCGAATCGTCGGCATCCAATACGTGGTCGCTTGGGCGTACGCGGCGCCGGCGAATAGATATACTTGATCGTCATTGGAATAAGAGGGTGGGTCGAGCTGCGGCGAGAGCTGCACCTGTCCTTCGCTCGGCAGCCTTCCGACGCCTAACAGATCGTATCGAGCGAGGCCACCGACCGAAATCTCGTTCTGGATCTCGCCCAAGGGCACCGGCAACGTGTAGCTCGCCCCCGCGCCGCTCACGCGGCGATTCTCGAACTGATCTTCCTGATCGCCGTGAACCGGATCGATCAGAAAATGCGTGAAATTGTTGAACAGATGCAATTCGTTGTAGATGAAGTACCCGCTCGCCGAGAATTCCCCATCGCCCAGGGCCGCACGATAGTTCACCGAGAAGCTGGCGCGCTCGGCATGGCCGCCGTCGGTCGGATCGAGCGTGCCGAAGCGATCGGGGACCAAGTCCTCGCTGATGGCGCGGATGGGAATATCGGTCGTATTGGTCCAAATCTGGTGATAGTACATGCCGGTCATCGAATACCCGTTGTTCTCGTCGCCCTCGCTGTAGCGCAGGACCACGTTCTCCTTGCGCGCATCGTCGGGTGTCACAAAGGGACCGTCATAGTGTTGCACCTCCGCGGCCGCCAACGCCTCTCCATTGCCGAGCGCCGCCGACCCCGCGCTGAAGGTTCGTTGATATCCCAGGGTTCCGACGGTCACTGATGCCTGATCGGGAATCTCATCCAGATAGTGGATGCGGACCGACCCCACCGCGCCGAAGTCGCCGACGTTGGCGTAATACGGCCCCTTGGTGTAGGTGATCGCATCCGCGAGTTCGGGGATCATGAAGTTGAGGTCCGTGTAACCCTGACCGTGCGCATGGGTCGGCTGGTTGATCGGCATGCCGTCTACAAATGTCGCGAGATCCGTGCCGTGATCGAGATTGTAGCCCCGCATCAAATACTGATTGGCCTTGCCTTCGCCGCTGTGCAAGGTGGCGATCAGACCCGGGACGGTCTCCAGCAGCTGACCCGGGCGATACTGCGGAGTCAGCTGCAGTTCCTGATCCGTGACCACTCCTTCGCTGGCGGTTGATGCCGTTCCCAGCAGCTCCAGGCGCCGTGCGGTAACCGTGATTTCCTGTAGTGAGTTAAACGAGGAACTCGGCGCGCTGGCAGCGTTCGCGTCCATTTCGGTCGCCAAGACTTCGGCTCGAGTGGGTGCGGACGCGATACACATCAAAAGGGTGCTCGCAATCGCCACGCGCCTGGTAAAAACCTTCATCCCCAGCCTATTCAATTGCTCGTTCTTCCCACGTTTGCGCGGAGAACGGCTAAACGGATGTCTACAAATGATTAATTTCTACTATGGCATAAAAAACAATAGAAATTGAAAGTCTTTATCTTGCCTTTGCTCCGCCGGGACACTTTACAAGGCGCATACATGTTCGAAATGGTCAAGTCATGGTGTGCATGCAAAATGGCTGTTAGCCGCTCGGATAATTCGCGCGCTTGATGATTGTAGATGTGGGATAAATTGGCAACGCAGGTACCTTTGACATCTCGCGGCTCGCGATCGTGTTGTAGTTATGCGCGTAGGATATCGGGTTCCGCTTCGCCACTTGCATCGTATCCGCGAGTGTTGCAGCAAGCGCATTACGTTCTCGCGTCGGCACTCGGCTATGTCTCCTGAATCTCGATGGTCAGATGCGAAATTGAACTGAAATGCGCCAATTTTTCCCGATAGTAGTTGGAGCTGCGGCGTTCCCTCGGGAACACGGATAGAATGGCCCCCAGATGGCCGGGACCGAGACGCCACAGATGCAGATCGGCAAGTTTGGTGCCGTCGCTCTCGATTGTCTGCCTGAGATCGTTGGCCAACCGGCGGTCCGGAATCCTATCGAGCAGGATGGCGCCGGTGTCGCGAATGAGTCCGTAGGACCAGCTGGCGATCACGCATGCCCCGATAATGCCGGCTAATGGGTCCATCCAGAGCCACCCGAACATACGTGCGAGCAGCAGCCCAACAATTACCAGAACCGACACCGTGGCGTCCGCGATCACGTGAATGATTGCGGCACGCATATTATTGTCGCGCCTGGTCGCGCCGTGTCCATGCTCGCCGTGCCCGTCACCATGCTCGCCGTGCCCGTCACCATGCTCGCCGTGCCCGTCACTATGGCTGTGACCGTGATGATGGTCACCGCTGCTCAGCAGCCATGCGCTCGTGATATTGACGGCCAGACCGACACAGGCAATCGGAATTGCTTCCGCGAAATGAATCGGCACCGGCACCAGAATGCGGGCCACGGATTCGTAACCGATCAAGACGGCGATCATCGCCAGAACAATCGCGCTAGTGAAACCGGCCAGATCGCCGAGCTTGCCGGTGCCGAAGGTAAAGCTCGTGTCCTCGGCGTGCCGACGGGCGTAAGCGTAGGCGAGCGCCGCGAGAAGCAGCGCGCCGGCATGGGTGCTCATGTGCAGGCCGTCCGCCACAAGTGCGATGGATCCAAACAGGAGGCCGCCGGCAATCTCGGCACACATCATCACGGCGCAAAGCCAGATTACGGCCCAGGTTTTGCGCTCGCTTCGCGCATGGCCTTCGCCGAGAAATACGTGCCGATGGAACGCTGGTTCGGCGGCCCTGGCGTCGACTGTCATGGCAGACCTCACTTCTAATGGGTTCGGACTGTACTGGCTGAAATGGTGGGCCGCGTACCCACCGAGTTCTCGGTCTAAGTATCTATCTTCGCAGATATTTTATTTTCTACGTTTCTGAAAATGCCCCACCGGCGTCCAAACGCAGCGCCGGACCACAATCCATCCCTCCTGGCGTGGCGGTCCTTTCCTCCTAACCTGGATGGCCTGCTACCGATTCCGTTGACACCACCCTCGGCCTGAACCCGTAGAGCAACCCCTTGGGGGACCGAAGCGCATGAGCAAGCCACGCAGCATTTGCCCATCTGTGGACACGTTGACCGATTTGGAGAAACCCTTCTCCCGGCACCATGATCGATCCGATCCAATTTCCCACTCAAATCGTTGAAATGTACAGAAAAGAAGCATATATGCTGCAGTGGTCAATCCATCCATTTGGAAACTCATGAGGCGATACGGCTTCCCAGCGCACGGTCGAACATTAAGCGGTGTCATCGATCGGATGCTTGTCTTCATGGTATCGGCATCATTGAGCCTTGCTCTCGCACTGTTGAACGCGCCGAGCCGCGCAACCGTGTTCGAATTGCCGGCCGATGGTTCGGCCGTCATTGGCGCCGATAGCACGATTACGGCACACTATAAAGATACGCTGCTTGACATCGCCCGGAAGTACAGCCTGGGATACGATGAAATTATCCGCGCCAACCCCGGGATCGATATGTGGTTGCCCGGCGAAGGCACCCAGATATTGTTGCCCGGCCGGCGCATTCTGCCTCCGGGTCCCCGCGAGGGGGTAATCGTCAGCCTTCCCGAACACCGGCTGTATTACTTCCCGAAGTCGAAACAGCACGGAAAGCGGCTGGTCATTACCTACCCCGTCAGCATCGGTAAGTTGGGTCGTACCACACCGCTCGGGAATACCCGCGTCATCGCCAAAATCGAGCATCCGTCGTGGTATCCGCCGGCATCCATCCGCAAGGAGCACGAAGAAGCAGGTGATCCATTGCCCGCGGTTGTAGGTCCAGGACCTGATAACCCGTTAGGGGACTTCAAAATACGCCTTGGCTTTGGTGATGGCACGTACGAAATCCATGGCACCAACAATCCGACAGCGGTCGGACTTGCCATTACCCATGGCTGTATTCGCATGTATCCGGAGGACGTAGCCGCGCTGTTCCCGCTCCTTCCGGTAGGCACACCCGTACGCCTTATTAATGTGCCGGTGAAAGTCGCCTGGATCGACGGTGATCTTCTGCTCGAAGCACACCCACCCGTCAATGCGCAGGGCGAGAGCTTTGAACCCGATGTCGATCAGTTTTCCGAACTTCTTCGCGAAGCAGTGGGCGATGCCACCCTCGCCATTCATTGGGACTACGCGCGAGAGGTGCTGCAGAAGGCCGACGGCGTCATCGCCACAGTCGGCCTCGAAGCCAATGATCCGTCGGCTACCAGCGACGCGGGTGCGACAAAGGTCAGCGCCTCGCTCCCGTGATAGTGGCGCAACCGCCTCGAAGGCAGCACGCTGTAAATTCTTAAGCATCGTGCCGTCGAGGTGGCGCCAGCCAGCATATAAGCCCGTGTTGCTCGAGGTTATCGACTATGGATTTGGCGACGCCATTATCCGGGGAGGCGTAGCTTATAAATACATCGGGCGTGCCGGTATTAGCGCCCGTCGCCTGCCATTCGCCGCCGCCTTCAGCCACGTCGATCCCCCCTTTTCTACCTTATGTTGGCAGATGCTCCCGGTGCTTATCAAAGTTTACCGGGCAATCGTCTCGCTCCGCGTCCAATGTCGGGTTTAGAGCAGGCAGATTCGGTAGAGGACGGTCGTGGCCGCGAGGTGCCCGTCCCGGGAGTTAGTCCTGCAATGGCGGCGGATGTCTCCGCTCTGATAGGCTAAGGAGGCCGGAAGAGTTAGTCGAGCCGATCTCTGTCGGTGGCGCCTTGGCGATCGCCGAACGCGCAATCATCACCTTTAGGAAACTCGCCTAGGAAAATTCAAAATCAGTCCCACGACCGATCGGCGATCACAAACAAAAGGGCGCACTGAGCGTGCTATATATTCGCTTTCTCGAACTGAGAGCACGACGATCGCTTCATGCGGGGTCCTAGACTTGCTTCCGCCGAGGCGGCAAGGGTAATGGACGGCGAGGACAACCGCCAGTTGCCGCTGGCGCAGCTCTCGCTGCTTGCGCTTGGCCTTGGCGTCGTCACGGGCCTTGGCGCGGTGCTGTTTCGAGATCTAATCGGCCTCATTCACAACCTGCTTTTCGCCGGTCAGGCCGTCGTCCACTACGACGCCAACGTCTTCACCGCTCCCGCGCCGTGGGGCCCTCTGGTAATCCTGGTCCCTGTGCTGGGCGCCCTCGGGGTAACCTTCCTGGTGAGTAAATTCGCGCCCGAGGCCAAGGGCCACGGGGTCCCGGAAGTCATGGACGCGATCTACTATAAGGGCGGCGTGATTCGACCCGTTGTAGCTTTGGTCAAATCCCTGGCCTCGGCCCTCGCGATTGGCAGTGGTTCGTCGGTCGGGCGGGAAGGGCCGATCATCCAGATCGGCTCGGCGCTCGGTTCCACGCTGGGTCAGATTATCCGCATGCCCGCGGGCCAGCGGATCGCACTTGTCGCCGCGGGCGCCGGCGCGGGCATCGCGTCGACTTTCAATACTCCAATCGGCGGCGTCATGTTCGCCATCGAACTGATGATGCCAGAGGTTAGCGTGGAGACGTTTCTCCCGGTCGCGATTGCGACAGGGACCGCGACGTTCGTGGGCCGCTGGTTCTTCGGCGATACGCCCGCCTTCCATGTGCCGCCGCTTCAAGTCATGGCCGTCGATTCGAGCGCGCTCCTCGTGCTGATCCTATTCGCTGTGCTGGGCGCGCTCACCGGCTTCGCGGCGGCAGGCTTCATTCGAGGACTGCATCTGGCGGAAGATATCTTCGATCGGATCAGGTTCCGCTATCTACGGCACATGCTGGGCATGCTGATTGTCGGTGCACTCATGTACCTCCTCCTCCGTACCCTGGGCCAGTACTACGTCGATGGGGTCGGCTACGCCACCGTTCAAGCGGTGCTGGCGGGACAGATCTCGACATTCGGGCTGCTCGCGCTTCTAGGCGTCTGCAAGTTGCTGGCGACGTCCATCAGTCTGGGGTCGGGTTCATCCGGCGGCATCTTTTCGCCGTCGTTGTTCATGGGCGCAACGCTGGGCGGCGCTTTCGCGGCGCTGCTAAATGCTGCCGGCCTGCCAATTCAGCTCAGCGTCCCCGCCTTCGCCATGGTCGGCATGGGCGCGATGGTGGGCGGTGGAACCGGCGCTGTGATGACTGCTGTCACAATGATTTTT
This sequence comes from uncultured Gammaproteobacteria bacterium, assembly GCA_963758145.1. Classification (GTDB taxonomy): domain Bacteria; phylum Pseudomonadota; class Gammaproteobacteria; order Steroidobacterales; family Steroidobacteraceae; genus Bog-1198. The sequence goes on from CAVWUK010000004.1 coordinate 261,939, forward strand.
GAGATGACACTCGACTACAGCATCGTGATGCCGATGATCGTGGCGGTAGCAATGAGCATCGGCGCCCGCCGTGTGCTCTCTCGCGAGACGATTTACACCTTGAAACTTGTGCGCCGCGGCCGAGCCGTTCCGAAGGCGCGCCACGTCAACATGTTTCTGGTCCGCTCCGCACGCGAAGTGATGGACGCTGACATCCAGGTTTTGCCGGCGGAAGCAAGTTTCGATGAGTATCTGCGACAGCCCGAACACGCCGGGCGCTTGCGCCACGTCGTGGTCACTGAAAAAGGCCACATCTATGGGGTGATCCGCGTCAATACGGGTCTTCGCAGAGGGCTGGAGGCCGCCCACACCGGCGTGAGCCTGAGAGATGTCGCCAGCCGAAATTTCACCGTGGTCCGTGAGGACGAGACTGCCTTCGACGTCATCCGTCGCATATGGCGCCGGAACGCCATCATGGCGGTAGTCGTGCGCGGACACGGGATTCCACGCGGGAGCGACATTGCTGGCGTGATCACCAAGGAGCACGTCGCTGACTCGGTCGCCGACAGCGTCAAGGCCTATCCGCAATAGGCTTCTCGCCCCCAACTGCCAGACGTCGAACCCGCATGTGGGAATGAAGTGGCGCCGGCACACCGCAGCCCCTGGTGTCCCGGCGCCCACACTCCACCCTTAGTTTGTCGCCGCCTTCACCTCCCGGGCAGCTTTCTCGATCAGGGCTGCCACCGCGGCGGGTTGGGAAACATACACCGCGTGACTGCCCTTGACCTCGACCACCGTTGACCCCGCGCGCTTCGACATCGCGCGCTGCGCCTCAGGCGGAATCATCTTGTCTTCAGTTGTCACGAGGTACCAGCTGGGCTTTGTCCTCCAAGCGGGCGTGCTCACCGCACCACCGAGTGCGGCCACGCCCCATGGCACCTGCGAGTTCGCCATGAACTCCGCCTTCGTCTTCTCGACATCTCCGGCGAAGCTCGCGGCAAACTTCGCCTTGTCGAGGAACAGGAACCCGTCCTGAGGCGGCAGGATCGGCGGCACCGGAGCACCCGGCACCGGATTCGAAATCAGGGTGTTCACCGATTCGCCTGCGTCAGGAGCGAATGCGGCGATATACACGAGCCCGGCAACCTTCGGGTCATTGCCGGCCTCAGAGATCACGACGCCGCCGTAGGAGTGACCGACGAGAACGACGGGCTTGGTCTGGTCATGAATGATCTTGCGAGTTGCCACCACGTCATCGGCGAGGGTGACGGTCGCATTCTGGACGATGCTGACGTTGTATCCATCTTTCTTCAGAATCATGTACACGTCCTCCCAGCCGGAACCATCAACGAATCCGCCGTGGACTAACACGATTGCCGCATGGGCGCTTCCCGCTACAGTTTCCATGTCGATCTCCTGATTGATGTGAATGTGGAACTTGGCCGCTCGCCAGGGCTTCTCTATTCGCTCTGGCATGATTCATTTGTACGGCGAACCATTCAAAACAACAAGTTCCGAATACTCAGCAACTCGTGATAATCTCTCACTAATGGAATTCAGCTCCCGCCAACTCCGAGCCTTTCACCTGGTCGCAGAGCACCGGAGCTTCGCGCGCGCCGCCGAGCGGATGTACCTCACGCCCTCAGGCGTGAGCGTGCTGATTCGGGAACTGGAGCGCCAGCTGGGGTTTCGGCTTTTCGATCGAACGACGCGACGGGTCACATTGACCGGCTACGGAAGCGATCTCCTTGCGGTATCTCAACCCACCCTGAAAACGTTCGATACGGCCATGTCTCGCGTGGTGCAAGCCACTAAAGGAAGAACCCGATTGATCTCCGTGGGTACTACTCCTTGGATGGCCGCCCATGTTCTGCCGCCCGCAATCAAAGCGTTTCGCAAGCACCGCCCGGATTTGCGCATCCAGCTCTTCGACGGCACGCTGGGCGCTATTGCGCGGCGAGTCGTCGCGGGCAAGCTGGATTTGGGCCTGGGAATTTTTGGCAGAATGCCCGACATACGAGGCGTTCCATTTTTTCGTTTTTCGCTGATGGTGCTCCGCGCGGACAAGAATCCCGATTTCAACCGGGTATCGACCAAATGGTCCGCACTGAACGGGGAATCGCTTATTTCTCTGACAGCGAACTATCCTTTTCAGGAGCTCATCGACACGCAGCTCGCCAAGAGCGGCATTTCCTATAAGCGCGCGCAAACCGTCAACCAGCTCGATACACAGATCGGCCTCGTTGAGGCGGGTGAGGGAATTGCGATTGTTCCCTCTTTCGGCCTGCCAGCGTGCCGCAGTCGACAGGTGACGATGAGCGAGCTTGTCGAGCCCCTCGTCACACTGGAGTTCCACCAGATTAGTCACCGAGGGAGGAAGCTGCCTGAAGAGGCTGCAGAATTCAGCGCCTTCCTGAAAAAATACATCGCCACCTGGGCAGGCGAAGCCGGGATTCTCTGAGTTTCCATATTGGCCACGGACAGCCGGTTGCATGCCTGCTTGTTCGTCGTTTAGGATTCGATCCCGCAGCTCAACCGCCCGGCAATACCTGGCAATCGCCGTGAACCTGCTTCGGGTTGCACATTAGCGCCGCGGCTGTGCGCCGATCAAATGAGTGGTCTTCGGCCCGTCGCCGACTTGAAAGCGTCGAACAACCTGCTCCATGATGCGATCGGCCTTCGTCACGCGCTGGTGCTGCCGGAGGTGATCCAGCCAGGAGTCCGTTAGAAAGGTCTCGATGAAGCGTCCTTCCTTCGCAGGATCCTCGAATATACCCCAGTCATAAGCGCCGTCTCGACGACGCATGCGCGCGCTGCGCCCGATCGCGTGCAAAAACGGCTCGCGGTTCTTCGGATCGATGTGGTATTCAACTGTCACCAGGACGGGTCCACGGTCAGGCTCTATCTCACGGGTCGTAATCGGGGCCGGCCAGTGCATCGAGGGCGACAGATCCTCCACCGCGCCCGTCTGAACCTTCCACGCCCGCGTGACCGGAATCGCAATGATCGCACCGGCCGCTGCGATGAGAAGTGAGGCGGTCAAGCCGACCACGGCCGCAAGCTCGCCCCAGATCGCGCTCCCTATCGTCAGTGCGCCGAACATGACAGTCACGTAGACCGCGAGACCTCGGCCGCGGACCCATTCCGGCAACGCAATCTGTGCGGACACATTCAGGCTTGCTACGGCCGAGATCCACGACGCACCCGCGATAAGACTCGCCACAACTGCGGTTGCGGCATTGTGGGCGAGCGCAAACAGCCCCGTCGCCATCGCGCTTGCCAGCGTAGCGATCGAGACGAGCCGATCTGCGCCCAATTTCTCCCTGAGCCCTCGCAGCAGGAATGCACCGCCCACAGCCGATGCCCCGATGATGCCGAGCAACAACCCGTACAGCGCAGGGCCCCCGGAAATCTGGCTGCGTGTGACCAGTGGCAATAGCGCCCAGTAAGCGCTGCCAAAGACGAAGAATGCAGTCGCCCGGATCAGAGTCGCACTGAGGTTTGGGTTGTATCGCGCGTGCCGAAGACCCGTGCGCATGGCGCTACCGAAACGCTCGGGCGGCAGCGGCGTGCCGCCTTTGCTTTTCGGCAATCGCCACCGCATGAGGGCCACGATGACGCCGAGGTTGCTGAACGCATTGACCCAGAACGGCGCCGCAATTCCAATCGCCCCGGCGAGGAAACCGCCGATTGCCGGTCCTACCGCGCGGCTGACGTTGATACCCACACTGTTTGCCGCAACAGCGGCCGGCAGCTCCGCTTTCGGCACCAGCTCCGGTACCACGGCCTGCCACCCTGGGGCCGTGATGGCTGAACCCACGGTCACGATGAAGCTGAATATCAACAGGTTGATAGGTGTGATGAGGTGAAGCCAAACGAGCGCAGCGAAGGCGGTCGAGGTGATCATGATGGCCGACTCGCCGAAGATCAAAAGGCGGCGAAGATCCACGATGTCCGCAAGCGCACCCGCCGGAATCGCGAATAGAAACATCGGCAGGCTGTTGGCTACCTGCACCATGGAGACGATGAACGGGTCCGGGTTGAGGCTCGTCATGAGCCAGCCCGAGGCGACGCTGTACATCCAGCCGCCGATGTTCGAGACCACGGTCGCGGTCCAAATCACCGCGAACGTCCGGTTGCGAAACGGCGCCCACGCAGTTGCAGCCGTGCGCGGCGGAGAAGCAGCCGGGGGATCCTTCGATTGCGGGGCGCTCATCCGTTGAATCCGCCCTGAAAAAACAGCGGGACTCGCACCCATTTCCCGCGGTGCCTACCGCGTGATGGCAACATGAACAACACCGTCAGACATGCAACCAAGGAGTTAGCCGTGAGCAATTAGCTATCGTACTTTCAACGCGCCGGGCAGCGGGGAATCGAACCGGCACCCGAATTTCGATTCACCATGGCACAAATCGCGCTCAATGGCACAACATCGTTTTCGAGCAATGCCATTGCCGCGCAAGTCATTGACTATACGGGCTTAAATGGTGGGCCGTGTAGCGTGTAGGGATCGAACCGGACCAATTGAATTAAGAGAAACTCTCTCGACTGCCCCTTTTATCTTGTCAGAACAGATGCTTACGCTTCTCAAACTGCGCCACGGTTTCCCGGCTTACGCTGAGATAAGGCCTTGAATTCATAGGTTTTGGGTTGTCCCGGTGGCACAACATCGTTATAGATGTCGGAATCACGGCGTATGCTAGCTTAGCCCCGAGCGGCGAAAGCCTTCCAAGTAGTGCTGCATCTCGGTCGGCTGTTGGATCGGAATTTTACTTGCAATCCAGTCGAGCGAGATGTTTGGTTGCGCGCGGCGGAGTTCCTGCAATGCGCCCCTGCCAACTTCCGGTTGGCCCGCCATGCCCGCTGCGGCTGTGAGAACGCGATGTGCGCCGACGAAATCGCTGCGTTGCCGGATGCCCTCGCGCGACAGGCGCATCGCCTCCTCCGCGGCGACGATGGCCTCGGTGATCTCATCCTGCACCGCGAAGACGTCAGCCAATTCTCGGTCATAGCGCTCTGCCCAGATGTGGCTTCCGGTCGCGACATCGTTAAGTTGCACTGTGATTCGAACTCGGTCTCCGCCCTTGCGCACACTGCCCTCAACCACGTAGCCGACACCGACCTCATCCGCGATCTGCCGAATGTGCACCGCGCGGCCCTTGTAGATGAAGGAAGAGTTGCGCGCAATCACAAAGAACCAACGTAGCTTGGATAGCGCCGTAATGATGTCTTCGGTGATGCCATCGGAAAAGTACTCCTGCTCGGGATCCCCGCTCATATTGATAAAGGGAAGCACCGCAATTGCAGGTCGATCCGTTCGGGGCTGCGTCGAGCGCGGCCGATCCTGATCGCTATCCAGCGACGTAGGAACAGCCCCGGGGGAGTCCGGCCGGCTGCCATGCGAGTGCACCGTCACGGCGCCGACAAAACGAAGACCCTTCCGCGCTACCGTGCGGATCAGCTTTTGCTGCTCGCCACTGTCACCAATCGCTTTGCGCGCCGCGTTGATGCGGCTGGTCATCGTCGAGTCCGACACAATACGGCCGCCCCATACTGCAGCGATGAGATCCTCCTTACTGACGACGCGGTCGCGATTCTGCAGCAAGTAGACCAACAGGTCGAATACTTGCGGTTCGACGGCAATCGGATCGGAACCTCGGCGCAGTTCGCGCCGATCGGTATCAAGTGAATGATCGGAAAACGAAAATTGGTGGTCAACCTCCTCCTGATGTCCGTCTTCGCCATCCAGCATAGCGTGATGGCGCGCCGGCAGTTCAAGCAATGGTGGACGAAGTTCGTCCCGAAATCAGTGGAACGAAGCACCTATGTATTGTTCTCGAGCCTGGCGCTCATCTTACTCTGCGCAATGTGGCGACCTATGCCGACGGTGATATGGCGCCTCGACGATCCACTGTTCCGCATTGCGATGACTGCACTATCGTTCACGGGCTTTTTTATCGTGCTCTCCAGCACGTTTCTAATCAATCACTTCGAACTATTCGGGCTGCACCAGGTCACCAGCAACCTCAACGGCGGCGCAATGCCGGTGCCGCGATTCTGTACACCGCTATATTACAAATTCGTGCGGCACCCACTCTACCTGGGATTCATTATCGCGTTCTGGGCCACTCCGGTAATGACAGTGGGCCACCTGTTGTTCGCAGCCGTCACCAGCGCCCACATCGTCGTCGGCATTCTGCTGGAGGAACGCGACCTCATCGATCTGTTTGGTGACGAGTATCGAAGGTACAAGCGCCGTGTGTCGATGCTGGTTCCCTGGCGCAGGTCGGTCGAGTAGCGGCGTAGCGCTGGCCATCGGAGCCGAATGACGCTCAAAGGTAGGCAGATTGCACGTCCCAACGTCCGCTATTGGCCCGGTCGGCAACCACCGACCTTAGCGTACACCAACTGACTTGCACGCTTGATACGGACCATGCTCAATGGCACAAGCAGTCAACCGCATTGCTAGGGCAAATTGATCGCCTTATTCTTGGATCGGGTGCGCTCTGCTCTTCGAGGACAGAGTCCTCGCGATGGCAAATGCCACAAGCGCGGCGGCTATTTGAGCCAGAATAAAGACTGGCGCATCAACTGGACGTATTCCCGCAAGGGTATTAGTCAACGGCCGCGCGAAGGTAATGGCCGGGTTGGCGAACGATGTCGACGCCGTAAATCAATAGGCGGCACCCATCCATCCCGCAACCATCCAGGGTGCATCTTCCGATCGTCGCTGCCCAATGGGACAATCAGCAATCCAAAGTCAGTGCACACTGGCACCCTCCATCGCGTCGTGGTCAGGGAAACACGCGATCACTAGCACCATGTCACGTCCCCGAATCGCGGTGCGTTGTATCGACATAATTTGCGCAACTGCACTGGAGCACTCGCTGGTGTAACCTATCTGCTCGCGCTCCAGGCTGGCCCGGGGCCAGAAGGGAGAGAGCATGCGGGGGATACGGGATCTGTGCCTGGTCGTGGTGGCCGCCATCATGATTAGTCTCGTGATCGGCGCCGGGCGGTCTGCCGCACAAACGGGCAGCTTGTGCGAGGCGGCGAGCTACGGGGTCAGCACCTCCGCCGCCGACAATGGCGCCGCCCTCACGAATGCGCTGCAAGCCTGCGGAGGGCGAACCCTGCACGTGGGCGCAGGCACCTACAGGTTCTCCCCCGGCCAGTTCAGCCGCGGCTTCACTGTCCTTCCCGCGACCTCGATCATTGGCGACGGCGCGGCCGTCACCAAGCTGGTGGTCGCGGGACCTGGGAACTACGATTCCTTTTTCTGGATACTGGATGCGAGCAACGTGTCCATCCGGGCCCTCACCCTGCAGGGCAACGGGGTAGCCTATCAGCCGGGCTCGTGCGTGTATGACTATGGACGCGCGATCTCGATCTATTCGACCACCGGCGCCGCTGCGCCGGTCACCAATATCTCTATCGCGTCCAACCTGCTGCAAAATTTCACAGGCTCGGGCTGGATCTCGATCTATGCGGCTCCGGGCAGCCCTGGAATCGGCACGATTTCTGCCGGCGCCAACATCAGCATCGAGGGAAATTTTTTCCAGAGTGAGCCGGGCGATGCCGCGGCTCCGGGCAACCCGAACTGCAACTCGAGCGCGGTGCAGATCTTCGGCGGCGACACCGTCCCCAATGTCCTAAACGTCACGGTGTCGGCCAACGGGATGGACGCAAGTTATCTGAAGCAAGGCGTCATCGTCTACGGCGGCGCGAGCCAAGTGACGATCGCCGCGAATTCGATCAGCGCCACCGGCCAGAAGCTGCCGGCGAACAAGGACAGCAGCCTTTACGCAGTGATCATATATCAGAAGCAGCTGCCGCCGAACGCGATCAGCGTGATCGGCAACACTATCCCCGATCCGTTCTCTTGCGGTGTATACGTGGTGGCCGGGCGAAACATCGCGATCAACGGCAACCACATCTCCGGCCAGATCGACGCCAACGATGGCACGGAGCCGAAGGGCGCGATCTGCCTGAATCACGTGGACAACGGCGATGACGGCGAGCCCACCACGATACTGGGCAACACCATCACCGGCAGCCACATCGGCATCGCGATCGCGGCGGGCAGCGTACCCAACGTGCGGCAGAATTCGATCAGCCAGATCCTGTCGGGCGGATTCGGCATCAAGATCACGGGCGACCCTAGTGGCGTCTCGCTCATCGACAACAGCGTTTCCACCCAGGGCACCAACGTGTCCGGCCTGCTCGGAATCGGCACAGCGCCATCGCTATCCATCGTAGATTTGTTCCTGACAGGAACCACTTACCCCGCTCGCTGGTACCGTGATTCGAGCGGAACTCTCCCGGTCTGCAACTTCTCCGACGTGGGCTCCTTCCGCGGCGTGTTCCAGCGGCCCGCGGAAGGGCAGAGCTTCACTACCCAGTCGCGCTTCTCGCTCGACTGCAAATGAAGCTCGCGGCGAGCATCTTTGTGACACCCACCATTACTGCCGTTGAGCGCTTGCCCGATCGCGGTGGCCATTGTCCCAAAGTATCAACTGGACCGAAAATCGACCAGCAGGTCAGTAGATGTTTCGTTGCGCGGAAGAATTATCTGTGATCGCAATGACGGGCTTGGCCCCATCCCCGGTGTGGTCCATGCACCCGTGGGTCGGTCCCGTATTTGAGAGAAGCGATTTGCGAATATTGTGATGAACGTTTGCACTTACGGGGGGCGAAGCTCAGCTCTCGGACGCAAAATGCGCGCAGGCGATCCACGTATCACCCCAGGGATATCAACGAGGCGAGGATCAGGCAGGCAGGAGACCTGCTGATCTAGATAATCTATTGATTTAATTGGTGGGCCGTGTAGGGATCGAACCTACGACCAATTGATTAAGAGTCAACTGCTCTACCAGCTGAGCTAACGGCCCTTCGCAAACCTCAACCCAAACAATCCACCCCGACGCCACTCCCAGAACCCAAAGTGGGGTGGACGACGGGACTCGAACCCGCGACGGCCGGAATCACAATCCGGGGCTCTACCAACTGAGCTACGTCCACCATCGTCGAACACCCGACTTTAAGGTGGCGCGCCCGGCAGGAATCGAACCTGCAACCGCCGGCTTAGAAGGCCGGTGCTCTATCCGATTGAGCTACGGGCGCTTTTAAAAACAAGAACTTATCGCGCCAAACGTATTTCGCAGGACGGTGCTCGGGTCTCAAAGCACACCGAAGTCGGGAATGCGCGCGGATTATATAGGACTTTGCGAAAATAATGCCATCAAAGGCGGTGACGGCGGCCCATGTCTCCGGAAGAAAATGGGTACCATGTCCCCGGTTAGGACCTAGTGAAATTGGTCGGGGCAGAGGGATTCGAACCCCCGACCCTCTGCTCCCAAAGCAGATGCGCTACCAGACTGCGCCATGCCCCGTGCCTACCCCCTTCGCGATCGCGAGGGGCGGCAATCCTATCAGGTCGGGCGCGCCGTGCAAGCTAGCGCGGAGCGAACAGCGCGAATGCCGCGCCCTCGGGATCCGACGCCTGCACGATCCAACCGCCGCCCGGCACTTGCTGCGGACCGTGCATGATCTTGCCGCCGCTGCCGCTGGTGCGCCGGGCCGCGGCGCCGATGTCCTCGACGTTGAAATAGTAAAGCCAGAAGCACCCACCCTGCGCCGCCGGACTATTGAACATGCCGCCGACCGGCGTACCCCCAATCGTGAACAGCTGATAGGTGCCCATGGGCCCCATGTCGAAGGGGTCGCCCTTCGCCCAACCGAACATCTCACTGTAGAACTCGAATGCATCCGCCCAATCGGTGGTGTGCAATTCGTGCCATCCGATATCTCCCGGCGCACGCGAAAAAGAGCGCTCGCCCGGTTTGGAAGGCTTGAACATCAAAAAATGCGCGCCCTGCCGATCGGACACTGCCGCGAAACGGCCGACATTGGGAATGTCGGTGGGCTCGCGATGAACCTTGCCGCCCAGCTGCCGCACTTTGGCGGCAGCCACGTCGACATCGTGCACGCCCACGTGTGCCGCCCAGCAGGGTCTCAGTCCCGCATCGCGCAGATGCTTCGGTATCGGCATCATTCCGCCGATCTGCCGCTCACCGGCGCGCAGCAGGGTGTACGTCATCCCCGTCATCGGCACATCCTCGAATGTCCATCCCACCACCGCGCCGTAAAAGGACTTGGCCGCGGCCACGTCCGAACTCATGAATTCGTACCAAACGAAAGGGTTCTGGGCATTGCTCATAGGACTCTCCTCAATACACGATGCTGCCGACAGAGGTTCCGCCGCACACGAACAGCGTCTGCCCGGTGACGTACGAGGCCTGCGGGTGCGCGAAAAACATGATCGCGCGCGCGACATCGGCGGGTGTGCCGAAGCGCCCTGCGGGTATTTGACGCGCCGCCGCGCTCATTTTGGGACTGCCCGGCGGGATGATTTCCTCGAACATTTCGGTCTCGGCGATGGGTCCGGGCGCGACCATGTTGACGGTCACGCCATGAGGCGCGAGTTCCAGCGCCCAAGTGCGCCCGAGACCCAGCATCCCGGCCTTCGTCGATGCATACGCGGTTCGCTTCGCGAGCCCCAGTACCGCGCGGCTGGAAATCAACACAATGCGGCCATAGTGAGCCTGTTGCATCGCCGGCAAATTCGCCTGAACCAGCGATAACGCGCCCGCCAGGTGCAGATTGGCGAGCGCCGCGAGATCCGCAATGCTCGTCTCCTCGATCGGTTTTTCCCGGATGGCGCCCGCGCAATGAACGATCGTGGTTGCCGGCGCTTCGGCGGCGAGTGCGATTGCGGCGGCGCGGGTTGCTTCGGCATCCATCAAGTCCACCGTAATCGAGCGAACCCTGGCCGAGCGCAGCGGACAGGGTCGCCGGGCGATGCTGATCACCTCGTACCCCTCGTCGAGAAAGGCCTCCGCACTCGCCAATCCGATCCCGGAGCTTGCGCCGGTGAGCACAACGCGCTTCATGGAAAGAGCTGCAGCGAAGGCAATGCGGCTTCGCAGTTGAGCAGCTCGACCTTCTTGAGCATCAAGGCCAGCCGGTCGCCGGCTCGCCTCAAGTGATGCCACACGATGCCGGCGTAAACCTCCTGATGATCCCGTTGGCTCTCGACGTACAGGAACGCGGTGCGCGTCACCGCGACCCCGGTGCCCTCCCCCCGGTCCTCGATGGTGGGCGCCTGCAGAACGTGCTGGCACCAGCTGGGGCTGGCCTGCGAGTAGGCGTGCGGATTTCGCAGCCGCGCTATTCGCACCTTCAACAGCAGCTTGTCTTCGAAGAGGAGCGAATTCTCGGTCAGTCCGTTTGGCTGCCCCCGCGTGAGCGGCATCCAATAGCGCCCGTCATCGGTGAAGAGCTCGTACCATTCCTCGAGCCGCTTCTCGTCGATGAGCCGCGCCTCCGCGTACACGAACTCGATCAATGCGCTGTCCTCGGCCACGGCAGCCATCACGACGCCCCGCCATCCGGCGCCATCGCCGCGAGCCATGCGCGAAACTGACCACGCACCGAAATCTCGCTCGTACCGTTGAAGGTGCCGGCAACGCCGCGCTCTTCGTCCCGGCTCGAGAAATTGCGGTGCAGGTTGACCCATACGTTCCCTTCCGCCGCAAGACCCTCTTGCATGGCGCGATAGCAGTGCAGATCATCATGGCCGACCACCGATGTCGGCGCATTGATGATCCTGTTGTACATCACGCTGCGCTCCAGAAGCGATTCCGGGGCTCCCACCAGCCGCAGCGTAAAGCTCTCGATGAGCGTGCGGTCTGCGGCGATCGGCCGGACGACCCGAATGGTCTGTATGGCTCCTTTGACCGTGAGGCTGGGGTAGTACACGGTATTGTGGCGAATTTCGCCGAGAATCGCGCGCGCGCGCTCCGCGCCGTACGCCGCATCCATTTGCGTCTCGTACTCGGGCACGCTCGAGTACTTGGAATGAATCGAAAAATGCACGCCCGTGTAGCTGTGGCCGTTTTCGTAGATCTTGACTCCCATGTTGTCGAAGAACTCGTAGTTCGACACGAACGGCAGGAATTGCTCGATGACCATCGGCTTCGGCGCGTCGGGCGGCTGATCCTTCCATAAATCCCGGGCCGTTCCGGCCGAGGACTCATGCGCCACCATGGGATGCATGGTGTCGTTGAGATTCTCGACGAACATCTTCCAATTGCAGTCGTGCAGGTAGCGCAGTGTGCCGCCGACGACTTCGAGGCGGCCCACCGGCGAGCGGTCCGCCATGTTGTCGATCGAGGACAGGGAGTCTCCGAAATACTCCGCAAATTCGGCGCCGCCGCGGCTCAAGCGGACAAACACGAAGCCGCGATGGATCGCCACCCCGGCAACGGGGGTGAGTCCGCGAGCCGCCGCCGATTCGGCAAAGCCGGTGCCGGCATAACCGCCTTTGAGCGGCATCGTTCGCAGCGTCCCATCGAGCCGGTACGTCCACCCGTGATAGGGACAACGCAGCACGCCCGGACAATTGCCCGAGGCGGCGCTGACGATCTTCGCGCCCTTATGAGCGCAGCGGTTATACAGAACGCGGACCTCGCCGTCCGGCCCTCTGATCATCACCAGCGGCTGGCCCGCGATTTCGGCGGTGTGGTAATCACCCGTCTTCGGAACTTGCGAATCATGGCCCACGTAAATCCACGCGCGGTGCCAAAGCCGCTCCATCTCGAGATCGAACAGCTCCGGACTCAGGTACACGTCGCGGTGAACTTCCCCGCCGCGCACCAGTGAACGAATGGCACCCGGATTATCGCGATACTTCGTCACTGCAATCTCCATAATGCGGCGTGCGCGCCGTACCCCGCCGCCAGCGGCAACTCTAGCGCACAATGCAGCGGATTCGCAGCCATCTAGGGCAGCCACTCGGGCGCAACCAGCCGGCGTTTGCCGTCCGCCGAGCGTGCAACGCCGATTTCGTCCAATCCCTCGCGATCCCACAGCTCACAGGTCACCTCCCGGTGGCGCTGATCGAGCGCTTCGCAGTAATTGGTGTACTTGCAGAGCCGCACCGCATCCCCCCTGCCGGTCCGAACCTTGAGAAACCAATCGGGATCCGCAAGCGCCTGGCGTGCGAAGCCGACGATGTCGCCTGCACCCTCGGCCAGGGCGGACTCCGCTTGGTGAAAATTATGAATCCCCCCCGTCACGACGATGGGCGTCTGATGGCCCGCCGCCCGCACCTGGGATCGAATGCGCGCGGATGCCCCGAGGTTGCGCCCGAACGGCCCTTGCGCATCCGAGTAGTAGCTCGGCATGCACTCGTATCCGCTTTGCCCGGTGTAGGGATAGGCTGCCGCGCCGACCTTCGGCTGCTGCGCGTCGTCGAACTTGCCGCCGCGCGACAAGGAAATAAAATCGGCCCCGTGCGCCGCCAGCGCGCCGGCAATAAATTCCGCATCGGTCACGGTCGAGCCGCCGGAAATGCATTCATCGGACAGAATCCGCGCGCCGACCACGAATTCACCGCCCGTCCGAGCGCGCACGTGGGCCAATACCTCGAGCGGCAGGCGCACCCGATGCTCGCGAACGCCCCCGTAGCCGTCGCTTCGAGTATTGGTCGCCGACAGGAACGAGGCCATCGTATAGGCGTGCGCGTAATGCAGCTCGACGCCGTCAAAGCCCGCTTCGCGAGCGCGCGCGGCAGCGTTTGAAAACAGTTCGGGCAAAACCTGCGGCAAGGCCGCGATGTGCGCAAGATCGGTGTCGGTGACGCGCTCGCGGGCACCCATGCGCAGCGCTTCGAGTTCGCGTGCGCCGAGCACATCCGCGAGTTCGCCCGCATCGAGTGCCGCGAGCCGGGTCCGCACCTCGCCATCGGTCGCATCCGGCATGTCGAGCGCCCGCCGATGCTGCGGGGTGATCGTCAAAAACCGCTCGAAGTATTTCTGCGCGTCGGGCCGCCTGCGAATGGAAAGGAAATCGATGAGCTGAATGAAGAGGCGCGTCTCGCCGGCACTCGCCCGCCGCACGGTCTCGACCAGTTGGTTGAGCCCGGCGATGAACCTTGCCTCGCCTATCCGCAGCAAGGGCCCGCTCGCCACATCGCGAATGCCGGTGGCCTCGACCACAATGGCGCCCGGACGCCCGCGCGCAAATCTTTCGTACCAGGCAAGCACGCTGGGCGTGACCAAACCATCCTCGCTCGCCCGCCATGGAACCATGGCGGGGACCCAGGTTCGCTGGCTCAATTGCGATGCGCCGACCTGCACGGGAGCAAAAAGGCGCGAGCGGGCGGCCTCGGCGGCGCTCGGCCAGCGGCCCGGCTGCGCGTCGTGGCGAATGCGCTCCGGTGGTCTCCACGTGCTCATGACTAGCCTCCCGCGCGAATCAGCCGCCCGGCACCACGGCGGTCGCTTCGATCTCGACCTTCGCATCCGCCTCGATGAGCGAGGACACCTCAACCACGGACATCGCCGGATAATGACGCCCCATGACGGCCCTGTAAGCCTCGCCGATTGCCGGCAATTCATCGAGATAATCACGGCGGCTGGTCAGATACCACGTCAGGCGCACGATGTGCTCCGGGCGTCCGCCGGCTTCGGCCAGTACGCGGATCACGTTCTCCAATGCGGTGCGCACCTGCGAGGCGAGATCCGAGCGTGCGAATTTCTGTTCCGCATCCCATCCGACCTGGCCGGCGATGAAAATCTGGGTTCCGCGCGCCGCGATGCCGTTCGAATATCCCTTGGGCCGCGCCCATTCCATCGGCTGCAGTATTTTGTGATTCAACGTAAAACCTCTCGTCCAATGATGAGCTTTTGCACCTCGGTGGCGCCCTCGTAGATCCGCAGGCTCCGTATCTCGCGATACAGCCGCTCCACCGGCTGACCACGCTCGACGCCTAGGCCGCCGAACATTTGCAGCGCGCGATCGATGACGGATTGCGCGGACTCGGTGGCCGCCAATTTGGCCATCGCCGCCGCCAGCGTCACCGCCTGCCCCGTGTCGCGCAGCCAGGCCGCACGATAGGTCAACAACGCGGCGGCATCGATTGCGGTGGCCATATCCGCCAATGCCGCCTGCGTCAGCTGAAAATCCGCAAGTACTTTGCCGAACATCCGGCGCCCGCGTGCATGGGTGAGCGCCTCGTCGAAGGCGCGGCGCGCGAACCCGGTCGCCGCGGCCGCGACCGAGGCTCGAAACACGTCGAGGGTGCGCATCGCAATCTTGAAGCCCTCTCCCTCCGCCCCGATCAAACGGCTCGCGGGAATTCGGCAGCCCTTGAAGGCGAGCTCCGCCAGCGGATGCGGCGCGTTGACTTCGATGCGCCGCTCGATGAAAAACCCGGCATCGGAGGCCTCGACCACGAAGGCGCTGATGCCGTCCGCAGCGGTGGTCCCGTCGGCGCGCACCTGGGCCGGTGCGGTGCGCGCAAAAACGCAGTAGAAATCGGCAATCCCGCCGTTCGAAATCCACGTCTTCGCGCCCTCGATCACATAGTGATCCCCCTCGCGCTCGGCGCGGCAGGTCATCGCCGCGACATCCGATCCGGCCTGCGGCTCGGACAGCGCGAAGGCGGCAATCGCCTCTCCCCGCGCGATCAGCGGCAGGTAATGCGCCTGCAGGGATGCGCCGCCGGCGAGCGAGATCGCGCCGCTCCCGAGCCCCTGCATCGCGAACGCGAAATCGGCCAGTCCGTCGTGATAGGCGAGCGTTTCGCGAATGAGGCAAATGGCCCGTGCGTCGAAGTCCGGCAGCGCGCCCCCGAACTCCTGCCGCACGCAGTAGCGGCTGAAGCCGGCCGCGCCCAATTGCGCGACCAGATCCCGGCATCGGGCGTCGACAGCGTCCTGCGCATCATCGCGACGCGAGGCATCCAGCGCGCCGGCGGCCCACGCGTAAACCCGGGCCGCGAGCGACCGATGCGCAGCGTCGAAGAAAGGCAGCGCCAGCAGCTCGTCGTGAAATCGGGTTCCGGGTTTCATCGGCCGGCGAATTTCGGTTTGTCGCGCGCCGCAAAGGCCTCAAACGCCCGCTTGAAGTCCTCGCTCCGCATGCAGATCGCCTGGGCCTGAGCCTCCGCTTCGAGCGCCTGGTCGACGCTCATGTTCCATTCCTGATTGAGCATGTTCTTGGTCATCGCGTGCGCAAAAGTGGGGCCCGCGGCGCACTCGACGGCGAGCGCCCCGGCCGCCGCGAGCAGCTTTTCCGGCGCATGCAGGCGGCTATAGAAACCCCAGGCCAGCCCTTCTTCGGCCGTCATCGCGCGGCCGGTGATGAGCAATTCGGCCGCCCGGCCCTGGCCGATCAACCGCGGCAGGATGGCGCATGCGCCCATGTCGCAACCGGCGAGCCCGACGCGCGTGAACAGAAACGCGGTGCGCGCCGCTTCCGTTCCCAAGCGGATGTCGGAGGCCATTGCGAGAATCGCTCCGGCGCCCGCGCACGCCCCGTCCACCGCGGCGATGACGATCTGTGGGCAGGCCCGGATTGCACGCACCAGATCGCCGGTCATGCGCGTGAAATCCAAGACCTCAGGCATCGCCATTTCGGTCAGCGGTCCGATGATGTCGTGCACGTCCCCGCCGGAGCAGAAATTTCCTCCCGCTCCCGAGAGCACAATCGCGCGCACCTCGCGTTCGTACGCCAGCGCTCGAAACAGGTCGCGCAATTCGGCGTACGAGGCGAACGTGAGCGGATTCTTGCGCTCGGGGCGATTGAGCTCGATGAAGCCGACGCGATCGGCCACGTGCCAGCGAAAATGAACGGCCGCATGAGTCGAGAGCGTTGGCGTGGGCATGGATCCTCCTCTCATTGGCTACATCACCTCGCCGCCGGCGACCGCGATGCTTTGACCGGTGATGGCTTCGGAGCCCGGAAGGCACAGCCATGCGACCGCATTGGCGACTTCCTGCGGTTGCACGAATCGGCCCTGCGGATTGGCCTTGGCGAGCGCCGCGCGTGCCTGCTCGGCGGTTCGGCCCGTGGCGCGCTCGATGTTGGCGATCGATTCTCGCACCAGGTCGGTGTCGGTGTACCCCGGACATACCGCATTCACCGTGATGTTTTGCCGGGCGACCTCGAGGGCAAGCGCCCGCGTGAGCCCGATGACGCCGTGCTTCGCCGCGCAATAAGCCGCCACATAAGGATAGCCGCGAACGCCCGCGGTGCTGGCCACATTGACGATGCGGCCGAAATTGCGTTCGAGCATGCCGGGCAGCACGGCGCGAATGCCGTAATAGGTTCCGGTGAGGTTGACCGCGAGCATGGTGTGCCAAAGCTCCTCGGGTGCCCGCAGCGTGGGAGCGCTTTGTGCGCGGCCCGCATTGTTGATCAGCACGTCGACCGGACCGAAGGCGAGCGCCGCCTGCTCAAACACGCGTCGCGTCGCATGCAAATCGGTGATATCCGCGCAAGCGGTCCGCGCCCTGCTGCCGAGCGCGGCGGCCACCTGGTCCAATTGGCTTTGCGTGCGCGACAGCAGCGTCACCCGCGCTCCCTCCGCGAGCAACCGCGCGGCGATCGCCGCACCGATGCCGCGGCCCGCGCCGGTCACCAGCGCATGACGCCCATGCAGCGGCGCATCCATCAGGGGGCGCCCAGCGCGGCGCGCTCGATGTTGTGCTCCAACTGGCTCTTGCCGGCGAGGTACGGAAGCGGCCACCATTGCGCGGCATAGCGTTGTCCGGCAGCCGCGTGCAAAGTCCACGCCGGATCCGCGAGATGCGGCCGGGCGATGGCGCAAAGATCCGCCCGTCCTGCGCCGACAATGGTATTGACGTGATCGGGTTCAAAAATATTGCCCACCGCGATGGTGGGGATACCGACCACGTTGCGGATCATGTCCGCATACGGTGTCTGCCACATCCTGCCGTACACCGGCCGCTGATCCGCCACGGTCTGCCCGCTCGAGACGCTGATCACGGTGACCCCGGCTTGCTTGAACGCGGTCGCGATCGCGATCAGATCGGCTTCCTCCAGTCCGCCCGGCGCCCAATCCGTCGCGGAGATGCGCACCGACAAGGGCTTATCGGAGGGCCACGCCGCACGCACGGCCCCCAGCACTTCAAGAGGATACCGCAGGCGGTTCTCGACCGGCCCGCCATAGTCGTCGCTGCGCCGATTGGTGAGCGGCGAGAGAAAGCTGGCGAGCAGGTAGCCATGTGCCATGTGCAGCTCGAGCATGTCGAACTCGGCCTCGGCACCGAGCTGCGCGGCGCGCACGAATTGCGCCGAAATCCGCGCGAAGTCCTCCGCCGTCATCGCGCGCGGCGTCTGACTGAGGCCATCAAGGTATGGCACGGCGGACGCCGAGATGAGCGGCCAGTTCTCCGCAGGCAGCGGGTGGTCTATCTCGTGCCACCCGAGCTGGGTGGAACCCTTGCGTCCGGCATGGCCGAGCTGCAGGGCGATCTTGGCGGGCGAGTGACGGTGCACGAAATCGACAATTCGCTTCCAGCCGACCCGTTGCGCTTCGTTCCACATCCCGGTGCAGCCCGGCGTGATGCGTGCGTCGGCGGCGACGCAGGTCATTTCCGTGACGAGCAATCCCGCACCGCCGGTTGCACGGGCGCCGTAATGCATCAGATGCCAGTCCCCCGGCAGACCGTCCTGCGCCGAATACTGGGCCATCGGGGAGACGACCACCCGGTTGACGAGCTCGAGGGACCCCAAACGCAGCGGCAGAAACATCGGTGGACGAGGTTCGGTGAGCCCGTTGCGCCGCGCGAGATCGCGTTCGACGATGTCGACATACCGGGGATCCCGCAGCTGCAGATTGGCGTGGCCGATGCGCTGGCTCGCGGTGAGCAAGCTGTAGGCGAACTGCTGCGGCTCGAGATGGGTGTAACGCGCGACGTTTTCGAACCATTCCATGCGATTGCGCGCCGCGCTCTGCAGTTTGAGCGCCTCGAGATTGCGTTCCGCCCGATAGCGCTCGAGGCCGGCACCGGCGTCGGCGGCGGTAGTCACCTGCTTCACCAGCGACATCGCATCCTCCATGGCGAGCTTGGTGCCCGAACCGATGCTGAAATGCGCGGTGTGCGCCGCATCTCCGATGAGCACCAGATTGCGATGATGCCAGCGCTCGCACAGAACCCGGTTGAAGTTGAGCCAAGCCGAACCCCGTAGGTGCCGCGCATTGCTCATCAGAGGATGGCCGCCCAGATATTTGCCGAACAACTGCTGGCAAAATTCGATGGATTGCTGCGCGGTGAACCGATCGAGTCCATGGGCCTTCCAGCACTCCTCGCGGGTCTCGACGATCACCGTCGAGAGATCCGGACTGAATTGATAGGCGTGTATCTGAAACCAGCCGTGCTCGGTGCTTTCAAAGGCAAAAGTGAACGCCGGGAATTTCTGTTCGGTGCCGAGCCAGATAAAGCGGCACTTGCGAACGTCGATGTGCGGCCTGAAGACATCCGCATACCTGCCGCGCTGCACGCTGTTGACGCCGTCGGCCGCCACAATCAGATCCGCATCGCCAAATTCCGCCTTGGAATCGATCTCGTGTTGAAAGAACTGCTCGACGCCGAGCGCGTCGGCACGCTCCTGAAAAATGTTCAGCAGCCGCTTGCGCGAGATGCCGCAAAAGCCGTGGCCGCCGCTGCGGATCGATTGGCCGCGGAAATGCACCTCGATGTCGTCCCAATGATAAAAGCCGCCGACGATGGCATCGTGCGACTCGCCGTCCGCATCGCGAAACCCCGCCATGGTCTTGTCGGAGAACACCACGCCCCAGCCGAAGGTGTCATCCGGCCGATTGCGCTCGTAGACCTCGATCTTGGCGTTGGGGAGCGATTTTTTGAACAAAATGGCGGAATAAAGGCCCGCGGGGCCGCCGCCGAGACAGACGATGCGTTTCATGAGATGCGCCCCCAACCGCAGTCCTAGTATGAGATGGATATTTTAAGTGTCAAGTATTAGTATTGTGACTCGTTCCAACACCGCGGCGGGAGCAATTCATGGCCAGCGCCGGCAGCTCGACATTTTCCGACAGGCTCGGTGGTGCACCCCATTCGAAGCATTCCCTGCGCCTCTGGCTCAAGCTGCTGAGCTGCTCCATGATCGTGGAAAAAAGGCTCCGTGCACGGCTCGACGCCGATTTCAAAACCACCCTGCCGCGCTTCGACGTGCTGGCTGCACTCGAACGCCGCGCTCAAGGCCTCAAGATGTCGGAGCTCTCCGAGTCCCTCATGGTCTCGAACGGCAACGTCACCGGGGTGGTCGCGCGGCTGATCGAGGATGGCCTGGTGACGCGCACGGTGGATCAGGAGGATCGCCGCTCCGCCACGGTGCGCCTAACCCGCAAGGGTCGCGAGGCGTTTTCAGCCATGGCGGCGGCGCATGAGCGGTGGGTGGATGAGATGTTCGCCGATCTGTCGGGCGCCCAATGCGAAGAGCTGATGCGTCTGCTCACCAATCTGCGGCACTCGATCGAATCGCATCCGGTCTAGGCCGCGAGCCCGTGCGGCGATGAGAGCTCGCGCAGCGCCGAGTCGAGTGCTCGACCGTCCTCATCGGCCAGCGCCGCCGAGCGCAGCCGGCGCACGCACGCCGCAAGCCCGGCGCCGCCTTGCGCTCGATCGATGAACCGCATGATGGCTGCGAATCGGGAAAGACCCCGTTCGTGGGTGTCACCGTACCCCTTGATGAGCCGCTGGCACTGCGCGATTTCCGTCGCGAGATCATATTCGGCCGTACCCATCCGAATCCGCGCAAGCCAGTCATCGATCCGCACTTGCTCCACTTGATAGCGCAGAGTTCCGCGGCGCCAGCGGCGCAGTTTGGCCAGCAAGTAAAGGGCGGTGAAACCGGCCAATTTCGAGGTGTTGATGTGGCGGCCGCGCCCGAACAGCGGCGACAACAGCCGCCCCGCGCGCCGGCTCGAGGCAAGCCGGCGCCCCATGTGCGCGGGCAGAATGTCGCAAAATTCCTGGAAGCGCGGATGCATGTATTCGTTCACCTGGACAATCTGCCCCGGCTCGGCACCCGCATCATGACGAAGGCGCTCGAAGCGGCTGCGGCGGGTTTTCAGATCGGCCACGCGAATCGTGTCCTCGTACGACATCCAGAGCGCGAGATGCCGTGCCACGGCTGCGGTGAGCGCGAATCCCCGCGCCATGCCCCCGGCCCCGCCATCCCATTGCAAGACATCGTTCAAGCGGCGCAGATAAAATTCCGCATAGGCGCCGTCCTGATAATCCATCAGGCGGCGAATTCCCTCGACCATGATCCCGTGCAGGTGCGCCGGGAATGTCGTGCGCACTTGAGCCTCGAGCCGCCTGCCGGCGTCGCTTTTCGGCGCCGGACCCGGCGGGATGAGTCCGGTCACCGGAGCGCTCTTGAGCGCCAATTCGAAACCGGCGGCGAAACCCGCGAGATTCGCCGGCACGGCGACCGCGCCGGCGCAAATCGCCTGCTCGTACGCATCGCGCGGAAACGGCAGCGCGCCGGAGGCGGCTAATGCGCCGAACAGCACGGAACTGATGAGGCTGCCCGATCGGGCACAGGCGGCTTCCATGTCGAAACACACGAGGCGGCGCGATTCACCGCGCAGCGCCGCAAGCACGGCATTCGCCTCGGCGATGCCGTCGCCGAGCGCCGATTTTTCCGTGATGCCGTAGACCCGGTGGCTGGATGCCACCAGCGTGGTTCGATCCGGAGTCACGAATCCGCGCAACACCGCGCGTCCCGCTTCCATGAGTTCCGCCCCGATGACCACATCCACGTCGCCGGGCACGGGCATGAGCGCGAAAATCGGCTCCTTTGCCGGACCGGTGGGTCCGGGACACATCTCCAGGTAATACACCGTCGTCCCGGTGCGCTGCGCCACTCCCGGCACCGATGTGGACTGCACCAGCCAACCGCAGCGCTCCGCGACCGCGACGATCCAGTCCGCCAGCACCCCGCCGCCCTGTCCCCCGAGGGCGGCAATGGCAATGGAAAGGGGCCGCTCAGTACTCATGATGTGCGCGCCGCGCATCGGCCATGCGTTGCAGGAATCCGATGATCGCAGCGCGGAATGCCGAGAGCCCCCTATCCCAACGAGTGGGATTGAACACGAGCTGGGCGCGGTAGAAGGAGGGACAGAGCACCGCCGCATGCGCAACTTCACCGCACAGCCCGCAGCCCACGCAGGAATTGTCGACGTGAGCCACCGGGTCCTGGCGCAAGGGATCCGGGTTCGGACGAATGGTCAGCGACGGACAGCCTGATAAGCGGATGCACGAGTGATCGCCGGTACAGGTGTCGGCATCGACACCGAACCGTTCACGCACCACTCGCGCGCCGCCCGCGATCGCACGATTCTGCTGCGGACGTTCGCGCCGCTGCCGGTTGAGCATGCACTCGGAGGCGGCCACGATGACCTTCGGACCCTTTTCGGCCGTCGTCATCGCCTCGCGCAACGTATCGAGCATGCGCTTCAAATCATAGGTGCGGTCGATCAGGCGCAGCCACTTGACGCCAACGCCCTGCACCGCCGCCGCTATGGGGTGCTTGGTGCTCTTGGTGCGGTTATCGGCGCGCGAGGACAGAATGTCCTGACCGCCGGTGGCCGCCGCATAGCCGTTGTCGACGATCACGAGGACATTGTCGGTCTGGTTGAACACCGCATTGCCCACGCCCGAGGTCAGTCCGTTGTGCCAAAAGCCGCCATCACCCATCACCGCGATGGCGCGTTTGCCGCGCGGCGAATTGAAGGCCGCGGCGCCGGCGGCCCCCAAGCCGTAACCCATCGTGGTATTGCCGAGATTGAACGGCGGCAGGATCGAAAATAAGTGGCAGCCGATATCGCAGCTGATGTGCAGGGGTCCAAGCTCCCGCTGCAGCAGCTTCATGGCGGTGAAAATGGGCCGTTCCGGACAGCCGGTGCAAAAGCCCGCCGGCCGGACCGGCACTATCGCCTGAAGCGCCTGAACTTCCTTGGACGGTTCGCGCAACGCCCTGCGCGAGAGGCGCGGGCCGCCGCTCGCGCGGGGAGCGGACTCATCGAACACGGCGGGTGCGTATCGCCGCAAGAACACGTCGAGGCCTTTTTCGAGGATCTGTCCGGTGTATTCGCCCGCTCGGGGCAGCAGTTCCTTGCCCACCACTCTCGTCGGCGAGTCGGCCTTGCGCAGGATCATATGGAGATTCTGCTCGATGAACTCGGGCTGCCCTTCCTCGACGATCAACACCGCGGTCTTGCCCGCGCAGAAGCGCACAATTTCGTCATCAAGCAATGGATAGGTGACGTTGAGGACGTAGAGCGGCAGATCGGTATTGCCGCACGAATCCGCGACGCCGTTGAGTTCGAGGGCCCGCAGCAGCGTGTTGTACAGACCGCCCTGCACGATGATGCCCACATCGCCGCGGCGCCCATCCACGAACTCGTTCATGCGGTGCTCGCGAATGTAGGCGAGCGCTGCCGGCCAACGCTTGTGGATCTTCTCCCGTTCGTGCTCGAAACTGGCGGGGGGAAGAACGATCCGCGCGACATCGCGCACCGGCGCATCGAGCGCATCCTGCAGTGTGAAAGGGGGTGGGCGGTTGCCCTTCGCTCGAAAGCGGCCGTACACATGACAGGCGCGAACGCGCAATTCGAGCATCACCGGGGTGTTCGAGGCCTCGGACAGCTCGAATCCCTGCTCGACCATGCGCACGATGCTGTCCAGATTGGGGCGCGGATCGAGCAGCCAGATCTGCGACTTCATCGCGAATGCATGCGAGCGCTCCTGCATGATCGAGGAACCTTCGCCGTAATCCTCCCCGATGATGATCAGCGCGCCGCCGGTGACGCCGCCCGAGGCCACATTGGCGAGCGCGTCGGACGCCACGTTCGTGCCGACCGTCGACTTCCAGGTAACGGCGCCGCGAATCGGATAGTTCACCGAGGCGGCGAGCATCGCGGCGGCGGCGGCCTCGGATGCGCTCGCCTCGAAGTGCACGCCCAATTCGCGCAGCACGTCCTGAGCATCCGACAGAACGTCCATCAGGTGCGAGATCGGCGCGCCTTGATATCCGCCGACGTAACCCACTCCGGACTGCAACAGCGCCTTGGTGACCGCGAGAATTCCCTCGCCGCGAAATTCCTCGCCCTCGCCGATGCGAAGTTTCAGGACCTCCTGCGCGAATGAGCGTTCGGCCACGATTTCAAGCTCCCGGCACCAGCGCCAGCGCGCGAATGGGGCTGCCGGAGCCGTTTTTGATCTTGAGCGGGGCACAAAGGATGACGGCGCCGGTCGGCGGAAGTTGATCGAGGTTCGTCAGGCACTGCAGCCCGTATCGGCCGGAGCCGTGCATGAAGTAGTGACACGGATACGGCGGCTTGAGGTGGTAGCCCTGTCCGGCGTCGGTGCCGATCGACTCGGAGCCGAAACCGGTGACGTCCCGCTCGTCGATGAGAAACCGCACGGCGTCGACGGCGGGACCCGGCGTGTGCTGACCGGTCTCATCGTAGTTCTGATAGGCGATGGGATCGGCTCGCTTCGACCAGTCGGTGCGCATCAGCACCCAGGCCCTCGCAGGGATACGGCCGTGCACGGCTTCCCATCGCCGCACATGATCCGCGGTCAGCAGGAAATCCGGGTCGGCGCTCGCCTGCGCCGAGCAGTCGATGACGCACGCGGCGCCGATCAGATGCTGCACCGGCACGGTGTCGGTCGCGTTGTTGGGCAGATCCCGTCCCGACACCCAGTGGATGGGGGCGTCGAAATGGGTACCGGTATGCTCACCGCAGGAGAAATTGTTCCAGTACCAGGCCGGACCGCGCTCATCGTAGCGCGACACCTCCTCGATCCGAAACGGCCAGCACTGGCCGAATTCCGGCGGCAGCGCAATCTGCGGAAACTCCGGCGCCAACGTTTGCGTCAGATCGACAACCCGGATCCGCCCGGACACCAGATCGGCGGCCAGGGACTCGAGCGAATTCGCGGCCGTGCGCTTCGCGCTCATGTGCTCACCTCACGCTCCAGAATCTTCGGATTCTCCCGCCAGCGCGCGAACCACTCCTGCGCCACGTCGCCGGGGTAGATATCCTCGACTCCGTCCCTGAGCGCCGCGACCAGAGCATTTGCCAAGGCGTCGGGCCCGAGCTTGGGCGGCGGCAGCATTTGGTTCCACTCATCGTCGATCGGCCCCGGAAACGCGTTGATGACCCGCACCCCGCCGGCCCGCATCTCGGCGCGCAGACATTGCGCGAGCGAGAGCGCCGCGGCCTTCGATGCCGAGAACGTGCCATGCGGCGGATAATTGCTGAGCGCGTAAATCGACAGCAGGTTCACCCAGGCGGTTGCGCTCGACTGGCCGTCCGCGCCCCGCCCGCGCATCGCCGGTCCGAATTCCTGCGCGAGGCGCAGCAGGCCGAAGTAATTGACATCCATCTCGGCGCGAGCGACCTCAATGCCGCTGCGCGAAGCGATGCCGTGGGCGCGATGGATCTCCGCGGTGTTGATCAGTATGTCGACCCGGCCGCCTATCTCGGCGGCGATTTGTTTCACCGATCGCGAGTCGGTCAAGTCGAGCGGCAACAGGGTGACCTGCGGCAGCGCCTCGATTTGCTCGAAACCCGGAAATCTCTTCCAGGGCTCGGCGTAACCCACCCACACCAAATCCGCCCCGGCCGCGATGAGGGCACGCACCACCGCCTGGCCGACCGCGGTCTTGCCGTCGGTCACCAGCACTTTGCGGAATTTTGGATCACAGGTCATTTCACGCAGTTCCAAATCATCCGCCATATTGGGCACCTCATGGATGGGAAAGGCCAGCAATACCCCCTGGCCGGACTTATCGAGTCGGGCGTCGACGCGCACGCGGCAGGGAGCAGCCGCGCATCCGGCATGCAGGTGCGCGACCACCGTGGGTCCCGCATCGAGGCACACCATCCCCAAGCGCCACGGCACCCGCTCGCGGAAGAACGGATCGTGGCTGTGGTATAGGGTCGTCGAGGAAATCAATTCACCGGACCCCGGCTGTTCGCGCCACCTGAGCCCATCCGACAGGCAGCGATGGCACGCCTCGCGAGGCGGATACTGAACTGCGCCGCAATGAGTGCAGACCTGCAATTCGAAGCGCCCGAGAGCGGCGGCGGCGGTAAGCCCGAGCGCCGCTCGCGACCGGGCCCACGGGGGCAGCAGCGGCAGTCGAGTGCGCAGAATCGGGTTCTTGCGCTTGGGCCTGCGGAGCGGCTCGATCATGTGTCGGCCCGCCCGAGAATGGCCGCGCCCGAACACAGGCCCCGATCGTAGGTGATCATGCCGAAACCGACCGCGAGCCCGAGGCGCGCATCCGGCACGGCGCGCGCCAGGTTGCGGTCGGTGAGCTGCCGGATGGATTCGACCAAACCGAGGAATCCGGCTGCACAGCCGGCCTGGCCCGCTGAAAGCTGCCCGCCACTGGTGTTCATCGGAAAGGTGCCGTCGGTGGTGAAGGTGTGGCGGCGGATGAACCCGGGCCCCTCCCCCTTCCCGCAAAAGCCCAGATCCTCGATTTGAATGACCGTCATCACCGGATAGTCGTCGTAGGTTTCCACGAAGTCGATATCGGACGGCTCCACGGCGGCGGCGCCGTACAAATGCTCGCGATCGAGAACCCACCCGCCGCGGGTCTGAATCGGGTCGTCCGGAAATGCATTGTGCCGCTCACAGGTCGAACGTACGCGCGCATACGGCAGGCCGAGCGCTTCGGCGCGCTGTCGGGTCATGACCAGAAACGCTTCGGCCCCGGCGCAGGGCATGACGCAATCGAACAACCTTATAGGATCTGCGATCGGCCTCGCGTTCAAATACTCCTCCAGGGTGAGTTTCTTCTTGAACATCGCATGCGGATAGCCGAGCGCGTTGTCGCGCTGCGCGACGCAGATCTTGCCGAAATCCTCGCGGGTGGCCCCGTACATGCGCATATAGTAGGAGGTGAGCAGTGCGAAGCTCGCGTTCGGTCCGCCCGAGCCGTAGGGAAATACCGCATCGCGCGCAAAAACGCTGAAGCTGCCGAGGCTCTGGCGAAACGAGTCGACGTGGTTCGTGTCGGCGCCGATGCATGCCACCACCTGCGCATCCCCCGCCTGCACGGCACGCAGCGCGCGGCGCAGCGCGACGATGCCGCAGGCGCCGCCGAGCGGAATGTGATCGAGCCAGCGCGCCGTGACCCCGAGATGCTGCGTCAGGCCGATCGCCGTGTCGGGCGCCAACATGAAACTGCCGACGCTCAGGCCGTCGATGTCCGATTTGTCGAGCCTCGATTCCTGCAGCAGGCGCGACAGCGCCCGGGCGACGAACCAATGCGCGCTGCGGATGGAATAGCGCACGTACGGCACCGTCACCGGCGCCGTGAGCACCACGTCCCGATAGTCCCGCGTATCCCCGCTTGCGACCAATGGATCCGTTCCGGTCTTTCGCATGACAATTAGTTCAACTGTAAAATATTAACCGGGCACGAGCGCCGCACGCCTATTCTCGCACCGCCGTCCCGCGCCGCTTGAGATTCCGCAAATCAAACGCCTCCCCGGCCTCGAGAGCGCGGGCGGCAAGCGCCCGGATCTCGGCTCGAGCAAGTTTCTGGGAGGCGGTCTGCGGCAATTGCGGGCGGAAGGCAACATAGGCCGGCGCCTTGTAATAAGCGAGCGCCTGCAGGCAGTGGCTCTGCAGCCGCGTCGCGCTCTCGAGAGTGGGCGAGCCGGTCGGGCGCAGGACCACGAACGCGAAAACCTCCTCGCCCCGAAGCTCGTCCGGCACCGGGCACACGGCCGCCGCGAGCACATCGGGATGAGCCTGCAGGGCGCTTTCGACCTCGACGGCGGCGATGTTCTCGCCGCTGCGGCGGATCACGTTCTTCGAACGGTCGAGGAAGAAAAAGCACCCCTCCTCATCGATTCGCACCAAATCGCCGGTATGAAACCAGCCGCCGGCCCACGCCTGTTCCGTGGCCCGCTCATCCCGGTAGTAACCGGAAAAGAATCCCCGCCGCGGGTCCTCGCCGTCCTGCCTGACCAGCAATTCGCCCGCGGCTCCCGGCGCAACGTCGAGTCCCGAGTCATCGACGATTCGATACGCCAACCCCTTGGGTGCCTTGCCGAAGCAGCGCTGCCCCACATGCCGGGGTTCGTGGTTGGCGGTGATCCACGCCCCCGCTCCGGTTTCGGTCATCGCCCATGCCTCGATGAGCGGCACCGCGAATCGCTGCTCGAAAGCCGCGTGATGCCGGGGATCGACTCCGGCGCCGAATCCAAAACGCAGCGCTCCGCCGACCGGATCCTCGGGCGCCGGCGGGGTCTTGAGGAGCATGGCCGGCATGACGCCGAGGTAGTGAAAGACTGTCGCCCGGCTGATTCGCAGCGTTTTCCACCACGTCGTCGGATGAAACCGGTCGAGCTGAATCAGGCAGCCTCCGGTCATCAGCATCGCCATGAAGGAAACCGCCAGCGCATTCATGTGCGTCACGGGCAGCGGAGTGGCGAGCCGGTCGCCGGCCAGGAACCGGCAATAACCGCCGAGCGCGGTGTATAGATGGCCGACCTCCAAGAAGTAGTCGTTCGACAATATGCAGCCCTTCGGCGCGCCGGTCGTCCCCGATGTGTACAGCAGCGCAGCCTCGCCGGACGCCGCCGCCGGCGCTCGCGCGGCCGCCGGGAAAGCACGTGCCTCTTCACTCACGACGTGCAGCGCAGCGGACCGCGGCAAGCAGCCGCCCACGTGGTCGGCATGGCCCGTGTGCGCCAGCACGAGCGCCGCATCACAGTGCTCAAGCACGAATTTGAGCTCGCGGGCGCTCATCGCCGCATTGAGCGGCACGATGCTGATGCCGAGCGAATTCACGGCGAGAAAGTGCAGAAAAAACTCGATGCGATTATCGAGCGCGGCCGCGATCCGGTGGCGGGTTCCATATCCCGCCTTGCGCAGCCGGGCGGCAATCGCCCCGGCGCGGACGCGGGCCTCGGCATAACGCAGGGTGAGGGCGCGTGCGGAATAGCCACCGCAGGCATCCGCCGGTACATGCAGAAAATCCTGCTCGGCGTATTGCGCCGCCGCGGCTTCAAAAACCGCCGACACCGAACCGGCGCCAGATTTATTCATTCAGCGGCTCTGCTGCGGCCTCACCCGGTGCGGCGGGAATCACTCCTTGAATCCGGGTATGCCCTTGGCCAGCCGGCTTCGCGCCAGATGTTGAGCGTAGCGGACGGCGCCGTGAAAATCCGCGCTGACGTCCTCGAGCGCGATGTTGCGCCTGAAAAAATCCGCCCAGATGAATTCCGCGAACGCGGTCGGGGTTTTCTCGTAGCCTCCGGCGTCGCGGACAAATCCCGCGAGCGAACGGTAAACGTCGTCGGTCAGTTGCTTCAAATGACCCGGAATGAACTCGTAACGGTGCCGCACTCCATGCTGATCCAAGGGGTGCACCCAGCTTTTCTCATCCATCTTGCCCCAAAATTCCTCCAGCGCATGCGAGCCGAAATCGGCTTCGATCATGAAGTATCCGTCCGTCACGCCGGCCTCCAGGGCGGCCCGCGCCAGGTGATGATGATCGGTGATGTAGAGGTTTTTTCCCGGCCCGATGACCGCCGGCATGGGATGAGACTCCAGGAATTCCTGTTGATCCTTGGGTGACAACGCGGCCAGGTGCGTTTTCTTCGCCTCGACCTCGATCAAGCCGATCGTCAGCTGAGTCGGGCGGAGGCTCTTGATCGGCGCTTGATGAAGCTTGGGCATGACGGCGTCTATGGGCTCCCGAGGCGCAATTCCGAAAAAGGCGGCGGGACGGTGGCCTTGAAACTCGCCCGCGCGGAGTGACCGGCGAAGTATTGCGCGAGTTCTTTCGCCGCATCCAGGATTTCTCCGCTTTCGGGACACTCGTGCAGGTACGCCAGCACCGGCAACAGGTTCATGTCGGCATAACTGAAGTCGGCGCCCACGAGATGCCCCGTTTGCGCCACCGCACGATTGCACACGTCCATCTGGACGCGCACCCCCGGTAATGTCTTGTCGATGACGGCGCGATCCGGACCGCCGCCGGCCCCTTTGGGAAAGAAGTAGCACCGCAGGTAGGCGTTCATCGCCGGAATTATCACCGTATTGGCGATCGAGACCCATTGTTCGATCTTGGCGCAGCGCATCGGGTCGTCCGGAAACAGCCGGGGCCCGGGGAAAACCCGGTCGATATAGGTTGCTATGGCCTTGGATTCGCACAACGTGAACCCGCCGTGCCGCATCACCGGGATCTTGCCGAGAGGATGGATGGCGTTCACCTCCGGCGAGCGGGGAACTCCCGGCGTCAGGCGGTAGGGCACCTGCTTTTCCTCGCAGGCGATGCGCACCGTGCGGACGAAGTTCGATTGCGGCACGCCGATGATTTCCAATTCGCTCAAGATCCGCTCCGATCAGGTTGCCGCCGGCCGATTCACTGACCATATTCCTACATAACATATTGGGACGACAAGTTAATCGGTGCGCCCCGTTGCTTCGGCGGAAATTTCTCCTCACGAGCGGATTTGCCGTAGGATTCGACCAATGGGATCCATCAACGAAGCCGCCGCATCCAAGGAGCACGGTTGAACCGCTCCACCGCGGGCCGTGCGGCCCCTCTGACGCATATTTCGCGCTTGGAATCGGAAAGCATCCACATCATGCGGGAGGTCATCGCAGAGTGCGAGCGGCCGGTGATGCTGTATTCGGTGGGCAAGGACAGCGCCGTCATGCTGCATCTCGCCCGCAAGGCATTCTACCCGAGCCCGCCGCCCTTCCCGTTGCTGCACGTCGACACCACCTGGAAATTCCGCGCGATGTACGAAATGCGCGACCGGATGGCGCGCGACAGCGGCATGCAGTTGATCGTCTACCACAATCCGGAAGCGATGCGGCGCGGCATCAACCCGTTCGACCACGGCGCGCTGCATACCGACATGTGGAAGACCGAGGGGCTGAAACAGGCCCTGACCCAATACGGCTTCGATGCCGCCTTTGGCGGAGCGCGCCGCGACGAGGAAAAGTCGCGCGCCAAGGAGCGCATCTTTTCCTTCCGCTCGGCCAATCAGCGCTGGGATCCGAAGAGCCAGCGGCCCGAGCTCTGGCATCTTTACAATGCGCGCAAGGCCAAGGGCGAGAGCATCCGGGTGTTCCCGATCTCGAATTGGACGGAACTGGACGTCTGGCAGTACATCCAACTGGAGAGCATTCCGATCGTGCCGCTGTATTTCGCCGCGCCGCGCCCCACCGTGAAGCGCGACGGCCTGTTGCTCATGGTCGATGACGAGCGATTTCCGCTGCGCCCGGGGGAGACCCCGGTCGAGCGGTCCATACGATTTCGCACGCTCGGCTGCTATCCCCTGACCGGCGCGGTGGAGAGCACCGCCACGACCCTGCCCGAGATCATTCAGGAGATGCTGCTCACCACGACTTCGGAGCGGCAGGGCCGCGCCATCGATCACGATCAGGCCGCTTCCATGGAGCAAAAGAAGCAGGAAGGATATTTCTGATGGCCGTCTCCGCGACAACGCCCTCGAACGAGCCGCGCAATCTCATCGCCGAGGACATCAATGCGTATCTGCGGCTGCATCAACACAAGTCGCTGCTTCGCTTCATCACCTGCGGCTCGGTCGACGACGGCAAATCGACCCTGATCGGGCGGCTCTTATATGACAGCAAACTGATCTTCGCCGATCAGCTCGCGGCGCTCGAGGCCGACAGCAAGCGGATCGGAACTCAAGGCGAAAATATCGACTTCGCGCTGTTGGTGGACGGCCTCGCCGCGGAGCGCGAACAAGGCATTACGATCGACGTTGCTTATCGCTTCTTTTCCACCGAACGGCGAAAATTCATCGTCGCCGACACGCCGGGGCACGAGCAATACACGCGCAACATGGTCACCGGCGCATCGACCGCCGACCTCGCGGTCATCCTGATCGATGCGCGAAAGGGCGTCTTGACCCAGACGCGCCGGCACAGCTACCTCGCGCATCTCCTTGGAATCCGCCGGCTGGTGCTGGCGGTCAACAAGATGGATCTCGTCGCCTACAGCCAGAGCACCTTCGACTCGATCGTCGCCGAATACCGCAAATTCGCCCGCACCATCGGTATCGAAACGTTCGTGCCGATTCCGATATCCGGGCTCGCGGGCGACAACATCACCATGCTCTCCAGCGCCACGCCCTGGTACTCGGGACCCACGCTGCTCGAGCATCTGGAGACCGTCGAGATCGACGCCGACGGCGCGCGGATGCGTCCTTTCCGGATGCCGGTGCAATGGGTCAACCGCCCGAACGCGGACTTCCGCGGCTTCTCGGGATTGATCTGCGACGGGCGCATCGAACCCGGCGATGCCGTGCGAGTGCTGCCGTCGGGCCGGGTCTCCGCGGTTGCGCGCATCGTCACGCAGGGCGCCGACCTCGATGCGGCCGTGGCCGGGCAATCGGTGACGATCACCCTCGCCGATGAGATCGATTGCAGCCGCGGCGACGTCCTTTCGGTCGCGGATGATCCGCCGCAAGTGGCGGATCAGTTCGAGGCGGCCATCGTATGGATGTCGGACGAGGAACTGCTGCCCGGCCGGCCGTACTGGCTGAAGCTCGGCACACAGACGGTGACCGCGACGATCCATAGTCCGAAATACCAGGTCAACGTCAACACCATGGAACACTTGGCCGCTAAGACGCTGGGGCTCAATGCGATCGGCGTGGTCAACTTCTCCACCGACAAGCCGTTGGTGTTCGAGCCCTACGCAAAGAGCCGCGACCTCGGCGGCTTCATTCTGATCGACAAGATCGGCAATGCAACGGTCGCCGCCGGGATGCTGCATTACGCGCTGCGCCGCTCGCAGAACGTTCATTGGCAGGCGCTCGACATCGACCGCGATGCGCATGCGCGATTGAAGCACCAGCGGCCGCGGCTGTTGTGGTTCACCGGCTTGAGCGGCGCCGGCAAATCGGCCATCGCCAATCTGGTGCAGAAAAAGCTCTTTGCGCTCGGCAAGCACAGCTTCCTGCTCGACGGCGACAATATCCGGCACGGTTTGAACCGGGATCTGGGATTCACCGATGTGGACCGCGTTGAAAACATTCGCCGCATTGGCGAGGTTGCCCGGCTCATGACCGATGCGGGCCTGATCGTGTTGACCGCGTTCATTTCGCCGTTCCGAGCCGAGCGGCACATGGTGCGCGCCATGACACCGCCGGGCGAGTTCATCGAGATCTACGTCGAGACTCCGCTGGAAGTCGCCGAGCAGCGCGACGTCAAGGGTCTTTACAAGAAAGCGCGAGCCGGGCAGCTGAAGCACTTCACCGGAATCGATTCGCCCTACGAGGCGCCGGAAGATCCGGAAATTCGCGTAAATACCCAGGAAATGACCGCCGAACAAGCGGCCGAGGCGATCGTGACCTACGTATTGCGGACGCAGGAGGGCTAGATGCGGGGCGCGGCGGAAAGCGCCGCATATCGCTGCAAATGGGCATCGCTGTCCCCGAGCATGATGCCGATGGCGGTGAGCCGCTTGAACCAATGGCTCACTTGGAGATCGTCGGTCATGCCCATGCCGCCGTGCAATTGGACCGCCTGTTGACCGATGAAGCGGCCGGCGTCGCCGATTACGACCTTTGCCGCCGACAATGCCCGGCGCCGCTCGCCGATGTCGGCCGAGTTGCAGCGCAAAGCGGCCAGATAGCTCATCGATCGCGCCTGCTCCAGATGAATCGCCATCTCGGCCACGCGATGCTGCAGCACCTGGAAGCGGCCGATCGGCTGGCCGAACTGCTGGCGCGTGCGAAGGTATTCGACCGTCGCGTTCAACACCCTCTGCATGATGCCCACGGCCTCGGCACACATGGCGGCGAGGCCGATGTCGAAGGCGGCTTCGATCGCGGCCAGCGCGTTGTCCGCGGCGCCGAGCCGATGAACCGCGGGCAGTTTCACGTCCTGCAGGTGCACTTCCGCGGCGCGTTGGCCGTCGACCGTGGAATACTCCTCGAGCCGCAGGCCCGCCGTACCGCGCGCCACCATGAGCAGCGCCACCCCGTGGCGGTCGCCCGCTTCCCCCGCCGTGCGCGCCGATACGAGCAAGGTATCGGCCAACCCGGCATGCAGGACCACGGCCTTGTGCCCGTCGAGCCGGTAGATTTCCCCGTCGCGTCGGGCGCGCGTGGTGACCCGCGCGGTATCGAAGCGCGCGCCGGGCTCGAAATGCGCGACGGCGGCGATGCGCTCTCCTCGGGCCATGGAACGCAGCGTATCGGCGGCCGGCGCTTCGCCCGCAAATTCGTTGAGCAGCGCGGTCGCGATCACGGCGCTGGTGAGGACCGGCGCCTGCAGCAGCATCGGGCCGCATGCATCCATCAACGCGAGCGTTTCCTGCGGCCCAAAGCCCAATCCGCCGAGCGTGCTCGGCACGTTGATGGCGGGTACGCCAAGCTCGGCCAAACCCCGCCACAGCCCCGGGTCCCATCCCGATGCGGAGCGCTTGACGGCGAGCACGCGCTCGAACGGGTACTCCTTGGCGAGAAAGCCATGCACCGCATCGTGGAGCTGCCGCTGTTCATCGCTGAAGTCGAAATCCATGGCGGCAGGGACCTCAGAGTCCCATCATCTTGGCGATGATGTTCTTCTGAATCTCGTTGGTGCCGCCGAAAATCGACAGCTTGCGTTGATTCAAATACCCGGCCATCACGTTCGCGGCGTTCGGGTCCGCCTGCCAGCCCGCCTCCATGGCTTCGCGGTGCATCGGCAGAGCATAGGCTCCGGCGGCGCGCATCAGCAGCTCGGAAATGTCCTGTTGAATCTCGCTTCCCCTGATTTTAAGCATCGAGGCTTGCGGCCCCGGTGCCTGGGAGTTGCGCTCGGCGCACAGCACGCGAAGATTGGTGATTTCGAGCGCGGTCAGCTCGATCTCGACTCTTGCGACCCGGGCGGCGAAAAGCGGATCATCCAGCAGCGGCCGGCCTTCGGCGCGCTCCGCCGCGGCCGTGCGCTTCAGTCGCGCGAGCTCGCGCTTGGCGGTGCCGACACCGGCAATCAGGGTGCGCTCGTGACCGAGCAGAAACTTGGCATAGGTCCAGCCGCGATTCTCCTCGCCGACGCAATTTTCGAGCGGCACGCGCACATCCTCGAACCACACGTCGTTGACCTCGCGCCCGCCGTCCAGCAGCGCGATCGGGCGCACGCTGACGCCGGGACTTTTCATGTCGATCAGCAGAAACGTGATGCCGGACT
This sequence comes from uncultured Gammaproteobacteria bacterium, assembly GCA_963758145.1. GTDB lineage: Bacteria > Pseudomonadota > Gammaproteobacteria > Steroidobacterales > Steroidobacteraceae > Bog-1198. The sequence goes on from CAVWUK010000004.1 coordinate 297,017, forward strand.
GCGGCTTTGCCTGCGGGTCGGTGCGTACCAGGCAAAAAATCCAATCGGCAAAATGGCCGAGCGTATTCCAGGTCTTTTGGCCGTTGACGACGTAGTGATCGCCCACGCGTATCGCGCGCGTGCGCAGAGAGGCCAGGTCCGATCCCGCCCCCGGCTCGGAGTATCCCTGGCACCACCAGGTTTCTCCGCGGATGATCTTCGGCAAAAAACTCGATTGCTGGGCGGGAGTGCCGTAGGCCATGAGCACCGGCGCCACCATCTTCAGTCCGAACGGAATCAAACGCGGCGCGCCGGCGAGCGCCGCCGCCTCCTCGAAAATGTATTGCTGCACGGCATTCCATCCGGCACCGCCGAATTGCACCGGCCAGCCCGGGGCGCCCCAGCCGCGTTCGTACAAGCGGCGCTGCCACATCAGGTAATCGTCGCGGGCGAGTTCACAGCCGCAGAGCACCTTGTCGCGAATCTCGGTCGGCAGGCGCTCGCGGAGAAAGCGCCGGACATCCTCGCGGAACTCCAGCTCTTCTTCGGTGAATTCAAGATGCATGGTTGCTTTCGCGGTGCTGAATATAATTCTACTATAGAGAGCAAGATGGGTGTCCGGGAACTATTCGAGCTACGGGGTCAGGTTGCGCTGGTGACGGGCGGCTCGCGCGGTCTCGGCCTGCAGATCGCCTCCGCCCTGGGCGAAATGGGCGCAAAAATCGCCATTTGCGCGCGCCGCCCCGAGGAGCTGGCGCATGCCGCAGCCGCCCTTCGATCGTCGGGGCTCGACGCATTCACCGTGGTCTGCGATCTTGCCAAGCCCGAGCAAGTGCCGGCGTTGGTCGAATCGGTCGTGGGGCGTTACGGAACCATCGACGTGCTGGTGAACAATGCCGGCACCAGCTGGGGCGGTCCGGCCGAGGAACTGCCGCCCGACGCGTGGGACAAAGTCATGCGCCTGAATGTCGGCAGCGTCTTTCAGCTCAGCCAGGCGGTCGCGAATCGGTGCTTCATCGCGCGCCGATCCGGCAACATCATCAACATCGCCTCGGTGGCCGCGCTGCGCACCGAGATGCAAATGAAGGCGGCGAGCTACTACGCCTCCAAGGCCGCGGCCCTGCATTTGACGCGGGCGCTCGCCGGGGAGTGGGGCCCGTACGGGATTCGAGTCAATGCGATCTGCCCGGGCTTCTTTCCGTCGAAAATGTCCCGCGGCCTGCTCGAGAGGATCGAGGCCTCGGTGATTGCGCAGACGCCGCTCGGGCGGCTCGGCAACGATACCGATCTGATGGGCGCCGCCGTGTATTTGGCCTCGGCCGCGTCGCGCCATGTGACCGGACAGTTCATTTGCGTCGACGGCGGCGCATCGATCGCCTGAGCCTCGCCCCGCGTCTTTGCCGGGCGCATCGCAAATCAGCGTTCACGCAGGAATTCGAGCACCGCCGCGTCAAATGCTCTCGGGTTTTGCAGCATCGCGAAATGGCTGACGCGCGGCAATATCAGCAAGCGCGCACCCGGAATGGTCGAAGCCATGTACCGGGTATGCTCCGGCCGGATGGCCTCGTCGTATTCGCCGTCGGCGATGACGATTGGCACTTTGAGAGATCGCAATTGATCGGCGCCAAACGCCGGCTGCGTGTCCCACATCCGCCCGACGGCCGCGCTGAACGAGTCCCATTGGTCCGGGGTCGGCGACAAGCTGCGATATTCACCGGGAACCCTCCCCAGGTAGGCGGCAAAGACCGGACTCTTGTCGAATCCCTCGTTGGCGGCCGAAACATCCGCACTGGCGCCGAAGGCGAACAGACCGGCCAAACGATCCGGATGGTTGAGTGCGAGGTCGAGTCCGATAATCCCCCCATCGCTCCAACCGACCACTTTGATTCGCGCGATTCCGAGAACGTTGAGCAGTCCGATGACGTCTTCGGCCATCAGGTGATAGCTGTAGGGCGCATCGGATCGGGTGCTGCGTCCGTGTCCGCGGCTGTCCATCGCGATGACGCGATACCCGTGATCGACCAGGGCTGGTATGAGATTGCCGAAGTAATTGGAATTCGCGAATCCCCCGTGAAGCAAAAGCACGGGAATCGCCTTGGTGCGCGGCCCCCATTCGGCATACCAAATCCGGGCGCCGCCGACCTCGACGTACCGGGCGATCGTCCCCCGGGGCAGCTGCGGCGTCGGCGGCAACGATTGCCAAATCTCCGCGGCACTCGCCGGCAACGCCGCCATGGACAGCACCAGAGCGGCGATACGGCTCGCGTATCCAATATGGAGGGCGCGTTTCAAGCTCAGAAAATGCCCATTACGATGCCGGCCGCCAGCGCGGCGCCGAGTTCCTCGCATTGTCTGAGTTGCATTGCGGAAATCCGCTTCGGCCGGAGGATCTCCTCCGGCGTCTGTGCATGGGTGCACACGATCAACGGGTCGGCGACCGGCCGCAAGCGCCACCCGGTCGCAATCCGGGCGATCTGTTCCGCTGCATTACGGCCGTCGCTGCCGGCGCAGATGAGCGTCGCATAAGGCCTGCCGTTGAGCCGCTCCAGCGCCGCGTAGTAGGTGCGGTCGAAAAAATCCTTCATTTGCCCGGACATGGCCGCGAGGTTTTCCGGTGTCGCGAATACATAGCCGTCGGCGCCGAGCACGTGCGCGGCATTCGCCTCCGCGGCCCGCAGCATCGACACGTGCAAGGCGGGCTCGGCGGCGGCACCCGCGGCCGCGGCGTTCGCCATCTGCAGCGTGCCGCCGGTCATGGAATGATGCACGATGAGCAGCGTCTTCACGCGTCAGCGGCGATCGGTGACGCGGCTCGCCTTCCCCGACGAGCGCTGAATCGAGCCGCTGGCCCGCACCTGGATGTGCGCGGAAATGCCGATCATCGACTTGAGTTTGTGCGCCAGAAGTCCGGCCTCGTGCGCATGCTGGTGTTCCAGTAATTCCGGCCGGGCCTCCACGGTCACCAGCACTTCGTCCAACCGGTGGGGACGCGTGATCTCAATCTCGTAGTGCGGCGCCAGACCCGGGCATTTCAATATCAATTCCTCGATCTGCGAGGGAAATACATTCACGCCCCGGATGATCAGCATGTCGTCGGTGCGACCCGTGATCTTCGCGAAGCGGCGCATCGCGGTCACGGTGCCCGGCAGCAGACGCGTCAAGTCCCGGGTCCGGTACCGGATCACAGGCATCCCTTCCTTGGTGAGCGAGGTGAAGACCAGTTCGCCCGGCTCGCCGTCCGCGACCACCTGCCCGCTCGCGGGATCGATGACCTCGGGCAGGAAATGGTCTTCCCAAATCGTCGGGCCCTGCGCGGTCCGGGCGAATTCCTGCGCCACGCCCGGACCCATGACTTCCGACAAGCCGTATATGTCGCAGGCGTCGATTCCAAACGCGGTTTCGATCTCATTGCGGATTCCCTCGCCCCACGGTTCGGCGCCGAAAATACCGATGCGCAGCGCGCTTGATTTCGGATCGATGCCCTGGCGCCTGAATTCGTCCAAGATGGCCAGCATGTAGCTCGGGGTCACCATGATTATCTCAGGCGCGAAATCCATGATGAGCTGCACCTGCCGCTCGGTCTGACCGCCCGACATCGGAATGACGGTGCAGCCGGCGGCTTCGGCGCCGTAATGGGCGCCGAGGCCGCCTGTAAACAAGCCGTAGCCGTACGCCACGTGCACTTTCATGCCGCGCCGGCCGCCGGCCGCGCGGATCGAGCGGGCCACCAGATTGCTCCAGGTCGCAATGTCGTCCCGGGTATATCCGACCACCGTCGGCTTGCCGGTGGTGCCGGATGAGGCGTGCACGCGCGCGATCCGATCCATCGGAACGGCGAAAAACCCATACGGATAGGCCGTGCGCAAATCCGCCTTGGTGGTGAACGGGAAGCGGGCCAAGTCCTCGAGCGAGCGCAGATCCTGCGGACCGACCCCCGCGGCATCGAAACTGCGGCGGTAGCAGGGATTGTTGGTGTAGGCATGGTTGAGCGCGAAGCGCAGGCGCTCGAGCTGCAAGGCCTCGAGTTCGCATCGCCCCATGCCGAGCACCGGATCGATCGCGGATACGTCGATGGATTCGCTATCGCTTGTTTTTGGGCTCATTTTTTCGGTTCGCCGAAATTCGCCGGCCGCTTGTCCCGCGCAGCGGCCAATCCTTCACGCACATCGGCAAGCCTGAAGCCCAGGAATTCGAGCGCGAGCGAGGCATCGAAGCTCGGTCCGGCCAGGCGCAGCCAGTTGTTGAGGGCATGCTTGGTGAAGCGCACGGCGGTGGCGCTGCCGGCAGCGAGGATGCGCGCCACTTCGAACGCCGATGCGACGACCTGGTCGTCGGCGACGCACATCGCCACCAGGCCGATGCGTTCGGCCTCCGCCCCGGAAAGCGGTTTGTTGATGAGCAGGTGGTAGCGTGCTTTGGCGAGGCCGCACAACAACGGCCAGATGATCACCGCATGATCTCCCGCGGCGACGCCAAGGCGCGTGTGGCCGTCGAGAATTCTGGCGTTATCGGCCGCAATGGACACGTCCGCCAGCAGCGCGATCGCAAGCCCGGCGCCGACCGCGCTGCCGCGAATCGCGGATACCACCGGCTTGGAACAATTGATCAGGTTGTAGACGAGGTCGCCGGCCTCCTTCCAGACGCGGATCAGCGTGGTCTCGTCGGCGATCATGCGCTCGATCATGCCGAAATCGCCGCCCGATGAAAAATTCGCGCCCTCTCCGCGTACGATCACCACCCGCACCTCATCATCGACGTCGATGGCGGGCCACACCCGGGCAAGATCGCGATGCATGTCTTCCGTGGCGGCGTTCATACGGCCCGGATTCGCAATCACGAGCTCCAATATGCCGCGCTCCGGGGCGAAGAATTGCAGGCTCGGGAAAGCGCGCGCAAATTTGGCGGCGTCAATTGGCATGGTCGGGAACCGCGTGAATGCTGACCATCGTAAGCACCTCGTAGGAAGCCACCGTTTCATCGTTCTGGTTGCTGATCTCGGTGTCCCACGCCACTTCGCCCCAGCCTTTATCGGCCCGCAGGCTCTTCTGTGCACACGTCAGGCGCACCTTGATCCGGTCCCCGGGCTTGACCGGCTTGACGAATCGAAGCTCGTTCAAGCCGTAGTTGCCGAGCACGGGGCCGTAGTCGGGATCGACGAACAGTCCGGCGGCTGCGGAGATCAAAAAGTACCCATGCGCCACTCGACCGCCGAACAGCGGGTTGCGCCCCGCCTCGGCATCGCTCATGTGCGCGTAGAAGTTGTCGCCCGTCAGCGCCGCGAACCGCTCGATGTCCTCCACCGTGACCTCGCGTTCGGCGGATTTGAACGTGTCCCCCAAGTGCAGCCCGTTGAAGGCGATGCGAAACGGATGCACCTCGGGGTCGCGCAGGCGGCTGCCCCGAACCCAGCGGCCCGTGCACGCGGTCATCGTATCGGGGGAGCCTTGCAGCGCGGTGCGCTGCATATAGTGCAACACCGCCCGTATGCCGCCGAGTTCCTCGCCGCCGCCGGCTCGGCCCGGGCCGCCGTGCACCAGCGGAGCCAGCGGTGAACCGTGGCCGGTCGACTCTTGGGCGCAGCGCGCATTCACCACCAGGATACGCCCGTGAAAAGGCGCGAGACCGCGCACCAATCGGCCGGCGAGCGCATCGTCGGAGCAGAACACGGACGCCACCAGGCTTCCCCCGCTGCGGCGCGCGAGTGCGATCGCGTCCGCTTCGCTCCCGTACGGCACCACGGTCGCCACCGGCCCGAACGCTTCGACCTCATGGACGGCTCGCGCCGCGTGCGGCTCGCGGCACGACAATAGCAGCGGAGGCACGAACGCGCCGCGTTCGCGGTCGGCGTCCATGATCGCGAACTCATCGGGGTTGCCGACGACGAGGTCGGCCTCGCGGCGCAAATCTGCGAGGCGCGCCAGCACCTCCTTGCGCTGCACGAGACTGACCAGCGGTCCCATGCGCACGCCGTCCGAGCGCGGATCGCCGACGATGATTTTGCTCAGCACCGCATGGAGCCGCGCGATCACATCGGGCGCCATGGCGGCCGGTACCAGGGCCTTGCGGATGGCGGTGCATTTCTGACCGGCCTTGACCGTCATCTCGCGGGCCACCTCCCGGATGAACAGGTCAAATTCCGCCGAACCCGGCCTCGAATCCTCGGCAAGAATGCTGCAGTTGAGCGAATCGGTTTCGGCGGTGAACGGCACCGAGCGCCCGATCACCGAGGGATGCACGCGCAGCTGTGCGGCCGTGTGCGCCGATCCGGTGAAGGAGACCATGTCTTGACAGGTCAGGTGATTGAACAGATCGCCGAGGCTGCCGCACACGAACTGCAGCGCACCCTCCGGCAAAATGCCCGACTCGATGATGCGGCGCGCGAGCAGCTCCGCGAGGTACGCGGTCGCCGTCGCGGGCTTCACGATGGCCGGCACGCCCGCCAAAATCGCCGGCGCGAGCTTTTCGAGCAACCCCCAGACCGGGAAGTTGAACGCATTGATGTGCACTGCCGCGCCCTCGCGCGGCAAATACACGTGCTGGCCGACGAAGGCGCCGGTCTTCGACAAGCCCTCGACTGCGCCATCGCGATACACGCGCTCGTTCGGCAGCTCGCGCGCCCCCTTGCCGGCGAACGCGAATACCGTGCCGATGCCGCCGTCGATGTCGATCCAGGAATCGTCCCGGGTCGCTCCGGTGCGATACGACAGCGCGTAAAGCTCCTCCTTGGACTGCAACAGATGCTTGGCAAGCGTTTTCAGCAAGCCGGCCCGCTGGTGAAAAGTCAGCTCGCGCAGCGCCGGGCCGCCGCGCTCGCGGGCATGAGTCAACGCCGCGGCGAAGTCGATCCCGGCCGAGGAGGCCTCAGCGACGATTTCCCCGGTCGTCGCGTCGCACATTGGCGCGCCGCGGGCGGCTCCCCGGTGCCATTTTCCGCACACGTAGCTTTGCAGCTTCATGGGGTCCAATCCTGAAAGGTGCCGCCGGTGCCCGCGATTTCCACCAGCAGCGGCGCCGGCGTCCAATACCGCCGGCCGTGCAAGGCCGCAAACCGGTTGATGCCCTCAAGAACCGCGGCGGGACCAATGGTGTCGGCATAGAACATGGGTCCGCCTCGAAAGCGCGGAAATCCATAGCCGTTGCACCAGATGACGTCGATGTCGGCGGGGGTGGCGGCGATGCCTTCCGACAAGATGAGTGCACCTTCGTTGATCAATGCGAACAGGCAGCGTTCCAGTATTTCCTGATCCGCGATCGCTCGGCGCTCGATGCCGAGCCGCCGCGATTCCGCGGCAATCAGCGCCTCGATTTGCTCATCGCGCAGCGGCTTTCGCGAATCCTGCGCATACAAGTATGCGCCGCGACCCGCCTTCTGGCCGAGGCGACCGGCTTCGACCAGCAGATCGGCCACCCGATAATAGCGCGGATCATCGGGTAGATCCCGCCGTTCGCGGCGTACGCGGTATCCCACATCGAGGCCTGCAAGGTCGCCGACCGCGTTCGGACCCATGGCCATCCCGAACCTCTCCAGCGCCGAATCGATCCCCGCCGGTGTCGCGCCTTCGAGCATCAGGAATTGATTTTCGCGTCCATATGCATACAGCATGCGGTTGCCGACGAAGCCGAAGCAATTGCCGACCACCACGCCCAATTTACCCATGCGGCGAGCGACCGCGCGGGCGGTGGCAACGACGTCGGGCGCGGTGGCGCAGCCGCGAACGATTTCGACCAGCCGCATGATGTTGGCCGGGCTGAAGAAATGCATGCCGATCACCTCCGCCGGGCGCCGCGAGGCGGTGGCGATTGCATCGACATCGAGCGTCGAGGTATTGGAAGCGAGCACCGTCCCAGGCCGGCAAATCCCGCCCAAGGACGCGAACACGTCCTGTTTTACGGCGAGGCTTTCAAAAACCGCCTCGATCACCAAGTCCGCGTCCTTAAGCGCATCGAGCGCCCCCCCGGTGCGGACACGGCCGATTGCCGCGGCGGCCGCGACCGAATCGAGACGCCCCTTGTCGAGTGCAGAAGATATCGTGGCGCGAACGCGTTCCAAGCCTGCCGCCAGGGCACGCGCGTCGGTATCGACCAGAGCCACGTCAAACCCGGCCGTGGCGAGGCTGATCGCAATGCCGGATCCCATGGTGCCGGCGCCGAGCACCCCGATGCGCGCGATCGGCCGCGCTTCACCGTCGCCGCGATGCTCCCGCTCGGCAAAGAAAAGATGCCTGAGAGCCCGCGACGCATCCGAACAGCGGCATTCCTCGAACCGCCGCCGCGAGAGGGCCAGTGCGGAATCGAAATCCCGGGTCGCGGCGGCCTGCACGCATTCGATGATGGCATCGATCGACAGCACGCCGGGAAACTTGCGCATCGCGAGCGCCCGCTGTTCGGCGACAAAGGCCGCGTCGGGCAAGGCCTGCATGATCGGCTGCTCCCGCAGGCGGCGCGGTCCGGAGCCGCTTGCGGCGATCTCGCCGGCGTACCGCAGGGCCTCGGCGAGCAAGTCGGAGCCGCCCGCCAAGCGATCGATGAGCCCCAATTCGAGGGCACGCGCACACCCTATCGGCTCGCCGCTCAGCATCAGCGACAAGGCATCGCGGGGACCGACGAGCCGCGGCAGACGCTGCGTACCGCCCGATCCCGGCAACAGGCCCAGGCGGATTTCGGGCAGTCCGAAGGACGCACCGGACGAGGCAATGCGGTAATGGCAGGCGAGCGCCAGCTCGAGACCGCCGCCCAAGGCGGAGCCGTGCAGCGCCGCGATCACCGGCTTGGATGAGGCCTCGAGCCGCAGCAGCACGTCGTTGAGCAGCGGCGCGCGCGGTTCCGCGCCGAATTCCCGGATATCCGCGCCGGCGACGAAGTGTCGCCCGCCGCCTCTGATGACGATCGCCGCAACCTGGTCGTCCTCATCGGCCGCAATCACCGCCTCGAGCAGCGCCGCACGCACCGGCAGCGCCATGGCATTCACCGGCGGATGATCGATGGTGAGCACCGCAATGCCGTTGTGGCGGTCCGCACGCACGGTGGTCTCGGTCATGGCGCAAAGCTCGTTGTGGCCGGGTTCAAAGGCTGCGTTCAATGAGCATGGCGATACCCTGCCCCACGCCGATGCACATGGTGCACAGCGCGCGCCGACCACCGCTGCGCTCCAACTGATGCAGCGCCGTGGTCACCAGACGCGCGCCGCTCGCGCCGAGCGGATGACCCAACGCGATCGCACCGCCCTGCGCATTGACGTTTGCAGCCTCATCGGCGATTCCCAGATCGCGCATCACGGCGAGCGCTTGCGCGGCAAACGCCTCGTTGAGCTCAATGAGATCGATGTCCGCGAGATCGAGGCCGAGACGCGCGAGCAGCTTGCGCGTGGCCGCGACGGGCCCCATCCCCATGATTCGGGGCGCCACTCCGGCCACCGCGGTCCCCACGACCCGCGCGCGCGGGGTGAGGCCGAAACGCTTGACCGCGCCGGGCCCCGCCAGCAGCAGCGCGCAAGCGCCGTCGTTGATTCCCGAGGAATTGCCGGCGGTCACCGTGCCGCCGGCGCGAAACGGTGTCGGCAGTCTGGCGAGCGCTTCGAGGCTGGTCTCGCGCGGATGCTCATCGACGCTCACCAGGGTGATTTCCCCGCGCTTCGCGGAAACCGGCACCCCGACGATTTCGCGGGCCAACCAGCCCGCGGCCTGGGCGGCCAGGGCCCGCTGCTGGCTGCGCAGCGCGAACCGATCCTGATCTTCGCGCGACACGCCGAATTGAGCCGCGACGTTCTCGCCGGTCTCGGGCATCGAATCGATCCCGTACTGTTGCTTGAGCAGCGCATTGACGAAGCGCCAGCCAATCGTCGAGTCGAACATCTGCACATCGCGTGCGAACGGGGCGGTGCCCTTGGACACGACGTACGGCGCGCGGCTCATGCTCTCCACGCCGCCGGCGATCGCGACCTCGGCCTCGCCGGTGCGGATCATGCGCGCGGCACTCGCAACGGCGTCCATACCGGAGCCGCACAGCCGGTTGAGCGTAGCGCCCGGCACCTCGAGCGGCAGGCCGGCCAGCAGCGCACTCATCCGCGCGACATTGCGATTGTCCTCGCCCGCCTGATTGGCGCAGCCCAGAATCACATCGTCGATGGCGCCCGGATCGAGCCCGGCATTGCGCCTCGCGAGTTCGCGCAGCACCACGGCCGCGAGATCGTCGGGCCGCACCGAGCAGAGCGCGCCGCCGTAGCGGCCTATGGGCGTACGGATGGCGTCGCAGATGAATGCCTCACTCATCGTCGTTGTCCTTGTTAAGCCGGTGGGCGGGATGGTACGCGAAGCCGCGCGCAACGCCCCCGAAAGTGCGCGACCAGCTCGCCGGAGGTCCTGGCGACGGCCACATCGTAGATGCCGTGACGGGCGGTGCGGGAGGTCTCGCTCGCGGTCGCGATCAGTCGCTCGCCGCGCGCTGCGGCCGCAAGGAATTCGATGCTGGCGCCGGCGGCCACCATGGCTTCGCCGTAGGAATTGCATGCGAAGGCGAACGCGGTATCCGCGAGCGCAAACAGCATGCCCCCATGACAGGTGCCGTGGCCGTTGAGCATGTCGGGACGCACCACCATCGCGATCCGGACGGCCCCGGGGGCAATGTCCAGTATTTCGATGCCGAGCGCCTGAGCCGCGAGATCGCGGGCATACAGAGCTTGAACCGCCGCTCGCGCAGGATCACTACCCATGGTCAGCGCCCCTTGAAATTCGGCATTCGCTTCTCCGTGAACGCCGCCACACCCTCGGCATAGTCGGCGGAGCGGCCGAGCTCGCGCTGCGCATCGCGCTCGACATCGAGCTGATCGGCGAGGCCGCGTTGCCATCCGCCGCGAATGGCGGCCTTGGTCGCGGCCAATCCGCGCGTCGGCGCGACTGATAATTGCAGGGCGAGCGCATCCACGGCGGCGGACAGCTCGCCGTCCTCGACGCATTGCCAGATCAATCCCCAGGCGGCTGCGCGCTCTGCCGTCAGTTTCTCCCCGAGCAAGGTCAAACCGAGCGCACGCGCGTTACCCACCAGCCGCGGCAAGACCCAGGTGCCCCCGCAATCCGGAACCAGCCCAAGCTTGGAGAATGCCTGCACGAAGCTCGCCGAGCGCGCGGCCAGGACGAGATCGCAGGCGAGCGCGATATTGGCGCCGGCGCCCGCCGCCACTCCGTTGACCGCCGCAATGACGGGCAGCGGCAGCTGATGCAACGCGAGGATCAACGGTTTGTAGTGCCTCTCGATCGAATCGCCCAAATCGACCGCCGGCGCGCCGGGCGCCACGGCCCGATCCGAGAGATCCTGACCGGCGCAAAATCCGCGCCCCGCCCCGGTGAGCACCAAGACACGCGCGCCGCTGCGGCTCGACTCGTCCAATGCATGCCGCACCTCGGCGTGCATCCGGCTATTGAAGCTGTTGAGTTTTTCGGGCCGGTTCAGAGTCAGGCGGGCGATGCCGCCGTCGATGCTGAATAAAATGGTTTCATACGGCATGTTCAGCCCCCGCGCGGCCAAGCCGCGCAACCCCGCAGACGCCCCTCACCAAGCCAACTCACGGGGAGCGGGCCGGTCAGTCCCGGTCCGCCCAGTGCGTCTATTTATCGTCATACGTGAGCTCCAGCGTCGCGGTGGTTGGCGTCGCCTGGCAGCACAGCACGAACCCGGCGTCGATCTCCCAAGGTTCGAGCGCGATGTTATGTGCCATCACGGCCTTGCCGCCCACAATCTTCGCACGGCAGGTGGCGCATATTCCCGAACGGCACGAGAACGGCAATTCAAGGCCCGCATGCTCGCCCGCCTCGAGCACCGAAGCATCCGTGGCCAACATCGGGAAGCTGCGGCGCCTGCCGTCCATGACGATGGAGATGGTCGATAGAACCTCCTGCACCCGGGCCTCGGTCGCGGCGTCCTGGTCCGACTGCGGCGGCGAGCCCAAATCGCCGGGCGCGGCGGGACGCGGCGGGGTTGGCGTGAAGCGCTCGAACCGGACCGGCGCCTCGGGGTTCAAGACCTTCACGGCCTCGCGCACTTGATCGGTCATCTGCCCGGGACCGCACACGAAATATTCGTCCGCCGAGGAGATCTCCACGAATTGACGGGCGAGTTCGAGAATCTTGGCCGCATCGATGCGCCCATTGAGCAGCTCGGTGTGTTGCGGCTCGCGGCTCATGACGAAATGCACCGAGAATCTGCCGAGATGGCGATTCTTGAGCGCGAGCATGTCCTCGAGAAACATGGTGCGCGCCATGCTGCGGTTGCCGTAGATGAGCGTGAAGCGGCTTTTCGGCTCGCGCCCAAGAATGTCGGTCGCGAGGGACAGCACCGGCGTGATGCCGCTGCCGGCGGCGAAGGCGACGTAGGATCTGGCCCTGGCGGGGTCGACGGCGGTGCGGAACCGTCCGGCCGGCGTTCCCACCTCCAGCATGTCGCCGGGCCGTACGCGGCCCGCCAACTCTCGCGACATCCGACCGCCCCGTTGTTCGCGAACGCCCAAGCGAATTGCGGAACTGCCCGGGGCCGACACGATCGAGTAGGTTCGACGCTCCTCCCGGCCGTCGATCATGCGCCGCACCGTGACGTATTGGCCGGCCTCGAAATGAAAGTGCTCGCGCAACGCGGGCGGAACCGCCAACGTCACGCACACCGCGTCCTCCGCGGCACGGTCCACCGCAGCGACCTTGAGGGAATGAAAACTCAGCACGCGATCCTCACTCGATGCCTTTGCCGATCAGATACATTTGAAATATTCGAACGGCTCCAGGCACTGGCGGCAGCGGTGCAGGGCTTTGCACGGCGTCGAGCCGAACCGGCTGATGCATTCCGTATCCTCGGAATGGCAGCGCGGACAGGCGACGGGCCGGGAAGTATCGGCATCGCGCGGCGGTACGATGCCGTAGGCGGCGAGCTTGCGCCGACCCTCGAGGGATATCCACTCGCTGCTCCATGCGGGCGATAGAACATGGATGACCGCAACCGGGCCGACCCCGGCCTCCCGAAGCGCCCCCTCGACCAGCTGCCGGATGACCTCGGTGGCGGGACAACCGGTGTAGGTCGGCGAAATGCCCACCTCCAGCACGCCGTCGGAGTCGGTCCTGACGAATCGGACGATACCGAGATCGACCAGGCTTAGGGCCGGGATTTCCGGGTCCTCCACCGCGCCGAGCGCACGCCATGCCGAGGCGACTCGTTCGGATGTGGGTTCCCCAAGGGCCGGCGCGGCGGCGATCACCAGCGCGCACCCGGATGGGTCCGCTGCAGGTATTGCATGTCGGCCAGGATGTACCCCAGGTGTTCGCTGTGCTCGCCCCGTTTGCCGAACCACCGATACGCGCAGTCCCGCGGCCGGTCGAGAGTCGCCTCGGCGAGCAGCGCGTCGATTCTCACCGACCATGCGGCGTGCACCTCGGCCAGTCGGGGGGCGATGCCGCAATCCGCCATCTCGCGATCCAGGTCGTCCTCGGCGAACAATTCCGCCGTATACGGCCAGAGGCGCTCGAGCGCCGACTGCACCCTTGCATGGCTTTCCGGCGTGCCATCGCCGAGCCGCACCAGCCAATCCGAGCTGTAGCGCAGATGGTAGCGGCACTCCTTGACGGCCTTTGCCGCAATGGCGGCCAACCGCTCGTCGGCCGAATCCGCCAAGCGTCCGTAAAGCTCCAGTTGAAACGCGCCGATGAGCGCTTGACGCACGATGGTCTGGCCGAAATCTCCGTTCGGCTGCTCGACCAGCGTCGGATTCAGGTACTCGCCCTGCTCGCGCAAGAAGGCGATTTCGTCCTCACCGCGGTCGCGGCCCTCGAGTTCACCCGCATAGGCGAGGAGCAGCCGCGCCTGGCCGATCTGATCCAGCGCAACGTTGGCGAGCCCCAGATCCTCCTCGAGCGCCGGCGCATGGCCGACCCATTCGCCGAGCCGCTGTCCGAGCACCAGGCTGAGATCTCCCACACGCAGCACATACCGGTACAGCAGACGCGCGACATTGGTCGCGGCCGCGTTCATAGGGTTTTGACCTCGTCGGGAATGTCGTAAAACGTCGGATGTCGATAGATCTTGTCCCGCGCGGGCTCGAACAACGCCTCGGCCTCCGCCGGGTCCGAAGCGGTGATGGCCGCGGACGGCACCACCCAGATGCTGACGCCCTCCTGACGCCGCGTGTACAGGTCGCGCGCATGATCGATCGCCATGCGCTCATCGGTGGCGTGCAGGCTGCCCACGTGCTTGTGATCGAGTCCGCCCCGGGCGCGAATGAAAACCTCGTAGAGCGGCCATTGGCGTTTGTCGTTCATGCGAACACTCCGGTGAGAAGTCCCAACAGCCCGGTCAGGCCGCGCAGCTCGTGGCGCGCTGCCGCTGCTTTTCGGCATACGCGGTGGCCGCCTCGCGCACCCAGGCGCCTTCCGAATGCGCGCGGCGCCGGGCCGCCAGCCTTTCGGCATTGCAGGGTCCGTTGCCCTTGAGCACCTGTTCGAATTCGCCCCAGTCGATCGGGCCGAATTCGTAGCGCTGCTCGGCGTCGTTCCAGCGCAAGCGCGGATCGGGCATGGTCAGTCCCAGAAAATCCGCCTGCGGCACCGTGAAATCGACGAATTTTTGCCGCAGCTCATCGTTCGAGAAGCGCTTGATCTTCCAGCGCTGCGAATCGGTGCCGTGGACCGATTCGGCGTCCGGAGGCCCGAACATCATGAGCGCGGGCCACCACCATCGATTGAGCGCATCCTGCGCCATGCGCTTCTGTTCGACGCTGCCTTCTGCCAATCGCAGCATGATCTCGTAGCCCTGCCGTTGATGAAAGCTTTCCTCCCGGCAAACCCGAACCATGGCCCGCGCATAGGGGCCGTAGGAGCAGCGGCACAGCGGAATCTGGTTCATGATTGCCGCGCCGTCGACCAGCCAGCCGATGGCGCCGACGTCGGCCCACGTGAGCGTCGGGTAATTGAATATGCTGGAATACTTCGCCTTGCCCGCCAGCAATTGATCGATCAATTCATCGCGGCTCACACCGAGAGTCTCGGCGGCGCTGTACAGGTATGCGCCATGCCCGCCCTCGTCCTGCACCTTGGCGATCAGAATGGATTTGCGCAGCAGGGTGGGCGCGCGCGTGATCCAATTTCCCTCCGGGAGCATGCCGACGATCTCGGAATGGGCGTGCTGCGAGATTTGGCGAATCAGCGTGGCGCGGTATCGCGCGGGCATCCAATCCTTCGGCTCGATCTTCTCCTCCCGATCGACGCGCGCCTCGAAGCGCTGCTCGCGCGACAGATCATCGGCCGGCGCGGCCGGATCGGGGCCCTGACCATCGAGTGCCTGCGTGTACATGCCGCCTCCCGGGCCGCCGTTGCAATATTGAGCAGGTTCAGACTGACACGACCATTGGCTCAAATCAATTTTTTTTGTGTCATGAACTGCTGCATACTGCGATTCCCTTGAGAGCCCCCAACCGCCCCGCCGCCGCCGCCCGGAATCTCGTCAAGCGCTTCGCCGACCAGCGCCCGCTTCGGGCCGGATCGCTGATCGTCACGATATTCGGGGATTCCATCATGCCGCGCGGCGGCGCGATTTCACTCGGCAGCTTGATCAAGCTCGCGGCCCCTTTTGGCCTCAGCGAACGGCTGGTGCGCACCGCCACGGCACGGCTCGCGCACGAAGGCTGGGTGCAGGCCCGGCGGGTCGGCAAGCTGAGCGAATACCGGCTTTCCGGCGCGGGACGCGAGCGCTTCGCCGAGGCCACTCAGCGCATCTACGGCGAGTCGAACCCGCACTGGCCGGGACGCTGGACCCTGCTCGTGTTGCCGGCCATGCCCGCTGCGGCGCGTCATCGGCTGCGCAAGGAACTGACATGGCAGGGGTTTGGCGAGTTGGCGAACGGCGTATTCGCTCACCCCGAGGCCCGGGCGCACAGCGTGGAGTTGCCGCTTCGAGGCGCGGATTCATCCGCCGCATTGATCTTCGAGGCGCGGCTCAGCGCGCACGGAGCCCCCGCTCGACTGGTCGATCTGGGTTGGGATCTGGCCGATCTTGCCAAGCGCTACCGGCGGTTCGTACGGCGCTTCGAGCCCGCGGCCGCCGCGCTGCGCGTCCAGCCCGCCGATCCCGCAACAGGGTTTATCCTGCGCACCCTGCTCATCCACGAGTATCGCCGCCTGCATCTGCGCGATCCTCTCCTGCCCAAGCGGTTGTTGCCCGCGAATTGGCCGGGGCATCGGGCCGCGGAACTATGCCGCGAGATGTATGCGCGGGTGTTCGCCGCCTCCGAAGGCCA
The DNA here is from genome assembly GCA_963758145.1 of uncultured Gammaproteobacteria bacterium. Lineage (GTDB taxonomy): Bacteria > Pseudomonadota > Gammaproteobacteria > Steroidobacterales > Steroidobacteraceae > Bog-1198. Next base: position 313,260 of record CAVWUK010000004.1, read on the forward strand.
TTTGTCGTCGGTGGCGGCTCAGATCCACGGCGCCCTGCCGGCGCCGGACCCATCGGTCGCCCGGCGCTTCGGCGGCCTCAAGACCACTGCTCGAGCGCGTTCACGACGTCCGTAAGAAACGCGTTCGCCTGAAAGGCATCGAGCGCGCGATGGTCGATCGTGAGGGTGAGATAGCATTTGGGCCGGACGCCGATCGCCTCGGCCCCTTGCGCGTCGAGGGCGACCACCCGCCGTTCGAGTTTGCCGACGCCGAGAATCGCCACTTGCGGCTGATTGATGACGATCGGCGCCGCGAGCAAGCTCCCGCCGACGCCGTGATTGGAGATCGTGAAGGTGCCGCCGCGCACCTCCTCCGCTGCGAGCCTGCCCGAGCGGGCGGCTTCGACCAGCCGGCCCAGCCGGCGGGCGATCCCGAGGAGGTCGAGCTCCTGCGCCCGGTGGATCACCGGCACGATGAGTCCGTCGTTGCCGAGCGCCGTACCGACGCCGATGTTGACATCGGGATGCAGCTCGAGTGCGTCCTCGTGATAGGTTGCATTGACCGCCGGGTGCGCGCGCAGGGCCCGCGCACAGGCGGCGATGAAATAGGCGGTGAGGGTCAGTCGCGCCCCCTGGCGCTCGAACGCGGCGGCATTGCCGCTGCGGTGCGCCAGCACGCGGCTCAGGTCCGCCTCGAAGAGAGTCGTGACATGCGGAGCCAAAGCGAGGCTTCGCGCCATGTGTTCGGCCACGCGCCGGCGTATGGCGGTGTGCGGCCGGCGCGAACCCGCAGAGACCGAGGGTGAGCCAACCGTCCCGCCCGCGTGCCGTTCGATGTCGCGCGCGGTAATGCGCCCGCCCTGCCCGCTGCCGACGATATCGTCCGGTGACAGCGCGTGTTCGGCCAACAGCCGACGCACCGCGGGGCTCAACGGTGTGCGCGCACCCGCTGCGGAGGAGGCGTCCCCGGACGCTACCTGCGCGGGCTCGGCGATCCGAACCCGTCCCAACACCTGCCCGGGAAGCACCGCCTCGTCGGGCTGCTTGAGAATCTCGCACAGTTCGCCATTTGCCGGCGACGGAATTTCGACGGTGACCTTGTCGGTCTCGAGTTCGAGCAAGGGTTCATCCTTGTGGATGGAATCGCCGGCCGCCTTGTACCACCGCAATACCGTGGCCTTGGTGCCCTCCTCATTCAAGGGAGCAATGATGTCCTCGACGCGGCTCGTACTCATATCGCCAGCATGTCGAGCATGGATTGGCAGATTCGTTCCGCGCTCGGCAGCACGGCGTCGAGCAGCACCGGACTATGCGGACTCGGTATGTCCGGCATCGTGAGCCGTTCGATGGGCGCATCCAGATCGAAGAAAGCCTCCTTGGCGAGCACGGCGGCGATCTCGGCGCCGAAGCCGGCGGTGATGGTGTCCTCGTGCACGATGAGGCAGCGGCGGGTCTTGCGGACCGATGCCAGCGTCGCTTGGCGATCCCACGGCGACAGGGTCCGCAGGTCCAGCAAATCGGCCGACAGCCCGGTGCGCAGAATCGCGGCTTCGCAGCGCTCGACCATGGCGCCCCAGGTCACCAGTGTCAGTGCGGCGCCCTCGCGCAAAAGCCTCGCTTTGCCGAACTCCACCACGTAATCGTCCCCGGGATAGGCGCGCCGCGCCCAGCTGCCGTCGAGCAGCGATCGGTGCTCGAAGAATATCGTCGGGTCGTTGCCGCGCAGCGCCGTTCGCAGCAAACCGACGGCATCCTCGGCATTCGACGGCATGGCCACCCGCCAACCGATGCCGTGCAACCATTGCACCTCGTTCGATTGACTGTGCCAGGGATCGCCGCACTTGAAGAAACCGCCGGGAATGCGCACCACCATGGGCGCCGCGAATCGATTGCATGTGCGCCAACGCATGGTTCCGCAGTCGTTGAGCTGTTCGGCCGCCGGATCGGCGTATTTGCGAAACTGGATTTCCGGAACCGGCATAAGTCCGGCGGCGGCCATGCCGACCGCGCGACCGATGATGCCTTCTTCGGACAAGCTGGTATCGAACACGCGGGCGCTGCCGAATTTCTCCTGCAAGCCCATGGTGGCCGCGTGCACGCCGCCCTTGCGGCCCACATCTTCGCCGAAAACGACGACGCGGGGATTCACCTCGAGTTCGTGGTCGAGCGTACGGCGCACCGCAGTGACCAGGTTGATCCGCGGCCCTTGGCTGTCGGCCCGCGGTTCACCGGCGGACGGGGGGCCAAAATCCGCCCACAGACCGCCCTGAGTTTGAACCTCGGGCGCTCCATCGGCCTTGAATTCCGTGAACACATAGCGCTTGACCCGTTGCGGATCGGGGGCATCGCAACGCTCGACGCGGGATCTCGCCAAGGCCACCTCGTCCCGCGAGCGCACGACCTCGGCGTCCCACTCCTCGGCGGTCAGCAGGCTCGGCACGATCTGGGCGCGGAGCTTGAGCCATGGATCCCTCTGCCGCTCGGCCGCAATCACCGCCGGACCTTTGTAGGTCTGCGTGTCCTGCCCGGAATGACCGCACAGGCGCGGAACCGCGAGCCGCAGCAGCGCCGGCCCCTCGCCGGCACGCACGCAGCCGATGGCGTCCCGAATCAGCCCAGCCGCCGCCATCGGATCCGAACCGTCGCCGTCGATGACGCGCAAGCCGCGGAAGGCGCTCAAATTGCGCGCAATGTTGCCGCCCGGGGTCTGCAGGTGCGAAGGAACCGAGATGCCGTAGCCGTTGTCCTCGATGAAGAACAGAAACGGCAGCCGTTCGGTGGTCACGATATTGAGGGCCGCCCAGAAGCCGTTGGTCGCGGTCGAGGCATCGCCGCCGTGGGCGACGGCGATGCTGCGGGAATATTGAGTCTCGCCCAGCGCATCGTGCCGGTAGCGCAGCGCCTGAGCCCAACCCACAGCCGGCGTGTATTGAGTGCCGACACCGCCGCAAACCGGCAAGGCACACGGCCCGGCTCGACGCGGTAAATTGAACACGACGCCGATATCGCGGCCTTCGCTCATGCCGCCGACGCGCATCATGCTCGAGGCAAGCGCCTGCTCGATCGATAAGCCCAGTGTCAGCATCAAGGGCCGGGAACGGTAGTAGCCGCTCACCGCATCCCGGGCGCCGGTGAGATGGCTGCCGAGCAGCACCTGAGTCACATCGTGGCCGCGCGCCGAGAACTGGTACAGCACCTTGCGCTGCGGCACCAGCACCGTTTCCTCGAGATCGTCGAGCGCGCGCGATAACGCCACTTGGCGCACCACCGCACGCCAGTCGGGAGCGTCGCTGCGCGGTTTCGCGATCAGCTTGTCGGGACTGGCGGCCATCACGCTCTTGACCTCAGGTTGGCGGCTTGAACAAGCCTAGCCCGAAGCATTCGACGGGAATCGCCAATCGCACCAAATTGCACCACCCCAGTTGGCGATATTCGCTAATATTAGCCAATATTGTTGGCGACTTTCACTGATCCAGCCGATGACTGCGCCCGTTGCATGAAGGCGCGGAGGACTCGGGAGGAGCGATTCAAGATGGAGATCGACCGCTTCGATGCGCGCATCCTGTCCGAGCTGCAACGCGACGGGCGTGTACCCGTGGTCGAGCTGGCGGAAACCATCGGCTTGTCGGCCACCCCGTGCGCGCGGCGCATCAAGGCTCTTGAATCGAGCGGCGTCATCGAAGGCTATACGGCCATCTTGAACCCGGCCCGCGTCGGCCTCGAGGTGCAGGCGATCGTGCACGTGAAACTGACGGAGCACACGGATGAAACGGTGGCGCGCTTCGAGCGGGAGATCGCGCTGCTCGACGAAGCCGCTAATTGCTTCGCGATGACCGGAGCCTATGACTTCATCCTGCAGGTCTTCGCCAAGGATCTCGAGTCGTTGAGTGCGGTCATCCTCAAGAAGCTGCTGCGAATACCGCATGTACGCGATGTGCAGTCGAGCGTGGTTCTCGCCACCGTGAAGCGCTCGACGCGGATGCCGCTCGGTCATTTGCAGCGATGATGCCGCTCGGCGAAGCGCCGTGACCGACGCCGACATCATCGTCATCGGAGCCGGAATGGCGGGCGCATCGGTCGCCGCGCATCTGGCCGAGTCCCACCGCGTCATCCTGACCGAACGCGAGGAGCGCCCCGGGTATCATTCCACCGGACGCTCCGCGGCTTTGTTTACCGAGATCTACGGCAACGCCGTGATCCGCTCGCTGACGCGCGCCAGCCGGGCATTTCTCTTCGCGCCGCCGCCGACCTTCAGCGAAAGCCCTCTGATCCGGCCGCGGGGCTGCCTTTATATCGCAACGACCCGGCAAATGGGCTCGTTGCTGGAATTCGCGGCGCTGCCCGATGTCGCGCCCGCAACCCGGCGGCTCGGTGCGATCGAAGCCCGAAACCTCTGCCCGGTGCTGCGCGAGGATTACGTGGCGGGCGCATTGCTCGAGCCGGACTCCACCGATATCGACGTTCACGCCTTGCATCAAGGGTATCTGCGCCTCTACAAAAGCCGCAACGGCCGGGTACTGAACAACGCCCCGGTGCACACGCTCGAGCATGCGGGCGGCGGCTGGACGGTGCGCGCCGGCGCCGAGACCCTCACGGCGCGGATCATCGTCAATGCCGCGGGGGCTTGGGCGGATGAGATCGCGGCGCTGGCCGGTATCGCCCGAATCGGCCTGACACCCTTCCGGCGCACCGCCGTGCTCGTCGATGCCCCGCCCGGGATGACGGTCAATTCGTGGCCGTTCGTCAACGACATCGATGATCAGTTCTATTTCAAGCCGGAGGGTGGCTCGTTGTTCCTCTCCCCCGCCGACGAGTGGCCCACGGAACCCTGCGATGCGCAGCCCGACGAATGGGATGTGGCGACCGCGGTCGACCGGGTGCAGTCGGCCACGACATTGCAGATCGATCGCCTCAAAGCCCGCTGGGCGGGCTTGCGCACCTTCGCTGCCGACCGCACACCGGTGGTGGGATTTTCACGCGAAGCCGAAGGGTTCTTCTGGCTGGCAGGGCAAGGAGGCTACGGAATCCAGACTGCACCGGCGTTGTCGCGCGCGGCGGCCGCGCTGGTCCTGGGGTTGCCCCTGCCTGAGGATCTGCTCCAGGCCGGAGTTCGCGCCGAGCAGATAGCGCCGTCGAGATTCGCCCGTGCGTCGGGGAGTCCCGGCTAGGCGCGCCGCCATTCGGTGAGGCCCCCGGGCTTGTCTTCCAGCAAGATACCGGCCGCACTCAGCCGCTCGCGAATCCGATCCGACTCGGCAAAATTCTTCGCGGTCCGGGCCGCCCGGCGAGCCGCCAGCAGCTGCTCGATCTCGCCGTCGAGGAGACGACCGGCCGAACCCTCCGGCGCTTCCGGCGCGGCGCCGCGCTTGAGGTAGCGATCAGGGTGCTGCTGCAGCAGACCGAGCATGGTCCCCATCGCCAGGAGTGCGGCCGCCGCGGCGGAGGCCTGCGCGCCATCGCCGGCGGCCTTGGCGCTGTTCAAGTCGCGCGCCACGCCCTGCATCACGGCGAATGCCTCCGGCGTATTGAAATCATCGTCCATCGCCGCGTGAAAATTGGCCAGCGCCGCCTGGAATCCGCCGAGGGCGGCACCGCCGGGCACCTCGACGCCCTTGAGCGCCCGATAGAGTCCGAGCAGCGTCTCATCCGCCTGGGCAAGCTGCGCCGCGGAGTAATTGATCGGCCCCCGGTAATGGCTGCTCAGCAGGAAAAACCGCAAAACTTCCGGATCGCGCACGGTCTTGAGCACATCGCGAACGGTGAAAAAATTTCCCGTCGACTTCGACATCTTCTCATCGTCGATGCGCACGAATCCGTTGTGCATCCACACGTTCACGAACGGCGTGCCGCACGCGGCACAGGATTGCGCGATCTCGTTCTCGTGGTGCGGAAACTTCAAGTCCATGCCGCCGCCGTGCAAATCGAAATGCGCGCCGAGCAAGCTGGTGGACATCGCGGAACACTCGATGTGCCAGCCCGGACGGCCCGGACCCCACGGAGATTCCCACGACGGCTCGCCCGGTTTCGCATGTTTCCAGAGCACGAAATCCAGGGGATCGAGCTTGAATTCATCGATCTGGACGCGCGACCCGGCACGCAAATCGTCAAGTTTCTTGCCCGATAGCGAACCGTAGTGGGGAAACTTGCGCACCGAATACATGACGTCGCGATTCGCGGCGACATAGGCGAATCCCTTGTCGATCAGGGTCTGCGTCATGGCGATGATGGGCGCGATGTACTCCGTCGCCCGCGGCTCCAGATCGGGCGGCGCCAAACCGAGCGTGGCGCAGTCCTCCTGCATCGCCAGCGTGAAGCGGCGCGCGAGCTCGGCCCAGTCCTCGCCGTTCTCGGCCGCGCGCTGGATGATCTTGTCGTCAATATCGGTGACATTGCGAACGTAGGTCACCTTGAAGCCGCTGGCGCGCAAGTAACGCTGCACCAGATCGAAAACCGTCAGCATGCGGGCGTGCCCGATATGTATGTAGTCGTACACGGTCATTCCGCAGACGTACATGCGCACTTCGTTCGGGCGCAGCGATTTGAACGGCGCTTTTTTGCCGCCGAGCGAATTATGAATTTCTAGCATGGGACTCTAACCGGCGGCGAGCCGTTTCCGGTGACATCAATTTGAGAAGCGGCGCCAGTTCGGGCCCGTGAGCCTGGCCCGTGAGAGCGACCCGCAGGGGCATGAACAGGTCCGCGCCCTTGCGCCCGGTGCGCTCCTTCAATATTTTGGTGAGCAGCGTCAGATCCGAGCCCGACTGGTTCAATGCATCCGCGGCGGCATCAAAAAAATCCGAGCCCGCTGCGGCAATGACCCGTTCCTCGTCCGGTCCCAGAGGCGGCAGTTCGCCGCGCACCACCGCCGCCCAGGGCGCGGCATCCGCGGGCAGCACCACGTTGTGCCGCACCAACTCGACGAATTCGATCGAATCCTCCGAACCCATCCAGCTGCGCAGCTCTGCGCTCGACATACGCTGCAGAGTTTCCTTCTGCCAGTGCATGAGCTGCCCCTCCTCGAACCTCGCCGATGCACGGCCCAGATGTTCGGGCCGAAAATGCGCGGGCATGTCCTTCACCGCCAGCCAGCCCTCGACATCGGCGGTATGACCCAACCGCAGCAGGTGATTGAGCAGCGCCGCGCTCAAGAAGCCGCGTGCGCGAAACTCCCCGACGCTCGTGCTGCCGTGACGCTTGGACAGCGGCGCACCATCCGCGCCCACCAGAAGTCCGACATGACCGTAGCCGGGGCGGCGCAGTTGCAACGCATCGAGCAGCATCAATTGCCGCGGCGTGTTGGTGAGATGATCGTCGCCGCGCAAAACATTCGTCACACCCATCACCGCGTCGTCGACGGCATTGCAGAAGAAGAATGCCGCCGTTCCGTCCTCGCGGCGGATGATGAAATCCCCGATGTCGGCCGAGGCAAATCTCTGCGGTCCGTGCACGAAATCGGTGAATTCGATCACCGCTCCGGGCGGCACGGCGAAACGCAGCGTCGGCCGCAAGCCGCGCGCGGACCGCTCCGCGCGTTGCGCCGCGGTAAGCTCCCGGCATGTCCCCGCGTAGCGCGGCGGCTTGCCCGCCATGCGCTGCAGCTTGCGCGACAGCTCCAGCTCATCGGCCGTGCAATAGCAAGGGTAGGCTTGACCGCCGGTCTCCAAGCGCTCGAACATCGGTCCGTAGAAGGCGCCGCGCTCCGATTGCGAATAGGGCGCCGACGGGCCGCCGATTTCCGGCCCCTCGTCCCAATCCAATCCCAGCCAGCGCAATTCCGCCATCAGCGCATCGCGGTGGCGCAGGTCGCTGCGCTCGACGTCCGTATCCTCAATCCGCAATATAAACCGGCCGCCCTGCTTGCGCGCCCACAGATGGCTGAAAAACGCCGTTCGGGCATTTCCCAAGTGCAGGGACCCTGTCGGCGAGGGCGCAAAGCGCGTGACGATCGATGGGGACATATCGGAGAAGATTGTACCCACATTATTCGAGTAGAATCTCGCCGTATGAAGCAACTAATACTCGGCCTCGGCCTAATCGCCGCAATCATGTTCACGGCCAGCGAGGCGGCCCAGCCGCCCGCTTCGACGGGGACCCCGCCTGTCGCAGTGCCGCCTGTCGCAGTGCCCTCCGCAACGCCGGCGTCTGCGTCGGCGCACCCGGCTGTCAATCCCGAGGTGCAGGTGGTCACCAACATGGGGAATTTCACCATCGAACTGAACCCCGAGCGCGCACCGCTCACCGTCGCGCATTTCTTGAAGTACGTCGATCAAGACTTTTATTCGGGCACGATATTCCATCGCGCCATCGCGAATTTCGTGATCCAGGGAGGCGGTTTCGACGCCAATTACAAACTCAAGGGCACCCCCTCGAAAGTCGTCAACGAGTCGGGAAACGGCTTGAGCAACCAGCGCGGTACCGTCGGGTTTGCGCGCCCGCCGGAGCCGCATGCAGGCGACGTCCAATTCTATGTGAACCTGGCCGACAACTCGGCGCTCGACCCCAATCAGTCGAGGTGGGGCTATGCCGTATTCGGAAAGATCGTGCAGGGCATGGATGTGGTCGACCGGATCAGCACGGTGCCGACCGGCGCGAAGGGGCCCTTCAAAGACGACGCGCCCCTGCAACCGGTGATCATCGAACGAATCGAGCGCGTGCCGACGCCTTGACCGCGGGCGCGCTGGCATGGCGACCTTGTTCATCTCCGATTTGCACATCGACGCCTCGTGCCGGCCGATCATCGGACAATTCACCGAGTTCCTGCAGACGGAGGCGCGCGCTGCCGACGCCCTGTACATCCTCGGCGACCTGTTCGATTCGTGGGTGGGCGATGATGCGACGGACGAGGGCCAAAGAGCCGCCATTGCCGCCATCAGAGCCCTGACGGCGGGCGGCGTGCCGTGTTTCGTCATGCACGGCAACCGGGATTTCTTGCTCGGGCCGAAGTTCTGCGCGGACACGGGCGCGCGATTGCTGCCCGATCCCGTGATCGTGACGTTGTACGGCGAACCGGTGCTGGTGATGCACGGGGACGCCCTTTGCACCGACGATCGCGGATACCAACGCCTGCGCGCCACCGTCCGGGACGCGCAATGGCAGAGCCAGTTCCTCGCACTTTCGATTGCGGCGCGCCGAGCGCTCGCCGGCGCTGCGCGAACGGGCAGTCAGGCTCACATGGCGTCGATGGAGGACGCCATTACCGACGTCAACGCCGAAAGCGTCGCCGTCGCGCTGCGGACCGCCGGCACGTCGGTTCTATTACACGGCCATACGCACCGGCCGGGCATGCAGTCTTTGTCCGTGGACGGGCGCGAGTGCACGCGCATCGTCCTCGGCGATTGGCACGCCGAGGGCAGCCTGCTGCGTTGGGATTCGAGGGGTCCCGAATTGCTGGTCATGCCGCGCTCCGATCAACAGGGCACGCCCGAATGAAACCGGAACTGCGGGTCGGGGCCGGTGATCAGTTCCGACTCGAGCGCCGCGAAGACATCGATTCGTTCGGCCACGTCGATCCCGGCTCGAGTCGCGGCGTGGCGCGCGAGATCGAGATACACCGAGCAATGGCGCGCCTCCGCCGCATGCAGAGCGTCGAACAGATCGGCCAGCGGCCCGCCGAGGACCGGACTCAGAGCCGCGAAGCGTTCGCAGGATCGCGCCTCGATGAAGGCGCCGCAAATCATCAGATCGACCTCGCGTTGCGGCTCGGTTCTTGCGACCAGGCGCCGCAGGCTCTGCGCATAACGGCCGGGCGCCATGCGCTGAGGCTGCACCCTGAGCCGCTTGATGAGCCTCGCCACCTGTTCGTAGTGCCGTAATTCCTCGCGTGCGAGCCGCGACATTTTGCCGGCGAGCTCCAGATTCTCGGCGTATGCGAACATCAGCGCGAGCGCGGTGGAGGCCGCCTTCTTCTCGCAATTCGCATGGTCGATCATCAACTCGTCGGCCGAGCCAAGGGCGCGGGCGACCCAGCTTGCGGGGGTCGCAACGCGCAGCAATGCCAAGCCAAGCCCGGGGCTCATGCGGGAGTCTGCAATTCGGCGACCGCATCGAGGAGCGCGCGCGCCGATTGGAACCGGTCCTCCGGCGATTTGGCCAGCAGGCGCCTCAAAATCGGCTCGTAGCTCGCAAACTGCGGGTCGATGACCGGCAGCTCCGCACGCTTGTGCTTGTAGATGACTTCCATGGCGGATCCGCCGGTGTAGGGTTTGCGTCCGGTCAGCATCTCGTAGAATACGACGCCCAAGCTGTACAGATCGCTGCGGGCGTCGATCAGCTCGGCGTGCCCCTGCTCCGGGCTCATGTAATACGGGGTGCCGAAGATCTCGCGCTTGCCGGTCAGTTCCAAATCCAGCCCATCGGTCTTGGCCAAGCCGAAGTCGATCAAACACAATGAGCCGTCGACGCGCAACATCACGTTGGCCGGCTTCAAGTCACGGTGCAGCACGCCCACCGCATGGATGGCCTCGAGCGCGCTCGCGATCTGTTCGAGAAAATGCAGCGCCGTGGCCGGCACGAGCGGCGTCTTCATCCGCTGCCGTAAATCGCCGGCCGGGAAGTGCTCCATGGCGATGTAGGCATGGTCGTCCGCGACTCCCAAATCGTAGATGCGCACGATGTTCCGGTGTTTGAGGCGCGCGACGATCTCGTATTCCTGCAGGAAGCGGTCGAAGCCGGCGAAACGCTCCGAAACGTCGGGAACCTGGCTGAACACCTTGAGCACCACCAGGGAGCCGGCGCGTTCGCTCTCCGCCAGGTAAATCTTGCACATGCCGCCGCTGCCGATGTGCCGGATGCAGCGGTGGCCGCGGATGATCACGGACCCGAATTTATAGCGTTGCGCAAATTCCGGTTGCGATCGCAGCACGGCCAGCGCCCTCTTGTGTTCGCGCGAGGAGTTGGTGAGCGCCGCGACCAGCAGGTCCCGATCGATTTTGCGCCCGTACAGCCGGCGAATCCCCAGATTCTGCGCCGGCAAGGGCGTCGGCGCATCCTGCAGCAGCAGCAGCACCAGCGGGGCGAACTCCGGTTTGGCCGCGAGCGCGGCGGCCAGTTGCTCCGCGGCGGCGGTCGGCGGCGCGGCGACTATGATTGCCGCATCGAATCCGGCGGCGGTGAATCCCGCATCCTGCGGCTCCTCATCGGCCAAATCGTACCCGACAACGGTCGCATCAGGCCACTCGATTTCGACGTGCTTCTGAACCAGCAGTCGATACTCGGGGCGTTCGGCAATCAGAAGCAGACGCAAGCTCAAGACCCGCGGATCCGAACCGAGTCGCGCGCAGCGTTACGAATTTCGAATGGTCTTGAGTCCACGACCGGCGCCATCTCGACGCTGCTGTTTCGCTACGTCGGATCGCTCTCCCTGCAGGCGCTTCAAGTACTCGGGAGTCACGTCCCCGGTGACGTATTGGCCCGAAAAGCAAGACGTATCGAAATCGATGATTTTCGCGTTGTCATGGCGAACTGCGCTGACCAGATCGGCCAAATCCTGGTAGATGAGCCAATCGGCGCCGATGAGGTCGCGCACCTCGCCGTCGGTGCGCCCCGCCGCCACCAGCTCCGACACGTCGGGCATGTCGATGCCGTACACATTGGGATAGCGCACCGGAGGCGCGGCGGAGGCGAAATAAACTTTCTTCGCACCGGCCTCGCGCGCCATGTCGATGATCTGCGCGGAAGTGGTGCCGCGTACGATCGAGTCGTCCACCAACAGCACCGTCTTGCCGCGAAATTCGAGATCGATGGCGTTCAGTTTGCTGCGCACCGACTTCGAGCGCTGTTCCTGCCCCGGCATGATGAAGGTTCGGCCAATGTATCGATTCTTGATGAAGCCCTCGCGGTACTTGATGCCGAGGAGCTGCGCGACTTGAACCGCGCTGGTGCGGCTGGTGTCCGGGATGGGGATCACGACGTCGATATCATGGTCGGGACGTTCGCGCTTGATCTTCTCCGCCAGTCGTTCGCCCATGCGCAGGCGCGCCTTGTAGACCGATATATTGTCGATGATCGAGTCGGGCCGGGCAAAATACACGTATTCAAAAATGCACGGCGTGTGCCGCGCCATGGCCACGCATTGCTGGGCATAAAATCGCCCCTGTTCGTCGATGAACACGGCCTCGCCGGGCCCCACGTCGCGCACCATGTCGAATCCCAGCATGTCGAGTGCGACGCTTTCGGACGCCAGCATCCACTCGGTGCCCTTTGTGGTGTCGCGCTTGCCGATCACCAGGGGGCGGATGCCGTTCGGATCGCGGAAACCCAGGACACCGTGGCCGATCACCATGGCGATCACGGCGTAGCCGCCCCGGCAGCGCCGGTAAACGGCATTGGCGGCGGCGAAAATATCGGCCGGCGTGACGCGCGGCGTGCCGACCCGCTGCAGTTCGGACGCGAACACGTTGAGCAACACTTCCGAATCGGATCCGGTATTCAGATGCCGGCGGTCCTCGCGCACCAGCACTTCGGTGAGTTCGCGCGCATTGGTCAAATTGCCGTTGTGCCCCAGGCAGATGCCGTAGGGCGAATTCACATAGAACGGCTGCGCGTCGTGGGCGCTGTCGGCGCCGGCGGTGGGATAGCGGACGTGGCCGATGCCGACATTTCCCAGGAGTTTCACCATGTGCTTTTGCTGAAATACATCGCGCACCAGCCCGGAGTCCTTGCGCATGAACAGCTCGCCGGCCTCGCAGGTCATGATACCGGCGGCATCTTGGCCGCGGTGCTGCAAAACCGTCAGTGCGTCATAGATCCGCTGATTGACCGCACTCACACCAACCATTCCGACGATTCCGCACATGATTGAACTCCGGCCTAATTGGGCTTCACTTTGATTCCGGTGATGCGCTCGAGTTTGGCCCAAGGCTCGCCGCGCTCGCCGACCATGGCTCTCAGCCAGTCACCGACGGCTTCACCGTAGGGAACCAGCTTCGATCGACCCCACCAGTCCTCCTGATTCAGATGCAAAAGTTCACCGCCGATGATCATCAACCCCATCAGCACCATACCGCGCACGATGCCGAACAGCAGGCCGATGGCCCGATCCAAGGGGCCGAGGCCCGCACTGCGCGCGAAGTGGGTGAGCATCATGCCTGTCGCCCACCCGATCAACAGCACCAGCACCAAAACGACCAGGCGCCCGATCCAGGGCGCCACCTTGGAGTCGGCCAGCAGGCCGCCGAGGTGGGGTTCGACGATGGGGCCGAATTTCCATGCGGCCCAAATGGCCAGAATCCAAAATGCCAGAGACACCGCCTCGCGAACGAATCCGCGCAATAATCCCAACAATGTTGAGCCCAGCACGATCAGCGCAATAAGGACATCGGCTGCGGTCAAACTCTCACCTCTGACGTGACATCTTGAAGGAGGCCGCCCGCCTCGTGACAGGGGCGCATTTTACCCAACCCGCGCCGCCATTGCCGTGAATCGAGCGTCAATATCGAAATATTACGGTGCCGGAGCGACGACAGCTGCCGTATGCCCCGCCGCCTTGAGCTTTTGCACTTCGCGCTCGGCAGTCTCTCGGTCCGGCATCGGGCCCACACGGACGCGGAATCGCGAGGAAGACCCCGAACCGCTCGAAATGATGTAAGCCGGCATTCCCCGAGCCTTCAATTGGTGCACCAATTTATCGGCGTTGGCCTTGCTGGAAAAACTGCCCAATTGCACCGACCAGGAATCCCGGGCCGGCAACGATTGCGCCTCATTCGATACCGCCGATTTGGCGGTTGAAGGCCGAGTTTCAAGCCCCGATCCGGTTTGGGCCTGCGCCCCCAACGTCGCCACCGAGGGCGGTGCGCTTGGCGGCTCCGGCGGCAGCGCCGCGGAGGCAGGGGTCGATTCCGCGGAGCGCGGCGTGGAGGTTCCGCTCGTCGTCAAATCAACCGAGACATTGCGCGTAGGCACGGGCAAGCTCACCGACGACGACGATGATGATGGCCGATGCGGGCCGGACAACAATTCCGGCACGATCAGCACGATCAGCACCACCAAAATCGTGGCGCCGACCAGACGCTCCTTGACGCGACGATCCATGAGGGTGTCCATTTTATTCATGATCATTGGGCGGCGCAGTATATTCGGGAAGGCGGGGCGGCGGCAGGATGCCGCGGGCCTCGAGCCAATCCATTGCCGGTCCGACCGTGTGGAACGAACCGAACACCACGATCCGGTCCTCTGGGCGCGCCGCCGACGCCACCGCGGCGCAGGCGGCGGCGATGTTGTCGGATTCGTTGAGTCGAACCGCGATCTGCGGGGCAATCTTCGCGGCCAGCGCCGCGCTGGTCGTTCCGCGCGCACCCTCGGTGGAACTCAACCACCACTCATCGATGCAATCGCGCAGCTGCCGCGCGACTCCGGCGGCATCCTTGTCGGCAAGTATTCCGCATACCGCAAGCGTTCTGCCGGTAATCGGCCGCGCCCGCAGATTGCTCGCCAGCACGCCGGCCGCGTCGGGATTGTGGGCCACATCCAATATCCACGTCGGGCGGCCGGCCGCCGCGATCACCTGAAAGCGTCCCACCAGACGGACGGACGACAGTCCACGCGCCAGCGCCGCGGCGGGCAATGCCAAACGCGGCTCGAGTTCCTCGAGGGCGGCGATGGCCGCCGCGGCGTTGCGGAATTGGGTGTCGCCCAGCAATGATGGCGGCGGCAGATTCGTCAAATCCCAGCGCGGCCCCCGATATCGCCATCGCTCGGCGTGCCGGGTAATGGTGTACTCGATCCCCAGGCGCTTCAGCGGCGCGCCGATTTCCTGCGCCATCGTTGTCAGCACCGCCGGCATCCCCTCGCTGCCGAGCACGGCGGGCGTGCCGGCGCGGAAAATACCGGCCTTCTCGCGCGCTATGCTGTCGAGCGTGGGCCCGAGGAACTCCTGGTGATCGAGGCCGATGCTCACCACCACCGCAACCGACGGGTCGACGACGTTCACCGCGTCGAGACGCCCGCCCATGCCTATTTCGAGCACCCATGCATCGAGTTGCGCCGCTTCGAATATCAGCAGGGCGGCAAGCGCGTTGTATTCGAAAAATGTGAGCGACACCGGGTCGTGCGCCGAATCCGTGCAGGCCTGCTCGATCCTCTCGAAGGCGCGCATCAGGGTCTCGCTGCCCACTTCGGCGTCATTCACGCGAATTCGCTCGCGATAATCGCGCAAATGCGGCGAGGTAAAAGCGCCGACCCGGTGACCCGCCGCTGCAAGCATCGCAGCGCAGTGGGCGACCACCGATCCCTTGCCGTTGGTCCCGGCGACGGTAATGACCGGCACCGTCGGCTGCCGCCAGCGCAGACGCTCGAGTACCACCATGAGGCGCTCGAGCCCCAGATCGATGGAATGGGGGTGCGTCTTCTCTTGGTGGGCGAGCCACTGCTCGAGACTGCGCATGGGCATCAACCCCCGGGGCTCCTAGGCCGCTGCGGGCTCCTTGCCGGTCAACAATCGCAAAATGGCGCCGATTCGATCGCGCAGCTCGCGCCGGTCGACGATCATGTCGAGCGCCCCGTGCTCGAGCAAGAACTCGCTGCGTTGAAAGCCCTCGGGCAAGGTTTCGCGCACCGTTTGTTGGATGACTCGCGGCCCGGCAAAGCCGATCAACGCCTTCGGTTCGCCGATGTTGATGTCTCCCAACATCGCGAGGCTCGCCGACACTCCGCCGGTGGTCGGATCGGTCATGACCGATATGAACGGCAGCCGAGCTTCGGACAAGCGTTTGAGCGCGGCGCTGGTCTTGGCCATCTGCAGCAGTGAATACAGCGCCTCCTGCATGCGGGCGCCACCGCTCGCCGAGAAACACACCAGTGGCGTGCGGTGCTCGAGGCAGTGCTCGACCGCCCGTACGAACTTCTCCCCGACCACCGAGCCCATGGAGCCGCCCAGAAACCGGAACTCGAAGGCGCATGCCACGACGTCCAATCCGGCCAATTGCCCCTCCATCACGATCAGCGCATCGCGTTCGCCGGTTTGCTTCTGGGCCTGCGCGATGCGGTCGCGGTAGCGCTTCGAATCCTTGAACTTCAGCGGATCCTCCGCCATGACCTTGGCGGCAATCTCCTTGCTCGATCCGGTGTCCAGAAATTTCAGCAGGCGTTCCCGCCCGTTGATGCGCATATGGTGGCTGCACTTGGGGCAGACATGCAGATTACGTTCGATTTCAGCGCGATACAGCACTGCATCACAGGCGGGGCACTTGGCCCAAAGCCCTTCTGGAACCGAACGGGTACGACGTTCGGTCTTGATGCGCGACGGGACGATTCGCTCGAACCAGGACATACGCTACTTTAGCAGGCCCAGCCCTGTGGTGCAGGAATGCCATAAGCGGCCGGGTATTCGACGCGCCACAGATACAGGCCGGCGGCCGGCGCGGTTGCACCCGCCAAGCGGCGCTCCCCGCTCAGGAGGATGCGCGACACCGCGCCAGCGGGATCCGGGTCGCCCTGCGCATCGAGCAATGTTCCGACGATGTTGCGCACCATATGGTGCAGGTAGGCATTCGCGACGATCTCCATCCGCAGGTAATCGCCGATGCGCTGCACCGCCACGCTGTCGATGCGCCGCACGCTGCTCTTCGACTGGCATTCGACCGACCGAAAGGCGGAAAAATCGTGTTCACCAAGCAGCGCCTGCGCGGCTCCGTGCATGGCATCGGCATCGAGGCTGCGGTGGATCCATGCGCTGCGCGTGCGTTCGAGCGCCGATCGGGCGCTGCGATTCAAGATGTAGTAGCGGTAAACCCGGCGCAGCGCGCTATGCCGCGCGTGAAATCCCGCCGGAACCTCGCCGGCCCACTGCAGCGCGATGGCGGGCGGCAACTTGGTATTCGCACCCAGCACCCAAGCTCGCGCGTTTCTTACTGCGGTGGTGTCGAAGTGTATGACTTGACCAATGGCGTGA
The DNA here is from genome assembly GCA_963758145.1 of uncultured Gammaproteobacteria bacterium. Taxonomy (GTDB): domain Bacteria; phylum Pseudomonadota; class Gammaproteobacteria; order Steroidobacterales; family Steroidobacteraceae; genus Bog-1198. Next base: position 330,124 of record CAVWUK010000004.1, read on the forward strand.
ACGCCGGCATCGGTGCGGCCCGCGCAAATCGCGGTAACCGGCCCGCCGGCGACGAATCCGAGGGCATCCTGCACTGCGTCCTGCACCGACGCCGCGTGCGCTTGCGACTGCCACCCCGCGTAATCGGTGCCGTCGTACTCCACCAGAGCCGCTATGCGCCTCGAGTCCGCTCCCCCGCCGGACACGCTCCTAGCCGGGCAGCGATTCGATCAGGCGCGCCGCTTCCTGTTTCTGGCTCGCGGACCCTTCCTGCACGACTTCTTCGAGGATGCTGCGCGCACCTTCCGGATCGCCCATGTCCATGTAGGCGCGCGCCAGATCGAGTTTGGTCCCGACCTCGCTCATGGTGACCGGCTCCAACTCGGACATCGCCGGTTCCATGGTTTTGAGCTTATTGGTTTGCGCCTGCAACTTATTCGTCGGATGTTCCGCGCCGTTCATCGACTCGCCCACATCGAGGTCGACGCGCCGGCTGCGCTGGCTGGCCTCGAAGACCTCGGTCGAGAAGATCTCCTCGGCCGCGCGCGGCTGATCCACGGTGTCGCCGGTGCCAAGCGCCGTCGCGAGTCGATCCAGATCCAAATCCACGCCATCGCCCTTGATCCCGCGCAGCTTCGCGGTCGAATCGACGTCGACCCGGTCCGCTTCGCGAATGTCGGAGTATTCGGGCGAGGATTTCAAGCGCGAGGCCGCGTTCAAATCCGCGTCCCGCGGCATCAGCACGGTCGGTGCGGATTCGGGCCCCAGCACTGCGGTCTTGATTTCGTCGTGTTGCGCGTCGAGATCGGCGATGAATGAGGCCTCCAGCTCACGCTCGAGCTCGGTCAAATCCTTGTCGCGCGAATCCTTGGCCGCTTCCTCCATCATGCGCCGCGACCGGTCATCGAGGCCGGCCACCATGGTCGGCGCATCGGACGGATGATCGGTTTCCTCGAGCGGTCCGATGCTGTTGGCCGACGGCGCCCCGGTTTGTTCCAGCTGATCGAGGTCGAGCCCCAGGTCGTCGATCGATACCTCGGCGGTTTGGTCCGCCTTTAGCCCCGCAGGCTTCGAGGGCTGCCGATCGAGGATGCCGCCGGTCCTCATCTCGGCGGTCTTCAGCGCCGGCGACTCGGCCGTGGGCGAATCGGCGAAATTCATCAGCTCCGTTTCGACCGTCGGTTCGTCTCGCTGCGGCATTTCCCGCGTCGGCGACTCGTCCGCGCCTCGCTCGGGCATGTCCAGTGTAAAGTCCAGGTTCGATTTCGCGCCCAGGCCGGGCGACTCGCCCGTGGGTGCGTTGTCTTCATGCTCGTTGGCGAGGGTGTGATCCAGGGTGCTGCGCTCGCCTTCGGGTTCGCCGAACAGATCGATGTCGACGCGATTCTCGCCGCCCTCAAGATTCAAATCGACCAAAGCGCCCGCGCCGCGCCCGCTGCCGGTGCTCGACGTGAACAAGGGTTCGTCCGGGCAAATCTGCTTGCCCATGATGACGATCTTGTCCCATTCGCCGGCCGGGGCACGATCGCGCGTGCTCTCCAGCGTCTTGGCGGTCTGCAGGAACAAATCCTTGTTCCCCCACACGAAATAAATTTCCAGCAATTTGAGGCGCAGGTCCCGCCGATCGGGCTCGCGCTCGAGCGCAATGCGCACCAAATCGGCGGCTTGGTCGTACAGGCCGTACGCCATGTGAAAGTCCGCCTCGGCCAGCGGATCGCCCTGATCGAGATTGACCGCGGTCTCGCTCGACATGGTGTCTTCGGGAGACTTCAATTCAGCGGTGTCGCCCGATCGGCCCGTCTCGGCGCCAAAGTCGGGCGCGGCATGCGGGCCGGACTCTTCGACCACGAACGAGTCGCTGGTCTTGCGCATGGCGACCTTGGCCGCATCTCGCGCGTCGGCAACGTGGGTCTCGTCCATCATGGCGCCCAGGCCGCCGAGCGAACTCTGTCCGCGCCTCTTCCAGGCGGCAAAGCCGAGCGCACCGAGTATCGCGAGCAAGATCGCGGCCGGCAACCACCAGTTTCCGGCCACCCAATCAATCCAGGACCCCGACGGAGCCGGCGGCGCCGCATGCTTGGCCTTTTCCGGCTTGGGTGCGGGCGGAGCCGCCGCGGGAACCGGCGCTGCCGGTTGCGCCTCGGGCGCCGCCGCCGGAGGCGCAGCAGCCGGCGCAGCCGGCGGCACAACAGCGGTCTGCGGCGTGACCTGAGGCGGCTGCTCGACCGGCGGTTTGGTCACCGGCACGCCGAGTTTGCGCTGCAACGCACTCAATTCGGCATTGCGGATATCGATCAAACGCTTCGATTCAGCCAGCTGACCTTCCAAATCCTTGACCCGATCGCGAAGCGCCTGCGTATCCGCATTTCCCGCATTCGCCTCACCATGACCGGATGCGCCGCCCGCGCCCGCGCTCGGCGTCACCAGACGCAAATGGCCGCTGGTCGGAGCCGCCGCCGAACCGCCGGCGCTTCTCCAGGTATCCATTTGACGGCGAACTTCGCTCATTGCCTCTTTTTGATTCAGGGCGGCGATATCGTCGGCGCCGGGAACGCGCAGCACGGAGCCGCTGCGCAATATGTTGATGTTGCCGCCGAACGCATCGGGATTCGAACGGTACAAAGCGATCATCGTTTGATCGATGTTGGCCGCGGTATCGGCATTCAAGCTGCGCGCAATTTTGGAGAGCGTATCGCCTCTCGCGACATGTATGGTGCCTGCACTCGAGACCCCTTCGCCGTGCGGCGGTAGCGGAGCCGCAGCGGACACCGCCGGTGAGGCCGCTTGAGACGCAGCGGATTCGGCGGGCGCGGGCATTGCCGCAGGCGCGGGCATTGCCGCGGGAGCGGGCTTGCGCGCACGTGCCGGGGCTGCCGGCGCGCCGGCGACGGCAGGCGCGCTGACCGGAGCGGTGGAATTCGGATTCTCACCGGGCGTGTACACCGGCGGATCGAGCAGCACGGTGTACTCGCGCATCAACCGGCCGCGCGCCCAGTTCACTTCCACCAGGAAAGTCACGAACGGCTCCGGAATGGCATCGGTGGAATGCACCTGCAGAACATCCCGACCGTCCTTGCTCTTGCCCACCTTGAAAGCGAGGGATGACAGGAACGGCGGATGGTCTATGCCGTAGCGCGTGAATGCGTCGCGGCCGGCAAGGGTCGCATGCAACGCTGTCAGTTCGTCGGGTGTCGCCGCAATCAAGTCGATCTCGGCGTTCATCGGCTCGTTCAAGGCCGAATACAAATGAATTTCACCGAGCCCCAACGCCGACGACAAGGACGGCCACAATGAGGATACGGACAGCAGGCACGCCATCAGCATCATGCGAGGCATCGTCACTGGCATTTCTACTCCCAGAATTCTGGTGGGCAAGCGGAATAAGTTCATTGTGCGTGGAGCTTGGAGCCGATTTTTCACTGACCTTCACTTGCCTTTAACATAAGCGCTTAACTATATCTTACCGGGCACTATTTACCAAAATCTGGGCAACTGAAACTGCGTTATGTGCCGCACATTTCCGAACATTATCGGCAACAATCCACAAATTTAGACCTTGGTCACGGGTCAAATCGGCTCGCAGACGCCCCACATAGACCTTATCGGGCGCGGTGGCCAGCGTGGCCGCTGTCGGAAATTCGGCCGCACTGTCGGCTTCGATGACGCAAAGACCCGTGCTGCGGTGCAGCGCGTACGTGGCTTCCGGCACGGATATCGGCCGACTAAAGCTGGCGTGCACGACCAGGCTATGGCCAAAAAAGACCGGCACCCGCACCGCGGTGGCGTTGATCGCAAGTTGCGGAAGACCGAGAATCCGCCGCGTTTCCTGCCATAAGCGGCGTTCTTCGCGCGAGCCTCCATCGGCTTCCAGCACATCGACCTGCGGAATGACATTGAAGGCGATCTGCCGGCCAAAGGCGCGCCCGCGCGCCTTTTTGCCGCTGAGCATGGCCACGGTTTCCCCGGCAAGCTCATCCATCGCGGCGCGTCCGCTGCCCGAAACGGCGTGATAAGTCGCGACCTCCGCGCGTTCGAGGCCCGCGAGCGCGTGCAGCGGCGCCAGCGCCGTCGCAAGCGCGACGCTGGCGCTGCCCGGCAAAGCCACCAGGCCGCGCCCGGCCATTCCGTCGAGCGCCTCGGCATTGACGTCGGCCGCTACCAGCGGCACGCCCTCCCGCGCCCGAAAAGTCGCCGAGCTGTCGATGACCCAGGCATGCGCGGCAGCCGCTTCGGCGTGGCGTTCGCTCAGCGCGGCGCGACCACAAAAGAACACGAGATTCACACGCGAAAAATCGAATCGAGCGACGTCGGTCGCGCTCGCTTCGCAGGCGAGCGGCCGGCCCAGGTGGCGCTCCTCGTCGAGCGCATGCAGTTCGGCGCGCGGAAATTTACGGGCGTTGAGCTCCTGGATCAGCGCATCGCCTATCAGGCTCGACGCGCCGACCACGGCAATCCGAGGCGCCGCCGCCGCGCTTGTCATGCACCGCTCCGAGTGATCACCGGCGTGTTGCCGACCACATCCGCGCATTGTGCGCGAAAGCGCAGATAGTGATCCATGAGCACCAGCGCCATCATCGCCTCGGCGATCGGCGTGGCACGAAACCCGACGCACGGATCGTGACGGCCGGTGACCACAATCTGCACCGGACGGCCGTGAACGTCGATGGTCGCGCCCGGCACGGTGATGCTCGAAGTGGGCTTGAGCGCGATGCTCACGACGATGTCCTGGCCCGAAGAAATTCCGCCGAGCACGCCGCCGGCGTTATTGCTCCTGAACCCGGTCGGCGTGAGCTCGTCGCGATGCTGCGATCCGAGCTGCGTTACGGCGTTGAAGCCGGCGCCGATCTCCACGCCCTTTACCGCGTTGATGCCCATCATGGCGCCGGCTAAATCGGCATCGAGCCGCTCGAACACCGGCTCGCCCAGCCCCGGCGGCACCCCCACGGCGATCACCGTAACGCGCGCACCGATCGAATCGCCGGCTTCGCGCGTGCGCCAGATCAGATCCTCGATCTCCTTGACCCGGCCGGGATCGGGGCAGAAGAACGGATTCTCATAGGCGCTCGGCGGATCCCTGGGCTCGAGCACCAGCGGCCCGATTTGCACCAGGTAGCCGTGAATGGCGACGCCCAAGCGCTCGCGCAGATACTTGCGCGCAATGGCGCCGGCGGCAACGCGCATCACGGTCTCGCGCGCCGAGGAGCGTCCCCCGCCGCGGTAGTCGCGAAAGCCGTATTTTTGCTGATAGGTGTAGTCGGCGTGACCCGGACGAAATCGATCCTTGATCTTGTCATAGTCGCGCGAGCGCTGATCCTCGTTCTCGACCATGAGGCCGATCGGCGTGCCGGTGGTTTTGCCTTCGAACACGCCCGATAAAATGCGCACCGTGTCCGGTTCGCGCCGCTGGCTGGTGTACTGCGAGGTGCCCGGACGGCGCCGCTCCACATCCGCCTGCAAATCCGCCTCGCTCAAGGCGAGGCCCGGCGGACAGCCGTCGACCACGCAGCCGAGCGCCGGGCCGTGGCTTTCGCCGAAGCTCGTGACCGTGAAAAGCCGGCCGAAGGTGTTTCCCGCCACGCGTGATTCTCCCTAGAGTTGCGCCGCCCGCAGTAAATCGGCCGCCCGCAACACGAAAACGCCGCCGCCGCCCATCTCGATCTCGGGCCACATGAACGGCAATCGCGGAAACGCCCGCAACAGGGCTTCCTCGGTATTGCCGACTTCCACCACCAAAATACCGTCGTCGACCAAATGCTGTCTCGCCCCGGCGAGGATCGCCCTCACGGAGTCAAGACCGTCGACCCCCGAAGCCAAGCCCAATGCGGGTTCATGGCGGTATTCGCGCGGCAAGTCGCGCATTTCCGCACGCCCGACGTAGGGCGGGTTGCTCACGATGATATCGTAACGGCAGCCCGCCACGGCGGCGAAATGATCCGAGCGCAAAGTCCTGACCCGCTTCGCCAATCCCAGGCGGCGGACGTTTCGGCGACAGACCGCGAGCGCATCGGCCGAGATGTCGACCGCGTCCACGGTGGCGCGGGGAAAGGCGGCCGCGCAAGCAAGGGCGATGGCGCCCGAACCGCAACCGATATCCAATATTCGATGTATTGCGCGCGGCTTCGCCCACGGGGCGAAGCGCTTGCGTATCAACTCCGCGATCGGCGATCGGGGAACCAGGACCCGTTCGTCCACGTACAGTTCGAGGCCCGCGAAGAAGGCCCGGCGCGTCAGATAGGCAAGCGGCGTGCGCCGCGCGATCCTTTGGTGCAACAGCGCATCGATTCGTGCCGTGCGGCGCGCGGTCAGCGGCAATCCGTAGGCGGTGGGCCCGGCCGTGTGCGCAACACCCGCCGCGAAAAACACCAGTTCAGCCGCCTCATCGCGCGCATTGTCGGTGCCGTGGCCGAAGTGCACGGCGGCACGGCGCAGCGCACGGGTGCAGCGATCGATGGCGGCGCCGACGGTCTCGGGCCCCGTATGGGATAATCGACGCATGTCATCTCGATCGAAAGTCTTGTTTATCGGGCTCGTCCGCTTCGCCGGCATCAGGGGTGCCGGCGCCGCCCTGGTCTGGCGCCGTCACGCGGCGGCGCCCACGTTGGCTGCCGGAAACCCTCTCCCGCCGCGGCGCGCGCATGGCGATTTTAGCGCGATCCCGACAGGCCTCGCATGAGCGAACCGAAGCCCGCCGATCCGGCTTGCGCGGCGGCGGCGGGCGGCCGCGGGCGCGGCGCGGTGCGCGGCCGGTTGTTCGTCATGCTGCAACTTGCCCTGCCGCAACATGGGCTGTCCAGGCTGGTATACGCCGCAACGCGGGTAAGCGCTCCTTGGTTCAAGAACCTGCTCATTCGCATGTTTCTCAAGCTATTCGACGTGGACATGACCGAAGCGGTCGACACCGATCCCTATCGATACCGCAGTTTCAACGACTTTTTCACCAGGGCATTGCGCGCGGATGCGCGACCGATTGCGGCCGCCGCGACCGCCGTCGTCAGTCCGGTCGACGGGACGGTGAGCGAATGCGGCAAAATCGACGGAGGTGTACTGCTGCAGGCGAAGGGACGGCGCTATACGCTCGAGGAGCTGCTGGCCGATCAGCCGTGGGCGCAGCGATTCGAAGACGGCTCGTTCGCCACGATCTATCTTGCGCCCTTCAACTATCACCGCATTCACATGCCGATGCGTGGGCGGTTGCTCGATACGGTGTATGTACCCGGCCGCCTCTTCAGCGTGAACGCCCGAACGGCGCAGCACGTTGCGCGCCTGTATGCGCGCAACGAACGGGTGCTGACGTTGTTCGAGAGCGAGTTTGGACCGTTCGCGCTGGTGCTGGTGGGTGCGCTCAATGTCGGCAGCATGGCCACCGTCTGGGCCGGCGACATCACACCGGCCGCCCGCCGCGTCCTGACCCGCATTCCCGCGCCCACCCTGGTGCTCGACAAGGGCGCCGAACTCGGGCGCTTCAACATGGGCTCGACGGTCATCCTGCTGTTCGAAGCCAACCGGACGCGTTGGCATCCGATGCTGCGCGCCGGCTCCGTGGTGCAGTTCGGGCAGACCATCGGCAGCGCCACGTGAGCGGCAATGGCGGCGCGGATTGGCGACCCACCGCGACCATGACCGCTTTGCGGCGGCGCGCCGCGCTGCTGGCGGGCAGCCGGAAATTTTTCGCCGAACGCGGTGTGATCGAGGTCGAAACGCCGCTGGTGGGCGCGGCCGGCCCCAGCGATCCGCAGATCGAATGCCTGGTCACCCAAGTCACCGGCAGGTGCGGCCGGCTTTTCTTGAGCACGTCGCCTGAATTTCACATGAAGCGGCTGTTGGCGGCCGGCAGCGGCGATATTTATCAGCTATGCAAGGCGTTTCGCGACGCCGAGCGCGGCCGCTGGCACAATCCCGAATTCACGCTGCTCGAGTGGTATCGGACCGGATTCGACGACGCCGCGATGATGGCGGAGGTCGAGCATCTCATCGCCGAGGTTTTGGCGCCGGAGCGCGCGCTGCCGCCGGCCGAGCACCTCACGTACGGCGAGGCGCTGCACCGGCACGCCGGAATCGATGCCCACGCCGCCAGTGAACGCGATCTCCTGGATGCGGCCCGAGCGCACGGCATCGTCTGCAAGGCCGGCCTCGAGCGCGATGCCATGCTCGATCTACTGATGGGGTTCGTGGTCGGACCGCGCCTCGGGCGCGACCGCCCGTGCTTCGTGCGCGACTATCCGGCCTCGCAAGCCTCGCTCGCACGCCTGAAGCCGGGTCTGCCGCCGGTGGCGGCGCGATTCGAGCTCTATTTGGACGGCATCGAACTCGCCAATGGCTTCCATGAGTTGGCCGATGCCAGCGAGCAGCGCGGCCGATTCGCCCGCGATCTTGGAATTCGCCGGGAGCGCGGCCAGGCGCAGCCACCGGTCGACGAGCGCCTGCTGGCGGCGCTCATGGCCGGCATGCCCGACTGCTCCGGGGTTGCGCTGGGCATCGACCGACTGGTCGCGATCGCGCTCAAAGCGACGGACTTGTCCCAGGCCATGGCGTTTTCGATCGATAACGCCTAGCCGGCCGGTTGGCACCCGCGCCGCGCGCCTTGCATCCGCTCCCCCGCCAAGCCAACGCGGCTCACGGGGAATACTCGGACAGGCTCCTAACCTTTGCCGCGCGATAAATACTCGCCGGTGCGGGTGTCGATGCGCAGGACTTCCCCTTCGTTGATGAATAGCGGCACGCGCACCATGGCCCCTGTTTCCAGTTTGGCGGGTTTGGATCCGCCCGTGGCGGTGTCGCCGCGCACGCCCGGGTCGGTTTCGATCACCTTGAGCTCCATGTGCGCCGGCGGCGTCACTTGCAGCGGCACGCCGTTCCACAGCGTGATGATGCAAATCGTGCCGTCCTTCAGCCATTGCGCGCTGTCGCCGACCGCCTGTCTCGAGGCCGTGAGCTGCTCGAATGTATCGGGCACCATGAAATGAAAGAAATCGCCGTCGCTGTACAGATATTGCATCTCGGTATCCACGACGTCCGCGGCCTCGACGGTATCGCCCGATTTCCAAGTGCGTTCAATGGTCCGACCGGTCTTCAGGTTGCGCACCCGAACACGGTTGAAAGCTTGACCCTTGCCCGGCTTGACCATCTCATTCTCGACGATCGTATACGGATCGCCGTCGATCAGGATTTTCAGTCCGGATTTGAACTCGTTCGTGCTGTAATTCGCCATCGCAGGCCTCGGTTTGAAGGGCGCGTATCATAGCCGCAACGCCCCGCCGAAGCCAATTCCAGCCGGAATCCTCGCCATCGCAAGACGCGGGTCCCAGAATCGCCTAAAACCAGGTGTTACACTTCAACCCTGTTTTGCAAGGAAATCGACCAGTGGCTGAGCAGGACGCCGTTCCGATGATTGTCATGTCGCGGTCGCAAGACCACGTCGAGGCAATCAACAGCACGTTGCGCAAGGCGGGCCATCCGGTGCACTGCACCTGGCTGCCGGATGCCCGCGATCTCGGGGATGCCCTGACGCAGCTCAATCCCGAGATGCTCATCGCGTTCATCGAGGAACTCGGCGTCGAACTCGCCGCCATCATGAAGGTGAGGCAGCTGACCGCGCCGGAGATGCCGGTGCTGGTCGTGAGAGAGAATGTCGATGAGGCCGCGATCGCGGAGGCCATGCGCCTGGGCGCGCAAGACGTGGTCACCCTGGGCAACCGCAGCCGCCTGCAGTCGGTCGCCGGGCGGGAGCTGCGGGCTTACCGGCTGGAGCGGGCCCTATCCAATACGCTGTCGTCGGCGCGCGAATACCGGGAGCAGCTGCAAAATTTTCTCGAGGGTTCGGCGGACGCAATCACCCATGTGCAGGAAGGCATCATCGTCGACGCCAACCGTGCCTGGCTTGAGCTGTTCGGCTACTCCGGCGATGACGCCCTGAAGGGCATGCCCCTGATGGATTTGTTCGAACAGGAGACGCATCCCGCGCTCAAAGGCGCGCTGGTGGCCTGCCTGCAGGGAAAATGGACGGGCCACGGTCTCAATGTGCGAGCCCTGCTTTCGGATGGCTCCGCACTGCCGCTGGTTCTCACGCTCACGCGGGCCGACTACGAGGGCGAGCCGGCCACGCGCATCAGCATACCGGCGCGCAACCAGGAGGACCACGATCTCGAGGTACAACTCGCCGAAGCCGTCAAGAACGATGCCTCGACGCGCTTTCTCCAGCAGCGCTACCTGATCGAGGCGATCCGCGAGCGTTGCACCCATCCCATGAAGGGGGGCGTTCGCCAATTCGCCTACATAAAACCCGACCGCTTTCTCGAGATCCAAAATACCATCGGGGTCCTCGCGAGCGAGGAGTTCATGGCGCAGCTCGCGGAGCTGCTGCGCTCGCAGCTGACGGCCAAGGACCTGTGCGGCAGATTCGCCGGCAATGGGATCCTGGTAATGCTCGAGCGCGGCACCGCGCGCGACGTGGAGACCTGGGCCGAGAACATCGTCAAGCGCGTCAACGAACATAACTTCGTGTTCGAGGTCAAGAACCTTACCGCCACCGTCACCGTCGGCCTGGGACTGCTGCCACCCGGCAACCCCGACATCGACGCCGCTATCGGCGATGCGGTCAACGCCGTACGCCGCGGGCGCGAACTCGGCGGAAATCAAATGTACGCGGTCGACAAGGCCGACACCGATACGCGCGTACAGGCCTACGACAAGATCTGGGTCAAACACATCAAGAGCGCCCTGATGGAGAACCGGTTCCGGCTGGTGCAGCAACCGATCGCGAGCCTGCTGGGCGAGGACAAGGGCATGTTCGACGTGCTGGTGCGCATGCTGGACGAACAGGGCAACGAGGTGCTCCCTGCGGAGTTCATCGCCGCCGCCGAGCGCAACGATCTGATGAAGAACATCGACCGCTGGGTGATCGGCGCCTCGATGTCGTTTGCCGCCAACCGCAAAGCATCCTGCATTTTCGTGCGCGTATCGAAGGATACGATATTGGACAAGAGCCTGATCGGCTGGCTCGCCACCCAATTGAAATCGCTCAAGATCGAATCGAAGCGCCTGTGCATTCAGGTGACCGAGGAAGTCGCGATGCAGTACGTCCGGCAAACCAACGAACTGGCGGACAGCCTGCGCAAACTCGGCTTTCGCTTCGCGCTGGAGCATTTCGGCACCGGCCGCGATCCGTTGAAGTTGCTCACCGGCGTCGGCATGAACTTCATCAAGATCGACGGTTCCCTGATGCAGGGGCTCGCGACCAATCAGCTGCAGCAGCAGCGCGTGAAGGGTTTGGTCGAAGCCGCCAAGCGCAAAGGCGTGGAGACCATCGCCGAACGGGTGGAAGACGCGAATACCATGGCCGTGCTCTGGCAGCTCGGCATCGAATTCATCCAGGGCTACTTCGTGAACGCGCCCGAAGACGTGACGATGTCGGGCGAACGCTAAAACGCCGGGGCGACATCGAGCCGATCGACCTGTTTGTAGGCCCTGGAGAATCTCTGCCGGCGCTGTCCCTTCTTGTCCTGGAACTGTTTCAGCTCCTCGAATCTGAGCTTCATCGGCGCGTTGTTGCCGCTGAACACGGTCAGGGTCTCACCGGGTGCGGCTACCGCCATGGCCGACAAGTACTCGGCGCGGTCGGCGGATTTCTTGCCCGGAATCCCATAGATGTTTTGGCCCTTGCCCGCGGTCATTTCTTCGATTTGCGCCACCGGCAGGGCCAGCACTTCGCCGTGGTTGTTGACGAACACGGCGATCGCATCGGGGCTCGTTATGGGCTGGGCCGGCAGAACCCTTGCCCGCTCGGGCACCTTGAGCACCAATTTACCCTTCTTGTTGCGGGCGTACATGTCGCGCAACCTCACCGAAAAACCGTAGCCCGCATCGCTCGCGAGCAACCATAGATCGTCCGGTTCGCCGATGAGCACCGCGGCGAACGTCGCGCCGTCGGGAGGATCCACGGTGCCGGACAGCGGTTCGCCGTAGCCGCGCGCCGCCGGCAGTTGATGCGCATCCAGGCTGTAGGCCCTGCCCGTGGAATCGATGAACACGGCCTGCTGCAGATTGCGGCCCTTGGCAGCCGCCTGGAATTCATCGCCGCTCTTGTAGGCGAGCGCACGCGCGTCGATCTCGTGTCCCTTGGCGGCGCGCACCCAACCCAGCCTGGAAAGCACCACCGTGGTCGGCTCGCTGGTCAACAGCTCCGCTTCGGAGATGGCCTGCGCGGCTTCCCGCTCCACCAGTTTGGTGCGCCGCGCATCGCCGTAATCTTCCGCATCTTGCAGCAGCTCCTCGCGCACCAGCTTGGTGAGGCGCGCCTTGCTCTTCAAGATCTTGTCGATCTCATCGCGCTCCTCGGCGAGCTTTTTCTGCTCCTCGCGGATCTTCATTTCTTCCAAGCGCGCCAAGTGCCGCAGCTTGGTTTCCAGGATGGCCTCGGCCTGCTCGTCGGACAGCTTGAAGCGCTTGATCAGCACCGGCTTCGGCTCGTCCTCTTTGCGCACGATGCGGATCACTTCATCGAGGTTCAAATAGGCGATCAGCAACCCGTCCAAGATATGCAGGCGCGCGCTCACCTTTTCGTGCCGGTACTTCAACCGCCGCGTCACCGTGGACTTGCGGAATTCGAGCCACTCCAACAGCAGCTGCTTCAGCCCCATGACACGGGGGCGGCCGTCGAGCGCGATGACGTTCAAATTCACTCGATAGTTGCGTTCGAGATCTGTGCTGGCGAACAAATGATCCATGAGCGCACGAATATCGACCCGATTGGACTTGGGAACGATGACCAGGCGCGTCGGATTCTCGTGATCCGATTCGTCCCGCGTGAAATCGACCATCGGCAGCTTTTTTTGCTGCTTGAGCGCCTCGATCTGCTCGAGCACCTTGCTTCCGGACACTTGAAAGGGCAGCGCGTCGATAACGATCTCGCCGTCCTCGATTTCATAAGTGGCGCGCGCCTTGAAGCCGCCGCTGCCGGTTTCGTACATCTGCACGAGATCTGCGCGCGGCGAGACGATCTCGGCGCCCGTAGGCAGATCCGGGCCCTTGATGTGCGCCATGAGCTTGCGTGTGGTGAGATCCGCATCATCGAGCAGCGCCACGCACGCATTCACCACTTCGCGCAGATTGTGGGGCGGGATGTCGGTGGCCATGCCGACCGCTATCCCCGAGCCGCCGTTCAACAGAAGATTCGGCACGCGCGCCGGCAAGATCGTGGGCTCATCCAGCGACCCGTCGAAATTCGGCGTCCAATCGACGGTGCTCGAGCCCAATTCATCGAGCAGCAGGTCCGCATACCGGGTCAACCGCGATTCGGTGTAGCGCATCGCCGCGAATGACTTCGGATCGTCGGTCGAACCCCAGTTGCCCTGGCCATCGACGATGGGATAACGGTACGAGAAGTCTTGAGCCATGTGCACCATGGCCTCGTAGCATGCCGAATCGCCGTGCGGATGGAACTTGCCGATCACATCGCCGACGGTGCGTGCGGATTTCTTGTGCTTGGAACCCGCTGCGAGCCCGAGCTCGCTCATGGCATAGGTGATGCGCCGCTGCACGGGCTTGAGCCCGTCACCCAACGCGGGCAGTGCGCGGTCCAAAATCACGTACATGGAATAGTCGAGGTAGGCGCGCTCGGCGAATGTCTTGAGCGGCTCGCGTTCGATGCCTTCGAAATTGAGTTCCTGATCTTTCATGCTAGACGCGCGCCAGATTGCCCTTGCTCTCGAGCCACTCGCGGCGGTCGCCGGCCCGCTTTTTCGCGAGCAGCATGTCGAGCAATTGGTCCGGGTTGTCCTTGGCGTCGATGGTCAGCTGCACCAGCCTTCGCGTCTGCGGCGCCATCGTGGTCTCGCGCAATTGAGTCGCGCTCATTTCGCCGAGGCCCTTGAATCGCGTCACCACGACCTTGGTGCGGGAATTTGCCTCGGCAATGCGCTTCAACGCGCGTTCTCGCTCCGCTTCGTCGAGGGCATAGATCACCTCCTTGCCGGCATCGATGCGAAACAGCGGCGGCATGCATACATACACATGGCCCGCCGCCACCAGGGGACGGTAGTGGCGCAGGAACAATGCGCACAGCAGAGTCGCGATGTGCTGCCCGTCGCTGTCGGCATCCGCCAGGATGCAGATCTTGTGATACCGCAGACCCGATAAATCGGTTGCCGAAGGATCAACCCCGATGGCAATGCTGATATTGTGGACCTCCTGGGATTGCAGCACCTCGCGGGTGTCGGATTCCCAGGTGTTCAGAATCTTGCCGCGCAGGGGCATGATGGCCTGAGTGACGCGGTCGCGCGCCTGCTTGGCAGAGCCGCCGGCCGAATCACCTTCGACCAGGAACAACTCCCCGCGCTCGGGGTCCTGATTTACACAGTCGGCGAGCTTGCCCGGCAGCGCCGCGCCAGAGCCTGTGCGTTTGCGCTCTATCTTCTGGCTGTCCCTGACCCGCTGCTGGGCCTTCGCGATCGCCAGCATGGCGATTTTTTCGCCCTGGTCCGGATGCTGGTTGAGCCAGAGCGCAAACGCATCCTTGATGACGCCCTGGACGATGCCGGCCGACTCGCGCGAAGAAAGCTTTTCCTTGGTCTGGCCGGCGAACTGCGGCTCGCGCATCCTCATCGACAACACGAAACTCACTCCATCCCACACGTCTTCGGGCGCGAGTTTCAAGCCGCGCGGCACTAGGTTTCGAAACTCGCAGAATTCGCGCACCGCGTCCGCGGTGCCGACTCGCAAGCCGTTGACATGCGTGCCGCCCTCGGTCGTGGGGATGAGATTCACGTAGCTTTCGGCGATGCGCCGCTCGGATTCCAGCACCCAGGCGAACGCCCAGTCGAGGGAGCCGCCCTCGATCTCGCGTTTGCCGTAGAAGGTCTCGGCGGGCAGCCACTCACCCTTGCCGAGCTCCTCGGCCAGGTATTCATGCAGGCCGCCGGTGTAGAACCAACGGTCGCTTTCGCCGGTAATCTCATTCGTGAGCGAGACGTGCAAATTGGGACACAGGACGGCCTTGGCGCGCAGGACCTGCTTCAGGCTCGGAACCGCGAATTTATCGGTGTCGAAGTATTTTGGATCGGGCCAGAACTTGATGGTCGTGCCGGTTTTCGACTTCGCCACGTCGCCAACCACCTCGAGCTTGGAGGTGGGCTTCCCCCCCGCGAAACTCGCGTTGTATTCCTTCCCGCCGCGCCTCACCCAGACCTCGAGGTGCTTGGACAGCGCATTGACGACCGAAACACCCACACCGTGCAGACCTCCCGAATGCTGGTAGGTCTTGTCGTTGAATTTTCCACCGGCATGCAGTCGGGTCAGGATCAACTCGACACCGCTGATCTTCTCTTTGGGATGAATATCCACCGGCATGCCGCGCCCGTCATCCTCGACCTGCAGGGAACCATCCTTGAAGACGGTGACGTCGATGTGTTCGCAGTGGCCGGATATCGCCTCATCGACGCTGTTGTCGATCACTTCGTGCGCCAGATGATTCGGGCGCGTGGTGTCCGTATACATGCCCGGACGGCGGCGCACCGGGTCCAGGCCACTCAGCACCTCGATGTCGGAGGCGGTGTAAGACGATGCCATCTGTAACCTCATTGGACGACAAGAATCCGCTCGTAAATCATCCGGCGCGCGGCGCCGGGCGGCGGCGGCGGAGTCTAGCATGCGCAACCGGCGCCCATCAGCTGGCGGCCTCGAGCCGATTCCGCTATCGTTCCGGCGTCATGGGAATAGCGAACGCTCAAAATATGGTGCGCGCCGTGCCGGTGGTGCCGCGGCCCTACGGTATCCGGGTGCGGCTGCGCCGCGGAGACCCGTTCGCGAAGCTGCTCGGCGCCGACTGGCAAAGGACCCATTGGTTTTTCACCGCGGCCGAGCGCGACCGCGTGTTGGAAGATATGTCGCGTAAGCACGAGTACTCGCGGATCGGCGATCAACCGGCGCTGGTTTTCGAAAAGGTGGAAAACCTCGCGGAAAGCCGCGGGTTCTGAGCGCAGCGCATGCTCAGAAGGTGCGGCCCAGAAACAGGTAATACCCGGCGTAGCCCGAATTGTCATAGCCTGTACCCAGATAGACGGGCCCCAGAACGGTATCGAACGCCACGAACACCGAGGCATCCTTGTGGGCGGACGCGTAATTCATCTCACCCCGGTGCTCCCAGATATTGCCGGCTTCGAGCGACATGCCGAGATAGGCGGGAACCTCGAAGAACCCCTCCCCGCCGCGGCTGATCTTGCGGAAATAAATGGCCCGCGCGATCGCGAAGTTCGGACCCAGCAGGGATAAGGGCGCGAGGCCCGACAAATTTAAAAACCCACCGAGCGAATAAAAGTCCTGCACGTCCGTCGGTTGCAGGTTGCCGTCCAATGTCGCTCCGGCGGAGGTCCACAACAGCAGCGTGTTGCGGCCGCTCGAGCGCGCCATCAGCCAGTCCGCCGTCACACGGTCGAACCCGACGTCGGCGCCTAAATTGGTGCGATTGGCGTCCCATTGCAGCGAAAAGGTTTGCCCGTCACTCGGGAAACGCACGTTATCGAGCTGATCGTAAGTGAACTTGAAAAAGTACTCACCATTGTTGTACTGCGGGGTGACCAGATCCGGATTGCCCCAGCGGTCGTACTCCAATCCGTTGATCCGGTGCACCCCGACGCGAATCTCGCCCCAATTGCCGAGGTTGCGGCCAAAATCGAGGTCACCCTCCACTTCGCGATCGCGAAAATCGGCAATTTGGGTGTTGTTCGCGTAGATCGGCAAATCGCGGCCTTCAATCCGCGCGCTCGGTGCCACGAACCAGGTGTGCAGCGCATCGAGCGGCTGATAAAGCTCGCTGGTGAGTTTCGGGTCACTGCCGACTTGCACGTCGGTCAACAGCTCCGCCCCCAGGCTGTTGATTTCACTCATTAAAAATCGCGCCGTCGCATTGTAATAATTGTTGCCCTGAAAATCGTCCTGAAGATTCAGGCCGAATCGCAAATAAGTCGGGCCCCAGGATTTGCGGCGGGCGCGTATCTCGAGGCCGGACTCCTCCGCGCCCCCCCCGCCTCGCTCGACCACCGAGTAATCGAGCGTCTCGAAATAGCCGAGCCCATAGAGATTCTTGATGCGTGCATCGAGGGCGTCCACATCCAGCGGCTTGCCGATGAGCGGCTGCATTTCGGCCAATATGGTTGCCTCGTAGCGCTTCGATGGTTCGTCGACCTGCACGAATCTGATGGTCGGCAAGGCGGGCTCGCGCGCCGCACGGCGCGATAAATAGGCTTGATAGGCCCTGTCGTCGACGCGCAGGGCCATGAGCCTCGGCTCGGCCTCGCGCGCCGCCGCCTCTCCCTTCACGACGAGGCCGGCCGCGAAGGTGAAGTCCGTTGAGGCGGCGAGGCCGAGCGCCGGTTCGATCAGGATGTCTTGCGGTCCCAACGTCGCTTTCTGCAGATTCGTATCCTTGCGCACGAGGATCGCCAGCATTTGATTGGATATGGCCAGGGCGGAATCAAGTTGTTTGCGCGGCTGAAGCGGGAAACTCACATCGGACACGATGATGATGTCGGCGTGCATCGCACGCGCCACGTCGATGGGCAGATTTTCCGAAATGCCGCCGTCCACCAAGAGTCTGCCCTGATACTCGACCGGCGCGAACAGACCCGGCGCCGAGATGCTCGCGCGCATCGTGAGCGCGAGATCTCCTTTGTCCAACACCACGGCGTCGCCGGTTTCCAAATCCGTGGCCACCGCGCGAAACGGCGTCGGCAGCCGGTCGAAACTCGCGCTCTCGGCGTACGACAAGGTCAACTGCCGCAGCGTCTCCTGCAATTGCTGGCCTTGGATGAATCCCTTGGGCAGGAGTAAATGCCCGTGCTTCAAGCCCAGGGGCAAACGCACCAGAAAATTACGGTCGTCCTGCTTGCGCCTGAAGGCGAGATCTTGGCGTGGAGGCGCATCCCGGAAGGCGTCCTGCCAATCGACCGAGCGCATGGTGGCATCGATTTCGCTTGCGGTCATACCGCTCGCATAAAGCCCCCCCACCACGGCACCCATGCTGGTGCCGGCGATGCAGTCGATCGGCACCTGGAGCTCCTCGAGAAACTTGAGCACGCCGATGTGGGCCATGCCGCGCGCGCCGCCGCCCGACAATACCAGGCAAACACGCGGACGCACGGCCTCGGGCACTGCGGCCGCCGCGCCGGCGCCCGCATTCCATGCGCCGCTTACGACCAGCGTGAAGGCCAATCCCAGTCGAAAACAGCAATTCCCCATTGGGGAGGTAGTTTAGAGCACGAAGTTGATGCTCGTCGCGACAAAGGTGTTGGTCGCGGCATCGTAAACGCCCGTAGCCTCCAACTGCTTCACCGGATTGGTCGCACTGATCGCGGGGGTGAGCGCCGCGATGAAATCCGAAAAGTTGCTGTAAACGAATATGCTCGCGGTGGTCGTCGATGTGATGCTGGCGGGATTGCCAAAGCTATATCGGGGCGAAAAAATGCTGGTGACCGGCAACGTCGTGGGCACCACCATCACCGCCGGAGCCGACTTCAAGTCGATGCTCTGCGGACCGATTCGGATGACTCCCGACAACAATTCCGCCTGGCTGAGGTCGATTGTAAATCCGGCCGAGGAAACGGACAGGAATGGCGCAACGGTTCCGGGAGGGCTGGTCCATATGACCTGCAGGCTGCCCGGATTGCACACCTGGCTGCCGACCCCGCATGTCTCCACGCCGGGGGTGGTCGGGACCGCGCCGCCCTCTTGTCCGCCGGCCGTTTGCACCGACAGCTGATTGTTGACCGCATCGGCATCGAGGTCCGGGGGCGCCGATCCGAAACGCGTCAAAAACCCGTTGACCCACACCGGATCGCCCACGGCCGTGCCGATGGGCGGCGTGAGTCCGCCCGTGTTGACCGAAAATGCGCCGGGCGACGGGTTATTGGCGGCTGTCGTGCCGTTGCCGGTGAAGTCATAGTCGCTCACCGGCCAATCGTTGATGGTGTTCAAATTCATCACCAGGCCGGCGGCGGCGGAGGAGACCAAGGATCCCCAGAACTCGGTGGTTTGCAGACGCACCGAACCGGTATTGGTGCTGGAGGTGCCGGTCGCGTCCAATTGGACCGTTCCGTCAACCAAGACGCTGTAGATGCCGCGCGCCGAGATGTGCTGGCCAACCGCCACCGAACTGGAATTGAGACCGGTAAGGGTCGAGTTGTCGTCGGCCGTCACGATCGTGCCGGGGCCGAGCAGCAACTGGGTGGGCGAGACCTCATAGGCGTAGGTATTCGAGGTGTTCAGGAACAGCGTCGAGCCCAGCAACGTGACCGTATCGCCCACCCGTCTGATCACATCGCCGCTCAGGCCCTCCGTATACTGATCCTCCAGGCTGCTCGCACCGACCGCGTAAACCACATTGAATTTCCCCGCCGTGGAAGGCGGCGACGGGTTGGTGTTGACGGTCGGCTGGAACGTCGTGAATGCGGCGACAATGGTCGACCCGGCCGGCAGTACGGACAGGGTTTGGAGACCCGGATTTCCGACGTAGTTGTGGCCATTGATCGTGTAGATAGTGTTTGACTGATTGAACAACGTGACGGTCCCGATGTTGTTCGCCTCGTCGTAGAACGGCCGCACGTATTCGGTGAAGGTACCCACGCTCAGGTTGGAGTTGATCAACGGCCCGCGCACTCGGATGAGCTTGGTGTCGTCCGGCACGACCCCCGCGGTGAAATACGGCCTCACGTAAACGGTCGCGGGATTGGTCGAAAGATCCACCCGGCCCGAGGCCGCCAGATTGAAGTCGATGGCGAGGCGCTGCGCGCTGGTGGAGGCGTAAGTCGGCGTGATGACCAAGGGATTGGCGGGATCGAGTTTCACCGTCACCGAATAGGTGGTCGGCGTCGCGAGCGTACCGTAGTCCAGAAGCCTGGCCGTCTGCGGAAGCCCGTTCACAATGACCGTGACGGCGGCGTTGGTGTAATCCAAATTGATGGTTGCCAAGACATACGTGGCGTTCGGGACGCCGGAGGAACTCCACAATTCGGCGACGTTGGAGAGCTGCGCGAAGTCGACGATCTCCGGTACCGCCGCGGCGGTCACCACATTACCGTTGGTATCGGTCAAGGTCACCGAGTCGACCGCGACGACATAGCTCGTGTAATCGCCCGGCTGGTCGGTCACACTGACCCACGCTATGCCATAGCCGCTGGTGTTGTTGTTGTTGTGGCAGCCGGCGGCGAGGATGACGACCGCGCACAAGAGCGCGCTGAGGGTTTGACGAGCGTATTTTGCTATCGATGCGGACACTGCAGCTTCCAATATGGTTCGGGTTGATGGATCGGGGGTGCGTAGAATAATGGCTTTCGGGACAAAGCGCGCAGTATTTCCCATTGCAGCTTTTACCGGCCGGCCGGGGACCTCGCGGCCGGCCTCGAAGCAGCGTGCACCCAATGCCGATCCCGGCCCGCGCATGCTAGCATTGCCGCCGAATTTAAAGGAGTCAATGAATGTCCGAAGCGAAACCTGCCGCACTGCGAATCCCCGCCGGGGGCGAGAAGATCACGATCGCGAACGGCAGGCTCAAGGTACCGGACAGACCCGTGATCCCGTTCATCGAGGGCGATGGGACGGGTCGCGACATTTGGCGAGCGAGCGTGCGAGTGTTCGACGCGGCGGTGCAAAAGGCGTACGGCGAGCGGCGCAAAATTCATTGGCTGGAAGTGTTCGCGGGCGAGAAGGCAAACAAGACCTATAACACCTGGCTGCCGGATGAAACGGTGGGCGCCTGCCGCGATTTCCTGGTGTCGATCAAGGGGCCGCTCACCACGCCGGTCGGCGGCGGCATCCGTTCGCTCAACGTGGCCCTGCGCCAGCTGTTGGACCTGTACGTCTGCCTGCGCCCGGTGCGCTGGTTCAGGGGCGTACCCTCGCCGGTCAAGGCGCCGGAAAAGGTCGACATGGTCATTTTCCGTGAAAACACCGAAGACATCTATGCGGGAATCGAGTTCGAGGCGGGCACTCCCGACGCGAAAAAGTTCCTGGACTTGTTCAAGCAGAACTTTCCGAAGCAGTTCGCCAAGATCCGTTTTCCGGAAAGTTCGGGGATCGGCCTCAAGCCGGCCTCGAAGGAAGGCGCCGAGCGCCTGTTCCGCTCCACCGTCCAGTATGCGATCGCCAACAAACGCAGGAGCGTGACGATCGTGCACAAGGGCAATATCATGAAATTCACCGAGGGCGCATTTCGCACCTGGTGCTACCAGCTGGCCGAACGCGAATTCGCCGATCAGGTGTTCACGTGGGAGCAATGGGAGCGCATAAAATCCACGCGCGGCGAGCAAGAGGCCAATGCGCAGATGGACGCGGCGAAACGCTCCGGCAGGATCATCATCAAGGACGCCATCGCCGACATCACGCTGCAGCAGGTATTGACTCGCCCCGAGGAGTTCGACGTGATCGCCACCATGAATCTCAACGGGGATTATCTTTCCGATGCGCTCGCGGCGCAGGTCGGCGGCATCGGCATCGCGCCGGGCGGCAACATCAATTACCTGACCGGTCACGCGGTGTTCGAAGCCACGCACGGCACGGCGCCGAAGTATGCGGACCTCGACAAGGTCAATCCGGGATCGGTGATTTTGTCGGGCGAGATGATGCTGCGCTATCTGGGTTGGGTCGAGGCGGCGGACGCCATCATCGGCGCGATGGACAGAACCATCGCGCAAAAAACCGTGACCTACGATTTTGCGCGCCAAATGCAGGGTGCCACCGAGGTGAAATGCAGCGAGTTCGGCGACAATTTGATCCGAAACCTGTAGGACCTCAGGCATACGCCTGGTCGAGCGCCCGGGTCAGGTCGCAAATCAGGTCTTGCGCATCCTCGACGCCGATCGAGAGGCGCACGGTGCCGGGACCGATGAGCGAGGCCGCCCGCTGCTCAGGCGTGTATTCCTGACCGCCCAGCAGCTGCGCCGGCAGCACCAGCGATTCGGTGGAACCGACGCTCGCGGCGATGGAAAAAAGCTCGAGCGCCCCCGCGAACCGGTTCCCCTCCTCGTACCCGCCCCGCATTTCGAAGCTCACGACCGCCCCGAAATCGCTCATTTGTCTGGCCGCGAGGTCATGCTGGGGATGGCTGTCGAGACCCGGATAATAGATGCGCTTGACCTTGGCGTGATCCCGCAGGAAGCGGCTCACCGCCAGCGCATTGGCGCATTGGCGCTCGTAGCGCAAAAAATAGGTGCGCATTCCCCTCTGAATCAGGAATGCGGCATGCGGATCGAGCGTCGGACCCATCGATACGATGTCCTTGCGCATCGCGGAGATCAATTCCTTGCGCGCGATGATCGCCCCGCCCATCACATCGCCGTGACCCGAAGCGTACTTGGTCAAACTGTGCAGAAAGACATCGATGTCGAAGCGGCCGTGGTTATGGAATCCGGCGAAGGTGTTGTCCATGACCGTAAGACAACCCGTGGAGCGCGCGTGCGCGGTCAGATGTTCGATGTCCGCTATCTTGGTCACCGGATTGGTGGGGCTCTCGAACACCGCCAAGCGCGTGCGCCTTTGGCTGAGCGCACGCTCGATGCCTTCGCGATCTTCTATCGACAGCAACGTGTGGGTGACGCCGAATTTGGCCAACAGGTGCTGCACGAGATAGCGGGTCGGGCCGTAGGACTCGATGAACGCCAGGACGTGATCGCCCTGCTTGCAAAGCGCCAATACGGCGGCCGCGATGGTCGCCACGCCCGAGCCCACCAGCAGACAATCATCCCTGCCCTGGAGTCTTGCGAGCAGAAGCTCCAGCTGCCTCAGCGTCGGATTCGCCGAGCGCGAATAGAAGAATCCGGGGCGCTCGCCGCGCGTATAGCGCAATGTTTCGGCCGCATCGTCGAATGAAAACTTCACCGATTGATAGATCGGCGCCACCAGTGCACGATTGTCCGCCGGCACATCGACCTCGGGCGGGTGATTCACGAAGGTGTCGTTCTTCATGCACGCCGCCGCCGCGCCAATGCGAGAGCCGCCAGCCCGATCAGCATGAACTCATCAAGGGCGCCCCCGCCCCCGGTATTGGTCGAGGGCGTGACGTTCAGGGTCACCGAACTCGCGGCCGACGTGCCGACCGCGTTCGAACAGGTCAACGAATAGGTGGTGGCTCCGGTGGCGGTCGGCGTGAGCGAAACCATTCCACTGGGCCCCAAGGTTCCGGTCCAGCCGGAAAGGACCGAGTTCGCGGTGCCCGACGCGACGCAGCTCGTGGCGCGGCTGGATGACCAGGTGAGAGAGGTGGTGGTGTACGCGGCGATGGAGGTCGCGCCCAGGGTCAACACGGGCGCCGCGGGCGCCGTCAATGCGGGCGTCGCCGTCAAAGCGACCGAAGCCGGCGCCGACGCGCCGCCGGAATTGCTGCAGATCAACGTGAACGTTTCGATTCCAATCGCCGTGGGAGTGATGGTGCGGGTGCCGCTCGTTGCCTGCGTCCCGGTCCAGCTGCCGGAGGCGGTACAGCTCGTGGCGCCGACCGATGACCATGCGAGCGTGGTCGATTGCCCCACGGCAACCGTATTTGCCGCCAACGACAGAGTCGGCGCCGCGGGCGCCGTTCCCGAGGTGGTCGTGAGGGTCACCGATCCCGCCGCCGTTGTGCCGAACGCATTGGTGCAGCTCAATGTGTACGTGGTCGCGCCCGCCGCCGTGGGTGTGAGCGTGGTGCTGCCGCTTGTCGTCTGTGCCCCGCTCCAGCTGCCCGAAGCGGTGCAGCCCGTTGCGTAGATCGACGACCAGGTGAGCACCGCCGAGCCGCCGAGCGGGATGGACGGCGCCGACAAGGTCAAGGTCGGCACCACCAGCGCGGTGTCCGCTTGGATGAAACCGTAGCCGGAATTAAAGTTCGGGCTCGGGCTGCCCATCGGCAGCGCGCTGCTGTGCAATGAGCCGTATACCAGCGCCGGCGTAACCGCGGCACTCGCCTGCAGCATCAACGCGGCGATTCCCGCGGCATGCGGCGTCGCCGCCGAGGTGCCGAAGAAATTCGGGTAGGCGGGAACATTCTGGCATGCGCTGATCGCGGTATTCAGCAGTCCGTTGGTGGTTCCCGGGAAATCGACCGACGCCAGCGTGAATCCGAGAAACGTGTCGTTTCCGCCGTCCGGGCCGACGAAATCAGGTTTCTGGCGAACGATGGGAGTCGCGTATGGAGCACCGGCAGCCTGGGCATTGAAAAGGATCGGGGCGCCGCCGGCCGAGGAGTAACTTTCCAGCGTCGCGGGCGAGGTACCGCACTGGGGGGTATCGAAGTAAAATGCCGCCCCCACCGCCGCCGCCCCGGCGGCGCCGGGATGTCCCTGGATCGTCGGACCTCCGGACCAGAAGGCATCGATGGTGCTACCCAATCCGTCATCCTCGACCGAGACGAGAATACGCCCCGGCACCTTGGTGCCATTGGCATTGGCGGCCAGCCCCACAGTGAGGTTCAATGACTGCTGGGCGGTATTGCCCGCCGCATTGGCCGGATTGCCGATGATCAGGATTTGATACGGATCGACGCCGACCGCATTGGGGCCGGTGCAACTCACCGCGTTGCCGTCATAGTCGGTGATCGTGACCCCCGACGCCCCGGTCACGCACAAATCGATGCTGCTGGAGGCGCCCGGGCTTCCGGGCGCGCCGGTCACATAGGGCTGATCCCATTGCACCACGATCGCCAAGAAATCGCCCGGCGGGATCGGCGGAACGGTCACCGGCAAAGAGGTCGTATCGGTCGAACCCGTGGTGTCGAAGTTGAGCAGATGTTCTCCGGCGGTCGGAGCGCTGGTCGAGAGCGTCGCGAAGCTCGGCGCGGTATTCTGGTAGGTCAGAGTCCCATCGTTGCCGGCAGCCGAAAAATACGCGACGCCCTCGCCCTCGACCGTGTCGATCGCCTGCGCGACGATCCCGTCCTGAAAGAATGGCTCGTCGAAGTAGCCGAGATCGTCGGCAATCACCTTCGCACCGGCGCCGGCGGGAGGGGCGGCGGCGAGCGCGCCGATACCATTGGCAAAATCCGCCTCACTGTTATCGCCGGTGTAGAAGGCGAGGCCCGCCCCCGGGGCGACGTCATGAACGATCTGCAGCATCGCCCGGCCTTCATCGGAATCCGGCGTCTGGTCCGGTGCGCCGTAGTTCGGGCAGTCGGCCTCCGCCAGCACATTGACGTTCGCCGGCAGATCACCGCTGGACACGTCGGTGGCGTAGTCGGCGGTGAACCCGTTCGGAGCGTAGCCCTGGTTGCCGGAAGCCGGGACGCCGCTGCCGGGTTGGGCGTATACGGCATAGCAGTTGAAGCTGTCGGAGAGCACGCCCACCGTGATGCCGGTGCCGTCGAGGGTCGGAAAATTGGTGCGCACCACCGAACTGCGTTGCGCGAAATCGCCCTGCGAAGTCACCGCGCCGGCGCGAGTGCGCGGCATGGCGGCGCGCACCGACAGCACCTCGGCGCGGCCGGCCGCGGCCTCGAGCTGACCGACAGGGAGCCAGCCGCCGACGTCATTCGAGTACACGGCGGCATGCACGAGCCCCAGGCCGAGCAGCGCGGATTTCAATTGTTGCGGATCGCCGCGCGTGGTCGCATCGACGAGCACCAGCGGCGCGCCCGTGCCCGCCGCCTTCTTGAACCTTGCCGCGGGACTCAAGGAATGCAAGTCCGCGAGCAGGTGATCGGGACGCGCCATCCCCGCGTGGCGCGACAGATCGGCGAGCACCGGGTCGAGTTTGGCGCTGGAGGCGCTGCGGCGCTGCTCGGCGCTGCGGCTGCCGACCGCGTAAAGACGTGCGTTGCCGGAGGTCAGCTTCGGCTGCAGGGCATTGAAATGCGCCGGCCCGACAGCCGAAGAGGCCGTCACGGCACCCAACACGGCCAACGCACCAATTGCCAAGAAACGTGAAGCCATCCCTAAGTCTCCCAAGATTGTCCGGAATATGCGCATGTAAGACCAGCGCGTCGCTCAAAAGTTTAATGGCGCGCCACATGTCACCTGGGGTGACTTGGATTCGAAATTGAATTTACCGACCTATGCGAGGGCTCTTTACGAGCTTACCGGCGCGCGACATGCAAAAACTCACCTCGACGATCATCCAGCGTAGGCGGGTTGGGAGAATACCACCATCGGCGGCCGGCCGCAGCCCGGAGCTATTTTCGCGAACAATTGCCGCCGATGCTCGACATGTCGAAGTGAACCGGCTTGTCGGTCTGCGGAATGAGCACCATGGCGAAATATTGCCCCGTTTCCGGCGCTTGCGGACACTGCGCAGGACCGGTCACCGTGACCCGGACGTGGACTTCGTTGCCCGCATCGGTGATCGAATTGATTTTGATCTCAAAGGGGCCGTTGGTCTTGTAGCCGGCATTGATCACCAGCAGCGTGTAGCGCCCGAAATCAATGGTCGGCAGGTTCTCGACTCCTTCCGGCAAATCGCCGAGCCAGTCGCTCCATTCTTGCGTCGATCGAATCACGGTATTGGAGTGGCCATCTGACAGCCTGATATTGCGCGGCGGCGGCAGCACCTGGAACTCCATTTTCGCCTCGTCCGCCGCCGCGGTCGCCGCGAACGCCCCCATGAGCAGTGCGAGCGCCACCCGCCTCAGCGTACTTGGCCGTTGATCGCGTCGCATCGGTCGCCGCAAGACACCCATGGGAAACTGCACGGCGATCAGTCTGCGCCAGGCGGTGGCGGGCGGTCAAAACTTCGTCCAGCATAGGGCGCTTATGACCGAAGATGCCTCGATGCCCTCTCTGGTGCTGCTGCCCGGCCTGGACGGCACCGGAAAATTATTTTCGGAGTTCGTGCGGGTGATCGGGCGCGAGCTCGTCACGCAAATCGTGGCGTATCCCAAGGACGAGCCGCTGGGCTACGACGAACTCGAGATGCGGGTCCGCACCATGTTGCCGAGCAATCGGCCCTTCGTTTTATTGGGCGAATCGTTCTCCGGGCCGATTGCCATCCGGATCGCGGCCAATCCTCCGGCGGGTCTTGCCGGCGTGATCCTATGCGGTACCTTTGCCAAGAACCCATACCCGCTGCTTGGCTGGGCCCAACCGCTGGCCGCGCATTTTCCGGTCAAGTCCCTGCCGCGGTGGGTGCGCGCACCGCTCATGTGGGGATCGATATCGCCGGATCGGGCCCCCGATCGATTGTCGCGCGCCATGGCCGAGGTCTCGGAGATCGTTGTTCGGCATCGGATCGCCGCCGTGTTGGCCGTCGACGAAAGCAAGGCGCTGGCGCGCATCGCATTGCCGACGCTGGTGCTTGCGGCATCGAGAGACCTGGTGATACCGCATGCGGCGACGAGGTGGATCATGGATACCGCGAAAGCCGCGTGTCTCGTTCAAATCGACGGACCGCATCTGCTGCTGCAAACCTGCCCGGAGCAATGCGCGGCGGCGGTGATGCGCTTCGTGCGCGCGCTCCCGGCATGCGAACCCGCGGCTGAATGGACCGATCACTGATTCAATCGAATGCCGAGCCGGTCGGCGAGGAACGCATAAATGTCGGCGTTCTGCTCAATGGATTGCGACACGGTCGGCCCGCCGCCGTGTCCGGAGGATTTCTCGATGTAGAGAAGGATCGGCTCCGGCCCCGACTGTGCCGCCTGCATGGCCGCGGCGAATTTGAAGGAGTGCATCGGCATCACCCGGGTATCGTGATCGCCGGTGACGATCAAGGTGGCCGGATAGCGGGTACCCGGACGCACGCGGTGCAGTGGCGAGTAGGCGTAGATTGCCGGGAAATCGGCCGGGTCCTGGGGCGAACCGAATTCGCCGGTCCAGCCGGCGCCCTGGCCGAAGCGGTCGAAACGCAGCATGTCCATGACGCCGACGCCGGCGATGACCGCGCCGTACAGGTCCGGACGCTGCGTCAGGCACGCCCCGACCAGCAGGCCGCCGTTGGAGTCCCCGCGGATCGCCAGCTTGGCCGTGACGGTGTAATGCTCGGCGATCAGCCACTCGGCGGCGGCGATGAAATCATCGAAGGCGACCTGCCTGTGGCTGCGAATCGCCTGGCGATGCCAAGCCTCCCCGTATTCGCCGCCGCCGCGGATGTTGGCGATCGCGTAGATGCCGCCCAATTCAAGCCAGGCGATGCGCGCGGAGCTGAATTCCGGGAGCAGCGGAATGCCGAACCCCCCGTAACCGTACAGCAGCACGGGATTTTGGCCGTCGAGCTTGAGGCCCTTGCGGTAAGCCAACATCATCGGGATGCGCGTGCCGTCCTTTGCCGGATAGAACACCTGTCGCTGCTCGAACAGGTGCGGATCGAAGCTTGCCTTGGGGGAACGGAAAACCTCGCTTCGGGCGGTCTTGAGGTCGTAGCGAAACACCGTCGGCGGCGTGATGAGATCGGTAAATGAATAGAAGGTCGCGCGGTCCCCGGGGCGGCCGAGGAATCCCTGCGCCGTGCCGGTGCCGGGCAGTTCGATTTCGCGGCGCAGCGCCCCGTCGAGTGCGTAGGTCAGCACCCGGCTGTGCGCGTCATGCATCGTGCGCACGATCAGCTGATGCCCGACCAGCGTCACGCTGGTTTCCGTGAGATCGATCGCCTCGGAGCCCTGCGGAATGATGGTGGGCGCTGCCGCCAGGTTGAGGGCTGCCGGATCCATGGCAATGACCTTGCCGTTCGGAGCGCCCTGCGTTGTCAGAAAATACAGGCGCCCGGCGTCCGAACCGATATAGACATAGGCGGCAACGAATCCCTCGGCGACCGGCGTCACGGGCCGCTGTGCGGCCGCGAGATCGACCAGATAGACATTTTCGACGCCCTTGTCGCCGACCTCGCCCTCCCCCGCGGTCACAACCAGCCATCGGCCGTCCTCGGACAGATGCGGTTCGTATTGCCAATCGGGATGTTCGGCAACTTGCAGCACCCTTCGGTCCGCCGCAGCCGGAGTTCCGATCGCGTGGTAGAACACCGCGTCGCCCAAGTCTGCGGCGCTCAATTCGGTGCCCGCGGCGGGAGCAGGGAAGGCGCTGTAGTAAAGCCCCCGGTCGTCGCGCGAGAACACCGGCGGATAATACTTCGTATAGCGGATGACATCCGGCAGGTCCCGTCCCGAGGACAGGTCGCGCAGGTGCCAATCGGTCCAATCGGAGCCTGACACCGAGACTCCATAGGCGAGCAGCTGGCCACGGTGGCTTGCCACGTACCCCACCACGGCGAGGCGGCCGTCCTTCGACGCCGCGTTCGGATCGAATGCGACGCGCGGCGGGGCGGCGGACGCGTCCGCCACGTAGAGCACGCTCTGGTCTTGCAGGCCCGAATTGTGGGTGTAGAAGACGCGCCCATGCGCCACGAACGGGACCCCGAAGCGCTCGTAGTCGTGGAGTTTCGCCATGCGCGAACGCAGGGCGCCGCGACCGGGGAGCGCAGCGAGATAGCGGTCGGTCAGGTTCGCCTCGGCCTCCACCCAGGCGCGCGTCGCCGTGGAATCCAGGTCCTCGAGACCCCGATACGGATCCGCTACCAGCGTGCCATGGTAGTCATCCACCGTGGTTCCGCGCACCGGCGGCGGGTATTCAAGGTGCGGCGAGCTTTGCCCGGCCGCTCGCCCGCCGAGCGCGGCGGCGGCGAGGATGCCGAAGAGGGCCATGCGGCCACGAGGAGGCAACATCGGATGCTCCCTGATCAGAGGAACGACGAACCTTACACCTGCGCACCGGGCCCGTCACCCCGCGTCCGCCCTCCCCTGCGCCATCGATTCCGATTACGATCATCGGCGCATCCTTGAGGAGAAATGCGATGGCCAAACGAATAGATGTCGACGCCGTTCCCGTGGTCACCGGGTCCGGATATCCCGCGCCGTTCGATGCGCCCTGCGCGGCGCGCGTCCGGCAAAGATTGGGAGACGCCGCGGGTTTGAGCGATTTTGGCGTGAATTTGTTGAAACTGCCGCCGGGTGCCTGGTCAAGTCAGCGCCATTGGCACTCCGCCGAGGACGAGTTCGTCTACGTGCTCGACGGCGAGGTGGTGCTGGTCACCGATGCCGGCGAGGAGATCCTGCGGGCGCGGGATTGCGCCGGATTCAAGGCGGGAATCAGG
Organism: uncultured Gammaproteobacteria bacterium; assembly: GCA_963758145.1. Classification (GTDB taxonomy): domain Bacteria; phylum Pseudomonadota; class Gammaproteobacteria; order Steroidobacterales; family Steroidobacteraceae; genus Bog-1198. Next base: position 360,130 of record CAVWUK010000004.1, read on the forward strand.
GACGGGCATCATCTGCAGAATCGTTCATCCAGGGACGCGATCGTTCTGGAAATCGGTTCGCGCAAGGCCGCCGAGGACGAGGGTGATTATCCGGATATCGATCTGCGTTTCCTGAAAGGCGATGCCGGATACGCGCACAAGGACGGAAAGCCCTACCCCGGGCGCTAGCCGCGACGCTACGCCGCTCGTTCGAGCTTGGCCGCGCGGGACATCCAAATGCTCACGCCGACGATCATCAGGGTGACCACGCTGATGGTGAGCGTCGCGAGCACGTTGATCTCAGGGCTCACGCCGAGCCGCACTTTCGAGAAGACGACCATCGGCAGCGTGCTGCTGCCCGGCCCCGAGGTGAAGCTCGAGATCACCAGGTCGTCCCACGACAGGGTGAATGCCAGCAGCCAGCCCGACAGGATCGCGGGGAAAATGATCGGCAGCGTGATGACGAAGAACACTTTCAGCGGACGCGCGCCCAAATCCATGGCCGCCTCCTCCAGGGCGCTGTCGAAGGTCGCCATGCGCGAATGCACCACCACCGTGACGTAGGCCATCGAAAAAGTCATGTGCGCGATGGTCATGGTGGTGATCCCGCGGCCCGCGGGCCAGCCGATCCACTGTTCAAGCGCGACGAACAGCAGCAGCAGCGACAGCCCGGTGATCACTTCGGGCATGACCAGGGGCGCGGTGGTCATCGCGTTGAGCGTGAACCGTCCCCTGAACTGCGTGAAGCGCGCCAGGCCGAATCCGGCAAGCGTGCCCAATATCACCGCTCCGGAAGCGTTGATCACCGCCACTTTGAGTGAAATCCAGGCGGCGTCGAGAATCTCTTCGTTGTTGAGCAGCGAGTAGTACCACTTCAAGGTGGGGGAGTTCGCCGCGTCCCATACCGTCACGAGTTTCGAGGCGTTGAAGGAAAAAACCACCATCGACAGGATCGGCAGGTACAAGAATGCGAAACCGAATGCGAGGCAGGTGAGGATGAAATAGGTGCGCCGATAATTCATCGCGCCCCCGCCGACTCGCGCGCCTGCACGCTTTGATACCACATCATGAACGGTACCAGCAGGATCAGCAGCAAGATCGCCACCGCGCTCGCCACCGGCCATGCGCGATTCGAGAAGAACTCGTCCCACAGCACCCGGCCGATCATCAGCGCGTTCGGACCGCCAAGCAGCGCCGGTATCACGAACTCGCCGACTGCCGGAATGAACACCAGCATCGACCCCGCCAGAATCCCGTTGCGCGACAGGGGCAGGGTGATCTTGTAGAACGCCTGCCAGGGCCGGCACCCCAGATCCTCCGCCGCCTCGAGCAGCTGCCAGTCCATTTTTTCGAGATTCGCGTACAGCGGCAGAATCAGGAACGGCAAATACGAATACACGATGCCGACGTACATGGCGAACGGCGTGTACAGCATGGTGAGCGGCTCGTGAATCACGCCCAGCCATATCAGCACGTTGTTGATGACGCCGTTCGCCTTCAGCAGGCCGATCCACGCATAGACCCGCAGTAAAAGCGACGTCCAGAAAGGCAGTACCACGAGCAGCAGCAATACGTTGCGCGTGGACGCCGTGGAGCGCGCGATCCCGTAGGCCATCGGGTAGCCGATGATCAGGCACAGGAGCGTCGAGATGAACGCGACCTTGATCGAATTCAAGAATGCGTGAATGTACAGCGCGTCGGTGAACAGAAACGCGTAATTATTGAAGTTGACCTTGATGGCAAGGGAATTCTTGCCGATCCATTCGATCAGCGGCTTGTACGGCGGTATCGCGAGATCGATGTCGGAGAAGGAGATTTTCAGGACGATGACGAAGGGCACGACGAAAAAAAGCAGCAGCCACAAATACGGCAGGGTAACCACGAGACCGCGGCCCGTGATTCCGACTCTGCGCAAATGGGCTGAGCGAATCATGCGGCTAGCGGGTCACGACCACCGGGCTCGCTGAATCCCACGACAGGTACACCTGCTGATCCCAGGTGATCGCCTCGGCATGGCGCGAAGTATTCGGCTGGGTCACGCGCACCACCTTCCCGGTCGGAAGCTTGACCAGATAGATCGAAAGGTCCCCGAGATAGGCGATGTCCTGTACCGCGCCGCGAGCCACGTTGTCGGCGCCCGGCGGCGGTGCGGTGGACATGAAGATTTTTTCCGGGCGTATGGCGGCCCACACGATGGCTTCGGGAGCCGCGCTGATCCCGTGGCTGATGAAAATCGTCCCGCCAAGCTCGTCCGAGCCGATGCGCACGTGTTCCGGCTCGTCCTCGATCAGCCTGCCCTCGAAGATGTTGACCGTGCCAACGAAATCGGCGACGAATTTCGAGGACGGAAATTCGTAGATCTCCAACGGCGTTCCGGCCTGGACGATTTCGCCGTGATCCATGACGCCGATCCGGCTGGCCAGGGTCATCGCCTCCTCTTGATCGTGCGTGACCACCAGGAAGGTCACGCCGAGCTTGTCCTGGAGGCCTATCAGCTCGAACTGCGTGTGTTCGCGCAGCTTCTTATCGAGCGCCCCCAAGGGTTCGTCGAGCAGCAGGAGCTTCGGCCGCTTGACCAGCGAGCGGGCGAGCGCCACCCGCTGCTTCTGGCCGCCGGATAACTGATGCGGTTTGCGCCTGCCGAAGCCGCCGAGCTTCACCAGATCGAGCATGGTGGCGACGCGTTCGGCGATTTCCGCCTTCGGCACGCGGTCCTGCTTCAAGCCGAAGGCGACGTTCTGTTCGACCGTCATGTGCGGGAACAACGCATAGGACTGAAACATCATGTTCACCGGGCGCTCGTATGGCGGCACGCCGGTCATGTCCTCGCCATCGATCAGTATCCGGCCCGAACTCGGGGTTTCGAATCCGCCGAGCATGCGCAACAGCGTGGTTTTGCCGCAGCCGGAAGCCCCCAAAAGACAAAAAATCTCGCCCTGATAGATTTTGAGGCTCACATCGTCGACCGCTTTGAAATCGCCGAACGACTTGGTGACGCGTTCGATCTGAACATAGGCACGCGCGGTCGGGTCCGTCCAAGGGGTGGATTTGACGGTCTCAGCGGAGGTCGTCATGAACTACTGGCCCGTCTTGAATTTTTGCCACATGCGGGTTATGGCACGGGTTTGCTCGGGCGTGTCGGCCAGCTGAACGGCCAGCTTTTGACGCAATTCGACCGGTGGATAAATCGCGGGATCCTCGCGCACGGCGGGAAGCACCAGCGCCTGCGCCGCCGCATTGGCGTTGGCATAGCGTTTGAAATCCGAGATATCCGCCATCACCTGCGGAGTCATGATGTAATTCAAGTACGCATAAGCGCTGTCCACGTCGGGCGCGTCCTTTGGAATGGCGAGCATATCGAACCAAAGTATAGAGCCTTCCTTCGGCACCATGTATTTGACCTCGACGCCCTTGTTCGCTTCCCGAGCGCGGTCGCGCGCCTGCAGCACGTCGCCGTTATAGCCGACCGCGATGCAAAGATCGCCGTTCGCCAGCGCCTCTATGTATTCCGAGGAGTTGATGTTGCGGATGTAGGGCCTGATCTTCAGGAGCGTGGTCTCCGCCAGCGCCAGGTCTTCCGGCTTCTGCGAATTCGGATCCCGTCCGAGGTAGCTCAGCACCACGCGCACCATTTCCGCGGGCGAATCGAGCACGCTGATTCCGCACTTCGCGACCTTTGAGGCGACCTCCGGATCGAACACCAGCCGCCAGCTGTCGAGCGGCGCATCGGGCATCAGCTCCTTCACCATCTTCTCGTTGTAGCCTATGCCGTTCGTGCCCCAGGTATAGATCACGCCGTGCTCGTTGCCCGGATCGTGCCTGGCGACCCGCTCCATCAACAGCGGGTCCATGTTCTTCAGATTCGGCAGCTTCGACTTGTCGAGCTTCAAGTACACGCCGGCCTTGATCTGGCGCTCGAAGTAGGAGGCCGTCGGCACCACCACATCGTAGCCGCTGCTCCCCGCGAGCAGCTTGGTCTCCAGGGTTTCATTGGTGTCGAAATAGGCCACGTGCACCTTGATGCCCGTTTGCTTTTCAAAATTTGACAGGGTGTTCGGCGCCAAATAGTCGGACCAGATGAAGAGGTTCAGGACCTTGCCGGCACCGGCGGCAGCTCCGGAGGGGGCACCCGATCCCGGCTTGCCGCCGCACGCGCTTAACAACAACGAGCAGCCGAGCGCCAGCATCACCGTCCGACGAACGTTGAACATTGAACGCGTCCCCCTCATTTTAAAGATCGCTAGTTATATCGCAGCCGGCGTCCCGGGGACAGGTCCCAAGCGTCAAACGTTCAGCAGCAGATGCTCGCGCTCCCACGAGCTGATGACCTGCGCGAAAGTCTCGTACTCGGCTTCCTTCACCGCCGTGAAGGCGAGCACGAACCGGTCGCCGAACATATCCACCAGCGGCTTCGATTCGCGCAGCAGGCGCAGCGCCTCGGCCAAGGTGCGCGGCAACGCGATTGCAAGGTCATAGGCGCTGCCGCAGATCGGCTCCGAGGGCTTGAGGCCTTCGATCATGCCGAGATAGCCGCAGGCCAGAGAGGCGGCAATGGCCAGGTAAGGATTCGCATCCGCACCGCCGACCCGATTCTCGATGCGCCGGGCTTCGGGCCCGGACATCGGAACCCGCAGCCCGGCGGTGCGATTGTCGTAACCCCAATGCACGTTGATGGGCGCCGATGAATAGCGGCTGATGCGCCGATAGCTGTTCACGTTCGGCGCGAACAAGGACATGGCGGCCGGCAAATATTTCTGCAAGCCGGCGATGTGGCCGAAAAATAACGCGGATGGCGAGCCGTCGGCGTTGCTGAAGATGTTCTTTCGAGTCTTCGAATCCACGATGCTCTGATGCAGGTGCATGGCGCTGCCCGGCTCCTTGGCCATCGGCTTCGCCATGAACGTGGCATACATCTTGTGGCGCATTGCGGCCTCGCGGGCCGTGCGTTTGAACAGAAACGCCTGATCGGCGAGGCTCATCGGATTGCCGTGCAGCAGGTTGATCTCCATTTGCGCGGCGCCGGCCTCGTGGATCAAGGTGTCGATTTCGATGTCCTGAGCCTCGCAAAATGAATACATGTCATCGAACAGCGGATCAAACTCGTTGACCGCGGCGATGCTGTAGGCTTGCCTGCCGATCTCCGGGCGTCCCGAGCGGCCCACCGGCGGCTTCAACGGGTAATCGGAGTCGATATTCGGTTCGACCAGAAAGAACTCGAGCTCCGGCGCCACCACCGCCTCCCATCCTTGCGCCTCGTAGAGCCCCATTATTCGGCGCAGCACGTAGCGCGGCGCCATGGTGACCGGCCCGCCGTCGCCATAGAAGCAGTCGTGAATGACTTGCGCGGTGGGCTCCGCCGCCCATGGCACCACCCGCACGGTCTTCGGATCGGCCTTCAGCACGATGTCGATGTCCGATGGATTCATCGCGCTTTGATCCTCCGGGTAGTCGCCGGTGACCGTCTGCAAAAAAATCGCCTCGGGCAGGCGCATACCCTCCTCTTCGGCGAATTTTTCCGCCGGCATGAGCTTGCCGCGTGCCACACCGGCCATATCCGGAATGATTGCTTCGACTTCCGAGATGCCGTGTTCTCTCAAGAATTGCTGGATGGTACTGGTGCTAGCCATGTTTCACCTTGAGCGTGCTGCGCGACGTCGGCTGGCCTCGCCAAAGGCGGCAAACAGCGCGCGGGAAAAGGGATTGCGTTCAAACTGCCATTCGGGGTGCCACTGCAATCCGAGCGCAAAGCTCGGCGCACCGGAGACGCGGAATGCCTCGATGAGGCCGTCCGGCGCCCGTGCTTCGACCACCAAATCGCGACCGAGCGTGGCTACTCCCTGCCAATGCAGCGAGTTGACCTGCAGGCGATCCTGGCCGGCGATGGCCCGCAGGGTTCCTCCGGGCTCCAGCCGGACCTCGTGCGCGGGTCCGTACTGCACTTCGAGCGGCGTGGATTCGTCCTCGCGATGGTCCGCGTATCCTTCGGCCTCGTGCAGGCGCTGGATCAACGTACCGCCGTAGGCGACATTCATTTCTTGAAATCCGCGGCAGATCGCCAGCACCGGCACGGCGGCGGCGACTGCCTGCGGAATCAGCGGAATCGTCGTAGCATCCCGATTTGGGTCATGTAGCGTTCCCGGCGCGCTCGCCGGTCCTCCGTAGTGTTGGGGTTCGACATTCGATGCGCTGCCCGTGAGCAGCAATCCGTCGCACACCTCGAGCAAGGCCGCCAGGTCGAGATCGGGCCCCAGAGCGGGCACGAGCACCGGCAGCGCATTCGCACCGAGGGCGACGGCGTGGATGTACTTCTCGCCGACCATGTGGAAGTGGTGCTTCCCACACAGCCGGCGGTCGGCTGGAATTCCGATGAGCGGCAAGCGAGACATGTTTAATATATTAGACGCCCAGATGAACGGCTGGGCTTCCTCAAGGCTGTTATTACACCACACCGGCGCCAACTCGTCCTGACCGATGATGCGGAATTGGCTAAGATTTAGGCATTTCCAATACTTAGCGATGATTGGTGCGCCGCGTCAATATTGCGTTAGGTTCAAATAACCCGGTACGCTCACAGGCGCTGAATTCTGTCAATAGCAACAAGATTTTAAACACCCGAGACTCTGCGAGTTGTCAAGTGCACCTCAATTACCCGCCCGCCGCTTCGTATTACGCCGCCTCCAGCCCCATCGGAGCGCAGCCGCGAGAGTCTCTCAAGGGCGAGTCCCATGCCGACATCGCGGTCATCGGCGGCGGCATCGCCGGCTGCTCCTCCGCACTGCATCTCGCCAGGCGCGGCTACCGGGTGGCCTTGCTGGAGGCTCGCTTCATCGGCTACGGCGCCTCGGGACGCAGCGGCGGGCAGACGATCTTCGGCCTGGCCGCGAGCCAGAAGACGCTGATCGAACAAGTGGGCGCCCTCGACGCGCGGCGCCTGTTCGAACTGTCGGTCGAAGCTCTCGATCTGACGCAATCGCTGATTCGCGAGCACGGCATCGAGTGCGACTACCGCCCCAATCACGTGCATGTGGCGACCAAGCCCGGGCATCTCGATGAATTGGAGCAATGGATCCATGAGCTGCACGAGGAGTACGGCTACGGCTCGGCGCGCTTGCTCGATCGCGCCCAGCTGCAATCGCACGTGCGCAGCGATCGTTATCTCGGTGGGATACTCGACCCGCGCAGCGGTCATCTGCACCCGCTCAAATACACTCAAGGCCTGGGCCGCGCCGCTGAAGCGGCGGGCGTGCGCATTTTCGAGAACACGCAGGCGCTTGGCTACGAGGACGGGCGGGAAATCGTGGTGCGCACGGCGCAGGGCAGCGTTCGTTGCCGGCATCTCGTGTTGTGCGGCAACGCCTATCTCGGCTCCGTCGCGCCGGTGCTCGCCAGGAGGATTTTGGGCGTGGGCACCTACATGATAGCGACGCAGCCGCTCGATCCGGCGCGCGCCCGCGAGTTGCTGCCGAGCAATGCGGCCATCGCCGACGTCAACTGGATCTTGGACTACTTCCGATTGTCCGCCGATGACCGCCTATTGTTCGGCGGCCGCGTGAGCTACAGCGCCTTGCAGCCGCCGCGCCTGGCGGAATCCATGCGCAGACGGATGGTGCGCGTCTTCCCGCAAACCGCCGATGTCGAAGTTGAGTACACCTGGGGCGGATTTCTCGACATCTCGCGAAGCCGCGCGCCCGACTTCGGACGCCTCGCGCCCAATGTATTTTATCTGCAGGGCTTTTCGGGCCACGGCATGGCACTCACCGCCCTCGCCGGCAAATTGGTGGCCGAGGCGGTGGCGGGCACGGCGGAACGCTTCGATGTGTTTGCGCGCCTGCCGCATCGCGATTTTCCCGGAGGCCGATTGTTCAGGCGCCCTTCCCTGATATTGGCCATGCTCTACTACCGGCTGCGGGATTTGCTTTAGGCGGCCGGCACCCATCACGCACTCGATTCATTTGAATCGCACCACGAAACAGCGGTGGATGCGCGCATTGCGTTCGAAGTCCCTGGGGATGGTTTCGGCGCTGATGTCATCCACCAGCAAATCCGCGAGCGCCGCGGAGTCGAGCTTGAAGCGCGTGAAATTGGTCGAAAACACCAGGCGGCCGGCGGGGCGCAACAGCTTCAAAGACCGGCGAATCATGCCCACATGATCGCGCTGCACGTCGAGCACGCCCTCCATGCGCTTGGAGTTCGAGAAGGTGGGCGGATCGACGAACATCAAATCGAAGCGCGGCCCCCAAAGCGCCTGGCTTTCCAGCCATTGCAGGCAATCCGCCCGGTGCAATTCGTGCTCGCTGCCTTCGAAGCCGTTCAACACCAGGTTGTCGTGGGCCCAATCGAGATATGTGTTGGACAGATCCACGCTCACGGTGCTGCGCGCGCCGCCGGCGGCGGCGTACACGGTCGCGCTGCCGGTGTAGCAGAATAAATTGAGGAAATCGGCGTCCTTGGCCCAATCCCGCAGCATCTGGCGCACGATCCGGTGATCGAGGAACAAACCGGTGTCGAGGTAATCGCGGAAATTGACCCAGAACTTGAGCCCGCCTTCCTGCACGGCGTGGCGCTCGCCCGTGAGCGCACGCCTTTCGTACTGCTCGGCGCCCTTTTGCGCCTTGCGCACGCGCGAATGCACATGCGTCAGCGGCACCGACAGGATCTCCGGCAACACCGCGAGGACTTCGCGGCGGCGCTCGCGTGCGCTCTGCCGGTTCACGGTCTTTGGCGCAGCATATTCCTGTACGTGCACGTGGCGCGCCTCGCGCCCGTAGAGGTCGATGGCGAACGCGTACTCCGGCATGTCGGCGTCATAGACGCGAAAGCAATCGATGTGTTCGCGTTCGGCCCACGGCTCCAGGCGCTGCAGATTCTTGCGCAGCCGATTGGCGAACATCTGCGCGCCGGAGCGGCTCGACCAATCCGCGCGCACCGATTCCGCCGGGCGCTGGACGCTCGCTTCATTCAAATCGAAGCGCAGCAGCCGGCACTCGATGGCGCCGTTGAACACGCGGTGCGTGCGCTTGGCGTAGACGCCTAAATTGCGCGCGAGCTGCGGATTGCCCGTGAGAATCGCCGCCTGCCAGCCGCGGAACCGCTCGCGCAACGCGCATCCGAGTTCGCTGTACAACTCGGGCAAACCCGATTCCGCGCCGATGCGCTCGCCATAGGGCGGATTTGCCACCACCAGCCCGACCTCGCCCCGCGGGGCGGTGACTTCACTCAGCGCCCGCTTTTCCACGTGCATCCACTCGGCTACCCCGGCGCGCTCGGCGTTGGTCAGCGCCATACGCACCGCCTGCGGATCGATGTCCGATCCGACGATGCAGCGCCGCGGCACGCGTTCGGTCCTGCGCGCGCGCGCCTCCGCGCACAGCCGCTGCCACAGCTCGGCATCATGACCGCCCCAGCCGCTGAAGCCGAAATACTCCCGCTCGAGCGCCGGGGCGGCATCGGCCGCGATCAAGGCCGCTTCGGTGAGGAAGGTTCCCGAGCCGCACATCGGATCGACGAGGGACCCGCCGCGCTCGCAAATGGCGGTCCAGCCCGCGCGCAACAATACGGCCGCCGCCACGTTCTCCTTTAGCGGCGCGCGACCGCCTTCGATGCGATAGCCGCGGCGGTGCAGGCTCTCGCCCGAAAAGTCCACCGACACGAGCGCGGTGGGGCCCTCGACATGCAGGTGCAGCGACACGTCGGGCCGCTCCGGCCGGATGTTCGGCCGTTCGCCGGTGGCATCGCGCAAACTGTCGCACACCGCGTCCTTCAGCAGCTGCGAGCCGTAAATCGTGTGGCGGATGGATTCGTTGCCGCCGCTGCACTCGCACGCCAGCGTCGCGCCCGGTACGACATGCCTGCGCCAATCCATGCGCTTCACGGCCTCGAACAGGTTGCCCGGGCTGGTCGCGTCGATCGAGCCCAAGCTCAATAAAACGCGCGACGCGGTGCGCGACCAGAGGCAGGCCCGATAGCCCACCTCCAGCGTGCCCTGGAATTTCACCTCGTGGCTGCGTTCGCGGATGTCGCTTGCGCCGTATGACGCCAATTCCTCCGCCAGCACCGAGGCCGCGCCCACCGGCGCGGTCGCGATCCAGTAGCGCACGTCAAATGGATGCATCATCGGCCCCGGGCCGGGCGAATCCGCGCAGATCCACCCAATCGAGTTGCGGACGGCCGGCGAGATAGCGCACCAGGACCCGATACACGTGCGCATCGAACGCAGCGCTCGCCTCCTTGATCGCGAGCGAGGACAACTCGTCTTGCGAGCGTGCGGTGCCCAGATAGGTCCAGTGATCGAGAACGTGCAGATCGACCGCACCCTGAGGATCGCACTCGCGCAGCGCCACTCGCCCGGGAAACGGCCAGGGCTTCAAGACGAGCGAGGACAGCGCCATCCGCAGCCGCAACGCATGCAGCGAGGCCGATTCCTCTCCGACGCAGGCGCCCCTGCACGTTCCGAGCTGATAGGCAATGCACGAGCCCGCGCTCTGCTCGAGCCCCAATACCTTCAGGCAAAGCCGCCGCGCCCGGGCGATGTCGGTCAGCGCCTTGCGCGCCTCCTGGTGCGAACGGAACACGCCGCAGCAGCGCCCGATCTCCTTCGGATCGAGCTCGGCGATCGAAGCGAATTCAGCGGCTCCGGTATTTTCAACGACCCTGATCGTGACGTCCCCCGATGAGGGCTTGAGACGCCGGTTGTACAGCGGCCGTTGCGTCCTGATCCAATCGGTTTCGCGCAACAAGGCGCCGAGCTCACCGGCCGTTTCCAGCCAATCGACGCGCCGCACCTGCCGCGCGAGCTTCTGCTCTTTGGCGCCGGAATGCCCGGCGGCAAAGTGCGCCAGGACGCGCCGGCGCAGCGAGGTGCTTTTCCCGACATAGAGAAGCGCATCATCGAGTCCAAAGAACCGGTACACGCCCGGACCTTCGGGCAATTCGTGCGCCAAATCCGCGGGCAGATGCTCGGGCAACCTTTGCGCGCCGAGCACGGCGTGCGCGGCCGCGCCAAGCTCCGCCTCCGTCAGTTCACGGCGCAGCTTGAACCAAAAGTCGCGCAGCACGCGCGCATCGCCAAGCGCCCGGTGGCGCATGCTGCAAGCCAATTCGTGCCTCTCGATCAACGCATCGAGACTGTGGTGCCGGTGTTCTGGAAAGAGCCGCCGCGACAGCTTCACCGTGCACAGAACCCTCGCGCGGAAGTGAATATCGGCGCGGCGAAACTCGGCGCGCAAGAACGAATAATCGAAGCTCGCATTGTGCGCAACGAACAGCGGCGCCCGCTGCGCCGGCATTTGCAGCTTCTCGAGCACCAACCCGGCGATATCGGCAAAGCGCGGCGCCGCGGCGACCATTTCGTTGCTGATGCCGGTGAACCGTTCGATATACGGGGGAATGCGGCACTCGGGATTCACGAGCGAGCTCCATTCCTCGACCGTCTCGCCCCGTTCGACGCGCACGACGCCGATTTCCGTGATGCGATGATAAGCCGCGTTGCCGCCGGTCGTCTCTAAGTCGACAAAAATAAGGTCTTGCGGAAATGCAAACCCCTCAACCGCGTCCATCGAGCGACAAAATAGGGTGATAAAGCTCGGGGCGACGATCGCGGAACAGGCCCCACGCCTGCCGATATCGGCGCACGGCCTGCAGATCGAACGCGGCGGTCACCACGCTCTCGCTGCTGCGATCGGCCTGGGCGACTATTTCTCCGGTGTGCGAGGCGATGAACGAGGAACCGTAAAAGGTCATCGTGTATCTTTCGCCCTGTTCCGTCCCCACGCGATTCGACGCCACCACCGGCATGACGTTGGCCGCCGCATGGCCTTGCATGGTGCGCTGCCAATGCGCGCTGGAATCCAAACCCGGGTCCTGCGGCTCGGAGCCGATCGCGGTCGGATACAGGAGGATTTCCGCGTCCATCAACGCCATGGAACGCGCCGCCTCCGGGAACCATTGATCCCAGCAGATCGCGACCCCCAATTTGGCGAACTTGCTGTCGAACACCTTGAAGCCCGTATCCCCCGGAGAGAAATAAAATTTCTCGTGATAGCCGCTGCCTTCCGGGATATGCGATTTGCGGTAGCTGCCGAGCACCGCGCCTCCGGCATCGACGATCACCACCGAGTTGTAAAAGGCGTTGTTGGAGCGTTCGAACACACTCACCGGCAGAACCACATCGAGCTCGCGCGCCAGAGCCCGAAAATGCTCGACCGCGGGATGTCCCTCCAGAGGCTTCGCCATGGCGAAGTGCCGGCTGGCGTGATCCATGCAGAAATACGGAGTCTCGAACAATTCCTGAATCAGGATCACCTGGGCGCCGCGGCGTGCCGCTTCACGGATCAATTTCTCGGCGCGCGCCATGTTGGCGGCCCGATCCCAACTACACGCCATCTGCGTGGCAGCAACCGTGACCGTGCTCATGGAGCCGTATGCTACCTGAAGAGCGGGCTAAAACGTGGGCGGCGAGCTCGCGCTCACCAGCTCGCAATCCTCGCTCCCGGGATTGCGAAAACGATGCGGAATGGAACTCTTGAAGTAGTAGGCGTCGCCCGCCCCCAGCAGCCGGGTGTCGCCGCCAACCGAGAGCTCGATCGTCCCTTTGACGATCACTCCGCCCTCCTCGCCGGCATGGGCCAGCATCTCCTCGCCGGTGTCGGCATTGGGCGCATAGCGTTCGTGCAGTATCGACATGCTGCGCTTGGCCAGCCGGCCGCCGACCAAGCGCAGTTCCACGGACCCGGTACCGATGTCCGCAAGCTCCGCCCGCGGGAAGAACACCTCGGGCTTGCCGGTCAAATCCAAGGTGAAGAAATCGGCGAGCGCCATGGGGATGCCATCGAGAACCTTCTTGAGTGAACTCACCGAGGGGCTCACGCGATTCTGCTCGATCAAGGAGATCAGCCCGTTGGTCACCCCGGCGCGTTTCGCCAATTCGCGCTGCGACAGACCGTACATCTGCCGCACCGCCTTCAAATGGGTTCCCACATCCATGCTCATAGTGTCCATTATATTAAACAGTTTTGGCCAGGATGCAGCCGAAATTGAGGAATCTGTTGAATTTCCTTATCATCTAGCCTCGCCATCGGCAAAGGACCCTTTATGAATGCCCGTATTTCTCCTGCGCCTGCGCAGTGCGACCTCGAATCCTTTTGGATGCCGTTTACGGCCAATCGCCAGTTCAAGGCCAACCCCCGGCTATTGACGCGCGCCGAAGGCATGCATTATTGGACTGCCGACGGCCGGCAGGTGATCGATGCGGTCTCCGGCCTGTGGTGCGTGAATGCGGGTCATGGCCGGCGTGAGATCACCGAGGCGGTGACTCGACAGCTCGGCGTCATGGAGTATGCCCCGGCGTTCCAAATGGGCCACCCGATCGCGTTCGAGCTCGCGAATAGGCTGGCGGCAATTGCGCCGCCGGGTATGGATCGCGTGTTCTTCACGAATTCGGGCTCGGAGTCGGTCGACACCGCGCTGAAGATTGCCATCGCCTACCATCGCGCCCGCGGCGCCGGTCAGCGTACCCGCTTCATCGGCCGCGAGAAGGGCTACCACGGTGTCGGCTTTGGCGGCATGTCGGTGGGCGGCATGGTCAATAACCGCAAGTTCTTCGGCTCCTCCATGCTTCCGGGCGTGGACCATCTGCCGCATACGCTCGATCTCGGCCACAACGCGTTCACGCGCGGCTTGCCGCAATGGGGCATGCACCTTGCGAATGAATTGGAGCGTCTCATCGCTTTGCACGACGCCTCAACCATCGCCGCGGTGATCGTCGAACCGATTTCCGGATCCGCGGGCGTGATACTGCCGCCGGCGGGGTATCTGAAGCGCCTGCGCGAGATCTGCGACAAACACGATATTTTATTGATATTCGACGAGGTGATCACGGGCTTCGGCCGCGTAGGCAAACCGTTCGCCGCGCAAGCCTTCGAAGTGACTCCCGACCTCATGACGACGGCAAAGGGGCTTTCCAACGGCGCCATTCCGATGGGTGCGGTGTTCGCGCAGCGGAAAATTTACGATGCTTTCATGCAGGGTCCGGAGAACACCATCGAGTTGTTTCACGGCTACACCTACTCCGCGCATCCGGTTGCCTGTGCCGCCGCCCTCGCGACCCTCGACATATATGTCAAGGAGGAATTGCTGACGCGCGCCGCAACGCTCAGTTCCACATGGGAGGACGCTGTGCATTCGATGCGCGGACTGCCGAACGTCATCGACGTGCGCAATTATGGCTTGATAGCGGCGGTCGAGCTCGAACCGCGCGCCGGCAAACCGGGTGCGCGCGCCTTCGAAGTGTTCCTCAAGTGTTTCGAGCGCGGCGTCATGGTTCGCCAAACCGGTGATGTGATCGCCCTGTCGCCGCCCTTGATCATCGAGCGCAGCCAAATCGCACAGATCGTCGAAACGCTGGGCCAGGTGATACGCGAAACCGCTTGACGCGGGAGGCTCTTGTCGAGCGCGGCCGGCTAGGTCGTGGGATTCTTGGGTTCGAAAATCGCGTACCATTTCTTGCAAGGCTCGGTCACTTCCCAAGTACCCTCGAATCCGGCAGGCACCACGAAGGCATCGCCGGCACGCAAATCGTGCTTCTCTCCGGTAACCGACTCGAGTCGCACACGGCCCTCGATCAACACGCAGAATTCGTGTTCGGTATAGTGCACGCGCCATCTGCCGCTGGTGCTGGTCCACAGCCCGCAGAAGAATTGCTGCGTACCGTCGGCATATTGATTCGAGACTCTGGTGCGCGGAATACCGGCGAGTATCTTCTCGGGCGAGGGATTCGCCGATTCGCCGCTTTGCAGGCGGTCCAGCAGCACGATTCTTGGATGGTCAGCCATGGCCTATCGTAGGCGCGTGGCGGCAGGAGAAACAAGTGCGGCGCGGCGGCGGCGCCAAACGGCCGCTTATTTCAGACGCGCAGAGAGAATGGCGTGAAGTTCGTGCCGATGTCGTAGTAGTCCTCGTTCTCCGCCCGCTTGAGGAATGCAACGACACGATAAGTGAGCGGCGTCGCGAGGAACTCCCAGCCGCATTTCAACGCATATTGCGTGAACATGATCTCCACCAGGTGGCTCTGTGGTATCCGGCCGTAAAAGGCGGCGAAATAGAAAATCATCGAATCCACCAGCTCGCCGCACAACGTCGAGCCGACGATGCGAGTCCACAGCCACCGGCCCAAAGTCCAGATTTTCATCTTTGCGAGCACATAGCTGTTGACGAAGGTGCCGCACAGAAATGCCGCCACCGAGGCCGCGACGATGCGCGGCGTGTTGCCGAATATGGCTTCGACCGCCGGTTGAGTCGCACGCGAGCTCGCAGAGGGCGGCAGATGCACGATGACCGCGGCCATGAACGAGGCAAAAGCGAGCGACCCGAAGCCCGCCCACACCACGCGCCGGTCGCGGGCATAGCCGTAAACCTCGGTCAGGATATCGCCAAAAATGTAGGAAATGGGGAAGAACAGGACGCCGGCCAAAAAGGTGACCGTGCCGAGCAGCGGCACGTGTATGGACGTTTCCTTGGCGGGACCGATCAAATCGGAACACAGCAGGACGCAGACATAGGCCGCCATCACGAAATCGTAGTAGCGATATTGACGGAGTTCCGAAATTCGGGCCATGGTTGCCGGGCAGTTTAGTCGCAAGCGGGCCCCGGCGCCGATGATATGTCATGCCGGCCCTGCGCCGAACCCGAGTCCCTTCTTCGGCGATCCGCCCGGCGGCTGGCGCGTTTTGGCGAATACCATCACATCAATCAGGGCGCCGCTGCGGTAAAAGTCTAGGCTCACCCCACCGGTATCGGATCTATGGAGCAGGGCAGACCCTTCAGCGCAACGGAACGTCCGTCCGTCGACTTCGATGCCCTCTGCCAAAAAGTGCGCGCGGCGGTCGAACCGGCGCGCGCTCACGCCGTTTCGCTGCACGATGAGCACGGCGACGTGCTGTGGTTGAGCGAAGACTCGATGGGCCCGGATGAGCACAACGCGGTGCGCGAGGCCATCGACGCATTCGGCAAAAACGGCAGCCCGCCGGTTCTCGTCTACGATCTTGGCGACTCGCGCTCCGCGGTACTGTTGCGCGCGGTCAACGGGCGCCGCGCATTGGTCGGCGCCGTCATGATGATCATGGAAACGCGCGCGATCCCGCAGGGCGACCGCGGCGCCCTCAGGCTCATGACGCCGAATTTGCAACGCGCGCTCATGGAATTCGCAGGCATGCGCCCGGCCTCGGATCCCGCCACGTCCTCATCGGCGCCGTTCGAGCTTGCGCTGCTCGATTCCGGGCGCGTACCGGTCATCAAGCCGCCGTTGCCCGAGGCTAAACAGCCCGTGCCGGCAGCGAAGCGCCCGATGCCTGTCGCAAAGCCGGCGCCGCCCAAGGCCGCGCGCAATCCGCTCGACGCGGCCGGCGCTGGGGCCCCCGCAGGTTCACGCACCGCCCAGGATCAGCGCGAGCCCGCGGTAACTCCCGAAGTCGATCGTCTGCATGCGGCATTGCGCCGCAGTCCGATCGCGCTGCACGTGCAACGCTTGGTGCCCCTGACCAAGGGCAGCCAACTGAAGCGTTATGAGGTGCTGTTGCGCTCCAAATCCGAAGACGCTCCTAATGCCGCACCCGCGGCGATGCTGAAGGCCGCCGTGGAACACGGGCTGGGATCGATGATCGATCGGCGCGTGGTCACCGAGTTGATTGGCTGGCTGGTGCACCATCCTGACGTTTGGCAGACCCACGCCGTGATGTTTTCCGTCAATCTCACCACCACCGCGCTGCACGATGAGCATTTCATAAAATTCGTGGAGCTGTGTTTGGCGAAATCATCGCTGCCGAAGGCAATGATCGGCTTCGAGGTCGACGTGCCCACCGCGGTGAAGCTCGCGCGGCGGGTTGCCGAAGTTGCCGCAGCGCTGCACCGCCTCGGTTGTCCATTGGTGCTCGATGATTTCGCGATGCGAACCGAGTGCTTCGAATTGCTGCGCTTGCCGGGTGTTCGTTATGTCAAGATTGCGCCGGCAATCACCCAGAACATGCGCACCGACAAGCTGGCGCAGGCGTCGATTACGGCGGTCGTTCAGATGGCGCGCGTCCTCGGCATGTACACGGTGGCGAAACGCACCGACACGCAAGCGGAACAGGAGTGGCTCACGGCGCTCGGAGTGGATTTCATTCAATCGAACGCCATGTCCCCACCGGCCGCCATCGACTCGTTGTCCAAAGGGCAAAAAAGCAGGCATTAATCGCCGCGCGAGGCTGTCCTCGGCATCCCAGCCCAGCCGCCGCCGAGCGCCTTGATCAAATACACGGTTGTAAGAAATTGCTGTCCGTGAATCTGCACCGCCTGGCGCTGATCGGCGAGCAGCGTTTGCTCGGCCGTGATCACATCCAAGTAAGTATCCACCCCTCCCTTGTAGCGATCGCTCGCGATGTCAAAGGCGCGCTGCGCGCTGTGCACGCTGGCATCGGCTTGGGTCGCCGCCCGATCCAACGAGCCCAACCCGGTGATGCCGTTTTCAACCTCCTCCATCGCATTGAGAACGGTCTGCCGATACTCCGCCACGGTCGCCGTGTACCCGGCGGTCGCAATTCGCACGTTGGCGCGTGTTTTCCCCGCATCGAACAGCGTCTCGGTGGCCGATACGCCGAACGACCAGAGCCGGCTCGGCGCGTCGAACAAGGTCGTCAGCGCATTGCTTTCCCAGCCGACGCCGGGCACGAAGGGCTGTAAATCGATCGACGGATAATATGCCGCCCGTGCAACCCCGATTTGCGCATTGGCCGCCGCCATGGCCCGCTCGGCGGCCGCCACGTCAGGACGACGCTGCAATAAATCCGCGGGCATGCCGACCGGCACCACGGGTACCTCGGGAGACAGCAGAAGAGGGGCAAGATGGAAGCCCGGCGCCGGGGTGCCGACCAGAGTCGCAATTGCGTGTTCATTCTGCGCACGTTGGACCTGCAGCAACTCCAGCTGCGCTCCGCTCGACTCGAGCAGCGCCTGCTGTTGCGCCAAATCCAGGCCCGTGGCGAAACCGAGCTCGTGGCGCGAGTCCACGAAGCTCAACGCCTCTCGCTGCAGCTGCAGATCGCGCTTCAGCACATCGATCTCGGCGTCAAGCTCCCGCAACGTGAAATAATCGGCTGCCAGCTGCGCGATCAGCAGCAAGCGTGTGTTCTCGTAATCAGCCGCCGCCTGTTCGGCGGAGGCGCGCGCACCTTCGACCTCGCGCCGCACGCGGCCGAACAAATCGAATTCGTAATTGACCGTGGGGCCGACCGTGAAGTCGTTTTGCACGGTCGAGCTGTTCGGCAGGGAATATTCGGACAGCGGACGGTTGGCCGAGGTTTTGGCCCGGGCCGCCGCCGCGGACAGCCCCAGCGTGGGGTAAAAGCCCGACTCGGCCACGGTCACCTGATCACGCGCCTGAGCAAGCCGTACCGCCGCCACTTTGAGATTCTGGTTGCTCTGCAACGCCAGTTCTGTCAGCCGGTCGAGGTCCGCGTCATGAAATACCGCCCACCAGTCGCCCTTGAGCTTCGCATCGCCCGGCACCGCCTCGTGCCATGGCGCCTCCGGCTGCCAAGCCGGCGGCAGCTCCGCGGGAGGCCGGCGATAATCCGGCCCCACCGCGCAGCCGGACAGCGACACCGCGGCAACGCAACAACATCCAAGCCAGCGCCGCGGCATTGAGGTCACGGTCGCGTCTTCCCGCCTAGCGGCGGAGCGGCGGCGTCGGCCAGCGTGACAATGTCGCCATCCGTGATCGAATCGGCCGGATTCAATATGATCCGGTCGTCCGCGGACACGCCGCTTAGTATCGCAATCGAATTGCCGAAATCGGTGCCGAGCCTGACCGCCGCCAAACGTACCCGGCCGCCGCCGTCGACCAGCGCCACACGCGGGCCGTCGGGCCTGAACAGCAGCACGTTGCTCGGCACCTCCAGCGCCGAGCCCCCGGTCCTGATCGGCAGCGACACCTGCACGTATGAACCCGCGATCAGCTCGCCTCTGGGATTCGGCACTCGAATCTCCACTTGCATGGTGCGCGTCGAGGTATCGATGGCGCGGGCCGTATTCGCAATCGTTCCCCGATATTCCTCGCCGGCGCGCTCGGCCAATGTCACCGTCACCGCATCCCCCACTTTGACCAGGTGGGCATAGGCCTGGGGCACGTAGACATAAAGACGCAACGGATCGACTTGCGCCACCGAAAAAAGCGCCTTGCCGGCGCCGCCGTTGCCGGCGTCGACCAGATCGCCCACATCCACGTCGCGCCGGGTCACCACCCCGTCGAAGGGCGCAACCACCTTGTTGAATCCCTGCAAACTGCGCAGCCGCGCCACGTTCGCTTCCGCCGCCGCAAGATTGGCCTGCGCTTGACTGTAGGCGCTCAAGCGTTCGTCCAAATCCTGTTGCGTGACGGCGTCCTTCACCCGCAAGCGCTGCCAGCGTTCGGCGGTGCTCTTCGCCAACGCGGCGCTCGCAGCGGCTTGCGCGCGCGCCGCTTCGGCCTGATACAGCTCCTGATCGACTTCCGGAGCGGTGATTTCAGCCAACAGTGCGCCCTTGTTGACCGGTGCGCCGATGTCCTTGAGCCAGCGCACGACATAGCCGCTGCTGCGCGCGTACACCGTGGCTTCGATGAAGCCTTGCAACGTCCCGGGCAGCGTGACCGACGTTGCATCGCCGCCGGACTTCGGCTGAACCGTCTGGACATACTGCTTGGCATGCAGGGTGGTGGCGTCCGCCAACGCGTGCGCGTGCACCACTCGCAACGCCATCACCACCCCGCCCCCGACGAGGAGCGCGGCGATGATCGCACCGGCGATTATTTTGGCGCGGTTCAACACCCGGGAAATTTCGTCCACCATGTCAAGGATTCCCTTCGGCGATCCCCGGCGTCGAGGAGCGCAACAGCTTGCGCCGCTCCAATCGCCGGTGCACGCCCGCAAATACCACCGGCACGAGAAACAGCGTCGAGACCGTCGCGAACAGCAGCCCCCCGATCACCGCCCGACCCAACGGCGCGTTCTGCTCCGCGCCTTCGCCCCAACCGAGAGCCATCGGGATCATCCCGATGATCATCGCAAGCGCGGTCATCAGCACCGGCCGGATGCGCGTCGCACCGGCATCGAGGGCCGCCTCGCTCGGATCCAACCCGTCATTCATTCGCTGACGCGCGAACGAGACGATCAAAATGCTGTTTGCTGTGGCAACCCCCATGGTCATGATCGCGCCGGTCAGCGCCGGCACGCTCAGATGCGTCGCCGTCAGCAGCAGCATCCAGCAAATGCCCGCCAAGGCGGCCGGCAGAGCGCTGATGATGATGAACGCATCCACCCAAGACTGAAAATTGACCACAATCAACAAGTACACCATCACGACCGCCAGCGCCAGGCCGACCCCCAGCTGGAGAAAGGATGAGCTCATCGTTTGCACCTGGCCCAACATCGCGATCTGAGCGCCGCGCGGCAATTGCGGGCGCATTTGCTCGACCAATTTTCCGATCTCCACGGCGATGCTGCCGGTATCGCGGCCTTGCACACTGACGTAAATGTCGGTTGCCGGCACCAAATTATAGCGGGAGGCAATTGCAATTTGCGCCGTGGGATGCAGAGTAACCAGATTGCCGAGCAGCTGGGGGTTTTGCGCGTTCGACCCTCCCGTGGCCGGAGCGATCGGCGTGCGCATGAGCGCGTCCAGGCTGTCGATCGTGTATTGAGGCGACTGCACGACCAGGGTGTAGACAACCCCGTTGCCGGGGTTGAGCCAGAAGGCAGGCGAGGTTTGCGTTGTGCCCGCGGTCGATACCAACAGGTCCTGTGCCAGATCGTTGGCGCTCAAACCCAGTTGCTGTAATTGCGTTCTATCCATGATCAGCGACATCGTGGGCAGATCCAGGCGCTGGTGAATATGGGTATCGACCGTACCGCGAACCTCCCGTATCTCCTTCATGAGCTTGGCGGCGAGCAAGAAATTGCCGCGCAGATCGCCTCCGGTGATCTGCACGTCGATGGCGGCGGGCAATCCGAAATTCAGGATCTGGGTCATCATGTCGGCGGGCTGAAAGAAAAACTCCACGCCCGGAAACAAGCGCGGCAGATCGCGGCGCATGCGCTCGATATATTCCTCGGTGGGCCGATGGCCTTGATTGAGCGACACCTGAATCTCCCCGTCCAGCGAACCGATGGTTCCGGTATTGCTGTAAGACAGGTTGATGCCGCTGATCGGCAGCCCCAGGTTGTCGAGCATCGTGCCCAGATCGCGCGCCGGCACCATGGTGCGAATCGCGGCTTCCACCTGGTCGGCGACTCGCGCCGTCTGCTCGATCCGCGTGCCGGTCGGCAGGCGCATGTGCAGGCGAATTTGGCCGCCATCGACCGCCGGAAAGAAGTCCCGGCCAAGAACGAATATCAACCCCGCGGACAGCAGGCAAAAGCCCATGAAACATCCCGCAAACAATCGTCGCCGGCCGAGCACCGCCGCCAAAATGATGCGATATGCGCCGCGTATCTTCTCGAAGCGCGCGTCGAAGGCGCGGTACACCCTCTGCAAAAGCTGCGCCGGGCCGCCGGATCGCGCCGGCCCAAGATCCATCATCAGCATGACCAGGGTCGGCACCAGCGTGCGCGACAGCACGTAGGATGCCAACATGGCAAATACCACCGCCTCGGCCAGCGGCGCGAACAGGTAGCGGGCCACGCCCGAGAGAAAAAACATGGGCACGAACACGATGCAGATGCACAGGGTGGAGACCAGCGCAGGAACCGCGATTTCACCGGCACCCTCCAATATCGCCTTGTGCAAATCCGACCCCAGGTGCATGTGCCGCTCGATGTTCTCGATGGTCACCGTCGCGTCGTCGACCAGGATGCCGACGGCGAGCGCGAGGCCACCCAGGGTCATGATGTTGAGCGTCTCGCCGATGGCCCAGAGCGCAATGATCGAGGTCAGGATCGACAGCGGAATCGACACGGCGATGATGCAGGTGCTGCGCCAATTTCCGAGGAACAGCAAAATCAGCGCGGCCGTGAGCGCCGCGGCGATCAGCGCCTCGCGCACCACTCCGCTGATGGCGGCGCGCACGAAGCTCGACTGATCGAATAGGGGCGTGATCTTCAAATCCGGCGGCAAGCTCTGCTTCAGAATCGGCAATTGCGCCAGCAGCGAGCCGACGATTTCCAGGGTCGATGTGCCGCCATTCTTGATGATGGATACCAGCACTCCGCGTTCGCCGTTTTGGCGAACGATATTGGTCTGCGGCGAGAATCCGTCGCGCACATGTGCGACCTCCGCGAGATAGACGGTCGCGCCGTTGCGCGTCACCACCGGTATGCGGTTGAGGTCCTCCAGTGTATCCGGCGAGGCATTGGTGCCCAGCACGTATTCGGTGCCGCCGATCTTGGCGGTGCCGGACGGCAGGATCAGATTCTGCGTATTGACGGCGCTGATCACATCGTTCGGAGTCAATCCCTTCGCCAGCAGCGCCGACGTGTCGAGGTCCACCGATACGACGCGCTGCTTGCCGCCGAACGGCCATGGTATGGCGACGCCCGGAATGGTCACCAGACGCGGGCGCAGGAAATTCGTAGCGGTGTCGAACACCGCCTGCTCCGACATCGTCGCGCTCGAAAGGCCGAGTTGGATCACCGGAATGGCCGACGCCGAGTACTTGATCACCAGCGGCGGCAGGGTGCCCGGTGGCATTTGCCGCAGTTGCGTCTGTTCGATCGCCACGATTTGCGCGATGGCCGTCGGGATGTTGGCCTTCGGCTGAAAGAAAACCTTGATGACCGAAATACCCGCCAGCGACTGGGACTCGATGTGCTCGATATCGTTGACGGTCGTGGTCAGGCTGCGCTCATTGACCGCCGTGATGCGCAGGCCCATCTCCTGGGCGGACAGCCCGGCATAGCTCCAGACGATGCTGATCACCGGAATGTCGATTTCCGGAAAGATGTCGGTCGACATCTTGAGCAGCACCAGGGGGGTTGCGAGCAGAATCAGCAGCGCCATGACCAGGAAGGTGTAGGGCCGCCGCAACGCAACTTCTACGATCCACATTGCCTACACAGCCCCTCGTCTGCCCCGCGGTCGCGCCGATTCGACGCCGCCGCGCACTCTACGATGACATCGGCTGCGCAACGCATTGCCGAGCGATGTCATTGAACGAACGAGGTGTGGTGCGACCGCGCCGAAGGTGTCGAACGCCCGCGATATTACCCTTTCCTGCTCTCGAATGCGCGATCGCATGGTGGCTCGGATGCGCCGTCAAGTGCGAGCATGCGCCGCCCGAGCGCTTAAGATTGCGTCATGTGTGACGCGCAGCACTTGCAAATCAATGCCTTCGAAGCAAAGAATAGGCGTCTGCAACGAGACACCGGGACCGAGCTAAGTGTTTTCTGTTAGTCCCATGAGGTTCGGTTCCGGCTCCCGTTGGCGTCCATGACCCTCACCGCACTCATCGCCGCCTTCGGGCTCGCCGGTATCCTGTGTTCCATCGCGGCGCTGCGCCGCTTGCGGCGCAGGCGCCTGTTGAGCGGAGCGGCGAGCGCAATATGCGCGATTGCGCTGTTTCTGCTCGTGGTCTGCGCCCTGTTGATCGCGGCCGACGTGCGCAGCTATCGGCGGCTGGGTGCGGAGCAGCCGGCGGGCGAAATCGTGTTCTCGAACATCGGCGAGCACCAATTCAATGGAATCCTCACCTACCCCGGCGGCGAGCGGGAGGCTTTTTCGCTGCGGGGAGACCAATGGCAGGTGGATGCGCGGATTCTGAAATGGAGCGCATTCGGCAATCTGATGGGCTTCGACGCCGCGTATCGTCTCGAAAGAATCAGCGGACGATATTCCCGCATCGAGGATGAACGCGGTTTGCCGCGCACCGTGTATCCCCTGAATGCCCCGCATCGATTGGATCTTTGGGAGTTGGTACGCCGCTGCCGTTCGTGGCTGCCATGGTTCGATGCGATCTACGGCAGCGCGGTTTACCTGCCCATGACGGACGCGGCCTCGTATGAGATCAAAGTCTCCCAGAGCGGCCTTGTGGCACGGCCGCTCAATCAGGCCGCCAAAGACGCGGTCGGCAATTGGCGCTGAACGGGCGGCCGCATGCACCGCAATCTGCGTTTGGCGTTGTATGGTGCGCTGTCGCTCGCGGTACTCGCCGCGGGTGCCGTCGGGTGGCTCAAGCTTCATGAAAGCGAACTCGTGTTCGCCGCGGAGCGCAGCCGCCTGTATGTGACCAAAGAACTGCCCGCCGACGCCGAGCGGGTCTCGATTCCGGTGGCTGGCGGAGCGAGACTCTCGGGTCTCGTATTCCACCCGGCCGCGGCCAGCGATACCGGTTATTGGATGCTGCAACTGCACGGCAATGGCGATTCGGCGTTTTCACCGTGGCAGCTGCGGCATTGCCGGGCACTTCGTCGCGAGGGGTTCGGCGTCATGGACATCGACTATCGCGGCTTCGGCATGACCCCGGGAATCGCATCCGAAGCCGGCATGTACGAGGACGCCGAAGCGGCTTACAAGGCGCTCTTACTGCGCGGCGTACCGCCGAGCCGCATCATTTTGTTGGGCCATTCGCTCGGATCCGGACCCGCGGTCCTGGTGGCCACCCGCCACCAGGCCGCCGCCCTGGTGCTCTTCGGCGCATTTACCTCGATACCCGATGCCGCAGCCGACAGGTATCCATTACTTCCGGTCCGCTACGCCGCCTCGATACAATTCGACTCCCTGGCCCGAATGAGCGATGTTCACATGCCCGTCATCATCACCCACAGCCGCTCCGATACGCTGGTCCCGTATTCGCACGCGCTGCGTTTATTCGCGCAGGCAAACGAGCCCAAACTGCTGATCACATTCGAATCCCCGGCTAACGACGGCTTCGGCGGCCATGTCGATACGCTGTTCGAGCATCTGGACGAGCTTAAATCGGCGCTCGCCGGGATGCTGCCGCCTCAGGCACCGGCGCGTGAATTATGAACATGACGATCAAAGTGCGGGTGGGGGTACTGGCATTGCTGCTGATTTTGGCAGGCGCGGGGTGGTGGTATACGAAACCACCCCCGCCCACCGCTCACAACAAAAGTGCCGCGATGGGGTCGGCCCCGCCGGTCGACGAGAGCAGCTACACGACCGCGCAAAGGCTGGCGCAGCTGGCAACGACGCCCGAAGAACAGCCATACGCGCAATCGGCGTTGCGAATCGCCGACCATCAGCTCGCCCTCGCCTTCACTTCCGCGCTTCGCGATGTTGAAGCGCATCCGCCACCCTTGGGCCCCCAAGCGCTCGAGATCCAGGATCGCCTGAAGCAATCCCAGGCGCTGATGGATGGCGATCAGCAGCGCGTGACTCAATTAGCGGCCGCGCTCGCCGCGGCTTCGGCCTCGCAGAAGGATGTGCTGCAGGACGAATTGGATCTCGCGCAGGCGCAGCTCGATCTGGATAAGGACGAGCTCGAGGAAGCCAATCAGGATTTGCTCGCCGCCGGCGGCAATCCGCAGCAGCGCATCGAAATGCTGGTCCGTGAGCACGATGCTCAAGCGAAAGCGCGGGCCACGTCAACGGCCGCGTCCGGCGGCACTGCCGCAGAGGGAGCCGGCATGGAGCACGGCGGCTCCATCCAGCAGATGCGCGCATGGCTGAAGCTGCGGCAGAAATCGCTGCTGCTGACCGAGGCGCAAGACGACGCCCGCCAGAAGGCGCAGTCCTTGAGCGCGCAGCGCCTTGCGCTGGCGGAAAGCCTGGAAAAAACCAAGGGCGGGATCGCCGAACTGGCCCACCACACGAAGACCGCCAAGGCCGCCGGCTCGCCGCCGAGTCCCGCGCCGCATGCCCAGCACAGCCATGAAGACGCGGCGGCGCTGCTCAGTCAGACCAAACAGATCACCGCAAATCAAAAATTGCTGACGCTGCTCGATCAACAGGCGACGGATCAGCGGCAGCTGGCGGGCGTTTACCAGCAGTGGGCGGGCGCCGTATCGACGCAGGGGCATGCGCTTTTGCACACGCTGCTGCTGGACCTCGTCATCGTGCTGGTAATCGTGCTCGCGCTGCTGTTGGTCGATCGATGGGTGGAGCATCTGCTTGGCATTGCCAAACTCGACCGCCGCCAGACCGAAACATTGCGCACCATTGCCCGGATGAGCCTGCGAGTGCTGGCGGTGGTGATCATCCTGTTGATTCTCATCGGCATGCCGAATCAGTTCGGCACCATGATAGGCATCGTCGGCGCCGGTCTCACGGTCGCGCTGAAGGATTTCATCGTGGCGTTCTTCGGCTGGCTGGTGCTGATGGGTCGAAACGGCATTCGACTGGGAGACTGGGTTGAAATCAACGGCGTGGGCGGTGAGGTCACCGAACTCGGCATGTTCCACACGGTATTGCTCGAGACCGGCAACTGGAGCGATGCGGGACATCCGACCGGACGGCGCGTGACCTTCACCAACAGTTTCGCCATCGAAGGCCACTACTTCAATTTTTCGACTTCAGGCCAGTGGCTGTGGGACGAGTTGCACGTGGTGGTGCCCGCGGGTCAGGACCCATACCCGATCGTCGAGGCCATATCCAAACAAGTGGCCCAGGCGACGGCGGAAAATGCGCGTCTAGCGGAACAGGAATGGCGCCGAGCGGTACCATCGCAGGACGGCAAGACCTTCTCCGGGGCGCCTGGCACCGACCTCAAGCCGGTCGTCGGCGGCGTGGAGATCGCGGTGCGCTACCTCACGCGGGCCGACGAGCGATTCCAGCTGCGCGCCCGGCTGTACCAGTCGGCCGTGGACCTATTGGCGCAGAAGCCGGCGGTTCTGCCGGCGGCATAGGCATCAGGCATGCGCCTGCTCCACCAGATTGAGTTCGGCGCGCAGGCGTTCGCGGATCAAATACTTCTGCACCTTGCCGCTGATCGTGAGCGGAAAGCTCTCGACGAAGCGCACGTAGCGGGGCACCTTGTAATGCGCGATCGCGCCGCGGCAGAAGTCCTGAATTTCCTGCTCGGTGGCCGTCACTCCCGTGCGCAACCGGATGCACGCGCAAACCGCCTCGCCATACCTCGGGTCGGGCACGCCGATCACGGCCACGTCGAACACCGCCGGATGACGATAGAGGAATTCCTCGATTTCCCGTGGTGAAATGTTTTCACCGCCGCGGATGATCATGTCCTTCACGCGACCGACGATGTTGCAGTAGCCCTCCTCGTCGATGGCCGCCAAGTCACCGGTATGCATCCAACCGCCTTGGTCGATCGCCTCGCGAGTGCGCTCCGCATCGTCCCAATAACCGCGCATCACGCTGTAGCCTCGAGTCAGCAGTTCGCCGGCGATGCCTCGCGGCGTGACGCGCCCCTGCGCATCGATGATCTTAACCTGCACGTGCGGATGCACCCGCCCGACAGTCCCGACGCGCCGTTCGAGCGGATCGTCATTCCGGCTCTGAAAGCTCGCCGGGCTGGTCTCGGTCATCCCGTAGGCAATCGTGACTTGCGGCATGTGCATCTCGGCAATCACGCGTCGCATGACCGCGATCGGACAGGGCGAACCGGCCATGATGCCGGTGCGCAGGGACGAGAGATCAAACTCTGGAAAGCGCGGATGCTCCAGCTCCGCGATGAACATCGTCGGCACCCCGTGCAGAGCGGTGCACCGCTCTGCGACAACGGTCTCGAGCACCTCGAGGGGCTCGAAACCATCGCCGGGAAACACGCTCACCGCACCATGCGTCATGGCGGCCAGGACACCGATCACCATGCCGAAACAGTGGTACATCGGCACCGGGATGCATATGCGGTCATCGGGGCCGAGATGCATGCCCTCACCGCAAAAGAAACCGTTGTTGACGATGTTGAAGTGCGTCAGCGCCGCGCCCTTCGGCAACCCGGTGGTGCCGCTGGTGAACTGGACGTTGAAGACCCGATCCGCATCCTGTTCGGCCTCGATCGACGCCAGCGCAGACTCCTCGAGTTCGTGTCCGGCGAGCATGAGATCCCCGAACGAAAGCGCGCCGCTCAGCGGCTCGTTGCCGAGATGCACGAGTAGACGAAGCTCTGGGAAGGCCGCGCACCGCAGCCGCCCGGGTGCGGACGTGCGAAGTTCGGGGATCAAAGTGCACAGCATCTGCGCGTAATCGCTGCTCCTGAACCGGCGCGCAAAGACCAGGGCGCGGCAGCCGACGAGCCGCAGCGCGAACTCGAGCTCGCTGGTTCGGTACGCAGGATTGATGTTGACCAGGACCAACCCGGCACGCGCCACCGCGAACATCGTCAGCACCCATTCATTGCAGTTCGGCGCCCATATGCCGATGCGCTCGCCCGGCTTGAGTCCGCAGGCCAGCATGCCCCGCGCGACCCGCTCCACCTCGCGGTCCAATTGCGCGAAAGTCCATCGCACCGATTGGTACGGCACCACCAGCGCCTCCCGATCCGGGTGCTCATGCACCGCCGACTTGAGAACACCATCGACCGTGCGATACATCAGCGGCTGGTCGCAGGTGCCCGATACGTAGCTTATCGCCGGCGGCGGTTGGGTCGGTTGCATGCAGGTGGATGTATATACCCGCCAGGTTTTTGCGTCCAATGCCGCCCCCGCCGGCGGGTACGGTAGAATGCGCCACGGCACGGGACTTCCGCTCCGGTGACCAAAGATGCCGGCTTAGCACAGTGGTAGTGCAACGGTTTTGTAAACCGTAGGTCGGGGGTTCGAATCCCTCAGCCGGCAGATCCCGCAAAAATGTCCGAGCACCGCAAAATTACGATCCACCGCATTCGGTCCCAATTCGAACCCCCGACAGAAGAAAATCAGGGTTCGACAACGTCGCGCAGCGACGTTGAACGCCCGCAGGGCGGCCCCGGAGGGGCGAGGCGCGCAGCGCCGAGTAATCCCTCAGCCGGCAGATCCCGCAAAAATGTCCGAGCACCGCAAAATTACGATCCACCGCATTCGGCCTCAATTCGAACCCCCGACATAAGAAAATCAGGGTTCGACAACGTCGCGCAGCGACGTTGAACGCCCGCAGGGCGGCCCCGGAGGGGCGAGGCGCGCAGCGCCGAGTAATCCCTCAGCCGGCAGATCCCGCAAAAATGTCCGAGCACCGCAAAATTACGATCCACCGCACGTCGGCCTCAATTCGAACCCCCGACATAAGACAAGCAGGGTTCGACAACGTCGCGCAGCGACGTTGAACGCCGAGGGCCTCGCCCGAGGCGGCCCCGAGCGCCGCGTGAGGGGCGAGGCGCGCAGCGCCGAGTAATCCCTCAGCCGGCAAAACCTCCATATAATCAATATGTTATAAACTATTGAACGATCGTTAAATAATTGGGAAGATTCCAAGGGACGCATGCGGGTGAATGAGTATCCATGAGGTTTGTGAGTCGGTCAGTTCACCTTTTGATGTCCGGCATCTTCTACTTCTTGCCCTCGACGGCCTTCCCCGGGGCATAGAAGCGAAACCAAGGGAACCAGTACTTGCCTTTCGCGGTGTACACCCATTTCGCCTCTTTGCGGGCGGGCGGGTTCGGACCAATGTATGCCGGTACCACACTCATGAATTGATATTGATCTTTGCGATCTGTGCCTTGGCCGAAAGTGATGTGCCGTTTATTTGTCTTCCCCATGCGAATCGCCTTGCTCTGCGCTTCCTGAGCCAAATATAGAAGCCGGTCGCCGAAAGCATGGCGATCACGAGCCCCATAATGCTCACCAAAGCACGATAGAGGAAATTGTCATTCAGGTCCGCGAAATGCAGCGCGCGCAGCCAGTTCTCGATCGTATTGCCCGCGGTCTCGCCGCTCGGAAGATCCAGTTGAACGAGATTCCCCGTATCGCCGTCCAACCACAGCGAGGTAGTCCACGAATGCGCTTGAACGTCGAGGTTGCTGATGATGCCGTAGGTGTAGACGCCCAATTCATCGATATACGCCATCCCGTAGGGCCTATAGATCCGGAATCCGCGCCGCGCCGCCTCTTGAGTCATGAGACGCTCGCCCCTGCCCTGCGCCGCAACCCAGTCGAGCTTCGGCTTTGGATTGGCGCGTCGAACGGCGAGCGTGGAGCCCAAGCTATCCATTCCGGAGCGATAGGCGAATAGCGCCCGTGTCACGGGTTCGTAAACCGACTCTCTGAGATTGAACATCACACTCGACCAAGCCAGCACGAAGAGCAGCGGCCAGAGCCATAGTCCGCTTGCGCGGTGCAGATCATAGTTGAGGCGAATCGCGCTCGTTGGCCGCTTGATCAGCCACGCAGGCCGCCAGCGGGATAAGAGCCGCCCAAAAGCAACGGGTAAGGTGAGATAAAATCCCACGAAGCAATCGATGGTCCAGGCCAGGGCGACGATCCCGAGTACGAACTCGCCCAAGGTGCCGCCGGCGAGATTCATGTGAAGTCGATAAATGAACGGAATTAGATTAATGGTGCCTTGCGAGAGGTCGCCGTCGCGCCGCCTTCCCAACTCGCGTCCGGTCCAGGGATCCAGGTAAAGACGGTCAAAGCCGATGTCATAGGGTTCTCCGGTGGCCGGATTCACGCGAGGCCGCACGTGGAGAACCACCTGGCGATCCTCGATCGAGTAGTAACCCACGCGGGCCTGAGGCGCGAGCGCTTCGGCACGTTCCGCAAGCATGCCGAGTCCGAGTGGCGCAATCCCCGGCCTCGGCACTGCGAACAGTTGCGGCGTGACGAACCTTTCGATTTCGCTCCTGAACGCAAGTACGCTGCCTGTGAGGCCTTCAAGGATGAGGAATCCCGCCATCAGCAGCCCGATCCAGCGGTGCAGCCAAACGAAGAACGAACGTACCATCGGGGTGCGAACCTAGAACTGCACTGAAATCGAGCCGATCAGGGTTCGCGGTTCGCCATAGAGCCGGCGATCGAATCCGTAGACCGAGCCGCCGTAGGTGTAGGTGTCGTAGGGCTGCGGGTTGGTCAGAGAGATGTAGCTAAAGTATTGCTTGTTCAAGAGATTCGATACGTTCAGCTGCGCCGTGAGCATGAGTCCATCGGCCTTTAACCGATACGAGCCCATGGCGTTCACCGTCGTACGTGCGGCGATCTCGGTGTAGTCCGTCGCCTGTTGGGCCAGAACGCCGGTATAGTTGTACGCCGGCTGAGTTCCCTGATAGTTGACGCCGCCGCCGATCTTGAAGCCTCGATCGGCACCCGGCGCAAAGTCGTACGTGGTCCAAAGATTGCCGATCAGGCGCGGCGTCTGCGGCCATTGCGTACCGGGCGGGTTCGACGGGTCATTCGACGAGACGATCTCGGCATCGATGATCGAATAGTTCAGGATCACGTTCCAGCCGCTAGCGATCTCGCCCTGGATGTCGACTTCCAGACCCTTGCTGCGCACCTCCCCCGTGACGATGTAGCAGCAGGGATTATTGGGGTCCGGTGTGGGAACGTTGGTTTTGATCAGATCATACAACGCAATGGTCGAGGTCAGCCGGCCCTGAAGCGGATCGAATTTCGCGCCGATCTCTCGTTGTAGCGCGCCCGTGGGAGGGACGATGCCGCCGCTCACCGTGGGATATCCGTTGCTCGGCCCCCAATTGTCGGCATAATTCCCATAAAGGCTCAGCCAAGTCTGCGGCCGCCACAGTAAGCCGTAGCGTGAAGTCACCGCCCTTGCGTTCAACGGCGTCGAGGTCAACGAATCCAACGTCGTGCCGGTGTAATTGGCTTCGAAGGCGTGCTGAAAGCGCACGCCGGCGAGAGCGAACACATTGCCCGGCAGGGCGGCCTGGTCCTGCAGATACAGCCCCCAGCTTTTTGTGGGGCCGTCGCCGGCAAATGCCGGTTGCAGCGGGCCGAAGGGCGTTCCCGGGTGTACCGGGTTGAACAGGTTGATGAGAGAATTGAAGGCGGGATCGAGTGCGTAAGTCGGATCGGGGTTCATCAGCGAGTATTTCGAGTTGAACCAATACCAATCGCCGCCTGCCAATAGGGTGTGCCGCACCGGCCCGATGACAAAGTGGCCGGTGAGATCGATATACGTCGCGTAGGTGTCAATACGGTCGTCGAGGGGCTCCTCAAACCGATATATCGCCGGCTCGCTCGCCGCATTATTGGGATCGTTCGGGCCGATGCCGAGCGCAGTCACCTGCGGCGCGGTGGTGTGGACCCAATCGGCCACCAGCTGTTGTTTGATCGACCATTGCTCGTTGAAGGCATGAGTCCAGTTCAATCCTGCGAAGTCGGCGATCTCCTGCAAGGCGGAGCGCTCTCCGTAGTTCAGGCTCGGATTGTTGTATAGCGGCACGAACTGACCGCTCGGCGCTTCGATCAGAGGAAACGCCGCGTAGTTTCCATTGAAGTTCGAATCCTTGTGCTCATACTCGAGCGTCACCTGAGTGGAGGAGCCGATGAGAAGTTTCATGGTCGGCGCGATAAAGAGGTCGCGGGTGAACCCCAAATCGACGATGGATCCGCTCGTGTCGTAGGACGCGTCCATTCGGTACAGCAGCGTCGCGGCCTGGTTTAGGGGTCCGGTCGCATCGACAGTGGTTCGGTACAGACCGTAGGATCCGAACTGTTGATTCGCCGAGTAGCCCGGCGTCGCCTGAGGCTGCTTGGTGATGATGTTCACGACCCCGCCCGGCTCGACCGCGCCATACAGGATCGCGGCGGGACCTTTCAGGACTTCGATGCTCTCCACGTTGGCCATTTGCAGCGTAAAGAGTTCGGTATCGCTGGTAAGGCTGTCGATGCGCACGCCGTTGCGCAAATAAGAGTCCGTCGGAAAGCCGCGCAGCGAGACGCTATCGAAGGCATTCCCATAGCTCGTGTCCCCGCCGTTGCCGACCGACACGCCGCTGACATTCATGAGCGCCTGGTCGATGCGAGTCACCTGTTGATCCAGCAGCACCTGTTGCGTGACGACCTGGATGTTGAGCGGCGTGTCCATCACCGGCGTGTCGGACTTGGTGCCGGTGGTGGCGTCCGGCGCGACATAGTCGCTGTCCGCCGTATCCGTGATGGTCATCTTGGGCAATTGCGTGGTTGCCGGCGCGGACGGCTGGTCCGCAAACGCAGCCCCGCATGCTCCGATCAGCATCGCTGCGATCGCTGCTTGTAGTGAATTACTCATCGGCTGATTCCTTTCTATAGTTTTTATGAGATATGCCCGGCGCGCCCATTCAGCGTGGCCTCAGATTGAAATCCAGGCTTTGGATCGCGACGGCGCGGACCGGCTGTCCGCCGTGCAGCGCTGCGTTGCAGTGCCACCTCAGGATCGCGGCGCGCGCCGCTTGGTCGAGGCGCATCGAGCCGCTGCTCTTCAGAACGCTCACTGCACTCACCTGCCCACGCTCATCGAGCTCGACGCGCAGGGTTACCTCGCCTTCTTCCCGAAGGTGTCGAGATTCCTGGGGATACGCTGGCGGCGCTCGCTGTGGACAGAGCACCGCCAACTCGTCCGTCAGTGAGACCGGTGCCGGCGACGATATCATCGTGGCCGCGGCCGCCGTCGTTTCCGGCGATGTACTGATTTGCACGTGGACGTCCGATCTCGTCGTCAAGTCCGGCACGTCCGGAATTTGAGGTTCGTCGAAAACCAGGCGTGCCTTCATGAGAGGTAATTGCACGGATTTCCGCGATTGCGGCGGCTCGCGCTGGGGTGCGTCGAGAAGCAAAACCGTCATGAGCGACTCCGGATGCATAATGGGGACCCGCTCTTGCAGAAGCCCATAGATCACGATTCCATGCACGATCAGAACGCCACACGCCGCCACCCATGTTCCATGTCGCATCGGCTGCGTGCTATCCGCGCACGGCGGTGCTGGGTTCACCATCTGGATGTCAGCGGCTGCGCTCGAAGGAGCAGGAATCGGCATTGCGCGCACTCTCGTGCGCCCCGTGCATCGACGCGTGCCGAGTGCCAAGATGCCGACGGATCAGCCATACCTGTGGCCAAGCCAAACGCCCAAATGAGTGTCTTCACGATGCCCTCGCTACGACAGAAGCCTGAAAGATACGAACGATGCGTGGCGCAAGCCCTCGAGCGGCTTGCGCTACATGCAAGGTCAACGATTGAGGTTCAGGCGAAGTGCGGTGGCCCGCGGGGAGTTTGCTGCCGGGGAGGTCCGGAGGTCAGGAGGGTCTGAGTAAAAGCGAGTGGCGGTACCAGCAGGTCGATCGTTGCGATACCAGTGAGTACCGGCAGCGTCGGCAATGGGGCCGGCCCCGCACTTTGCGCGTACGGACAGGTGGGGTCGACATGCCCGTCGTGTTGGTGCGCCGCTTGATCGAGCCCGGGATGATGGTGGTGGTGCTGGTGTTCACCCGCCGACATCTCCGCATCGCACAAGACGAATGCAAGACTGCCATCCATTGGCGCCAGCATGAAGCCCGTCGGAATGAGCGCCCGAAGGAACAGCAGCCCGAGGACGAGCAGCGTTGCCCATCCTGGTTTCATAATGCGCCGCATCCCTTTCATTGTTGTGCTGATCTCAGAAACGATTAGCGCAAACCTCACAAGGCGTTGGCGGCATTTTGCCATTCTTCGGCACTCTGCGCACACTGGAATCGTCAGCTGGCCAGTCAGCGCGCCGGAATCGGGGAGCCGCTGGTAACTGGCGATGATTTTAGCGTTTCGAACTACCCCTTTTGGCCGGGATGCGCCTGATACTCGTGCCGATTGCGGTCTTTCAGCACGCAGAATCCGGCGTCGTCGGCCAATGACTCCGCACGATCCCGATAGGCGTTCAGGCCGACGAAATAGCTGTTCTGAATCACCCGTTCTCGATCAGGGACTTCGGACAGGCTGTTGCTTTTATTGACAACACGACTTGAATGTTGCTATCGTAAGCAACATGAAGGCCGAGCTACTGATGCGCGAACGGCTTATACTGAGTCGTCGCGCATTCGTAGAGATTGTGATCTGGAAGCTGCCGCAGCCACTACCGTACAGCCGGCATGCCTTCAAGTACCGCTTGGCCTACATCGCGAATCAGCGCTGCGTGTTGCGCTTCGACAATGAAGCCGGCAAGGGCGATCACAAGCATCTGGATGAGGTCGAGGCAACTTACATCTTCACCAGCCTCGACGCTCTACAAACGGATTTTTGGGCTGAAGTGAACAAGCGTAGGAGGCGAAAGTGAGCACCGTCACAATCGGCGTGGCTTCTGTTGGTGAGACCCAGCGACGTGCATCGGCCGCATTTCGAGGCAAGAAACAGGGGGCGCGCATTTCGTTCGCATCTGAGGATCTTCTCTGGAGGACCCTTACGCCCAAACGGTGGGCGCTCCTTAAGTTGATGGCCGGTCAGGGGCCGATGGCTATTCGCGAGATTGCACGCCGGGCGAAACGCGATGTCCGCGCCGTCCACAGCGATGTTCATGTTCTGCTT
The DNA here is from genome assembly GCA_963758145.1 of uncultured Gammaproteobacteria bacterium. Classification (GTDB taxonomy): domain Bacteria; phylum Pseudomonadota; class Gammaproteobacteria; order Steroidobacterales; family Steroidobacteraceae; genus Bog-1198. The sequence continues at coordinate 395,428 of CAVWUK010000004.1, forward strand.
CGGGTGGGCGTTTTGGAAAGGCCCGAGGAAGGTGGCGTTGTGTTTCCGTACGACGCCATTCATGTAGATTTCCTGTTAAAAGCTGCTTGAGCGAATGTTCGAGCCCCTGGCCGGGGCAACGCGATGCCCGTGGCTCCGTCCTGGGGTCCGCGAGCGTCCAACGCGGTCCAATGATTTCTGATCCGCTCGCGGGGTAACTTTTGGGGGTAACTCCTCTCACCTATCTTTAGAAACGCTTACGAAACAGTATCTTATTGTGCTTATTCGAATCCCTCAGCCGGCAGATCCCGCAAAAATGTCCGAGCACCGCAAAATTACGATCCACCGCATTCGGTCCCAATTCGAACCCCCGACAGAAGAAAATCAGGGTTCGACAATGTCGCGCAGCGACGTTGAACGCCCGCAGGGCGGCCCCGGAGGGGCGAGGCGCGATAGCGCCGAGTAATCCCTCAGCCGGCAGATCCCTCACGGGGGCAACGTCTCGATGGCTACACCATGTGATCTCCCGCCGCGTCGTTCGCCGCTGCAATGTCCCGCTGAATTAGCCGAACGTCCATCACCGGCGCGCCAATCGGAATATTTTGCCCGCGAAGAGCCTCTACGACCCGACTGACTACGTCAGATTGAACACCCGCCGTCTGTATAAAATCGTCAATTGCGAACGATAGCCCGTAGGTCACCAAGGCGTCTGAAAAGCTACACGCATAAGCCTGCGGCTTTGAGCCTGATGAAATACCGGGGCTGCTGGCCGCGGCCGCCTGCAGAACATCGAGCACCCGCGCAGGCGGTATCACGGGACTGATCTTGATCTGAATCGTGCAGACATAGGGGTCATTCAGCCGGCGGTGGTTCGTCACGATCGCCTTTGCAACAACGCTGTTTGGAATCACAATGACGTCGTTGGACGCCGTCTTTATTCGAGTGGCCCGCCAATTGATCTCGATGATCTGACCCTCGACGGTGCCCGCCATCGTAATCCAATCACCAGCCCCAAACGGGCGCTCAATATTGATGGCGAGACCCGAGAAGACGTCCGCTAGGGTGTTCTGAAGCGCGAGACCCAGAACAATCGCCAGGACACCGGACGTTGCCAGTACTCCTGAAAGTGGCTGCTTGAAGACCGTATCCATGATGCCTACGAACGCCACGATATAGATAAAGGCAGAGGCCAAATCTGCGAAAAGGCGTCGCGCGTGCGGCTCATTGGCGTTTCGAAAGATTGTTCGGTGAAGAATCTGGTCAAGAAGGCTATTGAGGAGCCAGGCTCCCAAGAGCCACCACGCTATTCCAAACAACTCGAGCGGCAACCGCGGCGCCCCAGCGCTTTGCCCGAAAAGATACTGTCCGAGCGCATTGCTTTGTCGCGGATAGAGTGCGGTGATCAATATCAACGCCCCGCCGGCCCAGAGCAGTGAGCGATATCGTCGAAACCGCGGCGTAACGCCACCGATTAGCAGGCAGGCGCCGATAAATAAGAGGGAAATCTCAATCCAACCAAACATGGCGTCTCCGACATTGGGATTGCTGGCCAAATCGCTGCATTAGATTATTCGAACGATTCGCTTCAACACCCTTCGGTCAAGAAAGGAATTCTCGCGCGCTCGCATCCGCCGTGGGGCGTTCGACGTCAGCCTACCGCACCGCCAAGGATTTCTTATGATTGAAACCATTCTCGGTATACTATTCCTGACTATTCCTGACTATTCCTGCTGGACATTGTGCTTGTCGCGGCTGGACCAAGATCCTCCGACAAGAAGGGCGGGGATTCCGGTGCCCCCCAGCTCCCCAGCACACCAAGGCCCCTGACTCGCCTGAAAAATTGTAAATCGGTATTACCGGACAATCTGCGAGCATGGTTTTTTCCGCTGACTCGAGAACTTCGCGACACTTTTGCATGTCCGCGCGAAAGTCACGCTCTAAAGACTAGATTCAGGCAGCCTCATCCATGGAATGCCGACGCGATCTATTAATATTTCACCCTCGCGCGGGGTGACTTTTCTGGGTAACTCCTCTCACCTATCTTTAGAAACGCTTACGAAACAGTATCTTATAGCGCTTATTCGAATCCCTCGGCCGGCACCAGACCCCTCCTTGTCCGGGGTCTTCCAAGAACGTCCAGAGACGTACTTCAAAACTGCAAAAATGAGTTGCCCCGAATGGCAATTAACAAACTGACTCATCCAGTGCTACGTGCCGCGAAACCGCGCCAGACGCCCTACAAACTGGGCGACGGCGGCGGCGGCGGCCTTAATCTTGCTGGGCAGTTGAAATTGCCTCTTTGAATCGCAGTCACGCCGCTGCCGGCAAACCCAGTCCTCGAACCGCCTCGATCATGCTGATCAATACGGCCTGGGCATCGCCATAGACCATGTTGCAGTTGTCCGCATAGAAGAGCGCATTGACGATGCCGGCATAGCCTTTGCCCTCGCCTCGCTTGACGACAAACACCCGCTTGGCCTGGTCGGCGTTGAGGATCGGCATGCCAAAGATGGGCGATGATTTATCAGTGCGCGCGGCCGGGTTCACCACGTCATTGGCGCCGATGACCAGGGCGATATCGGTGCTGGCGAACTCACTGTTGATGTCTTCGAGCTGAAAGATCATGTCGTAGGGCACGCCAGCCTCCGCCAGCAATACGTCCATCTGGCCCGGCATCCGACCGGCCACCGGATGCACCGCGAACTTCACGCTCACACCCCCGATTTGCAGCAGCTTGACGAATTCATACAGCTTGCCCTGCCCCTGCGCCACAGCCAGTCCGTAGCCAGGCACGATGATCACGGAACTCGAGTAGCGCATGGCGATGCCGGCATCGCCCGGTGCGGTTGGCTTCAGGCTGCCCTTGATGGCACCCTGCTTGTGCTTGGGTGCCGCACCAAAGTTCGTGAACAGCACATTGCTGACGGAGCGGTTCATGGCTTTCGCCATCAGCAGCGTCAACAAAAGTCCCGCGGCGCCGACCACCATGCCGGCGATCATCAGAGCGGGGTTCTGCAGCACGAACCCTTCGAGACCAACGGCCAGACCCGTGAAGGCGTTGTAGATCGAGATCACGACCGGCATGTCGGCGCCGCCGATCGGCAGCGTCATCAGGATACCGAACAGGAGTGCAAGACCAAAGTACAGTTCGATCAGATGCGGGGCGCTCATCCACGGTTGTGCAGCACCCTGCGCCGCATATGTCAGGTATGCGCCCACAGCGAGGGTCGCGACCATGATCGCCGCGTTGAAGATCTTCTGGCCTCTCACCCGCAGCGGCTGCTTGATAACCCCATCGAGTTTCGCCCAGGCAATCAGCGATCCGGACAGCGACACCGCGCCGATCAGGGCGCCGATCAAAGTGACCACCAGCTGCGTTTCGCCCTGCGCCTTGTTGCCGAACAGCTCCACCGCGGCGATCGCGCCGGCAGCACCGCCGCCCATGCCGTTATATAGCGCAACCATCTGCGGCATGGATGTCATGGCCACTCTCCGGCCACTCCACCAGGCGACGCCGCCGCCCATCGCCAACGCAGCAACCGCGAGCCCGATGTTGATGGTCAGGTGCGGTCTGGCTGCCGCGCTGACGCCGAACAGGTAGAGGAAGCTGGCGAGAACGGCGACCAGCATCCCCAACCCGGCGACGCGGATTCCGGATGGCGCGGTCACGGGCGAAGACATGCGCCACAGTCCGTACATGAATAGCAGAGCGGCCGCGAGGTCCGCGGCGCCAATGATCAATTGCGGAGCGAGGGTGAACATGCGCGTTTCCTAGGCCTTCCTGCTGGGGCGGCCTTTGCCTTTGGCATGACCCTTGCGGGCGTGACCTGCTTTGGAGTGCGCGGGGGCATGGCCGCTGGTTTGAAACATCGCCAGCATGCGATCCGTCACGGCGTAGCCGCCCGCGGCATTGCCGGCACCCAGCAGGACGGCGAAGAACCCGATCGTCTGCTCCAGCCCGTTGCTCGCGTTGAGGAGCGCATACAGACCACCGACCACGACGATGCCGTGCACGAAGTTGGATCCTGACATCAGGGGCGTGTGCAGGATGGCCGGTACGCCACCAATGATCACCCATCCTGCAAAGCCGGCGAGCATAAAGATGTACAGGGCCACGAACCCGTCAATTGCGACCTGGAAATTCATCGAGAGCTCCTGTCTGAGGATTCACGCCACTTTCGTGGCAGGTGTAGGTGCATTGGCCGAGCCCGGGGACGACTTGCGGGCGCCGTGCACGGCATCTGGCGCCTTGAGCTCGCCGGCATGAGTCAGCACCGTTTTGGCGAGAATCTCATCGCCCCAGTCGATCTCGATGACGTTGTCCTTCATCATCAGAGCCAGCAGGTTGTACTGATTCTTTGCGTACAGCTCGCTTGCGTCCTCGCCCAGGAGCGAGGGCACATTCAAGGGCGCAACGATGGTGACCAGGCCGACCGTCGTCGTCTCGCCCGGCCTGGTGTCGGCGCAATTGCCCCCGCCTTCGGCCGACAGATCCACAATCACCGCGCCCGCCTTCATGCCCGCCACCTGCACGCTGCTGATAAGCTTGGGCGAAGATCGCCCCGGGATGGCCGCCGTCGTAATGATGAGATCGGCCTGCTGGATGTGCCGGGTCAGGACGGCCGCTACCTTGCTCTTCTCCTCCGCACTCAGCTCGCGTGCGTAACCGCCCTCGCCCCGGGCGTCGACACCGGTCGCCACGAACTTCGCCCCCAATGACAGCGCCTGCTCTTCGGTCTCCGGACGGACGTCATAGCCCTCGACTACCGCTCCTAGCCGATGCGCGGTAGCGATCGCTTCGAGACCTGCGACGCCGAGTCCCATGATCAACACCTTGGCCGGTCCGATCGAGCCCGCGGCCGTCGTAATCTTTGGCAGGACACGGGCCAGATGAGTCGCGCCGAGCTGTACGGCGTAGTATCCGGCCAGGGCCGATTGGCTCGAGAGCGCGTCCATCGACTGCGCACGGGAAATGCGCGGCACCCGTTCCATCGCGAAGCAGGTGATCTTCCGTTCCAGCAGCCGGTGCACCAGAGCGCGTTCCTTGTGTGCGTAGATGAAGGACATCAGAATCGCACCCGCCTTCATGGCATCGATGACCTCGAGTGCCGGCGGCTGCACAGCCAGCACCACATCGGCATCACTCACCAGGGCCTTTCGATCATCCGTAAATGCCACATTCTGGAACTCTCTGTCGGCCAGCCTGAGAGCCGCGCCTGCACCCGATTGCATGTGGATCCTGGCGCCCAGCTTGACCAGCTTCGGCACCACCGAAGGCACCAGGGCGACGCGCCGCTCGTGCGGCTGTGTCTCCTTGAGCACCGCAACGTTGACGTACATCAGGCCGGCGCGTCCATGACCGCGGTTCGGACCAGCTTCTTGTTGACGAACTCCTGGATGCCCATGTCACCCAGCTCGCGACCGTAGCCGGAGTTCTTCACACCGCCAAACGGCAGCTCGGCATCCGACCAGTCGATGTTGTTGATGAACATCATGCCCGTGTCGACCTGGCTTGCCACCCGCTTGCCCCGCGCGACATCCTTGGTAAAGACTGACCCGCCGAGACCGAAGTCCGAGTCATTGGCGAGCGCCACGGCTGCGTCCTCATCCTTGACACGGAAGAACATTGCCACGGGGCCGAAGAATTCGGTCCGGAAGGCGGGATTATTCGGCTTGACGTCAGTCAGTATCGTCGTTTCCATGAACGAGCCGGGCCGATCAATGCGCTTGCCGCCCATCAGCACCTTGGCGCCGTGCGCCACCGCACCGTCGATCTGCTTCAGTAGATCGACCAGCGCAACCTCCTGTGACATCGGGCCCTTGGTCGTCTTCTCATCCATCGGGTCGCCGGGCGTCTGCTGCGCGAGCGCGGCCTGGAATTTCTCCAGGAACTTGTCGGCGATCGACTCCTGCACGATGAAGCGCTTGGAGGCACAGCAGGTCTGACCCTGGTTGTACATGCGACCCCAGACAGCCCACGGAATGGTCTTCTCGAGATCCGCATCGTCGAGCACGATGAAGGCATCGCTTCCTCCGAGCTCCATGGACGAGGGCTTGAGTATCTTTCCCGCACGCGCGGCAACGCTTCTGCCCGCCTCGACGCTGCCGGTCAGTGCCACGCCCTTGATGCGCGGATCCTCGATGACGCGATCGGACTGTTCGTGCGAGATGAACAGATTGGTGTACAGGCCAACCGGCGCCCCAGCGTCGATCCACAGCTTCTCAAAGGCGATGGCACATTGCGGCACGTTGCTGGAGTGCTTGACCACCAGCGTATTTCCGGCCATCAGGTGCGGACCCGCCACGCGGGCCAACTGGTAATACGGGAAGTTCCACGGTTCAATGCAGAAGATGACCCCGATGGGGCTGCTTTCCATGTGGGCCTCGCCGTGCGACGGGTGCAGATTCTCGGGCGCCAGGAACTTTTCGGCATTCTTGGCGTAGTAGTCCAGAATGTTGCCGCTAAAATTCACCTCGCCACGCGCTTCGTCAATGCGTTTGCCCATCTCGAGCGTCGCCAGCCTGGCGAAGTCATCGACGTGGGTCTTCATGAGCTCCGCCGCCTTGGCCACGATGACCGCGCGCTCCTTGTAGCTCTTGTGCTTCCAAGTCTTGAAGCAGCTCGCTGCGGTGGCAAGCTTGGCCTCGAGTTGACTGTCCGACAACGTCTCAAAAGTCTTGAGTGTCTTGCCGTCGAATGGGTTAATGCTCTGGTAACTCATGGGGTAATCCTTGTTGCTTTCAATGTGGGGGTTGTCAGAAGCTCTGCTCCGCCGCCTGCTACGCCTCGATAATCACCTTGAGGGCGCGGGTCTTCGCCGCGTGACCGAAGGTCTCGTAGGCCTCGAGGATCTGGCCGAGCTTGAAGCGGTGGGTAATCAGGAGCTTCGGGTCGATCTTGTGGGAGCGCAGCGTATTCAAAAGCATCGGGGTGCTGACCGTGTCGACCAACCGCGTGGTGATCGAGATGTTGCGATCCCAGAGGTTCTCGAGATGCAGGTCCACCTTCGTGCCGTGCACGCCAATATTGGCGATCGTGCCGCCGGGAGCCACGAGCTGCGCGCAGAGCTCAAAAGTTGCCGGGATGCCGACCGCCTCAATGGCGGTATCGACGCCGCGGCCGTCGGTCATCTTCATGACGGCGGCAACGGCCTTACCGTCGCCGCTGTTGACGGTTGAGGTGGCACCGAAGCGCTTGGCCACTTCAAGGCGGTTGTCGTCGAGATCGATCATGATGATCTCGGCGGGCGAGTAAAACTGCGCCGTGAGCAGCGCGGCGAGACCGATGGGACCTGAACCCACGATCGCAACCGTGCCGCCGGGCTGCACCTTGCCGTTGAGGACACCGCACTCGAAGCCCGTCGGCAAAATGTCGCTGAGCATCACCAGCGCTTCTTCGTCGGCGCCCGCCGGAATCGGATACAGGCTGTTGTCGGCGTGCGGGATGCGCACATACTCCGCTTGTGTGCCGTCGATCTTATTGCCAAGAATCCAGCCGCCGGTCGTACAGTGTGAATACATGAGCTTGCGGCAATAGGCGCACTTGCCGCAGGCGCTGATGCATGAGATGAGGACGCGGTCGCCCGCCTTGAAGGCAGTGACTGCTGACCCGATCGTCTCGATCACGCCCACGCCCTCGTGGCCCAGGATGCGTCCCGGCTGACAGCTCGGTACATCGCCCTTGAGGATGTGCAAATCGGTGCCGCAGATGGTCGTCTTGCCGATTTTGACGATGGCGTCGGTGGGTGCCGTGATTTCAGGCCTTGCGTGCTCCTGGAGTGCTTTCTTCCCCGGGCCCAAGTAAACGAATGCCTGCATCGCGTGACTCCCAAAGTGGATAGGGGGCGCCAGCGTGCCAAGGTTGCACCAGCGCCGCATCGGCAAGACTGACCGCGATATCGACGGAAGTCTGTGCGGCAGCGTACCTATGAATGAATGGAGGGTGGCGACGGTAATGCATTGACGCGTCCGCCACCACGAAAGTAATCGTGATACAACAGCAGCCGAAAGGCCATCCGTTGCCCCAGACTGGAACAGCAGGAACGATCGGGAGGGTTATTGGCTTCCAGCGGGCGCCAAAAAAAAGAAAGGGCGCGCCCTTTGACGCCCCCTCCATTGCCACCTTAGGCTGCAGTACGCCCGAAGCCAGATCCCACAACCGACCATCGAGCTTGGCATCAAGATCGCGGCGCCGCGCTCCTTTGGTGGGGTCTCATAGGATGATGTTCATCGCTCGCAGTTGCAGCGCTTCGGGGTGCCCTGCGTAAATATTGGCCGCGTCGACAAACTTACCCGCAATCCCGCAAGGCACAGTTCGCGTTCAACCTCGCTGCTGTGTCTTGCGCGCGCCGATTCCTCGTCACGCCGCGAATACCCCTCGATCCGCCTGCGGCACGGGCCTATGATGCGCGCGCGCATCGGCGTAGAGATCCGCATCGCTGTTGCGCCGGAAATCCGAGCTCGAGCGGCGTATCCTACAGGGGCGCCGCACAGCCGTTGCGACCGAGCACGCGTTGGAGGCCACCGGACGAGGTGTTGGGGGTGCGTAAACTGAGTTCCGGCATTACAGGCCAACACGCATGCAACCGCCCGCAGGGGCAAAATAGCCGCAGGCAAGGCAACTGAAGTGCATCTCACTCGACGAGTCAAACAAGTCGCTGTTCTACCCGTCCAGCTAGATGACAGGACGGCAATCTTCGACAAAGCGAGACCATTGCGTGCATAAAGACCCTCAAGCGGCGGGCGATCCGTTGCCGAAAAACTGTGAGCTGATTGAGGTGCGGGTCACGGAGCTCAAGCAGCTCTTCAATGCGATGGACGCTTCCCCGTTCCGCGAGCGGGATCTGGACCCGGGTGCGGAAGATCTCATCGTCGGGTGGGCCCGCGAAGCGCCGCGGGGCGCAACGCCCGCCCTGCAAGTGGCTCTGGACCGGGCTCCGGGCCTGGCTGAGGAAGCGGAAGTTCTGCGCGACGCCGTGCATGAGTTCTTCTTGCGCCGCGCGCAGGTCACGAGGCGGCATTTGCGTGAGCTGCTGCGGATCGGGCGCACCAGTCTGATGGTCGGGCTGGTGTTTCTCGCCCTCGCGGTCACTCTGGGAGGTGTAGTCGCCAGCGCGATGAAAGGCGAGCGCTTGGGGGAGCTACTGAGACAGGGCCTCGTGATTTGCGGCTGGGTCGCCATGTGGCGCCCCTTGGAGATTCTTCTTTACGGCTGGTGGCCGATCCGCACGGAGGCGCGGCTGTATGATCGATTGAGCGAAATGCCGGTGCGGATCGAATATACGGGGACAGCAGAGCCCGATGCGTGGCGCCAAGATTGGCCGGCGATGCCGGCGGCGCCAACCATCCCGCAGAAATTGCCGCCTCGCATAACTTCGCACCGGGGCATGGACGATGCCCGTGAGGCGGCCGTTACGGTGCCCGAACGCGGGCCCATTGCTTCGGTAACGATCGACGCCGGCACTCCCAAGCGAGCGTCTAAAGATCTGACGCCCAAGCTCTGAAGGCCCCGCTCCCAACTCGCGGCCCACCCTTTAAGCGCTGAGCCCCAGACCGGAAAAATGCATCCCCCAGGAGGTGCGCGCGTGGGGCGGCTCCAACCAGGGGTGACCTCAAGAAAGGGGCGATTACTGTTAAAATGCATTCAGCACCTTGTCTGCCGCCTCCTTAGTCGCGTCCCACGCCTTCTGCGCAGCCTTTTGAGCGGCTTCGGCGGCCGCGCGCGCGGCCTCCTTACTCGATTCGGCCGCTACTTTGGCGGAGTCCTCGGCTTTCTGCGCCGCATCCCTAGTGGCTACAGCCGCCCTCTTCGCGGCTTCCGCGGCCGTCCGCGCTGCCTCCTTGGTCTCTGCGGTTGCCTGCATGGCTGCTACAGCAGTCTTATGTTCGGCTCGTTTCGCCGCCATGTCGGCCTTATGAGCCGCCCGTTCAGTCGCTTTAGCCGCTGTCTGTGACGCCTCACTGACAGCGCGCTCAGCGCTTTGCGAAGCTAACTTCGCCGCTTTAGCTGCATTCTGCGCCGCCTCCTTGGCTTCCGCCGCCGCCTTGTGGGCACTGTCCTCAGCGCTTTGATCAGCAGAGGCCGAAGCCGCTTCATTTGCCGTTGCTGCAACATCTTGAGCCGCATACACGCCTCCGCCGACCAGCAATGCCGATAGAACCATCCAGTGTCGCAGTTGCATTGCATCTCTCCTTTTAAAAAGTGATTAGGGCAGGTCTGTTTTTTAAGCTCGCCCACACAGGGCTTTGTCCGCCCTGAACAACGAAAAATCCAGGACGACGGCGATCGCGAGCGCAAACACCCGCCGCAGCATCAGTTGCGCCACACTTGCAACCTACGTCGCATGAGGTAGCTCCGATGCACCAAATCCACGGCATGCCGCGCAATGGGCTTCAGCATCTTCATGTTCCCGCGGTGTCCGGGAGTACGCCGCTTCAATGCCCATATCTTGGCACCGCTCGCATTCATTGTACTTGGAACGAATGGCAGATCGTGGCAAGGTCGTATTCGCAGAATCGGTAATAGCGTCGGGCCAAATCCCCCGATCGCGCTGCCACCAGGCATGATGGGCAGGAAAGGCGAATTTCGTCGGCCGGTAGCCGAAGGGGTTAGTACAGGTAAAGGGGTGCGTTCTAGATTGGGATGGTTACCCACGATAGTGACATCGCACCATGAAGATAAATCAAGCATTTGCAAAGCCGCTCACGTGCCAAATTCTACTTCACGGCTATGCGGTTCACCGTGTTATATAAACCAGATACCTTCCATTGAGCCTTGCGTTAGGCGTGAGGTGCGGTCATTGCCAATGCGTTGCGCCTGCGAGCACCCGGCGAATTAACATGAGCACACCGCTCTCCTCCCCTCAGTCTGTAAAGGGGCGCGAACCATAGCGTGTAAAATACTGCATCGACGATGCGTGGGACTTGCATCCAGTCTCGAAAGCATCAAAACCCGCGCGGGCGCTTTAGGGCCCCTAAACCGATAAGGTGCTGTGCAGATGGTGATTCATTGCACGCGCGGCCCTCGACACTAAAGGAGATTTACCATGGTTGAACCAATTCCCGACCTCCCGGCCAACGTCCTCGGCTTTTCGGCAAAAGGCACGGTCACTGCGAGCGACTACGAGTCTCGCATTATTCCTGGGGTCGAAGCGATATTTTCACGACACGCGAAGGTCCGGTTCCTTTATCACTTGGGGGAGAACTTCGGCGGCTTCGAGGCCGGTGCGATGTGGGATGACGCCAAGTTGGGCCTGAAACACCTCGCGGGATGGGAGAAGGTGGCGCTCGTTTCAGACGTCGAGTGGATCCGAGGGGCCGTGAAAATATTTGCACTGGCAATTCCGGGGCACGTTCGGGTGTTCCACAACAGCGAGTTCGCCGCAGCAAAACGCTGGATCGCGGAGTAGTTCACCGGAACAGACCGCATGACTTGGGGACGACCCATGACGGACGAGCGGCAGCCAGCTCGATCGCAATAGGACGGCAGCTAGAGGGCGCGCCGGCACGGTCACGCATCGGAAGAAATTCACCGTGAACGCCACCGTCGGTGCGGGAGCGTACGGACTACCAATCGCGAACATGATTTTATCACCGCAGTGTTTCCTAAGAGAGATGTCATGAGGAATATAATTCGAGCGGTTATTTCAGCAAGCGCTCGACGGCCGTGAGCATGGAGGCAGCCACAGCGCAGAGCGCTTCGGTGGCTGTGACGCAGAATTAACAAAATTCTTCTTCCAATCTCGTTTCCAGTCGGCGCGCCGCGGGTCGTTCATCAGGCGGCGTATTTGGCTCGCCATTTCAATTCTGAGATCTTACTGCTGCATGTCGTGACGCCAGTGAGCTATCCCGCCGGCGTACTGGAGCGCGGGCACGAGCTCACAGAGCGCGACTTGCATGCGACAATTATCCAACACGCTCAGAAGGACCTGGACCAAGCGCTGCGGTCGGAGCTTGAGGGGATTGTCGTCAGACGCTTGTTGCTCAAAGGCGATCCGGCCCATGAAATCATGCAGACTGCTCGCGACGAGAAGGTAGACCTGATCGCGATGTCCACGCACAGCCATGCGGTGCTCTACCGCTTTCTACTGGGCTCGGTGGCCGCGAAAGTGTTACACAATAGCGATTGTCAGGTTTGGACCGACACCCACCCGGAAGATATGCGAGCGCACGAGTTCGCCATCCGCAAGGTTCTTTGCGCGGTTGATTTGAGCGACCACAGCTGCCACACCGTGTCCCGGGCCGCGCAGATGGCCACTCAGTTCGACGCACAACTCGCGATCGTACATATCACCGCCGGGGTGAAGACTTCCGGCCCCGGGGGTTCCCATGTCGATCCCGAATGGCAGAAGGCGCTCGTCGGCTACGCCGCCAAGGCAATCGCCAAGCTTCAGGAGGACGTGCGCTCGACTGCCGAGGTGATCATTGATAGCGGCAATGTGCATAAGCTATTGCAACGAGCTGCGGAACAAACCCAGAGTGACCTCCTGGTCATCGGACACCTGCCTGCCGGCGGCCACTTGGGGGCCAACGGCAGTGGCTATGCGATCATCCGGGACTCACACGTCCCGGTGCTGAGCTTGTAACGGTGCGTCCGCATAGACCGGCCTTTCGTGCGGCCCCGCTTTCGATCACGGGCGCGACTTAGCAGCAGTGCGTTTGTGCCGATTTCTCATCCGGCAATGGGTTTGAAACGAGCGTATAAAGGAGCCGGCGTTCGCGCTTCCACCTCAAGACCTCGGTCATTGACGCGCTGCGAGGCGTCTTTTGTTCGGCGCGGCCGAGTGGTCGGTCAAGTGGGGGCACGTCTCGCGCACCAGGTACAAGCAGGAGACCACCATGCAAACTGAGACTATTGCCGTGACCGGAATGATATGCGGTGGCTGCCCAATCAAACTCTCCCGTGCGCTGAAAGACATCGCCGGCGTCGAGGATGTTCAGATTTCGCTGGCTTCAGGCGAGGTGACCGTTCGGTATGACGAGCGACACATATCGCCGCCCCAGTTGAAGGCAATTGTTATAAGGACTGGATTTGGCGTCGATGGAATTGCCGCAACCAACGGCCACGATCCCCGGCCCAATTACTGTGGCTGATCACCCGACTGCTCCGCTACGCGTGACACATTTTGCAACTCATGGCGAGGCGGTGGATCGTCCGGAATAAGATGAGAAGAATTGCTCGCCTGAAAACCAATTGCGCGGTTTGGCCGAAAGGCATCGCGGTGATCGTCCTAGGAGCCTCTTTAGCGGCCTGCGCAAACAATTCGGACCCGGTCTCGGAGGCCGCTTATTCGACGAAAATCGTCGGGCGTTGGCAGGGTAGGGTTGGCGATCTGAAAGAGACGATGTCGATCAACGGAGATGGCACCTTCTCCTGCCAAGTACATCCGACGGGGTTCATTGCGAACATGCTTTATCCGGTTGCGCCGGGCACGATTAGCGGAACGTGGAGCATTACTGGAAAAATTATCACTTTGACGATCACCGGTGCGAAAAACGAGCGCTTGGCCAACAAGATTGCTTCAAGCACTATCGTGGCATTCAACGAAAACGAACTTGTATTGGGATCTGCTGGCATGATCTCCTCGTTCCGGCGAGTGCTTTCTCTCTGAGTTATGTTTTGCATGCGGCAGACCGTTAACTCGTGCGGACCCCGGGATATCCCATGAGCGCTGTGTCGAACGGCCTAGCACATTGATTCGGCCCCGGCTGAAACATCACATCGAAGGGGGTTACGACAACGGTGAAAACGAAGGCGCCAACCAAATAACCAAGGATCCTTATGCCAACTAACCTATGATGCGGCTATCGGATGGGAAATTATTCTTGTAAACGCCCCTAGTGAAACAAATCCCGCACTTTACTGAGAAAAGTACCAGAGCGCATATGCTTTAAGGTTGTAGCCCACTTGTCTTCCGTGAGCAGCTTTCTTTGCATATCCGTTTCCTCTTTTTTCATCAGTTCTAAGACTCTTGTGTCTTCGTCATCTTCCAACCAGTATCCGTGCTGATTCTCGCAAAACTCCATTTCCAGATCGTAGAACCTGTACCGGAACTTCTTGAGGAGAAGGTTACACTCAGGACACTTGGCGTTTGTGGTGGTGGAACTGAAGATCATCGTTCCCTTGGCATGTTCGCCGAAGTCAAAGACCTCATCTTCCAGTTGCTCCAGCTCTTGATACTCGAACCACATCCCTTTACAGGATTGACACTGGTTAACCGTGATCTTGTGCCGAATGGTTGGCGCAAGATCCAAATTGCATTTGGGGCATTTCAAATTCATCTCCGCTCCACTCGGATTCCAACTTCAATTCACCAGCCGTGGTTTCCCTGAGAATTATACCAATATCCAATTATTCCGTCTTGACGCTTTTGATCGGGTAAACCCTTGTGCACTTCGGAGATTGGAAGCCATTCTCCCCAGGCGCCCATAAAGTCGCCCGCGTTGATTTTGTATACATGACGTATCGCCTTGGATCGCCAACTTGAGTTGCATGACCTGAAGAGTTCATGGTGCTCGCGGATCAACCGACGATGTGATCAACTCGGCAACAAGCGACGGAAGCGTGGAGCGTCGCATAAGCCGAGCGGCTGATTCGCGCCTCCACCCCGCACAATGTGTTCGTCGTCGCGGTGCCCGTGATCGCTGAAGGGGCTGACACACTCGTTGAAGGTTGGGCGCCTCAGCGCCGGTCGCGTTATGCTTGTGCTTGTGAACACGCTGATCGTTGTGTACCTGATACAGCGCCGAGCCGCGTTCACGAAATTTTTTCCTTCGGGGGGCAATCATGGCATACGCTGACGCTGATCGAACGGAATCTACGCCGGAGCAGCGTATGTTGCACAGCACTGCGACGCCCGATTTCCTGGAATCCGCCCACGAATGGCGGCGCCTTTTCGCGGAGGGCTGGGGCACATTCCTCCTCGTCGTCGTCGCAGCCGGAGCCGGAGTTGTCGGTGCTCAGAGCGGCGGCGCGATAACCCTGAGTATGAAAGTAGTCGCGCCGGGCATGATGGTCATGGCTATCATCTATTTTATGGGCGCTGTCGGTGGTGCGCATCTAAATCCGGCGGTTACGTTGGCGTTCGCGGCCCGGCGCAATTTTCCCTGGCGTCGGGTACCGGGATATATCGGGGCGCAGTTTGTTGGAGGCATTGTAGCAGCGGCTTTCTTGCGGGCGATGTTTGGCACAATAGGGTTACTCGGCGCTACGACTCCGGGTCGGGGCGTGAGCGACGTCAAGGCTCTCATCATCGAAATTTTATTGACGACTGGCTTGGTCAGCACAATTCTTGGCACCGCTTCGGGCGCCCGTAACATTGGGTCTAACGGAGCTCTAGCGATCGGCGGCTATATTGCTTTGGCTGGTCTTTGGGCGGCACCGGTCAGCGGCGCGTCGATGAATCCGGTGCGCTCGTTCGCCCCGGACCTAATCCGCGGCGATCTGATGACCACCTGGATCTATGTCGTAGGTCCCGTGCTCGGCACATGCATCGCCGTGGGCTTTGAGTGGATTCTGAAAGGCAAAGCGACCGCCGCCGGGACGTTGGCCGCGCAGGGCGATGTCAGAAGCGACTAAAAGGCC
Source organism: uncultured Gammaproteobacteria bacterium (assembly GCA_963758145.1). GTDB lineage: Bacteria > Pseudomonadota > Gammaproteobacteria > Steroidobacterales > Steroidobacteraceae > Bog-1198. The sequence goes on from CAVWUK010000004.1 coordinate 410,990, forward strand.
TCGTGACCATTATGATGGGCCGACCACGTCTCTCCTCAAGCGTCGGACGACCTCACGGTACGACCGATGTAAGGCATCCGTATTCAACCAATCGCGCGTTCGTTTTTTCCCTGCCAGTAACCACGGTGTTTGTAGTGTGCGTATAGGGCCATTTCCGCGTCATGATCAAACGGTAAATCCGAGTTGTACACCGGAGCGTCCTGGATTGCTTGCCGATCAAGACTGACCGTGACCTTCTGGTAAGACCAGCTGACTTCCCCGATCCATTCCGGCGAGACGAGCACTTGATGACCGACCCACCAGTTGCTGGTGTTCACAATAAGATATCGAATGGCCCAACTGTGCTCGTCGATTAGAAAGCCGTCCACGTGACCGATATCACCATCACGGGCATGGACATGATACCCGGTGACAGCGTTACAGCTGCGCAGGTGGGGATCTTCGTCCGGCAGCCGTTCCTTGTCTGCTTCGGTTACGATCGCCGCATTCGATGCCAGCGTCCGCAGTCTATCGACATCCTCTTCCCGGTAGCCTGACCCCGGCAACATCATTCTGGGGTAAGCGCCGTCGCCCCAAAACCCGGAACCACCCCAATAATGGGGATAGCAGTAATAGCTGAGATAGCCCTTCTCATGCTGTCGCGAGACGGGCTTGTCCGTGTCGATGCCGGGACTGTGCTTGATTTGCTCCTTCGAGACCGATACCGGGAATACCCGAGCCGCCCGGTCCGCAACGCCGACGGAAAAGGGCGAAATGAGTACCTTTCGACCGGAAAGCCAGGTACCGGTATCCACTTCAAGATAGCGGATGACCCACGCTTCATCATCGAAGTAAAAATCCGTGATGTCCCCGATCACGCCATCCGTCGCGCCGATCGTGTATTTTTTCAGCTCATTTACGCTATACAGCATCTGCGGTTCGCGCTCTTTGTACTACGACTTGGCGATCTCGGATCTCATGACGCCCAGCTCCTCCCGCGTGATCTCACCTCGGGCATACCGTGCATTGAGAATATCCAACGCGTCTCGTCCTGGCAGCTGACCGTATCTTCGGTGCGCGCTGTAGGTATAGCCCCAATTGCCGATGCTCGAAAACAGCAGGAAAACAATTCCAAACCAAAGAAACCAACCCCAACCGAAATACCAGTCATTCCAATACGCGTGCGACATTCAACTCTCCTCGGTTAAGGGTTAATTGGAACCGCCACGCTTACCGCACTCGCCGGTTCATGGCAACCTATAGCGGCGAAGGTTACGCCAATCATAGTCGCCGGTCTGTGCGGTAGGACCCCAAAGGAGCTCGACGAATCGTCATAGAGGTCTGTGAAACTTATCTCTTAGAACGGCTCACATGCGGGGAGCTTTTGAAGCCACCCTCCATCAAATCCCGCTCGCCGCAGGCCGCTGACAATGTAGCGGGACTGCCGCGTCAATCGCCACAGCAGTTCGCTAAGATAGTTCTCGATCATCAGCACGACCGGTCCCTGGTTGAGTCCGTAATGCCATGGCGAAACCCACCCGCAAGGATTGCCAGATTTTACCGGATAGGTAGCATTAAACGTCGCTTTGAATCCGTAGGGATTAAAGGCCTTTAGTTTTAGTTGATGAATAAAATGCTCGATCGTCGGCAGCACGATCTCGGGAGCAAACGGTAACGAGGCAACCACTGCCCAAGGTGCAATGGTTCCATCATCAGGCCCGAAAGGTACTCCACGCGCCACGTAATTAAAAAACTGCCGCTCGATTCCGTCGATCTTGAGGGAGGTCGGCCCGGGGCCATCGCTCGCCGTAATCCCCCAACAACAAGGACCGTAAGCATTGAACTTGAGGGGATTGGCTATGGCATATGCTTGTTGCACATAGGTGGCGCGGCGACTGTTTTCGAAGTAGTCAATGCCCTTATCGTGCATGAAACTATCCTGGATTCCGCGAAAATCGATCCATATGTGCGACAGCTGATGCGTGAAAAGCGATCCCGAATAAAGATAGTCGTATCCATACTGGCTTTTCGATTGATAAGTCGAGCACCACGCCGCATATCCGTCTTGAGCGAGCGGATAGGTAGGCGAACCGAGTGCAAGCATATAAAGCAGCAGTCCTTCGTCATAACCTTCCCAACAATATTGGAGAAATCCGCTTTCAGGATTCCAGCCCTGGGCTAGCGTCGCATGCTCATTTTGCGCCCAATGCCAATTGGCGCGGCGATAAAGTGAGTCGGCGATAGAACGGATTTCCTGCTCGGTTTTACTTGATGCATCAAAATACGCGGCGGCAGTCAACATTCCGGCGAGCAAGAAGGCCGTATCCACCGTTGAAAGCTCACACTGCCATGCACGTCGTCCGGTTTGCATGTCAAGAAAGTGATAATAGAAGCCCTGATATCCGGTAGCATCACGCTCGGAACCTTGCGGACTACTTGAGAAAAAACGCAGCGTTGTGAGCGTACGCTCAACGGCCGCGGCACGTGAGATGAATCCACGCTCAACCCCGACCGGATAGGCCGCCAAAGCGAAGCCGGTGGCGGCAATGCTGGCCGGCCAGTTTTGCGCCGTCTTGTCTTTCACTAGCCCATTGGCGGAATTTGTCTCATGCTCAAAGTAGCCGAATGATTCGCGCTGGAGGCCCTCCAACTCGGCTCTGACAACAGGGTTCAAATTGCGCACTTTTCTAATGCGATTTCGCGAGCTGCTTGCCGATAGACTTCAATTCCCCCCGACGTTTTGCAGTGCTCTTCGGATACGCCATCTTAAGGCTATTGAACGCATCAATGACAATTTGAGACACGATCAACCGAGCGTTCTCCTTGTCATCGGCAGGCACCGCGTACCAGGGTGAGTGATGCGTGCTGGTTTCGGCCAGGCAATCCGCATAAGCCTGCATATAGTGCTTCCAATATTTCCTCTCGTGGATGTCCGATTGACTGAATTTCCAATTCTTGTCGGGTTCCTCAATGCGTTCGATGAATCGCTTTCTTTGCTCCTCCTTCGAAAGGTGAAGGAAGACTTTGATGATGCGGGTGCCGTTGACGTACAGATGTCGCTCGAAATCTGTGATCGACCGATATCGGTCATGCCATAGCTTCTTGTCGCGATGCGGTCTGTCCGGGAGCCCTTCGCCAAGGAGAATATCGCGATGCACGCGCACGATCAGCACTTCCTCGTAATAGGATCGGTTGAAGATGCCGATGCGCCCGCGTTCCGGTAGATCGCGTGTTGTACGCCAGAGAAAGTCGTGTTCCAATTCGGTCGCGCTTGGATGTTTGAAGCTGAAAACTTGGCAACCCTGCGGGTTGACCCCGGACATCACGTGCCTGATGGCGCCGTCTTTTCCCGCCGCGTCCATCGCCTGAAAAACAATAAGAACAGCGTGGCGATTCGTCGCGTAGTGAAGCTGCTGCAGCGAGCTCAGATGCTCAACGTGTGTTTTCAGGAGTTTCTGATACTGCTCCTTCGATTTGAAAAAGGGCTTCACAATGGTCGGCCACTTGTGGAGATCAACCTTCTTTCCGGGGGGCACCCTGAAATCCTTGGAGTTGATTTTCAATTTCACACCTTCGAGGGTTGTTTGCGCATTGTTGGTTGAATCGCTTCGCGTCGGCAGATCACGATGCTGAGCGCGCCCAAGCGTGCTTCTGATCGGTTCACCGATGGGAGGGCTTTTGCTTCGATTCCTCTTCCGCTTTCTCCAATTCCTGTACCGCAATCACGTCCTGGCGCCCAAGCTCCTCGTACAGTGCATGGACTCGCTCGACAAGCTTCGCCGTCAAGTCGGGCGATGCTTTGGATTTTTGCTCGACTTTCGGCTCGGCCTTAACCTCTGGCGTCGCCTCGGCCTTCGCATCGGGCGCAGGCGCAGGCTCAGCCTTGGCGTCCGGCTTTACCTCGGCCTTCGCATCAGGCGCAGGCGCAGGCTCAGCCTTGGCGTCCGGTTTCGCCCCGGCTTTTTTTGCATCGATTGCCTTTACTCTTGCCGTCGCATCCGCCGTGGGCGAGCCGAAAATCCGATATGCGAGCAGTTTCACTCGATCGTTCACGAGGAACCACGCGAGCGCATAGCCCCACACAAACAGGGCATAACCCCACCCGAGCGGCGTCATGAACAACCCGTAAACCGCGATCAACGTCGCGATAGCTTGCGTGCCGAAAACGGCTATCAATAGAATTCGCGCGGGACGTATCGACCAGAAGGGCCCGCGTGTGCGGGTCAGGAATATAGTCAGGTGTCCCGCCACGGACAGCTTCAGGTACATCAGAGTCTGGACGTGCGCGTGGTCTAGGTGAAAAACGCGCAAACCGAGATAAAACAGCCCGAAGGCGGCAGCGACTCCGATGACGCCCAGCACGGTAGAAACGCCGAGTACGAGGCGCATGTTCCAAGCCTCCGGCTTATCCCTGTAGTGCACATTGTCATACGCGATCGACAGGATGGCACCGTCGTTGAGCAACGCCAGCATTACGATCATGACCGCCGTCACCGGATAAAAGTTAAAGATCAAAATGGACAGCGTCATAAATAACAGCACGCGCAGCGTCTCGGCGATACGGTAAATCGCGTAGCTGTTCATGCGCTGGAAAATCTTTCGACTTTCCTTGATGGCGTCGATGATCACCGAGAGCCCAGGCGTCATCAGCACGATGGCCGCCGCGGCACGCGCGGCATCCGTGGCGGACGACACCGCGACTCCGCAATCGGCTTTCTTCAGCGCCGGGGCGTCGTTCACCCCATCGCCCGTCATGCCAACGATGTGGCCGCGCTTTTGCAGAACGTCGATGATGTAATACTTGTGTTCGGGAAACACCTGGGCAAAACCGTCGGCCTTCTCGATGGATTCGGCCGCCGCTGCCGTCACTTGCTGCTTGAGGTCACCCAAGGTGCTGGCATCGAGTATATGCGTACCCATGTCCAGCTTCTTGGCGGTTTCCTTGGCGATAGCCAGTGCATCGCCGGTCACCATCTTGACCTTCACGCCCATCGCCAGCGCGGTCGCGATGGTGGCCTTGGCATCGTCCCGAGGCGGATCGAACAAGGGCAACACCCCAACCATCTGCCATTTGCCGTCTCCCTCGGCCCGCGCCACGCCGAGCGAGCGAAAGCCGCGGGTCGCGAACTCGTTGACAGCCTTCTCGACGGCTGGCTTCACCTGCCCGGCATTATCCGCCAGCGCAAGGATCACCTGCGGTGCGCCCTTGGTCACCTTAAATTGCTTTCCGTCCTTGCCCTTGACGATGGCCTCGGTGCGTTTGTGCACCGGATCGAAAGGCGTGAAATGAACGACCTGGTAGCTCTTCAGAGCTTCGGTATCCTTGACGCCTTTCAGCACGGCCAGATCGATAGTGTCGTCGTTGTCGGCGCGCGATGCCAGCGCCGCGTCAAGGATGACTTGCGCGGCAGGCTTGCCTTCCACACAGAACGGATCACCGAGAGATAGCTTGTTCTGCGTCAGAGTGCCGGTTTTATCCGCGCATAGCACGTCCACGCCAGCCAATTCTTCGATCGCCACCAATCGGCTTACAACCGCTTGCTTCTTGGCGAGCAAACGTGCGCCGACGGCCATCGTCACCGACAACACCGTCGGCATCGCGACAGGGATTGCAGCCACGGTAAGCACGAGGGCGAACTGCAAGGTCGTAAGGATCGGGTCACCGCGGTAGATCGCGAAGCCAATGATTACCACCACCAGGCACACCGCAAGGATGATCAGGTAATTGCCGATCTTCAAAACCGCCTTTTGAAAATGGCTGACGGTGTGCGCCAGCTCGACCAGTTGTGCCGTCCTGCCGAAATAGGTGTTCGTACCCGTGGCATAGACCAGCGCGCTGTTCTGGCCGCGGCGAACGATCGAGCCGGAAAACACCGCATCGCCTGGCTTGCGCGTGGCAGGCAAGGATTCGCCCGTCAGAGCAGACTGATCGACCGACATCGGATCACCGTCCAGCAAGCGGGCATCCGCCGGCACGATGTCGCCCAGCCGCAGTTGGATGACATCCCCAGGCACCAGCTCACGCGCTGGCGGGGTGACCCACTTTCCATCGCGTTTCACCCGGGTTTTGGTTGCGAGCTTAGCCTTCAGTGCGGCGATGGCATTGCCCGCTTCGCGCTCTTCCCAGAAGCCGACCACCGCGTTGGACATCAACAAAACGAGGATGATGAAGAAATCAGGCCAGTGTCTGACAACCCCCGACAGAATCACCGCCACCTCAATCATCCACGGGATGGGACCCCAAAAGTAAGAGAGGAATTTCAGCAGCGGATTGGTCTTCTTCTCCGGAAGCTCATTGGGCCCATCTTTTGTGAGTCGCTTTGCCGCCTCGGCTTGAGTGAGGCCGTCCGCAGAGGACTCGAGCCGCTTCTCAACCTCAGCAAGCGGCAGCGTTTTCAAATCATCCGTGGGCGTAGGTCTGTCCTTTACGTCAGGCTTAGACTGCCCTTTAGCGTCGGGGTCTTTCGGCGACTGCGATTGGGAATTGGATTTCATGATGGTGTCTCTTGGGCCGATGTAGAAATGGGGTCTCCTCGAGTCATCGACAGCATGCTCAAGGCTGCCGGATGACGGCGTCGACGGTGGCTTGCGCCTCTTTGAGGATCTGCCGCAGCCGCTCCTGACCGCGAAAGCTTTCTGCGTAGATCTTGTAGATGTCTTCAGTGCCCGAAGGTCTTGCGGCAAACCAACCGCTCGCGGCACTGACTTTAATGCCGCCGATGGGTGCATCGTCCCCCGGAGCGTGGTCGATGATGCTATCGATCTTTTCTCCGGCCAGCTCCGTGGCCGTGACGTCATGCGAGGACAGCGCCGCTAGTTGCTGCTTCTGATTTGCGGTCGCCGTGACCTGTACCCGATCGGCAACTGGGTTGCCAAATTCATTGGCCAATTCGACGTACAGCGCGCCGGGATCGCGGCCCATGCGCGCGGTGATCTCGGCGGAGAGGAGTGCCGCGATGATGCCGTCCTTGTCGGTGGTCCAGACCGACCCGTCGCGGCGCAAAAAAGTGGCGCCCGCGCTCTCCTCGCCGCCAAAGCCCAAGCTGCCGTCGAGGAGCCCCGAGGAAAACCATTTGAATCCTACGGGTACCTCGTAGAGACGGCGCCCCAGCTTCGCCGTGACCCGATCAATCAGGCCTGTGCTGACCACGGTCTTGCCGACTGCAGCCTGTGCGCCCCACTGAGGCCGGTGTCGGAATAAGTAGTCGATGGCGACCGACAAGTAGTGGTTGGAAGGCAGCAAACCGGCTCCTGGCGTGACGATGCCGTGCCGGTCGTGGTCGGTATCGCAGGCGAAGGCGATTTGAAAACGATCCTTGATGTTTATCAACCGCCGCATCGCGTAAGGCGAGGACGGGTCCATGCGAATCTGTCCGTCCCAGTCGAGTGTCATGAAGGCGAACCTCGAGTCCACCGTGTCGCTCACCACCGTGAGATCCAATTTGTAATGTTCGGCGATCGCTGCCCAATAGTGGACACCGGCGCCACCCAGGGGATCGACCCCCATGCGGATCTTCGCATCGCGAATCGCGCCCATGTCGATCACCGACTTGAGATCGGCGACGTAGGCTGACAGATAGTCGTGGCGGTGAGTCGTCTCGACGTTGAGGGCGTTGGCGTGCAACATCCGTTTTACGCCTTTAAGGTCCGCATCAAGATAGCGGTTTGCAGCGGCTTCGATCCAGTCCGTGACATCCTGACCCGCTGGGCCGCCGTTCGGCGGGTTGTACTTGTAGCCGCCGTCGCGCGGTGGATTGTGCGAGGGCGTGATGACGATGCCATCGGCCAACCCGGAGCTACGCCCGTGGTTGTAGGTGAGAATCGCATGTGAGATCGCTGGCGTCGGTGTGTATTCGTCGTTCGCCGCCAGCATGACATTCACGCCGTTCGCGGCGAGCACTTCGAGCCCACTTGCGCAGGCCGGTTCCGACAAGGCATGGGTGTCGATGCCGAGGAAGAGGGGTCCGGTGATGTCGTGAGTCCGACGATAATCGTAAATCGCCTGGGTGATTGCCAACACGTGCCATTCGTTGAACGAGCCGTCGAAGGCTGAACCGCGGTGCCCCGACGTGCCGAAGACGACGCGCTGCGCTAGTATCGCGGGATCGGGCCTCACCTCAAAATAAGCCTTCACCAGTTTTGCCACGTCGATCAGCGAGGATAAGGGAGCTGGCTTGCCGGCGAGTGGGCTGACATGGGTCGTCATGGCGCTGGCTCGGTGACCGGTATAGGGCGCGCCATCGGATCAATCATGGCAACGAGTTCCCACGCGCGTGATGTCGCCGGGCGCCGCATCGCGGCGGGTGAGTTGTGCGCCGACCGCGCGCATGGCGCGCCGCGAGCGATCTGACGCGGCCAACGACACTGTCAGACAGGGCCTCATCAGGTTGTCTCCTCGCGACGGACGAAAAACCTTCATGGGGCACCGCAGTATCCCCACGGCCAGCGTACAGGGTGTACAGCGTACAGGGTGTATATTATACATCTGTGCGCCAGCGTACCGACCGAGACATAACGATCGCGAGGGATGCCTGCCGCTCGACTGCGGCAAACGTCGACGTGGCTTTTGGGAAGCACGCGGTCTCGTCAGCACAAGGTCCACGCGTGGCGGGCAATCTGCTCGTCCTCCCGTGAGGGAAAGACGCGTACCAGGCACCGCGAAACGCTGTCGCTGATGGGATCGCTAGCATCACGATTGCGCACCGCATCGAGGCGCACACCGATCAAGGAAAGTCGACCGCAGATTCGAGCGCGAACTTCAGTATCATTTTCCCCGATGCCGCCGGTGAATACGATCATCTCGACACCCCCTAGCGCCACGCTCATCGCGCCAAGCTGCTTGGCGGCGGAATAACAGAACATATCGATCGCTAAGCGCGCGTCGGCGTTCGATGGTGCTGCTTTGTGCAAAACCCGTAGATCCTTCGAGACGCCAGAAATACCCAACAGACCGCTGCTGCGATCGACCAGATCTTCAAGCAAGGTCGCATCGAGTTTCTTCTGCCTTGCCAGATACACGAGAACACCAGGATCGAGGTCGCCGCTGCGTGTTCCCATAATGACTCCGCCGGTCGGGGTCAACCCCATACTGGTGTCAACCGACTTACCATCCTTCACGGCGGTAACGCTAGCGCCGTTACCGAGATGGGCGATCAGCAGGTTGCTCGGCAAGGGGGCTGGGAGTTGACGCACGATGGACTCGCATGAAAGACCATGAAACCCATAGCGTTGAACTCCTTGCGCACGCAGCGCTCGTGGAATCGGCAGCACCCGCGCGATGTCCGGCATGTGTGCATGAAAGCTGGTGTCGAAACACGCGACCTGCGGCAGTCCGGGAAAATGCGCCTGTGAAAAACGAATGAGGGACAGAGCAGCCGGCATGTGCAGCGGCGCGAAGGCAGCTGCCGCATTAAGCTCGCTGAGGACCGAATCATCTATAACACAGTGCTCCTTCAGCTTCGGACCGCCGTGCACGATGCGATGCCCGATGGCCTGCGGCGCGGGCATTTTCATCTCGGCCAGCAAACGCGCGATGCGGATGATGGCCTCTTTTTGGCTCGGAAGCGCTGCGGTCTCCCGAAGCAAAGTACCACCCTTCGCGTCTTCTGCGTGGAAGGTGCCTGCCTTCTCGCCAATCGATTCCACCTCGCCGCCGATCAGCAGGGCGGTATGTGAGGATCCCACGCGATACAGGCCGAACTTCAGCGATGAGGAACCGCTGTTCAGCGCGAGCACGTTGAGGTCTAGTTTGGCATTCACCGAGCCGTCTATGGCTGTGTTCACAAGCGAGACACGGTACCCAGGGCGGTGGATTGCGTCTGTTCGACAGCGCACCCAGGCAGGTCGTATATGGGGTTCCCTGTTACGATAATTGACTGGACTACCTCATCAGCACGTGAATTGACAGCTTCCTTTGGCATCTAGATGCCTGCGTCTTTACGGGGTCTGGCCCGATGTGGGTGGACACGGCGAATTCGTGTTGGAAACCGGTGTCGGAGATGCTTCTATGCTAGTTGGAGCATTGGCAGTTGGTTACGGACTGACCCTCAATGTCGGCTGAACGGCATTCCACAGCGCAATGACAGGGACCCTCGGGTGACCGGTTTCAAACGCAAGGATGCTGATCGACGCCGCACCGAGTGCGAAGTGTTGCCCCTCGCTGACTGCCAGTCCGATCCACCGCGCGGCGAGAGCTGAGCCAAATTGGCCGTGCGAAAAAAGCGCAACGTTGCCGGATAGGATGCGCAGACGGGTTAGAAGCCTGTCGGCGCGATCGGATATGTTGGCGGGTGTTTCACCGTGAGGACAACCGTCGCGCCACACATTCCAGGCGGGTCGCTCTTGGTGAATATCCACGGTGCGCTTGCCTTCGTAATCGCCGTAGTTCCATTCCACCAGGTCCGCTTCAATCTGCGCTTCGACCCAAAGCCCCGCCAACTCACAGGTCTGTCGCGCCCGCAGCAACGGGCTGACCAGTATTCGCGTGAAATGGATCGTCCGCAAGCAGGGCGCCAGTGCGCGCGCCTCGTCCTCCCCGTGCGGAGTCAATGCAATGTCCGTGAATCCGGTATGTTGCCCCGTGATCGACCAAGGGGTCTCCCCGTGTCGAATCAGATAAAGCTGCAGCATGTCGCTCAGGTCAGTTCCATCACGGCGGCGTGTTCGCCGCGGCGGGCAGCCCGCAGTCCCTTGCCGCTACCAATCAATATCTTCGCGCTGTCGGCAAGCTGTTGGATATTCATTTGCACCGGCCTCGGCCACAGCCGCTGCGTCGCCGTGATCCTTTTGCCGGCTTCTCGTTGACGTGAAAGAACGACGGGCACTATTCCGCAGTTTTCTTCATTGAATCGAATTCCATTTTGGCCTCACGTTAGTTCGCTTTGAGATTAACTTGCCTTCTGCGTTAGTTCGGGATGATCCGTGATTTTACGTGCAGCGCCGGTCTTTGTTCCGCCCGCGATTTCTCCTGTTTCCTCTGTGCGCTGATTCCACTTCCAGTTCCGAATCTCCGGCATGTCTTGGCCGTGCTTATCGATGTAATGCTTGTGTTCGATGAGCTTGTCCTGAAGCATCTGCTTCAGGTAGGCGCCCCGGGTCCCCAACCCTGAGAGCCGATCGATCACGTCCAGGACCAAGTGGAATCGGTCAAGCTCATTCTGCACCCGCATATCGAAAGGCGTGGTGATCGTACCTTCTTCTTTATAGCCGCGGACATGCAGGTTGCGATTGGTGCGCCGGTAGGTCAACCGGTGAATCAGCCAGGGGTAGCCATGAAAACCGAAGATGACGTGCTGAGTCGTAGTGAACAGCGAGTCATAATCCTGATCGGTCAGTCCGTGCGGATGCTCCGTGCTGGGCTGCAGCTTCATCAGATCGACTACGTTGACCACTCGAATCTTAAGCTCGGGCAGATGCTCGCGCAGGATGGAAACCGCGGCCAAGACTTCGAGCGTCGGCGTATCCCCGCAACAGCCCATAACCACGTCCGGCTCCCCACCCTGGTCATTGCTCGCCCACTGCCAGATGCCGATGCCTTCCGTGCAATGTACCGCCGCGGCATCCATGCTGAGCCATTGCGGTAGGGCGTGTTTGCCGGCCACCACGACATTGACGTAATTCCGGCTGCGCAGGCAGTGATCGAAGACCGACAGCAGACAATTGGCATCGGCCGGCAAATACACGCGGACGATATCGGCCTTTTTGTTGATGACGTGATCGAGAAAACCGGGATCTTGATGCGTGAAGCCGTTGTGATCCTGCTGCCACACGTGCGAGGCGAGCAAATAATTCAACGACGAGATCTTCCGTCGCCAGGGGAGTTCCATACACACTTTGAGCCATTTGGCGTGTTGACTGAACATCGAATCGACGATGCGAATGAAGGCCTCGTAGCTGTTGAAGAGCCCGTGCCGACCGGTCAAAAGGTATCCTTCCAGCCAACCCTCGCACTGATGTTCGCTCAACATCGAATCAAGCACTCGTCCCTCGGGTGCCAGGAATTCATCATTCTTCACTTCCCGGGCGTCCCACTGACGGTCGGTGACCTCAAACACCGCGCCCAGGAGGTTCGAGAGCGTTTCATCGGGACCGAAGATGCGGAAATTACGCTCAGCTTGATTCAACTTGGACACGTCGCGCAAAAACTTGCCCAGCACCTGTGTATCGCAGTCGTCAACGGCACCAGGGGACGTCACTTGCACCGCATGGTCGTGAAAGTCCGGCATTTTCAGATCACGCAGCAAGAGGCCGCCGTTGGCGTGCGGATTGGCGCCCATCCGCCGATGGCCCTTCGGGGCGAGTTCCGCAAGCTCGGCAATCAATCGGCCATTCCGATCGAACAATTCCTCCGGCTTGTAGCTCTTCATCCAGCTTTCGAGCAGGGGGACATGATCGGGATGCTCAGGATCGACCAGCATGGGCACCTGATGCGCTCGGAAAGTACCCTCGATCTGCAACCCATCAACCATTTTCGGTCCCGTCCAGCCTTTGGGTGACCTCAATACGATCATTGGCCATCGCGGGCGCGAAGGATCTTTTTTGTTGCGTGCATTCGCTTGAATCTGCCGAATGCGTTCTATAGCCGTTTCCATCACACTAGCCATGAGCTGATGCATCTTTTCCGGTTCATCGCCTTCGACGAAGAGGGGCGCCCAGCCGCAGCCGCGTAGGAACTGCTCTAATTCCTCATGCTCAATGCGCGCAAGCACGGTGGGATTGCTGATCTTGTAGCCATTGAGATGCAGGATCGGCAACACCGCACCGTCGCTGATCGGGTCAAGGAACTTGTTGGACTGCCACGAGGTTGCCAAAGGGCCTGTTTCCGCTTCCCCATCGCCGATCACGCAGGCGACGATCAATTCGGGGTTGTCGAATGCGGCTCCGAACGCATGGCTCAAGGAATACCCCAATTCCCCGCCCTCGTGAATCGACCCCGGGGTGGTCGGCGCTACATGGCTCGATATGCCCCCGGGAAAGGAGAACTGCTTGAACAGCTCTTTAAGCCCCGCTTCGTCCTGGGTGACGTTGGGATAGACCTCGCTCCACGTGCCTTCGAGATAAACATTCCCCACAATCGCGGGGCCGCCGTGACCGGGACCGGCGACGTAGAACATATCCAAGTCATACTTATTGATCACCCGATTCAAATGCACGTAGATGAAATTCTGGCCTGGTGTGGTCCCCCAATGGCTGACGACCAGCGGTTTTACGTCAGACAATTGCAGCGGCCGCTTCAGGAGCGGATTGTCGTAGAGATAAATCTGTCCGACAGACAGGTAGTTGGCGGCCCGCCAGTAGGCGTTGATGTTGTGAAGGAGTTCGGGCGTGAGAGTATCGGCTTTCATGGTTCAGGTTTCCTGGTTTTCAAGCGCCTGCACCTTCGTCAAACGACGTGGGTGGCGAAGGGCACCGCTAAAGTGAGCATGTAGAAAGGTCTCGATCGGTTCCAAGGCGAGCCCGGACCCGATCAGCCTTTCGCCTACGCCGGTTCACAGTTACAACCACTACTTCTGGCAGAAAAGGTACGCGCACCCCCGACGTGGGGTAGCGAACTGACGCGAGCGGGACCGAGCGCATACCCTGCCTACCCACGGGCGTTCACCACCATCATTCGGTGCAGTCTACCGGACGGAATGGCCTGGGACGCTTCTGCGACCTTCGGCCATCCCTTCCATCCGAGCTAAGCGACTGCGCGTTCTCGCTGGTCCTGCCAATACCCACTGCGGCCGTAGTGCTTGTAAATCCTCAGCTCCTCGTCTCGATCGAGAAGCGCGTCTTCATCATATGCCGGAGCGTTTTTGATCGCTTGCCGATCAAGATCGATCGTGACCTTCGATTCCAACCAGCTCACGTCCTGGATCCATTCGGGAGAGATCAGGACTTGGTGCCCGCCCCACCAGTTGCCGGTGTTCACAATCAGATACCGAACAGACCACAGGTAATCGTCGACCAAAAAGCCCTTTACATGGCCAATGTCACCGTCGCGGGCATGAATGTGATAACCCATGACGGCGTTACAGCTGCGCAGGTGCGCGTCTTCGTTTGGGCCAGCCGACGGTGCTCGTAGATAGCCACGAAAACCACTGGGCTCCATGCCGGTTAGCATCGTGCCGGGATAATCGCGCTCACCCCAGAGCCCGGTTCCGCCCCAATAATAAGGATAACCGTAGTAACCCAGGTAGCTACGCTCGTACTGTCGCGATATGGGTTTGTCGGTGTCTATGCCCGGACTGTTCTTGACCTGTTCTTTGGTAATGGTGACAGGGAGTACTTTTCCCTCCCAATCCGCCTGACCGATCGAGTAAGGCGAAAGCAGCACTTCGCGGCCAAGCCATGCCGTCGTGTTGACGACGGCGTAGCGGATGACCCACGCCTCGTCATCGAAATAGAAGTCTTTTACCTTCCCGATTGTTCCATCGGTGGCACCGATCGAAAACCCTTCCAAACTCTTCACGCTGCGTAGCATTGTCAGATCTCCTCATATGAATCCGTTGCTGATCAAGTGGCAGACTATCGCGTCGACTCGGGTGCGTCTGTTCGCTGGCACACAGCGGTTGGCGACGTTTGATGGCCACTCGTCTTCCGCCAGCTTGCGATTGAATGAATCATGGCGACGGTTTCTAAAGACGGCGGCGATGCTGTTGTGTGAATCCATGCTGAGCGTTTTACGTTAGCCGACCGCTTCGGTCTGTGCGGTATCAGACATCCGCGGCATTGTTACGCAGGACTCTTTAAGGGCTTCGTTGATAAATTTTGCTGCGGTCTATCGTGGGCTCTTGTCCGGCCTGATATCCTCCGTCGTTGATGGAAGTGTCTCGCCAAGTTTCGAGGGAACAGCTGTCGTAGGGGTACCGTCAACCCGCGCTTTTTCGAAGGCACTTGCCGCTATCCATTGGCCGAAGAACATCAGGCCCACGTAGATTGCGAAAAGCAGCCATCTGGCGCGCGCGGGGTGTTGTCCCAGCGGAGGCGCGCCTGGGGACGCTTCGTGCGTTCTGCCGGCGGGGGCGACGCGACCCGGCAACAGAGTGATCACACGATCGGCAACCGCCGTCAGCTCGGCGGTCGTGGAGCGCTCACCAGATGATGCCATAATCATCGAGATCAATTTTTGCACCGCATTGTCCCGAGGCAGTCGACTCAAATCGGCCGCTTCCTCCCAGGGATCCACGTTCTGGCGCGCGAGCACGGAAAGAACGGTAAGGAAGACTCCATTTTTATCCTCGCCCACCGGCGCATACAGAAAATCGTTATATATCGATGCAAGCGTGCGGGACGGGGGCGCGGAACGAACCATGTGTGACTCCATTATCATCGTCCCCGTCCTTTCAATGATGCCAAGTCGGAGTAGATACGCTAACGCTACCTAACGCGCGTGGATTCGTCGGTGCGTTGCCGCGCTTATGAACAGTTCTGTCACGATCGGGGCCACATGCTGTTGCGTAAGCTCGGCGATCTGCCTCAATACGGTTTCCTTTTGTGCGGCGCACCGAGTACGCCAGCGTACAGACTGAATGGATCTCATCGTGCTCCAATGCGAACCGGTGAACCCGTAGGAGAGAATCATGGATGTGCTTATTCTTCTGATAGTGCTGTTACTGCTGTTTGGTGGTGGCGGAGGTTTGTATTGGGGCTTGGGCGTGGGTTGGGGATTTGGCCCGATCGGATTGATCGCCGCCGCAGTTGTGATTGCCTATATGGTCTATTTGTACCGCAGTGGCAGGAGTTCCCGCCTTTAGGATCAAAGCGGATCCACGGCAGCGCCGGTAGGCGTACTAAGATGCATGGCCGGTGCGTTTTTTTGGACCGGCGGGCACTGACCTTTCCGTAGGTGGGTGGGTGAGCCGTAGTGCAGGTCCGCTAGCGCGTCGGGGACGAGACAATTTGACTCCCCGCGTACGCTAGCGAACAGACGACTACCAAATCAATTTTATAATACCTGCTGTGGAGACTAATTCACCTCATGTCTGCCATATTGGCCTTAGCCGGATTTTCCACTACCGAATTTTCCAAGCCCCGACTTACTAAACAGTAGAGATAACAGTTATGAAAGCCAAAAACTTATACGCCGCAACCGGCCTAAGCCTGATCGCCATCTTCGCGAGTGCGGCTTGCATCGCCGCCAGCAAGGCGGAGATTGACGCGGGTGTGAGCACCGCGCTGAAGAACTGGGAGGCGATCAATCCGAACCACACAGAATTGGCAAGCAAGGCAGCAGGCATGTTGGTATTTCCAAGTATCACCAAGGGCGGAGTCGGCATCGCCGGCGAATACGGCGAGGGGGTATTGCGGGTCAACGACCAGACCGTTCATTACTATAGTGTCTCGTCCGCCTCCGTTGGCCTGACGCTCGGAGTAGCCAAACACAGCGAAATCATCCTGTTCATGACCCACGCGGCCCTCGATAAATTTACGAACAGTAAAGGCTGGTCCATCGGAGCCGACACGGGAGTCGCTCTGGTTAAAACAGGCGCCGGCGGCAAGTACGACAGCGAAACTCTGAAGAAACCCATCCTTGCCTTCGTCTTCGGTGAGAAAGGCTTGATCGCCGATATATCTCTTGAAGGGTCGAAGATTAACGCGATCGACAAATGAGCCGCGACTTATACGGCGATCTGCGGCGGATTGGTTCGCATCGGGAGAGACCATAATGCTGGAATATACGATCATCGAACCTGGAGGCGTTCTCCGTGTGAAGCCTTCGGGCGTACTGACCGCCCAGGATTTCAGTGGTCTCACCCGATTTGCGGATGCCTATCTCGGAAAGCACGGTAGCCTCGCCGGATTGCTGATCGAAGCCCAGTCGTTTCCCGGATGGGACAGTTTCGCCGGCTTTGCCTCGCATGTCCGTTTCATCCGCGACCATCAACGGCATGTCGAGCGTATCGCCTTGGTGACGGATAGCTCGATCGCGCACGTCGCCGAGATCCTCGCGGAGCCGTTCCTTACCGCTGATATACGATGCTTTTCCTTCGGCCAATACGAGGAGGCATTGCACTGGTTGAGGTCTGACCGGCCCGCCGCAGTCAAAATACTGGTCGTCCTGACCTCTCATGAACAGCTCGGCAGCACCGGGCGCAAAACCGGTTTTTGGCTCGAGGAGTTGGCAGCCCCCTATTATGTGTTCACGGA
Source organism: uncultured Gammaproteobacteria bacterium (assembly GCA_963758145.1). GTDB lineage: Bacteria > Pseudomonadota > Gammaproteobacteria > Steroidobacterales > Steroidobacteraceae > Bog-1198. The sequence goes on from CAVWUK010000004.1 coordinate 428,099, forward strand.
CGCGGGCGCCAAGGTGACCTTGGCATCGCCCAAGGGCGGACGACCTCCTCTGGACCCGGCAAGCGACGACCCGGCCTCGGCGAGCGATGCGACACGCCGCTTCAAGTCGGATCGCGCCGCGCAAGCGGCACTGGCGAACACCCTGAAGCTTCGCGATGTCTCTGCAAGAGAATTTGATGCCGTGTTTTATCCAGGCGGCCATGGCCCCCTTTGGGATCTGGCGGAGGACCCCGAGTCTATTGCGCTGATCGAAGCGACATTCGCCGCAGGAAAACCGCTCGCCGCGGTGTGCCACGCGCCCGGCGTGTTGCGGCACGTGAAGTCCGCGGCTGGCCAGTCGCTTGTGAGAGGCAAGACGGTTACGGGCTTTTCAGACACCGAAGAGCGCGCGGTCGGCCTGAGCGAGATCGTTCCATTCTCCGTCGAGGGCATGTTGAGAGCCGAAGGCGGACTTTATTCCAAAAACGCGGACTGGCAGGTTCATGTCGTGTCCGACGGCCTAGTGATCACCGGTCAAAATCCCGCCTCATCCGGTCCGGCCGCCCAGGCGCTGCTCGACAAATTACGATCGATCGGCTTGCGGCAACCTGAATCGCCCATCAACGAGCAAACGCCACATGAACAATACGCCGCAGCGTCTCGATGAATCGTTTATTGCAAGCCAACGGCAAAAGCTTGTCGACAGCCGCAATAAACTCTTAAGCGCAATGAATCGCGATGAAAACGAAGATTGCCTGATCGAGCTGGCAGCCCGGAATCAAGCCGGCGAGTCGGAGGATCAGGCGCAGGATCTGACGATCTCCGAAAACAATCGTATTCTGATCGACCGTCTGGCCCAACAGTTGGTCTCTATCGACCGCGCCCTCGCCAAAATTGACGAGGGCACATATGGAATTTCCGATGTCAGTGGTCAGCCGATACCGTTGGCCCGGCTTCAGGCATTTCCAGAGGCGATTCGAACAATGACGGAAGAAGCACGCCATCGGGATAATCTGGCGAGACGTGAGCAAGTGATACCGAGAATGGCCGAGTAACTGACGATGTGATCGACTCCCCGGCGTGCCGACGGTCGGATCAAGTATCGAAAGGACATCGTCGACGGTCCCGCCAACCCACCCGACACAAGGTCAGGCGACCAAACCAGACACCTGTTCACACCAAGGACTCGTCACGACCCCGAAGGAGGCGTTCAGGGCGCCAAAATGGCTGTTCTGAAGCAACCGTTGCCGATCGGAAGATTCGGACAAGCTGTTGCTTTCATTGACAACATAAATTGAATGTTGCCGGCATAAGCAACATGAAGGCCGAGCTACTGATGCGAGAACGGCTTATATTGAGTCGTCGCGCAGTCGTAGAGATTGTGATCTGGAAGCTGCCGCAGCCACTACCGTATAGCCAGCTTGCCTTCAAGTACCGCCTGGCCTACATCGCGAATCGGCGCTGCGTGTTGCGCTTCGACAATGAAGCGGGCAAAGGCGATCACAAGCATCTGGATGAGGTCGAGGCACGTTACGTCTTCACCAGCCCCGATGCTCTGCAAACGGATTTTTTGGGCTGAAGTGAACAAGCGTAGGAGGCGAAAGTGAGCACCGTCACAATCGGCGTAGCTTCTGTTGGCGACGCCCAACGACATGCATCGGCCGCATTTCGAGGCAAGAAACAGGGAGCGCGCATTACCCCTTCGCAAGCGTGGTGATCTGATCGGTCTCCGGGCGCTGGCAAACTTTGCCCAAAAAAAGAGAACGATTTGAACTCTGCAGGTCAGCACTACTCTAAGCTCGACATCGAGGGTTTCTAAGAATCTTTAGGGCATTTTTATGTATTCACGATATCGAACCCTGATCTGGGCGGCCACTTTGGCTGCGACGGCCCACGCGGGTCCCGCACCGTTTGACCTTGCCGGTCCCGTCCTTAAGGTCAAGATCACCAGGGGCGCGATAAGCCTGCCAATTTCTGAAGTGCCGAATCTCGCGGTAGGCGATCGGATATCGATTAGTGCCGATCTGCCGCCGAATCAATCCAGCCATTACCTGATGGTGACTGCGTTTTTGAGTGGATCGACGAATCCCCCTCCCCCGACATGGTTTTATCCGTGCAAGACTTGGACGGGGCAGTGTGCACACGATGGTCTTACGGTGACGGTGCCGCAGGGCGCTCAACAGGTACTCGTATTCCTCGCGCCGGAAACCGGTGGCGATTTTAGAACCCTAGTCGGGGCCGTGCGCGGGAGTCCAGGCACCTTCGTGAGGACATCGCAGGATTTGAATCAGGCGGCCCTCGACCGATCTCGATTGCAGCGCTACTTGTCCTCGATTGGTGCACTCAACGACAGCGATCCGTCCAAGCTTAAAGCGGCGGCCCCGGTACTCGCGCGGAGCCTGGCAATAAAAGTGGACGACAAGTGCCTGGACCGGCTGCCGGAGCTACAAGCGCCTTGTCTCATGCAGGGTCAGGAGTCTCTCATTCTCAACGATGGGCATAGCACCTCGATCGTAGAGGCGCTCACCTCAGGTCCCGGCGGCGATTTGGCGATGGAGGCAAGCTACACACCACAACTTAGCTACGGGTACTACAGTCCGTATGTCGCATCGGTCCTGGATATTGCACGCATCCTGGACTCACTTCACATCGCCCAGTATCAGTACATTCCGGCGCTTGGGTCGGCGCAAGGCGATAAGCTCGGATTGACGCTGAACATGGCACCGTCGTTTCATAATCCAAAATCCGTGTTGGTGGCGGCGTTGCCGGCGGTGGAACAACCGCAATTGCCTCCATTACACGCGGTGGATCCAAAGGAGATCTACTGCGCTAGACGGACAACCCTGGTTTTACCGGTGGAAGGTGCGCCTCTGGTGTTTTCCACCGATTATGCGCATGACGTATCTCTGAAATTGACCGGGGCAGATGGCAGGACCATCGCCCTGCCTGCCAAAGCCGATGCACTTCAGGGAGGTTTCGTCGTCGACACCTCGGGGCTGCGTGCCGCCGATCTCGGAGACAGTGTGCAAGCATCGCTTCGCGGTCGGTGGGGATTCGATTCCTACGACGGCCCCAGCTTCCGATTGATCAACGCGCGCGCGGTCGCTTGGGAGCTTGCTGCGGGCGACGCAGGATCATTGATCGTCGGGCGCCAGGACATCGTCCATTTTCGCGCCGAGAGCGTCGGGTGCATTGACGACATCATGCTGAAGGATCCTGCAGGTAAAGAATTGAAGGTCGAGTGGAAGACGGTAAAACCCGATGAAGTTGAAGTGAAGCTGCCACTGCAGGAGGCCCAGCCCGGCGCCTTGACTCTGATGGTCACGCAATTCGGCATCAGCCAGCCGCAACCGGTTCCAATACATGCCTTTTCCGAAGCGGGACGTTTCGAGGGTTTTCGTATCCACGCCGGCGACACGGAAGGCGTACTGAAAGGCAGCCGGCTCGATGAGGTTGCAAGCCTATCGCTCGGTAACTTGGTGTTCGTACCGGGCGAACTGTCGACCCGGCAGGGCAGCGACGAGCTGCCGATGGTGGGCCAGGATTTGCAAGCCGTCGCCGCATTGAAACCGGCCCATCCCATCGCCGCCAAAGTCGCGCTGAAAGACGGGCGCGTGTTTCCGCTCGCCGCCGCCATCGATGCACCGCGACCTCGCATCGTTCTGATCAGCAAAAATGTGCAGCCATCGCCCTCCATCGACAAAAGCAACATCCAACTTGCGGACTCAGGGGAGCTGCCGCAGGATGCAACTTTGATTTTCTCTCTGCGGACAGAGTCACCTGCCGTTTTCTCGCGTGACGAAAGTATTGAAGTGGCCACGGCTGACGAGACCTCCAGGACGACATTAAGCTTGAGCAACGGCGACATGACGCTTGAAAGTTCTCAAGTGGCGGTGGCTACGCTAAATCCGGCGAAGGCATTTGGTTCCTCTGCTTTCGGACCCTTGCAGTACCGAGTGCGCGCAAATGACGTCACCGGAGACTGGCAACCCTTGGCGACCTTGGTACGCCTGCCGGCGCTGAAGGACATCAAGTGCCCTGCCGCCGCGGAACTGGCGTGCAAGCTCTCCGGAACGAACTTATTTCTGATCGACTCGGTGTCCAGCGACTTGCAGTTCACGCATCCGGTACAGGTGCCCGACGGATTTCTGGGGTCAGCGCTGCCGGTTCCGCACCCTGTCGACGGCCCCTTATACGTGAAGCTTCGCGACGATCCGAGAGTGATCAATCTGACGACCCTGACAGCGGAGCAATTACCGGCCTCTCCCGCCGATCTGGCACGGTCAGCCGCTCGGCAACCGGGGCTCGTCACGGACAATAACGACAAGCAAGCAATCATCGACTCCGGTGCGAATCCCTCCACAAACAGCTCGACACAAGACACGCCTGCGTTGCAACCGCAACCGAAATGAGGGCTCCGCCGGAAAACCCATCCCGGATGCCGCAGCGTAACCGCTGATGTGTCGTTTGTGTGAGCCGCGACCGTCGTGTGCTGTTTCTGCATTTCATTCAATAGCATCGGGGCGAGTTCCTCGTAGCGCACGCCCTCAATATTGCCCGCCTCATCGCGGATCACCAGTTCAGGGTATGCCGCCGCCACCTGCTCGGCGATCAGGCCGTACTGGACCGCCCCGTTCGGGTCGCTCTTCAGGTGAAACTTGACGGGCCGCAACTCTAGAAGCTTCGCCGTGTCCGATCCCATCGGCGCGATGGCGGTCTTGTATCGCTCGGACGATGCCAGCACTCCGAGTTGGCCCGAAGAAGTGGCGTAAACCGCGGAGCCCGTGACATGCGATGTACCGACCCCGGCGACGTGCGCGGCAGCCTATCCGGCATGATTAGGTATTCGTCTTGAATGGCACCAGTCGGACTGTCGCGTTACGCGCTATGGAAAATACCTAGAGCCGCTGCCTGCCATGCCGTTCGTATTCAAGAAGCCATGACTCCGGCGGCCCCGGGGCGGCGAGGCGTCCAGCGCCGAAGCCCCATTATGCATTCAACGATTCCCGCGGTACGATTCTTGACCAACCCCACGGCTATCGGAGTCGCCAATGCCACGTGCGCGCGCAATTCAGGTCAGAAGCCCCAATGGCCCCTTCGAACTGGTCGAACGCGAAATCCCAAACCCGGGCGCGCGTCAGGTTCGCATCCAAGTGGAGGCCTGCGGTATTTGCCATAGCGATTCGTTTACGAAAATGGGCGGCTTTCCCGGAATCCAATACCCGCGCGTGCCGGGACACGAGGTCATCGGCCGGTTGGATGCGGTTGGCGCCGAGGTTCCGGGATGGAAGGCAGGCGCAAGAGTCGGTGTAGGCTGGCACGGCGGGCACTGCGGCCATTGCCCCTCCTGCCGCAAAGGGGACTTCATCACGTGTTCGACGGGTCAAATTCCTGGCATCTCGTACGACGGCGGATACGCGGACTACATGATTGCTCCCTTCGAGGCACTCGCGGCGATTCCGGACGAACTGACCTCGGCGGAAGGGGCACCGCTGTTGTGCGCGGGCATCACCACATTCAATGCGCTGCGACGCAGCGGCGCAGGTCCCGGTGATACGGTCGCGATCCTCGGGATCGGCGGACTGGGTCACCTCGGGGTGCAGTTCGCGGCGAAGATGGGCTGTCACACCGTGGCCATCGCGCGCGGCAAGGACAAGGAGCCGCTCGCACTCAGACTGGGCGCCCATCAATACATCGACAGCACGATCCAAAACGTGGCCGCCGAACTTACGAAGCACGGCGGTGCCCGCGTGATACTGGCCACCGTGACCGACTCGAAGTCGATGAGCGATGCAGTCGGCGGCTTGGGCATTGACGGCAAGCTTTTGGTCGTCGGCGCCTCGATGCAGCCGATCGAAGTTTCACCACTGGCGCTGATTTCGGGTCGCCGCTCAATCTCGGGCTGGCCGTCGGGCACCGCGAGCGACTCGCAGGACACCTTGGAGTTCAGCGTGCTCGCCAACATTCGTCCGATGATCGAAACATATCCCCTGGAACGTGCATCGGAGGCCTATGAGCGAATGATGAGCGGCAGGGCGAGATTCCGGGTGGTCCTCACCACCGATCTTCGATGAGCGCGGACGAGACCGGTCAGAAACGGAAGCTGAGCGTGCCGTACAGCGTACGACGCGGCCCGTATGCGGCCTGGAAAATCCCGATGCCCTGAGCCGAGCGAATTTCGTTCACACGATCGAGGACATTGAGCACGCTCACGCGGATGGAGACCGGATAGAAACCGGGTACCGACACGGTCCGCTCGGCGCTCGCATTGATCTGCAGGACTTCAGGCAGCGTCTGTGTATCGGCAAAGCCCGTGGCGAGGCCGCTGCTGTAGACCGCATCGGCCGACACGAGATAGGGGCGCGGGCCGTAGCTCAGGCCCGCCGAGGCGCCGTGAATCGGCTGATGGTCGAGCAAGATCGGGTGTGCGTCGATATAGGCGAGCTCGGACGCCGGAAAATTGAACTGACCGGTCACCACCGACTGCTGCCAATTCTTGCCCACCGTGAAGTTCGCGTAGGCGCTGAGATCGCCCGCCTTGTAACGCGCGGCGAACTCCGTGCCCCATAAATGGCCGTGGCCATAGTTGAAGGGCGCGAATATCGGCACGACGCCGAACTGTCCGGTGTCCAGATAGTGAATGGTCCGTTCGTAGTAGCTGTCCACCGACAATCTGAAGTGCTCGTTCACGTTCACGAGGCCACCGGCATCGTACTCGTAGTCATCCTCGGCCACCGGCAGCGTGGCGCCCGGCGGACCTTGAGCGGTTGTGCCGGCGAAGTCCGATTGGGTGGTCGGCGCAATGCCGAGAAAGCTCGGGACCTGCAGATACCGCGCAAAGCCCGCGTGCAGCGCCGATTCCGAATTAGGCCGGAAGCTGAGATTGAGCCTGGGGCTGAGCTGCTGGGCATGCGTATAGCCGGTGAGATCATCGCCGCGCAGACCGATATCCACGCTCATGTGCGGGTTCGGTCGCCACAGATCGCCGGCATAGACGCTCGACACGACGTTGGTGGCGCTGCTTCCGGTGAGGACCCGCACCGGAATGTCGCTGGTTTGTTGTCCCTTGGCATCGGCGGGAAAAACCAGCGAGCTGTCGCTATTATCGACCTCATAAGCCCCGACATAGAAGCCGGCGCCCACCGTATGCGCGCCCGACGTGTAGCTCAGGTCTCCCTCGACCGCATTATCGCGGTCCTCGTGCGTCGCCTGCGAGGAGACGCCCTGGTACACCAGCTCACCCACCGAATCCGGATTAAATTCCTGGGAAATGAAGTGCCCGGAGTAGCCGAGCTGCAGATCAAGCGCGGGACCGGGGGAGGTCTTGATGCTACCCATCAAGAGGTAGTCCCTAAAATTCAGGCGCGAATCGATGCCGGCCGACGGGGGAACACTCGTGAGCCCGGCAAGGGTGTATGCCGGCCGGAGCCCCGGGACATTCGGTAATTCGTTGTCGCTGTTGGTTGCAGCGAGGAGCAGCGACATTCGTGTGTCCGGCGCCGGCGAGTAGGTCCAAAAGCCGAGTGCCTGAGCGGTATCGCCTTCGTCGTGCAGGGGAGTCGGCCCCGGGGTCGCGCTGCTGAAGGCGGTGTCACTCCAGGTTTCGCGTGCACTGAAATAGCTCGCGAGGGAGCCGTCGCAGGCTGCATACTCAATACTCGGTGAAAATGTCGAACGCTGTCCGCCGAAGACGCTGAACTCACCGCCGGGCGCCTGACAGCCGTCCTTCGACTGCACGTCGACGACGCCGCCGGTCGCGTAACCATAACGAGCCGGCAGCACGCCGACCCGCAGATCCAAACGATCGACGAACAGCGTGTTCAGCATGGAGAGGAACGGCGGGTTGGTATTGATGTCGAGCGGCACGAGAAAGCCGTTGATCTGGTATTGAAATTGAGGCCCCTCGGTGTTGCGAATGTGGATCTGTTGATTTTGATCGATCGCGACACTGGGCATCTGCGCCAGGACGTCGGAGATGGCTGCTTGAGTACCCATCGGCAAATTCTCGATGTCCTCCGCCTCGATGCCGTACACCGCCGCGCCCGACGCGGAAACGTCGGGGCCGCTCAGACGTTGTGCCTCGACGACCACCTCAGCGAGATTGCCGCCCACCGGGGCAAGGCTCAAATCGGTCGCTTCATCGGCGTGCACCTCCCCTGCCATGAGGAGCGGCAATAGGAGGCTTAGGATTGCCGGTGTCCGCATGTGATGAGGGCTATTTAATGCGAATGAGAGCGATTCGCATTTAGTATATGCCGGCAGGGTCGCCAGGGTCAAATCAGCCGCAAGCGGCGGTCCCGCCACCCAAGCAGCTGTGGAATCCAGGTGCCCACGCTGGCTATGTGCCGCTCGGGTTCATGCCGGCGAGCGGCGCTCCGTTACCGATTACCCACCTCATCATATTTGAGCCTGCCGAACAGATCCCTGCGCAAGCTCTGCCCGACCCGCCCCTGCGATGGGGCGTCTCGCCGAAACGGGCACATCGCGCTCGAGCACCCCCCGCGTCGGCCTGAATTGAACGTCGGTTGCTGGGCGTGAGCTATCGCCCCAACGCGGATTGGAACCTCAATCTGCTGGTCCCTTACGTATCTCGCAGCCACTGGACCTACGGTCAGCAGCAGGCGCCTTACACACCCTCGGAGTCCGCACCCGACCAAATCAGCGGCGCGAGCGTCTCGAATCTCGGGGATGTCAAACTCATCGGCAGTTATCAAGGGCTGCTACCCACGCACAATCTGGGCTTGCAACTCGGAGTGAAGCTGCCCATGGGGCAATATGGCACCGCGGTTAAATTCTATGACGGTCCGAACGCGGGAACTCCTCTCGATGCGAGTCTGCAGGCAGGCACCGGCAGCACTGACTTGATCGTGGGCGCGTACCACTATCAGGCGGTCAGCCAGGACTTCGATGCCTTCACGACGGTCCAATTCCAATCTGCGCTTGCCGAAAAGCAAGATCAGCCCGGCAACGACTACCGTCCCGGAAACGCCGAAACGGTGAGCTTCGGTCTTCGCTACGAAGCCGATCCGAAATGGATTCCGCAGCTGCAGGTAAACGTATCGCACAAAACCCCTGACCAGGGGGCGCTGGCCGACACCACCGACACCGCCGGCACAGTGGCTTATCTCAGCCCGGGTCTCACCGCGCTCACGACGCACGGGCTTTATGTCTACGCCGTGGTGCAGGTGCCGGTGTACAGCAATCTGAGCGGGTATCAGTTGTTTCCACATTGGACCGCCACGATGGATCTGAGCTATGCGTTCTGAACTTTCGCGCCGAGCATTGCTGCTCGGTGCCGCCGCCATCGGGATCGAGCCGCTGTTCCCAAGTTGGGCCCGAGCGAAGAACTCGCTGCGGGTGGGTCAGCCGGCGCCTCCAGCCATCCTGGTGACGCTCGATGGCGAGCGCATCGCGACCTCCAGCTTGACCGGCCGCGTCGTTATTCTCACGTTTTGGGCGACCTGGTGCGGCCCATGCCGCCAGGAACTCCCATTGCTCTCGGCCTATGCGGCGCAGCATGCCGGTGCGGGTCTCACGGTGCTGGGATTCAGCTTGGATGCGCCGGAGGACGTGAGCAAGGTGCGGGCCGCGGCACGCTCGCTGCATTTCCCCGTGGGCCTGCTGGCCAGCTCCAGTTTGCCCGGATATGGAAGGATCTGGCACATCCCGGTAAGTTTCACGATCGATCGCCGCGGCCGATTGATCGACGATGGCTGGAAGGACAGGCAGCCGGTGTGGACGGCCGAGAGCTTGGAGAGCATCGTCACCCCGCTGCTCTCGCGCTAGTACGGTTGCCGATACACCGGTAAAGTAGCGGCATGGCCACGGGGCTCACGACGGGCAAGGAATAATGCCGATGAACAAATTACTCTCTCGATTGGGGCAGGTCTCAACCGCCCTCGCCGCCCTCGGCGCCTGCATTGGCGCAATGGCAGCGACGCCGGATCCCGCCCTGACTTCGGCAATCGCCGATCCGGCCCGCACCGCCAATTTCGTGGCCCGCGACAAGGCGCGGCACCCGGCGGAGGAGCTGACCTTCTTCGCCATTGCGCCGAATATGACGGTGGTGGAACTGTGGCCCGGCGGCGGCTACTGGACCGAAATTCTGGGACCGTATCTTGCCAAGGACGGAACATACTATGCGGCGCTGCCTCCGGCCGGCGATGCCGATGAAGACAAGTCGGTCGCACGCTGGCGTTCGCGAATGGCCGCGCAGAAGGATCGTCTTGGAACGATTCATGAGACCACCCTTGGCCCCGGCCACTTCGACGTCGCCCCGGCGGGATCCGCCGACCTCGTGGTGACCTTCCGGAATCTGCATAATTGGATGGATGGCGGATACGCCGATCAGGCGCTCGCGGCATGCTTCAAAGCCCTCAAGGCGGGCGGCATACTCGGGATGGAGGAGCACCGGGGGCCCACCGACAAGCCGCAGGATCCCAAGGCCGCAACCGGCTACGTGCGCGAGGACTATGCGATTGCCCTCGCCAAGAAAGCGGGATTCGTGCTGATCAGCTCCTCTGAAATCAACGCCAACCCGAAGGACACCAAGGATTGGGTGGACGGTGTGTGGACGCTGCCGCCCACCTTGTCGCAGGGCGAGAAGGATCGCGCCCGCTACCTTGCCGTCGGCGAAGCGGACAACTTCGTACTCAAATTCCGGAAGCCCGCCCAATAATCCGGTCCATACCCGTCATCGACGTCTCGGCCCTGTTCGGTGCGCCGGGCGCGGCGCGGGACCGGGCTGACCAAGCAATCATGGACGCGGCGGCAGGCTGCGGGTTCTTTGTGGCGCGAGGACTCCCGGCGGGCCTGCCGATCGACCGCCCATCGCGAGCGGACTTGCTGCGCGTGTTTCAATTGCCCGAGCGAGACGTCCGGCCTCTGTGGCGTCAGAAATTCGACTCATCGCACGCGAATGTGTATCGGGGATGGTTTCCTCCGCAGGAGGGATTTCTCACCCATAAGGAGGGGATCGATCTCGGGCCGGACGTTGCCTATGGTTCCGCCGTCGTGCGCAATGATGATCCGCTTCGGGAGGCGACACCGCTGCCCCCGGAGGATGTGCTACCGGGTTGGCGCGACTCGGTGGCCCGCTACTACCACGCCATGGTGCATGCCAGTCAGGCGCTGATGCGCGCCATCGCGCGCGGCATGAGTCTTCCCGAGCATTTCTTCGATCACGCGTTCGACCGGGGACTGTCGACGCTGCGCCTGATCCGCTATCCGGTGCGCACCGACACCGACCAAGCCGCCGAGGCGAACCCCGGCCTGTGGGTGATGCACCGTGGCACTCGACACTACGTGGCGGGAGCGCCGCACGTCGATTCGGGGTTTCTCACCCTGCTGGCGCAGGACGGCATCGAGGGCTTGCAGGCGAGGCACCGCGATGGGCGATGGATCGATGTGCCGCCGGCCGAAGGCACATTGGCGGTGAATTTCGGCAAAGTGCTCGAAAGGTGGAGCGCCGCGCGCATCGCGGCAACCGAACATCGCGTCATCGGCACCGGGCGGGAACGAATGTCGATTCCCTTCTTCTACGAGGCGCGCGCCGATGCCGAGATACGCCCGCTGCCGATGGATGCCGCCGATGCATTCGAGCCGTTTCTGTACGGTGACCACCTGTGGGCGACGACCACGAAATTCGTGGAATTCAAGGGAATGGAACCGTTACGCAAGCCGCTGCGAACCGGCGCGGCTCACGGCAGCTGAAGACCCGTTTTTGCGGCCCACAATTTCTCCCTGATCCATGCCGCGCGCATAACGCCCCACCAAATGAGGGTGATATGCAAATCGCCCCATGGTTCGGCGCACGGCATGAAGCAGCAGTAGCCCGGCAGATCGTGCGGCCCGTGCAGACCCCATGCGCCAAGCCGCGGCACGAAATCGACTTGCTCGAGCTCCATCGCATTGAGTCGGCGGCAGATCTCCGCGGAATTGGGCGGCGTGCTCGTGAGCGGCAGCGTGATGGTTGAAAGATATCCGGCCCCGGCGATCGGATGCGGCACCGCCGCGGTGACTTGCAGCAATGCGGTTTCAGCTTGCGGATCGATTGCCCTCGACGCACAGTCGCCGCTCAAGGGGAACTCCGCCCAGACGGCGCTCTGATCGTTGGACGCGGCCAGGCCGCGCCCTTGCAGCAGGGTCGTTGCGGCTTTCAAGGACTCCTCGTCCAAGGGTCTTGGCCATTGACGGGGCATGCCGTGGTGAGCGCGCTGCTGCTCGAGCACCGCGGGGGATAGAGCGGCGAGCGCGGTGGATCGGCCGATCGGCAGCTGGGCGCCGAATGCATTCAGAATACACTGCGCCGCCAGATGCGACGCAGGCTCGTTCGAGTAAATCGAATACTGCGCGGTCTGGCGCAATCTTCCGTCCTTGAAATGATACGCGCCATGCACCGCGGTCGCATTGAGTCTTTGCAGACCGAGCGCATTGAACGGGGGCAATCCCGCATTGTATTTTGTATCGATTTCCGCGACCGCCACCACATGCAATTGGTCGCGAATGACATTGGCGGGCAGCAGCCGCAGAGTGCTCGACCCGGTCTCATGCATCCTGCGGTATCCTCCTTCGATCTTCTCGAGAGGATGAGCCTCCAGGGCCTTGTGAATTCGTGCTTCCACTTCGCTGATCACATCACTCCTTTCCAATCCCGGTTGCCACGGCTCCCATGGCGCGCCGCTTAAAATTAAGCGCAATCATAGTGAATCTCAATTCCAATTCGCGCGTGGCAGATGCAGGTACCGGAAGGCATCGCGAATGAACGCACCCGCCTAGGTAGTTCACCGCATTTCGCAACGGCCGGCCTGAGCCCAGTCTTGCACAAAGACCCATCAGCGGCGCGGGAGGCCAAATAATGAACGTTCGTAATACCCCGGAACCGGAACAGTGGTACGTGGATCGGCTTACAGGCGATATGTTTCAAGTCGTCAGCGTCAATGAGGACGACGATTCGATCGGCATACAGTACGCGGACGGTGCTCTGGAAGAGAAATCGTTGGACGAATGGGCGACCATGGGACTCGAAAGCTGCGAACAACCGGAGGACTGGGTCGGACCATATGACGACTTGGAATCTGACGACATCGGCATGCCGGAGGCCAGCGTGGAGGCGCGCGGGGCCGAACTTCCCATGGAGCGCGCGCTGCTCGAGATCGAGGAGCAACGGGGGCCCGATCTGACCGGTTTGGAGGGATAGACCGCCTATCGCCCTCGCGCTAATCCTTCGCTTTGGTACCACGCACCAGCAGCACCGGCACCGGCGTGGTGCGCACCACGTACTCCGCGTCGCTCCCCATGACGAGGCGACGAATTCCTCTGCGCCCATGGGTGCCGAGCACGATCAGGTCCGCCGGCCATTTTTCCGCGCACTTCACGATCGACGCGCCGATCGGTCCCATCAGGGTTTCGATTGTTTGAGTCTCGGCCTCCACATTTTTTTTGCGGGCCAGGGTCGCCGCCTCGTTCAGGATGGCCAGGCCGCGCGCACGAAGCTCCTTCAGCAGATAGCTCGAGTTAACCATCGCGTGGCGGCCCTCGGCTATCAAATAATCGTGCACAACGTGCAACAGCCGTAACTTCGCTTTTTGATCCTTAGCGAGACGAATCGCGTGCTGAAGTCCGAGCAAGCTGGTTTCGCTGCCGTCAACGGGCACCAGGATTTTCTTGTACATTGAACGAACCTCCTTACTTCACCGATTTCCATCACACCCCCGCCGGTCGAAGCCTTGCCGCTGCGATTCCGCCGTAGAGCCACATACCCGTGAGCACTATCAATCCATTGAACGCCAGGAACGCTGTGACCAAGGCGATGACGTCGATCGCCACATCCGCTCTCGACCGGTCCGCCCAACGCGCATGCACTCGACGCCGGAATTGAGGCGACAGGATATACCGCCATCCGAGGCCCCAGCGGACCACGAAATCGACCAACGCCCTGGCTGGCATGCCCAGTTCGGCCTGCATGGAAGCAACCTAACTCACCGATTAAGCCGCGATGACATCGATCAAACCCCGGCGGAGCCGCCGCCCCCGGCAATTTACGGCAGAACAGCATCAGTCGCACTAAGGGATTACCGCGGTGCCGGAGGCCCTATGGGCCGAAAATGCATGCGCTACCATATCGGAAACCACGGATGGCGTCGGCGGCGGATTTGTCGCGAAATACCGCTTCGAAACAATTGCGGAGGAACCATGCACAGTGATGCCCTAATACCCGAGCCGCTGCGCAGCCCCGGCGCGGACCGGACCGAACGCGAGGATGATCCTGCGCTGCTGATTGATCCATTCGAGGCCCATGCGCTCACAGCGGGGCAGGCAACCGATCCGTTCGCGCTCTTGGGTCCACATCCTGCGGGCCGGGATACCGTGGTGCGCGCCTTTGTACCCCCGGCTGAAGCCGTTGAAGCGGTGGATGCCGGCGGCAAGGTGCTGGCGCAGCTGGGGGCGGTGCAGGCGCCGGGCCTGTTTTGCGGTCGGATACCCGCCGGCACCCCCTATCGCCTGCGTATCCACTGGCCGGGCGGGCTGATGCAGGAGACCGAAGACCCGTACTGCTTCGGGGTACTGCTGGGGGATCTCGACCTGTACCTGTTCGCCGAGGGCACTCACCGGGAACTCGGCCGCTGCCTCGGCGCTCAAGTAATGAACGTCGATGGCATCCCCGGCGTGCGTTTCGCGGTCTGGGCTCCCAATGCGAGACGCGTATCCGTGGTCGGGGATTTCAACGGCTGGGACGGGCGCCGCCACCCGATGCGCAAGCGCGTCGAGGCCGGCGTTTGGGAACTGTTCATTCCGCGATTACCGATTGGCACCGTCTACAAGTACGAGATCATCGGACCGCACGGCCTGCTGCCGCTTAAAGCCGATCCGATCGCGCTCGAGGTCGAACTTCCGCCGCGTACGGCCTCCGTAATCGCCGATCCCGCGCCGTTCTCCTGGACGGATTCGAAGTGGCTCGAGACCCGGGCCGCGCGAGCCCACCCCTCGCACACGCCGATCTCGATCTACGAGGTGCACGTCGGCTCCTGGCGGCGCCCGCCGCATGAGGCGTGGCGCGCGTTGAATTGGGCGGAACTCGGCGACCAGCTCATACCGTATGTCACAGGACTCGGATTCACCCATGTCGAACTGCTGCCGATGATGGGGCATCCGTTCGGCGGTTCGTGGGGTTATCAGGTGCTGAGTCAATTCGCGCCGCACGCGCCGTACGGGAGCCCGGCGGAATTCGCGCGTTTCGTCGACCGCTGCCACAGTGCGGGTCTCGCTGTGATCCTGGACTGGGTGCCCGGCCACTTTCCAACCGATACGCACGGGCTTGCGGGATTCGACGGCACGCCGCTTTACGAACATGCCGATCCGCGCGAGGGATTTCAACCCGAGTGGAATACCGCGCTCTACAACCTGGGGCGTCATGAAGTGCACGGCTTCCTGATTTCGAGCGCACTGCATTGGATCGAGCGCTATCATGCGGATGGTTTGCGCGTCGATGCGGTCGCCTCACTCCTCTATCGTGACTATGCGCGCGGCGAAGGACAGTGGATTCCGAATCGCTATGGCGGACGCGAAAACATCGAAGCGATCGAATTCCTGCGGCACTTGAACGACGCGATACACGAACGTCACCCGGGCGTCCTGACGATCGCCGAGGAGTCGACCGCCTGGCCCGGCGTCACCCAGTCGACGCACTACGGCGGGCTCGGATTTTCGTTCAAATGGAACATGGGATGGATGCACGACACCCTGCGCTACATGTCCCATGACCCCGTGCACCGCTCCTACGATCACCACGACATGACGTTCGGGCTCCTCTACGCATTCTCCGAGCGCTTCGTACTGCCGCTCTCGCACGATGAGGTCGTGCACGGCAAGGGCTCTTTGATCGGACGCATGCCGGGCGATACGTGGCAGCGCTTTGCCAATCTTCGCGCCTACTTCGGCTTCATGTGGACGCAGCCCGGGAAGAAGCTGCTGTTCATGGGCGGCGAGTTCGGGCAGGACTGGGAATGGAATCACGACGGTCAAATCGATTGGCCGGCGCTCGATCACCCGCTGCACCGCGGGGTGCAGCGCCTGGTCGTCGACCTCAACCGCCTGTACGTCCACGAGCCGGCGTTGCACTTGCTCGACGCCGATCATACGGGCTTCTCCTGGCTGATCTCGGATGACTACACCAACAGCGTCTATGCCTACTGCCGCAACGGCGGTCCGGGTACGGGAACGGTGGTCGTGATCTGCAATTTCACACCCGTCCCGCGCCATCGTTATCGTTTCGGCGTGCCGCGCGCAGGCTACTGGCAGGAAATCCTCAACACCGACTCCGAAATTTACGGCGGCTCGAATCTCGGCAATGGCGGCGGGGTGCAAGCGAATGCGGAGGGCTCGCACGGCCAGCCGTTCTCGCTCGAATTGACGCTGCCTCCCCTTGCCACGGTGGTGCTGCGCCACAATGGATGATGCGGCAGGCACGGCGATCACGGCGGGCGCCCCCGGTCCCCTCGGAGCCCATTGGGACGGTCGCGGCACCAATTTCGCCGTTTTTGCCGAGCATGCCGACACGGTGCGGCTGTGCCTATTCGATGCGAGCGGGCGGCGCGAGCTGCGGCGAGTCGCGCTGCCCGAGTGCAGCGACGGCGTGTGGCACGGCTATTTGCCGGAGGTGGCGCCGGGACAGATCTATGGCTACCGCGCGCAGGGTCCCTATAGACCCGACCAAGGTCACCGATTCAATCCCAACAAGCTGCTGCTCGATCCCTATGCGCGCCGTATTGCCGGCGCCTTGCGTTGGAACGATGCGCTCTTTGGCTACCGCATCGGCTCACCGCGCGCGGATCTGTCGTACGACCGGCGCGACAGCGCGCCATTCGTGCCGAAGGGCGTCATCGCCGCCGACTCATTCGATTGGGGCGATGACCGGCCGCCGCGAATCCCTTGGTCCGACTCGGTCATCTATGAAGCGCATCTGCGCGGACTGACCATGCGCCTCCAAGACATTCCGGAGCCGCTGCGCGGCACCGCGGCAGCGCTCGGCCACGAGCGAACCATCGCCCATTTGCGCGGTCTCGGGGTGACCGCGCTGGAATTACTGCCGATATTCTCTTTCGTGCACGACCGGCCTCTGGTCGAGCGGAGCCTGGTCAACTATTGGGGCTACAACACCCTGGGCTATTTCGCGCCCGAGCCGGCCTATCTGTCGGATGGCGACCCCGCGGAACTCAAGACCGCCATCAAGGCGCTGCACGCCGCGGGCATCGAGGTGCTGCTCGACGTCGTCTACAATCACACCTGCGAAGGCAGCGAGCGCGGCCCGACCTTGAGCCTGCGCGGGTTGGACAACGCCATCTACTACCGGCTGCAAGCGGACAACGCGCGCTATTGCGTCAATGACACGGGCTGCGGCAATACGGTCAATTTCTCGCACCGGCGCGTCATCCAATTGACCCTCGATTCGCTGCGTCATTGGGTCGACGAGTATCACATCGATGGCTTTCGCTTCGATCTCGGCGTCACTTTAGGCCGCGAGCTGCATGGCTTCGATCCGGGCGCGGGATTCTTCGACGCCTTGATGCAGGATCCAACTTTATCGCGCGTCAAGCTGATCTCGGAACCCTGGGACATCGGGCCGGGTGGCTTTCAACTCGGCAATCATCCCGCCGGCATGGCGGAGTGGAACGCGAGGTATCGCGACGACGTGCGCAAGTTCTGGCGCGGGGATTCGGGGCTGCGCGGCGCGCTCGCGGCCCGATTGCAGGGGTCGGCCGACCTGTTCGACCACGAGCGCCGCAGACCGTGGGCCTCGATCAATTTCATCACGGCTCACGACGGCTTTACGCTCATGGATCTGGTCAGCTACAACCAGAAGCACAATGAGGCCAATGGCGAGGACAATCGCGACGGCGACAGCCAGAACGCAAGCAACAACTGGGGCGTCGAAGGGCCGACGGACGACGCCCAGGTGCTCGGACAGCGCGAACGGGTGGCGCGCGCCATGCTTGCCACGCTGTTGTTCTCGCATGGCACGCCGATGCTTCTCGGCGGCGATGAATTCGGGCGCACCCAGCATGGCAACAACAATGCCTACTGCCAGGACTCGCCGCTGTCCTGGTATGACTGGAGACTCGCACAATCTCCGGCGGGACAGGCCCATGTGGCGTTCGTCACGCGCCTGATCGGTCTGCGGCGCGAGCTGACCTCGCTGCGCTGTCGCTATTTTCAACACGGTCAGCTCGAGCCGCTGGCGCAGGTGCGGGATATCGAATGGTTCGATGAAAACGGCGACACCATGCGGCCCGAGGACTGGCAGACGTGGGAGGGATGGCAGCTTTGCGTACGGCGGGCGCAACGCCTGGACGATCGGCAGACCGAGCTGTGTCTGCTGCTCGCCAACAACACGAACGACGATCAGATCTTTCAATTGCCGCAGCCGCTGTTTGCGTGGCGGATGCGCGTCGATACGGCGGATTTGAGCATGGTCGATCAGCCGATCGATCAGGGGACCGTTCGCGTCGCGGCGCAAAGCGTGCAGCTGTTATCGGCCGTGGTCGAGGGATGCGCGGGTGAAGCCCTGCTGCATACGCCCGCCGACACCCAGATGCAGCCGGAAAACGTCCCACAACCTACGCCGCCGCATTCCACCCCCGCGGCATAGCATCGCGCACGTTCGACGATCCTCCCGCGCGGCTGCGTCCATTAATAATTTGGATAAGGACCGTGTCGCCGGGTTCCCCGAGATTGTGCCCATTGATTTCACGGATCCCCGTGCGCATGATGACAGGTCAGCGCAACGCCCGGCCCTTAAATAAGAAAACGCCATGAACCCACGGAACACGTTCCTGACTCTGATGACTCTGGTTACCTGCTGCGGCTCGGTCAGCCATGGAGCGACGATCAGCGGCACGGTCAAGGGCCCCGAGGGTGCGGCGCTTGAAGGCGTCTTCGTACAAGCACAGAACAAGAAGATCAACGCGACCTTCATGGTGCTGTCGGACGGTCGCGGGCGCTACCTCCTGCAAAGACTTCCGGCGGGGGATTACAGGCTATCGACCAAAATCACGGGCTACCTCGGCGACCCGCTCGCCGACGTGAAGCTCACCGCCGACCAGAGCGCCACTTTCGATCTGTCGCTGCGTAAAGCACCGGTGCGGTGGAATGAACTATCCATTTACCAGGCCGGCAAACTGTGGCCCGCATCACCGGTCAAGGACAAGCTTTTTTCGACTTGTTTCACGTGCCACGGATTTCAAACCCGCATGGCATCGGTGCAGCACGATGCCGAGGGCTGGCTGGGTCGCGTCCGGTATATGCAGGCCGCCATGAAATTCGGTTTGGCTGATCGGCTCAATGATCAGCAGGTGGATGAAATTGCGGCTTACTTGACCGGTCTGTTCAGCGAGCACTCGGTGCTGCCGGGATCCCCGCAGGACGCACCGGGATACAAGGACACCGTGCGGCCGATCGGCAGTGAGGCCATGAATATCACTTTCGTCGAATATGACATGCCCTCCTTCAGCCGCATGCCCTTTAGCGCCGCTCCGGACACGAACGGCGATTTCTGGATTCCCAATTTCGGCGTCGCCAATAAGATTACCCGCCTCGATCCCAAAACCGGCGCAATGCAGGATTATCCGGTTCCGAATATGGGCACCGCCGCCGTGCACTCCGCGGTGCCGGCGCCGGATGGGTCGGTTTGGCTCACCGAGCAGGGGGCAAACAAGCTTGGAGAATGGAATCCGCGTACGCAGAAGATCAGTGAATTTCAGGATGCGTATACTCCGGGCAAACTCGGCTACAGCGCGGGATCCAAGCACACCCTGCGCTTCGATCCCGACGGCAATGTCTGGGCCTCCGGCAATCCGCTGACCCGGTTCGAACGCAAGACCAAGAAATTTACCCGCTTCGAGGAAATAGCCGCCACCTACGATGTAAAGGAAGACAGTAACGGCAATATTTGGTTTACCCGGCCCGATACCAGCCAGATCGGCATGGTGGATTGGAAGACGCTGAAAGTGTCCCTTTGGACTCCGCCGACGCCAAAGTGCTTCCCGCGACGCATGCAGATCGATGCCGACGGAATCGTTTGGTTCGGCGAATTCAATGCGGGGAAATTGGGGCGATTCGATCCCAAGACTCAGAAGTTCACGGAATACCAATTACCCGGCCCGGAGCCGACTCCCTATGGTCTGGGTATCGATGCGGAAAATCAGATCTGGTATGCCTCGTACAACATGGATGTCCTCGGGCGCTTTGATCCCAAAACAGGCAAGACGGTCGAATATCCCTTCCCGCATTCCGAAAACACCATTCGAGAGCTTTTCCGCGATGCGCAAGGGCGGATGTGGTACGGATCCCCTTCGAATGACAAGGTGGGTTATTTCACGCTGACCCAATAGGCCGGCTTCTTGCGATGCAAAAACAAGCCGTAAAAGTGTGCTCCGCAGCATCAAATCCGAAATGTCAAGGAATTACGGCGGAATCCGAAGCAAAATTATGCCTATAAGTTATTGATTTTAATAATTAAAGCAAATTATCGGATTGTCACGAAGAGTTCATTGAGAAGCCTAGATATATCTCCATAATTGCCCGGCACCCCACTGGATCGTTTCGATTTAATGCAGTGCAAACGTAGGAGGTTTGTCATGGTAGGAATTCTTGCACGCCTGGGCCACAACCTGTTGCTGGCGGCAATGGCGCTCGTCACCGTCGTGTTGGTTGTGAAGACCATCTGATGGCAGTCCCTACGCCAATGGCGGAAACGCCGCGTAAACATTATCTGTTGGCCTCAGATTTCGACCAAACTCTGAGTTTCAAGGATTCGGGACTCGTATTGAGCGAGCTGCTGGGCATATCCGGGTTCGAGGACCGTGTTGCCGGGCTTGCCAGCAGCAATCTCGTGCAGCAGGGTGGCGAACTGACCTATTTGATCCGGCACGATCCGGAATTCCGCGGCGTTCGCCGCGAGCATCTGGTTGAAGCCGGCCGCCGCGTGCGCCTCAAGAGTGCGATTCCGGCGCTGGTCGATTTCTTGAACCGCGGCACCGAAGTCTATCGATTTTCCTTCTTCGTGATATCCGCGGCGCCGCGCGAAATCGTGGTTTCGGCGCTCGCCGGTGTAGTGCCCCCCGAACACATATATGGGACCGAACTGGAATTCGACGCAACGTCGGGCGAAGTGCGTGCCATCAAGCGCGTGCCCGCCGGCTACGGCAAGGTCGCGGTTATCGAGGAGCTCGAGCGGCGGTTGGCCATCACGCCGGACCGCATGATTTACGTCGGCGATGGCAG
Source organism: uncultured Gammaproteobacteria bacterium (assembly GCA_963758145.1). Lineage (GTDB taxonomy): Bacteria > Pseudomonadota > Gammaproteobacteria > Steroidobacterales > Steroidobacteraceae > Bog-1198. The sequence goes on from CAVWUK010000004.1 coordinate 449,357, forward strand.
CTCGGACATTCACGTCATGCTGCACGTCAATAACCGCGACGGATTCACGATTGCGGTATCCGAAAACAAGCAACTTGCGCGGATTGCCAAGAGCACCGTGATCAGCGACAACGCCTTCAGCATCATGGTGCCGATTCTCGATCAATTGCTTCACTGGCGCACGGGGGACATCCGGACCTTGTTCGAGTCCTATGGCTTGACCCTGAACGAGTGGGAGAAGGAGCGAACCGATCGCGTGACGATCAGCGAAATGCCTGCGACCAGTGCGCCGGGGGAAGCTGAGGCGGCATGACGCAAATCGGGGCTGAATATCTGGGATGGACGGCCACCGCGGTGTTCGTCGCCTCGTATTTCTTCTCTCGCCCCTCCTTGCTCCGCGGCGTGCAGATGTTCGGGGCCCTCTTGTGGGTGACCTATGGCGTGCTGATCAAGGCATCGCCCGTCATCGTCGCCAATGTGCTGGTGTTTTCCGCGGCCGCGTGGACCACCTTTCGCAAGGCCTCGGCGTCCTAGCTGGGCCGGTTGCGCCGCGGTCATGATCCCTGCCGCATCAGGAATTGAACCCGCCAGGCTCACTCATCGGCCCGAACATTGGTCAGTTGCGCCTCTCGCAGGTCGAGTTCCCGCTCGATTCGGCGCCTCGCCTCGTCCTTCAGCTTGCCGTTTCGATACAGATCGTTGATCTGCTGTCGTTCGGCGGCAATCAGCAGAAATTCAATCTCGTCGTGCAGTTCGATGAGCCGCCGATGTCCGTCGTCGCCGTCGCCGCGGTGCTCGACAGCCCTTAACCGATCGCGGAGCCGTGCGCGCAGCGACCGAACGAATCCTTCCGTCGGCTCACGCTGTTCGACAAGTTCCTCGAGTCGTTGGATAGCCGCCTCAATGGCCAGCCGGCGGGCCGCGAATTCCTCGACTCGGTCGGCGTGACGCTCGCGGCGGCCCGCGTTGGCGAGTCCGAGGCCACGGATCACCGCGGGCAGCATCAAACCCTGGCCCACGAGCGTCACCAGGATGACCGAAAACGTGAGGAAAAGGATCCGATCGCGATCGGGAAAGAGTTCCCCGCTCTCGGTCGTGATGGGAATTGCAAGCGCCGCTGCGAGCGAGACTGTCCCGCGGACACCGGTGAACGCGAGTGCAAAAGGCCATTGCCAGGGCGGCGCGGGATCGGCGCGTGCAACCGACGGGATCAGCCAGCGCGGAAGATACGTCGCAGGAAACATCCACACGAAACGCGCCATGATGACCACCGCGCAGACGACGGCGGCCGATAGGGCCAGATCGGACAACGATTCGCCGCGGATGCCCGCAATCAGTGGTCGCGCCTGCAGACCGGTTATTAGGAAGACAAATCCCTCGGTCAGGTAAATCAGGAAATCCCAGAAGAAAATGCCCTGTAACCTCGTCGCCGCACTGATCAGCTTGAGGCCGTTCCAGCTGATATAGAGCCCGGCGGTCACAGTGGCGAGCACGCCGGAACCTCCCAGGTAGTCGGGCGGCCAGTAAGCCAGGAACGGCGTGATGATCGAGAGCATGACCTCGATGCTCGGATCCTTAACCCAACGGCGCAATCGCAGCATGAGCCAGCCCACGCCGATGCCCCACAGGATTTCCCCGCAAATAATGGCCGCAAACATGCCGGCGGCCTGACCGAACGAAAACACGCTAAAGCTGACGGACGCCACCGCGAACCGATACAGGATGAGCGCACTGGCATCATTCGCCAGGCCTTCGCCCTCGAGGATCACGACGAGGCGTCTCGGTAGATGCATTCTGCGTGCGATGGACAGCGGTGCCACGGCATCCGGCGGCGAAACAATCGCCCCCAACACGAACCCCACCGGCCATGAGAAACCCAACAACCAATGGGTCACCGCCGCGGCCGCAATGGCGGTGAACAGGACACACCCCACCGCCAGCAGCGAAATGGGGCGCATATTGAATTTGAACTCGCGCCAACTCATCGCCACCGCCGACGAATAGATGATGGGCGGCAGTACGATCAGCAAGACGAATTCCGGGGCCAGCTTCACGGTCGGCAGCCCGGGGATGAGCGCCAGGATGACGCCGGTGAGCACCAGGAGAATCGCCGGCGGAATCCGCAGTCGTGCCGCTGCGACCGCAACGGCGGCTATCACGATCAGCAGCAGCAGCAAAATTTGAATCGTCGGAATCAGATGAGTTGGCCTCGGAGTTTCGGCGCGCCCGGATTTTGCATGAATCTTAAGGGCAGCCCCGGTGAACATTGTAGTAAGTTGCACACGGCCGACCGATTGCGACAAAAAATCGCCCAATTCCCGGAATCAGGAGAAATTTCCAATGAACGAAGAAGCGTTAAATATCAGCATACGCAAGTTCCTTAAAACGGTCGGCATTAATTCGCAGCGGCAGATAGAGCAGGCGGTTGCCAAAGCCGCCGCCACCGGCGCGATTACGGGCGCCGAAACATTTCCCGCAAAAATGACCCTCGAGGTTGCGGGGCTCAAGCTGAACGTCCAATTCAGCGGCGATATCACCCTGCAATGAGCCGGTCCGGCACAAGATATCTTTAACTTGATTCCGCAAGTTATTGATTTTCTGGCTACTGCATCCCATCACGATATGCGCGTATACTTTTTTCCGGGGCTTAGGCAAAACCGGGTGACCGGCATGCACGCACCTGTCTTCACGACGCAGGCTGTTGGGATTCGCAATTATGGGATGCTTGCTTAAACAAGGCGGCGGACTGTACCCAAGGCTGCGCATCGGCGCGGTGCTGCTCGCAGCCGGCGAAGGTCGGCGCATGGGCGGCGTGGCGAAGCCGCTCATTCGACTTCGGGGAGTGCCGCTCATCAGCCGGCAGCTCGTCGCCCTCAGTGGTGCCGGCGTTGACGAGGTGGTCGTCGTGACCGGGCACGCGCGCAAGGCGGTCGAGAGAGAGGTGCAGAGCTTCTCGATAACGCTCGTGCACAACGAGGCGCATGCGCAGGGCCAGGAGGGCTCGGTGAGAGCAGGGCTCGGCGCGCTGACGGGGAGCTTCGACGCGGTGTTCATCATGCCTTCTGACCAGCCGCTCATTGGTGCAGGCGATTTGACCGAGCTGATCGGGGCCTTCAAGAAGCGCGCGGCGGGTCATGTGGTGGTGCCGGTCGTGGATGGGCAGCGCGGCAACCCCATTTTACTCGACGAGGTGGCGCAAGCGCAGATTCTCGCCAGCGCCACGAACCTGGCCTGCCGTCACCTGATCGAGAGTCGTCCCGAACTTGTCAGTGTGTACGAAACAAGCAATGCCCGCTTCATTACCGACCTCGACACACTCGAGGATGTGCAGTGGCTGGAACGCCGCACGGGCTGGCAACTCGAATTGCCGGCGGCCCAGGAAATGGCCGAATAGAGGAGCAACCCATGATCCCCCGCGAATTCGAATATCACGCGCCAAAGAGTGTTTCCGACGCGCTCGGCCTGCTGGAGCGATTCGGCGACGAAGCCAAGTTGCTCGCCGGCGGCCACAGCCTGCTGCCGATGATGAAACTGCGCTTTGCCCAGCCCGGGCATCTGATCGATCTCGGCAGAATCGGCGAACTCAAGGGCATACGCGAAGAAGGCGGCACGCTGCGCATCGGCGCGATGACCACGGAAAATGAGATCATCTGGTCCAAACTGCTGCAGGACAAGTGTCCGTTGCTGGTCGAGGGCGCGCGCCTGATCGCCGATCCGCAGGTGCGGTACAAGGGAACGATCGGGGGTGATATTTCACATGGCGACCCGGGCAATGATCACCCGGCACTGATGCTGGTTCTGGGTGCAACATTCGTCCTCAAGGGCTCATCGGGCGAGCGCGTGGTGCCGGCCGACGGCTTCTTCGTCGGCAGCTACGCCACTTTATTGCAGCCGGGCGAAATCATGACCGAAATACGCATCCCGGTGCCTGCGCCGAACAGCGGCTACTCCTACTCCAAGCTCAAACGCAAGATCGGGGATTTTGCAACCGCGGCGGCTGCCGTCACGCTGCGCATGAAGGGCGAGAGCGTTCAGGAGGTGGCGATTGCGCTCACGAACGCCGGCGCCTGCGCGATGAGGGCGCGCGCCGCCGAAGACTCTCTGCGGGGCAGGAGGCTGGATGATGCTTCAATCGCCGAGGCTGCACGGCTTGCGATGAGCATCTGCGATCCGGCTGCCGATCAGCGTGGAGATGTGGAATATAAGGTCGCGATGAGCGGTGAGATGACCCGGCGGGCATTGCGCGCGGCGCGCGCGCGCGCCGGACATTGATTCGATACAAGGGGGGCCGAAAGGTGGTCAAGAAACAAACAATATCGTTCACACTGAACGGCGCCGATGTCGATGTGGTCGCCGAGCCGCGTGAGCTGCTCATCCATACCCTGCGCGAGCGACTCCAGCATACCGGTCCGCATATCGGTTGCGAGACCTCGCATTGCGGGGCGTGCACGGTCGATCTCAACGGCATGTCGGTCAAGTCCTGCACGGTGCTCACCGTGCAATGTCAGGATGCCAAGGTGCTCACGGTCGAGGGATTCGAACAGGGCGGCGTGTTGCACGCGCTGCAGGAAGGATTTACGCAGGAACATGGGCTGCAGTGCGGTTTCTGCACGCCCGGGATGATCACACGCGCCTACCGTCTGCTCCAGGAAAATCCCAGTCCCTCGGAAGAGGAAATCCGCTACTGGATGGCGGGCAACCTGTGCCGCTGCACGGGCTACCAGAACATCGTCAAGGCCGTGCAGTACGCCGCAAACAAGATGTCGTTGGCACGCACTGGAACCTAACTCAAGGGGAGTTTTCGCGATGACTGCTACAACCGAATCGCTCGAGCGCGAGGCCAAGCTTCAGGGATTGGGCAGCTCCCGATTGCGCAAGGAGGACGCACGCTTCATCCGCGGCAAGGGTACTTATGTGGATGACATCAAGCTGCCGGGCATGCTGTTTGGAGCCATGGTGCGCAGCCCCTACGCCCACGCACGCATCAAATCGATCAACAAGACCAAGGCCCTGGCCGTGCCGGGAGTCGTAGCGGTGCTCACCGCCGATGACCTGAAGCCGGTCAAGCTCCATTGGATGCCGACGATCGGCGGCGACGTGCAAGCGGTGCTGGCGGACAAGAAGGTCTGCTTCCAGATGCAGGAGGTCGCGATGGTGATCGCCCGCGACCGTTATTGCGCCGCGGATGGCGCGGATGCGGTGGAAGTGGACTACGAGGAATTGCCCGCCATCGTCGATCCGCACAAGGCCATGGCTCCCGACGCCCCGATCATTCGCGAAGATATCGCCGACAAGGACGAGGTCGGCCACGGCAAGCGCACTCACCCGAATCACATATTCACCTGGGAAGCGGGCGACAAGCAGGGCACGGATGCGGTATTTGCCAACGCGGCGGTGACCGTGAGAGAGGAGATCTTGAATCCTCGCGTGCATCCCTGTCCGCTGGAGACGTGCGGATGTGTGGCGTCCTTCGACAAGGTCACCGGTCAATTGACGGTCTACATAACCTCGCAGGCTCCACACCTGGTCCGAACCGTGGTGGCGATGCTGTCCGGCATTCCTGAAAGCAAGATCCGCATCATCTCCGGGGACATCGGTGGCGGCTTCGGCAACAAGGTTCCGATCTACCCGGGCTACGTCATCGCCATCGTGGCGTCGATCGTGACGGGGGTTCCGATCAAGTGGATCGAGTCGCGCATCGACAATATCTCGACCACCGGATTCGCCCGCGACTATCACGGCATCGGCGAACTGGCGGCCGACAAAGACGGCCGGATCAAGGCCTTGCGCTTTGCCGCGCTAGCCGATCACGGCGCGTTCAATTCCCATGTATCGGCCACCAAGTTGCCGGCGGGGCTGTTCAGCATCTGCACCGGCTCGTACGATATTCCCAAGGCCTATTGCCGTGTCGATGCGGTATTCACCAACAAGGCCCCCGGCGGCGTGGCCTACCGGTGTTCGCTGCGGGTCACCGAAGCGGTGTACCTCATCGAGCGGATGATCGACGTGCTGGCACAGAAGCTCGGGATCGACAAGGCCGAGATCCGCGCCCGCAATTTCATCAAGGCCGACAAGTTTCCCTACACCACGAGCCTCGGATGGACGATGGACAGCGGAAATTATCATGCTGCGCTGGATAAGGTATTGAAGGCGGTGGACTACGCGGGCCTGCGCCGCGAGCAGGCAGAAAAACGCGCCAAGGGTGAGCTGATGGGAATCGGGATTTCCACCTTTACGGAGATCGTGGGTGCAGGGCCCACCAAGGTCTGCGACATCCTGGGCATCGGGCTTTTCGACAGCTGCGACATCCGCGTCAATCCCACCGGCAGCGCCATTGCCCGACTGGGCACGATGAGTCAGGGCCAGGGCCACGCGACGACCTATGCCCAGATCATCGCCACCGAGCTGGGATTGCCTTCGGACGAGATCCAAATCGAGGAAGGGGATACCGACAAAGCGCCGTACGGCGCCGGCACTTGGGGTTCGAGATCCACCCCGGTCGGTGGTGCCGCCGCCGCGTTGGCCGCGCGCAAGATCCGCGCCAAGGCGCAGAAGATCGCCGCTCACTTGCTCGAGGTGGGCGAAGGCGATCTGGAATGGGAGGTCGATCGATACAAGGTCAAAGGCAATCCAGCCCAGGCGAAGACGATGAAGGAGATCGCCATGGCGGCGCACACCTCCAACCTGCCGTCAGGCATGGAGCAGGGATTGGATGCAACCGAATACTACGATCCGCCCAACCTCACATACCCGTTCGGCGCTTATGTCTGCGTCGTCGATATCGACCGGTTTACAGGCGAGACCAAGGTTCGACGTTTCTACGCGCTGGACGATTGCGGAACGCGAATCAACCCGATGATCATCGAGGGCCAGATCCATGGCGGTCTCACCGAAGCCTTTGCCGTGGCCTTTGGTCAGGCAATCCCGTTCGACGAGAACGGCAACCACCTCGGCAACAGCTTCATGGATTACTTTTTGCCCACGGCCGTGGAGACGCCGCATTGGGAAACCGATCACACCGTCACTCCTTCTCCGCATCATCCGATCGGCGCAAAGGGCGTGGCGGAATCGCCCCACGTCGGCGGCATCCCATGCTTCTCGAACGCGGTCGTGGATGCCTTTGCGCATCTGGGAGTGACCCACATGGACATGCCGCACACCGCATTCCGGGTGTGGCAACAATGCAAGGCGCTCGGCATCGATAGGCGATGAAGGTCCAGATCGACAAGACCTATCCGCTGCCGTGCTCCGCAGAGATTGCCTGGGAATTCCTGCAGAACATCGAGGCGGTTGCCGCTTGCATGCCCGGGGCGAGAATCACCGAACGCATCGACGCGGACCGGTACAAGGGGACGGTCACCGCCAAGGTGGGTCCGGCCACGATGTCCTTCCGGGGCGAGGTGCAGATGACCGATGTCAACGCGGGCGCCCGATCACTGCGCTTGCTCGGCAAGGGAACCGATAGCACCGGCAGTTCCGGCGCCTCCATGAACCTCACCGCCCGCATAGAGGCGACCGACGCGGGCCTGTGCACATTGGTCGGCATGAGCGAATTGTCGATGAGCGGCAAGGCGGCTGTCTTCGGCGGACGTATGATGAGCACGGTCGCCGATCAGATACTGAAGCAGTTCGCCGACAACTTCGCGGCCCAGGTCGGCACATTGCAGGCGTTGCGAGCGGCGCCTGCACCCCGAGACGGCGGCGCGACGTCTTCTCAGGCGCCAAATCCCCTGCCACCGGCCCGGCCGCTGAATGCCGTCACGCTCGGGTGGACACTTTTAAAAGACTGGCTGCGCGGCCTATTCTCCAAACGGGCTGCATGAGCCGTTTGTGAAAAGCATGCCCGAGATTCTCGACCTGCAGCGCCGGCTCGAAGAGGCCGGCTATGTGGCCGAGGCACCGCTGGCGGCTGCGCTGCTCTTGATGTTGGAACTCGGCCGGCCGCTGCTGTTGGAGGGCGACGCCGGCGTCGGTAAGACCGAAACGGCCAAGGCGCTCGCGCTCACACAGGGCGCGCGACTGATTCGCCTGCAGTGCTACGAAGGCCTCGATGTGCACACCGCGATGTACGAATGGAACTACCAGCGGCAATTGCTGGCAATCAAGCTTCTGGAACAGGATCAGCGCCCGACCTCCGTCAAGGAGCAGGACATTTTTTCCGAGCGCTACCTATTGAAGCGCCCGCTGCTCGAGGCCATCAGTTGCGCCGAACGGCCGGTGCTGTTGATTGACGAGGTGGATCGCGCCGACGAGGCGTTCGAAGCCTACCTGCTCGAATTGTTGTCGGACTTCCAGATGTCGATTCCAGAGCTCGGCACCATGCGCGCCGTTACCAGACCGCTGGTCATCATCACCTCGAACGGCACGCGTGAACTGTCCGACGCGCTGCGCCGCCGCTGCTTGTACCAGTACATCGACTATCCCGCGTTCGCCAAGGAATTGGCGATCGTGGAAATCAGGGCGCCTCAGGCCGCCGGACAATTGGCGCGCCAGGTGGTCGACTTTGTGCAAAGCGTGCGTCGCATGGAGCTGCAAAAAAAACCGGGCATCGCGGAAACCCTGGACTGGACCGCGGCCCTGCTGCGCATGGGAATTTCCGTGATCGACGACGACGGTGCCGAGCGCATTCTCGAAACACTCAGCGCTCTGATCAAGACCCGCGGCGATCGGGCGGGGTTTACCCGCGACGTGGTCGCGCGGATCGCGGCCACATGTTGACGGATGAAGCAGCCTTCGCCGTGGAATTGACCGCGACGGTGCGCACGCGGCTCACCGGCTTTGCCGGATTCCTGCGCGCGAACGGCTTCGGCGTGGGCGGTACCGACGCGGTGTCGGTGCTCGACGCGGGCGCAAAAATGGGAATTCTTGACCCGCAGGTACTGCGCTGGAGCCTGAAGGCCCTGCTGTGCGGCCGGGGCGACGAGTGGCGGCGCTTCGATCGTCTATTCGATGCCTATTTCCTGCCGCCGAACAGGAGCCTATTTGCCCAGAGCGCCAGCGCAGCCGGCGGCGCGAGCGACGCGGCCGATGCGGGACGCGCCGGCGCTGAACGCGACGTTTCGCCCGGCACCGGCCACCCGGTCGCCGGCGAGGTTGATGAAGGCTCTCTCAGGCACGGAGCCAGCCGCGAAGAATCCCTCGCTGCCACCGACTTTCGCGAGCTGAATCAGGCGGAGCAGGCCTACGAGATCGAGGCGCTGATGCGGCGTTTCGCCAAACGAATGAGGCCGCTCCTTCTGCGTCGTGAAACCACCCATCATCACGGCCGGCGCCTCGACCTGCAGGCAACCATACGGCGCAGCGTGGCCAGCGGCGGCACGCCGATCCGCCTCGCGTGGAGGGAACGGCGCCGCGTGCGCCCCCGCCTGGTGCTGCTGGTGGACGTGAGCCGATCCATGAGCCTCTACAGCTTTTTCTACATGCGGCTCGCGAGAGCGCTGTGCGGCGAGTTGGCCGATGTGCACTGCTTCATTTTCCACACGCGCCTCACCGACGTCGGAGCGGCCTTGAGCGATCCCGATCCGTGGCGATCGCAGGAGAGGCTGCACCTGCTGGCAATCGGTTGGGCCGGCGGCACGCGAATCGGTGAAAGCCTGCGGGACTTCAACCGCGATCACGGAGCGCGCCTGGTCCATTCGCGTACCGGTGTGATCGTCGTGAGCGACGGTTACGATACCGGCGAGCCGGCGCTGCTGGCCGACTCGCTCGCCACGCTGCGGCGGCGATCGAGGTGCCTGGTGTGGCTGAATCCGCTGCTGAGCCAGCCGGGCTATGCTCCGCAGAGCCGCGGCATGCAGGCGGCGATGCCGTACATCGACTTGCTCGCGGCGGGCGCCGACCTTGCCTCTGTCGAGCGCGTACTGCCTCAAGTGCTGCAGACTTTAAGATGACGAACGAACAGCTCCATGATCTGGCGCGAGAATTGAACGGCCGCGGCGAGAATTTTGCCCTCGTCACGGTGGTCCGCGCGGTCGCCCCCACGTCGGCCTACCCGGGCGCCCAAGCGATCGTCCTCGCCGATGGAACACTTAAGGGCTGGATCGGCGGCGGGTGCGCGAAGGAGGTCATCATCGAGGCGGCGAAATGCGCCATCGAGAAGGGCGAGCCGAAGCTCGTGCGAATCAGCAACGAGACCATCTACGCAGAGGAAGACGTCGAACACTACACGATGTCGTGCGCCAGCAACGGCAGTGTCGAACTCTTTATCCAACCCAACAGTCTTCGCAGCGCGCTGTGCGTGCTCGGGCGCACGCCCGCGGCGGACGAGGCGCGGTTTCTCGCGGAGCGCCTGAGGATCCGGCTCACTGAAAGCCCGGCCGATGCGCCCGTCGTTTTGGTCGCCACCCAAGGTCAGGGTGATGAAGAGGCCCTGGAGGCCGCCTTGCGCAGTCCCGCCAGGCAAGTACTCATGATTGCAAGCCGGCGAAAGGCAGACAGGCTGCGCGCCGTGATGAAAATGCGCGGTATCGATGAAGCACAGCTCGCGCGCCTGCAGGCCCCCGCGGGACCGGACGCCGGGGCGAAGACGCCGGACGAGATTGCATTGGTGGCGATCGCCGGAGTGTTGGCATCGCTGCGCGGTCGAGGCGGGCCCGTGGAGCGCAAGGCGGCGGCGGGAGCAGGCCCGGACCCCGGCGGCGCATCTGCGGCCGGCATGTTCATCAATCCCGTCTGCGGAGTGGCCGTGAGCCGCGCCAATGCGTTGCACGTCGAAAACTTCGCGGGCGTTTCTTACTACTTCTGCTGTGACGGCTGCTGGACGACGTTTCTCAAAGATCCAGGGAAATATGCGGTCATTTTGACCTCTCGTACCCAGGGCGAAACCACCTCGAGCAAGCGCGACTAGTTCGCCAGCTTTCCGCCTTGAAAGACGAAATGGTAAGGACCCGGCTCCTTCGCGTTCCAGGAGTTGACGATTAGCTGATAGGTACCGTCGTTCGGCAACTTGAAGTAACTGTCCTTGCGGCAGCTCGGGCCAAGGAAATCGTGGCCTGCGGGATCGAGGATCGTCGTGAGCATCGATCCGAGGTCGCATCCCTCGCCCTCGACGGCGATGAGATCGCCCTCCTTTCCCGTCCACGTGTAAATATCCCAGGCTGCCCTTTGCTCGATGGTCCCTGAAATCATCTGCCCATACGAAATCGGCTGGCGCCGAACGGGGCGCACGAAGCGTACCGGAATGCGATAGCGGGTGATTTCGTCCCGATACCCGAAACTGGCTTTGAAGGTATACGAACCGGTTGCGAGGAGCTCAACCCGGCCGAATTGACAGCCTTGACCGGTGCCGATACGCTGGCCGGACGGATCAAACAACAAGAGAAACACCGGGTGATACTGCTCGCCGGCACGGTCCGTGCAGTCAGGATCGTAGACCCAGATGACATCGCCCTTATTGGCGTTGAAGTGAAACTCCGGCATCGACTTGCCGTCCAGAATCTCTCCGGTCACCCAGAGCGTCGCCAGTTTCGGAGCCGCACCCCCGGGGGCATTGAGCGCAGCGCGTGCAGCCAAAACCTGCTGCGCGTGCGCGTAGCGGCTGCCGAATATGAACTCGCCGGTCGCCGCCAGATCGAGGATGCAATCGTCGAGCAGGCGCTGATCGGTGATGCCGTCCTCGCGGCAGGTCTTCTCCGCGGTCTCGCGATTGGCAAGGCCGGCGACGTCAAGATTCCTGGCCGGGAAGGCGGGATCGATGAACGTGGTGGTTGACTGCCCGGCCTCGTAGTCGAACAGGGACGTGGCTTGGCTCACACGCCACGCCTCTGCCAGCGAGCCATTGATATCGTCGCGGGTGAAAGTCCGCCCCAACTTGACGTTGTTTTTGCCGATGAGATCATTGTCCGGCGAGCCATCGTAGTTGCCGAGCAACCCTTCCAGCGACCCGCGTCGCGAGGCGGCGGGTGTCACCTTGACGTTGAGCGCATAACGGCCCAGCTGCTCCACTCGCACGACCGTGCCGTCTGGCCAGGTGAGCTGGCGGGTTCCGCCATAGGCGGTCGTGCCGCCGGTCAGTGAGCCGGCCTTGAGCTTGGGGAGCTCGCCGCTGATCACTTTTCCGTCCACGCGCATGACGGCCGTACCGTTTAGCATCGTGATTGTCACGCGCTGCCCGCCGATTCTGGTGGCCACCGCCTGATTCACGCTCGCCACCTTCGGGCCCAGCACCGGCACTTGCCGCACCTGTACGAGAAAATCGTCCTTGGTCGAACGTACCAACGTGTATTCGCCAACCACCTGGAAGTTGTAGGCCAGGCCATCCAGAGTGACCAGGTGCGTGTCACCCCAGCTGGTACCGCCATCCGGCGGCGGCTGGGGCTGGGGCTGCTTATTGTCATCATTCCCGCCACCGCCGCCTCCACCCCCGCCCCCTCCTCCAGGTGCCGGCTGAGGTTGCGTATTGTCCTGCGGCTTCTTGCAGTACTGGTCGAGCGATCGGCCCACGACCCCGACCTGTGCGGTCGTCTCTCCACCATTGATGCCGATCGACAGCGGGGCGGTCGCGCGCTGCGTGACTAGGGACGCACCCGCTGAGCCATCGGGACAGGTGCAGCCCCCCGTCTTCAGGCAAAGCATCAGCGGACCGGACACATCGAGCGCAGTGTTCAGAGCGAAGTCTGAATCGTGCAGACGGCCGTATCCGGTCAGCAGAGAGACAATCAGAATATCGGCGCTGCCTGAGAGCTGAAATAACTCCCCCTGATAGGGTCCTGCAGGCGAGAGAGCCTCATTGGTCTGCGAGTCGACGGTGATGGCGGTCGGCGCCGGTCCCGTGGTCGGCGGCGATCCCGGACCGATCATGGTCCATGGCGGGTTGCCGGAGACCAAAAAATAGCTCGAGCCCCAGGAGGTGAAGTACTGGATCTGATTGCCCTGCACCAGGGCGCTGAAGGCATCGGTGCTGTTTCCGCCGATTGCAATCTTGAGGATCGGCAGCAGCTTGGCCCAAACCGCTTCGCTGCCCGCGAAGTCGCTGAGGTGACCGTAGACGCCGATGGCGTCATAGGATCTATTGACGTACACCGTCGTCGGGTCATTGACGTAGGGGCTCCATTTGTTGCCCATGATGACCGCATCAGCCGCCGGCACCACCGCGACCATGGCCCACGTCGGCTCACCTTCTCCAATCCACGCGGGCACATCCATATACGCGGTGGCCGACCCCGCCTCCCGATACTGATAGCAGTGGAACATCTCGTGCGTCACGATGGCCTCGGCATCAGAGTCATTGAGCGGTTGAAACTTCTGGTCGTGGATCGTGATTTCGCAACCGCTCAAGTACTGAATGTCCGGCGCGTTCAGATTCGAGGGGGACTTGTACCACAACCAGGAATGGGCATATTCGGTGCCCGTCGGCGGGTCAAAATCCACGTCGACAGTGAATTGCATCGGGGGAACTTCGAGGAATGCCTCCAAGGTGAGAGCGGCGTTCTGCGCCAGGCTTTGATAGTCGTAGGCCTGTTTCTGCGCCACCTTGATGAATCTGGCTGGAATCAGCGGGGGCATGAAACTCGCTGTGGACATGCGATCTCGCGATACGTCCCCGGAACGATGGATCAGCTTTGCCGCCGCCTCGCGTTGTTCCGGGGTCAGCGCGCCCCACACTTTGTAGATGTACCCAATCGCCAAGGTGCCGTCAAAATCGGTGGGATCACGGCCGCTAGCGGGCACGTCGACTCCCGGCAGCGGCCCGACCACCATGCTGAAGAGCTGCTTGGCGCGCTCGGGCGTAACGCCCTGCTGGATAATGGCGGAAGCGAGCTGCTGCTGCGTCAAAACGCGCGCCGCTTCGGTACGGCTCGGCTTCTCGGGCGAGCCGCCGGCTCTAGTCGTGGCCACGATCGCCGGCGGTGCAGGCGTCTTGGACTTGAGGTGGCTCCGTACCGCGAGCACGACTGACACGGCAACCACGATCAACACGCCGAATACCACCAGGCGATTGCGCATGATCATCCCCCGCAGCTCAGCTCATCGGAATATTAGTCCAACCCATGCCGATTGCAATTGGCTCTCCTCGCCTCACTGGCCGGACGAAAATCGCTGCCAAGCGCGCGTGAAGATGCGCATTTCATCCACCGAATAAACTTGCCCGGTTTCAAACCTGGCACGAACCTCCGCAGGCGGATAGACGATGCCATTGTTGCGCACCGATGGTTCGAGAAGAGGGATCGCGGCGCCGTTGCCGGACGCGAAGCCGATAAACCGGGTAACTTCCGCCGAGATCTCCGGGCGCATCATGAAGTTAATGAATTTCAACGCTCCGGTATAGTTCGGCGAGTCGGCTGGAATGACCATGCTATCCACATAGAGGGGCACGGCGCCGCTGGGAAAAGCATAATCGATCTGCACCTTCGTATTTCCCTCTTTCGCCAATCGGCGAGCAATCATGGCATCGCCCGAATAGCCTAGGGAGAGACATAACTCGCCGTCGGCAAGCTGCTCGTAATAACCAGCGGTGGCGATTCGCCGCAAAAACGGACGGATTTCTTGCAATTTCGCGACAACCGCGCCCAATTGCGCCGGCTCGGCCGAGAGTTGAGGTTGACCGAGATAGCGGGCCACCATGGGCAAGATATCCTGCCATGAATCCAAAATGCTGATCCCGCATCGCTCGAATTTCTGAGCGATCTCCTTCTTGAGGATCATGTCGAGGCTGTTCGCCGGCATTGCCCCCAGCAGCGCCTTGGCTTTGTCGGCATTGTAAATAATACCCGTCGTGCCCCACATCCAGGGAACAGCATGGGTATTGCCGGGATCCACCTGTTGCATGAGGTGCAGGATTTGCGGATCCGCGTTCCGCGCATTGGGGATCTGCGTTTGATCGAGCTGCTTCCAAAAGCCGTGCGGTATTTCCCGGGCCAAGTGGGGCACTGCGTTCATGGTGACGATGTCGTAGTTCGAGTTGCCAACCGAAAGCGCGGTCTCCGCCGCATCGGGCGAATCGAAGACTGCGTAGTTGACGTGGATTCCCGTGTCGGCCTGGAACTTCTGAATGACCGATTGCGGAAAGTAATCCGCCCAGGCATAGATATTGAGGATGTTCTGGCGACTCTGCCCGGCATGCGCCGACGGCGCGAGACCCATGCCGAGCATGGCGATGGTATTCAGAAACTTGCGCAAGAAGGAGCTTCTCATGGTCGGGTGGCCGCCGCTCGGTCATCGCCGTCCAGGGACATGAGTGCGCCGTACAGGTCAGGCCGCCGATCGCGGAAGCATCCCCAACTTTGCCGATAGGCACGGCAGCGCTCGAGATCGAAGTCGTGCACCAGTACCTGCTCGGACGTGCGATCCGCCGCGACCGCCAGTGCCCCGAGGTGATCGGCGATGAACGAGGATCCGTAGAATGTCATGGACACACCCTCGGTCGTTTCCAGGCCGATCCGGTTCGCGGCGACCACCGGCACCATATTGGCGCCGGCATGTCCGCGCATGACGATCCGCCAATGCTCCATGGAATCGACGCTCGGATCATTCGGTTCCGTGCCGATCGCCGTCGGAAACATCAGGAACTCCGCACCCTGCAATACGAGCGCGCGCGCGGCTTCCGGGAACCACTGATCCCAGCAGATGGCCAGACCCAGCATGCCGTAGGCCGTTGCAATCGGTTTGAAACCGGTGTCTCCGGGCGAGAAGTAATACTTTTCCTCGTACCCAGGCGCTTGCGGGATATGGCTCTTGCGATAATGTCCGACCACCTTGCCGTCCGCATCGATCACCACGGCCGAATTGAACAAGGCCATGCCCGCGCGCTCATAGACGGAGACGGCGATGACGACCCCGAGCTCCCCCGCAAGGCGGCAAAAATGCGCCAGGGTCGGGTGGCCGCTCAAGGGATGGGCCAGATCGTAATAATCGCTGTTCTGCACCGCGCAAAAATACGGCGTCTCGAACAACTCCGGCAGCAATATGACCTGCGCTCCCTGCCGGGCGGCTAGTCGAAGCAGCCGTTCGGCTTTCGCAATATTGTCGTCACGAGTCCAGCTACAGCCGAACTGAAGTGCCGCAAGTGACACGGTGCGCATCGAACATTCTCCCTTGGTACTTGATCAGGCTCCGACCGGTGCGGCGGGCTCCTGCTGAGTGATGCAGTGAATGCCGCCGCCGCCGCGAAACAGATCCCGGAGTGCGACCGGCACCACTACTCGATCGGGGTATGCACCGCGCAGCGTATCGAGCACCAACGCGTCCTCGGCAATTCCATAGGCCGGAGCGATGATGCCGCCGTTGGCGATGTAGAAATTGACGTAGGAGCGGCAGTAGCCCTCCTCCCCGGCCGGTACGGCGGATCGCGGCGCCTCGGCAATCGGCAACAAGTCAAAGCGTCGCCCCCGCGCGTCGGTTTCCATTTCCAGGACCTTGCGATTCTCCGCCATGATCGGATACCTCGGGTCGGCGGGATCGGCAACCACTTCGCACAGTACGGTGGCCGGCTTGACATAGGCTACGTAGCCGTCGACATGCCCATCCGTTTCGGTGTCCATGACGTCGCCGGGCAGCCAGATGACCTTCTGCACGCCCAGCATGGCGCGAAGCTCGGCCTCGGCTCGGGCTTTGGTCCAGCCGGGGTTGCGATTGGGGTTCAGCACGCAGGTCTCAGCGGTGATCAAGGTTCCTTCGCCGTCCGACAGAAACCCGCCGCCCTCGACGACGAGATCGGATCGGTAAACCGGAAGCCCCGCGAGCGCGCCGATGCGCTCGCCGAGGGCCGCATCCTTGTCGTGAGGGTGGTACTTGGCGCCCCAGGCGTTAAACGTAAAGGCAGCGGCTGCGCGTTTGCCGGCCGGATCAACGATGAACGTCGGGGCCGAGTCGCGCAGCCATGAGTCGTCGATCGGCATCGGCACGACCTTGATCGAGGGACCACACCGCCGGCGCGCCTCAGCGACCTGGTCCGGATTCGCTATCATCGTGACGGGCTCAAACCGAGCAATGGCCTCGGCAACCCGGACGTAGTCCTCGCGCGCCGCCTCGAGGTGCTCGCGCCAGAGTTCGGCCCGTTGCGGCCACGCCATCCAGCAACCCGCATGCCGGGACCACTCGGCGGGCATCGCATATCCAAGGTCTGCTGGTCTCATGTCAACTCCTGCTCCGTTTAGGGGAATCCCGTTCATCTTGCTTCTAGGCCTGCGCGAGCGCGTGGTGCGCGACGGACTGGGTCCTGCAGCCCGGCGCGATTTCCTGGATCGAATCCTCCAGCCGGTTGAGCAATTCGAGCAGCAGATCCATCGGGATTGCGAGAGGCGGCTCGATTCGAATCGTTCGCGCCTTGGAGTAAGTGCCGGCGACCAGGACCCCACGGCGGAACAACGCTCCGGCGCACTGGTAGCCGATCGCATCCGAGGGGAACTCCAGCCCAATGAGCAACCCCCGGCCGCGCACCGCGCGCAGTACGCTCGGGTACTTTCTTTGCAGGGCGGCGAATTCTCGCAGCAGCAGCTCGCCCTTGGTGGCCGCTTGCGCGGGCAGGTCCTCCTCGAGCGTGACGTCGATCGCCGCAATCCCCGCGGCACAGGCAATCGGGTTTCCACCAAAGGTGGTCGAGTGGATGATCGGGTTCGGAATGAGCACCTCCCAGATCTGCGGCGTCGAGATGAACGCCGACAAGGGCATCACCCCGCCGCCGATCGATTTGCCCAAGCACATGATGTCCGGCACCACGTTCCAGTGGTCGACTCCCCACAGCCGGCCGGTGCGCCCCATGCCGGTCTGAATCTCATCGGCAATCAGCAGCGCCCCGTACCGCGTGCACAGCTCCCGTGCCCGCGGCAGGTAATCCTCCGGTGGCACGATCGCGCCCGCTTCCCCCTGTACCGGCTCGACCACAAAGGCCGCAATCGGCGTCCCCACCGCCTCGGCTTTCGCAAATTCATGCTCCAACGCATGCGCATCCCCATAGGGCGCAAAGCGCACATCTTGCAGCCCTCCGATGAACGGCTCGCGAAAGCTCGCCTTGCCCATCAGCGACAGCGAACCCATCGATTTGCCGTGAAATCCCCCGAGCGTGGACATAAACGTATTGCGCTTGGTGTAAAGTCGCGCCAGCTTGATCGCCCCTTCGATCGCGTCGGTGCCGTTGTTGATGAAAAAACAGCACCCCAACTCCCCCGGCGTCACCGCCGCCAGCAGCCGCGCCAGACCCGCTCGCCACGGCTCCAACAGCTCCTGACTATTGAGCGCCATGCGCCCCATCTGGTCCTGCACCGCCTTGACAATGCGCGGATGATTGATCCCCGCGCTGAATATCCCGTACCCACCCAGACAGTCGATATATTCGCGCCCCAAAAGATCCTGCAGCATCGATCCGTGACCCGACCATTCCAGGGCCGCAAACTGACCCGCTTCGGTCACCGATTTGCGATACGAGATGAACCCGCGGTTCACGTGCTTCTCGTACGCCTCCACCGTCTCGGCGATGAACGCCTGCTTCTCCACCAGCGACATCCCCTTCCCGCCAATC
Source organism: uncultured Gammaproteobacteria bacterium (assembly GCA_963758145.1). Taxonomy (GTDB): domain Bacteria; phylum Pseudomonadota; class Gammaproteobacteria; order Steroidobacterales; family Steroidobacteraceae; genus Bog-1198. Next base: position 467,790 of record CAVWUK010000004.1, read on the forward strand.
AGTTCAAGATAGCGGCGGCTGAGCTGCAGGCTGTCTGTATTTGACTTTCGCATGATCGTCTCCCGAGCACTCACGATGCCCGTTGTAGGTGTCCGACTTTCACCCGGCAAACCGGTCAGCGGCGATAGGTCGCTGTGATACCGATGGTGCGGGGCCGGACTGTATGGTCGAAAAACAGATCCGAGGTGTTCGTGTCTCGCGTATGAGAGAGCACCGGATGCGAATCCGTCAGATTCTGCGCGAACAACGACAGATCGATGCCCGCCCAGCGCAGGCCGGCTCGAAGCGACAAATTCTTGGTCTCGGGCAATCCGGTATAGGTGGGATCGGAGACCCCGTTGTTCGGATCCTGTATGGGCTGCAGCGCCGTTTGGGCCGTCGTGTATTGATAGTCGATCCGAAAGTACGGCTTGCGATTCTCGATGGCCGGAAAGTCGTACTCCGTCGAGGCAAGAAATGTCCACGGCGCGCCCGGCAGCCGGTCGCCTTCGGTTACGACCGGCTGGGCCGGCGGATTGGTTCCTGTGCAGACCGTCGGACCCGCGCACACCGTGCGCGTATATTTCGCATCGACGTGGGCGGCGGAAAGGTCCAACAGGAGAGCCTGGACGGGACGCATCTGGACCTCGAGTTCGCCGCCGACGCTGCGCACCTTGCCGAGATTCTCGACGAAATTCTGACCGCAGCCCGGGAGATAGACGGCTTGCTGGATATTGTCCCAATCGATGACGAAGGTGCTGGCATTGACCTGCATGCGCCCATCCAAGAGCGAATTCTTCGCGCCCAACTCGTAGCTCCACAGCGAGTCGGATGCGTAGATCCCGGGTCCGGCGGCCAGGCCGATCGAGGCGAGATTAGGCCCGCATAGCGAGGACAACTCGCCATTGAGTCCGCCGGGCCGGTAGCCCTTGGCGGCGCTCACGTAAAAAAGATTGTCCGGTTCGGGTTGATAGGCGAGTACCGCTTTCGGCGTGATCGGGTTTTCATTGTTCGAACCGGTGCCAATCAGCGGCGTCGCCGGCCCCACGGTCGGCGCCAGAAAGGGCCCGTAGTACACCAGGTCGCCGCTGTATTCGATATGGGATGCCCGAACCCCCGCCGTTATTTTCCACGACTTCGAGATTCTCAACGTGGCGTCGCCGAACAGCGCGTACTGCGTGTCGATGATCTGGGATACGGGCTGAGTCAGAATCTGGCCGTTCGGACAAGGCGCTTGGGGCGTGCAAAGCGGGACACCGTAGGCGGCGTCGTATTCGCCGTTGAGAGTCGGATCGAAGACGGTCTCGGTCGTGTTTTCATTCAGGTGCGAGTAGAACAGGCCCGTGGACCACACGAGAGTCGCCGCTGGATCGAGCGACTGCAGCCTGAACTCCTGATAGAAATTGTTCTGGGTATCCGCATCATGCGAGGTGCCGACATCGCCGGGCGGCGGCGGCAGGGTCAGCTGAAACAGCGCCCGGTCGAACTCGGTGTAGTCCGAAATTGAGTGCTGATTGCGCGAATAGAATGACGTGTTCGATATCATGTTCGCGAACCCGGCATCCCAGTCGACCTTGACCGCGATCAGGTAAAACGGATCGGCGCTGGTATTTCTCTGGGCATTCCCGTTCTCGAAATTAGTTGCGCTCGGATTGGAAAGCGACGGCCAATAAGCCGACGTGTCGCCCAACCTCAATTCTTGATAATAAGCGGAGGGGGTTATCGACAACGAATCGGTGATCGCCCACTTCAATGCGCCGCGTACGACGACGGTATCCTGGTAATTGGAATCCGGATAGGTCACCGCTTGATTCCAATAATTGACATGGTTGGCCCAGCCTCCGTCTTCGCGGACGGACGCACTGATACGAAAACCGAGCTTGTCATCGATGATCGGACCGCCGACGGCGGCGCCGAGTTCGTACGTTGTGCCGCCGTTATCGGTCTTCGCAAGTTCCGAACGCACGTACATCGAGTCCGCCTGCAGACCGGGCGAAGGCTGTATGAAGCGCACCGTTCCGCCCTCCGATCCCGCGCCGAAAAGCGTGCCCTGCGGCCCGCGCAACACCTCGACGCGCTCGAGATCGAACAGGGCTGGAAAAGCGTTGAAGGACGTGAAGGAGATGTGACGCCCCTGGATCGGCGTATCGTCGATGTAGATTCCCACGGTGGATGTGCCCGCCGTGGAATCGATGCCGCGAATGTTGATGTCCGAATCTTCGTCGTTGAAGTTGCCGGCAGACGTGGTTGCATCGCGCTGAAAGGTGACGCCGGGAGTCAGGCGGGTCAAATCGTCGATGCTGCGCAGACCTTGAACGTCGAGCTTCTCCTGAGTAAACGCCGTCGCGCTGACTGCGATGTCTTGCAGCCGTTCCGCCCGTCGCGTGGCGGTCACTACGATCTCCTCGAGCGCGGCGGCGCCGGAGGCCGCATCGCCATCGGCTCCGAAGGCGGAATGGAACAGCGCCCCCTGCCCCACCATGCCAATGCCGATCGCCATGGCGGATATCCGCAACGGCCATCCGTATCCGACACGATTCGACGGCATGAAGCACCTCCCGATCCTGCACGAGCGCCCAGCGCGGCCTCTCTCTTAAGCAAAACACCGGACGAACCAGGACACAAACGACGAATTCTTGACAATTCGGCTAAATTAATTCATCAATGAGGCGTGGCAAGGCCTTCTGTAACCTTGAGTACGCTGCGGGGGTTCGAGGCTGCGGCGCGGCTTGCCAGCTTTGCGCTAGCGGCCAATGAGCTGCATCTTTCCCATTCCGCGGTCAGTCATCAGATCAAACTGCTCGAAGAGGAGCTGGGTCAGCCCCTGTTCCGCCGCGTCGGCCGATCCGTCGTGCTCACCGATGCCGGCAACGACTTTGCGCGCAGCGTGCGGGACATTCTGCAGCGGTTGGAGGATGGAGTTGCCCGTCTTGCTCCCTACCAGAAGCCGGGTGGGGTGATTCTCTACACGACCATGGCGTTCGCACGAGGCTTCATCCTTCAGAGGATGGCCCAACTGCGCGCAGAACTGCCGGACGTCGATCTGTGGCTCGACACCAGCGAACGCAAAGTCGACTTCAAGAACGACGAAGTCGATATTCTGATTACCCAGGCCGAGGGCGTTGCCGCGCATGGCGCCATCGATTCGCACTTGACCGAGGACCAGCGAGTTCCTTTGGCATCGCCCGGATTGATCGAGCGGATGGGCGGGTTACCACCAGAGTGTTCTGCAATCGCCGGCTGGCCCCTGCTGCATGACGAGGGTCAGGTTACCTGGCGCGAATGGTTCGCGCGCGTCGGCCGTACGGACGCGGACACGGTCAGTGGCTCTAATTTTTCCGACCACGCCCTGATGATCGAAGCGGCCGCCGCGGGCCATGGCGTTGCGCTCGGCAGCTGGATCTGTGCCGATCCGTATCTGCGCAGCGGTGCGCTCAAAGTCATGGATGGGCCGTCCTTTCCTCAGGCCGCCTATCGCATTTATTGCGATCTGCGAAGTTACGACGATGACCAGGTCCGGCGGGTCTACGACTGGTTCATTGGCGAAACCGCCGCCGCGGACCCTCCCGCGTCGATAGCCGCAGGCTAGAATCATTCATCGATTCGATGAATTTATGTCCTTTGTTCTTGGGCCGGGGACAAAATATCCTTGACCGGCGATCTAGTCCGGCGGGCGGCGAAGGGATTGATCCATGATAGATTTCCAAAAATCATCCGAACTCAAGACGCCGGACTGCGGTGCGCTCATGCTGAAGACACCGGCCGAGTCGGGCTATCGGATGCCGGCCGAGTGGGCACCGCATGAATGCTGCTGGATGGCGTGGCCGAGCCGGGCCGATCAATGGCCCGACGGGATTGCCGGGGCTCAAGAAACCTATGCCGCCGTTGCACAAGCGATACGGCGCTTTGAACCCCTGCGCATGGTGGTTGAGCCCCGCTGCATCGACCAGGCCCGCGCATACTGCGGCCCAACGATCGATCTCATTCCCATCCCGATCGACGATCCCTGGATGCGCGATAGCGGACCGAGCTTCGTGACTCGTGGCGACGGCGCGCGGGCCGGAATCGCCTGGCGCTTCAACTCCTGGGGAGGCAAGACCCCCGAATACGGCGACAACGCACGACTTGCGAGACGCGTGCTGAGTTTTGCGAAAGCTCCCGTTTATCAATCCAGTCTCTGCCTGGAGGGAGGCGGCATACACACCGACGGTCAAGGTACCCTGATCACGACGGAATCCGTCGTTCTGAATGCCAATCGGAATCCGGGAATCAGCAAAAGCGCAGCTGAACGTGAACTGTGTGACGCTCTGGGGGCCACCAAGGTGATCTGGCTGCCGGGCGATCCGGAGTCGATCCACGTCGATATCACCGATGGACATGTGGACGGCTTGTTGTCGTTCGTCAAACCCGGGGTGGTCATTTATGAAAGCGATCCGAGCGCCATCGGATCGGCGCTGCGCCTTGCCGCAGAGAACCGCCGCGCCCTGGAGACCGCCGTCGATGCCTCCGGGCGCCGGCTGCAGATCATATCGATGGATGAGGCCCACGAGGTAGAGACACCGCACCGCATGTTCAGCCGTTCCTACGTGAATTTCTATATCGCCAATGGCGGTATCGTCATGCCGAGCTTCGGCGTCGCCGGTGACGCCCGCGCCCTCGCCGTGGTGCAGGCCGCTTTTCCGGACCGCGCGGTGGTGCAGATCGACGTTACCAAGCTGGCCAGCGGCGGCGGCGGAATCCACTGCATTACTCAACAACAGCCCTCGTGCAAATGATCGGGAGATCCAAACTGCTCGGCTTATCGTGCGTTGCACCTTGCCTCCTCGCCGGACTGGCCGCTTGCAACGCGAACCAAGGATCCGTCGGCACGGCGAATCTCGAAACCGAATCGCAAGCCATTCAAGCGGAGGCGAATGCCTGGTTCGAGGCCATTGCCAAAAAAGATCTCGAGAAAACATTGTCCTTTTATGCGGCGGATGCCCAATACCTCTCCGCGGGGCGCCCCGCCGCATCCACTGCCGATGAGCGACGCAGGCTTTGGATGGAGGACTTCGCCACCCCCGGCTTTTCCTCCGACGAGACGACCGCCAAGATCGAAGTGGCCGGTTCCGGCGACTTGGCCTACCAGCGGGGCACCTATGTGCTCGGCGCCGAGGACGGCCAGGGAAAGGCGACGAAATCGCCCGGCAAGTTCGTCGTCGTCTGGCGAAAGCAAAGCGACGGCAAGTGGAAGGCGATCGTTGATATCGATAACGCCGATCAGTAGCGGTCGCGCGCCCGACGGCATGTGTTCTTATTGTGGTTCTTGCCCAAGTGAGCGCAGAATTATGATTTCAACGACACAGCAGCGGAGCTGGTATGTGTGAGCTTGACGATCTGGATGAATTTGCGCGCCGAGCGGGCGAGCTGACTCGAAGGCAGTTCGGCACAATGGCACTTGGTGCCGGACTGGCGGCGGTATTCCCGACACTTGCCAACGCAGCGGAGACCAAGGGAGCGGATGTAGAAATCAAAACTCCGGATGGAGTTGCCGACGCCTATTTCGTGCATCCCGCCGCGGGCAAATACCCCGGTGTGCTGATCTGGCCCGATATATTCGGATTGCGTCCGACCTTCAAGGCCATGGCCACCCGTCTCGCCGAGTCAGGTTACTCGGTCCTGGTCATTAATCCCTTTTATCGCACGAAGAAGGCGCCGACCGCGCCGGATCGCCCCGATTTCAACGATCCGGCTACGCGACAGGCACTTATGAGCCTGATGGGTACATTAAGCCCGGATACTGCTGTGATCGACGCCAAGGCATTCGTTTCGTTTCTCGAAAGCAATGCATCCGTCGACAAAAGGCGAAAAATGGGCACCACCGGATACTGCATGGGCGGGCCTTTCGTGTTCCGCACGGCTGCGGTTCTCCCGGAACGTATTGGTGCAGGCGCCACGTTTCATGGCGGCGGACTCGTCACCGACAAGCCGGATAGCCCGCACCTCCTGATACCGCAGATGAAGGCGCACTTTCTGATCGCGATCGCTGAAAATGACGACACCCGACAACCGGAGGCCAAGGACGTGCTGCGCGATTCATTCGCAAAGGCCCATTTGCCGGCGGAAATTGAAGTCTATGCGGGCACCTTGCACGGCTGGTGTCCTCCCGACTCGCAGGTCTATAACCACGACCAGGCGGAGAAGGCCTGGAATCGCATGCTGGCGCTATTCTCCACCTCGCTGGCCTGAGTTTCGCGGCGCGCCGGTCAAGGCGTCGCACGGGCGGGTTCTCCGAGGATCAACCGTATGCTGTGCACGTTGCCGTCGTCGACCAATGATATGCGCGTCTGCAAACTCACAGGCAGTGCCTCGCCATCCAACTCGGCGCGTGTTACGCCGCAGCTGACGCCGAGAGGATTGTCGATGAGAATTTCGTAGCGCGAGGAACGATATTTAAACGCGATTTCGAAGCGCGGCCATTTTTTGGGGATGCACGGAGCCAGGAACAACCCTGTTCCCCGTACGCGAAATCCAAGGATCCCCTCGAGGCCGGCCCGGTACATCCAACCGGCAGAGCCGGTGTACCACGTCCAACCGCCACGCCCGACGTGCGGAGCAACGGAATACACATCCGCGGCGACGACATAGGGTTCCACCTTGTAGCGATGCACATTGGCGCGCGTGCTCGTACGATTGATCGGGTTGAGGAGCGAGTACAACTCCCAGGCATTGTCTCCCTGGCCGAGCAGAGCGTATGCAATCACGGACCACGTGGCCGCGTGTGTGTATTGACCGCCGTTTTCGCGAATCCCCGGCGGATAACCCTTGATATAGCCGGGGTCGTGCAGGCTCCGGTCGAAGGGCGGCGTGAACAGCAACGCGAGGCCCGCCTCGCGTTGAATGAGTTGCCTATCCACGGCGGCCATCGCGCCCGAGGCGCGAGCCGGGTCGGCCGCCCCGCAGATGACGCTCCAGGATTGCGCGATGGAATCGATCCGACATTCGGTCTGGGTCGCCGATCCGAGCGGTGTCCCATCGTCAAAATAGCCCCGCCGGTACCATTCCCCGTCCCAGGCTTCCTGCTCCAGCGAGCTCTTAAGCGCTGCCGCGTGGGTGAGCCACAGCGTCTCGCGAGCACGCTGATCGCGCGCCCTCGCCAGGGGTGCGAACGCCACGAGCGTGGTATGCAACAGCCATCCGAGCCAAACACTTTCACCCCGCCCCATCTCGCCAACCCGGTTCATGCCGTCGTTCCAGTCGCCTGTGCCGAACAATGGCAAGCCGTGTGCTCCAACCGATAGGCTCTGCTCCAGCGCACGCGCACAGTGCTCGAAGAGCGGAGCGCTGTCGTCGGAGATCAGCGGCTGAAAGTACGCGTCGTGCTCATCGGCTCGCAGCGCCTGCCCCTCGAGAAACGGTACCGATTCATCCAGGATCGCGGTGTCCCCGGTCGCATCGACGTAGTGGGCGGTGGCGTACGCCAGCCAAACTCGATCGTCGGCAATTCGGGTGCGAACCCCGGGGCCGGCCGACCGTTTATCACCGGATGGCAGCCACCAATGCTGAACGTCACCCTCGATGAACTGCCGGCTGGCCGCTCGCAGCAAATGCTCGCGTGTGAGGGTGGGCCTGGACAGAGCCAACGCCATGCCATCCTGAAGCTGGTCGCGGAAGCCATATGCGCCGCTCGCTTGATACAGAGCCGATCGCGCCCACATGCGGCAGACGAGCGTCTGATAAAGCATCCAGCGATTGAGGATGACATCCAGCGACCGGTCCGGCGTTTTCACCTGCACCATGGTAAGGACGTCGTCCCAGTATTCCATCACCTTGCGCAAGACCGCATCGAGATCGACCGACCGGTAACGGAGGAGCAGGGATTGCGCATCCGTCGCGCTCGCGGCCTGTCCAAGGAAAAAGACCAGTTCCACGCACTCCTCCGCGGCGATTTCCACGAAGGTTTGCAGGGCACAACAAGGATCGAGCCCCGCACCCACGCGCCCGGACAAAGGTGCCTGTCCGGCAAGCGCTGCCGGCGCCTCGAGCGTGCCATGTCGTCCGAGGAACTCGCGCCGGTCGGCGGTCCAATGCCTTTGCAACCCGGCGAGATCGGCGAACGCCACGCGCGAACCGAACACCGTGTTCCAGGGGTTGTTCGCGAACATCGCACCCGTACCAGGGTCGATTGTCGTCACGACATGCGGCGCCATGGCGGCCCGCGAGGGCCCAAGCACCCATTCGACATACGCCGTCACAGAAAGGCTTCGCGTCCTTTGCGAAGTGTTGCGGATCTTCAGGCGCGAGATCTTGATGGGATCTTCCATCGGCACGTACACCAACATCTCCAGGTCGATGCCGTGCGAGGCGTGCTCAAACCGGCTATATCCCTGCCCGTGCCGGGCGCTGTAGTGCGCGCCGTGATCCTGGATCGGCGACGCCGTCGGTCCCCACAGCTCACCGCTCTCCTCGTCGCGCACGTACAGCGCCTCGCCCGGGCGATCGCTGACCGGGTCGTTCGACCACGGCGTCAGTTGGTTCTCCCGACTGTTCAGCGCCCAGGTGAATCCGCCTCCCTCAGCCGCGACTTGGAAGCCGAATGCGGGATTGGCGATGACGTTGATCCACGGAGCAGGCGTCCGCTGCCCCGGGCCCAACAACGTGACGTATTCGCGTCCGCCAGCCGCGAAACCTCCAAGTCCATTGAAGAATTCGAGATCCAGCGGCGCGGAAATCGCCTGCGCCTCGCGCTGCGGGCTGCCCGCCGGCCGCCGTGTCGCGGGTGCGGCGGGTGCTCGCAGCCGATCGAGTTGATCGGCCAGGTTGCCGCGCGGCCCGGCCAAAACCACGCGCGCAACCGAGGAGAGCCGCGCGCGCGCCTCTTCCGAGATCAGATCCGTGCGCAGCAAAAATACGGAGCCGCGGGTATGGCCCGCGCCGATCGGCGGCTGCGACTGGCTCATTCGAAGCTGTGTCTCCAAGGCGAACTGCAGCTCCTGCAGATAGGAAGTTGCCCTTTCGTTCAGAATGACCAGATCAACGGAAAGCTGCTTCATCCGCCAGTATTCGTGGGCGCGCAAAAGCTGGCGCGCGATGGCAATGTCCTCGACATCGTCGATTCGCAAGAGCACGATCGGCAAATCCCCGGAGATGCCCTGAGCCCACAGTGCCGCCGGCCCGCCGCCGCCCCGGCGTATGGCATCGGAAGACGGCCGCATCGACGCGTCGGCGTAAAGCACGTGGCCCGCGAGACGCTGAAAGAGGTCGGCCTCCGCGGCATCAATACCAAGATACCGAAGTTGAACCTGCGCCTGCGTCCACGCCAGGGTGGCTGCACGCACAAAGGCGTTGGGTTCATGGTGTTTGTCCACGAGACTCAGAACGTCGGCTCGAGAACCGGCAACCCCGGTCCAGAATGCGATGCGCACGGTGGCACCCACCGGTATGCGCACGCGATATCGAAGCGCGAACACCGCATCGAGGACAGTGCCCACGGTATTGGACAAACGCCGTCCGTCCATCATGGCAATGGGTCTCAGAATGTCGCGTCCGCGGCCGAGGAACCGCGCCCGGTCGGTTTCGAGCTCCGGCTTGCCCAATGCCTCGCCTTCAACGACCGCATGATGAGCCACCCAAATCTCCGGTTCGGCGGGGGAGCGCCGCCGCCGCGTCGCCAGGATCGCGCCGACATTCGCCGCGTACTCGGTCTGCACGAAAAGCTTGGAGAATGCCGGATGGGCCGCATCGGCCGCGGGGGGCGCAAGCATGAGTTCTGCGTATGATGTGACCTCCAGGTCCCGTGTTCGATTACCCGTATTCACGATTGATATGCGGCGCACTTCCACGTCGTCCTCCGGCGACACGACTACTTCGAGGATCGTGCTGATCGCAGCGTCGGTGCGACTGAACTCCGCTCGATCTTCGGTGAAGTTCACCTCGTAGCTGTCGGGCTCGACGCCGCTCGGCTGATAGCCGGCGGACCACACGGCGCCGCTCTCGATGTCGCGCAGAAAAATATAGCTGCCGGCATCATCGCGTGTGAGATCCTCGCGCCAACGCGTGATACCAAGGTCGCGCCAGCGGCTGAAGCCGGAACCGGCGCTGGTGAGCATCACCGAATAGCGGCCGTTCGAGAGCAGGTGGGTTTCGGGCGTCGATTCGCGCGGCAGATGAAGTCGCCGTGCTTCCGGCGCCTGCACGCCGCTGACGCGCGCCGCAGTGCCGACTTCTTCGGCCCGGGGATGCGCCACCGAGACGTCGCGCGGGGTGCGCTCCTGCAACAACAGCTCGGTCGCCTGTATGCTCGGCTGCGCGTGAAACCGCTCGCGCATCCTCCCGTTGAACAGAACGTTGGCGATGGCGATCACGGTCATGCCCTGATGATGCGCCATGAATGCGCGGACGACCGCGACCAGCGATCCCTCCGGCAGTCGACTGCGAGTGTAATCGAGCGCCTCGTAGAAGCCGTACCGGCCGCGTGCGCCGAGCGAAACCAGTCGCGAAAAATTAAACACGGCGCGTTTGGGATCGACCATCACGGCAAGGGCCGTCGCGTACGGCGCTATCACGACGTTTTCGCTCAAACCCCGTTTCAACCCCAGACCCGGTACGCCGAAGTTCGAATACTGGTAGGTGAGCTCGAGGTCGCGCGCATTGTAGGCGGATTCCGAAACTCCCCAGGGAACACCGAGCTCATCGCCGTAGCGAATTTGCCGTTGGACGATCAGGCGGTTGGTTTGCTCCAGAAGACTCCCGGACGGCGCACGCATGACGAGCGAGGGCATGAGATATTCGAACATCGATCCCGACCAGGAAATCAGCGCCGCCCCATAACCAACCGGTGTGACCGTGCGTCCGAGCCGAAACCAGTGCCGGGCCGGCACGTCGTTCTTGGCGATGGCCACGAAGCTCGCCAGACGCGCCTCGGAAGCAAGCAAATCGTAGCAGCTCGGATCAAGCGTACCCTCCACCGCGCGGTAGCCGATCGAGAGGAGCCGGCGCTCGGGATCGAGCAAGAACCCGAACTGCATCGCATCGGACATTTCCTGCGCTCTCGATTCGACGAGCGCCAATCGTTGCCGCAGTTCGCGGGCGCCCTCATCCGTCTGACTAAGATCCCGCTGCCAGCTCTTGACGGTCCTTTGCGCCGCCTCCGCCCAAAAGAGCGTCTCGCCGCCCACTTCATCGCCCATCTCGCCATGCAATGCCCGCGCGATGTCTACAAAGGTCGCGGTCAGAGGCGCGATCCGCGCCAATCGCGCCGCGATTTCGTTAGCGTTGGCCTCATCGTCAAGCGCTGCAGCAAGTGCATCGAGGGCGTGATCGAGCTGCGCAACGGCTATGGTGTGCGTTCTTAGTTCCTTGGGAAGCCCATCAAGGGCTTCGCGAGCGAGCAGCACGGCGTCTGTGACGCCCAAACACGGCAAACGGCCGGGCGCGGAAGAATTGACCCATTCTCGACACGCATTCGCCAGTGCGATGAGATGCGCCGCAAGGTTGCCACTGTCCACGGAAGACACGTACCGGGGATCCAACGGGCGCAGATCCCGGGTGTCGTACCAATTGTAAAAATGACCGCGAAATTTCTGCAGGCGGCTCATCGTCGCCAGCGCCGCTTCCAACCGATCGACGGTCTCGATCGTCCCTGCCCATCCGAAGTCTCGGGCGCTCACGGCGGACAGCAGATACAGACCCATGTTGGTGGGCGACGTTCGGTGCGCCAGGACCGGCCGCGGATCTTCCTGGAAGTTGTCGGGCGGCAGCATATTGTCCTCCGCCGTGACGAAGGTCTCGAAGTAACGCCAGGTGCAGCGTGCAATGAGTCTCAACGCTCGGGCGTCCACATCCGCGACCGCCAAATACCCCGCGACGGACGGGGAGAGGCTGATCCATGCGGCGATGGCGGGAGCGGCGGCCCAGAGGATCACGAACGGCGCCGCCAATGGCCAGGCGTCGGGGTGCAGATACCCAACCAGCGCCGCGGCGCCCATCGCGATGACAACGCCTCCGCTCATACGCCGGTAGGCGCTGTAGAGATCGAGCTGGGAACTGAGGTTCGACTGAGCGGCAGTGACCCACTGAAGCAGGTTGCGCCGGCTCACGAACAGCCGAAACAGCGTTCGACCGATCGCGTCGATCATCAGCCATGCCTGATGCGCAAGAAAGGTGATCAGGAAAGCGGTCAGTGATGCGGCAAGCCAGAAATCCTTTCGCAGAGCCCGAAAGTGGCTGCGCATCTTGACGCCGGAGCGGTGCGGCACGACAGCGGCGAAAATCGGCAGCAGCGTCGGCAAGCCAATTGTCGAAACGATAAAGGCGCTCCAGACCAGCGAGCCGTTGCGCGGCAATGCCCATCCGGCGAGCAGCGCCGCGACACTCGCGGGCGCCGATAGCGTCCGCCGCAGATTGTCCAACATCTTCCACAGGCCGATCAGCGGCAAGCGGCGGCTGCCCCGCGTGGCTCCGGCAGCATCTTCCCTGCCGAAGATCCAGGGCAGCAGTTGCCAGTCGCCGCGCGCCCAGCGATGCTGGCGTACGGCTGCGAGGTCGTACCGCGAGGGAAATTCCTCGACCACCTCGATATCGGAAACCAGACCGGCGCGCGCGAAGATCCCCTCGAAAAGATCATGACTGAGCAGCGTTCCGTCGGGCACACGATCGGCGAGTGCGGCTTCGAAGGCATCCACATCGTAGATACCCTTGCCCGCATACGAGCCTTCGCCGAAAAGGTCCTGATAGACATCCGACACGGCGGCAGCGTACGGATCGATGCCGCTTGTGCTCGAGAACACGCGCTGAAAGATCGAACCTTCACGACCGACGGGCAAGGAGGGTGCGACCCGCGGTTGCAGCACCGCGTACCCTTCAACCACGTACCCGGTTTCGGCGTCGAACCGGGGGTGGTTCAGCGGGTGCGCCATCTTGCCGACCAGGCGGCGTGCCGTATCCCGCGGCAGCCTGGTATCGGCATCGAGCGTAATGACGTAACGCACGCCCGGCGGAACCGCAGGGGGATGCCCCTTGTCGTCGCGGAAATTCGTATCGGCCGCTCCGCGCAGCAGCCGATTCAATTCGTGCAGCTTCCCGCGTTTGCGCTCCCACCCCATCCACCGCTGCTGCGTCTCGCTCCAGACTCGGCGACGGTGCAGCAGGAGGAAGCGGTCGCCGGCCGAGCCCTTGCCGTGAACTCGGTTCAGCCGAGCAATCGCCTCGCCCGCCGAGGCGAGCAGCGCCTCGTCACCGGCGGCGATTTCGCTCGGTGCGTCCTTCCAGTCCGAAAGCAGCGCGAAGTACAGCTCGTCTTCCGGCGAGGCGAGGTAGTGAATCTCGAGGCGCTCGATCTGCTCTTCGAGCGCGGCTGAAGTGGTGAGCAAAGTGGGAACCACCACCATCGTTCTCAAATGCGTTGGAACGCCATCGCGCAGCGCAAGACCCGGCAGGATCGTTGCGCCGAACCCCCTCATGACCGCGCGATTTACCAGTGCGACAGCCGCATCTAGCGCGGGAATGAGCCCGAGTAGAGCGAGCAGTGCCAGATGGCCGGCCGAGATTCCCCAAGTCTTGAGCGCGAATAACGGTAACGACAGAGCGATGGCTGCGATCAGGGCGATAGCCGCCACGTAGCAAACAATACCGCCCGGCGATCCGCAGCGGCGGGGCCAACCGAATCGCGCGCCTCGATAGCCGATGGTCGCTTCGAAGGCGCTCCGGCCGTTCGCGATCAGGTAATAGCCGGGATCACGGCGGCGGCCCGAGTCGGGATCCTTGCCCGTGGCCACAGAGTCATTGGCCGCCGCCAGCGCCGCGGACGCGATTTCATGTTCGGTCAGGTTCGAACCCCGCGCAAACCGCTCAATTGTTCGCCGGTAGAGATCGCGTGTGGGAAAATCCATGGCGGCGAAGTCGCTGCCGGCGCGCAGCAGGTCGTCGACCAGGCTGACGCTCTCGAAGAACTCCGGCCAATCGACATCCGAAAGCAACCGCATGCTCGTGATGATGTTCCGTACGGTCACATTCGATGCGCCCTGGCGCTGATGCTCGTCCCGCACCGCCTCGTCCGAGGTGGTCCCCTGCCCGACCAAGCGTTCCTCCAACCACTGCAGTGCAGGGGTTACTCTCGGGTCCTGGTCCCTCAGACGCTGGACGAGTTGCACCGCAAATGCCGACGAGACGGACGCGCCATCGGCATTCCGACCGTGCAGAGCGTCGGGCTCGGCGGTATGACCGTTCACACCCAGCAGTCGATCGGCAATGGCGTCTGCTTCCTGGCGGGCGGCTCGGCTGCTCCCGATGCGTGCAGCGGCGCGGCGCAGATTCTCCACGAGTACGATCCGCAGCGTGATGGCCACGGCCCAGAGCTCGCCGATCATCAGCGGCTGAACGCGCTGATAAGCGCGCACGAAACAGCGCAGGGTTTCAGGATCAAATCGGCTGTCGGTGTGGGCAACAAACGCCCAGGCCACTCCGAGTACACGCGGGTACCCGTTCAACGGACCATCCCCCAATTTGGGCAGCAACCGGTAAAAGCCCGGCGGGAGATCTTCACGAATTTCCCGGATCTGCTCCTCGACGATATGATAGTTGTCGAGCAGCCACTCGGCGGCGGGCGATATTGCGCGGCCTTCGCCCGTGGCTGCGGCGATATCCCGATAAGCGGCGAGTAAAACCGCCTCGTTGTCCCGCAGCCGCGCTCCAAGAGAACGACGGCTTATTGGGCGCTTCGTGACCCGCTGTGCGGCGGCGAGACTTGCCGCGTGCTGCTCCAGGCGCTCGATGCTGAATAGCTCTGAGCGTACGATCTCATCACTGTCCCAAGGCGAGGCAGGCGAGCGGCGCCCCAGAGCGCGGCGGACGAGTGAGATCAATTTGGCCGGTTTATCGGGTTGCAGGCGTTTGAGCCAAGCGACGGGTATCGTTTCAGCCGACACGGCGCCGCGCCGACGCCGCCGGCTGCCTCATCCTTCACCATATCGTCGGGCATCGCAGTCTCCTTGGCGTAGGGGATGACACTGCGCCGAATTGGGGGCAGGGTCGGTACGCTGGTGCACAGACGCGCCGACCGACGCAGCAGTCTATACCTAAAGGGCCCGTATAACCGGCGGACGCACCCGATAAGTTCGCGCCTCACCGGACCAAGAGCTCGGTCTGGCCACCCTGCCCCGCAGGCTAAGCGTCGTGCTAATCTACCTCCCAAAAGGCTAGCGACATCCCAATTTAACCTTGCCCCAGAGGGAACCACGCGGTGCCAGAGGCCGAGATCTTCGTAAGTTATTCGCGGGATGACGCGGGCCGGGTCCTTGAGCTGGCCGCGAAACTTCGTGCCGCGGGAGCGTCGTTGTGGATCGATCAAAGTGGGATCGATGCGGCCTCGCAGTGGAGCGAGCAGATCGTAAACGCCCTGGAAAGCGCCAAGGTTTTGCTGCTGATGGTTACGGAATCGGCAGTTCACTCCCACAACGTCGCCAAAGAGGTGGTGCTCGTCAGTGAGCGTAAAGGGCATATTCTGCCGGTGCACCTCGAACCGACGGCGATTCCGCCGACGTTGAAATACCAATTGGCCGGCATTCAGCACATCGAGTACTTCAAGGGCGGCGATTCGGATGCAAGCCTGAAGTCGATCCTGCGCTCGCTCGAGCGGATAGGAGTCACGTTTGCCCCGCCAGGGGAAGCGAAAGCGGCCGCACTGGCCGTAGACCCCGGCGCGCGCGAGACCGTGCGCCCGTTGGCACCCGCCGAGCGCGGTGCCCTGGCCGTGATGCCGTTCGACAACATTAGTCCCGACAAGGAAACCGATTACTTCAGCGACGGACTAACCGAGGAGCTGACCGCGCGACTGTCCTCGGTGGGCGAGATCGAGCTGGTCTCGCGCTGGGCGACCAAGCAAATGAAGGAACGCAAGCACGACGTGCGCGCCATCGGCAGCGAATTGGGCGCCCGCTACATCGTGGGCGGCAGCGTGCGACGCTTTCAGGACTCGGTCCGAATAACGGTCCAACTCGTTGACGTCGAAACGAACCGGCAGCTTTGGGGAAACACGTACAAGGGCAGGCTCGACGATATCTTCGATATCCAAGAGCAGGTCGCCCAGCAGATTGTCGAGGCGCTGAAGCTCAAGCTCTCCTTCTCCGAGAAGGTCTCCCTGACAAAGCGCCACACCGTCAACGCTCAGGCCTACGATCTGTATCTGCGCGGCCAGGACTATCTGCTCCGCATGACCAAGCGCAGCGTCGAATACGCGATACAGCTGTTCGAGAAGGCAATTGAGCTCGACCCGCGCTATGCAGCGGCGTACGCGGCCTGCTCTAGCGCGTACGGGCAAAGATATCAGTACTTCGCCCGCGAGGAGAAGTATCGCATCCGGGCGCAGGAACTTTCGTTCAAGGCGCTGATGTACGACGGCAACCTGCCGGAAGCCTACACTGCGATGGGACTGTCCTACTTCGTATGGGGGAAACTCGAGGAGGCCAGCACTTCGAGCCGCAAGGCCATCGAACTCGCCCCCGAGGATTTCGTGGCCCACTGGACGCTCGGACGCATTCATTTTACCAACGGCGAATTCGGGGAGGCCTACGGCCTGTTCCGGCGCGTAGTCGAGCTCAAGCCAACATTCGTCACTGCGCATATGGACCTGGCGATGACATGCGATGGACTCGGACGTCCGGACGAAGCCCGCGCGGCGCGTGACCGGGTGCTGGAACTGCTGCCCAATTACCTGCTGCAGAACCCGGACGACTCGCGGGCAAGGATGCTTCATGCGGTCGCGCTAGCGGAGATAAACAGAAAGGATGAGGCCCTGTGCGAGGGCGACAAGGCGCTCGAGATCAGCCCCGACGATCCGCTGATCCTCTATAACTGTGCCTGCCTGTACGCTCGCCTTGGCGAGTCGCAGCGCGCAATCGGGGCGCTGCGCCAAGGCATTGCCAAGGGCTACGAGGACTACGGGTGGATGAGGAACGACCCGGATCTGGCCTCGTTGCGCGACAACCCTGACTTCATTGGCCTCACGCGCGGAGCTTAGCGCTTTCCCCGATAGATACCTCGCTTACGTGTCGATGGAGCTGACACAGTTGCCTCATCTGGTCAAATTATCTATCGTTCCAAGCCTTCTTCCTCCGGCTACGGCAATTCCGAATCGCAAATGGCTCGCCAAGTCAATCGAACGAAGTTAGACAAGGCGCAGACAGGCGTGTCCGCACGGCCGGTGGCGAAGCTCCCCGGCAGGCCAAAAGGCGTGAGGAAGATTGTGCCGCCCGTAGGGCACGTGGTCTTGGCCAGCGTCGATAGCGACAGCTATCGTTCCTTGCGCCGCCGTCCCATGCCACGCGCCGAGCGATTCAAACTCGGCCGCAGCCTGCGCCAGCAAGTTCCCCGCAGTTCGCTGGGTGACTGGAAGGCACCAGCGAACCGGCCGGATCCGGTTAAGCAGATTATGCAATCGCATGAAGGCAGGCTGCAGCGGTTGATCCCGATCCGGGTCGCCCGCATGGTAGCCTCCCCCTACGGGTTCCTGCGCGGCACCGCCGGAGTGATGGCCCAGGACATCGCGCATCTGCCCGCGACCGGCATCTGCCCCGTCATCTGTGGTGATGCCCACCTCGGCAACTTCGGTTTCTATGCCTCCCCGGAACGGGATCTGGTCATCGACTTGAATGACTTCGACGAGGCGCATCCCGGCGCCTGGGAATGGGATTTGCGGCGGCTGGTAGCCAGCATCTGGGTGGCCGGACGACACAATGGCGCCGCCGAAGCGCAATGCCATGACTCGGTGGCATCCTGCGTCGCTGCCTACCGCCAGGAAGTGCGTTTCCTGGCCACTGAGCCCCTGCTGTCGCGGTCCTACCAGCGGCTCGACGTTGACCGGCTGCACGAGACGACACGGGAGAAATCTTTGCGGGGCGTGATCATGCGCGCTGCAAAACGTGCGCGAACTCGCACCAGCGATCGTGCGCTGCCGCGCTTTACCACACGGCGCGGCGAGTGGCACCGGATCGTGGACAAACCGCCGCTGATCACCAGAGTCCCAAAGGCAGAAGCAGATCGCATCGCCGTCGCGCTGGACGAATACCTGACCACCCTGGCGCCGCATTGGGGCCGCGCGCTGGGAGGCTACACCCTGGTCGACATCGCGCATAAGGTCGTCGGGGTCGGCAGCGTCGGTCTGCGCGCCTATATCGCGCTGCTCGAGGGCAGCAGCGCGGACGACGTGGTGTTCCTGCAGCTAAAACAGGCTCGCCGGTCGGTGCTGGCCCGGTTCGTCCACGGCGACTCGGCCTGGCATGCCCATCAAGGACAGCGAGTCGTGGAGTACCAACAGGCCCTGCAGACGGTCAGCGATCCTCTGCTCGGCTGGGCCACTGTCGATGGCCTGCAGTACTACGTCCGGCAGTTCCGTAACATGAAGGGCACAATCCCGCTGGATGCGATCGAAGCGGCGGCATTGACCGATTACGCCGGAATCGTCGGCCGCCTACTCGCCAAGGGACATGCCCGCACGAGCGGAGCCTCCATGATCGCCGGATATGTCGGCACATCGGACCAGTTGGACAGGTCCCTATGCCGCTTCGCCTGCGCGTACGCGGACCAGACCGAAGCCGACCATCAGGCCCTGATCAAGGCGGTGGCCCGCGGCGTCCTGCCGGTTGAGCATGGGTAGTAGGTGCGTTTTGAATCAGGCGACAACCATCTCGACATTCACCGATTGACAGATCGGAAAGTGTCTCTATCCTTCGTCTCGGGCCATCCGCTCCCAACGGCGGACGCTCATCTGTAAGGATGGGAGACCATATCGATGATACGCATACCGCCGCCGAGCGTCCGTCCGACTGATGCCCGATTCTCTTCGGGCCCGACCAAAAAACGTCCAGGCTGGAATCTGCAAGCCCTCCAGGGCGCCCTTCTCGGCCGCTCGCACCGTTCCAAACCCGGAAAAGCCAGGCTCAAAGAGGCGATCGACCGTACACGCGCACTGTTGTCCGTCCCTGCCGACTACAAGATTGCGATCGTGCCCGCATCCGACACGGGAGCCGTGGAAATGGCGCTGTGGTCCATGCTGGGTGCGCGCCCGGTCGACGTGTTTGCCTGGGAAAGCTTCGGCGAGGAATGGGTGACCGATGCGGTCGAGCAATTGAAGCTCGCGGATTGCCGTGTTTACCTCGGCCGTCCCTATGGAGAGCTGCCGGATCTGTCTGTTGCGCGCACAACAGCCGACATTGTCTTCACGCAGAACGGCACGACCTCGGGCGTAAAGATTCCAAATTTCGACTGGATTGCCGCAAACCGCGCGGGGATTACCTTCAATGATGCGACCAGCGCCGTATTCGCGCAGCCCATCGAGTGGTCCAAGTGCGACGTGGTGACCTTCTCCTGGCAGAAGGTGCTGGGCGGGGAGGCGGCTCACGGTATGTTGATTCTTTCCCCCCGTGCGGTAGCGCGGCTGGAAAGCCACACACCCGTATGGCCGCTGCCGAAGATTTTTCGCTTGACCAAGAAAGGCAAACTCGATCAGGAATTATTCGAAGGCGCGACCATCAATACGCCGTCCTTGCTCGCTGCCGAGGACTATATCGACGCGCTGAAATGGGGGGATCGCATCGGCGGCCTACCAGCATTGCAAGCTCGTGCGAATGCCAATGCCGCCGTGCTGACGGAATGGGTGGATCGGACGGCCTGGGTTGACTTTCTCGTGTCCGATGCGGCGATTCGCAGCAACACGAGTGTTTGTCTGAAAGTGGTCGATGACCGCGTGACTTCGCTCCCGCAAGCCCGCCAGGAGGAGTTTGCCAGGAATCTCGCCGCGATTCTGGAGAGGGAAGGTGTGGCACTCGATACGGCATCGTATCGATCCGCGCCTCCCGGATTGCGCATCTGGTGTGGATCCACGATCGAGCAAAGCGATCTGCAATCCCTGACACCCTGGCTCGACTGGGCGTTCGCCGGCTGCCTCGCGCTCCTCCATAGCGCTGAATAAGGATGCCCCATGCCTAAAGTTCTTATTGCAGACGAGTTGAGCGCGAAAGCCCTCGACATTTTTCGCAGTCGCGGGGTGCAGGCGGACGTACACATCGGCCTCAACAAGGCCGAGCTCCTAAATATCATCGCCGGCTACGACGGCCTGGCGGTGCGTTCCGCGACGAAGGCGGACGCGGACGTCATTGCCGCCGCAAAGAAGCTCAAGGTGATCGCTCGCGCCGGCATCGGCGTTGACAATATCGACATTCCTGCAGCCACTGCACGCGGCATCGTGGTCATGAATACCCCGTTCGGCAATTCGATCACGACAGCCGAACATGCCATTGCCCTGCTGTTTGCCGCGGCCCGCCAGATCGCTGCGGCGGACGCCTCCACCCAGGCGGGGAAATGGGAAAAAAACCGCTTCATGGGCGTGGAGCTCTACGCAAAGACCCTGGGACTCATCGGCTGCGGCAATATCGGCACATTGGTCGCAGAGCGGGCGCTGGCGTTCAAGATGAAGGTGATTGCCTACGATCCTTTCCTCTCGCCGGAGCGCGCGATCAAGCTCGGGGTCGAGAAAGTCGAGTTGGACGATTTGCTGTCGCGCGCTGATGCCATTTCGTTGCACACTCCTTTGACGGATAAGACCAAAAATATCCTGGCGGCAGAGGCGATCGGCAAGACCAAGAGCGGCGTCATTATCGTAAATGCGGCGCGCGGTGGTCTCGTCGACGAGGCGGCGTTGCGTGCGGCTCTCGAAAGCGGGCACGTGGCAGCCGCAGGCTTCGATGTTTTTGTCACCGAACCCGCCAAGGAGAACGTGCTGTTTGGCGCACCAAATTTCATCGCTACCCCCCACCTGGGCGCCAGTACCAACGAGGCTCAGGAGAACGTCGCTTTGCAGGTAGCCGAGCAGATCTCGGACTATTTACAGACCGGGGCAGTCGTCAATGCGCTCAACATGGCCTCGATAAGCGCGGAAGAGGCGTCCCGTCTAAAACCGTTCATCGGGCTCATCGACAAGCTCGGTGCTTTCGCCGGGCAAATTGCCGATGACGGCCTCGAAGCCATCGAGATCGAGTACGAAGGGGAAGTTGCGCAACTCAACACCAAACCCCTGACCGCGGTTGCATTGGCTGCGATGATGCGACCGCTGATGCCGGACGTAAACATGGTGTCCGCGCCCGTTGTGCTGAAACAAAAAGGCACCCCATTGACCGAGTCCAGGCGCGATACCTCCCCTATTTATGGATCCCTGATCCGGATCAAGGTTCTCACTGGGGGACGTTGGCGGACGCTGGCCGGCGTGGTCAACGTGGGAACCGCGAAAATCGTCGAAGTCAAGGGCATGGCCTTGGAAGCGGATTTCCATCCGGTGATGCTGCTTATCAACAATCTGGATAAACCTGGTTTCATCGGCGCGCTGGGCACCATGTTGGGGGAGGCCAATATCAATATTGCGACCTTCCACCTGGGCCGCCAGGCCGCAGACCAAGACGCCATTGCTATTGTCGGTGTGGATCAGATCGTGCCTGAGGCCATTCAGCAGAAGCTGCGGGCATTGCCCCATGTACGGTACGTGAAGGTACTCGAATTCTAGGATGCACATCCATTATCGACATTTCCAACCGCCGTTGCCGTCACCTGCAGTTGCAAGACACGCCGGTACTGCGATTCACGGTTTTTGGCAGATAAATCTTCTGCATGCCGGCGACGGCCTTAGCGAGTCGCACTTTAGCTCGCCACATCGGCAAACCGGGGAGCTTTTATAGACTGGGTTCCTCGCGCTTGCTTCAGCGGCTCACAACACGCACCATCTCGAGCACCTTGTTCGAGTAGCCCCACTCGTTGTCGTACCAGGAGACGACCTTGACGAAGGTCTTGTCCAGCGCGATGCCGGCGTCCGCGTCGAACACCGAGGTCATGGCCTCGCCGCGGAAGTCGGTCGACACCACCTTGTCCTCGGTGTAGCCGAGCACGCCTTTCATCGATCCCACAGAGGCCGCTTTCATGGCCTTGCAAATATCATCGTAGCTGGCTTCCTTAAGCAGCTCGACGGTCAGATCGACCACCGACACATCCGAGGTCGGCACGCGAAATGCCATGCCGGTGAGCTTCTTGTTCAACTCGGGGATCACGACGCCCACGGCCTTGGCAGCGCCGGTGCTGGATGGGATGATGTTCTCGAGGATGCCTCGGCCGCCGCGCCAGTCCTTGTTGCTCGGGCCGTCGACCGTCTTCTGCGTCGCCGTGGCGGCGTGTACGGTGGTCATCAGACCGCGCTTGATGCCGAAGCTGTCATTCAGCACCTTGGCAACGGGCGCAAGACAGTTGGTCGTGCACGACGCATTGCTGACGATGGTCTGTCCGGCGTAGGTCTTATCGTTGACGCCGTAGACGAACATCGGCGTGTCATCCTTCGACGGCGCGCACATGACCACCTTTTTCGCCCCCGCCGTCAGGTGCTTGCCCGCCGTGTCCTTGGTGAGGAACAGACCCGTGGACTCGACCACGACGTCGGCGCCGATCGCTCCCCAGTTCAGCTCCGCTGGATCCTTCACCGCGCTCAGGCGAATCTTCCCGCCGCCCACGACCAGCATGCTGCCGTCGACCGCCACCTCGCCCTTGAAGCGGCCGTGTACCGAGTCGTACCGCAGCATGTAGGCAAGGTACTCTGGCTCGAGCAGGTCGTTGATGCCGACGACCTCGATGTCTTTGAAGTTCTGAACAGCGGCACGGAACACCATGCGCCCGATGCGACCGAAACCGTTGATACCGATCTTGATAGTCATGTGAACACTCCGAGACAATGACGGTGAAGAAATGGCGCGGCGATGCGGCCGACTGCGCCGAGTCGGTCGGAGGGCATGTTGGCGGTCCAGCGCAAGCGCACTTTAATATCCGTCGACGATTCGGCAGCCACCGCCGCGACACCCCTTAGTAAACCCGTCCGTGGCCGAGATCCAGGTCAATGCTCCTTCATCTATGCATTATGCTGCTCTCGACAGTAAGGGTCCGGGTCGCTAAGTGCAACTAAGCAAATATGCCTATAAAATAAGTAGTCGCTCGCATCGTCCGCTATCACGCAGCTGGCTGAACGGTCGTGCTCAACCGGTCGATCATCGGCTGCGTAATTAGACAGATCCCCCGGTCGGTGCGCCGAAACCGCCTCGCATCCAGGTCTGGATCCTCACCGACCACGAGTCCGTCTGGAATGCGAACCCCGCGATCGACAATGACATTGGTCAGACGGCAGTTTCTACCCACATCGACATAGGGGAGGACCACGGCACCTTCCAGCGACGCATACGAATGCACACGCACGCCGGTAAAAAGCAGAGAACGAATTACCGCGGCCCCCGAGACCACGCAGCCGCCCGAAACGAGAGAGCCTTCCGCAAATCCGCGCCGGCCGGTTTCCCGATGCACAAACTTGGCTGGGGCCGTGATTTCCCCGTAGGTCCAGATCGGCCAGTTCATATCATAAAGATCGAGCGACGGGATCACGTCGGTGAGCTCGATATTGGCCTCCCAAAAGGAGTCGACCGTCCCGACATCGCGCCAGTAGGCCTCCGCTTCGGCATCGCTCTTCACGCAGGATTTCGCGAATGGATGCGACATCGCCTTACCGTGCCGAACGATATACGGAATGACATCCCTGCCGAAGTCGCGGCTCGATGCGGGGTCAGCCGCATCGCGTCGCAGGCTGTCGATGAGGAACGAGGTTTTGAATACGTAGATTCCCATGCTCCCCAGCGCCGTGTCGGGTTTTCCCGGCATGGCCGGGGGATCGGCCGGCTTCTCCAGAAAGCTGATGATCCGATCGTCGGCATCCACGTGCATCACTCCCAGCCCGGTCGCCTCCAGCCGCGGCACCTCGATACAGCCGACCGTGACATCCGCGCCGGTCGCGGCGTGCTGTTGGAGCATGATTTCGTAGTCCATCTTATAGACGTGATCGCCTGCCAGGATGATCATGTATTCAGGGCCGGAGCTGGCAATGATGTCGATGTTCTGGTACACGGCGTCGGCGGTTCCCAGGTACCATTGTGTTTCCGACAGACGCTGGCTGGCCGGCAGGATGTCAAAGCTTTCATTGCGCTCGGCTCGGAAAAAATTCCAACCCAGTTGCAGGTGCCTGATCAGCGAATGCGCCTTGTACTGAGTGGCGACGCCGATATGGCGTATGCCCGAATTGAGAGCGTTCGATAGTGCGAAATCAATAATGCGGCTCTTGCCGGCAAAATAGACCGCCGGCTTGGCGCGTTTGTCCGTCAATTCCATGAGTCGCGAGCCACGTCCGCCTGCAAGCACGTAGGCCATGGTGCGTCGTGCCATCGCACCTACACGCTCTCGCGTTTGCATGAAGTGTCTCCCGAAAATTACCCACATTTAGATGTCGGACGGAAATACTGTCAATTGGGATAATCTCGTATGCATGCGGAAAAACACGTAATTGCGGCTATTTTCTCTGGAAATTTCGACATTCTACTTCGCGGATCTTTAGCGCGAACCAAACGAATCAACGAATTGCGAACGCAAAACGCCGTCTTTATCGGGGAATAGCTTGCAAAAGCTGCTTGTGCCGGTACAAAAATGGCTCCAGTAAATCCGCATCACCGGCGGTCCGCCATCGCTGAGATCGAGAGTGCAGGCATCTGGGCAGGCAGCCCTGTCGACTTTGAAAGCAGGTCGACGAAACGGTTGATGCAGGCGCCGCCGACGACCAGCCACGCAAACAGGACCAACGCAGCCAGGAGCGGCCTGATACCTGCATGCCTGAGTTCTGCCAACCTGGTACTGAGGCCAAGGGCCGCCATTGCAGTTGCCAGCAACCCCGTATCGACGAGATTCAACGCAGCCACCAACCGTTCGTTGAGCACTCCCAGCGAGTTGAGCGCCACCACCCCGATGAACCCAAGTGCGAACCACGGAACAGCGATTGACGGCCTCAGGTTCACCGATGGTATTCCGGCTGAGTCGGCTCCGGCGTCACGGATCGGCCACCGCGAAAGCCATGCCGCCACACCGATCAGGAAAGGTGCCAACATCATCACGCGGACCATTTTCGCTATCACCGCCGAGTCGGTCGCCTCCGATCCTATCGAGCGCGCGGCGGCGATCACTTGCGCGACCTCGTGGACGGTCGATCCGACGTAAATCCCAAAACGCGATTCGTCACCGGGCAGAAAATGCACGCTCGCGTTGAGCTGATAGAGCGCGGGATAAAGAAAGATGCCGACCGTGCCAAATAGCACGACAGTCGCGACCGCAACCGCGACCTGATCGGGCCGACCTTCAACCACAGGTTCGGTTGCGAGCACCGCTGCGGCACCGCAGATGGAACTGCCCGCGCCAATCAGGATCGCCGTCGCGCGCTCGAGACCGAGCCAGCGCCCGATGACACAGGCGACCGTGAACGTCGAAAGCACCACGAGAAAATCGGTGGCGACCCCTGAGACACCGACATGCGCAACATCCTGCAGCGTTAGCCGCAGGCCGTAAAGGATCACACCGGCCCGCAACAATGCCTGTTTCGAAAAATTGATGCCCGCGACGGGTGCATTTCCGAGGCGCACGCCTGCGATGTTGCCGACCAAGATGCCGAACGCGATGGCGAGCGTCAGCGCGCTGAACCCATGTCGCTCTGCCCAATCGATGCGCGCAATTGCGGTCCCCAGCAGGGCAAGCAATCCGCTAAGGGCAAGCCCGGGCAAGAGTCCGGCCATCGAATGACGGCTGATCGCGGGTAAATGCATGTGGGTGCGATGGATGCGTGGATCAGGAACCGTCATAAGGCAGGGTACCGGTGGCGCCGATAGGCAACGATAGGCGATCGTCGATAACCGATAAAATGGTTTATATTGGTAACTATCAGTGATCCGATCGCTATAAAGGGGTAAACCTCCATGGATGTACTGCGATTGACCCTGCGCCAGCTGCAAGTTTTCGCCGCCGTGGCGACGACCGGAAGCACCACCGCAGCCGGCATGGAGATCGCCCTGTCGCAGTCGGCGACCAGTGCCGCGGTCAAGGAGCTCGAGCGCCTGCTGTCCCTTCCGCTGTTCGATCGGGTCGGCAAGCGACTGCTGCTCAACGACAATGGGCGCACTCTACTGCCGCGCGCCCGCGTGCTCCTCGACGGTGCGGCGGACATAGACCGTGGCATCCGCAGCGGCGCCGCCTCCCTCGAGAGACTGCGGATTGGCGCCAGCACGACGCTGGGTAGTTATGTATTGCCGCGCTTGTTGAAATCCTTCATTGGATCCAGCCCGTCCCATGCCGGCGAGACGTGGAACTCGAAGATCGTCATCGGAAATACCGCCTCGATTTGCCAAGCCGTCGCCGGCTTTGAACTCGACATCGGCCTCATCGAAGGGCCCTGCCACCATTCCTCCCTGAAGGCTCACCTTTGGCTTCGCGACCAGCTGGTCATCGTCGCCTCACCCCATACGTCCCTGCATGATTCGGTCCGCCGGAAATCCGGCGCCAGGCTCCCGCTAAAGATTCTCCGCGACCTAGTCTGGTTGCTTCGCGAACCTGGTTCGGGGACCAGAGAGGCCACGGATCAGCTGCTGCTTCCACAGTTAAGGGCGTTTCCCAGAAGCATAGAGTTCGCAAGCTCCGAGGCCATCAAGCATGCCTCCGCCGAGGGCCTAGGCATCGCCTGCCTGTCCCGCTGGGTTGTTGATGACCTGATCACCGCCGGGCGCCTTCGCGAGGTTGCGACAACCCTTCGCGGGCTGTCCCGCCAGTGTTATTGGGTGGTGCACCGCGACAAGCAGAATACCGTGGCACTGGACAGATTCATCGAATGCCTGGGAGCGATCACCAGCCCCCAAGCGAACTGAGTCCGGCGGCAGGCGGGCGGACAGAAACCAGGCGCGCGGCCCCGTCGGTCTAGAATGCGCGAATCAAGGCGAGTCTTCAGTCTCAGTGAAACAGGTGACCGTGCATATGTACCGCAAGCGCAGTCAGACGACCGGCAGCACGACCATGGATCTTCAGGACATCAGCCTGCGCGCTCTGCAGGTGTTCGCGGCCGTCGACGAAGCCGGCTCTCTGGCGGAGGCTGCGACGCGGCTCGGCGGATCACGATCGTCCGTGTCCCAGCACATCACCAACCTCGAGAAGTTGGTCGGCGCAGCGCTATTCGACCGGACCGCACGCCCCATTTCGCTGACACCCGTGGGACAAATCATGCGCCGCCATGCCTACCGAATTCTGAGCGCGGTGAGTGAAGCGCGCACCGAACTGATGGGCCTGTCTCTCGTCTCCCTGATCGAACTTCGGCTCGGAATCATCGACGATCTCGACGCCTCGGTCGCACCGGACGTCGTCAGGCATGTCCGAGAGCGTTATCCGCGCTGTCAGCTTACGGTAACTTCGGGCCGATCGGACGCCCTCAACGAGGATCTGACGCACCGGCGAGTCGACCTCGTGCTCACGGGGATCAGCGCGGGTCCCGACTCCGTGTATCAGGAATACCCAATCGTTCGCGAGCCTTTCATGTTGGTTGCGCCCAAGGGCGTATTTTCGATGGACCGGGAACTGCGTCCGCAGATGGAGCAGCAACCGTTCATACGCTACAACGCCAACATGCCGATCGGCCAGATCATCAGCCAGCACCTGCGTCGCCTCAAGATCGACCTGCCGGCGCCCTTTTCTTTCGATGCCTCGCGTTCGGTATTCTCGATGATGCTCAAGTCGCGTGGCTGGACCATCACAACGCCGCTGTGCCTGATGGATAGCGGTCAGGATGCCGAGCGCATGGACTGCTTCCGCCTGCCGTTTTTCGGCCTCGAGCGCACAATCCGCATCATTACGCGGCGAGAGGAACTCGGATTGCTGCCTCAACACCTCGCCGAGGTGACGCGCAACCTAATCAGGACCGACGTTCTACCGAAGCTGATCGAACTCGCGCCGTGGCTTGCGCAAGATTTCACGTTACTCGGCAACGCCGGTGAGACTATTGCGGCGCACGCATCCGTTCGCGCGGCAGATGGATCTTAAAGCGGCTGCGAATCGCGGCATCCGTCAACGGCGGCAAATACTCCGGGTAATGGCTCGTAAGAATGGAGCGCGCCTTTTTCTTCGCTCTCGACCACAGATCCGGCGCACCGTTGTCGCTCCACGCGCGGGGCTCGTCCCGATCCGCCAATCTGGGGTAGTAGTAGTCACGTTGCATCGCGGACAACGTATGTGCCGCACCTAGAAAGTGCCCCTCCCCCAGCACCGCCTCGCAGATGGCGTCGTAAGCGAGGGTATCCTCGGTCACTTCGACACCGCGGATGATCCGGTAGACGTGCGAAAGCATTTCATCGTCAGCGACAAATGCTTCGAACGACGCTCCCAGCAGACTCGCCATCATGCCGGAGCTCTCGTAGACCATGTTGGCGCCGGCAAGGCCGGCCGCGAGCGAGGAGAATCCCTTCTCGGCACCCATCTGTGCGTCGATCGCCTTGGCATCGGTCATGGAACTCGCCACACCCGACGGCAATCCGAGCCAGTTCGACAGCTGCGCCGCCGCCGCATTCATCACCGAGATCTCTCCGCCCCCGCCGCAAAACGAACCCGTGCGCAGGTCGATGACCAGCGGCCAGTTCGAGAAGATCATCGGGTAGCCCGGCAAGAGCACATTGACCAGCACGAGAGCCGCCAGCGTTTCGGAAAGCGACTGCGCAAGAAATCCGGCGAGCGTTGCCGGCGCAGTAGCGCCTGATTGCGCGGCCACGATCGCGTTGATCGGCACACCGCGGCGAACACACGCCATCGTCACATCGATGGCGTCCTCGCCATAGCGCATCGGTGAAATGACCGGAGAAATGTGCGCCTTGCAGAACGGTCGATCGCGGAACCGCCCCTCGCCGCCCAGCGCGATGTCGAACATGTCGATGATCGGATCCACAGCGCCGGCGAGCGTGAAACTCGTGCCGACCGGCTTGGTCGTGCCCGCCAGCAACGCGTAGGCAGTATTGACGTCCAGGTCGAGATTATCCTCGAGGTCGGTCGCGACACAGCAGCGCGTGAACCAGCTGACGTTCGTCAGCGTATCGACAAGTCGGGCGAAATCATATAAGTCCGCGAGCGTAGAAGCACGGTACCGACCGGTATCCAGATCGAGCGTACGCACCGCAGCCCCGCCGGTGCCGAAGTACACCCGATTGCCGCCGATCTCAAAATCGTGCACCGGATCTCGACCATAGAACGTAAAGCGTTGGGCTGCACCGGCGACGATGTCCTCGACCATGGCACGCGGATAGGCCAGCCGCCCCCGATCGGTGAGGTGGGCGCCCTTTGCAAGCGCAAGCTTCTGGTAGGCCGCCGGAACTTCACCCATGCCCAATTTCTCGAGTAGGCGCAGGGCGGTATCATAGATCGAGCGGATGTCCGGCTCCGAAAGCGGTTTGTAGGAGCCGCCGGGCTGTCCCGGGGGGCAGGGATTCACCTCTTGTTTGGCGCCCTGCCGCGCAGTCAGGCGTGCAGCTCGGGCATTCGGTCGTCGGCCGACACGGATCTCTTGGGAAGTCATTCTCTCTCCCGGCAACTACATGTGAGGCGTGTGGATCGCTCCATATGCCCGAATATTCGGATATGAGGTAGCGTAGGGCGAGGTGTTTAGATAAATCGATCACTGTCGTCAATTCGACTTAACACAGCGCCACGCGCATACCGATCAATAACTTAGGGTCACACTCGTGAAACATTGATAATGACGCCGCTCGCGCGGGCGCTTGCCTGCACAGGCTCACCGTCGCTACCGTCCCCGACATGATCGTTCAATCAGGCG
The DNA here is from genome assembly GCA_963758145.1 of uncultured Gammaproteobacteria bacterium. Taxonomy (GTDB): domain Bacteria; phylum Pseudomonadota; class Gammaproteobacteria; order Steroidobacterales; family Steroidobacteraceae; genus Bog-1198. The sequence continues at coordinate 497,485 of CAVWUK010000004.1, forward strand.
GCAAGCACACTTGAAACAGCATGCGCGGGTCGTCGTGATCGGCGGCGGCATCGGCGGCTGCTCGACGCTCTACCACCTTACCCAGGAGGGTTGGGCCGACGTCATACTCGTGGAGCGCGATGAGTTGACATCCGGCACGACTTGGCACTCCGCAGCGCAGGTCACCAACTTCGGCGGTGTGCAGACGATGGTCGGCCTCAAGTCGCACTCAATCCGGCTATATCGCGAGCTGTCATGCGACCCCGAATACCCACTTAACTACCACCACAGCACAGGCGGCATCCGCCTCGCCTCGACACAAAATCACCTCGACGGCTACCGGCACTTCGTATCGATGGCGAAGGGCATGGGTGTTGAGTTCGAAGTCATTGACGCCGCCGAATGCGCCCGCCGGCATCCACTGATAACGACCGACAACCTGCTCGGCGCCCTTTGGGACCCGCTCGACGGTGACATCGACCCAGTTCCTCTGTGCCAAGCGCTCGTGCGCCGCGCGCGACTCGCCGGCGCCGAGGTCTATCGCCACACTCCAGTGACGGCGCTGACCCATAAGCGGACCGGTGAGTGGATCGTGCACACGACGAAGGGCGACATCACATGCGAGAACGTCGTGAACGCCGGCGGCTACCGATGCAACGAGGTCGGAGCGATGATGGGCGTCGAACATCCCGTCGCCTCGATGGAGCACCAATATTTCCTGACCGATTCCATCCCGGAGATCGAGACGCTCGATCGCCGCGTGCCGCTGATCCGATGCCCGACCGATGACTTCTACTGCCGCCAGGACAAGAAGGGGCTGCTGGTCGGCTTCTACGAACAGGACTGCAAGACTTGGGGCCTGGACGGCATCGATCCGGCGTTCACCAGCGCGCTGTGCCCAAACGACACTGAGCGCGTGATGCCGGTGCTCGAAAACGTCATCCGGCGCCTGCCGTGCCTCGGCGAGGTCGGCATCCGCACGATCATCAATGGGCCGATCACGTATACTCCGGACGGGTTGCCGATCGTCGGGCGCATCCCCGCGCGCCGCAACGCGTGGTGCATCACGGGGCTGCGCGCGGGATTGGGTGAGGGAGGCGGCCACGGTTGGCTGCTCGCCCAGCAGATTGTGCACGGCGAGGCCTGCTACGACACCTGGTGTCTGGATCCGCGCCGCTTCACCGGTCACGCAAACATCGAGTTCACCGCCCGAAAGGCGGTCGAGGATTACCAGAACGAGTTCCGCTTCCACCTGCCGCATGAACACCGACCGGCCGGCAGGCTTGCCAAGACGACGCCGCTGTACGCGGCGCTCAAGGCCGCCGGCGGCCGCTTCGGCGTCGTCAACGGCTGGGAACGCGCGGCTTACTACGCGACGTCGCCCGAATTCCACGAAACGCACTCGTTTCGCTTCAACAACACCTTCGATCCCGTCGCAGCCGAGGTGGATGCGGTGCAGAATCGCGTGGGCCTGATGGAAATCTCCGGCTTCAACCGCTTCGAGATCAGCGGCGCCGGCGTGCACGACTGGCTCGACCACTTGAGCTGCTCGCGGATCGCGCGCGCACCGGGCCGGGTGAGCCTTTGTTACCTGCTGTCCCAGCACGGCAACATGCAGGCCGAAGCGACAATCGCAACGATCGCACCCGACCGTGTTTGGTACGGCTCGGCGGCCGCGTCCGAATATCACGACATGGACTGGCTCACGAGCCACCTGCCGGCCGATGGCTCGATAAGCATCCGGTCGCTGACCGGGACCCACACGATCCTCGTGGTCGCCGGCCCGCGCTCGCGGCCGCTGTTGGAGCGCGTCGCGCCACGCACCAACTGGTCGGCCGAGGCATTTCCGTGGCTGCGAGCGCGCGAGGTGCGCCTCGCCCACTTCCCGGCCATGGCCCTGTCGGTCAGCTTCTCCGGCGAGCTGTCTTGGGAGTTGCACGTGCCCAATGAAGCGTTGTACGGCTGCTATCAGACGCTGATCGAGGCGGGTGCCGACCTCGGTCTTGCTCACTTCGGCCTGTACGCGACAGAGTCGATGCGCCTCGAGAAGGGTTTCCGGCACTGGAAGTCCGACCTGATCACCGAGTTCAACCCGATCGAATCGGGCCTCGGGAGATTCGTGCAACTCGGCAAGGATTTCGTCGGCAAGCCGGCGCTCGAGGCGATGCTCTGCCGGCCGCCACGGCGCCGTTTCGTGACCCTGGCGATCGATGGACGCAACGCGCCGGCCCATCCCGGCGACAGCATCCTCGATGACGGAGCCGTCATCGGCACGATCAGTTCGGCCGCCTGGGGCCACCGGGTGAACCGCAATCTGGCGATGGGCTTCGTACAGCCCGGCTACGCCGAGGTCGGTACGCCGGTCACGGTCGAAGTCATCGGCGAAAGTCGCCGCGCCGTCGTTTGCGACGAAGTCACGTACGATCCCGCCTTCACCCGCGTCCGCAGTTAACAAGGAACCTCATGAATCTCGCCCGTTTCCCTCGCGTGCGCCTCGCGCATCTGCCAACCCCTCTCGAGCACCTGCCGAACCTGACGCGGGTGCTAAACGGGCCGGAGATTTGGGTCAAGCGTGACGATTGCACCGGTCTGTCCACGGGCGGCAACAAGACGCGCAAGCTCGAGTTCCTGCTGGCCGAGGCCCTGGCACAGGGCGCGGACCTGATCTTGACGCAGGGTGCGACTCAGTCGAATCACGCACGCCAGACAGCCGCCGGTGCAGCCCGCCTCGGTCTCGCGTGCCACATCCTGCTGGAAGACCGAACCCACAAGACGGATCCGGACTACACCCGGAGCGGCAATGTGTTTCTGGACCTGCTGCACGGCGCAACCGTCGAGCACGTCGACACCAATCCGGACATGAACGGCGAACTGGCGAAGGTTGCGGCCCGCTTTGCCGCACGAGGCCGCCGCCCGTATGTGATCCCGGGTGGCGGCTCGAACACCACCGGCGCACTCGGTTACGTCAACGCCGCTATCGAACTCGTGACGCAGGCGAACGATGCGGGCTTGCGGATCGATCACGTCGTGCACGCGACCGGCAGCGCCGGCACGCAGGCTGGGCTCGTCGCGGGTCTCGTGGGCATCAACTCGGGCGTGCCGCTGCTCGGCATCGGCGTGCGCGCGCCGCGGGAAAAGCAGGAAGACAACGTATACAAGCTTGCTGCGGCGACCGCCGAAGTCTGCGGCTGCGGGGGCGTCGTGCGGCGCGAGCACGTGGTGGCCAACTGCGACTATGTCGGCAGCGGCTATGGATTCTCCACCCCGGCCTCGCTCGAGGCGATCACGATGCTCGCCCGGCTCGAGGGCATCCTGCTCGACCCGGTCTACTCCGGCAAGGGCATGGCGGGCCTGATCGACCTCGTGCGCCGCGGCTTCTTCGGCAAAGGGCAGAACGTCGTATTCATCCACACCGGCGGCAGCGTCGGCCTATTCGGCTACGTGCGCGACTTTGGGTTCGGCGCACCGCCCCCCGCAGCCCATGTCTAGCGGACGGCTGTGATGACCTTGCGCTTCGATGGCAACTTCACGCAGCAAGAGCCCATCCCGGAGGAGGCCATCGCGCGCGCGGTCGAAGTCATGCGATCGGGGCGCCTGCACCGCTACAACACGCCCGCAGGCGAGGTATCCGAAACCACGCAATTCGAAGTCGAGTTTCGCGACTACATCGGTGCGCGCCACTGCCTGGCCGTCACCTCGGGCGGCTACGCGCTCACGACCGCACTTCGTGCGGCGGAGCTCGCTCAAGGCGAAGTGGTGCTCACGAATGCGTTCACCTTATCGCCCGTACCGGGCGCCATCATCGCAGCGGGTGGACGGCCGGTGCTGGTAGAAACCACCGAGGATCTAGTCATCGACCTGGGTGACCTGACTCAGAAGATCGCAGCGCAAAGGGCGCGCTTCCTTCTGCTGTCACACATGCGAGGTCACATCGTCGACATGGATGCCTTGCTCGAGATCTGCCGGAATGCAGGCGTCGCCGTCATCGAAGATTGCGCGCACACGATGGGTGCCGCCTGGCGCGGTACCCGCTCGGGTCGGCACGGCCTTGCCGCCTGCTATTCAACCCAGACCTACAAGCACCTGAACTCCGGCGAGGGCGGCCTGATCATCTCCGACGATGCGCCGCTCATGGCCCGCGCAACCGTGCTGTCCGGATCCTACATGCTTTACGGACAGCATCTCGCTGGACCACCCGCGGACGCGTATGGCCGGATCCCGCTGGATACGCCGAACTGTTCGGGACGAATGGACAACCTGCGGGCGGCGCTGCTGCGACCGCAACTCGTGCACCTGGACGCCAACTGCGTGCGTTGGAATGAACGCTACCATTTAGTCGCCGCCGAGATTGGCGAGGTTCCCGGCATCGCGTTGCCGGCCCGGCCGGAAGCGGAGCAGTATGTGGCCAGTTCGATCCAGTTTCGCCTCCCGAACTTAAGCACCGATGCCATCGGGTATTTTCTCTCGACATGCCAGGAGCGAGGTGTCGAGCTCAAGTGGTTCGGGGCTCCCGCGGCGATCGCCTACACTAGCAATCATCACAGTTGGCAGTACCTCGCGCCGCAGCGGCTCGCGCGTACGGATCGCGTACTCGCCACACTGTTCGACATGCGGCTCCCGCTGACACTGTCGCTCGACGATTGTCGCACGATTGGCACCATCATCCGCGAGACGGCGCAGGCATCCCTTAAGCGCGCGCTCGGCCGCAACATACCGCTGCGCGACGTCTCATGAGCGGCCCGCATCACCCGGTCGTCGGCGTCATCGGCGGCATGGGCCCCGAGGCCACCGTTGAGATTCTGCGGCGCATCGTCGCGCGAACCGCAGCCGAAGACGACCAGGATCACATTCACGTCATCGTCGAGAGCAACCCGAAGATTCCGTCCCGGATCGCTCACCTGATCGACAAGACCGGCGTCGATCCCACCGCGGAGCTGGTCCGGATCGCGCGCAACCTCGAATCGGCCGGGGCGACCCTCCTCGCCATGCCGTGCAATACGGCCCACAGTTATGCGGACGCAATCCGTGCCGCGGTCGGGATACCGCTGCTCGACATGGTCGATCTGACCGTGGGCCAGGTCTGCGCCGGGCGCTCCCGGCCGAGGGTGGGACTGCTCGCATCGACAGCCGTGCACAACACCGGAATATACGCGCGTCTGTTCGCAGCGCGGGGCTGCACAGTGGTCGTACCGCGCCGCCAGGATGAGCTGATGACTCTCATACGCGACGTCAAGCGCGGCGGCACGGGCCACGGGTTCCGGCACGCTCTCGAGGACATCGCGTCGAGCCTGGGCGACGATGTGGACGTCGTCGTGATCGCCTGCACCGAGCTGTCGGTGATTGCGGATGAAACACGCACACCGGTCCCGACCATCGATGCACTCGAGGTGCTCACACAGGCCATCCTGACCGCCGCCGACGCCCAGCAGAGGTAGCAGAATGCCCCTTCAGTTTCTCAAACGATCCAACAAAACCCCCGCAAGCGGCAGCGACGACGTTCGGGAAACCGTCGCGCGAATGCTGACCGACCTCGAACTGGGCGGTGAGGAATGCGCGCGTCGCTATGCGCGCGACCTGGACCACTGGCATGGCGACATCGTGGTGACGCCGCAGGCCCGCGCCGCGGCGGGGCAGCTCGTGCCGGACCGACTCCGCGACGATATTCGCATGGCGCACAAGAACGTGCTGCGCTTCGCCGCCGCGCAACGCCGTGCGATCCTCGACACCGAGATCGAAGTGCTCCCGGGGCTCGTCGCGGGGCATCGAAACCTGCCGCTCGCAAGCGCCGGCTGCTACGTGCCAGGCGGGCGCTACGCGCACATCGCTTCCGCCATCATGAGCGTCACGACCGCGAAGGCCGCTGGCGTGAGCCACATCGTGGCTTGCTCGCCCCCGCTGAGCCCGTCCGGAATCCATCCGGCCAGCCTCTATGCGCTGGACGTGTGCGGTGCGGACGTGGTGCTGAACCTCGGAGGCGTGCCCGCCATTGCTGCGCTCGCGTTCGGGCTGTTTGGTAACCGGCCTGCCGACATCATCGTCGGCCCGGGCAATCAATACGTTGCCGAGGCGAAGCGTTCACTATTTGGCCGTGTGGCGATCGACATGTTTGCGGGACCTACCGAAAGCGCCATTATTGCTGACGCATCGACCGACCCGGAAATCGCGGCGGCCGACCTCGTAGGGCAGGCGGAACATGGTCATAATTCACCGGTGTGGCTGATTTCGCTCGATCGCACGGTGGCTGAGAGGATTATGGAACTCGTCAATGTCTACATCGCGGAACTGCCGCTGCCGAATCGAACCAGTGCCGCGGATGCGTGGCGGGACTACGCGGAAGTCGTCGTCGCCGACACGCGCGAGGAGGCGGTACAGGCATCTGACCGGTACGCGCCAGAGCACCTGCAGGTGTTGTGCTCGGACCTCGACTGGTGGCACGGGGCCCTCCAAAATTACGGCTCTCTGTTTCTCGGCACCGAGACCACCGTAGCGTTCGGCGACAAAGTGTCGGGCCCCAACCACATCCTGCCCACGATGCAGGCGGCCCGCTACACGGGTGGACTGTCGGTCGGGAAATTCCTGAAGACCGTCACCTGGCAACGCATGACGCGCGAGGCGAACCGGCTCATCGCGCCGGTGTGCGCGCGAATTTCGCGTGCGGAGGGCATGGAAGGACATGCGCGCTGCGCCGACATTCGCCTCGCGAAGTGGTTTCCCGACGAGCGATTCGACCTGGCGATCAACGAGTTGTCCGAGATGAAATGAGATATCGGCGCCGCCCGAACAAGCAGCGGATGTTCGGAGAAATATCCTGGGTTTTCGCCTGGCTGCTCGTGGTCGTCGCGGGCGGTACGCCCGCTGATGTCGCATCGGCTGCCGACATTACGATCGGCATTCCAAACTGGCCGTCGGTGAATGTGACGGCGCACATCATTCAATTGATCATAGAAGAGAACTTTGGGCTTTCGGTCGAGCTGCAAAGCGCCACTAATCCCGTTATCTTCGAAGCGATGGCCAAGGGTTCCGTCGACGTGCACCCGGAGGTCTGGCTCCCCAACCAGCAGAATCTTTTCGATCGCTATGCCGACGCGCTGGTGAGGAACGCGCACCCGGCAACAGGTGTCCAGGGCATGTGCGTCAACGGTGCTGCGCAACGAGCGGGCATCCGCGACATATCCGATTTGACCGATCCGGCCAAGGCTGCGCTGCTCGACAGTCACGGCGACGGTCGCGGCGAAATCTTCATCGGCGCTCCAGGCTGGTCCTCGACGGTCATCGAGCGTATCAAGGCGATCGAGTACGGCTACGATCAGGTCCTTGAGCTCAAGCAAATGGACGAAGGCCTTGCGGACAGCCAGCTGACGATTGCCGAGCGTCGCGGCCTTCCGTGGGTTGGATTCTGCTACGCACCGCACCACCGATTCGTCATTCACCCGGACCTGAAACTGCTGACCGAACCGCCGTATGAGGCGATGCGCTGGAAGCTGGTCCAACCTAATGAGGATCCCGATTGGGTCGAGAAGTCCTACGTGGCGATGGCGCTGCCCACCCAATCCATTCAGCCCGTGTACGCGAAGACACTTTTGCGTGCGCATCCCCTGGTGGCGGGCTTGATGCGCAACATGGACATCTCCCGCGACGACATCAGCGGGTTCTCCTACCAGGTTGTCGTCAACAAGAAGGATCCCGTCGAATTCGCGCGGACCTGGGTCGCGGGCCATGCACAACGAGTCGCAGACTGGTTGCGGTAAGCCGACGGGGAACCCGCCGGCTATCGCACCGTTCATGGCCAGGCAGATCCGTGGGCCGGCATGGGGAGCAACGTGAGCGAGTCTGATACCGTCATTGAGCTCAAGGGTGTCTGGAAGGTCTTCGGTGCGAATGCCGAAGCCGCTCTTGCGGCTGCACGCGCGGGGATGCCAAAGGCCGAAGTGCTGAGCCGCCACAACGCCGTCGTCGGCATCGCCGACGCCTCATTCAGCGTCCGGCGCGGTGAGATCTTTTGCATCATGGGCCTATCCGGCAGCGGGAAATCCACGCTCCTACGACACGTCAATCGGCTCGTCGAACCAAGCGCGGGCGAGGTGCGTGTGCTCGGCACCGACGTCAGGGCGCTGAATGACGCCGATCTGCGGCGGCTGCGAGCCGAACGCGTCGGCATGGTGTTCCAGAACATGGCCCTGCTCCCGCACCGGTCGGTGCGCGACAATGTCGCCTACCCGCTGGAAATTCGCCGTGAGCCGAAAGCTCGGCGCTGGGCCGTGTCCGAACAGAAGCTTGCGCTCGTCGGGCTGAGCGGTTACGAGGATCGCTATCCCAGCGAGCTTTCCGGCGGCATGCAGCAGCGGGTCGGTCTCGCCAGGGCTCTGGCCTCCGATCCCGAAGTGCTTCTGATGGACGAGCCGTTCTCGGCTCTCGATCCGCTCATCCGCCGGGAGTTGCAGAATCAGTTCATCGAGCTTTCACGGAGCCTCAACAAAACCACGCTCTTCATCACCCATGACCTCGATGAGGCTATTCGTGTGGGATCGCGAATTGCCGTCATGAAGGACGGGAGAATCATGCAGGTCGGTGCCGCTGCGGAGATCGTCACGCAGCCGGCCGGCGACTACATACGGGAGTTCGTGCAGCACATCTCAAAGCTGCAGTTCGTGGTCGCACGGTCGATCATGGAGCCGCTCGATACTCTGGCGCCCTCGCCTGCGCGCGACCTTTCGCGGGCACCCACTTCGACCCCCGATGCAAACCTCGATCAACTCGTGGCACTGAGTGCGAATCAAGAGCAACCGATCGTCGTCGTGGACAGCCGCAACATTCCAATCGGCGTCGTGACCAACCGGCGCCTGCTCACAGCCATAAAAGACAACCAGTGATCGCGGAGATGCCCTAGATGCACGCAGTTGAGGATTTTGTCGGGGTGCGCGTCGCGTATTACGAGCGCGTATTCCGGCGCATTCAGGAGTCCTCGACGTTCGTATGGAGTTTTAATTTTGCGGCTGCCGCGCTCGGACCTCTCTGGGCGGGAGCCCGTGGATTGTGGGGATTTTTCGCCCTGGCGGCATTCGGAGAACTGGTGGCGCTGACGGTACTTGCCCGCGGACTGTACGGCAACCTGGGTGCGGCCGGTGCCGCGCGTGCGGCGAAACTCGCGGCGGTTTCGGCGGTGCGCGCATCCGACGCCGCAGCTGCACTTCAGGCCGGCAACGCCGTTAGCGCTGAGACATTCGGTCGCATCTCGGAAAACCTTGCCAAAGCGGCTCAGGTGGCGCTCAACGAGGCGCATCACGCGGCGGCAAGCGCACCGGCGCTCGTAGTTGCGGGCTGCGCATTGCTGGCGGTGGTCAAACTTGCGGAGGGCGTGTTTGCCAACGCCGCATATGAGCGGCGTTACACGGCTTGGCGCACGAACCGGTCGGTCTCGGTGGGAATCGCTCCGCCCAATGTCTTGCTCGCCGTACTTCTCGTCGCCGCGATGTATCCGATGACACTTTACCGTTTCACGGCAACGCATGTGCCAGAGTCCCTGACGCGTGTTCCCGTCGACAGGCGCTGGTTCAGCGCGATCGCGGCGTGGATAGATGGTGCGTTCGACCTCGCCTACCGGATCGGAAGCGGTGGATTCGATGGAATTCGAGACGCCCTGCGCGCCGTCGTGCGGGTTCTCGAGATGTTGCTGCTCGGAACACCCTGGCCCGTCGTCATGACCGTGCTGGTCGCCATCGCTTGGCGCCTCGCCGGTCGTCGAGTCGGATTGTTGACCGCAGCCGCCATCGCCTATCTGGCGTTGCTCGGTTTGTGGGAGCTCTCGATGCAGACCGTGGCGCTGCTCGGGACCGCCGCGATCATCTGCGTCGCACTCGGGATACCGCTCGGTATCTGGCTATCCAAGTCCGCGCGGGCGTCTGCGCTCGCACGGCCGGTGCTCGACCTCATGCAAACAATGCCCGCACTCGTATACCTGATTCCGGCCATCGCGTTCTTCGGCACCGGCACACCGCCCGGAATCATCGCAACGTTGATCTTCGGATTGCCGCCTGTCGTAAGGCTGACCACGCTTGGGCTGCAGCAGGTTCCAGCCGATATCAAGGAGGCCGCTCGCGCGTACGGCGCAACCCCACGACAATTGCTGTTCGGGGTCGAACTTCCGCTCGCGCGCCCCGCCATCATGGCCGGCGTCAATCAGACGATACTGATGTGTCTCTCGATGGTGGTGATCGCCGCCCTGATCGGGGCACAGGGTCTTGGTACAGTGGTGCTCGAGGCGTTGCAATACGCAGCCACAGGCCAGGGCGTCCTCGCCGGCATCGCGATTCTGCTGTGTGCCATCGTCATCGACCGCGTTGTGCAGGCTGCGTTCGAATCCAATCGTCGCTGACGGTGTCGCAGACGGCGCCGCATTAGGCACCTGATTTATTGTGGGGCTGGTGCGCAAAGAGGATTCGAGGTTGCGCGGCAACTGCTTGATGTGGAGAGAATATCTCTGAGGGGGAAAAATCGCTACCCCCAAAAGTACCCCGCCGTCACGCGAATCGTCCAAAAAGCCCCTATTTTCCTAGCTTCATCACCTTCGGCGATCACTTTTTTGTCAGTAATTCCAGGGTTTCATCGAAAAGTTGCGCAACTTTTCTGCCGGTAACTCCGCTGCACCGACATCGATCGTAGTCCAGCGGGCTCGAGCGCAGTCAGGCGTAGGTCATGCAAACCTTCCTAGACACCTGTTTGCATCACGCCGAAAAGAGGAATATCTAATCAGACGCCACTCAACACTGCGAGGCGTCTATGTCACTCTCCGAACGACCCCTGCCCTACCTGCGGTTCGACATCGTCGAGGCCGCGCGCATGCTGCGCATGAGCCGAGCCACCTTATACCAACGCATCCGCGCCGGCCACTTGTCCGTCCAGAAGGACGGCCGGCGCACCTACATCACCGTCACCGAATTGCAGCGCTATGTGGGGGCCGGGAATGCCCCGACGGTGTAACGACGTCTATCTCTGGATGAGGACAGTGATGAGCCGCTACGGACCGGCGCCGACAACCCGGCTCGTGCTCTATGCACACTCGCTGTTCATGGACCGGGACGGTACACATTGCTGGGTCGGCGTGCGGCATCTGGCGACGTCACTGGCCTAGACAAGAGCACGGTCGCGGAACACCGCGCTGCCGCCATTGCCGCTGGCTGGCTGATGGGATGTAAGCGCCCCCGGGGCGGCCCGAGCACCGACCTTCAGGCGGCGCTGCCGGACGGCGTCCCGGCGGAATCCCCAACCCTGTCCGGCAGCGCCGGACAGGCGACCGGCAAATTCCCCACCGCTGTCCGGGTTCGAGCCCGCGCGCTGTCCGGGTTGAGCCGCCGGATCGACCGGCAAAGCCGGACGCACCTTCTAGATCTCTTTTACCTTTCAAGAATGGGAGCGAGCTGTCCGGGTTAGCCGGACAGGCAATCGGAAGGAAGACGGGATCGACGCCCAAATCCACAGATGTGGATCTACAACGGTGGCTGGAACGAGACCCCCGGGTCGCCGACTACCGCCGCGATCTGGAGGCGCTCGTTCGAATGGCGCCGGAGGGACTGCGATTTCGCGGGTATGAGGAGGCCATTCGGGTATTCGTCCAAGGACCGCCATAGGCCGTACTATGCAACTGCGAGTTCAGCCGAACGGCAGGTTAGGAGCGGAGAATCGGGCAGCACACGGCCATGACCCGTCATTGACCGCCCTGAAATGAGCACCGCAAAGCGGCCGCTCGCGGCGAGCAGGTATTGGACTTAAGTCCAATAGGTGCCCAACAGGGATTACAGTCTAGTGACACATGAGGCATCGCTCAAAACGGGGCAACTTCATGCAGCACGTTAAATCCCCCAAGCGCGGAGTCGCAGGATTCATTCTCGGCTTCGGTGTACTCGCCGCGGGCAGTGCGGCGGCTCAGGACGTCATCGCCGTCGCTAACGGGGTGAACATGTGGGACGGCCAATGGCACGTCGAAGCATCGCCCTACGGATGGTTGCCGTGGATGTACACGTCCGTGCAGCTCCCGCCCATTGCTGGCGGAGGCAATCCGACCATCGAGACCCAGCCGAGCCAATACTTGAAGCATGTCAATCTGGCCGCGTTCCTCGACGGCACCCTCCGCAAGGGCGATTGGGCGATCTGGACGGACCTTGCGTACTTCAACTTGTCGGCCAACCCGACTCACGAGAGGCAGATCGGACTGCCCGGTGGCCTCGGCACGCTGTCCGTGACACGCACCATCGACGCAGGAGCGCGGGCGTCGATCTGGACCCTCGCCCCCTCGTACACGGTGATGAACAATGACCTCGGCACGCTCGATGTGATGGTGGGGCTGCGCTACACGAGTCTCAGGATCTCACTTGCCTACGAGTTCACCGCTCCGCCCACCTCGCTGATGAAGGGCGGCGGGTACTGGCCGAGCGCGGATTTTACAGACGGCCTCATCGGCGTGAGAGGCTCGCTGCGCCTGAGCGGCGACGGTAGGTGGTACCTCCCCTATGAGGCGGACGTCGCCGATGGCAACAAGAACTGGCAGAACAACGAATTCCTCGGTGTCGGCTATCACTTTCGCTGGGGCGATGTCTCGCTCGCCGTTCGCAATCTGACGTACCAACTGTCCGACCGGCCGATCTTGGAGAAGGTGCGCATGACGGGCCCCGTGATTGGAGCAACCTTGCGTTGGTAAAACGCAAAGGCACGGCTTAAATATTCTGTCGGTAGTGCGTTCTTCTCAAATTCCTAGTTGTGCGTAAAAAATGGAGGCCAAGATGAATTGCAATTCCAAGTTTGCCAGTGTGACCCTACTGGTCACGGCGGTATTCCTCACAATGACAACTCTTTCGGCAGTAGCTGCCGACAGACCCAACATCGTCATGCTGATGACCGACAACACCGGATCAACAACTCGGGCCTATGGTGGCGCGACCTGGGATGATGGAACTCTGGCAAGACTATGCCGGCTCGCCGCACGACGGTCTGCGGATCGAAATGTTCGAGAGCTGGCTGGAAAGGATCTGAGCCATGGCCGAACCCGACCGCCATCATGATCATGACCATCCCCATGCCGAAACCGCTTCGCCTGCTCGCCGGGCTATTACGAGATCATGGAGACCGCGATCCGCGAGCTTCTGGTCGAGCGCAAGCTGATCGGCGCCGACGAAATCCGCCATCAGATCGAAGTCATCGACTCCCGCACGCCGGCGTTGGGGGCGAAGATCGTCGCTCGCGCCTGGGTCGACCCCGCGTTCCGCGCCCGGCTGCTCGCCGACGGCCGCGCCGCATGCGAAGAGTTCGGGGTCACCTTCTACGATGACACCGACCTCATCGTCCTCGAGAACACGGAGAAGTGCACAATCTCATCGTTTGCACCCTTTGCTCCTGCTATCCGCGGCCGGTGCTCGGGCTGCCGCCGGACTGGTACAAGCTGAAGCCTTATCGCGCCCGCGCGGTTTTCGAGCCGCGCGCGGTTCTGGCCGAATTCGGCACGGCAATCCCCGACGACGTCGAGGTCCGGGTCAGCATTGACGGCGGCGGTCGGCTGTCTCGTCTGCCGATGCGTCCAAGGGAACCGAGAACTATGGCGAGGAGGAGCTCGCAGCTCTCGTGACCCGCGATACGATGATCGGCGTCACGCCAGCTGGCGTCGATGCTGGAGAACGCGCAATGACCGAGACCGAAAAGCTCGTGAACCGCCTGCCCAACGACATCGGCGGCCTGCCGGCGGGACCGATCGAGCGCCTCGATCATGAACTCGAGCCGTGGGAGAAACGCTGCCACGCGCTCGCCGACGTCCTCGATTTTCACAAGATCATCAATACCGAGGAGAAACGCTGCGGCATCGAAGCCCTCGGAGCGGAGATGGCCGGCAAGCTCAGCTACTACGAGCGATGGATCGTCGCCTTCGCCAACATTCTCTTTCGCAAGGGAATTCTCACGCCGACCGAGCTGGCGACAAAAATGAAGGACGTCGAGGCTCGTTGGGCGGCCAATCAGCCAGACGGCGCTTAGCGCCTCATCGTCGAATCGGCCAAACCGCCGGCTACCGCTCTTCACGTCCCATCAGTTCCCGGTTCGTCGGCCCGCGCGCGGCGACCACCTCCGCTTGGCGGCCACGGATGATCGCCATTTTGGCAACCCCGGTCAGCCCCGAGCCGGCGTCGAGATTGAGCCGGAAACCGGCGATCTGATGCGCGTGCGAGGCGTCGCGCCTCGCGTCGTTCGGGGTGTGGCCGTGGACGACGAACACCCCACTGAAACCCCCCTGCCCCGGCCGATGTTCGAGGAACGGCCAGCGCACCCAGGCCCAGTGGCGTTCTTCGTCGAGGCTCGCGAGCGGCGTATTCCAGGCGACGGCGAGGAATTCTTCGAGATCGAAATGCGGGTTGACGCCGGCGTGGACGAACAGGAGATCGCCCGAGCGCCAGCTTGCACGCGATGATTTCAAGCCAGGCGCGCACGCGCCCGGGCAGCGAGGCGCGCGCCGCGGCCAACAACTCCGCAAGATCGTGGGGCGGCTCGTCGGCCTCGACGAACTCGGCCAGCGTCCGGTCGCCGCCGTTGGCGATCCAGGCTTCGAGCGCCTCGATCGCGACATCCCGCGGCGTCGCTGGATCGAGCGCAAGCCGCATCATCGCCTCGTGGTTGCCCATCAGCGCGATCCCTTCATCGGCGCCGATGCGCTCCGCAGCGCCGATCGAAAGATCGATCGCGCCGAGGCTATCGGGCCCGCGATCGACGAGATCGCCGAGAAAGACGATCGCACGTTTCTCGCGGCGCCTCGGCTCGCGCGCCGCTTCATCGATAAGCGCGGCGAGCAGGTCGGCGCGGCCGTGAATATCGCCGATGGCGAAAATCTCCTTGTCCGGGCTTGCGGCAAACGGCAGCGCGAATTCTCGACGCTCGA
>CAVWUK010000005.1:0-63691 GCA_963758145.1 uncultured Gammaproteobacteria bacterium
GCCTATGGTGCCGTCTGCTCCCGGGCAGGTCAGTGACGTGCTATTAAAAAATGGGTCGGGGAGTACCGGCCGCCCATCATAAAGACCTCGGCGTATGACCGGGGTCGCTCAGGCCTCCAACGGCGTTTTGGATTTTCCAGGGGATATTCGGTTGCTGACCGAGCTTTTTGCGCAGTCGTCTTGCGTCCTCAAATCGCCCAAGATGCTTCTAACGCGGTTGATCGCGAGCAAGGGCAAAAACGATTGAATGCGAGCATTCGCAGCAAGGTTTGCGTACTCGGTAAGAAAGATTTCCTGCACCTTCGTAATCGCGATGTGCATCTCACGGGCCAACAGTTCGATCCTCAACTGCTCATGCGTGAGAATTTGCGAGTTCATCGTGTCGTTGATCATAGTCAGTACTTCTCATAGGTTAGTCGATAGCGATCACGAGTTCACCGCCATTTGCTCCGTTCGTGCAACCCCACGCTTGACGGGCTCGACTTCGAGAAGTTCATCAAAAAGCGCGCGGTAATGCACCACCGCCTTGCGTAACTCCTCGGTGTTGGCTTGCCCGCGCGCTCCGCGGACTGCGATAGCCTGTGCGGCTCGGTAATTGTGTACAACTGTGGGGTGATCGACTGAGATGTCAGCGGCTCGGTGCTCGAAATCGGCTATGGGATAGCCCCGTTTTAGCATCAACTCACGAACCAATTGGTCTGCCTGGACGACGATGCCCTGGGGGTTATCAACGAATCGGCCTTGCAACGCATTCCAAGCCTCAATGAATCTCTCGGCTTCAGCGGGTACCAACGGTGCGATGTCGAGGCCTTCAATACGTTGTTCACGCTCTTTGAGTTCCGATTCCGCTTTTCTTTTGCTTCCGAGATCAACGACCGTCCGGCCATATTCCGGGCCGAATCGATCCTGGAGTCGCTTGGATTGCTTTTTCCGATGGAATAACCACACGGCAAGCGCAATGAATGCAATCGCGACGGTCCCTGCCATGAGAATCCATTGTGTATTTGTCGTGTTCATGTGCTCTGCCTCATTTATGGATGCGTTAGCGGGCCTCATCGGAGAGATTGCACACGTGAGAGCATCACTGCGATGGTGATGCATTTGTAACAGTCTCAAGTCAGGGTCGTCTGTACGCGAACGCACAGTGGCGTGAGACCTGGAGCGACTCGGCGTAGATATTCGATGTGGTGGCTATTTACTGGATCGCCCGCCGCAGGCGGCCGCCTTCGGGCAGGCATTTCAGCTAAGCTGCACGCAAGTGTTGCGTCGACCCACTGATCCCGCCGCGCCAATTTAGGGGATCGGTCCCAACTGGCGCTCTCGACCCGTTACAGTTCCTCGCCAGCGGCGGCCTTTGGGTCTCGACTCATAGGTTTGCGTCGACTCACGCCCGCGTGGGCGGCCTCGATGCCCCGGTTGCGGTATACCCGGGATTGGACGAGACCGACGCCGCCTCGTCTCTCGCAAGCCGCTCGAACTGTGTAACCACGAACTGGTCCGCGAAACTTGGCCCGTTAAGTTGCTCCATGAAACCGCAATGGCCGCCGTGGCGGGTGCGCAGCACAGTCAACAGCGGCGACCGCGCCAGACGCACGAGGTCGGTGGCCGGAACCATCGGGTCGTCCTCCGCGAGCAGTATCGCCGCGGGGACCCGCAAGGTTGATAGCCGAGACCCGGTGATCGCGTAGCCATCGAGGTAGGATTCGAGGCTCGCGAAATCGGTGAACTGGCGCACGAGTCCCTCAGTCATCGAACGTAGATCCTGGGTGCGCAGCAGTGACTCGAAGTCAGGCAGGTCGGGCCATGCGCGCCGCTTTCGACGCAACGAACGGGACCAGCGTCGCACGAAGTATCGGCGGTATAGAGACCAGCCGCGCTCCAGCGCCTCGAGCGTGACGGCCGGATCGAGCACCGGGGATATTGCGACTGCGCCAACAATTGCTGCGGGAGCGCCGGCGTCGGCCGACACTCGAAGCACGAAATTTCCCCCGAGTGAAAAGCCTGCCAAGAAGATCTGCGCCTTGGGAAAGCGCGCCGCGACTGCCCGCGTAGCACCGACGACCTCCGTCAGTCGGCAGGAATGGAAGATCTCCCGGTTGAGGTGGTGGCTCTCGCCGTGATCGCGCAGATTGAGCCTCAGCACGTCGAATCCATTTGCGACCAGCTCGGCGCCGAGAGAGACCACGTAGCAGGACTCAGCGCTGCCTTCCCAGCCGTGCAAAATCAGCGCAATCCGCTTCTCTGCCGGGTTAGCAGTCATCTCTTTCGCCCCGCTATTTCCGCCAGCCAGACTCAGGAATCCCTGCAGCCGGACCCCGTCGCCGCAATCGAGCAGCCATTCCCGCGCGTTCGCAAGGAGCGCCAAGCCTCGTCGGCGGGTGAGCCACTGCATGAATGGCATATTACCGATCATCGTTTGCACCTGACCGTTGCGCAAAGCGCGCGGCGGCGAGAATTCCCGCAGCTTCGTCAGGGGAAGGCCCGCCGGCAGTGGTCGCCGCCGCGATCGGGGGCTGCGGCAGATTCGACTTGCATCGATGTCGGGGCGTGGAGCACGAGGTTCATGATATTCCGGCGTATTCATTCCAGAAGCATGGTAGAAGTCTAGCGCATGAGTTCAACGACAGCTTCTTAGCTGTTGGGTTAAAGCCGGAGACTATTCGCGACCCCTACCGGTCAGTCGGCAATGGCAGGTACCAGGACGGGCAACGCAGATCCTCTCAAGACTTCGCTCCGGTGCGGAGCTGGCGGAGCACTTCGTCCACGGCGTCTATGACTGCCTGGGGCTTATCCAACTCAATCTGGTGACCCGATCCATTGATGAACCTGTGTACTCCATGCGAAGAGAGGTTGGCGAACTCTTCCTGCAGAGCAATCCAAACCTTCGAGTAGGTTTGGTGGAACCAGACGCTTTCGGGTGTCCCGCTTTTCCCCCAAGAGTCCTCCGCCGTGAGCACGACAAGAGGCATTGCGCCAAGGCGGCGATGATCAACGCTGTCGTATCGATGCGTGTACACCGACGATATGAGCGAGACCTTGTCGGCGAAATAGTAGGCAGTGAAAAACCGAGGCCAGATTGTTCTGAATGCGGCGGGCGTGTCGCTCGGCAAGGCAGTCGCAGTCGTACAGTCATTATATTCCCGATTGGACGACTCGAGGGGTCCATGCATGACCAAGAAGGCGCAATGAAGCATATCGGCCGCGTAGCTTTCTCCCCCGATCACCTCATCGAAGCCCGGCTGATTCTCGTCGATGAGGCCCTCTCCGGCCAAGGCGGTATCGACGAGAACCATGCCGACGACCTCCTTAGGCCAGCGTTGCGCATAGAGGCGCGCCTCGATACCGCCCAAAGAGTGTCCGACCAGCACAAATGGTCCCGGTATTGGCCCTGCATTGAGCGCCGCATGCAGATCGTCCACCACGTCTGAGAGGATCTGCGGCCGGGGCCCCGGATCACTGAATCCATAGCCGGCACGGTCGAAGGCGCAAACGCGCGCTTTTTGCGCGATGACAGGCTGGGTTTTGTACCAGACCACCGACCAGCTGAATATGCCAGCCATCAGAACGACCGTCGGGCCGCCGGCGCCCGTGCAGTGCAGGTTAATACGCCGACCGCCGATATCGACCAGCTGACCCGGCTCAACGTAGGGCAGCATCCTCTGGTCCTCCGCGATGGCGGGTGCCGACGTGGGCTCGGCAAGGACGATGTCACCGATGAAAAGCAGCAGGGCGGCTGCAAAGGCGGCCAGAATAGCGCGACGTGCTAAGGTGGGCATGGTCGTCCTCTGCCAAGTCGATGTAATGTAGCTTATCGTCGAACGCGATAGATTTCCGGCAAACCAGAGATGTCTTCCGACCTGAGTTCGAATCCCGGCCGGGTATCCGCCATGCCAAATCCAAGGTCAGTTGACTGCCCTTGCTCTGAATGAAGGCTTCTCGGCGCTCAATTCGGTGGCCGCGATGTCTCAAAGTGGCCGCCTGCTGCCCACCGATCCGCTCGGAACTTGCCGTTCCGTCGAATTTGACACTGCCAATCTAGGGGGTCGGCCCCAATTGGCGCTATCGACCCCGAGGGGCCTCTCGCGAGTGTCGGCTTTACGGCGTCGAAACTGACTGATTACGGCTTTCGAGCGATATATTTTCATCGAAATTACTTGAGGCTGGCGATTTCGCGGTCGAACACCGGTAGATGCATACAGACGCGCTCGGCATCAAAAGTCGCAGCATCAAACGGGCCGTGCACAGTTGCGGACGGGTCTACCGACGGGCCGTCCAGCACTCGAACCAAATAGAAATATTCTGTCGCCTTGCGATTAGAGATTGGGTGACGAGCCGCAACGACATACAAGGCATCGTCACCAACCGCGTAAACAGTCTCAGAAATTCGACCTAAACAGCCGTCCGGAATTTTGTAACAGACTCTCATTTGCTCGTCTACATCCGACGTTACCCCTGTTTTGAGTAGCGTTTGGGTCTGGAGTCTAACGAGACCAACCTCAGCCAGGGCTAGACTCTAAGACCAAATGCTAGTGAAAATGGGGGGGGGGTAACGTCGTCGACATATTGAAATTCTTGTCAAATCTGCCTGGCCGTTTACAACCTGGCCGCCAAATTGACCAGGGAATCTCTCTTTGATAATTAAAGGGAACATCAATTTAGCACGCCGGTTCGCGTTCCACCGGCTCGATTTCTGACCATGACGGAGCATCCATGAAAGGAATCACGGAGAAGTTCGATGCAACGAAATAGAATCTCCTTATTCGTCCTTCCATATTTCTTGGTGAGCGTATTGTTCTCGGCCGCGGCCTTTGCGGAATTGTTGGCTACGACCCTACCGGCGGATTTCCCGGCGATCAAAAACGATTATCTTGGCGTACCCGTGATTGGCTTTGGTGGTCGCGGGCGAATCAATCGCGTCCCGGTCATTTTCTTGCACGGCAACAATGACACGCCGTTTCCGACCGCGTGCAACCGATTCGGCTACATTCATAACGCCGCCCAGTACTTTCTCGACCACGGCTACAAGCCATCAGAATTGTGGGGCCTCGGCTATCAAGGCGACCAGTGCGACTTGCCGATGGAAATCACGCGTAAGTCGGGCGTCGCCCACAGTACCGCGGCTGCAGTGCCACTCATCCGCGCGTTCGTGCAGGCCGTACTCGAATATACGGGCGCACGGCGGGTCGACATCGTCGCCCACAGCCTGGGGGTTACGGCCACGCGTGAATGGCTGCTGCAGGACAGCGCATACCATCTAGTCCGATCGCTGGTTGCGATCGATGGGCCGAACCATGGGATCATCAACTGCTCCCCATCGCCTGCCAATTATTTCCAACTGCCGACCAACGGCGGATTCGTACCGACTAGCGCGATCTGCGAGGAATATGGTTCGGATCACACGCAGCTTCTGACCGTGCTCAACGGCGCGGGAGAAACGCCGGGACCGACGCGATACCTCGTAATCCGCAACGTCTACCGGACGACGCCCGTGAGCGGTGACTTTGTCTTCGTTTCCGCACAGGACGGGCATCTACCCGCAGTGCCGGCCGAGGATCGCGAGGGCAACGCGCATGATTTTTCCAACAGCGCGGTGCTTGCCGGCGCACCGTCGATCGATCTCGTCGGGCAAGGCCAATATGATCAGGTTCTCGGCACCTCGCACCTGGGTATCGTGAACTCGCCGGAGACTTGGAAGTCGGCGCTGGAATTTCTAGGCAAGCTACCTGACGCGCAGTGAACCTCTGATGCACTAATTCTGCACAGCCCACGATATTACCGGCCATTGGACGATTATGGCATGAGGTGACCAAAGGGTCGGGATCAAATCGTCCGACTCCAATTTAAATCACTGCATGGACCACCCATGGCTGACGTTCAGCGATTGCCCGGTCAGGGCATTGGATTCGAACGAGGCGAAAAAGAGCGCCGCTTCAGCGACTTCCTCGACCGTTGTAAATTCGCCGTCGATGGTTTCCTTGAGCATGACATCGCGAATGACAGCTTCCGCCGATATCCCCAACGTTCTCGCCTGTTCCGGAATTTGTTTGTCGACCAGCGGCGTACGCACAAATCCCGGGCAGATGACATTCGCCCGCACGCCGTGCTTCGCGCCTTCCTTTGCAACCACTTTAGCAAGGCCCATCAGGCCGTGTTTGGCGGTCACATAGGGTGCCTTGAGGAGCGACGCTTCCTTCGAATGCACCGAGCCCATATAGATGATGCTGCCGCTCCCCTGCATGTACATTTGTCTGAGGGCCGCGCGCGTGACCAAGAACGCGCCGTCAAGGTGGATCGCAAGCACGCGCTTCCAATCAGCGAAACCGAAATCCTGGAGGGGAGCCACAACCTGGATACCGGCGTTGCTCACCAGCACATCAATTCGCCCGAAAGCCTCGACCACACTAGCCATGGCGTGATCGACCTGCGCTTCATTGCTCACGTCGACGGCAAGGGCGATCGCCTGTCCGCCGTCGCGATTAAGTTCCGCAGCGGCCAGATGGGCGCCGGCATGATCCAAATCGGCGATGGCAAGCTTGGCGCCGGCGCGCGTAAAGGTGCGAGCGATCTCCTTGCCGATTCCGCTCGCCGCACCCGTAACGACAGCGACCTTATCTTTGAGGCGCATATCCCTATTCTCCATGCGCAGCAATTTCCCCGTATCGCGCGAGGAAGGTATCGATCGCCGCCAGACACTCAGGCTCATTGAGCAACGGCGTGTGCCCACGATTCGCGACCGTGATGTGCTCAACATCCGGTTTCTCGCGGACCATGCGCGCCACCGTCGCGGCACTGAGCAGATCTGAAAGCGCCCCGCGTATCACCAGCATGGGCACGCCCTTTATCTGCGTGTACAACGGCCACAGATCGCCCGCGGCCGTCGATGGATTCGTGAACGCTTGGCTGATTTTTGGGTCCACGTCGGGGACGGGGATACCGACCGCATTCTCGCGGTAGCCGCGATGCGCGAAGTCGAGCCAGTCCTCATCGGTCAGCCCCGGCAAGGCAAGGCCATAGGTGATCCTGGCCTGTGCGGCCGCTTCAGCCCAGGAGGACACCGGCGGCAACTTGCCCGCGTATCCAGCGATACGGCGCAAACCGGTTGGATCGATCTCGGGACCCGCATCGTTGAGCACCACGCCGGCAATCCGGTCAGGTTGCATCGCCGCCATCACCATACCCATCAATGCGCCGAGCGACGTTCCCACCACCACCACTCGGCGTATGGCGCGTGCGTCCAGCAGCGACCACGCGTCCTTAACGTAGGTTGGCAGTTGATAGTGAGACGGGTCCGGATCCCAGGCCGAACGACCGCGCCCGCGCAGGTCCGCGGTCAACACCTCGCGCTGGGCGTTGAGGTGCGCGGCAAGTGCAACGAAGTCGCGGCTGTTTCGCGTCAGACCCGGCAGACAGAGCACCGACAAGCCGCCCGATCGTGGCGCGGGGTAGATTCGGCAGTACAGACGCAGGCCATCGGTACTGTCGTAGAAGTAATCGCTGGCGTTGAGGTTCATGTGGTTTTTCCCATGGGCGCGGCACTGGCCGTGCATTCTCCCTGACCTAGTTCACCGGTGCGCAGCCACTGGGTGTAAGCCGGTCGGCGAGCCGGCGGCTGATCTGCGCAATCAGATCCGGCAAAAGGGGCCTGGGCGCTTGGAACCACGACATGCTTGGCCCCCAGCTAGCAGCGCCCGATCCTTCTCGGACCGAAGGGTCCGCTAGCCGAGCCGGCGCTGCGCATCTAGAAGTGGTAGGTCACCGTCGCGGCAAAGGTGCGCGGGGGTCCATAGAAGCCAATCTGGCTCACGCCGCCAATGTAGGAATTCGAAGCTGCGATCGGTGGAGGACCGAAGTCGTAGCCAGCGACGCGGTAGTATCTGTCGGTTAAGTTCTTGGCGTCAATTGAGAAGCGCCACGCCTTGCTCGTGGTGGTGAAGGCAACTCCAGCGTTGAGCACCCCATACGCTGGCTGATCGGTCGGGCTCGGCGTATAGACCGCGACCTTGGTAAAGCTGCGCCAGTCGTAGCCGACGCGCGCCAACAGCGTACCCGAGGCCAGATCCCAGGTGTAGGTCGTGTTTTCGGATACGTTCCAGAAGGGTGCATTGAGCGGTCGATTTGCATCGGCTGCATTCACCGTCGTGACGCCGGGCCCGCATCCAGGTGCGTACGTGAACGGGTTACAGGGAATCAAAAAGTTCTTGTAGTAAGAATCGAGGTAGCCGACGTTTAACGACAGAGTCAGCGGCTTGATCGGCCGCCATACCGATTCGAACTCGAAACCCTGGTTGATCTGCTTGCCGGCATTGAGCACCGCGGTGAGATTCGTCGGCGCGCCCTTGTAGTCGACAAAATCCTGCAATTGGATTTGCACATTATTGTACGGATCGTAGAACGCAGTCAGATTCAGCAGCAGCGTATCGTCGAGCAGCGTCGTCTTCAGTCCCACTTCGTAGCTGTCGGCCGTTTCGGAGTTATAGCCGTTTTCCGTCCCGGGGTAGACGGCCGCGTTGCCGCGCATATCGAACCCGCCGCTCAGGAACCCGCGGCTGTAGCTCACGTAGCCCATCACGTGGTCGGTGAAGTGGTAATCAAAGCCGAGACGTGGGCTGACGTTCACGAAAGTGCGGTCGCCGGTGTAGTTGGTCACCACGGCGCTGGGGCCGGGAAAGGGAAAGAACCCAGTCGGCACCGCATTGGCATTGAAGAACTGCTGGCCCGGCAGCAATTGGGTCGGCGCCACGCTCGCGTAATCGGCTTGGTAGACGCGCGCGGTCACTTGATCCTCGTTCCAGCGCACCCCGGCATCGAGGTTCAGCCGGTCGGTCAGCTTCCAGGCCGTGTCGCCGTAGACGGCCGAGCTCTTCGTGAGGTCACAGCCGTCGACCAGCTCGGTGATGTAGAGGCCGACGGGTGGGGCGACCGTCGGGGGCAGCGTCCCGCTCAAGGTGCCGATCGAGGCGTTATAAGAGCCGCAGGCCGTGCTGTCCATGTAGAACACGCCTCCCACTGCCTTGACCAGGTCGTTATGGAAGGTCAGTTGCGCCTCTCCCGAGGACTGTTGATCGTGGTAGGCGCCTGGTACTTGGAACAGATTCGCATTGAGCTCGGCGAAATTAATAAACTGCTGGCTTCTGCCTTCAATGTAAGCCCCGACGACCTTCAAACCGAGTTGGTCGGTCAGATTCTGCGTGTAGGTCGCCGATTCGCCGCTGCGGTGGTTGTAGTCATTCTCGACCGGCATATCGGTGCGCATATCGTACGGGTCGCTCAACTGCGGCGCCAAATAGTTATTGAGCCGTTGGCCGCCCGCGGCATCGGAGTTATCCAGGATGTCGAAGGCGATGAGCCTGAGCTTCGAGCTCTCCCCCCACTTGACCGTAAGGTTGGCGCGGCCCGCCAATACATCCTTATTCGAGACATCCTGGCCGATGCTGTTGTAGGGGCTCGGCGTGGTTCCTGCCTGGGCCACTACTTGACCGTAGCCGTTGTGCTGCAGATCCGCGATTGCAAGACCGAAATAGACGTGATCATCGATCACCGGTGTCGAGAAGTAGAGCTTTTCGTCGTGCTCGCCGTAGTTGCCGCCCGTCGCCGACGCGGTCAGGGTCGCAGGCCCGTCGATGTCGCGGGTCACATACTTGATCGCGCCCGCAATCGTGTTCTTGCCATACAGTGTGCCCTGAGGCCCGCGCAGAATTTCGAGGTCCTGGACATCGATTACGTCGAGCAGCGCGGTCTGCGGCCGCGCCAGATACACATCATCGATGTACACGCCGACGGCAGGTTGGAATCCCCACAGCGGGTCGCTCTGGCCCACACCGCGTATATAGACGTTGATCGTGCTGCTGGTCGCGCGGTCGGCGGCGATCTTGAAATTCGGCACGAAACTGTTCAGATCCTCGAGATTCGTGACGTCCTGCACTTGGATGGTAGCGGCGCTCAAGGCAGTGACCGCGAGGGGCGTGCTCTGCAGATCTTCGGCATAGCGCCGCGCCGTCACCACCACCTCTTGAATCGTGCCGGTATCGTCGGCGGTAGTCGTGGCGGTCGTATCGGCGGCTGCCGCGGCGGCGGTACTGGCGGCAATCACGGTACACAAGGTCAACGCGGTGCAGGTCTTGCGACGCATGGCTAAATCTCCCCCGTGGATTACGTGTGAGTTCGTTGCTCACGTACCACTTTTCAACGATCGTTGGAAGATAATGCAACGACCGTTCAACGTCAAGTATCCTGTCCACGAATGTGCGACCCGAACGTTAGCGGGTCCACGGATCGACCTATTCCAGCGCGATCACACATCTCGACGTCAACTGACGAGCGCGTTAGGCTAGAATTGTTATTTTTCACAAAGGTTCCGCATGCCCCGGCCCAAGCGTCCCACTAAAGAAAAGATCATGGATGCCGCGGAAAAGCTCTTCGCCCGGCGCGGTTTTCATGGAACTTCGGTGCGTGCGATCACGGGCGCGGCGGGCGTGGATCTCGCACTCGTGAACTATCATTTTGGCAGCAAGAAACAGCTACTCGCCGCGGTCATCGAGCGACGCGGCCAACCGTTAAACGAGGAGCGCTTGCGACGTCTGACCGAGGAGCGGCTGCGCGTTGCGCCGGTCCCGCCAAGTACCGAAGCGGTAGTCGGCGCCTTCTTCGATCCTATTCTGGATCGGCTCGCACACGCCGATCCGGGTTGGCACAGCTACTTCTCGCTGCTCGCTTATGTGAACAACTCGCCGGAGTGGGGTCGGCAGCTGATGGGTAAGACTTTCGATGGTGTGGTCCGCCAGTTTATCCAAGCCGTCATGGACTCCCTCCCGGGCGCGGCACCGGCGGATATATTCTGGGGGTACAATTTTCTTACTGGAGCGCTTACGCTCTCGCTTGCGGAAACTGGTCGCCTGGATGCACTCTCGGATGGTCTATGCCGTTCAAATGACGTCGCAGCACTGAAGGCTCGACTGGGGCCCTACGTGACGGCTGGTCTACGAGGACTCGCCCAACCTCGGGGGCCAGCGCCGGCAAAACCCAGGGCTTCATGACGACTACACGGGAGTCCGAGTCCAATGCTCGCTATGCGCTTGGGTTTTTGCTGCTCGTCTACTCGTTCAATTTTATCGACCGGATCATTCTCGGGATTCTGGTGCCACCCATCAAGGCGGAATTTCACCTGACGGATACGCAGCTCGGTCTGTTGGGTGGCACGGCCTTCGCGATCTTCTACACGGCGCTTGGGGTTCCCATCGGCTGGCTGGCCGACCGATTCAACCGTGTCTGGATCATGACGGTCTCTCTGTCGCTGTGGAGTGCGTTCTCTGCCGCCAGCGGTCTCGCACAAAACTTCGTCCAGCTGTTCATGGCGCGCGTCGGCGTCGGCATCGGTGAAGCTGGTGGCGTTGCGCCGGCTTATTCTCTCATCAGCGATTACTTCCCACCGGCACGCCGCGCGCGCGCGCTGGCAATTTATTCTTTCGGCATCCCGATTGGCAGCGCGTCGGGACTCCTGTTTGGTGGCCTCATTGCGGCGCACGTGAATTGGCGCGCGGCCTTTGTGGTGGTGGGCGCGCTCGGTTTGATCCTGGCGCCGCTGTTTCGCCACGCGATGCAGGAACCCATGCGCGGCGGACTGGACGCGCCGGCGCAGTCCCGGGGGACACCGAGCCTTAAGGAGGTCGCCAGGTTGCTGGCCGGAAAGGTCTCTTTCTGGAGTCTGTCGTTCGGCGCCGCCAGCAGCTCGATCATGGGCTACGGAGCATTGTTTTGGCTGCCTTCGTTCTTCGTGCGCAGCTACCATTACTCCCTGGTGCAGGTCTCCTGCTTTTACAGCGCGCTGATTTTATTCGGCGGAGTCTCGGGCATCTGGCTGGGTGGGTGGCTCGGCGACCGCCTCGGCGGCCGCAGCCGTTCGGCTTATGCGCTAGTCCCGGCTGCTGCGTTCCTGCTCTCGGTACCGTTGTATGCGCTCGGCGTGCTCGCACCCCCGAGCCCCTGGTCATTGCTCATATTCCTGGTGCCCATTGCGCTGGCGCTCACTTGGCTCGGGCCCACCATCTGTGCCATACAGCACCTGGTGCCACCTGATATGCGGGCGCTAGCCTCCGCGCTGTTTCTGTTCATCAATAATCTGATAGGCCTCGGACTAGGTACGCTGTTGATCGGACGTTTGTCGGATCACTTCACGGTACTCTATGGCAGCGAATCGCTGCGTTATGCCATTCTGGCTGGCACCGGCTTCTATCTGATCAGCGCGGTGCTGTTCATACTGGCCGCGCGCCATCTAGCACGTGAATGGGAGCAATCGTGACGCCAGCAATGGCGGTTCTGGTGCAAGTGCGGCCACGCCAGACGGTTGGAAACTCGCCTTGCCGATCGACAATCTTAAGCGAGCGCCATATGAATGAACTCCTGTGCAGCCGCAGCGCCTCGATCTCGGCAAAGGACAAAGTGGACCGTCTTTCCCTGTTTGTCGACCGCTCGATAGCGGTACCGTCATTTGTCTCGAATGGAAATGTGCGTCTCTTCAGTGCGCCAGGAGCTACCGATGGGTCGAGGCAATCGGTTCCGGCGCTTCTCATATTCCAGCAGTGTACCGCGCTACTCATCGCAGGATTGTCCTGTGGGCTACTGTGATGAGGTCGCGATCGTTCAGCGCATAGGTGATACACCAGCGAATACATAGCGCGATGATTTCATCGTCGAACACCCGCGCATTAAGCAACCGGCGAAGACCTCTTGACACTGGCATCAGGTATTGGGCGGCCGGGGCGCTGGGTTGACTTCGAACTCGGTCATGTTGTCTGGAATGGCCAGCCAGACATGTTTGTCTCTAGTCCAAACCGATTGCGTTGGCTGAGGGAAATTGGGATCTGCAAAGGCGCCAAGTGCGACGCCGACGAAGTTCGGCATACGATGGGGTTCCCAATAGATGTTCGACCCACAGCGAACGCAGAAGTGAAACCTGACAGAGAAACCGCTCGCCGAATCGCGTTCGAAGCTGTTAGTAATCCCGCGTTGGACGGCAATCATGTCTCTCTGATAGAAAACCGCGACGCTGAATGCGCTCCCGGTTCGCCGTTGGCAATCGAGGCAGTGGCACATCGAGATCTTACGTGGGCTGCCGTGGCACCGCAGTTCAACATCCCCGCAATGACAGCTAGCTGTGCGCGATTCCATAAATTTCTGCCTGTTGGACCGTTGGGTTAAGGGCGACGGTATCCCTATTTTGAGTAGCGTAGAGCACTAGAGTGGCCGGCGACAATTAGAACTGCCGGCCGGCAGTTCTAATTGTCGCCGGCCAGACGCCCCGCGTTGCGGCAACCTCACCGCGCATCACCTGACCTTGATTAACGCAATCGCGCGGGCACGGCACTGGTATGAACAAATTGCATCTGAAAGTGTGAGTTCAATGGCCGCAATCGCACGATCCGCGGGGCTCGCCGATCGTTATGTCAGTTGGCTGCTGCGCTGCAGCTTGTTGGCGCCGGACATTGTCGAGGCATTACTTGCCGGAGCGGCTCCGCACGATCTCACGCTGACCAAAGTGTTAAGAAAACTGCCGCCGTCCTGGATCAGACACCGGGAGATATTGGGCTTTCCGGCAACAACGTGTCGATAAACCCGGGTAAATATGGCGATAGCGCGTTTTCGGGCGGCAATAAATTCCGCAGACACCGGCCCCGCGTAAACGCTCTGGCTAGCCAAATTAATGAACCGAACCATCATTCATCGCAGCAGAGAAATGCCGCCGAACTAGGCGACAGATTCCGTGAACGAAGCATCTCTACCGCGCCCAAGAGACGCGAGAGACGTCGGGGAGCGCGGGTTTTCCGCGATTGCCGCCGAGGCAATTGCGAACTCGCGGGAAGCTCTTGACTGAGTGGCGGTGCTGGCAGTCATCAGCGAAATCCTCTCTGGCGCCAAAACCAACAAACAGGGAATAAAACAGGGAAATTCGGTTCTACAAGCCCGGTTTCCAGTCACCGGTGTTCAAACAAGGGCTAAATTACCGCACAAAGACTAGATAGTGCCTCGCCAGCTCGAATTTGGAACAGGGAATTAACAGGGAAGCCGACTTCTAGTGTAGCCAGGTAAACAGGCATCCGCGCCGGCCAGTTTCCGCACGCACTCAAGCCCAGCGATACGCGGTTTTCGATCCATTTCAGCCGATTGGGCACCAAGAGATAGCGCATTCGGCTGGATCGACCACACCCGAGGTAATCCGTTGAGGGCGTCCGTGGGTTTTTCGGGCTGACCGTCCGGTTCCGGGACGGGCATCCAGCTCATCCCGGCCATAAGCGGTCCTCGGGGTGGCCCGTTTGAGCGTCCGCAACAGACGGTAAGCAGCCGGTCGCCGCCGCTGGGGGAATGCGAACTATCGACCCGTAGGTCCTTCGATTCCGGCTCCCAGATTGGCGCCATCGCAGCCACCCCCGCGCATGATCGCGGGATGAATCGCCGGGACGGCGAGCCGCCAATCGGCCGCTCCGAGATTAACGATCAGTCGACGCACACTCCCGGCACCGCGACTTTGCGAAACAGATGCGGCGAGGCCACCGCGCTGGACGGGTAGTGCGCGAGGTGGCTCTGGAACTCCGGGTTGTTGAATGCCTGCTTGAAGTGCCGGGTCGATTCCCAGACGGCGTAGTTGAGGAACACGCAACTTCCCCCAATGCCCCGATGCAGCTGGGTCGAGATGTAGCCGGGCTGGCGCTGCATCACTGCCGCATCGGCCGCCCAGGCCTTAACCAGCTGATCAACGTCGCCTGGATCGACGTTGAACTTGTTGATCAGGACGACAGGTCCACCCTGATCCTCCATCTGGGCGAACAGCGTAACTTTTTCGTCCATTTCGGCAAATTTGGGCATCATGTTGTCCTGCAAAGGGGTGTATAGAAAGCGCGCCGAGTGCGCGCACAGAAATCCAGTTCGTTGCGTCGGCCGACATTCGCCCGGTGCGATCGACGGGCGAGTGCCGGCTGCCGGCATGCCGCCTCGCGCGATGCGTCCGGTCAGGCGCAAGCCGTCGCAGATGTTGAGCCCCATCAGCGTCAGGTTGACCAGCCCGGCCGCCAGCTCCACCGCCTGCACCGCGTAGAAGGTGGCAGTAAACTGTCCCTTGGTGGCCAGCGATTCGAGAAAGAATGCGCACGGCATCAGCACCAGCACACCGTTCGGCCCGATGACCATCATGCGACGCCTCTTGGCCAAGGCCAGCGAATCAGTCCGGCTGCCCAGCAGCTTGAAACCCGTACCGCCCGCAGCCGCCATAGCCGGCACCAGCAGCAACATGCCCCACAGGATGGCCTGCTTGACCGCGGCGACGGCCTCGTGGCTGCCGAACAACTCCGACGCAACGGTCGAACTCCAGAAGGTCAGGATGGTAAGGAAGCCGATGACACCGGCTGCGGCATGAATTCTCGGGATCATTGGACCTCCTGAGTGTTTGTGTCGCGCGCCGTGTGCTCAAGCCTGGTGACGATCTCGCGGACCACGCCGAGCGCTGTTCGGATGTCTCGTGCAGAGATCCGTCGGGCTAACTGGTTGGCCCAGGGCGCTTGACGTATGGCGGCAGCCTGGAAGGCTTTGGTACCCGACTTGCTGAGCACGACGAGCTTGGCGCGTTGATGGTGCGGATTGGGCGCAAACGTCAGAAAGCCTTCGGCTTCGAGTTCATTTACGACGCGCTGCACGGCCTGGCGCGTGAGCCCCATGTTGCGCGCGATGTTGGCCACCGGTTGAGGCACGCCGGAGAGCGCGATCGCACCGAGAACTTGCCAGCGCGCGCTCGTCAGTCCAAGGCTTGAGACGAGTTGATCGCCAGCGGTCAGCAGGCGCCCGTTCAGCTTGAACACTTCCAGAATCAGGTCGGTCAAGCCGGCGCCCTCGGGGGTGTGATTGGAATCTGGCAAAAGCTTCATTGACAGTATGATGTCTAATTGACAGCATATTGTCAATATCTCGTCCGATAGGCGTGAGCTGCTGGCGCGTTCCCTCAGACCCCGGCGGCTTACCTCAGCTTCTCGAACGGCAGCTTCGGAGAATTGTGCGTGCCCATTCTTGGCCGATCAGAGCCCCACGCCGTGCCGATCTTAACGTCCGGAATCGCGTGCAAAGCAGACCGTCGGCTTCGTCGGGCGTATGACCGAGAAGGGTCGAAAGCAGGCACGGCCTCGCCGTTTCGGCTACGCCGAGTATTCCCCTCGACCGCTCGGGTATACCTTCTCCCACTCTCGACCGTTGGTTTGCCTGATGTCCATCGCCTCTGCCGTCCCCGGATCAAGACACCGAGCATTGATACTGAAGCCGTCAGGATGTGAGCGCGGCACGTAAAATGACTTAATGCCGCATGTCGAACAGAACAAGTGCTTTGCAGTGCCAGTGTTAAAGCTGTAGGACGTTAGATTGTCGCTGCCAGTTAATAATTTGAATCGATGTGCCGGTACGACAAGGTGAAGGTAGCCCGCCTTGCTACAAATGGAGCAATTGCACTCCGAAACCTTTAACACTGCCGGCGCTATCACCTCAAATGTGACGCGGCCGCAGTGGCAACCGCCTGTATGCTTGATCATCCGTCCCCCTGTCGATTTATCGATTTGGCGACGCTTACTAGCTGCATTATAGGCCTCTCCCAAGCCGGGTTTCGTGACCAGCCGGTACGGGTCGGCAGCAGCAGCACGGGCGCCAGCTTGCCTGCCTGAGTGCGTTCGTTGGATCTGAACGCGGCTCTTTCGGCACCGGTTATTATTCGGGCGCCACCGTGCGATCACCCATTGCGTAGTAAGGCCTCGGAGGACGTCTATGCTTTTCATGGTAGTCGAGCACTTTAGAAACAATGATCCTTTACCCATCTACCGACGATTTCGTGATCGTGGGCGTATGGCGCCGGAGGGTGTCCAGTACGTTTCGAGCTGGGTCGACGATAAACTTGAGCGTTGCTTCCAAATAATGGAAACAAGCGAGCGCAATCTGCTCGATCGATGGATGGAGAACTGGAGCGATATTGTCGATTTCGAGATCTTTCCAGTCCTTTCCTCGAAAGAGGCAGCTGACAGGGTTGCACCTCGGTTGTGATTACATCGGGATATTTCTCGATTATCCTACCAAGCGTCCATCTGTCCGATAGCTGCGGGTCGTGACCGTCTCCTTGAGGTGGCGATGCGGCTGTCGTCGCCGGAGCCAAGCAAGATTGAGTTAGCTTGTAGACTTGGAGTCGTCATTCGTGTCTTTGAGTTTCTAAAATCGGCAGCGGAACCGCTATGGAACTGTTCATTTTCGCCCGCTTTCATGTCCGAGAAGGTAATGAATCCGTCGCCGCGGCGGTGTTGCGCGAGCAAACCGCAGGTGTTCGCAAGGAGCCAGGCTGCCTTGCGATCCAAGCTTATCGCTCCACCCGCGATCCGCGGTTGTTCTACATCCACTCGCGCTGGACGGATGAGGCGGCATTCGAGATTCACGCTGACTTGCCCCGCACCGTCCGGTTCGTAGAGAGGATGGAGACGCTGATCGATCACCCATTTGAGGCGACACGGGCTCGGCCGCTTGTGTGAACGTGCACCAGGCCCGAGGTGTGGTTTGGCCGAACGCATTGACCGTGGTGCTGGCCCCTCGATTGGTGTGCCCGATAGCTGCCAGTCACCAAGGTCCGCAGAGGGTCGATAGCGCCAATTGCCTGCGAACTCAGGTTTTTCGGACCGACTGGCTGCTTCAGAGGAAGGCATCCGGCTCAGATCGGCCATGACCGGCGGTTGATAGCACCAATTTGAGGACTCCATAGCGGTCATTGGCATTGTGGCTTGTGACGATTCCGTGCTGGACACGGGCCGCGTTCCAGATTTGATGAAGGCGATTTTGGTCAGCCATCAAAAAGTATAAGCAACCGTCTCGTTGTACCCCATGTGGCACACTCTCGCGACGCTCAGCCCTGATCTGGCAGTGGCTAGAATTTGTCGCGAACCGACCCAACCGGCGTACATGCGATAAATAGTTCACATAGCGGTCACGTGGCTGAGAGACATCCGGGATCAAGATCAAAATGTGCACGTGCGGTGCCGCTACGTCAGCTGTTCGTGCCCAAGCAATACTAATCATGATCGGGAGACGCAGATGGCATCGAATAAGATTGGCTTCCTAATCGCGGCTTCTTTGATCGCTGCGCCAATCGCTGCGAACGCAGCGTCCGTAACCTACGATTTCACAGGCACAGTCACCTCCGCGACCGGTGTCTACAGTTCTGCCGGGTCCACCATCTCCGGAGCCATCACGATTAATTTCGGCGCGGCAAACCCTTCCCAGAGTTCAGGTACGGTAGGAAGCTCAAGTGCTACGTGGAATGCTTCTGCGTCTGGCGGCACTTATTATGGGGGAGCGACGCCGACTGCGTTGGTTTTCAGCTGGAGTTTAGCAAGCGGCGGAATATCCCTTGGGTCGAGTAGTCCATCGAGCGCAGGGAGCTCTAGCAGTGTTCTGGGCTATCCGGCGACCGCCGGCTCCGCCTGGTTGGCGGAAGATGCCGAATGGTCGAGTGGCAGTTCCGACATATACAATCAAATAGCGCTCTTCGGTACAAGTAGCGTCGCGCCGTATAATTCGAATGGTCTCCCTGTTCTCGGAAATGCGGCTAGCCAGTCCAACGAATTGGTTGACAGCGTGAACAGTTCGAATGTCGGCGTTCTGAATTACACCATCACTTCGTTAACTCCCGTCCCCCTTCCCGCCACCGCGTGGCTGCTGCTAAGCGGACTTGCCGGACTCGGCGCGGTGGTGCGCAGGGGCCACACCGCGTAAGTTCGTCTCTGTGATGTTATGAGAAGCCTGGCCCAATGCGCCAGACTCGGTTGATACGCCGGACTCAGTTTATACAAATAAGTGTTTTATTCTCAAAGAAGCGCTGCATACAACAACTTTTGGGATGCCCTTACAATGAAATATAAATTCTTAACAAGAATCGGTATTCTCGCGGCCTTAGCAATTTGCCATAGCGTCGTGCACGCGTCGACTATAGCTTTTGACGATACCTCCAATGCATACGACAATGCGTGGACAACCACTTCATTGACAGCAATACAGTTTACCGCTACTGCCACCGGCGTTTTGCAGCAACTGGGTCTCTCTTTCACCACGGCAAATGGGCCGTCAGCGTTAGCCACTATTCAGATTTCAACTGATAATTCTGGCCAAATTGGCTCTGCTCTTCAGACGCTGAATAGCACCGTTACGAGGACTGATACTAATGCTGTCATCAATCCGCTGACGACATTCACATCTAATGGCACCGTCACCTTGACGGCTGGTCAGCGGTACTGGGTATCCGTCACCGGGTTTGCTGGCGACTGGAATTTCGTTGCCTTAGATTATCAGCCTGTCTATCTTAGTGGCACATACGTTACTACTGGCACATTTGCTCCGTCCCTGCAGGTGACTGTAGCGCCGGTCCCCCTACCCGCTGCCGCGTGGCTGATGCTAAGCGGACTAGGTGGCCTGGGAGCTCTGGCACGAAATAGGCAAGCCTCTTAAGCAATCGAGCCCTCGTCGTACCCCATCAATCACCCGGCCAAGCGCCGGGTGTATTGATCTCAGCTCACTTTCGCAATACTTAACCTTTGTGCCACAGCCGCTTCAGTCATGCAGCACCTCTAGCCTGATCGCGCTGCCCGATACCTGCCGGTGGCATCCGGCAGCAGTGGGTCGACATTGCTCCTTCACGGTCACCCGCCAATCCGCCCCGTTAAATTCGGCAGTTTCGAGCGGAACGACCGCTCTGGAGCGGCCAATCGGTCGCTGATCGGCCAAAAGTGGTAACTCCAGTGAGACGAATTGCCCTCCCGATAGCGGCCATACGGAGTGGGCTTCCACGACTTCCGCCGATCACTTCATGCGCGTGTCCCGAAGGCTGGAGCCGCCACCCCAGCTAGAGCTTCTCCACCTTGCCAACTTTGATGGTCTTTACCAACCAGTGTCCGTTGACACGCGCGAGGGTCATCGAGGAGAAAGCGTGTGCGCCGATGGTACTGTCGTCCACGTTCATCCACAGGCACTCGAAGTCGAGCGTACCAGTGTCTCCCGTGACGTGACTTTTAATCCGCATTGCCGGTGTGTAGCCAATCCAATGATGCTCGGGACGGAATGGACCGCTGACGTCCGCCCAGTAGGTGCGGACCTGCTCTTTGCCTCGATAAACCTTGTTGTTGTGCGCGGTGTCAGTGAGCACGGCGTCGTCGGCATAAAGGCTCATCATCAAATCGAGATCCTTGTTTGGGAGGACGCTGCCTGCGGTGTGGAATATTATTTCGATATTCCGGACTGCAAGAATGTCCGCCGGAGGGCCGCTGTCGTTCGTCGGCGCGGCCAAGGCAGGCAGCCACAGCAGCAGCCCAAGAATGATGAACGGTCGTCGTTTCATGTTGATTCTCCCCGAGGCTCAGCAGAGAGCAACTATATCCGCTGCGACGTTCGGTGATCAACAGAGGATCGGGCCGTCCGTTGTCGCGTCACTCCTGACTATGCAGCAGCGGCAGGAACACTTTGGTCTTCTCGATAGCAGCCCTTCGTGACCGGCAGAAACGGGTCGAGAGGACTCATACGACGCCGCCAGCTGCCGTGCCGAGCCAGGATAGCGCGGTTCACCCAGGTCATTGGTTGGTACTCTGGATGAGGCCGGAACCAATGCACGCAATCGAGACGGTGGAAGACTACTCCTCACCCAATGATCCACGATCTGTGCGTGTCGAGATAAAAGTCCAACCATAGAGATTTACATCTGGTGAAGAGTTCCGCAACCTGGCTAGGCGGGATCGTGATAGAAACGTCCGTATCAGAGGAGAGAACATGAAACACCCTCGGCGCTGGACTTCAACGGTTGCGGTGGCAACAGTAACGGCGGCAATTTGTTTGCCGAGCGACGCAGCAGTCACCGAAACGGCCCCGCCAAAGGCACTGTCAACGGGAGAGGTCGTTGCCTCGGACTGTCCGCCGCCACAACCGGCTACTGCAGTGCTGCTGTTATCGGAATGAGGAGTGCTTTTTTCATGCCCCCTTCTCGACTCAAGACGTCGACGACCAGCCCTTATCGAACTCCGCAGGCCCCTTTTTGTGCGATTCAGATCCCGTCTCTATCTACTGACCTCAGGCCTTCAAATTCCATTCCTTGAGCTTCTTCGCGGCGGTGCCGAACGGGCCAAGCTGGTACACAGCCGCACCCGCGGGCGAAAAGGCGAATGACTCGAACGGTTCGGCGAGCATCTTGTCGAGGTAGTCCCGGGGAGCGACGCCAGTGCTCACATGCGGACTGAACTGCTCGCCGGTTTGCTTCGGAACAAACGTCGACACGTAGCCGATGAGCAACGCGTCGTAGTTGGCATCGCCGTGTGGGGCGGTGAACGCGCCGACAGGCCCAGTGTCCACCGTGAAGGGGGCCACGGCGGCAATCAGTCCCTGTTGCAACCTGAGCAATGCAGGCGTCGGCCGCGCGACAATACCCGCCACGCCAACACCAGGACCGGGGGCGTAATAGTACTTGAAGGCCTCCAACTGCATGCGGGTGACGTTGGCATCGACGAAGACCTTTTCGGCCGCGGCATACACCTGATCCAGGTTCTCTGTGTGGACGAACCGCTGAATGAGCGTGATGTGCGGATGGTGTGCCTCATCCAGGGCGAATCCCTTCGGGAAGACCTCGAGCAAGCGGGCATTGTTGGCTTGGGCGTGACGCAGCATGGTGGCGTCAGGTTCCAACAGGATGTCGATGGCGGTGATGGAGTTTTGTGCGGGCATAACGATCTCCACTTGGGTCTACGAGTGCGCGGGGAAAACGACGTTCCAGTCGCGTTTCATGCTGACTATGGTGATACCGTACTCGTCTGCCTTCTCCAGCGCTTCGTTAAGCGGGCTCAGCCGAAACTCACGGTCATAGGCGACCTCGCGTTCAGCATCGTCATGGTGCAGGAGAAGCGCCAGGCGCGCGCCCGCGCCAGTCTTGGTATACCGAAGCATCGCCAGGTCACCATCCGAGTTGCCAAACGCCAGAATGGGTCGCCGACCGATGTGCAGGGCGATGTTCTGCGGCTTCGCCTCGCGATCATCGAAGCTGTTCAGTTCAGCGAGCTTCATCACCCCACCCCGGCCCTCGTTCACTTCGAACCTTAGCTTCTGGCTCGAGCCGACCACCTGCTCGCGCGGGATGCCATAGATCTCCTCCGAGCAGGCGCGCACGAAATCGACGCCACCGCCGGTCACGATGTAGGTCTTGAAGCCGTTCTGTCGCAGAAAATTGAGCAGCTCGCCCTGCGGCTGGTACGTGTTTTCCTTGAACAGCCTCCCGAACTTCGGATGCCTCGTCTTCGCCAGCCAGTTGCGCGCGATGGGTTCGAACTCCTCCTCCCTCATGCCCGAATGCGTGGCGAACACCAGCTCGAAGATCGCCTGCTTGCCAAGCCCCATCAGCGTCTTGAGGTCCAGCTCAAGCAATGCCTTGAACGGCTGGCGCTCCTTCAGCGTCGGATCTTTCGCGGCGAGCTCCTTCACCCGATCTATGAGGAAAAAGACCTGCGCCTGCAGCGGCTGTTCGCACCAGAGTGTGCCATCGTTGTCGAAGGTGGCGATGCGCTCCGCCGGGGGGACCCAATCGGGTCCACCTTGCTCTGTCACGCGCGCGACAAAGTCGAGGATCTGTGATTTCGCCGGTCCGTCGTTCCAGGTGGCGAGTGAACTCTGCTTACTCGTTGTGGCCATGAGTGACCCCTGCTAACGAATCATTTTGGCCAAACTTTTGCACAATGTCCGCCGATAGCAATGGGACCTTTGGGCTACGACGCGGGAGCCGCCAAAAGCCCGCGCCGCACCATGCGAAACAGCGTAAGAAATCAGAGGGCCAGAAGGTCTACGGCCTCTTAGTCAACGTCGCTAAACGGAAATTTAAGTATGCAGCCGTAGCGTCAGCGGACGGTCGTGGGAGGCCGCTTGGGGTCGCGATCGCCCATTGGTGGACATCGGCTAAATCATCAGTGTCAAATTCGGCAATTTCGGGCGGAATGGCCGTTCAGAGCGAACAATCGGTCGCTGATCGGCCACAACCGGTCAGATGCCAAATTAGCCTGGTCGCGTAGAACCCGCCATTCGCGACCCGCTACCAAATTCATCGCAATGGCGTGGGGTAACTATTAAGTCAACTTTCAACGCGTATTTGATGAAAAAGACCAGAAGTAAGCCTGATTTTCGTCAGTCTGATGGCCTCCCTCGCCATCATTTAATCAAGAATCCGTTCCGGACACATGGGTCGAGGATTATCCCAGCTACGTTGATCACAAATTCACACTCCAAAAATGTGACGCGTCTCGCGTTTGCGACAGTTGAAGGCTGAGTTAAACCGACGTTAACTGGCTTCGTTTATTTGGCAAACCCGTCGAAAGGCGGGGACGCAAAGCCTCCGGTCTCCAGGGTTCTCGGACCCTAGATAGCGGGGTTGCCGGTGGCCGCGTTTCTCACGCGCCATCGTTAAACCCCTCTTGTCTCGGATGCTCGCGATGCCAGTCCGTCGCATCCGGTGTAAGGGGTTTAACATAAAATGGCGCACCGTATTATTGTAGGGTTGCTCCTGGCGGCGATCCTCTCTGCCTGCAGCGGTAACGGCCTAACCGGTTTTAATACCCCAACCGCGAGCGGTACGGCAGGGGCGACGGCCTACTCCAGCGCCACAGCGACTACCACACCGATTATCTTGCAGGGGACCCCGCCCGGCAGCGTGACTGTGGGAAGCCGCTACTCGTTCCAGCCAACCGTGTCCTCGAACAGCGGCGTCGTCACCTTCGCGATCGAAGCACTA
The DNA here is from genome assembly GCA_963758145.1 of uncultured Gammaproteobacteria bacterium. Classification (GTDB taxonomy): domain Bacteria; phylum Pseudomonadota; class Gammaproteobacteria; order Steroidobacterales; family Steroidobacteraceae; genus Bog-1198. The sequence continues at coordinate 23,807 of CAVWUK010000005.1, forward strand.
CCGGTGTGGGCAAGTTTTGACAGCAACACCGGTATGTTAAGCGGCACGCCTAGCGCCAGCGATGTCGGACTCACGGAGGACATCACCATCACGGCCACTAACGGCACCGATACCGGGTCGGTGGGCCCCTTTACCATCCGCGTCAATTCTGGAACACAACCGCCCAGCAGCTACACACCGCCGACCATCATCGGCACACCGGCGCCCAAGGTGACTGCAGGACAGAGTTACACGTTTCAACCCATACTCGGTGACGCGGACGGCAACCCGCTGAGCCTTTCGATCTCCAACTGTCCGACGTGGGCCAAGTTCAGCACGTGGAGCGGGACAATATCTGGTACGCCTACGGCCGCGCAGGTCGGCACGTACGCGAACATCGTCATCACCGTGAGTGACGGCACGACCAGCGTCGCGCTGCCGGCCTTTTCGATTACAGTGGTCCCGACCGGGACCGATACGCCGGTCATCGGCGGCACGCCGTCCGCCTCCGTGATCGCCGGCCACAGGTACAATTTTCAGCCGACCGCCACGGATCCCGCTTCCAAGACGCTGACGTTCTCTGTCCTTAACGCCCCGAGCTGGGCGACCTTCAACGCCACAACCGGGATGCTGGCCGGCACGCCGACCGCCACACAGGAAGGCAGTTATTCGAACATCGTCATCAGCGCGAGCAATGGAAGTTCGAACGTTTCGCTGCCGGCGTTCACGATCAAGGTGACGGCGCCGGTCGCCTCCGACACTCCCGTGATCGGCGGCACACCAGCGCTTTCGGCGGTTGCAGGACAGATGTACCGCTTTCAACCGACTGCGAGCGACCCTGCGGGCAAGATCTTGACGTTTTCCATCGTCAATCGCCCCAGCTGGGCGACCTTCAATGCCGCGACAGGGCTCTTGTCCGGCACGCCCACCGGCGCCCAAACCGGCAGCTATCCGAGCATCGGCATCCGAGTGAGTAACGGGATCTCGAGTGCCGCTCTGCCCGCGTTCAGTCTCATTGTATCGAATGCGACGCCGCCCGGGAGTCCGACGATTTCGGGAACACCCGACACGTCCGTGGTTGCAGGCAATGACTATCGCTTTATTCCGACCATCACGGATCCGAGCGGCGGTACGCTGACATTCAGCATTAAAAACGCACCCAGCTGGGCCGTCTTCAGCACTGCGACGGGCGAATTATCAGGCACTCCCACGGCGGCCGACGTGGGTACGTACTCGAATATCACCATCAGCGTGAGCGACGGCGAGACGACCGCAGCGTTGCCTTCATTTCCGATCGCCGTGACACAGAGTGCCAACGCCAGCGTTACCTTGTCCTGGACAGCGCCGACCGAAAATACCGACGGCACTCCGCTGACCAACCTCGCGGGCTATTGGATCTATTACGGCACCAGCTCAGACGCCATGACGCAGAGCGTGCAAATCGCCAATCCTGGCGTCGTGACCTATGTACTTTCTAATTTGTCGCCCGGCACCTGGTATTTCTCAATGACTGCCTATTCTACGGCCGATGTACAGAGTGCTAACTCGGCCGTGGCGAGTCATGTCATCTACTAGCATCTCCGGGTTTATATTGGGTCTTGCGGGGGACGATCGAGAATGCGCCATCAATGTCCAGCGAGTTACAGGCGCTCACGACAAAATATTAGGTGCCCTCCTGGGCTGAGCTGACCCGAAATTTCTAGTCAAGATAAATGTTCGCCAAAATGGCCACGGCGCCCGGTGCGAAGACGCCCGCGATGATACGGGCGTCTTCATTTGTAAGGTTCGATGGTTGCAGTGGCGACCGAGAATCGCAGCAGTGAGAATGCGTCGCCGCCCTGCGCCAAAGCCGTACCTTGCGGTGGTCCGCGCCGGGTCGACATTACCCATTCGCGGTCGCCAGCTATTCCGTCACGGTTAAATTTGGCCGTTTCGAGCGGAATGGCCGGTCTGGAGCAGCCAATCGGTCGCTGATCGGCCAGAACTTGACGGTGGTCAAGCTAAAGTGCTCGCTAGAAAGCTGTCGTCGATCGGCAGCAGGACTTGCACGGCAGAAGTCGGTTTGCAGCGAGAACGAATTCAACGCCCATTCCCCTTGCTAACCTTCATCGAAAGTCTTATGTCGCATCGGATTTCACTAGACAGTATGGGCTTACGATTCATCCGGACACGCAATCTGCGTTTATCACCGCCATCTTTAGCCGGGTGTATGCTTGATCGATCCGGTTCGGTGTCATTGCCACCCTGCCGCTCAGTTTCTTATTTTATCCGCGACTACTCAACACAACAATTAGGGGAATTCCATGCCACATGTCAAGGTCGGTGACCTGATCGCGACCATTGCGCTATCGATCATTGCACAAGTAGCCTATGGACAAATCTGCGTGAGCAGCGATGGCAACGGGGACACAGCCTGCGGGTCTTTTACTCTGTCGAGTCCGGGTACATCAACACTTGGCGACAATTCAGCCTTCGGCTACTCAGCGCTCTTCAATAACACAACCGGGTCTTTGAACACTGCTACCGGTTCATTTGCGCTTTTTAAAAACACGATCGGCACCTCCAACACTGCGCTCGGATATCAAGCGCTCTATGGCGCCCCAAGTCCGACTTGGGGCACTGGCTCGAACAATACCGCTATTGGCGCCGGTGCGCTTTATTCGTTTTCGACCGGCGGCAACAACACCGCCTCCGGGTATCAGGCGCTTTATGACAATGCGGCCGGTAGCAACAACACCGCCTCCGGGTATCAGGCGCTTTATGACAATGCGGCCGCCAGTAACAACACCGCCGTCGGATATCAAGCGCTTTATACCAATGACACCTCCGCCGCCGGCACTGCTATCTACAACACCGCTATGGGTAGCACTGCCTTATTTTCCAACCAGAACGCTAGCAACAACACTGCGGTGGGATATCAAGCGCTTCTTACCAATGACACCTCTGGCGGCGGCAATGCCAACAACAACACCGCTATAGGTAGCAACGCCCTAAAGGATAACCAAAACGGTAGCAACAACACCGCCACCGGGTCGAACGCGCTTTTTTCGAACGACACAGAAAATACCGGCGCGTCTGGGAATACAGCTGACGGGGCAAATGCAATGAACAATAATACCTCCGGCAACGACAACACAGCCGTCGGGTATCAGGCACTCCACGGCTCAGCGAGCAGTGGATCCTACAACACCGGCATCGGCATGAATGCGCTGTATTCGTATTCGACTGGTGCCTACAACACTGCCTCTGGCTACCAAGCGCTATTTAAGAATAAGACCGGTGTGCAAAACACCGCGACCGGTGTGAATGCGCTGTTAGACAACACCGGCGGTGATTTCAACACGGCCACCGGGACCGATGCGCTCGAACACAATACGAGCGGTAAGTACAACGTCGCCTTGGGGTATCAGGCTGGTACCAACGTTACAACCGGGAGCAACAACATCGAGATTGGCAGTCCAGGTGTGGCGGGAGACAGCGATGCGATACGCATCGGAACTATCAGCAGCACCAACGTCCCCACCCAGACATTCACCTACATCGCTGGCATTTACAACACGCCATTAAGCGGCAACACCGTGGTAGTTACCTCCAACGGGCAACTTGGTGTAGCGGCGGTTTCCTCAGAGAGATTCAAAACCGCGATTGAACCGATGGGATCGGACACCGCGAAGCTGGAGCAGCTGCGACCGGTGACCTTCAAGCTCAAGACCGATGCGAATGGCACGCGCCAATACGGACTGATCGCGGAGGAAGTAGCCAAGGTGTACCCGGAACTGGTCATTCGCGATGAGAATGGTCACATCGACGGCGTGCGCTACGACGAACTTGCGCCGATGTTACTGAATGAGATGCAGAAGCAGCAGCAGGTCAATGCGGCACAGGCTGCAAAGATTGATTCCTTAGAACAACAAGTCGCCAAGGTGGACGATCTGGAGCGGCAACTGGCCGAAATGCACGCGGCGCTCGTGGCAATCCAGTCCAAGGATCAACTCGTCGCGCAGCGTTAATTCTGACTCATGAAATCCCCGGCCTCGTGCCGGGGATCTTGTAACTGGGCTACCCGATATCTGACGGTCACCAAGGACTGCTTGGGGTCGTATGCGCCCATTGGGACGCGCACTTGGCTGCCTGCAGATCCTTGTCGATTGGCGCGTCGGTATTCGTCCGCCAGCTCATCGATCACGGCGCTAGTGGTGCCGTTGGCGTGTGGATTCCGACAAAGCAACATCGTCTAGCGACGTCCGGAGCAGGTAATCTGCTTCTAGAAGATTCAGGGGCATTTTCTAGGGCACCTAAGTGACGATAGTCGGCAAAATACATGCAAGAAACATAACTATGAGAGATTAAGTCATTCCCCTCCCGCACCATTTCCATTCGCCACCGATCATGTGGGCGGCCTGCCGCCGGCGACGACGATGGGTTCGTCGAGCGCTCGGCGATATTCCTCCTCGCCGATCGCATCCACCGACCGCAGCTTCGCCAGCAGCTCGTCGATCAGCGAGCGCAGCCCAGGCCCCGGCGTGCCGTGCGCGAATGAACTCTGGTATTTGATCGGCCCTGGGATGATCGCGACCAGGAAGGCCATCTCGGCCGGCGTCAGCTCCCGGGGTTCCCGACCGAAATAGGTGCGGGCCGCGGGCCGCAGGCCACGCAGGTCCGGTCCCCATTCGATGATGTTCAGGTAGATCTCTAGGATGCGATCCTTGCCGAGCGCCGACTCGAGCAGGAACGTGATCGCCAGTTCCTGCAGCTTGCGTCCGAGCTGCTTGTCGCGCGACAGGAACAGGTTCTTGGCCAGCTGCTGGGTGATCGTCGACGCGCCGCGCGCGGCGCCGCCGCGCGACCAGTTGGTGAGCAGCGCGGTGGGTAGTTCGCGCAGGTCGATGCCGCGATGCCCGTAGAAGCCGGTGTCTTCGGCAAGCAACAGAGTGCGCACGAACAGTGGCGGAACGTCGCGCAAGGCGATGAAGTCGGGGGATGCTGGCGAGACGTCGATGGGGCGGTGCGGCCCGGGGCCGTCATCGGCGCTGAAGATGAAATCTCCGCGCAGGCGCACGATCGCGGGCGGCATCTGGCGGGGCGGCCTGAATTCGATCTTCTGGCTCACCGAGAGTGAGGCAGGGTCCGACGGGCGTCCGCGTACCCGCACGTCGATCGTGGTCGAGCCAAGGTCATGGCCGCCGCCGGGCGCCATTCCCAGGCTTTCGGGCACCTCAAGCCCATATGTGCCCAGCAGGTGCGCGAAGTCCAGTCGCCGCACGCCGAGTGCGAGATCGACAGCCGGATCGGTGTCGAGATCGCGCAGCGCGAGCGAGCCCGACAGGGCCGCACCGGCCACCGTCGCGTGGACCTCGGGGATCTCGATCGAGCCCCTGGCCCGCCACCAGGCGCCATCGAATCGTACGGTCACGTCCGTCGGATCGCCCAGCTGCGGTTCGTCGGCGGCGTTACCCGCCAGCGCTCCCAAGCGCGCGCCGCGCGAGCCCATGTCCACGTGGAAGCGGAGCGCATCGGTGCTGGCCTGAAGATCTACACGGCCGTCCGCGATACCACCATCGAGCAGCGGGTGGGCGCCGCGCCGCACGTCGAGCAGGCGGCCGACGTCGAGCCCACGTGCCTCGACGTTCCACGCGCTGCCCACCGGATCCGCCAGCTTGCGGATGGACAGACCGGCCTGTGGCTCCACCAGCGTGAGCCGGAGGTCCTCGCCGAGAATGCCCGCCATGTCCCAGGCACTGGCCAGCGAGCTGACCCTGACCCCTGCTGGGCCCGCGAGCGCGGCGGCGCGAACTGCGAGTCGCACGCGGCCGGGCCACGTGGCCGCGATCATGTCGGCGTGCAGTCGCACTCCATGACCGAGGTCGAGATCGAATCCCTCCAGTCGCAGCAACGGCCAGACGCCGACGTGCACCCGCCCGATTCGGGCAACCATGCCATGGCGCACGGCCGAGGACTCGATCCGCGCACGCACCGCGTGCTCGAGCATAGATCTCAGCAACAGCGCGGCTAGGCCTGCGACCAGCGCCGTGGCGATCGCTCCGAGCCACCACCGTCGCCCGCGAGTTCGAAACGTGCGCATCGACGCAAGGATGCCACAGCCAGATCGCGCGCCGGCCGGTGGGCGGGTGCGGGCCCGATCAAACCTGGCGGGTAGCAGCCTCACGATTAGTCCGTCGAGCGCGTCGGTCACTTTGATCTGGCACGACAACCGGCTGCTGGGCGTCGGGTCGCAGCCGGCCTCGATCAGGTCCGCTTCAATCGGGCGCTTCGGGTCGAGGAGCGCCGCCGCCAGTCGGTCGGTCGGTAGCCGACATTACCGGATGTCCGCTATATGGGGTCGACATGACACATTCGTAGTCGCCCGCTAAATCAGCAATATTAAATCGCTGGATCGAGATTTGCCAACTGATAGGTATGCCTCCCAGCAGTTGAATTTCACGCTTGAACTTCCCCTCATACAGCAGGAGTTCAAGATGTTGGCACCAACCGTTGAATCCAGCCGTCACGACCCCTGGAACAAAGGTAAGCTTGTCGGGCAAAAGTCACCCCTCAAACTCAAGGAAATTTGGGCGATACGGGTTAGGCTCGAGCTGGCCGATCAAAAGCGCGAGCTGGCGTTGTTCAATTTGGCGATTGACAGCAAGCTGCGCGGCTACGATCTCGTGCAACTGCGAGTCCGCGATGTCGCACACGGCGATCGAATCGCCGCGCGAACCATCGTCATGCAACAGAAGACCCAGCGCCCGGTTCAATTCGAAATCACGGAGCCAACCCGAAAATCGCTCTACGCTTGGATTCGGCACGCCGCACTGAAAACGGAGGATTACCTGTTTCCGAGCAGGATACAGTTGTCTCTTCACCTGTCGACACGGCAATATGCCAGAATCGTGGAAACCTGGGTTGCCGAAATTGGATTGGACGTAAGCGCCTATGGAACCCATTCAATGCGTCGCACCAAGCCCTCCCTGATCTACCGGCGAACCAAGAACCTGCGTGCAGTGCAGCTGCTCCTAGGTCACACGAAATTGGAAAGTACGGTGCGGTACCTAGGCGTTGAGGTCGACGACGCCCTTGAGATGGCTGAACAGACCGAGGTGTAGCGGCTGGGCAGCGCCGGCGGACTGATCGGCGCCGCCGGACTGCCCTCACTTAACACAATCTGCCGCCAAATTGGAGGCGTGGACTGGCGTCGCTTGGTGACCCAAGCAGACCGACGCGCCGTGAATTTCTCGTCAAATTGTGCGCCGCGGCGATCCGTCCGGGCTCGACCCGTTGTTGACGGTCACGAGCGGCAGGTTTCGGGACAGTCAGTGATCCTTACGAGGCTTCGTGAGTTCGCTATTCTGGCAAATTCATCTTTCGCAGGAAGGCCTTAAACCGAGCGTCCCCTTGCAGACTTCTCAGCGGCAGCTCCACTTTAGCGTAGATCAGGCCCGCATCCTTTTGAGCATAGGCGCGTTCGAGCCAATGCATCGCTTCATCTGACTGGCCACGAAACGCATACACGTTGGCGATCAGATATGCGCTTTCTAAAGCATGCTCTTTGAGCAATCGAGCAAGTGAAGCATCGGAGTCCGGGTTTTTGCGGAGCGCGTAATAAACTATTGCCAGACCCGACTGCCGCCCGTCCTCTGCATTCACCCGCTGCATCTCAAACAGTGCGGCGTCGCGGTCACCGCGTGCGAGCAATACGAGGCCAAGCAACCAGTGCCCCCAGACATAGGTCGGCCGGATCTCAAGCCCCGTTCGCATCGCCGCTTCGGCCTCAGTCAGATAACCGCGCCGCAGTTGAATCTCCGTCAGCTCATAGAAACTGGTAGGGTCTAGCGGGTCTTGAGCGAGTGCAGCCTTGATCTGCCGCAAGGCGTTGTCCCAGCGACCTAATGCGAGAGAAAGTTCCGCCTCGCCCATCAATGCGTCCTTGCTTCCGGGGGCCAGGATCGCTACCTGTTGGAATTCCTGTTCGGCGGCGGCCCAATCCCAACCGTAAAACATTTGGATTAAGCCTACTACGAAGTGAGCCCGCGCGTTTTTCGGGTCCAGCTTTAGTGCGATAGCTGCCGCGCGACGGGCCGGCTCGAAAGCGGCGACCGGTGTCAGGTACCCCTCTTCTCCTTGCACCTCGTAGCTCCAAGCGAGCTCAGCGGCGGCATCAGCGGACGTGGGGTCACGATCCAGTGCCTGCTTAAACAGCGTGACAGCCTCGTCCAGGCCTTCCTTGTCCCAGCGATCGGCGGCGTGGCGTCCGCGCAGCATCAAGTCATACGCATCATCGTCTTTCACGGTCGGGCGTGATGTTAGGAATCCTGGGGCTACCGTGAGTTGCAACTCCCGCGCGACAGCAGCGGCAATTGCATCCTGGAGTTTGAGCACATTGCCGATCTGCCGGTCATAGGTCTCTGACCACTCATGCGTTCCGGTTTTTGTATTGATGAGCTGCGCAGTGATTCGTACCTGGTCTTCCGATTTACGAACGCTGCCTTCGAGCACATAAGCAGCGTTCAGTTTCAAACCGATTGTTCGCAGGTCCTCATTCTTGCCCTTGAATTGGAACGATGATGTACGGCCAATCACTTTCAGTCCTGGAATCTTTGCTAGTAGATCCAGGATCTCCTCAGCCATCCCGTCGCCGAAGTATTCCTGGTCATGCTTCTCACTCATGTCGGTGAACGGAAGGACAGCGATCGACTTGTCTGTGATCGGCACGGCAGCCGGCGCATTTGCTCCAGAGACCGGCGCATGCGGCTGGGACTTCCAAAACCGAAGACCCAGGCCTACCGCAACACCTAGACCTATCACGATTGCCACCGCGACAGCCACTCGCTTCGCAGCAACCCCCCGTTTGCCCACCGGGCGCAGCTCCGCACGCAACCACGGATCGTCGGGCAACGAGGATGGCGATTCCTTCCCCACCGCCTCCTTAAGCTTGGCCAACGCCGCCGGCATCCCCAACGCCGGCACGTCGATCCACTGAGACTTAGACAAGAAGTACTCAAGTTCCGCATTCAATGGCGCGGCGTCAATTCTAAAGGCATAAATTGGCTTGTGCTTAGACGCGGCCCGCTCCACCTCTCGCGCGACGTGATCTGACTGTACGGAGCTTGCCGATAGAACTAGCACCAATGCATTGGCTTCGCTGATCCCTTGAACTATGGCCGCCGCATAGGGCGCGCCCGGCTTGACGTCCCGCGGCGCCATCCAGCACTTAAACCCATGTTGCTCGAGGTTCCCGACAATCGATTTGGCAACCGCAGCGTCCCCGGACGCGTAGCTCACGAATACGTCGCTTCCCGCAGTTGACTGATTAGGGGCGTCCTGAGTCATTCGGGTAGATTCATCTTGCGCAAGAACGCCTTGTAGCGTGCATCACCCACCAGATTTTTCAGGAGTGGGTCACCCTTGACGATGAACAAGCCGAGGTCCTTTTGAGCATAGGCGCGTTCGAGCCAGTGCATGGCTTCATCTGGCTGGCCACGAAACGCATACACCTCAGCGACTGCGAATGCTTCTGTGTCCACGTACCCTTCCAGCAACCTAGCGAGCGCAGCATCAGACTCCACCTTCCTTCCGAGCGCGTAATAAGCCAGTGCCAGGCCCTGCTGTTTACCGTCATCTAATGTCTCCTGCTGCATCTCGAGCAGTGCGGCATCGGGCTCACCGCGCGCGAGCAGTACGAGGCCAAGGTTATTGTGCCCCCAAGCCCATTTCGGCCGAATGTCCAGCAGCCGTCGCGCCGCAACTTCGGCCTCGGGCAGATGGCTGCGACGCGCTTGAATCCACGAAAGAATGAGAAAATTATCGGGGTCCAGCGGTTCTAGAACAATTGCAGCTTTGACCTGCTCCAAGGCGTCGTTCCAACGACCCAGAGTTATAAAAAGGTGCGACGCGCCATTTGGCGCGTTCGCGCTACCGGGAGCCAGCGTAGCTGCCTGTTGAAATTCCCGTTCGGCGGCGGCCCAGTCCCAATCATAGGTGAGATGGATAAGGCCTAGTACAAAGTGTGCCCGCGCGTTTTTTGGGTCCAGGCCGAGCGCGGTCACTGCCGCGCGACGGGCCTGCTCGATAACGGCGGCGGGCGAGCCCGTTTGAACTTGCTGCTGATACGCGAAAGCGAGCTCAGCCGCCGCATCAGCGGACATCGGGTCGCGAACGAGTGCCTGCTGAAACAGCGTGACAGCCTCGGCAAGTCCGTCCTGATCCCCGCGATCGGCGGCGTGGCGTCCCCGCAGCATCAGCTCGTATGCCTCGGGGTCTCTCACGTTTGATCGCGAATTCGCGTCTCCGGGTGCTACGGCGAGTTGCAACTCCCGCGCTACAGCCGCTGCAATGGCGTCTTGCAGCTTGAGCACATCGTCAATGTGCCGGTCGTAGGTCTCGGACCATTCGTGCGCTCCAGTCTTTGTATTGATCAACTGCGCGGTGATTCGGACCTGCTCGCTCGATTTGCGTACGCTGCCTTCAAGCACGTAAGCCGCGCCGAGCGCGGTGCCAATCTTGCGTAGATCCTCATTTTTTCCTTTGAATTGAAAAGAAGACGTCCGCCCAATGACCTTCAGACCAGGAATCTTGACAAGTAGATCTAGAATCTCCTCCGCCATCCCGTCGCCAAAGTACTCCTGGTCATGCTTCTCGCTCATGTCCGTGAAAGGCAGTACCGCAATCGATTTGTCCGATATCGCCGCTAACACCGGCACTTGCGTACCGCCGTGGTGGAACGGCCAAAAGTGCACCGCCAGGGCAACCGCAGCGCCTATTCCGACGAGGATCACTGCTGCGATTGCGAGCCGCCCAGTCTTTGCAACCGGCTTGACCGCGGCACCTGGGCTCGCGGCGACCTTCGCCTGCGTCGGCCCCTGCCCCACCGCCTCGGCGAGTTTCTTCAGTGCAGCCGGCGTCCCCAGCGCCGGCACATCGATCCACTGCGAGTTCGAAAGGAAATACTCGAGCTCCGGACTCAACGGCATGGCATCGATGCGAAATGCGATGACCTGCTTGTGCTTCGAGGCGGCACGCTCGATTTCCCGGGCCACATGGTCTGACCCTATGGCATTTGCGGACAAAACCAACACCAACGCGCTTGCCTCGTTGATCGCCCGCACGATGGCATCCGCGTATCGAGCCCCGGGCTTGACGTCGCGCGGTGCCACCCAGCACCGAAGTCCGTGCCGCTCCAGGTTCTCGACTATGGAATTGGCGACGGCGGCGTCTTGCGACGCATAGCTTATGAATACGCCGAGTGTGCCGCTATGAGCACCATTAGCTTGCCCTTCGCCGTCGCCTTCGGCCACGTCGATCCCCCTCCAACATCTACGTCATGTTGGCAGAAGATCCTCGTGTTTATCAAAGTTTACCGGGCATTTATCATCATTCGGGTCGAATGTCCCCTTTAGAGCGGGCAGATTAGGCCTTGGAAGGTCCGGTTGTGGCCGATCAGCGCCGGATACCCCTCTCGAAACCCGACAGTCAGGGGCAAAAAGTGAGCGCTACCGGTATGGGACCGGTGTTGACCCGGAGCGGCCCGTCGCGAGTGTCTGCTAGCGGGCAATGCCGTTGCGGTGAGCGGTTGCGGCCGCCGTTATTCCGACAGATTCATTTTGCGTAGGAACGCCTTATAGCGCGGATCGACTTCAAGACTTTTGAACGGCGGATCTCCTTTGACTAAAAACAAGCTCGGGTCCCTTTGCGCAAAGGCACGTTCGAGCCATTGCATGGCCTCATCTAACTGACCGCGAAACGCATATACCTCCGCTATTCCAAACGCATTTTCGGCCGCTTGATCTCTAACCATGCTGGCAAGCGCCGCATCGGAGTCCGCTTTTCTTCCGAGCGCGTAATAAGCCATTGCGAGGCCCCCCTTCTGCGGGTTGTCATTCGTCTCCTGTTGCATCTCCGCGAGAGCGGCATCACGGTCACCATGCGCTAGCAGTACCCGGCCAAGGTAATAGTGCGCCCAGGCAAATGTCGAACGAATGTCCAGCACCCGCCGTAGCGCCGCTTCGGCCTCGGCCACATGGCCAAGGTGATCATGGACAACGGCAAGAAGGGCAAAATTAATAGGGTCAAATGGGTCTTCAGCAATTAAAGCCTTGCTCTGCCTCAACGCGTCGTCTAAATGACCAAGGGTTAGAGAATGGATCGCTTCGAGTCTTTGCGCGTACAGGTCTCCAGGGGCAATTGATATTGCCTGTTGGAATTCACGTTTTCCAGCGGCCCAGTCCCAGTCATAAGCAATATGAATGTTGCCAAGAACGGCGTGAGCCTCAGCACTTCTCGGGTCCAATTTTAGTGCCGTCGCCGCTTCGCGACGCGCCAGTTCAAAAGCGGTGGCCGGTGCACGAAAACCAAATTCCCCCTGCGCCTCATAGGCTCGAGCAAACCAAGCCGCTGCGTCTGCCGACGTTGGGTCAAGCTCAAGTGCCTGCTTAAACAGCGTGACCGCCTCGTCGAGCCCATCCTTGTCACCGCGATCGGCGGCATGGCGTCCGCGCAGCACGAGATTGTAGGCTTCGGTATTTTTCACGGTCGAACGTGAATTCAACTCTCCGGGAGCAACCGTGAGCTGCAACTCCCGCACAACGGCAGCGGCTATGGCATCCTGGAGCTTGAGCACATCACCGATGGGTTTATCGTAAGTCTCCGACCATTCGTGCGCTCCTGTCTTTGTATTGATCAACTGCGCGGTGATCCGGACCTGGTCGCCGGACTTGCGTACGCTGCCTTCAAGCACGTAAGCCGCGTTGAGCTCGGTGCCAATCTTACGCAGGTCCTCATTTTTCCCTTTGAACTGAAAAGAAGACGTACGGCCAATTACCGTGAGCCCGGGTATCTTGGCCAGAAGATCGAGGATCTCCTCGGCCATGCCGTCGCCGAAGTACTCCTGGTCGTGCTTCTCGCTCATGTCGGTAAAGGGCAGCACCGCGATCGATTTGTCGGAAATTGCGACAGACGCCGGCGCCCTCGCACCGTCATGGCTCGATAGCCAGAAATAGATCCCCAAGCCACCAGCGACGATCAACGCGGGCAACCCCGCAGTGAGTGCCACTCGATTCTTTTTTCTCCCCGGCATGGCCGGCACGCTTGGACTCGGCGTGTTCGCGGCCGCCGAACCCACCGCGTCCTTAAGTTTCCCCAGCGCCCCCGGCATCCCCAGGGCCGGCACATCGATCCATTGCGAATTCGACAGGAAATACTCGAAGGACCGACTCAACGGCGCGATGTCCAGCCGAAATGCAATGATCTGCTTGTGCTTGGACGCCGCCCGTTCGACCTCCCGGCCCACGTGTGATGACGCCACCGCACTTCCGGAGAGCACCAGCACGACGGTTTTTGCTTCATTGATCGCCGCCACGATCGCATCCGCGTACTCCGCGCCAGGCCGCACATCGCGTGGTGCCAGCCAGCATCTGAGCCCTTCCTTCTCCAGGCTCTCGACAACGGCGTTGGCAACAGCGGCATCCGACGACGCATAGCTGACGAATACGTCGCTGCTCGAGACTGTCTGGTTAGAGGATTCCTCCGTCATTCCGGCAAATTCATCTTCTTGAGGAACGCCTTGTAACGGGGGTCGCCCTTAAGGTTCTTAAAGAGGGGATCATCCTTGATGACATACAGATCCTCATCCCGCGCTTCGTAGGCCTTATCCAGCCATTCGAAGGCGTGATCCTTTTCGCCGCGAAAGGCATAAACGCGGGCGATCTCTGACGGCCAGGAAGTCGCGTTGTGGCGAATCGCCTCGGCGAGCGCTGCATCTGATTCGGCTTTGTGGCCGGCTGCAAAATGAGCCATTGCCGAACCCTCCAGCTGACCGTCATCGAGAGTTTCCTTGCGAAATTCGGCCAGCGCTGCCTCGTAACGTCCTTGAAGCATCAGGGCCTGTCCCAGCAGATACCGACCAGAACCCCATCCCGGTGCGATCTGCAACGCGCGACGCAGTGACTGTTCCGCTTCAGTGAGTTGACCTGTGTGCAGATAAATATTCCATCCGAGGATGATATGCGCGTTCGGATTCAATGGATCGAGTTCAACGGCCTCGATTCCCAGCTGCCGGGCCTCATCCCATTGGCCGCGCGCCGCCGCCAACTGAGATGCGGCTTGCACGCCAACGGTTTCGCGCGCTCCCAGGGCAAACGCCTGTTGTAACTCTCGATCCGCGCCCGCCCAGTCCCAGTCATAGTTAATGTGAATCGTCGCCATCGAAACGTGAGGCGCCGGACTCTTTGGGTCAAGTCGCTGCGCGAGCAACGCCGCCTCGCGGGCTCGTTCGAACGCGATCGGCGTGGGTAACCAGCCGTCGGCTCCGATAGTAATGTAGGCGTTAGCGAGTTCGATCGCTGCCGGCGCAAACGTTGGGTCTAAGGTTAACGCCTTGTGAAAATCAGCTACAGCCGCTTCACTGCCCTCCCGCGTAGCGCCATCATTGGAATGTAACCCGCGCAAATAAGCCTCGAGCGCTTCCGGCGACTTGACCGAGGCACGAGGTACGGTGTCGGCCGCGACGGCTATCTGCAAGGCGCGAGCGATCTCGGCCGCCATGGTGTCTTGCACGTTGAGCACGTCAACCACGTCGGAATCGAAATGATCTGACCAGCGCTGCGCGCCCGTTCGCGTTTCCACCAGCTGTGCGGCCACCCGCACCCGTCCAGCCTCTTTGCGAACGCTGCCCTCCAATAGATAGGCAACGCCGAGTGCGGCTCCGATGCTGGCAGGTTCCGTGCTTTTGCCCTTGAACTGGAAGGACGAGGCGCGGCCCACCACCTTCAGACCCGGCACCTTGGTCAGTCGATCAAGCACCTCTTCAGCAATCCCGTCGGCGAAGTATTCCTGATCCTTCTTCTCACTCAAATCGACAAACGGTAGCACCGCAATTGACTTGTCCGATATCGCCGCTGACCCCTGTTCTTGCGTGCCACCGTGGTGGGCCGGCCAAAAGTGCACCGCCAGGGCAACCGCAGCGCCTACTCCGACGAGGGCCGCTGCCGCGATTGCGAGATGCCCCGTCTTTGCGACCGGCTTGACGGCAGCGCCCGGACTCGCGGAGGCCTTCGCCTGCGTCGACCCCTGCCCCACCGCCTCGGCGAGGTTCTTCAGTGCAGCTGGCATCCCGAGCGCTGGCACATCGATCCACTGCGAGTTCGAAAGGAAATACTCGAGCTCCGGACTCAACGGCGTGGCATCGGTGCGAAATGCGATGACCTGCTTGTGCTTCGAGGCGGCACGCTCGATTTCCCGGGCCACATGGTCTGACCCTATGGCACTTGCGGACAGAACCAACACCAACGCGTTTGCCTCGTTGATCGCCCGCACGATGGCATCCGCGTACCGAGCCCCGGGCTTGACGTCGCGCGGTGCCACCCAGCACCGAAGTCCGTGCCGCTCCAGGTTCTCGACTACGGAATTGGCGACGGCGGCGTCTTGCGACGCATAGCTTATGAATACGCCGAGTGTGCCGCCATGAGCACCAGTAGCTTGCCCTTCGCCGCCGCCTTCAGCCACGTCGATCCCCCTACGACATTTATGTCATGTTGGCAGATGCACCCCTTATTTATCAAAGTTTAGGGCTCATCCGCCGCCCCCGGGTCGAATGACGGTTTCAAAGCAGGCAGATTAGGAACCCGAATGTCGAGTTGTGGCCGGGTGGAGACGGTCGAGGGCCGGCCATCGGCGACCCAAGGGACTCAAGTCAACCCCAATCCCACACTAAGGAGCTACCGCCGTCGGCATTCTGAAATTCGATTCGACCCGGCCGTATTCGCCGGGTTATGCGAGCTACGCTGTCGGATATCCCCGTCCCGCGTAATCAAAATCCAGCAATTCTTGCCGAACCATGTCGGGATGAATCGGAGTCGCCGTGTAACAACGGATCTCCTGAATTGAAATCATCCTCGGCTCAAAGACGAACCAATCCACGCCCCGAACAAGTTTGTCCCGATGCCGGTTAAACCTTGTCCATTCCAGAACAGCGGCGCAGCGATCGACATCAGTAAGCATTTGATCCACTGTCCAGCAAACACCTTGCTCCTGGACTATTTTTGCAAAATTGCTTCCGATCGTGGCGGCACCGACCCATGTCGTGCGGCCTGGATGACGAGGAAAATAATGGACCGCATCCGGACAGAAGCACGCGGCAATCGCATTCGCATCGGCTTCGTTGCATGCCTGGATATACGTTTTGATTACTTGTTCCATGCGCTGAGCAATCGTGGGCTGCGCCATAGTGCCTCCCTGTTGTCCATAGCACCAGGTGGTATGAACGGCCGCTATATTCCCACGATTCAGGGCACTTCAGGGACAACTTTTGGCCGGCACCGCCCCATACCCGTCCCAATAGCGGTCGGTCAGTGCCAAAAACTGAGAGCTACGGGCATGGGACCGGTGTTGACCCTTTGCGGAAGCTCGCGACAGTCAGCTTCCGGGAAGCTCAGTTTATGTATGGGGACAAGTCCTGGGTCAGTGATTGCTACGCCATCCGCCCTGTGCGTGAGTAGAGGTCCCGTGCGCGTGCGTAAAACTGGTGCGCCCGGCAAACTTGCCGGGCGCACCATCATCGAATCACTGATGTGAGGGGCAGTTCAATGATTAGCACCGCTGTTGGCTTCCTCCAATTTCCTCATGACGGCGTCCAAGTTGAACGAGGCCGGCTTCTGGCGCGGTGGGTACTTCGCAAAATCCGCGATCTGCGCCGCCACCAACGCCTGCATTCCGTACAGCAAGAAGATGTGGTCGAAAATCCAGTCCCAGTAGGTGTTCGAGTTGTCGTCGGCCCGCTCAAATGGGTCGCGGCGCAAATTGAAAAACTTGGGTATGCGCAGCGGAACGAATGGCTCTGCCCAGCACATCATCCGCGTCGCCCGCTGTTCCATCAACACAGCTTTCCAGTCGCCGTGCCGGATCGCCAGCACATCGCCGTCATCGCTAATGTAGAAGAAGGACTCCCTGGGGCTTTCCTTCACCTCACCGGTTAGGTAGGGCAGCATGTTGTAGCCGTCGATGTGGACCTTGTAGGTCTTGTTCCCGGCCTTGTGGCCAACCAGCAGTTTTTCCTTGATGTCCGGCTCGCCCGCAGCAGCGAGGAACGTCGCGAGCCAGTCCTGGTGGGTAACGATGCCGTTGAGCACGGTGCCCGCCTTGAACTTGCCTGGCCAGCGCACGAAGGCCGGGACGCGCCATGCGCCCTCCCAGTTGGTGTTCTTCTCGGCGCGGAACGGGGTAATGCCAGCATCCGGCCAGCTGTTGTAGTGCGGGCCGTTGTCCGTGGAATACATGACAATAGTGTCGTTGGCGATGCCCAGTTCGTCGATCTTGCTCAGCATCTTGCCGATGTTTTCATCGTGGGCAACCATCACATCGTTGTAAAAGCCTTGTCCGCTCTTGCCCTTGTGCTTGTCCGCGCAGTGCGTGCGAAAATGCATAGCCGAGGTGTTGTACCAGCAAAAGAACGGCTTGCCCGCCTTGTGCGCTTTATCGATGAACTTAAGCGCGTGTTCGGTCACTTCGTCATCGATGGTTTCCATGCGCTTCTTGGTCAGCGCGCCGGTGTTTTCGATGGTCTGTCCGCCCTTGCCGTCCGAGTGGCAGTGGAGCACACCACGGGGACCAAATTTCTTCTTGAATTCAGGATTCTTCGGATAATCCGGCAGTTCCGGCTCTTCCTCGGCGTTAAGGTGATAAAGGTTGCCGAAGAATTCGTCGAAACCATGCACGGTCGGCAGGAACTCGTCCTTGTCCCCCAGATGGTTTTTGCCGAACTGACCGGTGGCGTAACCATGCGGTTTCAGCAGTTCCGCAATGGTGGGGTCTTCCGCATGCAGGCCGACATCTGCACCGGGTGCACCCACTTTCGTCAAACCGGTACGGATCGGGTTCTGCCCCGTAATGAATGCAGCGCGTCCGGCGGTGCAACTCTGCTGTGCGTAATAATCGGTGAATGCGACACCTTCATTGGCGACGCGATCAATGTTCGGCGTGCGGTAGCCCATCTGGCCGCGACTGTTGAAGCTAATGTTCCACCAGCCGATGTCATCGCCCCATAGGATCAGGATATTGGGTTTTTTTGCAGCCATCATTGCTTCCTCTTTCAGGGGGTTACACCAGCGCCACGTCACCAAGCTTTGGCGACGCGGAGATACTGCTGGCAATTCTGAACAGTCTGCCGCCAAAGACCCCTAGGGGCTTGCCGCAAAAATTCAGGGGATCTATGAAGGTGAATCAATTCTGTCAGGCGCGGCGTATCACCCCAGTGATGCCGATGGTGTAGGTCATCGCACAGCGCGGCAATCCTCGACTGTGAACCTGATTCCGCTAGGTTAGCTGAACGGCCGCTTATGAGCCACATTTTGGCTGCACTGAATGACCGGAAGTTGGCCGATTTTTGCCTGATTGTTCTCCGTAAAGCCGCCATTCCGCTCGAAATTGCCGAATTTGACACCGGCGGTTTTGCCGATGCCCGCCAATGAGCAAAAGCGACCCCGAGCGGTCCTTGGTCGCCGTCGGCTTTGCGGCAACGAAGCACGTGACGGCTCGACCCAAAGGCGCTACCTTTGGACGAGCGGAGTTCTCAGCCAAAGGTTTCATCCGCAGGCGAGGAGAGATATGTGAGCGCCAAGGAGAATCTCGACACTGTGCGAGCCGTGCTTTCTGGATTCAACAATAACAACGCCGCTGCTGCTCTCAACGATACGGTACATCCAGACCTCCGCTACACTATTAGGGGCCGGGCGACTGTAAGCGGTATGTACGTGGGTCGCAAAGCAATGGCCGACGCTGTCCGTCAGATCAAGGAATTGACTAATGGAACGATGACTGCCGTACCAGAGGTCGTTATGGCAGAAGGTGACAACGTGATGGCCTATATGCGGGTCACCGGCGAGAGGTCAGATGGACGCACTTACGATAACTACCAGGCGTACCTCTTCCGATTCAGAGAAGGGAAGCTTATCGAGGGGCAAACGATACCCGTTGACCAACACGCGTTCGAGGAGTTTTTGCGAGACTGATTCGCCAGTGTCTCCTTCGAGGCGCTTTTCTTGGGCTTATAGAGTGACCGGAGTTGGCCCACCTGCTGGCCCATGGATAGAGGTCGCCGGGCGAACTCACCCTATCGACCCTGACCTGCCCGACGTGACTGTCAGCTATTTGGAGGGCCTTTGCGAAATTCATGTTCTGCGTGGATTCGTCCTCCACGGGCGATCAACCCGAGTTGCGACAATTTCACTCAGCTTTATCAGTCGAATTTCCGCGCATGTTGTGACAGGCAATCCGTAGCTCGACACGCACGCAAGCAGGTTGGTCGATCGTACACAATTGTGACCGCGGCTCTCGCGGGGACTATCTGCTCTGCGCACCCGATTGGCGCAAGCCCACGCAGAGCAACCGTCCCATTACGAGGCGAAGGTGCCGCTACTTACCTAGGTTCATCGCGACAAATACAGCTACGTCTCGAATCTGCCAGGGCGTCAGCGACTTGGAAAATCTCGGCATGCGGGTGCCCTTACCGGACATTACCGTACTCGCCACCAATTCGGGAGAGTGCACGCTCGTGATGTCCGGTCCGCCACCATGGCCGCCTCGCCCCTCGTCTCCGTGACAAGGCGCGCACACGTGCGCGAACACCCGGGCGCCGGCTGCGGTGTCCGCATCCTTAACCGAGACGGTCATCGCCTTCGCCTGGAGTGATTCAGGCCGTTCCGAGGGCCCGAGAGTGCCGACAAGGGAAAACAACCACACGCTATCGCCCCCCGGACTTCCGGCGAACATGTTGCCCGCCGAGTAAATTACGACCTTCTCGTGACCCCTATGCTGAATCACGCTTGCGGTCGCGTTGACTCCCGCGCCGGTTTGGAACTCCCAGAGCACATCACCATTGCGAGAATCGAGGGCAACGAATCGGCCGTCGTTGCGGCCAGTAAATACCAGGTCGCCGGCCGTCGCAGTCGAGCCGCTGTAGCAACTATCCTTCCACCGTTGGTGCCAGACGATTTTGTTCGTGCGCATGTCGACAGCGGCGAAGATGCCGGTGAGAGGGATATCGGCATAACCGAATACGCCGCCCATGTGCGTGATTCCGCTCTTCGGGTCGGTAGCTTCCGTCACGACAAAGCGGCCCATCGCGTCGTTGCCACATACGAACAGGTAACCTTGTCGTGGGTCATATGAACTCGGCGGCCAATTGGTACCGCCCCATGGACTCGGCTTGGCGACAACGGGCTTGTCCCAGAAAGGCGTGAAAATACGACCCTCGTTGACGAGGCGAAAGCCCGCCGGTGGGATGTCGATAGAGTGCGGGACCACGGCATCTCCGATGGGATGCGGCTGTGACGCGGCCGTCGCTTGGCGGGGCTCTTGCGGTACAGGTAGCTCATCGATTCCAATCAGCGGCTTGCCAGTCACGCGGTCGAGAATGTAGACCCAGCCGGTCTTGCCGATTTCCGCAATTGCTTCGCGCGTCTGCCCGTTCAGTTCGATATCGAACAGCACGACCGGACTTGCAGCATCGTAGTCCCACAAGTCGTGATGCACTTGTTGGTAGTGCCAGCGGTATTTCCCGGTCTTTGCCTCAAGGGCAACGATGGAAACCGAAAAGAGGTTATCTCCTCGGCGCGTTCCGCCATTGAAATCGGCGCCCGGATTACCCGTCGAAAAGTAAAGCAAGCCACGTTTTTCGTCGACCGCGGGGGTCTGCCAGACCGTTGCGCCGCCGAATCTCCACGCGTCGTTGTCATCGGGCCAGCTCTCGTGCCCTACCTCGCCGGGACCGGGGACCGTGTAAAACGTCCAGATCAGCTTGCCACTTCGGGCGCTGAATGCCTTGACACGACCCCGGGCCGCAAATTCGCCTCCCGCGAATCCCGTGATGACCATGCCGTCGTAATACAGAGGCGCGCTCGTGATGACATACCCATCCTCCCAACGCTCTGCCTGGACAGACCACACCTCTTTGCCGGTGTGCTGGTCCAGCGCGACAAGCTTTCCATCAAGACGCCCCAGATAGATTTTTCCCTCGCCGATTGCGACACCGCGGCTCGTCCAGCCGCAACAGACCGCCGTGATCAGATTGTCGAGCTTCGACTGATAAACCCAGATTGGCTTGCCGGTCTCCACGTCCAGCGCAAACACATCGTCGGCGCCAGTCGGGATATAGACCACACCGTCGTAGACGATCGGTTGTGCTTCGCCGGAGTAAGGTGGGCCGACGCCGGAACCGTTCAGATGGGCTTGCCACTCGGCCTTCAGCTCGGCGACGTTACTAGAATTGATTTCGGTCAGCGGCGAATAGCGCTGGTTTAGAACATTTCCGCCGTTCGTCAACCAGTTATCGACGGGAAATTCTGTCAGCTGCTTGCCAGTGAATGCAGGAGCCTCGCCTGCGTTTCCAGTAATCGCGCTCAACGTTAGACACAACAGAAGAAGCGGCCGACGCATAGCTACGCACCCCGGAGAGACCCTCCTGCTCCGCGACTTTGCGCCGCGAATCCCTGGATCGCCGTTGAGCATATGACAGACGAGCGCGGCTTACCATTGCGCCTTTCGCGTCGCCCAATGCACACGCTACGTGATACCCGCGGTCTCAGCCAATCCAGCGCGTGGCGTGCGACTCATCGCGAATGTCGGCTTTAGGGCGGACAGTTTGACCTGCTGAACGCCCGCTCTTGGCCGATTTTTGCCTGATTGTTCTCCGTAAAGCCGCCGTTCCGATCTAAATTGCCGAATTTAGCGGGGCGGATTGGCGGGTCACCGCGAACGGGCAATGATGACCCGTTGCGGTCGGTCGCGAGCGGCAGCTTACGGGAAGGCCAGTGACAAGACCCCCGGCACAAGGCCGGGGATCTCATGAACCAGGATTAACGCTGTGCGACGAGCTTATCTTTCGACTGTAGCTTGAGTAGTGCTGCGCGCATTTCCTCTTTCAGATTATTTAGTTCTGCGACTTGCTGCTTTAAATCACGAATTGCTGCCGCCTGTGCTTCCCGTATCATCGCATCGGAGTCGCGCAGCACGACAAGCGTTGCGACGGTGGAATGCTCTTTTTGCATTTCATTGAGCAACATTGGTGCGAGTGCCTCATATCGCACGCCGTCGATCTGGCCCTTGTCATCGCGAACTACCAGATTCGGGTAAACCTTCGCCACTTCCTCGGCTATCAATCCGTAGCGCACAACGCCTTTCGGATCGGTCTTGTAATGAAACATCACCGGTCGCAACTGCTGCAATTTCTCCGTGTTTGATCCCATCGGTTCGATCCCGGTCTTGAATCGTTCCGAAGAAGACTGCGTCCAGAGTCGCCCAGCGGAGTCAATATACACGGGGTAGGTGCCGCCGTTGTTGCCGTAGATACCGGCGATGTAAGTGCTCGTTTGCGTCCCCTCGGAGCCAATCTTGATCGTGTTGTTATCGCCAGACGCACCCTGATTGCTGATCTCGACGTTGTTACTGCCGGTAGTCAGATTCCAGCCTGCCTTGAAACCCAACCCAATGTTATTGGTGCCGCTCGTACTGCTACTTAACGCAAAGGACCCCATGGCGACGTTGTCGCTAGCGTTATTGTTTTCGAGCGCATTGTGCCCGGAGGCGGTGTTGTCGCTGCCGTTGTAGTTATATCTAAGCGCCTGAAACCCCATGGCGGTATTGTTGCTGCCATTGTTATCAACGAGCGCAGCGGCCCCAGTTGCCGTGTTGTAGCTGCCGGTCTGAACTGAAGCTAGCGCCGCCATACCAACGGCGGTGTTCCAGTTGCCGCTCCCAACCCCATATAGCGCTTGATAGCCGTTGGCGGTGTTATAGCTGCCAGTCGTGTTGTATTGGAGAGCTTCATATCCAGTGGCGGTGTTGTAGCCACCAGTCGTATTATCGTTAAGGGCTAAATATCCGGCTGCGGTGTTAGATTCGCCAGTCGTCAGATCATAAAGAGCGCCCGTCGCCATCGCCGTGTTTCCGTTCGCGTCGCTGACCACCACATCCGGCGGCTGTGTTGCGTAAACGGCGCCCGAAACTAACGTCAGCGCCATCGTCCACTTTGAGATCGTGTTCATTTGGTGTTACCTACTGTTAGTTGTTGTTGCGGCACTCGATGGTGCCAACCCCAATTGCACGCCTTAGCGCAATAACAGTCAACGGAATCGTTCAATGGCGACGATCTCCGGCAGGTTCCTACATAAATAGCTTGGATAGTCGATTGCGCAACCTGTGCCGCATCCCAACGCGCGATACGACTGCAACTGATCGAGCGTCGGCGGCCGCTTTGAGGCGAGGAAATTGGCTGCCCCAAATTCCGCAATTGGCCGCTAGTTGACCGATGCGTCTCCCGATAGCAGTCATTCGACGTAGCGTAAATGAGTTTTATCGCGTGCAGGTGGTGGATCTTAGGAATGACGTGTGGGGCGCTCCCTTTGTACATGCCAAGGGGTTCACCCCAAATGCGCATCAAAATGCGCCCGCCCATTCACAATCATATGGCTCTATCGCCGGCAGGCGGCGACGCCGCTCGGTCGTGCACGAGAGAGGTTACCGCCGACCGCGAACCACCTCCGGCCCCTGCAGGTTTAGTGCGCCAGGCGCCTCCGGATGGTTCATCGACGCATTTGATCGCCTTGTTGCGCCTCATATGCCTTCCACTGCAGGGAGACGATATACGCGTGTATCGCATTCGCTTCTTCGGCAGTCATGTGGGGAATCGACACGTCGAATGCCCTCTGGCCGTCGGCGAAGCCGGGCATTCCGAACTGGCGGCGCATTCCGCCAAGGACGATCGCCGAGAATTGCGCGTGGACCTCAGATGGCATGTAACGAAGGTCGGGGACCGATCCGTTCAATATCCATGCGCCGCTTCCTTCAAGCTTCTCCCCACCATGGCAGCCCCAACATTCATACTGATTCGCAAGCGTTTGACCCTGTCGAATCACTTCGTCGCTAGCGGTTTGGGCCGGCGGTTCGGGTACGCGGGGGACTGTGACTTTTGGGTAGGGGAAGGGCACATTCGCGCCCAATTTGAAGGCATATAGGCGGGATGGCCCAAGCCGGCTTTCGCGGGTAGCCATCGTGCCGTTGTCGGCCCACAATCTCGACGCGGAGCCGAAACCCACCGGTAGCAGCACGTACTGCTCATTGTCGATGATATAGGTGACCGGGATTGATTCGATCGCCGAGCCTGTATTGAGGCTCCAGAGCTTCCTCCCGCTGCGCGAATCGTAGGCGGCGAATTCGCCGGTACCCTGACCCTGAAATACCGCCCCGCCCTCCGTCGACAGTACGCCGCCGTTGTAGGGAAACTGCTGTTGCACGGACCACCGGGCGGACTGCGCCGCCGCATCCCAGGCGATCAACCGGCCAACTGCAGTCCTCCCCTCGCCATAGTGAGAATCCATGACGTCGTCGTACGCTGGAATGTACACAAGCCCCGTGGACGGGCTGTAACTCATCGGCCACCAATTGTGACCCGTTGCCGACCTCGGCGCACCGTTTGAGGCGGGAGAGCTCAATTGCGCGGCCGGTCGGTCAGAAAGTGGCTTTTCGGAAATGACTTGGCCGGATTTCACGTCGATGACGAAAAAGCCGCCGAATCGGGGTACGGTCAGCGCGACATGCCGGTTCCGACCAGCGATGGTCAGATTCGTGACGAGGATATGGAAGTTCTCCGGACTCTCCGCATATCCGGCGGGAAGGTATTTCCACGTGGGCACGTACCAAGCGAGCTCACCCGTGTCAGCGCGAACGGCGATGATACAATTCGTGAACAGGCGTTCGGAATTGGGGGCCTTTCGCTTCGCGCCGTAGTCCACCTCTTCGTCCTGCGTTCCGTAGAGGACAAGGTTTGTCTCCGGATCGTATGTGATCGGCTCCCAGACTCCTCCTCCCTCAATCGGCCACCAATCATGATCGGGCCAAGTCGCCGCCGCCATCTCCATAGTCTTGTTCTCGAATCCCTTCGAGGGATCACCCGGGATATTCCATGCCCGCCAGAGCGTCCTGCCGGTCACCGCATCAAAGGCGACGACAGAACCCCGAGAGCCTGAACCACCTCCCGAGCCGCCGGCGTATCCCATGTAGATCCTGCCGCCGCCCACTCGCGGAGCGCCGCTGATCCCCGATGCGGAGACGTCGGCGCAAACGGGTGCCTGCCACAACTCGCGGCCCGCGCCGGCATCGAGCGCGATGAGGCGACAGTCTCCGGTGCCGACGAACACCCTGCCGTCCCACACGGCGACGCCCTTGTTCGTACGCGCGTAATAGGAGTGCCGCGTATTGCTGAGAGGAACCTTCGGGTCGTATTGCCAACGAATGTGCCCGGAGCGAGCATCGATGGCGAACACGCGACTTCCGGACGCGCTCACATAAATGATGCCGTCGACGACTATTGGTTCGACGGCGAGACCCATGGCGCTGTCCACGTCGAGCGACCACGCTAGTCCCATCCGCCCAATATTGTCGGCCGTAATTTGCTTCAGAGGGCTATAATGCGTCTCCCCGAAATCCGCGCCGTTAACAAGCCAATCGGCGCCGGATTGCCGCGCACTGAGGACGCGGGCCTGTGTGACTCGGCCGTCGCTCGGGGTCGCCTCCGGCCCTTGCGCCAGTGCGACAGACCCGCCACATAAACACAGGACGTTCATAACGCCGAGCGCAGCGAAGGGACGGCGTCCAATCGGCGCCACGGCTGACACCACAACCGCCGCCGACAACATGTGAATAGCGATTGAGTACACGATGTCCCCCCACTCGAGTTGCTCAACTCTCGACTGCAAGTCGCATTCGATCGACGACACATCGCACTGAATACCCGGCGCGCATGTGCTTCCAACGATGATGCTACCGGCCCACTACCGCCGCTGCCACCACAAGCCGACAGCGAAATCGTCATGATTAAACATCAAGGCCGTATTTCACCTTTCTCAGTCTACACCGACCGTGAAGGGCACTTCGATCCATTCTTGTTCGCTCGAGCGGTCTGTACCGATACGCCTCGGTCGGCGCGGCAACAACACGGAAATCCGATACGTTGGATCCGACAGCAGATCGAGTCCAGCGTCACCAGATCGGTCGCTGCTGAAGGCCCTGATCCGCGCGTATCAATGGCGCACGCAGCTCAAATCTGGCGTGTGCAGGTCGATTGCGCAACTTGCCGCTCGCGAACAGACCAACGAAACCTATGTCGGTAAGCTGCTACAGCTGACGTTCCTGGCGCCAGACCTCATCGAATCCATCTTGGAGGGTCGCCAGACAGAGCGCTTGTCGCTGTCTACGATCAGAAAAATATCGCTGCCGATCGACTGGACAGAGCAGCGTCGGTTGTTCGGGTAAAAGCCAGACTTCCCCAAGTCCCGTCGAGCGACTTACAGCTCCCACCAAAACGCGCCACGTTTTTTTCGAGTGGAGAAAGACAACCGCAACCGCGCACAATGCTCTCTCTCAGGCGCCCTCTCGTGGCGCGCTCACGCAGCTCTAGCGGCTAATTTCGCCTGAAAAACCAATAAGCCGGTGGGCGCCTGGGTATCGAGTGCACTAAATGGCGGTGCTGGCAGTCATGAGCGAAATTGTCTCTGGCGCCAAAACCAAGAAACAGGGAATAAAACCGGGAAATCCGCCTCTGCAACCCTGGCTCTCACTCATCCGTGCCTAAATGAGGGCTAAATCTCCGCTAAACCGGCAGACAATGCCCCGCCGGCCTGGAATTGGTACAGGGAATTATCAGGGAATCCGAGTTCACCACGTCAATAAGCCCAAAGTCGCCTGAATAGATTCGTCAGCTTCGCAGCCGTTCGTTGGCGGGATCGTAGGGGGCGCGGCTCAGAATTCTTACCGGACAGCGCTGGTCGAGTATCTGGATCGCGAGTTGGTGGTTGCCTGCCTCGATTTCTCCGATTCGCAAATAAGCGAGTGCGAGCGCCTGATCCGTCCGATGGCCATAGGCACCGGACGTCACGAGTCCAATCACGGTGTCACCTCGAAGAACTGGGTGCGCGTAGAACGGTTCCAGTCCGCAGGTGTCCACATCGAGGAGCGTCATCCGCATCTGATCGCGACGATTTTTATGCGCCGCCAGTGCCGGCTGACCTGCAAAAGTCCGACCGTCGAGCCTGACCAGGCGTCCCAGCCCGCCTTCGATCGGCGTGCGTTCGGTGGATAGATCGGCACCCCAGGCTCGATACGCTTTTTCCAGCCGCATCGAATTCATCGCATATGCACCGAACAGAGTCGCCCCCAACGGGCCGCCAACCCGCCGCAACTCGGTGAGAATCTGTACCTGGTCTTCAATACGGCAGTGAAGCTCCCATCCGAGCTCACCCACGTACGATACGCGAAGAGCGCGCACTGGCCTGCCGGCGATGTCAATTTCCCGCGCTGACAGCCAGGGAAAGTAGTCGCTTTCCAAATCCGCTGTCGCGAGCGGCGACAACACTGCGCGTGCAAGGGGTCCGGCGACGGATAGGACACCTCGCGCCGAGGTGACATTGCTGACAGTGACGTCCGCGAACGCTGCCGCATGGGTGCATAGGAGATCAAAGTCGTGTTGCTCGGCGGCCGCGGCGCTAGTGAGGTAGTAGAGAGTGTCGGTCAAGCGTGTCACGGTGAACTCGCTGAGCACGCCGCCGCTCGGCGTCAGTGCATGTATCAGGCCGATGCCGCCCACCTGTTGCGGGGCACGGTTGGCTCCGAGCGTTGCCATGAACTGCGCGGTGTCGCGCCCCGCGATCTCGAACTTGGCCAGATGACTCAGGTCGGTGATGCCGACGCGGTCGCGCACAGCGCGGCATTCCTCGCCGACCGCGTCGAACCAACTCGGTCTACGAAAGGTTGCCGACCACACTTCTGGTTGTTTGTGGGTCGAAAACCAATTGGCGCGCTCCCAACCGTTCACGCAGCCAAAGTGCGCTCCTGCGTGCGCGAGCACATCGTAGCTTGCGGCTTTGCGCCGCGGCCGGCCTGCAGGCCGCTCCTCGTAGGGAAAGTGAATAGCGAACTGGTTCGCGAATGACTCGATGGCCCGGGCAACCCGATACTCTCGATCGGCATAGGCGCCGAAGCGGCGCGGATCGACTGCCAGCGGGTCCATCGGAGGCTCGCCGCCGACGATCCACTCGGCGAGGAACTTTCCCGCGCCACCGCCTTCCATGACACCCATGCTCGATCCCGTCAGCAGCCACGCGTTGTTCAGCCCGGGCGCTGGCCCGATTAGCGGGTTCGCATCGGGGGTAAAGGTGATCGGGCCGTTCACCACGCTCTTAATACCCGCCTCGGCGAGCGCCGGCACG
Organism: uncultured Gammaproteobacteria bacterium; assembly: GCA_963758145.1. Lineage (GTDB taxonomy): Bacteria > Pseudomonadota > Gammaproteobacteria > Steroidobacterales > Steroidobacteraceae > Bog-1198. Next base: position 52,030 of record CAVWUK010000005.1, read on the forward strand.
CGTACCATCGCGTGGGCCAGGATGTCCTCAACCCGCGCGAGATCGGGTGGCAGCAATTCCATCCCGAACTCCCTAGGAATGCCGTCCACGCCCCATGGATGGCCTTCGCGTTCGTAAGGTCCGACAATCAAGCCGCTGCGTTCCTGACGGATGTACCAGCTTTCGTCGGGGTCACGGATGATCGGCAGTTCTCGATCCAGCTGCGCAACCGCCGCAACCTCGTCGGTAACCAGGTACTGATGCAGCATGGGCACGACGGGCAGGTCAAGGCCCAGCTTCTGGCCGATCTCGCGCGCCCAGGTGCCCGCCGCGTTGACCACGATCTCGCAGCGGATCGTGCCGTCGTGGGTGTGGACACGCCACTCGCCCTGCGCCTCGCGTTCGATCCGCTCTACCGGATTGTGGCGGTAGATTTGTGCGCCACGGTCACGCGCACCGCCCGCCATCGCGTGCGTCGCCTGGCTTGGATCGACGTAGCCATCGAAAGGCTCGTAGAAGGCACCCAGCAGGTCGCGCGTCTCGGCGAGTGGGTGCACATTGTGCAGCTCCGCCGGCGAGAGTAGGTGAAACTCCGTGTTGGCGAATCGCCCGAGTGCCTGGACGTGCCGGAACTCATCCATACGCTGCGGCGAATTCGTCACGCGCAGTGCACCGGTCTGGTGAAAGCCGACAGGCCGCCCGGTGTCAGCGGTGAGCAGCGATTTGTATAGCCGTATGCTGTAAGCGCGCATATGCATGATCGTCAGGTTGTGTGCGAAGTGGGTACACAGGCCCGCCGCATGCCAGGTTGAGCCCGCGGTGAGTTCGTTCTTTTCGACCAGGGCGACGTCTGTCCACCCCAATTTTGTCAGGTGATACACGAGCGAGCACCCCATTGCGCCGCCGCCAATCACCACCACACGTGCCTGCGTTTTCACTTCAGAAGTTACTCCGGCCGCGCGTCAACCCCGAAGGATCGCGCCGGTTGGGTCATACGGGGCATGCGCTAGTGGATTGAGCGGATACCGTTCACCGGCCACGGCGATCTCGTAGCGGCGCTGCAACAACTCGTGCCGGCTGGTTCCGAGCGGGCAGCCGATGTAGGCGAAACACAGCGACAGACCAGTGCGGAACCCCCGGCCACCGGAAGTGGTGCGGCCGACCAGCTGTGCATCGCAGTAGACGGGCTCGTCGTGTAGCAGCAGCGGGACACCATCGCCCACGGCGAACAACAACAGGAGGCGGTCGACGCCGTGTTCGCGCCGGGCTAGCAGTGCATCGCGGCCGACGAAGTTCGCGGCCTTGTCGTAGGCCACGGCGAACGACAGGCCGGCCTCGAGCGGCGAGTCGTCGGGGCCGATGTCATGCCCCCAGTGCCGGTAGCCCTTTTCCAGCCGGCACGCGTCGACACACCAGTGCCCCACATGTGCTAGACCGTGCTCAACGCCTGCATCGCAAACGGTCTGGTGGACGTGCTCGGCGAACTCGGTGGGAACGTAGAGTTCCCAGCCCAGCTCACCGACGTAGCTCACCCGCGCGGCGCGGACGACGGCCGCGCCAACGTCTATCGGGCGCGAGGTGGCGAATGGGAACGCCTCGGCCGACAGATCGCTGTCGCTGATACTTTGCAGTACGGTGCGCGCGCGGGGCCCCATGACACCAATCACGGCGTAGGCGGAGGTGAGGTCCGTGACCGTAACCTGCACGGCGCGGTCGATGGAGCGTCGCAGCCACCGCAAATCCCGCGTTCTGGTCGCGGCGCCGCTGGTGACCCAGAACTCGCACTCGGCGACGCGCGTGACCGTCACGTCCGCCTCGATGCCGCCGCGACGGTTGAGCATCTGCGTGTAAACCACCGTACCGGGCGCGCGGCTGACGTCGCCCGCGCACAGGTTCTGCAGCAACCGTTCGGCATCCCGGCCCGCAACCTGGATCTTAGTGAACGGCGAGAGCTCGAGCAGGCCAACGCGTTCGCACAGCGCCCGTGCCTCGCGTGCAGCCCAAGGCCACCAGGGCTGGGCGCCGTAGCTGTAGGGCGGGGAGCGCTCGTAGTCCTGCTCGGCGTACCACAGGGGACGCTCCCACCCAGTCGGTGCGCCGAATACAGCTCCGTGGCGGGCAAGTGCATGGTGCAGAGGGCTCCGGCGCACGTCGCGACCCGTGGTCGGTTGCTTGTAGGGCCAGTGAATATCAAACTGGTTGGCGACCGATTCCGGTGTGCGCGCCCGCAAAAAGCGCCTAGTCGCAGCGGATTCGTCCAGGCGGGCGATGTCGACCTCCCAGAGATCCATGGGTGATTCTCCCGCCACGATCCACTCCGCGAGAACGCGGCCGGCGCCTGCCGATGAGACGATGCCGATCGAGTTGAAGCCTGCGGCGACAAAGTAGTTGCGCAGTTGTGGGGCCTCACCCATGAGCTGTCGCGTATCGGGTGTGAACCCCTCCGGTCCGTTCATGAAATGCCGGATACCGACTTGCTGCATGCACGGTAAGCGGTGAAGTCCGGCCTGGAGAAATGGCTCGAACTGCTCCCAATCATCCGGGAACATGAGGTACCCCGGATCCGGCAGATCCGTGCCCGGATCCCAAAGCTTCGCGTTGTGCTCGAAACCGCCGAGAACGAGCTTGCCGGCGTCTTCCTTGATATAGATGCCGGAATCTAGATCGCGGACGATCGGGCACGGGTTGGGCAGCCCGGTCACTGCCTCCGTCACGACGTACATGTGCTGCACCGCCTGTACTGGCACCGGCACGCCGGCAAGTGCGCCCACTTGCCGCGCCCAGACCCCGGCGCAGTTGACTACCACCTCACAGCGTATGAGGCCGCCGTCCGCGGTCTCCACCGAGTGCACAGCACCCTCGCGGCGGTGGATCGCAGTGACGGAAGTGCCTTCCCGGATCCTGACGCCGGCGAGTCGCGCGCCGCGGGCGTAGGCCATGCAGGTATCGACGGGGTTGGTCTGACCGTCCTCCTCGACCCACAACGCCCCGGCGACGTCATCGACGCGCAGCAGATGCAAGCGCTGTGCGCAGTCGCGGGCGGAGACGATCATTGCGTTCAGCCCCGCCATTCGCCCCATGTCTGCAATGCGCCTGAGCTCGATGAGTCGCTCCGGCGTCTGGGCGAGCCACAGTCCGCCAGTTCGCCGATAGCCGGTCGCTTGGCCAGTCTGGGACTCCAGCGCCGGAAACAGCTCGGTCGCGTAAATCGACAATCGGGTCAGGTTCATGCTCGCCCGCAGCGGCCCGACAATCCCAGCGGCATGCCAGGAGGTGCCGCTGGTCAGTGCGTTGCGCTCGAGCAGGAGGACGTCACGCATGCCGAGCCGGCCCAGGTGATACGCCGTGCTTAAGCCGATGACGCCACCGCCGATGATGACGATCCTCGCCTCGTCCGTGTAACTGGCCATCAGCGTGACCGGCGCGTCAGCAGCATCGAGGCGTGGGTGCGCACGGCCTGAATAGGCGCGACGCTTATAGGCCGGCGAAGCACTGGTCGATCGCCTCGGCGACGAAGTCGACGTCCTCGGCGTTCAGGCACAGCGGGGGCACTATGCGCAGGATATTCCGGTGCGCGCCGGACTTGCTCATAATGATTCCGTGTTCACGCGCTGCTTCGAAGACCTCCGCCGTTTCCGCGGTTGCCGGCTCCTTAGTACGCCGGTCGCGCACCAGTTCAATCGCCAACATCAGCCCGCGGCCCCTGATATCGCCGATCAGATCGTGCCGCTGCTGCAGTGCCTGCAGAGCGGTCAGCAGCTGTGAGCCCACAACCCGGGCGTTCTTCTGCAACCCTTCCTCCTCGATGATCCGCAGGACGGTCCGTCCCGCGGCGCATGAGATAGGATTTGCGCCGTAGGTATTGAAATAGAACTTATCCGCAAGTGCCTCGGCGATGTCGCGTCGGGCGATGACCGCGGCCAACGGCAACCCGTTACCGATGCCTTTCGCGGTGATGAGGATGTCCGGTACAACGTCGTGGCCCTCGAACGACCAAAAATGATCGCCTGTCCGCCCGAATCCCCCCTGCACCTCATCGACGACGCACACCCCGCCGGCGGCGCGCACGCGTTCGAACGCGCCCTTTAGGTATCCCGCCGGCATGGGAACGATGCCTCCGTAGCCCTGTATGGGCTCGACGATCATGCCCGCAAGCCGGCCGGACGTCTCGGCCCCGATGACGGCATCGATTTCCCGCAGATACGGTTCGCAGGTGGCGCCGTGGATGCCGCGGTACTGGTCCGGATTGGCGACATGGTGAATGCCCGCAAGTAGCGGCACATGGTGACGGAAGCTGCTGATCCCGGTCAGGGACTGCGCGCCGAAAGTCGCGCCATGGTAGCCGTTGCGAAGCGCGAGGAAGTCAATGCGTCGCGTAAAGCTGCGCGCCATCAGCAGTGCCAGATCCGCCGCCTCGGCACCGCTGTTCATGAAATGGATCACCCAGTCCCCGCCCTGCGGCATGGTCCCGGCGAGCTCTTCCGCGAAATGTGCGGGCATGGGGTGATAGAACATAGTCGTGCAATGCGACAGCGAGCGTGCCTGCTCCGAGACCGCTGCGGTGATCCGCGGATGCGCGTGTCCAACGCTGATGCACAGGTTCATCGCCAGCAGGTCGAGGTAGCGCTTCCCGCGCTCGTCCCAGACATACTGGCCCCTTCCTTCCTTTATGATCAGCGGCGACTTGTAGGGCACGAACGCCCGCTGCGACGCCGAATAGAACCGGTCACGGCGGCTGACGATTGCCTCAGTGGACCAATCAAGTGGCGGCGCGCCGGGAATCACGACGGGTGAAATCTCTTTGGCCATGACTCTCCTCGCATCGGCGCCAGTAGTTGTAATCAATCATATTGGTCGGAGCGATGGCAGATCAATGAAATGGACTCGCAGATCGGAAAACTAATGCAGGCGAACAGTCTTTCTAATGCTCTCATATCGTAGCTCGCAGAGCGCGTATCCTTGCCCGAGCGGCTTGGCGACCGTCGCCCGGCCGGACGCACGGGCGCTGACCGCGCCTTCTCGGAGACGACGATGACAGACGAGGATGAGCATGTGCGATCACCGGGTGGGCGCCGGCCCGGACAGGCCGGACGAGCCGATCGGCGGGCGGCACGCGAGAAGCGTAATGCGCAGAACGCTCCCTACATCCAACGCAAGATCGGTTACTTCGACATTTTGAGCGAAGAGGGCCTGTGTCTGATCGAGGAGAACGCCGATTCCATCTTGCAGGAAATCGGCATGGAGTTCCGCGGCGATCAGGAAATACTCGATATATTCCGTGCGGCAGGAGCGGACGTGAAGGGTGAGCGCGTCCGCTTCGAGCGCGGAATGTGCCGCAACATCGTCACGGCCACCGCGCCGAAGTCCTTTCTGCAGCACGCACGCAATCCGGCGAACACCGTCCGCCTTGGGGAAGGCAGCACCGTGCTCTGCCCCGTCTTCGGTCCACCATTCGTCCATGATCTCGACAAGGGCCGACGTTACGCAACGATGCAGGACTTCGAGAATCTGCTCAAGATTCACCACATGCTGCCGTACTTGCATCACTCGGGCGGCGTCGTGTGTGAGCCCGTGAACCTGCCGGCGAACAAGCGGCACCTCGATATGCTACAGGCGCACATTTGTCACAGCGATCGGCCTTTCTTCGGCGCTCTGATCGGCGCCGAGCGGGCAGGCGACTCGGTCGCCATGGCCAAGATCGTGTTCGGCGACGAATACGTCGAAAACAACTGTGTTCTGTATGCCGTGAGCAATACGAACGCACCACTCGTCTTGGATTCGGCGATGTCAGGCGCCCTTAAAGTGTACGCACGACACGGACAGGCAGTGGCCGTGACGCCGTGGACGCTGGCCGGCGCGATGAGTCCGTGTACGGTGGCCGGCACGCTCGCACAGGTGCTGGCCGAGTCGCTCGCCGGCCTTGCCCTGATCCAACTGATCCGGCCCGGCGCCCCCTGTCTGATGGGAAGCTTCGCGAGCACGCTGTCGATGCAATCCGGCGCGCCGACGTTTGGCAGTCCGGAGAGCGGCAAGATGGTGCTTGCCGCCGGACAATTCGCGCGCCGCCTGGGCGTGCCCTTCCACACGGTCGGCGGGCTCACCTCCTCTAAGCTTCCCGACGGACAGGCCGAGCAGGAGAGCGCCTATGGCCTGCTGATGAGCGTTCTCGCCGGCGCCAATTTCATCAATCACGCTACAGGCTGGCTGGAAGGCGGCCTCGTCGCAGGCTACGAAAAAACCATTATCGACGCCGATCTATGTGGCAATGTGCACGCGTTCGCCGAAGGAATCGACCTGTCGGGGAACGCTCAGGCACTCGATGCGATCCGCGAGGTCGGTCCGGGTTCGCACTTTCTCGGATCGGGACACACGTTGCGTAACTTCGAAACGGCAATGTACCGGCCGGCAGCGTCGGACAGCAACTCCTACGAGCAGTGGCTATCGGAGGGCGCAATGGATTCGGCGCAACGAGCCAACAAGATTTGGAAGCGATTGCTGCGCGACTACGAGCCGCCGCCTCTCGATCCAGCGATCGCGGAGGCGCTTCGCGAGTACGTAGCCAAGCGCAAGGCGAGCATGCCGGACCAGAACTACTATTAGCCGTGCGTGCAGACGCCTGCGGTGCTCAAGGCCGTGGTAATGCCTCATCGATCGGCAACGGAATCTCCATCTGGGTCTGTACAAACGGCGCGAATGAACAGATGCGTGGCACGACGACGTCGATCATTACTCGCCGCACCAGCCGCGCAATGTCAGCCGGCACATTGCCGAGTTCACCGCTGCGGGCGATGAGCGCGAAACTGCGACTCGGCCCTCGGGGCGGCAGCGGACGGACGCTGATCTCGTGAGTCGGGCGCAACCCCTGCAGCACCAGCGTCGGAGTGGAAATTGCCCAGCCCCGCCCCATCGCGACGGCCGCGATGATCGACTCCACAGAATCGAACTCCACATAGGGTGGGGCGTTAACCCGCATGCGCCGCAGATGCAGCTCGATCTGCGAACCGATCGGTGAACGCAGGCTGTGCCGGATCAGCGGCAACGTGGTCAGCAGTTCCGCGTAGGTCCGGTGCCCGACCGGCACCGTGACCGGGACCAGCAGGACGAAAGGCTCGGAGAAAAGTTCGTGCCGCTCAAGTCCCGTCAGTTCGTACAGCGGGTCGGCGATCAAAATCAGATCCAGCTCGCGATTCAGGAGCGACTGTTGATGCTCGTTACCGAACCCATTCCACACCGAGACGCTCTTGGCGTACTGCCTGTCGAGCAGATCGAAGACAATCGGCGCGACGAGGCTGCCGGCTACCGAGGCGAGCACGCCGATTCGCAGGTGTGGAATCGGAATGGAGAACGCACTGCGCATCGCGGCCCGCAGATCCTTGGCGTCGAGGAGCAGTTGTTTGGCACGCTCGAACATCATCGACCCGGCCATCGTCAGCCGCAGAGGGCGAAGATCCCGATCGAATACCGAAGTGCCGATCGAGGACTCGAGGTTCTGGATCTGCTGCGAAATCGCCGACTGGGTCATGTCGAGAATCGCGCCGGCCGAGGTCATGCTGCCCTGCTCGGCAACGACCACGAAGATCTCCAGTGCATGCAGCAGATTGATATTCTGTTCGGGAGCTTTGAACATGGCGGATCGCTAGCGGAGAGTGGCGCGGCGTTACGGTGACTTGCGGCGTCGGCGCCGGCGGCTGACGGATTGACCGAGTGCCGCGGTGAGTCGGTCCAGAAATATTGCCAGTATCACGACGGCGAGACCGCTGTTGAAACCTCCGCCGACATCCAGCTGCGTGACCGCGGACACAACCATGCTGCCGAGACCGCCGGCTCCCACCAGGCCGCAGATCACGACCATCGATAGGGATAGCATGATCACCTGATTGATGCCCGCCATAATCGACGGCATCGCGAGTGGCAGTTGGATCTCGCGCAGGATCCGCCACGGGTGGGCGCCAAATGCATGGGCGGCCTCAATGAGTTCACCGTCGACTTGACGGATGCCAAGCTCCGTCATACGCACCGCGGGCGGGATGGCGAAGATGGCGGTGGCGACGATCGCGGGCACGAGGCCCACGCCGAAGAAAAAAACGGCCGGTATCAGGTACACGTACGCCGGCAGCGTTTGCATGAAGTCGAGCACCGGGCGGGTGGTCACGCTGATCCCGGCGCTCACCGCGCACCAGATCCCTAGGGGTATGCCGATGAGGACGGCGACGCCCGTTGAAACCACGACGAGGGCAAGGGTTTCGACCGTCGGCGCCCACAGATCCATGGAAAGGATCAGGGCAAAGGCCGCGAGCGTGAAGGCGGCCAGCACGACGCGCCGGGCCAGCAGGGCAAGGAGGCTCAGCATGGCGATCACTACCAGCGGCGACGGGCTCGCCAGTGCCCACTGCACCGCGCTGACGAGCGCGGTCAGAAGGTGTGAGACAACCTCGAACGCGCCGGCGAAGCTGCGCGACACCCAAAGTACCGCTGTCTCCACGTAGTGGCCCGGATCTATCTTAGGCACTAGCGTTACCTCGCCCGCCCTGTTCGCCCGGCGCAGCAACTGACGGGAAGCTGCTGGCAGACGCGCCCGCAATCGCCGCGATCAGATCTGCGTCGGTGATGATACCTAGCGCAGTGCCTGCGGTATCAGTGACGACGAAGGGCGGTCGGGACGCGCGCGCGCGCGCGCAAAGCTCAACCACGGTCGTTTCCGGCGTGACGACATGGGCGTCCGCCGCAGGTGCAACGGGTCGCATAATGTCTCTGGCTGTCAGGACTCGGGCTCGATCGACGTCCGCCGTGAATTTCGCCACGTACTCGTCGGCCGGAGCGGCGAGAATCCTAGCCGCCGTCGCCAACTGCGATATCGCCCCGTCGCGCATGATCATGATCCGATCGCCGATCCGCATTGCCTCGTTCAAGTCATGGGTCACGAACACGATCGTCCGGCTGGACTCCCGGTGCAGCCGCAGCAGCAGGTCCTGCAAATCACGGCGGATCAGCGGGTCGAGCGCCGAGAACGGTTCGTCCATGAGCATTATCTCGGTGTCCGCCGCAAGCGCCCGGGCGATACCGACCCGCTGCTTCATGCCACCGGATAGATCGCCCGGATAGGCATCCTCCCAGCCGCTGAGCCCGACCTGTCGCAGGGCGATATCCGTAAGGCGGCGCTGTTCGGCCGCCCCGACATTGCGCAGGTCTAGCCCATAAGCCACGTTTTCTCGGATGCTACGATGGGGGAAGATGGCAAAGTGCTGGAACACCATGCTGAGCCGACGATTCCGGATTTGGCGCAGCGCGGACTTGCGCAGTCCCTCCAGGCGCACGCCCTCCAGCGAAATCGAACCCCTCGTAGGGGCTATCAGGCAATTCAGCAGGCGGATGACCGTCGATTTACCACAGCCCGAGAGGCCCATGATCACGAATACCTCGCCCCGGCGGACTTCGAAGTCGATTCCGCGTACCGCTATAGAGCAGCCCGTGCGCGCAAGCACTTCCTCCTTGTCGAGGCCCTGCTCCACCAGAGTGAGGGCGCGCTCGGGGTGCGGGCCAAATACCTTCGCAAGCCGCTCGGCGCGGAGCAGAGCCGAGTGCTGAGCGGGATCCGGTGAACTCATAGATTGCAACGCTTTCTGGTCGCGGCGAACGGCGAAGTATGGTTACTGGACACCGCAGAAAGGTCCCGATTGCGCACGGGTCAGCTGCCGGATGCCAGCTTCACCCACTGGTTGATGGCGGCACGGTGTGCGTCGACCCAGTGGCCAGCCACGTCGTGGACGGGCTGCTTCTCGGTAGTTACCTTCAGCATCATGTCCTCAATGTCGTCGATCGAGATCCGCAAGTCGGAGAGCACGCGGTAGAACCTGGGTGCGCGAGCTTCGAGGTCCTTGCGCGCGCCCACCCAGGCCGAAAAGCTCGGCACGGCGCACCGTCCGTCGCCATTGACAAAGCAGCCGTCGTGGTACGGGTTGGGTTCATCGAGCTTTCGCAAATCGTATCGCTTGAAAAGCCAGTGCGGATGGGAGAAGAAGAATACGATCGGTTGCCGGCGGTCCGCAGCGCGTGTTACGACGGCGACCAACGCCGCGTCCGACAGTGCCACCTGCTTGAACGCAATGCCGTACGCCTTGAGCCGGATGGCGTTGTCCTTGGTGGTCTGCCAACCTGGCGCCTCGTCATAAAGCGTCGCGTCGAACAGGGCTTGGTAGGAGCCGAGCTGGTCCACGCGCGAAAGGCCCGGCGCTGGCGCGCCGGGCCCCTCGAGGACGTAACGTGGCACGAAGAAGCCTTCGCCGGCGTCACCATAGATCTGTCCCAGCGTCACGACCGTCCCGGCAGCCTTCTCAAGCAGCGACTGCTGGTTCGGCAGGGCAATTTCCACCAGCACGTCCGTGTCGCCGCGCTGGACGCCAACCCATGCAGGGGTAACGTCCGTCCCGACCAAGTGCACTTCGTTTACGCCGAGGGCAGGGTAACGTTCTGCAATAACTTGCAGCACGTTAGCCTCAATCTCGGCGGGCAGGTAATTATTAAAGAACCCGATCTTGACGACAGCGGCGCTTCCCACGCTGGGCGCGGTGATGAACATCACGGCACATCCCAGGCAAAACGAGGCAGTCAAACGCTTAAGCTGCATCAGTCGATCAGACATAGTCCTCGCCCTTTGCGTGATTCAATCGCGACGCAAATTCACGGCATGCTCGGCGGGCGGTGCATACCCAGCCAAATCTATCAATGTGCGTCAACCTACCGATAGGTCCTCCCTCTCAGGGGGTCAGCGCGCCACGGACAGCATGATCGCCCGGGCTACAGAATTCAAACGAGTGACCCCAACGTCGACTAGCAATCCAGTCCGTGACGATGCCGAGGGCCGCGTGCCGCGCCGGCGCTATCGCGCAGCTCTGGACCGCTCGGCCACTCACCGGCCGAGCGGTCGATCGAAGCTTTGCATCCGGCGCTGCCGATCTGCGCACAATCGATTAATCTTATGCGGTTGATTAGCCTATCGGGCACCTCGCGCGATCATCAGAAAACCGGCAAGCTTCGCTAGATCGCCGGCCGGGGAGAACACCGCCCCTCATACGCACCGGGGCGATCCGATCTTTGGTCATTACAACAATAGAAAGTCCGAATCTGGACAGGAGCCGTGACATGACAAAAATTACCGTGTATCACTTTGAGGTTTGGGACCCTGTTAACGACCAGATTGTGAGGTCCAAACGGATGGGCACACCTGACGCAATCAAGAACACAGCGCACGGTCGCGAAGTCGGTCAGGGAATAGATGTTGACGTGGCCGACGTTGGGACCGAGATCGCCGGTTTCACCGTGAGGAATTACCGATCGCCGGGATCTGGTAGCCCGGGTGTGATGCGCTGACGTTCGGATTGCGCCGACCGGTTTAGTGCTTGCGCCGCGAGGACTGTGACCCGCTAAAATAAGGGACCCTCAATTTTGGTGTCTTGGTGTTTCCGCGGGAGCGCTATTGGTCAGGGTTGCTGCCGGCGGATTCATCGGCGATGAGCGTCCTGAGTGCATAAAACCGACCTCGCCCGAATTTGTCACCATCCGTGAACTAAGCATCTCTGCCGCGCCCGAGAGACGTTAGAAACGTCGGGGAGCGCGGGTTTTCCGCGATTGCCGCCGAGGCAATTGCGAACTCGCGGGAAGCTCTTGACTGAGTGGCGGAGAGGGT
>CAVWUK010000006.1:0-71821 GCA_963758145.1 uncultured Gammaproteobacteria bacterium
TCTTAAGACTTTCTCGTAGTCATACGCATAAGTCAATTTAGACACAGTAGTTTTCAATATTTAGCGATGGGCGAATTGACATATGAGCGCGCGCATCGGGTTCCATAGAAATTGGCACGGCTCCGGCACTCACTCGCGGAATTTTATGTTCGACTTGGAATCTCCTCCGTCCGAGGCCACCCAAGAGCCCGAGTCGTCACGCTGCGCCAATAGGGAGCGTGTTGAGCAGTACTTCAGTGCGATTTTGGTGCAAGAATCCCATGCAATAAAAAGTTCAAGAATTCTTGGAAAATTCCGCTCGCATATGTCAAATTGAGGTTGTGGTTGAGTTCACAGTTTGTTACGGTCCTTCGCAGTTAGGGATTTCCGTTACCGGAATATGCGAACCAGTCGTTAACGGCTGCGTTCTGGTCTTTGCCGTAAAACTGAAGGGAGAAGGACAATGGGGACGTTTGTTAGCATCTCGGGCGGCGGTAATGCCCTTGTTAACATCTACGGCAACGGTTCCGTCGCCGCAGGAAATGGCAACGACACCATCAGGATCGATGGCATCGGCAGCGTCACGGTCGGGGCTGGCAACGACAGCATCACCCTGAACGGTCCGGGCTACATCCTCGAGCATAGCTCCGGGTCCATGATGGGTAACGACACCATCAATTTGGGCTCCGGTAATGACACTATAACCGAGGCGGGCAAAGCCTCGGTTTATGGCGCATTCGGCAGTGCAACTATCGAAGGCGGCAAGTTCCAGTTCCTCCAGCTCAACTCGAACGGCCAGCAAGTCAACAGTGCGGCCAGCGCCTATAATCCTGACGCCCACGCCCACGGGAGCGGATCCGCGTGCGGTGGTTGCAGCCAGCCCGGTGCAATACACCTACCAGGATCTTGCCATCAACGGTGCGGCAACGCTGCTGGGTGGCAGCCAGGCCACCCAATTCATCGGCGGATCGGGGACGGTGGTCATGCACGGCGGAACCGGCAACGACACCTTCATGGGCGGCTCGGGCGAGGCCACCATGACGGGTGGCACCGGCAATAACCTGTTCGATATCAATTTCCAAGGGAAGGGCGGTACCGACGTCATCACGAACTTCGTGTCCGGCCACGACCAGCTGTATTTGGAAGGTCAGTCGCTCTCCTACCTGCAAGCCAATAACGACATTCACGTGAGCGGCGGCAATACCATGATCACTCTGGATGGCGGGCAGACGACGGTGGAACTGAAGGGCTTCACGGGTCATCTGAGCGGGAGCGACATTTCGGCCAAGGGTTGAGATAGCGGCAATCATAGTCTTTGAACCGCGCTGGCATTAGGCGGAGCACTAGGACCGCACTAACTGCAAGTCAGAACCACCCCGGTCGCCAGCGACCGGGGTGGTTTACACGAATCCCCCATGTTCGCCTCATTGCTCCGAGTCTTGGAACTCGACTATCTGGGCGGCACTGATCGCGCACTCGCGCGTTATATTCAGGATATCCGCCGCGCTCTAGAGAACGATTCCGTTCAGGCGGCGATACGCTTGACTGATCGCGCCTGGCGTACACACCCCGAGGAGGTGGAGACCCTCGCCCCGATCTACGGCCGGTTGCTGTCGCTTGAAGATCGCGACCCTGACGCCGCCCTGCGGGTGCTGCAGCAAGTCGGCGCCCCGGATGCCGACATCGCCGCGCTTACCGTGCGCGCGTATTGGCGTCTGCGGCGAGCCGATGATGCAAAGCGGCATCTGGATAGGGCCTTGAGGGAGTACTGCGTGGCTCCCGACAGTCTGCTCGCCCGAGAAGCTTCGGACGCCCTCGGGAATCCTGACCTAGAAACTGCGGGTTGGGTTGGCCTCGGACCTGACCTTGAGTTCCACGGCGAGCTTGCGGCGGCGTTCGTCGATTCCTTGCAAATCCGGCTCAGCGACTCCGGGCCGGCGCTTCCGGTCAATGCCGTTCATCGAGGCGATCGAACCCTGTTTAGCTTCCGAGCACCCGAGACCGCTGGTGAGACGGTCCTCCACGTGAGCTGCGGGGATGTACCCCTGTTGGGAAGCGCCCGCCGCTTGCCGTTCGAATTTGCGCTGGATGGACGCGCCGACAGCGACGGCAAGCGAATCTTCGGATGGGCACGCGTCGATTGGTTGCCCACACAACCGGTGGAGTTGAGCTTCGAGGACGAGGACGGACGTACCCACCGATCGGGAACCAAAGCCGCTCGCCCCGGGCTGCGATGGCCGTTCGAGGTCGATCTGCGACGCGCCGGCTTACGCGGCAGCCGCATCAGCATCGCGGCCCGGTTGCCCGACGGACGCTGGCAGCCGTTGCCGGATACGCCCCTTCTTCTGGATCGCGCGCTGCGATTTAAAGGTCAGAAACCCGTCCGACTGCCGCGCTGGCGCAAAGGATCCTCCCCCATCAAGCGCATGCGGCCTGCCTCGTCGAGGCGCGCAGCACCGGTCGATGTCCTCATCCCGGTGTACGGCGGCCGGCAGGAAACCCTGGCGTGCATCGATAGCGTGCTCGCCACCATCGAAGATCGTGGGCGCGTGATCGTGATCGACGATGCGACCCAAGATGCGGCGCTCGCCGCGGCGCTCGATGAACTCGCGGCCGCCGGGCGCATCGTGCTGCTTGCGCAACGAAAAGAATCTGGGATTCGTCGGCTCGGCCAACCGCGCGCTCGCCCTGCCGTCGAACCATGACAAGGTCCTGCTCAATTCCGACACCCTGGTATTCGGCGATTGGCTGCAGCGACTGGGCGCGGCAGCCTACAGCGCGTCCCGGGTCGGCACCGTCACCCCTTTTAGCAACGATGCATCGATCGCCAGCTACCCCCGTAGATTCGGATCCTCGATCGACCCGGAGCAGGCCGCGGCGCTCGACAAGCTCGCCGCCTGGACTCACGCCGGAACCTCGGTGGAGATCCCGGTCGGCGTCGGGTTCTGTTTCTATATCCGCAACGACTGCCTCGAGGACGTCGGCGAACTCGACGCATCGGTCTTTGGGTTAGGATATGGCGAGGAATCGGATTTTTGCCTGCGCGCGCGGCAGCGCGGATGGGCGCATCGGCTCGCGGCGGACGTGTTCGTCTACCACGCGAGCGCCCGCTCCTTCGGCGCACGCCGCGCGGCGCTGCACGAGCGCAGCCAGCGTCTCCTGAATCTGCGGTATCCGGGCTACGATCAGCTCATCACGGATTTCATGACTCTGGATCCGCTGCATGCGCTGCGGCGCCGGCTCGACGAACGACGATTGTCGTCGTTCGAGGGGCGATTCGTGCTGCTGGTGACCCTCGCCCTGGAAGGGGGCGTCGAACGTTTCGTCACCGAGCGCAGCCAGGGAATTCGCGAACAGGGCTTGCTTCCCCTCGTGCTCAAGCCGGCGAAGCCGGGAGAGTCGCATTTTTGCGAGTTATCGACCGACGCGGTCGATGCGCCCAACCTTCGCTATGAAATCCCGGTGGAACTCCCCGAATTGGCCTCGATGCTGGGTTCCCTCAAGATCCAAGGGATCGAAATTCAGCACTTTCTCGACCTCGATGCGCGGGTCATCGAGGCAGTGCGCGCGCTCGGCGTGCCCTACGATGTCGTGGTCCATGATTATTCCTGGATTTGCCCGCGCGTGACGCTCATCGACGGCAGCGGCCGCTATTGCCACGAGCCCGCGGTGTCGGTGTGCAAATCCTGCGTCCGAAAGAACGGCTCGCGCCTCGGAAAAGCCATCTCGGTGCCGGCGCTTCGGGCGCGAAGCGCCGCATGGCTGGGGGACGCGCGCCGGGTATTGTCGCCATCTGCCGACACCGCATCGCGTCTAAAAAAATATTTTCCCGCTCTCGATATCGAAGTGCGGCCGCATGCGCCCACCTTGACGGCGCTGCCGCCGATCGTTCCCTCATCGGGCGCCAAAACGGTGCGCGTCGGCCTGATCGGCGCGATCGGTGGACACAAGGGCTATGAGGTCCTGCTCGGTTGCGCGCGGGACGCGGTGACGCGCCGCCTGCCCCTCGAATTTGTGGTGATCGGTTACACGGAGAATGACAAGCCGCTGCTCAAGACCGGAAAAGTGTTCATTACCGGCCGCTACACCGAGATCGAGGCGCCGCATCTCATCCGGCGCGAGCGGCCCGATGTCGTATTTTTGCCTTCCGTGTGGCCTGAAACGTGGTGCTACACTCTGGATTACGCGCTGGCCGCGGGATTGCCGGTGGTGTCATTCGATCTCGGGGCCATTGCCGAACGCCTGCGCGCAGCCGGGCTCGGGATGTTGCTGCCGCTGGATTTGAGCGCGCGGCAAATCAATGACCGCCTTTTGGGTCGCGCGGCCGATCACGGGAAGGTGGCGCCTTATGTCCAAACGTCGCAATCGCGAAAGCGCGATGACGCTAAGATGGGTGAACCTAGGGGGATAAACATGATCAAGCCTGCGGTTGCCGGATCCACACAAGAAGAAGGGCTGAGTGCCTCGGTGCAAGTCCTTCCGCTTCCGGCGGGCCTGTACCTCTTCTCCGTCACCTCGGCTGCCCCGCGCGCCGAGCCCAGCGTGGGACAATTGAATTTGCCCGCGATGCATGTGGGCTTGGGCCCCGGCGTACGCTCCGACCAGGTGGAGTTCATTGCGGGACCGGGCACGGACGGGACGTGGCTGTTCGCGAAAGGCGACGTGCTGGTCGCCAAAGTCAACGGCGCCGGTGCCACGCTGGTTCTGACGTCGGTTCGCTCCTCGATTGGCGAAGTCCTGTCGATCGCCGTGGAACGGCTGGAAGCTCGCGCGCAAGCCGCGGCGCCAACCGAATCGGCGAGCACGCCCGAACTACCGGCGGCCGCGGCTGCCGAAGCCGCCGCCCCCGCGCCGACGGCGAAATCGGCAGGTCCCGAGGGCGAATCGCTCGCCGTGCCGCTGCAGATCAAGACCCACATCCGTTCGCGGGGCGATATGAACTTTGCCGATGCGCCGTGGGCGGGACGCGTGGCTCCGGGACTTTGGATCGAGGCGTTCTCGATCCAGCCGCTCAAGCAGCTCGCCGCGCACGACATCGAGTACAAGGGCCTCACGGGCACGGGCTTTGAGACCCCGTGGTTGAGCGACGATCAGGTCTGCGGCACCAAGGGCATGTCGGTGCCGTTGGTGGGATTTGCCATGCGCTTGAAGCCGGGGACTGCGACATCCGCTTACGACTGCGAATATTCCGGCTACTACCGCTCGGGCGTCACCGTGGGACCGTTGCGCAATGGCGCGCCTTGCCGATCGACGGTGGCGAACGATCCGCTCGAGGGCATTCAGATTCGTATCGTCAAGCGTCCGAAAACGATCGCGGCGGCCGCCAAAGTCGAGGCGTCGGGGCGTGGCGCGAAAGCACCCTCGTTCGGCCGGTATCGGGAAGCCGAAGCCGCCCCGGTCAACGGGAGCGCCAAGGATTCGCGCAACGCGGCGAAGACCGTCAACCCGGTCAAGCCGTCCGCGGCCCCCGCCAAGCCGGAGCGCGGCTCGCGTTCTACGCAGCGTTAAAAAGTCTCGTGAGCCGGCCGCCGAGCCAGCCCGTCCCGGCGCATCGGGGTGGCGGTTCGCGTGAGCCCGGCCGGGGGCCTCAAGCCGCGCGATGAACTATCTGTTCATACATCAGAACTTTCCCGCGCAGTACCTGCACCTGTTGAGGCACCTGGCGAGTGAGCCGGGCAATCAGCTCTATTACATTACGCAACCGAATGCGAATGCCATGACGGGCGTTCATAAGATCACCTACCCCAAGGATCAGCGCGGAAACATCAACTGCCATGCGTATTCGGTCGAGATCGACCGCGCGATCTATGCCGCCGCCGCGGTGGCCGACAAGTGCCGGGATCTGCGCAGCCAGGGATTTCACCCCGATCTGATCGTCGGCCACAGCGGCTGGGGCGAAACCATGTTCGTCAAGGATGTATTCCCCGAGGTGCCGCTCCTCGCCAATTTCGAGTTCTATTATCACTCGAGCGGCGCGGACGTGGGCTTCGATCCGGAATTCGTGTCGGTTTTTCAGGATCCCTCGCGCCTGCGCGTGCGCAATGCCACCAACCTCCTCGCCTTCGAGGGCGCGGACTGGGGCCACTCCGCCACGCGCTGGCAGCGAAGTCTCTATCCGCCCGAGATGCGCTCGCGCATCAGCGCCATTCACGAGGGCGTCGACACCGATATCGCCCGCCCCAATCCGCGCGCCAAGTTCAAGTTGCCCGGATCGGGGCGGGTGCTGGGTCGCGGCGACGAAGTGGTCACCTATGTGTCGCGGAACTTGGAGCCCTATCGCGGTTTTCACACCTTTATGCGCGCGCTGCCGCAGTTGCTGCGCCGGCGCAAGCGCGTCGAAGTCGTGATCGTCGGCGGCGACGGCGTGAGCTACGGCACACCGCCGCCGCCGCGCTCCACGTTCAGAAAAATGATGTTGGAGGAGCTCGGCGCCAAATTGGATCTCACCCGCGTGCATTTCGTCGGCATGCTCGAATATCACGATTACCTGAACCTGCTCCAGGTCTCCTCGGTTCACGTCTATTTGACCTATCCCTTCGTGCTGTCCTGGTCGTGCATCGAAGCGATGGCCTGCGGCTGCCTCGTGGTGGGTTCCCGAACCGCGCCGGTGCTCGAAGTGCTGCGCGACGGCGTCAACGGGCTCACGGTGGATTTCTTTGCACCCAAGGCGCTCGCCAATCGCATCGAAGCGGCGCTGGCGCAGCCGCAGGAAATGCAGCCGCTGCGCAGCGCGGCTCGCCGGACCGCGATGAAATATTATGATTTGAAACAAGTGCTGCTGCCGCGCTGGACCGGGCTTTTCGATGATTTGATCAACGGCCGCCGGCCGCCGTGCTATGAAGAGGCGCCTGCGCCCGGCCACCGGTAAGGATCAGTGCATGAAGGGCTGGCTCTCGACCTCGCGCGCCTCCTGATTGCGCCCCTGGGTGCGCAGGGCGTCGGCGAGCAGCCGGCCCGCCTGTCGCTGCGTGCCCCGGTCGCCGCTCGCGAGGATAAGCGCCTTGCGGCCGCAGACCTCCGCCTGGTGTGCATCGCTCTCCGTGAGCCGCAGGCGCCCGAGTTCGATCCATATCAAGGGGTTATTCGGTTCGATGCGCAGCGCCCGATCGAGGGTCGAGGAGGCGGCCGGCAGATCGCCATGCGCGGCCTGGGTTTGTGCCTGGGTCACGAGCGAACGGGTGGCGGGCGAGAGATGAATTTCCCGCGGCGGCGGCTCGGGTGGCCGGGGCGCAGGAGGAGGCGGCGCAGGCGGCGGCGCCGGCTGCACGGGCAGGGGCTGCGCCGGCGCCGGCTGGTTCGGCGGCTCGATCGGAGGCCGTGCGGCGCAAGCGCCTAAGAGAACCGCCGCGGCTATAAGAACCGCGCGCGTTCTTAGTGAATGATCTTTTTGACCCATGTCTCGATCTTGTCAGTCAGCGTGCCGGTTGGCGAGGGGTGGCAGCCGGGCTTGACCGGCAGCACGGTGCCCTTCGGCACCGCGATGACCACGGCGTCCGGGCTGCAGGCAGGCGTCGTCTCGAGTCCATCCGCGAATCCGATCCAGCGATCCTCGACGAGTTCCGGCGCCACGGGTTGGAAAGAAGCGGATTTCAAGCTCGCGATCGTGTCGGTCCAAATCGGCAACGCCCCGGCCGCACCCGTGAGCCCGGTGGGGCGGTTGTCGTCGTAGCCCACCCACACGACCGCGAGATAACTCCCCGTGAATCCGGCGAACCAGCTGTCGCGCGTGTCGGAAGAGGTGCCGGTTTTGCCGGCCACCACCATGCCCGCCGGCAGGCGTGCGGAGACGCTGCGGGCGGTGCCGCGGCTGGTCACGAGGGTGAGCATCCGGTCGAGCTCATAGACCGCGGCCGGCGGCGCCGCGGGCTCGACCTGCACCTTGAAGCTCTTGAGCGGCTGGCCGTGCTCGTCGAGCACCGCCCGCACCGCGCGCAATCGTGCCTGGAAACCGCCGTTGGCGAGCGCCGTGTAGACCTCAACCACCTCGAGCGGCGTCATCTCCACGGCGCCGAGGAGCAGCGAAGGATTCAAGACCGGGCGATTTTCGAGCCCGAGGTGCTGCAGCGTGTCGGCCACCGGCGGCAGGCCGACGTCGAGCCCCAGCCGCACCGTCGCGAGGTTCATCGACTCGGCCAGCGCGCGCACCATCGGCACTTGTCCATAGGTCTCGTGCGTGAAGTTCTGCGGCGCCCAGATGCTGCCGTCGCCGAGCTTGAGCTCGATCGGCGCGTCCAGGAGCAGGGTGGCGGCGTTGTAGCGGCCCGTCTCGAGGGCCGCCAGGTACACCGCGGGCTTGACCAGCGAGCCGATCGGCCGATGGGCATCGAGCGCGCGATTGAAGCCGTCGGCGCCCACCTCGCGCCCGCCCACCACGGCGACCACATCACCGCTATTGGGCTCGGCGACGATCACGGCGCCCTCCAGATGCGCATCGCGCACCCGGCTTGCCGCATCGAGGCGAATTAAATGCCGCGCGAGCGAACGCTCGGCGGCTGCCTGGGCGCGCGGGTCGAGGGTCGTGTAGACGGCAAGGCCCGCGGCGGCGAGATCCGCCTCGGCGTAGTCCCGCTTCAAGTGCCGGCGGACGAGATCGAGATACGCCGGTACGTAGCTGCCGCCCGGAGCCTTAAGTCCAAGAGGCTCCGCGGCCGCGCGCTTCGCGGCCCCGGCGTCGATCAACTTGGCCTCCGCGAGCTCCTGCAACACGACGTTGCGGCGCGCGCGTGCGCGGTCGGGATGCTTGCGCGGATCGTAGTAGGACGGCCCCTTCACGAGCCCGATCAGCAGCGCAAGCTCGCCGACGTCGAGCTCGTCGAGCGGCTTGGCGAAGTAGTACTCGCTGCCGAGGCCGAAGCCGTGCACCGCACGCGCGCCGTCCTGGCCGAGATACACCTCGTTCAAGTACGCGACCAGAATGTCCTCCTTGGAAAAGTGCGCCTCGAGACGCAGCGCCATCACGGCCTCGGTGGCCTTTCGGCCGAGGGTCTGTTCATCCGACAAGAAGTAGTTCTTGACGAGCTGCTGGGTCAGCGTGCTGCCGCCTTGAACCACATGACCGGCCCTTACATTGGCCCACAGCGCCCGCAGGATTCCCAACGGGTCGACGCCGTGGTGCTCGTCGAATCGCCGGTCTTCGACCAGCTTGATCGCCGCGCGCAACAGCGGCGGCACATCGGCGGGCGAGAGCACGATGCGATCCTCGCCGTGGACGGGAAAGACGCT
This sequence comes from uncultured Gammaproteobacteria bacterium, assembly GCA_963758145.1. Classification (GTDB taxonomy): domain Bacteria; phylum Pseudomonadota; class Gammaproteobacteria; order Steroidobacterales; family Steroidobacteraceae; genus Bog-1198. The sequence continues at coordinate 9,202 of CAVWUK010000006.1, forward strand.
CCCCACCAGGAGCGGATCGAGTCGGAACACCGGGAGTTCCCGGCCATCCGAATATTTCAAGTCCGTGATCGCATCGCCGCCCGCACGGATCGACACGAGCTCGGGCTCGCGCAGCTCATCCACGAAACGCACGCGGCGCGTATGAAGATCGAAGGCGCCGCCATGCCGGCGATAGACGCCCGGCCCCGCCGCGGGATCGCCGCTCCGGTAATGCAGGCGCCGCAGTTCCTCTTCGAGGTCCTCCGCCCCGATCGGCGCACCCACATAGAGGTCGATCGGCTCGGCGTAGACCCGCGCCGGGATGGACCATAGGCGGCCCCGGAACTCGCGGGTCACGACCCGGTCGAGGTGCACGACCCAGACGGCGGTTATCGCGACGATGGCGGCGAGCAGGGCGGCCGCGACGAGGATCAGCCGGCGCCGGCGATGGAATTTTTGGAGCGCGCCATGTCAGGAGCCGGGCGTTCCGAGGCGAAGCCACCGTGCGCGGCTGTTCGACGACTTGCTCAAATACCCGGTACGCTCAAGGAATATCCGCCGTTTTGGCCCGGACCGAATGATACCCGACTATCGGCCCGGTCGGGACTATCGAGCGCGGCATGCCGCGCGCTCGGCGCCGATATGGGCGACAATGGACCCCACAATAAGTAGGCCTGGGGAGTTCCGATGACTCACGCTGCCATCGTCGGCTGGGGCAAGTGCCTGCCGCCGGCCATCTTGACGAATCAGGATCTCGCCACCTTCCTGCCCACCGACGATGAGTGGATCACCACGCGGACGGGGATGAAGGAGCGGCGCATCTCCCATGTGCCGGGCATCGAGCTCGCCATCACCGCGGCGCGCCGTGCCATCGCCTGCGCCGGGATGCGCGGCGAGGATATCGAGCTCGTCATCTACGGCAGCTGCAGCAATGACGAGACGGTGCCCAACAGCGCCTCCGGCGTGCAGCAGCGCATCCGCGCCAACCACGCGGCGGCGTTCGACGTCAATACCGCCTGCACCAGCTTCATGTACGGGTTGTCGATCGGCTCATCGATGATCAAGAGCGGGATCGTCAAGAACGCACTGGTCATCGGCGTCGAACTCATCTCCCAATACATGGATTGGGACAACCGAAATGTCGCCGTACTGTTCGGCGACGGCGCCGCCGCCATGGTGCTTAAGGCATCCGAGCACGAGACCGGAGTCATTGCGGAGAAGCTAGAGTGTTACGCGGACTCCCGGCAGATCCTGCGCGTGCGCGGCATGGGCACGATGTACGCCAATCTCGGGGTGCAATACGGGCAGACCCGGTGGGACTTCGACGGCCAGGAAATCTTTCGCAAAGCCGTGCAGGGCATGAGCGAGGCGAGCCTCGAGGTGATGCGCCGCGCCGGCGTGACGATGCAGGACATCGCACTGGTCGTGCCACATCAGGCCAACCTGCGGATCATCGATGCGGTGGCCAAGCGCGCAGGCGCCGGCCCGGACAAGCTGTATCTGACGGTGCAGAAATACGGCAACATGAGCTCGGCCACGGCGCCGGTCGCTCTCGTCGAAGCGGTCGAGGAAGGCCGGGTGCCGCCCGGCGGCCTGGTGCTGATGCCCGCCTTCGGAGGCGGACTGACGCTGTCCGCTCATTTGATTCGCTGGGGCGAGCGCCTGACGCCGCTCGAGCCCTGCGAGGCCGAGCTGCCGCCCTGTCCGAAAACCGCACTCCAACTCGTGAACGAGATCCGCGCCCAGAAGAAACTTGGCGAAGCCGAAGCCAGGCGCTTCGAGACTCTCCAATTCGCGGAAAATCGCGCCGACTGAAAGGATCCCCGGCGATTCCTCACCCTCAGACCGGCGCGAGCGCCTGTTCCGCGCGCACGACCTCATCGAGCGCCACATAGCGCTCGCGAAACTCGGGCGGCCACCGCGCCGGGCGCCCGCTGGAGAGCTCGATGCAGGCGTATTCGATGTCGGCGCGGGCAAGCGTCGCGCCCTCCCCGCCACGCCGCACCTGAAAGCGCCGGCGCACGCGCAATCGGCCCTCGGCCGGCAGAAGCCAGGTCGCGACGTGAACCGTGTCGCCCATGACGGCGGGACGCAGGTAGGCAATGACGCTGCGCACCACTGCCATGCCCCGATCGAGTCGCAGGCATTTCTCGATCGGCAAACCCAGCGCCGCGGAGTGCTCCCAGGCGGCACGGTCGCACCAGGTCATGTAAACCGAGTTATTGACGTGATCGTAGGCGTCGATGTCCTCCCGCGCGACCATGAGCGATGCGAGGTAAGGCCCAGGGAGATCCCAGTCATGCAACGTACGCACACTCACGGACAGCTGTACAGCGGCCCCAAGTTCTTGTACTGAAATGCGTTGTCGAAAATTGCGGGAATTCCGGCCGACTGATCGATGAGCCAAATGTAACGTCCCGATTTATTATTCACGATATACCCGGTCTGCATGGTTCCCGTCGCACCGGCGGATGCAATCCACAGACGCCCAGGGAAGGCGGGCGTGGTCGAGTCTTGAATCCACAGAGCCGGTGCGCCCGAACCGTTGATCTGCCAGGACACGCTCACGTTCATCTGATTGGACGAGTTGCACCCGACTTTGGTCACGGAGGTGAATTGCGCAGTTCGCATGAGCAGCCGAACAGGCGCGTAACTGGTGCCTCCCCCCGCGGGGCTCGCTTCAACCAGGGCGGTGTAGTTGTCACTCAGAGGCAAGACCGCCCCGGCGGGTGCTATCGACAACGTCGACGCCACTGAGTGCGTCGTCGAGGTGAGCGTTACGCTGGCCGGGGTGAAGGAATACGTCGCTCCGGACGGCAGACCGGTCAGTGTGAGGCTGACCTTACCGGTGTAGCCTCCGACGGAATTCACATAGGTGATCACGGTTTTCGTGTTGAGCGCCGTGAAAGAAACCGTTCCTTGTGACATCGAGACCTGAACCGATGAGGTCGTCGGCAGCGGGCCATAGACGGCGACCTGGTTCGAGCCGGAACCGACATAGACCTTGCCGTTGGCAATGGTCGGGACCGAATACCGCCCGAGCTGCCCAAGAGCGTCCCTCCTTGGCACCTGCGCCGAGTTCCACAGAAGGGTCAGGTGGCCGCCGGAAGGAATCGCGTTATATGCAGACACAATTGCGGTGCCGGTCGTCTGATTTGAAATGGTCCAAAGAATTCCATTGGCACCGCCGTTTGCGGAGACGGCCAAAGCATTAATACTAAGGTTCGACGGGGTATCGTCGGAGGATTGCGTAAAGGTGTTTCCGACGAGCTCCCATGACATGAGTTGGTCGTAGTTGCCGAAACTATAGTAATAGGAGGTGCCGCTCGGATTGCTCCAGAATGCGGTGTCATTCCCATGAAGCCATCCGTGACCCGGAGTTCGGGTATCGGCGCAGGTACCTCCCTCCGCCGGAAGGGTCGAGATGATTGTTGGTACCCCAGAAGTATTCGGGGGTCTGCGTTTGCAGCGCCTGATCGAGCTGAAGCGCATACACCTTGCCTTCCTTGCCGCCGCCAACCAGCAGATTCGTTCCGGCGCCCGGGATGACTTGCGGGCCGGCTGCCGAGAGGTCCAGATCGAGGGTGTTCAGACAAGTCGAATCCGGATCCTGGTAGTAACCGGCGACCGACAATGCCGGCGGGTTCAATTGCACGAAGCTCTCGGAATAGTCGGCGGTTCCAAGCTTCTCCGCATTGGCGGTCATGGCGTATACGTAGGTGCCGTCCGACGCCAGTCCGCGCCCGCCCTGCCAAACGGCCGACCCTATGCCGCCCGATTCCCCATTGAACGTCCCCACACGAGCAAGCGTCTTCGCATCGTACGCGAGCACCAGACCGACATAGGGCTGCTGCTTCAGGGTCGAGAGGTCCGTGCGGAAATCCGCGTGCGAACCGATGGCCACATAGACCGTGCCGTTCCACAGCAGCAGTCCGGCGCGCTGCTCATTGAAATTCGCGTTAAAACCTGGTGCCGCCAATCGTGACCGGGCCGCCAAACTTTTCAGCCCCCGTCGCCATATTCAGCGCGTGCAGCTCCAGCGCGACCGACTGGCTTGCCGTATTCCACGTGTGCGTCACCACGTAGATCGTGTTCGAAGTCGGATCGATCACCGGCGTCGAATAGATACCGCAATGTGAAATGCCGCCTCCCGCAAAAAAAAGAAATTTCGACGACGGTACGCCCGCTCCGAGGTTGACTTTCCAGAGAGGCGTGGTCGCACTCCCCACGCTATCGGCATCAAATGCATACACCGTGTTGCCCATGGTGGCGACAAAAACGACATTGTGGGTACCGCCTCCAATGGCGAGGTTGGGAACGTACAGCGGTTGCGCGAATACCTCTTCGTCGACGGGATACGCAAATAGCTTGCCGAATGTGGCGGACGAAACATTCGAGGGCGTCAGAATCGATTCGTTCAGGTTCGCGCCCGAACGGCCCATATCGTAGTCCTGTGTCAGTACGCTGACTTGCCCCATCGCGGTGGGCGTTACGAGTGCCGCAAAGATCAGGGCAGCCACCCGGTGCACAATACCTTTCATTGAATCTCCTGCATTTCGCGTCGGGGCGAACATCATCTTCGGCGGCGGTGGATGGGCATCTGCGATGGTCTTGCGATACCCACGCAAAGAAACATACTGTTTTCCAAGGATACTCGCGTTGGCAGTCATTGTGCAGCCGCGGGACTGGCCAACTCCTTTCGGCAACTCCTTATGTAAGCACGGCACGCACAAAGCACTTTATGTAATAGACGCGGCACGGGTAACAAGGCGTATTGCCTTAATCGAGCCAGACAGCCCATCGGATCAATGATTTATTGGCGGTCAGGGAATAACCCGACCCCGGCGCATTGTCAGTCGGCGCTCGAAAGGAGGTTGATTGGTTGGAGTTCCTACGAGATTCAGCCGCCCTCGAATCCAATATTTCTGTGCCATCGAATTGTCCACCCCGCTGAACAGAGAAAAGCAACATCCGGATAACGGTGAGCGCATCGGCAACGTGATGCAAAAGCATAAACGCTGTCCGAGGAAGCAAAGAGCGTCTTCCCGTAGAGTATTGCCGCTGGTGTCTCCCAAGACTCTCCAGCGAAAATTTGGCAATTTCACGCCTTTATTTAGATTAACGAGAGATTCGCAGCCCGCTTCGGCGGGCTGCTTTACTCCTGCGAATCGATATCGTCGAACCTTCAGGGAATCATCGATACGCCACATCGGGAATAATCACTGACCCTGACGAGATAACTACGTGATTTCCATGAAGTAAAACGCTTCAGCGCCGAATATCACCAGAAGTCCTCGGTCAAGACTTTGCAAAAGCTGAATGGACTGCCCGATACTGGTCGTTCATCGAGGACCGCTCAGGATCGGCACCGGTCCCTTGGTGTCCTCGAAAGCGGACATGCGCACGGCTCGGTTCATCGTAGCTCGCATGCCCCTATTGAAGTACAGCAAGAGAAATAGTCTGTTCCCAGTGCCCAGATTCATCACCTATGGCGCACCGAAACACAAACCAATTCGGCGATACCGTGGCGCCTCAGCCTCGGGGGCCACCGGCTTATGTCAGCGCATTCACGCGAGTAGCATGAAGCGTCTAATAAACGACACCGCATCTCATCATTGCGGAGGCGGTTCATCTTGGCGAATTTGCAGAGTCTCGGTGCGTGCCTGACTTTCTTCGGCTTTCTCAACCGTAAGATTGAGACTAGCATGTGCATCTTGTTTCCATGCTTCCCGTTGCTCGCGTTTCCGCGCCAGATGGTCTCGTAACTTGCTGAGACTCGCACGAAGAATGCCGCCCAATGCGACAATTACCAGCACGCACATACTGGTCAATACAAGAAGGGCGCCAACTGTAGACATAATGACCCCCACGTGCAACTGCCCGACTCTTCAAACGTCTGCTTATTATATTGAATTCTCAAGCGGGCGCTTCGATGCCATCATTTCGGCAACAATGTCGCCTAATAATAATCGAACTTCGGCTGCTGCCCCTCCCAATACCCCGGCTGACCCGAATCATCCCGGGTCGCCGGTAACGGGCACATGCCGGTAGAATCGGGATATGGCCCGGTGGCAGTCGGTTCGGTTTGCCCGTGGTCGCCTTTTGCGTCTGGCGATGCCCGAGTGACCTGGCCATAGCTCCGTTTCCATACTCCTCTCATTGAACCGAAATTGCGGAACTCGCACACCCGACTCTCGGATGGGATTTCACGCCTGCCCGTATAACGCCGTCTGCAGATTCGGAGCGCTTTTCGGAGCTGTTACTCAAGATACCAACGTGCTTGAGAAGCCAACCGCAGTCCCGCCATCGAATTGATCGACTTGCTTATGCCCTATGCGACAAGTTGATGCCTTTTAGTCGACTAGTTGCGACGCGTCTTATTCTTATGCAGAAAGTCGCGTAATCGGCCAATGCCGCTGACGAACACCCGGATCGCTGGCCGTTGGCTTTCACACCGGGTGTTGCCCAAAAGAATGATCCGGCGAGGTGCGCGTCACTTGTCATCTCCGTATCAATTCGCCAATGTCACACTGGCTCGGTGCGCGCTGTTGACCTGCTGTCGGTCTCGAGCGACGACTTATGGTTATCAATTCGACATAACGAAGCGCCGAGGTGTGACAGCTACAGGTAAGGGACCGGCATCGAAGTTTTCCGTCCTTGGTGGACGACTGCTATCGAGAATCTGGGCAGAAGTGCATTTTCTAATAAATCTGTTAATCGACGGCCACCGTTTCTGCACACGGATGTGCGCCTCCGTATGGCTATTCATGCGTTCCGAAATATTTGTGAAACTGACCTGGTTGAATGGTCGTATCAAAATAATCGATGTGCATTGCCGCCTGCGGGAGGGGAAACAGATCAGGCGACGCTTTGGTAAGGAAGCGTAACTTGGCGAATTACAACTCGTGCAGTCTACAATGAAATTGATTATCGTAAACGTCAGCAGTTTGGTGGGCAATACAAAATCATGGCGGCTGAGTTGCGCCGATGCGTCACCGAAATGTGCGAGCACGCCGATCGGCTGAGTCGACGCTAGCGTGTGACTCGCCATTGACTTAATACAGGTCGTTTTCATTCGGAGGTGAGCAAGCATGGTCGAATTACCAGATCGGCATACAGAGGCTGATACGCGCCGTCTTAAGGATGTGGCGTGGCGCGAGCAAGTGCGGGCGAAGGATGTGGCTTGGCGCCAGAAAGTGCGGGCCGAAGATGTAGCCTGGCGGGCGGAGGATGTAGCCTGGCGCCAGAAGGTTCGGGCCGAGGATGTGGCTTGGCGCGAGAAACTGCGGGCGGAAGATGTGGTTTGGCGCGAGAAAGTGCAGGCGGAGGAGTTAGCCCGGCGCAGCGAGGCGCTGGCCGTGGAACGCGCAGATAGAGACGCGTCCACTTCTCAGATTAAACAGTGCCTGGCACGCGGTCTGGCCTTTATTGCAGCTGCGCAGATTGCCAAATCGGGTGCGCCGACGGAGGAGTTGGCACGCATGGCGCTAGATTTTACACGGCGGATTGGCGGTGTCGCCGGCAAAATGGAGGAAGATACCTGAGATTTATGTGCTTTGGAGTTTCTTTATCGCTCTTGTCGGAAAGGGGGAGCAAGTGGCTGGTACTACTTGGCACGCACCGGCGGGTTCCTCTGCTAACAGTTGTGCCGGTACAGTAGCTGGCGGCTATGGAACCCGGCATCGCACATAGCTAGTGCCGTCTCGGTCAGACCCCTGCAATAACCTTTTTACCGGTATGGCACCCACGGTGCCTTACCGAGGATTTCATTGACTGACATTAACCCAGCGCGACTGTTCAATCCGGCGACAACTGCGGCAGTTCGCTAATGCATTTCGGGAACAGTCCGTTGCAAAGAATCGGTCGCCGACATCCGCCTATCTGAGATCGCCATCGCAGAGCGCTGCTAGGCAGCCGATTCTGGGTAGTGCGCTTCCCCTGGGTTCTGGTCCAGGTTGATGTTCCCTAAAATGGTGGAACAACGAGCAACGATTTAGGCGAACTGCGCACCTATGAGCGGTTCGGCAACAGGTACCACACTTGAACCGTTACGACCACGGTTATGTACTCGCCCTGCTAGTACTCGGCCTGCTCGCTTCGCCAAATAGTCGCACAAACCTTAGCTGTCGCGATAAGCGCAATTGTTACGGCGCTGAACAATAGCCACGGCGCTGGGTGCCACTTCGTCCCGAACAAATTAAAATTCATGCAATTAGCGATGATGCCAACGCCGATGGCGCACCAGATAAATGTAAATGTCGCCCTAGGATTGCGCTCCGCCAATACATTACACGAGTAGAACCCGGAAATAATGTACGGCATCCACGCAAACAGCACTCTAAAAAGTACAACTAAGGCAAACACCGGACCCCGCACGTGACGGTCCGGCGCATATGTGCCAGGTCCCGTCATATAAGCAAAAATAGATACGAGTCCGAGCACGACATGCAAAATCACGAGCCTGCGAAGATTCGCGATCACTTAATTAACATCTCTTCCCGCGTTAATACGTTTCTCAGCCATCTATTTTTTCTCAGTCGCCGTGCCCGCACAATGGTTGGAGACGTTAGTATGGTGATCGGATCGATTCAATGGCAAATATCCATACGATCCGGTGCGAATACCATTATCGCTTCCTAATCATCGCACGCAATCCATAGTGCAGACAGCGGTCTTAGGAACCCATAGTACAACATCGGGCCGAGCGCCACTGCTTTCCGCATCTTGGTCCCACTGACCGGCGATGGCGACGTTCGGTACGTAGAGCGGCTGGGCGTAAACGTTGTCGTCCACCGGCAGCTTGAATACGAGGCCAAACGTGCTCGAAGTGACGTTAGACGTGTTGAGTATGGTCTCAGCGAGGTTTGCGCCGGAAACTCCTGCGTCGTAGCCTCGCTGTAGCACCGAGGGCGGCGCTGCACCGGCTGCCGTCATCGAAAACAATAGGGCAGCACTAATGATTGAAATGATCTTGGCGCGCATTGAAATCCCCCTTGCTTGGATTGAGCGTCACAGACCAAGCAACTCCTTCTTTATATTGCGTGCGCTGAACGCGTTTTCGTCAATACGCGGAACCCCCGTGAATTATCGGGCAACTTGCACAGGATGGCTAACGCTTGCGTCCCGCCCGCAATAGGAGTAGCGGGGAAAATTATACGAAAGTGATGCGGCTCCCCCAGAGCGATCGCCCCGTCACCAAACATCGGGGTACAAACAAACATGGTCGGTCTGCGTTATGGCAAATGGCAATCTGCCTCCGGCAAGAGCGCAAATAGACATCCTTAGAGTTTATTGACCGGCATTGTATTGAGGTGCGCAATACCCGCACACTTCACGCATTGGGTTTGGCGATGAGAACCAAGGTACGGGGAACGAATGAACACCCTCCTAAAGTGGGCGCTGGCGCTGGCGTTAGTCGGACCGGTAGCAGTGCAAGCGCAGTCAGCCTTGCAGCCGGTGCTTCAGCGCGGATATGACGCCAACGTGTCCGGGGCAAATCTGACCGAGACCACGCTCAACGCATCCAATGTCGGCCCCAACACCTTCGGCCTGCTGTTCAATTTGCCCGTCGATGAAAGAATCTTTGCCCAGCCGCTGTATGTGCCCAATGTGGCCATCCCCAACGGAGGTATGCACAACGTCGTCTACGTTGCGACCATGAACGACACGCTGTACGCCTTTGACGCCGACGTCGGCAGGCGCGCCCTTGTGGTCGGTGAATCTCGCCGGTTTGTTTAACACTACCGCACCGGTCTGGGCGGACTTCGCCATTCCACCGAATGATCCTGCCGGCCACCTCGGCATCTTGAGCACGCCGGTCATCGATCCAAGCACCCATATCATGTATGTCGTCGCGTGTACGCTGGAAAACTCCACCATGGCGTACCGACTGCATGCCATCGACATCACCACTGGCGCGGAGCCCTACGGCCCCGGGGTGCTGATCACCGGCAGCTATGCGGGCATCATGCTGGGCACACCCTATCTGGTGCAACGCACGTCATTGGTGCTTGCAGGCGATCAGGTCGTCTTTGGCTTTGGTGCGATGCAGGTCGAGCATCCCCTCAACTACGTTGGCTGGGTGATGGCCTACGACAAGCGGATGCTTCAGCAGAGCGGTGTCTTCGCCCCGGTGATTACGGGCAACCTGCAGGGCGGAATTTGGCAGTCGGGGCGTCCGCTGGCCGTCGACAGCTCGGGTTACGTCTACGTCTTCACGGGCAATACGGCGACGGGCGGCTGGAACGGTACGACCGACTTCAGTGAAAGCGCGTTGAAGCTCGATCCCACTAATGGCCTCGCGTTGGTCGACTGGTTCACGGCCGGGAACTGGCAATACCTCGACGACAACGACCTCGACCTCTCCAGTTCCGGGACCGATGCTGATCCCGGGCACGAACCTGCTCACCGGCGGCGGCAAGACGGGCGATCTATACGTCCTCAATACAACCGGCCTCGGCCATTGGAATGCCAACGACAGCCAGGTGGTGCAGAAGGAAAACATCACTGCGGGAGGACAAATTCATGGCGGCCCCGTGTACTGGGAAGGGTCGGCGGCCACCGGCGGTCCCTTGATCTATGACTGGGGCGCAGGCGATGTGCTCAAGGCCTACGCGTTCAACGGCAGCACCTTGGCGGCGAGCCCCAGCGCGCAGGGCTCGTACACCTCGGCAATGCCCGGGGGAATTCTGGCCCTGTCCGCCAACGGCAACGTACAGGGGAGCGGCGTGCTCTGGGCCAGTACCCCGGGGAACTCCGCGGTAAGTCCGCCGGTGCTGCCCGCGCTGCACGCCTTCAATGCCGAAAATATCACGCAGGAACTGTGGAACTCGACGATGAACGTGGCGCGCGACGGATTGGAACCGTTGGGCACTTCGTGCCGCCGCTGGTCGCCAATGGCAAGGTCTATATGGGAACGGCGTCCAATCAAGGTGGCGGTCTACGGATTATTTCCGACTTACACGGCATCGCCGACCTCTTTGGCGTTCGGCAGCCAGACGATGAATGTGGCGAGTCCGCCCATGTCCGTCACGGTGACCAACACCGGCGCGGTCGCGCTGCCGATCACGAGCATCACAATCTCGGGCACGAATTCAATCCGAGTTCGGGCAGACCAATACTTGCGGCGCCTCGGTCGCGGTCGCAGCCACTTGCACGATCACTGTGGTGTTCAAGCCGACCATAATCGGATCGGCCGCGGCGACGCTCGCCGTGAATGCGGGCAATAATGCCGGTACCCAGACCGTGGCGCTCAGCGGAACCGGTGCCGTGCCGACCTACTCGGCGTCGCCGACGTCGGTGGCGTTCGGCAATCAGTTGACCAACATCGCGAGTGCGCCAAAAATCGTCACGGTGATGAATACCGGCACGGTGGCGCTGCCGATCACGAGCATCAAGCTCTCGAGCACCGGCTCCCAGCCATTCTCGCAGACCAATACCTGCGGCACCTCGATCGCGGTCAGCGCGAAATGTGCGGTCAGTATCGTATTCAATCCGGCCTCCGTGGGATCGGCCACGGCAACGCTGACCGTGACTGCCGGCAATGGTGCCGGTATGCAAACCGTGGCGCTCAGCGGAACCGGTATCGTGCCGGCCGTGACGTTGGCCGCCGCGCCCACCTCGATTACGGTCGGAGCCTCCGTCACCTTGACCTGGACCTCATCCAATGCCACCACCTGCTCAAGCAGCGGCGGGCAGTCCGGCGACGGATGGGCAGGCGCCAAAACGGTCAACGGCACGGCGAGCGTGACACCGAAGGCTGCGGGAACGATTACCTACACGATGACTTGTTCGTCCGGACCCAAGTCGGTCCAGGCCATGGCACAGGTCACCGCAACGAGTGCGCCAAGCTCTGGGAGTGGCGGCAGCTCCGCCAGTGGCGGGGGTGGCGGCGGCTCCCTCGATCTGATTTCGTTGCTGTCGCTGTTGACCATGATCGGATGGCGGCAACGACGCCCATTTACTGCCAGTGCGGCGGCACCCACACCCAAACGCCGCCCCGGATGACCCACGCACCATTCACCCAGACATGCATTTTCGGCTGGCGCAAGACGTAGGCGCCCCTCACCCAACGATAGGCATAGCCGTTCCAAACCCAGTGTCCTGGGCGCCAAATGTAGACACCCTGCGGTGGCGGTGGCGGGATCGTCTCCGCGGGGGGCGCCGGCATCGGCTGGTAGCTGGGTGGGGGCGCTGCGTTAGGCTGCGCTACAGCCACAGTGGACGTTCCAACCAGGATAAGCGTGAACATGAGACCGAGCCTTGATGTACGCATGCACGATACCCTCAGAGTCAATTTGCACAGCTTGCACCGCCGCCTGTCCCCTGTAAACACGCCGGCTCGCCCAAAGCGCCCCCGTTGACCCTGCAATTAAGCGCCGGGCGGTTGACGCCTCGCCGGCTTGTCTATTTCCAACGATGCTTATTCGTCTTCGCCCAACTTACGCGAGGCCCTTCGATCGAGCACATCCAGATCGGCCTGTCGTTCCGCCACTTTCTGGCGATACCGGCGAAATTTTAACAACACCCACACAACGATGAATACGAAGCCGACCAGCAGGATCGCCGGCATCAGCCATCTATTTGCATGGGTCCTAAAGTGTATGTGTCCTCGCATATCGGTTCGCTATGACGCCCGTAGTAATTGAGTACCGGGAGGCTGACCAAGTCAACAACCAAAATGGGGGCGTAGCATGAGGCACCTTATGAATGTACCGCCACTCCTGCGCCAAATATCGTGCGAACATCGCGATGCGATCACTCAGGTATTCGGCCCGGTGCGGCCCGAGCCCGGATGGACGCCACCGGACCTTGATGTGCTGTTTTTGTGTTTCACCAACCGATGCGGCTCCAATTATTTGGCAGAGCTCCTAGCCACCACAGGGGCGTTCAACGTCGCTGGTGAGTTCTTCAATGCGCCCACGGTGCTGACCCATGCGCAGGAACGGGGCCTGCGATCGCTGCCGGCGTATTTCAGCGCACTGTCGGTGTTGGTGCCGCATACAGGTCGCATCGCCGCCAAAGTAGTCATCGGTCAACTGGTCACATTGGCGGATGCGGGCATTCTGGATGCGCTGCGGGATCGAGCCACCTATCTGTTTCTCGAGCGGCGGGACCGGCTCAGTCAGGCCATATCGCGCGTCATAGCCTGGCAGAACGGCCGCTGGAGCAGTGTGCACGCCTCGGACATACCCGATAGCGCGTTGCGGTTTGACCGCGCGGCGATCGACACCCAAATGGCCTGGGTGGCCAACGAGAACGCGGCCTTTTCCGGGTTCTTTTCCGCTAACGGTATCGTACCTGTGCATGTCACCTACGAGGACATTTGTGCCGACCCGGGGCCCGCCATTGCAGCGGTGGCCGCGCGAATGGGCCTGCCGGGGCTATGCGCGCGGCCTGAGAAGGTCGCGATTCGCGCCCAAGCAAACGCGATAAACGGTGCCTGGCGTAGCGCTTATCTCACGCATCCCTAAAATGTGGAACTGAGAGGCCCCGGCTCCTAGAAAACCTTTCTAAACAGAGCACTGGTTAACATAATTGGGCCGCCCAGCTAGGCAATGATTCGTATTCATTGGGTCAGCGACACCATGAAACGGACCACCGAAAAACTCATTGCCCTACAGTGCCTCGTAGTGGCGCTGCCGATCGCGGTCGTATTGCTCGCGCAAATGGCCATCGATGCACGGCAAACCAGCGCTCTGGATCAATCTCGCCCGCTGCGGGCATTGGCGGCCGAGGCTCGCACCTACTACAAGATCTTCATGAATGGTGCGGCGGACGTCGTCGATACGGGCGGCTCGTTGGGCACGCAATCGATCGAAGCGTTGCATTCGAGCGCCGGGGAGCTCGCCGGGCTTGCCATTATCGACAAGCGGGCCGGTGTCAATGACGCAGCCGTTGCGGTGGGGCGCCTCGAGTCGATCATACCCAAGCGGGCAACCCCAGAGATGTTGATACCTCTGCAAGAGCGCCTCGTTCAGGCCGACGTGCTCACCAAGGCTATCGACGATGAATATCAGGCAATGGATGAGGCGGTGGTGAAGAACGCCGTTGCGTCCGGGGCCCGCCAAAAATACGCCGTTGCCGGCGCACTGATCATCACCACGTTGTTCACGGTATTGTTCGTGTTGGCGACGCGACGGCGGCTGAAGGCACGCATGGAGGAGGAATTTTCGGCAGAACGGCAGCGCAAAGCCGAGCTCGAGACGCTCTCCGTTCGATTTGGCGTCGCGACGCGTGCGGCCCGTGCCGGCGTCTACGAACTCAAAGGCGATGGTGCCGATTTATGGTGGAGCGACAGCATGTATGAGCTGTACGGGCGGTCGCCGCAGGAATTTCGGCCGACCATCGCCTCATGGCTCGATTTGATCCATCCCGACGATCAGGAGTCGGCGCAAGCCGCAATCACCGGCGCACTGCGCGAGCACACCCAGCTGCGCACTCAATATCGCATACTGCGCCCGGACGGTTCGGTATGCCACGTCGCCTCGCTCGCGGCGGTGGCGATGGACTCGATCGACGGCCGCCCGCGCCTGGTCGGAATCGACCTCGACATCACCGACCGCGTCGAGGCGGACGAACGGGAACGCAATCTGCAGCAACAATTGCGCGATGCATCAAGACAGGCGGGAATGGCGGAGGTTGCCACCAATGTGCTGCACAACATCGGCAACGTGCTGAACAGCGTGAACATTTCCGCGACCCTCGTTGCGGATAAGATCAAGAATTCCAAGGCCGCCGGGCTCGGCAAAGTCGCGGGGCTGCTGCAACAGCATGCGGCCGACCTGGGAGCGTTCATCTCGACCGACGAGCGCGGCAAGCACCTCCCGGTGTATCTCGCCCAATTGTCGGAGCAGCTGTTGCAGGATCAACGCGGCACCCTTGAAGAACTCGACTCTATGCGCAAGAACGTCGATCACATCAAGGAAATCGTGGTGATGCAGCAAAGCTATTCCAAGCTGGTCGGCGTGCCGGAGAAGCTCACGGTTGCGAGCCTGGTCGAGGATGCCTTGCGCATGAATGCCGGCGCCTTTACCCGCCACGGCGTGAGCCTGAAGTGCGAATTCGAGCAACGTGCCGGAAATTGTCGTGGAAAAGCACAAGGTCCTGCAGATCCTGATCAATCTCCTGCGCAACGCGAAGTATGCCTGCGAGGCATCGGCGACGGCGGTAAAGCAAGTGGCGATAGGCATCTCGAAACAAGCGGACGGCGTGCGCATCGCAGTCACCGACAACGGGATCGGCATACAACCGGAGCACATGACGCGAATTTTCAGCCATGGCTTCACCACCAAGAAAGACGGCCACGGCTTTGGATTGCACAGCGGCGCCTTGGCGGCCAGGGATCTGGGAGGGGCCCTGCGCGTCGACAGCGCCGGCCTCGGTCATGGAGCAACCTTTACTCTTGATTTGCCGCTCAAGCCTCCGGAGGCTATGTATGGCTAATGGCACGCCGGTCAATCGACGCATCCTGGTCATCGATGACAACCCGGACATTCACGGCGACTTTCGCAAAGTCATCGGCGGCGGACTCGGCGACGCAGGTACCCTCGCGGCGGCTGAATTGGCGCTGCTGGGTGAAAGTTCGCCGGCCAACATGCATGTCGGTTTTGAGGTCGATTCCGCATTTCAGGGCCAGGAAGGCGTCGCTCGGGTGAAGCAGGCCTTGGACGAGGGCCGACCCTACGCCATGGCCTTCGTCGACATGCGCATGCCGCCCGGTTGGGACGGCTTGGAGACGATCGAGCATTTATGGGCCGTCGACCCGGACGTTCAGATCGTCATCTGTTCGGCGCACTCGGACTATAACTGGACCGACGTCGTCGCGCGCCTCAATAACTCCGACAAGCTGCTGGTGGTGAAGAAGCCGTTCGAAGCCATCGAGATCATGCAGAGTGCTAACGCTCTCACCCGAAAGTGGCAGAACGAGCGCATCGTGCGCACTCAGGTTGAGAATCTCGAGCAGGTGGTCACCGCACGCACGCAGGGCCTGGAGACCGCCAACAGGCAATTGCGCCATTTGGCGACGCATGATGTCCTTACGGGCCTCCCCAACCGGGTTTTGATGGAGGATCGCATTGGTCAATGCATCGCGCTAGCCGACCGTCAGAGCCAGACATTTGCCGTCATCGTATTGGATCTCGACCGCTTCAAAGTCGTGAACGATTCCTTTGGGCATCGAGTCGGGGATGAGCTTCTGAGGGAGGTGGCGCAGCGTCTCAAGACCGTTGTGCGTGAGATCGATACCGTCGCCCGCCTGGGGGGAGATGAGTTCGTGCTGATCATCACCCAAAGCCCCGAGCGCGATGCCGCCCAAGCGGTCGCGAAACGCATCATCGAGGTGATGCAGGCCCCGGCGCGCATTGTGGGCGTCGAAATTCATACCTCACCGAGCATCGGCATCGCGTTTTATCCGCAGGACGCTTCGAACATGGAGACTCTGCTCGCCCATGCGGATGCCGCCATGTATTACGCCAAGCAGCAAGGCCGCAACAACTTCCAATGCTTTGCGCCGCGCATGAACACGGCGACCCAGGAGAAGGTGAGATTGGAAAGCGATATGTACGTGGCACTCGAGCAAAAGCAGTTCGAGCTGTACTACCAGCCCAAGGTCAACACCGCCACGGGCGTCATGCACGGCGCCGAGGCTTTGCTGCGCTGGACGCACCCGGTGCATGGGCCGATTCCGCCTTCCACGTTCATCCCCATCGCCGAAGAATGCGGGTTGATTGGCGCGCTCGGCGCCTGGGTGGTGCGCGAAGCGTGCCGGCAGGCACGCGCCTGGCAACTCGAGGGTCTGCCGCCATTGCGGGTGGCCGTCAATCTATCCGCCTCGCAGTTCCGGCAGGGCGACATCGTCGCGATCATTCGGGATGCGCTCGATGCCGCCGGCCTCGACGCGCGCTACCTCGAAGTCGAACTGACCGAAAGCGTGGTGATGAGCGATCCCGAGGAATCCATCGCCATTTTGGAGAAATTGAGCACCATGGGCGTACTCGTATCGATCGACGACTTCGGCACGGGCTATTCCAGCATGAGCTATTTGCGCCGATTCCCCATCGACAAAATAAAGATCGATCGGGCGTTCATCAGTGAGGCCGTATCGAGATCCGACGATGCCTCCATCGTGCGTGCAATCGTTTCCCTCGCTCACAATTTGAGCATGAAAGTAGTGGCGGAAGGCGTCGAATCGCCCGAACAGCTGGAGTTTCTGAAGATGCTCGGCTGCGATCAATATCAGGGCTATCACTACAGCCCCGCCCTGCCCGCGTCCGAGTTCAAGGAACTTGCGCGTTCCGCGCGTGATGCCGCGCAGGATTTTTCGGAATCCGATGCGGAGCGCACGCACAGCAAGCTCGCCGCATACCGGCCACGGTAGCATCGCTTATTGCCTCGCCTCTTAGGCGGTGATCCACGCCGGCGGCGCAAACAGACGGTCATCGCGCGGCCCAGCAGCAACTCCTATGTGAAACGAGGCTATAGAACATTCCAGCTGTCCACGCGCCACACACCGTTGTGATTTGCTTCATACACAATGAGCGGGTGGTGCTGGTCAATCCCGGATGAATCGAAGGTAAGCATTCGGCACTCCCACGCAACCCCTCCCGCCGCCCCGCAATTCACCACTTCTGTCGTGTTTGGCGCGTAGCCTATCGCAGCTAGCGCTTGGTTCTCCGACATGCCTTCTTTAAGGCGGAGGCTTATGGGTTGCCAGTCGCTTGGTCTAGAAGCGCACGCGCTTGAGATGACCGTTGCGATTAGAAATATGTAAAACGCTTTCATGTGAGCCACCTTCAGGTGGAAATGATAGCCACAAGCGAGGAGGCAGAGAAGGCCACGACCGGGTGAAACCGGTTGTCGATTTTGCTCGTTCGGCCGACGCCCTCACTTGGTTTACCAATAATCGCGGTGAACGGCGGGTCTCTGGAGGGACGTACGGCAAAAATCGGCAAACTGCGGTCGGTGATAGTGCCGAACTGCCTGCCGCAAATGAGTCGTTCGCGTTCGGCCAAAATCGCGACCTATAAGCTATTCCAGGCATGTGCTTTATGACAAATCGACATGCTTTCCTGGATGACTAAATGGCAGCAGTTTCGATTTGTTCACTTGATCAGCCTCCGGGTGCCCAATTGCTTCAAGGGTCGCTTGGTCGGTGACGCAGCAAGATTCAAACACAATCAAGGGGCAACCAATGAACACGACATCAAAGTGGGCAATGACACTTCTGTTGCTGCTGTCCGGGGCCGCATACGCGCAAGTGCCGTCCACGAACGACACGAGCGATGGCTACTTCAACACCGGCATGGGAACTAACGCGCTAAAAGACGTCACTCCTTCGTCGTGTGGAGGAACGCCCAGCGGCTGTGCCAATACCGGCTCGGGCTATGACGCACTCTATTTGAACAGGACCGGCAATCAGAATACGGGGATCGGTTACGGTGCGCTGGAGAGCAACGAAACAGGCAGCAACAACACTGCCACAGGCTACGACGCCCTCCAGAATAACGATTATGAAGGTACTGGGATTTCCGACAATACCGCTGACGGGGCATATGCGCTTTACAGAAACACGACCGGCGCTGACAACACGGCTTCCGGGTACCAAGCACTCTTTCTCAATGAAGCCGGCAGCAAAAATACCGCTGCCGGGGTCAACGCGCTTTACACGAACGCATCCGGCAATTACAACACCGCTTCGGGGTTCCAGGCGCTCTACAAGAACAAGTCCGGTGTGCAAAACACCGCCTTTGGGGTGGAGGCGCTGTTTGCCGACACGGCCAGTTACAACACTGCGGTTGGTTATCAATCGCTCTATCACAACACCAGCGGTACGTACAACGTTGCGGTTGGCTGGAAGGCGGGCTTCGCCGTGACAACTGGCAGCAACAACATCGACATCGACAACCAGGGCGAGACGGGCGACAGCGATACGATCAAGATCGGCACAGAGGGTACGCAAACCAACACCTATATCGCCGGTATCTACGACGTTACTTCTCTGACTGGCGGTCTTACAGTGTACGTAGACTCCACGGGTCATCTTGGCACGGCATCGTCCTCGGTGCGCTTCAAGGCCGACATTGCGACGATGGGATCAAACACAGAAAAACTTCTGCAATTGCGCCCCGTAACGTTCCACTACAAGGCTGATCCACAAAGCACACTCCGATATGGACTAATCGCCGAGGAAGTAGCGATGATTTATCCCGAATTGGTGGTGCGAGATCCGAATGGCCGCGTCGACGGTGTGCGCTACGATGAGCTTGCGCCGATGCTGCTGAATGAGATCCAAAAGCAGCAGGTGAAGCTCGCTGAGGTCGATGAACTAAAGCAACAGATTGCCGAGCTTAGGCAGCAAAATCAGGCGATGCAAGCGGCACTGCTCAAGCTACAGAGTAAGGACGAACTCGTCGCGCAGCGCTGATGCCGATATGTGAGGCCCCGGCTTTATGCCGGGGTCGTTTCACGCTGCCCGATAGCTGTCATTGGCGAGCGGCGGCTCCGGGTCTATGTTGTTGAAAAAGTCGGCTGAGCACATTCAATGGTCTCTCACAGCAGTGATCGGACGACCAACCCGCGCAGTCAATCACAACCATTGAACGCATCGAATTGGCTGCAGCGGAGCAATTTGGCTCGGCTGAGTTCGGATTATGTCATCGTTATGACAAACGGAGAGTTGGGTCCCGATAGACCTGCAGCTGCGCACGTGTTGACACAATTTGCATTTTAGGAGTGCAATAAAGCTCTAGCGCCGCTTGATCGGTGATGCAACAAGAATCCACCACTATCCAGGGGAAACGAATGAACGCGATATCAAAGTGGGCGATGGCGCTGACGTTAGTTTCGGGAGCCGTTTACGCGCAACAGCCGCCGGATGTCGTCGTGAGCGACGCGCTGGGTAATACTGCGATGGGCACCGATGCGCTTTTATCGAACACACGCGGTGCCCACAACACGGCAGCAGGAAGCAATGCAATGTTATCCAACACCACCGGCGGCGCGAACGTCGCATTTGGGGCCGGGGCGTTACGTGTAAACGTCACTGGCGGCGATAATGCCGCGTTTGGCGAGGATGCGCTACATAATAACGTAATCGGAAGCTCGAATAACGCCATTGGAACGTCGTCCTTATATAGCAATACGACAGGGGATAACAATGTGGCGGTTGGCGACTCCTCCCTTTATTCCAACGCGACCGGCATAGAGAACACCGCTGTGGGTAACGCCGCGTTGACTTCTAATACGACAGGTAACACCAACACGGCGTCTGGCATCAGCGCGCTATTTGCCAACACCACCGGAAGCAGAAATAACGCTTCAGGCGCTTATGCTATGTACAACACTAGTTCGAGCGACAATAACGCCATGGGTTACGTTGCAATGTACGCAAACACCACTGGCACGCTCAACAATGCGGTCGGAAACTTTTCTCTGCGGTACAACACTACAGGTAATAACAACAACGCGGTCGGTTATGCGGCGCTCTACCAAAACACGACCGGCTCTAATAACAATGCCCAAGGCTTTTATGCGCTACAAGCCAATACCACCGGTAGCAACAACACCGCGATTGGTGAATACGCGGGATACAATCTCACCACTGGCAGCAATAATATCGATATTGGCAACCGTGGTGTCGCCGGAGAAAGTGGTGTCATCAGGATTGGCAGTTCCGCCTCCGCGACCTACATCGCCGGAATATACGGCACCTCGGTAAGCGGGAACGCCGTCATGGTTAATTCAAGCGGGCAGCTCGGAGTGGTGGTTTCTTCTGAGCGATTCAAGACCGCCATCGCGCCTATGGGATCGAATACCGCGAAGTTAGAACAGCTGCGACCCGTCACCTTCAAACTCAAGACCGATGCGAAGGGCACAGTTCAGTACGGACTAATCGCCGAGGAAGTGGCGAGGGTTTACCCCGAGTTGGTAATTCGCGATGAACAGGGTCGGATCGACGGTGTGCGCTATGACGAGCTGGCACCGATGCTACTGAATGAAGTGCAGAAACAGGCTACCGAAATCCGTGACCTGAAGCAGCAAGTTGCCGAACTGAATGATCTTAAGCAGGAGATGCGTGCGGCGCTGTTGAAGCTGCAGAACGAAGGATGAACTCGTCGCACAACGTTAATGCCAGTCAATGCGGACTCCCGGTAGAACACCGGGAGTTCAAGTCACTGGTTTACCTGATGGCAGCCGGTCACGACCGACTGCAACGGGTCGTCTTTGACTGTTGGCGGGCTAAACCAGCACGGTTAAATTCGGCACTTTCGAGCCTATGACTGCTTCGGAGAAGGCAATCGGTCGCCGATCGGCCGGAACCGGGCATTTACGAGTCCGAAAATACCGCCACTGAGCAGACGTTCGCGGCACGGATATTGGAACGAGGCGTTAAGACATGATCGGTGTGGTCAACGTTTGAATTCAGCGAATGCTCAAGCCAGCCCCGAGGAACGACGGGTGCAGCCGCCGCAATCATCCGCCTGCCAGAGCAGCTGATTAAACAACTTTCGCCTATTGTGTAGAAGTTCGTATTGCGCGATCTATACCGCAGATTCCGTTGGAACGTCATTGCCACCTCCAAGCCGGAAGTAGGGGAGGTTGTTCGGATGGACGGCCTCCGACTTTGCGGCATCGGATAGTGTCCACCATCGATAGTCCGAGTGCTGGGTGCGAGGCAGCGTCCCCAGGTTCAGAGCAAGTTCGATTTCATACGCAATAACGACGTAGTGCGTGTCGACTTGAGTAGCACCGATGAAGTTCGTTTCGTATCGGTGAGTGAACACACCGAGAAGTTGCGCGCGAGCGCGGGGCGTCTCGACGCCCAATTCGTTTATCGATATTCGTGCATAGGCTTCATCCAGAGTTTCGCCCTTTCTAATGCGCCCTCCGGGGACAAACCAGAAGCCGCGTGCCGGCTCGTTGGTTCGAAGCCCGAGAAGCAGGCGGCGCTCGGAATCCCGCACTACCAAGTCAATGGATACCAACGGCACCTTGGCGATCACCGCGAGGAATTCTTCGTTAGTGAGTTCAGCTTGCATGTCGCGTGTGGTGGCTAACAGGCATTCAATGCATCCATGCCGGTCAGCATATCAAGGTCCTCAGGCGGGACAAACCCGGAAACCGACACTCCAAAGAGGACATGCGCATCTACGGGGCAACCGAACTTTCTGTCAGTCCGGCCATCGACACGATTGCCGTAGACGCTTCAATGACCTGCGGCGGAATTGGTTCGTCTTGCAGTTCGGTGGCAGTAGCCGCGCTGGAAAGCCGGACGGCGACAATCTACCCGGTCTCCACACTTGGCCAAATAATCGCACAAATCCTCGCTATCGCGATTAACGCAATTGTCAGGGCTATAAATAGTAGCCACGGCGCTGGATGCCACGTCGTCCCGAACAAATCAAGGATGAGGCAATCCGTGAAGATTCCGACGCCGATGGCACACCAAATGAACGCGAGTGTCGCCCTGGGATTGCGCTCCGCCAATACGTTACACGAGTAGAGGCCGGAGATAATGTACGGCGTCCACGCGAACAGCACTTTGAAAAGTGCCATTAAGGCAATCACCGGGCCCCGCGTGTGACGCTCGCGAGCTATTGCGCCAGGTCCCGTCATATAAGCAAAAATAGATGCCAGTCCCAGCACCACATGCCAAATTACAAGCCGGCGAAGATTCGCGATCATTTAATCAACATCCCGTTGGCCGCCAGTGCGCCGTCCGTGCTCATGTTGAGAATACTCAGTCCCGCTTTAAAGCGATAGACCGGCTGCGCGCAGCCGCTCCGCCACGGGCTCGAGCTCGCTCTGGTAATTTTTCCACTGGTCGATCGAGGTGCGATAGATGGGTTGTCTCACCTGCGCCGCACTCGCGGTCGCGGTCGCATCGCTGCGTTCGTGGAAGGCGAGGCATTCGGGCCGCCATTCGAGGCCCAAAAAATCGAACACCCGCCGCCCCTCCGGCTCGGGGGCGCTCACCAGCTGCTCGTACGACACATCGAGGATCCGGTCCGGCAATGCGAGGCGCCAGTGATCCATCAGCCGGCGGTAGCCGATGTAATAATCCGCGATCTCGTCGAGATCGTAGGAGAACGGGTATCCCTGATTAAAGAGCGTCTTGTACACCGCGTAAATGGTTGCCAACGGATGGCGGGTCAGGTGCAGGATGCGCGCCTTCGGCAGGGCCCTCGCGATGGATCCGCAGTAGAGATAATTCAAGGGCATCTTGTCGGTGAACCGGGCGTGCCCGCCGGTCCTCGGCCGCGTCCGTTCAAGGTAATCCGCTCCCAATGCCGCAAAGTCCACCGTTGCCGAGGCGGCCACTAGCTCCCGCCGCGGCAGATCGGCCCGACCGGCCTTGCGCGCGGCGGCGGCGATGAGCGCCGCGGCGTAATGCATGAGCTCGCCGGCGCCGAAGACATCCGGATGGCCGGCAATGATCCGCTCGAGCAGCGTCGTCCCGGTGCGGGGCATGCCGACGATGAAGATCGGCTCGGCGCTTGGGCAGCCGGCTTGCGTCCCGGCAGATCCGGGGTGCATGGGATACGCCTCGATGATCCAGTCGACCGTCGCCAAATCCTTGGCCACGTCGTAACGGAGGTGGCGGCGCCGCAGCGCCGCCCCGTCCTTAAGATGATCCCAGGATCGGCGGTACTCGCCGATATCCTCGTATTCCTTCGCGAGCGCGAAGCGGATCGGAACCTCGCGTTGCCAGGAATCGAGTCCCCGGCCCAGGAGCTGCTCCAGCTCGGGGATGTGGTTCCGATCGGGCCCCTGGGTGCGCATCCGCGTGCGGTTGAGCCAGGCCTCGCCGTCGCGGGGGTCGAGTTCGATGACCCGATCGTAGTCGCGCTCCGCCGCATCGAGTTCGCCGAGGAATCGCCGCACCGCCGCGCGATTGAAGAGAATGCGCGCATTCGCCGGCGCGCGCCTTGCGGCCTCATCGTATGCGGCGCCGGCGCGTGGATAATCCTCGAGCTGGGTGCAAAAGTCGCCGATCAGGGTCCACGCCGCGGCATCGTCCGCGACGCCGCGCGCCGATTCCACCGCCGCCTCAACCTCCGGCCAGCGTTTCGCGGCCCTGAGCGCATGGGCGAGACGCAGGTAATTCAGGGTCGTGCCGCCGCCCCGATCGATCGCCTGCTGCGCGCTCGCGAGCGCCTCCCTCACCCGAGTGTCGACGTCGCTGTGCATGCTGGCGGTGGGCCATCACGGCGCGAAAGCGCGCCGCAAGGTCTCCTCGCTCTCCTGGATGGCACCGCTCTCCGCCGATAAGTTGAGCGACCGGGAAAGGAGAAAGTAGACGCCGCCGGATACGGCGAGACCGACCAGCCATCCGACATCGACGCCGCCCAGAGCCCTGGCGGCGGGACCCGTGTACACATCCGGCAGGACGAAAAACGGCATGGTCGCCACAAAACCGATGAGATATGCGGCGAGGCCCCGCGTTCCCCACGCTCCGTAGATGCCATGCGGCATGAACAGGTGTGTGATCGCGTAGCGGCCGCGGCGCACGAAGAAGTAGTCGACGAGATTCACGGACGTCCAGGGAACTAGGAGGTACAGCATGATGGTCAGGGTGGCGAACAGCAGTGCGATGGCATTCGTCGTGATCGCGAACGTCGCCGCGATCCAAGCGGCCGACACCCCGAGGATGGCGAGTATCCGCAGCCGCGGCGTCGGCTTGAGTTCGAACATCGAATTCAGCGCCGTGACCACCGTGAGCATGCCGCTGTAGGCGTTGAGTCCCATCGTGGCCGCCAGCGCCGTCACGGACGCCAGGGCCATCAGCACTCCGAAGCCCGAGAATACCGAGTTCCCGGCATCGTGCAGCGCCACCAGCCCGTCGGAGGCCCCGATGCGGGTCGCGAGCCAGGCGCCGAGCGAGATCAGCCATATCGCTGCGGAGGTGGCGCCCAGAAATACCGCGGCGATGATGTGATGCGGCCGGGTGATGCGCGGCAGGTACCGGGAATAGTCGGACACGGAAGGCGCGTAGGTGATGTTGTAGGCCGCGCTCGCCGCGAATTGCCCGATGAACGCGACCCAGTTGAAGCCGCCGAGGGAAAGATGGGTCGCCGGCACCCGGCCCGCCATGATGGCCGCCGTCAACAGGGTGTAGAGCGGCAGGCACAGCCAGAAGCAAACACGGAAGATCCGGTGCAGCCAGTCGTGTCCGTAGATCGCGATCCCGATTGCGACGGCCGCCGCAATCAGCGTGACCAGGGTTTCGTTCCAGCCGAGTATTCCATGGAGCCCCCGCGCCATCAGCACGGAATCCGCGACGTTGAAGCCGATGAAGGTAAAGAGCGTTCCAAACAGCACCACGACCACGCCGCGATATCCGAATTGAGCGCGCGACTGGATCATCTGGGGCATTCCGAGCTCGGCGCCCTGCGAGGCGTGAAACGCCACGAACAAGGTGCCAAACAAGATTCCGAGGGCGCCGGCCAGCGACGTGAACCCAAAGCTCAAGCCCATGCTCGGTCCGACGAAACCGATCGCGATCGTGAAGAAATGGAAGTTGCCGAGGAACCAGAACGGCACCTGATCGATGACCCGGCCGTGCCGCTCGCCCTCGGCGATGTAGTCGATCGACTTTCGTTCTATGGCCATTGTCCGGTCCCGCTCGCCATAGCCATTGTGCCCTAGCGGGGCCTTAAAGGTCTTGGAAAAATTCGATCGGCCCAGCTTTCGCCGCGACCCCGATGAGAGGCCGCCCTGCCGCCCTGCCCCCTGCCCCCACCCCCGGCGGTATTATCCCGGTTAATCGTATTAACCTTCTGATCTTTAAACACGTTCATTTCCGTCGCAGGCCGCGCCACCAGTTGTCGACGAAGCGAGACTCTGACAGAGTCTCGCATTATGGCTGCACCCATGCGCCAACGAATTCTCGATGAAGCCGAGCGGCTGATCGCCGTCAAGGGCGTCTATGGCTTCACGCTTCAGGACGTCGCCGCTCCGCTCGGCGTGCAGGTCCCGGCGATCTACAAGCACTACCGCAAGCGCGACGGCGTTCTCATCGAGGTTTCCCGTCGGTTCATTGCGCTGCTCGCGGGCCAGTTCGAGCTCCGACCCGAGCTCGGAGCGGTCGCGGCATTTCACGTGGCGCTTGATCACTTCGTCGAGCTCATGATGGGGCACCCGGCGTACGTGCGCCTGGCGCTGGTCGACTTTGCGACGCCGGGCGGGGGCATGGACTACGTCAAGCTCGCCGCCGGCGGCTCCTTTAAAGAAAATCTGGTTCGTGGGCCGCTCGCCGCCATGCACGCAAGGCTTCGCCAGCTCCTGCAGGCGGGTATTCGCTCCGCGGAGTTTCGCGCGGTGGACGCGGCCGATGTCTATCGGCTGCTCAAGGCCGCGCTGCTGATCCGGCTGGTCTTCCCCGACGACACGCTGCTCCTGCGCCGGCCGACCTCCCGCGAGATCAGGGATACCAAGCGGTGGATCTGGGAGATCGCAACCCGGCATTTGGCTCCGCGGCGCAGCACGGCGATCGAAGCCGAGTGCAAGTCGCCGCGCGCGCCCGGCCGGACGCGCCCGAAGGCGCGAAAACACTGATGCGGAGACGCGACGGCCGCAGCGCCACACACCGATCACCGCCGCCCTGCAGCCGTTTGACATCGCTGATGGCCGTTGCTAGATTCCGACGGAGGTTAATGCAGTTAACCTCGCGATGACATCGGGCTCGCGATTCGCCCCGGGCCCTTTCTAAGGGAGCATTGCACAATGGCTGGTACTCCTCTTGTGACACGTCGAAGGCGGGCAAGGGTTCTGCGCCGTGCCGGCTACCCAATGACGGCCGTGGCGGTCGGAGTGCTCGCCGCCCTGTACGGAGCGCCGGCGCCGGCGGATACCGATACCTTGCAGGAAGTCATCGTCACGGCCACGCGCCGTTCCGAATCGGCTCAGAACATTCCCGAGAGCATTACCGCCATCACCGGTGCGGCCATCGAGGCGGCGGGGATATCGGACAAGGTCGATCTCGCGCATTCGCTGGCCGGCATCAACGTGACCGACAAGGGGGCGTTCGGAGGCGTCAATGGCTCCTCGTTGATCATCCGCGGACTGAACAGCGACTCGACCTCGGGAGAATTCATCCAATCCTCTCCCATCGTGCAGCCGGTCGCGACCTACGTCGACGATACGCCGCTGTTCTTCAACTTGCGCCTGCAGGACCTCGACCATGTCGAGATCCTGCGCGGCCCGCAGGGCACGCTGTACGGCTCAGGCTCGCTGGGAGGCACCATCCGCTACGTGCAGAACGCGCCGGATCCGCATGCGTTCGACGCCAGAGCCGAGGCGGGTGCCAGCGATACGGCACACACGCACAACATGAACTGGGACGTGAACGGGATGCTGAATCTGCCGATCTCGGAATCCCTCGCGCTCCGATTGAACGCGGGCTACACCGAAGAGGCCGGGTTCATCAATCAGCCGCAGCTGTACGTGCTGAACTCCTCCGGCGCGCCGGCTTCCGTGCAACCCGGCAACCTCCTGAGCCCGCCGCAGACCATGGCGCAGGATGGCGTCAATTCGAATCTGTACCGCACGGCGCGGGCGGCCCTCTTGTGGAAGCCGAACGACGATTTTCACGGGCAGTTGTCCTATTACCACCAGCAGTCCTCTGCGGATGGCTACCCCTACGCCGCGCCCATCTATGGCCTGGAGGCCCTGAGCTCCTCGGACTACATACCCGCCACCACCGACGACACCGTCGATCTCGCCGCACTCACGCTGGAATTCGAGCTCGGGTTCGCCACCTTGACGACGAACAGCTCGTGGGCGGATCACAAGAACACAACCGTGGGCGACGTGACCTCGCTCTATGACAATTTTCCGTTCTATACGTCGCTGTACGGCGAGAATCCGCGCGTGCTGGTCGTCGGCCACCAGGGTTTCGAGGACAAACCCTGGGCCCAGGAGATCCGGCTCGCCTCCAAGAACAATCAGAGCTACGAGTGGGTGGCCGGGGTTTTCTACAAGACCGAGCAAACCGACATTGCCGAAAACGACTTCTACCCGGGTTATCTCGATTATTACAACGCCTGCGTGCCGGTTTACGGCGCCGGGAGCGGCGTGACGCCCTCGCAATGCGGAATCGGCGAAACGGCCTACACGCCCGGCCAGCCGCCGAACGTCATCGATGGAATACCGATCGTCAAGGACCAGGCCTACATCGGCAACTTCCAGACCAAGTATACGGACCTCGCCACCTTCGGCGAATTCACCTGGCATTTCACATCCGCGTGGAGCGCGACCGGCGGCGCGCGCCTGTTCAAGCAAACGGTGTCGCAGAACCAGCAGACGGGACTGCTGTTCGACGGCCCTGCTTACATCTCCAATGAGGCTCAGAGCGATACCTGGCGCAAGGCGCTGTGGAAGGCGAACCTGGCGTACCGAATCGACGACAGCGACCTCCTCTACGCCACGTGGTCTCAAGGATTCCGGCGCGGCGCGGTGAACGGACTGCCGCCGACGCAGATCGGGCCGCCGGTCTACGTGACGCCGCCCGGACTTTACAAGGTCAATCCGGACACGGCCGATAACTATGAAATTGGGGCCAAGGGCACCCTCCGGAACAGCTTTCGCTACTCTGCGGCGATCTACGACATCGAGTGGCACAACGTTCAGGAATCGGCCTTCCTGACGCCGCTCGCCATACCGGGAGCGATCAATGCGGGCAATGCCTACAGCCGCGGCGTGGAAGCCGAACTCTTCGACCGAATCACCGAACACCTCTCCGCGCAGGTCAATTACACCTATGATGAAACCAAGCTCACCTCCTACTCCGCGCTCGCGCTCGAGGGATTGACCGTGCCGCCGCCGCCGGCAGGCACTTCGCTCCCCGGCACGCCGAAGAACTCCGCGTCGATCGCACTCGAATATGGACATGTACCCGTGGGCGAGGGCGAGCTTCGAGTGGCGGCGAACGCCCATTATCAGAGCTCTCAATTGCCGGCGCTCTCCGCGACCATACCCATCGTCCCGGGCTACACCACCGTCGGCGCCCGGGCCGCCTATTTGATATCGCACTGGACCACGACGCTGTATGTCGACAATCTGACCAACCAGATCGGCGTGAACTCCTACACCGATCCCGTTCAGTGGGGGAAGTATTACCAGGCTCTGGTGTCGAGACCGCGGACGTTCGGCTTCACCGTGAGTTACTCGCTCGGACAGAAATAGGCAATCCACGGCCTTTCGGTACTAGACTCCCGGTTCAGGTTCCGAGCGCGTCTCCAAAAGCGATGCTCTTCGGCATCTGACCCATCGCCTTTGCCTAAAATTTCACTTGCAGGCGGGCAGGCGTATTAACTTGGAGTCGAATTCTCATGAATGCACACGAAGCGCAAGGGTCCTCTTTTCGCTACGCGGATTCGCGCACTCTCCCGGTGGTCGCCCGGGATATCCAACCGATCCCCCTGTCGTGGAAAGCGGGGGCCGGATTCGTGGCCGCCTATGCCGCCCTGCTGACCGCGGATTACGCACTGCAGGCCAGCCCGGGTGAAGTGACAGCCATTTGGCCCTCGGACGGCCTGCTGCTCGCAACGCTGCTGCTTTTGCGCAAGCGTGATTGGCCGTGGATTATCGTGATGGCAACCGTCCTCGATGTCCTCACCAATCGGCTGACCCCCGGACCGTTCTATCTCGACTCCGCCATTTGGTACGCTCTCACCAGCGCGCTCGACGGTGCCGTCGGCGCCGCCCTGACACAGCGCTGGATTCGTGGTAAATCGTCGCTTGGCCAGGCCGTGGGGTTCTATTTCGCCGCCGCCGTCTCGTGCACCTTGAGCACGACGCTCGCCGTGCCCATGTATTTATCGAAGCACCCTGAGGTGGGCGCGTTTACCGAGTGGTGGATGTGGTGGTCCGGCTCGTTCCTCGGCATCGTCGCGGTCACACCGCTCTCGTACCTGTGGATCACGCGCTGGCGCCGAACGGAACGGGCGCGGCCTATGGCATGGTGGCGGCGACACGCGATATTAAATATTCTGCTCATCGCCCTCACCGTGTGGATCTTCGGTGCGGTGCCTGCCATCTCGGTATTGGGCTCGAACCTCTCGTTTGCCATCTTTCCGATATTGGTGCTCGTCGCCTTGCACGGTCCTCCACGTTGGGCAATGGCCGGTGCAGCGGTCGTGGTCGCATTGGCAGCCGCCCTGACGGACCTCGGCGCCGGACCATTCGCAAATCCAGCGACTCCTTTCGGCGGGGTTCTGTCTCTACAGCTCTTCCTGGCGCTCGCGGTCGTCATGACGCTCATGATTTCCATGGCGGGGGAGGAGAACCGCGCACTGCTCGTTGCGCTCACACTCGGCAACCGCCGCTCTCGGCGCGAGACGCGGCTGCTGCGCGAGGAAATCGAACGTAACCGGGCGCTCGAACAGCAGCGCGTCACTGCCGAACGCCGCAATGCCCAGTTGGCGGCCCTGGTACGCCACAGCCAGGAGTTCATCGGAATCTCGACGCTCGATGGCCGGGGAGATTTCATCAACGATGTCGGGCGCGAGCTGGTGGGTATCGGACCTGAGGAAAGCGCCGGCCGGTACGCGATAGCCGACTTTGTACACGCCAGGGAGCATGAACGGTTCGCCCGCGAAGTCATGCCGACGGTGCTCGCGAGCGGCCGCTGGTCCGGGGAGTTGGATTTTCGGCGCATCGACGACGGCATCGCAATCCCGATGCTGGTGACGGCCTTCCGCATTGACGACGTCGATGGCCGCCCTCTGTGGATTGCCAACGTGGGCCGTGACGTCACGGAGCGGAAACGCACGGCAGAGCGGTTGCGAACGAGCGAATTGCGCTTGCGGACGATCATCGAGACGGAACCGGACTGCGTGAAGATCGTGAGCGGGCAAGGCACGTTGCTCGAGATGAACGCTTCGGGCCTCGCCATGCTGGAAGCGAAATCTGTCGACGAAGTGAACGCCCGTGGACTCATAAATTTCATATGTCCCGAATACCGGAGCCCCTTTTTGGATTTGCATCAACGTGTCATGGAGGGGGAGCGCGGTGAGCTCGATTTCGAGGTGGTCGGTTTACAGGGAACCCGCCGCTGGCTTCACACTTTTTCGGCGCCCATGTGGGACGATACTCTCGCCGAGACGGTGTTGTTGGGTATCACAAGCGACATCACCGAACGCCGAAGACTTGAGACCAAACTCGTGTCTGAAGCGACACGCAATCGCCTGTTCCTTCGAACCGCCAGCGATGGCGTGCACATCCTGAATTCCACCGGCCACATTGTCGATGTGAGCGAATCATTCTGCAAGATGCTCGGCTATGAACGCGAGGAAGTGATCGGCATGTATCCGAGCCAGTGGGATGCGCAATTGACGAGCGAGGAGGTCCACGCGACATTTGCCGCTTTGAAGAACGGCGAGCTCAAGAGGTTCAATACGCTTCATCGGCGCAAGGATGGCAGCACGTTTCCCGTTGAAATTCACACGGAACGATTCGACATCGAGGGGGAAATTTACGAATATTGTTCCTCTCGCGACATGACGGATCAGCGGCGCCTCGAACGCGCGTTGCTTGAAGCCACCAGCAACGAACAGCATAAGCTCGGGCGCGATGTGCATGACGGCCTCGGTCAGGAACTCGCCGGCATTTCAATGATCGCCTCGGCGATTGCGACATCGTTGAGCAAAGCGGGGCGCCCCGAGGCAACCGAATTGGCGAATCTTGCAAACCTTGCGCGAAACGCCGTAGCCAACTGCCGCGCCATCGCCCATGGCCTCTCGCCGGTGGCTTTCGCCGATTCGAACCTCGTGGAGGTCCTGCAGGAGATGGTGGCGCTGCAGCAAAGATCATTCGACATCAATGCACGCTGCGAGATCATTCAGGCGGCGCCCCTTCGGCTGGCGCCCGAAGCGATCGAAAACCTCTACCGAATTTCCCAGGAAGCGGTCACGAATTCACGGCGCCACGGACGAGCCAAATCGATTCAAGTCAAACTCGACATTCAGCCCGCGACCGTCCGGCTGGAGGTCCAGGATGACGGCGTCGGCCTCGGGTCATCGCCCGAGAAATCAACCGGCATGGGTCTTAAGATCATGCAAGTGCGTGCCGCTATTATCGGCGGGCGTCTGTCGATCGGACCCGGTAAATACGGTGGGACACTCATGAGCTGCGAATGTCCTCAGCCGGCGCGCAACGACTGATCTCGATGAGCGGAATGTTACGTTAGCGCCAGGGGGAAGAGACGACCGATACGACCCCAGAAGCGATCTGGATCCTCAACGGACTGCGCGTACATTTGCTCATAGTCGACGCGATTGACTTGGGCCACGGCCGCAAAGCCCTCGGGAACTGCGTACAGCTTTTTGATCATCGTGTAATCCCGTAGGAGCGAGCCAGAGCCCCGGTTGCGCCGCTACTGCATGTGCTGCCCGCCGTTGATCGCAATATTGGCGCCGGTCACAAACGCCGCCTCTTCACTTGCCAGATAGGCAACGAGTCCGGCCACTTCTTCAGGCTTGCCGAGTCGCCCCATGGGTATCTGTGGAATGATCTTGGAGTCCAGCACTTCCTTCGGAATCGCCATCACCATGCTGGTGCCGATGTAGCCAGGGGAGATGGTATTAACGGTGACACCCTTGCGTGCCACTTCAAGAGCAAGCGCTTTGGTAAAGCCGTGCATGCCGGCCTTGGCCGCGGAATAGTTGGTCTGGCCGAACGCCCCCTTTTGACCATTGACCGACGAGATATTGATGACTCGACCCCAGCCGCGATCCACCATACCGTCGCATACCTGCTTGGTCATGTTGAAGCACGAGTCCAGGTTTGCGTGAATCACCGCATCCCAGTTGATCTTGTCCATCTTCTTAAACGTCATATCGCGGGTAATGCCGGCGTTATTTACCAGCACATCCACCGGGCCGAGATCTGCCGTCATCTTGCGGATGCAGGCCTGACAGGACTCCCAGTTGGTCACATCGCAGGGATACGCATAAAAGTGATAGCCCCGCTCGTTCATCGCCTGTAGCCATTGTTGAGCCTTGGTGTTGCTCGGTGAGTAGGTTGTGACGACGGTATTGCCCAGCTTCGCTAATTTGATACAGATGGCTTCGCCGAGGCCGCCCATGCCACCCGTGACCATCGCGATTCTTTTCAGAGTTGCCATCAGTGTTCACGACATGGTTATGGTTGATGTAATGGGTTCAAGCGCCTTTATTCCAGCGTTCGATCGCGATCGCAACGCCCATGCCGCCGCCGATACACAGGCTGGCGAGTCCCTTGCTTGCGTTTCGACGAATCATTTCATGCAGCAGCGTGACCAGGATGCGGCAACCCGAGGCGCCAATCGGATGACCGATGGCAATGGCGCCGCCATTGACGTTGATTTTCGCGGTGTCCCAGCTCATTTGACGGTTGACGCCGATTGCCTGAGCCGCGAACGCCTCGTTGATTTCCATGAGATCTAGATCTTGATGCGTCCAGCCCGCTTTCTTCAAGCACAGCTGGCTGGCTGGCACCGGACCCATCCCCATGATCTTCGGATCCACACCCGCGGATGAGTAAGCGCGAACCCAGGCCAGGGGCTTCAGACCCAGCTCGCTGGCTTTGCGTGCCGACATCATCATCACCGCGGCCGCGCCGTCATTGATGCCTGAGGCATTGCCCGCGGTAACCGTCCCGTCCTTGCTGAAGGCAGGCTTGAGTTCACTGAGCGCCTCGGCCGTAGTGCCGGCACGGATGTATTCATCGGTATCGAATGAAGTCGTGCCTTTCCGAGAGACGATCTCGATCGGCGCAATCTCAGCTTTGAATCGGCCGGCCTTCTGCGCGGCTTCGGCCTTCTGCTGCGATGCGGCCGCAAATTCATCTTGTTCACGACGTGATATGTCATATTTTTTTGCGATGTTCTCAGCGGTAGTCCCCATGTGATAGTTGTTGTAAACGTCCCAGAGACCATCGCTGATCATGCTGTCAACGAGCTTGGCATCGCCCATGCGAAAGCCATCGCGAGATCCCTGTAGGATATGAGGCGAAGCACTCATGTTCTCCTGGCCGCCGGCAATGACAATATCCGCATCGCCACACCTAATCGCCTGTGCGGCCAGATGCGTGGCCTTCAGGCCACTGCCACAAACCTTGCCAATCGTCATTCCCGGCACCCTGTCCGGCAGGCCAGCGCCGATTAGCGCCTGCCGGGCCGGGTTCTGGCCAACGCCGGCGGTGAGCGCCTGGCCCATGATCACTTCGGAGATCTGATCCGGTGGCACACCGGAGCGGGCGAGCAGCGCTTTGATGAGTTGGGCACCTAGATCGGCTGCTGGTACCTTCGCGATGGACCCGTTAAATTTACCTACGGCGGTGCGCAGAGCCGCCGTGATGACTACATCGTCCATGTACGATTCCTCCGTCCAAGCACCTGAATTCTCCCAGCCGCCGCTACCAAACTCCTTTCACACCTGTTTGTATTCGGGTCCTCGTGGACGGGCGGTCAATCCACCCGAACATCGTAATCCGCGCCGACGGGCCGCCCTAGTGTTTGAAACTCGTCGTCATACTTTCGAAGGCGGCCTTCAACTCTCCCCCGGCTTTATCCATATGAGCTTTGAATTCCGTCCAAGTGCTCTCGGAAGCGCCTTTCAGCTTGTAGAAGTTATCCCACGCATTCGCTTGCGCAGCACGCAGACTCTCGAGCTGTTTATCATACTGGGCCTTGCTGTTCGCCGCGATCTGGTCAGCGCTGGCGTTGAAGCGCTCGGTTTGCGCCTTCCACTCGTTTAACTGTTTTTCCATTTGCGTCTGATAATTTTCCCGGGGTTCCATACTCTTTGCTCCTGCTGCAATCGGTTTATCGTTCATCGTCGCAAGCTCGGGCCGATAACTTTGGACGGACCCGCCCGGCTGGTAGCGACTCACCATCGGAGGCGGCCTAGCCAAGAAGCCCGTGGAAAATTGACTCGCGCACGGTCAACAGCTTCTTCGCCCTGAGTCCAATCGACGAATTCCACGGTTTGTTTTTATAGACGCTTGCGAAGCTGTTGTCGGTGCGGTAACACACCACCAGATCCGAGGGCAGGCGGAGCTACCCGCACCTGAGTTGAGTGCCGCGCGAGCCAGTGCCGCCGGATGCAGCCGATGCGATTGAAATTCCAGCGGAGACCCATGCCCCCAGGCGAAGGAGGCGTTGTTCGGCGAGCGCTGTCTCTAAGGGATCAAGCGGTTATTAGCTGATCCATATTCCGTATTGGTCGTCGTTCGTGCTGAACTTACGGGGAGTATCTGCGCGCAACGTTTCTGGACGCGATTGCGCAGGCTGGGCCGCAGATCAGTGTCGACATCCGCCGTCGGGAAGCGGATGCCATCGAGCGTGGAGGCGCCCGCGGCTGGTGCGTTCACTGCAAAGAAAGTGAGTCGATCGAGGCCGATGAGTCCGTGTGCCTGCTGGGGACGGGGCTGACCGCGATAGACGTCCTGCAGTCCCTCGGCGGCTCGGCGCGGCGCGCTCCCGTGATGGCTTTTTCACGACGTGGATTATTACCGTCGGCGCACGCTCCGGCCCCGCTGACGCCGATCGATCCGCGGGACTGGCTCGAGCCATGCTTGCGCGCCGGTGCCGAAATGTCGACTCGGGCCCTCACTCGGAGGATCCGCCGCGCGATCCTGGCAGCCGAATCTGCGGGCCAGGATTGGCGGCAGGTCATCGACGGATTGCGGCCCCCTATCTCGGCAATCTGGGGGGCGCTACCCCATTGCGAGAGAAACCGCTTTCTGCGCCACACGAGAGCTTTCTGGGAGGTCATGCGCCACCGAATGGCACCCTCGGTTGCCGAGGAAGTCAGAGTGGCCGCAAGTCGCGGCATATTCAACGCGGCCGCAGCGCGGATTCTCTCTGCGCGCGGCGATCTCGGCGGCGCAACCCTCACCGTGCGCCGGCGAGGCGAGTCCGTTCAAGAGTCGCTCAGATTCGACTGGATCGTCAACTGTACGGCTCCCGGCTCTGGACGCGAATACGGATTCCCGTCGAGTATCGCGAAGCTCATCGACACCGGGCACTTGGAGGAAGACCCGCTGGGTCTTGGCGCGCGCAGCACCCCCAACGGCCAGGCGGTTGTCGATGGCAAAGTCATCGAAGACCTCGTCTTAATCGGCTCCCTCCGCAAGGCCGATCTTTGGGAGTCAACGGCTGTTCCCGAGTTACGCGTGCAAGCGGATCGGGCCGCCGATACGATCATCCAGCTGATTGATCGCCCTGGTGAGCATTCCGGCGACCGCCACCGCGGCCAAATGGCTACGGCCGGCGCCTGAACGAGGCGGTCACCGAGGCCGCGAAAGCCGCGGGCGCCATTGGTTCGTCCTTGCCCGCACGCGCAATAATCCGGCCCGAGTGATGGTCGCAGACGCTCGAGGCCGCGACGTAGCGCTCGTGCCGTGCGCACAATCCATCCTGCGCGCGCACCGATGCGAACGCGGAACTCAAACTCGCGAGTCCGGGGAATGCGGCTTCGATATCCCCGGCGCGCCCATTGAAGTGCCCGCAGCCATGGCAATCGAGCGCGGCGCCGCGACTCATTGTCCGAGCCGATCCCAAAACGCCGCGAACACCTGGGTCGAAAGCACGTAGCCCAGGAGCACGTTGACCACGACACCGATCGTGAACGCATAGAAGGGTCGGGCCCCGACTGCCGCGAATTCGCGCACGCGAGTGCTGAGCCCGATGCTGAGAAACGCGAACGTGAAGGCCCACGTTCTGAGCGCCTGGAGCGGTGCGACCAGCGATGGCACCACATCCTTCTTGTATTCGGGGTAGGTATAACCGCGGGAAATCAGCGTCACGATCAGCGAGGCCGCCAGAAAGCCCAGCACGAATTTGGGGAAGCGCCGCCAAATCTCGCCGGCGCCGGTTCTGTTGTCGATCCCCGTGCGCTCCCAGCGGGTGGTTGCGATCAAGGACAACACGAACGCCCACACGCCGATCCACACATCCCTTCCGACCACCTTCATCAGCGTGAACGCCGCAACGGCTGCATCGCCCTGACCCAAAATCCCGGGCACCGTACCCGCGTAGCCGCCATAGGTTTGAGCGGCGGCGAGTCCCGCTGCATCGGCGAATTCCGATGTGCCGATCCAGGCGCCGGCGATGCCGGTCGAAAGATGAAGCGCGCGAGCGGTCAGCGGCAGGGCGAAAATCATCACGATGGCCCATACGACGACCAGCGAAATGGCTATCGACACTTCTTGTTTCTTCGCGCCGACGGCGCCTCCCACCGCGATGGCTCCCGAAACACCGCAGACCGCGCCACCGGTTCCGAGAGTCGCCGCCAGGCGCCTATCGAGGCCTAACTTCACGGCGCTGAAATAGATGACGCCGAAGGTCGCCAGCGAAACGATCGCGGCCTGCAACATCGCCACGGGTCCCGCCCATGCCAACAGCGTCAAGGGCAGGCTTGCGCCCAGCAGCACGATGCCCGTCTTGATGTAGAACTCCACGCGCAGCGCCGGCTCGAGCCATCCCGGCACGCCGATCGTATTGGAGATCAGCAGTCCCAACCCCAGAGCCACCAGCGGCGGCTCCAAGTTGTAATGCGCCGCTTGGTCCCACAGGCCCAGAAAATAGATCGCCGCCGCCGCTGCATACAGCGCCGCGAACGCCGTCACGAATCTCGAGAGCTTGATGCCGAGAGCGGCGGCGCCGATGCCGAACACAGTGGCCCACAGGAGGAAAAGTGCCAAATAGCGCACGCCCTGCCCGCGCAGCTGCCCGATCCAATCCGCACCATGGCTCCATTTCTGCGGCGCCACCGCGAGCCACTTCAGCGAGGCGCCCGCCGAAAACAATCCGACCGCCGCGGCGATCAATCCCAGACCGATCCAAATGGCCCACCAGTCTTCGGTTCGAATCAGCTCCGAGCGCTGCGGATTCCCGGCGGACAATCCGCCCCGGCTTTGCACCAAGCTCTCCGCCATCGAAATCTCCTCGACTCAGGGTCTATTCGACCACCGTAGTCGAGGCCTCACTCGCGGTCGAATAGCAATTCGGCATTTGGTACTGCCGGGCGGTTATGGCGGCAAGTGCAGAATCGAACGCCCTTGTTTGCCCTTCAAGAGATGTCGGGCCGCAACTATAGGAAAAATAAACGTTTTTCCCGGGCTCACCAAGGCACAATCGTGGCACATGCTCGACCGCTTCGACTGCGGCAAGGAGGAGGCGACCTGTACCATTTGTTGCTCATCATGAAGGCCTTACAGGCGATCGTCCAAGGATGAGGTTCGTGATGCCCCCAATCGCGCACCGCGCTCCATCACGCGCAAGATCGCCTGTCACGGCGCTGAACTGGTAAGAGTGCGCCGGAATGCGGCGATGATCGCGGGCTGAGGGCGGCGGATAGCCGGGACCGATTGATAATTTTGCCACCCTCCCCCAAGGCTTCTGTAGAGCTGTACGAACTGCTCACCTTGGGTAACCTGAGCCTCTGCATATTGCTCTTGTAGGTCATAGAATTGGCGTTCGGCGTCGACGACATTGAGAAAATCCGTGAGGCCCCTGTTGTATCTGCGGGTTGCCAAGTCAACGGCGCGTTCACCCGCAATCATCGCAGTGCTCAATTTCTCCATGCGAACTTGTTGTGCTTCATAGGCGTCAAGAGACGTATCCACTTGTTGCACGGCATTTAGGATGGTTTTTCTGTAATTCACCAGGCTCGCGCGCGCCTCCAAGTGGGCGATGTCGACCTCGGCATCGAGCGCACCGAAATCGAGCAATGGCCACACCGCTCCCGGGCCGAACGACCAAATATGTTTACTGACGTTTGGAAGAGCTCCCCAGCCCTGGGTCTGGTTGCCGATCGAACCGATGAGGGCCACTTGGGGAAAAAGGTTCGCGGTTGCAACACCGATTCGCGCGGTCGCCGCAGCGAGTTGGCGCTCCGCTACTTGTATGTCAGGTCGGCGCTTTAGAAGTTCGAGCGGAACACCGGGTGCGGTGGGGGCAGGCATCGTTGGAATGAGATCGGGCTTGGAGAGCTCTTGCACCATGTTCTCCGGGTATTCGCCAACAAGCACCGCCAGCGCGTACTGCGCCGCGTTTACTTGCGCTTCCACCGGCGCAATCTCGGCCTCGAGCGTCGCGAGTTCGCGGGTAGCCAGGGCCACGTCGAGTTCGTTGGTGATCCCGCGTTCATAGCGGATACTGACGATGCGCAGCGACTCGCGCAGCACATCGCTCGCCTTGTGCAGTATCTCGGCACGAACTTGAAATCCGCGCAGATCAATGTAAGCACGCACCACGTCGGCAACGACAGAAGTCAGGACATCGTAGCGTGCGGCGCGCGCCGCTTCGGTGTCCGCCCGTGCTGCTTCGAATTCCCTGCGAAATTTTCCGAATAGATCGAGCTCCCAAACCGCATCGAATCCGACAATCGTGTTGATATGCGTCAGCCCGCTGGTGTTGTCGGCCGACACCAACTCTTGCTCGGCCCGGCCACGCGTAAGGTCGGTTCCGGTCCCCCGCCCTGCGGCCCCGCTTGCGTCTATTTCCGGCAATGCATAGCCGACGATCACCGCCTCGTACGTGCGTGCCTGCTGCAATCTGTCGAGCGCAATTTCCAGGTCCAAATTGGACTTGATCGCGCGATCGACGAGCAGATTCAGTTCCTCATCATTCAAGGAGCGCCACCAAGTCGCCAGATCCGGCGCAGGCACCCCCCGAGCGGAGGAAACCACCGGATGTGCGCTCGCGCTCGCCGCAAAGCTCGGCGGTTCGTCCGATTCCGGTGCGCGGTAATTCGGGCCCGCCGCACAGGCCGCCAATCCCGTGACCACCCCGAAAAACATTAGCCGCAACGCGTTCACGCCATGCCTCTCAGCGCTTTGCGCGAAGGGCCTTCTTAGCCCCATCGGAGTCGTTGACGGCGACGGTTTGACCCGCGGCGATTTGGCTGCTGATGTTCAACACCAGCCTATCGCCTGGCCGCACGCCCGAAGCCAATTCGACCAAGCTCCCGTTATCACGGGCGATCACGACATTGGCAAATTGGACCTTGCCGTTGGCATCGACCTGTGCGACTTGCGTACCGGAGGCGCGGAATATCAAAGCGGCCGCCGGGACCTCGACTAATCCGAGAGGAGGCAGCCTGAAAGCGATGTTCACGTACATTCCCGGCACCAGCGCGTGACTGGCATTGGGCATGTCGACTTCCACTCGCATGGTGCGGGCCTGCGCATTGATCGACTGGGCGGATCTGGCTATCTTTCCCGAGAAAACACCCCCCACCGCACCACTTGCGCGTATCTCGGCCGGCACCCCGGCGTTCATTAGCTCTCCGGCGGCGCTCTGCGGCACGTCGACGAAGATGCGCAACGGGTCCGTTTGCGCCATGCGATACAGGGGTGTGGTCGTCGACCCGCTTCCTGCCGTCACGAGGTTGCCGATGTCGATCTTACGTTCGGTGATGGTCCCGTCGAAAGGAGCCTTTACCTGTTTAAATTCGGTCAAGGCGTTGTATTGATCGACTTTGGATTTGTCCAGATTGACTTGCGCCTCGGCGGCATAGAGGCGCGCGACGGAACTTTCGTAGTCCGCTTTCTTCGACTCCCGCTCTTGCTCGGACACGACCCCTTTAGGTGAATCGCGCCAGCGCTCGTTGGTCGTTTTGCTGAATTCCGCTTCAGCCTTGCGGGCGCCCACTTGCGCCTCCGATGCTTTTAGCTGCGCACGAGCGGCCTCCAACTCGGCATCGAGCTCAGGTGTCTCGATGATGGCGAGGACCTCGCCCTTTTTGACGTGATCACCGATATCCACCAACCACCTTGCGACGTAACCATTCACGCGTGCATAGATCGTTGTTTCGTACCACGCCGCCGTCTCCCCCGGAAGGACCAGATCCAGTCCCTTGGTCGCCGGCTGGGCAATGACCACATCCACGGGGGGTGGCGTCAAATAAGCGATCTCCCCTGCCTTTGAGACGCCGTGCGCATGAAAATACCGAACGACCATCACGATCGCAAAGCCAGCCAGCAAACATATCGCCGCTATGCGCACGCCGGTCTTCGCACGTCGGCCGGTCTCCGGATCGAAGCTCGTAGACACCTCCGTATCTTCGCTGCGGGATATGTCATCGGGATACTTACCGTGCACGGGCGTCTCGCTCACCGGGGGCGGCTTCGCGGCGTCACCTGGATCATGCGATTGCATTGGCTCTACCTGTAATGTCCGAATCAGTAACGGCAGCCCGATGGCGGCGCAAGAGCTTGTACATCGTGGGCACGAAGATCAGCGTCGCAAACGTCGCGAACAACAGGCCGCCAATCACCGCCCTGCCCAGGGGCGCGTTCTGTTCGCCACCTTCCCCAATGCCCAACGCCATCGGGACCATGCCGACAATCATCGCCCCTGCCGTCATAAGTACCGGCCGAAGTCGCGTGTAACCGGCGCTGATTGAGGCGCGCATAGGGTTGTCGCCGGCTGCCATGCGCTGATTGGCGAAGCTCACCACTAGAATGCTGTTCGCCGTCGTCAAACCGATGCACATGAGTGTTCCCATGAGCGCCGGCACACTCATCGGCGTTTGAGAAAGAAACAGCATCCAGAGAACGCCACCTAGGGCAAAAGGAACTGCCATGAGCACGATCAAGGGGTCCAGCCAGCTTTGAAAATTCATGACCAGGAACAAATACACGAGGATAATGGCGAGCGCGATGCCCGTGAACAACCCGGTGTAACTCTCGCGCATGGTCTCCACCTGCCCGCTTAGAGTCACCGTCAACGCCTTCGAGGCGTCCGGACGATGCTCCTTTAACACCAGATCGATGTCGTGGGCGGCCCCATACAAATCTCGTCCCTGGACGTCAGCATGCACGTCGAATACGGGGCGAATATTCAGCTGTGAGGTCACCATGGGCACCGCTTCGCGACCAAAGGATGCCAAATTCAGCAGCAACTGCCCCGACGTCGTCCCGGCTCCCGAGGTCACCGGCATCGTCTGCAGATCTTGCGATGAGCGGATACGATAGGTCGGCACCTGAACCACGAGTGGATAGCTCACGCTGTTGCGCGGATCCACCCAAAAATTCGGCGCCGTCTGCGCGCTCGAATTGGTGGCCACCAAAACATTGTTGGCCGCCTCTTCCTGCGTCACCCCTGTCTGAGTCGCCAGAGCACGATCCAGATCTATGGTCAGCGCGGGCGCGTCGGGCACTTGAAACACATGCGAATCAACGACTCCGGCTACTCGCCTCAACGCGCGTGCTATTTTCGAAGCCAGCGCAAACGCCGCATCTTGATCGGGCCCCGAGATTCTGACGTCGATAGGCGCCGGCTGACCGAAATTTAGGACTTGGTCGACGATGTCGGCGGGTTGAAAGAAGAACTGAAGTTGCGCAAAACGCGCCGGCAGCTCGCGGCGCAGCATGGCGATGAGCTTCGCGGTCGGGGTGTGTTTTTCCTTCAGCGAAATGAGTATCTCGCCATCCATGGGTCCCACGGTGGCCGAATCGCTCAGGGCAATGTTGATGCCGCTATAGGGCAAACCGATGTTATCCAACATCACATCGATTTGATCGCTTCCGATCAATTTGCGGATCTGTCCCTCGACTTCGGCAAAATACTGTTGGGTTCGCTCCAATCGAGTCCCCGGCGGCGCCCTGACGTGCAGACGCATTTGCCCGGCGTCGACCTGTGGAAAGAAATCTCGTCCCAGCAACGGAAAGAGGAGCAGGGAAACGACCATCAACGCGGCGAACGCCGCGACCGTCAGACGCGCTTGAG
The DNA here is from genome assembly GCA_963758145.1 of uncultured Gammaproteobacteria bacterium. Classification (GTDB taxonomy): domain Bacteria; phylum Pseudomonadota; class Gammaproteobacteria; order Steroidobacterales; family Steroidobacteraceae; genus Bog-1198. The sequence goes on from CAVWUK010000006.1 coordinate 51,899, forward strand.
ACAGTGCCCAAGACAAGGTGCTGCGATAGCTCTCGCGAAATCGCTCGAACCCCCGTTCGAAGCGCGCTTGAAACCTGACCAGGAAATTCTTGCCCAAAGCCTGCGCTTCCGCCGACTTGAGGGTGGACTCCTCGGCGAATTCATGAACCGCACGGCGCATTAAATGATTAAACAGTACCGGCACCATCGTGAACGAGAGTGCCAGGCTTGCCAGCAGCGATCCGATCACGGAGAGGGATAGCGGGGAGAATAGATATTTTGCCGTGCCTTGAAGCAAGAACACGGGAACAAACACAATACAAATACACAGCGTGGATAGAAATGTGGGTACTGCCACCTCATTGGCGCCTGTCACGATCGCCTGATGGAGCGGTTCGCGCATGGCAACATGGCGTTCGATGTTTTCGATGACCACTGTGCCATTGTCGACCAGAATTCCAATGGCCAGTGCAAATCCACCCAGTGTCATGGTGTTGAGTGTTTGGCCGGTCAAATTGATGAACAGTACCGCGGTGATGATCGAGAGCGGAATTGCTGCAAGAATGATCACCGACAGCCGGACATTGCCCAAAAATAGGATGATCACGAGCGCGGTCAACGCCGCCGCCATGCACGCGCTCAGAAGCACGCTGTTGAGGGCCGCCTTGACAAATACCGACTGATCGAACAAGGCCTTGACCGTCACGTCTTTGGGCAGAACCTTTTTGATGTCAACCAGCGCCGCGCGCACACCATCGATCACCGCCAGGGTCGACACGCCGCCGGTTTTTCGAATCGTCATGAGCGCGCCGGGAGTGCCGTTGACCGACACGGAGTTCGTCTGCACCTGAAATCCGTCGTGCACATGTGCCACATCACGCATGAATACCGTTCGTCCATCGATTTGCTTGATGGGAAATGCATTGATGGTTTCGATGACGTCCGGCGAATTGTTCATCGCCAGCGTGTAATCCTTGTCTCCGATCTTCACATCGCCGGCCGGAAGGATGACGTTTTGATGTTGTAAAGCCGAACTCACATCCGACGCCGACAAACCCCGGGCCTGCAGTGCTTGCGAGTCCAAATCCGCCATGATCACGCGCGGCTTTCCGCCGTAGGGGTAGGGAACCTCCGCCCCATGAACCACCGCTAGCGCAGGTCGAATGATGTTCTGACCCAAATCGTTGAGCTTGGTGTCGGGCAGTGATTTGCTGGAGAGGCTGAGCTGGATGATGGGCACATCCGTCGCTCCATAGCGCAGCACCAGGGGCGGAGTGATGTTCCGCGGCATGTATTTGAGAACCACCAAGGCGCTGCTGGCAAGCTGCGAGACGGCGCGCGTCACATCAGCTCCTTCATGAAGGTAGATCTTTTCTACCCCCACGCCTTCATAGCTCACGGCCTCGATGCGCGAGATGTCGTCAACGAGGGAAGCGAGCTGGCGTTCATGCAGTGTTAATATACGGTTCTGCATGTCCTCCGCACTCATGCCGTTGTAGGTCCAGACCACGGCGACCACCGGGATATCGATTTCCGGAAAGATATCGACGGGCATGCGCAAGGCCGCCCCAATCCCCATCAAGCTGATGAGAATCAGCGTGGCGACGACGGTGTAAGGGCGTTTCAGCGCAATTTCAACGACAGACATGCAGGATCCTTCGAAGCCATGTCCGCAATATAGACCACGTGTTCTCGATCGTCAGCCGCCGAAAGTCACGAACACGCATGACTAAAGTCACTTTCGATAGTGACTAAAGTCATTTCGTGTGACTGGTTTGCCCGGCATTCGTCCCGGTCATTTCTGACTCGACTGCCCCTTGGATATGATGGCGAGTGCGGTCCTGGTATTGGCGTGGAGCTTTTCCATGATCCGGCTGACATAATTCTTGATGGTCCCCTCGGCGAGAAACATGGCATCGGCGATCTGCCGATTGCTCATGCCCTCGGAGATGAGCTGCAATATCTTATCTTCCTTGTCGTTCAGGGATTCAGTACTGAGGGTGCCGCCGGGTGCATTCTCGGATATGGGATGCGGTTCCGCATCCTCGCGAATCGGCGCCGCTCGTGAGACCAACGCGAGGCGTCGAAACTGATCCATCACCTTACGCGCGATCTGCGGCGTCAAGCGCGACTCGCCCCGCTTGAGCGCGCGGATGGTCTCGAGCAATTCGTCTTCGGCCGCATCCTTCAGGAGATACGCATGGGCGCCTGCGCGTACCGCTTCGAATACCGTTTCGTCGTCATCGAGCGTCGTCAGCACCAGTATCTGCGTGGCTGGGAGGAGTCCGATGATTTCCCGGGTGGCAGCCACTCCACTTTTGAGAGGCATGTGTAAATCCATCAAAACCACGTCCGGGTGCAAAACCCGCGCGAGCTCCACCGCTTCGGCGCCGTTGCACGCCTGGCCCACCACTTCCATGTCGGGCTCGAACGAGAGCAAATGCGCGGCGCTCCGACGCACGTGCGCTTGATCCTCGGCGATGACGATCCGAATCGCCGCGGGTTTGGCTTTCTCGTCCAGCGTCACGATACAGACCTCATACCGGCTCCTGACGTCCTTGAGCTCACCGCCTGCGGCCCCTTGGTTGCGGACGCGCCGGTCGGCGATGGCGCGCCATAACCTCGAACCCTGGCAGAGACAACTTCCACTAAGCCTAATCATGCCTCTCGTGTACCATCGTTTGGAAGTGACTTTAGTCACGACTTGACCGGACTTTATGGCTAACTCGGTTACCGCTGCCAAGCTGAGATCATTCCTCTGGACTATCGACCCGCGGCGAAGTCTGGAATCCGGCACCATTTGGTTGATCATCGTCTTGGCGGCCACATTTTCCATCGCGGCAGCCGTCTGGGTTGGAAGCATTGCCCGACAAACCGTATTCGAACAGCATGTACGGCGCCTGTCGCTTGAAACGGAGCAACTGAGCTCCGATTTGGGTCAAGCACTCGCTGCACGCCTCGATGCCATTCGCGCGGCCGGCCGCATTTTACGAGCGACCAGCATCGCCGACCGAACCAATAGGCTGAATGACGTCTTCGAGGAGCTGCTGAGCGCTTACCCGCAACTCGACTGGATTGCCATAGCGGACTCCAACGGCGTGGTCATCGGCACCAACGGCGCGTTGCAGAGAGGGATCAACGTTGGCGCCGCCCCATGGTTCTTGACGGGACATAAGGGACCTTGGCTCGGGGTCATTGAGAGCGCCGAGCGCCGACAAGCGTCCGCCGTGACCACCGCCGCGCTCGGCGACCTCGCCATGCCGGTGCGCGACGAGGCGGGAATCATCGTGGGTGTCATCGCGGTTCACCTGAGCTGGCAGCGCGCGGCTCATCATCCTCAGCGCCTTACCGACGAAGCGGGCTCCCAAATCGCCACTCAGGCCTTCGTCCTCGATCGCGACCAGATCGTGCTCGTGGGACCCAAGGAGATGAGGGGTAAACCTTGGAGCGGCGTTCCCAATGCGGCAAAGGGCGTCGCGCAATCGTCCCCCGGATCATTGGACACCATGACTACCGCCCCGCAATTTGAATCCCTTCCGGCCGGTCAGCAAGTACTGGTATCGCGCGCACCCTTGAGCGCCACCAAGGAGATATCCGCGCTTGGCTGGCAGGTGCAATTGAGCGAACCCAATGAACGCGTATACCTGCGCGCAGATGCCGTGGCGATTCGGATCATATGGGTTTCGCTGTGCCTTGGTGCCCTCACCGCGCTGGTGGGCGCGCTGGGTGCGCGACATCTCACTCGACGGCTGAAGAAACTTGCCCGCTCCGTTAATGAGGTGGGAGAAGACGAGACCGCCAAAATCGAGGTCCCCGGCGGCGTTGACGAAGCCGCGCAGCTCGGACGCGCATTCGCCAAGATTCTGGGAGACCTTCAAGAAGAACGGCGCGAGCTCGAGCGGCGCGTCGCGGTGAGGACGCATGAAGTGGAGCGCCTTGCCGAAGAATCGCGCTATGCGGCGATCGTACGGGAACGGCTGAAGATCGCCCGAGATCTGCACGATACGCTCGCCCATTCGATGATGGCGATTCTGAGCGAGATTCGATTGCTTCGAAGGCTCCACTCACGGAACCCCACCTCGCTGACCGCAGAACTGGCGCGCGCCGAGGAAGTGGCTCGACAAGGCCTCGCTGAAGCGCGCAGTGCAATCACCCAAGTGCGCGCGAATGCCGTGCGCGAAACAGGCCTGGGTCCGGCACTGGCTAGTGCGTTTGAAAAATTTATCGATCATACGGGTTTGTCCGGTGAATTCAGCGCGGATCCAGAGGCTGCGCGCTTTGGCGATGAGCGCGGCGAGACTTTCTTGCGGATTGCGCAGGAGGCGTTTCGAAACATCGAGCGGCACGCAAGGGCAACGCGGGTGATCGTCCAATTGCAGATGATCGATGGCACTCACATGGAGTTACGCATCCAGGACAACGGCATTGGCTTCGACCCTCAAACACTCCTACCCGGCCATTACGGTATCATCGGACTTCGCGAACAGGCGGAGCTCATCGGAGCCGAGTTGAATATTGACAGCAGGCGCAATGAGGGCACGACGATTCGCGTGTCCCTGCCGCTATCGCCGGTCGTGTTCACGCGAACCGCGTAAAACCGCCGACAGCCTCGCCCCTCGGAACTGCGCCGCGAACCGGTTCTTGGTAGGCGGCACCAGGGTGCCATGCGGCATGTGGATCGGGCAGTCTCGTCAAGCGATTTTGAGGCACTTGAACGTCACCTGCTTGACGGCATCCAAGAGCACTGAAAACACCATCGCTCCGCCAAGCACCGCGGCAATTGTCAAAGCGCTGAGCGGTGCCATGAGGGTACCGCTGACTGCCAGGGCACCTGCGATGCCAAGATCCAATAAGGAAGACACCACGAGCCAACGCCCTGGGCGGGAATGCCACATGTGCCGGCGCTCGCGGACGACATAGATGGTTGCTTGACCGGCGAAGACGAGCGTGATGAAGGCAAGAGTTCGCAGTTCTGCGATCTCGAAACCTAGAACGTGTTTTCCGGTAGCAATCACACCGACGGCAAATGTCAATCCGCACAATCCAAGAATTGCCGCGGCCGCAGTGATGCGGCGAACGCGCCAGCTGTCGGGTGCCGGCGACGGCGTTGCCCGATCCGTAGTCAGTGACATGGTGAGAAAATCCCCCGTGATCAGCAGCAGAGCCATCAGCATAGGCGTCAATATCGAGTGCCCCGTCATTACCAGCCCGGCCCCCAAAAACAGCACAAGCTCGAACTTCTTCACGAGCGCATTGAGCGTGTAGGTGAGGATGCGCTGAAAGGCACATCGGCCTTCCTTGATCGCGGTCACAATGCCTTCCAGTCCGGGTTCCGTCAGCACCATGCTCGCCGCGGATTTAGCGACGTCGGTTGCCGTCGAGACGGCTATGCCCATCTGCGCCTGGCGCAACGCGGGTGCGTCGTTGGCGCCATCACCGCACATGCCAACGACGTGCCCATTGCGCTGCAACGCCTTTACGAGCCGGAATTTGTCCTCCGGAAAAACCCCCGCATAGACGGCAAAATCTTCAGGTCTGACGCGATCGGGGATGGCCCCCGGGGGACAGAGCGGCCCCTCGAGCCCGATGGCTGCAGCGACAGTTGCCGCCGTGGGCGCGGCATCGCCCGTGACCATTACGGTGTGTACGCCCATCGAGCGCAGATCGGCGAGCAGGGCCTTCGAATCCGGCCGCGGCGGATCGCTGAGGGCGATCAATCCCATCAGCGCAAGGTGCCCAGGCGGACCCCCGGCGACCGCCAGCACCCGGTAGCCTTGCCCCATCAATTTGTCCGATTCCGCTGTAGCTCCGGCTTCGAATGGCGCGACCGCGGCGATCGCCGCCGGCGCTCCCTTTATAATGCGCTGCTCAACGCCTCGCTCATCGGTAATCAGCGCCTCCGAGGTCTTGGTTGCCGGATCGAACGGCGTGAACTCCAGTACTTTGGATTGGAGAATTGGGGATCCCTTGGCAAGTACCGCTGCGCGGATGGCGCTGTCCAGCGGGTCTTGCCCGGAATCGGAGCTGGCCAGGGCAGCCCAGGCGAGGACCTCATCTTCCCGAAGATTGTCCGTCATCGGTTTTACCGTGGTGACCAGTAGCTCGTTGCGCGTGAGAGTGCCGGTTTTGTCCGCACATAGGACATCGACGGTGGCCGCTTCGTGAATTGCCGTGAGTCGGGTCAGCAATACTCCCCTTTTTGTAAGCGCCTGAGCGCTCAACGCCGCAGCGAGCGTGAAGGTCGCCGGCAACGCAACTGGAACCGAAGCGAGCAGCGCGGTCAATACCAGGGGAATCATGTGATTGACGGGCATTGAAATGGAGTGTGCATAGGTCACTAGCAGCACCACGATGGCGCCGTTGAACACCGCCAGATTGCGGACGACGCCAAGCACGGCTTTTTGCTCGCCGCTTTCTGCATGAGCGATACGCACCAGCTCCGCGGTCTTGCCGAAGTACGTGCGTTCACCGGTCGCGGTAATCTCCGCGGTGGCCGTCCCCCGGCGCACGAGCGCACCGGCATATGCCGTCTTTCCGGCTCCGGTCTCGAGCGCGACCGACTCGCCCGTGAGCATTGCCTGATCAAGAAGCACCGAGCCGTCGAGGAGATGCGCGTCCGCCGGAACAACGCCACCGAGAGCGAGCCGAACGATGTCACCGGGAACCAGACCGGCAGCCGGTATTTCGATCCATTGTCCGTCGCGCCTGACGAAGGCGTTCAACGCGAGCTTCGACTTGAGCGCAGCTAATGCCTCGCCGGCGCGTCCCTCCTGAATGACTCCGAGGGCAACGTTTAATATCAGCAGCGCACCGATGATCAGGGGCTCGACGCGCTCGCCGATGGCCAACTGCAGAACTATGGCGGCCTCGAGCATCCAGGGCACCGGCTCCCAGAAGCGGCGTGCAATTCTTGTAACGGGAGAGACATGCGCCTCGAGGACCGCATTGGGTCCGATCTGCGCCAGTCGTCGCGCCGCCTCCTGCGATGAAAGACCCTGTCGCTCGACGCCTGTCCTCATCGGATGCCCTCCACGGCTGAGCCATCCACGACACCCCTGAGGACTCCGGGGGGCGCCCCAAGACAGCTCTCATCGTATTCTAATCCTGCCCTTGAAAGATCTTAATCCGATACCCGTAGCATTAATTGTCGGCGCAACCGTAGGGTGGGCCTACTTGCATTGGAGGAAGCGACTCGACCGAAGACACATGCTGAGGTCAGCCAAATGAAGCTCTATAATCGACGACGACTCATATATGTGAGCACGATCGGCCTCCTGATCAGGTATGTCAGCGCGATTGCATTGTTCGCTTTGTCCAGTGGCTGTGCAATCAGCGCCGGATACAGTGACGACGTTCGCAGGAATTATGACCTCCATGTTTACAGGGTCTACGACAATTCCCGCGACTGGGGACCCAGCTATCTCGTCGGACCTCCAGGTCGCCATTTTGGATACGGCGCCCGTGTGGATGATCAGCGGTCTCCAACAATTGATGACCCGGCGCCGCCATCAGATTCCGAGCCGCCCGTGCCAACGCTCCAGCTTCCGGCGCTTCCGTAGCCGTTTAGTAGGTGCCGACTCCGCAGTAAGGAGAAGCGACTTACGGCAAAGGTAACTCGGCGTTCCTTCCTGCTCTCCGGCGCAGCGCCAGGAAAGCATCTACCGCTGGGAATTGCCTGGCTGGGCCTGGGACCAGGGGCTCGCTAACGAGACATTGGCACGCTTAGCCCGGCATTTGATCGCCCGTGCGGCGCTTAGGGAATCGTTTCTTCCCGCTTCAAATCATGATTCCCGATCCCTTTCAGCGCATCGTGGGAAGAGTTATACAGGGTGCTCGCATCGAAACCCGCTATGCAGTCAATACCCTTAGGCAGGACCCTCGCGTCCGACGCCAATTTCAACTGGGAGGAAACCTTACATCAATCGCGTCTCCTCCGGGTATTTGACACTCGCCACTGCCTCCGCCGTACATTCCGTTGGATGGAGAGGCGAGCTGAATTCCGCATCTCATGTGGGAGCCGCTCGGCGAGGTGAGATTCGCAACGACGCGGTCCGTGTATTCGGTGACGAAGTCCGGGGAAGCCCCCACACCCCAATCGGTTTCGCCCCAGCCCGAATACCACCCGGAAAAAAGCTTCGCGCTGTCGACTTTTGCATCGCGCGCGATCTGATAATACTTTCCGCTATACTTGGTGCCGTCCGCCAACGTGGCTTTCATGGTTCCAGAAACGAGATTGGCACTCTTCCAGCTAAATGTGGTTCCGCTTGCACCAGACGCGGTGTAGCCAATCCCGGAACCCACCGTGGTGCAACCGACCGCAATAACCGCGAGCAGCGGTAACAGCGATTCAACAAAGTTTCCACGTGGCATAGCGATCATCGCGGTATCGGAACAGCCAACCAGGGGGCAAGGTCGCTTGGCTTTGCACCGTTCCACGCTTATCACCGACCAGCTACCTGCGCAGGAATGCCACTCGCAGTGTTCAAGATCACCGGTAGCCCACCTTTCACCTGAGCGTTCAACCCCTTGCTGATGATCGACTGATAATCCGCTATGCTCATCGCCTCAATGTGCTTGCGCACGGCTTCCTGTTTGGTTCGCTCGAGCACGAACTCCATTTCAGGCGCCTTTTGTTCCTCTTTTAGCTTCGTCTGAATCGCCGCTTGCACCGCGGGCGGCAGGTGAACTTCACGAATGAGCACCGCATTTACTTGCACATGCTTGCCCTCGAGCTTTTGGGAAACTTCGTCGCGGAATTCCCGCTCGATCTGTTCGCGCTTGGTCGAGTAGATTTCCTCCGGAGAGTATCGACCGACCACTTTGCGCGCACTCGCCGTCACTGAATAGTTGGTAGCGTGGAATAACATGATAACCTTCGGGTTCGATCTACCACCCGAAAACGACTCTGTGGATAGCGTGCAAGACCAATATTAAAGGTCTGCGAATACAACATTAAAGGTGGCCTTTAAAGATCTGTCTGGTTGCGAAATCGCTGCGCGCGGCATGGCTCGCCACTGGATGCTCCGACACGGATTCGCGCAAGTGTTAACGGTGGCTCCTGGCGCAACCTGTCGTGATGGAAGCCGTGGCCATGTCCGATCTCGGCGATCCCCGCATTTTTTCTCGCGACTGATGGAGGCGACGCACGTCCAACCCTCGAAGCCGGACCGTCATCGTTGAGACAGGCAGGACGGCACATTCATGCGGCTTCGAATACGATCGCCTGCATGTGCAAGGGATGCTCGCCGAGCCTCAGCTCATGGATGAACGCGTCAGTCAGTGCCTCAATGAGCCGCTCCGGTTCCGCGCCGGCGCGCGCGTGTATCTGGTCGATCATCGGCGTGCCGCAAATAAGGCCGCGCGCAAAAAGCGCAGGATCCGCCACTTGTTTTTCCAGGCGTACGACAGTCGCCTTGATGTCGGTAAATCCTGCATCGATCAACGACTCCGTGATTGCATCGGTATCGTGGTAGCCAAAGGGCACTTGGAAAAATGACGGCGGGTCATGGGGATAAAGCCGAACCACCGTCTCGTGCGCTAGGCGACCGAAGGCGTTGTGGGCATGCGAGTCCCACACGTTGAACACGTAGTGGCCGTTCCTCGCCAATACGCGCCGGACCTCGCGATGCGATCGGGCCTTGTCCGGAAAGAACATCACTCCGTACTGGCACACGACCGCATCGAAGGCGCCCTGTCGGAAGGGCAGTTCAGTGGCATCGACAGGCATAAACGTGACCTCCTCCCCGGGCCTGAACTTCGCCCGCGCGATATCGAGCATTGCTTCGTTGAGGTCAGTTGCTGTCAGCCATGAACCTGTCGGCAGCAGATTGCGCAAATGCCGGGTGACGATGCCCGTGCCCGCCGCGGTCTCGAGCACCCGCTCCGGGGACGAGGCAGCAGCTCGATGCGCGATGTCGTCAGCGAAATCGGCGAAGATCACGGGACCGAGAGCCCGTTCGTAGTATTCCGGAATCGCGCCGGTAAAGCGTGACGCGGCTTCGTCCCAAGGACGGTGGGGTTCCGAATTTTTGGGTGTCACGCGCATCTACATAAGTGCAGTTCTATAAGTGTTGGAGTTCCGTCGATCTAACCTGCGGTGCACGGCCCCCGACCGTTCTGGCCCCGTAGCGCCGACGATTCTGCCCACTATGGCAAGACGCACCTTCAACTTGACGGCGATCCGACGACGACCGCCGCCGATGCCCGCGTCAGTCCGTGCTCGCCGCACCGTCTCACATGTGCTTGGGGACCGTTGGAGACGTGTTGAGTCCCAGCACCCGGTAGAGCGGACAGAAACTAAATGCGGCCGTCAACAGCAGCACGACGCCCGCCAGCCCCAACCAGCGCAGCGGACCCTCTAGTAGGAAAAACGCACTCAACAGGGCCAGTCCCAGCACGACTCGAACCACACGATCGATCGATCCGACATTGGTATTCATGACATGATCTCCATTAGTTCTCTCCACCATCCGCCACGGCCAATCCGCGGCAAAAAGCCATTCTCAGTGTCTTATTTCAGTCTTTCTTCCGCGCCCCGCCCTTCGCCTTCTTGGCGTATCTCTTCGAGGCCGCGGGCCCGCAGAACGCCGCATACAGAACCTCCATGATCTTGAGGGCGGGTCCCTTGGCAAGCGCGTAATAGATCGTCTGCGATTGGCGGGTGGTTGTTACCAAGCCCGCGTCACGCAGGACTCCCAAATGCTGGGAAAGCGCCGACTGACTCAAGGGCACACGCTCATTGATCTCTCCGACCGACAGCGATCCCTCGAGCAGACAACACAGCATCAGGAGACGTTGGTCGTTCGCGAGTGCCTTTAAGAAGGCAGCCGCTTCGGTCGCGTGCTCCTGAATCGCCGCCATCGCCGGCAGAAGCCGGGTTTTTCCTTCACGACTCGCCGCCTCTATTGCCATGTCCGGCCTCCATTTATCCGATTGGACACGTTCATTATTCCGTAATTGCTAATTTAGCATATTATGATATACTACGCCAGTGAATTCGATAAAGTGCTCCCATTCAGTTCGAGGGAATATATATGAGCATTGATCGTTGGGTCATGAGATTTGCAGGCACGGTCGTGCTGGTGAGTCTGCTTTTGGCTCATTTTGCGAGCCCTAATTGGCTGTGGCTCACGGCATTTGCGGGCGCCAATCTGCTCCAGTCTTCGTTCACCGGTCTTTGCCCGCTCGTGCCCATATTGAAGCGCCTTGGCGTGCGGCCCGGCCAAGCCTTCAGCTAAAAGCGGAGCGCTACCCATGCGGCCATCCCGATCGGCACGTTTGTTGATCGCCCTGCCGGGGCTTCTTCTCATCGTCGCGGGATGCGGCAGCAAAACGGCTCAGCCCGCGGGTCCGGCGGCCCCGCCGCTCGCGAGCATCGTGATTCAGGCGATGCGCACACCGCTCGAGCGCTCCGTTGACGGTACCGTTGAAGCAGTAAATCAGGCGACGGTCGCCGCTCAGACGAGTGGCCGCGTTGCGGAGATTCTGTACGACGTCAACGATGTCGTTCCCACAGGCGCCGTGATCATAAGGCTCAAAGGAACCGAACAGCGCGCCGGGCTTCAAAGTGCGCAAGCGGCACTCACCGAAGCGAAGGCACGCAATACCGAGGCCGCAACCAGCTACCAGCGGATATCCGATCTATTCCAGCGCCGCGTCGTCTCGAAGGCTCAATTCGACCAGGCGACGGCAAACCGGGATGCCGCGGCCGCGCGCTTGGCCGCCGCCGAGGCTGGGCTCACTACGGCTCGGGAAGGCGTCGGCTATACCGAGATTCGCGCTCCCTATGGTGGCGTCGTCACGAAGCGGCTGGTCGAGGTGGGCGAGACGGTGGGGCCCGGGACGCCCTTGATGACCGGCCTTAGCCTGCGAGACCTGCGCGTCGAGACAACGATTCCGCAGAGCATCGTCATGCAGGTGCGCAAGCTCAAGCAAGCGGCGGTCTACGTGGGTGATCAGCGCATCGCGGCCACCAAAATCACGATCTTTCCCGAGGTCGCAACGCCATCGAGCACGTTTCGTGCGCGCCTCGACCTGCCCCCGGGCGCCCTCGATCTGGCGCCCGGCATGTACGTCAAGGTCGGCCTCGTCATCGGCGAGGCAGATCGGATACTGGTTCCGGTGTCGACCGTCATCGAGCGCAGCGAGGTAACGGGGGTCTACGTGATTGACAGCCGTGGTCAGGTATCGCTTCGCTACGTGCGTCCCGGCCACCGTTTCGGCGACCAACTCGAGATCCTCTCGGGTCTCGTCGCCGGCGAACGCATCGCGCTCGATCCGATCGGCGCGAGCGCGCGCATCGCGCCGGCGGTATCCGGGCAATGACCCAGCCCCTCGGCTTCAGCGGCCGATTGGCGCGGTTCTTTCTCGAGAACCAGCTCACGCCGCTGCTGGCATTAACGGCGCTCTTGATGGGGGTGTTCGCCGTTCTCGTGACGCCACGTGAGGAAGAGCCGCAAATCGACGTCACCTTCGCGAACATCATGATTCCGTTTCCTGGCGCGAGCTCCGAGCAAGTCGAGAATTTGGTGGCGACTCCGATGGAGAAGGTGCTGGGCGAGATATCGGGGGTCAAACATATCTATTCGGTATCGCGACCGGGTCTCGCGGTCCTGACCGTGCAGTATGAAGTGGGCATTCATCGCAATGATGCCATCGTACGGCTCTACAACGCCGTCTATTCCAATCAGGACTGGCGTCCCGCCGGAGTCGGCATCTTGCAGCCGCTGATCAAGCCAAAAGGCATCGACGACGTCCCCATCGTCACGCTCACCCTGTGGAGCCGCGATCAGACGTTTGGCGGCCATGAACTCGGTCAAGTGGCGCGCGCCATCGAGAGTGAGATCAAACGGGTACCCGGTACACGCAACGTGTACTCGGTCGGCGACAGCGAACCGATAATACGAGTCGAACTCGACCCGGCGCGCCTCACGGCCGCAGGGCTCACGACCGCCGACCTTGCTGCGGCGCTTGAGGCCGCGAACCTCGTGCGTCAGGCCGATGGCGTTGTGAGCGGTAACCGAGTATCCCCCGTACAGGCTGGCCAATTCCTCGCCAGCCGTGACGATGTCGGCGGTCTCATCGTGTCGGCACACGACGGCAAACCAATCTATCTCGACGATGTCGCCGTGGTCACCGAGGCGCCACGGACGCCGACCCGGTATGCCTGGTTCGGCACGGGCCCCGCCGATGCGAAGCTGGGCATCGCGACGGTCACCCAGGCCCCTGCCGTCACGCTCGCGATATCGAAGAAACCCGGCACCAATGCAATCGACGTCGCGACGGCCGTCATCAGCCGGGTCGAACAGCTCAAGGGCATCACGATACCGGCCGGCGTCGAAGTCGCGGTCACGCGCAACTACGGCGTCACCGCGAATGATAAAGCCACCAAGCTCATCGAAAAACTCCTGTTCGCCACCGCCTCCGTCGTTCTGCTGGTTTTACTGGCTGTTGGAAAACGCGAAGCCGTCGTTGTAGGCACGGCGGTCATCGTAACCCTCGCCGCGACCTTATTCGCCTCCTGGGCCTGGGGATTCACGATCAACCGGGTCTCTCTGTTCGCGCTGATCTTTGCGATCGGCATCTTGGTCGACGATGCAATCGTCATCGTGGAAAACGTCCACCGTCATCTCGCCACCGATAAAGGATCGATCACCGAGATAATCCCGATCGCGGTCGATGAGGTCGGGGGGCCGACGATTCTGGCGACCTTCACGGTCATCGCGGCCCTGCTGCCCATGGCCTTCGTGTCCGGCCTCATGGGCCCTTATATGGGCCCGATTCCCATCAACGCGAGCATGGGCATGTTGATCTCGCTCGCGATCGCGCTGATTTTCACCCCGTGGATGTGCCGCAAGCTGTTTGCAAGCGAGCCGCACCATGGGGCTGCCGAGGCACACGCGGAAAGCAAATTGCACCGCTTCTTCATGAAGCTGATGACGCCGTTTTTGACCGGCGACCGGGCGCGCACGCTCCGGCACCGGCTCTATCTCGGCACCGCGGGGGCCATCGTCGTCGCGGTGTTGCTCGCGGTCGTACAGTTGGTCGTGTTGAAAATGCTGCCCTTCGACAACAAGTCGGAGTTCCAGGTCGTCGTCAACATGCCGGAAGGCACGCCGGTCGAGGGAACCGCCCGCGTGCTTGCCGGCCTCGCGAACATCGTCCGCACCATCCCGGAAGTTACCGATTACCAGGCCTATGCCGGGACTGCTGCCCCCATCAATTTCAACGGCCTCGTTCGCCAGTACTATCTGCGCGGCGACAGCAACCAGGGCGACTTGCAGGTCAATCTCGTCGACAAGCACGATCGCAGCCGCAAGAGCCACGACATCGCGCGCGCGATTCGCCCCGCTCTCGCCGCCGAGGGCAAGCGCCTCGGTGCCGCCTCCGTGCAAGTCGTCGAAGTGCCGCCGGGACCGCCGGTACAGGCGCCGCTGGTCGCGGAGATCTATGGACCGGTTTATGCTGCGCAGGAAAAAGTGGGTCATGCGCTGCGAGCCATGTTCGATGCGACTCCGGACATCGTCGATACCGACGATACGTTGTCCGCACCCACCACCCGGTATGTCGTCGCTCTTGACCGCGTGAAGGCTGCCCTACTCGGTGTCTCTCAGGCCGAGGCGATGGAGGCGCTCGCCACCGGGCTCGCAGGTCAGAATGCCACGTTCGTCCATTCGGGCCGCGAGCGCGATCCGATTGCGGTACGGCTCGAGTTGGGGTCGGCCGACAAACAGGGCTTGCAACAGGCGCTTGCCCTCCCGGTACGCGCCACGAGCGGATCGCTCGTGCCCCTCTCCGAAGTGACCACGGTCTCCGAAATGCAGTGGGACGCACCGATCTACCACAAGGATCTCTTGCCCGTGGTGTTCGTCACCGGCGACATGGCCGGCCGGCTCGATAGTCCGCTGTACGGCATGTTCAGCCTGGTCTCGCAGATCAACAAGGCGCCGCCCGCGGGCCAGCCGTTGACGCAACGCTTCATCAGTCCGCCCGATCGACCCAGCGACTTCGCCGTGAAGTGGGACGGCGAATGGACGATCACGTACGAAACCTTCCGCGACATGGGCCTCGCCTATGCGGTGGGTTTGGTCTTCATTTATCTCTTGGTCGTGGCGCAGTTCCGCTCCTATGCCGTGCCGCTGATCATCATGGCGCCGATCCCGCTCACGATCATCGGCGTCATGCCGGGACACGCCTTGCTCCGCGCCAATTTCACGGCCACCTCGATGATCGGCATGATCGCGCTCGCCGGCATCATCGTGCGCAACTCCATCCTGCTGGTCGACTTCATCAACCAGGAGATCGCCGCCGGACAACCGCTTGCCGAAGCCGTGATTCGCGCGGCGAGCATCCGGGCACGGCCCATTGTGCTGACGGGACTCGCCGCGATGATCGGTGCGTGCTTCATACTCGACGATCCCATTTTCAACGGTCTCGCCATCTCGCTGATCTTCGGCATCCTGGTGTCGACCGCGCTCACGCTGCTGCTGATTCCACTGCTCTACTTCGGCTATATCAGGCGCTCCCACGAGAGTGCCGCTCATTAACTGGGGGACTTTATGGCACACGTTATCGTCATTGGCGCCGGCTTGGGCGGCATTCCAGCCGCATTCGATTTGCGCAAGCATTTGGCAAAAACCCATCGCGTGACGCTGATCGGCGCACGTCCACACTTTGAGTTCACGCCTTCGAACCCCTGGATCGCGGTCGGCTGGCGCACGGCCGACCAAACCCGGGTGCAAATGCAAGGGTCGCTCGACAACAAAGGAGTCGATTGGCTGGTAAACACCGTCACCCGAATCGATGCCGAGAATTCCCGGCTCACTCTCGATGACGGCAAGGAATTGAGCTACGACTACCTGGTCATCGCCACCGGACCGCGCCTCGCCTTCGAGGAGGTGCCAGGCATGGGTCCCGAAGGCTTCACGCAGTCGGTGTGCACCCACGATCACTCGCTGCAGGCCTGGCAGAAATATCAGGAATTCTTGAAAAATCCCGGGCCGATCGTCATTGGCACCGCCCCCGGCGCGAGCTGCTTCGGACCCGCCTACGAAACCGCAATGATCCTGGACGCGGATCTACGCAAGCGAAAGATCCGTGACCGCGTCCCGATGACCTACGTGACGAGCGAACCCTATATCGGCCACATGGGTTTAGGAGGCGTCGGAGACAGCAAGGGACTCATGGAGTCCGAACTGCGCGAGCGCCATATCAAGTGGATCACGAACGCAAAGATGACCTCCGTGGCCGCGAACGAGATGACCGTGCAGGAACTCGACGAGAATGGGACACTCAAGAAAGAGCATAAGCTACCGTTCGCCTATAGCGCCGTGATTCCCGCGTTCAAGGGAGTGGATGCGGTCGCCGCGGTGCCGGGACTGTGCAATCCGCGCGGCTTCGTGCTGATCGACAAGCACCAGCGCAATCCAAAATACAAGAACATTTACTCGGTCGGCGTGTGCGTCGCGATCCCGCCGGTCGAGGTCACGCCCGTTCCGACCGGCGCCCCCAAAACGGGATACATGATCGAATCGATGGTGTCGGCGACGGCCGCCAATATTGTCGCCGAGATTGCCGGGAAGCCGGCTGATGCCGAAGCGACCTGGAATGCGGTCTGCCTTGCAGACTTTGGCGACACCGGCGCCGCCTTCGTCGCGCTGCCACAGATTCCGCCGCGCAACGTCACGTGGTCCAAGAAGGGCAAATGGGTGCATTTGGCAAAAATAGCCTTTGAAAAATACTTCATGCGCAAGGTGCGCACCGGCTCGCTGACCCCGGTCTACGAAACCTACGTGCTCAAGGCGATTGGAATCGTATCGCTGAAGAAACGTGCGTCATGAGGGGTGGAACCGGATGAACTGCCGCCAGTCACAATCTAGAAGCCGCGCACCGAGGGCAGCCAGTGTGCTGATCTGCGCGTTGCTCGGCGTCCCTTGGGCAGCCCATGCCGAATCGCTGAGCGATGCCTGGGCGATGGCGTTGCAGTCGGACGGCACGCTTGCGGCGGCACGTAGCGATCGGCAGGCGGCTGAGGCGGATCAATCCGCGGCGCAGCGTCAACGCTGGCCGGCGCTTGATCTCAACGGCACCTACACGCAATTCGACCATGCCCCGAGCCTCGATATCGCGACCCCAGCAGGTCAATTGCAGGCGCCCATTTGGCAGCACAACGGGTATGCCATGGCGGGCGCCGACTTGTCCGTGCCCATTTGGACCTCGGGTAAGATCAGTGGATCGATCGGCGCCGCCGCAGCCGGTGCGCGCGGAGCGAACGCAGTCGAACTGCGCAGCACGGCGGACCTCAAGCTCGCCGTCGCCGAATCCTATGTGGCGGTATTCCGTGCCCGTCGAGCACTGAAGGTCGCCGAGTCCAGCGTCGCCAGTCTGCAGGCCCACGCGGACGACGTGCAGGTGATGTACGACAAGCAGGCGGTCGCCCAATCGGACATGCTCGCCGCCCAGGTCGCACTTGCGAACGCAACTCAGCAGCGGCTCCGGGCGGCGAACGCATTGCGCCTGGCGACGGCCGCCTACAACCGGTGGGTGGGTCAGCCGCTCGACCGTACTCCCGACCTCGACGAGCCATCGGCGACTCCCCTAACAGAAGCCTCAGAACCGCTCGATCGACTCATCGCGCAGGCGGTCGAACGTCGGCCCGAACTCGCGGCGGTCAGCGCACAACAAGAAGGCCTCGAACAGGCGGCACGGTCGGAGCGCGCTCAAGGACAACCCCAGGTGTTTCTGCACGCGGGCTATAACCATCTCGACAATCAAATTCTAGACCGCGAGAACTTCGCCTCGATCGGCATCGGCTTTCAGTGGAGGCTATTCGACAGCGGGCAACTCCAGGCGCGAACCAGCGCCTTACGCAGCCGCGCCCATGCGGCGGAGCAGCGACTTGCCGACCTGCGGTCGCAGGTAAGACTTGATGTCGAAACGGCGTACTACAATCGAGAAGATGCCGCTGCCCGTATCCATGCCGCCTCGACGGCGGTGGCGCAGGCGGAGGAAAACGTGCGGATTGCCAAGGAGTTATACGGCAGCGGCCTGGGAACCAACAACCAAGTGCTGGATGCAGAGACTCTTAGAATCGTCGCCCTCAGCAACCGCGACGACGCAAGCTTCGATGCGCTCATCGCGCAGTACCGTCTACAACGCGCGATCGGTGCGTTGTAGCGGGGCGATTCCTTCTGGTGCGACAATCACCGATTGGACAATCGCATGAACCCCATCCTCGAATCGATCATCACATGCCCGTCTTGTGGCACGGCCCGAGCCGAAATCATGCCAACGGATGCCTGCCAGTACTGACCGCAACCGCGACCGAGCGAGAATTGCCTCTTGCGAATCCGATGGCCAAGCTCGATGCCGAATTACAGCGAATGGGCATCCGCGCACCGGCCGTGTTCCTTTGCGTGTCCTACTTCGCGAGTAGAGGCGCCGAGCCGAGATCGCGCGTTGAAGGGGAGGCGCTCGGCGCGACCGAGGGTGGGGAAACAGCGCGCTGCGAGCGCTCATGCCGCGCGTCTTCCGCGGCTCTCAGGCTCGCGGTCGTTGCGTGTTGCCCATCGTGGCGCCAGCCCGGCGGCCCGAAGAAGTAGCCGAGCCGCTGCCGCAAGGTGAGACCGCGGCGCGCCAGGTCGCGGGCGATGCCCACGTACTCATGCAGCGCGATACGGATTGGATTTACGGTACCCAGGTTCTTGACGATGCCGTAACGCGGCGGCTCCTCGGCCTGCTCCGGCACGAAGGTGCCGAAGAGCCGGTCCCAGATCATGAAGACGCCGGCGTAGTTAGCATCGAGGTAGCGCGCATTGCTCGCGTGGTGCACGCGATGGTGCGAGGGCGTGTTGAGCAGCCACTCGAACCAGCGCGGCATCTTGTCGATCGTCTCGGTATGGATCCAGAATTGATAGAGCAAATTCACCGTGAAGGCGAGGGCGACGGTGCTCGGATGGAAACCGACAAAGGCCATTGGCACATTCATGAGGATGAGACCGCTGAATTGAGACGTCCAGCTCTGCCGCAGGTTGGTCGACAGATTGAAGTGCTGGCTTGAGTGATGAATCACATGTGAGGCCCAGAACCAGCGCGAGCGATGGCCGATCCGGTGCCACAGGTAGTAGCGCAGGTCCTCGAGCACAAAGGCGATGGCGAACGACCAAGCGCTGAACGGTATATCAGCGAGCCGGTGGCGATAGGCGAACCACACGGCCGTCATGAAGATGCCGCTGTACATCCCCCAAAAGAATATGCTGCCCACGCTCATCGCAACGTTTGCGAGCGTGTCGCGCAGGTCGTACTCGGCGCGAGCGCGCGAGGTGGAGGCGAAGAGGATCTCGAGGGGAATGAGCAGCAGGAGTCCCAGCTGCACGAGATCGGTCGCATGGAAGTAGGCTGCATTAGGCATGACGAAGATCCGTGGCGGGAGCGGTACGGAACTGCACGAGCGTCTCGAGCCGGGCGCGGCAGCGGCTCATGGTGTCCCGATCCGAAAAGCGCAGCCGCGCGCGCGGCCAGCCGAAATCCACGAAGCGCAGCTCCAGGGTCGCATCATCGGGTGTGTGCACGGCCGCGAGCTCCGGCGCCGCGAGCATGCGCGCATTCCAGCGTCGCGCGTGACGCAGCAAGAGACCCGGGCCCGTCGCCGTCTCGATGAGCGCAGCGAGTCCGTCGGCGCTCACGGTCGCCGTACCGGTGGCCTCAGGGAAGTGCCGCTGGAATTCAGCAAGTGCGTCCGCATCGCTCAGGAGTCGCACTGTGTCGGGACGGCGCTTCCACACGAGCAGCACGAGCAAGATGACCCCGAGCACGAGATTCGCACCGATGGGGAAGAGCAGCTCTTTCATGAGGCGCTAGCTTAAGCGCAGAGGCGGCGCGTCAGCAATAGACAGGTCGATTCGTAAATATAAGAAAAATAAAGGATTTTTTGGCGGCCAGGAGGGG
>CAVWUK010000007.1:0-631054 GCA_963758145.1 uncultured Gammaproteobacteria bacterium
ATTGAACCCCCGACACGCGGATTTTCAGTCCGCTGACGGAGTTCCGGCGCGAGGAGGCAGAAGGCCACCGCGCGGGCCGGACTCGGCGAGCTACGCTGGCACGACCTACGCCACACCTTCGCCGCTTGGGCCTCATTGGACCTCGCGGCCCGTGCGGACCCGAGGGAGAGGCATCACTCGATCGTGTAGGTATACGGGACCGCGGCCACCTCGTCGCCGCTGGTGACCAGGTACGGCGGCACGGCATCAACATAAGTGTTCACGTATAGGTCGCCGCTGACGACGGTGCCGGAAGGACCGGTCGGCGTGATCGTGACGTGGATGACTCTGGTCTCGCCAGGGTTGATGGTCAGCGGCGCGAAGCTGCCCAGCACCGCTTGTCCTCCCGTGGACGCCAGCCAGAAGTCCCCCTGGGTCGTGGTCACTGCCGGATCGAAGGCCTGCGTGATCGCCGTCATTGACATGTTCACCAACCCCGCTGGCGCTCCGCCCACCGGGTAGGGTCCGATCTCGGACGGTAGGGCTGACCAGTAGCCGGCCTCCACCGTGCCGCCCGACGGAGTGTACGATCCCGACGCGGTGTTGGGCCCCATGGGCGCCCCGAAGATATCCGGGTCGCCGGGCGAGGGGCCGAAGTCGAATTCCACCGGCAGGTTGGCTATCGCCGACGGCTGAACGCTCGAGGTCTGCGTCGGCACGATCCACTGGGGATAGTAGCCGCAGGTGGAACCCAAGGGCAGCGGGAAACCTTTGGTTCCGCAGCCGTTGGGCGGTGCAGGGTTGGGCGGGAACTGCAATGGGAGCTTCAGGCTCGCCTTCGTATTGAGCCGAGCATCGATGAAGTACTGTTGTGGCGCCCAGCCGGTGTTCGTGATCGACACCGGTACCACCACGGACTTCCCTGCGGGCAGCGTGGTCGACACGCCGTTCGGCAATCCGGACGCCCAGACTTTGGCCTGATCGAGCTGGATGTTGCCGGTGTAGGGCTGCGAAATTTTATTACCGACCACCGGGTCCGGAAAGTCCACGATCAGGGTCCAGGTTCCGGGCACCGGATCGAGGGTGTTGGCCGTCAGCGAGAGACCATTTGTGCCGTCCACGCTGTTCTGGCCGAAGCCGACCGCGACGCCATCGGGGTTCACAAGATACGCGCCGACGTTGTCGCCCGAATCGTTGGTCAGCGATACATTGGCCGTGATACCGTGGTGCCCCGGCCCGACGTTGAACTCGTAATACTGCACTTGACCCGTGGGACTCAAGCAGCAATCGCGGCCGTTTCCTCCGGTCAGCACGCCGCTGAAGTTGCCGCCGCGGTTGAGGTCGACCAGACTGCGCAGCGTGACTGCAATGGAGTTGTGCTCTTCGCCCACGACTTGATCGTAGTTGTCGCCCGAGGCGGTGACGACGACGGAACCGGAGGCGTCGCCGGGGCTGGACGGCGTGGTCGCACTGACTTGCAGAGTCTGGCTGGCGCCGGGCGCCAGTGTGAAGTGGTTGGGCGACACCGAGCCGAAGGGGACGAAGCGCTGAGTGGATACCTGCCACGGAATCGTGCCGTTGGTTCCATCGATCGACGCTTCGTCGCTGAAGATGATGCCGGTCCAAGTTCCCGCCACGGGCTCCC
Source organism: uncultured Gammaproteobacteria bacterium (assembly GCA_963758145.1). GTDB lineage: Bacteria > Pseudomonadota > Gammaproteobacteria > Steroidobacterales > Steroidobacteraceae > Bog-1198. Next base: position 1,625 of record CAVWUK010000007.1, read on the forward strand.
GCACGTCCACTCTGCCATAATTGCCCTGGCCTTGGGGCAGGGAGTAAGCAGCGAGCCGGCCCGTGGGGTCGATGAGCGTGAAGCGCACCCGCGCGTTTAAGCCGTTCGCCGGATTTCCAGGATAGGCAATGCTCATGTTCAAGCGGTCTTCACCGCTCGGAACCTTGAAACTCATAACGGCATAGTTGTTCGGCAGGTTGCCGAGATTGACGAACGTCGGGCTCACGCCGTCTTGCAACGTCACCTTGCCGGATTGCACGTTCTCATTCGGTCCGAAGGTTCTGCCGGCCACCGCAAGCACCCGGCTGGATGATCCCGTGTTGGTCACGGTTACCGGCCAGGTCACCGTGGTACCGGGAGCGGCCACACCGTTCAGCTGGTCCCGGGAGAAAGCCAGTGCCTGAATACCGCCCTTCCAAGTCGATGCCCATGCCGCACCGGGATTGATGGATTGGGCCAGCAGCACAGCCTGGTAGGTGTTCACGATGCCGGCACCTTGCTCCGTGGCGGGGACACCCAAATCGGTGGCCGAGCTGGTGAGGATTTGCTTGACCAGCGCCGGTGAGGGCGAGGCGCCGTTGTGGGATTTGCGGTAGGCCTCGATGACCAGCGCCGCAGCGCCCGCCGTCAGCGGTGCGGACATGCTGGTGCCACCGCTAGACTCGATCACCGAGGGACTGGCCGTGGCTTCATTCGTGCAATCCGAGAACAGGGCGCTCGCATCGCACGAGGCCCAACCGAGGTCGCCGGGTGCGACCAGATCGATGGTGGCGCTGGTGATTTCGTAACCGCCGGAACTCAGCGAGCTGATGTTGTCGTTGATCCAGCCGGTGGTCGCGAAGTAGCGCGCCCCGCCGAGGTTGTCCTGGGCGTAGGCGCGGAACGTGGTCGATGCGCCCACCGCGATGACGGCCGGGTCGCTGGCGGGCGAGCCAATGGTACTGGTAACGCCGGCATCGCCGCTCGAGACCGTGACCGTCACGCCGGCGCGGACCGCGGCGTCGTTGAACTCCTTGGTGACGTCCTGCGAGGTGATGTCGGGGTAATAATTGAATCCGAAGGACTCGTTCAGCACGTCCACATGATCGACCGTCACGGCGTATTCGATAGCTTGCAGCCAATTGGAAAACACAAAGTACTCGTACTCGCCGAACACGTTCATGCCGAGCAGCCGCGCACCCGGCGCCATGCCCTCGATCCGGATGTTGCAGGGAGCGGAAAACCCTTGAGCGCTGTAGCCATTGAGATCGTACACATGGATGCCCTGACCAGCGACGGCGTTGGAATCGATGAAGGCCTCGCCGCCGGTGGTGGGCGCACCGGGGCCGTCGCCGGAAAAATCCTGATAATCGAAGAAGACCGAGGTTCCGTCCGGTCGGATGAAATTCACATTGTTCGGGTCCACGCCGTCCGCGATGTACGCGACCTTGACGCCCGCGCCGGTGATGCCCAGCGAGCGCGCAGTCATGGCTTGCGTATCATCCGATGCCGTGTTCGTGACCTGCAGCGCCTCGGGTTCGAGCAGCACCTTGCGGTTCGGGAGGCAAGCGCCGGGGATGTTGTTGAGGGGCGGGGATGCGATTGGAGTCGATGAGGACGACGCAGCGGCAGTCGCGGTGCGCGGCGTGCGGTGGATCAGCACATCGGGAACCACGCGCTCGACGGCGGGGTGAGTCTTCAGCATTTCCAGCTCAGTCTCCGACACCTTCGTGGCGAACGCGTTGATCATGTGGAACGACTTGACGGCGCGGACCTGGGTCTGTCTCAGCTGGTCGACCAGCGGCGCTTGGTCGCGCGCGGCGGCGTCATCGGTGACGTGGTTCTTCATGATGACGATCACGGGCAGATCCACGGTCCGCGACCACGCCGGTGCCTCGGACGCATTGGCTGTGATCGCCATGGAACTGACGCAGCTCGCGAGAAAAATCGCTAGCGACTTCTTCATGATTGATTGGACTCCCTGCTATTGTTGTGCCAGGACGGAATGGAATTCCGCGCACGTTAATTTGCTTGTGCGCCTAATCTGCGGGAATTTTTCGGATTGCTCAAGTGAATTACTCGTGGCGTAAAGATAATCCTTCCCCCTATCGACCATGCGGTGGTTAGCATCAACACGCGGATTTTCAGCCCAGGCTCCAAAACGAGCTAAGCACCTGAAGCAACTACGAAAAACAGCTCAGCACTGTCCAATATTTCTCCGAGATACGGGCATTTAGGCCCCTGGTTCCCCGAGATATTGCCACTTAATATTGGACGCTGCTTCGCGCTTCCAGTGTCCCTCTAGGTCTCGACGCGGCGAGCCAGTCGATCTGATTGCTCGGCACCGGGCAAGCGGCAGAGATGTGCCCGTTGCCGTCAGTCGCGATCGGCCGGTATCGGGCGGCTCAATTGTGTCGCCTGGGTTGTCTCCGCAGACTCCAATGGCCGCTTCCGACATAACCGCTAGGGTGAATGCACAAGTACGGCGTTTGCTTTTTTCGTTCTGATATCTACGCCCGCTATTGCATCGGCCAGGACCAGGTACATACCCACGGTGGATCTACAATTTCCAGTCGATGCCCAAGTCCGCGGGGATCACCGATCCTCGCGTCAGCGGCCGCGCCGCGCCGCCTCGATCGTGGCGATGTCTATCTTCTTCATTGGCATCATCGCTTCGAATGCGCGCTTGGCCGCTGCGGGATCGCGGTCGGAGAGCGCGGCAATAAGGGCGCGCGGGGTGATCTGCCAAGACACGCCCCACTTGTCCTTACACCAGCCGCACTGGCTTTCCTGGCCGCCATTTCGCACGATCGCGTTCCACAAGCGGTCGGTTTCGGCCTGGTCGTCGGTCGCGATCTGAAACGAGAACGCCTCGTTGTGCTCGAACTCGGGCCCGCCATTAAGCCCAATGCAGGGGATGCCGATCACAGTGAACTCGACCGTCAGGACGTCGCCTTGCTTGCCGTTGGGATAGTCCCCCGGCGCGCGGAGAACCGCGCCCACGGTGCTATCGGGGAAGGTCCCGGCATAAAAGCGAGCAGCGTCCACGGCAGTTCCGTCATACCACAGACAGATCGTGTTCTTGCAGGGCATTGTCGTTCTCCTATGAGAGTAGCTGTGATATTTTCGAGGCTCAGATTGGCGCACGGCGAGCCGTAGCACTATCCACTTGCCCCCGGGTTGAGCCGTAGGAAGGCGCCGATCGAAGCGAGCAGCGCATACCTAGCATAAGCCGAGGCGCTGCGATTCCAACTTTACGCCGCCTCTGTGTTGCCTTTGTTTCATTAATTAACGGTGACGACCGCAGCGTTCATGTCCACCAAGCCCGCCCCCTGAGGGCACGGCCCAGCGCTATGACTCTGATCGACCCAAGCTTCCGGTCGGGACTGACTGCTTTCGGGAAGATTGTTGCCGGACCTATGGCGGGAAGTTCAGTCTTGCCTCAATTGCCTTGAATTCGGGCTCGCTACGAATGGGATCGAGCTGCCAGGAGACTCTAAACACCTGCAAGTCCGGGCTGCGCCTCTGCTCGGCCTTGGTTAATGTTTCCAGCGCCGCCCGTTTTTCACCGAGTTGCGCGTAAAGCCCCGCAAGTTCGACCGATGCAGCATCTTCTTTAACCTTGAACTCCTCGAGCTGCTTCTCTGCCTCATTTTGCAGACCGAGCCCGTGGTATGCCAAAGTCAAACAAATTTTGCGCCCACCGCCCTGTTTTGGAATCGAGTCTGACTCGCAAAGCTGGCGTGCTGATTCGAATTGACGGGAGGCGAGCATTGCATTGGCAATATTGTACCTAACCCAGACAGAACTCGGTCGAAGTAACGCGGCGGTGTGTAGGGTCGCGAGCGCTTCGTCGTAGCGGCGCGCCCAAGTGAGAATTTGCCCCAACGCAACGTATGATTCGACATTCTCCGGATCAAGAGCGACAGCCCGCTGGCCCGCAACGATAGCAGGCTGAAAGCGACCCAATTGGCCTGCAAAGCCACCATACCCCCGCTGCACGCGCGCGCTACCTGGCGAGAGCGCCAAAGCACGATCAAACTCCGGGGCCGCACGTGAAAAATCCAACAACCCGTTTGAGTACACGCCTGCGATAGCCCAGTGTGCTTCCCCAAGTTCCGGAGCGAGTGAGACCGCTCGTTCTGCCGCCTTCAGCGCTTGCTCACGTAGTCCTGGAATCTCGGCCGCTTTGGCATCGAATATTGAAATATCAACAAGCGCCGTGGCTCGCCCCACGTATGCAAATGCATAGCCGCCATCGAGTGCAATTGCTCGATCAAAGGCGGTCAGCGCGGCGCGATCATTGGAATCGTTTGTATCCCAATTTGCCAATCGCTGCATCCCCAGTAGGTACGCGTCATATGCTTCCGGGTTCTTCGTGCCGCCGAGTTCAAGTCTAGATACATCATCGGTGTCCAAGGTGCTTTTAAGTTGCTGCGCAATTGACGTAGCCACCTCCGTTTGTACTTTGAGAATGTCGCTCAGCTGTCGATCATAGGTCTGTGACCAAATGTGAAATCCCGTTACGGAATTGATTAGCTGAACAGTTATTCGCACCTTTGTGTTAGATCGGCGCACGCTGCCTTCCACGATGGCCCCGACGTTCAACTTCCGTGCGATGGTCGACACATCGACATTCTGCCCTTTGAATGAGAACGACGAGGTTCGAGCCGCAACCTGAAGCCCGTTCAAACGCGTGAGCGAGTTAAGAAGCTCCTCGCTGATACCATCCGAGAAATATTCCTGTTTTGCATCCGCACTCATGTTCACAAAGGGCAGTACCGCGACTGAGTGCGGCGGCGGATGAAAAGTAGCAGCGTCGGGAGCGGGCTTGGGCATCGCTGTGGTGGGCGACTCGACTCTTTCGGCGCGTTTATTCAGTCCGAATCTTTCAACGTAGAGGAAAGCAATGGCGCCCACGGCGAGGATGAGCACGGCAGTGACGATCCACGACTTCCGTTGGGTTGCCGCCGGGATATCTGCCAAGCGCTGATCGGGCGGGGCGCCCGCGGCACCGGCGCATGCAGGTACCAATTTACGACGGATCGCGCCGGCGAGCTTGGCAAAGGCCGCCTCGCTCCCCTCCCTCTCCAAATCGACCCAATGCCCCTCGCTAAGAAAGTACTCTAATGCTGGCGTCAATTGACCCGCATCGGTACGCAGGGTAATGATTGGCTTACGCTTGGAAGCGGAGCGTTCGACCTCCTTGCCGACGTGCGGCGATGCAATCGCGTCTTTCGAGAGCACCAGCAATAGGACTTTCGCGCCGTTGATCGCGCCAATGATTTCATCTGCGTACAGAGCGCCGGGCGCTACGTCCCGCGGGGCGATCCAGCACTTGAGTCCCTGGCGTTCCAGTGCCGCGACAACGGCATCGGCAAGTGCCGCATCTTGCGAGGCGTAGCTGATAAATGCGTCGGACGTGCCGGTATGAGCGCTACTCGCCTGCTCTTCCCCGTCCCCTTCAGCCACGTCGATCCCCCTCCCACATCTACCTCATGTTGGCAGATGATCCCCGCTTTTATCAAAGTTTAGGGGCATCTATCACCGTCAGGGTCGAACGTCGCTTTGGAGTAGGCAGATTAAGCAGCGTAATGTCGCGTTGTGGCCGAGGCTAAAAACTCTCGGCACTTTTGCAAATTGAGCGAAACGAGCCAAAAATCCTAAGCGTGCTTCAAATCTGCGAGATTTCGAGCTTTGAATTTTGCAGAATTGAATTACAGCGAGGTCGTTTCACGCCAGTCGATCGCGCTAACGTTTTGCGAAATAGCGCGCGCCCTGCAAACCTTCGAAATCTGAATCTTGCGTCCAAAGCGTCGCGCGGTGTCGATAGGCGGTCGCGAGCATCACGCTGTCCGCCATTGCTATTCCATGCTGGATCGAGAGCCGCGCAGCCTCCAGCGCCGTCGCCCGATCCAGATCCACAACCCTCCCTTGTTCCATGACCGCAATGGCTCGCAGTGCATCGTCTTCGCTTCTCTGCTGGGCCACGCGCTTAAATACCTCAAATAGCGACAAGGTCGGGACAAGCAGCGACCGAGTTGCTTCAATCGGCTTCGCGAAGGCAGCCGCGTTGGGTCCGTCGGCGAAGTATTCTAGCCAGCCCGATGAGTCGACTACATTCATACACGATCGGTGTCCCGCGGCACATTAGTGTCAATACCCTGCAGCGAACCGCGTGCAGCCTTGGTCGGGCGCACAGGCACGAGTTCGATTCGACCCCGATACTCAATGGCATGGAGTTTTTCTCCGGGCTTGATCCCCAGCGCTTCTCGTATCTTCGACGGGATGACGATCTGGTACTTTGACGACACGGTGATAGTACTCATACGCTTCTCCGATCGATCGCAATATTGTAAAGCGATAATCCTACCACGATCCGGTTCACGCTGGTATCTTGCCGTCTCGGAATCCGCGCAACACCGTGCCCGTCGGTCGGCGCGGCGTTTACCGACGTGGCATGAGCCCATATCCGCCAAGCGAGCAGCGGACCGAAATATTGGACACGGCCGCTACTATTGGACAGAGAGGCCTAGCGCAGCGATGCAATTTGTTGATTTGAAACATTTATTTATTTATTGGTGGCCAGGGAGGGAATTGAACCCCCGACACGCGGATTTTCAGTCGCTTGACGGGTATTCTAGAGGCTTATTAATCAATCACTTACAGCGCTTGCCACCCCACGTCCCAGGCCCACCAAGGCACAATCCTGGCACACCCAATCTCAGTTGGTCACATTCCTGGTACAACGCCTTAGATGGGAAAGGTTAGGAGAGCTATTGCGGATAGTATGCATTCTACGTACAATCCGCATATCGGGAAATCACGGGGAGCGATATGAGCACCGATGATGCCGTCACTGTCAGCGCGGCGGAGTTTCACCGCAATGTCGGTGTGTATCAGGACATTGCACTCACGAAGCCGGTCACGATTACCAAGAATGGTCGCGAACGCACGGTGCTTCTGTCGGCGCAAGAGTATGCGCGCCTGAAGCGCCGCGACCGCCGAGTCATTGCAGCCGGAGAGCTTTCGGAGCGTCAAGTCGATGCCATTCGCAACGCCCGCGTTCCGGACCAATACGCTGATCTCGATAAAGAAATCAAAGACTGAAGACCGTGCCGTTTCCAGAACCGTACGCCGGTCTGGTCATCCGCTATTCCTACCTGTGGAGGCGGGAGCATGAGGCAGGGCGCGAAGAAGGAGCGAAGGATCGCCCGTGCGCGGTTGTCATGGCGATAGTGGACCAAGACGGCGAATGGGAAGTGTTGGTTCTACCCATTACGCGAAGCCCGCCGCTAGATCCGGCCGATGCCGTTGAGATTCCCACGGAAACCAAGAAGCGACTTGGGCTCGATACCGACAGATCATGGATAATGATCACGGAAGCAAACGAATTTCTGTGGCCCGGTCCCGATCTTCGACCTGTCCCCGGGGGCGATGCATCGACGATTGCTTACGGGCCGCTACCTCCGCGTTTCTTCGCCCAGGTGCGCGACAAGTTTCTCGAGCGCGACCGGAGTGAAAAGTCCACACGCATTCAGCGCACCGAATAGCGGCCCAAGAGAGGTATATCGGCCCTCCGACAATGAACTTATGCGGGACGAGGCTGAGAAAACACGAGCATTCCGACCTCGGTCATCCGCTCATAGCCACCTCAGTCAACTAGACACGCGGACTTTTCGTCCGAGTGTCGGGGTGGACTTGCCGCCTTGGGGACCGATGTAATTGATTGATTTTATTTGAAAAATGGTGGCCAGGGAGGGAATTGAACCCCCCGACACGCGGATTTTCAGACGTTTCGCAGGGTTTCTAGGGGTTTATTAATCAATCACTTACAGCGCTTGCCGCCCCTCTTCCCCGGCTCACCAAGGCACAATCCTGGCACACCCAAGCTGAGTTGGTCACATTCCTGTCACAGCCGCAGCGCCGTTCCGAGATCATTCTAGCGTTTGGTGAGGTCGCACACTGGTCCACTGAACAGCCGATTCTATGTCGCTCCTGAATTCGGAAACGACCAGAGGACAGAAAGCGGCAAAGCAAACCTGCCGGGCCCAAAAGGAAGAACCTGGTCTCCCAAATAGACGACGAAGGCCGCTCCGTGATGGGTCTTGCCGGGTCCCTCTTTTAGGAACCAGTCGAGGTGACGAAAATCGTCCGCCTCTACTGATGTGGATGCCTTCATCTCGAAAAGGGCGAGGATCCGACCCGGTGCTTGCGCCACGATGTCGATCTCTCGGGGAGCGTAGCGCCAGTGGTACAAATGCCAACGCCGCTTCAGGAACGGCAGGGATTTCTCCAGCTCGCAGAACACAAAGCTTTCGAGAATATGACCTAGCGCGACGGGATCGGCGCGGAGCCCGAAGCTCGCGGAGTCTTCGCCGCGCAATGCCGTGGCGCAGCCAGTGTCCATGAAGTGCAGTTTCGGGGATCTGACCTCCTTGCGGGCACCGGAGGCGGTCCACGCCCCGAGACGGTGAACGATTCCAAGACGCGAGAGAACGTCGAGATACGTGTTGACAGTTTCCTTGCGGGCGCCCAGAACACTGCAAAGACTGGCGACATTGAGCTCCTCCGCCGTGCGGTGCGCGAGCTGATTGATCATCCGCCGCAAGGTATCCGGTCGCCGTATTTCAGCCACCGGTGCGATGTCTCGTTCCACGATGCTGTTGACATAGGAATCGTAGCGAACCATCCGGTCTCGATCTTCGAGCGGTCGGATCTCGGGGAACCCGCCACGCACCAGCAAATCGATGGCATCCGATCGCTGAAAGTGAGCAGGAGCCGGTAGATGCTTTGCCGAGAGCGCTGACTTATCCGCGACGACGTCGAGCAGGCGACACGGTCCTGCGCGCTGGATCTCTGCGGCGCTCAAGGGACGGAGCGTCAGCGACGAGACTCGACCTGCCAAAGAATCAAGTGCCCGCGGCAGTGTGAAGATGTTGGAAGAGCCCGTTAGGACAAATTGGCCGGCACGTCGGTTTCGATCCACAATGCGCTTGAGTGCCAGCGTGATCTGCGGCAGGCGCTGGACCTCGTCGATGATGATCGGCAGTCCGGTCTGCGCTGTCTCGCTCGACAGCGTACTAAGCTGGCCATACGGATCGAGGGCCAGCGACGCAAGTAGGCTTTCATCGTCGAGGTCGAGGAAACGGGCGGCTTCGATCATGTCCCGAACCAACGTTGTCTTGCCCGTCTGGCGCGGACCGACGATATTGATCACTCGAGTCGTTCGGAGAGTGCTCGCGAGCTTTTCTGCCATATGCCGGGGGATAAGGGTCATGGAGTGCATCTTATAAAAAAGACTATTACATGTAAATAAAAATAGCTATTATGATCTAGTAAAATAGACTATTAAGAGAATGGAAAATTGCCTACCGGCGCCCAATTGGACGAAAATTACCGCTTCCTTCCAGCAGCAAGCTCATGCACGACAATTTTGAGCACAAGCGAGCATACGGACGCCGACCACCCGCTCCAGATGCGGACCGCGATGCTCTGCGCGATGCCATCGCACAGGAGGAGTATGTATCCGCCACACTCACTGCCCAGCAAACCGAGTCGCGGAATCGGCTCGCGGCGCTTCGGTCAGAATTAGAGGCGCTCGACACCCAACCGGACATCCGCGTGCCTCCGTCCCTTGCCGTCGAGGTGCCGATTCCCCGGACACCAGCCGATAAAGTTAGGCTGTTCCGTTCACTGTTTCGCGGGCGTGAGGATATCTTCCCAACTCGATTTGTGAGTGCCAAGACTGGAAAGAGCGGATACGCGCCGGCTTGTCGAAACAAGTTCGTCCGAGGCGTATGCCAGCTGCCCAAGATCAAGTGCGGCGACTGCCCAAATCAGGCATTCGTCCCGTTCGACGAGGCCGCGGTGATCGGCCATCTTACAGGCCGACACATAATGGGCATCTACCCGCTCCTGCCGGATGAGACCTGCTGGTTCCTCGCGGTAGATTTCGATAAGAGCACGTGGATCGAAGATGTAGGTGCGTTCGTAGATACGTGTCGGCGCGTGGGGCTTCCCGCGGCAGTCGAACGATCGCGCTCAGGCAATGGCGCGCATGTCTGGTTCTTCTTCTCATCGCCGGTACCGGCCGCTGCCGCACGTAAGATGGGTTGCTACTTGATCACAGAGACCATGTCTCGGCGACACGAGCTCAGCATGGAATCCTACGATCGGCTGTTTCCGAGCCAGGACACGATGCCGCGTGGTGGATTCGGTAACCTCATCGCACTGCCCCTCCAGCGTGAGCCAAGAGCACTCGGCAACTCTGTTTTTCTTGATCACCAACTGCGCCCATACCCCGACGACCAACAGTGGTCCTATCTCGCCTCCCTTCCGCGTATTGCTGTGGCAACCGTGGATCAGATTGCCCGTGAAGCTATCGATCGGGGATCAGTTGTCGGCGTGCAAATCGTGTCATCCGAGGAGGAAGACGCGGCACCTTGGGCACAGCTGCCCGCGCGGAAACGCAGTCACCTCGTTATCACAGAGCCACTCCCAAAGGTAGCGCGCGCGGTGCTCGCGCAAAAACTTTTTGTCGATAAGGCTGGCCTGCCGTCACCCTTGATCAATCAGATCAAGCGCCTAGCAGCCTTTCAGAATCCCGAGTTTTACAAGAAACAGAGCATGCGTTTATCGACGGCCACGACGCCAAGAGTCATCGCATGCGCCGAAGATCTACCTCAATTTGTTGCTCTGCCGCGAGGTTGCCAGCACGAGCTCGAGGCACTGCTGCGCGACTATGGGGTCTCCCTCGAGATTGACGATCAGCGCGTCGGCGGCCAACCAGTTCAGTTGCAGTTTCAAGGAACGTTGACAAGCGTGCAGCAGGCGGCGGCGGACTCGTTGTGCGCACACGATATCGGTGTGCTTGTCGCGCCGCCGGGCGTCGGCAAGACCGTCGTCGGCATCCACATCATCGCAGCACGGGGCTGTAGTACGTTGATTCTCGTCCATCGGCAACCGCTGCTCGACCAATGGCGGGCGCAATTGTCGCTGTTCCTAGGTTTAGAACCGAAGCAAATCGGGCAAATCGGCGCGGGCAAGAAGACCGGCAATGGCCTGATCGACGTGGCGATGATCCAAAGCCTCGTCCGTAAAGGCAGCGTTCAAAACGTCGTTGCCGGATATGGCCAGATTATCGTCGACGAGTGTCACCATCTGCCCGCCGTTTCATTTGAGCGCGTACTGGCCGAAGTGAAGGCGCGCTATGTCACCGGGTTGACCGCCACCCCACACCGGCGCGATGGGCACCAACCGATCACGACCATGCAGCTTGGGCCGGTCCGCTTTGTTGTGAATCCGAAGAGTCAAGCGGCAAAGCGCCCCTTCGCTCATACGCTCGTGGTCCGAGAGACCGGGTTCAATATTCCGGACGAAAGGGCGCCGAGCATCCAAGCGCTGTACACCGCGCTTGCCGCCGACCCGAGGCGCAACCAGCTCATTCTTGATGACGTGATTGGCGCGCTCGAGCAAGGCCGCTCTCCGATTCTGCTCACTGAACGCAAGGACCACCTCGAGTACCTCGCGGCGCAGATATCGAAAATCGCACGGCACGTGGTGGTGCTCCAGGGAGGCATGAGCGCCTCCGCACAGCGCAATGCAAAACGGCAGCTCGCTGTGATCGGCGACGCCGAGGAACGAGTCGTTATTGCCACTGGTCGCTACGTTGGCGAAGGCTTCGACGACGCGCGGCTTGATACACTCTTCCTGGCGCTGCCGGTTTCGTGGAAGGGGACATTGATTCAGTACGCGGGCCGGCTCCACCGTCTCCATCAGGCCAAGCATGAAGTCCGCATCTTCGATTACGTCGACCGTGAGGTTCCGGTGCTGTGGAGTATGTTTCAGAAGCGCCTGCGCGGTTATCGTGGTCTCGGCTATGCGAGAGGCGAAGCCCCTCTCGGGCTTGGAGAATCTGCGGATGACCTCGTCGTCGAATATGACGAAGGAGTATTGCGCTTACTCAAAGATCGCGACGACGTCATATGACTTTCAGGGGGCGCAAGAAGCAACAGCCTTCGCGCCTCACCAAGGCGAGGCTCGCAGAAATGATCGAGCAAGCGACCGTCGACACCTACGGTGACTACGAGCAGATTACAGGCTGGCTCACAATGATCGAAGAGAACCTGACGGTACCGTTCGAGACGAAGGTACTCGGCATCCCCGTCACTGTCGAGCGCGTTGATCTCGATCGCGACGAGCAGATCGTCGCGATTTGCAGGCGCGGGCGTGCGCGCCAGTCGCTTCCGATCATCGATCTGCCGTTGCCGACGCCGCTGCCGGATGGAGCGGAATGGATAGAAGCATATCGCCGCTGGCGCGCCGAAAGCCACCTTCCAGGAGGTTCGTAGTGAGCGAGTATCAGTACTTTGAGTTCCAGGCTATTGACAGACCGCTAAACAAGAAAGAAATGGCGGAACTGCGCAGCTACTCGACGCGGGCTCGGATAACGCCGACGAGCTTCATCAACGATTATTCATGGGGAAATTTCAAGGGCGATGCAGATGTATGGATGGACAAGTACTTCGACGCCTTTCTCTATCTTGCCAACTGGGGTACGCACATCTTAAAGCTCCGCCTACCTGAAAAGCTGATGGGCGCCAAGACTGCGCGACTCTACGCGGTTGGCGAGCACGCCTCGGTACGTGTAAGGAACGGTAACTTGATCTTCACCTTCCATTCTGAGAACGAGGATGTTGATGACTCCGTCGAAAGTGAAGGTTTGCTCGCGTCGCTCATTTCAGTTCGATCCGAGCTCGCCCGTGGCGACCTTCGAGCGCTTTATCTCGGATGGCTCCTTTGCGCGCAAAACGGCGAGCTGGATCCTGGCAGCGCCGCGCCGCCAGTACCGACCGGTCTCACCAAGTTGAGCGCGTCGCTCACAAGCTTCGTGGAATTTCTTCGCATCGATAGGGCTATCGTTCGCGCCTCGGCCAAAGCTGCGCGGAGTGTGAAGCATCATGGCATTCGAGGCCGCACTAACGATGGTCGGTTGGCCTAGACAATCGGATTTTTCGTCCGGTTGTCGGGGTGATTTTGGCGCTTTAGGCAGCGACGTAATTGATTGATTTTATTTGAAAAATGGTGGCCAGGGAGGGAATTGAACCCCCGACACGCGGATTTTCAGTCATTTTTCGGGGGCTCGAGGGGCTTATCAATCAATCACTTACAGCGCCTTGCCGGCCCCGTCCCAGTCACATCAAGGCACAATCCTGGCACACGCAATCTGAGTTGGTCACATTCTTGGCACAGGACCCACGAGACTTGAACCTTGGGCGACCTCTTGTCCGTACATTGTACGGATGATATAGTAGACCCATTAAAAGCAGAGGACCATTAAGATGCGCAGCTCCACGAAACGCCGAGAGGACCGCCTCGAGGTTCGCTTGACACCCAAGGCGAAGTCGATCCTGAAGCGCGCGGCGTCGGTCGAACGCAAGACCGTCAGCGCCTTCATTCTCGATAAGGGCTTGTCGGCAGCCGCCGAGACGCTCGCCGATCGGCGCGACTTCTCACTGAGCGCCAAGCAGTATGACGCCTTTGTCGCCGCGCTCGATGCGCCGACGAAATCCCGCCCGCGCCTTGAAAAGCTTCTCAGAACGCCAAGCGTTCTTGAGTGAGCGAACTCGGCGCGATCGAGAAGTTGCGCCGCGAGCACCTGCTCGACCGCTTCGACTGCGGCAGGGAGGATTTGAATCGCTTCCTGATACGCCAGGCATGGAACAATCAGCAGGCGCACAGCGCACAGACCTATGTCCTCGCAAAAGACCTGCGCGTCCTCGGTTACTACAGTCTTGCAGCCGGATGCGTATCCCATGACGAGGCGACCGAGCGGGTCAAGAAAGGCCTGGCGCGGCATTCCATACCGGTGATCCTGTTGGCGCGGCTTGCCGTGGATGTGTCGATCCGTGGCAAAGGCGCCGGGTCGGCGCTGCTGAAGGATGCCCTGTTACGGACCGCGCAAGCGGCCGAAACCATCGGCGCCAGGGCGCTGCTGGTGCACGCCAAGGACGACACGGCCAGGGCCTTCTATGAACACTTCACGTTTGAGGCGAGCGCAAGTGACCCATACCATTTGTTGCTCATCATGAAGGACTTACTGGCGATCGTTGCAGGATGAGGATCGAGCGCAGCTCCAAACCGCGACGAGCTCTAGGCCGATTCAAGTGCGAGTGAGTGCCGCATCAGATCCTTTCGTCGTGGCCCCATAACGAAGTTCTCTGACTGCCTTGACGTACTCCTAGACACGCGGATTTTTCGTCCGAGTGTCGGGGTAATTCTGTCGGGCCGTGAGATCGTGTAAGGCATTGATTTTATTTAAAATGGTGGCCAGGGAGGGAATTGAACCCCCGACACGCGGATTTTCAGTCCGCTGCTCTACCAACTGAGCTACCTGGCCATGCTGGGAAGGCGCGTATTAAACAGGCGCACGCGCCGATCGTCAATGAACAACCGTGAAATCAGTCACTTACAAGCCGCCGGGTCGGCAGCCCCGCTATTTGGGCACCTATTTGGGCACGAATTCCTTCGGTTTTTCCGACCCTTCGCCGAAGAAGAACTTCTCCATCTCCTTGACCAGGAAGGCACGGGCCTTCGGTTCTATCGGGGTTAGCCGATTTTCGTTGATCAGCATCGTCTGATGCGCGACCCATTGCGTCCACGCTTCCTTCGATACCGACTCGTAGATGCGCTTGCCGAGCTCCCCGGGATAGGGCAGGTAATCGAGGCCTTCGGCCTCACGCTTCAACAGAACGCAATGGATGCGGCGTGCCATGGCGTCAATCTTACGCTAAGCGCCCTCCGCTGAAACCATCCGACCGAAGAGCTGCGCTATGGGCTGCGGTAGACCGATCGGTGCCGGTGCTTTTAAGACATACCATCGCCGATCATCCCCGTCACTCACGCCAAGGAAGGGTTTGCAGCGCACGCGCAGCGGATTTAAGCGCAAGTCGAAGTGCGTGAACGCGTGATTGATCGGCGCCAGATGCTCCGCGAGTTCGACGTCGCCGATTTCGCGCCGACACCATTCGAGTGCAGAGAACTCACTGTCGAATTGCGGGGGCGACCATAGGCCACCCCAGACACCCGGCGCCGGCCGGCGTTCGAGCAGTACCGCGAGCGTCATTGGCCCGCCCGTCTCTGCAATCAACAGAGTGGCCTCGCGCGTCCTGCGCAATCGGCGTTGCCTGCGGCCGGGTAGCTCTGCTTGACGCCCGTCGCGCGCGGCGACGCATATCCCGCTCATCGGACACGCCGGGCATGCGGGCCGTGTGCGCGTGCATACGGTCGCTCCCAAATCCATGATCGCCTGAGTGTAGGCTCGCAGATGCTCGTTCGGCGTACACCGGTCGGCCTGAAGCCAAAGTACTTTGAGCACCGGCGCAGAACCCGGATCGCCGGCGATGCCGAAAACCCGCGCCAACACGCGCTTGACGTTGCCGTCGAGGATGGGATGCCGTTTCCCGCGTGCCAGCGCCAGAATCGCGCCCGCGGTTGATCGTCCGATGCCGGGCAGCGCCGTGAGTGCATCGATATCATCCGGGAATTCGCCGTCGCGGCCGGCGGCGAGCACCTTGGCACACGCGTGCAGATTTCGCGCACGCGCGTAATAGCCAAGGCCGGTCCACAGGTGCAGCACTTCGTCGAGCGGTGCATCGGCCAACGATTGAACCGCCGGAAAGCGCGCCATGAAGCGCTCGAAATACGGAATGACGGTGGCGACCTGCGTCTGCTGCAACATCACCTCGGACACCCATACACGGTATGGTGTCGGGTTTTGCTGCCAAGGCAAGCTCTTGCGTCCGTGCCGCCCGAACCACGCGAGCAAGCGCCCGGCAAATTCCTTGTGATTGGGATGCCTCGCCATTTACCGGTATGGACGAGGCATTCCGAGATTCAACGCGATGAGGGCCACGCGGCCGCAGAAGCCGATACATCCTGTGCCGGACGTGAATTCGAGGTTCCGTCCGAACTCGAAAACCAATTGACGGCGTACTGCACGAGTTGCGCGCCGGTGCTCAAATTGAGCTTGCGCTTGACGCGTTGCCGATGCGATTCAACCGTTTTGATGCTGAGATTCAAGGACTGCGCAGTCTCCCGGGTACTCATGCCTCTACCGATCATGTGCAGAATCTGCAGCTCGCGGGTGCTCAATCGATCGACGGGGTTACCTGAACTGTAGCCGCCGCCGGCGGCGACCTTCTTGATCATGCTGTCGCCGACGGCTTCGGACACGTAGATGCCCCCGTCGAGGACACGACGAAGCGACACCAGAAATTGTTCTCCGGCCGCCTGTTTCATGATGTACCCATTGGCGCCGGCGGACAAAATGCGCTCCGCATAGATGGCCTCGTCGTGCATGGAAAGCACCAGAATCGGCAGCTTCGGAAAATGGGCGCGCACGTCGCGCACCAGTTCGATTCCATCACCCTGTTTGAGACTGAGATCGGCGACCACCGCGTCCGGGTGGAAATCCCTGATCGCAGCCATCGCATCCTGCACGGTTTCCGCCTCGCCGCAAACCATGAGGTCATCCTCGTGCTCCATGATCTGCCGAAGCCCCTGGCGAACGATCGGGTGATCATCGACGATCAACACCCGCCGTACGGCGCGCTTGCTGCTATTCGTTCCAGATTGAAGTGTCGATGTCCCTATCCATGCAGTACCCGCGCGCATATTCCCTTCCTCCGTAAATGGCGAAACCAAAGTGTAACGCAGCCGCGGCTGTCGATTGCTCGGCAGGCACGCGAATTGTCGTTCCCTAGTAAAGGTTGATTGCGGCGAAGGCTCACGATAGCGATCTTTGTGCACCGCAGTATCGAAAGCTTACGCCAACGTCAATAAGACGTCACTCAGGCAGAATCTAGCCAAGAAAGTTCCATTTTAGGCATAAAATATTAGCGCTCCGCCTGATAGGGCCGTAGGCGGAAGCCACTAGACTGCCCCGCCGCGTGGTCTGTCCAATGCCTCAGCCAGCCGCAGGAAGGTCAAAAGGCAATGTCACTTGCGGAATAGCGCATCCAAGGCCGATTTTGCTCGCTCCAATTCGGCAGTGTCTTTCGCGACATAGGCACCCGCTTTTGGCTTGAAGTGATCGCAAAAATTCGCCTCGTCCTTTTTGCGCACCTCTTCCGCCGTCGGCTCCTTACAATGCTTGGCGTAAGAAATGTCGTACTCGACGCACATTTTGCATACGTGGAGTTCAGCATTGCACGCCTTGCATACGTCGAGCCGCCTCAGCGGCAGGCTCAAATCCGACAACGAAGCTCCGCAACGCCAACAGACTAGGGAGTGGGGCATAAATCATCTCGCATATTTATAGCCAAATGCGATCAATTTGACGCTTTGCATTCCGCCAAAGACCAATTAGCGTGGGTCGCGGCCTCTATCTCTTTCGCCGAGCCACCCGCCATAGGCACTCTATGCTGATATGCTGCTAATCCTCATCATGTTTATATTGCTTAACGCCCGCTCTTGCATGCGCTTCCGTTTTATCTACCTTCAGGTGTATTCACTTTCTCCCCCTAACAACGGTATCGACTAGTTTATCTATTGATAGCCTAAGTGCGGCAAATTTCCAAAAAAAGCGACCCAATTAGAGAAGCTGCAATTGCTGCTCTCAGACACGCAGCCGATCCATTGCTAGAACTAATGTTTGATGCAGGTGTGACCGTGCATGAGTTTAATTACTTGCTCAGAGATAGAGCGGCGCGCATGGCTACAAAACGCGTTATTAGAGAGTGCGGTCGCAATAATAAGTCGCGTGTGGCGATATTGACTGGCCTCCCTCGTTCTGAGGTCACGCGAATATTAGCCTCAAGTGATTCAACGGAGGGAACTCCCCTTGGTCAACACCCTGCCAGGCGGATACTAGGCGCATGGTTTGAAAACCCGCGATTTTTGACCGCTACTGGCGAACCGGCTGTGCTGCCTATATTCGGCAAAAGAGGCAGCTTTGAGCAACTTGTTTCATTACACGGTGGGGGAATTCCGGTACGCGCCATGCTTGATGAGCTCACCCAAATAGACGCTGTAGAACAACTCGAAGGCCGAAGCGTGAGAGCGAAATCACGCGTACCAATATTGACTGGCCTAACGACCAGTGCGATTACTGCAGCCGGCGAGCGTTGCGGCGACCTAATCCGAACGCTGGTTCACAACGTCCGGAGACTTACGCCACCCCTGTTTGAAGCAACGGCCCTCGTAAGTGATGCCGATATCGATTTAGTGCCAATAATTCGCCGCGAGCTCGCGAAACAAGGAACCAGTTTCATTTATGGGGCAAATTCCTTTTTGAAAAGATCTCGACATGAGCGACGCGGAACATCAGCACTTTCCACGGCGAAGGTTCGACTCGGAGTAAGTGTTTACTATTTTGAGGGAGAATCTTCAAATAGTAATTTGACCGTAAAAGATGGTGAGGGGAAACATCGTAAAAACCTACGGCGGCAACATCATTCACAAACGGATATCAGGGCGCGCGGAAGGATTACTTTTCCAGAGATGAAATAAATATGACAAGCATGCGAGATTCAACCTACGATTTGGCAAATCAACAAGGTGCGACGGCCTTGTTAGCCGCCACATTTGATTTTCTTAGACGAAACAATATCGAAGATAAGGCAATAGTTAGCTATGCACGCCAGCACTGCCTCCGACACAAACGGAAAGAGAATCTTCGCTTATATAGACGGCTGATGCGCACATACGAAGTTATGGGCGTATTAATGGCAATTTGGTTTTCGCAACCAAAATTCTTAGATAAATCGGGTTGCCCGTTGCCGTTGACGGTTGCGACCGGCCCGAACTCCGTCGCCAATCTTGTTCGAGCTTCACACATTCGCATTTCCCTGAATCTCGTTTTGAGCCTTATGCGTAAATCACCGAGCATAAAATTAAATAGTGATGGAACGATTTCGGCGCTAAAACGCGTATTTGTTTTGTCTGAGCTTAAGCTTCCGAGGGCCGCCTTCGTCGTCGAACGCTATTTGGATACCCTGCGGCGAAACTCTTCGAGGGGAAAGGGAGAAACCACGCTGTTGGTCGAGCAGAGTTGCCATGTATCCGGAATTGACCTCAGAAGCATCACACCTATTCTTCGCGATATCGAGGGACGGGGAGCAGCACTTATGGATTCTATTGATGGGGAAATTGAGTCATGTCGCGTGAAAAGGACAAAGCGACGAGGTGTGGGAGAGTTGGGCGTTCTCATTTTCGCATGGACCAGACCGACCAAGTCTGCCAAATAAGCACACGGCAAGTATCAGCAGTTACAGGTGTTCCTTTTTTAGCCGACAAATTTATTGAGTAATTTCATTACTCCTTCGCCCTAATTGGCATCTTTTTCATGCGCCACAGGTAATCCCACTAACGCAGGCGTAGTTAGAGACCACCAAACTGCATGGCCAAATATGATTTGTGCACTAATAGCGTTGCAGAAAGGCTAGGTCCCGCTTATCGAGTCCGGCGATACTTTAGCCGTGCCGATAATGGAGTCCGGGGACACTTTAGCCGTACCGATGATCGAGCTCGGCGATACCTTGGCCGTCCCAATAATCGAGCTCGGCGCCACCTTGGCTGTACCGATGATCGAGTCCGGCGATACTTTAGCTGTCCCAATAATCGAGCTCGGCGACACCTTGGCTGTGCCGATGATCGAGCTCGGCGATACCTTGGCCGTCCCAATAATCGAGCTCGGCGCCACCTTGGCTGTACCGATGATCGAGTCCGGCGATACTTTAGCTGTCCCAATAATCGAGCTCGGCGCCACCTTGGCTGTGCCGATGATCGAGCTCGGCGATACCTTGGCCGTCCCAATAATCGAGCTCGGCGCCACCTTGGCTGTGCCGATGATCGAGTCCGGCGATACTTTGGCCGTCCCAATAATCGAGCTCGGCGCCACCTTGGCTGTGCCGATGATCGAGTCCGGCGATACTTTGGCCGTCCCAATAATCGAGCTCGGCGCCACCTTGGCTGTACCGATGATCGAGTCCGGCGATACTTTAGCTGTCCCAATAATCGAGCTCGGCGACACCTTGGCTGTGCCGATGATCGAGCTCGGCGATACCTTGGCCGTCCCAATAATCGAGCTCGGCGCCACCTTGGCTGTGCCGATGATCGAGTCCGGCGATACTTTGGCCGTCCCGATAATCGAGCTCGGCGCCACCTTGGCTGTGCCGATGATCGAGTCCGGCGATACTTTGGCCGTCCCAATAATCGAGCTCGGCGCCACCTTGGCTGTGCCAATAATCGAGCTCGGCGACACCTTGGCTGTGCCGATGATCGAGCTCGGCGACACCTTGGCTGTGCCGATGATCGAGTCCGGCGATACTTTGGCCGTCCCAATAATCGAGCTCGGCGCCACCTTGGCTGTGCCGATGATCGAGTCCGGGGACACTTTAGCCGTCCCAATAATCGAACTCGGCGCCACCTTGGCTGTGCCGATGATCGAGTCCGGCGATACTTTAGCCGTCCCAATAATCGAGCTCGGCGCCACCTTGGCTGTGCCGATGATCGAGTCCGGGGACACTTTAGCCGTCCCAATAATCGAGCTCGGCGACACCTTGGCTGTGCCGATGATCGAGTCCGGCGATACTTTAGCCGTCCCAATAATCGAGCTCGGCGCCACCTTGGCTGTGCCGATGATCGAGTCCGGGGACACTTTTGCCGTCCCAATAATCGAGCTCGGCGCCACCTTGGCCGTGCCGATGATCGAAGACGTCACCGAAATGCTATCAGCCAGCAACTGTCCGCCCGGAGCTGGTTGAGTGCCAATTACCTCTGCTACTTGCCCCGCCTCCAGCATCACGAATTTTGGATCGGACATTGCAGGTGTGAAATCGATACTTAATTCGTCAATTCTTGCAACTCCAGTTGATTTCTCAACCGCAGCGATTTTTCCTTTGACAAAGATTGTCGTGGAGCCTGGTACGTAAGCGGCATCCAAGCGAGTTATAGACGCGGCCGGGGCATCTAACGGACCGGAAATCGCTAGGATATCTCCCACCTGAATCGTCCGAAACACGCTAGCAGGTTCTGCGGTTGTAATTTGGCGCTGTAAAAACGCAGTTTCGTTCGAAATTGCAACATGCTGCCCGGCAACTACAAGAGTGCCCTTCGAAAGGTCAACGCGCTGCACTTCGCCCAATACCTGCAAATCCTGTCCGTACAAACGCTTGAGCTCGGCGGCGGTACTCTGGGGATGAGCAGAAGCAACAGCGAATGCAGCCAATGCTGCAATCGTTCCGCAAGCGATCGCGGAAGTTATCTGCAACTTAATATCCTTCATCTAAATCCCCTTCAGAAAATGCAGTTTGTTGTTGTGTGATTTATTTTGTGAAATTCATTGATGTTTACGCGTGTTGAACTCAATCGCATCCCGCAACGGAATTGCGTCTAAAGTTGGTTCAACAAATAAAAAGCACTGCAGACCGGCGCGAATGTTGGCGACATCGCCAGATCGAACGGCCATTTTTTCTTGCAGATCTATTGCAGCAAAAGCGTCAATTCGCTGTAAAAATTGCGCCCCTACAACCTTAAGGTGCGCATGCAATTCATTCAGCTGATCTGTCGTTAACGGCTTATCAACCAGCATTGTTCGTTCGAATAGCGCTGTGCCATCTCGCTTACGGCGAGTGTTGTTCTCTAACGTTGACAGCAACGATTCTACTAGGCCCGCCATTCTAGTTAGGTTTTCCGGAGATAAGGTTGGGTCTATGTACTCTTGCTTAAGAGGTTTCCAAACGTTATCTCCAACCTCGGTAACAGCGCCCACACGCTGAAGTTCTTGCAAAATGATTTGAGGTGGCACACCGGGAGCGTGACGCTCAGTTAAAATACTCAAATTTAGAGGACCGACCGCAAATGGCAGGTCCATAGGAAGACCATAAGGGCCAACGTAATCTTTATCGTTATGCCACCCATGCAAAACGCGCGCGAAAGGATTGGTTGGCTCCAACACTGCGCTCGCTTCGTATCGCTCATGCTCAATCAAGATTTCATCAATTTGCGTTCGATCCATTCCCGTCAACGCACACACTGATCCAACGGAGGCCTTCTCTTCCTTTCCAGCAAAATCCTTGGCCGCCGATTCGACGAATGCCATCTTCGCGATTGCAGCAAAATGAGAATATGTAAGACCTTCACGTAACATAATCTTTACCAGCGGTCGCAGTACTCGCCTGATTGATATAGATAGGACTGTTTTTACATTATCTGGCATTTGTGACCAATTTCACACATTTTGATGGTTCATTGGCATTTTCTTGAGAGTTAACTTTATATGACTTATGTTAAAAAATTCAAAAGTTAAGCGTCAAGTGATTGATATTTCATGTTTTTTTTAAGATATTTAGCGTGCGCCATCAATGCTGCCAGGCATCTGGTGCGGTGCAGTACTTTTCTGGCGCTGGTTGTGGTCGGGACGGCATGCGATCGCCAACCTGAACCGAGGGGAGCCAGTGAATACAACGAGCTAAAACCGAACCAATCGGCATTGGTCCGCGTTTTGAGACGTGGGTTGCCCGGGGAGCCTCGTACCGTCGATCCGCAGCAAGCAGATGATGATTTTTCTTTTCAGGTCATCCGAGATTTGACCGAAGGACTTACAGACGAAGATGCGTACGGGAAAATCGTGCCTGGGGTTGCAGATTCTTGGACCTTGGACGATACGGGCACGATCTATACGTTCCATTTGCGATCAGATGCCAAGTGGTCCAACGGTGATCAGATCGTCGCTGCTGAATTTGTTCGGGGACTAAGGCGTGCCGTAGATCCCAAAACGGCATCAGGTTCGGCTGGTCTATTGGCAGTGATAAAGGGGGCAGGCGAAATTATCGCTAATCGAAAGCCAATCTCCGAACTTGGAGTTACTGCAATCGACAATTCTTCGATACGTATCGAACTTGAGCATCCAGCACCTTTCATATTGCAAATCCTGTCCCAACCTATCGCCGCACCTTTTTATGCAGGTGCAAACCTCAACTCAACAGCGTCGCCGTCGAGCAGCAGAACAAATGTGAACAACGGCGCTTATATTTTAGTAAACCATGCACTCGGTTCATTTATCGAATTGGAGCGCAATCGAAACTACTGGAACTCTTCTCAAGTAAAGATCGAAAAAATTCGCTATGTAATCGCCGAATCAGAGGTAACCGAATTGAGGGAATACATGGCAGGGCAACTGGAAATGACGTTCACTATTCCACTGCCTGATCTCAGGCGCGTAATCGAAACCTATGGTGACGAAGTGCAAGTGTCGTCAACTCTTGGAACCATATATTTAGCGTTAAACTTATCCAAATCCCCGCTGAAGGATAGCCTTTCGCTTCGTCAGGCTCTTTCAATGGCTATTGACAGAGAGTTGATAGCGGAACATGTAATGATGGGCGTGACGCCCGCCTATTCTTTCGTGGCAGATGGCACAAGCGGGTACGATCCCCCCAAATATGATTGGGCCACGTGGGATCGCGAACGCCGACTAGCGTACGCTCGATCGCTTTTTGGGCGCTCAGGATATTCCGATAAAAATCCACTTCACCTTAAGTTGTACTTCAACAGTAACGAAGGAATTCAACGAACCATGATCGCCATCGCGACTGGTTGGAAACAGAATCTAGGAGTCGTCTCTGAACTAACAAGCGAAGAATTTCAGGTGTTTTTGGTCGACCGGAAGGATCGGAGTCGGTGGGACGCAGTTCGATTAGGTTGGAAAGCAGACTATGATGACCCCTCAAGCTTTCTCGAAATATTCTCTCAAGGAAACAATCAAAACGATCCCGCATATAACAGCACGTTGTATAATGACTTGATCATGCAAGCCAGATTAGAACCGGTACCGGATAAACGCACCTTGTTGCTGCGTAGGGCGGAGCAGGATTTGCTAAATGACTATCCCATTATTCCAATATATTTCTTGAAAGGTCGACGATTGGTGAAACCTTACATCGGCGGAGCTCACTTAAATCCAATGAACCGTACGTACTCGAAGGATTTATATTGGAAGTAATCACTAATTAATGTCCATTGGCCGACTGAGACACCATGCATCGCAGGCCTGTCCGTCCTTGGCAATTCTATATAGAGCGTATTAATCGGTAGCTTTACAGACAACCCGCGCACGATACACGCATGTTGGTGCTAATCGGCCCGCGGTAATGTAGACATAATGCCTGACGAGCACAAAGGTAGGTTTTTTGAACCCCTATCGCGTTGTATGCAATGAATTGGCCGATGATTTGGTTAACGCTAGAAGCTTCTTGATCAATGTGACACGTCATTACTGCAAATTTTGTCTTGGCTTGCTGCGATCCGTTGGCAGGTGCAACGTATTATCATATGCCCCACTCCTCGCCCCATCCGCGCTCTTGACCTACTGCCCATCACGCTCAAGTCCTATGGTCTATTGATCAAATCCAGGGCATCACACCGCACCCGCGTATTCGGACTTACGGAAGCGCCCCCGGCGATTCGGCAGTGATCGGCAATTCCCACCATTTCAGCGGTGCAAGCTTTGGCACCATGCCGATCCACCCGACGATGCCGATGACGCTCACGATTGCGGCGGCGATAAAGGCTAGCGTGAAACGCCCGGTGAGGTCGACGATGATACCGGTGACCCACGGAGAGATCGCGCCTGAGAGGTTGCCGATGGAGTTTTGAATGCCGACCCAGCGGCCGGACGCACGCGGACCCGCAAGGATCTGCGACATCGCGTATACGCCGGGAGAGGAAGCGCCCATCAGCACCTGAAAGCCAAACATTGCCGCGACGGCCATGGATTGAGATCCTAATGCCATACCGAGCATGCACGGCACCGCACCCGCATGCGCCACCACCATGACCAGCTTGTAGCCGAAATTCGCTGAGCCGCGGCGCGCAACGAAGCGATCGATGCCCCAACCGGTGATCAGCGCGCTCAGGCCGTTGATCAGATATCCGAACGTGGCCATGTGCTCCATTTCGTGCATGGAGAAGCCGCGCTCCTTCACGAGATACCCCGGAAGCCAGCTCAGGATGAAGTACCACATGTAGTTGCTCGAGAAGAGTCCGAGGCTCGTGCCCCACAGGCCCTTTTGTCTGAGAACCATCGGCCAGGTCGGCGTCTCGGCATCGCTCCGTGCCGTGGCAAGCTTGGGTAGCTTTACGGCGGACCACGGCGCAAGCCACAGTAGCGAGATCACGCCGAAGACCAGGAAGGTGCCGCGCCAACCGAAGTAATCGATCAGGAGTCCCGCCGCGAAGATACCGGCGCCGGGACCGATGAGATAGCCGAACGCGACGATGCCGTTTGCCTGGCCCAGACCCTTGATGGGAACGACGGAGGCCAGGAGTTTCGAGACGCAGGGAAATCCGGCGCTTTCACCGAGCCCCAGCAGCATGCGCAGCGCAATCAACATCGCGAAGCTGCTGGTGACGCCCACCAGCATGGTCGCCGTCGCCCATATAACGAGTCCCGCCGCGAGCACGCGATGAGCGCCGTAGCGCTCGGCCACCCAACCCACCGGAATCTGAATGAGGGCGTAGACCCAGAAAAATGCTGAGAACAGCCGACCGAGCTGCTCATTGGTCAAATTCAGATCGTGTTGGATCAAGGGCGCGGCGGTCGGCACCGCGCCCCGGTCCACATAGTTGATGAACAGCACCGTCGCCAGCATCAGAACCACGACGATGGGACGCGTCACACGCGCGTCGCCGATTCCGGGTTTGGCGTCGGAGCTCAGCTCGCGTAATCCGCTTGGGTGCGATCGAGCATGCGTTTCAGGGCTTCGAAATGCAGTTCGGCGCGATCACGGCCGCCGACCGCGCCGCCCGCGGCGAACTGCGCGGCCGTGGCCTTGATCACCGGCTCCGGAATCCGCCTCAAGGGACGCCCGGTGGATAGCGCAAGCACCTGAGCCTGGCTCGCGCGTTCGAGAAAATACAGCCGTTCGAATGCCTTCGGCACCGACTCTCCCACCGCAAGCGCGCCGTGATTGCCCATCATCAGCACCGATTTCTCCCCAAGCGACCGTGCCAGCCGTTCGCCCTCGGAACGATCGAACGCGAGGCCGTTGTAATCGGTGTCGTAAGCGATATCGTCATAGAAGCCGAGCGCGCTCTGGACCGCCATTTCCAGACGGGGATTCTCGAGCATGCCGAGCGCGGTCGCATACGGCATATGGGTGTGCAACACACATCGAGCCCGGGGCGCGAGGCGGTGAACCGGTAAATGAATGTACAGCGCCGTGTCTTCGACGGGCCCTCGGCCGCTTAGCATCTGCCCGTTGAAATCGATCACCATGAAGTCGCTGGCCTTCACCTCCGACCAGTGCAACCCGAAGGGCGCCAGCAGAAACCGATCCGAATGTCCGGGCACCATCAAGGTCAGGTGGTTGTCGATCCCCTCGTTCAACCCGAAGTGGGCCGCCAAGCGGTAGCAGGCGGCGAGATCGATGCGCGCCTGGCGTTCGCTCTCGGTCAGCTCTTGGACGGACTTGAAGTTCGCGTTCATTGTCGACTCACGGGACTCGGCCGAGGCGCCAGTATAGCGTGCCGCGGATTCCGGAGGAGCGCCCTGCCCGCCAAAACTGGCACATTTGCTCGGAAATTGCGGCTATGCGGCGCCACCGGATCCCTTTCATGCGCCCTTCACATAAACTGCGCACTATGGCCGAATGGACCCCAAGTCAATGAATGATGCGCGCGGACCCAAAATAATCGACTTGGTCTACTTCAATGCCGGCGGCGGCCATCGCGCCGCCGCCGTCGCTCTCGAAACCGTCATCCGCGAACAAGGCCGGCCCTGGCAGGTGCGCTTGGTTAATTTGATGGAAATCCTCGATCCTAAGGACGTGTTTCGGAAGAGCACCGGAATGAATCCCGAGGATCTCTACAACTCAAGGCTCGCGCGCGGCTGGAACATAGGTCTGGCCCAGGAGCTGAAACTGCTGCAGGCGCTGATCCGCTTGAGCCACAAGTCGATCACCAGTCAGCTGCGCCGTCATTGGCGCAGAACCAAGCCCGACATGGTCGTCTCCCTCATACCGAATTTTAATCGCGCCATGTATGAAGCGCTCACGGGTGCCCGGCCCCAGGCTCCGTACGTGACGCTCCTCACCGACTTCGCCGACTATGCGCCGCATTTTTGGATCGAACCCAATCAGGCTCAGCACTTCATCTGCGGCACCCCAAAGGCAGCCGCCCAGGCGCGCGCGATGGGCTATGACGAGGGTCAAATTCATCTGACTTCCGGCATGATTATCCGCCCCGATTTCTATCGCGAATCGCCGCTCGATCGGCGCGCCGAGCGGGAAAAACTGGGGCTCGATGCCGATCGGCCGACCGGACTCGTGATGTTTGGCGGTACCGGATCGCGCGTGATGCAGGGTATCGCGAGACGGCTCGATGACACCCAGCTCATTTTGATCTGCGGTCACAATACGCCGCTTGCAAATCGCCTGAGCGCGAAAACATCGTCGGCACCGCACCTCGTGCTCGGATATACCTCCGAGATCCGCCACTACATGCAATTGAGCGATTTCTTCATCGGCAAACCCGGCCCCGGAAGCATCAGCGAGGCCGTTCAGCGGGGGTTGCCCGTGATCGTCGTGCGCAACACCTGGACCATGCCGCAAGAACGCTACAACACCGATTGGGTCCGGGAAAACCATGCGGGAATCGTCCTGGATTCGTTCCGGTCGGTGCGCTCAGGCGTCGCCGAGATTATCGATCGGCTCGGGGAATTTCGCGCATGTGTTTCCCGGATCCGCAATCGTGCGGTGTTTGAAATTCCGTGCATCCTCGAGAGCATCATGCACGGCGGCCGGCCGCTCAATGACAGCGCGCCCGGGTCGGATGATGCGCGCGGTGCGGCGGTGCTGAATTGACCACGTTCCTGCTGGCATTCGGCGCGCTGTTCTCGATCGTTAATCCGTTGTCGGGAGCATTCATCTTCTATGGCGCGACCTTGGGGCTCGAACCGAAGGTGCGCGCCCAGGTATCCCGTTGGGTGTCGATCTATGCGTTTTGCATCGTTACCGCCTCGCTCTACATCGGCGCTTACGTGCTCAGCTTTTTCGGGGTCTCGATTCCGGTGCTGCGGGTCGCCGGCGGCATCATCGTGGCGATGTCGGGATGGCGGATGCTGACCGAACCGGATGCCACTGAGCAGCGCCGCAGTGAGACGCCGTACCCGCGCTCGATCGACGTGCCGCCGAGCCGGCTCGCCTTCTACCCCTTGACGATGCCCCTCACCACCGGCCCCGGCACCATTTCTGTGGCCATCTCCATCGGCGCCGGCCGCCCGAGCGGATTTCACGCCTCTTCTCTGGCCTTCTTCGGTGAAACCCTGGCGGCGGTCTTGTTGCTCGCTCTGTTGATTTACGTGGCCTACCGCAATTCGGTTCGGATCGCGGACTTTATCGGCGCCACCGGCACCACGATCATTGTGCGTCTGTCGGCGTTCCTGCTGTTCTGCATCGGCATCCAAGTGCTTTGGAACGGCGCCGCCGAACTCTTGGGCCGATTGCCGTTCGGCACCACCGGAAACGGCTGAGGCCTACGCCGCGGGATCTCAAGGCTCGATGCCCTGTGCCTTCAGGTATTCGTCGTAGGTGCCCCTGAAGTCGACGATTTTGCCGCTGGGCTTCAACTCGATCACGCGCGTCGCGAGGCCGCCCACGAACTCCCGATCGTGCGATACGAAAACGAGCGTACCGGCATAGTGTTCGAGACCGATCTGCAGCGACTCGATCGTTTCCATGTCCATGTGATTGGTCGGTTCGTCCATCAGCAGCACATTGGGTTTGGTCAGCATCAGCTTGCCGTAGATCATCCGGCCCTTTTCGCCCCCCGAAAGAACCTTCACCGATTTCTTGGTTTCGTCTCCCGAAAATAGCAGTCGCCCCAAGGTGGCGCGCACCAGCTGATCGTCGTCGGCCTTGCCGGTATAGCGCGACATCCAGCTGAAGAGATCGGTTTTCAATTCAAATTCCGCCTGCGGATCCTGTGGCATGTATCCCGGTTGGGCATTCTCGACCCACGTGATGCGCCCGGCGGAGGGCGCGAGCTCGCCGGCGAGGCAGCGCATCAGCGTCGTCTTGCCCACGCCGTTGGGGCCGATGACGGCGACTCGCTCGCCCGCTTCGATGTTGAAGGTAAGGTTCTTGAGCACTGCGCCGTCCGGACCGGGGTAGCTGAAACTCAACTTGTCGACCGACACCGCCGAGCGATACAGCTTCTTGCCCTGTTCGAATCGGATATAGGGGTTCTGGCGCGAAGAGGGCCTGATTTCCTCAATCTTGATCTTCTCCAGCTGCTTTTTGCGCGAGGTCGCCTGCCGCGCCTTCGAGGCGTTGGCGGAAAATCGGCGCACGAACTCCTGCAGGTCCGAGATCCGGTCCCTCGCCTTGGCATTCGCGGCCTCGACGCGCGCGCGCGCCTGCACCGATGCCAGCATGAAATCGTCGTAATTACCGGGATAGATCTTCAGCTGCTGAAAATCGAGATCCGCGATGTGCGTGCACACCTGATTCAAAAAATGCCGGTCGTGGCTGATGATGACCATCGTGGCATCGTAGTTGTTGAGCGCGCCCTCCAGCCAGCGGATCGAGTGTATGTCCAGATTGTTGGTCGGTTCATCGAGCAACAGCACGTCCGGGCGCGAGAACAGCGCCTGCGCGAGGAGCACACGCAGCTTCAAACCGGGAGGCACCTCGCGCATTGGTCCGTTGTGGCGCGATTCGGAAATGCCGGCATCGGTCAAGATGCTGCCGGCGCGCGCCTCGGCATCGTAGCCGCCGTACTCGGCGAACACGCCCTCGAGTTCGGCCGCTTTCATGTAGTCGGCATCGGTGGCATTCGGGTCCGCGTAAATGAGGTCGCGCCGCCGCATCGCCTCCCAGAGCTCCGCGTGGCCGCGCATCACCACATCGAGCACCCGCTCGTCCTCGTAGGCGAATTGGTTCTGATTCAAGCGTCCGAGGCGCATGCCCGTCTGCAGCATGACATCGCCCGCGCTTGGCTCCAGCTCGCCGCCAAGCACCTTCATGAGAGTGGACTTGCCGGATCCGTTGGCGCCGATGAGTCCATAGCGATTGCCGTCGGCGAACTTGACCGTGACCTGTTCAAACAGCGGTTTCGCGCCAAACTGAATGGCAACGTTGGAGGTAGAAAGCATTTGCATCCAATGATTTACGAGAAATGCGGCCGTGGCCGCCACCACATTGAGCCGGGGTTCCGGGCTCGTGGGGTACCGCGCTCGCGGCCTCCCCGGTATCGGGGTGAATGGCAGGGATTCAAGTGACCGCCCATGCCGGCGGCGGATTCTAACTGAGCCGGGAACCGAACGTTGGCTTTTTGCTGCACGTTGCGCTGCCCTAAGGGGAACAGAGCGCCCCGCGTGAAGCGCGGGGCGGCCGATCAAGCGCTGGAAACTCGCCCTTACTCCTGGTAGATGAGTCTCGGCAGGTACGGTACCCCCAAGCCCGTCACATCGGCATAGCCGCGCAGCAAAGACGCCGGCCATGAGCGGAGTCGCAACGCTGGTGCCGCCGCCATCAGGCCACCTGCTATCAATCGGGTCTTGGATTTCCCGAACACGAAATATCCCCTATTTGACCAAGTTGTAACGAATGCGCATGGGGCTTGGACCATAGAGGTCCTCGCCATGCCGCCCGTCGCTGAAAAACCTCTATGGCATTGGAGCTGATAGCTGATTGTTTATTTTAGCGGCCGACAGCGCACCGGTCGCCCGCTCCGCGCATTAAAGTATCCAATGCTGGCACTTGGCCACAGCTGTGCGGCAATCTGCAAGTAAAGAGACGAAGCAGCGATAATGCCTCCTTTACGCTATAAAAAATTACCGGTTCGAGGGGCGCATGCCGCAGAATCGCGCATCGGCATCGCGTTGATCTAGGAGACTTAAGGGATGCTCCAGCCCAGCCTCATGATGGACCGGCCCTTGTTGATTTCCGATGTGATCGAGCATGCCGCCGCGCAATTCGGCGACGTGGAAATCGCCTCGCGCGAGACGCACGGCCCGATGTTCCGGTACACCTATGCCCAATGTGCCGCGCGCGCGCGCAAGCTCGCCCATGCGCTCCGGCGCTTGGGACTGACCGCGGGCCATGCCGTAGCGACCCTTGCGTGGAACAACCACCGGCATCTCGAGACCTATTACGGCGTATCGGGAAGCGGCATGGTGATCCACACCTGCAACCCGCGCCTGCACCCCGAGCAGCTGATCTACATCCTGAACCATGCCGAAGACCGCCTGATGTTTTTCGACCGCACCTTTGCCGCGCTTGTCGAGCGCATCGCGCCGCATTGTCCCGGGATCAGAGCCTTTATTTGCTTGAGCGAGGCGGCCAATGTGCCCGCGCTGGCGGGTGTCGAGGGCGTTTTGTGCTACGAGGACTGGGTCGCCCCCCACCCGGAAGAATTCGATTGGCCGCAGTTCGACGAACGTACCGGCGCCGCCATTTGCTATACGTCCGGCACCACCGGACATCCCAAGGGCGCCCTGTATTCGCACCGGGCGATTGTGCTCAACGCCCTCGCCAGCTGCTTGCCGGGGGTGCTGTCGCTGTCGGCCCGGGACGCGATCCTGCCGGCGGTACCTATGTTCCATGTCAACGGTTGGTGCATTCCCTATGCCGCGCCCATCGGCGGCGCCAAATTGGTGCTTCCCGGTCAACGTCTGGATGGGGCGAGTCTGTACGAATTGATGCAGGCGGAAGGCGTCACCGTCAGTGCCGGCGTGCCGACCATTTGGCTTGGGTTGATGAACCATCTCGAACAAGGCGGCTTGCGCTTCTCGACCCTGCAGCGGCTACTGGTCGGCGGCTCGGCCATGCCGGTCGCGCTCATCGCCAAATTCGCCGATGGATACGGCGTCGAGGTGCGCCATGGGTGGGGCATGACAGAAACCGTCGCGGTCGCGACGATGGGCTGCCTGAGCGCCCGGCAAATGAATTTACCGGCCGGCGCCCGGCATGCCATCACCGCCAAGCACGGCAAGTCGGTCTTCGGTGTCGAGATCAAGGTCGTCGACGAAGAGGGTGCCACGTTGCCCCGTGATGGCATCTCGCAAGGGGAATTGATGGTGCGTGGCCAATGGGTCATCGAGCGATATTACAAATGCGATGCCACCGCGCTCACCGACGGTTGGTTCCCAACCGGCGACATTGCCACCATCGATGCGCACGGCACCGTGCAGATCAGAGACCGGGCCAAGGATTTGATCAAGACTGGCGGCGAATGGATCAGCTCGATCGACGTGGAAAACGCCGCGATCGGCCACCCGGCCGTCGCCATGGCTGCGGTCATTGGCGTCAGGCATCCGCGCTGGGAAGAGCGACCCTTACTGCTCATCGTGCGCAAACCGGAACACAACCTCGAGCGCGAGGAAATCCTCGCATTCCTGTCGCAGCAAATCGTCAAGTGGTGGGTGCCGGACGAGGTTATATTTCTCGAATCCCTGCCTGTCGGGGGCACCGGCAAGGTGCAAAAGGCGGCTCTTCGCGAGCGCTATGGCAGCATATTCATTTTGGGGGGCGAATAAACTCATGGTCATTCCGACGAAATCCGCGGCAATCGGCTTGAGCGCGCTCGGCCTGGCGGTAGCCGGCCTCTGGTTGAGCGCACCGGTGCCCGGGATTGCGGCGGACGCGGATTACCAGGCTCGAGTGATGCAGGTGCTCAAGCAAACCCCGTTGATCGACGGGCACAACGATCTGCCGTGGGAAATTCGCTCTCGGTTCAAGGGAAGGCTCGGGTCCATCGATCTCGCCTCCGACACGTCCAAGATTGCGCCGCCGCCGAACGAGGCGCCGCTCATGACCGATATCCCGCGCCTGCGCACGGGGATGGTGGGCGGTCAATTTTGGTCGGTCTTTGTGCCGGTCGAACTGAAGGGTCCCGAGGCGGTCCAGGCGACCCTCGAGCAAATCGACTTGGTGAAGCGAATGGCTGTGCGCTATCCGGCCACCTTCGAGATCGCCTATACCTCGGCCGACGTACGCAGAATCCATAAGTCCGGCAAGATCGCCTCGCTCATCGGCATCGAGGGCGGCCATCAGATCAACGACTCCCTGGCCGTGCTGCGCCAGATGTACGATCTCGGGGCGCGCTATATGACGTTGACCCATGTGCGCAATACCGATTGGGCCGACTCCGCCACCGACGCTCCGGCGCATCATGGTCTGACCCCGTTCGGCATCGAAGTAATTCGGGAAATGAACCGGCTCGGCATGCTCATCGATCTCAGCCACGTGTCGCCCGAAACGATGCAGGCGGCGCTCGCGGCGAGCCAGGCGCCGGTCATGTTTTCTCATTCCTCGGCGCGCGCGATCGTCGACCATCCGCGCGATGTGTCCGACGATATCCTGGGCCTGGTCGCAAAAAACGATGGCGTCGTGATGGTGAATTTCTTTCCGGCCTATGTCTCCGCCGCGCGCAATCAGTGGGAAGCCGATCGCGCCGCGGAAATGGCTCGCTACAACAGCCCGCCCTACGGTGGGATGTACATCGGCCAGCCTGAGCGGGCCAAGGCGGCGCTCGAACACTGGGAGAGCGAGCATCCGATGCCCGTCACGACCTTGGCGCAAGTGGCCGATCATATCGACCACGTGCGTCAAGTGGCGGGCGTGGATCACGTCGGGCTGGGATCGGACTTCGACGGCATCCCGGACGCCCCGCGCGGCCTCGAAGCCGTGAGCCGCTATCCCGCCCTCTTGATCGAGCTCATGCGCCGCGGTTGGACCGACGGCGAGGTGGCCAAGGTCGCGGGCGAAAATGTGCTGCGCGTGATGGCCGCCGCCGAGCGGGCGGCCTCGAAGCTTCGCGCCGCGAACCCGCCGTCGGAGACCCTCTTCGAGACCGAGGTCCGTAAGTGAGAAGAGCCGCTTTCACGGTCTCGGCCGCAACGCTCTTGCTGACGATTGCGAGCGCGGCCGATCCGCCGCCGCTGCAAGAGGGTTTATGGGAAATCCGTGGACAGAGCATCGACAATCCCGGCGGCAAGAAAAGCGAATTCACCTACCGGTTGTGCCGAAATCACGCCTATGACAAGGCGATGGACGCCATGGTCAAGAACGTGAAGGATTGCACCACCGCGTTCGACAGTCTCGGCGACGGCCGGTATTCCTCGGAGTCGCGTTGCACGATCGATGGGACGGTCATCGAATCCAAAGGGACTTACACCTATCTCAGCGCCACCTCGACGCGCTCCGAATCCCACGCCACCTACACGCCCGCTTATCGCGGCAAGACCGACGAGACCGTGATCCAGGATCAGAACTATGTCGGCGCCTGTCCGGCCGGGATGCGGCCGGGGGACCGGATCACGGTGGAGGGAACGTTGCAGCGTTACGGCAGGTGAGCTGCGCGCAGTAACCTCCGTTCGGCATCCTCGAGCGCGCGCACGATGCGCTGCGCCCAGTCCGCCTGCCCAGACTCGTCCGCCACCAGGTCCTGGCGTATTTCGATCTCGACGTGCGGCAGACCGCGTGCCTCGCCGTGATGCGGAATCGTGTAGTCGGTTGCGTCGCTGACGAAATAGGGTTCGTTGTCGGCGATGATCAATCCGGGTTCGCGGCGCAGCGCATCGAGCACCAAGCCGGCGAAACGGCGGTCACGGTTGTATAAGACGGCGCCGTGCATCGCACGGCGCACGCCGTGGTAGATGTCGGTCATGGAGTGTTGCGCCACCAGAATGGTCGGTCGACCCGCGGCCAGCCGCTCATCGAGCAGTCCGCGAAGTTCCTCGTGATAGGGATCGAAGATTTCTCGGCGCCGGGCGGCGACTTCCTCGGCGCCGAGGCCGATGTTGCCCGGGACGGCGATCGCCTCGCTCGACTCCGGGATCGAACTCGCCACCCGCGGATCCCGATTGCAGTCGATGATCAGGCGCGAGTAGTTTTGCGCCACCAGAGTCGCATCGAGCGCGGCGGAAACCCGCTGCGCCACCGCGAGAGCACCGATGTCCCAGGCGATATGGCGCCGCAGCTGCGCCGGCGGCAGACCAAGATCGGCCAGGCGGTGCGGCATGCGCGCACTCGCATGATCGACCGCGATGACGAAATTCGAGCCCCCCTGCCGGCGTTCCACCACGAACGGCGGCGGATCCTCTGCGCCGAGCAGTCTGAATCCGCTGCCGAGCGGACCCGCCGATGCGCCGGGTTCGCTCGAAGGGTGGCCTGAAGCTTCCTGCATATCGCCATTATAGTTGAGCGGCATGCACGGCACTCGAGGCCTCAGTCGCTCAGAAGCACCGCCATATCGTCCACCTGCATGATGCCGGTGGCATAGGGACCCCGCGCGCCCAATTGCAGAACGGTCGTCGATCCCGTCAAATCCATCATGAGCGCCGCCGAGAAATCGCCGAAGGTGCTGTAGTTATCGACCTTCCAGCTCTGCAAATGGGCGACGATGAATTGCGGATTCGTTGCAGCCGGGTCCGGACCGAGCTGCAATCCACCGGGCAGGGTCGAGGGGTCGATGGTCTCGAAGCCGATTCTGATCACATGCACATTGCTCGCCTTCAGCGCCGGCGGGCTGATCAGGAGCTCCGTGCCGCTCAGGGTGGAGAACGGCATGGCATAGCCGGACTGCCATCCCCAGCCCACCCAGAGTTGGGCCGAGGTATTGGCGTAATTCACCGTGGTGATCGCGTTGAAATCGGGCGGCGCCGCACCGAAGGGCGTCACGAAGCCGGTGAACTGCGCCGGCGTCCCCGCGCTCAACGGATTACCCGCGAGCGGCGCCGGCAGCAACACCGTATAGGCGCCGGCGCTCGCATCCTGCTTCGCGGCGGCACCGGTGCCGGCGAAATTGAAATTTGCCGCCGAATGCCCATCGATGCTCTGCAAGCTCATGGTCACCGTGCCGGCAACCGTCGAGGCCACGGTCCCCGCGATATCGGTCGAAATCAGCTGCACGCTGCCCGCGGTCGCATCCAGTGTCGGGGTGGTATCGCTCGACATGCTGTCGCTCGTCGAATCGAAGGTGCCCAGGACCTGGATGTGCTGCCCGACCGAGATGTCGGCGATGCTGAACGAACCGGACTGCCCTTGTTCGCTCACCGTGGTTGCCGAACTCAGCAACACCGTGGCCTGGCGAACAAACGCCATCCCGCCGAATTGGTGCCACTGCATCGAGCCATCGATCACCGTCAGCGAATTGCCCGTGCGGGCAATCACGTTGCCGCTCAAGCTGTCGTGACTGTTGCCCGGCACGCTCGAGCCCGCGAGCACGCTGCTCGCGTTGAAGGTTTGGGTCGTTTGATCCCAGCTCCCATAGGCCACGATCATCGTGCCGGCGGTGGATGCGGCCAGCGCCGTGAGCCCGGGGCCGCCCGTATAATTCGTGCCGTTGATCGAATACGCGGTCATCCCCGTGACGCCGACGGTCACCGCGCCGCTGCTGCCGGTCGCGTTGCAGAACGGCCGCACCGCGATCACGAAATTCGAGGCACCGGTATCCGCGCTCACGAACGGGCCGCGCACTCGCATTTGCCGGGTGCTGTCGGGCGACAGGCTCGCCGTCAAGGCCGGGTGCACCGTCACGGTGACGGGGTTGGTGTCGGAAGGCGCGATGCTGTTCGAATCGGCCAGATTGAAGTCGAGCGCCAAATTGGCCACCACGTTCGGCGTGATGATCAAATGGTTGTTCGGATCCAAGGTCAGCGTCAGCGTCACTTGCGTGGGATTCGGCGCCGCAAGCGGTTTGGACGTCGCGCCATTGATGATGTTGGCGGCGCCGATGGGCACGCCCGCGGTGCCGTTGTCCACCACGATCGTGGCCTTGCTGTAATCGAGCGTCATCGACACCGAGACATACTCGCCGGACGGAATCTGGCCGGCGCTGATAATTTCCGACAGATTCACCAATTGCGCGAAGTCGACCTGGGTCGTCGCCGGAACGGTCTGCACCACGGAGCCGTCGGAGCGCGTGAGCTGCAACGACACGACGTTGACGATGTAGCTGAGGAAATCTCCGGGCGCATCCGTCAGCGTGAGAACCGCCGTGCCGCAATTGGTGCATGTCTGAGCGGTCGAGGCGCCGCTGGACGTCATGGCCGTGGTGTTCGACATACTGCCGCCGCTGCCGCCGCACGCGCCGAGCAACGCCGCACTCGCGCCGACGAGCAGGCAAAGTACTCGGCTTTGAAATGTGGCGCGCAAAGATTGCCGGGAGAATGTTGAATTTGACATAACCCCTCACTCGTTTTGGTGCGACCGATTGTGCACACGGATTGCGTGCTCGGCGCGATGTGGCAAAGTCTCGCGCAAGAATTTTTCTGTGCCAATCTGTTGCCCGATGGCGACGATCGCACTGAACATATTTCGCTGATTTTTCCGCGGTTTTAGGGAACTTTCACGCGCGTGCGTAACACACGCCGAGCTTAAGCGCGCTGTCATGAGGCCAAAAAAATCGGCGCGGTGTTTATCTAAAGCCGGCTGCCGCCGGTGACGGGAATCACTTCTCCGGTGACATACGAGGCGCCGGCGCAGAGGTAGGCGATGACTTCCGCGTAATCATCCGGTTCGCCGACGCGTGCCAAGGGGACGCTCGCCCGCGCCGCCGCCGCGAGGTCGCCGAACGAACACTCCCAGTTCGAGTTCACCAATCCCGGCGCGATGCCGTTGACCCGCACCTCGGGCGCAAGGCCGCGCGCCAACTCGCGCGTCAGGCCCACCAACCCCGCCTTGGCGGTTGCGTAGGCCGTGCTGCTCGCACCGCCGCCGAATGCCGAAACCGACACCGTATTGACCACCGCGCCTCGCGACGACCGCAGCGCGTGCGCGACGGACTGGGTCATCCAAAAGGCACTGAGCAGATTGATGCGCAGCATCCGATCCCAGAACTCATCGGTCAGCGCCTCGAGATCCGCCGGCGGAATCGGCGTGCGCGTGCCGGGTGCGCCCGCATTGTTGACGAGATAATCGAGTCCGCCGAGCAGGTTGAGCGCGCTCGAGGCCACCTGCCGTGCGCTCGCTGAAACGGAAAGATCCCCCGGCACCGCCTCGACCGAACACCCTTCGCTGCTCAGTTCGGCCACCGCCCGCGCGAGCGCATCGCCCGGCAGATCGTTCATCGCCACGCGCGCGCCGCTGCGGGCCAGCCGCCCGGCCGTCGCCAGACCGATGCCTGAGGCGCTGCCGGTCACCAATGCGCGCCGGCCCGCAAGCTTGAACGTGATCATCGAGCCGTTCGCCATGGCATCGTTCGCATGGGTTCAGCCCGCGCTCGCTACGGGAGCCGCGCGAGTCGCGCCGGCCGCGGTGGCCCACGTGAGCGGGGCGATCTTCGGCAACAGGAACACCCAGCCGACGAGGCCGAGAATGTTGACCGCGCCCGCGAGCCCGAACGCCACATCGAACAGGCCGGTTTGATCGACCAACACCCCCGTTACCGCCGGCGCGATCAGGCCCGCGAGATTGCCGGTGGCGTTTTGCACGCCGACCCAGCGTCCTGCTGCACCGGGTCCGGCCATGATTTGCGGAATCGCGAAAATTCCCGGGTAGGAACAACCGCTGACGATCTCGAACACGAACAGCGCCGCCACCGATCCCGCGGCCGGCAGCATCACCATGCCCGCCATGCAGGCGATCGCGGCGATGTGATTCGCGGCCATGATGCTCTTGTAGACCAGTGTTGGGCTGCGCCCGGCGCGGATCCAGCGATCGGCCGCCCAGCCCATGGCGAGCGCACTCATGGCGTTCAACAGGTAGGCCCAGGATGCGATCGCCACCATCGAACCCAGCGAAAACCCGCGCGACTTCACCAGGTAGAACGGCAGCCACGAGATGATGAAGTAGTAGGTGTAATTCGATGCAAAGTGTCCCAAGGATGCGCCCCAAAGAGCGCGCCGCCCCAGAATCTCCGCGAACGAGGGTTGTGCGGGATCCTCGGCGCGGGTCGTGCGGGGCGGGCCGATGGCCACGCGCCGCCACGGCCAGAGCCACAGCAACGACAGCGCGCCGAACACCAAAAACACGGGGCGCCAGCCGAATACTGTCATCAAGTACCCGCCGATGAGCGTACCGACCGCGGGCCCCAGCAGATAGCCGAAGCTCATCACGCCGTTCGCGACCCCGAGGCGGCTCACTTCAACCGCTCCCGCCAGCACCTTCGATGCGCAGGGGAAAGCCACGCTCTCGCCGACTCCGAGCATCACCCGCAGCGCCAAAAGCGTTGCGAAGCTGCCGGCGAATCCGGTGGTGAAGGTCGCGATCGACCACACCGCCACGCCCGCGCCGAGCACCCGCTTGGCACCGTAACGCTCGGCGAGCCAGCCCATGCCGGGCATGCAGATCACATAGCCGTAATAAAATGCCGACAGCAGCACGCCGAGCTGGCTCGCGCTCAAGTGCAGCTCGTCCTGCATCAGGGGCGCGGCCGTGGCGAGATTGCCGCGGTCGATGTAGTTGATGAAGACGGAGGCCGTTACCAGCAGCACCAGCCGCGCCGGGGACCGGGGATTTCCAATGGATTGAACTCCTCCAGGCGCGTTGTGCATGCGAATACTTTAACATTCGTCAAATAGAATGGCGGCAAGAAGGGGAACGACATGTTCAGGGCACTGGTAATCGACAGCAACGGCGGCACGATCAGCGCATCGCTGCAGAACGTGAATGAAGCGAGCTTGCCGCCCGGCAACGTCGTCGTCGCGGTGGAATATTCCACGGTGAACTACAAGGACGGCCTCGTCGTGACCGGCGCCGGCGGGTTGGTGAAGCGCTATCCGCATGTGCCCGGCATTGATTTTGCGGGGGAGGTGCAGGAGAGCCGGCACCCCGCGTACAAGCAAGGCGACCGCGTCGTGCTGACCGGCTGGCGCGTCGGCGAGGTGCAATGGGGCGGTCTCGCGCAAAGGGCGTCGGTCAACGGCGATTGGCTGGTACCGCTTCCCGCCGGCCTTTCCACCCGCCAAGCGATGGCCGTGGGTACCGCGGGATTCACGGCCATGCTCGCGGTCATGGCGCTCGAGGCCCACGACTTGCATCCCCGGGCGGGCGAGGTGCTCGTTACGGGTGCCGCGGGCGGAGTCGGCTCCGCGGCGATCGCCATCCTCGCCAAGCGCGGCTATCAGGTCGTCGCATCGACCGGCCGCGCCGACACCCACGAGTATTTGAGGAGTTTGGGTGCGACCGCAATCATCGACCGCTCGCCCTTTGCCGAGCCCGCCCAGCGTCCGCTTGAAGGCGAACGCTGGGCCGGATGCATCGATGCGGTCGGCGGCAATACCCTCGCGCGCGTGTTGGCGCAGACCCGCTATGCCGGCTCCGTGGCCGCGGTGGGATTGGCCGGCGGCAGCAAGCTCGAGCACACGGTAATTCCCTTTCTGCTGCGCGGGGTGAACCTGCTCGGTATCGATTCGGTCATGTGCCCGATGAAGCGCAGGATCGAGGCCTGGAATCGCCTGCGATCCGACCTGCCGCTCGACAAGCTCGAGGAGATGACGGTCGACGCGAAGCTCGAGGAGGTCCCGGGCATCGCCGCGCAAATCCTCAAGGGCGCCATCCGCGGTCGCGTGGTCGTCGATGTGAACCGCTGACTTACCGTCGCTGACGCAACCGCCGACGCACAATCGCCGTGCGCGCTTGGCGCGTTGTCTGGAAACGCCGACAATTGCAGCGTTCGAGTGCGCTCGCCTACACTTTGAGCCGTGGCATCGATCCGCTGACCAGCATCAGCACAGACACGGGGACGCAGAATGAACGACTTGCTCGACAATGCGCTTCGGCAACTGCAGCTCGGCGAATCGCTGCTCGCGGGCGGAGTCGGCGGTTTGCGTCAGGGCTGGCAAGCCTCGACCGATGTCATCGGCAAGCTGTGCACCAGCGGCGCCGAGCGCTGGCAGACGGTGATACGCCAAATGCAAACCCCGGTGAATTTTGCGGACATCCTGCGCGCCCGCGCGCTGCTCTGAGCTCCGTTAGTTCAGAGGAACGGCAGCGGGCACAGGGTGCCCCCCAGCACGCGGCCTTCCTTGACCACCTCGACGGCATCCCCCGGTTTGCATGCGGTCGAAATCAGGGCAAATCCAATGTTCTTCTTCAAGCGGCGCGACCAGACGCAGTTCGTGAGATCCCCCACCTTGCCTCCATCGCGCCGAATCGCGTGCCAGTGAAAACCAAGGGCCGTGGGTTCGGTGCCTTCGAGCACCAGCCCAAGCTGATGGCGCTGCGATCCCCGGGCGTGAATGCGGCGCAGCGCCGTGATGCCGATCACCTCGTCGGGCACGTGAAGATCGATGTATTTTCCCAGCCGCACCTCGAAGGGAGTGGTGGATTCGTCGGTATCGCCGCCGTAGGAAAGTAGACCGCTTTCCACGCGCTCGCAATAGTCCGGGTTGCCGGGCCCGATGCCCCAGGGCTTGCCGGCCTCGCGCACGATGTTCCACAACTTCGTGCCCTGTGTACCATCCCTCAGATAAAGCTCGAATCCGCCCTGCTTCGACCAACCCGACCGTGCCACCACGAGCGGTATCCCATCAAGAGCGGCCTCGCGGAACCAAAAATACTTCAATCCGCGGATCCATTCGCCGAACAGCGACGCGACGACCTCTTCGGCTTTCGGTCCCTGCACCGCAAGCGGCGAGACATCGGGTTCGCTGACCTCGACATCGAGGCCGCGCTCGGCCGCGATAGCGCGCGCCCAAAACCAAATATTCGAATCCGCGATCGACAGCCAATAGTGGTCCTCGGCGAGCTTCAACAGGATCGGATCGTTGATGAGAAAGCCCGCATGATTGCACAGCGGCACGTACTTGCCCTGCCCGACCTCGCAGCGCCTGAGGTCGCGGGGGCACAAAATCTGCGCCAGGCGCCCCGCATCGCGGCCCTTGAGCTCAACCTGCCGCTCGCAGGCGACATCCCACTGCGACACGCCGTTGAGCAGCCGCCAATATTCCTCATCGGGCGACCCATAGCTGGTCGGCATGAGCATGTGGTTGTAAGTGGTGAAGGCCGCGACGCCCGCCGCGAGCGTCGCTTCATAGTAGGGTGATGGGCGCAGGCGCGCCGAGGGCGTAATACCGAACATGGTTCAGCCCTTCACCGCCAAATGCTTGGCGATGGCCTCTTGGACTTCATAGGGACGCTCGGCGAGGAGCATGTGCCCCGCTCCCTTCAAAGCAACCACCGTTGCACCGGCAATGGCCGCCGCCAGCGCGCGGCCGCCCTTGAGCGGCGTCATCTGGTCCCGTTCGCCGCAGATCAGCAGCGTGGGCGCCGCCACCTGGGCCGCGGCGGCGAGACCCTCGCGGTAGGCGTTGCATGCTTGAAGGTCGTTATGCAGCACACCGGGCGCCGCCTTCTCCAAGATGCGCTCGGCGGCGCCGACCATCCACACCCCGGGTGCGCGGCTGCCGCCGAGACCCGCCGTGTAGCCGTGCCCCCACAGATTGACCATGTCGATGGCGGCGTGGTCGTTGGCGGCGGCCGCTGCGAGCAGATCCGGATGAACCGGCATCGCCGCGGCGGGGGCGATCAGCACGAGGCTGCGCACGCGCTCGGGATATCGAGCGGCGGCCTCGAGCGCAATCAAGGCGCCCATCGAGTGCCCGATGAGCGCCGCGCTCTTCGCCCCGGCGGCTTCGATGACCGCCGCGATCCAGGCCGCCATGGCCGCGATCGTCGGCAGCGGCCGACCCTGCGAGCGGCCGTGGCCCGGCAGATCGAGCGCGAGCACATTCCAGCGGTGGAAGGCGAGCCAGCGGCTCTGCAGCGCCCATGCCGTGTGATCGAGTCCGGCGCCGTGCGCGAACAAGGCCAGCGGCCGCGACGCCTCGTGCTCCCGCCCACCCGTGGCGCCGAAAACCGCGTGTCCGTCGATGATGAAACGCATCGGCGGCGGCGCTACGCTTTTCGCGCCGCGCGCAGCGCCTGCCCGAGATCCGCGACAATGTCCTCGATCGATTCGATCCCGACCGACAGACGCACCATGTCTTCGCCGATTCCGGCGGCCGCGAGCTGCGCGGGGCTCATCTGCTGGTGGGTGGTACTCGCCGGATGTATG
This sequence comes from uncultured Gammaproteobacteria bacterium, assembly GCA_963758145.1. Taxonomy (GTDB): domain Bacteria; phylum Pseudomonadota; class Gammaproteobacteria; order Steroidobacterales; family Steroidobacteraceae; genus Bog-1198. Next base: position 44,609 of record CAVWUK010000007.1, read on the forward strand.
ACCAGCGTCTTGGCATCGCCGACATTGGCCAGATGACTCGCGAGCCGCAGTGATTCGATGAACTTCGCCCCGGCCGCCCGCCCACCCTTGATGCCGAAGCTGATCATGGAACCCGCTCCGTGCGGCAGCAGACGTCGCGCCAGCTCATGGTCCGGGTGATCGGGCAGGCTCGGGTGCAGTACCCAGGCCACCGCGTCGCTCCCCTTGAGAAACTCGAGCACGGCAGTGGTATTTTCCATGTGCCGCGCGATGCGCAGGCTCAAGGTTTCCACTCCCTGCAGGAGATGAAAGGCATTCATCGGCGACAAGCACACGCCGAATTGCCTCAAGCCCTCGGTGCGGGCGCGCATGACGAAGGCCGCGGGGCCGAACTGTTCCGTGAAGACGATGCCCTGATAGCCCGCAACCGGCTCGGTCAGGGTCGGATACCGGCCGGAGGCTTCCCAGTCGAAGCGCCCCCCGTCGATCAATGCGCCGCCAATCGCGATGCCGTGGCCGCCGATCCACTTGGTAATCGAGTGCATCACGAGGTCCGCCCCCAGATCGAGCGGACGGCACAGATAGGGGGTCGCGAAGGTGCTGTCGATGAGCAACGGGGTCCCGGCGCGGTGGGCGATGTCGGCGATCGCGGGAATATCCAAAACCTCGAGGCCGGGGTTGCCGATGGTTTCGCCGACAATGAGCCGGGTATTGGCCTTGATTGCCGCGCGGAAGCCGTCGATGTCGCGCGGCTTCACGAAGGTGGTTGTGATGCCGAAGCGCGGTAGCGTATGCGCCAACAGATTCACGGTCCCGCCGTACAGCGAAGCGGAAGCGACGATATGATCCCCGGCGCCGAGAAGCGTCGCGATGCCGATGTGCATCGCGGCCATGCCGCTCGCCGTGCATACCGCGCCCACCCCGCCTTCGAGCGCGGCCAGGCGCTCCTCGAGCACCGCGACCGTCGGATTCGATATGCGGCTGTAGACATACCCCGGCCGCTCCAGGTTGAACAGCGAGGCGGCCTGATCCGTATCGTCGAACACGTACGAGGTCGTCTGATAAATGGGGACCGCCCGCGCGCCGTTGACCGGGTCCGGATGCTGCCCGGCGTGCAGGCTCAGGGTGTCGAATCCGGGCGGGCGCGGCGCGGCCATGATCGTGCAAATCTCCCCGTAACCAGTTCCGGCGACGCGGCATAATAGCGCCATGTATCGCGCACCGCTGCAAGACATCGAGTTCGCGCTCGACCACGTGGTCGGCGCGGATGCCCTCGCCGGTTGTCCGGAATTCTCCGAGTACACGCCGGAACTCGCGGCCAGCGTGCTGCAAGAGGCCGCGCGAATCGCCGAAAATGTCTTGGATCCGCTCTATAAAACCGCCGACCGGGAAGGCGCGCATTGGTCGGAGGCGGGCGTGACCACGCCCGCGGGCTTCAAGGAGGCCTACCGGCAATTCGTCGCGGGCGGCTGGCCGCAGCTGCGCGCCGCGACGGCGTTCGGCGGTCAGGGCATGCCGATCGTGCTGGTCTCCGCGGTGGAGGAACTCATCGCCTCGGCCAACCTTGCTTTTCGGCTGTGCCCGATGCTGACCCAGGGGGCGACCGAAGCGATCGCCCAGTGCGGATCGCCCGGCCAACAGGCGCTTTACCTGCCACGGATGGTGCGCGGCGAGTGGACCGGGACCATGAATCTCACCGAGTCGCAGGCGGGATCGGACTTGGCACAGGTGCGCACGCGCGCCGTACCCCGGGGCGACCACTACCGGATTCACGGTCAGAAGATCTTCATCACGTATGGTGAGCACGATCTGGCCGCCAACATCATTCATATGGTGCTGGCGCGCATCGAGGGCGCCCCGGCCGGGGTGAAGGGCATTTCGCTGTTCATCGTGCCGAAGTTCCTGGTCAACGCGGACGGCTCGCTCGGTGCGCGCAACGACCTCAAGTGCATATCGATCGAGCACAAGCTCGGCATCCGCGGCAGTCCGACCTGCACCATGGTCTATGGGCAAGGCGACGGGGCGGTGGGCTATCTCTTGGGCGAGGCCCACCACGGCCTCGAGTACATGTTCATCATGATGAACGCTGCGCGCTTGAGCGTCGGTCTCGAGGGGTATGCGGTCGCCGAACGCGCCTACCAACAGGCGCTCGACTGGGCGCGCACCCGAATACAAGGCCGCCCCATTGGCCCGCCGGCGCAGGGGGACGCGCTGCCGATCGTCCATCACCCGGATGTGCGGCGCATGCTGCTCACGATGAAGGCGCAGATCGAGGCGATGCGTTATCTGACCCTTTATACGGCCACCCAGCTCGACGTCGGTGCGCGGCATCGCGACCCTGCGATACGCCGGGCGGCGAAAGTCCGGGGCGAATTCCTGATTCCGATCGTCAAAGGCTGGTGCACGGAATGCGGCGTCGACGTCGCTTCGCTCGGCATCCAGGTGCACGGCGGTATGGGATTCATCGAGGAAACCGGCGCCGCCCAGCCGCTTCGTGATGCGCGCATCGGACCGATCTACGAGGGGACGACCGGGATTCAGGCGGGCGATCTCATCGGCCGCAAGCTCGCCAAGGACGCGGGTGCGGCATTCACGGCCTTGGCGGCCGATATCCATAAAGAGCTCGCCACCTATCGCGGCGCGGCGCCGGGCGCGGAGGCGATCGTCGTCGCCGCCGATGCGGCGGTGATCGAGCTCGAGGCGACTGTCGCCAAGCTGTTTACCGACATGGCGGCGAATCCCGCGGCGGGCGCCGCGGTGGCGGTGCCGCTGCTGCGCCTGGCCGGGATAACCCTCGGCGGCTGGCTGCAGGCGCGCGCCGCATGCCGGGCCGCTGCGCGTCTATCGGATGCGCGCGGGGATCCGCGTTTCCTGAAGGCCAAGCTCGAGACCGCCCGCTTCTATGCCGAACAGATTCTGCCGCAGGCGGCCGGACTCACCCTGATCGTTCGCGGAGGCGCGGGCAGCGTAGCTCGACAGCGACCCCTCGCTGCTGTGAGCGGACCGCTGCGGTGCGCAGCCGGCACGGGCGCCTAGGCCAACAGCGCCGGTTCGAACGGGTACGGCGACAACCGGCGGCAGCCGCCCTTCTCGACCACGACCATGTCTTCGAGCTTGACGCCTTCGCCGCCTGCATCCGGCGCCACCATGCTTTCCACCGAAAGCACCATGTGCTCCTCGATCGCGCCGTCGCTCCCTTCGCTATCCCAATCCAATCCGTACGCGATGGACGGCCACTCGTTGCTCAAGCCGACGCCGTGAATCATCATCGGGTAGCGGTTGCGCCGATACCCCTCCGGAATCGGCCAGCACGCCTGCGAGACGTCGCGAAAGTCGGCACCCGGACGCACCAGCGCCGTATTGTGCATGAGCTGCTCATGAGCCAGACGATACAGATGCCGCTGTTTGGGAGTCGGCGTGCCGGGCGGACAAAAAAATGTGCGCGAAATGTCGACCTTGTAGCCGCTCGGTCCCATCATGCCGACGTCGAAGGCGACGAATTCGCCCGCGGCCACCCGGCGGTCCGTGGCGTCTTCGCCCCACGGGGTGATGTGCTCGCCCGAGAGCAGCAGCGGATAGTCGATGAAATCGCCGCCCGCGGCCGCATTGGCCGCCGCCAGTATCGACCACAGCTCGCGCTCGGTGCACCCGGCCCGAAGGTTGCTCTTGAGTTGCGCCATGGCAGCGTCCGCGATGTTCATCGATTGCTCGATGCAAACGATTTCTTCGCGGCTCTTGATGCTGCGGGCATGGTGCATGAGTTCCTCCGCGGGGCTCCATCGCACTCCCGTCTGATCGAGCGCCTCGATCAGTACCAAAGGAGCCGTATCGATGGCCACGCCGCCCTCGGCGCCCCATTCGTGCAAAAGCGCGCGGATCTCGGCGGCAAACCTGCGCGCACGATCGCGCCAGCGCGGTCCGGAAGGAAAATAGGTGCAAAGAGGCGCATCACGAACTTCCGCGACGACGCCCGCATCGAATCGCTCGCGCGAGCCGCCCCCCCAATCGAAGATGACGCCGGGTTTGGTCGCCGGCAGCAGCAGGGTGCGGAAGGGCGCGTGCAGATTATAGGTCGTGGAAACGTTGGCGCCGGTCGCATAGCGCAGATTGATTGGGCTCATGAGCAGCAACGCCGGCACTTGGCGCGTGCGCATCTCCCGATACACGCGTTCACGGCGATGGCGGCGCAGACGCTCTACGAACCCGGGATCGGAGACGGGCTCGGTCGCCGCGGCGTTTGGATTTGTGGGCATCTTATATCTCGTGCTTTGCCGATAACCGACTATATTTGAGTCTTACACATTCAGTCGGAGCCGATGTGCGTGATTCCATGGTATCGCGGTGGTGCGGGTGACCGGCCGGCGGAGCGCGGCGCGCTGGTGGGTTCTTGTGTTTCTGTGCACCGCCATCGCGGGCAATTATTATGAATACGATGCGATCGCGCCGATCGCCGATTTCTTGAGAACCCAGCGCGGCTTCACGCAATCCCAGATCGGCATGCTGAACGCCGTTTTCAGCCTGCCCAATATTGTGTTGGCGCTCGTCGGGGGCCTGCTCATCGATCGCTATGGGCCGGCGCGAGTGGCCCTGTGGACGGCCGGCACCTGCTTCATCGGCTCCGCGTTGACCGCGATCGGCTCCCCCTACGCGGTCATGGTGTGCGGCCGGCTATTATTCGGCGTCAGTGAGGAGGCCTTGTTCATCGCGCTGCTGGCGGGCCTCGCGCAATGGTTTTCCAAAGGCGGAACGGCGCTGGCGATGGGGCTGTTCCTGTGTCTTGCGCGTGTCGGATCGTACGCGGCCGATACCTCCCCCACTTGGGCGCGAGCGGTCTACGATCACGGCTGGCAGGCGCCTCTGTGGCTGGGCGCCGCCATCACCCTGCTCAGTTTCGCGGCAACGTGCATCTATAAGCTCATGGACGCCAGGGCCGGGCCGCGCATCGACCGGTCCGCCCCGGCTCATGCCCCGCGCGGGCGATGGAACGATGTGCGGAGCTTCGATCGATCCTATTGGTACATCCTGGCGCTGCACGTGATGTATGCGTCGGTGTTCTTTCCGTTTCGAAGCACCTTTGCCATCGAGTATTTCCAGGACGCGAAGGGGCTGTCCTTACAGGAGGCCGGTCTCGCCAACAGCTGGGTCTTCTTCGCGGCGATCTTCGCGACGCCGTTTTTCGGCTTCATCGCCGACCGGTTCGGCCACCGCGCGCTGCTGCTGACTTTCGGCACGCTGTTGCTGAGTCTGACGTTTCTCCTGCTCGGCACGACGCACTTCAGTCTGTGGATATCGACCGCGATGATGGGCATCAGTTTCTCGGTCGTGCCCGCCATCATCTGGCCGGCGACCGCCATGCTGGTCGACGCGAAGCGCCTGGGGCTGGCGCTCGGCCTGATCAACACGGTGCAGAATGCGGCGCTCGCGGCTTCCAACATCTTCGCGGGGTGGCTGAACGATATCGCCGGCGCGGGGCCGCACAATCCGTCGGGTTACGATGCCATGCTCTGGTTCTTCGGCATCCAGAGCCTCACCGCCTTGATCGCGGTGGTGCTGCTGTGGCGGCGGGAATCCGGTCCGCACGGCCATGGCCTGGAGTCGGGACGGCAATCGGCAGGCGCCTAGATCCGGGTGCCTGCCAATTCTTGACGCAAACAGCGTGCCGCAAATCGCGGCGCGACATATATAAAAAAATACATTTCATCACAGCAAGTTATGCAATAATTGATCTGCCGCATATTGCGGCACGCCGATTGCGGCAAGACATGGAGGCGGCGTGAGCACGGAGAAGACCCCCATCAATCCCTTTCGATACGGCCGGGAGGTCGCGCTTCTGGTGGACCGCGCCGACGAAGTGGCGCGCATCGTGCGCATCGGCGAAAACTGCGGGACCCTTTTCTTCATCGGTCCTAGACGATACGGCAAAACCTCCATTCTGCGGGCGGCGGATGACGCAGTGACCAAAGCCGGCATCGTCGTGTTGCGCTACGACGCCGAAGCCTTCGAAAACGTGGGGCTCTTGGCCGCGGCGCTCATGACGGGCGCTCTGCGCAAATACGCCTCCGCGCTCGACCGCGCCCAAGCCGCGGCGAAGAAATTCTTCTCCGCCCTCAAGCCCTCGCTGTCCATCGATCCCGCGGACGGCAAGATCACCGTCGGCATGGGCTTCGACCCGGCGGCGCGCCATACGCAGGTGCCGCTGCTCACCGATGTCCTGAACGGCATCGAGCGGCTTGCGGCTGCGGACCAGCGAAAAGCCCTGGTGATTTTGGATGAGTTCCAGCAAGTGGTGTCCGAGGCGGGCGAGAAAACCGAGCGCCAGATTCGCGCGGCGGTGCAAACGCACCACGACGTTGGCTACGTATTCGCCGGATCGAGCACCCGCATGATGACCGACATGATTTCCACCTCGGCGCGAGCTTTCTGGAACCTGGGTGACCAGATGCACCTCGGCCCGATTCCCCGCCGGGATTTCATTCCCTTCCTGCGCAGTGGGCTCGAGTCCGCAGGCGCCACCGTGGCCGAGGAGGCGCTGCTTCGCATCCTCGATCTGAGCGAAGACGTTCCCTACAACGTACAACAACTCGCCAGCCAATGCTTCACGCTGCTGCGCGACAGCGGCCGACGGCATTTATCCTCGCCCCTGGTCGATGACGCACTGGGCGAGGTCATTGCCATGCAGCACGTCAGCTATCTGCAGCGCTGGCTTTCTCTGTCAACCGCCCAAAAACGAGCGCTGAAAGTCGTCATTGAGGAGCGCGGCGAGTTTCAGCTCGCGGAGGCGGCGCGTCGCCATGGCTTGCCGCGTACCACCATGCAGCGCGCCCTTCAGGTCTTGCAGAAGCAGCACTTCCTGCGCCAGGATTTTGCGCGCACCGGCGTGGTGTGGCGCCTGGAGGATCCCTTTCTTCGGCGCTGGCTGATCGAATTCCAGGCGCAGTGAGACACACCTCGCCTCGCCGCAGGACATTGGGCGTGGTGCGTGCCAACCGGGGCGACTCCCTGCGTGCGCGCCCGCTCAGTGGACGGGCGCGACCACCAGCACCACAAAGCTGCCCGGAAGTATCGGCGGCCTGGGATGCGCCTCCCCCGGTCCTTGAGCCACCGGCCCAAAGCTCGCGGTCGGAAGATACAGACGGTGAGTTGCAGGATCGAGCGCCATGGTGCGGGCGCCCTTGGCGGTGGCGAGGGTCTGTATCACCGCGAAGTGCTCGGGGTCGCTCTCGTGCACGACGGTGAGCGTGCCATCGCCGTTCGAGCTGAAGGCGTTCTGTGAATCGGGATCGAATTGAGCGCCATCGACGCCGTGACCGATCGGCAGCGTCGCAATCGCCCTGCCGCTTTGCGCGTCCAATATGGTCATGGCGGCGTTCGAGCACACGGAAAAACTTCGCGCATGCGCCGCATCGAGCGCGAGTCCTGTCGGGGCATCGCAACCTGGAAGCGGCCAACTCGCCGTCACCTTGAGCGCCGCCATATCGATGACGGCCAGTTCGTTCTTGTCCACCAGATTGACGTAGACATGCCCGGCCTCGTCGCTGCGCGCGAACTCGGGCTCACCGCCGAGAGCAATGGTCTCCATGACCGTGTTGGTGCCCGTATCGATCACGCTGGCGTTGTCGCTCCGCCCATTGAACGCGACCACCCGATGGGTGTGCGGATCGTACAAAATGGCGTCAGGTTTCGCGCCGACCGCGATGTCAGCGATCCCCTTGCGGGTGCGCAAATCGAACACTTTGACCCGATTGGTGATTCCGGCGCTGATGTAGCCGCGCTTGAGATCGGCCGCGAGCGCAATGCCGTGTACCCCGGGCGTATCGGCGATGTCGCCGACCGTCTTTCCGCTCACGGTGTCGACGATGGCGACATGCGTCGCGCGCGACAGATACAGAAGATGCGCCGCGGAATCGACGCTCGGATAGTCCCAGCCTCCATCGCCGGGCAACGCCCATTGCTCGGCGACCGAGTAGCTCACCGGCTGCGAAGCGGCGGCGGCGGCGGCGAAGACCAGCAGGCCGGCCCGCATCAGGCTTCCGGCAAGCACGTCAATGCACCGCGCTTTGGGTCGCCGGCATGCTGTAGTTCGCCGGCAGGTAAAGATAGCCCGCGCCCGTGCTTCGCAGGTGCCCGATGCCCGGAAACGGCAGATGCGCGCCGCCCACCCAATAGCCGTGCTCGGCCGCATCGGCGAATATCTTCTTGCGTTGCAACTCCGCCGCCGCGGAGTCGGTATCGAAGCGGATGCTGACGGATGGATCCGGGAATTGCACCGCGGCCACGTGCATCACATCGCCCCAGAGCACCAAGGTGTCGCCCTTGCTCTCGATGAGGTAGAGGGTGTGGCCGGCCGTATGGCCGGGAGCCGCCACGGCGCGGATGCCGGGAGCGAGCTGCACGTCGTCCTTGAAGGGTTTGAATTTCCCGGCGGCGACATACGGGTTAAGCGCGTTCATCGCGCTCTGAAAGCCGGCCTTGCGATCCGCCGGCGCCGGTGTCCACCAATACGAGCTTCGCGCCCGTGTTGATCAGGAAGCCATTGACGGAGGCTTCGACCGGATCCTTGAGGAAGGAGCGCCCGAGCGCGCTCTCCAGCTGCTGCGGCGTGATATGGATGAGGAGCTTCCCGAGCTCCATCGGAAAGGTTCCGTCGGAAAGCGCCGCCGCGAAGCGGGGCAACCTCATCGCTATGCTCATGGGAGCCTCCGGTCTCCAAACGCCGCATCGGCCGGTGCGCCGGCCGCGGCGCCCGTGCAGTGTACGCCGCGCGGTCCCGGACCGTAATGCTCCCCGGCGCGAGCTCCGCTCCCTGCGCGGGAACCCGTCATTCCGGCGGTCGACGGCGGTTTTATTGCCAACGTGGAATCGATCCACGATCATGTGCGGTTTCGCACCAAGGATAAAAAAATTGCCCGAGCGCGGAGGTGGATCGGCAGACGCGCACATCGCCGAGGAGTCCCGTGGACCGTGGGACGTGTTCGTGAGCTACGCCTCCGACGACAGGGATGTTGCCAATGCCGTATTGGCGTATCTGGAGCGGCACGCCATCAAGTGCTGGATTGCTCCTCGCGACGTGACGCCCGGCGCTCTCTACGCCGATGAAATCATTCGCTCGATCAATACCTCAAAGGTCCTGTTGCTCGTATTGTCCGAGAACGCCGCGGCATCACCCCACGTCGGCAAGGAGATCGAGCGGGCCTCCTCCAAGCGCCGGCCGATCATCGCGCTGCGGACCGATGCCGCGCCGCTCACGACGGCTCTCGAATACTTTCTCAGCGAGTCGCAGTGGGTCGACCTACGGGCCGATGGCCGCGAGGTTGCCTTTGCAAGGCTCTTGAGCGCTATCCGGCACAAGTTATCGCCCGATGCGACCACGCAGGGCGCGGATCGGGGTTTCGCGACGCCGTCGGTTGGATCTCAACCGAAACGGCGGCTGAGCCGCCCCGTTCTCCTGCTGGGCGCGCTCATCGCGCTCGCCGCCGTGTATCTTGCCGCCGATCGATTCTGGTGGTCGAAGCACGCCGCGGGCGCATCGCACATGGCCGCCGGTGCGCCCGCCCCCGCTCCGGCGGCGACGGGGATCCCCGAGAAGTCGCTGGCGGTTCTGCCGTTCCTGAACATGAGCGGGGATTCAAAGGATAGCTACCTTGGCGACGGCATCAGCGGGGAGATCTTGTCCGCGCTGTCGAAGCTGCCCGGCCTCAAGGTCATCGGACGCGCGTCCTCGTTTCAATTTCGAGATCACGACGTCGATGCGGTAAAGGTGGGCCGCGTGTTGAACGTGCGCAGCCTCCTCACCGGTACGGTGCAACGCGCAGCCGATAAGCTGCGCATCTCGGTCGAACTGATCGATGCAACCAGTGGTGTGCAATTGTGGTCACAGCATTTCGACCGGAGCTTCGGCAATCTATTCGCCTTGGAAGACGATATTTCCAGCGCGGTGACCACCGCGTTGGCGGTCCAGCTTGGGATGCCGGCGGGACAGCCGCTGGTGCAAACGGCGACCGGCAATCCCCATGCGCATGACCTGTACCTGCGTGCCAGAGAGCTGTCCTACCGCAGTGACGAACCCAGCCTGAACCAGGCCGTCGCGTTGTTCGACCAGGCGATTGCAGAAGATCCCAACTACGCGGCGGCTTGGGCCGGTTTGACGTACACGTACTTGTTCCTCGCCGATGCGTATCGCGCGCCGATCGAATTGCTTCCCGTCATGAAAGGGGCTGCGGAAAAAACCGTGGCGCTCGATCCAAAGCTCGCGGAGGGTCACGCCTATTTGAGCTATATCCTGATGGGCTATCAGCGCGATTTTCCGGCGGGAGAGCGTGAGTTGGAGAAGGCGGTGGGGCTCAATCCGGGATCCGCGGATGTGCAGTTCTTTCTGGGGATCGACCGTATATTGACGCGGGATGCCGCCTCTTCGCAGTCCGCCTTCCAGACGGCGGAAAAGATCGATCCGCTGAATCCTTTCATTCCTTTCGTGCAGATCTGGGCGGCCACTGCGCTGGGGGATTCCGAGACGGCGCTGCGCAAGGCCGAGCGGACCCTCGAACTCGATCCGGCCTTTTCCTACTTCACCGATCCGCTGGTGTACGCGTACGGCTCGTTCGGCCGCTGGCAGGACTGCGTGGCCCGCTCTGCGGCGGCGCCGGCGGGCGCAGGAACGCAGCGCGAACCGGACTACAAAGCGGCGGTTTGCTATGCGCATCTCGGGGACACGGAACACGCGCGTCGGATCCTGTCGCAACTCGAAACCGCTGCGCAGAAACGCTACGTCGATCATGTAAACATCGCCGAGATCCATGCGGCGCTGGGCGAGAAGGATGCTGCATTCAGGGCGCTCGAGCAGGCCTACCATGACCGTTCGCAACCCCTGCTCGTTGTGTGGTTCGTTCCGGAGTTCCGATCGCTCGCCGATGACCCGAGGTACCGGGCGCTGATGGAAAAAACCTATGCCGGCCTGAGGCCGGGGACGACGCCCTGAGGCGCGCGAATGATGAATGGAGCGGGCGATGGGAATCGAACCCACGGCTCAAGCTTGGGAAGCTTGGGTATTACCATTATACGACGCCCGCAACCGGCCAGATTCTAGTCGGGTTGCTAGGGGTCCGCAAATTGACGGGGAGCCGGCGCAGGGGCGCTGCGCAAAACCGGGGCTTTGACAATGATTCCTGATCGGTGAGTTAAGCGCTCGACACTTTGCGGCGGCGGGCCATGGCACCCAGCCCGGCGATGCCCGAGAGCAGCAGCGGCAATGCTGCAGGTATGGGAACCGCGGTCACACCGATACCGGCGGTGTAGCTTCCGCCGCCGGCGCTCGTCGCAAGGCCCGCTATCTGCAGCACGTACTCGCCCGAGCCGACGCCTGCGGAGAACTGCGTTTCATCGAACAGGGTTCCGGTTGAGCTCGTCCACGACACCACGCCTCCACCGGCCGCCGGCGCAGTAACCCCGCCTATGGTCAAGTTATTATTGCCGTTGGCCGTGGCGGTATAGGAATAGAGCCGTGCCGTGAGATTGCTCAAGCCCGAACAATTCGACGAGACCAGGGCGCAGGTGTTCACCGATATGTCGTAATTGCTGGCGGTGCCCGTGGGCAGATTGAGCACGAACGTATCGACGAAACCGTAGCCCAATCCGTTTATCGTGCCGCCGCCGGCCTGCGCCTGTCCGCTGGTGAAATTATGAGTCAGCGTGTACGTGGACGAGCCGTTCATCGACAGGTCGAGCACGCCGACCAGGGGTTGACCAGGCGCGGGGTTGCCGTCGTTCACGCCCGTTCCCGTCACGAGCGTGGGCGATGCGCTTTGCGAGGTGTCCCATTGGATGACTTCGTCGCCGCTCAGGTCGCTGTTGGGCTGAATGGTCGTGTTCAAGAAGTCCGCATGAGCGACCCGGCTTCCCCCACATAGCACGACGAACGCGATGCCCCATGAAATCCCAACTCTTCGCATGTTCGGATCCCTTTGTACGTTGCCGCTAACATAGAATTCCTAGACGGCAAGGTGATGAAGGGACTGTGACAATTTGACATCATGACCCCGGGAAGCAGTTGACGCATTGCCGCATCGATTCACGTCGGGCAGGGCGATGCGCCGCCGCTTACGGCGCTGGGTGCTAAGCTCGGTGCAAACGTGGTTTATCGAATGCGGGACGACCCTAAGCGGGGCGACCCCAAAGGAAAATCGAAGTTGGCTGCACTGGAATTGCGGATTTTCTTAAAGGCGCTTCTGTTGCCTCCGGGCAGCTCCTTGCTGATCGGCGTGGCGGGCCTGTTGATCTGGACCCGCCGCCCGCGCTTAGGTATAGCGCTGTGCGCCGTCTCGATCCTGAGTCTTTGGCTGCTCGCGACGCCCATCGTCTCGGACGCTCTGACGCGCGCGACGGAAGGTTATCCGGCCCTCGATCCGACCCGCCTGACGGAGGCCCAGGCGCGCGCTCAGGCCATCGTGATTCTTGGCGGAGGCGTGCGCCGAAGCGCACCCGAAGTCGGCGGCGATGCACCGAGCACCTATGCCGATTTGCGATTGATCGAAGGCGCCAAGATCGCGCGTGCGACCCAGCTTCCCATTCTGGTATCCGGAAGTGCGCGCGAGGCGGCCGCCATGCGCCGGTTCGTGGAGGAAAATCTTCAGATCCCGGTGCGCTGGATTGAGACCGCATCCATCAATACCCACGATAACGCGCTGAATTCGGCGCGGCTGCTGCGCCGCGAAGGGATCGATCGGATCATCCTGGTCACCTCCAGCACCCACATGGTGCGCGCGGTCGCGGAATTCACCGCGGCGGGCTTCGAAGTCACGGCCGCACCGGCCGAGATGTGGACCCACGACGAGCGCGGTGCGGTCGCATTCGTGCCGACGGTCCTGGCCCTCTACCGATCCCACGTGGCCCTGTACGAATGGGCCGGCCGGGCGGCCCGATGGCTGTAGCCAATCAGAAGGCGACGTAAGGCCCGGTTCCAGCGGACGTCGTATATCCCTCGATCGCCGTGGCCACCCGACGCCCGTAAAAGAAAGGCAATCCCCAATCGAAACTGCCGGCGGTCGAAGTCGTGCCCGCGAAGCCGGGGAATGCGAAATTGCCCTGCGGAATCATCTGCGCATTGGCCACACTGAAGCTCTCGGCGATGCTCACGCCGTTGGCGCCCTGAAGCGTCGCACTCAAATCGACGGCGCTTGCCGGACAATAGAACGGCGCGAAATTGCCGGAGCACAGTCCGATGTTGGAATCGTTGAAATAGTTCGCGTTCGAGCCTGAATCGATGAAGCTCGCGCTCAAGGTTTGGCCGTTGAAAATGGTGGTCAGGTCTCCGATGTTCACGCCGCTGGTCTGAAGGGTCAGCACCGTCTGCGTGCCGGACTGGTTGTTCGACTCGGTGTCGATGCCGAAGATCAACGAGCCCGTCACGCTCGCCGCTCCGCCGGCGCCGACCGCGGGCAGGACGATGATCGTGCCGTTGTTGTCGGCGGAGAACAGCGGCACCGGATTTTGCACCTGGCTCCCCAGGCCCGCCGTGATGTTCGAGCATCCCGCTGTGGTACAGGAATAATAAGCCGCCGCGATCGCGTTGGCCGCGCACTCCGGGCAATCCTCGATAAAGGGCCCGATGCCCAAAACGCCGTTGGCGCCGAACGCGGCGACCGTGTCTTCCTCCGAACCGGTACTCGCGCAGTCGGACGGCACCGTGGGAAGTCGGCTGTCCCCGATCAGCTGCACCGGCACCGAACTCGCCAGCTCGCCCGCGATGTGCACGTCCGCCGCGGCCACGGGTCCCCAGCTATAACCGTCCGCGAACACGGTGCATTCCGCCAACGCGTTGCCGTCCGCTGCCGCCGCGACCGGCAGGCTCAACGTGAGCGCAGGTGCCAGCAGGCGAAGCCCGTACGAGCCGGTATCGACCAAAACGTTGTCGACGGTCTGGCATTGCGTGGTACTGCCCGGCACGCATACCGTGACGGTGGTGTATGGCACGTTAATCGCTGGGTAATTGAGCGCGGCGGGGCCGCCGTTGACCGCGACGCTGACCACGTTATTCGCGGCGGGCGTCACCGGATTGCTGGGGGCGGTCAGCGAATTGCCGCCGCCGCCGCAGGATAGCGCGCAAAGACAGGCAGCCCCTACGCAGCCGTGGCGCAGCGCCCGCATCAGCGCCGGCCTCACGGCAGATCTCCGACCGACACCCCGCCCGGAATCGCCTGCGGCAGGTAGGCGCGACCGTTGAACGCGCGCATGTGGCCATTCGATTCGACCACCACGTCGCTCTGATTGACCTGCAGGTGATGGTGGTCCGCGTGCGGGGCCTGCCCCGCCGCCACATACGCGTCGAAATAGCGGCCGAGCAATTGCCGCAAATTCGGCACATGGGGTCCGCGCCATGTGATCGCAAACACGATGCCGTCCAACCCCGCGTACTCCCGAACCGTGGTGCCCGAAGTCAATTGAATCTCATGCAGCCGATAGGTGCCGTGATCCGATGCCGAAATCGAACCTTGAAGCTGCGCCGAGTCGGCTGCCACCGATGCCTCCGGCTCGCCAAGGGCCGCGGATGCCAGGCAGGGCAGGCATACGCCGATCGCGGCCGTACTCGCCAGCATCCAGCCCTTGAGTCCAAGTCGCGATGGCATATAGACCTCTTCCAGTGAAAAATGATTAGAGCAGTTGTCCGCAGTTTAGTTCAGACCCGGCCTGTCGGCATCCGCAGACATCGGTATCAGTGCTTGAACGGCGGGCTGCCGCGATAATCCGCCGGCAACCGGTTCGCTTCATCGAGCACCTCGAGCTCCGCCGCCGGCAGTTGCAGCTTGCCGATCTCCCATTGCTCGGCGCGAATATCGTTTGTTGAACCGCGAAGGGGCAGCATACAATTAATCGATATCACGGTGAGGTGCGTTGCGAATGTGCAGGACATTCTGTTCTTTTGGTTTGGCGTCGTCCGCGGCGCTTTTCTTGGCCGGCGCCCCGGCGCTCGCCCCGGCGCTCGCCGAGGTACCGGCGCCGCCGGCGCAGACGGCCGAAAAAATCGGCGACGCCGCCCACTTTTTGATGCTGCCGCCGGACGAGCAGCCCGGAGCTTATCGCAACACCGACAAGCTGTTCGCGACCCGGACGTTCAAACGCGGTTCGGTGGTCTATCCGCTGCCGGCGGCGGCGCCGCTCACGGAAGTACCCTATCGATTCGCGGGAAAAATCTTGGGCCTCGAGGATTTCATGCAACGCAACCGCGTCGGCGGATTGCTGGTGCTCGAGGACGGGCACGTGCGATTGGAACGGTACGCGCTCGGCAATAACGACCGGAGCCGCTGGACCTCGTTCTCGGTCGGTAAATCGATTGTCTCGACCCTGGTGGGAGCGGCCGTGAAGGACGGGGCCATCGCGAGCATCGAGGATCCGGTGACCAAATATCTGCCGCAGCTGCGCGGTTCGGCTTATGACGGCACCACGGTGCGAAATCTCCTGCAGATGTCCTCGGGCGTGAAGTGGAACGAAGACTACACCCAGGCCGACTCCGACATCGGCAGGATGCTCAAATGCACCGCGGACGACAAGCCCGGCTGCATCATCGATTTCATGAGCAAGCTGCCGCGCGCAGCGCCGCCGGGATCTGTATTCAATTACAACAGCGGTGAAACGCATTTGCTCGGATTGATCGTCAGTGCCGCGACCCACAAACATTTGACCGATTATCTGTCGGAAAAGATCTGGTCGCGCTTTGGAATGGAAAGCGACGGCTATTGGCTGCTCGAATCGACGAACGGTGCGGAAATGGCCGCAGGCAGTTTATCGATGACGCTGCGTGACTACGGCCGATTCGGCGAATTCATCCGCACCGGCGGCAGCGCCGGCGGTGAGCGCGTGCTGCCGCCGGGCTGGATCGCGCAAGCCACCCAGCCGCGCGCCGATTCCCCGCAAGTCGGCTTCGGCAAACTCGAGCCCGGCGATCCCACGGGTTATGGATATCAGTGGTGGGTGATGCCGCATCTGGCGCCGCACAGCGGCGCCTTCATGGCCGAGGGCATTTTCGGACAATACATCTACATCAACCCCGCGGCGCATCTCGTGATCGTCCTATGGAGCGCATGGCCCGGGGCTTGGGTTGACGCCAACGCCGAAGAAGCGGCGACCTTCTTCGGCGGCGTCGTGAAGGCTCTGAAAGCATCGCGGCCGCATCTCGCCCGCTCGCCCGCATCCGGCTCGCCGGCCGTCGCGGGCAGGAGCGCCCCGTGAAAATCATGGTGCGGATCGCGATCCTGGCCGCGGCGGCGGGCCTCGCCGTCGCGGCCTGCCACACCAACGGCGGCGGCTACACCGTCGGCGGCACGGTGACGGGACTCCAGGGCTCCGGGCTGGTGCTGCTGAACAACTCCGGAAATAGTGTGAGCCCGATGACGAACGGCGCATTCGGGTTTTCGACCGCGATTGATCAGGGCGGACCTTATTCGGTCACCATCAAATCACAGCCCACGAACCCCGCTCAGACTTGCGCCGTCTACAACGGCTCGGGAACGATCAGCACCGCGGACGTCACCAACATCATCGTCACCTGCACGGAACCGGGACGATACGCCTACGTCGTCAATCAGGGGGCCAACAGCATATCGGCTTACTCGATCGATGCCGCGACCGGCGCCTTGAAGGAGATCGCGGGTTCCCCGTTCGCCTCCACGGGCACGACGGCCATCTCGGCGGTCGTGGATCCCAACGGCAGCTACTTGTACGTGGCCAACAATGGTTCCAATGACGTCTCGGTATTTGCCATCGACAACAACACCGGCGCACTCGCCTCAGCGGGAAATAACATAGCCGCCGGCTCGGGGCCTTTTGCCGTGCTGGTGGACCCGGCCGATCAGTTTCTGTATGTGGCCAACATGGGGGACAACACGGTCTCGGTGTTCGCCATCGACGCCGGCACGGGACTGGCGGCGCCGGTCAGCGGTTCGCCGTATACCGTGGGCAATCAACCCACCTCTCTGAAGACCGACCCCGGTGGCAATTATCTCTACGTCACCAATTACGCCGACGGCCAGGTGGCGGCATTCTCCATCGAGGCCGGCGCCGGCCAGTTGGCCGCCATCGCCGGATCGCCGTTCGGGGCGGGCGCCGGAGCGTTGTCCATCGCGATCGATCCCACCGGCACATACGCCTACGTAGCCAATGAAACCGCGGCGACGATTTCCGCCTATTCGATTACTCCCGGATCGGGCGCCTTGGGAGAGCTGTCGGATTCGCCGCTGTCCAGCGGATCGAGCCCGGAATCGGTGGCCGTCGACCCCGCCGGTAAATTTCTCCTTGCCGCGAACGTCACCGGCAAGAACGAGGTCAGCAGTTATTCCATTACGCCAAGCAGCGGTGCATTGACGCGGGTGTCGACCGTCGGCGCCGGGACATTCCCGGTGAACGTCGCCATCGATCCTTCGGGCCAGTTCGCATACCTCGCCAACGAAAGCTCCAATGATCTCGGGGTGTATACCATCGACGCCACCACGGGTACGCTCACCGCGGTTCCCGGCTCTCCTTTCGCCGCGGGGAGCCGGCCGCGGTGGATCGCCATCGATTGAGCCTCAACTGCTTCTGGCGCTGCTGGCGTAAAGCGCCGCCAATCTCGGATTGTTCACCTGGAACACCGCCCGGGCAAGCGCCTGTGCGCGGCATTCGCGAACCTGCTGCGTGATCCAATGGGGGCTGTCGGGACCCTGCGGACACGCCTCGGCCGCCGCATTGACCAGCTGGCTGTAAAGCGCTCGCGCGCCGCTCTCCGTCTCGAGGCTCTGCGGATTGTAGCGAACGGTGACGCGCGCCACGTCATCGTCGGGGGTGGCCGCGTTCGCGGCGCCGATGAAGGCGGCACCGACAATGCCGCACGCGATCATGGCCATCGTGATCTTGGAGCTCGTTATCCGGACTTGACCGGTTTTGCGGGAATTCATTTGGGATCTCCTTGCTTGTGTTGCCGACGAGGCTATGAGACTCCCTTAGGCTGGCCTGAGTCTGCGCGTCCCAATCGAGGTCGTCCCCGCGGCCCACGGGTTCGTCCCCGGGGGAGGCTCCGGCGCCCGCAAACGCCTGGTATTTGCGCTAGGCTCTTGACCCATGAGCGGCAATTCAAACCCCTCCGTGCGGCGCTTTGCCGGGGAATTGACTCTCCGGCAGTTCGTCGCCTTGGTGTGCTCATTTTGGCTGTACGTCACGCTGTCGAACGTCTTGTACGCCTACAGCATGCGCACCGGCATCAGCCATATCACGAATGTGCCCTTGTTCGCGCCTTGGAGCGCGCGCGTGCTGCAGCACGTGCTGTTGCTGCCGTGCCTGCTGGTCTCGTATTGGGCGGCGATGCGCATCGAGTGGCGTCCGCTGCTCTCGGCGCTGCCGCTGCAGGCCGTTCTGGCGACGGTGTTCGCCGCCCTCGCCTATCCGGCGATGATAATCGCCGAGATGGCGTGCGACGCTGCGGAACTTCACCACATGGCCGCGGCACACATGTGGGATACCGACCCCTTGTTCCTGTCGCTTTGGGTCGCAAGCTTCGTGACGTTCCTCCCGGCCTACGGCTTCGGGCTCGCGCTCCTCGCCGGCCTGTCGCTCTATACGCGGTTTCGAAATTCCGAGCTCAAGCGCGCGGCGCTCGAGCGAGAGTGGAGCGCGGCGCGCCTGGCGGCGCTGCGCATGCAACTCTCGCCCCATACGCTGTTTAATTTGCTGCACACCATCCGCGGCCACATCGAGTGGGATCCGAAGGCCGCCCAGGTCATGGTCGTGCAGCTCGCCGATCTGCTGCGCCGGTTGCTGAATGCCGGAGAGCAGGACTTCGTTCGTCTGGGCGACGAATTGCAATTCGTCCGTCTGTACTTGGAATTGCAGCAAAAGCGCTTCGCGGACCGGCTGAGCGTGGTCCTGCCTCCGCCTGCGGAGGTCCCCGAGGTGTGGGTGCCGAGCTTGATTCTTCAGCCCCTGGTCGAGAATGCGGTGGTGCACGGGCTCGCCGGGCATCAAGGTCCGGTGGTGGTGCAGGTTGCCGTCAGCCGTTCGTCCGCGGGTCTCGTGCTGCGCGTGACCAACACGCTCGCGGTGGACAAACCTCCGGCCGTGGACGGCATCGGACTCAGCAATGTGCGCGAACGCCTGGCCGTTCAATTCGAGGGTCGCGCCCACCTGTGGGCGGGACCCCGCGGCGCGCAATGGTGCAGCGAGATCACGCTGCCCGAAATTCACGACTCGCCGGACCGGCGCTCTGCGCCAGCCGCGCCAGCCGCGGGAGCCGCGCCGCCCGCCGCCGCATCATGATGAACGTCATCATCGTCGACGACGAGCAGGCCGGGCGCCGCACGCTGCGTGAATTGTGCGAGGCGGAGGGCGACCTGTGCGTAATCGGCGAATACGGCGATGGTAATGCAGCGCTTGGCGAAATCAGAGCCAAGCGGCCGCAGCTCTTGTTTCTCGACATCCAGATGGATCCGTTGAACGGCATCGATCTCGCCCGCGCGCTGGCGCCGGAGGAGCTGCCTTCGCTCGTCTTCGTCACCGCCTACGACACGTACGCGCTCGAGGCGTTCGAGGTATGCGCCGTCGATTACCTGTTGAAGCCCTTCGATCAGGAGCGTTTCCGAAAGACACTGGCGCGCGTGCGCCCCCGCCATTTGGCCAGCGCCGCGGCGGACCGCCAGGCGCTGCTCGCCGGCCTGCTCGCGCAACTGGAGCGCGGCGCGCGTTCGGCGGCCGAAGACCGCCCGCGCCTGCTCGCCGAATTCGACGGCCGCCTGCACGTGATCGACATCGCGCAGGTGGAGATGATCGAGGCCGACCGAAACTACGTGGTCATCCGGGTGGGGCGCGACAGCTATCACGCGCGCAGCACATTGAGCCAGGCCGAACTCTCCCTGCGCTCGCAGCCCATGCTGCGAATCAGCCGCTCGTGTCTCGTCAACATGAATTACGTGCGCGAGGTCAACCGTACGCTTCGCGGCGACTTCATCCTGGTGCTGGCCGGGGGCGCGACGGTCACCAGCAGCGAAGGCTTTCGCGGCAAGGTCAAGGATTACCTGAGCACGCTTCGCCTGCCGCCTTGAGCCCTTGGGACTACAGAAGCTCCTCGGGCGCAAACGGCGCGAGCAAGTCGAGCGTAAAGCGCTGCATGAACGTCGTTTCCGGATCCTTATGCCAGATCTGCTCATCTCCGGGTTCGCCGCTCGACCACACGATGCGATCGTGGCGGTCAAGCGACAGCCGGTAACTGCCGTCGGCGCTGATGTCGTCCAACAGGCTCGTCACCTGGCGGGCGATTTCAGGGCTGTGGATCACGAGGCCCAGCTCGCTGTTGAGGCGCGCGGAGCGCCGGTCCATGTTCATCGAGCCGATGAACACGGTCTTCTGATCGATCACCAGCGCCTTGGCGTGCAGGCTCGCGTGGGAGCTGCGAAACGGGTGAAAGCGCGAACGCTTCTGCCCGAGCTTCGGACGCACCTCCCCCAGTTCGACGCCGAGCTTCAATAGCGCCACCCGGTAGCGTGCGTAGCCGTTGTGCACCAGCGCAGAGTCGGTGGATGCCAGCGAATTGGTGAGAATGCGGATGTGCACGCCGCGCTCGGTGAGCTCCTGCATCAAGGCAACCCCGGCCTCTCCCGGCACGAAGTATGGCGAGATCACGATGACTTCTTTCTGTGCTGATCGCATCAGCGCCGCGATGTTCTTGGCCATCGTCACATCGTCGCCGGTCGGGCTTTCACTCGCGATCTTTTGAGTCCGGTCGGCGAGAACGGTGGCCGCCACCCAGGTCAACTGCAGCGCGTGCGCATCGAGTTCGCGCGCCAGCCAATTGCCCTCTTCGGTGTACTCGCTCTCTTCGGGCGGCTGGGGCGGCGGCGATTCGGCCGGCGTCGGCGAGGCGAGCGAGGAGATCGGGTAGGAATACTTGCTGTTCCAGAAGGCGTCGAAGGACGCCGACAGCTGCGGCACGATGGGCCCCACCGCCACCACGTCGAGATCGATGAAATTGCTGCGCTGGTCGCGGGTGAAGTACTCATTGCCTATATTGCGCCCGCCGGTGATGGCCACCGCGTTGTCGGCCACGAACAGCTTGTTATGCATGCGGTGATTGATGCGCGGGATGTCCGATATCGAGGTGAGGATGCGGCTCCAGGTCGCGGAGCGGCCGCCGGGAAACGGATTGAAGACTCGGACGTCGATATTGGCATGCTGCTCCAAATGCATGAAGCGCCGGTCCTCGCCCGCGGTGTTGAGGTCGTCCACCAGCACCCGCACGCGCACACCGCGGTCGGCCGCGGCCCGTACGTGCCGCAGGAGCGTCCTGGCGGACTCGTCCTGGTGAATGATGTAGTACTGGATGTCGAGCGTGCGCTCGGCGCGATCGGCGAGCGCGATCCAGCTGTCGAAGGCCTCCTCGCCCGAGGTGAGCAAACGAATGCCCGACAGGTTGGCCGGAATGCCTTCTGCGCTCTCCCCGGCGATGCGGCCGAGTGTGGTCGATTGCGGTGAGCGCAAAGCCTCGCTCCGATACTTGATGACGTGCTGCGGCAGGCCCACGCAGCCCGCGAGCAACAGAAGGGCGCAGGCTAACCCGAATCTACGCATGGGGTGATGATATCAGGCACACTTTGCGCCAATGGACGCTCGACGCCCCATTCGCAGCTTCGTCTTGCGCGCCGGCCGGGTGACCGCCGGGCAGGAGCGCGCGCTCAGGGATTTATGGCCGATTTACGGCTTGAGGGTCGCGGGCGAAGCCATCGACCTGGATGCGGCTTTCGGCCGCTGTGCGCCGCGCTGCCTCGAGATCGGTTTCGGCGCCGGCGAAGTCATCGGGACACTGGCGGAAGCCAATCCACACATCGACTACCTCGGGATCGAAGTCCACCGCCCGGGTGTCGGCCGGTTGCTGCTGCGGGCCGAGCAGGCGCGGCTCGCCAATCTGCGCGTGATCTGCCATGACGCGGTCGAAGTTCTGGCCACCGCGATTCCCGATCGGTCCTTCGATGAAATCCTGATCTTCTTTCCCGACCCGTGGCACAAAAAGCGCCATCACAAGCGGCGCTTGATCGACGCGCGCTTCGTCGAGACGCTCGCCGACAAATTGCGTCCACAGGCAGTGCTGCGCCTGGCGACCGACTGGCAGGCCTATGCCGAACAGATGTTGCAGGTATGCGCTGCCTGCGCGCGGCTCGTCAGCCGGAGCACCGACGGAGCCTATGTGCCGCGGCCGGAGCTTCGCCCTCCGACCCGCTTCGAACGGCGCGGCAGCCGCTTGGGTCATGGCGTGTGGGATCTCGCGTACGAGCGGCGATAGCCGGCATTGCTGCTTCGCGCAAAAATTTTCGATTGCACGGACGGCTCATTGGGAGTTGAATTGAATCGCGGCAGTGAGGGGAGTGCGCGATGAACGTCATTAAGCCGGTCGTAGGTCAGTGGTATCGCGGCGGTACCAACGAACTGTTTGAAGTGGTCGCCATCGATGACGACGATGAAACCATAGAGATTCAGTACTTCGACGGCACGGTCGCGGAAATCGACTTCGATGCCTGGAACGAGCAGCTGCTCGACGACCTCATCGATGCCGCCGATGCTCCCGAAGACTGGTCGGGCTCGGTCGATATGGAAGCCGAAGACTTCGATCGGGAGTTCGAGGATAACGCACGCGGCGCCTGGTCGAGTCCCCAGGACCGATCACTGCGGCGATAACCGCTCACTCGTCCGGAAAACTCAAGTCTGGGCCGCCGGCATCTGGCGGCTCGCGAGTGCATTCATCGGCTTTCGCAAAATCACCAGCAAGACCAGCCCCGGCATCGCGGTCAAGAAGGTCACGACAAAGAAATTTGCCCAGCCGATCCGGTCGACCACGAATCCCGCGACCGACCCCATGCTGATCCGCGGCAGGCTCGCGATGGCCGACAGCAATGCGTATTGAGTTGCGCTGTAATTGGAGCTGCACAGTGACACCAGATACGCGGTGAATGCCGCCAACCCCATGCCACCCACGCCCGTGTCCAAGGACGTGGCGAGAACCAACAGCCATATTTTTTTTCCCGCCAGCGCAAGCCACACATAAAGCAGGTTCGTCAGCGCCTGGCCGATGCCGAATACCAACAGCGATTTAAAGGTACCCCAGCGCATGTAGACCCAGCCGCCGAAGGCCACACCGATCATGCTCGACACGGTCATGTTCACCTTGCCGGCGATGCTGAGTTCATCCAGTGAAAATCCCACACCCTTGATCATGAATGCGCTGTACAAGCTCAAGGCGAACGCATCGCCGACCTTGTACAAAAGCACGAGCAACACGAAACCCCAAGCGCCCTTCTGGCTGAATAATGCGCGCAGCGGATGCCATACGGCGTCGGCCAGGGTGCGAGGCGGCTGGCCGGGCACCTCCGGCTCCGGTGCCCAAAGCGTCCCCAGGGTGGTTGCCGCCATGAGGCACGCCACCATCAGAAATGCCAGGCGCCAGCCCAGGTGCGCGGCGATCAACACCAGCACGGCGCCCGCCAGCATGGCGGCCGAACGGTAGCCGAATGATTGGGCGGCGGCAGCCAATCCGCGCTCGCTGACCGGGATCGCGTCCACGCGATAGGCGTCGATCACGATATCCTGTGACGCGGAAAGGAATGCGACCAGCACCGCCAAGGCGCCGAGCAGGTACAACTCTCTCGTCGGGGAGCAAAAGCCCATGAAGGCGATGGCGACCGTGAGCAGGATCTGATAAATCAAGATCCAGCCGCGGCGGCGCCCCAATACCGGCGGCAGGTACCGGTCCAATAGGGGTGCCCACAGAAACTTGAAAAAATAAGGGACGCTCACCAGCGTAAAAATGCCGATCGTCCTGATGTCGAGCCCCTCGGAGGCCAGCCATGCCTGCACCGTAAAGCCGGTCAAGTTGAACGGCAGGCCGGAGGCGAAGCTCATCAAGAGGACCGCCGCCATGCGCTTGTCGCTCAACGCCTGCAACAAAGTGGGCTTTATGTCGGTCGTCAAACGCTCGAACTCTCATCGTGCATGGCGCGCGATCATAGCAGCACGCCGTCCGGCGCGCTGCGCTTGCGCCCCGCCACTTCCCTTGCGAGACTGGCGTTCCTATGACACGGTCCTACAAAGAAGAATTCATCGAATTGTGCCTGCAGCTGGGCGTGTTGAAGTTCGGCAGCTTCAAGCTGAAGTCCGGGCGTGAAAGCCCGTATTTTTTCAATGCCGGACTATTCAACACCGGGGCGGCGATCGCGGCGCTGGGCCGCGCTTACAGCGACGCGGCGGTGGATTCGGATTTGACCTTCGACATGCTGTTCGGACCGGCGTACAAGGGCATTCCGCTGGTGACCGCCGCCGCGGCCGCGCTCTCCGACCGGCACGGGCTCGACGCGTCGTTCGCATTCAACCGCAAAGAGCTGAAGGATCACGGCGAGGGCGGGATGATCGTCGGCGGGCCGTTGGAGGGCCGCGTGCTGATCGTCGATGACGTCATCACCGCCGGCACGGCGATCCGCGAATCCATCGAAATCATCAAGGCCGCCGGAGCGCACCCGGCGGGCGTACTGCTCGCCCTGGACCGCGAGGAGCGGGGTTCGGTCAGCCCGCTATCGGCGGTTCAGGAAGTGCGGGAGCAATTTGGAATCCCCGTCATTGCGGTGCTCAACCTGTCCGACCTCATGCACCACATGCGCAGGGAGGGACGTGCGGCCGAGATCGCGAGCATGGAAAGCTACCGGGACCTTTACGGTAGTGGAATTTGAGGAATAGCCCCTGGAAAACCCCTTGCACGCGGCTCAGAATCATGTTGGCCGTCATGGGGACCTCTGCTTGAAATATCTCGCCTCGATTCTGTGCGTCAATGCGCTGCTGGTCTCGTTGTCCCTGGCCGACAACACCCAGAACTCGGGGCGCAAAGTGTACAAGTGGGTGGATGCGCAGGGCATTACCCACTACGGGGACCAGATTCCGCCGGAATACGCGTCTCAGGAAAGCGCCCTCGTGAACAAGCAGGGCGTGGAAGTGGGCCGCCAGGAGGCGCAAAAGACCCCCGAGCAGCTGGCCGCGGCAGAGCAGCAGCGGCTCGATGCGGAGCGGCGTGCGAGCCGCGATAAGAACCTGCTCAACACCTACGTCTCGGTGCAGGAAATCGAGCGTCTGCGGGATCAGCGGCTCAACCTCCTGTCCGACCAGATCAAAGTCACGGGTCAGTTCCTGGAGGTGCTCGACGGCAAAATGAAGAAGCTGCGCGCGGCCAGCATGAATTTCAAGCCCTACAGTTCCGATCCGAAGGCGCCGCCCATGTCCGACCAGGTCGCCGAGGATTTGGTCCACGTCAGCAACGACATCCGTACGCAGGAGGCAAATCTTCAGCAGAAGCGCACGGAGGAATCCAACATGCGCGAGCAATTCGACAGTGATATCGCGCGCTTCAAAGAGCTGAAAGGCATCCATTGAGGCCCAAAACTCGCATCCTGCTGGGGGTGACCGGGGGCATCGCCGCCTACAAGAGCCCGGATCTGGTGCGCCGCCTGATCGAGCGGGGCGCCGAGGTGCAGGTGGTGATGACCAGGTCGGCGCGCAATTTCATAACGCCCATGAGCCTGCAGGCGGTTTCGGGCCGTTCGGTCCGGGGCGATCTGTGGGACAGCGCGGCGGAGGCCGCCATGGGGCACATCGAACTCGCCCGCTGGGCCGAGGTCGTGTTGATCGCCCCCGCCAGTGCGGACTTCATCGCGCGCTTGGCGGGCGGCCGTGCGGATGATCTGTTGGCGGCGCTTTGCCTCGCCACCGAGGCGCCGCTGGTGCTCGCACCGGCGATGAATCGCCTCATGTGGGCCAACAAGGCGACCCAGGCGAACATCGAAACCTTGAAATCGCGCGGCATGCGCTTGCTGGGCCCGGGCATCGGCGATCAGGCCTGCGGGGAAATCGGTGTGGGCCGCATGTGGGAACCCAAACAACTCGCCGAGACTCTGCTCGAGCCCCCGGTCAATGCCGGCCTGCTTGCCGGCCTCGACGTGCTGATCACGGCCGGGCCGACCCGCGAGCGCCTGGATCCGGTGCGCTATTTGACCAACCGCAGCTCCGGGAAGATGGGTTTCGCCGTGGCGACCGCCGCGCGCGAGGCCGGCGCACACGTCACCCTGGTCACCGGGCCGGTGCAATTACCGACGCCCGCCGGGATCACACGCATCGATGTCGAAAGCGCGCGGGATATGTACTCGGCCGTTCATCGCCACGTCGCCGAGGCGGACGTGTTCATCGCCGCCGCCGCGGTCGCCGATTTTCAGCCGGTGAGCGTTGCCAAGCAGAAAATCAAAAAACAGGGCGGAACGGTCAAAATCGACCTCGAGGCCGCACCCGACATCATCAAATCGGTCGCCGACATGGTGAAGCGCCCGTTCGTGGTCGGCTTCGCCGCCGAGACCAACGACGTCGAGGAAAACGCGCGCAGCAAACTCAAGCGCAAGAAACTCGACCTGATCGCCGCCAATCAGGTCGGCGATGGGATCGCGTTCGATTGCGAGGACAACGCCCTGACGGTCTTATGGCCGGGTGGCAAGGTCGAGATCGCGCGCGCGCCGAAGCTCGACGTGGCGCGCGAGCTCATCGCCCTGATCGCCAAACGCTTGCCTCCCACCGACGGCGCCCCGCGGCGCGGCACGCGCAAACGGCGCACGCAAGCTGCCATCCGCGCCGCCGCGGCCGATCCGCGCACCCGCCTGCGCAGCCGCCGTATCCGCCGCTGATTCAGGTGCGGCCCACCGTCAAGCTCAGGATCTTGGATCCGCGCATTGGGCGCGAATTTCCCCTGCCCTCGCACGCCACCCCGGGTTCCGCCGGCATGGATCTGCGCGCCTGCCTTGCGGCGCCCCTGGTTCTGCCGCCGGGCGGCGCCGAGCTCATTCCCACCGGCATATCGATTTACCTCGAGGATCCCGGCCTTGCGGCGATGCTGCTGCCGCGCTCGGGACTCGGGCACAAGAACGGCATCGTGCTCGGCAACCTGGTGGGTCTGATCGATTCTGACTATCAAGGACCGCTGATGGTGTCGTGCTGGAATCGAGGATCGCAGCCCTTCACCCTGAACCCCGGCGATCGCATCGCACAGATGGTGATCGTGCCGGTTGTGCACGTTGATTTCGAAGTGGTCGAGGACTTCACCGCGAGCGGGCGCGGCGGCGGCGGATTCGGCAGTTCCGGACACGACTGAGACGCCGCCGCGCCAATCTCCCCGCTCGCCTGCGAAATGGCGCTAGTGATTTGCCGACCCGCGCGCCATGCTCGGTTGCATGGCGATCCGTGATTGGCCGAGCGGGGACCGACCGCGCGAGAAGCTGCTCGACAAGGGCGCGGCCGCATTGTCGGATGCGGAACTGCTTGCGATTTTGCTGCGCACCGGCATTGCCGGCCGTTCCGCCGTCGATCTCGCCCGCGACATACTCCTGAGCTTTCGCTCGCTGCGAAAGCTGATCGCCGCGGATCGGGCGCGCTTTTGCGCGCATCCGGGCTTGGGACCCGCCCGCTACGCCGAACTTCAGGCCGCCGCCGAGATCTCGAGAAGGCAGTTGGCGGAGTTGGCGCGCGCCGGTCCGTCGATGGCAAGTCCCCGGGCGACCGGCGAATTCCTGCGCGCCAAGCTGCGCGATCTCGAGCACGAGGTATTCTGCTGCCTGTACCTTGATAACCGGCATCGCCTGATTCAATTCGAGGAACTGTTCCGCGGCACGATCGATGGAGCCAGCGTGCATCCGCGCGAAATCGTCAAGCTCGCGTTGCAGCGCAACTGCGCGGCGGTGATCGTCGCTCACAACCATCCTTCGGGTGTTGCCGAGCCGAGCCGGGCGGATGAGCTGATCACCCAGCGAGTCAAGGAAGCGCTGGCGCTGGTGGACATTCGCCTGCTCGATCACATCATCGTCGGCGACGGTGCGAGCGTCTCGCTGGCGGAGCGGGGATTGCTGTAGAGCGGCAGCTTGGTTGAAATTCATGGCCCCTGCACAAGCGCTTTATTTGTCGAGATCCGGCGGGATGGGATCAAAGCCCGGATAGGGCGCCCACGGGCCCCATGTTCCCCAGTTCCAGGCGGCATCGGGGTAAATGTAGAGCTCCGCCCTCACCGGTTTTTCCGCGGCCGCATGATGCTCGTGCGCGTACGAAACCCATTTTTCGTACGCTTCCTGCGTACCCACGTACAGGCAGCTGCACCCCCGCGGATCGGCATAGACATAGTGGAAGGCACCGCTGCGCTGGTACCACGCGATTTGATTGGCCGGCAATAGGCTTACCAGGGATTGGCGCTCCGGGGTGTCAGCCCGGTGCACGACGAAGCCCGCAGCGGACAAGCCATTCTCTTTTTCTGCGACCGCCATGCGGGTCGATTGGCAAGCGGCGAGAATCCCTAGGCCGAGGATTTGCACGGTCGCTAGGCCGAAGCCTCGGGTGCGGCCAGTGGCCCTTGTGTTCGGTCGAGGATTCATGTGCTGCCCCCCCATGGGCCGAACGCGGCCCGCCACCCATCAAGACACCCACCCTATTTGATAGGATCAGCCAACGAGTGGCCAGTTCCCTCAATAACAATGACTTAGGCGCGCCGGACGGCCCCGCCGGTTGCCCGCGGTTAGCGCACCTGGTATAAAGCGCGGCTCGATCCACGTGTCCAAGTCCGAAGGTTCAACATGTCGCGAGTCTGCCAAGTCACGGGCAAAGGCCCGAAAACGGGTAACACGGTTTCCCATGCGAACAATCGCAAGCGGCGCCGGTTTCTGCCGAATTTGCACACCCACCGGTTCTGGCTGGAGACCGAGAAGCGTTTCGTGAGCCTGCGGGTGACGACGCGGGGTTTGCGCACCATCGAAAAGCGCGGGGTGGAAGTGGTGGTTGC
Organism: uncultured Gammaproteobacteria bacterium; assembly: GCA_963758145.1. Classification (GTDB taxonomy): domain Bacteria; phylum Pseudomonadota; class Gammaproteobacteria; order Steroidobacterales; family Steroidobacteraceae; genus Bog-1198. Next base: position 73,431 of record CAVWUK010000007.1, read on the forward strand.
CGATCTTCGCGCCCAGGGCGTCAAGGTTTAAGGAGCGGGTTCCATGCGCGATAAAATCAAATTGGTCTCCTCCGCGGGCACCGGGCACTACTACACGACCACGAAGAACAAGCGCCTCCATCCGGACAAGATGGAGACCAAGAAATTCGATCCGGTCGTGCGCAAGCACGTCGCCTATAAAGAATCGAAGATCAAGTAGCTCCTGCCCGAGCTGCCTGAAGTCGAAACCACCCGGCGCGGCATAGCGCCCGCGCTGCGAGGGCGGCGCATCGTCGACATGGTCGTGCGCGAGCGCCGCTTGCGCTGGCCCATTCCCGCGAACTTGGAGGCGATGCTTCGCCATCAAACCGTGCACCGGGTGGCGCGACGCGCCAAATACATTTTGATTACGCTCGATTCCGGCACGCTGATCCTGCATCTCGGCATGTCGGGGAGCCTGCGATTGCTCCCGACCGGCGCAGCGCCGCGGGCCCACGATCATTGGGACATCGAACTCGACTCCGGCCGGCTTTTGCGTTTTCACGATCCGCGCCGCTTCGGCAGCCTGCTGTGGACCGATGGCGACCCGCTCGCGCATCCGCTCCTCGCCAAGCTCGCGCCCGAGCCTTTGACAGCGGCATTCGACGCGGAGTACCTGTATCGCGCCACGCGCCGGCGCGCCGTGGCGGTCAAGCCGCTGCTCATGAACTCACAAGCGGTCGTGGGTGTGGGCAATATCTACGCGAGCGAGGCGTTGTTTCGCGCCCGCATTTCGCCGCGCCGCGCCGCGCGGCGCCTGAGCCGCGCCCAGGCGAAGGCCCTGGTGCGGTCCATCAAGGACGTGCTCGCCGAAGCCATCAAGATCGGCGGTACGACGCTGCGGGACTATGTGGATGCCGAGGGAACGCCCGGATATTTCGCGCAGCGGCTTTACGTATACGAACGCACCGGCCAACCGTGCCGGGTTTGCAAAACCCCGGTGAGGCAATTCGTACAAGGGCAGCGATCGACGTATTGGTGTCCCGTGTGCCAGCGCTGAGATCGCCGGCGCCGATCAATAGATCAACCCCTCGCCTTCGCCGCGCGGATCGGCCGCCGCCTCGACTTGGCCGCTGTCGAAATCCCAGGTGATCACCTGCATGTTCCCCCAGCGCCTGCTGCCCTCTTCGAGCTTGTGGCCCATGGCCTCGAGGCGGGCGATTTCATCGGGCGAGAGCGCCCCTTTCTCGTACTCGATCACGTCCGGCAGGTATTGATGGTGGTAGCGAGGATCCTTGACGATCTCGGCGGCGCTCATGCCGTCGAGGTAATCGAGGGTACCCAGAATCACCATGCTGATGACATAGCTGCCGCCGGGCGTGCCGATGATCATCATTCCCTTCGGCGTCTCGACGAAAGTCGGCGTCATGCTCGAGAGCGGGCGCTTGTTGGGCGCGACGGCGTTCTCGGCATTGCCCACCAAGCCGAACACGTTCGGCGTGCCTGGCTTGATGGAGAAATCGTCCATCGTGTTGTTGAGCAGCACGCCGGTTTTCGGAACGATCTCGCCCGTGCCGAAGAACAAATTGACCGAGAGCGTACCCGCCACGCGATTGCCGGCGGCATCGAGGATCGAGAAATGCGTGGTATGCAGCCCCACCGGAGTCGTCTCGATGCCCGGCAACAGATCGCTCGGCATCGCCTTGTCGAGACGGATGCTGGAGCGCTGGCCGGCGGCGTAGTCTTGACCGGTGAGCAGGGCGAGCGGCATCGAGACGAAATCCGGATCCCCCAGATACACGGCGCGGTCGCGAAAGGCGCGGCGCATCGCCTCGACGATCAGGTGTTTGCGGGTCCCCGAGTCGACCTGCTTGAGATCGAAGCCCGCCAAAATATTGAGCGCATCCAGAAGCGCAACGCCGCCCGAAGAAGGCGGCGAGGAGGACACGATGCGTGCACCGTGATAACTCCCCACGAGCGGCTTGCGCTCGATCACGCGATAGGAGGCAAGATCCTCGAGCGTCCAAATGCCGCCTTCGGCCCGCACGCCGTTCACCAAATCCTGCGCCACGCGGCCGCCGTAAAAGCCTTTGGCGCCTTGGCCGGCCATGGCCTCGAGCGTAAGCGCCAGATCGGGCTGCTTGATCAGGGCGCCGAGTTCCGGCACCCCGCCCTCGGCGGTCAGAAACACCTTGGCGGCGTCGGGCGAGTGCAGGAGCAGCTCGCGCTTGTAGCGGATGGCCGCCTGCAGGCGCGGATAGAGAGGAAAGCCTTCGCGCGCCAGGCGAATCGCCGGCCTCAGGCTGTCCTTCAACGGCAATTTGCCGAAGCGCCGGGCCAGGTAATCGAAGGCCGCGGGCTCCCCAGGAATGCCGGCCGCCAGCGGTCCGGCCACCGACGCGCGCGCAATCGGATTTCCCGCCGGATCCAAATACATGTCGCGGGTGGCGGCGCCGGGCGCCTTTTCGCGCGCATCGAGCATGGTCTCGAAGCCGTCGGCCTGCCGGTGCAGCAGATAGAACCCGCCCCCGCCCAGGCCCGAACTGGTGGGCTCAACCACCGCCAGTGCCGCCGACACCGCAACCGCCGCGTCGAAGGCGTTACCGCCCGCGGCGAGCATCTCCTGGCCCGCTTGGCTCGCCAGCGGATAGGCGCTGGCAATGGCGCCCTTGTGCGCCGGGAGCCGTGACGGCGCTCGGGCGATTCGCGCCGGGGCCGAGTCATCGGCGTACGCGGGGAGCGACCAGGGGACAATCGCCGCCGCGCAGGCGGCAACTGCCACGATTCTCCAGGCGGCCATGTTCCTCAAGGCTTGCGGTGCCGTTTTAGTTCTGTTTCGACGATGGGATGGACGAACTCGGACACGTTGCCGCCAAGAACCGCGATTTCGCGAACCAGCGTCGATGAGATGAAGGTGTACTGTTCCTGCGGTGTCATGAACACCGACTCGATCTCGGGTGTCAGGTGCCGGCTCATGTTCGCCAGCTGAAATTCGAATTCAAAGTCCGATACGGCCCGGAGGCCGCGCACGATCACCGACAAACCATTCGACCTGGCAAAGTCGACGGTGAGACCGGCGTAGCCCTGCACCTCGACGTTGGGCACATCCGCGAGCACCCGGCGCGCCATATCCACCCGCTGATCGAGCGTGAACATCGGGGCCTTGTTCGGATTCGCGGCAATGGCGACGACCAGGCGATCGAAGATGCTGGCGGCGCGCCGCACCAGATCCTGGTGACCGTTGGTGATCGGATCAAAGGTTCCCGGATATACAGCGGTTCTTTTATTCATTGTCCCGGCCGAGGATTAACTCGGGCCAAATGATACCGCACCTCGCCCGCCGACTTCGCTTTGAGCAGCTCCCAAGGCGGCGGCAATTCGGGCACGCCGGCGGCCCGTTCGCCTTCCAGATACACCAAACCGCCGGGCTTCACCCACCCGCCGGCATCGAGCAGGGGAACATATTCCGCCAGAGCGCCGATCCCAAATGGCGGATCGAGAAACACCACATCGAAGGGCTCGCCCGGGACGCGCAAAAAGCGCGCCGCTCCCAATTCCATCACCCGCGCCCTGGGGTGGCCCCCGAGGCGCGTAAGCTCGGCCTGCAAGGCGCGCGCCGTCAGCGGGTCCTTCTCCACGAACACCACTTCGCGGGCTCCGCGCGAGAGCGCCTCCAGCCCGAGCGCACCGGATCCGGCAAATAAATCCAGGCAGCGGCTCTCGACGATCGATGGCTGCAGCCAGTTGAACAGGGTTTCGCGGACCCGGTCGGGAGTCGGCCGCAGGCCCGGCGTGTCCGGGAAACTCACGCGCCGGCCGCGCCAGCTGCCGCCGATGATGCGTATCTTGTTGCGGTTCCCCGGCGGCGGCTTGGCGGGCTTCGGTTTATTCACCTCGCTGATCATACCCTGCGGGACTTGGCGGCAACCGATCCGTGCGGTCGCTCTGCTAAGCTTTCGCATCTATGACGAACCAAGCCGAGAAGCCCGGCGTCCGCGGCTTCTTCCAGCGCCTGCGCGCCAAATTGAACGTGGGGCCCGCATGGCTCACCGCCGACATCGTGGAATTGCTGCCGGGCCGCAAGATCGATGCCGAGATCCTGGATGACCTGGAGACGCGGCTCATCACCGCCGATGTGGGGGCGGAGGCCGCCACCCGCATTCTCGAGGGATTGCGCCGGCGGGTTGCGCGCAAGGAACTCGCCGACCTCGATGCGCTCAAGAGCGCCTTGAGCGAGGCGATGGTGGAAATACTAAAGCCGGTGGAGCGCCCGCTCGTCATCGACCCCCTGATCAAGCCCTTCGTCATTCTGGTCGTCGGCATCAACGGCGCCGGCAAGACCACCACCATCGGCAAACTGGCACATCGACTTCTGGCCGAGGGACGCAGTGTCATGCTTGGCGCGGGCGACACCTTTCGCGCCGCGGCGCGCGAGCAGCTGACCCACTGGGCCGAGCGGAACGGGGTGCCCATCATCGCCGGCCAACCGGGAGCCGAACCGGCGTCCGTCATTTTCGACGCCTTGCAGGCGGCGCGGGCACGCCATGTGGATGTATTGATTGCCGACACCGCCGGCCGTCTGCACACTCAGACACACCTCATGGAGGAACTCAAAAAAATCAAACGCGTGCTCGGAAGAATCGACCCGGCGGCGCCGCATGAAGTGCTGTTGGTGCTCGACGGCACCATCGGACAAAACGCCGTCGCCCAGGCCGAGCAGTTTCACAAAGGCCTGGGAGTCACCGGCCTGGTCGTCACCAAGCTCGACGGCACGGCCAAGGGCGGTATCGTGCTTGCGATCGCGCAAAAAATGGGCATTCCCATCCGCTTCGTCGGCGTCGGCGAGGACAGCGAGGATTTCGGCGTGTTCAATGCCGGGGAGTTCGTCTCGGCGCTGCTGAACGGACGGGCCGCATGATCCGTTTCGAGCAGGTTTACAAGCGCTATCCCAATGGCCGCGAAGCCTTGGCCGGAGTGTCCTTCAAGATCGAATCGGGCGAGCTTGCGTTCCTGACCGGCCATTCGGGGGCCGGCAAGAGCAGTATTCTGAAGCTGATCGCGCTCATCGAGCGCCCCACCCGCGGTCAGGTATTCGTCAACGATCAAAACACCGCATCCATCAAACCGCGCCGCATTCCGCAGTTTCGCAGGCAGATCGGCGTGGTTTTTCAGGATCATAAGCTGCTGCACGACCGCCCCGTTGCGGACAACGTCGCCCTACCGCTCATCATCGCGGGCTATCCCAGGCGCGAAATCGACAAGCGCGTGCGCGCGGCTCTCGACCAGGTTGGACTGCTGTCCAAGGAAAAAAGCCGGCCGCTCGAGCTCTCCACCGGAGAGCAGCAGCGGGTGGGCATCGCCCGCGCCGTGGTCGCAAAACCGCCGCTGTTGATCGCCGATGAGCCGACCGGCAACCTGGATCCCGATCTTGCGGTCGAGATCATGCAGCTGTTCAAGCGGTTCAACGAGGTCGGCGTGACGGTCGTGATCGCGACGCACGACGTGCACTTGATCGACCGATTCTCGGCGCGGCGCATCGTGCTCGACGACGGACGGGTCGCGAGCGAAACGGGCGGCTCCGTCCAGCGAGCCGCCGCCTCCTCGGGCGCGGCCTCGGGCGCGGCCTCGTAAAATGCCCGGCGCCGTCAAAACCTGGCTCGCACGCCACGCCCAGATCCTGGTCGGGTCTTTGGGCCGCATCGTGCAGTATCCGCTGGCAACCCTGATGACCGTCGCCGTGATCGCGGTGGCGCTCGCGCTGCCGTTGTTTCTGAACGTGCTCCTGCAAAACGCCCGCGCCGCCACCGCCAATTGGAACCAGGCGTTCGATTTGTCGGTGTACCTCGACAAGAAGGCCAAGAATGAGCGGACCCAGGCTTTGGCGAAGCAGCTGCGTGCCCGGGCGGATGTGGCGGCGGTACGCGTCATAACCGCCGACCAGGCACTCAAGGATTTTCGCGACACGTCCGGATTCGGCAAAGCGCTCGATGCGCTCACCGACAACCCGCTGCCGAACACGCTCATCGTCACGCCGACCCTCGGGGCGAGCACGCCCGAAGGGACCCTTGGGCTCAAGACGAGCATCGCGGCGCTTGCCGACGTGGACATGGTGCAGCTCGACACCGAGTGGGTGCAGCGCCTGAATGCGATGCTCGAGCTCTTGAGACGGGTCGTCTGGCTCACCGGCGCGCTCTTGGGGCTCGGCGTCATGCTGGTGGTGGGCAATACCATTCGGCTCGATATATTGAACCGGCGGGCGGAAATCGAAGTCATGAAGTTGGTGGGCGCGACCGATCGCTTTGCCCGCCGGCCGTTCTTGTACGGCGCAGTCTGGTATGGATTCGGAGGCGGCTTGGGCGCCGTGGTATTGGTCGCGGTGGCCGTCGCGGTGCTTGCCGGACCGGTCGAACATCTGGCGGGACTGTACGGGAGCCCGGTTCGTCTGCAAGGGCTTGGCTTTACGACTGCCATAGGCGTTCTGGGGGTGTCGATAGCCCTGAGCTGGATCGGTTCCTGGATTGCGGCAACGCGGCATATACGCGCCGTAGAGCCCGCGTAAGCGATTGTTTTTAATCAATTTATAGGGCTTGGGAACGAGATGATCCGTTAGCACTCTAAGCTCAAGAGTGCTATTATTCGTTCAGGGAATTGCTTAGGGGGTTTTTATAGATGACTTCCGCTTTAGTCGCTAAACAGAATGCTTTGGTCCTCGCGGGGCCGGTGGGGAGCTTGGACGCGTACATCGATCGGGTGTCGCAGATTCCGGTGCTCTCGAAGGAAGACGAGGTGGCGCTGGCAACCCGTTTCCGCGCCGAGGCCGATTTGGACGCGGCGCGCCAGCTGGTGCTTTCGCACCTGCGGTTCGTCGTGCACATCGCGCGCGGCTATTTGGGTTACGGGCTGCCGATGGGCGATCTGGTGCAAGAAGGTAATGTGGGCCTCATGAAGGCGGTCAAACGCTTCGACCCCGCGGTCGGGGTGCGCCTGGTGTCCTTCGCGGTGCATTGGATTCGCGCCGAGATTCACGAGTATGTGCTGCGCAACTGGCGGCTGGTGAAAGTGGCCACCACCAAGTCGCAGCGCAAGCTGTTTTTCAACCTGCGCCGGATGAAGAAGAATCTGACGTGGTTGTCCGAAGAGGAAACTCAGGCCGTCGCACGCGATCTCGGAGTCGAGGTGAGCGACGTGCGGGAGATGGAGCAGCGGCTGTCCGCGCGCGACATGTCCTTCGATCCGACTCCGGAGAGCGACGAAGAGGAAACCTATTCGCCGGCCATGTACCTGCCCGCGAGCCACGCGGATCCCGCGATCGAAGTGGAGCGGGAGGAATGGGACGAGGATTCCAGCGATCGGCTCAGCATCGCGCTCGAGAAGCTCGATGAGCGCAGCCGCAACATCCTGAAGCGGCGCTGGATGACCGATGACAAGGCGACCTTGCACGAGCTTGCGGACGAGTACGGCATATCCGCCGAGCGCGTGCGCCAGGTCGAGACCAATGCCATCAGCAAGCTCAAAGGGCTGATGGTCGCGGCGGCGTAGTCACTCCCCGCCTCTCGGATTCCCGCCTCCCGGGAAGCCGGGAGGCGGGCTACAACGCCAGCACCAGCCGCAAACCGGTGTCGATGTCGCGCAAAATTGCGGAGGCCAGCCGCCCGGCACGTTGTGTGAGAAATCGTTTGTCGACCGTAATCACCTGAGAGACGTTCGCGACCGATTCTTTGGTCAAGCCGCTGGCGCGGCGCGATAAACGGACGTTGCCCGGAGCCTCGCCGAGCCGCAGATTGGATGTCACGGCCACGCACAGCACGGTGCGAATCGCGCTCTCATTGAAATCATCGGCCTGCACGATGACGACCGGCCGACGCAGCCCCGGGCCTGAACCGCGCGGCTCGCCGAGGGAGGCCCACCACACTTCGCCGCGACGCATTACCAGTCGTCCTGATCGAGTGATTCCGATTGCACCGCGGCGAGCGGCGCATCGAGCCTCGACGCTTCGCCGCCACGGCCATAGACCGCATCCAATCGTTCGCGAACACCGAGAAAGCGTTCGGATTTGACATATTCGTCGACGGCTTTGGCGTACAGCTCGCTGCGCGAGACGCCACGCCTTTTTGCGACACGCTCGGCTTCCTCGAAGATGGCGTCGGGAATCGAAATTGCGGTCTTCACAATCAGAGTATAACTCCGGTTATACCAAATTCAAGGCTCGGTTGCCGATCCGGCACGCGCATGCCGCGCGGCTGAAACACTATTGCAGTTTTGCCCGCTTAACATCATCGCGAGCGGCCCGCCACGGGCGGATTTCAGGCCATCATCGCACCGGCTTAGGGGGCCGGCAGGCTGCGAGGATCATCCCATCAGCAAGGACCAGGATCGTGATACCGGGAAGAAACGAGCCTTGCCCATGCGGCAGCGGGAAGAAATACAAGAAATGCTGTGCGCAGGCGCGACCCGTGGCTTCGCCGCCGCATCGACGCGGCGTGTTCAGCGAGCGGGGCGCCGCGGCTGAGGCGGCGCCCTCCGGTACGAGCCGGTTGATTGGGTTGATCCAATCCGCGAGCTACGTGGAGTTGGAACTCGCCGCGCGCGAGATGCTCGCCGCGCATCCGGAATCCGGCTTCGTATGGAAGGCATTGGGCGTATCACTGTGGATGCAGGGCAAAGATGCTCTGCATGCGCTGGAAAAGGCGGCGGACTTGTCGACGGATGATGCCGAGGCGCACGGCAATTTGGGCAACGCGCTGCGAGCGCTCGGGCGGCCCGAGGACGCTGCGGCAAGCCACCGCCGGGCGCTCGTGATCAATCCCCGCTCCGCGGAGGCATTCAACAACTTGGGCAGCGCGCTGCGAGATCTCGGACGGCTTGATGAAGCGGTGGCCAACTACCGGCGCGCCGTCGAGATCAGATCCGATTTCGCCATCGCGCACGGCAATTTGGGCAGCGCCTTGAGAAGCCTCGGCCGGTTCGACGAGGCCGTCGTTTGCCATCGGCGCGCCGTCGAAATCCGGCCCGACATGGCCGAGGCGCACCAGATGTTGGGCGATTCCCTGCTGGAACTCGCACGAGTCGATGAGGCAGTCGCGAGCTACCGGCGGGCGCTTGCGCTGAGGCCGGATTTCGCCGAAGCATACAACAGCCTGGGAGTGGCGCTGCGGCAGCAGAACCTTGGGGCCGAAGCCGAGGCCGCTTGCCGCAGGGCGCTTGAAATCAATCCGAAGCTTCTCGCAGCGACGATCCTGCTCGCTCAACTGCGCGCCGACATGGGCGAATTTGCGGAGGCGGAAAGCCTGTTCAGGCGCGCCATCGCGATCGATGCGGAATTGCCGGAAGCCTGGGCCGGCATCGCCGCGCTTCGCACAATGACGCGAAGCGACGCGCTCTGGCTGGCAGAAGCGCAGCGCATTGCGGGGCGTCAACTGCCGCCTCGGCAAGAATCTCATCTTCGCTATGCGATCGGGAAGTACTTCGACGACGTCGGCGATTTCGAGCAGGCATTCCACAACTACCGGCGTGCCAATGAACTCGCGAGGCTCCACGGACTGCCTCACGACCGGCAGCGGCTGACGCGAACCATCGATCTGATCATTCACCGCCATGATCGACCCGCGATGAGCCCGGCGCAAAACGATGCTTCCGCGTCGTTGCGTCCGGCGTTCATCGTCGGCATGCCCCGCTCCGGCACGACCCTCGCGGAGCAAATTCTCGCCTCGCACCCCATGGTGTTCGGCGCCGGCGAGATCCGATTCTGGAGCGACGCATCGGCAATGCAGGCATCCGGCAGCCTCATGCGCCGGCTGGCCGGCGATTATTTGCGGCTGCTCGAAGCTTTATCCCCCAACGCGCTTCGCGTGGTGGACAAGATGCCGGAGAACTTCATGCATTTGGGATTGATTCACGCGGCGTTGCCGAATGCCCGTATCATTCACATGCGGCGCGACCCGATCGACACCTGTCTGTCGATCTATTTCCAGAATTTTCAAGCCGCCCATTCCTACGCCAATGATCTGGAGGATCTGGCGCACTATTACAGCGAATATTTGCGCCTCATGAGGCACTGGCGCCTTGTTTTGGGCGAGGATGCGATTCTCGAGGTGCCGTACGAAGGCCTGGTCGAGGATCAAGAGACGTGGAGCCGCAGGATGGTGGAATTTCTCGGTCTTCCTTGGGATCCGGCCTGCCTTGATTTCCACAGGACCAACCGCGCCATCATCACCTTCAGCAAGCGGCAGGCGCGCCAAAAGATCAGCACATCATCCGTCGGGCGCTGGCGCAACTACGAGAAATTCGCCGGGCCTCTATTGGGCCTCATGGATTCGGCGCCGCGCCAGCAGGAGCGCTGCGAGCGCAGCCAGCATTCCTAGGTCCAGGCTCCCTCCCCCGCCCCCCGATGCTGCCGGCGTCGCCGTCACGGTAACCGATTGCGTCGCCGAGCCGCCGGGTCCGGTGCAGCTCAAGGTGAGCGTTTCCGTCGCGCTCACCGCCACGGCCAAGGTGCCGCTGGTCGCCTGATTGCCCGTCCAGCCGGTCCCGCCGCTCGCCGTGCAGGCGGTGGCGTTGGCGCTGCTCCAAGTCAGAGTGACGGTGCCGCCTGCCGACACCGACGAAGCGCTCGAGGTCAGAGAGACCGTGGGCGCCGAGGACGCCACGCGCAGCGAGTACAGGCCGTAGTTTTGCGAGCCCGGAGTGGCAATGGTGGTCACGACGTACTGACCGGGCGTGCCGCTGAACTGGAAGGTGCCGCTGCCGTAGACTTTGCCGAGCACCGTCGCGCCCGTGGAAACCACGGTGGCCAATTCCTGGAAAGTGGCGGGGAAAGCGAGGTCTGTGAGAGTGGCGCTGTAGCTGCCCGAGGTGCCCAGATTGACGGTCTGGGTGGTGAACTGGCCGGCCACGACCTGGGTCTGATCCAGCAGAATTTGCGGTGACGAGCCGCTGGTTTGCACGGTCACATCAAAGATACCGCTGCCGCTCGGCGGCGGCTGCGCATCGACCACCACGATCACGACACCCTGCGCAGGGGCGGTGAAGCCGCCGTTCGCGGATTGCATCAGCACCGTGCCGTTCTGGGCCACGGTCGCGCCGATCGACTGCAACGCCGATGGAAACTGAAAGTCGGTGACGACGAGGCTGTAGCTGCCCGCCGAAGGCAGTGTCGCGGCGAAGGCATAAGCCGTGGAACCTGATGCCGCCGCGGGATTGACCACCGGGGTGGCGGAATAAAGGCTCCCCGTGCCGCCGGTGAGACTCACTTGGTATACGCCGGGCTGCGCGCCCGCTGCCGCGTATTGCCAGATCTCGATGCTGCCCGCGGGCGCTTGGATGTTGGCGAGCGCGCCCGGCGCCGTCAATTGCGCCAGCGCCTTCGACCCTTCAGTCACAGCCACGCCCACATTGGCAAGCGCCGCCGGGTAGTCGAAATCGCTCAGCTTCAGTCCGAGCGCCTGCGCCGTCGAATTATCGACGATGGTCGAGGGCGGCAGGGTTCCCGCGGGCTGCGTGCGATCGAACACCGCAGTGCCGCTCGGATCGGTGATGCGGACGCCATAAAGACCGGCCTTCGCCGCCGCGTTGGCCACCGCGCCGATGATCAGCGTGTAGGTGGTTCCCGCGGCGAGCGTGACCTGGTTCGTTCCCGCGGCCAGCGTGGCCACGGGCGTGCTTCCCAATGCAATACCGCCAGAGACCATCGAGAGCGGCGCCGGAAAGCCGTCGTCGGTGATGGTGACCGTGTAGGTGCCAGCGGCGGATGATTTGAAGCTCGTGTCCAATGCCGACGAGGGCGTCGTAGAGGGCGCCGCAGGCGTGAATATGATACCCGACGAGGAATAAGAGGCGATGCCTCCCGCGGGACAGCTCGAGGTGGCCGGAGCCACGCAAACCCCGATACTGCCGTAACCCGCGGTCGTATCCGGCGTGCCGATGACATCCACCGCATAGTCCCCCGCGGCGGCCGGTATCGCGATGGTTGCCTCGTGAGTGGCCGCGTCAACCATGGCGGAGCCCACCAGCGAATCTCCCAGCGTCACCGCGACTTGCAACGAGCCGAATGCGGCGGGCGTCACAAAATCCGTCAGCGTCAATTTCAACGCCTGCGCCGTGGCGGCGGTGAACGAATATTCCACCGGTGCGGCAACGGTCGGCAATGCGACCAGATTCGTTCCATCAATGACCACGTCCGCCTGCGCCGCTGCGGCTGCGAGCACGGCGATCGCCGCCGCCTTCAGCAATAATTTCACGGCCAAACGAGGCTTCCCTGTTCCCATCACGACGGGCATAAGTCGGTTCCCATTGCGAAACGTGTATTTCTGCGCTAACTCTTCGGCGGCGCCGGATTCGAGCCGCCGACCGTGGCGAGCTTGTCCAGGGTGGCCTTCGCTTCATCCATTCCCGCGAAACGCTGACCGGATTTCAACGATCGCGACAAGCTGTCGCGCGCGGCATCCGCCTGCCCCGCCGATGCCTGCGCCATGCCCAGGTGGTACAGCGAAATCGGTGAATTCGGAGTTTTTGACAGAGCCGTTTGCAGCGTCGCGACCGCCGCGGTCGAGTCGCCGAGCTTGTAGAGCACCCAACCATAGGTGTCGAGAAACGCGGGGTTGCTCGAGCGTGCGAATCGCGCCGACAGCGACTTGGCGCGCTCCAGACTCTGCGGGTCCTTCCGATAAGTGATCAACAACATCGCCAGATTGTTCGCGAGCACGTCGGCCTGCGGATTTTTTTGCACCGCGTCCTCGTAAACCTTCACGGCTTCATCCGGCTTGCCGAGCCGCTCGAGCAAACTCGCGTACTCCATTTGCAGCGATTGCGGTTGCTGCACCTTGGCTATGCCCGCTCGATACGTGGCGGCGGCGCCGTCGGTATCGCGGTTGGCCTCCTGGGCTTTGGCGAGACCGCGATATGGCAGAGGCCAATCCGGTTGTCGTTCGATGGCCTCCCTGAACGCCGACTCGGCATCCGCGAGACGCTGCGTGACCAACAATACCTCGCCCTTCACGTTGAGGGCGAAGGCCGACCGCGGAAACTTCGCGGCCGTGGCATCCAGGCGCTTGATCGCCTCCGGCGCACGCTTCAGCTTCACCAGAACGCCCGCGAGCGCCTCGAGCGGCTCGTTCGCCTCGGGCTGCAGATCGAGTGCGGTCGAATACAGCCGCTGGGCATCCTCGAGCCTCTGTCCGGCTTCGGCGATCGCGCCCTGCTCGAAATAGCCGATCGCCAACTTCGGGTGTGTGGCGACCAGCGCGTCCGCGGCGGCCAGCGCCCCGGATCGGTCCCCGATGGTCGCCGCCACCTTGAATTGCGTCTCGAGCGCGACCGCATTGTCGGGCTGCTGCTTGACCAGTTCGTCGATGACCGGCTTGGCCTGTTCCGGCTTCCCCAACTCGGCGAGTAATTGCGCGAGATCCAGGCGTGCGCCCGGATCCTTGGGATTGGCATCGACCGCGCGGCGCATCGTCTCCTCGGCCAACGCCGGCTCGCCGTTGGCCAGGTGCGCCCGCGCCAGGGTGCGCATCACGCCGACCGCATTCGGCTGATCGCGCAACACCGAGCGCAAATCGGCGATGGCGGCTTTGGGGTCCTTCTGCGCCAGCGACAAATTCCCGCGCAATATGAGGGCGTCGTTGTCGCGCGGACTCTTGGCCAACACTTCCGACAGGAGCTTTTGCGCTCCGGCCACATCGTTGTTCTGAATTTCCAGGGCCGCCAGACGATTGCGTGCCGCCATCCCCGCCGGATCGGATCCGGCCGCGGCGATGATGTCTCGATAGGTCGCCTCCGCCCGCGCATATTCCTTGCCCTGCGCGTAAAACTGCGCCTGGGCGAGCCGCAGGTCGTAGTCCTTCGGATCGGCCGCGATCATGAGCCCGAGTTCTTTCGCGGCGATGTCGCGACCGCGACGCGCGGCGAGAAACTCGATCAACGCGGCTTTGAGATCCCGCTCCTCGGGCAAAGCCTTGATCCCATCGCGCAGTACCCGCTCGGACTCGTCAATCTGATTCAGGCGGGCGTAAAATTGTGCCAATCGCAGGCGGTGCGTCTTGTCATTGGGGTACAAGCGAACCAGGTCGATCAAGAGCGCCTCGACCTGCGCCTCCTGTTTGAGGCTCGAGTAGAGCTGCGCCAATGCAAGGCGCAAATCCACGGTATTGGGGATCCGCTTGATGGCGCCCACCAGCAGATCGCGGGCCTTCTCGGGCTGGTTTTGCGACTTGTAAATCCCGGCAAGCACCGCGACCGCATCTTCGCTCGTGGGCGCAAGTTGCACCGCGTGCTCGGCATCGTTGAGCGCCCCGTCGATGTCCTTGAGCTGTACACGCGCCGCCGCGCGCACGGTCAACAGGCCGGCGTCCTCCGGATGCTTGGCGAGCGACGGCTGTATCGTCTCGAGCGCCTTCTCCGGTGCGCCGCCAAACAAATACAACCGGCCGAGTGCCGCGCGTGCCCGCACGTTGTCAGGGTTGGTGTCGATGGCGCCCTGGTAGAACTGCGCCGCTTCGCGCGGATTACCCAATTTTTCATCGACCAGTCCATTCTCGTAACGGGCTTCACTGTCGTTCGGGGCGATTTGCAGTGCGTTGCGGAACTCGATGCGGGCCTTCTCGAAATTACCCGCAGCGAAGAACGTCTGCCCCTTTTCCAGGTGCCGGGCCTTGCGCGCCTGCGCGCCGCCGCAGCCGGCAAGGACGAGCGCCGCGAAGCAAGCCGAACAAAACAGCAAACGGCTCATCGTAGCCCGCCTAGGCATATTCAATCACCGCGATTTTTCGAGGGGGAACGCGAGTTTAGGAATAGTTAATGACGTTCGCGTTACACAGCTTAAAAGGGCATCAAGGGCCGCACCGCGAGCCCCGCCAGCACCGATACGACCGCGAGACGCAGCCAGACGGCGCGCCCTTCGGAGCGGCTCACCAGCACCTCGATGGAATAATAAAGGATCAACAGTTTCGCGATCGCGAGAGCGCCCCCTTGCGGCAGATTGAAAGTTCCCGGAAGGCTCGGAACGACCAACGCCGTGAACAGCACGATGAGATCGAGAGGCGTGAGCTGAAAGCGACGATCATTGTTCAGACGCAACCGCACCGCCGTTGCCAGCGCTGCAATCGATATCGCGACCCAACCGAGAATTGACATAACACGGTCCGGGAGCAATACCATCGCGTCCAAGTACACGAGAATCGTCGCGGTCACATAGAGCGCGGCTTTCTCGACGAATCGCAACGGGCCCGAGCGCAGGAATACCGCGATTCCCAGGCAGAGTGCGAGCAGGACGGCGATGAGGATCCGAATATCCGCGCTTTGCGCGGGGATCTGCAGAACGGCGAGCACAGCATAGGCGCCAAGCGCCAAGACCAGCGCGAGATACGAGTAACGCGGGAGCACATTCGGTTGCTGAATGACCGTGATCAAACGCGACAGCGCCGAGGCAGATGCGACGGCGCGCCCGCTGCGCAATTGCCAACCGGAGCGCCCGGCCATCTGCAAAACCGTGATCGACACGGCGAAGAAGCTGACGACGACGGTGAGTATCGTCAGATCGGATTCGAATCTCAAAAAATACGCCACCAAGAACAGGGCCGCCTGCATCGTGTAGATCGCCATCACCGCTTCGTGATGACCGAAGCCGAGCGCCAGCAGCTTGTGATGGATGTGATTCTTATCGGCGCTGAACGGCGACCGGCCCTCGCCAATGCGCTGCACCATCACACTCAAGGTGTCCAATATGGGAATGGCCAGCAGCAGGATCGGAATGGCGGCGCTCACTTGGGTCGCGGCGCTTTGAGTCGCCCGGACGCTGAGGACCCCGATCGTGAAGCCGAGCAGTTGACTGCCGGCGTCGCCCATGAATACGGTGGCGGGGTAGGTATTGAAGCGCAGAAATCCCAAAACCGCGCCGGCAAAGGCCAGGCACAACGCAGTGCCGGCATTGTGGTCCCCGGCGCCGCACAATACGGCCACCGCACACAGGCATAGAAACGTGGTGCCGCCTGCCAATCCATCCAGGCCGTCCGCCAGATTCACCGCATTGGTGATGCCGACCAAAAAAAGGAACGTCAGCGGCAACGAGATCCACCCGGGCAGCATCACCCGGTCATCGAGCGTGATCGCGCGGATTTGCACGTCGCCAAGAAGGACCACCATGCCGACCGCCAGCAGTTGCCCGATGAATTTGACGCGATAATCGAGGTCGTATCGATCGTCCCATGCGCCGAACACCACCAACACCCCCGCCGCAAGGAGGAACCAGCGATCCTCGGGCTGCAGATCGATGGCGAGCAGCGCCGCGACCAGTACACCGAGCGCCATCGCAATGCCGCCGATGCGCGGGATGGGTGCGGCGTGCACTTTGCGCACATTCGGCCGATCGAGGATGTCCCATCGGGCCGCAATTTTCGCAAGCAATGGCAGCGAAGCCATGGCAACCACCATGGCAACGATGAAGGGCATGACGTACAGCATGCCGCTCAATTCGGAATGTAGCGCGGAAGATCGGGCGCTATGCGGGACACGAATGCGGTGAGCCGGCGATCCGCTTCCGCTTGGCCGCTGTTCGGAGGCACCGGTGTGATGATTCTGACCATCGCTCCGTCGGTGCGATGGCGCGTAACGGCGTCCCAGAATAGATACCATTTGACCGCGAATTCACTGGTGATGACGCGGCCGCGCTGCTGAAACCAGTAGTAGACCAATTGACGCTGATTGCCGAGCTGGATCAGCGTGCGATTGACGCGCAGCGGCCGCCCTCCGATGTGCACGCCGGGCAATGAGCGTTGGTCGAAATCACGCAGCTCCCAGCCACCGCCCGGCAAACAGGCGCGGGGCGAATGCACGGCCTCGCCCTTGCGCTGGGAGTTGTAATACGAGATGTATAGATTGATGGGTTCCGCGGCGGCATTCGCATAATCGGCGAGCAGGTAGTCATCGAGCTTCAGCGTGTCCAGATACACGCCGTCGAGTGCGCTCGGGCGACCCGACCAAGTGCCCACTTGCATCGGAAATTCAACCAAGCTCTCCCTGGAGGGGATGCTTTCCGCGGATCGTGGCAGGACCTGTGCCGTCACCATGAATGCTGCGAGCACAGCACTCGCGGCCATAAAGGCCGGCGGCAAAGGTCGCTGCCGCCGTGCCGCGCCAGCGGGCGTGGGGGCGGGAAACTCGATTCCGAACAATTGACGCCATGTGCCCGATTCCCGGCCGATGCCGTTCAGAACCGCAATTTCTCCGAGCAACAGCCCCGCGCACACCATGAAGACGGCCCAGCCTTGAAACTCGTGCAGAAACCCCTCGGCCATGCCGATGCCCCAATGTTCGACCATGATTCCGATCGTACCGACGCGAATACTGTTCATCACGAGGGTAATCGGAATGCTCGACAGGAACAGCACGCTTCGCTTCCAGGTGGCGCCCTTGTAGAAATAGGCCATCAAGAAAGCCAGGGTCATCAAGGGGAAGAGGTAGCGCAGGCCGTTGCAGGCTTCCGCGACCTGAAGCTTGTAGCCGCCCAGATCAATCACATTGCCTTCCACATACACGCTGATGCCGAACAAGCGCATGAACCAGACGCCGAGCCCGGAGGACAGAAGCTGCAGCTTGGTGGAAAGATTTGCGAGCACGAATTGCGGCAGGGGAATCATCAAGACCAGGATCAACAGCGGCACGGCCAGCCGGCGAAATGCACGCGTGCCGGTGAACGCCAGAATCAGGCCGAACAGCGTGACGACGTATGCGTACTGCACCAACGTATAAATCGTCGCGAGTTGGCCCAGCACCAGCAGGCCGCCCCCGAGCAGTACCAGGCCGACCCCCCACCAACTGCCGTCAAATGGGATGTGCTCCAGCCGGTCCTTTTGCTGCCAGATCAAGAACGCCGCGATCGGCGGAATTAATACGGCGTGGCTGTATTCGGGGGCTTCCGACCACGCCTGCCACATATAGGCGAGGCCATCCCAATACAACCAGAGACTAACCGCCGCCACCATGCACGCGAACAGTACGATGAACCATGGTAACCGCCAGACGTACGCGCCTGGACCTGCGGGGTCCAAAGACTCCACTGACATTCCGACATCTCCAAAGGCGGCTCTGCCTCGGACCGAGGGATGCTAGAACAACAGCTTTTTGTTGCAGGCTAGTGACACGGGACCTGTGCCTCGTGACCTCGGGGTGCCCGCGGTCGTTAGCGTCGAAACCGCTCCAAGGCGACCTGCCACAGGAACTTCGGCGCCGAGACCAGGGTTCGCTTCCACAGACGCTTTGGCTCCCTAGGCAAGCGATACAGCCATTCAAAGCCGAGGTCGCAAATCCATTGCGGCGCGCGTCGCGTCACCCCGGCGTAATAGTCAAACACCGCGCCGATCGATCCTATCGCCGGAACGCCCAGCTGCGCGGCATTTTTTGCCACCCACTTTTCCTGCTTTGGCGCGGTCATTCCCACCCAAAGAACATCCGGTCCAAATTCGCGGATAGAATCGATCATCTGCCCGTTTTCCTCCTCCGACCACGGCCGAAAGGGCGGCGACAGCGATCGCACCGCAACGCGCGGAAAGTCCTGGTTCACGCGCTCGATCAATTTTTCGAGCACCGGATCGCTCGATCCGAAGAAGAATGCCTTACCCCCCGTTTGATCGAGAGCTGTCATGATCGAAACGAAGAAGGCGGACCCCGTGATGCGAGGACCGACCGACACGCCGGCCAGGACGGCTGCCCATTGGCATCCCACCCCGTCGGCCACGATCGCACTCGCCGTTTCCAGCGCCTCGCGAAACTCGGGGTCCGTCCGTGCGGCGACGAGCGAGTGCGGGTTGGCGCATGCGAACACGAACGTCTCCCGGCGATCGGCAATCGCCGATTGCACCGCCGAAACCAGCTCCGGCAATGACTTGACACCGATCCGAACACCCAGGAGCCTGTTGTCGCTCACGCGCTGAACCTGATGCAACGATTCTGCAACTACTTTCGAGTAGACATGCAACGGTCTTCCCCATTCCGCGAAACCAAGCCTGGCGAATTATATCGACCGATTATGAAAGTTTTGCTCGTCCATAACCGATACCGAACCTCGGCCCCGAGCGGCGAGGATGCCGCCGTAATCAATGAGCACCGCATGCTCGAGAGCCGCGGCGTCGACGTATCGACGTTCGAACGATGCAACGACGATATCGACGGCTCGACTCTGCTCGCCCGGGCGGGCGCCTCGATCAATACCATTTGGTCGCGGCGCTCTCGCTCGGAACTGAGCGAGCTCCTTCGGAGTGTCCGCCCGGACGTTGTTCACGTTCACAATACGTTTGCGATGCTCTCGCCGAGCGTGTATGGCGCTTGCCGGGCGGCGGGGGTCCCGGTCGTGCAGACGCTGCACAATTTCAGATTTTTTTGCCCCTCCGCGTTGTTCCTGCGTGAGGGAAAACCCTGCGAGCTGTGCGTCGACAAAAGCTTGTTCGAATCGGTGCGCCACCGATGTTATCGGGGCTCAATCGCAGCGACCGCCACATTGGCATCCATGCTCGCTCTGCACCGGGCCATCGGAACGTATTCGAGAGACATAGCCCGTTACATTACGCTCACGCAGTTTGCCCGCGGCAAGGCGATAAAGGGAGGGATCCCAGTGCACAAGCTGGCGGTCAAACCCAATTTCATTTCCGATCCGCCCGTGCCCGGCCGCGGCGGCGGGGGCTATGTCGCGTACGTCGGGCGTCTTCTGGAAGGCAAGGGCGCTCAAACGCTGGTCGCTTCGTGGCGCAATCTGCCCTCGGTCAAACTCAAAATCGTGGGCGATGGGGCGCTGCGCCCGGAACTCGAAGGGATGGCGCGACGCGAGAAGCTCAACATCGAGTTTGCCGGTATGCAGAATCGCGCCCGTGTGCTCGATACGATTGCGAACGCGGAATTCTTGATTATTCCCTCGGAATGCTACGAAGGCTTTCCCATGGTGATCGCCGAATCCTTTGCATGCGGCACACCGATTCTCGGGTCCCGCATCGGCAGCATCGCGGAATTGATTGAAGAGGACGTGACCGGCAAGACATTCACGCCGGGCGACCCGAGCAGAACTCGCAATTGCCGTGCGCGCCATGTTGGCGGACCCGGCCAAGCTGATTCAAATGCGGGCGAATGCCCGGGCGTATTTTGAGGCCCATTTGACCGAGGAGGAAAACTTCGCGCAGCTCACGCGTATCTACTCCGAAGTCATCGCCGCAGCTGGCCGCGATGCACGGCGCCAGACCGGCTGACGTGTATGAGATTAGAGGTGGACTTGGCTAACGACGGCGGCGAAGGGCAGGCGAGTAGCGTTCGGTCCGTCATGCCTGGCATATTCCTCGGCCACACCACTACGCGACACGGACACCCGAAGACGATGGAGCTCTGTGATGTCTGACATAGCCTATGCAGTCACGAGCCATGAGGCTGCACCGGCAGCACTCAAAGTCCACCGTGCCATGCTTGATTTGGTCAGGAGATACCGACCGGAGTCCGTGATCGAGATCGGTAGCGGAACCGGTCTGTTGGGCGCGCAAATTGTCGCCGAGGGCATCGAGTACCGCGGAATCGAGCCCGAGGCGGAGCAGTACCGAGTCTGCAAGCAGAAATTCCCCAATCTGAATGTCCTGCAGGCCTCGTGTTACGACGACCCGGACCAACTTCGGCTCGGACGCGCCGAGGTGGTCATTTCCAACGATGTGATCGAGCATTTATATGCGCCACGCAAGCTCGTCGGATTTGCACGGGCTCACCTCGAGCCCGGCGGAAAGGTCATCACCTGCACTCCCGATTTCGGTTCGTATTTGAAGAACATCGCGTATTCGCTCGCGAACCGATGGGATCGCGTGCACAGCCCGCTGTGGGATGGCGGCCATATCAAGTTCTTCTCGAGAAGGAGTCTCCGCGCCATTTTCGAGGAAGGTGGCTTCGGAGAATTCGCCTGGTACAACGTGCGAGATCTCCATGGTCTATTCACCATGTCCATCGTATGCGTCTGTTCGTTGATGCAAGATCCCAGGCAGCGGGGCTCGGGGAGGCGAGACATCGGCTCCACCAACGGCCCGGCGGGTTCAGCTTAATGAGTGCATCTTCCGGTTGATGTCCGACAAACATCTACATTACACCAGGTGCCGCCCGCTGCCGTAACCGTCAGCAGCGCACCGAGGGTGCCGAAACAGAATTATGAGGATAAGCGCCCTCCTTCGTCGTCATCGGCGCCGAGCGTGGGGCTTAGCGCTTTAGCACCATGCCCATGACCAGGCATGATGATCGCGTCGCGCAAGCCAATTTAATGGCCGTTTTTGTGGGTCAATGCAGTAAATTGGGAGGGCGCGTCAGCGCAATAGGGCTTGCCGGCGACGGATTAATGAGCACTTCCTTCATCGCGGCCTTCTCGGGCGCCCTGACGCCCAACGCGAATACCGCGAATACCCAGAAACATAGACTTTGAAACACTGCGCCGGAGTACACGACACTTTCCCCTCCGTTGGCGATGGACAAAAACAGCAGCACATATAGCGCCTCGGGAAATTGCTTCTCGGAATCGTAGCGCACGACCCGACTAATCGCGATCAAAAAGGTCATCGCGTAAAAAAAGAAACCAATCAAACCCGCGTCCATGACGCTTTGAATATATCCGTTGTGCAGAGTCGTTCTAGAAAAGTAGGTGGGATCAGAGTCATTGGATACTGATTGTTCGCCCAAGACGCCGAGTCCGCCCAGCGTATATCCATAACCGAACCACGGTCTTTCGCTCCAACCCTTGAACGCCGCTTGCCACAGTTCCGTTCGGCCCGTCAAGGTGCTGACGCTTTCCCATCGCGCGAAGCTGGACACCCCCGCAGTGTCCACAGAGATCTTGAAGCCGAGTGTCAGCACTCCCGCTAATGCAACAACCGCAAAACCGGCAAATATCCATTTGCGCAGGAGCGGATAGTACTGCCAGGCTGTGACCCCACCCGCCACAAACGCCGCAAGCCAGAACGATCGTGACTGGGTTAACGCGAGGCACATCAGGCCTGGGATCAAAAATACCATTTTTAGCGGCCACCGTTTTATGCTGATCGCGGATAAACCAACCAATAATCCGGATGCCGCGGCCATCACACCCGCTTTGGAGAAGAGCCCTCGATATCGCGATTCGATTCCTGTCTCGTCGCCGGCGAATAGCGCTTCGTACGCAACATTGGGCGCAATCCGCGCCAGAACTAGACTAATAACTATGACGATCCCATACACCGCGACGATGCATACCACGAGTTGACCGAGATTCGTCTGAAGCGTTCGCTGCGGACTCTCGAAGTACGCTATGGCGAATACTATGGCCGACGCCAACGAGAGCACCTCGAGCAGTACAAACAGCGGGAACTGCGTGAATGGGGCGGTAAGCAACAAGACAAATAGGTAGCCAAGTACCGGCCAATAGCGAGCAACCAACGCGGTCGACAGCATGGGAAGCAACGCGATAAGGCCTGTGCCAAGGCAAAGCGTTTGCGCCACGGCCCGCATGGCATATGGAAATGGCGCATATGCGACATCTTTTCCGATCATGCATACGACGAAAACGATTAAGACAAAACGCAATTTATGTCACCCGTTAACACATGTTGATAGACGTTTCGCTCAAGGAATCGCCGAGGACTTCACCGACCCGCCGCCTAGCGCATCGATTTGTTCGCCGGTGAGCCGACCGTACAAATAAACCCCTAATCCCCGATCTCTCTCCGCGGACTTTGAAAAGTCGATTACTTTTCTGAGCCACTTTCCGCTACGTGGCTCAGGTTTATTGTCGATCAAATCATAATTGCTCACGAGCAACCAAAGTTTGCCCGGGTCTACCAGTGAGGCACGTGCCGCGCGCTCGGCACCGATATCGATTTCCGGGCGGTAATCCATGTGGAAAACGACATCGATCCAGCCTCTGTTCGCCCAAGACACTTCATCGCGCCCTTCCAAAGGCCGCTGTGCTTGCGTACTGACGGCGAACCCGTCAATGCTAATGGTTAACGCTGGTTTTATCTCACGCGCACCCCCCGCGATATCGCGCACAAGCGCGCCAACCGCAGAGTCCTGCCAGTCCTGAATGCGTAGCCACGCCGAACTATCCGGTGCAGCGTGCGCGTAGTCCTCAAGTAACTGCTTACCATTCCGCTCTCGGTATTCAGCTTGGCAGAATTCGGACGTGCACACGCCCATAGCTCGAATATAGTCGAGATTGACGCCGTCAATATCATAGCGGGCTACTACGTCAAGGATCAGTTGAGCGGCGAACGTGCGGAAGCCAGGCTGATGAACGTCGTATGCATTTTGAGGAGTCCCCGCTTCCGCCCATTCGGGGTGAGCATTGTCCTCGCGCCGCACCACGGTAAACCAGGGATATACCAGGATATTCAAAGCATGTGCGCGCTTCACAAGATATTCCAGGGGGTCCCAGCCGCCGGCGAAGGCGTTCTTGAATCGCGGGTCTGGGGCCGTCACGCGACTGGGAAACAGCGCCCCGTGCCCGTGCCAGATGCATGGCACGTACACATTGAAGTCGGCCGCAGATATCCTGGCCAAGATATTATCGATCG
Source organism: uncultured Gammaproteobacteria bacterium (assembly GCA_963758145.1). Classification (GTDB taxonomy): domain Bacteria; phylum Pseudomonadota; class Gammaproteobacteria; order Steroidobacterales; family Steroidobacteraceae; genus Bog-1198. The sequence goes on from CAVWUK010000007.1 coordinate 96,935, forward strand.
CAGCAGGCCCGGTGGCCCACGCATTATCCTCGTCGAAGATCGCTTGCTTGAAGTTCGGTGCGGCTCCAATCGTCGCAAGGGTGTTATCTTCCCGCTGGTCAAGCCATCCCCATTTTTTTGTGTAGAGCGACCGGGTGTCCTCTTCGGATTTATAGCGCTGTATGACTTCTCGGTGGCTGACGGGATAGAGCAGAACCTTGAGCCCCGCGATGCTGGCTTCCGCCGTTCTTGCGCGACTATTGGTTGCTGCCGCATCGCTGCCCAGTTCGATATGTTCGAGAAATTCCCCCCCCGACCACGATCGCTCTGTACTCGCACGCAGCTCGTCATCCACAAACAACTTGCAAAAGCCCTGGCTCCCGCTCGCCCATGTGACCGTAACCAATGACCAGATGTGCGGCGATAAACCCGTGGGAGAGGAGCAATGAACAATATCCTCGTTGCTCGCGATGAAATATAGGCGCCCAGTCCCGATCGGCTCCCACCAACCTTGGGATATTGCGAGGTAACTTTGTCGCGAGTCATTCCACCGAGCTGATATCAAGGTATGCGATTCCTTTGAATTCACCTTCCAATTTGGTTTGACCCAGAACGAGATGGTCCCTCCATCCATACGGAGCAACGCGTTTAGATGGAGTCTCTCTGCACTTGCACTTAAGGCGACAGACTTGCCAAAGTGCGAATCATTTATGGTAACGGGCCTGTTTCCTTTCGCGTCTACAATTGCCCCCATCAAGTCCGCTTTGAGTTCCAGTCCCTGCGTGACTGTATCGGCTCCGATCGCGGCTACGCCGACTAGAGCGGGAATGAATGCCAGCACCCATAAAGCACGGGGAGTTCGCGGCGCAAATACGAGACCGTGCATATCACTTCTCCAAACCGCTTCCGCTTCACGATTAATCGTCGAACGGAGGAGGCGTCGATATGCCCACATTATCCGGCACGATTCCCAATCCTTTACTTCAGGTGAAGCGCTGCTTGGGGATTCCCAGTGATCGTCGAATGCGCATTCCCACCGCCTTCGAGAGCGAGTGCGGTAGCGCTCGAAGCACCGGCCGAAGAGGCTGCCGGCGCGGATCGTTCGCCTCGATCCACCGGCGCGGATGCACACGCGACAATGATCCGGCTGCGGGTGTCAATGATGAGAGTGCCGGGTAGTCCCGCACGCGCTCACGATGGACATATATGAAGGCGTTTTGAGCGTAATAGTAGGCGACGGACGGGTTGTCCCACACCAGCGGCCTAATGCAATCGTAGGCAGCGTAATTGCGCTGTGCAAAGCGCGCGATCCAATATTCCGGCCATTGCTCATTGACGTGATTATCCCCTCCTTGAAACGGGATCGCGGCGGAGAACAGCACCAGCGGTGCCAATCCAGTCAGCGTGTCGACAAACGTTTGCGCATTTTCGGAGGGAATATGTTCCGCCACTTCCAAGGACACTGCGATGTCGAACCTCTCATCAAGCCGCAACGCTTTTGACAGATCGTGGCTCCTAAACATATCGCGAGGGATCAATAGTTGCGATGTATCGACATATGCGCCATCTATACCCATCGTGCTGGAGATCCCGAGCTCGCGAAAGACGGAAAGCCAGGTCCCTACGCCGCAACCGACATCTACCACGCTGCTCGGAGCGAACATGCCCACGACATGCGGCAGCAAGCCCCGTGCGGAACCGCGCGATTCCTCGAGGTAGTTCTGATAGAAGGCCGCGGTGTACGGGTTGGTTTTCATCGGGGGGCTCCCTCAGCAGATACCGGCGACTAAAGGATAAGAACTTGATCCGATTGCTTACAAGCACACGGCCGGCCCAAACCGCAATATCCAGTCAGCCGTCCCCGAGGCGGAGGCGCGGAATTACCGGGTTATCAGGTGCTTTTTCGCAGATTATTCAATCTCTTCGTGACGATTTCAGGCTACCGCCGGTGGAACGTCGACGCGTATCCGTGAGCGCTGCGCCTGCCAACATAAGTACCGTATTAGCAGTTTATGTCGGCTCTATGACAGTTGGAGTGTCGAGCACTCGCGACCTCGATTCCCGCTGTCACTGAAATAGCAGGGTATCTGTGTTAATAAACTCACCTATCGCCGAGCGCTCACAGCATGCGCGAATTGGGATTTAAAGATAGTGAAAATACACTTTGGGGCATTCAATTGCCCGGTCGACGGTTGGGTGAATACTGCCATTACTCCACATTTGTATCTGGCGCGTGCACCGCTCCTAGCACGGCTGTTGTACAAGGTCGCCAAGATTCCGTCCGATCGCTGCCTCGACTATCGGAGCGGTGCCTTCCGCAAGCTAGGATATTGGGACGTGACTAAAAAATGGCCTTTTGACGACAACTCCGTCGAGGCGATCTTTCTCCTCGCGTGTGGTCGAGCACCTGCACGCGTTAATGGCGCCCGCGTATGCATGAAAAACGCTTACCGTGATCTTGCGAAAAGGCGGCGTACTGCGGCTGATGGTTCCAAACCTCGATCGATGCGTCGCCGAATATTGGGCCGAGATTGCGTATGAATGGGCCTGTGAATTTTGCGAAGCGGATCGGGCTTCGGAAAAAAATATGCACCATTTCATGTACAACCCGGGGAGCATGACGCGATTGCTGCGCGACTGTGGATTTTCAGATATCCAGCAAGTCTCCTACGGAATCGGCCGGTGCCCTGATTTGGAGAAGCTGGACAATCGCCCCGAGTCGCTATTTATCGAGGCTATCAAATAGCTTCGGGCACGCGTGTTCAAACGTGCCGGTGTCGGCGAGCACGCCGGTTGGCCGGGACCTGACGCAATACCTTATCTCGAGATGACAGGCGACTATGGATGTGTGGAATAAACGGCATCTTGCAATTTGATGCTCCCGGCAGTGGCGCGCCCAGCCAGGACATGGCGCGTAATGTGCGGGTCATGAATGACGCTATAGGCCACCGTGGACCCGATGGCGAAGGCGTCTTCGCAAAAGGCGAGATCGCCTTGGGACACCGCCGCCTCAGTATTCTCGACCTCACCGAGAATGGGGCACAACCCATGTTCAACGAGGACGAATCCGTGGTGATCGTCTTCAATGGGGAGATCTACAACTACCTCGAGCTCATTCCCGATCTCTTGGCGCATGGACATCGATTCCGCTCGAGGTCGGATACAGAGATCATCATTCATTCATACGAGGAATACGGTCCGGACTGTGTGAAGCGCTTCAACGGCATGTGGGCATTCGCACTCTACGACTTCCGGCGAAAGCTGCTTTTTGCCTCCCGCGATCGATTAGGAGTGAAGCCGTTCTACTACTTCAAGGACAATAAACAGCTGGTATTTTCCAGCGAAATCAAGGCCATACTCAAGATTGTCCCGGCGAATCAGGCAAATTTGGGAAAGGTTTATGACTATGTTGCCTATGGATATAAGACCAGCAACGGTGAAACCTTTTTTAAGGGCGTGAGCGAGCTGCCTCCGGCGACGAACATGATCATCGAGGATGGCGACTCCAGATTGGAGCGCTACTGGGACTTGGCGCCCTCCCCCCATAAATTCCAAGACCCACCGGATATGCCCCGGCTGAGCGAAGAATTTCGCAGCCTGCTGTCCGATGCGGTGAGGCTGCGTTTCCGCAGCGACGTACCGGTCGCCATTCTTCTGAGCGGCGGTCTCGACTCGACGTCAATCGCACGCACCGTCGATGAGTTGATCGACGACGGCCGGTTGAACTACACGAGCGTAAGCGCGTTTTCAGCCTCGTTTCCGGGCCATGCCGACGACGAGAGCGAACGTGTCCGGGAATTCGCCGCCACATGCCGCCATGTGAAGTTGGATTTCGTATACCCAGGGGGCGGTCAGCTGCCGGAACTCCTGGAGACGATCGCCTATGGCCTCGGCGAACCCGTCGCCAGCGCCACTTCATTCGCCCATTACAGTTTAATGAACGAAATTCATAAGCGCGGTATCAAGGTCGTCCTCAACGGTCAAGGTTCAGACGAGGCGTTCTGCGGCTATGACCGATTTTTTCTTGGCTATTTTCTTTTGGATACGTTGATATGCACCCCAGGCGATGTACTTGCGCAGGCGAGAGCGATGCGCCGGCGATTGGGATACCGGTACGCCTATATCGCGTCGCAGTTTGCCAAAGCGCTTTTGCCGAGACGACTCGCCTCCTATTTACGCAGCAAGTATCAAGAAGGGATGCTGCGGTGTCTCGCGCCGGAATTCATTTCCAACAATTATCGGTATCTGCGCAACGAGCGGATTGGAGTGCTCGCGGCGCGCAATTTCGATCGCTATCTCCGCCAGAATCTTCAGCACTACGCCTTCAATCAGATTCTTCACTATGAGGATCATTCCTCAATGCAGCATTCGGTGGAAATCCGTTCCCCATTCATTGACTATAGGCTCATGGAGTTCGCTTTCTCGCTGCCCATGCATGCGAAATACGACTTGGGGGTTACCAAAAAAATCGTTCGGCAAGCGTTTCAGGGCAGGCTCCCGGAGAGCATCATCGATAACCGGCGAAAGATTGGCTTCGCAACTCCGTTTGGCCAGTGGCTCACAGAACCCTCCTTTGCCGACTACGTCCGGGACATTCTGGGATCCCGGGAGTTTCGTGCGAGGAGCATCTGGGATGCGGAGAAGCTGAGAAAGGTGTTTGCGAAGCCGAACTCTCATCCCCACTTTCCTTACTGGCGCATCTTGAATCTCGAACTGTGGGCCAGGGCATACGGCGTGTCGGGGATCTAATGAACGAAGCGAATCCCTCATGATGCAACTCCGGTGGAGCCCGTAGCGCAACCGTGGAACGTGTGACAATAATTCAACGGGTGCTCCCACACTATCGGACTTCCTTTTTCCGACGGCTGCGTGCGCGTTTGAGTGAGCGCGGAGTCGATCTGCAGCTGGTTTACGGGCAAGAGTGGCCCGGCACCGTACCCCGGACGACCGCACTGCACCAGCCGTGGGCCCGGCGCATAGATAATCGCTATTTTCACCTGCGAGGAAAGGAGTTGATTTGGCAGCCGTGCATGACTTTGATTCGAGGATCTGCTCTCGCGATTATTGAGCAATCCACACGCCTATTGGTCAATTATCCGCTGCTTGCCCGCACCAGCTTCGGGCAAGGCAAGCTCGCGTTCTGGGGACACGGGCGGAACTTGCAATCGCTTCGGCCGGGGAGCTGGTCGGAGCGAATTAAGCGAATCACGACCCTGCACGCCGATTGGTGGTTCGCTTACACTTCGCTGAGCGCCGATGTGGTTGCTGCCAGCGGATTCCCTCGATCGCGAATCACTGACGTGCAAAACACGATCGATACCTCGGAGTTTGGCGCTAACCTTGATCAATGTTCGGACGCCGAAGTGTCGGCAGCCAAAGAAACGCTTGGAATTACCGGGAACCGCGTCGGGCTGTATTGCGGGGGCATGTATGAGTTGAAAAGGCTTCCCTTCCTGATGGAGGCTTGCCTCGTAATCAAGAAAATTGTGCCGGACTTCGCCGCTGTTTTCGTCGGCGACGGGCCAGAGACCGGGGTTGTGACAGAGATGGCGGGACGCCACGAGTGGATTCACTATGTGGGCCCAAAAGTGGGCCGCGAGCTGGCTCCCTATTACAAAATGGCCTCCGCCCTATTAATGCCCGGTTTAGTCGGACTCGCGATAGTGGATAGTTTCGTGGCGCGAGTCCCGTTGTTTACCACGGATTTGCCAATTCACAGTCCGGAGATTTCCTATTTGGCGAATCAGGAAAATGGGATCATGACGCCCCCAACAGTCGAGGCGTTCGCGGCTATTGTTGCGCGCTATCTCCAGGATGTGGACATGCAACAGCGCCTGCAGGACGGATGCGCGAGAAGCGCTTCTCGGTACACCATCGAAAACATGGTTGAGCGATTCTCTTCGGGCATTGAATTGTGCCTCGGGCGCAAACCGCTGAATGCGACGTCGTCGTGCGCCGCCCGTTAGAGCGGCGGTTGCGCGGGCCGATTGCAGGCAACGCAGCAGTGCAGTGCTGATGGCTCCGATCGATTTATAGCGCTTCAAACGTGTCCCCAATCAACTCTTACATTCGCAAGGTGACAGTTTCCGCACTGTTCAACTCCTTGTCGAGCGCCGCCGCCACCGTGCTGCTCTTGCCCGTGATCATTAAACACATAGGTCTGGACGCCTACGGTTTGTGGGCGGTGGTGGGAATATTCATCACCTTTTCCGCAACCCTGGATTTAGGAATTTGGAAAGCCGTCGTCTATCTCGTTCCGCGGCAAACCCATGAGGTCGATATCACGGTTTCATCGGCCGTGTTCTTGTGTTGCGTGACCTGGGCCGCCTTTTCGGCGACGTTGATAATCCTTTTGGCAGCGGGAGTGCCGCTATTTGGACAGGCGGTCGCAAGTCACGGCAATTTGAATTGGTGGTTGGGCGTTGGCGGCTGCCTCATTACTCTCAGTTGCCTGCTCACCAATGTCGTCCGCGGTGTGCTCGAGGGATTGTTTCACGGTCATGCGGTCAACGTTGGCTTCGCCGCGCTCACGCTCTTGCAGTACGGAATTGCTGCGCTTGTGTCGCTCGAATTCGCGGATCCGCGGGCCTTTATCGCATGTTCGGCATCCGTTTACGCGCTGGTTCTGTTTGCGCACGTCGGCTATTTGATGCACGTTCGCCGAGTTCATTTCGCGATCCCACGTAGAGCCGCCATGTCGTCAATCCTGAGGTACGGATTTGGATCGCTCTTCGCCGACCTTCCTTCCAACATGCTGGGTCCCTTGGTGATGTATTTATTGGTGCTCGTGGCCAGCAAGGGGATTGATTATGGCGTCTTTGACATTGCCTTCAAGATCGCCTGGATTGCCGCTTCCGCCCTCGGCATGCTGGCTACTCCGCTTTTCGCGATTGTGGCCTCGGCCCGTCGCGAAGGTGACCATTCGGTTAGACAATTGGTATCGAGGTACCTGCGCGTCACGATTCCCCTCGGAGTCGGGGGATGTCTTCTGTATTTTGCGATTGGCCTTGATCTGCTTAGGCGCATGTTTTCGGATGCGAAGATGATTTTCGATGCCAGCATGCTGATGCTGTTAGGTACCGCATTTGCCGCCGCGCTCGAGCCGGTATCAAGGATGGAGATGGGGTTGGGCCGTCTCGCCAGGTTGGCTATGGTGCGATACGCCATGCTGGCTGCGACTTTGATTGCAATCGCGAGCCTGCCGTCGCGGGAACCAATTAGCCGTTTCTCGATAGCGTTGAGTATCGGCTTCAGCGTAAGCGCAATCGGCCTTATAGTGCTAAATCGACTTGAGTCATGGGGAACCACCGACACCAAGCTGAGTGTATCGTGATGCCAACCGCGGACAGCTGCACCATCATCACGTGGATGTATTCGTCACCCAAGGGTGAGCAGTTCGTCCACACACAAGTCGGAAAGCGGTCGGGCGACCTGAACTATCAGGCCTACTATTGGCGGTGCGTATTCCTGCTGTTTGAGAGCAGCGCCCGGCTCAACGGCGGCGCCAGACATATCCTGTTCGTCAACCAGTATCCGCCGGCGGTCATCGACGGTGTTGACATCGGGATGCTAATAAAGCAATTCCGCATCGAGGTGGTTTTTTTTGACACGCTCACGCTTTCCCCACGCGACTATTATGGCGCCTGGAACACTCAATTCATTGTTCTCGACGTGCTGGATTGGGTCGCCACGCATTGTCCGCCCGGCGAGGCGGTCTTCATTTTGGACAGCGACATTGTTTTCATAAAACCGATAGACAGAAAACTGCTCGCCGATCTTCGCGCAAAGCGCGCGTTGCTTTACTCATTGGATCTGGGAGAACACTACGTCAACAACGGGTTGACGCCTGCCGAACTGCTGGAAGTCTCCCGAGAATTGGATCCACATTTTCCGGCCTCAAGCTTCGTGTATTCCGGCGGCGAATTCATATGCATCTTGGGTTCGCAGGCAGGCGTGGTTGCATCTATGGCGCGCAAGGTCTACATGCGTTGTTTGGAGAGGCACAAGAAGGGTCAGAAAAAATTCAACGAGGAAGCGCATTTATTGAGCTTCGTCTATCAATCGCTCGGCTATGAAAACTACTCCGCTAACAGTGTCGTAAAGCGAATTTGGACGGATCGCAGCGTCGAAGCGAACGTTACCGGTGATGAAGCGTCCTTGATCATGTGGCATTTACCGGCCGAGAAGAAGAACGGCTTCGTGAAGTTATTTAAGTCATTTGTTAGAGATGGCGATAAATACATGCTGCCGCCAACGGATCTCGCGGCAAATTTTAGGTTGACGGAGATCTGGACGGAGCGGCTTAAACGTAGTTTCTTCCGGACACCTGCACGAAGGATGCTGGCAGTGTTACGGGCGATGAGGTAGCAAATCGCCGGCTTCGTCGGGTACGCCTCAAGTTGACGACGCAGCCATTCACGCTGTCCGCAGCCGCTGCCGTCATGGGCGGGAGCCGAAGGGCCGCGCCAGCGGCTCGCCTATAAACAAGCCCTGACCCGGCATCGCAACGCTCTTCCAGTAGGCCTCGAGCAGCGTTTCTCCCCGCAGATAATGATCGAGAAAGACCGCGGGGCTTGGAAATTTGCCGGCTCGATTACAGGGTTCGGAAACCGATCCATAGGATGCCGTGGCGCCTTGACGGAGCCAGTCGAGCGCCGACATCTGAGTGGAACCCTCCAGGACACCGCCCGTCGAGGTGAGGTGGTCCGCGGCAGCGCCCGGACGAAAGCGAAGCGCCGGTAATTCAGCGACGCGCGTAGCGCCCGTGAAGTAAGCGACTATATCAGCGGGTGGCGCATTGATGGGTGTCGTGAGCTCGACCGTGCGCAGCCGAGCCCCAATTAGGGCAATGGCATCGTCATAGCCAATGGCCCGGACGTTGCGCAAGGCGTCTTGCGTCCGCACCAGATAGGCCGTTCCCGCCGGTTGGGTGCCGTCGGCCCGAATTCCGCGGTCGATTATCGCTCGGGCGAGGGGCTCGTCCTGACTCGGCAGAAGCATCGAGGGCAACCAGCCCGTGGTATCCGCCGGCAGCCAGCCCTGAGAGTCGAACAAGGGATTGAGCGTCGTCCGCTCGCAGCCAGGTTCGCAAAAGTCCGGCCGATATCCGGCCGCTACGGCGGTCGTGATCGACATGCACTCGACCGCATACGGCCGCGACCACACGAGCAGCAGCGATTGCACGTTCGACGGCAACGCCTCGAGCAATGCCGTTCGCAGATGACCCAGTTCATCGCGGCTGATCGCCGTGCGGTCCGGGACGCGCACCCCGATCACGTTGACTTCAGGCACGCCGCGTTGCACCGCATAGTACTGAGCGATGCGGGCGCTGGCCGGATTGTCTCGGCTGTAGACGACCCCCAGCCGGTCAGGACTCAATCCCTCCGCCGCGGCCTGCACAGCAAGCAACGCAAGACTCAGAAGCACGGCAACGCGGCGCAATTCAGGCTTTTTCGTGCACGCCGCCGTTCGCGCCGGCCGGAACCGCGGCAGCGCCCACATCGAGCGCCTGTTCGGGCCTCCAGATACCGCCTCGTTCCCGCGCCACTTGGGCGACCAATTCGGCATCGATGGTTGACTTGCGTTCGGCAAAGCCATACACCAATGCCATGTCGCAAAGCTGATTGAGCAGACGCGGCACGCCCTTGGTGCGCGCGTACAGGAACTGCACGGCTTCCGGCGTAAACAGCCTTGGATTTCCGCCCGCCACGGCCAAACGATGCCGTACGTAGGCCTGCGTTTCCGTGCAGTCCAGCGGCCTCAAGTGAAAATCCACCGACACACGCTGCGCGAACTGCCGCAATTCAGGCCTGGCCAATTTGGTGCGCAATTCCGGCTGCCCGACCAGCAATATCTGAAGTATCAGATCCTTTTCCGAGTTCACGTTCGACAGGAGCCGCAGCTCCTCCAGCACTTCAACGGACAAATTTTGCGCCTCGTCCAATATCAGCAATGTGCGCCGCCCCTTGGCGTATTCGCGCACGAATGAATCGACCAGGGCCTCGTATTGGGCGATGCTCGAATCGTCGGCCGGCGCGATTCCAAATGCGGAAAGCGCCCACCCGTGTATCGAGCGAAAGCTGCCGTGCGTATTGCTGATCAACCCGACCCACACTTGGTCCTTCAGCTCGCGCAGCAATCGCCGCACCAGCGTCGTCTTTCCCGAGCCGATCTCGCCGGTGAGCAGGGCAAAGGCCGCCCGCGATTCCATGCCGTATTCGAGCATCGTCATGGCCGTCGCATGGGCGCGCGACAAATAGAGGAACGCCGGATCCGGAGTCAGTTCGAAGGGCTTGCTCTTAAAGCCGAAATGGCGTTCGTACATGGTCGTGTCTCAATAGCCGGACGGTGCATCTGCCGCGCGGTTGAGCACCGTGCCGACGAGTGGGATCTTGTGCAACAGTTCGATCGTTCGAAGCAGATCATTGCGCCGCGTGCTGCCTTCGGCCGCGACCACGAGACCGCATTCAACCAGCGGCGCAAACGACAAGGCATCGTCCGCACTGAGCACGGGGGGCAAGTCAAAAAGAATGATCCTATCCTTATAGCGGTTGCGCAACTCCGCGACCAACTCGCGATTGCGCGGCCCGGACAGAATTTCCGAAGAATTGTCGAGTCCGGCACGGGCCGGAAGCAGCACCAGCCGGTCGTACCCCTCCGGGTGATACAAACAATCCTCCAGCTTGGCACGGCCGCTCAACACATCATCCACCCCGAATTCGGGGGTCAATCCAAACCTCGAGGCGAGCGTCGGGCGCTTGAAGTCGAAGTCTACGAGCAACGCCGTATGCAGCCGGTCGATCCCCAGGCTCACCGCCAGATTGATCGCCGTAGTCGTCTTTCCGTCTTCGGCGCCGGGGCTGAACATCGCAATTGAGCGCCAACCACGGGTTTCCAGTCGCTGCAGAACTTGGGTCCGCAGCATTCGATAGGCCGCCGCGGGTCCGCCCGTGGCCGCGGGATTCATGATGCAGTTGCGCTCGAGATGCGCGGCCAGCGGCGCAAACACCCGCGTGCGGGAGTACACGATCGATGTCAGCGGAGGCGCTGCGGCGGCCTGCTCCGCGGATGCGGCGGCCTCGGCAGCCTCGACCGACGCGGTGGCCTCGGCCGATGCCTTGGCCCGCTCTTCGAAGGCCTCGACCGGGACCGCGGTGAACTTGAGAGGCTTCTCGGGGGCACCGGAAGCCGCGCGCTCGCGCCGCAACGGCGGCTCGGCCTTCGCGCGCTCCAATCGCGCCAGATCCAGGGCTTTGCGTATTCGATCCATGCATCAGACCCCGAAGCGCCGCAGCAAGCTCAACCACAGCACATCCAGCGGCAGAACCAGCACATGGACGAGTGTCGCGAGCAATATCACGGCCACGGCGCCGCCGCCCCAGGAATACCGTGCAATTTTTCTGCGCCTGGCCCTGGTCTCCTCGGTGATGATCACCGGAATCGACGCAAGCGCCGGCACGTGCAGCAGTTGGCGAATGTCGCTTGGGCCGCGCACCGAGGCATCGAAGGATTCACGCGCGGCGGCCGCCCCGATGCCCGCACCTATGCTAAGGAAGAATCCGATGGCCAAAATGAGTATCCGATTCGGGCGGATGGGCTTTTCGGGCATTAAAGGCGGTTCGATCAGGGTGAATCGTTCGCCCTTGCGCTCCGTTTCGAGGTTCTCGGAAACTTGCGCCTCGGTCTGCTTCGCGAGCATGGTCTTGTATTCGAGCTGTGCGGTCTCGAGCTCCCGCGACTTGGTATGAAACTCACGCTCGACCTCGGGAGATCGCGCCAATCGCTTTTGATAATCCTCGAATTTGGCGCGCAGCTCGTCGCGGTGCTTCACTGCCCGGTCGCGGTCCACGGCCAACGAGTCGAGTTCGCCCTTGACTTGGATGTAGACCGGGTTATCGGAGTGCGTGGTCGCTGTCCGCTGTTTGCCGACCGCAGCCGCCTCATCCACGGCCCGTTCCAGCCCCTCCACCGTGTGCTGCAGGCGAATCACATCGGGATGCTCGGGGGAATCCTTCTCGAGCGCCCGCGCCAATTCGGCTTTTGTCTCGTCCAATTGCCGCAGACGGTCGCCGGTCTCGTCGTCGGTCTTGACCGTCTTTTCCAGACCCTCGATCTCGCGTGCGGTGCGGACAATGTCCGGGTGGTCCGGAGCGAAGCGCGCCTTGTAGCTGGCAAGCTGGGACTTGAGCGCCTTGAGCCGATCCTCCGGCCCCATCACCCGCTGGCCGGTGTCGGAAAAAACCTGCGAAGTCGGATTGATCTGCGCGAGTTGCGCCTCGAGCAGCACGCGCTGCGCATCGAGCGCGTCCAGCTTGTTCTCCGCCTCGTGCAGATCGAGCTCGGTGCGCTCCATGGTCTGCAGATTGAGCTGCACCAGTTCCGGCAGATCGTTGCGATGCTGTTCCTTGAACGCCGACAGGGCCTTGTCGAGTTCGGCAATGTGCGCGGCCTGGCGCGCCGACTCCTCGCTGAAAAATGTCTCGGTCTGTTTACCCAACTGTGTGCGTGAGGTGAGGTTTTCATTCAGGTACAGCGAGGTCAGGTCGTTGGCGACCTTGAGTGCGAGATCCGGCGAACGGCTCTGATACGAGACGCTGAACGCGATCGTCGCCTGCGTGGGCCGGCCGCTTCGCGGATCGATGACATCGGCGCTGATCATGTGCATCGCGATGTCCTCGCGCATCCTTTCGAGCAGAACCTCCCGCGGTTCCCGGGCGCGTATGTCGGGATACAGCTTGTAACGGTCGATGAGCGCCATCAAATTCTGGGTCGTCATCACCCGCTGGCTGATGACCTGGACGCGCTGATCGGCGAACGAGGTGATGACCGACCGCACCAGTTCCTGGGGGATTTCCTGCTGTTCGATCAGAATCGTCGCCGTCGATCGATAGGTCGGCGGAAAAAATACCGCGAACAGCAATGTCGCGGCCAGCGCGGCGCTAGTGACCACGACAATGGTTTTCCGCCGCCGCCAATAAGCCAACAGCTTTTCGCGGGTATCGGGCGAGTTTCCGGGCGGCTGCGGATCCATGGCGTTCGCTATTGAAATTTGACGTGATCGAACTGCCGCGAGACCGTGATCGACACTTCGTTCGAGGAGATATCGACCGTGGGCGGTGAATATCGCTCCATGATCCGCGATGCGCCCAGGGACAGCGTCCAGTGCTCGGTCCAGTGCCAGTTGGCGGTTATACCGAGATACTTGGGCGTCTGGATGATCACCTCGCCTTGCAGCTGCGGATTTTGCGCTCTCACGTAGTGGGCATCGGCGGTGAATGACCAGCGATCGGAATAGGAGTAATTGGCGCTGACTTCAGCGGACTCCTGTAGGGACAGATACGCGAATCCGGTCGGCACCAGCTGGCGCGAGACCGTCGCATTGACGAGCAGCAGCGTGCCCTTGCGGCTGAAATTGACCGAGTACACCGTGCCGTTTTGCGCCGACTCGAGCGTAAGCGGAACGAGCACGATTACCGGGCCCTGCGGCGTAAATTCGAGGAATTGCTGCTCGGTATCGAGCCGATTGAGCGCGCGTGAATAGCCGGCGACGGCCGTAAATGACCAGATCTCCGTCAATTGACGCGCGAACCCGAGCTGCAGATTGCCGTTGCGGCTCTCCGTCGTGCCGTCGAGCGAGTCGTAGCGGCCGACGCTCGCCGAAGCCGTCAATTTATTTTGCTCGCTGGAATTCCAGGCGACGCTCGGCGAGATGCTGGTGTACCTGAAGTTGGTCAGGGTCGGAATTCCGACCGCCTCTCCGTATCGGACCCGCGTCGAGTTGACGTCCGTGACGAAATCGACGCGTTCGGTCAATGATCGATCCCAATTCAGATCCGCCGTCCACGAATCGCGCTGAACGCCCGCGGAACCGTTGGAGAGGTAATCGTAGTAAAGGCTCGAGTCGCGCGCGACGGCGGCGCTGGTGGTCACGATGCTGCGCTCGGTGTGGTACTCGCTTTTTATGCTGAGGCGGTCGTAGTCCGAGGTGACCGATGAGTAGCCCGTGCTGTTGCTGAAGCGAAAGCTGGGCAAGACGGACAGCATCAAGGCGTCGCCGTTGTAAGTCACCGGCGAATCGAGCAGCAGCGCCCCGTCGGTCTGGGCGGTGTGCGGCAGATCGAGCAATTCGGCGTTCGTGGAATAATCGCCGACGATGCCGATCTTCGGATCCGCGCCCCAGACGCCGGCCAACGAGCAACTAGGCTTGCACATGGCTGCGCCAAGCACGTATATGAGCGCCCGCCAACGCGCGGTCATGGCACGACAACGGTGTCACCGCTGCGCAGCAGAATGTTTTGATTCAATTTGCGCCCGTGTTCCACGTCGCCATAGCGAAAGGGGATGGAGACCTGGCGGTCCCCGTCTCGCCGCAAGATGCGGATGGCGTTGGTATCGGCGTACGGCGTCGCGCCCCCCGCCAGACTCAGCGCCTGCATCACGTCGATCGGCCGATTGAGTGCAAAATCCCCCGGTTTGTTGACCTTGCCGATCACGTAGACCCGGTTGCCGGTCGGCGCCTTGACGACCACGGTGACCACCGCATCGGGTTCCAGCTTGCGGATGCGCTCTTCGAGCATGGCCGTCAGCTCGGCCACGGTATGACCGGCGGCCTGCAGGTCGCCGGCCAGCGGGAAGGACATGCCGCCATCGGGCCGGATCAAGACTTCCGCCGTGAGTTCGGTCTCTTTCCACACGGCGACCTGCAAAAGATCGCCGGGTTGCAGGACGTATTGCGCACTCACGGCCGGGTCCCCAGTTGGCGGTGTTGTCCCCGTTTGCGCGCTCCCAGGCACCTCCGCAGCCCTGGCGGAAATGCCCCATGCCGTCAAACACACGAGCAAAAAGCTCAACCAAGTCAGCGGCATACTTTTCTCTTCGCGTCACAAGGGCCATGAGGGGGACGTGAAGTTTATTCACCGCATGTGAGAGTTTCATTGCAGAGGACGACTATCTGAATGACTTTTGTCATCTCTTTGTCAACGGCGGTGTCGGACCAACCTCTCGGCCGGCCATCGGGGGAAAGCGGCTCAACCGGTAGCGAGCACCGGTGTCCTGCGGCGCTGCCAGCCGAACAACAGGCCCAGACCGGACACGAGCAGCATGAGGGACCTGGGAAGCGGAACCGTCGCGCCCCCCGGGGAAAACTGGATTTTCACGCCGAGAACACCGAAATTATAGGGACCTTGCGCGTCGCCAAACCAATGCGCATAGAACGTTCCCGCACCGATATTGATCGATTCATCGCCGGCGCCGGCCATGGGAGCACCAATGACCCCTTTGGTCGTGCTTACAAAGAAGCTGAGATCCGAGACCGCGTCCAGCCAAGGAATGTTCGACACCGTCATGGTAAGCGTGCCGGGCGTCGACATCGTAAATGATTGCACGAATGCCTGCTGACCCTCGATAAGGCTTGTGCTGTCATACAGCATATCTGCTCGGGCGACTTGCGGCGTCGTCCATGCCGCCAGCATCAGCACCAATATGGGCAAAAATGATCCTAATTTCATGGCGTTATCTCTATAATTCTGGACCGAAAATCTAACCCGCCGGTCAGCGTATCGAGACCCTCGCGCCGCCTTCCGGTGCGAGAACTCCGACGTCCTCGAGGAGTCCGGCGTCGTTTCCATTGGCAGTGGCATGGAAGCGGTCATTGCCGCGATACACGTATTTGTCGTAGAGGTATCCGCGCAGTGAATGGCTCTGAGAGGGGGCATCGGCAGGAGCGGCGTTGCCATCCGTGAGACGCATGGCAAGGTACTCCTCGCGGAGCCCGCTCATGGCGATCAAGGCAATGTCGTCGCGCTCGACTTGCCGTCCCGATTCGACGTTTTCGTTGATGATGCTGTCGAGCCGGAATGCGTCCAGCTCGAAGTAGCGGATCAGTTCGTCGCCGGATTCCACCAGCACCGGCACCAAATTACGGCCTCGGATGCCGGAATCACCCAAAGGCGCGATGCGGTTCAAGGTCGATTTGATCGCGAATCGAATGATGTCCGAATCGCGCACCCCGAGACGCTTCGCCATGCGTTTGATGTTCCGGAGATCGCTCTCCCCGAGCCGTATCGACACTGCTTGTTTTCGTTGATCGACCACGGTTGTTTCCTAATAAAGCTGTTTGTAAACCCGACGCAGTTAATCGTAAGCAATAAGTGTGTCGTGAGAATGGCACTTCTATGACGAATA
Source organism: uncultured Gammaproteobacteria bacterium (assembly GCA_963758145.1). Lineage (GTDB taxonomy): Bacteria > Pseudomonadota > Gammaproteobacteria > Steroidobacterales > Steroidobacteraceae > Bog-1198. Next base: position 113,096 of record CAVWUK010000007.1, read on the forward strand.
GCACATGTTATGTGGCCTACTTGTTAACATAACGTCATGCATTGAGCATGCTATTTGGTAAGCGATTTCAGCGGGTTAGTCGCTCAAACTGATGAGCAATCGAGGCACGCAATGAGGGCAGGACCAGGAGCGTCCACTGTCACAGTGGTGACACAAAGGCAAAATTCGGCTGATGAACGGCGGCGCCGGTTCATTCAACGAGGCGCCGAAGCGCCGGCAAAAGCTGGCTTAAGGCGGCTTAGACTGGGTCAAGGCGACCCGCAATGAGCACGGCGGCTCACGGGCTGTCGGCAAAGGGGCTCTTCAGGGCCCCGGTTTCTTCACGCGCAGCTCGCGCGCCCGCTCGCGGTATTCGTCGACCAGATTCTCTATTCTGGTGCGCGTGATCCGGGTGAACGGTTCCGAGGCGCTCGCCTTGGTAAAGAAACCCACGTGCTCGTAGCGGTCCAGTACTTGGCTGCTGATTTCGTACAACTGCATGTTGTCCTCGGCGCACCGGTCGAAGGCGACGTTGCGCTCGGCCAGATCTTTGCCGAGCTTGGCTCGAGCCGCCTCGACCTCGCGCAAATTCACCGCCATCTCGCGAAATCGGCCGACGAGTTCGGCCAATTGCTGTTTGGATTTTTCGAGACTCTTCTCGGCGGCCTCTTTGGCGCTCGTGGCCTGCGTGAGCGTCGCGGGCGCAATGCCCACATGAGCCTTCGCGGCGTCGCGCTCCTTTTTCACGGTCGCGAGCTCGGCATTCGCCGCATCGAGGTCCTTTTTCATTTGTGCAAGCTGAGTTTGTAATGCGGTTTTTTCCGCGGCGACCTGCTGATACTGCTGCATGAACTTCTGCGCTTCTCCGCCGCCGCCGCTGCGCTGCGTTTGCGCGTGCAGCGGCGCCTGCGCTGAGAACGATGACAGCGCAAACAGGAAAATCGCGGCAATCCGATGCTGTGTGTTCATGGCCTAAAACCGGGTGTTCAAGTCGATTTGCAGGGTGTCGATCGCGAGCTGAGGCCCGTCGATCGCGTTGGAGCTCATGTAGCGCACACGCAGCCAAAGACTGTTCGCGAGGCCCACGTCGCCGACGAGATAGTAGCCGGTCGCATCGGTGCCGCCCCAGTGAAAATCCGAGTCGGTGTATGCGTCGATGACGGCGTCGCGCTGCAAATATCGATAGCCGATCGTGCCGCGCCAGGCGCCGGCCGTGAACGTCGCCGGATAGCCGAAACTCAATTCTCCCTGATAGCCATTGATGCGCGGCGCGACGTAGCTCCCCACATTGGCCGAAACCTGCGCTGTATTGTAGCCGACGTTTCTCACCGCATCGGCGACCACGCCGAACGTGTAGCGCCCGACGGGGAGCGAATAGGTCGCGTTCACATTGACCAGCCGGAACTTCGCCGCCCACGCAAACAGGTTTACATTCGGATTGCTGCTGTTGGCGATATCGAAATAGGTATTGCCTTGGCGCATGAACTGCGGCGCGGTGTAGTTGTAGATCGTACTGTCGGACGGATTGAGCCGGCCGGTGACGTTAAAATAATCGTAAAACGCGCCGGCCAGACGCAGATTCTGGCCCTGCCCCCAGCGAAGATTGGTGCCGAACTCCCCGCCCGCCAGCCACTTGTCCTGTGAGGTCAATTGGATTTCCTGAATCGGATGTGCGCCAAGGGTCAGAAATAGATGAGATTGGTCGGCGCTGCCGTCTCCCAATCCCCAGCGCCCGGTGGCGGAGGCGCCGGTGAAGGTCAGATCCCGGTGAAAAATCAAGTTGGTCGGCGTTAGGTAAGGATTTTCGAACCGCCCCATCACCGCGCTCAGCCAGGGAAAATTCTGCGCATTGCGTTCATCCCAGCGAATGAACGCTTCGTCCACCCCGAACGAATAAGGAGCGGTACCGTCGAATGTCTGCGTCTCGGAGACCAGGTCCGAGGTATTTCCCGTGGCCAACCGAATGCCCGCGGTGATCGTATCGCTGATGGTCGAGTCGACCGCCAAGCGCGCACGCCCGCGGAACCGGACGTTGTCCACGTTCACATCCTCGAATGCGTTTAGGCCCGCCGCGGCAATGCCGCCCGCCTGATTGATGGCGTAATAATTCAAATACACGTTCTGCGCATTGCCGGGCGGATAGAGAACATCCTCTTCGCGCAGCGTCACGCTGCCCGAGATTCGCGTGCGCGAGAGCCAATCGGGGAGCGCACCCGGAACCCCCCACTTTTCCGTCTTGGCCTGCTTGACCACGTCGGCAACGACATCGGGCGTGACCTGCTGCTCGACCTGCTTCGCGATTTGATCCTGCACGATCTGCGGTACATACGGCACGCGCACCGCCCCCTGTTCGGACTTCGCGAGGCTCGCGGCATCGGCGGCGGCCTTTTCCTGTGCCGCCTTGACCATCTGCTCGGCCTTCTCGCGCGTGATCACCCCCTGATCGACCAGAGCCTGCAGCAAATTGATGACGGTATTGCGCAGCTCCTCGAGCGACTGGCGCTCGTCGGCGGCCAGGCAGGGCGCCCCCGGCGCCAGCGCGAGCCCGAGAGAGATCAGCGAGGCGTGCAGAAATTTCACCCTACTCATATCCATCCATCCCCTTCGGTTCTTAAATTCGGGACACGATCTTCAAATTGATTTGCTCGGGCATTCCCGGCGGCAGCGGTTCGCTCATGGGCGGCATCGAGGTCAAGGCCGAATCGATGCATTGATCCACCTTGGGATTGCCCGTCGACGTCGCCAGCTGCACCTGCTTGATCTTGCCGCTCGCCTCCATCAGCAGATGAAACGACAGCGACCCCTTCGCGGTCTTCGCGCATTCAACCGATGCCAGCCGCTCACGAATCGCATCGGTGATTCGGTTCGTGTACCACGCAAACGGCGCGCTCCCCGTACCCCCGACCAGGTCGGCGCCGCCGCGGCGCGCGGCCAGGCCAAAGGCATCTCCGCCGGCGGAACCCTCGGCATCCACCCCCAGCGGCTGATCCGCCTGAGCCTGCTGCGGCTCGTCCGGCTTGGGTTCAGGAACGTCCTTCGGTATCGGCTCCTCCTTCTTTTCCGGCGGCGGCGGGGGCGGCTGATCCGGCGGCGGCGGCGGCGGTCGAATGAGCTGCACGATCTGGACCTGGCGTCCCTGTTTGCCGGTCTTGCTCGCCAGCATCATGTGCACGAATGAAGCGAATCCCGCGATCAGCACGACGGCGACGAGTCCGGCGCCGATGAGTCTGACAATGCGGCGCTGTTTGCGCGGATCCGCCATGAGCCGTCTATTTGACGATGCGCTGGGTCACCAGCCCGAGCTGCGTGATGTCCAGCCGCCCGACCAGATCGAGCACATCGACCACGCGCTGATAAGCAATCGAGGAGTCCGCCTTGACGATCACCGGTAGATTCGGATTCGCCGCCTTGTATTGGCGCAGCAGGGTCTCCAATTCCGGCAAGCTCACCGGGTAGGTGTCCAGATACATGGTCCCGTCGGCGGTGATCGTGATGGCCTTGGTCTGCGGTTTCGCCAATGATGGCGTGTCGCTCGCCTTGGGGAGATTGACCTTGATTCCCTGCACCGAAGCGGTGGTCATGATGATGAAAATCACCATCAGCACATAGGCAAGATCGAGCATCGGGGTGATGTTGATGTCGTCGTAGACATCCTTGTCGCCGCCTTCGTTGGAGCCCGACACGGCGGCGGCTCAGCTGTACTGCTCGGCAACGCGCGTGACGAATTCGTCGACGAATACGCGGTTGTCGGCCGTGATGTTTTTGATCCGGGAATTCAGCCAGTTGTAGCCGAACAGGGACGGAATCGCGACCGCGAGGCCCGCTACCGTCGCGGCAAGCGCCGCCGCGGTGCCCGGCGCGATCGCATTGACGTTCACATCGCCGGATAGGGCGATCGCGGCGAAGGTGATCATGACGCCGATCACGGTGCCGAGCAGTCCGAGGAACGGACCGCCGGAAATGGCGATCGTCAGCAGCACCATTTGGCTCGACAGGCTCTGCTGCAGCCGGGTCAGCGAGGCATCCATCGAGGCGCGAATCGCATCGATCGATTGCGGCGACAACACCGTCGCCCGTTGTGCGCTCACGGTCTTGCCGTTCACGCGCCGATTCAATTCGCGCACGCCGCTGTGGTAGAGCCGGTAGAGCGTGGAGGCGCCGTACTTGTTTTGATCGCCGCGCAACGACGCCATCGAGGGCGAATCAATTTCGAAGTCATCCACATCGCGATCGTCCGCGGGGTCATCGAGCGCCGCCGCATCGCCGCTCAGGCGTCGAAATTCGTGCAGGAATTTGTTGTTCGCCCTTTCCACCCGGCTCAGGAACAGCGCCTTGATCACCATGATGATGAGCGCCACCACCAGCATCGAGAGACAGATGCCGATCACCACCCAGCCGTCGACGGTGAGATTCTTGGCGATCGTGACGAAATAGGATCCCTGCGAACTGGCTTCCTTTTGCCCATCGGCGCCATAAAGGACCAGATTCGAGTCCATGCCCTGGCTGCGCGCAGCCGCCTTGATCCAATCCGCGGAGCGCGCGATCTTGGAGACCTCCACCTCGTCGACATCGCCGCTCAAAAACCGGCCGCCGCCGGCGGACCCGATCGTGAAAATGCCGCCTAATTCCTCGAGGGCGACCGGCGCGCTGCCCACCGCCAACCCATCGACGAACAGCGTGAGCTTGCCGGCGGCCGCCGTGACCGCAACGTGATGCCACTGGCTCAAAGTGAAATCCGCGGTTTGGGTCACGGTCACCGGATCCCCGCCGAACGCCGCGCGCGCGACGAATTTCGCGCCGTCTAGCCCCACGGACAATTCCTTCGCCCCGTCGGTGAGGGCCAACACCACCGATTGCTGCGCCTGTTCGATGCGCACCCAGGCCGAGGCCGTGAGCCCCTGATTCGGCATCAATCGCAGCGAGGACGTCGCCGGAACGTTGATGGTTTCCTTGCCCGAGAACTTCGCGCCGGCGCCGATCAGCGACGCCGGCGTCAGCGCCACGGTCGAGCTGCTCGGATCATTCCTATAGGCGGTCAGATCCGAGGGCGTACCGGTGCCATCGCCAAACGACAAAACGAGTACCTGCGATGAATCATAAGTTCCCGGCACGTCGGCCGCCGACGGCGCATCCGGGTTGCCGTAATAGGCGTATATCTTTTCGCTCTTCGAGCCGCCGGTGATTTGCGGCACATTCACCCACAAGAGCGCCATTTGATTTTGCGCATCGTATTTCTCAAAGTGAAATTTCAAAGAGGTCTTGTCATCGCCCGCCAACAGGCGAAAATCCGACCCGTCGGGCTTGGTATCGTTGAAATAGCTGAAATTGGCGAGCGATAAGCGCACCAGAACGGGCACATTCTGCGGAGTTCCGGCGATATCGGCGCCCGCCGGGGATAGATCGAAGCCGATCTCCTTGCGATATTTCCAATCGTTGTTCCACCAGGAGGCGGCGAGCGCGAGCGCCGGAACGAACAGCGCCGCGAGCACCAGCAATTTGGCTGATTTGTGCATCAATTTGAGGTTTCCCGGGGACGGTAAACTAGAGCCGGGTATCTTCCGCACCGCGCATGACGCCTGCGTTACAGTCCCTTATCGCGCCGGGGTCTTTTGCCGCTTCAAGCACTCGATGTCGTCGGGCTTGCAGTTCTCCTCGCCGAGCCCTGTCACAAAGACGTCGAGCCACGAGAGCTCGGCCTGCGAAAGCGGCGCCGCCCCGGCCTGTTCGGCGGTATTGCTGGTCGCCGCGGCGGTCGAGGTATTGGTCGCACTGCTCGCCGCGGCCGAGGCGCCCGACAGCGAGGCCCCGGCATTGCTGATTTGCGCCGGCACCCCGGTCGAGGTTCCGCCGAATTGAATGTTGCTGAGTCCGACCACTGTGCGCGCGGCGATGTTGATATTGCCGGCGGCGCCGATGCCGGCATCGCCGGCATTGACGGTGCCCGCCGGCGCGACCAGGTCGACGTTGCCCGGGGCCACGTTTGGATCGGTCTGGATGGTTCGAATCCCGCTGCCGGCGGCCGCGCCCGAGAAATTGATGGAAACCGTGCCGTCGCTGTTGATCAGCACGGTCGGCGGCGGGGCGGATACTGCGGTCTTGGCGCCGCGGCCCGCATCGATGCTGCCCTGATCGGACCAAATCAGAATATTGCCGCCGCCCAGGGTGAAGATTCGCGAGGCATTGACGTTGACATCGCCCTGCGAATAGATATCGATGTTGCCGGCCTCCTGGGCGACGATACCGAGCGTCGAGGGCGGCCGGGAGGCTAACGTCGAAGGCGGATTGGCAAGGCCGACATCGATCAGACCTCCGGGGACCACCAGATTGATGTTGCCGCCGCTCAAGGTGTAGATGCGGCTGAAGGCGAGGGTCAGATCGCCGGCATAGGAGCCGGCGACGGCGCCGGGCGAGCCGGTCCGGCTGCCGGGATACAGCGTATCGATGGCCGTGTAGCCTTCGCTGAAGCCGGCTCCGGGCACAGTGTTGGCGGCAATGCCGGAATTGGAGAGCTCGTTGAAAAACACCTGATCGATCAGCGGCCGCTGTTCGGCGGGCGTCAGTTTCACGAAGACCGACTGCGCCTGGGCGTACGTGAGGCCGGAGGTGCCCAGCAGGAACTCGACATAGTCGATGAGGGCGGTTTGATAGGTCGGCGACGGAGCGATGATTTTGGTCAAGAAAGCGGCAAAATCGGGATTCGTGCCCAGCCCGGTCGCTATGGTCAAATCGGCGCCTTGCGCGGTCGGCAGATTGGGGTTTCGCAGGTTTCCCGTGGTGATGATGCCGGATTGCGAGAATCCGAGAGACACATTGCGGCCAGCGAGCACGTCGAACACTCCGGGGCCGCCGACCGATGCCGAACCGCTCGAGGTGGTGTACACGAAATCCCGGCCGGCCATCAGCACCGTCTGATCGGTGGGGCTCAAGTTCTGACCGGCGTAGGTCAGATCCGTGATGTCCCCGCCCGCCTCGACCTGGGCCGACTTCGGAATCGACAGATTGAATTCCGTGATATCGCCGCCCGCCGTGACCAGCGCGGGCTGCGGATCGGTGAGGTGAATGTTGCCGGCGAACGCGGCACTAGGCCCCACCACTGATGCTTGGGCCACGGGCGTGGCGACTGTCGCGTAGGTTCCAGCCACGGCGTCCGACATCGTCACAGACCCGCCGCTTCCGCTGATATTCATCGCCGCCAGCAAATCGAGTTGGCCGTGCGGCGAGGGATAAAGGGTGATGAAGCCGTTGCTGCCAATGCCGGGACCGAAAGGAATGTTCCCGCTCAGCGCCTCGGCGGAGAAACTCCCGGGCAACACGCCGGCGCCGAGACTGACCCCGGGAAGGTTGCTGTTGGCGAGCCCGAGCAAGGTCGCCTGGGCGCCGGACGCTTGCCCTAGAGCCACGTCGCCCGCGACCGTGTCGAGATTCAACGCTGAACTGTCGGAATAGCTGAAATAGGCGCCTTGCAACGGCTTGAGCGAGTCCGGATTGGGCTGTTTGAGCGCGGTCGGATTGAACACTCCGTCGGCCGCGATGCCGAGCCGCGCCCAGACATTGAGCGCGCTCGACTGCAGATAAAACCCGGATCCCACATTGGGGTCGCCCGCCGTCAGCGAGGGCAGCACGGCGGTCAAGGCGCCGCCGGCGGCGACCGAGCCCGAACCATTGGCGAGGAACACTTGTGCGCTGCCGATGTTGCGCCCGGCATCGAAGGACAGACCTCCGCCGGACACGTATTGCGTGCCTCCCCCGTATTGGGGCAGCAGAGAGCCGGCGGCCGCGCCGGTCACATTGAGCGCATCCCGTCCCGCCGCAAGCTTGAGGTCACCGCCACCCAAGGTGCCAAAGTTCCAGTCATAGGCCGCGAGATTGACCCCCCAGGTCGGCAGGGCCTGAGCCGATCCCCCCTCGCGCAACTGCCACTGCGGCACGGCCGGTGTGGTTAGAGCGGCGCCCACGATATCCTCGCCGGCTCGGACCGTGAGGTTTCCGCCGCCGGTCGGAAAACTCATCAGAAGGTCCGATTTCGGCACCAGGACCCCATAGCCGTATGGATTGCCTGAGGCGTCCGAAGCGATTTGCTGCGTACCCGCCTGCGACGGAAAATCGGGATACGGATCCGCAGTCGTGCCGCCGGGAGCAATCGCCGGGGTGCCCGCCGTAAACGCGCCGGAACCCGGGCTGCCGATGACGATATCGCCCGCGGCGATCAGGTCGATGCTGCCGGTTCCGGTGCGCACCACGGCCGTCGCGGCGCCCGCGGTCGTCGATCCGAGCGTCAGCGCTCCGTTGCCTGCGGCGTTGACCGCCAGGGGATTGGCGCTCATGAGATCGGCACCCGCAACCAAGTGAATCGAGGATGACGGCCCGGCAAGCAGCGCAGGCTGGGCGAGAGTCCCGGGAGTCTCGGTCCCGAAGCCGTCGGTCACTGTGTTGGCGACCAGGAGGTCCCCGGCCGCTCGCACGGTCAAATCCACCGGGGCTCCATTGAAGCGCCAGCTCGACAAGTCGAGGGCCGGCGAGACGCCATCGGAGGACTGCAGCGTGAGCGAGCCCGGCGCGATGATCTCGACCCCGGCTTCCACCGCAAGAGGCGCGCCGTTCGGTGCCAACCGCCCGGCTATATTTTGACCGGCCGCCGACATGTAGGTTTGAGCGCTTTGCTGCACGTTTGCAAAATCGGCGGCCGTCGGTGCGGTCGCATTGGAGAAAATCGCGGTATTGGCGGTATTGAAAGGCAGCACCGGGACCACGATCAGCTGACCCACGCCGCTCAGCGTGGTCGAGGCGAGGGATCCGATCGCCACATCGCCGGTTGCCGTCAGTGCCGGGGCGCGCAGAATGAGCGTGCCATCGCCTGCCGTACCCACGGTCGTGATCGTTCCCCCGGCGAGCTGGATGGAGCCGCCGTTATACTGGTCGAGCAGGCCATTGGGGTCGGCCTGCAGCTGGCCGGCGCCGATCTCGATGGTGCCTCCGCGGCCCGAGGTTCCGCCATCCGCGTGCAGCGTTCCGTCAACCGCGACGCCCGCACCGCCAAATAACGACAATGAACCGCGCAGCGCGTCCGAATTGGCGGTAATTGTACCGCCGACGATGACCTGTCCCGAGTCGGCGGTGAGCGTGACGGCATTGGCGCTGAGCGAACCGCCGGCAACGAGATCGAGGTCGCCCGAGCGGGTGCGCAGGTCGATCGCCTCGTTGAAGCCGCCCGTCCCGAGGGACTTCGCCAGCAGGGTGAGCGGATTCTCCCCCGATGCGCTCCCTGCGCCGAGCGAACCCACATCGAGCGAGAACGCACCGCCGCTCGCACCCGCGCCGCCTTCACCCTTGAGAGTCGCGTCGACGCTTGCCGTTTGGCCTGCGGTGATGCTGAGCACGCCGCCCGGCGTCGGGCCGGCGCCCGACACATCGATGATGGCTCCCGTGCTCAGATTAACGTTCGTACCGGCCGACATCACGACGCTGCCGCCCGGTGTGCCCGCCGACTGGGATTCGATGGTGACCATGCTGCCTGCGGTGCTGACCCGGGCTTCCGGATCGACACTGAGCGCGCCGGCCGCCATGAGATTGACGATGCCCGCCGGGGCCGCGACGGTTCCCGATATATCGATGGTCGCGCCGGCAAGCGTCAAATCACCTCCGAGAAGTACGGGAAGCTTAGCCGCGCTTCCGGCAGCCGCCGGCGTAACCGCGAGCGCGCCGGTGGCGCCGATGTCGGTCTGCGCCGCAGCGGATGCGGTGACCCCGGCCGTCTGGAGGCTCAGATTGCCGCCGACTTCCAGGGCACCGGTGCCCTCTCCGATCACCGCTCCCGACACCGCCGCTCGGGTCGATGCGAAGCCATTCACCGTCAAGGCGTTCGGTCCCAGGTCGAGTTCACCGCCGAATAACGACAGGGTCGTCCCTGCAGGGCCGGCGGTGGGCGCCGATGCGCTGCCGCCGGAACCCTCGAGTGTCAATGTTTGCGCACCGAATTGAATCGAGGTCGCACCGTTCGGATTATTGAGGCTTGACCCCGCCAGAATGAGCGATTGCAGCGTCGGCGCGTTGCTCGAATTGACGCCGAGCCTGACCGGGGAATACACATCGATCGGCCCGGTGCTCGCAAGCCGCACGGCGCCGGCGCCATTGAGCGCCGCGAGCAAACGAGAATTGATCGACAGCGCATCCCGGCTCGCGCCGATCGGCAAGATCCCAATGCTGGATGATCCGAGCGACCACTCGGCGCCGCGCCCCGCCAAGGTGCCGTTCAAGTCAATCCCGCCGAGGGCATCCACCGACAGCGACCCACCGGTGGCGAGCGTAGCGCCCGCATCGACCGCGGCCGTGGCGGCACCTGCCGGTGCGCCGCCGCCGGCGCGCACCGGAATCAGCCAATTCAGGTCCGACACGGCCAGGAGCGCCGGGGTGTCGCCGGTCGCGCCGGCGAGCGTGACGGACTCTTCCGCGGGCGCGGGCGCCGGCGCCGTGCCCGACACCGCGGAGGTCGACTGCAGTAGCGCGCCGTTCTGAACGTCGATGGACTGATTGGCCACGAGGCTGATCTGATCGGCGGTGAGCTTGGTGCCCGCACCCACGGTCACCGTGTTCGCAACCACCTGGATGTTGCTCCCATCCGCCGCGGCCGTTCCGCCCAACAGCAGCGATCCCGGTTGCCAGCCGGCAATGACGGCGCCGGAAATGCTCACCGCGTCAGCTGGAAGGACGCCGGTCGGTGTGCCGACAATGAGATCGCTGGCGCTGATTTCGATCGGCGCGGCGAGGCCGCCGCTGGCCGCCGCCGTACGAACCACGCCCGCCAGATTGAGCGCGTTGCCGGCCGAGTTAGTGACGGTGAGGGAAAATGTACCGGCGTCGGCGGGCAGCGTCGGACGCGGCGCACCGGCGGCGCTCGCAGCGGCGCTGAAATAGCTGGACGCGGTGGACTGGTCGTATTGGGCCAGCTGATTGGCGTAGGTGCCCGGGTACACCGCGAAGCCGGTGTACCCGGGCGTCTGATGCAGCCCGGTCGAACCGTAGCTCAAATATCCGGCGACGACCGGGGTCCCGTCCGGCAAGGCGCCCAGGGACCCGGGCGTGGCGCTGCGCAACTGCGGCTCCATCTCGATCAGGAGCGCACCCGGCTCCGTCGCATAACGCGAGGGCAGCAGCGGATAGACGCCTGCCGCGACTCCGCCACCGCCGCTCAGATACACGCTTTCGCCCGGCGTGATCGTCGAGCCCTGGGTGTTTTGCGGATCCTGCGGCGAGGCCTGTCCCAACGTAGACGGCAGGATGGCGTAGACCCCCGGCATGTAGCCGGCCACGGTGGGGTCCGAGGTGAGCTTGTCCTGCGTGCCGCCCGTGCCGGGAACCCATTCATAGGCGCTGAGATCGCCCCCGCCGGTCAGATCGACCGTCGCCTGCTTCGCGAGCGTGATCGCCGGGGCCTGCAAGCTCACCAGCCTGGACGGGACTCCGGTAATGGTTTGCGGGCCGCTGCCCGGGGGCTGGTATACCCATTGCTGACCGCCGAGCTGCGTTTGGCCGTAGGGAATCGTCAGCCCTCCGGCGCTGACCGAAGTCAGACTTCCGTTTCCGAGGGTGAGGCTTGCGTTCGCATCGAGCGCAATCGTTCCGAACGGTGCATAAATCGTCCCGGTGCTTGCGATGACGTCCGCAGTGACGGTCAGCGCTCCACCCGCCGACAGCGGAGTTCCCGGGTTGGCAGATGTCTGACCGAAGGCTACCGTGGACGGCGCGCCTGAGCCTGAATCCACCGCCTTGATCGCGAAGGTCGTGGCGGTCAGCGGGTAAATTCGCGCGGCATCAAGCGTGAGATTTCCCGCCACGGTGAGGCTGCCCTGAAGCGTGGTGAGCCCGGAACCGATCGGGGTGCCGAGCAACTGCAGATCGCCGGAGCTCGAGAAGCTGACGTCGGAGGTTCCCTGGAACACCGTCTGCCCCGCAAGTTCGATTTCATTGCCTCGGAAATTCAGTGCGCCCGAACCGCCGGTCGCGGTGTTGTCGTTCACCACCGGTGTTGTCGTGCTGTATCCGACCGCGAGATACGGTGCACTCAGGCTGACGCTCGAACCGCCGGTGGCGGCGATGATGGGAGCATCGATGATGAGCTGCCGATTGAGGGCGAGCGCCAGGTTGCCCGACAATTGAACGGCGTTTCCCGCCTCGATTTGCAGTGCATCGAGTCCCGACTCGGCCAATTGCGCCACCCCAAGCACGGCTTGGTTGCTGTTGGCCGGCGAGACGGGCAGCCCGGCGGCCGATGGCAGCAGCTCCACCGTCATGGGGTATTGCGTGAAAGTGGCGTCGGCCGCGGCGTTTGCAACGCCCCACCAGGGTTCCGAGCGGGTCAGCGCGAGATCGAGCGATCCCGCGGCGGCCGGTCCCGAGGTGCCGGTGACGCCGGCCGCGGCGTCGATCGCACCCAAGAGGGAGATGGCTTCGCCCGAGTGCACGGCGATCGAGCCGCCGGCGGTCGAGGCCGCTTCATGCCCGTAGGTACCGCCCGTCTGAAGCACGTCCACCGATGCGCTCGTGCCGGAGATCGAGATCAGCGAACCTGGATCGGCCACCACGGCGCCACGATCCGCGTAAAGTTGCACGCTGCCGCCGCTGTAGAGCGTGCCGAGACTCAAGCCCGCCGACGACGGTTGGGACACGAAAGTTCCCGCGACGTCGATCACGCCGGAGCTGCCCAGCTCGATGCGCTGAGTCGGCAGAAAGCCGACCTCGAACAGATCGCCCGGCAGGCCCACGTGAAGCGACACATTGCCCCCGGGAGCGAGCAGCGTGCCGTCGACGACGAGACTGTCGATGCCGGCGAGACTGATGGCGCCGCCCGCATCGGTCGTGATCGAGGCGCCGGCACCGATCATGACATCGCCCGCCGATGTGGCGCCGTTCTGGGCGGTATTGGAGGCGGGATTCGGTCCCGTTGTCGGCGGCAAGGCGCTCAAGGTCACGCTGGCCGCGGGCCGCAGGTAAGGTGCCAGCGTCGTGACGCTGGCGAGGCCATCGAGCGTCGCGGCCGACGGCTCTTGGTTGGCGCGGGCGTTGAGCTCCAGCGTGCGCACCGTCGCATCGATCGCCGTTCCTGCAAGGACCGTGAGCAAATCCGCGCTGGCCGCGGTCGGCACCACGAGCGCGGAGGCATTGAGGTCAAAATTTTGGAATCCGTAGTTTGAAAAAAGGCTCGAAGAGACGTGCAGGACGCCGCCGGGCGCCAGCGCATCGTCCACCTGCTGCGCGCCGACCCAATTGCCGGCGCCCGCGCCGATGGCGATGCGCGGGGCCGTGAGACTGAAGGTACCCCCGGCCGCCCCGTTCACTCCGAAGCCGTCGAGCACGACGTTCGCGCCCACATCGATGGCCGGATTCACGGAGTCGGCACTCAGGCTGATCGAGCCTCCGGTTCCCGGAACCAGTGTGCCGCCCGACTGCACCCACGCGCCCCCGCTGGCACGCAGCGCATCATCGTTGCCGAGCGCGAGCAAGGCGCCCGGCGTCGTCACCCCAAGGTTGATCGTGCCGCCATTCTGCCAGGTCTGCGCGGTGGGGGCGGGCTCTCCCGCCAGCGCCGCCGGCCTGTCGTTGGTCCAAAGCCCGCGGACATCGAGTGTCACGCCATCGCCCAGATACACCCCGGGCCGGATGTTTCCCGCGCTCGCGCTGCCGATGTTGTACACATTTTCGAAGCTCAAGGATCCGCCGGGATCGGTGATGCTGGACAGGAGATCCACGCGCGCGGCGTCAACCGACAGCGTGCTGCCCGCCGGAAGCACCAGGGGCGTCGCGGCGGGCAGCGTCACGCCATAGTCGCTGTAAATTGCGGTCGATGTGAAGCCGCTGCGGGTCAGGTAGGACAGCGGTATGTCGAGCGTCTGAGGATTCGGGAGCACCGCATCGTCGGCCACCACGACCGGTATGGGCGAGGAAGTCAGCCGCACCTCGGGCGAGATGTAATCGATCGGCGGATTCGCCTGCGGATATCCGGCGCCCAAGGGCAAGCCGATGATCAATTGACCACCGCTGACGGCGGTCGACGGCGTTCTTTGATACAGGCCGTTCACCGCGCTCCCCAACAGCGTTCCCTGCAGCACCATCGTGGGAGCCACGAACTGGACGCTGCCGGCGGGCGCGCCCTGCACATAACCGGGCTGGTAGGAACTCAAGGCGGGCGTCGGCACAATATCCTGCACGCCCCACTTGTTGTAGGTTTGGGTGAACGTCGGATTGACCACGCCGACGTAGCTCAACAGGGGGTTCGCAGTCGATATCGGATACAGCTGTCCGTTGGCGCCGACGAGATAGCTTTCCTGCAGGACCCCGCCGGCATACGTCGATGATCCGCCCGAGACATTCAAGCTCGCGCCGCTCTGAAACACCACGTCCCCCTGCGACTGCAGCACCGCATTGCCGCCTGCTTCCGTGCGCTGGGCGAGGGTTTGCGGTACGGCCGCAAAATCCGACGATAGATTGGCGATCGGCGGGGAGCCCAGGCGCTCGTTGACATACACGGTCTGCCCGTGGAGCGCGCCGTCGCGCTGGGTCGGATCGTCCGCCAATTCGCTCGAGCGCAGCTGTGCCTCGACGAGGTTCGCTGTCACCGGGAGCGACGCCACGCTTCCGGACAGATCGATCGCCGTGCCCGGGTCGATCCTCAGGCGCGCATTGGGATCGATGCCCGTGGGGACCCCCGTGATCACCGAACTTGATGATGACACGGGAGCGGTCGCAGCCGAGGGGTTCGCAGCGGCGATCGCCGTCAAATTGCCGTCCGGCGCCGCGATCGATCCGCCCTGCAGGAGAACTTGCTCACCGAGCAGCGTGACCGTCGAGGGCAATTGCGGCTGAGCGGCTACCGCGGTCGCGCTCGACGACAGTTCCGGCAGGACGTCCAGGGTGCTGTGCGGACCGATGGTGAGCGCTCCGCCCTGCGATGAGGCAACGGTCTGATCGCCGACCGTTCCGCCAAACACCGCTCCCTGCGCCGCCTCCAAGCGGATCGAGCCGTTTGCCGAGACCGAGGTGGTTGCCGAGATTCTCCCGTCTTGATTGACGGCGAGCCCGACCATGGTGATGTTGCCGCGAGGCGCGGACAGCGAGCCTGTCAGCTGGTTCCATGCTGCGTTTGAGGGATTCGCATCGACTTCGACGACCAAGCCGCGCAAGCCCGGATCGCTGCTCGCCTGCAAGTAGACCTTGGTGCCGGCCGCCAGAATGACCTGCCCGTCGGGAGCCGCAAGGCTTCCTCCGTTGGTGACGCTTTGCCCCGTGAGCAGGAGTCGCCCCTGGTCAGCCGCGCTCATCTGCGCGCCGGGCTGCACCAGAACCTGCACCATCTCCGGCTCGCCGTTCGCACCGAGCACCGGCTTTCCATTGGCATCGAGCACGCTGGTTCGCCCCACTCCGGGAGCCAGCGGATCCAGTGTCGCGTCGAAGACCGGCAAGTCGTTCTGCAGTGGCGATAAGATGCCGTTGGAAAACGTGGCATCGGTGAGCGACAGCGGCAGCGAGGAGACGAGCAGGCCGCCGACGTTGACGGTCGAGGTGGGGCCAAACAAAAAGCCGTTCAAATTGAGCAAATACACCTGCCCGTTCGCCTTGAGCGAGCCGAGAATTTGCGACGGACTTGACTGAAATATTCGGTTGAGAGCAATCGAGCTTGCACCGGGCTGATGGAAGGTCACCGTGCCGCCGGCGCCGATGTTGAACGAGGACCAGTTGAGGATGGCGGAATTCGTGGTTTGATTGACGGTGAGCGCATTGCCGGCGGCCACGGCGCCGGCGCTGCCTCCGGTGATGAATTGCGAAGGGCCCGTGGTCCCGCAGGCTCCGGGTGCGCAAGGCAGGGGCAGCACGGGGTTCTTGGCGTTCGCCCCGATCCCGCCCCCGGTCGCCCAGAACGAGAGCGCTATTGCGTGAATTTTTAAAAGCCGGCGCCTTCGATTACCCATCGTCATCCTCATCGGTATTCGCTGCTCGACCGAGCACGAGCTTTGGCCGATCGATGATCCAATCACAGGGCAATGACACTACCGTGACCGCCCGGCCCGCCCTCGCCGCGGATCTGCACTCCGCACGGCGTTTCAAAACGAAAAGGCCGGCCTTTCACGAGGGAAAGGCCGGCCGGGATCGCAATACAGAGATCGCCGGAATCGCCTACGCGTCTCCGGCGATCCATCGATCAGTTGGTCTCAACAGGATATTTGCAGCTGTTACCACTCCTCGTGAACGGATTGACATAGATCGTCACGCCGCCCACGGTGCTCGAGTGAACCGGCACTGCCGTGCCGTTCGTTCCCAAGTTCGGAATGACGTTGATGTCCTTCGCGTGCGGCGCCGTCGCCAGATTGGCCAACTCACCCCCGATCAACCAGTTGTAGATGCCCGTGCCGCCCGCCGAGGTGATGTTGCCCTTTTGCGCCGTGGCTTCGAACCACCAATCGTAGGCGCCGCTGGTCGCCGCCAGATTCGTGGGGCTGATCCCACTCAGCGAGACCATGGTCAAGTTCGCCTGCGCGCCGTTGTTGTCGATCGAGGCATAGGTGATGGCGCCGGGCGTCGAGGCCGCCGTCGCCAATACGTCTCCGGTCGCATACCCGTCACTGCCGGGGCTGGGATCAAACAGCGAAAGCTGGTAGGCCGTGTTGCAATTCGTGCCGAGGAAGTAAGTCGTCGCGCCGGTGCGCGTACCCGACCCCGCTTCGCGGTTCACGATGGTGATCGGCTGGGAGACGCTTGACACGGCGCCGCCGGTCGAGGTCGGCACCGCGCTCCAGTCCGTGTAATTGCCGGCGAGGATTTGGGCAACCGTCTCTCTCGACAAATCGACCGCTTGGCCCACGGCACCGCCGTTGATGCCGCTGGTGTTCACGAACAGTCCGAATACCTGCTGGAACAGCTCGGTTTTGGTCAACGCGGCCAATTGCGCCTTGCTCGCGCTGCCGAACACCGTCGTGCTGTAGGCACTCGGGTAATTCGGCGGGACGAACACGGTGGGCTCGAGGTCGGTGACGCCCATTTCAACCGCATGCTCCGTGACGCAGCCGCTCCAGCCGTCGGTCGTTCCGACATTGACGCTCAATCCGACCACCGACGGATTGGTGACCGCGCAGCCCGACGCCGTCAAGTCGAGAAACTTGACCGGTTGGCCGGAGACTATGGGCAGTGCACCCACGACCGAGCCGCCCTCACCGCGGTAGTACACGTTGGTGACGGCGCCGGTCGCTATGCCCGCACCGTTCCCGGCTTTGGCAAAGCCGCAGTAGGACTTGAAATTGCCGTTGGCGCTGCCTGTGACCTTCGGTGCCGCAATCGTCGTTTCGCCGTTGGAGTCGAACAGGTCGTTCGCGAGTGCGGTCGCGAACGAGGGTTGCGCGGCCGAAGAGCCCGCCACATAGAGCTCCGCAGCGGCAGTGCCGTGCGCGCACTGGGCGGCGGTCGGTGGGGCGGCGAAAGCCGTCTGCCGGGCCGCGGTGCTGCCGATCGCCAGGGCGACCGCAGCTGCAATTTTGAAATTGTTCATGGTAGAGATGTCCTATGGAAAAATTGAGAAGAGACTTCGATGGCGCTTCAGGCGGCGGCCTTGCGGCGGCGCGAGACACCGACCAGACCCATCAGGCCCGAACCCAGCAGCCACACGGCGGCGGGCAGCGGGACCGGGGCACCACCATTGCCGGTGATCACGAGATTGCCGTTGGTGTCCAAGGTGGCCGTGCCCTGAATGTAGGACTGGATCTGGCCGGTATTGCCGTTGCCCGTGAAGGCGTACAGGTTGTATGCGGTGCTCCCGAGCGCCTGAAGTGCATCACCGGCCACGTTGCCGTACTTCTGGACAGAGTTTGGAGCCAGAGGGTTGCCGGAGGTGGTGGTAATTTCGGTCGCGGTCGTCAACCCGTTCAGAGTGCCGCCGGTGGTGACGTCGGTTTGTAGACCATTCTCAAAGCTTTGCACATTGCCCAAAGTCTGGGTTCCCTGGTTCGCGGTAATGGTCGAGGTGTAGCCGTATATCGCACCACCGGGCGGCTTGGTGTTGCCGTTCGTCGCAGGGCTTGCGCTTCCGCCGTTGTACTGGCCGCCGATCAATTCCCAGCCGTCGCCGGAGGCGGGATTTGCCGTGAGAAATGCCTGCAACGTGGTGGAGGCCGAGATTGTGGCGTTGATTCCGGCAAGAGTTTGGTTGAGCTGGGCACCCGAAATCAGCTGGCCGGACGGGAGCAGTTGATTCATGGTGATACCGGTATCCAAGGCGTACGAGGCGCCCGAGGTGTTCTCAACCAGAAGAATCAGATCCGAGCTGTTGGACCAGGGTTGGCCCATGGCGAAGGCGCCCGTTGCACCCAGCGCCAGCGCGCCCCCTATTGCTGACTTGACAACGATATTCATAAATACATTCCCCTGCGGTTGGTGAAAATTCGCATGCTTCTCATGCTCAGCGTGTCAGAAGCGATCAAAAAAACTCCCTTGCGCGCCAGCCCCGGAAAGCGCCTGCGACTTGGACGCGAGTCACATTTTCTCTGGCGTACTGTTAACTGGGTCGCAGTTTTCACCCCGGCTGTATCCCCGACGTGACAGCATTGTGAAATTTTCACGGCACGGCGACGCGTGCCGCAACGCGAACGCCGGGCTCAGGCGCGCGTTTGAATCTCGTTTGTGCGCCGCTGCCACGCGTTATAGGATCCGCGACCGGCGCCGTGATTCAGCACATGTCCGACAGCAGCAAAACCAGCGAATTATTTGAAATGCGCGCCCGCGATCCCGACAGCCCCGAGAGCCTTCAGGAGCGGGCGGGGCTGAAACTCGCCGGCGGCGACATCGACGGCGCAATCGCTTTATATGTCCGTTGTCTTACATTTGCACCACGCAACGAAGCCATTCACAACAACTTGGGCGTCGCGCTGCTCAAGTCGGGACGTTTTTCAGATGCGGTTGCGGCTTTCGAGGCGGCGCACGCGCTGAAGCCGGGCTATGTGCGCGCGCTGGTGAACTTGGGCAAGGCGCTGCGAGAGCTTGGGCGACTGCCGGAAGCCTTGATCCGCTTGCGAGAGGCGCTCGCCATGCAACCCGACTACGTCCCCGCGCTCATCAATATGGGCGACGCCTGCGCCGCCATCGGGGATCTCGCCGCCGCCGAACAGGCGCTCGAGCGCGCCGCGCAGCTTGCACCGACGCGGGTCGAGGCGCACATGAGCTTGGGAATCGTGCGTCTGGAGGCCGGCCGAAGCGCCCAGGCCATCGAGTCTCTACACACGGCGATCGCCCTCGACCCCGATCACGCCGACGCGCATTCGAATCTTGCTCATGCACTTTTTTGCTGCGGCGATTGGCAGGCCGCGTGGCCGCATTTCGAATACCGCTTCCGCCGCCAGCGTCATCGAGCCAAGCTGAAGACGCCGCCCCGCCTGCCGCGCTGGGACGGGACTGTCGATACCGGAATCGAGCTGTGGCTTTTGGGTGAGCAAGGGCTCGGCGATCAGTTGCAGTTCGCGCGCTACGCCAAGCTGCTGCACGAGCGCGGCATTCGCTGCGTCATCGCCTGTGACTCTCGCCTGGTGACCCTGCTGGCGTTTGCGCCCTTGGGCGCGCGTGTCGTGCCGGCCGAAACGACTGCGGAGACCGATGCAGCGCGCTGGGTGCCGCTGATGAGCCTGCCGGCGTGGCACGGCACTCGGCCGGACACGGTGCCCGCCGCCGCCGGCTATCTCGCGGCGGACCCGCAACGCATCACCGTCTGGCGCGGGCGGCTCACGGCGCCGGGGTTACGTGTCGCACTCGCGTGGAGCGGCAATCCGGGCATGGAGACCGGCCGGTACTCGGGCAGGTCGCCGCCGCTCGCCGCGCTGGCGCCCCTCATGAGCGTGCCTCGAGTTTCTTTCATCTCGCTGCAGCGCGGCCCCGGGGAGGAGCAGCTCCAGCAGGTCCGGTTCGGCGCCGCGATCCAGCCACTGCCGGGTCTCGATGAGGGGCCGGATGCATTTCTCGACACCGCCGCCGTGTTGAAATGCGTCGACCTGCTTATCACCAGCGACACCGCAATCGCACACCTGGCGGGCGGACTCGGGGTTCCCTGTTGGTTGTGCCTGATGCATGAGCCGGATTGGCGCTGGATGCGAAGCGGGGAGAGAACACCCTGGTACTCCTCGATCCGCCTGTTTCGGCAGCCCCGGGCGGGAGATTGGCCGAGCGTCTACCGTGAAGTTGCCGCGGCGCTCGCGCGCGAAGCCGAAAGAGCAGCGCGCTGAGCGCGGCGCGCCCCATGCACCTCGATGACCGGATGCTCGATGCATTGGCAGCGGCCGCCGCCGCCCAGCCCGACGTGCCCGAATTTCAGGTTGAATTCGCCGATCACCTCGCCCTGTCGGGGCGCAAAGCCGAAGCCGCCGCGGCGTATCGGCGCGCGGTCGCGGCACGCCCGGCCGAGCTTTCGTGGCGCTGCAATCTCGCCGCCCTGCTCGGCGACTTAGGCCGGCATGAAGAGGCCGTCCAAGAGAGCGAAATCGCGCTCGCTCAACATGCGGATTGCAGCGCCGCGCTTTACAACCAGGCAACCAGCCTGCTCGCGCTCGGCCGCGCGCGAACCGCGGCCGATCTGCTGAGCCGATGCGCGCGCCTCACTCCCGATGACCCGCGGGTGCACAACAACTTGGGTCTTGCGATGGCCGCGGATCGCCAATATCAGGCCGCGCTCGACTCCTATGATTGGGCCCTGCGCTTGAAGCCCGACTACTGGCGCGCGCTCAACAATCGTGCGGCCGCGCACATGGCCCTGCGGCGTTTCGAGCTCGCGCTGGCGGACCTGGATCGGGCGATTGCGCTCGCGCCCCGCTACACCCAGGCGCTCTTGAATCGCGGCGCGGCGCTGCGCACTCTCGGCCGCAGCGAAGGCGCGCTCGCCAGTTTTCGCGCGGCCTTTCCGGACCACGAAGCGCTCGAGAATGCGACGGATCTGTTGATGCGCGAGCTGCATCGCGGCGCCGAGGCGCTCGCATGCGCACGAGAGCTCTATAGACTCGCGCCGGACCGCGACGGTGCCGCGGGCGCGTATCACGCAGTATGCCAGGCGATGGCGGATTGGTCCGACTACGACTCGCGGGTGGCAGCGAACATCGCGGGTGTGCAGGCCGGGCGACGGCCCGCGAGCCCGTTCCGGTTCCTGTATGTCACCGACTCGCCATGCGAGCAACTCGCCTGCGCCCGCTCGGCGGCAGCCGCCATCCCCGCGCAGCTACCCCTGTGGCGGGGCGAAATTTACCGGCGGCCGCGCATCCGCATCGCCTACCTGTCATCGGATTTCTACGCGCACGCGACCGCCTACCTCGCCGCCGGCCTGTTCGAACATCATGACCGCGAGCGCTTCGAGTGCTTTGCGCTCGCCTACGGCAAGTGCCCGCCGGACGATCCAATGCGGGCGCGGGTGCAGGCGGCATTCGAGCATTTCGAGGATGTCGACGCGCTGTCCGAAGGCGACACGGCGCAACGCGTGCGGTCGCTCGAGATCGACGTCTTGGTGGATCTCAAGGGGTATACCGGGGGCTCGCGCCTCGCGGCGCTGAGCTACCGTGCCGCGCCCGTACAGGTCCATTTCCTCGGGTATCCGGGAACCTTGGGGACGCCCTTTGTCGACTATCTGATCGCCGATCGGCATGTAGTTCCGATCGAGGATGCGGGTTATTACACCGAAGCCATCGCGCGCATGCCCCACACCTATCAGGTGACGGATGACCGGCGCGCGGTGGATGAATCGCCCTGGACGCGCGAGCGCGCCGGGTTGCCCGCGACCGGCCTGGTGCTCGCCGGGCTGCATCAAACCTACAAGCTGGCGCCCCCGGTTTTCGATGTTTGGATGAGGCTGCTGAAGCAACTGCCGGGATCCTCGCTGTGGCTGCTCGATCGGGAGCCCGCGGTGCGCAGGCAAATCGCCGCCGAGGCGGCCGCCCGCGGCGTCGATCCCGCCCGTCTTTACTTCGCGCCTCAGGCGCCCCAGGCGGAACATCTCGCGAGACTGCGCCTCGCCGACCTGCTGCTCGATACCTGGCCGTACAGCGCTCACACCACCGCAAGCGATGCGTTGTGGGCGGGGTTGCCGGTGGTGGCGATTCGCGGGGGCGGCTTCGCGGCGCGCGTCTCATCGAGCATTCTGCATGCGGCGGGGCTGCCGGATCTCGTCACGAATTCGCTCGCCGAATACGAGGCGTTGATCCTCGCCCTGTGCAGCGAGCCCGGCCGGTTGCGGGCTTTGCGGCGGCGAATCGCCGCCAGCGTTCCGTCGAGTCCGCTGTTCGACACGGCGGGCTTTGCGCGGGCGATCGAAGACTGCTATGCACAGATGTCGGAGCGCCGCCGGGCGGGAATGCCGCCGGCACCGATCGAGGCCCTTTCAGCCGGGGAGCGCCGATCATGACCGACGCCGCGGCCCGCACGGCCCTGTCATTGCACCACACCGACGCACGCGCATGGCACGCCCTCGGCCGCGCGTACAAGGAACAAGGCGACTGGGACGCGGCTCTCGCCTGTTATCGGCGCGCGCTCGCCATCGAACCGCGCAACCCCACGATCCTCACCAGCCTCGGTACGGCTCTTTACGGGATCGGGCAACGTGACCAGGCCATCGGCGCCTACCGAGAAGCGCTGGCTGCACACCCCGATCATGCCGGGGCGGGCGCAAGTCTTGCGACTCTGATGCAGCCACTGCCCGCGGGCATGAATCGCCTCACGCAGATTCGCGACGAAGCGCAGCGTCTGCATCGCGCGGGGAGGCTCGCCGACGCGCTTCGCCTGCATCGCGAAGCACTGCTCATTGCGCCCCAGTTCGCCGGCATTTGGCTCTCGGCGGGATTACTGGCCAACGACATCGGCGAGCCGTGGACGGCCCTGCCCTTGTTCGAGGAAGCCGTCCGACTGGATCCATCCTTATTTGCGGCGGTCGAGGCCGCGCGACGAATTTGCGTCGGCGCCGGCCTCACCGAGAAGGCGGAGCGTTATGCAGGGCTGGCTTATGCTCTCAAGCCGTCGGACGACATTAGGATTGCGCAGGCCCTCAGCATCGCCGCCATTCAGCGGTCCGTTGAAGCAATTAAGGAAAGTCGACGCACTTACGAACGGGGCCTGGATGCGGCGATGAACACACATCTCAAGGTAACCAACATCGCCGCAGCGCACGGAATGGGCGCGTTTTTCCTCGCCTACCACGGGGAAAACGACCGTCACTTGCAAGCCAAGGCGGCGCGGCTGCTGCTCGAGGCCGCGCCGGCGCTGTCGATGACCGCGGCGCACTGCACCGCGCCGGTGCGCCGCGCCGGAAAGATCCGCATCGGATTCATCTCGGCGTTCTTGTTCGACCACTCGATCGGCAAGACGACCCGCGGCCTGGTGAGCGAACTGAGCCGCGAATCGTTCGAGGTCTTCCTTTTGCGCATTACGCCGTCGAAGAGCGACGAGGTCACCGAGCTCATGCGTCGCGCGGCCGATCGCATGGTCGAACTGGATTCAGATCACGTCGTGGCTCGGGACCAGATCGCGGCCCTCGAACTCGACATTCTCTTTTATCAGGACATCGGCATGGAGCTGACGTCCTATCTGCTGGCGTTTTCCCGCCTGGCGCCCGTGCAGTGCGTATCGTTCGGCCACCCGAACACGACCGGAATTCCGAACATGGACTACTTCGTATCGAGCGACCTGTTCGAGCCGCGGGACGCGGCCTCCCACTACAGCGAGAAACTGTACCTGCTCGATGATCTCCCCACGCTGGCCTACTACTATCGCCCGGATCCGCCGCGAATCCTGCCGGATCGAGCGGTTTTCGGATTGCACGACGCGGACCATGTGTATCTCTGTCCGCAGACCCTCTTTAAGCTGCATCCGGAGTTCGATGCGCTGCTGCTCGGCATCCTTGAGGGCGATCCGCAAGGCGTGCTCGTCCTGATACGCGGCCGGTACGAGGACTACACGCATCAGATCCTGCAGCGCTTTTCACACACGCTCAAAGACGTCCTTGATCGCATCGTGTTTCTCGACCCGATGGCTTTCCCGAGGTTCATGCAATTGCTCGCAATCGCCGACGTCTGCCTCGATACCCTGCATTTCAACGGCATGAACTCCTCCCTCGAGGCCTTCTCGGTCGGCACGCCCGTCGTCACGCTGCCGGGCCGGTTCCAGCGGGGCCGGCACACGCAGGCGATGTACCGCAAGATGGGCATCCTCGAGTGCATCGCGCAAGATGCCGCACAATACGTCGATATCGCCCTGGGACTCGGCCGCGACAAGGCCTGCGCTCGATCCGTCCGAGAGCGAATTCTCGCGCGCAACGGTGTTCTGTACGAGGACCGGCGGGTCGTTACGGAGTTCGAGCGCTTCTTCCGGCACGTGAGCGGCTGAGGCATGCGTTCGACCCCTTCATGGCTCGACGAATATGTCGTTCGGTGCCGAGCCGGCGAGATATCGTTCGTGCATCTGCCGATAAGCCGATTCAAGGTGCCTCGCATACGCATTCGTGTCGAATAGCGGCATCGCCCAGCGGTTCGTGATCAGCTTTTCCCTGGTGGCAGCCAATTTGGCAGGATGAGTCGCGAGCTCGATCGCCAACGCCTCAAATTGCTCGGTCGTTTCGGTAATGAGCTCCGGAACCCCAATTGCTTCGAGCAAACTTGCGGCCACACGCGCAGCGAAGCACTCGCCCCGGCGGGTCACCATAGGCAATCCCATCCACAGCGCGTCGCTGGCCGTGGTATGCGCGTTGTACGGCGCCGTATCGATGAACAAGTCGGCCGCGCGATGGCGGGCCAAGTGCTTCAGCATGTCGACGCGCGGCGCGAACAAAAGGCGGCTCGGGTCTATCCCGCGCTCCATCGCCTCGCGCCGCAGATTAATCCCTGCGGTGTGTTGATCCTCCAGAAGCCATAAAATACTTCCTTCGACGTGCCGAAGAATCCGCATCCAGCTGCCGAAGCTCGCCGGAGAAATCTTGTAATTGTTGTTAAAGCAGCAAAACACGAAGCCGGCCCGCGGCAGCCCCAGATCCTCGCGCGCAGGCGCCGTGTCTGGAATAAGGCGCTCTGAGTGGCTTATGCGGTAGCTATTGGGCCAGTAGCTATTCGGCAGATAGACGATCTTCTCCAGGTAGTGGGGCCGGCTGCTCGGTGGCACGACTGTTTTGTCGGCGATTAGATAATCAATGTAATCCGCTGCCATGGTGGCCGGGTAACCGAGAAAGCTTACCTGCAAGGGTGCGGCGCGCATCGCAAAAATCGAGGGTCGCGCATCCTGCGTAAAGCCTCCCAGATCGATTGCAATGTCGATTTCAAGTTGCCTGGCGATCACCGTCGCTTCCCGATCGGACCTATCGTGCACATCGACGAAACGGTCGAACGCGGCCTGCATCCGTCTTCGCATCGGATCCTGCGCCGGAGGTCCGAAGGAAAAGGCGGTCAGTTCGAATCGTGATCGATCGTGCGTCTCAAACAACCCCGCGGTCAGGTGCGACATGGGATGGTTGCGAAAGTCCGCGGAGAAATATCCGATTCGTATCCTCTCGCGGCGAGGCCGCTTGCGGAGTACGGCGAGCGCACCATTCGGCGGGAACTTATCGCGCATCCAAGTTTGCGCTGCGTTGCGCTGCGCGACAGGAGAATCCACGAGAGAAAGAACCGGAAATGGCGGCGTTGCCTTGAATCCCCCGTTGATGTTGAGCACGAGTGCTTCGATCGTTGAATCCCAATCGCGCCAGTCGCAGACTTGGGACTTCGCGTGCAGCCATGCGCCGAGAAGCCAGGGAAGGTCCGGTGCCTGTGCGCGCGCACCGTCGAGGGCACCGAGCGCCTCGTCGAACCGTTTGAGCTCCCGTAGTGCGTTCGCTCGGTTGTAATGAACTTCCGGGTACTGCGGGCGAATTGCCAGCGCCCGATCATAGCTCTCCAGAGCGTCCGTAAAGCGGCTGAGCGCAAACAACGCCAACCCCGAATTGCAATGAGCTTCCGCGAGGTCGCCGCACAGCCTCAAGGCCTTGTCGTAACTCTGCAACGCCTCCTCGAATCGATTGAGGTCCTGCAGCACGTTGCCCCTGTTATTGTGAGCGGGGGCGAAATCGGGCTTGAGCGCGATGGTGCGATCGTAGCTTTCCAGCGCGTCCTCCGGGCGTCGAAGCGCATGCAGCACGTTGCCGCGATTGTAATGTGCGTCTGAGTAGCCCGGGCTTGCAATCACGGCACGCGAGAAGCTTTCCAGGGCCTCCTCAGAGCGACCCATGTCGTAGAGCAAGCTGCCGCGATTGTTATGTGCCTCCGCAAAATCTGGTCTGAGGGTCACTGCAGCGTCGAGGTGGCGCAGGGCCTCTTCGAAGCGCCTGAGATCACTCAAGGCGTTGCCGCAGGCGAAGTGGGCTTGTGCGTGGTCCGGTCTAATTGCGAGAGCGCGATCGTAGCTGGCGACCGCTTCGTCGAGCCGCTGCAAGTTCTGCAACGCCAGACCCCTATGGTGGAGAGCCTCGACCAGATCCGGACGGACTCTGAGCGCATGGTCGTAAATGCCGAGGGCTGCGCCGTTTCGGCCGAGCTGCATCAAGACGTTGCCGTAGTTGACGTACGTAGTCGGCTCATCGGGTCGCGCCGCAACGGCGCGCGAGAATAGATCAGCGGCCTCGGACGGCCGGTTGGCCCGCGCGACGATGATGGCCAACAGATTCAGCGCATCAAAATGTTCCCCATGCTCGTTCAATATGGATCTGCAATGGCGTTCAGCGGCCGACCAATCGCCGCGGTGCAGGCAGTCAAACGCGGCATCGATGCCGCGGGAATCGCCGTCGCTCATCACATTGGTGGCCCGGGAGAAAGCACAAAGTTTGCACGCGGCTGCCGGCTGACCGCCACCCAGGGGTGCGACTCGAGCCTCGGCCCGTGCGGCCTCCTGCGAACAATTAGGATACGAAGGTTGACATATGCGGTATGCGGTACATGCATTGTGATTTTACGCCGATGTTTGTGAAGCGCTTGTGACGCGCCGCCGGTCACCGCCTTCGGGCGCGGCGGCCCTGGATATTTCATCGATGATCCCTTACGCTCCTGTCCCGACCGAATTCCCCGCCCGTGAATTCGTTATTTTGAGTGAACTGCCGTGACAATCACCTAATGCGGCCCACGTGGATCGGGCCCGCGAACTCGCCGCTCTACAACATTTCGATGCGGCGATTCACGCTTACCAGGCGGCGTTGCACATGGAACCGCGTGCCGCGCCCATTTATGTCGAGGCGGCTTTCCTGTGCATACGGATGGGTCGTTACGAGCCGGCGGTTCGGGCATTTGCCGGGGCGCTGCTGCAAGCACCGCATAACACCGACGCGCTCCGCGGCCGGGCGCAATGCCTGTTCGTTCTTGGCCGAATCGAAGAAGCGATCGAATCATACGACGCGCTGCTCGCCCTGGCGCCCGACATGGACTACATGGTCGGCGAGCGGTTGCATGCGCAATTGCACTGCTGCGACTGGCGGGATTACGACGTGAGGCGCCGCGAGATCGCCGAGCGCGTGCGCGGCGGACATCGCGCTGATATTCCCGGTTGCTTCCTCTGCCACAGCGACTCGCCCGCAGACCAACGCCGGTGCGCGGAGATCTTCGCCGCAGACATGTGCGCCGTCGGCCAAGCGGTTCCCCGGCCGGCACCGCGACCGCCATCCGGGCGGATTCGCATTGCGTACATATCGGCCGATTTTCGCTCTCATGCCACCGCCCATCTTGCAGCCGGATTGTTCGAGCGGCACGACCGATCGAGATTTGAAACATTCGCGCTGTCGTTTGGACCGAACGACGGCAGTGACACGCGCAAACGCCTGGAGCGGGCAGTCGATTGCTTCATCGATGTCGGCGGATGCACTGACGAGGAGATTGCTGCACGTGTCGCTGATCTTGGCATTGACATCGCCGTCGATGTCAAAGGCCATACTCTCGGCGCCAGGCCTCGCATATTTGCGATGCGGCCTGCCTCAGTCCAGGTTTCATTCCTCGCCTACCCGGGCACCATGGGCATCGATTACATGGACCATCTGGTTGCCGATCGACAGGTGATTCCGACTGATGAACGGTCTCACTACACGGAGCAGATCATTGGCTGCTCGAAAGCTCGGCAACCGCCGCTCGCAATCTGCGGCTGGAAGCGGTGCGACGCGGCATCGAACCCAATCGGTTGGTCTTTGCGCCGCGGCACGATGGCGGGATCAACTTTCACGTCCCGCGTTGCCACCAGTCTGCTGCGCGCCGTCGGGCTCGGCCACTTGAGCGTAACCTCGCTCGATGATTACCAACGGCTGTCGGTCCGACTCGCCGCCGATGCCCGCGAGTTGCGAGCACTCAAGGAGCATCTCGGGACGGCGCGCAGCGCCTCCTCGCTCTTCGATCCCGCCGTGTACGCGCAGCGGCTCGAAGCGGCTTACGTGGAGATTTATGCCCGAAACCAACGCGGCGAACCGCCGTCCTCGATCTCGATCAGCGCCACGGGTACGGTGGATCGGGAAGCGCTATGACCGGCGCGGCACGTACAGCGTGTCGGGGGGCTCGCCGCGGCGCCCACGCGCGTTGACTTCCACGAACGCATGCTCCAGATGGCGGCAATAGCGCACCGTATCGAATAGCGGCGCGCTGATGCGCGCCCGCTTAAGGTGCGCTTTGAGCGCGGCGAGCCCCGTGGGCGACTGCGCCAGCTCGATCGCAAGCCGCTCGTAGTCCGTCAGGGTTTCCACGCTCAGTTGACCGAGCCCGACGGCATGCAGCAGGCTCGTCGCCACCCGCGACGCGAAGGTGCGTCCCCGCTGGGTGATCACCGGCACGGCGGCGGCCAGCGCTTCGCTCGCGGTGGTGTGTGCATTGTAGGGCGAGGTGTCCAGGAATATGTCGGCCAGCGCGAGACGCGCCATATGGTCATCGATGCTCGGCACCCGCGGAGCCCAGATCAGTCGTGCCGGATCCACGCCCCGCTCCGCCGCTTCGCGATCGAGATTGCGCTTCATCGCCGCCGAGCCTTCCCTGAGCCACAGAACCGAGGCCGGAACGGCCTTGAGGATCCGAGTCCATCCGCCGAATATTTCGGGCGTGAACTTGAACGGCGCGTTGAAGCAGCAGAAGACGATGCCCTCCTCGGGCAGACCCACCGCCGCTCGGGCGGGCGCCGGCGGCTGCGGACCGGCGAAGCCGGTCGGCAAGTAGGTGTCCGGCATGTAGATCACCTGCTCGGCGTAGTGCCGGCGGTCCGCTTCGGGTATGACCTGCCGGTCGGCGATGAGGTAGTCGATGAAATCCGCGCCAAGTGTTCCCGGAAAGCCCAGGAACGAGATCTGCGCCGCGGCCGGACGGTAGGCGAGGACGCGGGTGCGGCTGCCCGAGGTGTGGCCTCCCAAGTCGACCAGGATGTCCACACCGAGTGCCGCAAGGTGTTCGGCCAACAGATCGTCGGGAAGTGCGCTGACATCCTCGAAATGTTCAAAGGCCGCGGCGAGCCGCCGCCGCATGTCGCTGCCGTCGTCCGGCGCGGCGCAGAATCCGTATATTTCGAACCTCGACCGATCGTGGCACTCGAACAGCGCGGCGGTCAGCTGCGCGACCGGGTGGTCGCGAAAATCGCTGGACAAATAACCGATGCGCAGGCGATTCCCATCCGCACGGACCGCGCGAGCCAATTTGACCCGCACGGCGCATTCGGCGGAGGCGTAAATCCGGGCACAGGCGAGCTGTTCGTCCGGCTCACGGCTATGCGCAAGGAAACTGAGCGGCACCTCGACGCGCTTGCCCCCGCCGATGCCGGCGGCAATGGCGCGACGAGCTGATTCGTACGCACTCCAGTCGCAGCAGCACAGCTGCGCGTAGAAATGATAGCCGGGCAGATAATCCACCGGCGCCGCGCGCTGCATCAGTTCGCCGAGAGCGTGCAATGCCTCCTCGTGTCGTCCCAGCGAGACGAGTGCCTTGGCGCGACCCTCTTTGCCAAGCAAGTGATCCCGATCCAGCGCCAGTAGCCCGTCAAAGGCCGCCAGAGCGCTGGCGCCGTTTCCGAGTCTCAGCATCATCTGTCCGCTGCTCAAGTAGACGCTCGCATCGGTCGGATCGAAGGTCGCTGCCTGGTGATAGGCATCGACCGCTTCGGCGGCCCGGCCAAGGGCTTCGAGAGCGTGGGCGCGGCCCGCATGCGCCTTGGAGATCATGGGCGCGCGGCCCAATGCGGCATCGAAGCTGGCCAGTGCGTCGCGGTAGCGCTTGAGCGCCAGCAATGCGCCGCCGAGATTGACCAGCGCCTCGTTGAGGCGCGGGTTCAAGGCAAGCGCCTGCTGGTAGCAATCGATGGCCCGCTGAATGCTTCCGGTGCGAGCGTAGGCGACCCCGAGATTCACCAAGGCGGGCGGGTAGCTCGGGTTGAGGGCGATCGCCCGCGACAGTGTCTCGATCGCTTCCTCATCGCGGCCCTCCCGCGTCAATAACTGACCGAGGTTGTTGAGTGCGCGAGCGTTGCCCGGCTCGATCTCGAGCGACTCTTCGAGCACGGCGATGGCCGCCGAGGCATCGCCTCGACGGCTCAACAGATCGGCGAGACGCCGGCGCGTGGCCGCATCGCGCGGTGATAGCTCGATGAGGCGTCGAGCGACTTCGATCGCTTCCGCAACGCGGTCGCTCGAGGCGAGGATTTCCTGCAATAGGCGGTGCGGATCGAGGGCCTTCGGATTGCGAGCGATAAGGTCTCGCGCCAACCACTCGGCTTGCGCCAAATGGCCTTTTTGGTGCAGAGCCGCCGCCGTCTCGAGCATCCCCCCTGTCATGGCGTGGAGTCGGTCGCTGCGCGTGCGGCCAGGCGCTGGTACATCGAGTCGAAGACATCGCTCCACTGGCCGCTGGTCGATTGGCGAAACAGGCGATGCGTGGGATACCAAGGGCTCGTGTCGCGGCCCGACATCCAGCGCCAATCCGCGGCGTATTGCAGGGCAATCCAGGCCGGACGCGCGAGCGCGCCCGCGAGGTGTGCGATCGATGTATCGCAGGTGATCACCAGGTCGAGGCTCTCGATCAAAGCGGCCGTGTCTAGGAACGCATCCGGTCCTGCATCGAAATCGGGACCCGGCAGTTCCACCGGCATGTCCGAGTCCAGGGGACCGGCCGGATCGGCCGCATCGGGCTTCTGCAAGCTGATGAGACGCACGCCGGGAATCGATGAAATGCGGCGTAATTCACCGGGCGGAAATGACCGGCTCAATCCCGTTTTCTTGGTGCCGCCTTGCCAACATATGCCGATTTTGAAGCCATGCGCACCGAGCCGCCGGCGCCACTCGACCACCCGATCCGCATCCGCCGATAGGTACGGGACCTCGCCGGGAACCGTCTCCACACGCGTCCCGATGGCGCGCGGCAAGCTGAGAAGGGGACAGTGCGCATCGAACTGTGGCAGCGGCTCATCGAAGGTCGACACCGATTCCACGCCCCGAACGGTCGCCAGGATGCGCCGCAGGCCGGGCCTGACTCGAAGCAATACGCGTCCCCCGAGGTCGGCCACGAGCGGCGCGTAGCGCACGAATTGCAGCGCATCGCCGATCCCCTGTTCATCGACCAGTAGAATCCGTGCACCACAGAGCGGCTCGCCGCTCCAGGACGGCGATGCAATCCCTGGCAGGGGCGGCGGGACGTTCTTGATTCTCCAGCGCCATTCGTATTCATTCCAGCCGCGACTCCAGTCGCCCAGCATCAAATCGACCATCGCGCGGCCCACATGGGCTTTGGCATGTTCTGGGTTGGACGCTATGGCGCGGTCATAGCCGGCGCGGGCCGACAGCGGTTCCCCCTGGTTGAGATGGAGCAGTCCGAGATTGCAGTGTGCCTGCGCGTGGCCGGGCTTGAGCGCTATCGCGCCTTGATAGCAATCCATGGCGGCGGCGATCTCGTTGCGCTGATCCAGAACGCAGCCGAGTCTGAACTGACTATCGGCATCGCTTGGATCGAGCAAAACCGCCCTGCGGCTATGCTCGTGCGCCCCGGCTAAATCGCCCCGCTCGAGCAGCAGACCAGCGAGATTATAGTGAGCGAGAGCGAAATCCGGGAGCGCAGCCGCGGCGGCGCGATACAAATCGAGCGCCCTCTCCTCGTCGCCTTGCAGAGCAAATACGTTGCCGAGATTATTGAATACCAGGCCGTTGTTCGGGGATATCGCGAGAGCCCGGCGATAGCAGTCCGCCGCGAGCGTGAATTCGCCCCGCGCACGATGCACATTGCCAAGATTGATGTGCGCGTCGAACTCGTTTGGATCAAGTGCCGCCGCGCGGCTGCAATGAATGAGCGCGCCGTCCAGATCGCCGCGCTCGTAGAGCAGCCCGCCGAGATTGTAATGTGCGAGCGCATGTTCCGGCCGCGCGGCGACAGCCGCCCGGTAGCAGCCAACAGCGGCTTCGCCGGCACCCCGCGCACGGTACGAGTTCCCGAGGCAATTCAGTGCGTCAACGGACGTGGGGTCGAGCTCCAGCGCCCGACGATAGCTCTCCACGGCGCGTTCAAACTGATCGAGGCCCTCATAGGCCATGCCGAGATTCAAGTAATGCAGGGGCGTGGGTCGTATGGCTATCGCCCTGCACACCAGATCGACGGCCAGCTGGTGCTGCCCTCGCTGATGCGCGATCAAACCGCTCAGCCGCAGAGCCTCCGAATGCCGCGGATCGATGCGCAGTATTTGACGATACGCGGCCTCGGCGGCCTCGATTCGACCGGCCTGGTGATCCTGCACCGCAACCACCAATGCCTCCGACAATTCTGTCATATGCTGATTTGCGGCCCCGACCGAACCCATCGATAGTTTACGCGAGAACGCGAAACCGGAGCGTCGCGAACCGCGCAGGCCGCTGCAACAAATCGACAATATTCGTCCGCTAAACTCGTCAAGTGATTTTGTCCGATCATCGCCAGCGCATCGCGCTTGACACCCATGTCCGCAGACCGCCTTTTACTCGCTGATGCCTATCAACAAGCGGTGGATTTGACGCGCCGGGGCGAGCAGCCGAAGGCCGAAGCGATCTGCCGCGAGATATTGCTGCGTCAACCAGGCCATACCAACGCACTCTTGCTCGTTGGCGTCATCGAAATGCAGTCGGGACGCGCGGGGCAAGCCGCGGCCTCCTTCGAAAATTCGATCCGCATCGACCCCTCCCAACCCATGGCGCATGCGCTGCTCGGGGATGCGTTGCTGGTGCTTCGCCGGCCCCAAGAGGCCCTCGACAACTTTGAGCGCGCACTACAGACCGATCCCCGGCTGATCCCCGCGCATTTCGGCCGCGGTAATGCGCTGGTGGTTCTCGAGCGCCCGCTCGATGCGCTCGCCAGCTACGAGAGCGTCTTGCGGCTCGAGCCGCAGCACTCGGAGGCGCTGTGCCGGCGCGGCGATATTTTGCTCCGCCAGAAGGATTACGCGGCCGCTCTGGAAAGCTACGACCGTGCGATCGCGCTGCACCCTTCCGACGCCGATACCCTCAGCAACCGCGGCGGCGCGTTGCGGGCGCTGGGACGTGCCCGTATGGCGCTCGAGAGCTACGATGCCGCTCTGCGATTGCGCGGCGATTTCGTCGAGGCGCTGTGCGGCCGGGGGGACGCACTGCTGGATCTGCAAAGACCGGAGGAGGCGCTGGCCGCGTACGATCGGGCGATACGGTTGCGGCCGGATTTCTCGAATGCGCATAACGGCCGCGGCAACTGCCTGTGCGCGTTGAGAAGATTTGAAGATGCGGTATTGTGCTTCGACGAGGCCCTGCGGCTCGATTCCGACAATGCCGCGGCGATCTACAATCGCGGCAACGCGATGCTCGGCATGGGCCAGCGGGCCGCGGCCCTTGCAAGCTTTGAGCGCGCCATTCTGCAGCAGCCCGGATTTACCGACGCCATGCGTTCCCGCGGCGATTTGCTGCTCGCTCTGCAGCAGCCGGAAGCCGCGACAGAGTGTTTTGCAGCGCTGCTGCAAGCGGACCCGGATTTCGAAAACACGCCGGGCGCCCTCCTGCATGCGAAACAATGCTGTGCCGATTGGTCCGTGATCGCGCCCGCCGCAAGCCGTGACGGCGTGCATCAGGCGGTACTCGCCGGCAAACGCGCCGATTCGCCATTCTCTTTTCTGTCGGTGGCCGATTCCCCCGCCGCGCAGCTGCGCTGCGCGAAAACCTTCGTTGCCAACCGTTGGCCGCCTGCTGCGCCCTTGTGGACCGGTGAACGCTACGGGAACGCGCGTATCCGCGTGGCATACGTGTCAGGCGACTTTCGCGCTCACGCGGTGTCGTACCTGATGGCGGGTGTATTCGAGCGTCATGATCGGGAGCGCTTCGAGGTTTTCGGCTTTTCACTGCGCGGCGAAGAGCAAAGTCCGATGGGCCGGCGCGTGAAGGGCGCATTCGATCGATTCGTGGACTTGAGCGCGCTCAGCGACGATGCGGCAGCCCGATTGATGCACAGCCTGCAGATCGGCATCGCGGTGGATCTGGTGGGATTCACCGACGGACTGCGGCCGGGTATCTTTGCGCGCCGGCCGGCGCCGATTCAGGTGAATTATCTGGGCTTTCCGGGAACGCTGGGTGCAAGCTACATGGATTACATTCTGGCGGATGCGTTTGTCATTCCCGCCGAGCAGGCGCACCACTACAGCGAGCGAGTCGCGTACCTGCCGGATTGTTTCCAGGCAAACGATGATCAACGAACGATCGGCGAACGCGCGGCCACGCGCAGCGGGGCTGGACTGCCCGACAAAGCTTTTGTTTTTTGCTGTTTCAACAACGGCTACAAGCTCAATCCGGCGATGTTCGACATATGGATGCGGCTGCTCGATCGCGTGCCGGCCAGCCTGTTGTGGTTGCTTGGCGCGGGCGATACCGTCAGCCGAAATTTGCGTCGCGAGGCGCTGCGGCGCGGCGTCGACCCGGAGCGGCTGGTGTTCGCCGCTCGCCTGCCTTATGCGGAGCACCTGCGCCGACTCGAGCTCGCGGATCTGTTTTTGGATACCTTGCCCTTCAATGCCGGCACCACCGCAAGCGACGCGCTTTGGGCGGGATTGCCGGTACTCACCTGCGCGGGCGAGTCTTTCGCGGCTCGCATGGCGGGCAGCATCGTGCGGGCCGCGGGACTGCCGGAGCTCGTTACCCCGAGCCTGGCGGACTATGAGGCAAAGGCGCTGGAGCTCGCACTTGAACCCGAGATGCTGCGGGAACTGCGGCGGCGCCTGGGCGAAAGCCGCCGCAGCGCATCGGTGTTCGACACCGAGTCGTGCCGGCGCCGGATCGAGTCGGCATACGATCGGATGTGGCAGCGTTACCTCGGCGGGGAGGCGCCGCAAAG
Organism: uncultured Gammaproteobacteria bacterium; assembly: GCA_963758145.1. GTDB lineage: Bacteria > Pseudomonadota > Gammaproteobacteria > Steroidobacterales > Steroidobacteraceae > Bog-1198. The sequence goes on from CAVWUK010000007.1 coordinate 148,396, forward strand.
CTTTGCGGTCTAGCCAATCTGCAGACCTTGGACGGCCCGCGCTGCACCGGGGTCGCTGCAACAAATCGACAATAATCGTCCGCTACGCTGATCCGTCATGCCGATCGGGCAATTTTGCCCATCCACCGTCCGCGTCAGTACATCGCACTTGACACCAATGAATGCAGAGCGCGCCCTAGTCGCCGATGCCTATCAGCAAACGATGCGTTTGACGCGAGCCCGCGGGCGGCCGAAGGCCGAAGCACGCCACCCCGCGATATCACGCAATCAAGCGGACCAAACTGACGCACTCCTGCTCGTGGGAGTCATCGAAATGGTGACGGGACGCGCCGGGGATGCCGCCGCGTCTTTCGAGAATTCGATCCGGATCGATCCGTCCCAATCCATTGCGCATGCGCTGCTCGGGGATGCGTTGCTGCGTCTTTCCCGACCGCAGGACGCTCTGAAGAACTACGAGCGCGCGCTGGAGTCCGATTCCCGCCTGATCCCCGCGCACTTTGGCCGGGGTAATGCGCTTGTCGATCTCAAGCGCCCGCTCGAAGCGCTCGCCAGCTACGAGAGCGTGGTGCGGCTTCAACCGCACCACTCGGAAGCGCTGCTGAGGCGCGCCGATATCTTGCTCCGCCAGCGGGATTACGCGGCCGCCCTCGAAAGCTACGACCGCGCGATCGAGCTGCATCCGTCCGTCGCCGGCGTCGATCACTTCCGCGGCGTTGCGCTGCGCGGCCGCGGCGACGCATTGTTGAACTTGCAAAGGCCGGAGGAGGCGCTGGCCGCGTACGATGAGGTGGTGCGCGTGCAGCCCGGTTTTGCGGATGCGCATAACGGCCGCGGCAACTGCTTGTGCGCCTTGAGAAGATACGCCGAGGCGGTGCTGTGCTTCGACGAGGCTCTGCGGCTCGATCCGAACCATGCTGCGGCGATCTACAACCGCGCCAACGCGATGCTCGGAATGGGTCAGCGAACCGAGGCTCTTGCGAGCTTTAAGCGCGCCGTCCTGCACCAGCCCGGAACCACGGACGTGGCCCGCCCCCGCGGCGATTTGCTGCTCGCCCTGCGGCAATCGGAAGCTGCGGCCGCCGGTGTTGCAAGGCCGCCTCATGCGGATCCGGATATCGACAATGCGCCGGTGGTCAAATTTGCAAATCACTTTAACTCGCCGCCGGGCAATTTTCTAACGCGTTCCATCGTCCCGACGATGCTCGTCAGCTTTGCGGTCAGTTTCGGCCTCATGTACAAGCAGCGAGGAATCCAATTCCACTCGACACCGGCTCTCGATGCCTCGCCGCGCATCGCGGTGGTCCCGCCACCCGCGGCGCCGGCAGCGGCGCCGGTCCGACCGCCGACTGCGGCACGCCAAATTCCCGTTGCGCGTGCGGAGGTCGCCAATACACCTGATCCCGAGGAGTCGCTTAAGCCAGAAGACGAAGGACCTGCGCGAGAGCTGCCGATCGCCTTCCACATCTGGAACCGGCGAGATCTCGGACGGATCGACGGGAATATCACCAATATTACGGACAAACCGATGTCCATTACGATGCGCGCGGTGAATGCCATCACTCAAGCAGCCTCGGAGATACATTTTGAGCTCGCGCCGGGCGAAAAAAGGCCCTATAGCACCGAGGACGGACTTTACATGCAGCCGAATGATGAGCTCACTATTCAGAGCCCCCCATATCAGGATCGAGTGGTTCGGGTTCCGTGAGTTTTTCTGCGTGACTGATTTGAGGCACGCGTTGGCGCTGTGGCAGCGTGGCGATCGTCGAGAAGCGGAACGTGAAATCGCAGCCCTCCTTCTTGCCTCGCCGAACGATCCCTCGGCACTGCGGTCCCTCGCGGAAATCTACTCAAGTTCGGACCGCGGCGCGCAGGCCATCGGGCTGTGGCGGAGGCTTTCCACGATTTGTCCGACCGATGCCGGCATCCTCCGCCAGCTCGCGCAGACGCTGTTGGCCGGTCATGCGATACCGGAGGCGATCGACGCGCTGCGCGCCGCGCTCGCCCTCGATCCGGGCAACGCGAGAGCGTATAACAATCTCGGGCTCGCGCAGCTGCGAAGCGGCGATGTCGAGGGAGCGGTCACGAGCTTGCAGCAGGCGGTGGCGATTGACCCCGCGTATGCGCTCGGACACCTGAATCTCGGACTCGCGCGGCAGAGGCTCGGAGAGAGCGGGGACGCGCGCGCAAGCTTCGAACGCGCATTGCAATTGGATCCGCACCTCTCGCAGGCACGCATACATCTCAGCAATCTGCTCGGCGCCACGGACGCGGCCGCGGCGCGCCGCGAGCGCGAACGCGCCCTGGAAAGTCACGCCATCAACCTCATGACCGTGCGGCGTCACGATGAGGCGATCGCTATCTGGACCCAGTTGATCGACAGTGGTGCCGAAATTCCCTACTTGCAGGGGACCCGTTTTCATTGTCGACTGCATAGCTGCGACTGGTCGCAGTACGAAGCAACGGCCGGCCGATTGACGGACGGCGTTCTCGCCGCAGAGCGCGTCGATCTTCCGTTCTCATTCTTCGTGCATTCGCACTCGGCGAAGGCGCAGCTCGAGTGCGCTCGAATCTTCATCGCGGATCGCCATCCGGCGGTATCGGACTGCGCGGGCAGCGTTTTTCAGAAGGCCGGCGACCGAATCAAGGTCGCGTACCTGTCCTTCGACTTCCGGGAGCATGCGACGGCGTATCTGATTGCAAACTTGCTCGAGTGCCATGATCGGACGCGCTTTGAAGTGATCGCTCTGTCGTATGGCGAGGACGATAAGAGCGACATGCGTGCGCGCCTACAGCGCTCGGTCGAGCGCTTTATCGATGTCAGTCGTTTGACCGATCGCGAGGTGGCCGATTGGCTTGGAATCCAGGGCGTACAAATCGCCGTCGACCTCAAGGGCTTGACCGGAGGCGCACGTACCGGGATCTTCGCTTGTCGGGGCGCGCCGTTGCAGATCAATTTTCTGGGCTATCCCGGAACAATGGGCGCCGAGTACATGGACTACATCGTCGCGGATCCGCGCGTGATACCGAGTCGGGATCAAGCCCATTACGCCGAGAAGGTCATTTACCTGCCGCATTGCTATCAGCCGAACGATGCCGGACGTCCTCTGCCCACGGAAGTTGCGCCGCGCGCCGAATTCGGCATTCCTGAGCGGGGATTCGTATTCTGCTGTTTCAACAACCTCTACAAGATAACGCCTGGTATCTTCGCCGCATGGATGAGCCTGTTGCGAAAAGTGGAGGGTTCGCTGTTGTGGCTCCTCGAGGGCAACCGTACTGCGATGCGCAATCTGCGCGAATGCGCCGCGGCTTACGGCATCAGACCCGAGCGGATCGTCTTTGCGCCGCACATCCCGCTGGCGCAGCACCTTGCACGTTACAGGCACGCAGACTTATTCCTGGATACGGCACCCTGCAATGCTCATACGACCGCAAGCGACGCCCTGTGGATGGGCGTACCGGTGTTGACCGTGACGGGCGAGACCTTTGCCGGTCGCGTCGCAACCAGCCTCCTGCATGCCGTCGGCCTGTCCCGGCTCTGCACGGCATCGATCCCGGACTACGTGGACCGAGCGCTGGTATTGGCGAGGACACCGTCCGAATTGTCCTCCTTGAAGGCGCATCTCGAGTGCGGCAGGGGCACGTTCCCCCTGTTCGATACCGCGGCGTATTGCCGTCAACTCGAAGCGGCTTTCCAGGAAATTTGCGCGCGACAGGCGCGCGGCGAGTCGCCGAGCACACTGATTTTGCAGCCGGGCGCCTGATTCAAAAGGATCCGCGCACGATGAACAGCAGCCTCGAATCGCCCCGCAAAGTATCCGGGCCGTTCGCCAGCGGATACGCCCATGTGAGCGAGCCGGTGAATGGCTTTCCCGGCAGAAGATTGAGGCCCGCACCCCAGCTGTGCAGCGTGAGCGAGGCGGCTTCACCGGGCAGCGGATCGATGACATGAGCATGCCCCGTGTCGTAGAACACGAACACATCGCCGAGCGGCAAGGTCTTCAGCTGCCAGACAGGGGATTGAATCTGCACGCTGCCCACCGTTCCGATGTCCGACAGCGATTCGGCTTCCAAATAACCGCGCACTTCGTTGGCCCCGGTGATCGAAAAATCCTCGTTGGTGATCAGGGGCTCGACCGCGTACTGCCCATTTGCCCGCAAGATCAACTGAAACCGCTTGGGTAGACCAACAGTAAGAGAACCATCGACTTTGACATAGAAATAGTTCGGTACCGCCTTGTAACCCTTGTTGGCGAATGTAGCGGGATTGTTCGGCGACTCCCGGGGACCGAAATTCGCAGCGCCGGTGAATGCGCCCTGCAAGGTCTCGGCTGACCAGTTGCCGCCGTACGCCACCGATAGGTTGACGTAGGTGATCGGGGTGTTGGCCGTTTGGCCCGACGACTGTGAAGACGATTGCGGCACCAAGGCGATTGACTCGAAAAAGTTCTTGTAATCCGCACCGAGAGTGATGGATTGTGGCGTTCCCGGCGCATCGGTCAAGGGGAAGGCGAAGCGTGATCCGTAGACCTGGCCCTTGCCTAGGACCCCGAGCGTGCTGACCGCGGGAACGTTGCTGTTGGAATCGATGATGAATATTGAAGGACGAAGGCCGCTCGACAGCGCGCCCCAGGCGTAATTGACCGCCACTACGCTGACCTGGCTCGTGTTTTGCGGCGACACCTGATATTGAATCGACACGTTGTCCAACAGGCTGAATAGATTCGCATAGCTCAACGAGGCGGTAGCGCGCAGCGGTTCCGTATTCGGAGTGTTTTGATTGTCGAATTCCAAACTGCCATGCAGCGGCAGGTGATCATCGACCTTCAGCGACAAATCCACGGTGCCGGGAACAGGACCGGCCTTGAGAATGGGAACCACCGAGCGATCCGCCGTGGTTACGTTGACCGCCGTGAGCTGTTGCTGCAAGACCGGCACGTTCGGGACGGTGCCCTCGGTTGCGGCGGGCACCGCCGCCAGGATCTTCCGTTCCGAGAAATAACGGGCTCCGCTGATGTGGACCTCGTGCAAGCGGCCTTCGGTGACCTTCAGCCGCACGATCTGATCCGAGACGTCCTGCTCGGGAATATCGACGAACACCGTGCCGAAACCGCGATCATGGTAGGTCTTCTCCAGCGCCGCTCGCGCGGCTTCCACGTCGGCAAGCGTCTTATGGTCCCCGAGCAACGGGTACAGCGTCGTCTCGATATCCCGATTTGACAGTGTGGTGTTCCCCAGTACCCGGTATTCATGCACATTGAAAAATGCCGTGGGAGCCGGCTCGGGGCGGCCGGCGGCTGGCGGGACCACGGCCTGGCTCGGGGCGGCCGGCGCCGCGGGGGCGGCCGGCGCGCGGGGGCGGCGGCCGATTCCGCCGACTCATCGAGTGCAATGATTGGCGCCAACAAGAGAAGGGCTTGAGCCAGCGTCAATGTTCTTGTTGTCGACACGTCCACGCCTTGGAAAGCTGACAACGGTAAGGCTCTATTGTGACGCGCGCGTTAAAATCGCCGGGGTGCATCCCGCGTGTCCGGGGATATCCCGAACATGCCTCGGCGCCTTAGGATCACATGACGCCTAATTGGGCGTTCCGCGGAATGACCGCCCTAGCTAGGCGGCCGAGAATGCCTTACGACCGTTGGAATTTCGCGTTGGTGGCTCTTCACGCCAGTCCCGGTCGGCCAACTCCTCGCCCAAAGCGTCGCGCATGGCTTCAAGCCGCGCGAGCTGGCTGCACGCCCGCCGCCACGAATCCTCGGCCAGCGCCATGACTTCCCGCAACACCGCGCATTCGGCCTGCATGGCCTGCACGGCCGCGACGGACGCAAACCAGCGTCGCTCCAAGAGAAGCGCGGCAACATCGCCATCCGCGTTGCGATCGATCATGACCTCCTCCCGGGCGCCCAAGCTATGCATTATCGGCTCCTCTCCTCACTCTTGGCTCAGCAGGTGCTCTTCGAGCCGCTCGATTTTCGCCATGATCCGCGCTTTCAAGGCTTCGGCGCGGTCCAGCCGCTCGCACGCGGCGTCGAGCAGACGCGCATTGGCCTTGGGATTGGCCGCCAAGGCCTGATAATCGGCACGCGCGACCATGCTGGCCTCGTACACTTGCCGCCATTCGAGCTCCAGATTATTCATCTGCGTGTCGAGATCCAGATCGAGACTGCTCATGGGTTTTTGCCTCTTCGATAGTGTCATGACGCGAAATCCTGCCCCACAAAGATGACGTTTCGCGGTCAGTAATGCGGCAGTTTGTTGATATAAATAAAGGCCTCGCGAGGAGGCCTTGAGGTCGATGGGGGAATCGACAAAAGAAATTGACGGTTAGCGGTGCACCTGAAACGCCGCGGGTGCCGGCGCACCGGTGAGCGCACGCACGAGCCAGCTGCCCGCCGGCGCCGCCGCAATCCGAGCGCCCGCGTTCCGCGGATTCGTCGTGGCTTTTGCAGCCGCACCGGCCTCGACGCCTTTTGCCAACCGACGCTGCAAGGCATGCCAGGGGAGGCTCCATATTTCGAACAGGTCGTCCATCGCCACTGCTTCAAGAGTGCGATTAGACGCCGCCAAGTTGACAGCCATATGAAACCTTCGTGGCGAATTGATCACGCCGCGTGCCCCACGGGGAGCGGCGATGGCACGGCGGCGATCTGCGCCTTCAATTGCGGCCAGTCGATCAGGCGCAATCGCCCGCTCATGTCCTCGACCAGCGCGCTGCAGCTCTCCACCCAGTCGCCGTCATTGCAATACATAACCCCGTCGATGTCGCGCATCTCGGCTCGATGAATGTGTCCGCAGATCACGGTATCGACACCGCGCTTGCGCGCCGCCTGCGCCACCGCATCCTCGAAGCTGCCGATGTATTGCACCGCGGACTTGGCCTTGCTCTTCAAATAGGACGAAAGCGACCAGTGCTCCAGACCGAACAGCCGGCGTACCCAATTGATATAGGGATTCGCCGCCAGGAGCACGTCATAGATGTTACTGCCCAGTTTCGCCAGCCACGGACTGCACTTGACCACGCTGTCGAACTCATCGCCGTGGAGCACCAGCATGCGCCGGCCATCTGCCCCGCGGTGGATGTATTCGCGGTGTATTTCCAGGTTGCCGAAAACGGCACCGTCAAATTCCCGAAATACCTCGTCGTGATTGCCCGGAACGAAGATGACCTTGGTGCCGCGCTTGGCCTTGCCTAAAATGGTGCGCACCACGTTGTTGTGCGACTGCGGCCAGAACATGGTCTTCTTCATGCTCCACACGTCGACGATGTCGCCGACCAGGACCAAACAATCCATGTCGATGTGATGCAAGAAATCGAGCAACAACTCTGCGCTGCAGCCTTTGAAGCCCAGATGAATGTCCGAGATAAAGACTGTTCGCAGTCGCAACGGCGAAGGGGCGTTACGCTCAGCCATGGTCTTCCTCCTAGGTCCCTGTCGCATGCCACCTTCGCCATTTCTCATGACGACGGCATGACTCCCGGAAGAAGATTTGTTTACAAAAAGGGTACTTACGCGTGGAACATCGCGTGGAACACTAAAAACGTGACTTAAGTCTCATTCCGTCCGCGGCGTGGGAGCCGCAAAACGATATCCGAACCCGCGTACCGTCTGGATGTAAGCCTCGTACCCCGGTTCGCTCAGGATCTTTCGAAGGCGCTGCACGTTGACATCCACCGTGCGCTCGTCCACCTCCCTATCGTCTCCCCACACGTGCGCGAGCAGCTGAATGCGATTGAACGTACGCCCGGAATGAGACATCAAGAACTCGAGCAGGCGGTATTCGACGCCGCGCAAGTTGAGCAATCGGCCGCGCGCCGTTACGCGGTTGGAAGCGGCGTCGAGCACCAATTCATCGACGGACAGCGCCGGCTCCTGCGCTTCATGTGCATGAACCCGCAATACCGCGCAGACCCGCGCGACCACTTCGCGCAGGCTATACGGCTTCGCGATGTAGTCATCGGCCCCGAGATTGAGCCCCGTGACGACGTCCTGTTCATCCGACAAGGCCGACAGGATGATCAAGCGCACAGCTCGCGGCACGCGCGCGCGCCGCACACCCTGAATCAGCTCCAGGGCGACCACGCCCGGCATGCTCCAATCGATGATCACCAAATGGGGAGGCCTCTCCGCCACAGCCGCGAGTGCAGCCGCGCCGTCGGTAATCGCGCGCACCGAAAACCCGGCGTCCGCCAACCTTTGGCGCAGGGGCTCGATGGAGGCAACATCCCGATCGACGATGAGTATCTGCTTATGGGTTTCTGTGGCAAGCATGTGGCCGCCACATTAGAGATACTCAGCTTTACAGTACGTTTACGCTTTTGTGACCCTTCAAGTGAGAATGCGATCCGGAATGCCCGCCGACTTCCCGCCTCGAGCACCGAATCGTATCGATGGCCGCGGCGCGACGATCGTGTTTATATTGCCGTCGACGAGCGCAATCCGCCGCTGAATTGCAATCCCTCGTGCGCCAGCAGCCAGCGCTTGCGCTCCAGCCCGCCGCCATACCCGGTCAAGGAGCCGTCGGCGCCGATCACGCGGTGGCAGGGCACCAGAATCGAAATCGGATTGCGGCCGTTGGCCAGCCCCACCGCTCGCGAAGCCTTTGGATTGCCGATGCGTTTCGCCAATTGTCCGTAGCTCCACGTTTCGCCGTAACGGATTTCCGTGAGACCGCCCCACACGCGGCGCTGAAAATCCGTTCCCGCGAGACGCAACGGCAGATCGAATTCGCGCCTCGAGCCCGCGAAATAATCGCGCAACTGCCGTACTGCCTCGGGTAGCGGATTCGCGTTCGCATCCTCCGTCCAGGCGCCGCCATCGACCGGGAGGCTGGGATTATCCATATAGAGTCCCGTCAGGGCCTCACCGTCACAGCAAAGAAGCAGCAGGCCGATCGGGCTTTCGAGGTACGTGAAACAGTTCATGGAAAAACCCTCAATGACTGCCATAGGTAGTGAGCGGCATAGGCGCGCCAGGGCCGCCAGCGTTGCGCGCGCTGCTGCAATTCTTTTTTACCGATCTGGGCGGCCTTTTGCAGCATCAAATCACCGCCGGGAAAGGCGTCGGGCCAACGCAGGGCGCGCATGGCGATATATTGCGCCGTCCACGGACCAATGCCCGGCAAACTCTCCAACACCGCAATCTGCTCTTCGACGTTCGCGGCGTGGGAGAGCACCACCCGGCGCTCGGTCACCGCCCGGGACAACGCAATCAGCGCGCGCGCGCGGCTGCTTACGATCCCGAGCGCCGCGAGGTCCTCGGCGGCGGCGCCCGCCATCCGCGGCGCTTGAGGCGTGAGCCGGTTTAATTCGGGAAATGGAGTTGCAACCGCGGTTCCGAATCTTGCCGCCCAACGACCCGCCAGGGTGGTCGCGGCCTTCACCGATACCTGCTGGCCGAGAACCGCGCGCACCGCAAGTTCAAAGCCATCGAATGCGCCGGGCACTCTCAATCCCGGCAGCCGGCGCACCACCCGTGCGAGCATCCGGTCTTGCGACAGCAGGGCGCTCACCGAGTCGGGCGCGGCGCCCAAGTCGAACAGATTCTTGACGCGCACGATCACCGCGCCGATCACCGGCGCGAGCGACGGCGACATCTCGACATCGAGCGCCATACCGCTCTTGGCCAGCGATACAGCGACCCAACCGCACGCATCCCCTTTTTGGGACAAGGCAATCGCCACCGTGCGCCGATAATGCGTGCGATCCGCCCATTCAACCCCGGGAATGGCCCGTAAACGCAGGTAATCAAGCAGCGCCGGCCACGCCAGCGGCGGACGAAAATCCAACTGGCAGTGCAAAGCGTCCGCCGCACCCGATAGCGCGCGCGGGGCGCTGAGAGATCCGCGCACCCTGCGCGGATTCAACCCATAACGCGACTTGAACAGCGCGTTGAAGCGCCGCAGGCTGCCGAAGCCGCTCGCAAAGGCGATGTCCGTCAGATTGAGCGAGGTCTCATTGAGCAGACGTTTCGCGAGCAGCAGCCGCTGCGTCTGCGCCAGTTCGATCGGCGAGACGCCGAGTTCGGCTTCGGTGACGCGGCGCAGATGCCGATCGCTGACGCCCAAGGAAGCCGCGAGATCGCCGACCCGCGCATTCGAGAGCGCATGTTCTTCGATGCCGGCAATCGCCGCACCGATGAGCCGGCCGGCCGCGTCCACCGCCGCAAGGCCTGGCGCTCGTTCGGGGCGGCAACGCAGGCATGGCCTGAATCCCGCGCCCTCCGCCGCCGCCGCGCTCGAAAAAAAGCGCATGTTCTCGCGCTTCGGCGCGCGTACCGGGCAAATTGGGCGGCAATAGATCCCCGTGGTCGCAACAGCGGTGAAAAATCGGCCGTCGAAGCGGCGGTCGCGGGCGCGCACTGCGCGAAAACAAGCATCCGAGTCGAGTAGCATGGCGCCAGAATAGCCAAATTTGGCGAGCGATACTCGCCGTTTTCGGACATGGATATTCCGTTTGTGCAACAGAGGCGCGGCTGGCGTCGATGTCGGTAATCGGATAGCGTTGACCATCGGTGAACGAGGCTAAGAAGTGTGAAATCGGGAAGAAACGACCCGTGTCCTTGCGGCAGCGGCAAGAAATATAAAAAATGCTGCGGGGAAAATCGTTACGCGGCGCCCGCGGCACAAGCGCCGCGCGCTTCGCCTAGCGCGGGCGCGGAGAAGGACCACGCGCAGCATCCGGCGCTGACGGCCATCGAATTCAGCCAGCTGAAGGCCATGATCGCTACCGGCCGCTATGCGGAGGCGGAATACGGAGCGCGCACGCTGGTTGACCGGCAACCGAAGGCGGGATCCGCTTGGAAGGTATTGGGCATATCACTCATGATGCAGGGAAAAGACGCTCTGAGGGAATTGCAGAGGGCGACGCAGCTCTCGCCGGATGATGCCGAAGCGCACGGCAACTTGGGTAAGGTGTTGCAAGACCGTGGAGAGCTTTCCAGGGCGGTGGCGAGCTACCGGCGGACCCTTGAGATCGAGCCCGGATTGGCCATGGCGCACAGTAACTTGGGCAATGCCCTCCGGGATCTTGGGCAATTGCAGGATGCCGAAGACAGCCTTCGCCGCGCCCTCGACATCGAGCCGGATTATGCCGAGGCGCACAGCGATCTGGGTAATGTCCTGCTAGGTCTCGGGCTGCGCGATGAGGCGGTATCGAGCTATCGCCGGGCGCTCTCGATGAAACCCCATTACGCCGTGGCGCACAATAATTTGGGCAATGCGCTTCGGGATCTCGGCCAGTTGCAGGATGCCGAAGATAGCTTGCGCCGCGCGCTCGACATCGAGCCCAATTTTGTCGAAGCGCTCAGTAACCTTGGCAATGTGCTCTTGGATTTGGGTCGGCTGGACGAAGCGGCAATAAGCTACCGGCGAGCGATCGCACTCAAGCCCGACGGCGCAACCGCGCACCTGAACCTCGGCATGGTGTTGCGCCTGCAAGGTCTCGCTGCTGAAGCCGAGGCCAGTTGTCGCAGAGCGCTTGCTATCAATCCGGATCTGACGGCGGCGATCGCCTTCCTCGGCGAGATTCACGCCGACAAGGGCCAATTCGCCGACGCAGAGCTCCTATTCAAACACGCTCTTTCCATCGAGCCACATTTGCCGGAAGCCTTGGTCGGCATCGCCCGCTACCGCAAAATGGCGGCCACGGACTCGCCGTGGTTCGCCGCCGTACAACAGATCCTAAACGCGCGGCCGCCGCCTGTACACGAGATAGCGTTGCGCTATGCCGTCGGAAAATACTTCGACGATCTGAAGGATTACGAGCAGGCCTTCACCAGCTACAGACTCGCGAACGAACTGGCCAAGCGATCCAGGCCTGCGCATGACAGAAGGCAACTGACCCGGTTTGTCGATGAGATGACTGATTTGTTCGATAAAAAATGGTTCAGTCAATGGCGGACCCACGGGATCCCCTCAACGCGCCCCGTCTTTATCATCGGGATGCCTCGATCCGGGACTACGCTGACCGAGCAAATACTCTCCTCGCATCCGGCCGTGTTCGGGGCCGGCGAACTGACTTTCTGGAACAAGGCGTCGGCAGTTCATCCATCGTCGACGTTCAATTACGCGGGAAACGCAAACACAATACTCGAGCTGGCGCATGACTATCTTCGGCTGTTGCAGGACTTTTCGGCCGGTGCGCTGCGTGTGGTTGATAAAATGCCCGCGAATTTTTTGAATTTGGGATTGATTCACGCCGCGCTGCCAAACGCCCGCATCATCCACATGCGGCGCAATCCCATCGACACCTGTCTTTCCATTTACTTTCAAAATTTTGGGGCCACTCACTCTTACGCGAACGATCTTGACGACCTGGCGCACTATTACACCGAATATTTACGGATCATGGATTACTGGCGATCAATCCTTCCGGAAGAGGCCGTGATGGACGTATCTTATGAGGATCTGATAGACGATCCAGAAGCCTGGGGCCGCAAATTATTGGCATTTATCGGGTTGCCGTGGGACCCGCGCTGCATGGATTTCGATCTGACGAGCCGCACCGTGACTTCCAGCAGCAAATGGCAGGTGCGCCAGAAAATCAGCAAATCATCCGCCGGGCGCTGGCGTAATTACGCGACGTTTGTCGGACCGCTGTTGCGTTTGGCGGAGTCGAGTCCGGTCATTTGATTCTCGGCGGACGCCCGCACACCCAGGTACTGCAAAATTCCCTGTGCCGCCTCCCGCCCCTCGTTGACCGCCGTCACCACGAGGTCGGAGCCGCGCACCATGTCGCCGCCCGCGAACACCTTCGGATTGGTCGTCTGGAATTTGCAAGGCGTGATGCCGGAGACGCGCACGCGGCCGTTGGGGTCGAGCGCGATGCGCTGCGCCTCGAACCAGCTCGGCGGACTCGGCAGAAAACCGAAGGCGATGATCACCGCATCGGCGGGTATGGTCTCCTCGGTGCCGGGCACGACCTCGGGGATGCGGCGGCCGCGCGGGCCGGGCGGTCCCAACCGGGTCTCGACCAGCTTCACGCCCTGCACGCGGTCAGCGCCGACGATCTCGACGGGCTGCCGGTTGAATAGAAAGGTGACGCCCTCCTCCCTGCTGTTCTTGTAGTCGCGCCGCGAACCGGGCATGTTGTCCTCGTCGCGGCGATAGGTGCAGGTAACGCTCGCCGCACCCTGGCGCACGGCGGTGCGATTGCAGTCCATCCCGGTGTCGCCGCCGCCGAGCACGACGACATGCTTGTCGCGCATGTCGATGAAGGCCCCCGGATCGTTCGAGAGCTCCAGTTCCCGGTTGATGTTCGACAAGAGATACGGCAGCGCGTCGCACACGCCGGGCAGGTCTTCGCCGGCGAAGCCGCCCTTCACGTAGGTATAGGTGCCCATGCCGAGAAAGACCGCGTCGAACTCGGCCTCGAGCTCCTCGAACGGCATGTCGCGGCCGATCTCCATGTTCAGGCGAAATTCGACTCCCATGCCTTCCATGATCTCGCGGCGCTTCTCCACCACCTCTTTTTCGAGCTTGAAGGGCGGAATTCCGAAGGTCAGCAGTCCGCCGATCTTCGGGTACCGATCGAACACCACCGGGCTGACCCCGTTGCGCACCAGGACATCCGCGCACCCCAAACCCGCGGGACCCGCGCCGATAATGGCCACGCGTTTCCCGGTGCGTACGACATTGCTGAGGTTGGGCTTCCACCCCTGCCGGAAGGCCTCGTCGGTGATGTATTTCTCGATGGCACCGATGCTCACGGCGCCGAAACCGTCATTCAGGGTGCAAGCGCCCTCGCACAGCCGGTCCTGGGGACAGATACGTCCGCACATCTCCGGCAGCGAATTGGTTTGATGAGAAAGCTCCGCCGCCTCGAACAGCTTGCCCTCGTTGATGAGCGCCAGCCAATTCGGAATGTAGTTGTGCACCGGACATTTCCACTCGCAAAAAGGGTTGCCGCAGGAAAGGCAGCGTCCGGCTTGTTGCGCGGCGCCATCGGCGCCGTACTGCGAGTAGATTTCGCGGAACTCCTGGATGCGCACTTCCACGGGAAGCTTGTCCGGATCGTGGCGCGGAATATCGAGAAACTGCAGATATTTATCGTTCACGTCAGGCCGCGCGCCGCAGATTGGTGAGCAGCGAGTCGATCGCGGCCGCTTTCGGCTTAACCACCCAGAATCTGCCGATGTAGCTGCGAAAGTCGTTCAAGAGCTGCGCGCCCCAAAGGCTCGCCGTCGCATCGACGTGCTGCTCGATGAGTCCGCGCAAATGCTGTACGTGAATTCCCATGCCTTCGGGAGAAACCCGGTGGATATCGATCAAATCATGGTTGTAGCGGTCCACGAAATCCCGCTCCATGTCGAGCACGTAGGCAAATCCGCCGGTGAATCCCGCCCCGAAATTGACCCCGGTGCGGCCGAGGACGCACACCACTCCGCCGGTCATGTACTCGCAGCAGTGGTCCCCGGTACCCTCGACCACGGCCAGAGCGCCGGAATTGCGCACCGCAAAGCGTTCGCCCGCGGTACCGGCCGCATACAGCTCGCCGCCGGTCGCGCCGTACAGGCAGGTATTGCCCATGATCACCGTTTCCCGCGCGCTGAAAGTCGACTGCGCGGGCGGTTTCAACACGATCCTGCCCGCCGCCATGCCCTTGCCGACGTAGTCGTTCGCTTCACCCTCGAGGTGCAAATGCAGCCCTCCCGCATTCCAGACCCCGAAGCTCTGCCCCGCGGAGCCCTTGAGGGTGACGATCAGCGGGGCTTCGCTCATGCCTTTGTTGCCCCAGCGCCTGGCGATCACGCCCGAGACGCGCGCACCGATCGAGCGGTTGAAGTTGTCGATGCGATAGGAGAATTCTCCGCCGCTCCTGGTTTCTATCGCGTGCCGCATGTCTTCGAGCATCTTCTCGCCGAGCGCCCCCCGGTCGTAGGGCTCATTGCGCGGATTGACGCAAAATTGCGGGGTGCTCGACACCAAGGAGGCATTCGCCAGCACCGGCTTTAGATCGAGCTTGCGTTGCTTCGAGGTCTCGCCCGGCAGGATCTCGAGAAGCTCCGTGTGTCCGATCAGCTCCTCGAGGCTGCGCACGCCGAGCGCCGACATGATCTCGCGGCATTCCTGCGCCACGAAGCGAAAATAATTCATCACCATTTCCGGCAATCCGATGAAATACTTGGTGCGCAGCACATTGTGCTGGGTGGCAACGCCGGTCGCGCAATTGTTCAAGTGGCAGATGCGCAAATACTTGCATCCCAGGGCAACCATCGGAGCGGTGCCGAAGCCGAAACTTTCGGCGCCGATGATCGCGGCCTTGATCACGTCGAGACCGGTCTTCAAGCCTCCGTCGGTCTGCAAGCGGACCCGATGCCGCAATTCGTTCGCGCGCAGGGTCTGGTGGGTTTCGGCCAACCCCAATTCCCACGGCGTGCCGGCATATTTGATCGACGACAGGGGGCTCGCTCCCGTGCCGCCGTCATAACCGCTGATCGTAATCAGATCGGCATAGGCCTTGGCGACCCCCGCCGCCACCGTGCCGACCCCGGGCTCGGCCACCAGCTTGACCGACACCAGGGCCCGCGGGTTGACCTGCTTCAGGTCGAAGATCAACTGCGCCAGATCCTCGATGGAATAGATGTCGTGGTGCGGAGGCGGCGAAATCAACCCCACCCCGGGGCGCGCAAAACGCAGGCGGGCGATCATCTCGTTCACCTTGTGGCCCGGCAGCTGGCCGCCTTCGCCCGGTTTCGCGCCCTGCGCGATCTTGATCTGCAGCACTTCGGCATTGATCAGGTATTCCGGGGTCACGCCGAAGCGCCCCGACGCCACCTGCTTGATCTTCGAATTCTTCTCGGTGGCGTAACGCTGCGGATCCTCGCCCCCTTCGCCGGAGTTCGAGCGTGCACCCAAGCGATTCATGGCGATCGCGAGCGCTTCGTGCGCCTCCGGGGACAGCGCTCCCAGCGACATGCCGGCGCTGTCGAAGCGTTTGAAAATCGCCGTGATAGGCTCCACCTCCTCGAGCGGAATCCCGGGCTCACTGTATTTCAGTTTCAGCATATCGCGAATGCAGGAAATCGGCCGCTCATTGACCAGCGCCGCGTACTGCTTGTATTGATCGTAATCGCCCGACATCACCGCCGATTGCAGCGTCGCGATCACATCCGGGTTGTACATGTGGTACTCCCCGCCATGCATGTACTTGAGCAAGCCGCCCTGGCTCACGCTCTCGGCCGGGTCCCACGCGCGCCGCGTCAAATACTCCTGATCGGTCTTCAGGTCGGCAAAATCCGCGCCCTCTATGCGGCTTTCCGAGCCCGCGAAACAGAGCGTTACCACCTCTTCTGATAAACCCACGATCTCGAACAATTGCGCGCTGCGGTAGCTCGCGATGGTGGAGATGCCCATCTTGGACATGATCTTGAAAAGGCCCTTGCGGATCCCGCGCCGGTAGCTCCGGCCCAGCTCCTGGCGTGTGTCCGCATCCATTTTCAGCACACCTTTGCGCAACAGGTCGAACAAGGTCTGGTAGGCGAGATACGGATACACCGCGGTCGCCCCATAGCCCAACAGACAGGCGAAATGATGCGCATCGCGCGCCGTGCCGGTTTCGACCAGGATATTGCACTTGCAGCGCAACCCCGTGCTCACCAGACGATGATGCACCGCTCCGGTGGCGAGAAGCGCGTGAATGGGCATCTTGCCCGTCACCGGATAGCGATCGGACAGGAGCAGCACCAGCTTGCCGGCGCGCACCGCCGCTTCCGCCTGATCGCATACGGCGAGGATCGCGGTCTTCAGGTCCATCTCGACGGGGAATTGCAGATCGAGAAACTCGTTCGGCACACCCGAGTCCGCCAGCGCCACGATTTGCCGCAGTTTGCGCTGCGACAGAACGGGCGAACTCAGCACGATCTGTTCGGCATGCTGCGGCGCCGGCACGAAGATGTTGCACTCCGGGCCGATCTGGGTTTGCAGGGACATGACGATGCTTTCGCGCAGGGAATCGATGGGTGGATTGGTGACCTGGGCGAACTGCTGACGAAAATAGTCGTAGAGCGAGCGCACCTTCTTCGACAGAACCGGCATCGGCGTGTCATCCCCCATCGAGCCGACCGCTTCGCTCTCGTCCTCGGCGAGAACCCGGACGATCTCGTCGCGTTCCTCGGCCGAAATATTGAACATCTTCTGAAACACCGCCAGCGTGTCCCGATCGAAGGGCTCGGCCGCGAGGCGTGGATCGATGAGATCGGTTTGCAGGTAGCGCACGCCCTTCTTGAGCCACACCTTGTACGGATGGCGGCTCTTGAGCAGATCATCGACCTGGCGCGTGTTCATCAATTCGGAGGTCTGCAAGTCGAGCGCCAGAATTTCACCGGGACCGAGTTTGCCCTTGCTCACCACGTCCTCGGGGGCGTAGTCCCAAACCCCCGCCTCGGAAGCGATGGTGATGTGTCGATTCTTGGTGATCACCCAGCGCGCAGGCCTAAGCCCATTGCGATCCAGTGTGCAGCATGCATACCGGCCATCGGTGAGCACGATGCCGGCCGGGCCGTCCCACGGCTCCATATGCGTCGCGTAGTATTCGTAAAAAGCCTTGAGATCGGGATCGATCATGTCGACCGACTGCCAAGCCGGAGGCACCAGCATGCGCATGGCGTGCATGGGATCGAGCCCGCCCATCAGCAGCAGCTCGAGCATATTGTCGAGCGACTGAGAATCCGACCCCGTCAGCGAAACCACCGGCAGCACATCGCCCAGATCCGGCAACAGCGGCGAGCGAAACAGGGGCCCGCGCGCCACCGCCCAGGACCGATTGCCCTGCACCGTATTGATTTCGCCGTTGTGCGCGAGATAACGGTAGGGGTGTGCCAGCCGCCACTGCGGCAGGGTGTTGGTGGAAAAGCGCTGGTGGAACACCACGACCGACGCCTCCATCCGCGGATCCACGAGATCGGGATAGAACTGCGCCAGGTATTGCGGCATCACCATGCCCTTGTAGACGATGGTGCTCGCCGACAGGGATGGGATGTAGAACACGGGATCCACGCTCTCCAGGATCTTTTCGCTGCGACGCCGCGCCATGTACAGCCGGCGATTGAACGTGGCCTCGTCCATGTCGGCGCCGGAATTGACGAACACCTGTTCGATGCGGGGCAAAGTCTTGAGCGCCTCGGCGCCGCAAGCCGATGGATCTATGTTCACGACCCGGAATCCGGCGACGCCCATCTTCTCCCGCTCGATCTCCTTCTTCAGCACGCGGCGCGCCTCCGCCGCCTTGCGCTCGTCGTGATTCAAGAAGACGAATCCGGCGGCGAAATGCGCGCCGAGCACGAGTCCCGCCTCATGCGCCACGGCCCGCAGGAAGCGCGACGGCGCCTTGATCAGGAGCCCGCAGCCGTCGCCGGTCTTGCCGTCGGCGGCTACCGCACCGCGATGGGTGAGGCGGTTCAAGGAGCTGATGGCGGTTTGCAGCACCCAGCGGCTGGGTCTGTCATCGAGGCTCGCGATCAATCCGAACCCGCAGGAATCCCTGTCATAGGCGGATCGATAAAGACCCCAGTCCGCGGCGCGCGGATCCGGCCCGTCCGGATCCGTCCGCAGATGCGCATTCATTCGGCTCGAGGCAATTTGCTCATTCGCCATATGAGAGGTCCGTGCATAACCGCAACCCTGCGGTCGATCCGCAGAGATCTTGCGAAAACAAACCCTTAACTCGGTTCTAGGCGCGCAACGTTAATGACAGCGCCAGGTCGGGCGACCGGGCTCTTGCGCCAGTGCAATGGCTCATAATACCGGGGTGGCGAGTGTCGTCAACCGTTCCTGGCCGATGGGCCCCAGGAGTCAAACAAGGGTCAACCGGCTATGTAGCGCTCCAGCTGCTCGATCTGCGCACTCTGCTCCTCCATCACGGCCTTCACCAAATCGCCGATCGACAGGATTCCGACCACGCGCCCGGAATCCAGGACCGGCAGGTGCCGGAATCGGCCCTCGGTCATGAGTTGCATGCAATGATGCACCGTGTCGTGAGGCGCCACCGTAACCGCGGGCGCGGTCATGATCTCGCTCACCGCCGTATCGTGCGAGGAGCGATTTTTCAAAATGACCTTCCGGGCGTAGTCGCGCTCGGAAATGATGCCGAGCAGCGACCCGTCGGTCATGACGAGGAGCGCACCGAGATGATGATCGGCCATCAATTCGATCGCGTGCAGGACCGAATCGGTCGGCGCGACCGAATAGACGTGGCCGCCTTTGACGCGCAACAGGTGATCGACGGTCTGCATTGGAACCCCCGTATGCACTTTAAGCGTTATTCGAGAACTGAAACGCCTCTAAGCTTGACTATACTCCCGCCTCTCCCGAGGACAAGTAAGCGAAGCCATGAACCCGCCCGATAGCGATTCCCCCTCAAGGTCTGCCGCCCTCGGCGATGCTCCCGTGGCCCCGGCGCACCCCCATCCGGTCGCATCGCCATATGGCGAGCGCATCGACCCCTATTACTGGCTGCGCGACGACGAGCGGCGGGACCGCGAGGTTTTGGCATACCTTCAGGCGGAAAACGCTTACAAGGAGCGGCAGTTGGCGGCCATCAAGCCGCTGGAGGACAAACTCTATGCCGAGATCATCGCGCGCCTGAAGCAGGACGATGCCACCGTTCCCTATCGCAAGAATGGATACTGGTATTACGCACGGTTCGAGCCCGGCAAGGAGCATCCGATCTTTGCGCGCCGCAAAGACTCAAAGGATGCGCCCGAGCAGGTCATCTTGGACGCGAACGAACGCGCGGCAGGACTTGAGTACTATCGGCTGGACGCCATCGAGGTGTCGCCCGACTCGCGGTGGCTCGCCTTCTGCGAGGACACGGTCGGCAGGCGCCAGTACGGCCTGCGCCTCAAAAATCTGCAGAGCGGCGAAATCCTCGCCGACTCGATAAACAACGTCGAGGCGAACATCGCGTGGGCCAACGACAACGCCACCGTGCTCTATGTCGAGAAGGATCCCGAGACCTTGCTTGGGCTGCACGTCAAGAAGCATCGTAGGGGGGACCAAGCCGACGCGGATACGCGGGTGTTCACCCAGACCGATCGGAGCTTCTACACCGGCGTCGTCAAGTCGAAGTCGGAGCGCTTCATTTTCATCTACATGGAAAGCACCGTGTCCTCGGAGTGGCGGTACGCGGAGGCCGGCGATCCCGCGCTGTCGTTCAAGGTCTTTCTGGCGCACAAACCCGATCACGAATACCAGATCGAGCACCTGGGCGATCGGTTCATCGTCCGCACCAATTGGCAGGCGCTCAATTTTCGCCTCATGCAGGCGCCCATCGACGAGACGGCGGATCGCGCCCGCTGGCGCGACCTGGTTCCGCACCGGGACGATACGTTTATCCAAGACTTCGAGGTGTTCGCGCGCTGCATCGCGCTGACGGTGCGCACCGGCGGCTTGAAAAAAATCAGCATTCAGCCGTTGTTGCCGGCGCGGGCCCTTGCCCCCGACGCCCCTGTCCCCGGCGCCCTTGTCGCGGAGCCCGGGGCGTTCTTCATCTCGAGCGAGGAACCCGCCTACAGCATGGATATCTCGGCCAACCCCGAGCTCGACACCGATATCGTGCGTTACACCTATTCGTCGCTCACCACCCCGACGACGGTGTACGACTACAACGCGCGCACCGGCGAGAGAGAACTGCTCAAACGCGATCCGGTGCTCGGAAGCTTTGACCCCGCCAACTACCAGTCCGAATTTTTCTTTGCGCCGGCGCGCGACGGCAAGCGCATCCCGGTGTCGATCGTCTACCGCAAAGGCTTCGAGCGCAACGGCACCGCGCCGCTGCTGCAGTACGCCTACGGTGCATACGGCCTGTCGATGGATCCGGTCTTCTCGTCCGCGCGTCTCACCCTGCTCGATCGCGGCTTCGTTTATGCGATCGCGCACGTGCGCGGCGGCCAGGAACTCGGGCGTGCCTGGTACGATGATGGGCGACTCCTCAACAAGCGCAATTCATTCAACGACTTCATCGACGTCACCCATGATTTGGTGGCCAGGGGCTATGCGGCGCCGTCCAAGGTCTTTGCCATGGGCGGAAGCGCCGGCGGCATGTTGATGGCCGTCATCGCGAACATGAGTCCGCAGGATTACCGGGCCATCATCGCCCAGGTTCCGTTTGTCGACGTGGTCACTACCATGCTGGATGAGAGCGTCCCGCTCACCACGAACGAATACGATGAATGGGGAAACCCCGCCGACCGGCGCTGCTACGAGTACCTGTTGTCCTATTCGCCCTATGACAACGTCCGGGCGCAGCCGTATCCGGCCATGCTTGTGACGACCGGCTTGTGGGACAGCCAGGTGCAGTACTACGAGCCCGCCAAGTGGGTCGCGAAGCTTCGCACGCGCAAGACCGACCGCAATCCTCTGCTGCTGCACGTCGACATGGAAGCCGGCCACGGCGGCAAATCCGGCCGATTCGTGCGCTATCGGGAAACCGCGATGGAATACGCCTTTGTGTTGGCGCAGCTCGGCATCGGCGAATAGCGGCGCGGCAATCGGGTCGGCCCAGCCCTGGCGCTCGAGTAATAAAAAAAAGCGCCGCGAGCGGGGGAAGCTGAACCGCGGCGCCCAGGGAGAACGGTGGGGGCAACTCTAGAAATGGGCCAAGGCCCGTCAATCCATGTCGAGGCCCGCGACGACCGGCAAAGCGGGATACCCATCGGTACAGGCAGCCGCGGCGCCTGCGCTCTTCCGGAACCAGTTGGCGGCAACCCGCGCGGCAGCCGCCAGTCGGGCATCGACTCTTTCGAGGGCAAACTGGCCGTCGGCGCGGCGCACCAACAAGGCCGCCTCGGGACTATCGGGAAGACTCAACATGGCGACGATTGCCGATTGCATACGCAATGGACGCAAGCAATACCCATGCCAGATTAGAAATACCAATAAACTCAATAAATTAGCATTATTGGGCAAACATCCGGACTGACAGGATTTGTCAGTCCGGTGACACAGCTCGACAATGCGCGCCGCTGGCGGTCGACTCTATGCCGCTCGTCGCACCACGACACAGGCCTGCGATTTGGCCTTCAGACTCTTGCAGATTGCGCGGGCATGGCTTTTGGTCACGCCGAAAGCCTGCAGGCGGTAGAGAGTACCCGTCGCGGTCTTCTTCGGCGCGACCTTCGATGACAGACCCTTGAGCAGGTCTGGATATTGCTTTTGCAAGTGAGCCCAGCGCCTCTCGGCCGCCGCGGCGCCCGACTTGAACGCACCGAGCTGAATGCCGTAGGAACCTGGATGAGGGGCCGCGCCGCCCGCATGCTGCTGAGCCGATGCGGGCGGCGCGGCGGGCTTCGCTGCGGGTGAACTCGTCGGCGGCGGAGCAGCCCCGGGTTCGTTGGCTCCAGGTGCGTTGCCTGGGGGCGCGCCGGACACGGTCCCCGACGCCGGCGTCTGCGCCAGCGTGAAATTCTCGACCCGAATCCGCGCCTCCTCGGTAAATTTGCCTTCAGGATACTGCTTCACAAACGCCTGGTACGCTTCCGGTGTATCGGCATCGCGCGCCTTTTGCCAGTCGCGCTCCTCGTAGACCTCCTTGACGCGAGCCTGGGCTTGGGCCGTGAATTCGCCGCTCGGATACTTCTTCAGAAATTGCTCGTAGGCATCCGCGGTATTGGCTTCACGTGCCTTTTGCCAGTCGCTTTGCTGGCGGCTGCAGCCCGAAAGTCCGATTACAACCGCGCAGCAAACCGTCAAAACGATTTTATTGGTCAACATATTCCACTCGAATCAGCCATTTGGCCTCGCGATTATTCTACTTCGATTCGTGTCGTCTGTCGGTGCCGCCAAGCTCGTCACATCAGGGTCCGGCGCAGATGGGGTAATAAAGGCTGATGAGCGAACCAAAACGCCGCCTGTTCGAGCGCCCCCTCTTGGAACGCCCCCTCTTGGAACTCCGCCTCTTCGAGCGCCGCCTCTTCGAGCACGCCTCGGTGACCCCGACTTTCATTGGTGCGGAGTCGGTCGTCGTCGGCAATATCCGCGGCACGGGTCAATTCGTGGTTTCCGGCGAGGTTCACGGCGACGGCGAATTGGACGGCGGCTTGAATTTATCGGTAACCGGCAGCTGGCACGGCAATGTCCGGGCCCGGCAAGCGATCATCGCCGGCAAAATCACCGGCGGACTCGAGGTCGAGGACAAATTGGAAATCGGCCGCACCGCCGTGATTCGCGGCCGCGTCAGCGCGCGCACCGTCGCCATCGCCAAGGGCGCGATCGTCGACGGCGAGATTGAGGTCACCTCGGGTGCGCCCGTGGTGGAATTCGAGGACAAGCGCGAGCGCAAATGAGTCCGCCGCCGCAGCTGTTCGCTATTGGCGACAATGCCGGCCTTTTTTGTGTGTTTGCGCGTATTCCCTCATCCTAGCAGCCTCACTCACCTTAGAGCCAAATGAAAGAATACGATGTGATCGTCGTCGGCGGCGGTATTCACGGAGCCGGCGTGCTTCAAGCGGCCGCCGCGGCAGGCCACAGCGGTCTGCTCATCGAAAAGCACGCGATCGCGAGCGGCACTTCGAGCCGCTCCAGCAAATTGATTCACGGCGGCCTGCGCTACCTCGAGTCCGGCCAGTTCGCCTTGGTTCGCGAAAGCTTGCACGAACGCGCGGTGCTTCTGCGAATCGCCTCCGGTCTGGTCGAACTAAAGCCCTTTTTCATTCCGGTCTACGCCGATACTCGCCGCCGCCCCTGGCAGTTGAAATTGGGACTCTCGGTGTATGCGCTGCTGGGCGGCTTCGACCCCAGCACGCGCTTCGGCGTCGTTCCGAAGCGCGATTGGCCGCAGCTCGACGGACTCGAGACGCGAAACCTCGAAACCGTGATTCGCTACTACGATGCGCAGACCGACGATGCGGAACTCACCCGTGCGGTGATCGACTCGGCTCGCTCGCTCGGCGGCGAGCTGGCGATGCCGGCGAGTTTCACGGCGGCGAGCCTGGACGACGAGGGCGTCACGGTGACCTTTGAGTGCGATGGTGCGAGCACCCAGTGCCGCGCGCTGGTTTTGGTGAACGCCGCGGGCCCCTGGGCCCCCTCGGTCGCACGCGCCATCCGGCCGGCCATTGCGGTGCCCGACGTCGATCTGGTGCAAGGAACCCACATCGTATTGCCCATGCAGCTCGCACGCGGCATTTACTACGTCGAGAGTCCAAGCGACGGACGCGCCGTATTCGTCATGCCCTGGCAGGGCTCGACTTTGATCGGCACCACCGAGACCCCATATCACGGCGAGCCGGATCGCGTGCAGCCGCTGCCCGAGGAGGAAGAGTATCTGCTTGCGGTGGCGCGCCGCTATTTCCCGGCGTTGAGCGCCGTGACCCGCGCCGACATCCTACGGCGCTTTGCCGGACTGCGCGTGTTGCCGGCCGCCTCGCAAGCGGCCTTCGACCGCTCACGCGAAAGCATTTTTACCGCCGACCGTGATCCATATCCGCGCGTGGTGGGCATCTATGGCGGCAAACTCACGGGTTGGCGCGCTGCCGCCGCACACGTGCTGGAGCGCATCACGCCCTCGCTGGGGGCCAAACCGAGGAGGGCTGCAACGGATCATGTTGCCGCTGAGGAGAGCACGACCATGATGAAATACGGCATCGCCGCGCTGGGCCTCGGGTTCCTCGCGGGCTTCGCGCATGCGGACGGCGACTACGCGAGTCCGACCGATGACCGCATACGCGTATCGCTCGGCGCCATATTCACCTCCTCATCGACCACCCTGCAAGTCGACAGCAGCACCGGATTGCCGGGCACGGTCATCAGCGGGGAGAATCAGTTTGGCCTCGACAGCTCGGATGTGGAGCCAAAATTCCAGGTGATGGTGCGCGCCGGTGATCGAAACCGGCTGCGCTTCGACTATTTCACGCTCGACCGAAGCGGCAACGCCACCGTCGCCGAACCGATCGTGTTTCGGGACGCCGTGCTTCAGCCCGGCGACCCGTTGCAGTCGCTGCTCAATCTGCGCCTGTTCACCCTCACATACGGCTATTCCTTCTGGCGCAGCGAGAAACTTGAGATCGCGGCGACCCTGGGCATCACCGCCGTCGACATTTCCTCTCAGGCGAAGGTGCAGACGGACGCCGTCCACATAAATCAGCTGGAAACGGCGGCGGGGCCTTACCCCACACCGGGCATCGACGCCACCTGGGTGGCGAGCAAGCGCTTTTATTTCGACGGCCGCGTTCAATACCTGGACGTTCACGTCAATCATTTCGACGGATCGCTCGGCTTCTTCGAGCTCGATGCTTTGTATCGGTTCCGCCCCAACGTGTCTTTCGCCCTGGGCTACAACGGTGTCAAGGCAAATCTTTCATCGACCGAGACAGGAAATACGGGCTACTTCAATGTCAGCACCAAGGGCCCGGAATTCTTCGTCAGGGTCGCGTTCTAGAACCGGCGCGGCCGGCAACCATCACTTTGGCGCGCTCGGCTCCGCCGCAAACTCGACGCGGTTGTTCGCCGCCGCAGCCCGATTCCACTCCCCCGCGGTCAGGGCCTCGCTGCGCGGCGGATACGGAATGCCCGGCCGCGAGGAACCGGCATTTTCCAAGGCGACGGTGATCGCGCCGGATGTCCGCTGGCGCACACTGGCGATCAGGTTGGCGAATGCCAGCGACTCGCGTTGTTGCCCGGTCAGCGATTCGTCGAACGGATTGCCCACCAGATCGCATTTAGCGGCCGGCAAAACCGCATTGGCCGGCGCGAAACCGTCGGCCGCATTGCCGCTGAGGCAAAACAGGCCGGTCAAACTCGTGACGGTCACCACGCCGCGAAAACCCTGGGCTTCGAGCTTCGCCAACAGATCGCGCAGCACCTCGAGCCGGCTGCGGTCGAAGGGTATTTCGCCGTACGGAACCGGTTCGGCACGCGGCAACACCGCTGCAAATGGCGGCTTGGACGCATTCGCCGCGCTTGACGCAACCGCCGCCGTAAGATCCTTCACCGCCGCGGCGAGATCATCCTGCGCATGGCGCAGCTCCGCGTTCGCGGAATGCAAGGCCGCGAGTTCGGCGCGCGATTGGCTCAAATCCGCCCTCGTCGACTCCCACAGCGCGGCGCATGCCGCCGCGATCAGCAAGGCAGCGCCGAACGCCGCCCACGGCCATAGCGGCTGCCGCTTGGGCGAAGGGGGCGGCAATTCCGCCGCGGCGGCCGGCGGCGCCGCGTGGCGCAAATCGGCCGCCAACCGGGTGGCGATGCCGTCGAGGCTGGCGACGATGAAGCGCCGCATGTCGATGGATTGTTGTTTGAGGGCGCTCTCGAGACGGCGTCCCCATTCCGGCACGTGCGCCGAAGGGACGGGCGACCCGGGAACATAGGTCCCTGCAGGCCCCGGCACCACCGAGGGCATCACAGCCGGCTGGTCCATGTCGGCCGGCGCGAGCCCGGGGTCGGTCATGTCCCGCCGGTCCGGCAACAGATGCAGCTCATACAACACCTTCGATACATCGACCGGCCTGACCTGTTTGGGAAGCACACCCATGGCGCCAAGTGCGCGCGCTTGGCCGACATACACCTCTCCCTCCTGCGAGGTGTACATCATGATCGGGATCGTGGCGGTCTGCGGGTTGCCCTTGATCGCCTGCAACGCCTGAAGTCCGTCCATGCCCGGCATGAGGTGGTCCATGAATATCGCATCGGGACGATCGTGGTTGAGATATTCGATGGCCTGCTCGGCCGAATCCGCCATGTCGACTTCAATGTCGTACTTTTCCAGCATGCGGCTCAGGATGACGCGAGCCGACTTCGAATCGTCGACCACCAATGCGCGTTTCCGTGCCATGGCACTAGTGTAATGCACTCCTTTCCAAAGCCTCCTGCTGCGAATCCATTTTTGGAGAGCTCATCCGCGGATTTTCATCCGCGATCGGCATATGCCGCGATTCCGCGCCATGACGCGCCGCGCGGCATCAGCCGGGAGCCGAACCCTGCGATTCTTTGTTTTGGCTGATCCAAGTCAGCGCCGATTCCACGTCCGCGAGCTCGCTGGCCGTAAACCCCTCTATTCTTACGCCGGGTGCCTCCGCCTTTTTCTTCGCCAGCTCGGCGCCGGCCACCGCATGGACCCACACCAAACCTCGGCGCACCTTGGCCGTGAATTTCTGCTGCTTCTCTTCGCTCATCAGTCGTCTCCTTGAAATTATCGCAACGTCCTGCCCCACGATACACGACAACGGCGGCGGTGAGGAAGACTAAGGAGCCCCTCACGCCGTACTCTGCTTCAATCGCGAATGCCGGTTCCCTTGTTCAGCAAACCCAAGGCCAGCGCGAACATCGACACTGCGGCCGATACCATGATCCCATAGGCCAGCCGCAGATCGACGTCGGAGCTGCCGAGGAACCCGTAACGAAATGCGCTCACCATATACAGAATGGGATTTGCGTGCGAGACAATTTGCGCCCAGCCCGGCAGCATTTTAATCGAATAAAACACCCCGCCCAGATACGTGAGCGGCGCGAGCACGAAGGTGGGGAACCAGGAGATATGATCGAAATTCTTGGCGAACAGCGCATTGACGAACCCGCCGAGCGAAAAGACCACGCTGGTCAACAATACGGCGGAGAGAATGGCGAGAAAATGCTGCACGGCGAGATGTGTGAAGCACAGGGCGACGATGGTGACGACCGACCCGACCAGCATTCCCCGCACTATGCCTCCGGCCACATAGCCCGACAGGATCAGCCAATTGGGCATGGGCGACACCAGCAGCTCCTCGAGGTGCTTGCCGAACTTGGCGCCGAAGAACGAGGACACCACATTGCCGAACGAATTCGTGATGACGGTCATCATGATGAGGCCGGGGGCGATGAACTGCATGTAATCGTAGCCGCCGACCAATCCGACCCGCCTGCCGATCAGGCTGCCGAAGATCACGAAGTAGAGCGTCGCCGTAACCGTCGGCGGCACGATGGTCTGGCCCCAGATGCGCACGATGCGATTGAATTCGCGGATGACGATGGTGCTGAACCCGATCCATTCGCTGCGTGCGCGCGAGGCGGTCATTCTCATTGACCCTTGACGGCCGAGCGCATGCTGTCGTCTACCAGGCGGACGAACAGTTCTTCGAGGCGATTGACTTTGTTGCGCATGCTGTTGACATCGATTCCCTGCGAAGAAAGTTGCGCAAAGATATCGTTCAGCCTTTGCCCCTTGGAGACTTCGATTTCGAGCGTGTGATCGTCGGTGAGGTTCGCCTCGAATCCTGCGAGTTGCGGCGGAGCCGTTCTCGATTCGCTCAAATTGAAGACAAAAACTTCCGTCTGCAGCTTGCGCAGCACGTTCGGCATGCTGTCGCGCTCGATTATGCGGCCGCCTTCGATGATGGCGACGTTGCGGCAAAGGTTTTCGGCCTCCTCCAGATAATGGGTGGTCAAAATGATGGTCGTGCCTTCGTCGTTGATATTTCGAAGGAAATCCCACATTGAGCGGCGGATTTCGATGTCCACTCCGGCGGTTGGTTCGTCCAGAATCAAAAGCTTCGGCTGGTGCATCAGGGCCCGGGCAATCATGAGGCGCCGCTTCATGCCTCCCGAAAGCGAACGCGCGATCGAATGGCGGCGATCCCAAAGCTGCAATTGCTTGAGATATTTTTCGGCTCGTTGCTTGGCGAGAGGGCGCGGGATTCCGTAAAAGCCGGCCTGGTTCACCACAATCGTGAACAAGGTCTCGAACATGTTGAAATTAATTTCCTGCGGCACCACGCCGATGCAGGATTTTGCCGCCTCGAGTTCCCGGTCAATATCGTGACCGAAGACCTCGACGGCGCCGCCGGTCTTGGTGACCAGCGATGTGACGATGCCGATGATCGTGGTTTTGCCGGCGCCGTTCGGGCCGAGCAGCGCGAAAAAGTCGCCCTCCGCGACTTCGAGATCGATGCCTTTGAGCGCCTTGATGCCGTTCTTGTAGGTCTTGGTGAGCTGGCGAAGGACGAGGGCTTGCATAAGAGCGGCGTAGCCTAAACTGCGTGAGGCTCCCGCCGCAACTTAGGCGCTTCGGCGGCGCCGGCGTGCTACGGCAAGCGCGCCGCGGCCGCGAGTTGCAGGCCGAACAGCTGAACGCGGCGCAGTCGCATCGCGTCCGTGCGCGACGCGGCACGCACCAGAGCGCCCCAAAAGACGCCGTTGGTGCACCAGCGCGCGGTCAACGTGTCGACTTCGACCGCGACCAGCGCCGGCAGACGGTTCAAGGTCATGTTTCGGAACGCCCACGCCGTAAGCTCGCTCATCCCGAGGAGCAGCTGTCCGGGGAGATTGGCTGTCGAGGCGACGTGCCAAGCATAAAAGAGGGCAAGCCGGACAAAATTGACCGTGTCGTCTTCGGGCACCCACTCATCGGCTACGCGCCAATGGTCGGCTTTGCCAAGCCGCGCGCGCCAATGATCGCCGTCGTGAAATCTCAAATCGAACAACGCGTAGGGACAATGGGCGGCGGCCGCTCTCTGGGCCGCGCAGAGCGGCGCGACTTGCGCCGACACTTCGGCGGGCAGCTTGAGCCGCCCGGCCGGCGGCCAACCGTCAGCCGGCGCGCCAACCAGGTCCATGAACCGGTGATTCAGGTCGTGCACCGTGCCGAGGGTCTCGACCGAAAAATGGACCTCGCGGTCCCAGCCGCCGATGAATGCTTCCTGCATGACCGTCCCTCCGTTGAATTCGGGCTCCTTTGGACCGGTTGCGGTGCATTTCCCTGCGAACGCATCGCCAATCGGCACCCCGAACCCTTGGCAGGCACGCTAACTTTGTGATTAATTTCTGTCAAATTCTTTTTGACCCGAAACCTCGCGAATTGCACGTCACATGAGGAGCCGCCAATGAGAGTATCCGACGACCGTTACACCCGCGACCGGCAGCGTTTCGATTTGGCGCTGCGCCTGATCCGCCATGAGGCGCGCACCTTTACGATTCGCCAATGGACCGGCTTGAGCGATGATCGGATCCGCAAGCTCTACCGCAGCTACGT
This sequence comes from uncultured Gammaproteobacteria bacterium, assembly GCA_963758145.1. Lineage (GTDB taxonomy): Bacteria > Pseudomonadota > Gammaproteobacteria > Steroidobacterales > Steroidobacteraceae > Bog-1198. The sequence goes on from CAVWUK010000007.1 coordinate 178,331, forward strand.
GCTGAGCGACGGCACAAGATCGGTGCAGAGGCATCGTGGCAAGTCCCCGCGCCAAGCGGCATTTTTCTTCAGAAATCCTGAACTTAGTTTCCAAGCCGCGCAGCTGGCGAGCCTGTACGTCTTGTACGGATTATTGCGCGGCACTTTTTTGGGGCTCGAGTCGCGCTACCGGATCGGATCGCTCGAATCGGGCACCCTGCTGTGCCAGGTCTACGAGGCTTACCTCGAGCTGCACGCTCCCGCGAACATCTCGTTCGAGCATGCATGGTTCTTGCTGTTCGCGCTCGCGCGGCGCGATGAGCTCGGAATCGCGCGCTGCGCCGACTGCGGCGGAGTGCGGTTGCGCGATTTGCTGGCCAAGCGCCGCCCCACCTGCGCGAATTGCGAGGCGGCGGGCTCCGGAGCCGTGTTCTACGGAGTCAACGAGCATCCCGTGCCCTGCTAGAATTCGCTCCATGCGCAGCAGAAACGTGTTCGCCGGGGCGTATTTGGAGCGGGCGGCCCATCTGCGCTCGAACGGTGCCTGGTTCGAGAATGCGCTCGCCGATGCGCGCAGCCGCGCGATGCCGATTTGGAACTCGCGCAGTTTGATCGCCGAAGGCGATCCGCCGCGCGCGGCCGCGTTGGAACTGAAGGAAATTTCGCCCCAACCGCATCCCGGGGATCTGATTTTATTGGGTTTGCGCGAGGATACGAACCTTTTTGCCTATGAGATCGAATCCAACGATCCGCCCGCGGCGCCGCCGGGCACGCGCTTCGAGGACTTGCGACTGGTGGCATCCATGCTGCCGGCCGATGAAGCGGGACTCCTCGGCTACGCGCGCGCCATGGTCACTTGGCGGCGCCGGCACCGCCACTGCGGTCTCTGCGGTGCCGGGACCGCGCCCGCCAAGGGCGGCCACGTCCTCGTATGCACCAATCCCGCCTGTCGTCACGAGCAATTTCCGCGCATCGATCCGGCGATCATCGTGCTGGTGAACGACGGCGAGCGGGCACTGCTCGGCCGGCAGGCCGCGTGGCCGGTCGGACGATATTCCACGATCGCGGGATTTGTCGAACCCGGAGAATCGCTCGAGGATGCCGTGGCGCGCGAAGTCCTCGAGGAAACGGGCGTGACCGTGGACAGCATCGAATATCATTCCTCGCAGCCGTGGCCCTTTCCGAGTTCGCTGATGCTCGGCTTCACCGCGCATGCGGTGACCCGCGAGGTGCACCTCCGGGATCAGGAGCTCGAAGATGCGCGCTGGTTCACGCGCGCGGACATCGCCAACACGATCGGCATGCTGCCTACGCCCCAGTCGATTTCGTACCGCTTGATCGAACAGTGGTTCGACGCCGGCGCCAAGGTCCCGCTACGCGACATAACGCGGTAATCGCAGCCCGCCCCGCCGTGTGCGCGGTCAACCATGCGATCGCGCCGACGTTGCCTAGGCAATGCTGCAAACAGAAATCGCCGTCATGCGCTTCGGTTTGGGCGCCCGCCCGGGCGAGCTGCATGCGGCGGCACGGGATCCGCGCGGTTGGCTGCGGGCGCAGACGCAGGGCGCAGTCGCGCTCTCCGGCGCCGGCGCCGGCACGCTCGCGCCCTCGGACCAGATCATCGCGGCCGCGATAGCGGCGCGCGAAGAGCGGCGCGAGCACAAGAACGACGCATCATCCGCCGCGGACGCCAACGGCCTGGGTAATGCCCTGCGCGAGGCATACCAGCCCCACTATCACGCTCAGGTACTGGCGCGCGCGCAAAGCGCCGCCGCCACGACGCGACCCTTCGGCGAAAGATTGGTGCACTTTTGGAGCAACCACTTTGCGATCTCCGCGGACAAGGGCGCGGTGTTCGGCTTGGCCGGCACCCTCGAGAACGAGGCGATCAGGCCCAACGTGAACGGCCGATTCATCGAGTTACTGACCGCCGCGGTCCGACACCCGGCCATGATCGCGTTTCTCGACAACCAGCTCTCGGCGGGCGCCGATTCGGCTGCGGCGCACCGTGCGGCGGCGCACTTTTTTGCGGCGGCCGCGCCGCCCGGACGCCGGTTCGGCATCAATGAAAATCTGGCGCGCGAGATCCTCGAGCTTCACACCCTCGGCGTGAACGGCGGGTACACGCAGCAGGATGTCACCAGTTTTGCGCAAATCATCACGGGGTGGTCCATCGGCGGCGGCGGCGGGCGGCTCGCCGGCGGCGAAGTCGGCCGCTTTTACTTTCGCGACAACCTGCACGAACCGGGCCCGAAAACCTTTCTGGGCAAGAGGTACCCGCAAGACGGCGAAGCGCAGGGTCTCGCCGTGCTCGAAGACCTCGCGGCCCATCCCTCGACGGCGCACTTCATCGCCACCAAGTTGGTCCGCCACTTCGTCGCCGATGATCCGCCACCGGCGGCGGTGGAGCGCGTGGCCCGTGCCTACCGCCAATCCGGCGGCGACTTGCCGCGGGTGTACGCCGCTCTGATCGATGCGCCGGAAGCGTGGGGGGTGGAATCGGGTAAATTCAAGACGCCGGAGGACTTCGTGTTTTCGACGTTGCGGGCCCTCGACATGGCGCCTCAGAAACCGCAAGAAGTGATCCACAGCTTCGATCTGTTGGGACAGCGGCAATATACGCCCGGATCGCCCGCCGGCTGGGCCGACACGGCCAAGAGTTGGGACGGCCCGGATGCGCTGATGCATCGCGTGCTGTGGGCATCGCGGATCGCCGGGCGCTTCGAGCAGGGTCAGAGCGCGCTCGATATTGCCGAGTCCTGCCTCGGCGGCTTGGTGCGCCCGGACACGCTGGCGGCGCTCAAGCGCGCATCCTCCGGCAGCCAGGCGCTGGCGCTAATGCTGATGAGCCCGGAGTTTCAGCGCAGATGACGGCGCGGCTGCCTAATTGCCCCGTGACGCGGCGCCGCTTTCTCGCGGGCGCCGGCGCCCTGGCCGCGAGCGCGGCCCTGCCGACCGCGCTGTTCGCCAAGACGGGCGGATCGGCGCGTTTGGTGGTCGTGATCCTGCGCGGCGCGTTGGACGGGCTCGCCGCGGCGCCGCCCCATGGCGATCCTCACTACGCGCTCTTGCATCGCGAATTGGCGATCGCCGCGCCCGGCGCCGCCGATGGCGCGCTCGGACTCAACTCCTTGTTTGGTTTACATCCATCGCTGCAGTTTTTGCACGAGCGATTCCTCGGCGGAGAATTGATCGTGTTCCATGCGGTGGCTTCGCCCTACCGCGACCGGTCACATTTCGACGGCCAGAACGTGCTGGAAAACGGGCTGGCTCACCCCCTGGGTGCCGCGGACGGCTGGCTCAACCGCGCGTTGACGTCGTTGCCCCGCGGCCCCCGTCAAGAGCGGGCCGTCGCGGTGAGCCTCAATGTGCCTCTGATTCTGCGCGGCGATGCCCCGGTACTATCCAAGTCGCCGCTGGAGACACCGGATGTCGATGAAGATCTATTGGCGCGCTTGGCGGATCTTTACTCCAGGGACGATTGGTTCTCGGCCCGTTTGAGCGGTGCCGTTCAGTCGGAAAAGCTGATCGCCGCGGGCGGTGGCATGGCCGCGCCCCCAGCAGTGGCGGGGACGCCCGCAGTGGCAGGCAAGCCCCCCACCGATCGCTTGAGCGGAATAGCGCGCATGGCAGGCGCTCTGATGCACAGCGAGGGGGGGCCGGAAATCGCGGTCATCGAAGCGAGCGGTTGGGACACACACGCCAATCAGGGCGGCGTCAAAGGAACTCTCGCGCAGCATCTGTCGGGGCTCGATCACGCATTGCGCACCCTGTCGGAGGAACTCGGGACCCTGTGGGAGCAAACCGCCGTGCTCATCGTCACCGAATTCGGCCGTACTGCCGCCATGAACGGCACTCGCGGCACCGATCACGGCACCGGCAGTTGCGCCTTTCTTGCCGGCGGCGCCGTAAGCGGCGGACGCGTGATTGCCGACTGGCCGGGCCTTGCCACGAATAACCTGCTCGAGAACCGTGACCTCAAGCCCACTCTTGACCTGCGCAGCGTGTTCAAGGGCGTGCTCGACGAACATTTGCGCGTCGATGGCAAATCCCTGGCCACCCGAGTATTCCCGGACAGCTTCGCCGCACCCACCCTCCGCGGGTTGATCCGCGGCTAGTCTCGCCCGCGCGCGCGATCGTCTACGACGCCGAGGGCTCCGGGTTCGACCAGGATGACAATGCGGGCATCGGTTCGTGGCCGAGATCCAAGGGCAGTGTCGCGGCCGGTGCGGGAACGGGCGCGGGCGCCGGTGCTGGCGCCTTCGGCGCGACGCTCTTTGGACTCGCCATCGGTTTTTTCACAGGTGCTGCCGCCTTTTTGGCAACGGGCGCGCTCTTGGCCGGCGATTTTTTCGGCGCAACCTTCTTCGCTTTCGCCGCCTTCTTGGGCTTGCGGGCCTTCATCGCCTTTTTTGCAACTTTCCGCTTGCTCGGCTTCCTTGACGGCCGCGCCTTTTTCCTCGCGGCGCTCGCCTTCGCGGCCGCGCGCTTCGCTTTCGCCTTCGCTGCCGGACGCTTCTTCCCCTTACCTTTCTTCTTAGCCATGGTCAGCATTCTCCTCACAGTCAGACGGCTCCTCGTGGTGAGAGTAGCCCCGAAATTGTCTGCTGTCATCTGCGCCCGATGCTGGAGTCACACTGAAGGATTGCGTACGCTGTTCGGGTGATGCCAAGTGAACCGATCCGCCCGCTGCACGACGTATGGTTGCGACCCCGCCGCGTGTTCCGCGAACTGGCATCGCATCCCATCGGCCGCCTCGATTACCTATTGGGCGCGGCGCAAGGCATGGTCGGCTGGCTGGCGCTCAGCCGTGCCACGAACGCCGCGGCAACCAGCGGTGTGGTATCCATCGTGGGCAGGGCGGCGATCGGCGGCTCCCTCATGGGTGTGGCCAGCCTGTTTCTTTTTGCCGAGATATATGAGCGGCTGGGCAACCGGATGGGCGGCAAATCCACGCGCAATCAAGTGATCCACGTCCTTGCTTACGGGAGCGTGCCGATCGCCGTGTCATTGGGCATTTGGCTGCTGACGGTGCTGCTCGCCGGCGATGCCGCCTTCATGCAAGTGCCGCGCGCCGATATCGAGGACTTCGTGGCATTGCTGCTGCATGCCCAGTTCATTGCCTATGTGCTGCTTGCCTTCTGGAGCGTGGTGCTGCAGGTCATGGGCTTCAGTGAAATTCAGGGCCTTACCACCCGCAAGGCTTTCTGGGTCTGGGTGCTCGGGCAGCTGATCGGGCTGGTCGGAGCGTTATTCCTGACCGTACTGATCGCAACCCTGTTCCCGATTGCCTAGTAAGTCGCTCGCCGCCCCCACGCGGCAAGCGGGCCTCACGAATCTACGGGGCTGCCGTCCGCGAGCCGGCCTCCGGCGACCGGTTGACCACCGCGGGCGCCGCCTTGGCGGCCTCGCTTTGGAAACGCGTAATGACCGACCGCGCGACCGCCGCCGCCGAAGGCTTTGCAAGCGGCCGCGGCTTGGAAGCGGGCTTGCGGGTGCCGGATGATTTAGCCGCCGCCTGGGTGGTCGATGTGCCATTGCCTTTCGCTGGGCTCGTCTGTTTCGACGCTACCGACGCCTTCGGCTCGCGGGCGCGGGCGGTTCGAGCGGCACGCGCTGCGTCCGCGGCCTGCGCGTCCTCCACCTTTTTTCGTGCCTGCTTGGCAGCCTTTTTGCTCTGCTTCGCCGCCTTGCGCGCCTTTTTGAGCTCAGTCTTCGCCAGCCGTACGAGCTGCTTGGCATCATCCGCAAACTTGGCCGCCTTGTTGGCCGCAGCCTTCAGCCGCCGCACCGCCGCGCTTTGCTTCGCCTTAGTTGTCGACTTGGTGCGTGCCACGATATGCGCTCCGTTTAAAATGATGGGCCGGTAAGCTTAGTCCCGGCCAACGGGCTTGTCACTGGAACGTAACAATAATTGCACCCGATGAGCGGCCCTCCGGCGGCGACCCTCCGCGACTTCAAGTCGGCTAGGGCAGCACGCGGTGCAAAAATTCGCGGATGTCGGCGATTTCCGCCTCGCAGACCGAGTGCGGCATGGGGTATTGATGCCATTCGACCGCGTATCCGAGGCCCCTCAAGAACTCACGCGACTGCAGCCCCATCGCGAACGGCAGCATGGGGTCCGACATTCCGTGGGCCATGAAGATGGGCACGCCGTCGTTCGCCGCCGCGCGCTCCGCCGGCAAGTTCTTCGCCAACGGCAGGTAGCAAGACAGCGCCATGGCGCCTGCCAAGCGCTCCGGGTAACGCAGGGTCGTGTACAGGGTTACGGCGCCCCCTTGCGAAAAACCGGCGAGCACCATCCGGTTCACGGGAATTCCCCGGGCCGCCTCCCTGGCGATCAGTTGGCGCACGAGCGCGTCGGTGTCGCGAAAGCCTTGCACGTCCTCGGCCGCGCTTCGATCCAGTCCCGCGATGTCGTACCAGGCGCGCATGCTCATGCCGCCGTTGAGGGTGACGGGCCGGACCGGCGCATGCGGAAACACGAAGCGCCAGGCGCGCTCGCCCCGGTGCACGATTTGCGGCACGACCGGTTCGAAATCATGGCCGTCCGCGCCGAGTCCGTGCAGCCAGATGACGGCGCCATTCGGCTTCGGCGCGGTTTCAACTTCGATGGTCTCGAGCGGCATGTGCATAGCGTACAAGAAATTCCAAAAAACGCATTGACGGCCTGTGCATTTTTATGCACACTTTGCGCAACTTTATGCATGACTGCGGCCCATCGAGATGCCTGTGTTGAGATCGGATTCCGACAATTCCAATGCGCCGGCGCGCCGCACCACGCTGGCGAAGATCATTCGCGAACAGTCGGTCGGGCGCCAATCGGAGCTGGTGGCGATGCTGCGCAAGCAAGGCCACGTCGCGACCCAGTCGAGCGTGAGCCGCGACTTGCGCGAGCTCGGCGTGGCCAAACTGGGGCAGCGCTATGTGCTGCCCGAGCCCGGCGCGCCGGTCAAGAATGACTTTTCGACACTCAAACAATTCGTGAGCGCGGTGCTGACCGCCGGCCCCAATCTCACCGTGCTCAAGACCACGGTGGGCGCGGCGCAAAGCGTGGCGGTGGCCATCGATACCGCCCGCTGGCCCGAGGTGATCGGCACCATCTCGGGGGACGATACGATATTCATCGCGACTTCAGGCACCCGTGAACAGCAGAAGCTGCAGGCGCGCCTTCACTCCATCTTCGGAATCTAGAGCCAATGACATCGACCACCCCGGCGGGCGCGGAGCCCATTCTCCTGGCATTTTCCGGTGGCTTGGACACCTCGTTTTGCGTGCCCTGGCTGAAGGAAACCTACGGGCGGCCGGTCATCACCGTCACCGTGGACACCGGCGGCCTGGATCAGGCGGCGGCGGCGGCGCTCTCGGCCCGCGCGGCCGCGCTCGGCGCGCTCGAGCATCGATTGGTCGATGCGCGTCAGCCCTATTTTGAGGAGGTGCTCAAATTCCTGATCATGGGAAACGTTCGCCGCGGCGGGCTGTATCCCCTGTGCGTCGGCGCCGAGCGCGTGTTGCAGGCGCAGACCATCGCGCAATTGGCCTTGTCGATGAAAAGCACGATGGTGGCGCACGGCTGCACCGCTGCCGGCAACGACCAGGTACGGTTCGAGGTGGCATTGCGAACGCTCGCACCCGATCTCGAGATCATCGCCCCGGTGCGCGACCGGGCATTCCAACGCGCGCAGCAGCTCAAGTACCTCGAGGACCGCGGGTTGCCGATTCCGCCGTTCGGCGCCGCGTATTCGGTGAATCGAGGACTGTGGGGCGTCACCATCGGCGGCAAGGAAACGTTGACTTCGGCGGGCAGCATTCCCGAGAGCGCCTGGGTATTGTCCAAGGACGCGTTTGCGCATGCGCGCGCCCCGGAGCGGCACGTCATCGGCTTCGATGCGGGTGTCCCGGCGAGCCTCGATGGTATCGCGATGTCGCCGGTTGGCATCATCGAGCGCCTCGAATCCCTGGCAGGACCCTTCGGCATCGGGCGCGGAATTCACCTGGGCGACACGGTGATCGGCACCAAGGGGCGCGTAGCGTTCGAGGCGCCCGCGGCGGAAGTTCTGCTCACGGCGCATCGCGAACTCGAAAAATTGGTGTTGACCGGGAAGCAGGCGCGCATCAAGGAATTGGTGGCGCAAGCTTACGGGGATCTGGTGCACGAGGGTCAACACCTGGACCCCGTGTGCCGCGACATCGAGGCTCTGCTGCTTTCCTCCCAAGCGAGGGTGAGCGGGGAGGTCGCGGTGCTGTTCCGGCCCGGATCGGCATTTGTCGAGGGCGTGACCTCGCCGCATTCGCTGATGACGGCCTCCAAAGGCGTCTATGGCGAAGCGGCCGGCGAATGGACGCCGGCCGACGCGCTCGGGTATTCGAAGATGCTGGCGCTGACGGGGATTTTCTATCACAGGGCCGGCGCATGAGCGGCATGCGCACCTTGATGGTCGACAAGATCGCATCGGTGACCCAGGCATTGGGGCTTGCCCACGAGGTCCGCGTTGCCGCGCAGATCCCCTGCGAGGAAGGCGTGGTGGTGGTGGTCGAAATACTGAACAACAAGTCGACTTACAACACGCTCGAGCTCACCAGCGGCCGCATGGCGAAACTCGCCCGCGGCGACGTGGTGGTCGGAGCACTCGGTCATCGCAAGGCCTTGTTCGGCTACTCGGGGCACATCCCCGACTCCCTCAAGCCCGGCGATGTGATTCAAATGCTGAACATTGGCGGTGTCCTCGGTATCTGCGATTCGGCGACGCCGGACAAGGGCAAACCCTTCGATTGCAAAGTGCTGGGCGTGGTTCTCACTTTTCCGTATCTGGGCGAGCGCATCGGCGTGACGGCCAAAATCGGATACAGGCCGCTCAATTACGACGCATCGCTCAACGTGCGCGGCGTGCCGGTGGTGGCGCTTGCCGGTACCTGCATGGAGGCCGGCAAGACGGCGGCGGCCTCCGTCATCATCGCGCGCATGCGCCATCGCGGTTTGACCGTCGATGCCTTCAAGGCAACGGGGGTTTCACTGCGGCGCGACATCCTGGCCTTCGAAGACTCCGGCGCCCGACGCACCATGATCTTCACGGACTTGGGTATCGTGACCACGACCGCGCGCTGCGGCCCGGCGCTGACGCGAACCATGCTCACCGAGATGGCAAACGGCTCGCCGGACGTCATCGTGTTCGAACTGGGCGACGGGCTGCTCGGACCTTACGGGGTGGATTCGATCCTGCTGCAACCCGACATCAGGGCCGCGCTCAGCGCCGTGGTGCTGTCGGCGAACGACCCGGTTGCCGCGTGGGGCGGCGTAAAGCTGCTGCGCGAAAAATTCTTGATCGAACCCTGCGCCATCACCGGTCCGGCCACCGACAATCAGGTCGGAGTCGAACTCATCCGCAGCCAAATGGGAGTCGAAGCCTTCAACGCGATCAGCAGCCCCGCCGAGCTCGGCGACCATCTCATTTCGCGCCTGAACCTGCCGAACGTCGGGGAAGCCACGGCGGCGGGCGCATGAGCGGACGCACGCCGGCGATCGTGCTCGGGGGCACCGGCTACGTGGCGGGCGAGCTGTTGCGGCTGATCGCGGGGCATCCGCATCTTGAAGTCGCCGGCATTTTGTCCGACAGCCAGCCGGGGACGGAGGTCGCCACCGCGTTCCCGCAGTTGCGCAGCGCCTATCCCACACTCGCCTTTGCAAGCATGGAACAAATCGAGTCGTTGATCCGGCGCACGCCGGACTCCGCGTTGTTTTGCGCAGCCCCGCACGGGGCTGCCGCCGCAATCGTCGACCGGTTGCTCACCGCGGCCGAGGCCGGCGGGATGCGCACGCATTGCGTGGACATTTCGGCGGACTTTCGTTACCCGAGTGCCGCCGCCTACGAATCGGTGTACCGGCACGCCCATGGCGCACCGGCGCGCATCTCTCAATTTACCTGTGCGGTCCCGGAACACCTGCCGACCGCGCCGACACCGCACATCGCTCATCCCGGCTGTTTTGCGACCGCCACGCTGCTGGCCAGTGTGCCGCTATTGGCGCTGCAAATGACGGACGCACGATTGTTCGTCACCGGCATCACCGGCAGCACCGGATCCGGACGGCGCCCGAGCGATGCGACGCATCATCCGCTTCGCCACGGCGATTTGTACAGCTACGCGGCGCTCGAGCATCGGCACGTGCCCGAGATCGCCGCCTGCGCGCGGTCCGCGACCGGCATCGAGGCGCAATTCAATTTCGTGCCTCATTCGGGCCCGTATGCGCGCGGCATCCATGTCACCGTTCAAGCGCATTTGAGCCGGGCGATGAGCAGCGCGCAGGCATCGGATGCGCTGGCGGCGTATTACCGCGATTGCCCGTTCGTGCGCGTGACGCCGTCGGCTCCGCGGGTGAAGGATGTGGCCACCAGCAATTACGCGCACTTGAGCGCGGCCACCAACGGCAGATCCATCGCGGTGATGGCCGTACTCGACAACTTGAACAAGGGAGCCGCGGGGGGCGGCATGCAATGGATGAATCGCCTGTTGGGATTCGACGAGTGCGCGGGACTCACGGCGCCGGCACCCGGCTGGACTTGAGAGCGGCCATGAGCATCCCCGTGATTTCCCGCCCGTACAACGGCCACCTCGCGCAGGTGTTCGCGCAGTACCCCATCGAAGTGGCGCATGGCGAGGGCGTTTGGCTGTACGCGCGCGACGGCCGCAAGATCTTGGATTTTTACGGCGGCCACGCGGTTGCGGGATTGGGCTATGGGCACCCGCGCTGGCTGGCGGCGCTCGAGCGCCAGGCACGGCAGATGACGTTTCAAACCAATGCATTGCCGATGGCGATACGCGAACGGGCCGCGGCCCGGTTGGCGAAATTCGCGGGGTTGGGACTCGACACCGTGTTTTGGGTCAACAGCGGCGCCGAAGCCAACGAGAACGCGCTAAGGCTGGCCTTCAAGATCACGGGACGCGGCAAGGCGGTGGCGCTCGAACACGGATGGCATGGCCGAACCGCCGCGGCGGGCGCCGTGACCTTCGGCGCCTTGGAGAAGTGGTACGGATTTCCGCGCACACCATTCGATGTGAGTTTCCTGCCTCGCGACCAACCCGCCGCCGTGGAACGCGTCGTCGACCGGGGAACGGCCGCGGTCATCGTCGAGCCGATTCAAGGGATGGGAGGCGCCTACGACGTCGGCAAGCCGATGCTGCTGGCGCTGCGGCGGCGTTGCGATGAGGTCGGCGCGCTGTTGATTTTCGACGAGGTTCAATGCGGCATGGGACGCACGGGCGCGCCCTTCGGCGCCAATTTCCACGGCGTGGTTCCCGACATCGTCACCGCCGCCAAAGCCCTGGGCAACGGATTTCCGGTATCCGCCCTGCTGCTGTCGCCGCGCGTGGCGGGCGAGCTCAAGCACGATGACATGGGAACGACCTTCGGCGGCGGACCGATAGCCTGCGCGGCGGCCGAAGCCGTGATCGAAACCATCGAGTCCGAATCGCTGCTGGCAAACGTGCGTCAGGTGTCGACGTATATCCGTTCGACCTGCGTCATCGGTCCGATCACGGGCGTGCAGGGCGCCGGATTTTTGCTGGGCCTGAAGACTTCGCGCCCCGCCAAGGAGGTGCAGGCGGCTTTGCTCGAGAAAAACATCCTGACGGGCACCAGCGCGGACCCCAACGTGCTGCGCCTACTGCCCGCTTACATCCTCAATGAAGGTCATGCCGACCAATTGCATGACGCCTTGTCGAAGATTTCCGCATGAACCGCTTCTTGGATCTCGCCGATTTCAAGCGCGAGCAGGTTCTCGATCTGCTGGCGCTCGCCCAGTCGCTGCAGGACAAGCCTCAGCCGCGGGCGCTTGCGGGCAAGATCCTGGGATTGCTGTTTTTCAATCCATCGCTGCGCACCCTGGCCTCCTTCCAGGCCGGCATGGCGCGCCTCGGCGGTTCCTCCTTCGTGATCACGCCCGGGCAGGGAACCTGGCAACTGGAAACGAAGTTGAATGCCGTGATGAACGGCCCCGCGGCCGAGCACATTCGCGAGGCTATACCGGTGCTGGCATCGTATTGCGATGCACTCGGCGTGCGCGCCTTTGCAGAAGGCAAGGACCTGCAGGCCGATCTGCGGGAAACGCTGTTCGGGATGGTCGATGCGCTGTGCGAGAAACCGCTGATCAACATGGAGTCGGCGATGAACCATCCCTGCCAGGCGCTGGCGGACTGGCGCACGATGGACGAGCTCGAAATCCCGATCCGCGCTAAATTCGTGTTGAGTTGGGCCTATCATCCGAAGGCATTACCGTTGGCGGTCCCCGCCGCCGTCGTGCACATGGCCGCAATGCGCGGCATGGAGGTGGTCGTGGCGCGCCCCGAAGGCTTTGCCCTGCCCCCCGAGATCATGGAGAAGGCGCGCCTGGCGGCATCCGCGGCGGGCGGCTCTGTGACCGAGACCGCCGACCGCGCGGCCGCGCTGCGGGGCGCGAGCGTGCTGTATGCCAAGGAATGGGGCGCCACCCGTTGCTACGGGAATCCCGAGGGCGATGCACGGCTGCGCGCGGAGCTGGTTGATTGGTGCGTCAGGGAACAATGGTTTTCTGCGGCCATGCCCGATGCCAGGCTCATGCACTGCCTGCCCGTGCGCCGCAATGTCGCCGTCGCCGATGAGGTCTTGGACGGCGCGCGCGCCGTGGTGAGGCGTGAAGCCTTCAACCGCCTGGCGGTGCAAATGGCCGTACTGCACCGCGTGCTCACCTGAACCGCTGAAATTTTGGAGTATTGTGAATGATCATGAATCGACCCGATCCCTCAGTCGCAGTGCGCGCACTCAAGAGTGCGGCGCCGTACATTCGCATGTACAAGAACAAGGTGTTCGTCATCAAGGCGAGCGGCGCGGTGTTCAGCGACGAGAATTCCATGCGCGCCCTGATCGAACAGGTCGCCATTTTGCACCAGGTGGGCATCAAGACCGTGCTGGTCCACGGGGGCGGTCCGCAGCTCGATGACATGCAGGCGACCCTGGGAATCGAGACCCGGATGGTCAATGGGCGGCGCATCACCGACCAGAAATCGATCGATGTGACCACAATGGTGCTCAACGGACTCATCAATACGCGCATCCTGGCAATATGCCGGGAACTCGACATCGAGGCGATCGGGCTGTCCGGCGTCGACGCCGGCTTGATACGCGCGCACAAACGCGGACCCGTTCAAGTGACGGCGGGCTCCAGCGACACGGTCGATTACGGCTTCGTCGGCGATATCGATTCCGTCAACGCCGCGGTCATCGAGAAGCTGCTCGCGGACGGCCTGATGCCGGTGGTGAGCCCTTTGTCGGCCGATTCCGGCGGTACGCTGCTCAACATCAACGCCGATACGGTGGCGGCCGCTCTCGGCGGCGCGTTGGCGGCGGAGAAACTGGTGCTGTGCACCGGGGCTCCGGGAATATTGGAACGGGCGACGGATCCAAGCTCGGTGATCTCGTACACCGACATCAAAGGCTTGAAACGCCTGCGCGATGCGGGCAGCCTCACGGACGGCATGCTGCCGAAGGCGACGGCGATCGAGAACGCGATTCGCGGCGGGGTGCGGCGTGTGCATGTCATCACCTACAGGTCGAGCGACAGCTTGCTTGCGGAGATCTTCACCAACGAAGGGACCGGGACCTTGGTGGTGGCGGATTTAAAGGCCCTGAGCCCGGCCGAGCAGCAGAGCACGCACGCACAGCCGAACGCGGCGCGGCAATGACCCGACTGTGGGACAAGGGGGCCTCGCTCGACGAGCGCGTGCTCGCCTATACGGCCGGCGAAGATCACCTGCTCGATAACCGCTTGGTGCGCTACGACATTGAAGGCTCCATTGCCCATGCCGAGATGCTCGGGGAGCAGGGGCTGCTGACGCCGGCGGACATGGGCGCGATTCGCGACGCCCTCGGAGAGATCGGCGAAGCGCATGCGCGCGGCGAGTGGAGCGTCACCCTCGATCAGGAAGATTGCCAGACGGCCATCGAAAATCTGCTGACGGCGCGCATCGGGGCGCGCGGCGAGCGCCTGCATGCCGGCCGCTCGCGCAACGATCAAGTGCTCGCGGCGCTGCGCCTGTATTTGCGGGACGCCACCCATTCCCTGCATGCCGGCGCCCTCGATGTCGCCGCAGCGCTCGATGCGCTGGCCGTGCGGGACGGCTCGATCGCGATACCGGGATACACGCACATGCAACAGGCGATGCCGAGCACCGTGGCATTGTGGGCGCTCGGATTTGCCGCGGAAATCCGCGACGACGCGCAGGGCCTGCATCAGGCGATGCGCCGAACGAACAAAAACCCGTTGGGATCCGCGGCCGGATACGGCACGCCGAATCTCGATGTGAGCCGCGAATCGACGCGCCGCCGGCTCTCTTTCGAGGTCACGCACGAGCCGGTCACCGCCGTACAGCTGTCGCGAGGCAAGGCCGAGGCGCAGCTGTTGTTCGAGCTCACGCTGCTCACCCAGGACCTGGGGCGTCTCGCGGCCGATCTGGTGTTGTTCTACACCCATGAATTCGGCTTCGTGAGCCTGCCGGAGAGCTTTACCACCGGCTCCTCCATCATGCCGCAAAAGCGCAATCCCGATGTTTTCGAGCTGATGCGCGGACGCAGCGCGGTGGCGCAGGCGGCGCTCAACGAAGTGCTCGGCATCACGCAAAAAATGACCTCGGGCTATCACCGCGACTTGCAGCTCATCAAGCCGCCTCTGTTCCGCGCGATCGACTCCTGTCAGGAAACGCTCGATATCCTGCCGAGCGCCCTCGCGGGGGTTCGCTTCAAGCCGCACAATATTCGCCTGGATCCCGGCATTCATTCCGCGGCGGCTGCGAATGCGTTGGTGACCAAGGACAATATCCCGTTCCGCGAGGCGTACCGGCGGATCGCAGAGCGCCTCAAGAATTCGAACTGAGCGCAGTCGGCTATAATTGCACGCGCACCCGTACGCGCGGCCATATAAGGAACGCTCAACATGCTCAGTGCCCTCCTGCTCGCGGCGAACGTCAGTGGAAGCTTCGCTCATCCGAACCCGTCGCCGCCGCCGGAGCTGCCCGTTGCCGTCTACCAGCAGCGCAGGGCCCGCGTGCTGGCCGAGCTCGGCGGCTGCGCGGCCGTCGTTTCCTCCCAGGGAGAAGTGAGCGGCATCACCGAGGACTACCGTCAGGATGCCGACTTTTACTGGCTGACCGGAATCAACGAACCGGACGCACACCTCGTGCTGCAGCCCAAGTCGCCTTACCGCAAGGTCGTGCTGTTCCTGAAGCCGAGGGACCCGGAGGCCGAGCGCTGGACCGGGCCGCGCGAACCCGTCTCGCCGGAGTTGCTCGAGAAATACGGCGTCGATCGAGTCCTGCGCGGTCCACCCGATTCCACGCTGGCCGGTACGGGACTGCACCACGATTGCGTCGCGATCATCGCGCCGGCCGGCATGGGCAAGACGGACCGCAACGACGATGAACTGGCGCTGCGCCTCGCCAGCCGTTTCGGCCTCAAGGTGGTCTATAAGCGAGGCCTGCTCGCCGAGCTGCGTGCGGCGCACGGCCCCGAGGAGCTCGAACGCATGGAGCGCGCCATCGCGATCACCGCCCAAGGCCACGATGCCATTGCGCGTGCGACGGTTGCGGGCGTCTCGGAGCGCGACGTTCAGACGCAGCTTGAATTTGCGTTCTTTGCCAACGGCGCCACGGGGCTGTCGTATTCGTCCATCGTGGGGAGCGGGCCGAACGGCGCCGTGCTGCACTGGGACAAGAATTCCAGGATCCTGCAAAACGGCGATCTGGTCGTGGTCGACGCCGCCGCCGAGTATGGCCGTTATGCCTCGGACGTGACGCGCACCTACCCGGTGTCCGGACACTTCACGGAGGAGCAGGCGGCCGTCTACCGCGCGGTGTATCAGGCGCAGGAGGATATATTCGCGGCCATCAAGCCGGGCGTATCCATGGCGGATCTGCAGCATGCGGCCGAGGAATCCTTGCGCCGATCCGGACATCTCGCCGATTTCATTCATGGATTCGGCCATTTCGTCGGCCTCGACGTGCACGATGCCGGCGACTACGAGAAGCCGATTCCCGTGGGCGCCGTCTTCACCGTCGAGCCTGGCGTCTACCTTCCGTCACGGGGATTCGGCGTGCGCATCGAGGATGAGGTCCTGATGACTGCGCAAGGCTTTCGGCTGCTCACCTCCGCCATTCCGAGGAAGCTGGAGGATGTGGAAGCGTGGATAGCCCGCGAGCGCAAGTGAACAGCGGCGCTCCGAGGATGCCTAACGGCCGGGTTTGCAATTTGCTAGCCATTGCAACATTGAATCGGGTATCGTGCGCGGCCATGAAACTACATAAATCTCTATTGCTGCAGGTTCTCGGCGGATTCGGCGTCGTGCTGGCGGTCGCGCCGCTTGTCGGAGCGCAAACTCCCCCTCCGGCGCCGGCGCCGGCTGCATCGGCCGCGCCTGCGGCACCGGCGGCTCCCGCCCTGATATCCAATGATCAGGCCAGCTATTTATTCGGCCTGACATTCGGCGAACAGTTGCGCGGCATCGGCGCCTCGAGCGAGATCAACGCCGATGCGATCAGCCGCGGAGTGAAGGATGGATTACAGGGCAAGAAATCGACGCAGGCCGACCGGCAACAGGTGCAAGAATACGCCCGTGCGATGATGACCGCCTTCGCCGCCCGCAACAAGACCGCGGGGCAGGAGTTTCTGGCGCACAACGCGAAAGAACCGGGCGTCAAGACCACCGCATCGGGGCTGCAGTACAAGGTAGTCGCCGCCGGCGACGCCAAGGCGCCACCGATCGCCGCCAGCGACCAGGTGTCGGTGAATTACCGGGGTAAATTGATCGACGGCACGGAATTCGACAGCTCCTTCGCGCGAGGCCAGCCTGCCACCTTTGGCGTGAGCGGCGTCATCAAAGGCTGGCAGGAAGCCCTGGTCATGATGAAGCCGGGTGCCCGGTGGGAGTTATACGTGCCCGCCGAGCTCGCCTACGGCCCGAGTCCGCGACCGGGAATCCCGGCCAATTCGGTGCTGATATTCGAGGTGGAAGTGCTGAGCGCCAAAGCGAACGAAGGCCCCGCCGCCAATGGCGGAGCGGCGTTCCCGCATAAGCCGCCCGCCCCCGCGACGCCGCCGGCGAACCCGTAAATCCGGCGATCTAACGCGCGAGGTTGAGCGCGTTGGTCAAGTCGCCCATGGGCGGCTCGTGATGTTCGGCCAGCGCCTGATCGCGCATCGCGATGCCGGGCAGCCCGGCAAGAGCAAAGCGTCGAATGATCAGGCGCAGGATCGATTCGGTGTCGTACGGGGTGTGATCCACCGTCCCTTCTCTGGCAAACGGCGACACGATCAACGCGGGAATGCGCGCGCCGGGGCCTAGAAGATCTCCCCGCGGCGGGGCCGCATGATCCCATGCACCGCCGTATTCATCGTAGGTGATCACGATCACCATTCCGCCCCATTGCGGACCGGCGCGCAGTTTGGCGACGAGATCGGCGATATGCGCATCTCCATCCGTAATCGAGGCGTAGCCGGGGTGTTGATTGAGATTGCCCTGCGGCTTGTAGAAGGTGACCGGGGGCAGACGGCCTGCGTTGATATCGGCGATCAGGTCGCGATAGTCCTTCAAATGCGCCGCCCGCTCCACCGGATGCGTCGCCGGGTCGAAATTCGCGTAGTAGTTGAACGGCTGATGATGGGGCTGGAAGTCGGGGCCCGCAGCCGGCGCATCGGGGGCATAGATCACCTGGCGGGCCAGCGCCGCCGGCCGTCTGCCGTCCGCGATCGCGGCATCCCACGATCCTGCGTACCAGGCCCAGCCTATGTTCTTGGCGCTCAACCGGTCACCGATGGTGGGCTCGTTTTGCGCAGGCAGGGTGGTGGCGAGCGCCGGGTCGGCGTATAGCCCGCTCGTGTCGCCCGCGGCCGGCCCATTGCCGCTCGGCTGAAAGGCGGGCTGCATGGTGTTCACGGCATGGAATTTGCCGTCGCCGAAGTAATTATCGGGCGCGATGTTGCCGCTTCGGGCAAACCTGGGCGGTCCATCGAGCGCGGAGGCCGGCGAGTCCTTGGCGGTCTTCAGTCGCGGCAGATAATGGCCCTCGGCATCGTGCTCGAGTATCGCGATCGAGGGTTTCGCCGGCGCCGAGTCCGCATTGGGATACTGCGGCGCGCAGGCGCAAATGAGATATTGGTGGTTCAGGAAGGAGCCGCCGAAGGCGCCCTGGAAAAACTGGTCGGCCAGCACGTATCGGCGTGCGAGCGCATAGAGTGCGCTCTGGTGGGTGTCGTAGTGCCCCATGGTGAGGCCGCCCGCGTCGGACCAGGCGGCGTATTGATCATTGCGGCCGCCGTCGATTTGCATTTGATGTTCGAAGAATCGGTGATAAAGGTCGCGGGTCACGACCGAGGCCGAAAGCGTCACGCCCGATTGTGCCGCGAACGCGTGTTCGATCGAGAACGGCGCGTTCGGCAAGCCGGCGCTTTGGGCTTGCGTGATCACGGGGGTGTAGCCGGGCGCGGTCACGCCGCCCCAGGTCGGCGGCAGCACCGCAAGCGGCGTGCCGTCGCGGTCCGTTTGTACCGCATACGCACGCAGCGGCCGCCCGTCCCGGTCCATCACCTCGGCGAGGCCGCGCGCACCCGGGAAATCGCCGTAGAGATTATCGAACGAGCGGTTTTCCGCGTAAATCACCACGATGGTCGAGATCTTCGCGCGCAGCGCGCGGGTCGTCGGGTCGGCTTCATCGCCTGGGGCGCCGACGAGCACCCGCGGCGTGCATGCCGAGAGCGCAAGAGCGGCGCAAGCGGTCGCGAATAGTGCACGGGCGACTGAAACTGCGGTCACCGCCGCAGTATATCGCGCGCCTAGAATGTCCAGGTCACGCTGATCGACACCGCCGCGGGATTGCCGTATTCCGAGCTGATGCCCTCATATTCCGCGCGGAAGGCGAAATCCTGCCATCTCGCCTGGACACCCCCGCCGTAGGCGAACTTGTCGTTCGTTTGATTGATGCCGGCGGTCAGCGCGCTGCTGCAGCCCACGGCGGTCGGCAGCGGGCAAGCCGTCAGGTTGTAATACGCGCTCTCGTTGGTCTGCAGCCGCGCGACCCCGACTTTGCCGAAAACGTCGAGGTAGGGCAACGGCAGCGGAAGGTATCCCACTCCGTACAGGATGGTCGCCTTCGGATGCGTGTTCGCGCCGGAATAATAATAATTATTATAGTAACCGTTGTTGCCGTTGGAGCTGCCGAAGTCCATGTACTCGAGTTCCGCGCCGACGATGGGCAGCGGCCGGATGCCCGCCATCACCTTCCAGGAGACGACGTTGGTGCCGTAATTGCCGCCATATCCATAACAGGTGTAGGGGCCGCAACCATAGCCATAACCGTTGCCATAGTTATTGTTCCCGACATTCGAGGCGCCCACGCCGAAACCGACGTAAGCCCCGAGCGGATTGCCCGCCACTGCGGAGCCCGAGGCGCCCAGCGCCAGAATGGCCAACAAGACCCCTGCTATGCGATTCATCGGCAATCTCCACTGTAGCTACTACAAGTCATCGGACAGGGCCGCCCACAGGGAAGTTCCGGTCGAACTGCCAGGCGGCGGCCAGCGGTATACTTTAGCGCATGCGAGTCCTATGCCTATGGGTCCTGGTCGGCCTAACCCTGACAATTTACGGATGCGGCCAAAAAGGGCCACTGGTGCTCCCCGATGCACAACACCCGCCCAAGAAGGTGAAATTCCCGGCTCCGCCAAAATTGCCCACCACGACGGCCCCTGCCGATCACCCGGCGGAACCTGCGCCCGAGCCGGAATCGGGATCCGATGCGGCGCCCGCCTCGAGTCCCGCCCAGCCGCAATCCACTCCTTGAGTCCATGAACGCGCGAAAGCTGCTCTTGGTTGACGGGTCCTCGTATCTCTATCGCGCGTTTCACGCCTTGCCGCCGCTCAGCAATTCCAAAGGCGAGCCGACCGGAGCCGTGCTCGGCGTCCTCAACATGCTGAACAAACTGATCAAGGAAGAGTCGCCGGATAGGATCGCCGTGGTTTTCGATGCGCCCGGCCGCACGTTTCGAGATGAATTGTTCGAGCAGTACAAGGCCCATCGCGAACCGATGCCCGACGAACTGCGCTCGCAGGTGCAGCCTTTGTTGGAGGCGGTGGAGGCCATGGGCTTGCCGCTTTTGCGCGTCGCCGGCGTCGAAGCGGACGATGTGATCGGCACCCTCGCCGATCAAGGGGCGGCGGGCGGATATGACGTGTTGATCTCGACCGGCGACAAGGACATGGCGCAGCTGGTCGGCCCGCGAATTTCCCTGGTGAACACCATGAGCAATACGCGCCTCGACCGCGCGGGCGTCAAGGCGAAATTCGACGTATTTCCCGAACAGATCATCGACTATCTCGCGCTCGTGGGCGACAGCTCTGACAACATCCCCGGCGTCACCGGCGTCGGACCCAAGACCGCGGCCAAGTGGCTGGATCAATACCAAACGCTGGACGCGCTCACCGCTCATGCCGCGGAAATCACCGGCAAGGTCGGCGAGAACTTGCGCAGCGAGCTGCCGGCGCTCGAGTTGTCGCGCAAGCTCGCTACCATCGACAAGTCGCTTGAGCTGGGGGTGACGCCGGAGGAACTCGTCGGCGCCGCACCGGATCTCAAACGGCTTCGGGATCTGTACGCGAGACTGGAACTGCGCTCCCTATTGAAGTCGCTGGAGTCCCCTGCCCCAAGTCCGGCGCAGGCGCCGGCCGCGGAACAGCCCACGACCGCCAGCGCTTCGGAGGCCGGCGCGACGCTCGCCCTGGCGCAGCCTCGGAACTATCAAAAAGTTCTTTCCCAGGAGGTCTTCGACACCTGGCTCGCCAGGCTCGCCGCGGCGCCGCTCGTATCCTTCGATACGGAGACCGACAGTTTGGACTACATGCGTGCACGGATCGTGGGGCTGTCCATTGCGGTAACGCCCGGGGAGGCCGCTTACGTGCCGCTCGGCCATGATTACGCCGGGGCGCCGCAACAGCTCGATCGCGAACGGGTGCTCGCCGCGCTCAAACCATGGCTCGAGGACGCCTCGCTGCCCAAGCTTGGGCACCATCTCAAGTTCGATACCCACATCCTCGCCAATTACGGGATCGAGCTGCGGGGACAGCGCTTCGATACCATGCTCGAGTCGTACGTGCTCAACAGCGTGGCCATCCGCCACGACATGGACTCGACGGCCGAGAAATATCTCGGAATCAAGACCATTCACTACGAGGATGTCGCGGGCAAAGGCGCGAAGCAAATCACCTTCAATCAAGTGGACGTGGATCGCGCGGCGGAATACGCAGCCGAGGACGCGGACGTCACGCTGCGGCTGCATCGGGCGATTTGGCCGCAAATCGAGGCGCTGCCCCGATTGAAGACGCTCTATGAAACCATCGAACAGCCGCTGGTGGCGGTGCTGTACCGCATGGAGCGCACCGGCGTATTGGTGGACCGCGCGCTTCTCAAGGCGCAGAGCCACGAACTCGCGGCGCGCATGCTGGAGCTGCAAGCGCAGGCGCACGCCGAAGCGGGCGGTCCGTTCAATGTGGATTCGCCCAAGCAATTGCAAGAGATACTCTTCGGCAAGCTGGGCTTGCCGGTGCTGCGCAAGACCCCGACCGGCCAGCCGTCGACGGCCGAGGACGTGCTCGAGGAATTGGCCGTATCTTTCGACCTGCCGAAATTGATCCTGGAGTACCGCGGTGTCGCCAAACTCAAGTCCACTTATACGGACAAGCTGCCGGAGCAGATCGACGAGGAAACGGGACGCATCCATACAAGCTATCACCAGGGAGTCGCGGCCACCGGCCGCCTGTCCTCGTCCGACCCCAACCTGCAGAACATTCCAATCCGGACTGCCGAGGGTCGGCGCATCCGCCAGGCATTCGTGGCTCCGCCGCACTATTTGCTGGTGGCGGCCGACTATTCACAAATCGAATTACGCATCATGGCGCACTTGTCGGGCGATGCGACGCTGCGCAAGGCATTCGCGGAGGATCGCGACGTGCATCAGGCCACCGCAGCGGAGGTGCTCGGCATTCCGCTTGCCGAGGTCAGCTCCGATCAGCGGCGTTCGGCCAAGGCGATTAACTTTGGATTGATCTACGGCATGTCCGCATTCGGCCTTGCCCGGCAATTGGGTATCGGCCGCGGCGACGCGCAACGTTATGTGGATCTTTATTTCGAACGCTACCCCGGCGTGAAGCGCTACATGGACGAGTGCCGCAATCAGGCGCGCGAGGCCGGTTTTGTGGAAACCGTGTTTGGCCGGCGGCTGTATCTGCCCGAAATCCGCTCCCGCAACCAGGCGCTGCGCCAATACGCGGAACGCAGCGCCATCAACGCGCCCATGCAGGGCACCGCCGCCGATATCATCAAGCGCGCCATGATCGAGGTGGACGATTGGCTGCGGAACTCGCGAGCGCCGGCGCGGCTCATCATGCAGGTACACGACGAACTCGTGCTCGAGGTGGCGGACCGGGCGATCGACGACATCGTGCCGAAGGTGCGCGAATTCATGATGCACGCTGCGGAACTTGCCGTCCCGCTCAAGGTCGATGTCGGCGTCGGCCGAAACTGGGACGAAGCGCACTAGGGTCGCAAGAATCGGAATGTGAAGATTTCGTTACCATCGTCAAGATGATGCCGCCAATCATCAAGTTTTGCGGGTTTCTTGTTGATTGTGCGAGACCCGAACGTGCTCCGCCCGCTCCAAAATAATTGCCGCTTCCGGGCTGGAACTTTTGGCCGGCATCCCCATCTAACCCAATGAGTGTGAAAAACGCTCCCCGCTCTTCTCCCTGAGCGGGCAGGCCCGGTTTGTCATCCCCATGCCGGGTTGGTCTGCCTCGGTGGCTGCCTCAGGGCGCCCACCGGGGCTTTTTTTTGCTCGCCCACCGGACCTGTTCGCTAAACGAGCCAGCGTTGCATGACGGAACGCGCCTCTTCGAGCCCCTGGCCGGCGTTCGCAGAAAACAATTGCGTGCTGACCGCGGTATCGCTGCAGGCCGCCTTCGTCTCATGCAGCACGCGCAGCGCATCGCGCCGGTTGAGCTTATCCGTTTTGGTTAGAAGAACATGCGCCTGCCGATCCCGGGCCAGCACCCACTCGAGCATGGCGGCATCCTGCGCGCCGAGCCCACGGCGGCTGTCGACGATGAGCATCAACCCCACCAGCGATTCGCGCACGTTGAAATAATGCTCCATCAACTGCAGCCAACGGGCGCGCACCTTATGCGGAACCTTGGCAAATCCGTAACCCGGCAGGTCAACCAGCCGCCGGTCGGGCGCCAGTTCGAAGAAATTGATCAGCTGCGTCCGTCCCGGTGTGCGGCTGACTCGGGCAAGCCCGGACCGTTGAGTGATGACGTTGATCGCGGTGGACTTGCCGGAATTGGAGCGTCCCGCGAACGCAATTTCACGCCCCGTGTCCGGCGCAAGCTGGTGCGCCTCGGCCGCGCTCGTCATGAATTTCACAGTGGGGTAGGTCGACATGGCCGTATGGACGCAAGGTTTGGCCCGTAGTGTACAATTTGCCGCGGCCAGGAGTTCGATTAGGCAGGATCACGGGCGACATGAAGCGATATTGGATCTTCGCGGCGGCGCTTTTCGGCGCAATCGCCTGCACCCCGGCTCTCGCCGCCGGCAACGCCGAGGCCGGCGCGACCAAGGCAACCATCTGCAAAGGCTGTCATGGCGCAAACGGCAACGCGGTCAATCCCGAATGGCCGAGTCTCGCCGGGCTCGGGGCCGAGTACATTGTCGAGCAATTGCAGAATTTCAAGGACGGCAAACGCAGCAACCCCATCATGATGCCGATGGCGGCGCCTTTGAGTCCCCAGGATATGGAGGATCTCGCGGCATATTTCGATGGTCTGGTGAACACGGGTTTGCAGGCCGATCCGACCTATTTTCGGGCCGGCGAAAAGCTCTATCGAGGCGGCGACAAGGACCGCGGCGTTCCCGCCTGTATGGCTTGTCACGGCCCCAACGGCCACGGCAACGAGCCCGCGAAGTTTCCCTCACTGCACGGCGAGCATTCCGCATACATCGCGAAAGAACTGAATGACTACGCGTCCGGCGCCCGCCCGCCTGGGCCGGGCGGCATCATGGGAACGATCTCCAAAAGACTGACGACCGACGACATCCGCAATCTTTCCTCATACGTTCAAGGACTTCGCTGACGATGCACGATTCACGACTGGTATTGCTCCTGTGCGCGACCCTGGCTCTGTCCTCATGCGGCAAGCAACAAGCGGCGGGTGAACGCGCGGCGGGCAGCAACACACCGCCCGTGGCCGCATCGGCGCAGACGCCGCAGAAGGCGGCCGCTCAAAAGCCTGCGCAGCCCGCCGCGCTTGCCCGGCCGAACGAAGACGGGTCGGAGTCCGTCGAGGATGCGCCCGGCGACAGCGGCGCCCGCAACACCATTTTGGCCGCAGTCGCATCAACCATGGCGGCAGCGGCACCGGCAGCGGCGGCGGCGAGCCTCACCGCCCCCACATTGTGGCAGGAGGGCGTCAACTACACGCGCCTGGTGCCGGCGCAACCGACCGCCGTGCCCGCCGGTCAGGTCGAGGTGCTCGAGTTCTTCTGGTATGCCTGCCCGCATTGCTACGCGATCGACCCATTGGTTGAATCGTGGAAGAAGACCAAGCCCGCGTACATCAGCTTCTCCCGGGTGCACGTTACCTGGAGTGAAGGCCACCGTTCGCTGGCGCGTCTTTATTACACCCTGGAGAGCCTCGGCAAGCTCGACCAACTGCACGGCGAGGTATTCAAGGAAATCCATGTCAACGGGGATCCTCTGGTGGCCAGCGACCCCAACGACGTCGCCGCAACGGAGCGGCTGCAGGCCGCGTTCGTGAAGAAATTCGGAATTTCGGAGGATGAATTCAAGAAGGCATATCACTCGTTTTCCGTGGAGACCGCCCTGCAACGGGCCGATCAACTGGTGCAGCGCTATCGCATCGACGGCGTTCCGACGTTTGTGATCAACGGCAAATACGTGGCGGATGTGCGCACGGCGGGGAGCCCGGAGCGTTTGATCTCCTTGGTCGACGATTTGGCCGCCCAAGAGCACAAGCATCAGTGACCGCCTCCGCACCTTGATCGCGCTCGCGCCACGCTGATGATCACGCACGCCGGCGGTTGTCACTGCGGCCGGGTCCGCTTCGAAGTGCTCGCGCCCGCAAACCTCGAGGTGGCCGACTGCAACTGTTCCATTTGCCGGATGACCGGCTATCTGCATTTGATCGTGCCCGCGGACCGCTTCACCCTGATCAGCGGTCGCGATGCGCTCACCACCTATACCTTCAACACGCGCATTGCCCAGCATTATTTTTGCGCCCACTGCGGCATCAAGTCCTTTTACGTGCCGCGTTCGCACCCGGAATGCATCAGCGTGAACGTCCGCTGCATCGACAGCGGAACCATCGGGTCCACGACGGTGATTCCCTTCGACGGACGCGAATGGGAGAAAGCACGGGCCGCCTTGAGCCGCGCCGGAATCCCCGAGAGCGGCCAGCGAACATAATGCCGCGGCGTTTGATAGTTATGTCGTAATGCGGTGGCATTGATCGGCGCGAATCGCGAATATGTGACGCATGTCGCGCGGATTCCCGACCGCTATGTCGGATGCTGGCAGCGTCGCTCGGATTGCGACGATGCATCGAACACACATGCGCGAATGTCGCCCAATTAAGGATGAACGGCCGGTCATGGCGGCAACGCGCCGCGCCGGCGTCTGCGATCGATTTCTGATCGGCCTGGTTGCGATCACCCTGGTTCGCGCCGGCGAAGCGCTGGCGGGCGATCAAGCACCCGAGGCCGGCGCCAGAGTCAAACTCGAACCGAACAATCTGCGCCAGTCGACCGAACTGCCCGCGTCCACCTTCGGCGCGCCCGGAAAATATTCGCTGTCCGCCACGCCCGAAGCGAATGCATTTTTCCCCGAGGAGTTTCGGCCGCGCGGCCATTCGGTATTCGAATCCGACACCCGCGCCGGTATCGCCGAGGACAGGCTGATCGCCGACACCCCCGTTTGGCAGCGGCTGTCGGAGTTTAGAACCCACGATCGGATTCGAGTGCTCACCTTGTGGAAGTCGGGCCTGAGTTCGGTTTCGCTGCAGGCAGGCAAGAAGGGCAACCCCACCCTGCAATGGACCAGCCGCATGATGAATTCGGGCGAGGGCGCGGACGGGCTGTTGGACCGGTTGCTCCCCGCCTCCTCCGTGGGCGGACGCGGTATGGCACACGCGGGGATTGCTCAACCGCTCGCCAAGGGGGAGCCGGCCGGCAAGGCCGCGGCCTTAGTCGGAACCGGGCGCACCAGTCTGCCGTAGCAGGGCTTCACCCCCGGGCAGCACGAATATCCTTCGCGCAAGGTCCGATTCCAACTGGCCTCGAGAATAATATTTCAGCAGCAAGCCGTGCTCGAACAATTCCGGCGCACCGCGTGCGAACTCGGTCCAACCGCCGCCGCCGCGCTCGTACAGTACCTGCTGAATCAGGGCGACGTAGGCCACGGTGATCGTCTCGTGATAACGATCCGGCTTGCCCAAAGAGCGGGCGTAGTTGCGGATCGCCCGGCGCATACGCCCAAGGCCTTCGACGAAATCGGCGGACTGCAAATATAAATACGCCGCGCGCACATGACCCGCGTGGCCGAATTCCTCCTCCGCGAGCGTGCAGTCCTCCAGAGCCCGGATGAAATCCGCGTCGGTCATGCTTTCTCCCTGAGCCGGTGGCTGGAGCGCGCGTCCAAATCAAGTTCGTAGATGCCTTTGAGTTCGGCTATCTTGCGCAGCGTCCGGGCGGTGAACGGCGCCTTCCCGTCGAATGCGTGCAGCACCATGCCTTCCAGCAAGTCCCCCAAGGTCATGTCCTTGTACTCCGCCAGCGCCTTCAGCACCTTCAGAACGCGGCGCTCCATGCGCACGCCGGTCTGGATCCGCTCCACTACTACGCGGTCCTTCGACTTGGATTTGGACGCGGCCACGGGCACCTCCATATTAAAGCTGGTACCAATGTACCATGGTATGATGATGCGACAAACCGGATAACAAGGCGGCGGAAAGCGACGCGGATCGCCGGGCGTGGCGGAAGGTTCCTGGCGTCGAGGAGGCGGCTCGCGCGCCTCAATCTTGAGTGATGTCTCGGTCGATCATGAACTGCTTCAGCGCGGTGCGCGTTTCCCGCAACGGAATAAAATCGACCATCGTCAGATCGCCCGCCCGTACGTTCAGCGCGAGCTTTTGGCTGGCCGCCATGCGCTTCAGCAGCGCGACATCGATCGAAAAGTATGCCGTCTGACCCACCGGGACGATGGGATGATACGGACTACTAGCCACGACCGGCACTTCCAGCGCCGACAGCGCCACCGATCCGTCGTCCAGCATCAGATGCACCGCGCCGCGAGCGTGAATGTCATCGAGCCGATGACCGCCGAAGCCCGGTGCCACCTGAACCCAAAGGAGGTAGCTATAATTGCCGCTGCGATCCCACTCCACAGGTCCGACATACACGATGCTCGGTTGCTTGTCGGGGACCAACAGGTCGTATATTCCGGTCTCGATGAAGGCCATGGGCTGCGGCAGCGCCCCCATCGTCATACCGGTCCTTTCATCGAGCGTCTCGACCGATTTGACGGGGGATTTGCTGGCACAGCCCGCGAAAAGACAGCAGATCAGCGCGAATTGAACGGAGCGCAGGCGCGATGATGCAGTAGAAATAATCAAGGCATGTCACCCACGAATCGAAATCAGGGTCGTCGAATCGCAGCGCAACGATGGCAGGTCCTCATGACAAGAGAATGTCACGGCATGTCCCCGCCCTTGCGAGCTACGCGCCGCTGTCGCTGGCCGCTTAACTCCTTGATTTAATTGGCGGGAGCGCCTCATCACTCTAGGACCATTCCGACTATGTCCGATAGGCCGCTTTCCGCGCCGCCGTTGATATAGGCGGTCACCGCGAAATACATCAATCCCGGCATTAAATTGGGCACGAAATAACTCAAAGCCGCGGGATTGGATACGTCGATGACCGAGTTCAGCGCGGCAGGGCTGCGGCCGAAATAAATCTTGTATCCACCCAAATTCGTGAGCGGTAATCCAGTGGTCGTCGACGTCACCTGCGACCAGGTAACAATTGCCGATACCAGTTGCGGGGAGGACGCGGGAACGGTTCCCGCCGTCGTACCGTCGGAGATCCAGTTCTCATCGCCAGGCGAAGTGTTATTGGTGAGTATGTGAAGCGTGCCGTCGATCACGCTCATTTGAAGCGGTGTCGAACCGCCCAGATTGGATACCAGGATGGTCCCGGCGGCGGTGCCGTCGGAACGCCATAGCGCAGGGGGCCCTGCGCCGTTACTCGCGGAGAAATAGAGGGCGCCGTTGTAGGCGACGAGTTGTTGCGGCAACGAACTCCCGGCACCGGGATTTATATCCGATACCAGACGGGTGCCGGGAGCCGTACCGTCGCTGCACCAAAGCTCAATGCCGCTTACGCCATCGTCCGCCGCAAAGAACAACAGCCCGTTTGCCACCGTCAGCCAATCGGGATTGGATCCCACGGGTCCGGGCGCGATGTCCGATACCATGTAGGTACCCCATGCCGTGCCGTCGGAGGTCCAGAGTTCCGCTCCGTGCGTACCATCATTTGCATTGAGGAAAACCCTGCCGTACGCAGCCACAAGACTTCGGGGATACGACCCGGGCATGCCGGGCCAGATGTCGGTGACGAGAAAGGTGCCGGCGGTCGTGCCGTCGGAGCGCCACAATTCCACGCCATGCACCGCGTCGGAGGCGGCGAACAATTCCACCGCCCCCAGCCACGCAACGTCCGTCGTATCGTATGGAACATAGGACACGCTTTGCCCATGGGCGAAGACCGCGGCCATCAGGATCGGCGCGATCCGTGCGGCCGTCGCTGCAAAGGTCTTTAGCAGGCCGCTCAAGTGCATCGTTCATCCTCTTATATTGTGATTGGAATTCCGGACTCACAATTGAGCGGCTTTAATTTGACAATTGCGTTACGTCGCGGATCAACGACAGCACGGCCCACGCGCGTACCCGTGACT
The DNA here is from genome assembly GCA_963758145.1 of uncultured Gammaproteobacteria bacterium. Classification (GTDB taxonomy): domain Bacteria; phylum Pseudomonadota; class Gammaproteobacteria; order Steroidobacterales; family Steroidobacteraceae; genus Bog-1198. Next base: position 207,402 of record CAVWUK010000007.1, read on the forward strand.
CAATGGCGCAGGCAAACGTGGCACAATTGTAGGCACGATGTAGTCGCGTGATCGCCCGGGTGGAACGCAGATCAGCGCTCCTCCCTACCGGGTAAGGACACGAAGAGCGCTGTCGTATGAAGTGCGCTTACATGCACAAGGCGGTAAGTGGCGCGCCCGCCGCGATTCGAACGCGGGACCTTCGGCTTCGGAGGCCGACACTCTATCCAGCTGAGCTACGGGCGCAATGATACGGGGTCGCGATACTACCCGCGGTCACGGAGCCGCGTCCAGTAACACCGCACCTTGGCACGCAAGGACAGGGGCCCGCCCTCCAACTCATCGGGTCGCGCCGCGTTCCTCGCCGAGGGCCTCGTCCTCGAAGAAATCGACCTCGCCGGTCTCCAGCGAATACTCGGCCCCGACCACCAGAAGTCCGTCCTTTTGGATCAATTGCTCGATGATTTCCGAGCCGTGACGCAGGTGATTCACGGACGCCGTGATATTGGCGCGTACAGCCTGATGGATCAGCGCGGGCAGATCATGCCGCAGATCCGTCGCCAGCAGGTTTTCAACCGAAGGCCGCACCAGATCCACGATCGCATGCAGGTTGCGCGATTGATTTTCCTTGGGCCGCTGAAGTTGCTCGAGAGTCGCTTGAATGGCGCCGCAATTCGAATGTCCCAGGACGACTACCAGGCGGGTCCCGAATTGTTCGGCGGCGAACTCGACGCTGCCGATTTGCGACGGAGCGACGATATTGCCGGCTACGCGGATGACGAACAGATCGCCCAGTCCTTGATCGAAGACGATCTCCACCGGCACTCGCGAATCGGAACACCCGAGAATCGCCGCGAATGGTTCCTGGCCCGCGGCCAGCTCGATGCGGCGGGCTCGGCTCGGCAAGGCGTCTTTGCTGCGCACGTCCGCGACAAAGCGGCGATTTCCGTCGCGCAGCCGAGCGAGTGCTTCTCGACCGCGTACCGGCGGCGTATTACGTTTTTTTTCGGCCATCAGGTTGGTACGCTCGCTCTTCAAAGCTGATTCCGGGTCCTCGCCGTAAGGAGCGCTCGGCGCTCCAGGCTGTCTTTGGGCCAGTATTCCGAGGCCTTGTAGTACTCGGGAACGGCCGGGATGTCCGCCGCGAGCGCGACCCACGGCAGCTTCGACGATGTGAAGATTTGAATGTCGGGGGGCATCCGCTCCGGCGCGTCTAGGGTTCCCGCCCGGACAAAGCGCACCGCATCCCCTGCGCCCGCGTAGTTGCTCCACAGCGCGACGCGGCATGTCGGGCATCTGGCGATCTTTTGACCCTTGCCGCTCAATGTCGGCGTGGCAATAGTCGTCACTTCACCGGTCAAAATCTCGACGCGATCCGCTTCGATCATGGCGTTGAGCGCGAACGCCGAGCCGGTCTCCCGCTGGCACCACCGGCAATGACAACAATGAACGAATAGCGGGCGGCCCCTCATGCGGTAGCGCACATACCGGCAGGTGCATCCGCCATCGTGATCGTCGCTGTGGTTCGCCATCTCGTCCTCCCCCATGAAGTTGTCGATTCATCCTCAGGTTGCCGACGGTGTACGGCCGCCGAGAACCTGGAGAAACCGTGCCCGCTCGATGTTCCCGCCGCTCAAGATGACGGCGACCTGTGGGTTCGCGAGCAGCCGGCGCTCCTGCAGCAAGGCGGCAAGCGGTGCGGCCCCGGCGCCCTCGGCGATCTGATGCGCGTCGTCGAAGTAAATCCTGATCGCCTCGGCGATCGCATCCTCGCTGACCTGCACCATGCGCGCGGCCCCGCGGCAAATGGCGGCGATCGCATCCGCCTGTGGCTCACGCGTGGCGAGACCATCGGCAAACGTATGCGCCGACGGCATTGCGACCGGTTGTCCGGCGGCAAAGGAGAGCGCGGTGGCCGGTGCGTTGGCGGCGCCGACCCCCACGATTTCCGTCTTCAGACCGAGCAGGTCGCGCACCGCCATCAATCCGGCGATCCCCGATCCCATCCCCACCCCGACATACACGACATCCAACGCACCGGCCGCGCGGAACAATTCCAGCGCGTAGCTTGCGACGCCGATGACGAGGTTTCGGTGAAACGACGGGACAAAGTGCAGCCCATCCGCCGCTGCGGCGCGCAACGCTTCGTGCTTCGCTTCGTCGAAATCGCGGCCGAATTCGACCACCTTGGCGCCGAATGCCTCGATGGCGGAATTCTGATCGGGGGAATTGCCGCGCGGCACATAAATGGTCGCTGGAACGCCGGTACGGGCGGCGGCAAAGGCAATGGATTGGCCGTGATTGCCTCGAGTCGCCGACACGACACCGCGTGCATTCGGATCCGCATGGCGTAGGCGTTCCAGGTAGACAAGACCGCCGCGCACCTTGAACGCTCCGGTCGGCGTGTGGTTTTCATGCTTTACCCATACCGTGCATCCGGCGCGCCGCGACAGTTTCGGGTAGACGTGCTGCGGCGTCGGCGGCACCGCCCGTCGTACAAATTCGGCCCATCGCTCCAATTCGGCCATGTCGAAGGCAATCTCAGTCGAAGTCACGGCAACCGCCCCGCCCGGTGGATCTCACGCTCCGGGCCTCAACATACGCCGCAATTCCCCCGCACACAGTGCGATCGCCGTACCGGCCTCATCGATCACCCTTCCCATGGTCACGAAGCCGTGGATCTGGCGGGGGAAATGGACATAAGCGGCGCGGTTGCCGCAGTCGGTGAGCCGCATCGCGTAGGCGGCGCCTTCGTCGCGCAGCGGATCGAATCCCGCGGTCAACACCAACGCAGGCGGGAGGTTCGACAAATCTGCGCACAATAGCGGCGAAGCGCGCCAATCGTCGTACTGCGCCGGATCTGGCATGTAGTGACCGACGAAATAGTCGAGAGTCTCGCGCGTCAGCAGATAGCCGTGACCGTTCTCGGCATGCGAGGGAGCGGTGCGGCGCATGTCGGTCGCGGGATATATCAGCAATTGGAATGAGATCGGCAGATCGCCCCGGTCGCGCGCATCGATCGACAGGACCGCCGCAAGGTTGCCGCCGGCGCTGTCGCCGCCCACCGCAAGGCGCGATCGATCGAGGTGGTACTCGCCGGCGTGGTCGCGCACCCAGCGCGTCGCGGCAATGCAATCGGCCACCGCCGCCGGAAAGCGGTGCTCCGGCGCCAAGCGGTAGTCGACCGCCGCCACCGCACAACCCGAGCGCTTCGCCAGTTCGCGGCATAGCGTGTCGTGAGTGTCGAGGTCGCCCATCACCCAGCCGCCGCCATGGTAGTACACGAGCACGGGCAGCACGGCGTCGTCGCCGGCGCCGGGCGGCCGATAAAGACGCAGCGGTATGGATCCGCTTGGGCCGCTCGCCTGCAGATCGCGTACGCAGCCGATCTCCGGCGGCGGTGGTTGCGTGAAATGGCGCCGCTCGCGATACGCCACGCGGGCATCGCCCACGCACAGGGTGTGTGTCGGCGGGAGGCCACTTTGCTCGATCAGATCGAGCAAGGCGCGGGCTTGAGGGTGCAGCATCATCGAAGGGTACTCGAAGGCGGTTCCTGGCGTGAAGCGCCGATCGTGCCCCCCGCCTCATCCGGGCGTAATTCGATCGAGCGCACGCAAATTCACGGCCTCCGACACGTCGATCCGTCGAATATGCGGCGCGGCGGCCAAATCCGCACAGCTGCGGGCGAGCTTGAGCACGCGGTGATAAGCACGGGCCGACAGACCGAGGCGGGCGATCGCGGTGCCGACCAATGCGCGCGATTCCCGATCGAGGCGGCAGATGCCGGCGGCCTCCGAGGAAGTCAACCTCGAGTTGAGCTTGCCCTGCCGCTGCATTTGCGCGCGCCGCGCATCGGCCACTCGCGCGGCCACGGTCGCCGAATTCTCGGCGGGAGTCGCCTCGTCGGACATCAGATGCTCCACCGGGACCGCGGCGAGTTCGACGTGCATATCGATCCGATCGATCAAAGGCCCCGATATGCGGCCTCGATAGCGGGACACCTGTTCCGCCGTGCACCGGCACCGGCCGCGCGGGTCGCCCGCGTAGCCGCATGGACACGGATTCATCGCCGCGATCAGCTGGAACCTTGCGGGAAATTCGCAGGCGTGCTTTGCACGCGAGAGCACGACGACACCGCTCTCCAGGGGCTCGCGCAGGGCTTCCAACGCGTTGCGCGCAAATTCGGGAAGTTCATCGAGGAACAAAACGCCCAAATGTGCGAGCGAAAGTTCACCGGGCCTCAAGGCGCCGCCGCCGATCAGGGCGGCAACGGAGGCGGTGTGCTGCGGATTGCGAAATGGCCGCCGGCGCCCACACGTGGGCCTGCGACCCGCAGCGGATTCCAGGCTCGCCACTTCCAATGCCTCCTCGGGATCGAGAGGGGGCAGGAGCCCCGGCAGTCGCTGCGCCAGCAAGGTCTTGCCCGTGCCCGGGGGCCCAATCATGAGCAATCCGTGAGCGCCGGCCGCCGCGATCTCCAGCGCGCGTTTCGCACTGAATTGCCCGCGAACTTCCCCGAGATCGGGCGGCGGATCGCTCTCGGCGCCCGCCCCGGGAGCGGCCGCAGGTAGGCCCATCGCGCCTTTCAGAGCGTCGCACACCTGCCGCAAATGCTGCGCCAACTTGACCCGGGGACCGGCGACCCAGCTCGCCTCCGGCGCATTGGCCGCCGGCAGTATCAATTCGCAGTTGGCGCGCAAACCCGCCACCAATGCCGGCAGCAACTTCGGTGTCTCGCGCAGCTCACCGCTCAATGCGAGTTCGCCGTAGAACTCGCGGCCGGTCAGAGCCGGCTGCGGCAATTGACCGCTGGCCGCCAAAATACCGACGGCGATCGGCAAATCGAATCGCCCGCCTTCCTTCGGCAAATCCGCCGGGGATAAATTGACGGTGATGCGCCCTGCCGGAAATTCGAATCCGGAAGTGACCAGGGCGGAGCGCACCCGCTCCTTGCTCTCCCGCACGACCGCCTCCGGCAACCCGACCAGGGCAAAGGCGGGCAATCCCGAGCTCAAATGGACTTCGACCCGCACCAACGGCGCGCCAAGACCGGCGGGTGCGCGGCTCAGCACCGTGCTGACCGGTTTTGCCACGGCTGCCCCGCAGGGGTCCCTTACTCGGAGCCGGCGGAGAGCTTGGTTTCGATGTCCTTGAGACGCCGCTCCATCGCGGCAAGGGCGGCCTGGGTCCTGGCCAATACGGCTGCCTGAACATCGAATTCATTCCGGCTGACCAAGTCGAGCTTGGCCAGCCTAGCCTGAAGCACCGCCTTGAAATTGCTTTCCAGATCCCTTCCGAAGCCGCGCCAAGACGCGGGCACCGCCTCAGCCAATCGGCGGGCAAGATCATCCAACCCATTAGAATTCATAAAACTCATGACATTTCCCTCCGATGGCGAACGCGTCGCACTCCGATGGCGCAAATCGAGCCCATGTCGCGCCACGGCAGTGCAAATCCGGCGCCCGAGACGAGTACAAGCCGCTGACTTACGGGCAAATCCACACTGGCATGGAAGCTGCATCGAGCAAGCGCATAGTACGCGCTGGCACCAGCGGCCGCGGCTCGATTAATCGACGGATGCGGACATAAATGCATGAAGCTGATCACCGCAGTCATCAGGCCCTTTAAGTTGGATGAAGTGCGGCAAGCGGTGGCGGATATCGGCATCCAAGGCGTAACCGTTACCGAGGTATATGGATATGGCCACGAGTCCGGGCATACGGAATGGTATCGCGCGGCCTCATTCCAGATCGACTCGCTGCCGAGAGCCAAAATAGAACTCGCGGTGGACGATTCGATCGCCGAACAGGTGGTCGAAGCCGTGTGCAACGTAGCCAGGACGGGAAAAATTGGCGATGGCAAAGTCTGGGTGTTCGAGCTTGAACAGGCGCTGCGCGTGCGCACCGGCGAGACCGGGCCGGACGCCATATAGGGACGGTTTTGGACGATTTAGGAGCGCATTGCACCGGCAATTCAGCCAACTCCCCCCGTCGGTGCATGAGCCTGCCGGCGCGGGTCTCCCGGAAGAGTCCGCGCCGTTTTTCTATGCCAAAGCATCGCACGGGTCTCCAGAGTCACAAAATGGGCAAATACATCACCGGGTGATTATGCTGTGGCGCAGCAATTCTCGTGCAATTCCCGCGGTTAAGCGGCATTCTTGCCCACTAAAAAGGAGTAAACGCCTATGAAAATGGTCGTCGCCATCATCAAACCCTTCAAACTGGATGACGTGAGATCCGCGCTGGCAGAAGTCGGGGTACAGGGCATTACCGTGACAGAGGTCAAAGGCTTTGGCCGGCAAAAGGGCCACACTGAACTTTATCGAGGCGCGGAGTATGTGGTGGATTTTTTGCCCAAAGTGAAGCTTGAGTTGGCGGTGGATGATGATCAGGTCGATCGGGTGGTCGAGGCCATTATCGAGACCGCGCGCACCGGCAAGATCGGCGATGGCAAGATATTCATCTTCGATCTCGGCCAGGCGGTGCGCATCCGCACCGGAGAGGCGGGATCTCGTGCGCTGTAGCCTTCATGCGAGGATGTGACGATGAAACGCGTTCTGTTGTGCACGGCTTTGATCTTGTGGTCCGCAATGGCATCGGCGGTCGTATATAAGTGGGTCGACGCACAGGGCAAAACGCAGTATGGCGATCGGCCGCCGGACGGGGTGCACGCCGATGTCGTGGAACTGCTGGGCACGCATGTGCCACACGCCGCTGCGCCGGCGCCTGCCGCGCCGTCCTCGGCTCCAAGGAAAGCGCAGAACACCGATCAGGCCTCGCGGGACGCCAAGAATGCAGTGGCGCAAGACGTCGCCGAATCGCGCGAGAAGCAATGCGCTGATGCCCAGGATCGCTACAAGAAACTCATCGAGGGCCGGCGGTTGTACAAGACCGGACCCGACGGCGAGCGTCAGTATTTGACCTCCGACGAGATCGACGCCGAGCGCCTCAACGCCAAACACGACGTCGACGGCATCTGCAACAGCGCCTCATAAGGCCGGCTTCGACCAGGATCCGGTGAGTTCACCCAAGGGCTGAGCAGCCGCTCGCATTCCGCTTCCCGTCGGAATTTTGCGGCGCAAGGCGCAAAGCCGTAGGCTACGGGCTCCAACTTAAGGGTCGTGGAATCCAAACCTATGCAAACGGGCTTCGTCGGACTCGGTGCGATGGGCACGCACATGGCGCGCAACCTCCACCGCGCGGGAATGCTGATGGGTGTGTGGAATCGCACCTCCGAGAAAGCCGCGGCGCTCGCCCAGGAGCTTCATTGCCACGCCTTCTCAAGCCTCGAGGAACTCGCCCACAATTGCGAGGCGGTGGTGATATGCGTGTCCGCCGACGAGGATCTGAAGGCTGTGGTCGCGGGATTGGATCCGGGCCTGAGTCCTCGCCTGCTCGTCATGGATTGTTCGACCGTCGGCGCGGAAACGGCGCGCGAGATAAACGCCCGACTCGGCGCCCTTGGCGTGGATTTTCTCGATTGCCCGGTGAGCGGCGGCGTCGAGGGCGCCCGCGCCGCAACCCTGGCCATCATGGTGGGCGGCGACGAAGCGGCTTTTGCCCGCGCCGAGCCGATTCTGGAGAAGCTGGGCCGGACCATCACGTACTTCGGTCCGAGCGGCGCGGGTCAGGCCGCCAAGGCGACCAATCAGATCATGTGCGCCGGCATCATCCAAGCCGTCGGAGAGGCGATGGCTTTTGCACATGCGGAAGGATTGCCGCTCGATCGGCTGATCGACACCCTCGGCAAGGGCGCGGGCTCGAGTTGGTACTTCGTCAACCGTGCGCCCTACATGGCGAAAAATGCTTTTCCCGCCGGTTTTCGCGTGCGTTTGCATGCAAAGGATTTGCGGATATGCCGCGACATGGCCGCACGGCGCGGGGCCCGTCTGCCGGTCGTCGACTCGACCCTGCAGGAGTATGCAGAGCTGATCGCGCAGGGCTTCGGCGATGAGGATATCTCGGCGATCTACCGGCTGAAGAGCGCGCTTTTCCCGGCGGCGAAGCCGGAATCGACGTGAGCGCGGCCCTCGCGAAGCCGCTTCGCATCGCCACGCGAAAGAGCCAGCTTGCGCTGTGGCAGGCGGAGCATGTGGCGGCGCTCATCCGCAAGGCGCATCCCGGAATCGCCGTCGAGCTCGTGCCGATGTCCACCAAGGGCGATCGCATTCAGGACCGCAGCTTGGCGGCGATTGGCGGCAAAGGATTGTTCATCAAGGAACTCGAAACCGCCCTCGAGAACGGGCGTGCGGACATCGCCGTGCATTCGATGAAAGACGTGCCCGGCGAACTTCCCGGCGGCCTGATGATTGCCGCTGTGCTGCCGCGCGCCGATGCCCGCGATGCGCTGATTACGCGAGGCCCCGCAAGGCTCGAGGACTTACCGAGCGGCGCACGGCTCGGTACGTCGAGTCTCAGGCGCCAGGCGCAGCTATTGGCCGCGCGGCCGGATTTGCGCATCCAGGCGCTGCGCGGCAACGTCGACACCCGCCTGCGGCGCTTGGATGATGGCGAGCTGGACGCCATCGTTCTCGCCTGTGCCGGCCTCATGCGCCTGGGGCTCGAATCCCGCATCGCCGCGCGCCTTGACCCCAAAATCTCGCTGCCTGCCGTCGGCCAGGGCGTGATCGGCATCGAATGCCGAACGGACGACGTCGGATCGCGCGAGGCGCTGCGCGCACTGAATGACGCCGCCACTCGAACCGCCGTCGACGCCGAGCGCGCATTTGCGCACCGGCTCGGTGGCAGCTGCCAATCTCCGATCGCGGCCCATGCGCAAGTCGAGCGCGAGCGCGTATCGCTCGCGGGTCTGGTGGCGGAGCCCGACGGTTCGCGGCTGTTGCGCGACACCATTTCGGGCGGCGCCGCAAACGCCCAAGAGCTTGGAGAGCAACTTGCCGAACGTGTCCTCGCCGCGGGCGCCGAAGAGTTGCTGCGGCGGTTGCGCACGGCGTGACGGTATGCTGCCGTTGCAAGGCGTCGGCGTCTTGGTCACCCGCCCCCGGCAGCAGGCCGGGCCGCTGTGCCGCCTGTTGGAGGCCCGCGGCGCCAGCGCGTTTCCCTTCCCCGCACTCGAGATCAAACCGCTGACCGATCGGCGCGCCTTGGCGGCGCGTCTGGGCGCGCTCGAGGACTTCGATCTCATCGTTTTTCTGAGCTCGAACGCGGTGAAATTCGGCGCCATGCTGCTCGACCAAAAGCGCGATCTGCCGCTTGCGGCCATTGGCCCCGCCACCTCGCGTGCGCTCAATCAAGCCGGATATCGAGTCCCCGTCCAGCCCGCCGGCGGATTCGATTCCGAGAATCTATTGCGTCATCCGAGATTGGAACACTTGGCGAGCAATCGAATATTGCTGGTCAAAGGCAGCGGCGGCCGTGAATATCTACAAGACGAACTCTCGCGACGCGGCGCGCAGGTGACGATTGCCGAAGTTTATCGGCGCGAGCGCGCAACTCCGAGTACCGCCGATTTGTCGGCATTGGAGGCGCTGTTCGCCGAGGGAGCAATTCAGGTCATCACGGCGAGCAGCGCCGAGACGGCGGACAATTTGCTCGAGCTGGCGCCTGCCTCGCTGCGAGGCGATCTCGAGCGCGCGCGCTGGGTGGTGCCGAGCGAGCGCGTGGCGGCGCGATTACGCGAACGCGGGGTGTGCGGGACATTGCTGCCGGCGGACTCGGCCGAAGATCATGACTTGGTGGAGGCCATCGTGCGCTGGCGTGCGGGTGAATCGGGCGCATAGTCGAACGAATCAAAGCGCAGGCGCTCGGATGCGACGCCGCGGCTGCCGAACTCGTTGCGCACGGCCTCGATCATTGCCGGAGGCCCGCTCGCGTAGACATCGTAGCGATCGAGCTGCTCGATATCCTCGAGTACCGCCTGGTGCACCATGCCGCGCCGCCCCTGCCACTGCGGCGATGGTTCCGAGAGCACCGGCAGGTAACGCAGATAGGGGTGGCGTCGCGTCAATTCGACGAGGGCGCCATGCGCGTATAGGTCTCGCTCGTGACGCACGCCCCAATAGAGCCACATCTCGCGGCGCAGGCCGTTTTCGATCACATGCCGCAGCATGCTCATCAGCGGCGCCAGGCCGGTGCCGCCGCCGGCCAGCAGCATGGGCGCGTCTTCGCCCGAGGGCAGCCGCGTCGGCGGCCGATAGACAAAATGGCCCAGGGGGCCCTCGATGGACAACAGCATATTCGAGATCTCGCCGGCGAACAGCCGCTCCGTGAACTCGCCCCCCGGCGCCCGGCGGACGTGCAGTTCCAGCAAGCGCGAATCGTGCGGCGGCGAGGCGATCGAAAAGCTGCGCCGCCGGCCGCCGGACAACAGAATGTCGATATACTGGCCCGGCTGGAAATCGAAACGTTCCGCGGCGGGCAGGCGCAGGTGAAGAGACATAACGTCGTGCGACAATCGCTGGGCGCTTTCGATGCGACAGGGCAAGCGCTTCACCAGAGCCAGATCGGCGGCGGTGATCTCGAACGTTTCGAGCGCGAGGTCGGTGTGCGCATACGCCTGGCACAGCAGAATCAGGCCCTCCGCCGCCTGCGACTCGCTCAGTCCCAGGGGTTTGCCGTTCGGATAGCCCACCTCACCTTGCAAAAGCCTGGCGAGACACGCACCGCAGTTGCCGCCTTTGCAGCTGTGGGGCAGGTTGATTCCGGCATCGAGCGCCGCCTCCAGCACCGGCCGGTCCGGCGCGGCGCTGAAACTGCGATGGGATGTGGATAGGCTGATGCGCACTCTGGACTCCCGGGAACACCTTAGCATGCGGCCGGTATCGATCGTGGGTTGCGGCTATCTCGGCTTGCGGTTGGTGCGGCGGTGGCGGGATCTCGCCCATCCGGTCCGCGGCTTCGCCGCCCGTCCGCAGAGCCTCGACAACATTGCGGCGGCCGGCGCCGAAGCGGTGCAGCTCGATTTGGATGGCCCGCCTACGCCCGTCGAATTGAGCGGAGATCTGCTCTACTACCTGGTGCCTCCCGCGCGCGACGGCGCTCACGATCGGCGCCTCGAGCGGTTTCTCGGTGAACTCAAGGGACCGGTCGAGCGCTTGATCTACGTGAGCACCACGGGCGTTTATGGCGACCGGGCGGGCGCCATGGTGAATGAGGACACGCCGCCGGCACCCCAGTCCGAGCGCGCCGTGCGGCGGCTCGCGGCCGAGAATGCGCTGCGCGGGTGGGCAGATGCCCTGGGGCTGTCCTGGTGCATCCTGCGCGTTCCCGGCATCTATGGCCCGGGACGATTGCCCCTCGAGCGGCTGCGCCGCGGCGAGCCTGCGATCCATCCGCGGGAAGCCATGCCGGGCAACCGGATTCACGTCGAGGATCTGGCCACCGCCTGCCTGGCCGCGGCGCGCGCGGTGCGCGCGGACCGGCGGATCTTCAATGTCACCGACGGGACCGACGACAGCCCCACCTCGTATCTGCAGCGCGTGGCCCGCATCGGCAACCTGGCGCCGCCGCCGCTGATCAGCCGCGCTGAAGCTCGCGCACGCTCTTCTGATTCCTCATGGTCTTTTCTGGGCGAATCGCGCCGCATCGACAATCGGCGCATGCGCGAGGAGCTCGGCGTGACCCTCGCCTATCATGATCTCGACGCGGGCATCCGCGCGAGTCTCTAATCCCGGCGCGACGCGCTCATGTCGGCGCATTCGGCCGACCGGGGGAATCACAGCGGCTGACTTCTCCTGCTGTCGAGCCACTCGCCGATGGGCTTCCACTGCTTCCAGTCGGGCCAGGCGAGATATTCGGGCAGCTCCAATACGCCCATCCCACGCGCGTAGGCGCGCACGTAATTCTGCGCCTCGCGCAGACAACCGAGATAGGGGACCTTGAGCTTGGCGAGATATTGGTCGAGCTCCTCGTAGATCAGGGTGTATTCGCGCACCCGGTTGGCAACGACGGCGAGGCGCGCCTGCTTGCGGGATACCTTGCCGATTTCCAGCAATTCCGCCATGAAATGGCCGCAAGCCTTGATGTCGATTGCGGATGGGAGCACCGGAACGATGATGGTCTCGGCGCGCCGCACCAGCTCGTTGAGCTCGGTGCCATGCACCCGCGCCGGCGCGTCGATGACCAGGACCTCGGTATTGCGCGCCACGTTGCGCAGGCCGTCTTCGTATGCGGCCACACCGCTGATGGCCGGAAGGTCCGCCGGCCGTTCCGCCAGCCAATCGAGGCTCGAGCGTTGCGGGTCGTAGTCCGCGAGGCACACCGTCAACCCATCTCGGGCGAAGAGCACGGCAACATTGGTGGCCAGCGTGCTTTTACCGCACCCGCCCTTCGCATTCAAAATCATTACGTGGCGCATAATCCCCTTAAAGATCGTTATGGACTCGCGCAAGATTACCGCATTGAGCGGGCTCGCGCGCGAGCGCTCGAACTCGCGACAATCGGATGCATCGGCTATGCTCGCATCCATGCGCATCGAGTTTTTGAAGATGCAGGGGTTGGGCAATGATTTTATCGTATTCGACGCACCCACCGCCGGCGCCCATCTCGACCCGGACACCGTGCGCGCCCTCGCTGACCGGCGCACCGGAGTCGGCTTCGACCAGGCGTTGATGCTCGAAGCGCCGCGCGACTTGAATCACCGGGCGTTCTACCGGATATATAATTCCGACGGCACCGAGGTGGAGCAATGCGGCAACGGCGCGCGCTGCATCGCGGCGCTGTTGCATTCACGGGCGCCGCAGCTCGGCCGCGAGCTCGCCATGGAGAGCAGGGGCGGAGTGGTGCGCGCGCGCGTGCGCGAGGACGGCCTGGTGTCCGTCGAGCTCGGCGTGCCGAATTTCGATCCCCGCTCCCTGCCGATGGACGCGCCGGCCGAAGCCCCCGAGTACAGGCTCGATGTCGGGGGCGAATCGGTCGAATTCGGCGCGGTCTCCATCGGCAACCCACATGCGGTGATCTCGGTGCCCGATATAAAGTCGGCGCCGCTTGGTCGGTTGGGGCCTGCGATCGCGCGCCACAAGCGCTTTCCTCAGGGCACCAACGTCGGGTTCATGCAAATCGTGGATCGCGGCCACATTCATTTGCGGGTGTTCGAACGCGGAGTGGGCGAGACATTGGCGTGCGGCACGGGTGCATGCGCCGCCGTCGCGATCGCCCGGCGCCGCGGACTGCTGGAGGCGGACGTGAGCGTCGACCTGCCCGGCGGCAGAGCCCATGTTTCGTGGCCCGGTTTAGGCCAGCCCGTGTGGTTGAGCGGACCGGCGATGACTGTTTTTAGCGGAATGATCGATGTTTAACGGGATTTCATCGGGAGCTAACCAATGACGACGAGTCAGGCACGCGGTATCAAGCACGACACCATCAACGACAACAGCGTCGCTGAGTATTTGCAAACCCATCCGGATTTTTTCGAGCGAAACGGCCCCTTGCTCGCCAAACTGCGCCTGCCGCACTTGCGCGATGCGGGAGCCACGGTGAGCCTGGTCGAGCGCCAGGTGGAAGTGCTGCGCGAACGCAACCAGGCGCTCGAACGCAAGCTGAAGGAATTGGTGGATGTGGCGCGGGCCAACGATGCGCTCGCCGACCGCATCCATCGATTGAGCCAACGTCTCATACGAGCGCACACCGTGCCGGAATCGATCGACGCCGTCGAAACGAGTTTGCGCGAGGATTTCGACGCGCGCAATTCGGTGTTGGTGCTGTTTATCGACGCCGGGCGGCCCGTAGAGGCTCCACCCAGCCGCTTCTTACGAACCGTTAATCTCGCCGATGCCGAGATCAAGACGTTCGAATCGCTGTTGCAGTCGGGCAAACCCCGCTGCGGCCAGATCCGGGATGCGCAGCGGGACTACCTCTTCGGCAAGGAGTCCGTGGAGATCGGCTCGGTGGCCTTGACGCCGTTGGGCCCGAAGGGTGTGCTCGGCATTCTGGCGATCGGCGCGAGCGACGCGGAGCGATTTCACCCGGGCATGAGCACGGAATTTCTCCTGCGTATCGGTGAACTCGTGACCTACGCGCTGACACGCTAGATATTCGAGAACGCCGGGCGGTGAATTCGGAGCAACAAGGCTGGATTGAGCGTTTCGCTTCGCATCTGACGCACGAGCGCCGCATGAGCGCGCACACGGTTGCCGCTTACCGACACGATCTGTTGAGGCTGCGCACGTTCTGCGAGGAGCGCAGGATTGCGCGCTGGAACACGCTCGATAACGCCCATTTGCGCACCTTCGCCGCGACCGAACACGCCGGCGGCATCGGACCGCGCAGCATTCAGCGGCGTCTTTCCGCGGTCCGCGCCTTTTACGAGTTCTTGCTGCGCGAGGGGCATTGCGCGCTGAACCCCGCCCGGGACGTGCGCGCGCCCAAGACCAAAAAGCGCCTGCCGACCACCCTTGATGCCGATCAGATGGCGCGCCTGCTCGAATTCAGGGTCTGCGATTCCCTGTCGGCGCGCGACAAGGCCATCATGGAATTGTTCTACTCGTCCGGGTTGCGGCTGAGCGAACTGGTCGGCCTCGACATCGGCGCCGTCGATCTCGCCGATCGCACGGTGCGGGTGCTCGGCAAGGGCAGCAAGACGCGCCTCGTGCCGATCGGCCGGTACGCCATCGATGCGCTGCAAAAATGGCTCGTCGAACGCGCCGCCCTCGCCAAAGCGGCCGTTTCTGCCGTGCGGTCCTCCGCGGCAAGGCCTGCCGCGAAGCCCAAGCGCGGCGTCCTCGCCAAGGGCACCGCACCGGTTCGCGGCGATGAAATCGCGGTGTTCATTGGACGTACGGGACGGCGGCTCAGCGTCCGGGCGGTGCAGATGCGCGTGGGCGTGTGGGCGCGCCGCCAGGGTCTCGGGGTGCACGTGCACCCGCATATGTTGCGCCACTCCTTCGCGACTCACCTGCTCGAATCGAGCGGCAATTTGCGCGGAGTTCAGGAATTGCTGGGGCACGCCGATATCGGCACGACCCAGATTTACACGCATTTGGATTTTCAACACCTGGCGAAGGTTTATGACGCCACGCACCCGCGCGCGCGGCGTCGGCGCACCGCTTGAATGAGCGCCTTGCGGCCCCATAATGGCGGGTTCACATGAATCACGATCCAGAGCGCATTTACGGCACCACGATTTTGGCGGTTCGGCGGCATGGCCGCGTCGCGGTCGGCGGCGACGGCCAGGTGACGCTCGGGCAAAGCGTGATGAAGGGCAATGCCCGAAAGGTGCGCCGCCTGTACGGCGGGAAGGTGCTGGCGGGCTTTGCCGGCAGCACCGCGGACGCCTTCACGCTGTTCGAGCGCTTTGAGGGCAAGCTCGAGAAATTCGGCAATCTCACCCGGGCGGCGATCGAATTGGCGAAGGACTGGCGAACCGATCGCAGCTTGCGGCGGCTCGAGGCCCTGCTGTGCGTCGCGGACAGCGAGAGTTTCTACGTGATCTCGGGAAACGGCGATGTGATCGAGCCCGAGCACGACTTGATCGCCATCGGCTCCGGCGGCAGCTATGCCCAGGCCGCGGCTCACGCGTTCGTCCAGGCGACCGATCTGCCGGCCCGGGAAATCGTCGAGCGCTCGCTGCTGATAGCGGCGGACATCTGCATCTACACCAATCGCAATCTCACCATCGAGGAGTTGTAGCGGCCGTGTCGCAAATGACTCCGCGTGAAATCGTCGAAGAGCTCGACAAGCACATCATCGGGCAAAGGGCGGCAAAGCGCGCCGTGGCCATTGCCCTGCGCAATCGCTGGCGGCGAGCCCAGGTGGCGGAGTCGCTGCGTCCGGAAATCACCCCGAAAAATATTCTCATGATCGGTCCCACGGGCGTCGGCAAGACCGAGATCGCGCGGCGGCTGGCACGGCTCGCCAAGGCCCCGTTCATCAAGGTCGAGGCGACCAAATTCACCGAAGTGGGCTATGTTGGTCGCGAAGTGGACTCGATCGTACGCGATCTTGTCGACATCTCCGTGAAAATGACGCGAGAGGAAGAGATCGGCAAAGTACGCCATCGGGCCGCCGATTCGGCGGAGGAACGCATTCTCGATGTGCTTCTGCCGCGTGCCCCGGGAACCGCCGCGGATCAGGCGCCCCGCGATGGCGACTCGCGACAGCGCTTTAGGAAAATGCTGCGCGAAGGCGATCTCGACGATCGCGAGGTCGAGATCGAAGTTCGAGCCAGCCCTTTGGGAGTGGAGATCATGGCGCCGCCCGGCATGGAGGAAATGACTCAGCAATTGCAGGGCATGTTTCAAAGCCTCGGGCAAAACCGCACCCGGCCGCGCAAGCTGAAGATCAAGGATGCCTTGAAATTGCTGGTGGACGAAGAGGCATCGAAAATGATCAACGAGGAAGAGCTCAAGGTTCGCGCCGTGGAGACGGCAGAGCAAAACGGCATCGTCTTCATCGACGAAATCGACAAGATCGCCCGCCGCCAGGAAACCGCAGGGGCCGACGTGTCCCGCGAAGGCGTGCAGCGGGATCTTTTGCCGCTGGTCGAGGGATGCACCGTCAATACCAAGTACGGCACGGTCAAAACCGATCACATATTGTTCATCGCATCCGGCGCCTTTCACATGTCGAAGCCATCGGATCTGATCCCCGAGCTGCAGGGCCGCCTGCCGATACGCGTCGAGCTCGAACCTCTCCTGGTGCAGGATTTCATACGCATATTGACCGAACCGGATGCCTCGCTGTGCCGTCAATACACCGCGCTGCTGGCCACTGAAGGCGTCGAACTGCGTTTCGAGGACTCCGGGGTGCAGCGCCTCGCCGAGGTGGCCTTCGAGGTGAACGAGAGTACCGAGAACATCGGGGCGCGCCGCCTGCATACAGTCATGGAGCGGCTGCTGGAAAGCGTATCCTTCGAGGCTGCCGATCGCAGCGGCACCTGCGCCGTCATCGATCGGGATTACGTCCAAAACAATTTGGGCGAACTGGCGCGCGACCAGGACTTGTCCCGATACATCCTGTAGCCGGATCCGGCCGCCCGCGAAACATGCCGCAACCCACGGATATCAAGCTACGCACCCGATCGCGCATTCTCGAGGTGCGCTTCGAGGACGGTTCGAGCTTCGAGCTGCCGTTCGAATATCTGCGGGTTTTTTCCCCGTCAGCCGAGGTCACCGGCCACGGCATCGGCGACGGCATTCTGCAGACGGGCAAGGAAGAGGTGCGCATCACCGGGGTCGAACCGATCGGCAACTACGCGCTGCGCCTGCTCTTCGATGACGGCCACGACACGGGGCTTTATACATGGACGGTGTTGCACGATTTGAGCCTGAACCGCGACGCAAACTGGGCGCGCTACCTCGAACGCTGCGCCGCGGCGGGAATCACCCGCAAAGCCGGGACGCCGCAGTCGGCTACAATGCGGGATCACGGCGAGGGGCACGATGACTGACACCGAACGCAAGGTGGATTTCGGGTTCGAAAAGGTGCCGTCGAAGGACAAGGCCGCGCGGGTGCGCGCGGTTTTCACTTCGGTCGCGGGCAAGTACGACCTCATGAACGACTTGATGTCGTTCGGCGCGCATCGGCTTTGGAAGCGATTCGCCCTGTCGCTCACCGGTCTGAAACGCGGACAGCACGCGCTCGACGTCGCCGGCGGCACCGGCGATCTGGCCGCCGGGCTCCTGCGCCAGGTCGGCAAGGAAGGCCGGGTCGTTCTTTCGGATATCAACCCCAGCATGCTGGAGATCGGCCGCGATCGGCTGCTCGACGCAGGCTTCGCCGGCAACGTGGAATGCATCGTCGCCGACGCCGAGCGCCTGCCCTTTGCCGATAACTCGTTCGACTGCGTCACGATCGGCTTTGGACTGCGCAATGTGACCGACAAGGCCGCCGCCTTGGCCTCCATGCACCGGGTGTTGAAGTCCGGGGGTCAGCTGTTGGTGCTCGAGTTTTCCACGCCGGTGGCGCCCGGCCTCAAACCGCTGTACGACGCCTATTCGTTCGGGGTACTGCCGAGATTGGGCCGGCTCGTCGCCCATGACGCCGCCAGCTACCGGTATTTGGCGGAGTCGATACGCACCCATCCCGATCAGGAGACGCTGCTCGAGATGCTGCGAAGCGCCGGATTCGCCCTCGCGAGGTACCACAATTTGGCCGGCGGAATCGTCGCCCTGCACCGCGGATATAAAATCTGACATGCCCGCAACTCCCGCATGGCTCGGGTCGGCCGAGGCACTACTCAACAGAAGCATTGCCCAGTCGATGCAGGCAACGGCCGCGGCGCGTCGTCTGAACGGCACGTCGCTGCAAATCGAGATCGAAGGCGTGCACGCAATCCGTGCCGCCGTGTCGGGCGAGAGGCTTGCGCTCATGTCGGGCGGCGAAGGCGAGGCCAATGCGGTCATTACCGGATCGCCCTGGTCGCTCATCGGGCTCTTTGCAGGTGGCCTGGGGAGCACCGCCGGCCCGGCGGCCGAAGGCCGCGCGGCGGCGCGCATTCGCGGCGACGCCGAGGTGGCGAGCCGGTATCGGGAGCTGTTCGTTCTGGCGCGCCCGGATTTCGAGGAGGAGTTGTCCCGTCTCGCCGGCGATGTCCCGGCTAGGGCGTTGTCGCAGTTCGGGAGAGCCGCCTTCTCGTGGGTGCGCAAGAGCGCGCGTACAGCCGGGGAAAACCTCGCCGAATATCTGCAGGAGGAGAGCCGGGATCTGGTCAACAGGGCGGAGCTCGAGGAGTTTCTGCTGGGGGTCGATCAATCGCGCGAGACGGCGGACCGCATTGAAATCCGACTCGCGCACCTCGAGCGGCGTTTCAAAGGTACGGCGTGATGCGGCTGCGGGTCGCCGCGCGGCTGCTCGAGATCCAACGTGCGCTGGTCTGCCACGGATTGGACGATTTCGTGCGCGCGACGCATCTATACCGGCCGTTTCGGTTCCTGTTTTATCTGTCGCCGTGGACTTGGTTTCAGCGCAGTTCCGGCGCAACGCGGGGCGAGCGCCTGCGCCTGGCGCTCGAGGA
This sequence comes from uncultured Gammaproteobacteria bacterium, assembly GCA_963758145.1. Lineage (GTDB taxonomy): Bacteria > Pseudomonadota > Gammaproteobacteria > Steroidobacterales > Steroidobacteraceae > Bog-1198. The sequence continues at coordinate 226,290 of CAVWUK010000007.1, forward strand.
ACTCGGACCGATCTTCGTGAAATTCGGCCAGGCGCTCTCCACGCGCCGCGATTTGCTGCCCGTGGATATTGCCGATGAGCTCGCGAAGCTCCAGGATCGCGTTCCCCCGTTTGACGGCGCCCTCGCCGTGGCGACGATCGAGCGCACCTACGGCCGCCCGCTCGCCGACATATTCACCGACTTCGACCGGACCCCTCTGGCCGCCGCCTCGATTGCGCAGGTGCACGCGGCCAGACTCAAGGACGGCGAGGAAGTCGTGGTGAAGATATTGCGCCCGGGGATGCATGAATCCATCGAGCTCGACCTCGAGGTGTTGGATGCGCTTGCGGTTCTGGCGGACCGGTATTGGGAGCCCGCGCGGAGGCTGCGGCCGATCGAAGTGGTGCACGAATATCGGAAGACCATTCTCGACGAACTCGACCTCATGCGTGAGGCGGGGAACGCCGCCCAGTTGAAGCGCAATTTTTCCGGCTCTCGGCTCTTGTACGTTCCCGCGGTCTATTGGGATTATTGCCGGGTCAACATCATGGTCATGGAGCGCATACACGGCATCATCGTGAGTCGCGTGGAGGAGTTGCGGGCCCACGGCACCAACATCGCCAAACTCGCGGAGAACGGCGTGGAAATATTCTTCACGCAGGTGTTCAGACATAATTTTTTCCACGCCGACATGCACCCCGGCAATATCTTCGTGCAAATAGACGATCCCGAGAATCCGCGTTATGCCGCGGTGGACTTCGGCATCGTCGGCACCTTGCAGCCTCGCGACCAGCATTATCTGGCGGAAAATTTCATGGCGTTTTTCGATCGCGACTACGCCCGCGTCGCGGCGCTGCACGTCGAGTCCGGCTGGGTCCCCAAAGGAACCCGAATCGACGAGTTTGAAACGGCGGTACGCACCGTTTGCGAACCCATATTCAACAAGCCTCTCAAGGAGATCTCCTTCGCGCAGGTGCTGCTTCGCCTCTTCGAAACCGCCCGCCGCTTCGACATGCGCATTCAACCGCAGCTGATTCTGCTGCAGAAGACGCTGCTCAACATCGAAGGGCTGGGCCGCGAGCTGTACCCGGAGCTCGATTTGTGGAAGACGGCACAGCCGATTTTGCGGCAATGGACGCGTGAACGAATGAGTCCGCGCACCCTCCTCAAGCGCATCCGCACCCACCTGCCCGATACGGTGGAGGCGTTGAAGCAGCTGCCGCAGATTTTGCAAATTGCGGTGCGCGAAGCCTCCGAGGGCCGCCTTCGATTGCAGGTTGAAGACCCCGGCGTGGCCGAGCTGCGCAGCGATTTGCTGCGTGCGCACCGCCGCCGCGATATCGCCGTCGCAAGCGGCGTCCTGTGGTTGTCCGGCCTGCTTTGGCTATCCTCCGTCGCTTTCTACCGCTGGTTGGGCTGGGCGCAGATGAGCGCCGCAATCGTGTTGTTCATATGGTATCGGTCATTGGAATTCAAGACCGAGTGAAAATACGGATCGAAACCTCGACCAGCTACCGCGGCCGCAATGCGCGGCCGAATTGGCCGGTTCTGATCGGCTTCGTGGCCCTTGCCTTCGGGGCGGGAGCCCTGGGCGCGATTTTCTCGCCCGGCGGATCGGCCGGAGCCGGTGCCTGGTACGCGGCGCTGTCGAAACCCGCTTGGGCGCCCCCGGATCGCTGGTTTGGAGCGGTTTGGGCCATTCTGTACCTGCTGATGGGTATCGCCGCGTGGCTGGTTTGGCGCGAGCGCTATCATCGCAAACGCGCGGCCGCCCTATTGGCGTACGCGGTTCAACTCATGCTCAATGCCCTTTGGGCGCCGCTGTTCTTCGGGGCCAGGAATATCGGCGCCGGTCTGTTCGTCGTGGTCGCGCTGTGGTTGGCGATCATTTGGACCATTCGCGAATTTCGCTCGGTGCGCCCGTTCGCCGCCGGGCTTTTGACGCCCTACCTGGTGTGGGTCAGTCTCGCGATGGCGCTGAATCTGCGCATTTGGCGCCTCAATCCATGAGCGCCGGCGCGGCGCGGCGCTTCAATTCTCCGCATCACGGGTCGCCGCGCACGCACTTGCTGACCAACGGCGACTATTGCGTGATGGTCACTGCCGCCGGCTCCGGCTACAGCCGCTGGCGCGATATCGCGGTGACCCGCTGGCGCGAGGATCCCATCCGCGACCCGTGGGGCTTTTTCGTGCTGCTGCGCGATGTCGCGGGCGGCCAGGCATGGTCGGCCGGTTACCAACCGGTCGGCTCCGAACCCGACACCTACGAGGCGGCGTTTTTCGAGGATCGGGCTGAAATCATCCGAACCGATGGTTCGATGCTCACCGCCACGGAGATACTGGTCTCGCCCGAGGATGACGCCGAGGTGCGTTTGGTATCCATTACCAATCGGGGCCGCATCGTGCGCGAGATCGAGGTGACGAGCTACGCCGAGGTGGTCCTGGCGAGCGCCGGCTCCGACTCGGCGCACCCGGCCTTCTCGAAGATGTTCGTGCAAACCGAGTTTGTGGCGCATGCCGAGACTCTCCTCGCGACACGCCGCAATCGCGACCCGCAGGATCCGTCGCTGTGGATGTTTCACCGCGGCGTGGTGGAGGCGCATGCGGCCGGTGAAGTGCAATTCGAGACCGACCGGGCGCGTTTCCTCGGAAGGGGGCGTGAACTTCGGGATGCCGCATGTGCGATGGGTGCAGAGCCCCTGTCGAACACCGCCGGCACCGTGCTCGATCCGGTGTTCGCGCTGCGCCGCCGGGTGCGCATCGCCGCCGGCGCATCCGCTCGCATCGCCTTTTGGAGCGGAGTCGCGCCGAACCGCTCCCAGGCGCTCGCGTTGAGCAACAAGTATCGCGACGCTGCGGCGTTCGATCGAACCAAATCCAAAGCGGCCGCCCGCGCTTCGGCCGAACTTCGAAGCTTGGGCATCGACAACGGCGAGGCGCAGCAATTCCAATGCATCGCCAACCGGGTGCTGTACGCGGACTCATCTCTGCGAGCTTCGCGCGAGATCTTGAGCCGCAACGCATTGGGTCCCGCGGTGCTTTGGTCCGTGGGCATTTCCGGCGACCTGCCCATCGTGCTGGCGCAGCTCGACGATCAGGGCCAGCTGGAGCTCGTCGCGCAGCTGCTGCGTGCGCATCGCTACTGGCAGGCGAAGGGATTGGCCGTCGACCTCGTCGTCCTCAACGATTGCACCGGCCCGAATGCGGCGGTCTTGCAGCGGGACCTCGCCGCCGCGATCGGAACGCCATCGGGCGGCGGCGAGGCGGACAACCCGAGCGGCGGCGGTGTGTTCTTGCTGTCGGGGGATTCGATGCCGCCGGCGAGCCGGGAGCTCCTGCAGACCGCCGCTCGCGCGATTTTCGTGGCGCGCGCGGGCTCTTTGCACGACCAGTTGGGGCGGCTGCGGGAAGCGGATGCCGCGCCTCCGCGGGCTCGGGCGTGGGCGCGCAGCGAAGCCACGGGCGCGCTCGCGCCGACGCCGGCAGCCGCCCCGAACCTTGAATTCTTCAACGGTTTCGGCGGCTTCGCGGCCGAGGGGCGCGAGTACGTCATGGTTCTCGAGGCGGGACGGTGGACTCCCGCTCCCTGGATCAACGTGATCGCGAATCCGCAATTTGGAACTTTGGTATCGGCGGACGGGGCCGGCAGCACGTGGTCGATCAACGCACAACAAAATCAGCTCACACCCTGGTCGAACGATCCGGTGAGCAACGCTCCGGCGGAGGCGGTTTACATTCGCGACGAGGAGAGCGGCGATTTATGGAGCGCGACACCGCTGCCCATTCGCGCGGCGATCGAGCCGTACGTCGTTCGTCACGGCTTTGGATACAGTCGATTCGAGCACGCCTCGCACGGCATCGGATCGGAGCTGCTGCAATTCGTGCCTCTCGAGGATCCGCTCAAGATATCGCGGCTGAAGATCGTCAATCGCTCGGCGCATGTCCGGAAGCTGTCGATCACTCATTACGTTGACTGGGTGCTCGGCAACCAGCGCAGCCGCGCCGCGCCGTTCATCGTCACCGAGCTCGATCCCGAGACATCGGCGCTGACGGCGAGGAACCCGTGGAGCTTGGATTTTCACGCGCGAGTCGGGTTCATGGACATGGGCGGCCGGCAGCAGTGCTGCACCGGTGATCGTGGCGAGTTCATCGGCCGTCATGGTTCGCTCGCCGAACCGGCGGCGCTGCTCGGCGCCTCGGGGCTCTCGAATCGCGTCGGCGGCGGCTATGATCCCTGCGGCGCCACGCAGTGCCGGTTCACCCTGCACCCCGGCGAGGAAACCGAAATCGTGCTGGCCCTCGGACAGGATGCGTCGAAAACCGGCGCTCTGGCCTTGATCAAGCGCTATCGCGATCTCGATCTGGATGCGGCATTGCGCGCCGTCACCGACTTTTGGCAGCGCACGCTCGGAGCCCTTCAGGTGCGCACGCCCGATCGGTCGATGGACGTGCTGCTGAACGGCTGGCTGCTCTATCAAACTTTGGCCTGCCGCATGTGGGCGCGTACCGCCTTCTATCAGTCGAGCGGCGCCTACGGGTATCGCGATCAGCTGCAGGACGTGATGGCACTTTGCGTCGCGCGGCCATCGGTCGCGCGCGAGCACATTCTGCGCGCGGCGTCGCGCCAGTTTGCGGCCGGCGATGTTCAACATTGGTGGCTGCCCGTATCCGGTCAAGGCATCAAGACCCGGGTATCGGACGACCGGATCTGGCTGCCGTTCGTCGTCGCACACTATGTCGAGGTCACCGGAGACGCCGCCGTGCTCGATGAGGGCGTGAGCTTTCTCGAGGGCGGCCCGCTCGCGGCCGGGCAGCCGGAACTCTTTTCGGCTCCCGCGGCCACGGTCGAGACGGCATCGTTGTACGAACATTGCGTCCGCGCGCTCGATTCCAGTCTTGCCGTGGGCTCGCACGGTCTGCCGCTGTTCGGTGCGGGGGATTGGAACGACGGCATGAACCGGGTGGGAGCGGCGGGCCGTGGAGAAAGCGTCTGGCTGGGATGGTTTTTGCACGCGACACTGCAGCGCTTCGCGCTGATCGCCGACGCCCGCAGCGACTCCGCCAAGTCGACCCCGTGGCGCCGGCATGCCGCTGCCTTGCAGCAAGCCATCGAGCGCGAGGCGTGGGACGGCGGATGGTACCGGCGCGGCTATTTCGACGACGGCACTCCGTTGGGTTCGGTCGCGAACGAGGAGTGCCGCATAGATTCCATCTCGCAGTCCTGGGGCGTGATCAGCGGCGCGGCCGAGCCGGCGCGGGCGCTGCGCGCGATGTCGGAGGTCGACCTGCAGCTCGTCAGCCGCAGCGATGGACTGGTGCGGCTGCTCGCCCCGCCGTTCGATCGCAGCGAGCCCGATCCCGGCTACATCAGGGCCTATCCGCCCGGACTGCGCGAGAACGGCGGGCAATATACCCACGCATCCCTGTGGACGACGCTCGCGTTTGCGCAACTCGGGGACGGCGATCGCGCGGGCGAACTATGGTCCTTGATCAATCCCATCAATCATTCCAGCGCTCGCGCGAGCGTTGATCGCTACAAGGTCGAACCCTATGTGGTCTGCGCCGATGTGTATTCGGCGCCGGGGCACGTCGGGCGGGGCGGCTGGACCTGGTACACGGGGTCGGCGGGTTGGATGTACCGCTCTGCGATGGAAGGCATCCTCGGAATCCACGTGCGAGGCGACGTGTTGCGCATCAGCCCCTGCATACCGCGAGCCTGGCCGGGCTTCAATTTGCATTACCGGTACCGCTCGTCGGGCTACCAGATCACGGTGCTGAATCCGCGCGGCGTGAACAGCGGAATCGCCCAGGCAACGCTGGACGGACAGACAATGTCGAGCAGACCCTGCGACATCGGACTTCTGGACGACGGACTGCAGCACCAGGTGCGCATCACCCTGGGATGAATCCGATCGTTGGATGTTCTCTAGGGGCGCTTCGACCGCATTGCGGCAACTACCCGCACGATGCCCGCGCGCGCCAGCGCGCCGGTGGGCAGGATTCGCACGAGCCGCCAGACCAGTGCCGGGCGGGCAATAAACAAGCCGGCGAGAATCGTACCCGCGGCGCCGAGGCCGCCGCCGCTCATCAGCGTCCGCATCATACGGCTGCGCGGAAATGCGTCCGGATCGCGCACGCTCGGAATTCCCGCGGCGGACTCATCGCTTGGCCGATCGAGCAAACGGCGTATCTGGGCGCGCGAACTCGCGAGCCGCGCCAGGACCTCCTCTCGCGCCGGGTCCCGGTGCGTCATTGGAGCCCCTTGCGAGCGCGCGGCCTCATCGGCTATCGATCCTTGCCCGACAAGATGCGTTCAAGAATCACGCGATCCACCTGCCATTCCTCGCGCACCGATGCCAGGAACGGCGGCTTCTCCCGAGCGCTGCGCGATCGATACAGCATCGCCGCCGCGGCGATTCCCAGGAAGAGGAGGCCCATCCCGAGGATTGCGGCCAATCGATAGCGTGTGTCCCAGGTGAGCGCCACGACCGTCGCGCAGCCCATGAGAGCGGCGAAGAACAAGCCGGCGGCCATCACCATGAGGGCGATGATATTCGCCGCCATATGCCGCCGTGCCCGCGCCAGATCCTGTCCCGCCAGATCGACGTAGGCGGTCAGATGCTGCAGCAACGCGGGCAGCGCCTTCGGAAGCGACCACAGCAGGCGCAAGGACACGATCTCAGGACCGGCGGGCCACTAAAATGCCGACCACCGCGCCGACCGCGGCCGCAATGCCCACCGCGACCCATGGGCTTTCACGCACGTAATCATCCGCACCGCTCATCGCTTGCCGCGCCTGGCCGCGTATCGTATCGGCGCTTCCCGCGAGACCTTCTTTGGCGGCGCCGACCGCACGCATCACCTTGGCGCGCAGCCGCGCGACATCTTCATCCTTGAAATTTGCTATGCGGGCGAGCAGATCCTCCACATCCGCAATCAAGTTCTTGATTTCGCTCACCGTGCGGTTTTCATCCGCCTGACCGCCGGCCGACTCGAATGACGTTTCCATGAATTTCTCCTCTGGCGTACAAGAATGAGGCTTGTAGCTGCGGCGTCCCAGCGGACGCCGGGACATTCTTACACGAAACCCCGGGGTGCCGCATTCGCATTTGCGGGGCGGCGAGGCCTTAAGAGGTGCCCGGATTCCGTTCGAAACCGCAACGCCAGCAGCTCGTGAATTGCGGCTCGAGCTGCTCCCGGCACTCATCGCAGATCCACGGAGACCCCGCCTGAGCGCGCGACGCGCCAGCGAGTACGCTCAACGCGTAACGCTCGTCGGCATCATCGACGAACAGCTGCGGCCACGTCTCCATCATCGGCAGATCGCCCATCGCGCCGGCCAGGTACTGGTTCCGGAGCTCGCAACGGATTCCGGCGCTGATCAACACATTTCGCGCATGGGCGACCTGTATCAGCGATGCGGCCCGGTACACACGCTTCACGTGCCGCCCCCTTGACGATGGATCTAGGAGCCTGTCTGAATATTCCCCGTGAGCCGCGGTGCGGGAATATTCAGACAGGCTCCCTAAGCGAGCCCAAGAAGGCCCGAACGTCGTCGCCGCGCTCCAATGCCTCGACCAAGGCGGAGCCGACCACGACACCGTCCACGTGCGGCGCGAAGCGGGCGACTTGGGCGCGCGAACGGATGCCGAACCCGGCGCACACCGGAACCGTGGAGCAGCTCTTCACGCGATCCATGTACGCGAGCACCTCGTCCGGCACCTCGGCCGATCGCCCCATGGATGCGCCGGTGGTGCCCGTCATCGTCACCGCATACACAAAACCTTGAGCCGCCTTGCACAGCATCGCGAGGCGCGCAGCGGGGGTAACCGGCGTCACCATCTGCACCAGCGCCAGTCCCTCACGGTCGAGCGCGAGTTTCAGATCGCCGCTTTCCTCAAAGGGCAGATCCGGCACGATGAACCCGGCTACCCCGGCCTCGCGCGCGGCGCGCGGCAGCGCATCGAGCCCGAAGGCGAGCAAGGGATTCAGGTAGCTCATCAGCAGGATCGGCGTGGTGCCCGGCTTCGGCAGGGCCGCGACCTCCTGCAATATCCACGGCAGGGTGACGCCGTCGGCGAGCGCCACGAAGCTCGCGCGTTGAATGGTGGAACCATCGGCCATCGGATCGGAGAATGGCACGCCGATCTCGACCACATCGCAGGCCGCCGCGACGGCCGCCAGCTTCTCGTGGAATTGACGGCGGTTGGGAAACCCGGCGGTGAGAAAGCCCACCAGCGCGGGTCGGCCTTGAGCGCTCGCCGCCTGAATCGCTGCGGATATGGTTTCGCGGGGCTGCATCGGCCTCAGTCCTTGAGCACGGTGCGTTGCAGGATGCTCATGTCCTTGTCTCCGCGGCCCGAGCAACCGATGAGAATTCTTGAGCCGGGATGCGCCATGGCATAGCGGCGAGCTCCGAAGATCGCATGCGCGGATTCTATGGCCGGCAGAATGCCTTCGGACCTCGCGCATTCGGACAGTGCATCCAGCGCCTCCTCGTCGGTCACCGATTCGTACGCGACCCGCCCGCTCTGCATGAGAAATGCATGCTCGGGACCGACGCCCGAATAGTCGAGTCCGGCCGATACCGAATGCGTTTCGCGTACCTGGCCGAAGGCATCCTGCAGAATCAGCGTGTAGCTCCCCTGCAGCACGCCCGGGGTGCCGAAAGTCAAGGAGGCCGCATTATCGCCGAGACCGGGACCGCGGCCGCCCGCTTCCACGCCGAGCAATTTCACGCCGCTGTCGTCAAGAAACGGATGGAACAGCCCGATCGCGTTCGATCCCCCGCCCACGCAGGCAACCACCAGATCCGGCAAGCCGCGGGCGAGCGCCAGCATTTGTGAGCGGGCTTCGCGCCCGATCACCGCCTGCAGCTCACGCACCAGATAGGGGTAAGGATGCGGTCCCACGGCCGAGCCCAAAACATAATAGGTGCCGGTGGGATCGGAAACCCAGTCGCGCAGCGCCTCGTCGATGGCGGCGCGCAGAGTTTGGTCCCCGGTGGTCACCGGCACCACGGTGGCGCCCATCAATTTCATGCGGCCCACGTTGGGAGCCTGGCGCTCAACGTCGACCGCACCCATGTAGACGACGCAGGGCAATCCCAAACGCGCCGCGGCGGCGGCGCTCGCCACGCCGTGCTGTCCGGCGCCGGTTTCCGCAATGACGCGCCTGGCGCCAAGCCGCCTCGCCAGCAGCGTTTGCCCCAGCGCATTGTTGATCTTGTGAGCGCCGGTGTGTGCGAGGTCCTCCCGCTTCAGCCATATCTCGGCGCCCCAATGCTTGCTCAAGGTCGGTGCGAAGGACAGCGCCGTCGGACGCCCCACCCAGGTCTTCAATTCATGGTTGAGCTCGGCTTGAAAATCCGCGCTGTGCAGGTAGCGGTCGACGCCCGCTTGCAGGCTGTCGAGCGCGGGCACGAGTGTTTCGGGAACATAGCGGCCGCCGAAGGCGCCGTACCGGCCCTTGGCATCGGGGTATGCGGCAAATCGCAGCGCCGCACTCATGGTCCTTGCTCCAGTTGTGCGGCCGCGGCGCGCACCGCGCGCACGAATTCGATAATCTTGTCGGGGTCTTTCACGCCGGGCACGTCTTCCACGCCGCTGCTCACGTCGACCCCGAACGGCTGGACCACCTGCACCGCCTGCGCGACATTTTCCGCCGTCAGGCCGCCCGCGAGAATCAACTCGGTCTGCCGCGCGAGCTCGGCCGCCCGTCCCCAATCCGCGACCTCGCCGATACCGCTCGAAGGACCCTCGAACATGATGCGAGGCGGCAGCGGGTTGGGGGTCTTGCGGCCGAAACGCACGACCGGCAGCACCTTGACGTGCGAGGGGATCTTCAATTCACGCAGATCGGCGACGTCGGTTTGAAAATAATCCGGCTTGAGCACCCGGCAGATCTCCTCGACCTTCATCTGCAGCGGATGCCTGGCGACCGCAATACGCAGCATGCCTGGCGGCGCAAGTGCCGCGAGTTGCGCCGCCTGGCCCGGGGTCACCTGCCGCGGACTGGGGGCGAACACAAAGCCGATGGCGTCCACGTTGGCCGCCGCGGCGGCGCTGATCGCGTCGGCACTGGTGATGCCGCAAATCTTGATCCACATCGGTCTAAGTGTAGCCATTTAGGGCGGCACTGTGCGTGTCTCATCGAAGATTTCCTTGAGCAGAGCCGCCGGGTCGGCACGGCTCATCAACACCGTGCCGATCAACGCCAGCCGGTAGCCCAGCCGGCGCACGTGCCGCGCGTCGGCGCCCGTGGCCACTCCGCTCTCGGCGACCGCCGGCCAGCCGCCCGGCAGCCGCGGCGCCAGCTCCGAGAACCGGTTCGGCGCCACCTCCAAACTTTGCAGATCGCGGCAATTGACCCCGACGAGCAGCCCCTCCTTGCGGGCCCGCCGCGCCTCGAGCAATTCGCCGGCCAGGTCAAGGTCCGCGGCGTCGAACGCCTCCAGCAAAACGAACAAATCATGCGCGGCGGCCACTTCCAGCAGTTCCCCGATTCGATCGCGCGGCAGCATCCGCAATATGACCAGCACCCCGCCCGCGCCCGAGGCTCGGGCCTCCAGCACCTGGTAGGGGTCCGCGATGAAATCCTTGCGCATGGCGGGCACGCCCAAGGGTTTGAGCACCGATGCCGCCTGCTCAAGATGCGTGAGAGTTCCGTCGAAGCGCGAAGGCTCCGTCAGCACCGACACGGCGGCCGCACCGCCGCGCGCATAGGCCGCGACGCGCGCCAGCCAGTCCTCGCGGGCATCCCCCAGTTTGCCCGCGGCGGGCGATCGCAATTTGAGTTCCGCGATGACATCGAAGCCGGCCGGCGACAGGCGCAATGGGGGTGCGGCAGGTGTCGCCCGCGCCCGGCGCTCGAGCGCCCCGAGCGGCTCGCGCTGCGCCGCCTGCGCCACGCGTTCGGCGCTCGATCGCGCCATCTGGTCCAAGAAGCCGCTCATGGGGTTGCCGCGACGGCGGCGAATCGCCGCAGCCGCTGCAGCCACTGGCGCGCCTGACCGCTGTCGATCGCTGCGCCGGCGATATCGATGCCCGATGCGATGGAAGCGGCGCGGCCGGCGATGAACAGCGCGAGACCGCATTGCAGGACCAGCGCCGCCCGGTGTGGGCCCAGATCGCACCCGTCGAAAACCGCGTTCAAGGCGGCCAGATTCGCCTCGGCGTCGCCGCCCTTCAAGTCGGCGGCCGTGCAGCGCGGCAGGCCGAAATCGCGGGGATCCAGTTCCTGGCGGTTGACCGCCCCGCGGCACACATCGAAGGCGACGAACGGGCCGATCGGGGTTGCTTCATCCCAGCCGGCGGCGCCATGCACGACCCAGGCGCGCTCGATCTGCTCCCCGACCAGGGTATCGGCCATCAGCTCGGCCGTGCTCTCGTCGTAGGCGCCGATCAGGCGAAAGCGCGGCGCCGCAGGATTGGTGAGCGGCCCGAGCAAATTGAAGACGGTGCGCACCTTGAGCGCCGCGCGGATCGGCGCCAGAGCCTTCATCGCCGGATGAAAGTAAGGAGCGAACAAAAAAGTGAAGCCCGTGGCGGCGAAACACCGCCCCGCCAGCTCCTCGTCGAGCGGCAGTATGAACCCCAGTTTCTCGATCAAATCCGCGCTGCCGCTGCGACTGGTAATGGAACGGTTCCCGTGTTTGACGACCGGCAGACCACAGGCGGCCGCGAGCAGCGCCGCGCCGGTCGACAAATTGAAGCTGCCGGAGGAATCGCCTCCCGTACCCACGATGTCGATCGCGTCGGGACGAGGGGGCAAACTCGGCCTGCGCGCCAGTGCGCGCATGGCGCCGGCGAAGCCGCGCAGTTCCCCTGCGGTGACCCCTTTGGCAATCAGGGCGGCGAGCAGCGCACCGGCCAGGGCGGGCGCAAGCTCGCCCGTGGCCAGAATCTCAAGCAGCGAGGCTGCCTCGGCCTCGGTGAGATCACGGCGTTCCAGCAGCTCTTGAAGCGTTTTGCCGGGATCCTGCATCGGGCGCTACATCTTCAGAAAATTGCCCATCAAAACCGGCCCTTCCGGTGTGAGCACGCTTTCCGGATGAAACTGCACCCCCTCGATCGGCAGCGACCGATGCCGCACACCCATGATCTCGCCCTCGCGGGTGCGCGCGGTGATTTCGAGCAGGTCGGGAATGCTTTGAGGCTCGGCAATCAGCGAATGATAGCGCCCCGCCTGGAAATCCTGGGCCATGCCGCTGAACACACCCTTGGCGTCGTGCTGCACCGGCGAGACCTTGCCGTGCATGAGGCGGGCGGCGCGCACCACCTTGCCGCCGAATGCCTCCACCATCGCCTGATGGCCCAGACAAACGCCGAGGATCGGTATGCGTCCGGCGAAGGCTTGAATCATCCCCATCGACACTCCCGCATCGCGCGGGGTCCCGGGACCGGGCGAGATGATCAAGTGCGTATGGCTCTGCCGCAAGGCCTCTTCCACCGAGATCGCATCGTTGCGATGCACGTCGACCTCGGCTCCCAGGACCAGAAAGGCCTGCACCAGGTTGTAAGTGAAGGAGTCGTAGTTGTCGATGAGCAGGATGTTCGGGCGCACGCTTTTAAAGCCCCTCCGCGGCAATACCGAGTGCGCGGCGCAGCACCGCGCTCTTCGCCAGGAGCTCCTCATACTCGGCCTTCGCAGAGCTGTCGGCGACGATGCCGCCGCCCGCCTGGTAGCTGTACACGTCGTCGCGAAATACCAGGGTGCGAATGGTGATCGCTTGATCCATGTCGCCGCGCCGGCCGAAATACCCGACCGTCCCGCCGTAGAGCTGGCGGCCGACAGGCTCGAGCTCGTCGATGATTTCCATGGCGCGCACCTTCGGCGCACCCACCAGCGTGCCGGCGGGAAAGGTCGCGGCGAACAAATCGAACGAATCGTACCCCGGCGCCAATGAACCGCTGACGCCGCTCACCATGTGCATGACATGGCTGTAGCGCTCGATGACGCGGTACGGCTGGACGCGCACCGTGCCGGCCATGGCCACCCTGCCCAGGTCGTTGCGGGCCAGATCGACCAGCATGACGTGCTCGGAATTCTCCTTCGGATCCGCCAGCAATTCGGCTTCCAGCGCCGCGTCGAGCGCGCCGTCGGCGCCGCGCGGCCTGGATCCGGCGATCGGCCGCAGCTGCGCCCGTCCGCCATGCGCCTTCACCAAGGCCTCCGGCGAAGAGCCCACCACGGTGATGTTCCCGAGTTCGCAAAAATACATGTAGGGCGAGGGATTCAAGAGCCGCAACGCGCGGTACACCTCGAACGGCGCAAGCTCATGGCGACCCTCGAAGCGCGAGGACAGCACCAATTGGTACACATCGCCGGAAGCGATGTATTCCTGGGCGCGCCGCACCCCCGCGGCGTGCGCCGCTTCGCCGAGCGAGGGCGTGGCGGGCGAAAAGCGGCCGGAAGCGAGGATGGGCGGAACCGCACCACGCAGCGCCTGCATGACGTCGCGCCGCAGGGATTGCCGCTCCGCCTCGCTGCCGTCGTGCAGCAGCGCCGCGCTGCGCGTGAGATGATCGAAAACCAACAGGGAGCACGGCGCGACATAATGCGCATGCGGTGCAACCGTCTCATCGAGACTGCGTGCGGGAAGGCGCTCGAAGTAGCGCACGGCGTCATAGGCCGTAAAACCTACCAGTCCGCCCGACAACGGCACTCCTGGAATCTCAGGCTTGGGCTGCGGCGCGCACGCCAGCGCACCGCGCAGCGCGTCCAAAAACTCGGTCCTGGTCTGCGGCCGCGGGGTATGCCGATCGCCGACGTACAGGCCCGATGCGTCCAGCCGCACCTCGAGGCAGTTGCCGAACCCGATGAACGAGTAGCGCGCGAGGCGCTCCCCGCCCTCGACGCTCTCGAGCAAAAATCGCGGACGAAACGGCGCGAGCTTCAGATACGCCGACACCGGGGTATCGAGATCGGCGGCGATGTCGAAAGGTGCTTTCATGTAAAAAAAACCCACCCCCGCAAGTAAGGCGGAGATGGGTTCTGGATATCGCTGAATAAACTCTAAGACTTAAGCGCCCAGCGCCCACTCCTGCGGGTAGGTGCGCCACCACCGGCGGGCCAGGATCCCGTTGCTCATGGCTGACATATCCAAGAAGTATCGCCGCCCCGAGCGGGCAGCGTCAAGCTTTGGCCGCGGGGCCGCTCCTGGGCGGAAGATTTGATTGCGCCGCATGGGCGTCCTGGGCTTCCAGTCCCTTCTTGAACCGTCGCGTCAGTTCGACGAACCGGGGCGTCAAACCGATGTCTTCGTAGACCGGATCGCCGTGATCGTCGCGTGAAATGACCTTCGGGCCTGGCTCATAGGGCATTGTGGCCGCTATTTCATCGAGGGCGACGTGTAATAAGTCCGTCACGATCTCCTCGATGCTGCGGCCGGGAAACAGTTCGGCGAGCGCGTGCAGTCGAGCCGCGTCATCGGTGGTCAGACGAAATGCGTACTCCTTCGCGGTGCGAACCGGGACCGCGTCTTTTCTCCAACGATCGAGCAAGGGCTTGAATTTCACGACTACTCCGCCATACCAGGGTTTCCGGGTGAGCATAGGAGGGCGATCTAGGGGCGCATTATAGCCCCGGCTCCCCGGCGTGCATGTGCCGCCGGTATCATCTTGCACGGAGGAAATCGTGGACATCGAACCCGGCAGTGAAGAGCGTGGTTGGGCAATGGCAGGGCATACCGCTATTCCTGCTCCCTGCGCCTGGTGACGTAGTCGCCTTGGCGCACCATTCCCCCGCATCGCCCGCGAACATCCGGGCGCCGGACGGCGGCGCATTCCAACGCGGTCTCTTGGGTCTGTTCGAATACAGCCGCCGCGCCTTACTGCTCGTCTGGACCACCAACAGGGGGCTGTCCGTCGCGCTCGCCGGACTCACGGTGCTCGCCGGCGTTTTGCCCGCCGGAATCGCCTTTGTAGGCGCGCTGATCGTCGATGCGGTGATCCACGCCGCCGATCTGCATCGCAGTACCGGCGCAACGGCGTTCGGCGGCGTGGTGGTCTTGGTCGCGCTCGAGGCCCTGTTGGTGGCCGTCACCTCCATGGCGCAGCGCGGCCTTTCTCTGGCGCAATCGCTGCTGCGCGCGCAGCTCGGCCACCGCGTCAACGTCATGATCCTCGAGAAGGCGCTTACCCTGGATCTGCGGCAGTTCGAAGACTCCGAGTTCTACGACAAGCTGACCCGCGCGAGGCGCGAGGCCTCCAGCCGCCCCTTGAGCCTGGTGATGCGCACTTTCGGCTTGCTGCAAAACGCCATTTCGCTGATTTCCTTCGGCGGCCTGCTCATCCGATTTTCGCCTTGGGCGGTGGTGCTGCTGGTGGCGGCCGGACTGCCCGCCTTCCTGGCCGAGGCCAAATTCTCGGGCGAAGCGTTCCGGCTGTTCGGGTGGCGCGCCCCGGAGTCGCGCATGCAAATCTATCTCGAGTCGGTGCTGGCGCGCGAAGACAGCGCCAAAGAAGTGAAGCTGTTCCAATTGGGGCCGCGCCTGCTGGATCGCTATCGGGACATATTCACTCGACTGTACCGTGAAGATCGAGATCTTACCGTGCGCCGCGATGCGTGGGGCTTCGCCTTGGGATTGCTCGCCACCGCGGCGCTGTATGGCGGCTACGTGTGGATTGCCGCGGAGACGGTATTGGGCGGCATGACGGTCGGACAGATGACCATGTACCTCATGCTCCTGCGCCAGGGACAGTCGGCGGTGAGTGCCGCGCTCTCGGCGATCAGCGGGCTGTACGAGGACAATCTGTATCTCTCGAATCTGTTCGAATACCTGGAGCAACCGGCCGGCAGCGTCAGCGGCCGGCTCACCGAGGGGCCTCTGCCCGGCGATGGAATCCGCTTCGAGGGCGTGGATTTCGTCTATCCCGACGCCCCGGCACCGGCGCTGTCGGGCATCGATCTTCACGTGCGGCCGGGTGAAAGCCTGGCGCTGGTGGGGGAGAACGGCTCGGGCAAGACCACGCTGATCAAATTGCTCACCCGCCTGTACCGACCGACCCGGGGCCGCATCCTGCTCGATGGGCTCCCCTTGGATGAATGGGACGAAACCACCCTGCGGCAGCGCATCGGCGTGATCTTCCAGGACTTTGCGCGCTATCAAATGCTGGTCGGAGAGAATATCGGCGCCGGCGACGTTCGCGCATTCGACGATGAAGGGCGCTGGCGCAGCGCCGCCATGCAGGGTCTGGCGGCCGAATTCATCGAGCAGCTCCCGGCCGGCTACCGCACGCAGCTCGGCAAGTGGTTTAAGGACGGGCGCGAATTATCCGGCGGACAATGGCAAAAGATAGCCCTCGCGCGCGCCTTCATGCGCAACGAAGCGGACATCCTGGTGCTCGATGAGCCGACCGCGGCGATCGATGCGGGAGCGGAAGCGCAGGTATTCGAGCATTTTCGGGAGCTCACGCGCAATCGCATCGCGATCGTCATCTCGCATCGATTTTCCACCGTGCGCATGACCGATCAAATCCTGGTGCTGGAGGAGGGCCGTATCGTCGAGCGCGGCAGCCATGCCTCGTTGATGGCGGCGGATGGCCGCTATGCAAAGCTTTTCACGCTGCAGGCGCGCGGGTATCGTTGAGCCCCCATTCGGTTGAACTCAATTTCATCGGCGGACATCACATGCCTTCCTTCGACGTCGTCTCCGAAATCGACACTCACGAGCTGACCAACGCCGTCGATCAGGCGAGTCGCGAGCTGTCGCAGCGCTTCGACTTCAAGGGTACCGGCGCCGCGTTCGAGCTCGAGGAAACCACCGTGACCATGAGCGCTCCGGCGGACTTCCAATTGAAGCAGATGCTGGAAATCCTCAGGCTCAAGGTCGCCAAGCGCGGCATCGACGTCGCCTGTCTGGAGGTGAAGGATCCGGTGGTCAATCTCGCGATCGCCAAGCAGCAGGTGATCCTCAGGCATGGCATCGACCAGGATACCGGCAAGAAGGTGTCGCGGCTGCTGAAGGACTCGAAACTCAAGGTTCAAGCGCAGATTCAGGGCGAGAAGGTGCGCGTGACCGGCAAGAAGCGCGACGACCTGCAGGAGGCGATCGCGCTGTTGCGCAAGACCACGTTCGAGGTCCCGTTGCAGTTCAATAACTTTCGCGACTAATGCGGAGCAAGCGATGTCCCCACGCACTGTGTTTCTCAGCCGGTTGCTCGGGCTGTATTGCATCGTTGCCGCACTCTCGATGTTCCTGCGCGGGCCCACCCTGGTCGATACGGTGACGTTGCTGCTCACGGACGCTCCGCTCATGTTTATCCTCGGGGTGGTCACGGTCTCGGCCGGGCTGGCGATGGTGCTTGCGCATAACATCTGGTCGGGCGGCGCTCTGCCGATCATCGTCACCCTGATCGGCTGGCTCACCCTGATCAAGGGAGTGCTCTTTCTAGCCCTGACGCCGGAGGCCGAAACGGCCTGGTTCCTGAAAGGGCTCCACTATCGGGAACTCTTCCACCTCTATGCCGCAATTTCTCTCGCCATCGGCGCATACCTGACGCACGGCGGATTCAGAATCCGCTCGCGGTAGACGTCGCGGCAATCAGCTCGCTTTACATTGGCTGTTTGTCGTCGGCCTCAGGTTCGCTCGAAGCGAGCGACCGTTTCGACGTGCCCGGTGAACGGAAAGAGATTGAACGCGGCGAGCGCACCGAGGCGCAGCTTGCCGCGTGAGGTCAGGCGCGCGCTGTCGCCGCGCAACGACTCGAGCTCGCAGCTGACGTAGATGAAGCGTTCGGGCGGATGCTCGGCCAGGTATTCGCACAGCTCGGGATCGAGGCCCTTGCGCGGCGGATCGGCGATCACCACCTGCACCCCGGATGCGGCGAGGCGCGCCGCGCCGGCCCGCCCCGGGACCACGGAAATCCTGCCGCGATCCCCTGCATCGAGTTGGGCAAGCCCGAGCTCGAGTCCATGAAGCGAATGCGGATTGAGCTCATTCAAGCGGATATCGGAGACCTGCGCCAACACCGACAGGCCGATGGCGCCCACACCCGCATAGTATTCGGCCACCCGCGCACCGTCGGGGATCTGAGCTCGGACGTGCTCGACGATGCGCTGCGCCATCTCGAGATTGCTTTGCCCGAATGCGCCCGGAGGGTAGTGAACCGCGGGCCCACCAAATCGTTCAACCACGCTCGCCGATCCACACCAGTTCTGGAAGTCGGGACCGAGGATCGCGTTCCCGCGCTCGCAATGGGCGTTGAACCACAGACTGTGCAACTCCCCGCCCAAACGCCCGCGGATCAACTCGAAGCATGCGGCCAGAGGCTCGGCGGTTGCGCTGTTGGCGACCATCACCACCTGAGCGGTTTGCGAGCTGCGCTCCACCACCACCTGCAGGTAGCGCGCCACACCCAGATGGGCCTTGTCCGAGTAGCAGGTCACCCGGGTCTCGACCAGAGCGCGTCGCACCACCGCGGCGACTCGGTTGATCAACGGGTGCTGCACGCTGCAGTTGGGTATGTGAACCACGCGGTGGGTGCCCTGCTCGAACAGGCCCAGCTTGGGCGAGCCCAGCCGGCCGCGGATGGCAAGCCGCGCGCGATGCCGGAACCCGGCACTCTCCCCTGAAATCACCGAGACCGGCGGCAGAGCATGAGCCCGCGCGAGATCGTCGAGTCCGGCACTCGCGGCCGGAGCGATGCCGGGCTCCCCGAACCGCGGACAACCCGGACACGGTGGGCGGTGCGGGCATGAGGTGGATGTGCCCGCTTGCCTGGGCACATCGGCCCCGAATCGCGCACGGCTGCGCGCCGGCTTGGGCCCCGGAGCGCTCGTGACATGCCGATCTCTCACTTGGAAATACTAAATCGCGGCAGTGGTTCCGGCAGCTCGGCAAGGAAGTACGCGAGCACCGCCATGGTCGCCACCTGGGTCCGAAGGTTCTGAGGATCGACTTTGTCGAGGGTGTCCGCGGCCGTGTGGTGGTAATCAAAGTAGTGGCGCCCGTCGACCAGCGGAGCGAATCCGGGCACGCCGGCACCCTGTAGCGGCTCAATATCAGCGCCGAGTTCTTCGTCGCGGCGCCTGAGGATGGTGGCACCAATCGGGCCCAGCGCATCCATCACGGGCTGCAGCGTCGCCAGCGCCTCCTTGGTCACGGCCGCATCCACGCCGAGCGAACGCCCCGCGCCATCGTCGCTTTCGATGGCAGCGGTTTGCGAATCCATGGAGCCGCCAACGGAGGCGAAATAAGCCTTGCTGCCGCGACCGCCGTTCTCTTCGTTGCTCCAGCCGATGAAACGAATCGTGCGCCGCGGGTGCAGATTCAATTGGCGCAATATCTCGATGACTGCGGCGGCGCCAATGACGCCGACTCCATCGTCGGTCGCACCCGTAGCGAGATCCCAACTGTCCAGGTGTCCCGACACGATTACGTACTCGCCGGGTTTTTCACGGCCGGGCCAGTCGGCAATCACATTGCTGCTGTCGGCATCCGGCAGCATCTTCGGCGTAAGCAGCAGCTTGAGCATCACGGGGCCCGCGGCGGCCAAACGCGCCACCAGATCGGCATCCTCCGCCGAAAGCGCAGCCGCCGGGATCGCCGCCTGCTTATCCTTCCACATCGTGGCGCCCGTGTGCGGCAGGCGGAATTCGGCGCCGCCGACCGAGCGCACCAGGGCCGCCGCCGCACCGAGCGCCGCGGCCGCCGAGGGACCCTTGAAACGGTACACCCCGTCCTGCCGGTAGGCGTCGCCTGCGTAACCATTGTCCGCCAGGCGCTGATCGAAGCGTGCGTCGAATAGAACAATACTCCCTCGCACCTCGTCCGCTCGATTGTTGAGCTCCGCGAAGTCGTGTACGACGATGACACGTGCGGTCAGCCCTTTGGCTTCGGTGGCCGACGAGGCACCGAGTGCCGTCAAATGGAGGCGTTGCGTCACGCCGACGGGTCTTCCCGGGTAATCGACCAACTCTGCCTGCTCTTCGCCACGCACCCAGTGCGGAACCTTCACCGGCTGCAACATCACTTGCGCAGGCAGCGAGCGCATCGCCTCCGCCAATTGGTATACGGCCGCGGCCAGCTGCGGAGAACCGGACAGGCGCGGTCCGATCTTGTCCGTCAGATCAGCCAGGCGCTGCCAAGCCCAGGCGCTCGACATGGCGGCATCGCGAATCCGCGCAAGGATCGCGGCCTCGTCGCTCGCAGACGGCGCGTCAGCGGCGGCCCCTGCATTTGCCGCCAATGCCAGGCAGCTCACGAGCACACCCGGGAGGCCGCAGCCAAGTGCTAAGACGGTACGGCCAACAAGGCCTGTTCGATGCATACATTTCCTGTGGAAATCCGTCGCAATAGGCGCCGCCGGCTTGCGCTCAACCGGCCGATTGGGCGCGAGTGGCCTCGAGGGCTTTCCGCAGCGCGCCCGCCCATTGCCGGAGAATGAAATCGGCCGCCATCGTGTTGCTCACACTGCTCGCGACCTGAGGTCCCCCCAAGCCCTGATCAGCCTGCGCATCCATGGCGCGGGCAAGTATCGTGTTGGTCATCGAGTCCCAAAGCTCCAGGTACAGCGTCATCGAACCGGCGGAGCGAATTACGGTCATATCGACACCCGGCGTCATCAGATCCGGCTGGGTCACCCGCAGGTTGATGATGGCCGGCCGCAGCACCAGCACGTCCGGCGCCGCGGAGTCCACCACTTGATAGCCGCCATTCGCTTGCAGCACCTTGGCGAAGACCTTCTTGAACTCCTCCGCCAGCTCCTTCTTGATCCGGTTCATGTCGTCGGTGCTGACGAAAGCCGAGGGGTCCACCTGTTGGGAGTTGTAATTGCTCTGCCAGTTCTTGTCGAACTCCACCAGGCAGTCGAGGATCGCCACCTTGTCGTACTTGCCGAACTTCGCGCCCGGCCTCACGTAGATCACGCGGGTGCCCGTGTCCTTCTGCAAGCGCAGGCCGTCCGAACTCATCTCGGGCGGCGAATCCGCGGCGCGCGCGGCCGATGCATACGCCAATCCCAGGCTTGCGGCAATGCCGAGGATCCCCGCCAACCGTCGTGCAGAATTATTCAGCTTCATACGCATTTCTCTCGAGGACCGGGCGAGCCGGTATCGTAGCGCAATTGGTCGGCCCCGTTACTCGTGTTTCAGGGACCGCAGCAACGGCGCGATCAGATCGATGGGTAACGGGAATACGATTGTCGAACTCTTTTCGCTGGAGATGTCGGCGAGCGTCTGCAGATAACGCAGCTGCAGCGAGGCGGGTTCGCTCGACAGGAGCTTGGCGGCCTCCGCGAGCGATTGGGCCGCCTGCTTCTCCCCTTCCGCATGAATCACTTTTGCCCGCCTGGCGCGTTCGGCCTCGGCCTGACGAGCCATCGCCCGGATCATGGTTTCATCGAGATCGATATCCTTGATCTCGACGTTGCTCACTTTCATGCCCCATGCCGCCGTATTCGCGTCAAGAATCTGCTGAATCGCGGCATTGAGCTTGTCGCGCTGAGCCAGCATCTCGTCCATTTCGTGCTGCCCCGCCACCGAACGCAGCGTCGTCTGCGCGAGCTGACTGGTCGCCTCCCAGGGATTGGTCACCTGCAGAATGGCCTTCTCCGGATCGACGATGCGGAAATAGACCACGGCGCTGACCTTCACCGATACGTTGTCCCTGGATATCACGTCCTGCTTCGGCACATTCAGCACCACGATGCGCAGTTCCACTTTTTTCATCTGCTGGATCACCGGCAGCACCAACCGCACGCCGGGACCTTTCACGCCCGTGAACCGGCCGAGCGTGAACATGACGCCGCGTTCGTATTCCTTCAGAACGCGTATCGAACTTCCGATCAGCAGCAGCAGCAAGACGACGATCACGGGCACTGAAAGGCTCATCGATGACTCCTTCTAGTTCGGTCGTGGTTCCACCCAGAGTGTCAGATCCACCACCTTGACGATACGGGCCTGTTGACCCGCACGCAGCGGGCTCGCGCTGCGGGCATTCCACAATTCTCCGCCATAGCGCACCACGCAGCGTTCCTGACAATCGCTGACCGCTTCGACGGTTGCGCCGATCATCGTCTCGACACCGGCGCCGATCGGCCGGCGCCGCGCACGCGCCGCCAGCCAGCCGATGGCGACGATCACGAGCCCCCCGGCCACCGCGATCCCCACGATCAGCGGCATTGCGACTTGCATTCCCGACACGTGATTATCGAACAAAATAATGGAGCCGATGATGAAGGCTGCCAGACCGCCTACGCCGAGGGATCCAAATGCGGGCATGAAAAATTCCGTGACGATCAGGCCGATACCGAGCGCCATGAGCGCGAGACCCGCGTAGTTGACGGCCAGCAATTGCAGGCCATAAAGGCCCAACAGCAGCGCGAGTGCTCCGGCGACGCCGGGCAGGACCGCTCCCGGGTTATAGCCCTCGAGAAGCAGCCCGTAGATGCCCACCAGCAGCAGCCCGTAGGCGATGGTCGGATGGGTCAGCACCAGCAGCACGCGCGTGCGCAAGTCCGGCTCGATTCTGCGCACCACAAGCCCCCGGGCATCGAGCACCATTTCCTTATCCGCCGCCGTGACCTTGCGGCCCTGCAGCTGATTCAAGAGATCCGGCACGTCTTTCGCGATGATTTCGATCACGTGCGCCTTGAGCGCATCGTCCGCGGATAGACTCGCGGCCCCACGTACGGCTGCTTCGGCCCACTCGGCATTGCGGCCGCGCAATTGCGCCATCGCGCGGATGTAGGCCACAGCGTCGTTGATCCCCTTGCGTTCGCTCGCCGACCCTGCGGGGGCCGCCTCGGAGCCTTTCTGTTTCTCGCCGTCGGTGGGGTTGGCGGCCGGCGGCACCGGCGGAGTGTTCGGCTCGCCGCCGATCGAAATCGGCGTCGCTGCACCCAAATTCGTCGCCGGAGCCATCGCCGCGACGTGACTGGCGTAAAGAATGTACGTGCCGGCGCTTGCCGCGCGCGCTCCGCCGGGCGCGACATAAGCGACCACCGGCACCGGTGAGGCCAGTATCGCCTTGATAATATCGCGCATGGAGGTGTCGAGCCCGCCGGGCGTATCCATCTGAAGAATCACGAGCGCGCTGTGTTGGCTGCGCGCGTCCGCGAGCGAGAGCTCGACGTAGCGACTCATCGCGGGTCCGATGGGGCCGCTGAGTTCGATCAGGGTTGCGAAGCGGCCGGCGGGCGCCGGGGCTTCGGCACTTCGACCCGTGGCCGCACCCGCAATCAGCAGGGCGACCGCAATCGCTTGCGCAATGCGGCGCAACTCAATCCGCCTGGAACGAACCTCGTTCACGGTCGGGCCCCCTTGGCGGTGGCCGAATGTCACCGGCCATGCAATGGTAGCTTGAAGCGGGCCGCGCGTGTTAATTCCGCCTCACCGCCGCCACGCTCTATTCTCTCGCGCCCCGGCGTTCAAGGGGCCGGCGGGGCTCGCTGCATGCCCTTGGAATACACCACGGTGCCGTCGAGCTTGACGATGATCGCGTCGATGTCGTCCAGGCGGTTGTAGATTTCCATCGCCTTCTCCGGACCAAGCACGAATGCGGTCTTGGATAAACCATCGGTGCGGGTCGCGTACGGGCCAATCACGGTCGCGCTGCGCACTTTGCTCGCCGAATGGCCGGTGTGCGGGTCGATGATGTGGTGGTAGCGAACCCCCTTTTCCTCGAAGAACCGCTCGTAGTCCCCGGAGGTGGAAATGGCGGCGTCGACGAGCGGAATGCGGGCGATCACATTGCCCTCGCCCTTTCTTGGATCGCGTATGCCCACCACCCATGGCTTGCCGAATCGGTCGCCGATGATCCGGCTGTCGCCGCCGGCTCCCACGTAGGCGCGCGTGTAGCCGAGAGACTTCAGGACGTCGATGCCGCGATCCACCGAATAGCCCTTGGCAATGCCGCCGAGATCGATCCGAACGCCTTTCTGCGAAAAATACACGGTCTGATTTTTAGAATCGAGGACCACGTGGCGGTAATCGATGGCCGGTAAAGCCTTGGCGATTTGCTCCTCATCCGGGTGTTGGTGCTTTCGAAAATCGTAGAGATAGCCGACGCTTGCGTAGGTGATGTCGAAGGCGCCCTCGGTGATCACGGAGTACTCCCTCGCGGTCGTCAGCAGGTCGAACAACTCCTTGCTGATGTGCATGGGTCCGTTCGCGGCCTTGTCGTTGACCTGGGACACTTCGCTGGTCGGCTTGTAGGTGCTCATCGATTCGTCGATATGGCGCATCTCGGCGAGCACGGCGTCGATGGCCTGTTCGGCCTTGGCCGGATCCTCCGCCCACAATTCCACCGTGATCCGCGTGCCCATGATGCCGTCGGTCACGCGCCGCACCCACTCCGCGTGCGCGGGCGCCGCCGCGCACACCAGTGCACACAGGCACGACGAGATTTGGAGAAGCACTTTCATGGGTGCGTAGCCTAGCGCACGCCGCGACCTAGCGCACGCCGCGCCCCCGGCGCCACTGCATCACCGTCAATCCACTGCCGATCATGCCGCCCAGGTGCGCAAAGTGCGCGACGCCCGAAAGACTGCCGGTAACTCCCAAAAATAACTCGACACCCGCGTACAGCGCGGCGAAGAGCCACGCCGGCATCGGAATCGGTGGAATCAACGGGACGACCTTGCGATGCGGGAACATCAGCGCGTACGCCAGAAGCAAACCGAATACGCCGCCCGAGGCGCCAATCGTGGGCGCGGGCGCCGTGCCCAGCAATACGGGCACGGTAAGCTGGGTCAAGCCCGCGGTGACCACCGACGCGAAGTAGCATGTCGCCAGTCGGCGCGGCCCGACGTAGCGTTCAATCTCGGCGCCGAACATCCACAGGCCCAGCATGTTGAATAGCAGATGCGTGAGGTTGCCGGTACTATGCAGGAACGCGTAGGTAACGATCTGCCAGACATGAAAATAAGATTGACCGTCCACGGCCTGCATCGGCCACAGCGCGAACAGGTCCTCAACCCTGCCGTTCGACGCGCCTTGCAACACGAACACGGCCACATTGGCTGCGATCAAGGAATTGACGGCGGAAATTTTCATGTATAGCGCTTCATTGTAACGCGATGCAGACCGTATTCTTGGATTACGACACGGTCTCCAACGGCGACCTGGATCGCGCGGTGTTCACCCCGGTGGCGGGGCCGGTCGAGTTTTTCGGCGCCACCGAACCTGCGCAAATCATCGAGCGCATCCGCGATGCCGACATCGTGATGTTCAACAAGGCGAAATTGGCGCGCGCTCAACTGCAGGCGGCCCGCAAACTCCAATTGATCGCGATTGCCGGCACCGGCACCGACAACGTGGATCTTGCCGCCGCCCAGGAACGCGGCATCGCCGTGTGCAACGTGCGAGGCTATTGCACCCGATCGGTGGTGCAACATGCATGGGCGATGATCTTGAGCCTCACGCAGCATTTGCCGCAGTTCGCGCGTCTGACCATGAACGGATCATGGGTCAAGAGCGAGGAGTCGACTCTTTTCGCGCACTCCATTCGCGAACTGGCCGGCTGCACGCTGGGGATTGTGGGATGGGGCGAATTGGGCCGCGGCGTCGCCGGGATTGCCGAGGCCTTTGGGATGCAGGTGATCATCGCCAACCGCCCCGGCGGGGCCTCCGAGCCGGGACGGGTGGATCTGGAGCGGCTGCTGGCGGTGGCCGACGTGGTGTCGTTGCATTGCCCCTTGACGCCCGCGACGCGCGGTTTGATCGGCGCGCGCGAAATCGCACTGATGAGGCCGGAGGCCGTGCTCATCAACACCGCACGGGGTGCGCTGGTTGACGGTTACGCGCTCTCCAAGGCGCTAAAGGAAAGGCGCCTCGCCGGCGCCGGGATCGACGTGCTGCCGCAGGAACCGCCGGTCGAGGGCGACCC
Source organism: uncultured Gammaproteobacteria bacterium (assembly GCA_963758145.1). GTDB lineage: Bacteria > Pseudomonadota > Gammaproteobacteria > Steroidobacterales > Steroidobacteraceae > Bog-1198. The sequence goes on from CAVWUK010000007.1 coordinate 252,100, forward strand.
CCTGCTCGATCCCGACATTCCCAACCTGATCGTCACGCCGCACATCGCATGGGCGGCCCGCGAAGCACGCCAGCGCTGCCTTGCGGAAATGGCCGCCAATATCGAGGATTTCCTGCGCGGCGGCCGGCGCGGACGGGTGGTGTAACCCCGGCCGATCGCAGCCTTTCAGCCTCTGTTTTGCTTCTTTTCGCGTTTGGCCGCGCGCTTTTCCTCCAGCGTCTTGGCCGGTTTCTTCTTTTCCTCTTTCTTTCGGTCCATGCCCTTGCCCATGACGGACTCCTCCTGTGTTGACAAAAACCTCGATCAACCTTTCGCCGGTCGCCGGCTCAGCAATTTGCGCCCGGCATGGCGGCCGGCGGGATTTCGGGGCGGCTTGGGCGGCTTTTCGGCAACCTTGCTGATCCGCAGCTCGCGGCCCGCCACCCGAGCTTTTTGCAGCGCCTTGAAGACCTGCTTCGGCATGCCTTCCGGTAAATCGACGAAGCTGTGGTCCTCGCGTATGTCGACGCGTCCGATGTGCACACCTTCGATTCCCGCCTCGTTGGCGATTGCGCCGACGATGCTGCCCGGCTTGATGCCATGCACCGATCCCGCTTCGACGCGATACGTCTCCATGTGACCTGCGGCGGAGCGCGGACGCTCCGGGAGCGGGCGTTCAACGGCGCGCGGCGAGGCCGGCGCATGCGGTGGTAACCCGGTGCGCGGCGGTGCCTGGGCGCGCGGCGGTTGGGCGTGCGGCGGTTGGGCGCGCGGCGGCGCCCGTTCGATCGGCGCACCGTGTGCGGCAATATGCGTTTCTTTGCCGCCCAGCAACAGTGGGGTCGCGCCCTGGCCCAAGCTGGCGAGCGCGGCCGCTATGTCGATGAGCGGCAGCCCGGTTTCCGCCTCCAGCTGCTCCAATATCGGGCGGAACGCGTTCGCCTCGCCCTTGGCCACGGTCTCCGAGACCCGAAGCTTGAACTTCGTGATTCGCAACTCATTGACCGCGTCCACCGTCGGCAGATTCATCGGTTCGATGACCTGGCGCGTGGCGCGTTCGATGATGCGAAGCATGTTGCGTTCCCGCGGCGCGATGAAGAGGATGGCCTCGCCCTTGCGCCCGGCTCGCCCGGTTCTGCCGATTCGATGCACGTAGGATTCGGAGTCATAGGGAACATCGTAGTTCACGACGTGGCCGACGCGCTCGACGTCGAGTCCGCGCGCGGCCACATCGGTGGCGACCACAATATCGATCTGCCCGGCCTTCAAGCGCGCGACCGTGCGTTCGCGGTCTTTTTGCGGTATGTCGCCGTTGAGCGGCGCCGCAGCAAAGCCGCGTGCCTCGAGCTTCTCCGCGAGCTCGACCGTGGAATGTTTGGTGCGCGTGAACACCAGCATGCCGTCAAAGGTTTCGGTTTCCAGGATGCGCGTGAGCGCATCGAGCTTGTGCATGCCGCTGACCAGCCAGTAGCGTTGGCGTATATTCTCCGCCGTGCTGGTCTTGCTCTTGATGGTCACTTCGATCGGCGAGTGCAGGTGCTTTTGCGCGATGCGTCGAATCGGCGCCGGCAAAGTGGCCGAGAACAGGGCCACCTGGCGTTTCGGCGGGGTCTGCTCGAGAATGCTCTCGACCGCGTCGATAAAGCCCATGCGCAGCATCTCGTCCGCTTCGTCGAGCACCAGCAGCGTGAGGTTCGCGAGCTTCAAGGTGCCGCGGTTCATGTGATCGATGACGCGCCCCGGAGTGCCCACCACCACGTGCACGCCGCGCCGCAGCGCGTTCAATTGCGGCTGATAGCTCTGGCCGCCGTAGATGGGCAGCACATGAAATCCCTTCAGACGCACCGCATATCGCTGAAACGCTTCGGCCACCTGCAGGGCGAGCTCGCGGGTGGGGACCAACACCAGCACCTGGGGCTCGCGGCCAGCCAGATCGAGGCGCGTCAGCGCCGGCAAGGCGAATGCGGCCGTCTTTCCCGTGCCGGTCTGCGCTTGGCCGAGCATATCGGCGCCGGACAACAACACCGGGATCGTTGCGGCCTGGATGGGCGTGGGCGATTCATACCCGACGTCCTCGAGCGCTCGCAACACGGGCTCGCACAGCGCCAGATCTGCGAAGGTCTGGGGCTTCGGGGATTCGTCCGCTGGGACAGCGATCATAGGGCACGCCTTGGATTAAGTGCCCCAAGTCTAGCGGTTTGACCGCGTATTGCTACCATGCGCGTGCGGCAGGCACCGATTTTCCAATGCAGGACGATACATCATGGGACGAATATTCGAAGTCAGAAAACACGCGATGTTTGCGCGTTGGAACCGGATGGCCAAGCAGTTCACACGGGTGGCCAAGGACATTGCCATCGCGGTGCACGCGGGCGGGCCGGATCCGGCCTCGAACCCGACGCTGCGGCGCGTGCTGCAGAACGCGCGCGCGGTCAATATGCCGAAGGACAAAACGGACGCGGCGATCCGGCGCGCCAGCGGCAAGGAAGCGGCCAATTATCAGGAAATCCTCTATGAAGGCTATGCACCGCATGGCGTCGCCCTGCTGATTGAATCCGCCACCGACAATCCCACGCGTACCGTCGGAAGCGTGCGCAATATTTTTGCCAAGAACGGCGGCAATCTCGGTACCACCGGCAGCGTGGGCTTCCTGTTCAAGAAAATGGGGGTATTCCGCCTCGATCCGGGCGGCGTCAAGGACCAGGATGAACTGGAGCTCGATCTCATCGATCACGGTCTCGAGGAAATGGGCGAAAGCACGGGAGACAAGGGCGAGCCGCAATTGGTGATCCGGTGTGCGTTCAATGATTTCGGGAAGCTGCAAGAAGCGCTCGAAGCGCGCCACATCATCCCGCTGTCGGCGGAACATGAATACATCTGCTCGGTGCCCGTCGAGCTGCCCGATGGGCAGGCAGCGGAGGTCCTGACGCTGATCGACAAACTCGAGCAGGACGATGACATCCAAAAGGTGTTTCACACCTTGGCCTGAGAGCCCCCGGATTCCCTTGGGCGATGTTACTTATTCTTGATTTGGGGTCGTAGGCGCCCTGGTGGGCCGCCCGCGGCACATTGGCGGCACCTTAAGGTTCATTCATGCTGTCATCGGTGGCCCGCTCGCGACGTTGTTCCTCATGTGCGCGGAAAATCTTCAAGGAGATGAGTCATGAAGCGGTTGCTCATGTGGTTGATTCCAGTCGGTCTCCTGGCGATGTCGGGATGCGTTGTCGCTCCTTACGGCTACTACCATCGTGGATATTACGGCCCGCGCGTAGCGGTGGTGGCACCGGCGCCCGTGCTGGTGGTTCGGCCCTAAGCGCGACATCCGGCGCGCCGCGGCCGCATGCGCGGCGTCACCGGCGACGGCGGTGCGCGTATAGTTCGAAGAGTCCATTTCCGGACGGCATTTCGAAGCTTCCCGCCGCATGTCGACCCATCCTTTCCGCATCGTCAATGTGTTCACGCACCCGCAGGGTGCGTTGACCGGCAATGCCTTGTGCGTCTTCGAGGACGGCTCACGCTTCGATTCGAAGACCATGCAAGCGTTGGCGCGCCAATTCAACCTGTCCGAGACGACGTTCATCCTGCCCTCCTCACGAGCCGCGGCCCGTGTTCGTATTTTCACCCCGGGCTACGAGATGCCCTTCGCCGGGCACCCGACCTTGGGCACGGCTCACGTGTGCCGCGCTCTGAAACTCGGCGGGGATTCATTGCGGCTCGAGATGGAGGCGGGATTGATCACGGTCGAGGCACGGCAGGACCGCTGGACGCTGACGGCGCCGGACCCCACCTGGCGCGAGGTTGAATTGCCGCACGCCGAGCTCGCCGTCGCGCTCGGATTGCAGGCCCGCGACATCGGGGACAGACCGCTGTGGGTCAAGGCGGGCAAGGAACAATTGATCATCCCGCTCAACTCACAGGATGCAGTGCGCCGCGCCATGCCCCGGTCGAGCGCTTTCGCCAACATCCGCAGCGAGGACGGCATCGGGATGGCCTATGTGTTCGCTGAAGGCGACGCAGCGCAGCACGCTGCAGCGGGAGCGCGCGGGGCGCCAATGCGCACGCTGGCGCGCTTTTTCTTCCCGCAAAGCGGCGCCATGCTCGAAGATCCCGCGACCGGCTCCGCAACGGCCAACTTCGGCGGATGGTGCCTCGCCATGGGCAGGCCCGTGCCGCTGCGGGTGGAGATCTCCCAGGGTGAAGCCGTCGACCGACCGTCGGTGCTTCATCTCGAGATCGACGCCGAGCGCAACATCGGCGTCGGCGGCGAAGTGATCGACATAGGTAGCGGCATCGTGACTTTGGACTAGGATTGATGCGCGGAAGGCGCGGGAGGCGTGCGCGGCGCAGGCTCCGCCGGCATGGCACCGTGATTGACAATGCCATACGCCCATCGGAGCACCGGCATGAGGCGGGGGCCCACCATCTCGAGCGCCCTGTGGTAATCCACCCATCGCGCTTCATGGTGCTCGGGCACGCCAATTTGCGGATTCACCGGCAGGCGGACTTCGGTCTGTTTGCTGCGGGCGATGTAATAACGGGCAATCTTGCCCTTGTTATAAGGGCCGGTGTCCAGGTAGGCCGCGCCCCAGTCGAATGAGATGTCGTCCAGCGTGGTTTCTTCGCGCACCTCGCGCAATGCGGCCTCGATGGGCGTTTCACCCGCCTCGACCAATCCCTTGGGGAAATCCCAGTTGCGGTAGGCGCGCAGCAGCAAGAATTGCAATTTATGGTTGCTCACGCTCACAACCACGACACCGGCTGACAATCTTGTGGGGGGAGCGACACCGGACATGGGATTCCTCCGAAGCGTGGCTGCCCGCCCATTGTACTCGCCGCTGGCCGCTTGGGCGCTCGATTGCAACACGGTCACCGGCGCCTTCCCGTCGGTGTATTCGTGAGACGGTTCTTCATTAGTGAAATGCATTGATTTTATAGATATCATAGATGCCCTCTATTTCATCTGGGCAACGGCCGCAGCCGATGAATCTCAAGGATCTCAAGTACTTGGTGGCGCTGGCCGACACCGGACATTTCGGCCGCGCCGCCGAGCGCACATTCGTCAGTCAACCGACGCTGTCGGCGCAGCTCAAAAAGCTGGAACAGTACTTGGGGGTGAAGCTGGTCGAGCGCCAGCCGAAGAAGGTGCAACTCACCGAGGCCGGCAAGCAAATCGTGGTGCACGCACGGCGCATGCTCGGCGATGCCGATCAAATTCTCGCGCTCGGCCGCAACGGCGCCGACCCGCTTTCGGGCAGACTCAAGATCGCGCTGATCCCGACGATCGGACCCTATCTACTGCCTCGTGTCATGCAGAAAATCCGCAAGGCGGTGCCGCACCTGGGACTTATGCTGTACGAACATCGGACCGACGACCTGCTGAAGCGCCTGCATGGTGGCGAGATCGACATGGGTGTCTTGGCGTTGCCGGCTGCGCTCGACGGCTTGGAATCGCGGGCGCTCTATAAGGAATGTTTCACGCTTGCGGTGCCGAATGGCAATGATCTGGCGGATAAATCGACCGTCAAGGTGCAGGACCTGAAGGATCAAACATTGCTGCTGCTGGAGGACGGTCACTGCCTGCGCGATCAGGCACTGGAAGTCTGCAGCCGCGTGGATGTTCGCGAGGCCGAGGATTTTCGCGCCACCAGCCTCGAAACCCTGCGGCAGATGGTGGTGGCCGGACTTGGCATTACCTTGCTGCCCGAATTGGCGGTCGACTCGCCATTTGGCTCGCAGCGCGGACTGACCATACGGCACTTCGCCAAGCCGGCGCCCGTGCGCACGGTCGGCGCCGTGTGGCGCAAATCGAGCACGCGCACCGCGGCCATATTCGCCGTGTGCGATGTGCTGGCCGATGTCATGGCCGCACGAAAGCGGTGAAGCGTTGCGCCCGGTGAAGAAATGCAAAACCGCGGAGATTCGCGCCCCGAAACGCCGCCGCGCCGGGGCGGCCGATTGGGCGTTTCATGCAGACGATGCGGCCGTGTTCGACGCGCTGGCCACGGGCCGGCATGAGGAGAGTCTGCGGGAGTACTTCGGCACGGCGGCCCACAAGGAATTGCGCGAGCTGGCAGCGAGCGCAAAAAAGCTGCGGCGCGCCGGCGGACCGCGGGTGCTTGTCATTCCGGGCATCATGGGATCGAGGCTCGGCCGGTCGAGCCGGCGCGCGCCACAGACAGGCTCAAGATCGGTACTGTGGATCGATCCCATGCGCATCGGGGCCGGACAGCTCACCGACCTCGCGTTGCCATCGGACAAAACGATGCGGCCAATGGGCGTGCTGCTTTTCTCCTACGCAAAATTGAAGCTTCAACTGGACATCTCCGGCTTCAACAGTGAGTTCTTTGCATACGATTGGCGCCTTGGGATCGATGAGCTCGGCGCAGCGCTGGCCTCGTGCATCGCCGCACACGGCAAACCAGCCATGCTGATCGCGCACAGCATGGGCGGATTGGTCGCGCGGGTCGCAATGAAACGCCTGCCCAAGCGCTGCGTGCGCAGGCTCATCTTATTGGGCACCCCGAATCGGGGCTCCTATGCCCCGGTGCAGGCGCTGCGCGGCACTTACCCCTTTGTGAGAAAGCTGGCGCGGCTCGACCTCAAACACACGCCCGAGCAGCTCGCGCAAAAGGTATTTTGCACCTTCCCGGGGATTTACCAGCTTCTGCCCCCGCCGGTGCCGGGGTCGAGGATCGACCTGCTCGATGCGCGCAGTTGGCCGGTCGCCGGCCCAAAGCCCGACGCGACGCAGCTCGCACGGGTGGCCGCTGCGCGCGCGCAGATGGCGGCGCCGGATGCACGAATGATGCATATTGTCGGCGTCAACCGGGAAACGGCGGTGGCGGTGCGCCGCACGGCGACGGGGTTCGAATACAGTTTGAGCGCAAACGGCGATGGCACGGTTCCCGTGGCCATGGCTTCCTTGCCGCGTCTCAAGACCTACTTCATCGACGAATCGCATGGCAATCTTGCCAACAATTCGCTGGTCATCAGCGCCATCCTCGATTTGCTGCGGCATGGACGCACCCAAGCGCTCAAGCGGCGCTTCGTGCCCCGGCGCGGTCGACTGATCCGCATCGACGACGCGCGGCTGCGGTCGGTCGGCGCGGGGGGCAAGATCGATTGGCGGCACCTTGATTCGACGCGGCGCGAAGCGGCCTTGGTGGAGTTGGACGCGACCGCAGACTAGGAGCCGGTTTTTACGACGTAGTACCCTGAATTCCCTGTCTTTTCCTGTGTTTTTGCCGATTATTTCACATATTCCCCCGACCGGACCCGGCAAACTGTGGACTGGGAGAAATGTCCGGCCATGAATGCCCCAACAGCCATAGCAGAAAATTTGAAGCCGCCGACGAGGCGTTTCGATGCCCAATTCATCGAAGAGCATCAGCTGATCGAGCGCTACCTTCAGAACAAATTACCGTACAAAGGCGCTCGTGATCTGGAGAATTGGTGCCGCGAGCATCCCGAATACCTGAACAATCTCAAGTTGTCGGAGCGTGCCCAGGCAAGCCTCAAGCTGCTGGAAGCAAGCGGCCAGGTGCAAGACTTGCGCGAGCCGCCGCCACCCTGGTGGAAGACGACCTACGCATTGATCGGCCTGGCTGTGGTGGCGCTGCTGAGCCTGGTTGCATTTTGGTTCCTGATGGGCAAGTACGTGTTGCTGCGCAGCGAGCTGCAGGACACCCGGGAAAGGAAGGATCAGGGGTCGCTGATTCAGCCCGCAGCCGAAAGCGACCTTCATGTGTCCCCGGATCGCGCACCGGGGCTCGACCGGGCGCGAATCGTCGTGAGCCGTACGGCCCCCCAGTTGATCGACGTGCACATCGATATGAGCTATTCGAAGGTCATGCAATTTCGCATGTTCGTGGACAAACAGGACCAGGGACGCGCATTGGTCCTCAACAATCTGCTGAAGGACTCCAACAACGAGTTGCGCCTCACGATCAACACCACGGGCCTCGCGGCCGGCATTTACACCGTGCGCATCGAGGCGCTGCCGCCGCGCGGCATCCCGATCCCCGAGGGCTGGCTGATCCTCGACGTGAAATGACTCGCCTCACTCGTCGCGCAACGTGACGACGGGCGGAGTATTCACGACCCGCCGCGTCGCCAGAGTGCCGCTCACACCCACGAGTATCGTGCCGCACAGCAGGCCGAGAACCCATACCCACGGGTCGAACGTGAACTGCAGCCCGAACAACCGGCGCGCCAATATCCATCCGACGCTGCTTGCGCCGAGGGCGGCCAATGCGCCGGAAAGAAATCCCAACGCCGAAAACTCGGCCGCGACCCCCTGCAGCACCGTGCGCCGGCTCGCGCCCAAAGTGCGCAGCATCGCGCTTTCATAGCGGCGCTCATCGCGCGTCGACTGCACCGCCGCGAGCAGCACCACGATGCCGGCCGCCAACGTGAACAGAAACACGTATTGCACCGCCAGCGTCGCGCGGTCCATGATCGCGCGGATCTGCCTGAGAATGGCGTCCACATCGATAACCGAGATGGTGGGAAACTGTCTCACCAGATCGACCAGCGCCGGACGCTGTGCTGGCGTGAGATAGACGCTGGTCATGTAGGTGCCCGCCGCACCCTCCAGAAGTCCGGGCGGAAATACCAGAAAGAAATTCGGTCGAAAACTGTCCCAACGCACCTTGCGGATGCTGGCGACGCGCACCGTGAGATCCTCCCCGGCGATATCGAAGCTCAGCGTATCCCCGAGTTCGAGCTGCAATGCATCTTGGTACTCCGAGGAAATCGATACCAGGGGCTTGCCGTAATCTGCCGCCGTCCACCAATGACCCGCGACCAATTGGTTGTCATCCATGAGCCGCGACGCCCAGGTCAGATTTTGCTCGCGCTCAAGAAAGCCGCGCGCGCCGTCTCCTTTGAATTTGAGCGACTCCCGGGGTTTTGAATTGATGGCGGTTATGCGCGCACGGACCATCGGATACATCAGCGGCTCCCCAAAGCCATGAGACTTCAGGAATTCCTCCAACGGGCGGCGCTCCCCGGGCTGAATATTGATCAGGAAATTATTGGGAACATCCGCGGGAAGGCTCCGGCGCCAGTCCGCCAGCAGGTCGCCGCGCACCACCGCGAGCAGCAGAAGCATCATCAAGCCGAGGCCGAACGCCACGATTTGCACCACGCTGGCGCCGCCCCGGCGAGACACGTTGGCGAGCCCGTAGCGCCACGCCACCCCCACCGCGCCGCGCAGGCGCCCCGTTATCCGCACCAGAACATACCCCGCCAGGCTGAGCACCAGGCCCACGCCGAGCACACCGGCAAGCACGGTCACGACCAGTTCGCCGTCGCGCACCAAGGCCCACAGGATCGCAAACAACGACCCGAAGGCGAGCACGTACGCGAGACCGAAGCGCAGCGGCGGCGCCGTCGCCGTTTTGCGCAGCACGCGGGCGGGCGGAGTGCTTTTCAATTGCAGAAGGGAGGGCAATGCGAAGCCGATCAGCATGGCCAAGACGGTGACCAGCGCTATGGCCACCGGGGCGGGCGAGGCGCCCGGCAAATCCGTACGGATCAGATCTCGCAGCAGCCGCGCGATCCCCAGTTGCGCCGCATAGCCAAGCGTCGCGCCTGCGGCAACCGCCGACAGCGCCAGAAGCGTCAATTCGATGATGGAAATGGACAGCACGAAGCGCTGCGATGCGCCCATGCATTTCATCAATGCGACGGCATCGATATTGCGCGACGCATATCGGCGGGCGCCCATGGCAACGGCGACCGCCGCCAACAATACCGATGCAAGGCTCGCCAGATTCAGGAAGCGGGCGGCGCGGTCGACGGCGGAGTTCAATTGACGGCTCGATTCATCCACCTCGCGCAGGCGTTCGCCGGCCGCCTTGGTCGCGATCACATACTCGCGAAACTTGGCCACCGCCGCGGCATCGCCGGCGAAGAGCGCGGCGTAGGTGGCGCGGCTGCCGGGCTGAATCAGCTGCGTCGCCGGGATGTCTTGATAGTTCAGCAGCACGGCAGGCGCCAGGTTGACGAAGCCCGTGCCCTGGTCGGGCCGATAGTCGAGCACTTCGGTCACCCGAAACGAGGCGGCGCCGATGCGCAGCTGCTCCCCCAGTCGGATTTTCAACTGCGCAATGATGCGCGCGTCCACCCACGCCTCGCCCGCGGCGGGAATTCGATCCGCGATGCGGGCGGCGCCGAACGGGGTGTCGGCGATCCTGAGATGCCCGCGCAGCGGGTAATCCGCCGTCGCCGCGTTGAGCGCCGCCAATTGGCTCGCGTCGCCGTTGAAGATCGCGGTCGGAAAGGACACGATTTGCGCGTTCCTGAGTCCGAGGGCGCGGCTCCTGTCGAAATAGCGCGAGGGAATGGGATACGGTGATTCCAGGCGCAAGTCGGCCGCCAGCACCTCGGCCGCCTGCGCGCGCACGCCGTGCGCGATGCGGTTGGTGAAGAAGCCGACGGCGGTCAGCGACAGGACCGCCACGCATAGGGCGAGCAGCAACACCGATAGCTCACCGGACTTCAGGCCGCGCCAGAGGTTGCGCAGGGCGAAACGCAGCATCTGCATCAGGTCAACCGAGCGCGCGGCCGGCGTCGAGTTCCAATATTCGGCCGCAGCGGCTCGCCAGATCGCGGTCGTGGGTGACCAAAACCAGGGTGCTGCCGGTGCTGCGGTTGAGTTCGAACAACAGGTCGGTGATGCGCTGCCCGGTGTGGGTATCCAAGTTGCCGGTCGGTTCGTCGGCGAACAGCACGTCCGGATGGGTCACGTAGGCGCGAGCGATCGCCACACGCTGTTGTTCGCCGCCGGACAATTGCTTGGGATAATGGGCCCTGCGGGCCGTGAGTCCCACTTGCGCCAGTGCCTGCGACGCCGTCTCGGGGGCGTCGCCGCGGCCGCGCAGTTCGAGCGGCAACATGACGTTTTCCAGGGCGGTGAGCGAGGGAATCAAGTGGAACGACTGGAACACGAAGCCGACGTGCCGGCCGCGAACGGCGGCGCGGCCGTCTTCGTCGAGTTCGCTCAGATCGGCGCCTGCGATCAGCACGCGGCCGGCGCTCGGCGAATCGAGCCCCGCCAGCAGCGCCAGCAGCGTGGATTTCCCCGCGCCCGAGGCGCCGATGATGGCGAGCGTCTCGCCGCTGCGCACGCTGAGGCTGACATCGGCGAGAATGGTCAGCGGGCCCTCGGGGCTCGGCACGGTTTTAGAGAGATTCCTGGCTTCGAGAACGATTTGATCTGGCATCGGGAGCATCCGTGAAACGGCTTTTCCTCGTTTTGATGTTTTCTGTGACCGCGATTCCGGCCGATGCGGCTACGCCGGTGATCCTGGTGTTCGGCGACAGCATCAGCGCCGGCTACGGGCTGCCGCGCGTGGAGCAAGGCTGGGTGGCATTGCTGCAGACGAGGCTCAAGGATCAAGGGTACGGTTACCAGGTCGTCAATGCCAGCGTCAGCGGCGAAACGACCGAGGGCGGCCTTGCGCGGCTGCCGCGCGCCCTCAACCTGCATCACCCGGTCATCGTGGTCCTGGAACTGGGTGGCAATGACGGCCTTCGCGCTCTGCCCGCCGGGCAAATGCGCGACAATCTGTCTCGCATGGCCGGGCTTGCCGAAGCCGCTGGGGCGAAGGTCGCTCTGTTGGGCATGCGGATGCCTCCCAACTACGGCCCGCAATACGCCGCACAATTCAGCCAGGCGTTCTCCGACGTGGCGCGCGACAAGAAACTTCCCTTCGTAGCCTTTGTACTCGCCGGCATCGCCACCTCCCCCGGACTCATGCAACCAGACGGCATTCATCCCAACGAGGCCGGTCAACCGCAATTGCTCGACAATGTGTGGCCGGCGCTGAAACCGCTGCTCACCCGCGCTAGTGAGCGGCGTTGACCGGCAGCATCGTGATCACGTTCATCAAAAAGCGCGTGTGATCATGGCTTGATGCGGCGCCGAACACCGTGCCCTGGACGCTGACAAGGGAATTTTCCACGATGTTCTGCGGAAACTCGGAGATGCCGACGAGCTGCAATTCGTCGGCGGGCAAGCAGCTGAAACTCTGCGACGGCGAGTACATGTACGCCATGTGATCGAGTGCGAGCACAGGCACATTATCGACGCCGTCCGCCGCCGGATAGGAGCGAAAGTGCACGCGTCCCGTCAGCGTATGCTTGACCGGCGCCATGAACAGGCAGCCGCCGTAGCCTGCGACGCAGCCCGCGCACGCCAGACAAAAACCCAATATGCAAAGTCGCCAGATATTCATGCCCACCGCTCCACGGCACGTGCCGCTCATGCCCCCGCAGCATACTCCGTCGACGAACAACGTTGCTGGCGTATTGAACCGGTGCTATACACGCGAGACTAAATTCGAGGAGCCGTTCTGCGTGGATCGCATCTGGTTAAAGAGCTACCCGACCGGTGTACCCACCGACATCGACCCCGATCTGTACGTCTCGCTCACGGAGATGTTCGAGAAGGCCTGCGCGGCCTACGGTAATCTGCCCGCCTATACCAACATGGGCGCAACGCTGAGCTTCGCCCAGCTCGATGAGCTGAGCCGCGCGTTTGCCGCCTGGCTGCAACGCAAATCCGGGTTGGCCGCGGGCGATCGGGTGGCCTTGATGATGCCGAACGTTCTGCAATACCCGATTGCGCTGTTCGGCGTGCTGCGGGCGGGCATGGTCGTGGTGAATACCAACCCGCTTTATACCGCGCGCGAACTCGAACACCAGCTGCAGGATTCCGGCGCGAAGGCGATCGTCGTGCTCGAGAATTTCGCGCACGTGGTTCAGCAGGTGCTGCCGCATTCCGGGCTCAAAAACGTGCTGGTGACCCGCGTCGGTGATCTGCTGGGGTTCCCGCGCGGCGCGATCGTCAATTTCGTGCTGCGCCACGTGCGCAAGCAGATTCCGGGCTGGCGCATGCCCGGCGCCCGGACATTCAAGAGCGCGCTCGGCGCGGGTTTGGGATTGAAGCTCGATCCCCCCGCGCTCGGGCCACAGGATATCGCCTTCCTGCAATATACCGGAGGCACCACCGGAGTGGCCAAGGCGGCGGTCCTCACCCATCGCAACATGATCGCGAACGTGCTGCAGGCGAGCGCTTGGATCAAGCCCGCCCTGCAATTGATCAAAAGCGCCAACGCGCATCGGGTCGTCATCACGGCCTTGCCGCTGTATCACATCTTCTCGCTCACCGCGAACTGCCTGCTGTTTCTGCGCCTGGGCGCCCACAACATCTTGATCACCAATCCGCGCGACTTCCCCCGCTTCGTCGCCGAGCTGAAAAAATACAAGTTCTTTTTCATCAGCGGCGTCAACACGCTGTTCAATGCCCTGCTGCACACTCCGGGATTCGAATCGGTGGATTTCAGCGAGTTGCGCATCACCCTCGGCGGCGGCATGGCAGTGCAGGCGGTGGTGGCTGCGCGCTGGAAGCAGGTCACGGGCAACGTGCTCTTGCAGGCCTGGGGATTGACTGAAACGGCGCCGGCCGCCTGCATCAATCCGTTGGGTCTCGACTTCAACGGCTCGATCGGCCTGCCCATACCCTCGACCGACGTCTCGATCCGCGACGACGTCGGCAGGGAGGTGGCGACGAATGCGGTGGGGGAGATTTGCGTCTTCGGGCCGCAATTGATGCGCGGCTACTGGAACCAGCCCGAAGAGACCGAGAAGGTGATGTTCGGCGATTGGTTTCGCACCGGCGACATCGGCCGCATGGATGCCGCCGGTTTCGTCTACATCGAGGACCGCAAGAAGGACATGATCCTGGTCTCGGGATTCAACGTGTATCCGAACGAAGTCGAGGGCGTCGCGGCCGAACATCCGGGCGTGCTGGAGGCCGCCGCCGTCGCCCAGCCGGATGAGAATTCCGGGGAGGCGGTCGCACTATTCGTGGTCAGGAAGGATCCCAATCTCACCGCCGAGGCCTTGATCGAGCATTGCCGCACCTGCCTGACCGGTTACAAAGTGCCGAAGCATGTGTACTTTCGCACCGAGCTGCCGAAGACCAACGTGGGCAAGATCATGCGCCGCCAACTGCGCGAGGAATTGCGGGGCTAATCCACCGCGTAATCGCGCACCGTGCCGACCAGCAAGGCAACGCGCTCGGGATCGACGTCCGGCGTGATGCCGTGCCCCAGATTGAACACGTGTCCGCTGCCGGCGCCGAAGCTCGCGAGCACGCGCAGCGCCTCCGCGCGCAGCGTCTCGGGCGGCGCGAACAGGGCCGAGGGATCGAGATTGCCCTGCAGCGCCACTCGGTTGCCGACGGCCCGCCGAGCCGTGGCAAGATCGGTAGTCCAATCCACGCCGACGGCGTCGCAGCCGATGGCGGCGATTTGCGCGAGCCAAGCCCCGCCGCCTTTGGTGAACACGATATTGGGGACGCGGCGGCCCTGCGCCTCGCGCGTCAGGGCATCGACGATCTGCGCCATGTAGCGCAGCGAGAACTCGGCGTATTGCGCCGGCGTCAGTACTCCGCCCCAGGTATCGAACAGCATCACGGCTTGGGCGCCGGCGGCGATTTGCGCGTTGAGGTACAGAATGGTCGCCTTGGCGAGCAGGTCGAGAAGCCGATGCAGCTCGCCGGGGGCCTCATACATCATGCGCTTGATGAGTCCAAAGCCCTTGCTGCTGCCGCCCTCCACCATGTAGGTACCCACCGTCCATGGGCTGCCCGCGAATCCGATCAGAGGTACGCGACCCGCGAGCTCGCGCCGGATGAGCGCCACCGCATCGACGACATATCTGAGTTCGCGGCCCGGGTCGGGCAGCCACAGCCGGTCGATGTCGGCCGCCGAGCGCACCGGATGGGCGAACTTCGGGCCCTCGCCTGACTCGAACTCGAGGCCCAAATTCATGGCGTGCGGGATCGTGAGAATGTCCGAGAACAGAATCGCGGCATCGAGCGGAAACCGATCGACGGGCTGCAAAGTGACCTCGCAGGCAATCTCCGGATTGGTGCACATCGCGAGGAAGTTGCCCGCCCGCGCCCTCGTCGCACGATATTCCGGCAGATAGCGGCCCGCCTGGCGCATCAGCCAAATGGGCCGCCGCGGCGTCGGCTGGCGCAGCAATGCGCGCAACAGCAAGTCGTTCGTCAAATTAACGCTCAAGTTCGTGCACTCGGATCAAACAGCCGGCGGTGCTCCAGTATGGCGTAACGATCGGTCATGCCTGCAATGTAGTCGGCAACCGCGCGCGCGCGGCCGGCGGGCCCCTGGAGCGATTCCAGACGCGCAGCGGTCGCCTGATGTTCCTCCGGCATCAGGCCCGAATCCTCGAAAAACGCCTCGAACAGCGCGCTCACGACGCGGCGCGCCTTGGTCGTCATGCGCTGGACTTTGTAGTGCTTGTAGACCCGCTCGCGCAGAAATTTCTTGAGCGAGATGTTCAGGTCCCGGGTGGCCTCGCTGAACCCGATCAGGGGCGCAGGCGCCGATCTGACCTCGGCGGCGGAGGCGATTCCCGCGGCGCGCAGACGCGCGGCCGATGAATCGATCAAATCCGTGACCAGATGATTGATCATGCGGCGCAAGATCTCGAATACCAGCCGGCGGCCCGCAAGCGCCGGGTAGCGTCCGCGAACCTCGGCGTGATGGCCGGCGAACAGCGGCACCTCGAGCAATTGATCGACGCCGATCAGCCCCGCGCGGATGCCGTCGTCGACGTCGTGATTGTTGTAGGCGATTTCATCGGCTAAATTCGCCAGCTGCGCCTCCAATCCCGGCTGCTGCCGGTTGAGGAAGCGCTCGCCCAATTCGCCCAGTTCGATCGCCTTGCTGTGGGAGCAATGCTTGAGAATTCCCTCGCGGCATTCGAACGTCAAGTTCAGCCCGTCGAATTCCGCATAATGCTCCTCGAGCTCGTCGACGACCCGAAGCGATTGCAGATTGTGCTCGAAGCCGCCGTAGTCCCTCATGCACTCGTTCAAAGCATCCTGCCCGGCATGCCCGAAGGGCGTGTGGCCCAGGTCGTGGGCGAGACTGATTGCCTCGGAGAGCGCCTCGTTGAGCTTGAGCGCCCCGGCCACGGTGCGCGCGATCTGCGCCACCTCGAGCGAATGCGTGAGGCGCGTCCTGAAGAGGTCGCCTTCGTGATTGACGAAGACCTGGGTCTTGTACACCAATCGGCGGAATGCGGTCGAATGAACGATGCGGTCCCGGTCGCGCTGATATTCGGAGCGATAGGGCGGGGCCGGCTCCGCATGGCGCCGTCCGCGCGATTCCCCCTCATGGGCCGCATAGGGAGCGAGGGCGCTCATCCGAAACTCTCGCGCAGCGCGGCATCGAGCGCGCTCTGCGGATAGGCGGGCGTGACGACGGCGCGCCCGAGCTTCTCCAGCAGCACCAATCGAACCCTGCCGGACAGCACTTTTTTGTCCATTTGCATGAGCTCGAGGGCGCGTGCCGCTCCGATCTTGGGGACATCGGTCGGCAATCCGGCGCGCGCCACCAGATCGCGGACCCGGGCCTTGATCGCGGCGTCGGTCATTCCCAATCGGCACGAGAGGTCGACGGCCACCAACATGCCGAGAGCCACCGCCTCGCCATGCAGGTAAGTTTCATAGGCGGTGGCCGCTTCGATGGCATGGCCGAACGTGTGGCCGAAATTCAAGATCGCGCGCAGGCCTTGCTCCCGTTCATCCTGCGCAACCACGGCCGCCTTGATTTGGCACGAGTGCGCGATGGCGTGGGTGAGGGCGGCGGTGTCTCGCGCCAGCAGCTTGCCGATGTTGAGCTCCAGCCAGGCGAACAGCAGCGGATCCCAGACGCAGCCGTATTTGATCACTTCGGCCGCGCCCGCGGAGAGCTCGCGGTCGGGAAGCGTTTGCAGCGTGTCCGTGTCGGTGATCACGGCAAGGGGCTGGTGGAAGGCGCCTATGAGATTTTTGCCGCCGCTGTGGTTCACGCCGGTCTTGCCGCCGACGGAGCTGTCCACCTGCGCCAGCAACGTGGTGGGTATTTGCACGTAGCCGATCCCGCGTTGGTAACAGGCGGCGCAAAAGCCCGCAATATCGCCGACTACGCCTCCCCCCAGCGCCAGAACGGTCGCATCGCGGTTGAGTTTGTTCTCCACCAGGGCGTCGAACACCCGAGACGCGGTCTCCAGGGTCTTGTGCTGCTCGCCATCCGGTAGAATACATTCGGCCGCGCGCCGCGCGCCGAGAGCCGTCCGCAACGCCGGAAGGTACAGAGGCGCGACGGTGGTATTGGTGACCACCATCAGGTCCCGCCCGGTAATCCTCGAGTCGAGAAGTTCGCGTTGGGTCAGCAACCCCGAACCGATCGTGATGGGATAACGCGAATGCCCGACATCTACCTGGACCGTTTGCACAGCGCAATTATACGAAGCTTGCGGCCCGCGCGCCTAAAAGCCGCGTGCCAGCCTTATAGGGCCCGCCCCCGGCGCAGCGCCTGGGAGATCTCCTCGGCCACGAGCTGCACGCGGCGGCCGTCGGTCGACACGGTCAAATCGGCGATTTGCGCATACAGTTCCGCCCGCCGCAGCATCAGCTCCTTGAGCTTTTCCTGCGGGTCGGCGTCGTTGAGCAGGGGTCGATGGCGCCCGTGGCGGGTTCGCTCGAGCTGCTGCTCAACCGAGGTCTCCAGGTAAACCACCGTGCCGCGCTCGGCGAGCACGCGCCGGTTGTCGGCATCGATCACGGCGCCGCCGCCGGTGGCCAGGACGATGCCATCCATGCGCGTCAAGCGTTCGATCGATTCCCTTTCGCGCAGCCGAAATCCCGCCTCGCCCTCCTTGTCGAAGATATACGCGATATCGACCCCGGTTCTGGCCTCGATATCAGCATCGCTGTCGTGAAAGGAGAATCTCAAGAGGCGCGCCAGATGCCGGCCGACGGCGGACTTGCCCGAACCCATGGGACCGATGAGAAAGACATTGGGTTTGGATAGCATGGCCGACGATCATAAATGACGCGGCGGCTGCGCGCCCGTTCCCCGGGCGCTCGAAGAAAAGCGGGGCGCTCTAAGCGCCCCGCGAACGCCTATTAACTTACGGAGCGACGGGAATGTTGAAGGTCGTAACCAGCCCTTTGGGCGTGGTGACCGTAATATACAGCGTCCCGCTCGTCAGGCCCGTCGTGGGAGCCGGCGTCGTCGGAGTGACATCAAAGTTGAACTGCATTCCCGCGTAGGTCACGCCATTCAGAACTTGGGGCGGGGCGATGCTGCAGGGCCATGCGGCAGGCGCAGGACTGGTGATCGTCGCCGTGATTCCCGTCGACAGCGTGGCGACCACCGTGGTGCCGGCGGGCATCTGATTCAAGCGATCGTCGAAGATTTCGACCGTGAGCGACAAGCTGCCGGTCGACACCGCCGGATTGCCGCCGCTATAGCTGTAGGGCGCGCCGCCGGCCGGCGACAGCACCTGCAGATTGGCGCCACTTCCGGACAGCACGATGATGTTGTTCGCACTGATCGCGACCGAGGCTCCGGCCGTGCTGCAGAGCGAGCCCTCGCATAGCGCACTTTCCACCAGCCCGTCCGGACCATCGCGCGTGCCGTTGTTGTTGAAATCGATGTACGGTTCTCCCAACACATAGGTGGGGGTACCGTAGCTGTCATAGAGCTCCCACTCGTTCAGGAACGGCTCCGAGGTATCGTCCCAGGGCTTGGCGACCTGGTTGTTGGGGTTGGGGTCGCCCGGCTGGAAGTTGTTGTCCGCATTGGCGGGATCGAACGCGACCTTATCAAGCGCCGTATTGAATACACCGCTGCCGGTCGCATCAATGAAGCTCTCCTCGCCGATGGCGGTCGCCATGATCGGGCTGCGGCCATTGGTGGTGCCGTTGCAAAGATTCATGGACTTGCCCAGGCCGCTGCAGTACGCAGGATTGGTGGTGCCGGCGGTCGATTGCGGGTTGCCGTTCACGTTGTAGGGCGCCTTGCTCACCCAATTGACCACGCACGCACCCGAGCCGGAAGTGGTGGAACCCGTCTGACAGGTCGCCTGGATCCCTCCCAGCGTCGTTTGGAAATTCGCCGTCGTGCCATCCGGCACCGGATTACTGAACCGGTCGGTCATGCTGACGGTCACGGGCACCGTCACTCCGTCGATGTCCCAGGCCTCGACATTTTGACATTTCACCGCCAACGAGATGTTGTGGCTGGTCGCTATGCCGGTCGATATCGTCAAGGCATTGGACTGCGTCGAAATCGTCGCTCCGCCTGAAGCCGTGGTCGTGGCCGTGACGCGCACGGTAGTCGCCACGGTGCCGCCGCTCACGATGGTTTGCACCTGTCCGGTGGCATCGCTCACCGCCGTCGCCGGGGACATCGTGATGCCGCCCACGGATGTATTGAGCGAAAATGTTACGGTGGCGCCCGCGCGCGGCCCGCCGGAAGTGTCGAGCACTTTGAACACGACGGTAGAGGTCGCCGAGCCACCCGTGCTGCCCACACCCTTCAGGGTGATATTCGACGGAGTGGCGGATATGAAGGCGATCGAGCCGATCGCCGCCTGCGCCACGGTCACGGTGCCGGTGGCGGTGAGCGTCTGGCTGTTCGCGGTGGCGGTTGCGGTGATCACGTCGCTGCCGCTGCAGCCGGTGGCCACATAGGTCGCGCTGGCGGTGCCGGTGGTCGTGGTGACCGTCGGGCTGGCCGGCGTAACGCCGGTCGCCGCAATGGTGGCAAGTCCCTGACTCTGGCAGGGCGAGCTGAAGGTGATGGCGGTGGAGGTCGTATAAAGAGCTCCGGTCTGATCCACGAGTGAGACCTGCAGGCTGGTGCTGCCCCCCGCCGACAACGAGGTCGTGGAGATCGCAATCGCTCCGGCTTGAAAGCTCGAACCGGAACCGCTGCCGAGCGACAGCGTGGTCGTCCCCGTGCCGGTACCCGTGCCTGTGCCCGTGCCTGTGCCGCTGCCCGTGCCGGTCGAGGTGGTGGCAGCCGCGAGGTTGCCGTTCCCGCTGCAGCCCGCGAGCAGCGCCACGCTCGCGCACAAGATGATCAATAATTTATGCATGTCTTTCGTCCTCGCTCGACAGGTGCCGGCGTCAATAGAGATTTGATCCTTCCCGCAATATCTTTGGCGTGATGAAGATCAAGAGTTCCGACTTGTTGTCGATATTGGTGGTGCTCTTGAAGAGATGCCCCAAGATCGGGATGTCGCCGAGCCAAGGCACCTTGTTCGCCTGATACGACTTGGTGGTTTCCAAGATGCCGCCGAGCACGACGGTCTGCCCGTCGCCCACCAGCACCTGCGTGATGACCTCGCGCGTGTCGATCGAGGGTACGGAGCCGCCCGTGGCGCTCTGCACGTTCTGGCCGACCGAGTCGTCGCTGACGTCGAGATCCAGAATCACCCGGTTGTCCGGCGTGATCAACGGAGTCACCTTGAGCGACAGCACGGCATTCTTGAATTGGGTCGTGGTCGCTCCGCTCGAAGCCGACTCCTGATAAGGAATCTCGACGCCTTGCATGATGGTCGCCTGCTTCTGATTCGCGGTGATGACCCGGGGCGAGGATATCGTTTCGCTCTTGCCTTCGTTTTCCGCGGCCGAAAGCGCGAGGTCCACCAGGTAGCTGCCCCCCAACAACGCGATGCCGATGCTGCCGTTGGTGTTCGCAGCCGGCAGGTTGACCATATAGCGATTGGCGAGAGCCGGTGTCGCGACCGGCGTGATCGCTTGGCCGTTGCCCAAATTGGTGAGTCCGGACTGCACCATGGTGTCCGTGGCGGTGCCGTTGCCGCTCACCGCCAGGAGGCCGTGGCTGCCGTTCGTTTGCGCGGATGTCACGCCGAATTGCGCGCCCAAATCACGCTCGAAGGTGTCGCTCACGATCACGATCCGCGCCTCGATCAGCACCTGCCTCACCGGCACGTCCAGGGTTTGCACCAGGCGGCGGATTTCCATCAAGTTCTCGGCCGTGTCCTGCACCAGCAGGGTGTTGGTGCGCTCGTCGATCGACAGACTGCCGCGGGCCGAAAGCAGCGAATTCTTGCCGCCGGCGCCGGCGCCGGTGCCGGTCGTCGGCCTGATCATCTTCGCGAGATCCGCCACCTTGGCGTAATTGACCTGCAGGAACTCCGAATGGATCGGCGACAGCTCCTGCACTTCCTTGCGCGCGGCGAGTTCGGCCTTTTCACGCGACGCAAGCTCGTCGGTCGGTCCGATGATGATGACGTTGTCCTGACGGCGCTTGTCGAGACCCTTGGTGCGCAGCACGATGTCGAGAGCCTGATCCCACGGAACGTTCTGCAGGCGCAGGGTCAGATTGCCGGTAACCGAATCGCTGACGACGATGTTCTGTCCGCTGGTGTCGGCCAGCAGCTGCAGCACCGACCGCACGTCGATGTCCTGGAAATTCAAGGTCAACCGCTCGCCGGTGTATTCCTTCTTCTCCTCGGCGGCGCTGCGCTTCAGCGACGGCTTGATTTCCACGGTGTATTGGTTGTCGGATTGATAGGCGAGCTGTTCAAAGTCGCCCTGGGCGGTGATCACCAGGCGGGAGCTTCCCTCGACCCGTATGGCATCGACGGTCTGCACCGGGGTCGCGAAATCCATGACGTCATAGCGTCGCATGAGATTCTTCGGCATGAAGGTGCCGGCAAAATCGACCACCACTTGATTGCCTTCCTGGCGCACGTTGACCGGTGTGCGCGGATCGGTGAGCTGCACGATCACGCGGCCGGTGCCGTCGGTGCCGCGGCGAAAATCAATGGTCCGTATGGCCCGTTCCGCGGGCGGTGCAGCCGCTCCGGAGCCGGCGCGCGGCGCTGCGGAGGCGCTCGCCAGCGCGTCTCCCGGCTGGCGTCCCAGGGTGACCGTGATGGTGTTGCCCTCGACCTTGGTCGTATAGGGCATCAACGCATCCACATTGACGACCAACCGAGTGCGCCCGTTGGCTTCGGCCGCGAGCACCGTATCCACGCCGCCGGATCGCACGTCGATGCGCCTCGAGGTCAGGGCGAGCGTCGTGTTCGGCAAGTCGAATGCAATGCGCGCCGGCTTGTCGATCGTGAACGGCAGGGGCTCGGGCGCCGGACCGCTCATGCGCAGTTTCAGCTGCACCTGCTGGCCGGACAACGTTTGCACATCGATGGCCTCGAGCTTGGTCGGGTCGGCGGCCTGCGCCTTCCACGCAAGCGCCGATAGCGCAACGAGTGCGAATGCCCCGATCATGGCCGTCCGAATCTGAAATCTGATCATGCGTTGCTCTCCCTGTGGCCTCAGTCAGTCAATGACAACGAGGCCGGTCGCTCGATATAGCCGCCGAGACCGTCCGGTATGATTTCCACGAGACTTATTTTGCTGCCTGTAATCTCGGTAACCTTCCCATCGTTTTGCCCGAGGTAATTCCCCGGCTGAATCTTGTGCACCAAACCGTCTTTCGACTGCACGAGTCCGTAGAACCTGGGGCCAACCTTGAAGGTGCCCACCATTTTTAGCGTGTCGAGCGAGAATCCTTCTAGGAACTCGCGGTTTCGCTGTGTGCTCGGGCGCAGGCCCGCCTGGCCGCCAACGCTCGGTCCCATGGGTTGGAACGGCGAGCGCAGATTGCCGGCGGCGTACACGAAGCTTTCGTAGGGCTTCACCTCGGGCAGCGCTTGAATCCGCCCGCCCGGCTTTTTCTTGGTGTCGGCGATCCACTTCTGCAGATCGGATTGGCCGCCGGAGCAGCCCGCCACCACGCCGCCCGCGAGCACGACCGCACAGATCAGGCGAGCCGCCGTTAGGCTTTTCACGTCGCGCCTCCTGTCTTTTTCTTGGGCGCCGCATGAGCGGCGCCTTCGTCTTCGATATAGCGGTAGGTTTTGGCGGTCACGTCCATCGTCAAATTGTCATATCCGCCGTTCTTGACGTCCCCGACCGGCGAGATCTGAATGTCGTGCAGCGTGACGATGCGCGGCAGCGCGGCAATTCCGCTCACGAAATTCCCGAACTGATGATAGGTGCCAACCAGCTTGATCTTGATCGGTAGCTCCGCATAGAACCCATTGCTCTTTTCGGTTCCGGGCTGAAACAGCTTCTCCTGCAGCCCCGCCGCGAGCCCGGTTTGGGAAATGTCGACCAGAAGATTCGGCACCTCGGTCTTGCCGGGCAGCTGCCGCAACATCGCGCCGAAGCTGCGCTCCATTTCGCCGAGTTGCGCCCGGTAGGCGTCCAGATTGGCGGCGCGCTGCTGCTTGTTCTCGAACTGGCTGCGCAAATCCAGTTCATCCGCTTCGGCCTTCTGCAGCACCGGGCGGTCCTGGTTCCACACCAGCATGTACCAGGCCAATCCGGCACACACGAAGAACACCAGGGCGACGAAGAAGGCGCGAACGGCCAGCGGCCAGCGGCCGGGGTCGCGGGGATCGAGCGCGCGCAGTTGATCTAGGAGCTTCATTTTGCCGCAACCTTTTTCACCGTTGATTCGCCGCCATCCTCCAGGTTCACGCCGACCGTATCGGTGAACAGCGTGAAACTAGAGCCGCCCGTCGGCGAGTCCTTCGCGGTCTCGACCACCTGCAACACGGGATTGTCCATCCAAACGGAGGAGTCGATATTGCGCATGAAGGTCGAGACGCGAGTGCTCGATTGGGCGACGCCGCGTATCTCGAGCTTGTTGCCGGTCTGCTTGATCGAGTTGAGGTACACGCCGTCCGGAACCGTGCGCACCAGCTCATCGAATTGATGCACGATTTCCGGGCGCTTGCGCTGCAGCTTTTCGATGATCTCCATGCGCGCGACCAGGCGCTGCTTGCGGTTCTCGAGATCCTGAATGTCGGCAATCTGCGCGTCGAGCTTGACGATCTCCTTTTTCAGCAGATTATTTTTCTCGATCTGCGAATCGGTCCAGCTCGAGTACACGAGCTTTCCGCCCAAGGCAAAAATGACCGCTGCGATGACGGCGCCGCCGGAGGCAACGCCGAATTCGCGACGACGCACTTTGCGTTCTTGTTCGCGCCAGGGAAGTAGGTTGATACGCGGCATGGCTACTCTTTAGTCGAAGCTTCGCAGCGCGAGGCCGCAGGCGGTTAGTAATGCCGTGGCATCTCGGCCGACGGCCTGTGCTTTGGCCTTCGACGACACCTTCATGTTGCCGAGAGGATCGCCCTTGTCGGCGGGCACGCCGACACGGCTCGAAATGACGTCCGCGACGCCCGGTATGTTGGCGCAGCCCCCGCAAATCAATATTTGATCCGGCTGCGATCGGCCGCTGCCCGACGCCAGATAAAATTGCAATGAGCGGCTGACCTGCTGGGTCATGTCGTCGATGAAGGGATCGAGCACCTCGGGCTGGTAGTTGCTGGGCAGGCCGCCCTCTTTCTTGGCGCGGCCGGCCTCTTCCATGCTCAGTCCGTAGGTGCGCATGATTTCCTCGGTCAGTTGCTGTCCACCGAAGGCGAAATCGCGCGTATAGATCACCTTCATGTCGCGCAGCACGCTGAACGTCGTCGAGCTGGCGCCGAAGTCGACCACCGCCACCGTGCGATCCATGCCGCCGTCCGGCATTTGATGTCGCATCAGCGCGCAGGCGTTTTCCAACGCAAAGGCTTCGACGTCGACGATTTGCGCGGTCAACCCGGAGGCCTGAACCGCCGCCTGGCGCTGCTCGACGTTTTCGGTACGGGTGGCGACCAGCAGCACATCCAACATGTCCGGATCCTTATCGGAGGGACCCACGACTTGATAGTCGTAGCTGACCTCTTCCATCGGGAACGGGATGTATTGATCCGCCTGCATCTCGACCTGACCTTCGAGTTCGTTTTCACCGAGGTTTTTCGGCATTTGGATCACCTTGGTGATCGCCGCATCGCCGCTGATCGCGATGGCGGCCAAGCGGCTCTTGGCTCCCGAGCGCTTGACGGCGCGCCGGATGGCCTCGCCCACGGCTTCGGCATCCACGATGGCCTTTTCGTTGATGGCGTTGTGCGGAGTCGGCTCCGCCGCATACGACTCAACGCGGTATTGCCCCCCCGACATGGCGAGCTCGATGAGCTTCACCGACGAGGTGGTTATGTCAAGCCCCAGCAGAGGGCGATATCTTTTGCCAAGCGACCACACTAGATTTTTCCTTTTAGCTCAATACCTTGGAGGTCGAAATCATTGCGCAAGATTAGCTTTGCTAAGCAAACTTAGCAAGAAACTGTTAAATAGAACGTGAAACTACTCACGATAATCGCTGTCGGGTAGCGCGGAGATCGCAAAGTGCGAACCAAGAAGGATTCACAGCGAAAAATCGCGAAAGACGTTGACTCATCCATTCAGACCTCTGATCGCCTCTTTGCGCTCGGCGACTGGTTAAGCTTGGTCTGGCAACCCCGCTGTCCTAGGCTGTTAACCCGTAGACCGGTGGCTTTGCGTCCTCATCTTTCGACGAGTATGCCTTTGTAAGCAGCGGTAATATGCATGCCTAAATTTGCCCGCGCAATAAGTTAGAACGGTCTTTTGTGTCCAAACGTTACCTAGTTCTCATATCCCGCATTTGTATCGTGCTGACCGGAGCGATCGCGCTGATCGCATTCGCCAATATCTGTGCTTATGTCTATTTGAAGCCGGCGCTGCCGGACGTCGACAGCCTGCGCGAGCTCAAGCTGCAGGTTCCGCTTCGGGTCTACACGCGTGACGGCCGCCTGATCGCATCCATCGGCGAGCAGCGGCGCATCCCGGTGCGCTACGACCAATTGCCACCCAAACTCATTCAGGCATTTCTCGCCACCGAGGACGATCGGTTTTTTCGGCATCATGGAGTCGATTGGCAAGGCATATTGCGGGCCGCCCTGGCCAACGCGCGGGCCGGTGGCATCCGTCAAGGGGCGAGCACGATCACCATGCAAGTGGCGCGCGACATGTTTCTCTCACCGCGGCGCGATATGAAGCGCAAGATGAGCGAGGTCTATATTTCGTTGCTGATGGAAAGCGAATTCAGCAAGGAAGAAATCTTTTCGCTGTACGTCAACAAGATATTCCTGGGGCAGCGCGCCTATGGGGTCGGAGCGGCCGCAGAGGTCTATTTCGGCAAGACCCTGGATCAACTGACCATCGCGGAAATGGCGACGCTGGCCGGGATACCGAGCGCGCCGTCGACGGTCAATCCGATCGCGAGCCCCGATGGGGCCACGGTTCGCCGCACCCATGTCCTGGGAAGGATGCTGGAACTCAACTACATCACCGCGGCGCAGTTTGAAGCGGCCAATTCGAGCCCCATGGAATCCCGATTGCACGGACCGTCCATCGAAGTGGATGCGCCCTATGTGGCCGAAATGGTGCGCAACGACATGCTCGCGAGATACGGCGACAACACCTACACCGCCGGCTACCGCGTGTTCACCACCATCGATTCCCGCCTCGAAACGGCGGCCACGGTGGCGCTGCGCACCGGTTTGTTGCGATACGACCGGCGCCACGGCTGGCGCGGCGCGACGGCCACGGTGGATCTGTCAAAAAACACCTCGCCCGCATACCTGGACTCCGAACTCGAAAGATTCCCGATCGTCGGCGGGCTGCGCCCCGCCATCGTGCAAAAGGTCGAGGCGAGGAACGCCCGGATCTACGTCAAGGGATTGGGCATGGTCACTCTGCCCTGGGAAAAGTTATCGTGGGCACGGCGCGCGCTGCCCGACGAAAAAGTGGACCGCTCACCGGCCCAGGCATCGGAGATCATGAGCCGCGGCGATGTCATTTATACCGTAGGCAATACGGCTGAATTGCTGCAATTCGTGCAGGTGCCGCAGGCACAAAGCGCCGTGGTGGCACTGGATCCGAAGGACGGCGCCATCGTCGCGCTGGTCGGCGGCTTCGATTTCTACCAGAGCAAATTCAATCGCGTCACCCAGGCGCGGCGCCAACCTGGATCCGGTTTCAAGCCTTTTGTCTACGCGGCCGCATTCGACAAGGGATACACGCCGGCCAGCGTGATCCTGGACGCCCCCATCGTGATCGATGAAGCCGGCATGGCGCAGCCGTGGCGACCGAAGGATTTCGAGAACGATTACACCGGACCGACCCGCCTGCGGGAGGCGCTGGTGCATTCACGCAATCTGGTCTCGATTCGCCTGATGCAGGAAATGGGGCTCGATTACACATGGGACTACGTGCAACGCTTCGGGTTCGACAAATCGCAGCTGCCGAAGAATTTCACGTTGGCGGTCGGCACGGCGGAATTGACTCCGCTGCAGGTCGCGACCGGCTTTGCAACCTTCGCCAACGGCGGTTTTCGCGTGACGCCCTACTTCATCGATCACATCGAGGACGCGGGCGGCAAAATGTTATTCACTGCCGATCCGCCCCTGGCTTGCTTCGCATGCGGCCGGGTGACCGACGCTTCATCCACCGCTTCGGCAAAAGCGACCGGCGGCGCGCCCACCACACTGTTGGAGACAGGAGTGCGCGATGGCAAGTCGTTGATTCCGGAGAAGGATCTTGCTCCGCAGATCATAAGGCCACAAATCGCCTATCTGCTGTCCGACATGATGGCGGATGTGATTCGCCGCGGAACCGGCGTCGCGGCGCGAGTGCTCAATCGCGACGATTTGGCCGGCAAGACGGGGACGACCAACGAGTTTCACGATGCCTGGTTCTCCGGCTTCAACGGTGATTTGGTCGCCACGGTTTGGACCGGATTCGATCAGGATCGCTCGCTCGGCGACGGCGAACAGGGCGCCCGCGTCTCCCTGCCCACCTGGGTGTATTTCATGCACGACGCGCTCGCCGGCGCGCCGCGACGCATGCCCCCTGTACCGGAGGGCATCGTGACCGTGCGCATTTCGCCTGATACGGGTTTGCTTGCCGGAGCCGACAATCCGAACGGAATCATGGAAAAATTCATGGAGGGCAATGTGCCCAAGTCCGAATCCTACGAAGGGCCCAACAATTCGAACCCGATGAACGACGGCGACAAACCACTCTTTTAAAGCCATGGCCAAGAGACATTCACAACGCGCCGAGGACCTGCGCCGCGCTCTGGCTCAGGAAGCGGCGCGCATCATGGCCGAGCACGGCATAGGGGATTTCCGGCAAGCCAAGCGCAAAGCGGCCGACCGGCTCGGCGTCAACGACGTCGCCGTATTGCCCAAAAACGTCGAAATCGAAGCTGCGTTGCGCGAGCATCAGCGCCTGTTCGGCCGCGATGCGCATGATCACACCTTAAAGGAGCAACGCAGCATCGCACTCGACACCATGCGCATGCTGGACGAGTTTCAGCCGCGGCTGGTGGGCTCCGTGCTCACCGGGACGGCAACCAATTACAGCGACATCAATTTACATTTGTTCGCCGACAGCTCGGAGTCCGTGGCGATTCGGCTGATGGAAATCGGCGTGCCGCACCAGTTCTACGAGCGGCGAGTGAAAATGGACGCCGAACGCAGCGTCAATTATCCCGCGCTGCGTTTCGATGCCAACGGCCGCACGGTCGACGCCACGGTGTTCCCCATCGATGGGATTCGGCAATCGCCCTACTCGCCGGTGGACGGGCGGCCGATGAAGCGCGCCGACGCCCGCGAAGTGGCCGAGTTGGTCGAAGCGAACTAGCTCGCAGACCGCTTGAAAGCCTGCATGCGGCACGTGATTCGCGCGCGGCGCGGTTCGTGCGCGGCGCGGTTCGTGCCCGCCAAATCCAGGAATTTGTTAGTGAGTTCCCTGAACATCGCTTGAATGCACATCCAACCCCGTATTAAGCTCCGGGCGAGACTTATCGTGCGCGCCACGAAATTACAGGCGGAGCCCTGTTTCACGGGGTCCGCGATGTGGGGGAACGGCAACACTTGAAGGGGATGGGAATGGGTTTGAATGCAATGAAATCCTGCTTGTTGCCGGTGGCGATGCTGAGTCAACTCATGCTGCCGGGACTTTCTCTGGCGGACCCTGCGGCGCCCGCAACGGCGACCGCAAGCGCAAACGTCCCAACCGGCGGTGCCCTGGAAGAAATTGTCGTCACGGCGCAGCGTCGCTCCGAGCGGCTCGAGGATGTGCCGATGAGCATCACCACCTTTAGCCAGGAAAAGCTCGACCAACAGGGTCTGCGCACCATCGATGATCTGTCGCGGCTCACTCCGGGCATCACGTTCATGCGCAACGGCATGAGCGACAGCGGCAATTACAACGACGAGGATTCCGACATCTCGATCCGCGGCATCGATTCGACTGCCGGCGCCTCGACCACCGGCATCTATATGGACGACACGCCGATCCAGACCCGCCACCTGCAGTTCGGCACGGTGAATCCGTACCCCGCGCTGTTCGATCTGGAGCGCGTCGAGGTGCTCAAAGGCCCGCAAGGCACGCTGTTCGGCGCCGGCTCCGAGGGTGGCACCATCCGATTCATCACGCCCGAACCGAGCCTCAACACCTACCAGGTGTATGCGCGATCCGAATACGGCGTGATCGATGGCGGCGGGCGGAACTACGACGCGGGTTTGGCGATTGGCGGTCCCATCATCGAGGACGTGCTCGGATTCCGATTCAGCGTGTCCTACCGGGAGGACGGCGGCTGGGTGAATCGCGTGAACTACAACGCGCCGCCCGTCACCTATCCCATAAGCCAGACTCCGTATGGGCCATCCCCGGTGGCGCTGTACTCGGGGCCGCCCACCAGCACCGGCACCACCGAATCGAATGCCAACTGGCACGACACATATACCGCCCGGCTCGCGCTCAAGTGGGCAGCCACCGACAATCTGACCGTGTCGCCATCGATGTATGTGCAGAGCCTGCATTACAACGACACGGGTGCGTACTGGAATTTCCTGTCGGATCCGTCCAGCAACGTCTACAACAACGGCAATGCCCAGCGCGATCCGAGTCAGGACCCCTGGTATCTCGCTGCGATCAAGGTGGATTGGAACGTCCCGTTTGCCCACCTGGTGTCGAACACTTCGTTTTTCTCGCGCGACCAGCATTCCACCTCGGATTACACGCAGTGGCTTAATACCGTGTACTTCTACGACCAGTACACCGGCGCGGCCGCCAATAATGGGGCCTACAATGTCTCCGCCTACTTCACGGACACCCAGAACAATTTCGCGCAGGAGTTCCGGGCGAGTTCCATCGATCCCCACGCCCGGCTTACCTGGAACGCCGGCCTCTTCTATTCGCATGTGCTGGAGAACACCACCGAATTTATTTACGATCCGAGCTGGGCAACGATCACGGGTACCCCGCCGCTGCCGGGCAATATCATTTACAGTCAGCCGACATTCAGCATGCTCGACAAGCAATATGCGGTGTTCGGCGAGGCGAATTTCAAAATCACCGATACCTTGAATTTCACCGCCGGCGTGCGCTATTCGCACATCGATTACACCAACGTCGCCCAGGAAAGCGGGACGATTCTAGGCACCAGTGTCATCAACAGCACGACGTCCGGAAGCGACAAGCCGATCACGCCGCGCTTCGTGTTGAATTATCAGCCCTCACCGGACAGCCTGTACTATGCGAGCTCCGCGAAAGGCTTCCGGCCGGGCGGCGCCAATGCGGCGTTGCCGAGCACTTGCACCGCGGGCCTGCCGGCGCCGATTCCGCAGACGTTCAATTCCGATTCGCTCTGGCAGTACGAGCTGGGCACCAAGCAAACCCTGTTCGAGCACCGCCTGCAGGTCAACGCCTCCATCTACTACCTGCAGTGGAAGAACATCCAGCAGTTCGTGTATTTGACCTGCGGGTTGGGGTTCGTGCCGAATCTGGGCAACGTCACCGGCAAGGGCGGCGATCTCGAGATCGCATGGCGGGCGACGGATGACCTGACATTCGGCCTGAATGGCGCCTATACGACCACCTATTACAATGGGACCGAGGCGTTGACGGGTGAAGGCGAGGCGGTAAACCTCGTAACCGCGGGCGATCACTTGCCCGCCTCGCCGTGGAACGCATCGGCCAGCCTGGAATATGTCTTCAACAAAGCCGAGAAAAAACCATATGTGCGCCTCGATTACCAGTACGCAACGGCGCAGCGCAGCCTGACACCCTACCTCGATGCAAACAATGCACCGAACAGCGATACGACGCTGCCCGGCTTGCCGGTGATACGCGTGCTCTCGGTGCGCGGCGGCATGCGCTTCAACGGTCTGGACCTGTCGCTGTTCGCGCAGAACGCCCTCAACTACCACACGCCGATTTTCGTTTCGCGTGATCTGGCGACCACGCCGCTCAACGGCTATTCGGAGAACTTCGACACCAATTACTTCGGCCGCGGCTATGCCCCGCGCACCTTAGGCGTGACAGCGACGTACCGTTATTGAGATTGTCACCGGCGCGTCGCATGGCGCGCCCGGACACGCGGTTTGTGACCCGCAAACTTGCCCACCGGCTGGTAAATTTCTGAATATCGCTTGAGCGCGCATCCAGCTCTCGTTAAGCTCCGGGCGAGACTTATCGTGCGCGCCACGAAATTACAGGCGGAGCCCTGTTTCACGGGGTCCGCGATGTGGGGGAACGGCAACACTTGAAGGGGATCGGAATGGGTTTGAATGCAATGAAGTTCTGCTTGTTGCCGGCGGCGATGCTGAGTCAACTGATGCTGCCCGCTTTGTCCATGGCGGCTCCCGCCGAGCCGGAGGCGGCGACCAACGTCGGCCTCGAGGAAATCGTGGTCACGGCCACCCGCCGCGTCGAGCGGCTGCAAGACGTCCCCGTCAGCGTCATCGCCTTTAGTCAGGAAAAGATGGACGAGCAGGGACTTAGAAACATCGATGATCTGTCGCGCCTCTCGCCCGGCTTGAATTTTCAGCGTAACGGCATGAGTTCGGCCGGCAATTACAACGACGAGGGTTCGGACATCAATATCCGCGGCGTCGATTCGACGGCCGGCACCTCGACCACCGGTATCTACATCGACGATACGCCGATTCAGACTCGCCACATCGGCTTCGGCTCCATCAATGCGTTTCCGCAATTGTTCGACCTGGATCGCGTCGAAGTGTTGCGCGGTCCACAGGGCACGCTCTTCGGTGCCGGCGCCGAGGGCGGCGTGGTGCGCTTCATCTCACCCGAACCCGACCTCACCAAAGCCACCGGCTACGCGCGCGCCGACGTTGCGACAACGGACGGCGGCTCGCCGAGCTACGAGGGCGGCGCCGCCTTCGGAACGCCGCTCATCGACAATGTGCTCGCCTTTCGGGCCAGCGTCTCGTACCGCCGCGATGGCGGCTGGGTCGATCGGGTCGGCTATACGCTCTTGCCCAACAACACGGTGCTTTTACCCACCCCGGTCTACAACGGCGACACCACCGAGTCGAATTCCAACTCGTGGAACACGGTAACGGCGCGCCTCGCCCTCAAGTGGCAGGTGAACGATGCCCTCGAGATCTCGCCGTCGGTTTATTTCCAGCGCCTGCAGATCAGCGACACCGCCGCCTACTGGATCCCGATGTCGAATCCGAGTTCGAACGTTTATCTCAACGGTAACGCCGGGACCAACCCAAGCGACGACCCGTTCACCTTGAGCGCCATCAGGGTCAAATGGGACGTGGGCTTCGCTTCACTGTTCTCGAACACGGCCTATTACAACCGCAATCAGCAGGCGATCTCCGATTACACCCAGTATCTGCGTGCGACCTGGGCCTCCTTCGGCGAATTGGCCAATGGGTTTCCTCAACCGGGCGACCGGGGATGGGCGACCTTCCAGGATAATCAGCGCAACTTCTACCAAGAAATCCGCCTCGCTTCCAAGGACGCGGACGCGCGCATCGTGTGGAACGGCGGGCTCTTTTACTCACACTTGAGCGAGAACGTACCCGAGAACATTTACGATCCGACGCTCAATGCCGAAGTGAATGCCTTTACGCCTCCCCCGGTGCCGGTGCCGGTGTGCGGCGCGTTTCCTTGCCCCGGCGGGCTCATCTACAATGGACCGGTCGACCAGGTCATCGACAAGCAAATCGCGGCTTTCGGCGAGCTGGCCTTCAAAGTGACCGACACCCTCAAGGCCACGGCCGGACTGCGCTTCTCGAAACTGAATTACACGGGTACGGTCGCGGAAACGGGCGGCTTCCTGGGCACCACCATCATCACCTCGTCGAGCGACACCGAAAATTCCGTGACGCCGAAGGCCGTGCTGTCGTGGCAGCCCGATCGCGATAATCTCGAGTACGTGAGCGCTTCCAAGGGTTTCCGTCCCGGCGGCCCCAACGTCGGCGTCGGCGGCATTTGCGACAGCAATCTCACCTCGCTCGGAATCTCACAGGTACCGGGACAGTATTCCTCCGACAGCCTGTGGAGCTACGA
This sequence comes from uncultured Gammaproteobacteria bacterium, assembly GCA_963758145.1. GTDB lineage: Bacteria > Pseudomonadota > Gammaproteobacteria > Steroidobacterales > Steroidobacteraceae > Bog-1198. Next base: position 285,233 of record CAVWUK010000007.1, read on the forward strand.
GATCGGCACCAAGAATACGTTCCTCGATCACAAGCTGCAGATCAACGCCAGTCTCTTCTACGTCGACTGGTCGAACATCCAGCAGAACGTGTATTTGCCGGCCTGCGGGGAGCAATTCACCGCCAACCTCGGCAAGGCCAAGAGCGAGGGAGGGGACATCGAAGTTCTCTTCAGGCCCATCGAAGCGCTCACCTTCGATGTGACCGCCGCCTACACCGACGCCCGGTTGACCAAGACCTCCTGTGCCGGCTCGCAGTCGTACGACGATGCCACTTCGAGCTGCATCTCGTCCGCCGCCGGCGCAATACCCTCGAGACCCATCGCCACCGACGGCGATGCCCTGCTGGGCGCGCCGTGGTCGTTCACGGCTTCGTCCGAATATCACTTTCCCGAATGGGCCGGCCGCCTGCCGTATGCGCGTGCGGACTATCAGCACTCGACCGCCCAGAAGTCACTGCTCCAGGGACAGGACTCGAACAACGCGCTGTTTGACAACACCATTCCAGGACTGCCGGTCCTCAATAATCTGTCGCTGCGGGCGGGGTTGCGCTTCAGCGGCTTCGACGTATCCGCATACGCGAACAATGTGACCAATGCGCATCCCTTGTTGTTCGAATCGCGCGATATCGCTCCCACTGCGGGCCCGCCGGGTACGGGCGCCAGCCAGCTCAGTCCGACCACCGACAATCTGTACTACGGGCGCGGCGTACGGCCGCGAACGATCGGACTTACCGCCACCTACCGCTATTGACGACACTCGGAGAGGGGGCCGCAAGGCTTCCTCGCCGGCCGCCGACGCGGAAGATCAATTCGCGGCTTTCCCCTGCCATACGGCCAGCGTGTCGGGCGACCCCTGGGCGCGCACGCCGTTGTCGGTCAGGATCTCATCGGTGGCGGCCATGATCGCCTGCCGCGAGAACACCAAGGCCTCACCGCCCTTCTGATCGAATTCGATGGTCACGAAAGGATCCTTCAGATCGCGCAGCAGAGCCACCATCTGGCGCAGACTGCGAATGCGCGTACCGTTGACGGAGTACACGACCGAACCTGCGGGATTCGAATAGCCGTTGGCGAGCTTGTGCGGGAAAAACGGCGACGAGACGACCACGAGTTCCTCGAGCTCGGCATCCGGGGGATCGAGCGCGCGGCTCACGAGGGGACTTTTGACAAAGCCGAGCACACGCATCATGCCGGTGGTGCTTTCGAGGCTGGATACGAATTGCCAGGTGGCCGTGGAAAACACCAGCGGTCCGTAGATGAAGTAGGTTGGATAGCTGCCGTGCAAATCGCTCACCAGGGTCGGATGCTGCGCCGACACCGGTAATTTGATCTGCAGTGTCTTGCCGGCACGCACCACGGTCAGCGGCAGTTGATCGTCTTTGGCAAGCCGCTGAACCAAATAGCTGAAATGGACGCGCAAATCCCTGCCGAGCCGGATCATTCCCTGATTGTCGATCGGCGTATCGCCGATATGCGTGATGACATCCCACTCCTTCAGCGGGTAGGAGCCGGCGGAGCTGTAGGCGCGGTGAACCACCATTCCTTCGACAGACTTGTCCAATTTCAGATACTCGCGCAGCGCCGGATTCTCGAGCGTCTGCAGTTCGTCGTACATCGCCGGCTTGCCGTGGTAATGGCCGTCGGCGATATCCTTCAAGAAAAGATCGACTTCTTCGTTGGGGATGATGTATCCGATGTTCTGCGCGTCCCCGCCGAGCTTGCTGAAGGCAAGGCCGATCATTTTGTCGCCGGCTATCGCAGGTCCTCCGCTATTGCCCGGATTGATCGCGGCGTCGATCTGGATGCGCAGTCCTGATACCGGGAAGTTGTACGACACGAACTCGATCCGCGAGACGATGCCCTTGGTGATGGACAGCGAGGTCCCGCCCGTTGGAAATCCGTATGCCAGCACCGCGTCCTTGATCTGCGGCAGCTCATTGGCGCGCACAACGGCCGGATGCGTGTCGAAAAACGCCGGATCGTCGAGCTGCAAAACGGCCAAATCGATGCCGGGGGCGACCGCCACCACCGTGGCCGGCAGCTTGTCGCCGGCCGCATTGGCTTGGATCTGCACCTGCGTGGCGTACAAAACCACGTGGGCATTGGTCAATATGCGCCTGCCCTCGATCACCACGCCCGAAGCGCTTATCTCGCTCGGCGCCTGTTTGGTCCACGGCTTGAACGGATCCGGGTAGCGCATGGTCGCGAACACCTTGACCACCGAGTTCTCGATCGGTGAGGCCGGGTCGGCACCCGGCCGGGGAGCGGCGCCTGCGGGCGCCGGTAGGCACCAGCACACCGCGATACCGAAGCAACAAACAATCAAGGGAAGCCGTTGGAATGGTGTCATGAAGATGCCCGTGATTCCTATTTGCCGTCGACGGAGAATGCGAGCAGAACGTTGCCCGGGTGGCCAACGCCTGAGCCGTCGCGCGGGCCGGCGCCCGAATTGACGTAAACCACACCGTTGACGATCGTCGCTCCGCCCTGATCGAGCGATCCGCCGTTCGCTTTGACGCCGTTGACGGTGGCGAAATCCTTCGCGGTCTCTGCGTCCCAGAGGATCTTGCCGTCGATGATCGAATACGCCCGTAAATGGCCGTCCATGGATCCTGAGAAAACGACGCCGGGAATGACGGTGACCGCCTGCGACTGCGCGTGCGCGCAGCCTTGCGCGCCCCAGCTGCAATCGCACGTCGGCGCCGGCGTCTGCCAACGCTTGGCGCCGGTCTTCAAATCGAGCGCGGTCAGGCTGCCCGACATGTCGGGGGGTTCGGTGGTCAAGCCGGAGAGTGCGACGTAGAGGTTGCGGTGGTCCGCAGCCGCACCCCATTCGACGCCGCCGGCCGGCTTGCCCTCGGACATGTCGGTTTGCCAGAGAACCTCACCGGCCCGATCGGGATCGAGAGCCGCTAGGATCCCGGATCTCTGTCCCGCCAGAATGACTTGCTTGCCGTTGCCCAAGGTGCGCAGTATCGGCGAGGAGTCGAAACCGGCGGCCGCAACCCCTTTGGGCAGGGGTTTCTTGGCCCAACGCAGGCTGCCGTCCGCGAGGCTGAACGCCACGATGGCATCGGCCAGCGGTTGCTCGCTCGAGGTATAAGAGCTGCCGGTGGCCACGTAGACAAGGCCGCGGTCGATATCGACGGTCGGCGAGGCCAGAACCGGCACCCCCGCGGGCCCAAGCTCTTGAATACCCGCCGGGGTCTTGCCGTATGGCCGCGGCTCCTCGTTCACCAAATAAGATTTCCAAAGCACCCGGCCGGTGGCGATGTCGAGCGCCGCGACGCTGCCGCGAAAGGTGCAACAAGCGTAGCTCGCATCGCCCGCCGCGCGGGGTTCGCCCGAGGCGACAGCCACGTACACCCGATCCTGGTACAGCGTCGGTGCAGCCTGTATGCGGGCCATGGGATGCGCGTCGACCTGTGTCTTCCACAGCAACGTGCCTCTTTGAGCGTCGAGTGCGTACACCGCGCCCCGGTCATCGCCAAAGAAGACCGCGCTCGGGGCCTTGCGCACCTCGAGATGTGCAAGCCCGCGCTTCTGCTTCGAATTGGTCGGTCGCGGCACCTTTTGGGGCGGACCAAGTTCCCCGATGGAGACCGCGGTACGCACCCCTGCAGCCGCATCATAGGTCCAATAGATACAGCCGGTTTTGGAGTCGAGCGAATAGACCCGGCCGGCGGAACTCGTCACGAACACCCGTCCATCGACGATGGTCGGTTGCCCGGCCACCGCGGTGCCTGCGTAGCCGAACGCCCATTTCAGGGCAAGCTTGGGTACGTCGCTCGCTCGAATTGCGGGTTCCGGTTGATAGCGCGTGTTCTCGAGACCCCGGCCCCAGCCGTTCCATTGGGCACTGCCGAGCGCCACAGGCTCCCCAGACTCGGCGCAGTAAATTCTGCCGGACAGTGAGTCACTCGAAGGAGCCGCGTGCGCCGCATGGGCGAACGCGCTGGCCACGGCAAAGACCAGCGGCGCCAGCAATCGGGGATAAACCGGCGCGGGCATGATCAGCGCTTTTCGATCGCCAGGTAGTCCCTCTTTGCGGGCCCCGTATACAACTGCCGCGGCCGGCCAATTCTCATGTTCGGATCGGAGACCATTTCCTGCCAATGAGCGACCCATCCCGCGGTGCGAGCGATCGCAAACATCACCGTGAGCATGGAACGAGGAATCCCGATCGCGCTGTAGATGATCCCCGAGTAGAAATCGACGTTTGGATACAGCTTGCGGGACACGAAGTATTCGTCGTGCAGCGCGATCTCCTCGAGCCTCAACGCCAGCTCGAACAGCGGGTTGTCGCTCTTGCCCAATTTATCGAGCACCCGGTAGCACATGCTGCGGATGATTTTGGCGCGCGGATCAAAGTTCTTGTAAACCCGATGGCCGAAACCCATCAAGCGTATGCTGTCGGACTTGTCTTTGACTCGCGCCAGAAACTTGTCGATGTTCGCAGCCGTGCCGATGCCGTCCAGCATCGTCAGTACCGCCTCGTTGGCTCCGCCGTGCGCTGGGCCCCAAAGGGCGGACACGCCGGCGGAAATGGCGGCATAAGGATTGGCGCCGGTGCTTCCCGCCAGGCGCACCGTCGAGGTGCTGGCGTTTTGCTCGTGGTCGGCATGCAAAATGAAGAGCAAATCGAGCGCTTCCGCCACAACGGGATCTATCGCGTAGGGCTCGCAGGGCACCGCGAAGAACATATTCAGCATATTTGCGCAGTACCGCAGATCATTGCGCGGATAAATGAACGGTTGACCCAGGGTGTGTTTGTAGGCCGCCGCGGCGATTGTCGGTAACTTGGCAATGATGCGATGCGCGAAAATTTCCCGGTGACGCGGATCGTGGATGTCGGTTGTGTCATGGTAGAAGGCAGCCATGGAGGCAACCACCGCCGAAACCATCGCCATGGGGTGCGCGTCGTGGTGAAACCCCTGGAAGAATCGCAGCAAATGTTCGTTGATCATGGTGTGGCACATGATCGAACGCTGAAATTTGTCGAGTTCCGCCTTGGTGGGCAGCGTTCCATTGATCAGGAGATTGGCGACTTCCAGATACCCGGACTTTTCAGCCAACTGCTCGACCGGATATCCGCGATACAGCAGCTCACCCGCTTCCCCGTCGATATAGGTGATCTTACTTTCCGTGCTGGCGGTGGCCATGAAGCCGGGGTCGTAGGTGAATACCCCGAAATCCCTGGTCAGGTGCGAAATGTCGACGACGTTGGGTCCAAGCGTCCCGGAAATGCCATTGAGCACACCGGCGTTGCCGGTTGCGAGATTCTTGAGTTCGTATTTAATGCTCATGCGCTATTCCGACGGAAATGACATTACATTGAACAATGGGCTCGCAGCCTTGCACGGCCGTTGAGCGGAATCAAGCACATACGCCATGCGCAGCATCACGCCGTGCAAGACTTCACGCCGTGCGCGGCGTCACGCTGTGAGCAAAATCGCGATGCGAAGTCGAACGAGCTGAACCGACGGAAACGAGATCTCGCCGGCGAAGCTTGGAGACGGGGCTCTGGCGCTATGCCTTCGAAGCCGCGGTCGCCTTGGGAGCCGCGGCCGCTTTCGGAGCGGCGGTGTTCGCCTTGGGAGCAGCGGTCGCGTACTTCTTGCGAAATTTGTCGACACGGCCGCCGGTATCGACGATTTTCTGCTTGCCGGTGTAAAACGGGTGGCAGTTCGAGCAGACTTCCACCTGCAAGTCGTGTCCGATGGTCGAGCGGGTCTGGAACTTGTTCCCGCAGGTGCAGGTGACGGTGATGTCTTGGTATTCGGGATGAATGCCGGCTTTCATAGGAACCTCAATGTGTCGTCGACGGCAGAATCGATGTCTTCCTTGGGATTTCCCGGGCACACCGCCACGCCAACTCCCTGCCAAAAACAGGGTCGCGTACCTTATCTCAAACCCACGACTTCAACAAGCGAGGCGACTTCCGGCGCATTCGCCGCTGTATGCATCCATTCCCTGATCGGTTTGTCCACAATATCTGTGGATAAATCTGTGGACGGGAACCATCGCATGCATGTCATCTAGCCGAAATTTGCATAAATGTTAACTTGGTCAAAAAATAGACAAGTCGATTTTTATATATCTATCAATAGTTTATCCAGCTCATCTTATGTAATGTGAATGCAATGTGCTGTAGGTGCCCTTTAGTAGAAGATTCGGTTCCCGATGTGCATAAAATCAGGCGAGAAAACTCGCCTGCAGATCATTTAAGAATCTGGCGCCAATCGCGGTCGGGCGCCAGCGCCCGCCTGCGCCCTCAACGAGACCCCGATTGCCCGCGCGGCGCAGCGCGGCTTCGACCGAACTCAACGGCAGGCCCGTCCGGCACTCAAAATCGCGAGTCGCGAATCCCTCATTGAGGCGCAGCGCATTCAGCATGAACTCGAACGGCAGATCCGCGGCAGCGATGTATTTGCGCTCCCCGATCGGTGCCGGGCAGCCCGTAGCCGTCGGACCGGGCGTGATCGGAGAATCGTCCAGCCGGCCAATATATTCCCGCGGTTGGTTGGGCTTGGCCGTTCTCAAAATGCCATCGGGCAAACTTGAGCTGATCTTGCCGTGAGCGCCCGCACCCAAGCCCACATAGTCGCCAAACAGCCAGTAATTGAGATTGTGCCGGCAGCGCGCACCGCGTTGAGCATAGGCGGATACCTCGTACTGCTCGAACCCCTCGGCCGCGAGTATTTGCTGACATTCGGTTTGAATCGTCCAGGCTTCATCCTCGCCTGGGAGCGTCGGGGGTCTGGCATGAAATACGGTGCCCGGCTCGAGCGTGAGCTGATAGTAAGAGATATGGGCAGGCCGCAACGCACAGGCCGCGCGCACATCGGCAATGGCCTCGTCCAGCCCCTGCCCAGGCAGGGCATACATCAAATCCAAGTTGAAATTATCGATGCCGGCGCTTCGCAGTTCCTCCACCGCGCGGTGCGTGTCCTCGGCCGTATGGATGCGTCCCAAGCGCTCGAGCGCTCGCGGATCGAAGCTCTGGGCCCCGAGCGAGACCCGATTGATGCCCGCATCACGATACCCGGCAAAGCGGCCGCGCTCTACGGTGCCGGGATTCGCCTCGAGAGTGATTTCCGCCTCGCCCGCAAAGGCGGCCCGCTGCCCCAACGCCTCGAGCAAACGCGCAAACTCTTCGGGACGGAATAAGCTGGGCGTGCCCCCACCGAAGAATACCGTGTCGATCCTGCGGCCCTCGAGTTCCGGCAGTTCGCTGTCGAAGTCCTTAATCAAGGCATCGATGTAGTGGACCGGCGGAGACGCCGATTTCAGCTGATGGGAATTGAAATCACAGTAGGGGCATTTGCGCACGCACCACGGCATGTGAACGTACAGGGCGAGCGGCACCGCGGCGTTCATATGCGCGCCGCCAGCTGCTCCCGCAGCGAGCGCAATGCCATTCCGCGGTGGCTGCGCTTATTTTTTTCCTCCGGCGCGAGTTCCGCTGCGGTCCGATCCAAAGCGGGCAGCCAGAAATAGGGATCGTATCCAAAGCCGCCGCTGCCGCGGGGCGCATCGAGGATGTAGCCTTCCCAAACCCCCTCTGCGGTCAGCGGCTTGGGGTCGTGCGGCCCATCGACGAATACCACGCAGCATCGGTAGCGGGCCCGGCGCTTCTCCATCGGCAATCCGGCGAGCGCCGCGATCAGTTTGGCGTTGTTCGCGGCATCATCGGCGATGGCGCCGGCATAACGGGCCGAACGGATCCCCGGCGCACCGCCGAGCGCATCCACCTCGAGGCCGGAATCATCCGCAATCGCCGCCGCGCCGGTCGCGGCCGCCGCATGCCGCGCCTTCAGCAGGGAGTTGGACAGGAAACTCGATCCAGTCTCCTCCGCGGGCGCTACCGCCAGCGCCGATTGGCAAATCACGTCGAATGGCAAGTCGGCGAGCAGCGAGCGGATTTCGCGCAACTTTCCCGGGTTCGCCGTGGCGATGACGAGCGTCTTACTCGGCGCGGGCACTCTGTTGTGCTTCATGCAATCGCGCGATGCCCTGCGTCGCCAGGTCCAGCAGCTGGTCGAGTTCGTGGCGACGAAAGGCGTGTCCTTCGGCGGTGCCTTGCAGCTCGACAAAACCGCCCCCGCTGTTCATCACCACGTTCATGTCGGTCTCCGCATTGGAGTCCTCATCATAGTCCAGATCGAGAATCGCCACGCCGCGGTAAATGCCCACCGAGACGGCGGCGACCTGGCCGTGCAGCGGATTCGCGCCGAGAACACGCTTTCTGATCATGTGATCGATGGCGTCGGCGAGCGCCACGTATCCGCCGGTGATAGCCGCCGTCCGGGTGCCGCCGTCCGCCTGCAGTACATCGCAGTCGACGGTGACGGTGCGATCGCCCAATCCCTTGAGGTCGACCACCGCGCGAAGGGCGCGCCCGATCAGGCGCTGAATCTCCTGCGTACGGCCGGTTTGCTTGCCGCGCGCCGCCTCGCGGGCCGAGCGGGTGTGCGTGGCGCGAGGCAGCATGCCGTATTCCGCCGTAACCCAGCCCTGCCCTTTGCCGCGCAAGAACGAGGGCACGCCTTCCTCGATGCTGGCGGTGCACAGCACCCGGGTGGCGCCGAATCCGACCAGCACGGAGCCCTCGGCATGGGATGTATAGCCTCGCACAAACGAAAGCGCCCGTAATTCGTCCGCTGCTCGACCGCTTGGGCGCACGCTCATGCCGCGCGCCAGCGCAGCGCGGCGGCGCTGGTGTTATCGCTGTAGGGAGCGGCCGCGGCCACCGCCTGCGTTCCGAGGTCCATGAGCGCATCCCGCAGGGATTTGCCTGCTGCTTGTGCGAAGCGCACGAAGTCCATATCGCGCATGTTGGCCCACAAGCCGTCGGTGCAAAGTAACAAGACGTCGCCGGTCTTCAGGCGCCGACGAGTCGATATGCTCATCTCCGGCAACGCCGCATCCCCGCCGAGACAACACTCGACGTAGTTGCGCATCGGGTGGCCTTGTACCTCGGCCTCCGTGATCAAGCCCTCGCGCAGCAACACCTCGACATGACTGTGGTCGCGGGTACGCTCCAAAACCTCCGATTGCCGCAACTGATAAACTCGGCTGTCCCCGACATGAGCCCAATAGGCGGCGGCGCCCTGCACCAAACACACCGCGCAGGTCGCGCGCGGTCTCGCTTCGACGCTCAAGCCCACCCCCAATTTGACCACCTCTTCGTGCGCACGACCCAGCGACAAATGCAGAAATCCCAACGGATCGAAAATCGGGTGCGGGGTTTGCCAGAATGCTTCGAGCAGAGTCGCGAGCGCCGTCTCGGCGGCGCGCGCGCCCTCGGCATGGCCGCCCATGCCATCGATGACCGCGAGAAGCACCGATTGATCGGCGGCCGCCACCGCCACCCGGTCCTGGTTTTCCTCGCGATGCCCTATGAGGCTCACGTCCGCGGTCTCGATCTGCAATGACAGCTCCTGAAGCTTTCCGATAGACTCCGGATCGAATTATGGCCGATTTTCCTGGCGTGGACCCCTATGATTCGTAGCATGACCGGATTTGCGCGGCGCGAACGGCAGTTCCCCTGGGGCCTGCTCGCTTGGGAGTTGAAGACGGTCAATCATCGGTTTCTCGAAATCGGCTGCCGGCTGTCCGAGGAATTTCGCACCGCCGAGGCGGAATTCCGCCAGGCAATCGCCGGCGCTGTGCGACGCGGCAAGGTTGAATGTGCGCTGCACTTTCGTCCCGCGGCCGTCGCGACCTCGCTCGAGGTCGACGCGGATGTGCTCGCGGCGCTGGCGTTGCGAGCGCAACAAGTCGCCTCGCAGGTGGGAGGGGCCGCCCGCATCGACGTCATGGATCTGCTCCGTTGGCCCGGGGTGGTGCGCGAAAACAGCCGCGATACCGCGCCGCTGATCACGGCGGCACACGCCTTGCTCGTCGAAGCCCTGGCGGAGCTCACACGTTTTCGCGACAGCGAGGGCGGACGGCTGCGAGACGCTCTGGAGCAGAGGTGTGCGGGCCTGCAGGATTTCGCCGCACGGGTCACGGAGCGGCTGCCGGAGGTGCGCGCCCGCATGCGCGCGAAATTGATCGACCGCGTCGCGCAGCTCACCAGCGAAGTGGATCACGAGCGACTCGAACAGGAGCTCGCCATTCTTGCGCAACGTTGCGACGTCGATGAGGAAATCGACCGGTTGCGCGGGCATGTCGCCGAAGTTCGCATGACGTTCGACGGACCGGAGCCGGCCGGCCGTCGCTTGGATTTTTTGATGCAGGAACTGAATCGCGAAGCCAACACGCTGTCTTCGAAATCACAGGACATCCAAACCACGCGATCGGCGGTCGACATGAAAGTGTTGATCGAACAGATGCGCGAGCAAGTGCAGAACGTCGAATAGCTTCCGGACCCCTCATTCGAGGGCTTAGCGGTCCGGCCGCCAGAGCGCCGGCTGCGGTTTGGCATGCAAGAAGCTGTCGGCCTGCAAGACGCCGTTGGGGTCGTAGTCGCCGCGGACGAGGACCGGTTCGCCGACCACCGCCTGGACGGCGGTATGGCGTCGGGTCGCCTCGCTGAGGTCGGCGGTGACCCGCTTGCCGTCCCGCAGTTCGATCACCACGCGTGCTCCTGCGCTCGAACGGATGAATCCGGAAATCTGATGCGCCGACAGCACCGGCTCGGGCGGCGGGGAGGGACGTACAATCTCAGAGTTGGACACGAGCGTCTGGCCGGGTGCTTCGACGCCGAATATGTCGAGCGTCCCGTAGGCTGCGACATAAACCTTGCCGTTTGCCACCGTCGGCACGATGTTCGCATCGCCGTTGGTGTTCGGCCAGGTGCCGGCTACCGCACTATAGAGCTGCGCCCCGGTCGCTGCGTCAAAGGCGTAGAGGCTGACGTCGTACGGGCTTGCGATCGGACGGTTGACGGCCCAGATGACGGCCGAGCCGGCCGTGGTGCCGTTCGATGACACGCTGGTGAAAAAGCCGGGATTCTGCCCGGTGCTGATCGATGGAGAAGTGAAGGCGGGATCGGCCACCAAGGCCGTGGTGGGGGCGGTCTGGACTTTCCACACGTAGATATTGCTGCCGCCGCTCGAGACCACGCGGCCGACGCCGTCCGAACCTTGAAAGTACGACGGACCGCACCAGCAACTGCCCATGCCATACTCGCCCAACACAGCCGCAGAGTTCTGTCCGCCGAGACTGGTCTGGTTCATGAGGTACATGTTTCCGGCCTTGCCCGCGGCGACGGCGAGCAGCGGGAATGACCCGGGTTGCGTCGGCAACAGCATCACGCCGCCCGCGCCAAAATCGCCATCATACTCATCCAGGGTTGCCACGTCGGCGGGATAGTCGGTCGGACTGAAATACGAGACGACGTCGTTCGCCGAAGTCGACCACGCCACCACGCTTTCCGAGAGATTGACCGCGTCGGTATTGTCGTAGGTCGTGCCGCTGTAGTCGGAATTGCCGGTGACGAAGAACAGATTGTTGCCGCCGTCCCAGGCGGGGCCGTAGCCCGACATCCAGATGGACGTTAAAAAGAAATCGTTCGGCGAATTGCTCGGCAATACCTGGTTGTTGAGCTGCGCCGGTGCGACCGGCGCGAGCGTTGTGGCGTTCCAGCCGAGCAGCCAGCCGCGCGAGAGGTTCGCGTTGATGTCGCAGAAACTGCCGAAGCCGGCGTAAATATTGCCGCTCGCCTCGACCAGGGCGGGCCGCTGCCGGCTCGAAGCCGCGGTGAAATCGTAGGCGGTCGTGCCGTTCGAGAGCGTGTGCGCGGCGGTGACCGCGACCGGCGTCACCTTGTCGGCCAGCGTCGTGAGACTGAGAGCGTGCACCATGAATTTCTGTGCGCCGGCGGAAGGGTAGATGTAGGCGATCACATAGAGCGTCTGGGACCCCAGATCGATGACCGGCGTCGAGTTGATCCCGATATTGTTGCCGTTGTTGTTGCAGGCGCCCGGCAGTTGCGACATCGGCACCGGCGTACCTAGATTCGTCGAGAGCAGGACCGCCCCCGATGAGGCGTCGATCGCGTAGACCGTGTTGCCTTCGGTCGCCACATAGACGACGTCATGCGTGCCCCCGGCGATCGTGAGACCGGTGACGATCAGGGGCTGCGCATCCACCTGGTCGTCGAGTGTGACCTGATGCAGAAGCCCGAAGCCGGCGCCTCCGACGACGCTCGAGGTGAGCGATGTCTCCGCGGCATTCCAGCCGGTGCGCAGCGCATTGTTGTGATACGTGGTGACCTGGACCTTGGCGATGGTGCCCGTCCCGCTGAGCGCCACCGTCTGCGTCCCCGCGCCGCCGCCGGCATTGACGTTCAGCGTCGCCGTTTTCGATCCCTTCACCGTCGGTGAAAACACCACGTTGATCGTACACGTTGCTCCGATCCCCACCGAAGGTCTGCAGTTGTTGGTCTCGGAGAACTGCCCGGCGTTTGCACCTGAGCGTGTGATGCCCGTGATCGGCAGCGCGATGGTGCCGTTGTTCGTCACCGTAACGGCCTGTGCGGTACTGGGCGTGCCCACGGCCTGGGTGCCGAACATCAATGCGCTCGGGGACACCTGGTATGGACCGGGAATGCCGGTTCCGCTGAGCGCTACCGTCTGCGTCCCCGCGCCGCCGCCGGCATTCACGTTGAGCGTCGCCGCCAAAGCCTCTCTGGCAGTCGGCTTGAACACGATGTTGATCGTGCAGGTCGCTCCGACCCCCACCGAGGGTCTGCAGTTGTTGGTCTCGGTGAATTGCCCCGGGTTCGTGCCCGAACGCGTGATGCTCGTGATCGGCAGCGCGATGGTGCCGTTGTTCGTCACCGTAATGGCTTGTGCGGTACTGGACGTGCCCACGGCCTGGGTGCCGAACATCAACGTGGTCGGCAATGCCGTATAGGGACCGGCGGTATTCGCCGCATGAATTTCAGCGGGCGGCAGACACGCCAGAGCGACCAGGCCGGCGATTGCAAGCCATGCGCGATCCAAACGACGTATAAGACCCAAGCGCTTCATCATGGTGATCTCCGACCCGAACGTCGGACGTGTCGGATGGTCACTATCAATCAATACCTAACCATCGCAGAGTGGTCTCATCCCGCTACGGGTAGGTCCCCTGGACTTCGTTTACCATCAACACGCACGGCAATCCATGCATAGTTAACATATCGTCTTGCGGTCACGGCAAGAGGCCAAAGACGGCGACACTGTTTGTGGTCGCGACGAAGACCTTGCCGTCGGCGATGACCGGGGCGATATATTTATTGCCGGCACCGAACTGATCACGCCCGTTCGGCGCCTGGTTGCTGTTGTACAGCTCGGTCGCAAGATTGGCGGCCGCGTAGGCGTGGAGCACCGCGGGTGAAGTGTTCTCGTACGCCCAGACGATGGCGTTCGCCGTGCCATTCGCCGAGACCACCGGGAAGGTGCCGGGATAGGCGAACTGCGTGGAAGTCTGCGACATTGGAGAGTTCGATAGCAGCGCGTTAGTCAACGAAAACGCCTTCAAGGTGCCGCCTTGGGGGCCATAGTAGATGCTCGAGTTGAAATAGGCGGGCGTCGCGTACACTCCCGCGCCCAAAACGCCGTCGAGTTCCTGCCAGATGTTGTTACCCACCGAGGTGAACTTGCCCATGTTGTCTCGATTGACGATATACATGTTCCCGTCCTTGCCCGCACCGACGGCTAGATGCCGCACCGTCCCGCCGGCGTCGGTCATGTCGGGCAACAGCATCACCCCGCCGGAGCCGAGATCGTTATCTTCGGTGGACTCGGCGATCTCGCCCGACATCGTGAAGTAGTCGGCCACGGCCAGGGTGCCGCTCGAGGAGGATATCTTCACGAAGGAATTGCCGTAGTCTCCGCCGCTCGGAAATCCAGCGGCGTTGAGAGTGGTTTCGAAACGGCCGTTGGCGGTCAGCACATACACGTTGCCCGCCGCATCCGCCGCCGGACCGCCGCCGCTCATCCAGATCGAAGGTCCCTGACTGGCATACCCGCTGCCGCTCGCACCCATCGCGACGTTGAGGACATTCGTAATCGCGAGCGTGGACTCGCTGAGGGCGATGATCCAACCGCCGTACGGGCCAAAATCGCAATGCGAGGCCCAAGTGGTGTAGATCGTGCCGCTGCTCAAGAGCAGCGCGGCACGCTCCTTGTATTGGCCGGGCGCAAAAGTCGTTGCTCCGAACGTTGCCGTGATCTCCGTCGGGCTGGCCGCCGGTTCCAGGCCCGTTGTAATGTCCAGCGCGTGCAGCCGCTGGTGATAGTTCGATGCAGCGTCCTTCGTCATCGCAACGACAAAAATCGTGCCGTGAGGCCCGGCATTCCGATCGATCACGGGCGTGGAGGTGATGCCGATCTCCGGTGTCACCTGGGAGCAGCCGCGATTGTCGCTGGTGGCCTCGCCTGCGCCGATGAGCGAGACCTGCCATAGAACCGTCCCCGCATCGGCGTCGAACGCGTAGACGGAGTCGTGCTCGGTCGCGACGAATACGACATTGTGTGTGGCACCGGCCACGGTGAGTTTTGAAAGATAGAGCGGCTGCGCGTCGACCAGTCCGTCCACCATGAGATTTCGGAGCTTTCCGAAGGTCGCGGAAGCGACGTTGCACGGTGTCAGGGTCGTCTCCGCAGGATTCTGCCCGCTGCGCATGACATCGTACTTGTAGGTCACCACATCGGTGCCGGTGGCTGCCGCACTCGTGCACATCTGCGTTTGTGGGGCACCGGCACTGGGATTCGCACCCGCATTGGGACTCGATTGTGCGCAGGCGGCCAGCAATGCGGCAATCGCAAGGCACGATGGAAATCGCGCGTCATGTCGCGTCATGAGTTCGAAGCCCCAAAACACAGGCAGTTGCAGGCAGAATTGCAGCAATCGCACCGCAAGTATATTCGTCTTCAAAGCGCGACTCGGACCGTCGGAAATGATGCCGGTTATTCTCGAGGCCGTGACGCCGGGTCGATACCCGCAGGAGTGCTGTCGATGAACAATAAAAACAATAAGTTACGGGGTGTCGCCGGCGAAACCCCGCATCGCCGATCGTGCCGCAATCAGGAGTCACCCTGTGGCTCATTAGCCGTCGCCCGGCTATCCTGCCATCTTTCTGAAAAGCCACAGTGCCAAACGCCGGGTGATATCGAATGCCGACCGCCCCAGAGCTCAAGCCCGATCGACCTGGCGGCAATGTCGGGCGTCTGTATGTGGTGGCTGCGCCGTCGGGCGCGGGCAAAACCAGCCTGGTGAAGGCCTTGGTCGAGCGCGAGCCGCGGCTGCGCTTCTCCGTCTCCTACACCACGCGCAAAGCACGCCCCAAAGAAGTCGATGGGCGCGACTATCATTTTATCTCGCATGCGCAATTCAAGGAAATGGCGGATCGCGGCGAATTCCTCGAGCACGCGCAGGTGTTCGACAACTCCTACGGAACGAGCCTGAGCGCGGTGGAGGAGGCGCTGCGCGCCGGTGACTTGATCTTGCTCGAGATCGACTGGCAGGGGGCGCGACAGGTGCGTGCGCGGCTGCCGGCGGCCCGCAGCATCTTTATTCTGCCCCCCACGCGCAAGGCGCTCGAGCTCAGGCTCAAGGCGCGCAGCACCGATTCGGCCGCAGTGATCGAGAGGCGGCTCAAGGACGCCGGGCGGGATATCGCTCATTGGACGGAATTCGACCACGTCGTGATCAATGACAAGTTCGAGACGGCGGTCGAGGATTTGCTGGCCATCATTCACGAACGCGGCGATGCAATGTCGGCGAAGCGGCCGCAGGTGGCGCGATTGGCCCAGGAATTACTGGATCCATAGCGCGTCGATGGCGGCCATCGCTGGTCCGAATGGGGCCGATTCTGCTATGCTTGCAGTCCCTTTAACGGAACCCAATAGCCATGGCGCGAATCACGGTCGAAGACTGCTTACAAAATGAACCCAACCTTTTTAATCTGGTGTTGCTGGCCGCCAAGCGGGCGCGGCGGTTGGCGAACGGCGCGGAAGCGACCGTCGAATGGGAAAACGACAAGCCGACCGTGGTGGCGCTGCGCGAGATTGCCGCCGGAAACATCACTCTCGAAATGCTCGAAGAGCCCGACGAACCGGTTCAGCAGCCGGTGAGCGAGCTGGATTTGCCGTCGGATTTCCGTGCGCCGCAGCTCGGCTTAGGGGACTAAAAACCACCTTACCCCAGAGCGGCGATGGACTATGCGTCTTCCATACTCGGTTTCTTGCCCGGTGGAAGACGCACCACGGGGATCAGTCAGCTCCTAGAAAAGCTCGAGGCGTATCTTTCACCCGCGCAGGTTGAGCGCGTTCGGGAAGCCTACGAATTCGGTGCCGAGCGGCACCGCGGCCAAACCCGCGTATCGGGCGAACCGTACATCACCCACCCGGTCGCCGTGGCGGACATTCTCGCCGACCTGCGGCTGGATGCGGACACCTTGGTCGCAGCCATTCTGCACGACGTCATCGAAGACACCCCGACCGCCAAGGCGGAAATTGCCGCGGGCTTCGGTCAGATCGTCGCCGAACTGGTGGACGGAGTCAGCAAACTCGACCAGATTCAATTCAAGAATCGCCAGGAGGCGCAGGCGGAAAGCTTCCGCAAGATGCTGCTGGCGATGGTGCGCGACATCCGCGTCATCATGGTCAAGCTCGCCGATCGCATGCACAACATGCGCACCCTCGGCGCCATGCCGCCGGTCAAGCGGCGGCGCATTGCACGTGAGACTTTGGACATCTACGCGCCGATCGCCGAGCGCCTCGGCCTGTACGCGGTCAAACTGGAGCTCGAAGATCTGGGTTTTCGGGCGCTGTACCCCTACCGGTACAAGGTCCTCGAGCGCGAACTAAAGCGCGCCCGCGGCAATCAAAAGCAGTTCATCGCGAAAATCGCCGAAACCTTCAAGGGCTCCCTCAAGAAGGCCGGGATCGACGGCGGCGTGGAGGGACGCGAAAAGCACCTTTACAGCATTTACAAGAAGATGCAGAACAAAGGCATCTCGCTCAACGAAATGGTCGATGTATACGGATTTCGGATCATCGTCGACAACGCCGACACCTGCTACCGCGCCCTGGGCCTGGTCCACGGCGTCTACAAACCGATGCCCGGGCGCTTCAAGGATTACATCGCCATACCGCGGGCCAACGGCTATCAATCGCTGCACACGACGCTGTTCGGACCCAGCGGCGTACCGATCGAAGTGCAGATTCGATCCGAGCAAATGCACCGCGTCGCCGAATCGGGGATTGCGGCCCATTGGAAGTACAAATCCGGCGGCGACACCTTCGGCGGGGTCGAGCACGACAGGGCGCGCGAATGGCTCGCAAGCCTGGTGCAGATTCACGAAGGGGGCAGTTCGGAGGAATTCCTCGAAAGCGTCAAGGTCGATCTGTTCCCGGACAAGGTGTACGTGTTCACCCCGAAGGGCAAGATCCTGCGTCTGCCGACCGGGGCCACGGCCGTCGATTTCGCCTATGCAATACATACCGACGTCGGCAACCGCTGCGTCGCAGCCAAGATCGACCGGCGGCTGGTCCCGCTGCGCACGCCGCTGCGCAATGGACAAACGGTGGAGATCATCACCGCAAAGGGGGCGACCCCGAATCCGTCTTGGTCGACATTTTTGGTCACCGCGAAGGCGCGCGCCGCGATCCGTCAGTACCTTAAGAACCTGAAGCGCGGTGAAGCGCTCGAATTGGGGCGGCGTCTGCTGGCGCTCGCGCTCGAGGAATTCTCGCTCAGCCTGAAGAAGATCCCGGCTGCGGATATCGCCGCGGTCGTCAAGGAGCTTCATCTTAAGACTGCGGACGAGTTGTACGAAAAGATCGGCTTGGGGGAGCGCTTGGCCCCGCTGGTCGCCCGGCGCCTGCAGCCGGCGCGGGAGGGCGGCGAGCACAGCGCCTCGAGCAGCGGCCCGCTGATGATAGCCGGCACCGAAGGGTTGTTGGTCACCTACGCGCGCTGCTGCTTTCCCATCCCGAACGATCCCATCATGGCGTATTTGAGCGCGGGTCGCGGCGTGGTGATCCACCGGCAGAATTGCGGTAATCTCGCCGAATATCGCAAACAGCCCGAGAAATGGCTTTCGGTGGCGTGGGAGGATACCCACGGCCGGTTGTTCAGTTCCGAGATTCAGCTCGAGATCAACAACCGGGTGGGCGTGCTGGGGGCGGTGGCATCCGGAATCGCCGGCACCGAAACCAATATCGACCAGGTTTCACTGGAGGAGCGCGACGAGAGCAGTTCCTCCTTGAAATTTCAGCTGCAGGTGCGCGACCGAAAGCATCTTGCGCGCGTGATGCGCACCATTCGCCGGATGCCCGATGTGCAGCGGGTATTTCGCACGCTCGCCTGACACCGAACGAATCGCTCCGAGTACAAGTCAACCATGGGAAACGCCTAAAGCATGAGCAAGCAAATTATTTCCACGGCAAATGCGCCGGCCGCGATCGGCGTCTATTCGCAAGCCGTTCGCGTCGGCAATACCATTTGGGTATCCGGGCAGATACCGTTGGATCCGGCGACCAAGGAACTGGTGACCGGCGGCATCGACGCGCAAATTCGCCGAGTCTTTGAGAACCTCAAAGCGATCGTGTCGGCCGCGGGGGCGAGTTTCGACGATGTGGTGAAGGCCACCGTCTTTTTGACCGATCTTTCTCATTTTGCTCTCGTCAACAAGATCATGGCCGAATATTTCCGCGAGCCTTACCCGGCGCGCGCCGCGGTCGGCGTCGCCGCCCTGCCGCGCGGCGCCGAGATCGAGGTGGAGTGCATCCTCGCCTTGTGACCGACTTGAAACCGGTGACTGCGCTGCGCGGAGTGGGCGAGAGCCTGGCGGCACGGCTGCGCGCGTTGGGCGTGGAAACCACCCAGGATCTGCTGTTTCTGCTGCCGGTGCGCTATGAGGATCGCACCCGCGTGGTCCACTTGGGAGAGATCAGACCGGGCCAACGGGCGGCGGTCGAGGGCGAGGTGTTGCTCACGGAGATTGCGTTTCGCGGCCGACGCCAAATGCTGTGCAGAATCAGCGACGGTTCCGGGTTCCTGACGCTGCGATTTTTTCATTTCACCGCGCAGCAACACAACGGATTGGCACGCGGGGTGCGGATTCGCTGCTTCGGTGAAGCGCGACGCGGCCCCAACGGCGTGGAGATGGTGCATCCGGAATACCGGCGCATCGGCCCCGATTCCGCGAATCTCGGCGAAGAGCACCTCACCCCGATCTATCCGCTCACCGAGGGCATTACGCAGGGGCGATTGCGCCAATTGGTCGGAATGGCGTTGGATCAGACCGCCGCGAGCGATCTGGCCGATTGGCTGCCTCCGTCGATACTCGCCGATTCGCGCCTTCCCTCGCTGCGCGAGGCGGTTCAGTACGTGCACCGGCCGCCGGCGGACGCGCCGGTCGATCTATTGCTCGAATACCGGCACCCCGCGCAGCGACGACTCGCCTTCGAGGAGCTGCTGGCCCACCAGCTGTCGCTCAAGCTCCTGCGGCAGCGTATACAAAGCGACCCAGGTTGGCCGCTGGCGGGCGACGGCGCGCTCAAAGCGAGGCTCCTGTCCGCTTTGCCGTTTCAAACCACCCAGGCGCAACGGCGCGTGCTGCGGGAGATCGAGCGGGATCTCGCTCTGCCCAAACCGATGCTCCGCCTGGTGCAGGGTGACGTGGGCTGCGGAAAAACGGTGGTCGCTGCGCTGGCCGCGACCCGGGCGGTTTCGCTCGGCCGACAAGTCGCGCTGATGGCGCCGACCGAGCTGCTCGCCGATCAGCATTGGCAGAATTTCCAGCGCTGGTTCGAACCGCTGGGGATCTCCGTTTCGCTGTTGACCGGTCGTCTGACCGGCAAATCGCGCAATGCCGCACTCGAGAGTATTCGCGGCGGGCTTGCGCCAGTGGTCATCGGTACCCACGCGCTTTTCCAGGAGGGCGTCGAATTCGCGTCGCTCGCCCTGGTGATCGTCGATGAGCAACACCGTTTTGGCGTGCATCAGCGCCTGTCGCTGCGCGAGAAGGGCGCGCAGGGCGGCCATCAGCCGCACCAGTTGATCATGACGGCGACCCCAATACCGCGCACTCTCGCGATGACCGCCTACGCAGATCTCGATGTGTCGATCGTCGATGAACTGCCGCCCGGACGCACGCCGGTAAGGACGGTGGTGCTCGCCGAATCGCGGCGCGACGAGGTGGTCATGCGCATACGCACGGCTTGCCTCGAGGGCAGACAGGCGTACTGGGTATGTCCGCTGATCGACGAATCGGAGGAAATGCCCTTTCAGGCCGCGGAGGAAACCGCCGCCGCCCTCGCCGATGCGCTGCCGGAACTCGCCGTCGCCGTGGTGCACGGGCGCATGCCGGCGGCCGCCAAGGAGCGCACCATGCGCCGCTTCAAGGACGGCGAAATCCGCCTGCTGGTGGCCACAACGGTCATCGAAGTGGGGGTGGATGTGCCCAACGCCACCCTCATGGTCATCGAGAATGCGGAGCGCATGGGGCTCGCGCAGCTGCATCAGCTGCGCGGCCGCGTGGGTCGCGGACAGCACGCGAGCACGTGTCTGTTGCTGTATCGAGCGCCGCTGTCTCGCCTGGCCCGCGAACGCCTCTCGGTCATGCGCCATACCAATGACGGCTTCGAAGTGGCGCGCCGCGATCTCGAATTACGCGGACCGGGCGAACTGCTCGGTACGCGCCAGACGGGTTTGGCGCAGATGCGCGTGGCTGATTTGCTGCGCGACGCTGATTTATTGCCGCGCGTGCAGATCGCAGCCGAAACGCTGCTGCGCGATTGGCCCGCGCACGTGGCGCCCTTGATCCGGCGATGGGTCGGACATGCAGAGCAATACGGCCGGGTCGGTTAGAATGACGGCCATGATCGCAAACAGAGCGCACTGCAACGATTCCATTTCCTGGCTGCCGGCCGAGCGGCTGGGTGAATTCAGCGTGGACGCGCCCCTGCGTTCCTGGCTCATCGGCAAGGGGCTCATTACGCAGCGCATGAGGGCCGCCTGCGGCGATCGCTTTGAATTGCGGCTGGTCGAGCAGTGGACAACGCTGCTAAGCGCCGCGCAGAAATCCGGTCTGCGTGCATACGACAGCGCCGGATTGTTCCGCGAGACCGAATTGCTGTGCGGCGATCAGGTTTGGGTGTTTGCGCAGACGGTGATTCCGGATTCCACCTTGTGCCTGCATCCGTGGCTGGCCGAACTCGGCGACTCCTCGCTCGGCGAGACGCTGAACGAGCTTGCGGGCGTGGAGCGCAGCCCTTACGAGTACGCATGGTTGCCGGCTGCCAATGCGCTGTGCGAGCGTGCGCTGCGCGAAGCGGACCTTAGGCCCGCCGGCCTGTGGGCGAGGCGCTCCAGAGTTCAGCTGCGCGCCGCGCCGTTGCTCGCTCACGAAGTGTTCCTGCCCGCCGTGGGCCGCAGCAAGGAGCCAGGGCGTGCAGCTGCCGCGTTCGGGAGTTGAGTTGGGCGAGATGATCGCCCAGCGCTGGCGATGGTTTTCCTTTCGCTTGCGCTTTCACCCGTGGACCACGAACGAGCTGCCCAGACTCGTGGGTACGCTGCAGGACTACGTGGACCTCACCCGCTTGAATCGCCCCATCGGCATTTGGCTGCTGCTCTGGCCGACGTTATGGGCCGTCTGGATCGCCGGTCGCGGCAGACCGGACCCGCACCTGTTCGTGATCTTCGTGGCCGGTACGGTGCTCATGCGATCCGCCGGCTGCGCGATCAATGATTACGCCGATCGCAGTTTCGATCCGCGCGTCGAGCGCACCAGGCTGCGGCCGCTCGCGGCGGGGCGCATTTCGACGGTGGAGGCGCTGATTTTGTTCGCCGTTCTATCGTTGATGGCGCTGGTCTTGGCGCTGCAGTTGAACAAGATGACCCTGCTTCTGGCGGTGTTCGGCGCCTTCCTTGCGGTGAGCTACCCCTTCGTCAAGCGCTATCTTTCGGTGCCGCAGCTTTATCTGGGCGTGACATTCGGCTGGGGCATACCCATGGCGTTCGCTGCGCAACTCGAGCGCGTGCCCCGGGTGGCGTGGCTGCTGGTGATCGCCAACATGCTGTGGGTTACCGTTTACGACACGATCTACGCCATGGTCGATCGCGACGACGACATCCAGATCGGCGTGCGTTCCACGGCCATTCTTTTCGGCGATTCGGATCGGCACGTGATCGCTGCCCTGCAAGGAATGACGTTGCTTTCACTCTATCTTGCGGGACGCATGCTGCGCATGGGCGGCTGGTACTATGCGGGATTGATCGCGGGAGCGCTTCTCTTCGTTCACCACCTGTGGTTGATTCGTTCGCGCGACCGTGCGGCCTGCTTCCAGGCTTTCCTCAACAATCACTATTTCGGGTTGTCGGTGTTCATCGGAATTCTCCTCAATTACCAATTCTCCAGATGACCGGGTACGCGCTCGATGCCGCGTGGGTGCGCCGTTCATTCGATCGCGCCTGCAAAACTTATGATGCCGCCGCCGTGCTGCAGGGAGAGGTGCGCGATCGTCTGCTCGAACGGCTGGATCTGGTCGCGGTGTCGCCGCGCGTGGTGCTCGATGCCGGCGCAGGCACCGGCCATGCGAGCCGCGAGCTGAAACGCCGCTATCCCGCCGCTCGCGTGCTCGCGCTCGACTCGGCTCTCGGCATGCTGCGCGCCGCCGCTCGCCAGAAGACCTGGTTTCGGCCCTTTTCGCGGATCTGTGCCGACGTGGCCCACCTGCCCTTGGCGGATGCCAGCGTCGATCTCATTTTCAGCAATTTTTTGCTGCCGTGGGTCGATGCGGACGCTGTATTCTCCGAATTTCGCCGCGTGCTCGGGCCGCGCGGCTTATTGAACTTCACCAGCCTGGGTCCGGACACCTTGCGGGAGCTGCGGTCGGCGTGGGCAGAGGTGGATTCCTTTATCCGCGTCCATGCATTCACCGACATGCACGATATCGGCGACGCCCTGGTGCGCGCCGGTTTTGCCGCGCCGGTGCTCGACGTGGAGCGCTACACCTTGGCGTACACCGACGTGCCCCATCTGGCTGCGGACCTCCGGGCCGTCGGCGAGCGCAATGCCGCCACCGGCAGGCTCAAGGGTCTCACCGGACCGCGAAAGTTTGCCGCCATGCAGAGGGCCTATGAAATCCACCGCCGCGACGGCCGGCTGCCGGCGACCTACGAGGTGGTGTTCGCGCACGCATGGACTCCGGCCGCGGCGCGCCGGGCCGGCGGCGAAGACCGGATCGCGCTCTCGGACGTGCAGCGCCAGCTGCAGACGCGGCGGCGTTCATGAGTGAGCACATCCAGCCGCACGGTGAAAGCCGCCCGAGGCGATTTCTTGTCGCCTTGGGGCTGCTGTTGATTGCGGCGGCCGCAGTCGTGCTCTACTTGTACCATGGTCACGCAGCCTGGCACCCCCGGGCCGAGGTGAAGCACGGCGAGGCCATCGATCCTCCCATTCCGCTGCCCAACTTGACGCTACGGTTGCTGGACACGGGCGGTACCGGTCGCGCCATGGACGAGGCGGCCGAATATACCGATCGCGATTTTTTCAGGCGCAAATGGACGCTGCTTTATTGGGGCCTGGGTGTCTGCCCCGAGCGCTGCCAGGCCAGCCTCGATGTCGCCCGGCAGGTGCGGATCGCGCTCAATCGGGACATGGATCGTGTGCAGCGCGTATTCATCGCCGATGGGGCGTGCTGCGCAATGGATTTTCTTCATGCGCAGCAGGATTTGGTCACAGTACGGGCGGGCTCCGATGCCTCACCCCTGCTCGCTCTGCTGTCTCGCGTCGATCGCATGAACGCTTCCGTCGCCGATCGCATTTATCTCATTGACCCGGCGGGCGATCTCGTGGCCTCGTATGCCCCCGACGCCAAACCCCAGGCTGTGCTCGAAGATCTCAAGCAGTTGATGGACTCGTTCCACGTCGACGCTCGTCCCAATACGCCTGCCGCCAAGACGCCCGCCGCCGCACCGCAAACCACCGACGATTAGGCGGCGGCTCAGGCGAGCGCATGAGCGGCGATCGGCAGGCTTCGCAGCCGCCTGCCCGTTGCCGCATAAATCGCGTTGCAGACCGCCGGCGCCACCAGCGGCACCGCCGCTTCGCCGATTCCGCCGGGCGGCTCCTCGCTCTGAAGCAGATGCACGTCGAGTTCCGGCATCTCGTTGATGCGCAGCAGCCGGTAGCTGTTGAAATTCCCCTGCTGCACCCGGCCTGCGCTGACCGTCACATCCCCCCACAGCGCCGCCGACAGGCCGAACACGATGCCGCTTTCGATTTGCGATTCGATGATGCGCGGATTGACCATTTGGCCGCAGTCCACGACGCAGGTGATCTTGTGCACCTTGAGCTCGCCGGCCGCCACGGAGATTTCCGCAACCTGCGCCAGCACGGTCGTGTAGCCCTCCATCAAGGCGAGTCCTTGAAAGCGGCCGGGCGGCGCATGCCCCCAGCCGGCGCGCGCGGCGGTCATCCGCAGCATGCGGGTGTGGCGGGGCTTCAGCGCGAGCAGTTCCAAACGAAAGTCCAGAGGATTCTTGCCGACGGCCGCCGCCAGCTCATCCATGAAGCTCTCGATCACGAAGCAGTTGGGCGCGTGGCTCACCGAGCGCATGTAGCCCACGTCGATGCCGATTTCCTGGCGTGCAAAGCTCAGCGCGAAATTCGGCACGGCATAGGGATAGTTCTGCGCATATTCGACCACGGAATCGAAGGGATCCTTGGCGAATGTCTCCGGAGACGCACGCGCGGTGATCGACGGACCGGTGATGTGCATGTTCCACGCGATCAGGTTGCCGGTCGCGTCGAAACCGGCGCTCATGTCCTCACGCGCCGGCGGCCGGTAGGTATCGTGCGTCATGTCGTCTTCGCGCGTCCAGATGAGCTTCACCGGCGCACCCACCGCCTTCGACGCCTCGACCGCCGCGGGGATGAAATCGACATCCAATCGCCGGCCGAATCCGCCGCCGATCATGGTGGTCACGACGTTGACCTGGTCGGGCTTGAGACCCGCGGCGGCGGCGGCGGC
This sequence comes from uncultured Gammaproteobacteria bacterium, assembly GCA_963758145.1. Lineage (GTDB taxonomy): Bacteria > Pseudomonadota > Gammaproteobacteria > Steroidobacterales > Steroidobacteraceae > Bog-1198. The sequence continues at coordinate 310,216 of CAVWUK010000007.1, forward strand.
CGCTTGCGCGTCGTGTTGGACCTGGGTGCCCACATACAGGTCGCAGCGGTCGACCCTCACGTCGGCGGTGCAATTCATGGGCTCCATGGTGGCATGCGCCAGCAGCGGCAATTCGTACACGGCATCGACGACGTGTTTGGCCGAATTGAGCGCGGCCGCGGCGTCGCCGTCTTTGCGCGCCACCTGACCCGACGCCATCGCCGCGGTCTTCTTGATAGCGGCTTGTATGGCGGCATTGTCGAGCCGCGCATTGGCGCCGGGATCCCAGCTGATCTTCAGTGCGTTGCGCGCTTGAAGCGCCTGCCAGAAATGATCCGCCACCACGACCACGCCGCTCGAGGTGGCGACCACCCGGCGCACTCCCGGCATCGCCTGGGCCCTGGCTGAATCAACCGATAGGGCTTTGCCGCCCAACACGGGACTCTGCGCCAGCGCCGCGTACAGCATGCCCGGCAGCTTGACGTCCAGGCCGAATTCGGCGCTGCCGTCCACCTTGCCCGGGGTATCGAGCCTGGGCTGCGATGTGCCGATCAAGCGAAAATCGGCTTTGGGCTTGAGCTTGACCTCTTTGGGCGCCGGCATGGCGGCGGCAGCGGCCGCCAATTCGCCATAGGTGAAGGTGTTGCCGTGGGCATTCGCAACCATTCCGTCCTTGACATGGCACTCGGCCGGATCGACCCGCCAGGCGCGAGCAGCAGCCGCAATCAGCATCATGCGCGCCTGCGCCCCCGCGATGCGCAGCTTGTCCCACGCGTCGGTGACGCTGTTGCTGGTGCCGGTCACCTGACCGCCGTTGAGAGCGTTGACATACGCATCGCCGACCGGCGCGGCGACGATTTGGATTCTTTCCAGATCGATTTCGAGTTCCTCCGCCAGCAGCATGGGCAGCGCGGTGTAAACGCCCTGCCCCATTTCCGAGCGATCGACGATGAATGTGACCGCATTGTCGGAGCCGATCTTGAGCCACGCGTTCATTTGGCTGTCGCGCGCGCGGGCGCCGCCGGTCCGGCCCGTCGCCGCGCGCGGGCTCCGCCCGGCGAAGGCCGGCAGCGTCAAGGCCAGCACCAGGCCGCCGCCCGCCGCCGCCGCACGCTTGCAAAAATCGCGGCGATCGGGGCTGTCCGATTGCGATCCGGACGACCGCGTACTCACGCCTGCGTGCCCGGCGGCAGCAATTCGGCGGCCCGATGGATCGCCTTGCGAATTCTGGCGTAGGTGCCGCAGCGGCAAATGTTCCCGGCCATGGCGGCGTCGATGTCGGCGTCGGTGGGAGCGGCGTTCGAACGCAGCAGCGCCGCTGCGGACATGATTTGACCGGATTGACAATAGCCGCATTGCGGCACGTCGAGCTCGATCCAGGCACGCTGTACCGGGTGATTGCGGCCCTGCGAAAGGCCTTCGATCGTCGTGATGCTTTTACCTTCGGTGGCCCGCAGCGGCAATATGCATGAACGCATCGCCACGCCGTCGACGTGCACGGTGCATGCACCGCACAACGCCATTCCGCAGCCGTATTTGGTTCCCGTCAAACCCAGGTGATCGCGCAGCACCCACAGAAGCGGCGTGTCGGGCGACGCGTCGACCTGAAGCGTCCGATTGTTGACGGTTATCGCGGTCATTTTGAGTTCTCGCAGCCTTCCGTGGCTTCCATGCTACGCGACTCGATCAAGTTTGAGGAGCGGCCGCCGGTGCCGGGCGGTCCGGCGCACGACGGCGATGATATTATTGCCCGATGCCCGCCGCATCCACCTTTTATCCGCGCGTTTTCGCATTGGCCGTCGCGGCTCTTCTGGGCGCCCTGCTGGTGCTCATATTCAAACCTTTTCTTGCCGCAATGAGCTGGGCCGCGTTTCTGGCATTCGTGCTGCATCCGGTGAATCTCAAGTTGCGCCGCCGTCTGCGCGGCGGCGGCCGGGCCGCCGGCGTTCTGACCGTCTTGACCCCCGTCACGATAATCCTGCCGTTGAGCGCGCTGTCGATCGTATTCGTCGAGCAAATTTCCACCCTGCTGCAGAGATTGGAGCAGGCGGCGCGCGACATGGACATCAAGAGTTTGGCGGATCTGGAGCATTTTTCCTTTATTGCGCGCGCCGACGCCTGGGTTCAGGCGCACAGCGGAATTTCGGCGAACCAAGTACGGTCCTGGGTGATCGCCGGCGGCCAGGAAGTGCTGCAGGGCGTGGCCGGCAAAAGCGGCTCGCTGTTCCTCGGGGCATTGGGATCGGTGATCGGGTTTTCGATCATGTTGTCCCTGCTGTTCTTTTTTCTGCGCGACGGCGACGCCATGTGGAGCCGCGCGCGCATGCTCATTCCGCTCGATCAGGCGCGAAAGGATCGCCTGTTTCGCCAGCTCAGCGATGTGACCCGCGCCATCGTGTTCGGCACCTCCATGACGGCCGCGATACAGGGCTTGCTCATCGGAATCGCATTTGCAATCGCGGGCCTGCCCTCTCCGGTCGTGTTCGGTGTGTTGGCGGCCCTGCTCTCGATGCTTCCCGTCGGTGGCGCGTCCTTCGTCTGGGTACCCGCGGTGGCGTGGCTGTGCTACCAAGGGCGCTGGGGTTTCGCGATATTCATGCTCGTCTGGGGAGTGATGCTCGTGGGTCTGGAGAGTCTGTTGCGGCCGATGCTGATTTCCGGGCGCGCGAGAATTTCGGCGTTGGTCATATTCGTCGGAGTGCTGGGCGGCATTCCCGCATTCGGGACCATCGGCATCATCGTCGGTCCGGTGGTGCTGTCACTGGCGCTGGCATTGATCGAATTCGCCGAAGAAGCCTCCGGCGCGCCGCGCCGCGCATAGAGCCCGCACGGACCTTGTCCTGGTCAAGGGCTGCAGTACAATCCGCGCCCGTATGGATGTATCTCACCTCCTCGATGGGTTGAATGACGCGCAGCGCCAGGCGGTCGCCTCGCCGCTCGGGCCCGCACTGGTTCTGGCCGGTGCCGGCAGCGGCAAGACGCGGGTGCTCGTACACCGGGTCGCTTGGCTGATCCAAGTCGAGGGCGCATCGCCTCACAGCGTTCTTGCGGTCACGTTCACGAACAAGGCGGCCGCGGAGATGCGGGGCCGCATCGAAACGCTGTTGGGACACCCCGGAGGCGCGCTGTGGATCGGGACCTTCCACGGCCTCGCCCACCGGCTGCTGCGCCTGCACTGGCGCGAGGCCGGCCTGCCGCAGGGATTTCAGATCTTGGATTCCGAGGATCAGGCGCGATTGATGCGCAAAGTGCTGAAGGCTCTTGATCTCGACGAGGCGCGCTGGGTGCCGCGCGAGATTCTCTGGTTCATCAACGCCCAAAAGGACGAGGGCCTGAGGTCCAGGCACATCAAGGACGCTGAGGATCCGACGCGCCGACAATTGATCAGGATCTACCAGGCCTACGAAGAGGCCTGCCAACGGGCCGGCGTGGTGGATTTCGCGGAACTGTTGCTGCGCGCGTATGAATTGTGGCGCGACAATCCGGGGCTTCTGCAGCATTACCGTACGCGATTTCGCCACGTGCTGGTGGACGAGTTCCAGGACACCAACGCCATTCAGTACCGCTGGCTCACGCTGCTCGCCGGCCCCGCGGGCCTGCCGTTCGCGGTGGGCGACGATGATCAATCCATTTACCGGTGGCGCGGCGCACGAGTTGAAAACCTGAATCAATTCCGCCGCGACTACCCGCAAGCCGTTCTTTACAAGCTGGAACAAAATTACCGTTCAACGGGCACCATATTGAAGGCGGCCAATGCGCTGATCGCCAACAATGCAGGCCGCGTCGGCAAGACCCTGTGGACCAGCGGCGAGGACGGGGAGCGCGTCAAACTTTACGCGGCCTTCAACGAGCGCGATGAGGCCGACTTCGTCGTGAATCGCATCCGCGACTGGGTGGAGCGCGGCGGCGCACGGCGCGAGGTGGCGGTCCTATACCGCTCCAACGCGCAGTCGCGGGTGTTCGAGGAGGCATTCTTGAACGCGAGAATGCCGTATCGGGTGTACGGCGGCCTGCGATTTTTCGAGCGTGCCGAAATCAAGGACGCACTCGCATATCTTCGCCTCGTTGCGAACCGCGCCGACGACACCTCGTTCGAACGGGTGGTGAATCTGCCGACCCGCGGCATCGGCGCGAAGACTTTGGAGGTGCTGCGCGACACGGCCCGTGCAAAGGGAACATCCCTGTGGGCGGCGGCCGGCGCGTGCATCCAGAACGGCCTTGCGCAGCGCTCGGCGCTGGCGCTTCAGGGGTTCATGCTGGCCGTCGACAAAATGGCGGATGAGGTTCACGGCTTGGAATTGCACCTGCAGGTCGATCAGGTCATCCAGAAGAGTGGACTGATAGAGCACTTCAAGAAGGAGAAAGGCGAGCGGGGCGAAGGTCGCGTCGAGAATTTGCTCGAACTCGTGAGTGCGGCGCGTGGCTTTTCGCCGGAAAGCGATGCCGCTGAGCCCGCACAGATGCAGCCGCTCGAGTCCTTCCTCGCGCACGCGGTGCTCGAATCGGGCGAAGGCCAGGCGGATCCCTACGACGATTGTGTGCAGATGATGACCCTGCATTCGGCCAAAGGTTTGGAATTTCCCGTGGTATTTCTGGCCGGCATGGAGGAGGGCCTGTTTCCACATCAGCGCTCCGTGGCCGATCTGCCGGGGCTCGAGGAGGAGCGCCGGCTGTGCTACGTCGGGGCGACGCGCGCCATGCGCCAGCTTTACATCACCTACGCGGAGCAGCGCCGCCTGTACGGGGTTGATCAGTACGGTCAGCCTTCGCGGTTCATCAACGAGCTGCCGGCGGAGCTGGTGGAGGAGGTCCGGCCACGGCTGCAGGTATCCCGGCCGGTGTTTGTCAAGCGCGCCGATCTCGAGGAATCGCCGGCGCTGGGCATGCGGATGGGAAGCCGGGTGCGGCATTTGAAGTTCGGCGAGGGTATCGTGCTCAATTTCGAGGGCAACGGCCCGCAGGCCCGAATCCAAGTGAATTTCGAGCAGCAGGGCACCAAGTGGCTGATGATGTCCTATGCCAATCTGCAAGTCGTGTAGAGTATCGCGACCGTGAGAATCATCATTTTAGGCGCCGGGCAGGTCGGGCGTACCGCGGCATACCACCTCTCGCGCGAAGAATCGAACGACGTCACCGTCGTCGACACGAACGAGGACATGCTGCGCGATCTGCAGGACCGGCTCGACATTCGCACCGTGATCGGCAACGCCGCCAGCCCCAGAGTCCTCGAAGCCGCGGGCATCGCCGGCACCGACATCCTCGTCGCGCTCACCAACAGCGACGAGGTCAACATGCTGGCCTGCCATATCGCTTGGACCCTGTACCGCACGCCCAAAAAGATCGCGCGGGTTCGGTCGGCGGACTACACGGAGCGCGAGAAGCTGTTCGGCGAGAATGCGCTGTCGGTCGACGTGTGGATCAGCCCGGAACAATTGGTGACCGAATACGTGGCGCGGCTCATCCGCTACCCCGGCGCGCTGCAGGTGCTTGACTTTGCCGACGGCCGGGTGCGGCTGGTGGGCATACGTGCGCTGTCGGGCGGGCCCTTGGTCGGTCAGGCATTGCGGACGCTGCGCGAGCATATTCCGACGGCCGACGCGCGCGTCGCCGCGATTTACCGGGCCGGCAGCAGCATCCAGCCCGAGGGCACGACGGTGATCGAGGACGGCGACGAGGTGTTTTTTCTGGCGGCCCGCAAGGATATTCGGATCGTCATGAAGGAGATGCGTCGCGAGGAGGCGCCGGTGCGGCGCGTGGTCATCGCCGGCGGCGGGAACATAGGCTTTCGCCTCGCCAGCGAATTGGAATACAAGAGCCGGGTGAAACTCATCGAGCGCGACCCGAGGCGCGCGCGGCGGGTCTCGGAACTGCTGAACAGCACCACGGTATTGCTCGGTGACGCGGCTGACGAGAGGTTGTTGCTCGAAGAGAACATCGACGGGGCCGATGTGTTTGCAGCGATGACCAATTCCGAGGAGGCCAACATCCTGTCCGCGATGCTGGCCAAACGGCTGGGCGCACACAAGGTCATGGCGCTCATCAACAAGCCCTCCTATGCGGAACTCATCGAGAGCGGTTCGATCGACGTCGCAATTTCTCCGCAAACCGTGACCATAGGTTCGCTGCTGGCGCATGTGCGCCGCGGGGATGTCGTGCGGGTGCACTCGCTGCGGCGCGGCGCCGCTGAAGCGCTCGAGGTGGTCGTGCACGGCGATGCGGACAGCTCCAAGGTGATCGGCCGGCGAATCGAGGACATCGTGCTGCCCCGGGGGACCACGTTGGGGGCCGTGGTGCGCGGCGAAGACGTCATCATCGCGCATCACGACACGACCGTGCAGCCCGACGATCATTTGATTCTCTTCTTGACCGACCGCAGACACATCGAAGCCGTGGAAAAACTCTTTCAAGGCTCCGCGTCTTTTTTGTGAAGGACATTTTACTGCCGGTCGCGCACGTGTTCGCCATGGTCATGATGGTGTTCGCGGTCACCATGCTGGCGCCGTTGATCATGGCCGTTTGGGCGTTGGACCCGGCGCTTTGGTCCTTTGTGATCTCGTCATTCGCGACCTTCGCGCTCGGCGCGCTTTTATGGTTGGCGACTCGGCGCTTCAGGCGCGAGCTGAAGACTCGCGACGGGTTGATGCTGGTGGCGCTGACCTGGGTCGCATTGCCCGCGGTGGCCGGATTCCCGCTGTGGAACTACCTGCCGATCAATTTCACCCGTGCGTATTTCGAGGCCGCGTCGGGTTTGACCACCACCGGCGGCACGGTGCTCTCGGCGCTCGAGGACCTGCCGCGGTCCATCAATCTGTGGCGCCACATGCTGAGCTGGCTCGGCGGCATGGGGATCATCGTTCTTGCCGTCGCGATCTTTCCCATGCTGGGCGTCGGCGGCATGCAAATCTACCGCGCGGAGATGCCGGGTCCGATGAAGGACAGCCGGCTCACGCCGCGCATCGGCCAGACCGCGAAATTATTGTGGGCGGCGTATGCGGGGCTCACCGCCGCCTGCATCGTGTGCCTTAAGTTTGCCGGAATGAACTGGTTCGATGCCGTTTGTCATGGATTTTCCGCGCTCTCGCTCGGCGGGTTTTCAACCTATGACGCCAACATCGGACACTTCAATTCGTTGCGCATCGAGGTGGTGTTGACCGGGTTTCAGGTTCTGGCGGCGATGAATTTCGCGACCCACTATCTTGCTTGGAGCCAGCGCGGGGTGCGCGCCTATTTTCGCGACGCCGAGGCAAAGGCCATTCTCGGCGTGCTCGGCGCGAGCTGCGTCGGGATCGCGCTGTTCTTGTACTTCAAGGGCACGTATCCGGATTTTCCGACTGCGCTGCGCCACGCCACCTTCAACGTGGTGTCCATCGCCACCGACGGCGGCCTGCATACGCAGGATTACTCGCGCTGGCCCATCTTTGCTCCCATGTGGATGCTGTTCTTGAGCTCCATCGTCGCCAGTTCCGGGTCCACGGGAGGCGGCATCAAAATGATCCGCACGCTGGTGCTCGCCAAGCAGGCGAATCGCGAACTCAATCAATTGGTGCATCCCAATATGGTGCGCCCTCTCAAGGTGGGCGGGACCGTGATAGCCAATCGCGTGGTGTTCGCCGTGCTCGCGTTCGTATTCCTATATTTCATGAGCATCGTGACGCTGGTCTTCGTGCAGCTCGCGAGCGGCTTGGATTTCATCACCTCGCTGTCGTCCATCCTGGCCTGCATCAACAACGCGGGCCCGGGCCTGGGATTGGTGGGTCCCGGCAGTAATTATGGCGTGTTGGGCAATTTCCAGACCTGGGTCTGTTCTGCGGCCATGTTACTGGGCCGGCTGGAGATTTTTACTATTTTGGTGCTATTTACCCCCACTCTTTGGAGAAAGTAAGGGCATTCTTGGCCAAATTATCCCACTACTTGCGATAACTGTGGCGTGTGGGAATTATATTTCTATTTTCGCCTATTATTAAGGCTACCGTGGGGATCTAAGGTGATTTTTTTGCTTCAGCGGGTCACGGAAGCTCGCATTCATATCAACGGGGAGCTGACCGCATCGATCGGTCCGGGACTGCTGGTTCTGGTCGGCGTGCGCCCGGGCGATGATGAACCTGCGGCGTTGCGGTTGCTGGCCCGTCTGCTCGCCTATCGCGTATTTCCCGACGCAGCCGGCAAGATGAACCTGAGCTTGCGCCAAACGGCGGGCGAACTGCTGCTGGTGCCTCAATTCACCCTGGCGGCCGATACGCGCCACGGATTGCGGCCCGGCTTTTCCACCGCGGCCCCGCCCGAACAAGGGCGGCGGCTGTTCGATGCCCTGGTCGTGGCGGCGCGGGCGGAGCATGCGGGCGTTTCGAGCGGGGTATTCGGCGCCCACATGCAGGTGTCGCTCACCAACGACGGGCCGGTGACGCTGTGGTTGGAGAGTTGAATTACGCTGCACGGCCAAATGCGACTGAACACGCATCGGCGGTGGGCGGTCCAATGTCATGATCTCTTTGGCGTATTATTGGCGCACAGACTCAAGATTGCCGTGAACTCGGAGAAGCGACATGTTCGACTCAAAAATGTTACTGGTGATTCTGGCGATCGCCTTGGTGATTTTTGGCACCAAGCGTTTGCGTTCGATCGGTTCGGATCTCGGCGCCGCCGTCAAGGGTTTCAAGCAAGCCATGAACGACGGCGAGTCGGAAGAAAAGGTGAAGCAGTTGAAGCAGGATAAGGACGCCGATTTCGAACCCGGCGTTGCGGCACAAGGCGCGGCCCCGCGCGAAGCCGAGGTCAAGGCGCCCCCCAAGACCAACGCCTGATGCGGCATGCTTGATTTCGGATTTTCAGAGATTCTGCTCACATCGGCCATAGCGCTCGTGGTGCTGGGCCCTGAGCGGCTGCCCAAGGTTGCGCGTCAGGTCGGCAACTGGGTGGGTCGTGCGCGCGTCATGGCGCGACAGCTGACCGAGCAGCTGGAGCGCGAAGTAACCGCCGAAGCCTTGTTGAAACAGCAATCGACCGCGGGCGGCGCGGCCCAACCGCCGGCGCTGTCCCGCCCCGTGGGCCAAACACCCCTTCCACCGGATGCGCCCCCCGCGGCCGGCGCGCCTCTCGCCGCGGATAGGTCTCCTGCGGCTGAGGCGCCTCCCGCTGCGGATGGCCCGCAGCACTCCACGGCCGATCCGCAGCAACCCGCTCCATGAGCGAGGCGGAGGGCGAGCCGGAAGGCGAACCTGGCGAGCTCGCGGAAGGTACGCTGATATCGCACCTGCTGGAGCTGCGCGATAGGATCCTGAAGGCGATGCTGGCGGTCGGCATCTGCTTCATTCCTTGCGCGATGTATATGAACGATCTGTTCACGTTCGTCGCCGAGCCCCTGAAGCGTCGATTGCCCGCCGGCGCCACGCTGATTGCGACCAGCGTCGTCGCCCCGTTCACCGTGCCCTTCAAGCTGGCCCTCGTGCTCGCCCTCGGTATGGCCATTCCCGTCGTGCTGTATCAGGCCTGGGCGTTCGTCGCGCCCGGATTGTACAAACACGAGAAGAAGCTGGCCGTGCCGCTGCTGATTTCGAGTATTTTACTGTTCTATCTGGGCGCCGCCTTCGCCTATTACGTGGTGTTCCCGGTGATGCTGAGCTTCTTCGTCGCGACCACGCCTCATGGCGTGCAGATGATGACCGACATGGGCAGCTACCTGGATTTCGTCATGATTCTGCTGCTGGCGTTCGGCATTGCGTTCGAAGTCCCGGTGGCTACTGTATTATTGGTGTGGACCGGATTCGTGAGATTGGCGACGCTCAAGAAGAACCGCGGATTCGTGCTGCTGGGGATATTCATCTTCGCGGCCTTCGTGACGCCGCCGGACGCCGTCTCGCAGAGCGCGATGGCGGTACCGATGTACCTTTTGTATGAGATAGGGATAATCATGGCCGGCTTGTTGCTCAAAGATAAGATCGCGGCCCGCGCCAAGCAGGATGCCGAGGATGCCAAGCGCGAGGCCGGAGCGTAGGAGCCTGTCTGAGCATACCGGTGAATCCAAGCCCCGCGCCGCAGCTCACGCTGAAGGCGGTTCTTCTTTCGATCATCCTGACCGTGATCCTGGCGTCCGCCAACGCTTATGTCGGCTTGTTTGCCGGCCTTACCGTCGCCACCGCGATTCCCGCCGCGGTCATTTCCATGGCCGTGCTGCCGCTGTTCGGCCGGCCCAATATTCTCGAAAACAACATCGTGGCGACCGGCGCTTCGGCCGGCAGCTCGATCGCGGCGGGCGCGATCTTCACGCTGCCCGCCCTCATACTTCTGCATCATTGGTCGAGCTTCGATTACGGGTGGACGCTCGCCATCGTCGGTTTGGGCGGACTGCTCGGCGTGCTTTTTTCGGTGCCGTTGCGGCGCACGCTGATCATCGAGCAAAAGCTGCAGTTTCCCGAAGGCGTTGCCGCGGCCGAGGTGCTCAAGGTGGGCGCCAATCCGGGCATCGGCGCAAAATTTCTCGGAATCGCGGCCCTCGTCGGCGGTGCCTTCAAGTTGGTCACGTCGGGGTTGCGCTGGCTGCCCGAGACCTTCACCGCCCAAGGATTCGTCGGCCAACGCGGCATCGCCTTTTTCAGCTACGGCTTCTCGCCCGCGCTGCTCGCGGTCGGCTACATCGTCGGACTCAATGTCGCCATCTTGATAGCGGCCGGCGGCCTGTTCTCGTGGTGGCTGGCCATTCCGCTATACAACAGCTTCTTCTTCGAGCATGACCCGGCGCTCGCTCACAAATTGATCGGCCTCGATGTCGAGGCCGCGGCGTTCGCCATCTGGCGCGCGCAGGTGCGCTACATCGGGGTCGGCTGCATGTTGACCGGCGCCCTTTGGGCACTGTGGTCGCTGCGCAAATCGCTGTGGTCGGCCATTCGCAGCGGTCTCAAGGTCAGCGGAAACAAGTCCCTCGACATACCCCACACCGAGCGCGATTTGCCGATGGGCGCGGTGCTTGTGTGCATCGCGCTGTTCGTCGTGCCGCTGTTCATCCTGTATTACCTGGTGGTCGGCAGCATCGGCGTCAGTCTCGCGATGGCGGTCATCATGATCGTGGCCGGGTTTTTGTTTTCCTCCGTCAGCGGCTATATGGCCGGCCTCGTCGGATCGTCGAACAACCCGGTGTCCGGAATCACGATCTGCACGATCTTGTTCGCATCCTTGGTGCTGATGTGGATGGTCGGGGGCAACTCCTCGATCGGTGCCGTCGCCGTCGTATTCATCGGCGCGGTGGTCTGCAACGCCGCCGCGGTTGCCGGCGACAACCTTCAGGATCTCAAAGCGGGGCAATTGATCGGGGCCACGCCGTGGCGCCAGCAGGTCATGCTCGGCATCGGCGTGATCGCGAGCGCCGCCGTCATGGCGCCGGTGATGAATGTTCTGCAGTTCGCCTACGGCATCGGCGAACCGGCGCATCCCGGGGTGAAGGCTCTTCCGGCGCCTCAGGCGAATCTGGTCAAATCGGTTGCCGAGGGCATGTTCGGCGGCACATTGCCGAGCGGCATGATTGCCATCGGCGCCGTGATCGGCGTCTTGATCATAGTCTTGGACCTGTACCTCAAGCGCCGGGGCTCGCGCTGGAGCGCGCCGGTGCTCGCGGTCGCCGTCGGGATTTATCTGCCGCTCGATGTATCGACGCCGATTTTGGCGGGCGGCATCGTGGCCGAGCTGGTCGGGCGTTGGCACCAGAAGCACAGCGGCGGCGGCGATCTCGACAAGCTGGCGCAAAACGGCATGTTGTTCGCGGCCGGACTGATCACCGGCGAGGCGCTGGTGGGGATATTCATCGCGATGTGCATTTGGGTCAGCAGAAATCCCGACGTGCTCGCCTCGAGCGCCGAGCTGCCGGGCGGCAAGTGGTGGGCGGCCGCTTTATTGCTCGGTGTTTGCTATTGGATATTTCGCGCCGGAACACCGCGGCACCCGGCTTGAGCCGGCCCGAGCGGCATCCTTTCAATGCGCGATTCCCGCTCCACTGCGAAGCTCATGCTATGCCTCGGCACCATTTACCTGGTGTGGGGTTCGAGCTTCCTGTTCTCGAAGATTGCGGTCAACAACCTCCCCATCGCCCTGTTCTCGGCGATTCGATTTCTAACCGCGGGTGTGCTGCTCGCGCTGATCGCGCGCGTCTGGGGCGGTCATCATTTCCCCGACCGCTTGATCGAGTGGCGCCACGTGGTCATTGCCGGGTTTTTCATGGTATTCGCCAGCAACGGGCTCAACACCTGGTCCATTCACTATATTCCGACCAATCAGTCGGCCCTTCTCAATGGCACGGCGGCATTTTGGATAGCGGGCCTCGGGGTCTTCGGTCGGCGCGGCCATCCGCTCACCCGCTGGGCTGTACTCGGCATGCTCACCGGATTCGCGGGCACCGTCTTGATGCTGATACCCAAGGGCGATTGGCAGGCATCCAGCCTGTTGGCGCAGTTCGGCGTGTTGACCGCATGCTGTGCCTGGTCGCTCGGTACGCTGTATTACCGCAGTATCGACACCAGTTTGAGCTCCCTCATGTTCATGGCCATGCAAATGTGCATGGGCGGTCTCATGCTGTTGGCGGTTGCGATAGGCCACGGCGACCCCGCGCATTGGAGTCCCAATTTCCCCGGTTTGGCGGCGCTCGTGTATCTCACGTTCTTCAGCTCGTGCCTCGCCTATACCGCGTACGGATGGCTCAGCCTCAACGCGACGCCGGCGCTGATCGGCACCTACGGCTACGTGAACCCGGCCATTGCGGCTTTTCTCGGCTGGCTGTTTCTCAACGAGCATCTGTCGAATCTGCAGCTGGTCGGCATGGTGATCATCATCGCCGCGGTAGGCATCTTGACGTTGCCCGGCGGGGCCCTGACCGACCCCAAGACGCTCGACGAACCGAAGACACAGTAGATCCGCTCGCGCCCCGGGCGGGCAAGGCGTGCATCAGCGGCGCTTGACGATGACTTCGATTTTGCCCTTGGGTCCCACGAACCAGGAGCCCAGCATGCTCACCAGGCTCACGAGCGCGGCTGCCCAAAAGGCCGCCCAAAATCCCGCCACGTGCATGCCCGGGAGCATCCACGCGACCAGCGCCACCATGCCGGCGTTGATCACCAACAGGAACAGCCCGAGAGTGACGATGGTCATCGGCAGAGTCAGCACGATGGCGATGGGGCGCACGACGGAATTGACGACCCCGAGCGCTACTCCGGCGAGAATCAAGGTCAGGGGACCGTCGATGGTAACGCCGGGCACCCACACGGTGGCCAACCACAGGCCGAGCGCCACTAGGGCCGCCCGAACTAAAAAGCCCTGCATGCTCTCTCCATCCGTATGTTATGCCACCCGCGCGCCGCGCGTGCAATCAATAGTCCAGACCCGGCAGCGGCGGATCCTTCGGTTCGGAAGGCGGCTTTGATCTCGGCGGTGGGCTGTCGAGGGTCACTTTGATTCGGGCCATCAACCGTTCCCACCCCACGCGCAGGCGCACGTAAGTCTGATCCCAATTGGCCGACTCGGGTACCCCCGAACCCAGCAGGCGCAGCGAGGTGGTTCCTTCGCCTTTGCGCACGTCGAGTAAAAAATCGTCCACGACGGCGCTGTCGCTCGCCGGCATGCCCGGGCCGTTCATATAAATCAGCCGCAGCCTGCGATTAACCTCGAAAATGTCGATATGCGCTTCGCGGCCGCCTTCGTTGAGCTTGCCGATACGGTACAGGCCTCCCTCCCGAGGGACGATTTCGGCATCCTTTCCCGACCAGATTCGGATCAGTCCCGGGTCGGTGAGCGCGCGCCATACTCGCGCCACCGGTGCGCCCACCTCGATCAAGTGCGCATAGCCGCGGGTGCCGGAATGGGTGGACTTGCGGGGTAAGCTCATTGCAGATCTCAAGCCTCTTGGCCAAAGGAAGGTCGGTACTTTGGCGCAAGCCAAGCCGCGACGGAGTGTTAGAATCCGACAAGATCGGGAGAACATCCATGGCTTATGTCGATATCGTGACTGCGCTCGCACTTCTTCAATTCGTTGTCTTCGGTTTCAAGGTCGGCGGCGCCCGGGGTCGGTACGGGGTCAAGGCCCCCGCCACCGCCGGAAACGAGATCTTCGAGCGGCATTTTCGCGTTCAGCAGAATACTTTGGAGCAGTTGATTGCATTTATTCCCGGGTTGTATCTTTTCAGCCGTTATTTCAACCCGCTCTGGGCCGCCGGCCTTGGCGTCGTCTATCTGATAGGCCGCGAACTGTACTCCGCCAGCTATGTCAAAGATCCCGCAAAACGCGGCCCCGGCTTCGGACTGAGCTTTCTGCCCACGGTCATCCTGGTGGCAGGCGGCTTGATCGGGGCGGGGATGCGCCTTGCCGGGCATTGAATTTGAGCGCTAAACGCCTAGAGTAATGTCTCGAACAAGCTGGGGTGGCCTTTAGGGCCTGAGATGCCGGCTGCGTCCGCAGGGCGCCCACCGGCAAACCCATTGAACCTGATCCGGTTAGTACCGGCGGAGGGAGCGTGGGCAGGATTTATGTTTTTCTGGGGCTCGCCTGCCTTGTCGGCAATTGGGCTCCTGCATCGCCGCTGCCGGCGATCCCGGGGGCGGGCTCCGGCGGGACGCAGCTCGACGAGATCATCGTCACCGCCGCCTTGATGCCGGTGCCGGAATCCGAATTGCCGGGCAGCGTTTCGGTGTTGAACTCGAAGACGCTGCGCGATGCCGGACAACAGAATTTCGAGGATGTCCTGGCGTTGGTGCCGAACCTCAACTGGGCCGGCGACACGTCGTTGCCGAGATATTTCCAGATTCGCGGCATCGGCGAGCTGCAGCAGTATCAAGGCGCTCCGAACCCTTCCGTCGGCTTTCTGATCGACGACATCGATTTCAGCGGGCTGGGGATGGCCGCGACCTTGTTCGATGTGGATCACATCGAGGTGCTGCACGGCCCTCAGGGCACCCTCTACGGGGCGAACGCGCTCGCCGGGCTCATCTACGTCAAAAGCGCCGCGCCTGCCGACGCCTTCGGAGGCCGCGCCGAATTCGACGCCGGAGACTACGGCGAGCGCTCGTACGGCGCCGTGATCACCGGACCTGTGCCTGCGCTCGACTCGGCCTTCAGGCTGGCCGCGCAGCAATATACGAGCGACGGGTTCTATCGCAATGTCTACCTGGGGCGTGATACCGACAATCGCGACGAACTCACCTTGCGCGGCCGGTGGCGCTATGAGCCCGACGACCAATGGCGCGTCGACCTCACGGTGCTGCGCGTGCAGATCGACAACGGCTACGACGCCTGGTCGATCTACAACGGCAGCCGCATCACCGAGTCCAATCAGCCCGGCGTCGACCGGCAATACTCCACCGGTGTTTCGCTGCGCGCCGGCTATACCGGCTGGTCGCCCGCCACGCTGACCGCGATCGCAACTTATGCGGACACGACCGTCAACTACGGTTATGACGGCGATTGGGGAAATCCCGTCTTTTGGGCGCCGTATACCTACGATTACACCGAGTATCAGGTTCGCTACCGCTCGACCCGCAGTGCGGAGATACGCCTGGGCGACACACGCGAGCACGGCCTGTCCTGGCTGGTCGGGGCCTACGCGTTTCAGCTGCGAGAGAGTTTGAGCGACACCAGCGACGGCATCTATATGGATCCCTTCGATGCATCGCAGAACTCCACCAGCTTAAGCGTCGTGCAAAGCCAATATCGCGCATTGAACAGCGCCCTCTACGGTCAACTCGACGGCGATCTCGGGACCGGAGCGCGCTGGTCGCTGGGCCTGCGCGGCGAGCGGCGCACCACCCATTACGACGACACGACCACGAATCTCGATGCGCCTACGTCGGGCAACGTGTTCGACCCGGAAAACAATCTATGGGGCGGTCATGCCTCCTTGGACTACGCCTTGGCCAAGGACCGTCAGATCTACGCGCTGATCGCGCGCGGCTACAAGGCGGGCGGCTTCAACTTGAGCGAGGGGCTGCCGGCAAACCAGATTCTCTTCGGTCCGGAAAGCGACGTGAACTATGAGATCGGATACAAGGCGCAAGGGCCCGACGGCAGCTGGCGCACCGACTCGTCGCTCTTTTACATGGTGCGGCACTCTCCGCAACTGCTCACCGGCGAGCAGCTGATTCCCGATAACCCCGACACCTTCATTTTTTACACCGGCAATGCCCAATCGGGCTACAACTACGGATTGGAGAGCAGCCTCGCTTGGCGCGCGACCTCGGCCTTGGAATTCGGCGCCTCATTGGGACTGCTGCAGACGCTCTACCGCGGCTTCGTACAGAACGGCGTTGTCTTTCCGGATCGCGCCCTGCCGAACGCGCCGGCGTGGCAGGCGGCGCTCAACTCAACTTGGCGCGATCCTCGCGGCCCGTTCGCACGTCTGGACGTGACCGGAATGGGATCGTACTTCTACGACCTGCCGCCGAATTGGACCCGCTCGAACGCCTATGGCCTCCTCAACGCCAAATTGGGCTGGGAAACTCAGCGCTACCAGGTGTACTGGTGGGGCAGGAATTTGCTCAACAAGGACTACACCGTGCGCGGCTTTTATTTCGGCGATCAGCCGCCGAACTTTCCGAACACGCTCTATACGCAATTGGGCGAGCCCCGCAACTGGGGGGTGCACTTTACGGTGAACTACTAGCGCTGGGCGCCGAGCGCGTGCGCTAACCGGCCGACGCCGGGGCGGCAAAGGACGCCGGCGCCTGCTCGGCATCGATGAGCTTGCCGAGGGTGCGCCGGAAATGCACGAGCGGCGCGTCCGCGAGAATCGCCAGCATCTGCTTCTCGAAGCCCGGGTCTTCCTCGAGGGTGCGCTGCTGGCGCTCGATAATCGCCTTGTCCTCCAGGAACCCCTCGATCAGGCTGTCAAGGAGCGAGCGCGAAATGGTCGAGTCCGCGCCTTCGAAGTTGTTGAGATACTTCCAGAAGAAATGCGTGGTTTTTTCCGTTTCGGGTGTCATGAATTGACAGTTGCGGTATTCCCGCGAGCCGGTCACCGCGACGCCCTTCTCCGCGCCCTGACCCGCGGGTGCGAACAGGGTGGCCATGTCGAATATGCCGGGAACGTACATCCTCACGCGATTGCGCCGATCCAGCTTGTCGTGTTTGGTCGCAATGACCCTCTTGTGGTATGGCGGCGGATCGATGTTCATATGCCAGCGCTCCAGCGCGTAGCCGCGCTCGTTCTTGTCGATGGACGCCGGTTTCGAGACATACGCGTACTCTTCGGAGCCGCCGAGCGTATGGGTGTGCACGAAGGCGAGGTGCGCCAGATCGCTCAGGTTGTCGACGATGAGCAGGTAGCTCGCATCGTAGTGCATGTATCCGGGCAACCCCGTCCACTTCGGATCGGTCATGTAGGGAAGGTCGACGATTTGCGAGACGTCCGCTTTCTCCGGATCGCCCGGCCAGATCCACACCAGGTGACCGATCTCATGCACCGGATAGGTCCGCACGCGCATTTTCGGCGGGATCATGTCCTGTCCCGGAATCTGCAGACACTTGCCGGCTCCGTCGAATTTGATGCCGTGATACATGCAGCGAACGGCGTCGCCCTCGAGGCGCCCCTGCGACAGAAGGGCGCCGCGGTGCGGGCATCGATCGTTCATGGCGACGATTTTGCCGCTCTCCCCGCGATACAGGAGCACATGTTCGTTCAGGAGCACGCGGCTCAAGAGCTTGCCGTCGATCAGCTCGTGATCCCAGGCGGCGACATACCAGCAATTTTTGAGGAACATGAATGGGCCTCCCCCGATTGCATTGAGTCTATGCCCGGGCGTGCCCCAAGGGAAGAATGCGCCGGCCGCCTCAACCGGCGCTGTGCCGCACCCCATACCGCAGCGTCGCGCTCGCATGCGCGGGGATCGCCAGCCGGAAAATAGGACGGCCGTTCTTCTGACCGAACGGGTGGTCGGCGCCCTCGATGCGCGCACCCTCCGGGAGGCGCAGAAGCAGCTCGAATTGAATTGGCGATGATCGCGCATTCGAGATCTCGATGCGCTCGCCGACATCGCGCCCTGCCCTAGGCGCGGACAGCGCATCGGCGCCCTCCCGAAGCGCCGTGACCTCGACATCCGGACTCGCGCCCAGGTTGATTTCAATCTCCTCGCCGACCGCGAGATCGCGGATGCCCGATTCGCGCTCCAGCAGGAGTTCGCCCCGATGTTCGGCATATACCGCGACACTGCCGGACGGCAGCGGCAATCCGAGGTGATTCGCGGCATCGTTCAGGGTCCGCAGCAGCTTGAAAGCCGGTGCCGCCGGCGCGGAGGCGTCGGCCGCCAGATCGGCGCCGTAATAGATCGTGATGGGAATGCCCGTCCGATCGAGCAGGCGCACCTGCTTCGATTGACGGCTGGCCACGGTGGTGCGCTCCGGCACGCGGTAGAGTTTCAGGTCGCCGAGCTGTTCCTGCTCCACGCGTTGCGTTTCCTGCATCATATCGGCCGTTTGCGGCGCCAGGGCCAGGGCCGCTACCGCCCTGCCGGCTCTCGGGTGCCCGCCCGCGGCAGCGAAGTCGATTTGCAGCAGTGTGGCCGAATCGCTGGTCGAGCCGCGCGGCCAGCAGCTGGCCAGAATCGGACCCCCGGCGTCGATCGGCTCGATCTCGCCGCTCTCGCGATTCACTCTGCCCGCAACCACCTGGGTGCGAGCCCCCGCAAATCCGATGCCGTTTCCGTTGGCGAGCGTGACCCAGGCGCCGAGGTCCATGGTCGTTCCATCGGCCGAAAGGGTCGCCGTATAGTCCGCCGCCCAATCGAAACCGCGCGCGAGGTACGCCAAAGTCACGGTGGCCGTCACCGGATCGCGGCTGCGCACCAGCACCGACAAAGTCGGCGTCGCGGATAGATCCGAGACCGAGTCAAAGCTGAAGCTTTCGGCCAGGCCCGAACATCGCAGCGCCTCGATTCCCGCGGGAGTTTCAAACACCACGCCGCCGCCGGCGTCCGCCAGTATCCTGCCGGGGAGCCGCTCGGAATTGCCGGTCTTCGGGTTCGACCGCAGCAGCGTGACGGGCCGGCCGGCGGCGGATTGCATCAGCGCGGACGGGCTGAGCAAGGCGCCTTCGCGATTCTTCTCGATGATGCCTTCGGGCAGGCCGGTCACGATCGCACTCGCGGGTTCGATGCCATCGGCCACGCCCTCGAAGCGCACGCGGCTCATGCCCGCGGGCAAGCGAACGGTGCGGGTCTCGCTGATCAGCGCAAAGCCGCGCAGCCGATCGAGATCGATCGATCCCGAGCCGCGATAGGGTGAGCGGTAGACGGTGACCGAAAGATCCGTGGGAGCGTCCGCCGATACTTCGGCCCCGCCGGCCGAGGCGGCTGCGAGCCCGCCTGCGAGGAGCAGCCACATCGAGCGCCGCGGATACACGGTGGCTTGAGCCTAATAGTGCGTGTCGAAGGTGGCGCTGAGATCGGCCCTGCCGTTGGCGGGAACCGTCACCGCCCACTCGGCGACCTCGGCGCTGCGCCGCGTGCTCTTCTGACTCTCGGCGGTGATCCGCGCGTCACCCCACAGGCCCTCTTGAAGCAGTTTGACCGTGACCGCCTTCGGCAGCGCGTTGCTCAGTTCATAACGCATGTCGGTCTGCCATTCGAGCGGCCCCAAGCGCGCGCGCTTGTCGACCACGGCACGCACCTTGACGTCGAACGCATCCCCGGTGACCAGCGACAGTGTCGAGCCCATCGGTGTGTGTTCGATGCGACTCTCGCCGATGAACTGCGGGTTGCCGCGCTTGTCGCGCAGGTAAAAGCGCAGCACGCCCGCGGGCAGCTGGTCTCCCAAACCGGCATGCGCGCTGGTCGAAAAGGCGTAGGTGGTTTTGGCGCTTTGCGGCGAATCGGCGCTGCCCAGCCAATGGTTGCGAAATTCATAGCCGTGCTCGGCGGGCACGCCGCGCACGTCGAGGAAACTCACCTGCTTGGTTTGCAGATTGGCGATGGTGGTGCGCTCGGCGAGCGGATAAAGATAATAATCGCCCAAGCGCTCGCGACTGCCGCTTTCCGTGCCGGCCTGCTGCACCGTGGGCCGCGGCGGCGGATACCGCATATTGGTCTGCCTTGTGGCCGCATCGACCTGGGCGGGAGAGCCCGCCACCAGCAGCGTTTGCGCATTTTCATACGTGCTGCCGCTCGAATTCGTCAACGTCACCCAACCCTGAACGTCGATTTTGTTCTCGCCCTCGTCGTACAGTGCCACATAATCGGCCCGCCAACTCAAGCCCGGCGTGAGGTAGCTCAACGTGGCCGGCCGTTTTCCCGCGTGACCGCCCGTGATCGTGACCGACAGGGTCGGACGGGCGCGCAGATTGTCCGGAACTTTGTCGAAGATCACGCGCACCGGCAGTCCGTCATCGCGCAGAACCTCGATTCGCTGGCCGATTTTCAGAACCACGCCGCCGTTCGTGGCGAGCACCTCGGCCTGTTCGCGCGTCTCGGCGCCGGTCGCCGGATTCACGCGCACGATGGTGACCTCTCGGCCGACGGCCTTTTCCATCAGCTTGGCGGGCGTCAGCAGATCGAAGTCGAAGTTCTGCTCGATGATGCCGATGTCGGCTGCGCTCAGCGACACGGTCTCCGGGCGAATTTGCGCCGATACATCCTGGAATTCAATGCGCTGCCGGCCGCCATTGACATCGATGTCCCGACGGTCCGTTACCAGCGCGAGATCGTCGGCATAAATCGTCACCGACAAAATTCGATCGGCGGCGCATACGCACGAACCCGCCAGGAGCCACATCGGACTCAGGAGCCAGCCGATCGCGAGAAAGTGAGCGCGCATGAGCCGGGTCCGGCCGCAATGAATCAGCGCATCGACACCCGGACGCGGCCAATCGCGCTCTCTTCCATCCAGCTCTTGACGCGCTTGGCATCGGCGACGCGTGTGTACTTGCCCAATGAATCCAGCAGCACGATCACCACGTTGCGGCCTTCGATCACCGCTTCCATCACCAGGCACCTGCCGGCTTCGGCGATATAGCCGGTCTTCTGGACAACGATGTTCCAAGTGGGATTGGCCACCAGATTGTCGGTATTGTGAAACTCCACCAGATGCCTGTGGACGCGCACCGTGTAGCGCTTGTCGGTGGAGTACTCCCGGATGGTCGGATTCTGCGATGCGGCGATGACCAGCTTGGACAGGTCCTCGGGGCTCGCGACGTTCCCGCTGGACAACCCGGTCGGATCGACGAAGCGCGCGGTCGTCATCCCGAGCGCGGCGGCCTTCGCGTTCATGGCACTCACCATGGCCGACATGCCACCCGGATAGTTGCCGCCGAGCGCGTGGGCGGCGCGATTTTCCGAGGACATCAGTGCCAGGTGCATCAAATCGCCGCGCGTCAGAACCGTGCCCACAGCCAGGCGGGAATACCCGCCCTTGGGCAGATCCTGTTCCGCCTGCGTGATTTCCAGCGGTTCATCCAGCGGCTGTTTGGCATCCAGCACCACCAAGGCGGTCATCAACTTGGTGATCGACGCGATGGGCGCCGCCACATCCGGATTGCGCGAATACAGAACGGAGGAATCGCTCGGATCGAAGATGAGTACCGAACTCGATTTGAGCTTCGGGGCCGACACGGGCTTCGCGGTCGCATTCAAGGCGCAGACCGTCAGAAGTAGTCCGGCCAGCGCCGCCGGCGCATAGCGCCCTGGAGTGATGAATCTCATGAATCTCCTAATGTACTACTTCAAGTTATGCAAGGTAAGCATATGTAAATCCAGCCCGGACGTGATCCAGTGCTAACTTTGCCACCATTCCGTCCAAAGTCCAACCTCCGGCTCAAGTCGCGCCCCGCCCATGGCCCGGCCCGCGCCCCTCAGGCGTTCGCTTCGGCACCAGGAGTGCGGCGCAGTTCCTTGTCGCGATACATATTGCGATCGGCTATGGAGAGCAACTCGCGCATGTCGCGCCCATCTTTCGGGTAATTCACCACGCCGACGCTGACGCTGCAGCGGATCATCCGCGAGCGAAGGTCGAGGGTCGTCTTGTACACGTTGTGGCGGGCGCGCTTGACCACCGCCTCCGCAACCTCGGGCGAAGCCCCCGGCAGCAATAACGCAAACTCGTCGCCGCCGAAGCGAGCGGCGGTATCGGTGCCGCGGATGCTTCGCTGCAGACATTGCGCGACCAGGATAATGGCGCTGTTGCCGGCCTCGTGCCCGAAGCTGTCGTTGATGTCCTTGAGCCGATCCATGTCGATCAACAACAGGGCGTAGGTCCCGCCCTCACGCTCGCGGGCAGCGTGTTCGCGCTGCCATACCTCGTTGAACTTGCGCAGATTCAACAGGCCGGTCAGGGCGTCGGTTTGCGCCAAGTTCTCGATGCGCTCACGCGCTTCCGTGACATCGGCGGACAGGGTGGTGGTGAGATAGGCAACCAGCAGGAACGGCGCCAATTGACCGACGACGCGGCTGGCGTACATCAGAGAAATCACATCGAGGCCCGGGGTCGCCGCCGCCAGCGCAAAATGGCACAGCGCAATCGCCGCCACTTGGGTCAAGGTCACCAGGCGCCCCAGGGTGAGCGCGCTCAAAATGATCGGCAACAGGTACAAATTCAGCAGCGGGCTCGAACTCTTGCCCGTAAACCACAGCACGGCCGTGATGAATATCACCATGGACCAGGATTCGATCAGCAGCCTGGTCCGCGTGCGTCCCGGAAAGAAACGCCGGGCCCGGAACGCAACGATCGCCGCGGCGAAGGCGCCCAGCAACCCGAGCACCGGCCAAAGCTGCGTTGCCGGCGGACTCGACCACACGAGCACCAGCGCGGCCAGGACCAGACATAGAATTTCGATCGATCGCGTACTGCGCACGACGCGTTCCGCTACCTTAACGCCGCCGACACCGACCCGTGGCCGCTGACCGAGGGCACCTTCAGCTCCTGTATGGCGCGCTTCACTTCGGGGTCACGCTCCAGCAGCGGCGCATCGGCCGGCGCCGGCGGCAGCTGTTTCGAATCGCGCTCGAGCTCGATGTCGGGCGCGATGCCGCGGTGATTGATCGACACGCCGGACGGCGTGTAATAAAGCGATGTGGTGAGCTTGACTGCGCGGTCGCCGCCGAGCGGTATCACCGTCTGCACCGAGCCCTTGCCAAAGGTGGTGCGCCCCATGAGCACCGCCCGGTGATGGTCCTTGAGAGCGCCGGCGACGATTTCCGCGGCAGAGGCCGAACCGCCGTTGACCAAGACCACGATGGGGGCGCCGTTCAGATCATCCCCGGGAGTCGCGGTCATTTCGAAATTCGATTCCGGGGTCCGGCCCTTGGCGCTCACGATCACGCCACCGTCGAGGAAGTCATCCGCCACGGCAACCGCCGCCTCGAGCACTCCGCCCGGATTGTTGCGCAGATCGAGCACCAGGCCCTTGAGCGGCCCGCCGTTGCGCTTGCGCAGGTCTCGAAGCGCACCGGTCAATTCCTCGCCGGTCTCGTCGCTGAACTGCGAGATGCGCACATACCCGTAGCCGGGCTCCGGCAGCTCGGCCTTCACGCTGTGCAATTGCACGCGCGAACGCTTGAGGGTGAACAGCAGCGGCTCGGCGCTGCCCTCGCGCAGGATTCCGATTTTGACCGTGGTGCCCTCCTTGCCGCGCATGCGGTCGGTGGTGTCGGTCAGCGTGGTGGTGTTGACGGCGACGCCGTCGATGGTCGCAATGACATCGCCCGAACGGATGCCGGCATCCGCAGCAGGAGAGCCGTCCAGGGGGGTGACGACCACGACCTGGCCGTCTTCCAGCGACACCTCGATGCCCACGCCCGAGTATTGGCCCGAACTGCTGATTTTCAGCTCGTCATATTCGTCTCCGTCGAGGTACGCCGAATACGGATCGAGCGAGGAGACCATCCCGCGGATGGCCGACTGCAACAGTTGGTGATCGTCGACAGGATTGACGTACTCGCGCTCGACCCGCTCCAATACCTCGGCCAGAAGCTTTGCATCTTGCCAGGGCAGGTCCTTGGCGAGCGCTTCGACTTTGTCGGCCAGTACGCCGCGTGCGAGGCCCAACGACAAGCCAATCGCCATGCCGAGCCCGAGCAGCAATACCTTGCCAGTTTTCTTGACCATCAGGCGCCGCAGCATACGTGCGGCAGCGGTTCGCCGCTAGGTGCCGGCGGCGGCCAAACGGTTTCCCGCCGCAATGCGCAAATCCGTGGGCGCCGAAAAGCACGAATACAGGGGCAAGTCGCGGATAGCCTGGTCGAGCGCCAGCGGCTTGCCGATGAAAAATCCCTGACCGTAGTCCACCCCCAATCTGGCGGCGAGCGCGCGGATCGCGTCGGTTTCGACATGACCGGCCACCGTCTCCAGACCGAAGGTCTTCGCCAGCTGGGCGATGGCCACCATCATCGACTGGGATTTCGCATTTTCCCCCAGATCCCGGCTCAAGCCGCCGTCGATCTTGATGCACGACACGGGGAGGGAATTGAGGTTCGAGAGCGAGCCCATGCCGCGCCCGAAATTGTCCAACGCAAAGGAAATCCCCTGCTCGCGCAGCCGGTACATGAACGGTGCGATGGTTCCGACGCGTCCGACGGCGGCCTCCTCGGAAAACTCGAAGCTCAAAGTCCCCGGCTCGATGCGGGTGTTGCGCACCCGGTCCTCCACCATGCTCCAGAATTCCGCATCGGCCAGCGACGCCGCGGAGACGTTCAGCGAGAATCGCGCGCGATGCCGGCGCAACCAATCGCGGCAGTCGGCCAGGCGCCGGGTGAATTGCTCGATGACCCAGCGATCGAGGTCGCGGATCAGGGCTTCACAACCCCCACCCTGCAGCTTCTCCAAGCCCAAGCGCGAACCGTCGCCGGCGCGCGCGCGCAGCAGGATTTCGAAGCGCGGATCGGCCGGCGCCGCGCTCAAGGGCAGAATCGGTTGCGCGAGGAGCTCGAACGCGTCGCCGGCTAGCGCCGCGCTGACTTCCGCCGCGAGATCCAAGAACTCGGGGCGCCGGCTCAGGCTTTGCATGTTCCCGTAGAATATTTCGACCCGGTTGCGGCCGCGCTCCTTGGCGGTCCGGCAGGCCATTTCGGCCGCCGCCATCGCGTGCTCGAGCGGACGATCGCGATCGCCTATGCGCGCCACGCCGATGCTGAGCGATACCAGCAGCGGCTTGTCGCCGCGCGAGCAGCTGAGCTTGATCGCGCCGCTGCGCAGCTCTTCCGCAATCCGCGCGGCAGGCTCGATGCCGCAGCCAGGCACCAATACGGCAAATCGTCCGCCGCCGACACGCGAGGCCAGGGTGCCCACGGGCCCGCGCCGGCAGATCAACCCGGCGACGCTCTGTATGACCTCGTCGCCGACATGCATGCCGTGATCTTCATTGATGACGTTCAGCTGATCGACGTCGATATAGAGCAAGCCGTGCCTGCTCGGGCAGCCTCGCTGCTCGGTCTCCGGCCACCTGGCCGTGACCTGCGCGATGAAGGCCGACGGCGTCAGCATGCCGGTCAGCGCATCGAAGCTCGCGCCTATGATTTGCGCCCCCTTGCGGGCCAGAAGCTCCAGCACTTCGGCATCGTGCAGCTCGAAATCCGCACTGTCTGCGAGGCGGAACACCGCGAGCGCTCCGATGACTCGCCGAGTCTCGTCGCGAATCGGCGTGGAGATCGCCTTGTACGGCAGCTCGTCGTCCTGCGCCGCCTCGCGGTTCGAACCCTCGAGCGACAGCTTGTTCGCGACCAGGGTGCAGCCATGCAGCTGCGCGCGCGTCATCAGGTGACCGTGCATCTGTGCGAGCATCGCACTCTGCGCCTCGAACGACTGACCGGGACGCGTACGGCAGATCGTCACATTGCGCGCGGGCAGAAGAATGGCGGCGACCATGCCCGACAGGCGCTCGAGCGCTATCTCGGGGATCTGTGCGAGGGCCTGAACGCCGTCGGCGGGAGCCGCCGCGGAAATCCGCTGCAGCAAATCGAGGTCGCGGCTGTTATCCGCAAGATTGTCGTGGAGCTCGCCGATGGCGGCGCGCGCGCTCAATTCGCTTTGCAGACAATCCAGCGCGGGCTTGATCAGCAAATACAGCGCATCCACGCTTAACCGGGCTCCGGCATCGGCGGGTACGGCGAGAGCGACGAGTCCCAGGACTTCGTCGAGACCACCGCGAATTCGGAATCCATAGCATGCGTCGCCCGCGCATTCCGCGACCACTCCGTCGGCGTCGCTGTGGCCCCCCGCCTTGGCGGGAGACAGGGAGTGCAGAGTGGGCCGCAGCAGCGAGGGCGAACTCGGGTCGCTCGACCAGAGCGGCTGCGCATCGGCGCCCGAAAACACGAGGTGACCTATGTTCGGGCAGAGCCGCATGAGCAACTGCGCATACGACTCCCAAGTGCCGACCGACGCTGTCATGCGCGCGAGAATGCAGTATGGGTCGGCGCCGATCTGCGACGTGCTCGGCACTTCGGCGCGAAGGCATGAGACATAATTCCGCGGAATACTCGGACAAGCTCCTAGGGATTCGACTTCAGCCAGATCTTCGGATCCACGGGTTTGCGGCCGTCGCGTATTTCGAAGTAAAGCTGCGGCGGGACGGCGCCGGCATCGCCCACGGCCGCGATCACGTCCCCCGGCGCCACCCAATCGCCCACCGATTTGTACAGGACCTCGGCGTGGCCGTAGAGGGTCATGTAATTGCCGCTGTGCCCGATGATAAGCAGCAACCCCAGGCCTTGCAGCCAGTCGGCATAGATCACCCGCCCAAAGTAAGGCGCACGCACCTTCGCGCCGGGCGTGGTCTCGATCATCACACCGTTCCAGCGCACGACCGCCGGTTCACCGGCGGCCGGCGGCGCGCCGGCCGCCGGCTGCGTTCCGTTGGCGCGCGACTCCTGGTAGTGGGTGGTCATTTTTCCCGGAACTGGCCACGGTAGGCGCCCGCGCAGCTGCCCGAAGCTTTGCTGCGTATCGACCGGGAAATCCTGCATGACCTGGGCCAGATCGGCGATGAGGGATTCCACCGCCTGTTCTTCGCGTTTGAGCTGCCCCATCTCTTGATTGCCGCTGCTGACTTGCTTGGCAAGCGCGGCCA
The DNA here is from genome assembly GCA_963758145.1 of uncultured Gammaproteobacteria bacterium. GTDB lineage: Bacteria > Pseudomonadota > Gammaproteobacteria > Steroidobacterales > Steroidobacteraceae > Bog-1198. Next base: position 337,209 of record CAVWUK010000007.1, read on the forward strand.
GCGCCACCGAGCGCTCTGCGCGAGCGTGCTCCAGGCCGGCGACTTCTTGGCCGACCTCGTCCGCGAGAGCCTTGAGTTTTGCCGCTTCCTCGTCGATTTCAGCCGCCAATTGCTGCAGCCGCGCCGCGCGAGCGTCGATTTCGGCGATTTTCGCTGCGCGTTCGCGCGCGAGATATCCGTAAAGGGTCAGCATCCGGCCGGCCTCGGCGGGATTGGTCTGATTCAACAGGATTCTCATCTGCTCCTGTTGTCCGATCATGTATGCGGTTCGTGCCTGCGCGGCCAGCGCCGCGCGCTCCGCTTCCAAAGCGGCCGCCGTCCGGGTCTCTTCGGCGCGCAGCTCGCCGCGCCGCCGCTCCGCGTCGAGCTGGGCCGCGTGCAATGAATCGAGCCGCCGGCGTTTCGCCGTGATTTCCAAATCCGCATCCCGCAGGCGCGCGTTCAACGCGTCGCGTTGCTTCAGCTCGAAACTCAGCCGATTCGTCAGCGCCGTGATACGCGCCCGCACCGCCGCCAGCTTGGCTCGCGCCTGTGCGGAGTCGGCCGACTCGGCCGCCCAGCCGGCCGAGCTTGTGCAAAGCAGGAGGGCAAGTACCAAGTAATGTTTCAAACGTTCGATTGCTCGGCTCATTGAGGGCGGTTCGATCCCTGGGGTCGCAAGCATACAAGGCTGCTATACTTGCGCGCCCGAAAAAACCATTTGTACCCTGCATGCAGCGACTGTTCGAGTTCATTGGCCATCATCCCTATCTGGCGATAGGCGCATTATTGTCCGGCGCCGCGGTGATCTTTTATGAGGTCCGGGAGCGCGTTCAGAGCTTTGCCGCCCTCTCCGCGATGCAAGCCGTGCGTCTCATGAATCAGGGCGCGCTCATCATCGACCTGCGCGGCAAGGACTCGTTCGATGCCGGCCATATCGGCGATGCGCGCAACATACCGGCGGCCGAGCTCGAGACCCAGTCGGGGACGCTGCAGAAGTGGCGCGACAAGGCCGTCATCACTTACTGCGACAGCGGGGTGAGCGGCGCCGCGGCGGCGCGCACTTTGACCAAGCTCGGCTTCACGCAGGTCTTCAATCTCGACGGGGGATTGAACGGCTGGATCAAGGATAATTTGCCGCTCGCCAAGACCGCCGCGGGGGGCAGGGCAAGCGCCAAGTGAGTGCGCCGGAAATCGTCATGTACTCGGCCGGCTGGTGCCCTTACTGCGATCGTGCCCGCCGGTTGCTGACCGAAAAGGGGCTGACATTCAGGGAAATCGACGTGGATGAGGACGCCAAGTTGCGTGAGGAAATGATTGCGCGCAGCGGCCGGCGCACCGTCCCGCAAATCTTCATCGGCACCAGGCACATCGGCGGCTGTGACGAACTCTATGCGCTCGACGGCCGCGGCGAGCTGGATCCATTAATCGAGGGGGCCTTATGAACGAGGTTACACCGGAGGGCGCTCCGGCCAATGTCGGCGGCGTGCAGGTGACATTGCAGAGCGTCTACTTGAAGGACTGTTCGTACGAATCGCCGAACGGTCCGCGGCTGCCCAGCAATCAAGGCTGGGAGCCCAAATTCCAGCTCAACATGAACACCTTGACCGAGGAGCTCGGCCCCGATACGCGCGAGGTGTCATTGACGGTCACTCTCGAGGCAAAGCAGGGCGATGTCACGCTGTATCTCGCCGAGGTGAAGCAGGCGGGTGTATTTTCCATTGCCGGCGCGTCGAACGAGGACTTGAAGCGCCTGATCGGCAGTTTTTGTCCGAGCGTGCTGTTTCCCTATGCACGTGAAGCCATTTCGCACTTGGTCGTCAAGGGCGGCTTTCCGAATTTTCTGCTGCCCCTGGTCAATTTCGAGGCTTTGTTCGCGCAGGCAGTGGAATCGCCGCCCCAGCCCGGAACGGTCAATTAATCCGACGATGCCGAACCCGCAACTCGAGCCCATGACGGTCATCGGCGCGGGCTCCTGGGGAACGGCGCTCGCCATTCATTTCGCACGCGCGGGCCATCCGATTCGAATCTGGGGCCGTGACCACGCGCAAATCCAGGCGATGCAGCGCTCGCGGCGCAATCTGCGGTATCTGCCCCAGGCTGAATTTCCCGTTGCGCTGGATGCGGTGGAGGATTTGGCCCGGGCGCTGCGCGGCGCGTGCGATGTGTTGGTGACGGTGCCCTCACATGCGTTTCGCGCGACGCTGCTCGGGCTCGAGCCGCATCTCGATTCAGCCACCCGCATCGCCTGGGCCACGAAGGGCTTCGAGACCGCGACCGGGCTGTTGCCCCATCAAATCGCCGCCGAGGTGTTTCCGGGGCGGCCCGGCGCGGTGTTATCGGGTCCGACGTTCGCCGCCGAGGTCGGCGCCGGATTGCCCACCGCCATGACGGTCGCGTCGCGCAACGAGCGCTTCGCGAGAGAGCTGGTAGTGAGGCTGTCCGGTCCGCGTTTCCGGGCCTACACGCAATCCGACATCGTGGGCGTCGAGGTCGGCGGTGCCGTGAAGAACGTCATCGCAATCGGTTCGGGCATCGCCGACGGCATGGGGTTCGGCGCCAACACCCGCGTGGCGCTCATCACGCGCGGGCTCGCCGAGATGATGCGCCTCGGGGTTGCGCTCGGCGGCAAGCGCGAGACCTTCATGGGGCTCGCCGGTCTCGGCGATCTCGTGCTCACCTGCACCGACGATCAGTCCCGCAATCGACGCCTGGGGTTGGCGCTCGGCCGCGGTGCATCGCTTGCGGACGCCGCGCGCGACATCCACCAAGTCGTCGAAGGCGTGGAGGCCGCGTGCGCCGTGCGCAATGTCGCCGACCGCCTGGGAGTCGAGATGCCCATTTGCCGCGAGGTCTACCGCATCATGCATGAGGGCAGACCCGTGCGCGAGGCGCTGCAGGCGCTGATGGCACGAGAGGTGCGTTCGGAATCCGACTAGGGCCTGTTCACACGGGTCTCATGAGCGGCCCGCGAAATTGATCTGGCGCCACGCCTCGTACGCCACCACCGCCACGGCGTTCGATAGATTGAGACTTCTGCTGTTCGGCCGCATGGGAACATACAGCGAATTTTCGCACCCGATGCGCTCGAGCACCGCCTGCGGCAAGCCGCGGGTCTCGGGTCCGAAGACGAGCGCATCGCCGGCGCGATAGCCGAAATCGGCATAACAGCGCCGTCCCCCGGTCTCCACGGCCAGCAATCGGGCATCGCCCAGGAAGCGCAGGCAGGCATCGAGATCCGCGTGAACGTTCACCGGGGCGAGATCGTGATAGTCGAGGCCCGAGCGCTTGAGACTCCTGTCGTCCAGGCGGAAGCCCAGCGGCCTGACCAGGTGCAGAGTCGCGCCGGCGTTGGCGCACAGGCGAATGACGTTGCCGGTATTCGGCGGAATTTCCGGTTCGTACAGCACCACCTGGAACATCAGCGGCCCGTCTGAGCATTCCACTCGACCAGCACGCGCTGCGACGGATAGGCGAAACCCACCCCTAGGCGGCCAAGTTCATCGAGAATTCGCAAATTGACCGTCTGTTGCAAATCCAGCAGCGAATTGACCTTCGGCTGCTGCACGAAGTATGACAACTCGTAGTGCAGGCACGAGTCGCTCAGGGTCTTCAAGTGGCAGCGCTCGAAGCGCGCACTGGGCTGTTCGCGCACGATGCGCTCCAGAAGTCCAGGTATTGCCCGAAGCGTATCTCCGGGCGTCGCGTAAGCGACGCGAATGGTCGCCTGCGCCCGCTGCTCGGGTGCCCGGCCGAAATTGCGGACCCGGCTTTTCAGTATGTCCGCATTCGACAGGATGATCTGCTCGCCGCTGTCGCTGCGCAGCCGTGTGGTCTTGATGCCGATGCGCTCGACCGTACCGGTACAGGTATCGATCGTCAGCAGATCTCCGACCACGAAGGGCTTGTCGAGCGCGATCGACAGCGAAGCGAACAAATCGCCCAATACACTCTGCAGCGCGAGCGCCACGGCGACGCCGCCCACGCCCAGGCCGGCGAGCAGCGCCGTGATGTTCACGCCGATGTTCTCGAGCGCGACCAGGATCAGCACCGACCAGATCAATAGGCCGGACACGAAATTGATGATTCCCAAAGAACCCGCCAGCGCGCTGTCCGAGCCCCGCTGCATTTCCTTGATGTTCAGATAGAACCGCAGCGAGCGGGCGGCCCACAGACCGACCTGCAGCAGGATCAGCATCAACACGGCGATCGACACGCCGTGCTGCACGTCGGCGGGAAGCGTCAGGATCTCCTGCCCGGCCTTGAGCGCGATCGCCAGAAACAAGAACTGCTTGGTGTTGCCGAGCAGATAGAAAATGACCCGGATCGGCGTCGGGCGATCCGCGGTTGAGTATTGGGTATGACGCGAGGCGATCAGGCGCCGTAATATCCACAGACCGGCCCAGACCACGACCGCCACGATGCCGGCGGCAACCCAGCTGGCAACGGTGTTGCCGTAAAAGACGTGTTCGGAAATTCCCAGAGAATGTTTTAGAAAGTCGGCCATCGCGCGCGATTATAGGCCGGCGCGACGGTCAGTCGGCGTCCTCCATGCCCAACTCCTTCATTTTTCGGGAGAGCGTGTTGCGGCCCCAACCGAGGAGCTTGGCGGCATCCTGCCTCATCCCCTCCGTTTTGCGCAGCGCTGCGCGAATCAGAATGCGCTCCATTTCCGGCACCGCCTGTTCCAATAACCGTTGCGTTCCAGCGCTCAGCTCCCTGTCGGCCCATTGCGCGAGCTTGGCTGCCCAGTCATGGGTTGCGGTGCGGCCGGCCTGCGCGCCGCCGAGATCGGGCGGTATGTCCTCGGCTCGAATTTCGCGGCCCGGCGCCGTCACCGTCAACCGGCGGCAGGCGTTCACGAGTTGGCGCACGTTGCCGGGCCAGTCGTAGGTGACCAAAGCGGTCTCCGCCGTCGCCGTCAACAATTTCGGTTCGATGCCCAGCTCGCGCGCGGCCTCGCTCAAATAGTGCCGCAGCAGCTCGGGAATGTCTTCCCGCCGCTCGCGCAGCGGCGGGATCTCGATGCGAATCACGTTGAGCCGGTGCAGCAGGTCCTCGCGGAAGTGTCCGGTTTTCACGCGCTCTTCCAGGTCCTGGTGGGTTGCGGCGATCACGCGCACGTCGACCTTGACCGGCGTCTGGCCGCCGACGCGATAGAATTCACCCTCGGCCAGGACGCGCAGCAATCGTGTCTGCAGCGCCGGCGACATGTCGCCGATCTCATCCAAGAACAAGGTACCGCCGTCCGCCTGCTCGAACCGGCCGCGGCGCAGCGCGTCCGCGCCGGTGAATGAGCCTTTTTCATGTCCGAACAGCTCGGACTCGAGCAGATCCGCGGTGAACGCGGCGGTATTGAGCGCCACGAAGGCCTTGTTGGAGCGGGGGCTGTGCCGATGCAGAGCGCGGGCCACGAGCTCCTTGCCGGTGCCCGATTCGCCGGTGATCAACACCGTCATGCTGGAGCGGGACAGCCTACCCACGGCGCGAAACACCTGTTGCATGGCCGGCGCTTGACCCAGAAGGCCGGGAATGCTGCGGCGGGCCGCCTCGACGTCCGCAGTCATCGTCGCCTGCTGCGCGGCGCGGCGCACCAGGTCCACCGCCTTGTCGATGTCGAACGGCTTCGGCAGGTATTCGAACGCCCCGCCTTGATACGCCGCCACTGCCGCGTCCAAATCCGAGTGCGCGGTCATGACAATCACCGGCAGTCCGGGACGCGAGGCCTGTATATCCTTGAGCAATTCAAGGCCGCTGCGGCCGGGCATGCGGATGTCGGTCATCAACACATCCGGGGTATCGGCACGCAGCGCCGTCACCGCGTGATCGGCCTGCTCGAAGCACCGTGCGGTCATGCCGCTGCCGCGCAAAGCCTTCTCGAGCACCCAGCGAATGGAGGCATCGTCGTCGACCAGCCACACCTGCAGAGGCTTCGCACTCATGGGCTGTCCACCGGGAGGGAAATCGTGAAGACCGTCCGTCCGGGCGCGCTGTCGAATTCGATGAGGCCGCCGTGCCGGCTCACCAGATCCTGCGCGATCCCCAAACCAAGCCCCGATCCGTCGGCACGTCCCGATACCAGCGGATAGAAAATCGTGTCGCGAATCTCCGCCGGCACCCCCGGACCGTTGTCCTCGAATTGAATGGATGCGACCAGGCGGTGACGCTGCTCCCCGAGACTGACGTTGGCTGCGGCACGGGTGCGCATGATCAAGCGCGGCGCATGCACGCCCGCGCCGGACAAGGCCTGGATCGCGTTGCGGCCGAGATTCAGCATCGCCTGAATGATGTGATTCGGGTCCACCGACAGGGGCGGAAGGCTCGGATCATAATCGCGATCGAGCGCGACCCCTTCGGGTGCTTCGCCGCGCAACAACTGGTACACCCGCTCCAACAGTTCATGCACATTGACCATCTGTTTGGCCGGCGGCCGGCCCGGGCCCAGCAGGGAATCGAGCAGATGGGTGAGCCGGTCCGCTTCGCTGATGATGATGCGGGTGTACTCGCGCAACGCGGGATCCAACAGCTCGCGCTCGAGCAGCTGCGCCGCGCCGCGCAGGCCGCCCAAGGGGTTTTTGATTTCGTGGGCCAGCTGCCGGACCATGAGCCGGCTACCCCCGAGCTGCGCCAGCAAGGCGCTTTCCCGGGTCAGGCGCCGATGCTGGGTGATGTCTTCGATTTCGAGCAGCAGGCGGCCGCTCTCCGACCCGATGATGATTTCCGTCGCCGCGCAATTCACGATCCGGTCGACGCCTCCGGGCGCCGGCCAGGCGAGTTCCCGCTGCACCACGCCCTCGCCGCCTCGCCGAGCACGCTCGAGCAGCGGCAACAGCGTCTCGGCGCCGCGCGCAAGTTCGGTGATCCGCCGGCCGAGCGCCTGATTGGGTCCCAGACCCAACAAGGTCTGCGCAGCCGCATTCAGATAAATGACCTGCAGGCCGCGATCCAGGAGGAAGACGCCGGTGACAAGAGCATCGAGCAGTTCGGTGCCGGCGATCTGCAATGGCTGCATCTTGAGTTCAGCCGACAAGGAATCGGCCCTTCCGGCGGAAATGGCGGCTGCTTACTGAGACCCTTTGCGCTGAGGGGAAAACAACGACGTGCGCATCACGTAGAACGTCACCGGCTCGGCAGCTTTGGAGTCGCCTGAAGCTTGATCCGCGACCGTGGCCGCCAGGGTGTAGGTGCCGCGGGCCAGATCCTCCAGGGTGAACTGCGTGGCATCCGGTGGCTCGGTGAGCGGGGTGCCGTTCAGAAACCAAGTGATCGCCTGCCCCGGCTTCAAGTCCGGATTCACCGCAAGATGCACCTTCACCGGCTGATTGCCGGTGATGGTTTGCTCGTTCCCGGGCGAATCGATGGCGACAGTCAAAGGCGTCGCCGTTGAGGTCGGTTTCGGCTTGGCCGGCGGGGCACCGCTCGAACCCATCGCCGCCGATCCGATGCGAGCCGCACCCGCGGTCACGATTCTCTCCGCACCGGGCACCGGTTGATCCGAGAAATGCACCACTCCGTCCGCATCCGTCCATTTGTAGACGATGGCCGCCTGGAGGGCGAAGGGACCCGCGACCAGCGCGAGCGCTCCGCAGACAAGCCATGATCGGCATGGGTGCATAATTTGAAAGCATAGTCCTATCGCCTCCCGGCCACAAAACACAAGATGTGGACAATGTGACCGCCCACACCTTTATGCCCGCACCTTAAGGGCCGGAGCACCTTTCAAGGACACTCACAAACTGTAATACATCTCCAATTCGATCGGATGCGTGGTCATGCGCAGGCGCGTCACTTCCTTCAACTTCAACTCGATGTAGGCGTCGATTAAATCGTCGGTGAACACCCCGCCGGCCTTCAAAAAGGCCCTGTCCCTGTCGAGATAATCGAGCGCCATATCGAGCGAATGGCAAACCGTGGGTATCTTTTTATCCTCTTCAGGCGGCAGGTCGTACAGATCCTTGTCGCCGGGATCACCGGGGTGGATTCTGTTCTGGATGCCGTCGAGGCCCGCCAGCAGCATCGCGGAAAATGCAAAGTACGGATTGGCGGTCGCATCGGGGAAACGCACCTCGATGCGCCGCGCCTTGGGATTGGACACCCAGGGAATACGAATCGATGCGGAGCGGTTGCGCGCCGAATAAGCGAGCTTCACCGGCGCCTCGAAACCGGGCACCAAGCGCTTGTAACTGTTGGTGCTCGCATTGGTGAATGCGTTCAGGGCACGCGCGTGCTTGATGATGCCGCCGATGTAGTACAGAGCGATGTCGGATAGGCCGCCGTACTTGTCGCCCGCAAACAGCGCTTTGCCTTCCTTTTGCAGCGACTGATGCACGTGCATTCCGTTGCCGTTGTCGCCGACGATCGGCTTGGGCATGAAAGTCAGGGTTTTGCCGTAACCATGAGCGACGTTTTGCAGCGCGTACTTGAGGATCTGCACTTCGTCGGCTTTCTTGGTGAGCGTATTCGCGGCGACGTTGATCTCGCCCTGGCCGGCGGTCGCAACTTCGTGGTGATGAACCTCGAACTTAAGTCCCATTTCCTCGCAGGCCAGGGACATCGCGGTGCGAATATCCTGCTGCGAATCGACCGGCGGCACCGGAAAATATCCGCCCTTGATGCCGGGTCGATGCCCCTTATTGCCGTCTTCGTAGCTCTTGCCGGAGTTCCATGCCCCCTCGTACGAATCCACTTCATAGGAGCAGCCGTTCATCCCGGAGCTGTAGCGGACATTGTCGAAAATAAAGAATTCGTTTTCCGGTCCGAAAAGCGCGAAATCCGCAATGCCCGAGGATTTCAGATGCGCCTCGGCGCGTTTCGCCAAGGAGCGCGGGTCCCGTTCGTAGCCTTGCATGGTCATCGGCTCGATCACATCGCAGCGCAAGTTGATCGTCGTTTCCTCAAAGAACGGATCAATGACCGCCGTGGCCGGGTCCGGCATCAGGATCATGTCCGACTCGTTGATGCCTTTCCATCCGGCGATCGACGATCCGTCGAACATCTTGCCGTCGGCGAAAAAGGCCTCGTCCACGAGACGCGTGGGCACGGTCACGTGTTGTTCCTTGCCAAGCGTGTCCGTAAAGCGAAGATCGGCGAACTTAGCCTCTTTTTCGGCGATTAATTTAAGAACATCGGCAGGATTCATATGCGTCCTCGCAAAATGGATTGCTGTTTTCCAAGTTATTCCTGATTCCCACACCTTGCAGTTTGTGTGCCAACCCTGGCTTGTACCAATATCAAGACCTTGCGATCCGCACGGCAGGCTTCGCGCACCATATTAATGCATTCGCTCAAGGGCGTGTTTATCAATGGTGCAAATTACCGGCCTTGCCGGGCATCCTCCCCAGAGTCCGTGGTCGCATTACCTGGGTAGAGAGTCAAAGCGGTGCACGCCCGGCTTAACGCGCCCGCGCCCGCGCCCGGGCTCGGCTCGCTGGCGGCTGGCGGCTGGCGGCTGGCGGCTGGCGGCTGGCGGCTGGCGGCTGGCGGTAAAGTGGAAAGTTCCCGCTATACTCGCGGCCGTCCTTGGACTCTCGAGCACACGATGGCTAAACCCGCCTCTGCGCCCCCGCGCACGTTTCAAGATTTGATTTTTGCGCTGCAAAAATATTGGGCCGACCAGGGATGCATCATCTTGCAACCCTATGACATGGAGATGGGAGCGGGCACGTTTCATACGGCCACCTTTTTGCGAGCCGTGGGCCCGGAGCCGTGGAGTGCCGCTTACGTACAACCTTCGCGTCGTCCCACCGACGGACGTTACGGCAATAATCCGTTTCGCCTCCAGCACTACTTTCAATTCCAGGTGTGCATCAAACCATCGCCGGATGATTTTCAGGAGCTGTACCTGGGGTCGCTGCGCGGATTGGGATTCGATCCGCTGGTCCACGACATCCGCTTCGTGGAGGACAATTGGGAGTCGCCCACGCTCGGCGCGTGGGGTTTGGGGTGGGAGGTGTGGCTTAACGGAATGGAAGTCTCGCAATTCACTTATTTTCAGCAGGTCGGCGGTTTGGACTGCCGGCCGGTGATGGGCGAAATCACTTACGGGCTCGAGCGTCTCGGCATGTATATCCAAGGCAAGGAGAGCATTTTCGACATCGTCTGGACCGAGGGGCCGTTCGGGGCGATCAGCTACGGCGATGTGTTCCATCAAAATGAAGTGGAGCAGTCGATCTACAATTTTGAGAAGGCCGATACCGGGGCGTTGCTGCATCAGTTCGACACGCACGAGGCTGCGTGTCGGAGGCTGCTGGAGGATAAACTGGTTCTGCCGGCCTACGAGCAAATGGTCAAGGCCTCGCATTCCTTCAACCTGCTCGATGCGCGCCGCGCGGTCTCCGTCACGGAGCGCCAGCGTTTCATCCTGCGCGTGCGCACGCTCGCCCGTGCGGTCGCCGAAGCCTATCGCGACAGCCGCGAAGCGCTCGGCTTTCCCCTGCTGAAGAACGCCGCGTCGCAACGAGTGGCCTGATGAGCGTGCGCGACCTGCTGCTGGAACTGGGCACCGAGGAGCTGCCGCCGAAGACTCTGCAAACCCTGTCGGCCGCACTGACCGAGGGGTTGACCGACCGTCTGCGCAATGCCGGGATCGAGTATCGCAAGGCGCAAGGCTACGCGACGCCGCGCCGGCTCGCGGTGTTGATCCACGCTTGCGCCGAGCGCGCCCCGGATCGGCACATCGAAAGGCGCGGCCCGCCGCTGCGCAATGCCTTCGATGCCGGTGGTGCGCCCACTCAGGCCGCAACGGCCTTCGCGAGGAATTGCGGGGTTGCGGTGACCGAACTCGCGCGGCTCGCCACCGATAAGGGCGATTGGCTGGTCTTTCGCGGGATGGAGCGCGGCGCCTCGACGTTGGGCGTTATCGGAGATCTCGTTAATCAAGCCGTTGCCGCGCTCCCCATCGCGCGTCGCATGCGCTGGGGTGCGCATTCGGCCGAATTCGTGAGACCGGTGCATTCGGTGGTCTTGATCTATGGCGATGAGGTCGTGCCGGCCGAGGTACTCGGCCTCGCGTCGGACCGCATCACGCGCGGCCACCGTTTCCATGCTCCGCGGCCGATTTCCCTGAGGTCGCCAAAATCCTACGAATCTCGGCTGCGCCGCGCCAAGGTCATCGCGGATTTCAACGCCCGCAAAGAGGCGATCCGCAAGGGCGTCGCGGCGGCCGCGAGCCAGGCCGGGGGCAGCGCCTTGATCGACGGCACACTGTTGGACGAAGTGACCGCCCTGGTCGAATGGCCGGTGCCGATCGTGGGCCGGTTCGAAACGCGTTTCCTGTCGCTGCCGCGCGAAGTGGTGATCGCCACCATTCAGGACCACCAGCGATACTTCGCCATCGAAGGCGCGGACGGCAAGCTCACCGGCGGGTTCGTCACGGTGAGCAACATCGAAAGCCGCGACCCGGCGAAGGTGCGCGAAGGCAACGAGCGCGTGGTGCGGCCGCGCCTGAGTGATGCGGCGTTCTTCTGGGAGCAGGATCGCAAGCTTGCGCTCGATGCGCATGCGGCCGGTTTAAGCGGCGTGACATTTCAGGCCAGGCTCGGCACCTATGCCGATAAGACTCGGCGGGTGAAATCCTTGGCGCTACTGATCGGCGATCGCATCGCGGCCGGGACGCAGGTCGGGCGCGCCGCCGAACTCGCCAAAGCCGATCTGATGACGGCGATGGTCGGCGAGTTCCCCGAGTTGCAGGGGGTCATGGGTCGTCATTACGCGGAGGCCGAGGGCGACCCGCCGGAGGTGGCGCTCGCGATCGAGGAACATTATCTGCCGCGCTACGCGGGCGATGCATTGCCGCGAACCAAGACCGGCCAGGCGCTCGCGTTGGCCGACAAAATCGACACGCTGGTCGGCATTTTCGCCATCGAGCAACGGCCGACCGGCGCCAAGGATCCCTTTGCCTTGCGCCGCGCCGCGCTCGGCGTGCTGCGCATTTTGCTCGAGTGCCGACTGGATCTCGACCTGGATGAGCTGCTCGCGGTGTCCGCCGCTGCGCAGCCGGTGCAAAGGGCGGGCACGGCGGCGGAAGTTTATGACTTCATCGCGGAGCGACTCCGCGGCCTCGTGCTCGAGCGCGCGGACGGCACATCCGTCGAAATGATCGACGCGGTGCTGGCGAATCGACCGGCTTCACCGCTCGATGCGGAATCCCGTCTGCAGGCGCTGAAGGAATTCCTGCGCTTGCCCGATGCCGGGGTGCTGACCGCCATCAACAAGCGTATCGCCAATATCCTGCGGAAAGCGCCTCCGGAACGGGATGCCGAGGTGCAGCTCGAGGCCCTCGCCGAGCCGGCCGAGCAGGCGCTGCAGCGCGCGGTTACGGAACTGCGCGGCATCGTGGCCGACTCGATGGCCCGGCGCGATTATGCCGGGGGCTTGCGCAGCCTGAGTTCGCTCTCGGCGGCCGTGGACGATTTCTTCGAAGCCGTCATGGTCATGGACGAGGATCCGGCACGGCGCCGCAACCGGCTTGCGTTGTTGCGCGACGTACAACGGCTGCTCGGCGGCGTCGCCGATCTGTCACGCCTGCCCGGCTAGGAGCCTGTTCAGTATGCGGCGGATGCGCTCACTGCTGTTCACCACCTATATGATGGTGTCCGCATGCCTGTTCGGCGCATTCATGGCCTTGTGCTTCTGGCTGCCCTATCGCGCGCAATTCGCCATTGCGCGCTGCTGGGCACGCTGTTTGTTTTGGATGCTCGATCGACTTTGCGGCCTGACCTTCGTCGTCGAAGGGCGCGAACGCATCCCGCGGGGCAATCACATCATCATGAGCAATCACACGTCCGCTTGGGAAACGGTGGCGCAATTCGTCATCTTCCCTCCCCAGGTCTGGGTGCTGAAGCGCGAGCTGCTGTGGATTCCATTCGTCGGCTGGGGGCTCAAGCTGTTGCGGCCGATCGCCATCAATCGAGGCGACGGTCACCGCGCGGTGCATCAGGTGGTCGAGCAGGGCAAGGCGCGCCTAGCGGACGGCTTGTGGGTCGTTATTTTCCCGGAGGGCACGCGTGTGGTTGCCGGCGAGACGCGAAAGTTCGGCGTGAGCGGCGCCCTGCTCGCCGTCCGGACCGGCAAGCTGGTGGTGCCGCTGTCGCATAATGCGGGAGCGTTTTGGCCGCGGCGCGGCTTCCTGAAGAAGCCGGGCGTGATTCGCGTGATCATCGGCGAGCCGATTGCCTCGGAAGGCAAGAACCCGCGGGAATTGACCGACGAAATCCGCCGCGCCATCGAATCGGGTTTGGCGAAGATCGCGGACACCCAGCGCGAGGCGGGCGCGGACGCCTTCAATAACCGGTCCGAAACCGAGTCCACTCCCGGGTGATCAGGCGCGAGTAGTCCGCGGGTACGGCTCGCGCGGTGATGAGCCGTGCGCGAGTTTGCACGTTCGGGTAGATGCTTTCGTCGGTGCGCAGATCGGCCCGGACCAGCGGCAGAGACGCCGAATTGCCGTTCGGGTACTTGGTATAGTTGGTGATCCCGGCCATCACGTCCGGCCGCATCAAATAGTTCAGCCACATGAGCGCGTTGTGCGGATGCGGCGCATCTGCGGGAATACCCATCATGTCGAGCGTGATCAACGCTCCCTCGCGCGGCACGATATAGGCGACGTGAGCCCCGGTGTTGGCTTCGATCGCGCGGCTGCGCGCCTGCACCACATCGCCGGACCAGGCAAGCGCCAGGCAAGCGCTGCCGCTCGCGAGATCGGGGATGTGCTGCGCCGGGTCGATATAGCGTATGAACGGCCGGATTTTGCGCAGCACTTCGGATGCCGCGGCCACGTCCTTTGGATCGAACTGGTTCGGATCGTGCCCCAGGTAGATGATCACGGAGGAAAACACATCCATGGGCGAATCGATGATGGTGATTCCGCAATCCTGAAGTTTTGCCGCATTGGCGGGGTCGAACAGCAGCGCCCAGCTATGCGTCGGGTTTGTCCCGAGTCGGCTCCGCACCTGATCGACGTTGTACCCGAGCCCGGTCGTGGTCCACATGTACGACACCGCGTACAGATTTCCCGGATCATGGACCGCCATCCGGCGCATGATCTCGGGATCGGTATTCACGAGATTCGGCAGCGCGCTCTTGTCGAGCTTGCGATACACGCCGGCCTTCAGCTGGCGCTCGAAGAAAGTCTCTTGCGGATTGACCACGTCGTAGTTGGTGTGGCCGGTCAACAACTGGGTCTCGAGAACCTCGTTGTTGTCGTACACGCCGTAGTGGACCTTGATGCCGGTTTCGCGCTCGAAATTTCCCACGGTCTCGGGCGCGATGTAATCCGCCCATGAATAGATATTGACCACCTTCTCGCTGTCATATTGCGGACCCGCGCGGGCGGCGCCCGATTCGCCGCCGTGCCGGCTACACCCCTGCAGCATGAACAGCAGCGCGAGGCCTGTCATCGTCCGACCGGACCACATCGTGCAAACCCCTTGAGTTGCCGCGCCAGCGCTCATCTTAGCCTTCCTGCTCGGCGTTGCACGCCCGCATTGAGTAGGTCATTCTTATCGCAGCACCTCAAAGTGCAGGAGGATGAATTGACCAGCGAGACCGGAAGCATCGGCGAGCCTGCGGCAAGGGGCGTACAGCAAGCGGTTTTCTTGAGCTACGCGTCGGAGGACGCCGTGGCCGCCGAGCGAATTTGCGCCAGCCTGCGCGCCGCCGGCATCGAGGTGTGGTTCGACCGCAGCGAATTGCGCGGCGGCGACGCCTGGGACGCGGCGATCACCCCGTACTCGATTGAGGATCGTCGCATGACGTTCGCGGTGCTGCCGTTTCAGGCGCCCGCCGGCGACGTTCACGGTGCGCAGGCGGCGGCGGCCACCATGGATGAATTTGCCTCCCGCCTTGAGGCCGACACCCTGTGGGCCCATACGGCGCCGCGCGGCAGCGTTGAGCAGGCGCTGGCTCACCTAACCGGCGCACGAGAGCTGTCAAAGGCGCTTGACGTGCATTTTTTGATTCGCGGCTCGCTGGCGAAGGAGAAGGACGGCGTTAAAGCCGATGTGGTTGTCGTCGACGGCGATAACGAGCGCGTACTCGCAACCCAATCGGTCCCCATACTCGGTGACGCCCTCACACCGCGCTGGCGCGCCGACCTCGAGGATGCTCTGGACGAACTTGGACTCGCCGCGCTCAAGGCCGAGGTCAAGCGGGCGGCGGACAAACCCGTGGATGCGCTCGATGTTCGCGACCTGTCTTTTCGGGCCTATACGAGTTGGGAAGGTCATCACGGAGCCGAAGCAAAGGACGCTTACATCCAATCGACCGATCTGTTGAAGCGCGCCCTGGCGGCGGCACCCGACGACCGTCTGGCAACCTACTTGACCGCCGAGATCAATCTCTGTGACTGTGTCATGGCTTGGTCCCACAATGTCGAGGAGCAGAAGACGATCGGTGCGGCGGCGCTCGAACGCTATCTGCGTATGGATCCCACCAATAGGGACATGGTGTCGGAGAAGGCCGTGCTTTTCCAGCTGCGGGGCCGCTTCGAGGAATCCTTGGTGATCGCCGATTCGATGCTCGAGCAGGATCCGGAGGACCCTGACGCCCTGTGGATCAAGGCGCTCGGCGCCGCCGTGCACTATGCCGTCGGCGATTATGCATCGGCCGCACGCCTGGCTCAGAATGCCGCGACGCAGATGAGCGAGGAGCAGTTGCGCAGCCCGGTCAGCGGGCCGGTGCGACTTACGCTTGCGGCCGCCGAGGCGCGTCTCGGTCATCGCGACCGCGCACAGGCGGCGCTCGCGGATTTCGACACCGCCGTGCCGAACACTCAAACGATTGCGGCGATTATAAAGTGGATGTACGCCACGGCCGATCTGTTCGGATCCGAGGAGCTGTTCGACGGCCTGAGGCTTGCCGGCGTCAAGGAATAACGTGGAATACCCGGACAGGGCTCCTAGATATCCAGATTGGACACCTGCAGCGCATTCTTTTCGATGAATTCGCGCCGCGGTTCGACCGCATCGCCCATCAGCGTGGTGAAGATATCATCGGCCGCCACCACATCTTCGATGCGCACCTGCATCAAACGCCGCGTTTCGGGATTGATGGTCGTTTCCCATAACTGGCTCGCATTCATCTCACCCAGCCCCTTGTAGCGCTGGATGGTTTGTCCCTTTTTCGCCTGATCGAACAGCCAATTCATCGCCACCTTGAAGCTGGTCACCTCCTGGCGTTCCTCGCCGCGGCGCACGTACGCGCCGGGTCCCATCAAATCGCTCAGGGTTTGCGCGAGTTCGGCAATGCGCAGATATTCTGCCGAATCGAAGAACTCGCGCGGTATGTGCTTCTCGGAAGTCAATCCGTGTTCCAAACGCTGCAGATCGATGCGATGGCCGCCGGCGGCGAGGCTTTGCACCCTGATCTGGTACCGACGCGAGACATCATCGAGCGTGTTCAACTTCGATTCCAGATTGCGGCACCAGTCCTTCAGCACATCGACACGGTCGAACGACTCGGTGGTGAGCTTGGGCACGTACAACAGCTGCTCCAAGAACCGCTCGTCGTAGCGGCGCGCCCAGCGGCGCACGATGCCCTGCACCTCGACGTATTGCCTCGCCAGGGACTCGAGCCCCAAACCGGAGAGCGGCGGCGCGTCGGCATTGACATGAAGGGCCGCCCCGTCGATGGCGGTGCTGAGCAGCAGGGCGTTCAATTCGAGATCGTCTTTGACGTAGTGTTCCTGCTTGCCTTTTTTGACTTTGTAGAGCGGCGGCTGCGCGATATAGACATGCCCGCGTTCGATCAGGACGGGCATTTGACGGTAGAAGAAGGTGAGCAACAGCGTGCGTATGTGCGAGCCGTCCACATCCGCGTCGGTCATGATGATGATCCTGTGGTAACGCAATTTGTCGACGTTGAAGTCGTCGCGCCCGATCCCGCAGCCCAATGCCGTGATCAGCGTGCCCACTTCTGCGGACCCCAGCATTTTGTCGAAGCGCGCCTTTTCCACGTTGAGGATCTTTCCCTTGAGCGGAAGAATCGCTTGAGTGCGGCGATCGCGCCCCTGTTTGGCCGAGCCGCCCGCCGAATCTCCTTCGACGAGGAACATCTCGGAAAGAGCCGGATCCTTTTCCTGGCAGTCCGCAAGTTTGCCGGGCAAGCCGGCTATATCGAGCGCGCCCTTGCGCCGCGTCATTTCACGCGCCTTGCGTGCGGCCTCGCGGGCATAGGCGGCCTCGAGAATCTTGTTGACGATGGCTCGCGCTTCCTGCGGATGCTCCAGCAAAAATTCCTCCAGGCGTTGCGCGACCGCGGACTCGACCACACCCTTCACCTCGGACGAAACCAGTTTGTCCTTGGTCTGCGAGGAGAACTTGGGATCGGGTAGCTTGACGGACAGGATTGCGGTCAGGCCCTCGCGCGCGTCGTCCCCTGTAGTGGCTATTTTTTCCTTTTTGGCGGCGAGTTCTTTCTCGATGTAATTGTTGAGCGTTCGGGTCAACGCAGCCCGGTATCCGGCGAGGTGCGTGCCGCCGTCCTTTTGCGGAATGTTGTTGGTGTAGCAGTACATGCTTTCCTGATACGAATCATTCCACTGCATCGCCACTTCCACTTGCGTGTTGCCGTCGCGCGTTTGGAACCAGAGAACCGAGTCGTGCACCGGGGTCCTGCTGCGATTCAAGTAAGTGACGAAAGCCGCCAAGCCGCCCTCGTGCTGAAACACTTCCGTTTTCTCGTCACGCTCGTCGACCAGTTCGATGCGCACGCCGGAGTTGAGAAAAGACAATTCCCGCAGACGCTTCGCGAGCGTCTCGTAATTAAAGGAGATGTTCGTGAAGATCTTCGAACTTGGTTTGAAGCGCAGCGTCGTGCCCCGCTCGTTGGTGTCGCCGACGACCGCAAGCGGCGCCTGGGGTTCGCCCAACCGATATTCCTGGCGGTGCAATTTGCCGTCGCGCCGGATGTTCAATTCCAGGAAATCCGACAGCGCATTGACCACCGAGACGCCCACGCCGTGCAAGCCGCCTGAAACTTTGTAGGAGCTGTCGTCGAATTTTCCACCGGAGTGCAGCACGGTCATGATGACTTCCGCCGCCGAAACGCCTTCTTCGCTGTGGATGTCGACCGGAATGCCGCGCCCGTTGTCCATCACGGTCACCGATTCGTCGGCGTGTATGGTGACCACCACTCGGTCGCAATGACCCGCCAGGGCCTCGTCGATCGCGTTGTCCACCACTTCGAAGACCATGTGGTGCAAGCCGCTGCCATCGTCTGTGTCTCCGATATACATTCCAGGGCGCTTGCGGACAGCGTCGAGCCCCTTTAAGACTTTGATTTTGCTGGAATCGTAAACGTCGGTAGCGCTCATAGCGGATCCTGATTGCCAATTCATCAGTTTAACAGTTTTTTGCACTAAAAACGAATTCAAACTGGCAAAATTATTGAATATAATCAATAGCTTATTTGGGTCTCACCGGCCGGCGATCGCTGCTGAAGAAATCACTGGTTCCACGTGGAACAAGCCGGCGGGTATTTAACATTAATGCGTGCTGACGATGCCGCGATCCAGCTTAAGACGATGTCCCGGTATGCCAAAGGCACTGAATTCCGCATGCAGGGTGGTCACGACCAGCTGCACCGCTTGCGCTCGTATCTCGTGGATGAATTCCGCCAACCGTTCGCTGTCCAGTTCGGCTGCCGGATCATCCAATAGTAACGTGGGCCGGACCGGGGAGTGGCGAGGGAAGAGTTTGAGTTGCGCTATCAGCAATGCGGCGGCCAGAAGCTTCTGTTGTCCGCGGGAAATCCGGTCCTTGACCGGGAGCCCATCAAGCCTCAGCGTAAGTTCCGCGCGCTGCGGACCCACTTGGGTTGAGCCGAATTCGAGATCGCTCGCCCAACTCCGATCCAAGGCCTCTCGCAGGGTTAAGTTGGCATCCCAACCCACACGGTAGCCAATCCCAAGTTCCATACTCAACAGAGCCTGGCTCAGGCCCTTCCCTTCAATCATCAGCTGCCCCAGATAGCGTAATCTGGCCTCGGTAAGCAGATCACCATAACGAATCAGGTCACCATCCCAAGCCGACACGATGGTTCGGGGTTGTCGAGCTTTCAGCGCCGCGTTTCGCTGCTTTAGCGCCTGATGATAGTTCTGCCAATGGGCGACAAAATTGGGTTCCACGTGGAACACCCCCCAATCGAGAAAGCGCCGACGCCGGCTTGGCCCTTCTTCAATTAAGCGATGCACCTCGGGATCGATGATTTGTACGGGCAATGCCGTCGCGAGTTCTGCGAGTGAGCTCGCCCATACTCCAGCGATCTTGGCGCGCATACCGGCCTTCGAGCCCTCAATGCCCAACCGTATCCGTGCGGGGCTTTCGACCTCACCGGTCACCATCAGACGTTCACAACCGCTACGGATTAAATGATGGAGCCTCCGCGTCCGGAAAGATCTTCCGCGCCCCAAGACGTAAATGGCCTCGAGCAGGCTGGTCTTGCCGGAGGCATTGGGTCCGCTGATCAGCGTAAATTGGGGGTCGAGATCGATCTCAGCCTGATGCAAGCAGCGGAAATCCGTTACTTGCACCCGCCGCAGGGTCATCCGTTCAAAGCCTCATCGGCATGACCACATAGCGCGCACTCGCGTTGCCCGGCGATCGAATCAAACAACTGCTGTTGCTGTCTGTAAGACCCAGTTCAACCTCTTGCCCGTCGATGGCTGCCAATGCATCGAGCAAATAATTGACGTTGAAGCCGACCTCCAGGTCACTTCCCGCATAGGCCACTTCAATCTCTTCCTCCGCCTCTTCTTGCTCCGGGTTGTGGGCCTGAACCGTGATCATGTTTTTCTTGACGGTGACCCGAATACCTCGGTACTTCTCGTTCGACAGGATGGCCGTTCGCTGCAACGCCTGCCGCAGCACGTCCCTGTCCGCACGGATCGCGGTCGGCGCAGCAGCCGGGATCACACGAGAATATTCCGGAAAACGGCCATCAATCAGCTTCGAAGTGAAGCGAACATCGCCAATTTGTGCGCGAACGTGATTTGTCCCAATCGCAATCTCCGCGGACCCCTCATCGGTCAATATGCGCTGCAATTCCAACACGCCTTTACGCGGCACGATGACTTGCTGCGAGGATTTCGCCTTCGCAACCAGGTCAGCCTCGCACAACGCCAGCCGGTGACCGTCGGTGGCGACCGCCCGCAGTGTCTGCCCTTCGATCTCCAGCAGCATCCCGTTCAAGTAATAGCGAACATCCTGTTGTGCCATCGAAAAATGCGTCTTTTCCAGCAGACGCAGCAAATCCTTGCGCGTTATCTGCACGCTCTGCTGCGAGTTGATGTCCTCGATGACCGGGAATTCCGTGGCAGGCAGAGTCGACAAGCTGAAGCGGCTGCGTCCCGCTCTGATCACCAGTTTATCGCCCTCCAAGGTGATGGTTATCCCTGTTTTTTCCGGCAGCGCTCGTAAAATATCCAAGAATTTGCGGCCCGGAACGGTGATGTCTCCGCCTTGCTGCACGCCCACGTCCGTGGTCGCCACCAGTTCCACCTCGAGATCCGTGGCCGTGATCGACAGCCGGTCCTGACCGGCGCCGAGTAGTACATTTGCCAACACCGGCATGGTTTGCCGGCGTTCGACCACGCCGATGACCGCCTGCAATGGCACCAATAACTTTTCCCGTTCAGCCGTCAATTTCATGCGCTTGCCCATCCAACTATTCTTAGATCTAGTTTCTTGATATAGATTATTACTATGATTATGAAGAATCGTCTTATCGGTGCGTAAGATATAAATATTCTTCCTAATCAACCAGTTACAACAATGATAAAAATTCCTAAGGTGTGTCAGTTATGCACGGTGAACATGTCACTGAACTGTGGATAACTTTATCCACAAAATTTTGCACAGCTTCTCCCAAGCTAACCGGCCAGGGTTCTCAACAGGTTCATGTAATCCTCCCCAATACGCCTTTCCGACTCGCGCAATTCCTTTATCCGCCGGCAAGCATGCAGGACCGTCGTATGATCGCGCCCGCCGAACGCATCGCCGATTTCCGGCAAGCTGTGATTGGTCAATTCCTTCGCCAACGCCATTGCCACCTGCCGTGGCCGCGCGATCGAGCGGCTGCGCCGCTTCGACAACAAATCCGCGATGCGAATTTTGTAGTATTCCGCGACGGTTTTTTGGATATTTTCCACCGTCACGAGCTTCTCCTGAAGCGCCAGCAGGTCGCGCAGCGCCTCTTTGGCAAACTCCAGAGTGATCGGACGGCCGGTGAAATGCGAGGTCGCCACGACCCGGCGCAGCGCGCCCTCCAATTCACGGACGTTGGATCGGATCCGCTTGGCGACGAAAAACGCCACCTCCTCGGGCAGGTCGACGTTCGAAATTGCCGCTTTGCTCATTAAAATCGCGACGCAGGTTTCCAGCTCGGGCGGCTCTATCGCCACCGTCAGCCCCCAACCGAAACGCGACTTCAACCGCTCCTCGAGACCGTCGACCTCCTTGGGATACCGGTCGCAGGTCAGAATCACCTGCTGCTGGCTCTCCAGCAGCGCATTGAAGGTGTGGAAAAACTCCTCTTGGGAGCGGTCTTTTCCGGCAAAGAACTGGATATCGTCGATCATCAGCGCATCGAGCGTTCGATAAGCGGTCTTGAAATCATTGATGGTGTTGTGCTGCAGGGCCTTTACCATGTCGCTGACGAAACGCTCGCTGTGGACATACGCGAGTCTGGCGTCGGGGTTGCGCTCCTTGAGCTTGTTGGCCACCGCGTGCATCAAATGCGTCTTGCCCAAACCGACGCCGCCATAGATGAACAGGGGGTTGTATGCCTTTCCCGGATTGTCGGCGACTTGGATGGCGGCCGCCTTGGCGAGCTGGTTGCTCTTGCCTTCGACGAAGGTATCAAAGGTGAAATCGGCATTGATCCGGCTGCCGAGAACGGTCGGCGCCAAGCGGCGCGCCTTGGCTGACGCCGCAGCGGCGGCATCATTGGAGCCGTTGACCTGTGGCGCACCGGGCGGCGGAGTCGGCGGCGCGGCTCGCGTCCCGACGTCGAGCACCACATCCGGCGCCGCGCCCTCCGCGAATTCACGGATCAGCTCCTTGATCCGAGACAGCGAATTGTCGCCCAACCACTCGATCACATACCGGTTCGGAGCAAGCAGCCGCAGCTCGCCCACGCTTTCTATCGCCTGCAGCGGCCGCACCCAGGTGTTGAACTGCTGCACGGGGAGCTCGCTCTCGAGTATGCGCAGACAACGATTCCACAGCGACTCCGACAAGAGCGCTCTCCTACCATGCGGCAATGGGGCAAATCAAACGAAAGGGCAGGGAGTCTAGCTCCAACTTGCCGGTGCGTCTATTGACACATCCCTGCCCGCTTGAGTACCCTTGCCGCCTTTCGCAAATCCGCCATCCCGTCGATTTGCTCCGTGGCTTTGTTTAAGTTGTGCTATGAAACGTACCTTCAATCCAAGTAACTTGCATCGTGCCCGCACGCACGGGTTTCGCGCTCGGATGGCCACCAAAAGCGGTCGGCGGTTGCTTGCTCGGCGCCGCGCGAAGGGTCGCAAGCGCCTCTGTCCCTGAGGCTTTCGCCCCAGGCTGTTCAGCCATCCGTACACTGAAGTTCGAGCCGCGCAAGCGTCTGCACCAGCCGGCCGAATTTCGCGATGTTAGGCAGCGCGGCAAACGACTTTCCGACGCGTATTTTAGCTTGTCCGTTTTGCCCAATCATGAAACGTACCCTAGGCTCGGATTGGCGATCGCGACGCGCTCTTGTGCCGGCGCCGTTGCCCGTAATCGAATCAAGCGTCTGACGCGAGAATCGTTTCGATTGAACCAACATGACTTGCCGCCCGTCGATATCACCGTTGCGGTACGTGAAGGCGCGAGGCTCGCGCCGCCCGGCGATCTGCGCGCGAGTCTTGCCAGGCATTGGCACAGCATCGCGCAAAAATGGTAGAGCCATGCGCCACGTCTTGATGGGCATCATTCGTATTTATCAGCTGGCCGTGAGCCCCATGCTGGGACCGCGGTGCCGCTTCCATCCAAGCTGTTCCTGCTATGCGCACACGGCGATCGATCGCCATGGAGTCGTGCGCGGCAGCTGGCTCGGTGCAAAGCGCCTTCTTCGCTGTCATCCGTTTTCGGAGGGCGGCTACGACCCCGTGCCGGACAAGAGATCCATCAATGCCTAATACCCGCGTCATGCTCATGGTCGCATTCGCGGCGATCCTGTACCTCAATTACGAAGCGTGGATGCGTGATTATCGCGAGCCTGTGGCGGGGGCATCTTCGCAGACCGCCTCCGGCGCCCCGGGCGCGTCGAATACGCTCGCCGATTCGGTGCCGAAGGCCGAGACCGCGACTTTAAGCGCAACCGCGCCAACCCCCGCTGCTCCAGCCGGCGCTCCGCCGCCCGCCGCACCGCCCGCCGAGACCGGGGCTCCGGCGGCCGGATCGCCGATGCTGCACGTGGTGACCGACGTCCTCGATGTCTCCATCAATTTGAAGGGTGGCGAGATCGATCGCGCCGACCTTCCGCAATATCCGGTGCACAAGGAAACCCCCAACATCCCGGTGCTGCTCGAAAATAGCGACGCGGACTCGCTGTATCTGCTGCAAAGCGGGCTGATCGGCAAGGCGGGCGAGGCCGCTCCGACGCATTTGGTGACCTGGACCGCCGCGCAGACCTCCTACGTGCTGCCCGCGGGCGCCAAAGAGTTACGGGTCCCGATGACCTGGTCGGATGGTCGGGGTCTGACGGTCACGAAGATGTTCGTATTCACCCGCGGCTGGTATGGCATTGACCTGAGCTACGACGTTCAGAATACCGGCACGGAGCCGCGCAGCATCGCTTCCTACAGCCAGATCCTGCGCCACTGGGAACACCCGTCCCGCTCGTACTTCGATGTCGAGACCTACTCGTTCAAGGGGCCCACGGTATTCGACGGCACCAAATCCCGCGATCTCAAGGTGGAGAACGAGGCGGACTCCCGGTACTCCGAGGTCGTCACCAACGGCTGGCTCGCGTCTCTGCAGCACCATTTCGTGTCCGCGATCGTGCCCCAGGCGAATCTGCCGTACCGCTTTCAGCTGCGGGTCGAGAACCACCAATACTTGCTGAGTGCGACCGGGCCGTTCACCCAGATTCCGGCCGGTGCGCAAGCGCAATTCCGGGAGAAGCTGTTCATTGGTCCGAAGCTGCAGGCGCAGCTGGCGGCGACCGGCCCCCGCCTCGAGCGCACCGCCGACTACGGCCTGCTCACCGTGATTGCGCAGCCGCTGTTCGCGGCGCTCAACTGGATTCACTCGCTCATCGGCAATTGGGGCTGGTCGATCATCATCATCACCGCCATGATCAAATTGATGTTCTACCCCTTGAGCCAGGCGAGCGGACGGTCAATGGCCAAGATGCGCGCGGTGGCGCCGCGAATGAAGCAGATTCAAGAATCGTACAAGGACGATCGCGAGAAGCTCGGTCGCGCCATGATGGAATTGTACAAGCGCGAAAAGATCAATCCGCTTGCCGGCTGCCTGCCGATGGTGGTGCAAATACCCGTGTTCATCTCGTTCTATTGGGTGTTGCTCGAGAGCGTGGAAATGCGCCAGGCGCCGTTCCTGCTGTGGATCAACGACCTGTCCTCGCGCGACCCGTATTTCGTGCTGCCGTTATTGATGGGCGGCGCGATGTTCGCGCAGTTCAAACTGAATCCCGCGCCGCCGGATCCCATGCAGGCCAAAATCATGCAGTTCATGCCCCTGGTCATGACCGGGATGATGGCCTGGTTTCCGTCCGGACTGGTGCTCTATTGGTTGACCAATACCGTGCTGTCGATCGCGCAACAATGGCGCGTGAATCAAGTGGTACAGGCCGAGGCCAACAAAGCGCGCCCCTGAGGTGGCAGGCGGTGACCTCGCTCGACACCATAGTCGCCGTCGCCAGCCCCGCGGGTCGCGGGGCCGTGGCGATGCTGCGGGTATCCGGCGACGAGGTGCCGCGGATCGCCCGCGAGATTCTTGGGCTTGTGCCGCCGCCAAGGCGCGCGCGTCTCGCCAGTTTTCTCGACGTTGACGGCAAATGCCTGGACCAAGGCCTAGCCTTGTATTTCCCGGCCCCGGCCTCGTTCACCGGCGAGCATGTGCTGGAGCTGCAGGGCCACGGCGGGCCGCTCGTGACGGATCTCGTGCTCAAGCGGGTTCTGGAGCTCGGATGCCGGATGGCTCGTCCGGGAGAGTTCAGCGAACGGGCCTTTTGCAACGGCAAGATCGATATTGCGCAGGCCGAGGCGGTCGCCGACCTGATTGACGCGGGTACTGCGGCGGCGGCCAAGGCCGCGGTGCGCTCGATGCGGGGAGAATTCTCGGCGCGAATCGAGGAGCTTCAGGCGCAACTCACCGAATTGCGAGCCTATGTCGAGGCCGCGATCGATTTCCCTGACGAGGAGGTCGAATTTTTGTCGAGTGCCGCCATCGACGCGAGGCTTGATCGCGTATTCGGCGGCTTTGACTCGATCATCGCAGCGGCCCGCCAGGGCAGCCTGCTGCGGGAGGGGCTGACGGTGGTGATCGCCGGCAGGCCGAACGCCGGAAAGTCGAGCTTGCTCAACCGGTTGGTAGGCGATGAGGTCGCCATAGTCACGGCCGCGCCGGGCACTACGCGCGACCTGCTGCGCCAGCGGCTGGAGCTCGATGGACTGCCGCTGCACCTGGTCGACACGGCGGGCCTGAGGATCGCGAGCGATGAGGCCGAAGAGGAGGGGGTGCGCCGCGCCAGAGTCGAGATGCGCCGGGCGGACCGCGTGCTTTATGTGCAGGATGCCACCCTGATCGGTGCGGGATCCGCGGCCACGCCGGCGCCGGAAATCGAAGAATTGCCTGCCGATGTACCGCTGACCCTGGTGTTCAACAAAATCGATTTGACCGGCGCCGCCGCCCACGCGATCCACGGCGCGGTCACGGAGATTTTCTTGAGCGCCAAGACCGGTGCCGGCGTCGATCTGCTGCGCACCCATTTGAAGGAGAGCGCGGGATACCGCGATTCGGAGTCCGGAGCGTTCACGGCCCGCCGCCGGCATCTCGACGCGCTGAGACGCGCTCAGGCGCTGGTGCGGAGCGCCGCCGATGTGTTGCGCCGGCCTCAAGCCTTTGAATTGTTTGCCGAGGATCTGCGGCTCGCGCAGTGCGCGCTCGGCGAGATCACCGGCGAATTCACCAGTGAGGATTTGCTCGGCGCCATTTTCGGCAGCTTTTGCATCGGCAAGTGATCGGGTTGTCGCCGCGGCGCGGCCGCGGGCCTCACCCTCAAGTGCCCTGTTCGCCCTCGTCCATGGTGGCGTCGCTGTCGGGTTCGACGGAGCGCGCGAGCCGCGCCGATCCGTAGAGCGCGGCCACGACCGCGACCGCCGCGATCGCTGTGGGGAGCGGATAACGCCAAAACAGCCAAATCATGGTCAGCGCGGACAAGGTCAACGTAGCCAGAAAGACCAGGACTTTTGCCTGCGATTGCGACGAGTGCGCCATGCCAGCTCCCCCCTGGGATGTTTTGAGTTTTCTTCTTATGTGCCCTTATACCCGATCAATAACGATTCGCCCATGCGCAAAGATACTAATCGCGATACGGAATTTTCCTCGTCGCACACTAACCCAGCATCGATTCCCGGCGCCAATGTCGCGCAATGGCGACAAGCAGCAGCAGCGCGAGACCTAGGGACGATCCCGCCGACAGGGCGATGTCGAGCGGCGCAACGGGCTCATCCTTAAGTACGCTGGTCATCAGCAGGTGCTGGCTCAAGGAGGGTATGAGCATGAGCGAGCTCTTGGTTTTCAGGGAATATATGCTGGCAAATGCGATGGGCAGGGTCGGCACCAACAGCACGCTGGTCAGATAGGTCTGCGCCTCGCGATAGCTGCGGGTGAAAGAGGCGACCAGCGTCATCAGCGCCGCGCCCAGCGGCACGAACGGCAGGCAGATCGCGAAAAACTTGAGCGCCGTCCCCGGCCCGAGATTGGCGCTCATGCCGAGCCGTTCGAGCGGCACGAAACGAAATACGACCACGAAGGCGGTGAGACTGATGGCGAGAGACAGGCACATGTAGGCGCAGGTGGCCAGGATCTTGCCGCCCACGATGGCCGCGCGGTCCACCGGCAGGCTGAGCAAGGCTTCCAAAGACCCGCGTTCCCGCTCCCCGGCGGTCGAATCGATGGCCAGGTAAAGCCCACCCATGAGCACCGCAAACAGCACGAAATACGTCATGAATCCGAGAACCGCGACCGCGCGCCCTGTCGGGGTGGTCACGTCGATTTCGTTGACCGCCACCGGCGCGGCGATCAGCGGATTCACCCCTCGCGCCCTCAGGCGCAACTGGGCGATGCCGCTGCCGTAGTTCGCGAGCAGCTGGCGCACCCGATCGGCGATCTTGCGCGCCGGAGCATCCGAACTGTCGGCCACCAGCAGCAGCGGGGCGGGCACGCCCGAGGCAAATCGCTGCGCGTAAT
Organism: uncultured Gammaproteobacteria bacterium; assembly: GCA_963758145.1. GTDB lineage: Bacteria > Pseudomonadota > Gammaproteobacteria > Steroidobacterales > Steroidobacteraceae > Bog-1198. The sequence goes on from CAVWUK010000007.1 coordinate 364,640, forward strand.
CGGCGGGGACGATGACCACCACCGGGACGGCGCGGCTCCTCACCGCCGCCCGGGCGGCATCCTCGGAGAGCGCGGATAATGCCAGGGTGACTCCCTGCGATTCGAGGTAACGGCGCAGATTTGGCGCCTGCTCGGCTCCGGACAGGGTGATTTTCAGCGGCTCGTCCGATTCGGCCACGCTTTGATCGAGCATCCGCGAGACCATCGCGCCGAACAGCAGCGGGCCCAGCAGCGGGCCCAACAGCAGCGCCGACAGCAAGGTGCGGCGATCCCGCAGGTTCTCCAAAAATTCCTTGCCGAATACCGTAAACAGCGCCCGCATCACTCGAATTCCCCGGTTGGCCCAAGTACTTGGAGAAATGCCTCCTCCAGGGACTCCGTCTTGCCGCGCTCGCGAATCGATTGCAGGGTGCCCTGCGCCATGACCCGGCCCTGGCCGATGATCACGATTTGATCGCACAGGGCGGCGACCTCCTGCATCACGTGAGAGGAGAACAGAATGCACCGGCCCTGAGATTTCAAATGCTTGAGCATTGCGCGCAAGCTGCGAATCGCCATCACGTCCAGTCCATTGGTTGGTTCATCGAGCACCAGATTCGCGGGGTCATGCACCAGCGCGCGAGCCAGCGCCACCTTGATCCGCTGCCCCTGCGAAAGGCCCCTGGCGCGGCGTTCTATGAAATTCTCCATGTCGAGACTCGCCACCAGTTCCGCGGTGCGCGCTCGAAGCTGCCGGCGGCTCATGCCCTGAAGCGAGCCGAAGTAGCCGATGTTTTCGCGCGCGGTCAAATTGCCGTACAGCCCGGCGGTATGCGGCAGCACACCGAGATGCGATCGCGCACGCGAGGTCTCGCCGCGCATGTCGATGCCATCGACGCGTACGCCGCCGTCATCGGGGGCAAGAACGCCGTAAATCATGCGCAGCGTGGTCGATTTGCCGGCGCCGTTCGGCCCCAGAAGCCCGGTGATTTCCCCATCGCGTGCGACGAAGGACACCTCGCGCACGGCTTCGATCGCGCCGAATCGTTTGCACAGGGCTTCGGCCTCGATCACGGCGCGGGTCCGGTCGAGTCGACAAAGAACGGTGCCGGATGATGCCGCTCGAGACAGGCCGCGTCGAGCGCCAAAGGATCAGGGTTGTCGAGAAACTGAGCCATTAGTTTCGGCATGCAGCCGGTCGCCAACTGGCCGTGTCCCTCGCCGCGCAGCACCAAATGCCGATGGCGCGTGAGCCCCTGCGCCAGGCGCTCGGCGTCCGCCGGGGGCGTCACCGGGTCCGCGTCGCCCGACAGCAGCAGCACCGGCACGTCGCTTCGCAGTTCGCTGTGAAGATCCGCGTCCACCGGCCCCTGCGGCCACAGCTTGCAAACCTCCGCCAACGCATCGAGTTGATCCGACCCCTGGTAGGTTCCGGCGAGCTTTCCCTTGTCGATGGCGCCGGCGGCGAAGAAGGGCGCGTCCTCGCTGCAGATCACGCTGTTTTGCATGCCGGTCGCGAGCTGATCGCGGATCAGGCGCGACGCCATGACGGCCTGAGCGGCGAGCGGCGCGAGCTGCCCCTTCGCCGCCCGGTGAACCAGGTTCGGCAGCAGCGAGGCTTCGCTCGAGCTGTACGACAAGAAGCGCAGCGACGCGCTCAACATACTGCGGTTGAATTCGATCTCCAGCGGCTGACCGGTCGAAGGATCGCTCAGGGTGAGCGGAGTCCTTTCGGGGCCGTACCTGCGGCGCAATTCATCGAGATTCTGCTTAAGGTCGGGGTAAGCGGCGGCACAATCCGGCGCTGCGAGGCAGCGCGCCACGATCAGATCGAGTGCGCGTTCCCCGTCCCAGGGCGTATCCGGCCCGATCGCCTGCTGGGGATAGGTCACGCCATCCAATATGGCGGCCTGAACCGTGGACGGATAGCGCCGCAGATACAGCTCCGCCATTCGCGTGCCGTACGAGGCGGCATAGAGATCGATCTGCGGATAACCGAGCGCGCTGCGCACCAGGTCGAGATCCCGCACCGCGACGCTGCTGGTGTAATAGCGGACGCGATCGCCGAATTCACTCAAACAAGCGCCGGTCGCTTGGCGCAGTGCAGGCATCGCTTCGCTCGTGTCCCGCCAGTCCTCGGGGTAATTGCAGTAAAGCGGTGCGGACGCGCCGGTGCCGCGCTGATCCACCAGCACGATGTCGTGGTTGCGGTTGATGCGTGCGAATGCGCCGGCATAGCTCACGTACAGGTCGGTGGCGGCCTGACCGGGTCCTCCCGCGAGCAGGAACAGCGGCGCCGCGGTCGCGCGGCGATTGAGCGCGGGGATCACGGCCACGCGCAGCAGAATCGTGCGGCCCGCCGGTCGCCGGGGGTCCTCGGCCACCACGAGCCCCCCGCAGCGGGCGGCAGCCGACATGAGCTTGAGCGGATGCTCGAGCCGGCACTCGTGCAGGGGCATTGCGGCGCGCGCGGCGGCCGCCAGCCCGCTCAAACTCAAGAAGCACGCTATGCAAGCGGTTCGTACAAGCCGCATGGGGTTTTTCCAAAACTGGACAGGCATCTAGTGTAGCGATTCGCTATCCGGGTCCGCCCCTGACTTGGTAGATTTGCGGCACAGTTCGTCATTGGGGCCGGGGATTGGTCCAAGGCACGCGAGGTGAGACCATGTCGGTGATCCGCGAAGATGACCTCATTGCGAGCGTGGCCGACGCCTTGCAATACATTTCCTACTATCACACCCCGGATTTCATCCGGGCGATGGGCCGCGCCTACGACATCGAGCAGAGCCCGGCGGCGCGCGACGCCATAGCCCAGATCCTCACCAATTCACGCCTGTGCGCCGAAGGCCATCGGCCGATATGCCAGGACACCGGCATCGTGGTGGTGTTCGTGCAGGTCGGCATGAGCGTGCGCTGGGACGCGGTGCGGGATTTGGATGCGATGATCAACGAAGGGGTGCGGCGTGCTTATTTGGATCCGGAGAACAAATTGCGGGCATCCATCGTGTCCGACCCCGCGTTCAAGCGGACCAACACGCGCGACAACACACCGGCGGTCATCCACACGGAACTCGTGCCCGGGGAGCGGGTTGAAATCACGGTCTCCGCCAAAGGTGGAGGCTCGGAGAACAAAGCTCTGTTCGCGATGCTGAACCCGTCCGATTCGGTCGCGGACTGGGTGGTGGAAAATGTGCCTGATATGGGAGCCGGTTGGTGTCCGCCGGGAATGCTCGGGGTGGGCATCGGCGGCAGCGCCGAGAAGGCCATGTTGCTGGCGAAGAAATCCTTGATGGAACCCATCGACATCACCGCGCTCGCCGCGCGCGGCGCGCGCACCGCGCTCGAGGAGCTGCGTCTGGAAATCTACCGGCGTGTCAACGGGTTAGGAATCGGTGCCCAGGGACTTGGCGGCCTCACGACCGTGCTCGACGTGAAGGTGCTGGACTATCCGACGCATGCGGCATCGCTCCCCGTCGCGGTGATTCCGAACTGCGCCGCCACCCGCCATATTCATTTCACTCTCGATGGGTCGGGGCCGGCGGTGCTCGAACCGCCGAGTCTCGATCTGTGGCCGAAGGTCCAGTGGCACGCGGATGAGCAGGCACGGCGCGTCTCGCTCGAGGGCTTGAGCCGTGCCGAGATCGCCGGCTGGAAGCCGGGAGAGCGGCTGTTGGTGTCCGGCAAGCTCTTGACAGGTCGCGACGCCGCGCACAAGCGCATTTGCGCCCTGCTCGATGCCGGCAAGCCGTTGCCGGAAGGCCTGGATTTCAAAGACCGTGTCATTTATTACGTCGGACCCGTGGATCCGATCGGCAACGAGGTGGTCGGTCCGGCCGGGCCGACCACCGCCAACCGGATGGACCGCTTCACCGATACGATGCTCGGCAAGGCGGGCCTGTTGGCCATGATCGGCAAGGCGGAGCGCGGTCCGGCGGCCATCGCCTCGATCGCCAGGCATCGTTCGGCCTATCTGATCGCGGTGGGTGGCGCGGCGTTTCTGGTGTCGCAAGCGATCCGCGCCAGCCGGGTGGTGGCATTTGCCGAATTGGGCATGGAGGCGGTGTACGAGTTCGAGGTGCGCGACATGCCGGTCACGGTGGCAGTGAGCTCCGACGGGGTCTCCGTGCATGAAGCCGGACCGAAGGCCTGGCGCGGGAAATTCGCCGGCATTCCTCTCGTGGTCGATTAGATCACCGGCTTCCTGGCAGTTTGACGGGGACCGGTTTACAGTACGCGCCTCGCGGAAAAGCGTGTGGAATCAGGGCGATGCGTTTCGAGGCGGAATACGACGTGATTGTGATCGGCGGCGGCCATGCCGGCACCGAGGCGGCGCTCGCGGCGGCGCGCATGGGTGCCCGCACCCTTTTGGTCACACACAATATAGAGACGCTGGGGCAGATGAGCTGCAATCCGGCGATCGGTGGCATCGGCAAGGGGCATTTGGTCAAGGAGATAGACGCGTTGGGGGGCGCGATGGCGCTCGCCGCGGATGAGTCCGCCATTCAACTGCGCACCCTGAATGCGAGCAAGGGTCCCGCCGTGCGCGCCACTCGCGCGCAGGCCGATCGCCGGCTGTACAAGCGCGCCATCCGCCGCATGCTCGAGACTCAGGCGAACCTGCAGATTTTTCAGCAGGAGGTGGCCGATCTTATCTTGCAGGCTGACCGAGTGATCGGTTGCCGCACCCAGAGCGGCATCGAAATTCGCGCACGCGGCGTGGTGCTGACCGTAGGCACGTTCCTCGGCGGAAAGATCCACGTCGGCATGGAAAATCATCCCGGCGGCAGGGCCGGCGATCCGCCCTCGAATCGTCTGGCGGCGCGGTTGCGAGAACTGCCGCTGCGCGTCGGACGCCTGAAGACCGGCACACCGCCGCGCATAGACGGACGCAGCGTCAATTACGACGGATTGCGCGAGCAGCACAGTGACGATCCCCGGCCCGTGTTCTCCTATCTCGGCACGCGAGCCTTGCATCCGCGCCAACTGCCCTGCCACATCACCGCCACCAACGAGCGCACCCACGCCATCATTCGCGGCGCGACCGCGCGCTCGCCGATGTTCACCGGACTGATCGAAGGGTCGGGTCCGCGCTACTGCCCGTCGGTCGAAGACAAGGTCGTGCGCTTTGCGGACCGGGTGTCGCATCAGATATTCATCGAGCCCGAGGGGCTCGACACGCACGAAGTCTATCCTAACGGCATATCGACCAGCCTGCCGTTCGACGTGCAGTGCGAATTCGTGCGCACCATCAAGGGCTTCGAGCACGCCCACATCACCCGGCCGGGCTACGCCATCGAATACGATTTTTTCGACCCTCGCGACCTGCGATGCAGCCTCGAGAGCAAATTCCTCGGCGGCTTGTTCCTTGCCGGTCAGATCAACGGTACCACCGGCTACGAGGAGGCCGCGGCTCAAGGATTGCTGGCCGGCGCCAACGCCGCACTCGCGGCCGCCGGACGCGGCTCATGGTGCCCCAAGCGCAGCGAGGGCTACCTGGGCGTGCTGGTCGATGATCTCATCACGCGCGGCGCGCCCGAGCCCTACCGCATGTTCACGAGCCGGGCGGAGTACCGCCTGTCGCTGCGCGAGGACAATGCGGATCTGCGCTTGAGTGAACTTGGCCGCCGGCTTGCCCTGGTCGATGACCGCCGCTGGGAATTCTTTGAGCGCAAACGCGATGCGGTGGCCGCCGAAGTCGCCCGCCTGTCCGCGACCTTGGTGCGTCCCGAAGACGTGGACGACGCCTTGCTCGCCAAGCTGGGACAGCCGCTGCCGCGTGAAACCCTCGCCTTCGACCTGCTGCGCCGCCCGGAGTTGGCCTACGGCGACTTGCGCGGCGTCGCGCCGCCGCAGGACGGCGCACCGGACGATGGGTGGCGCGGCGACGAGCGCTTGGCGAAGCAGGTGGAACAACAGGTGGACGTGCAGGCCAAATACTCCGGGTACTTGAAACGCCAAAACCAGGAAATCGACCGCCAGCAGCGCCATGAGGAGCTCAGGCTGCCAGCGGACATCGATTATGCGCAGGTCGGCGGGTTATCGAATGAAGCTCGCCAGTGTTTGCTCGCGGTACGCCCGCAAACACTCGGGCAGGCGGCGCGCATCCCGGGACTCACCCCGGCGGCCGTCTCATTGCTGCTGGTGCATCTCAAGAAGCGCGATCACGCGGCGTGAGACCGCCTCACCCGCGGGGCGCTCCCGGCGCGGCGCGGCGCGGCGCCGGCTCAGCGCGCGGTCGTCAAGAATTGGGCGAAGGTTCGGTAATAGGCTTCGCGGTCTTGCTGCCTGCCGAAGACGTGCCCCTCGTCCAACGCCTGCAAATACCACACCGAGCCGCCTCGGCTGCGCAGGTTATTCACGAACTGGTCCGATTCGCTGATCGGCACCCGTTGATCGTTCTTCCCGTGAACCACGAGCAGCGGCCGCGATATGCGGTCGGCATTGGTCAGCGGCGAGATTCTGCGCAGGAACGCCCGCGTGTCCAGGTCGCGTTCATCGCCGTACTCGGCGCGCCGCTGACTCTGGCGGTACGGGGCGGTGGTGCTCAGAAAACTGATGAAATCGGTGATTCCGGCCAGATCGACGCCGCCCCGCAGCCGATCGCTGAAATGGACCAGGGAGGCGAGCGCCAGATATCCGCCATAGCCGGCGCCGGATACCACGACGTGCTTGGCGTCGAACCCGTTTTGCAGGCTGAGCCACACGAGCAGCGCACCGACATCCTTGACCGCGTCCTCGCGCAGCTCGCCGTTATCGAGCGACAGGTAGGTTCGCCCATAGCCGGACGAGCCGCGAATATTGGGTGCCAAGACCGCATAGCCGAGCTCATTCACCACGTACTCGATCCATGGATCGAAACGCGGCCGAAATTGCGATTGCGGTCCGTCGTGCAGGATCAGCAGAACCGGATGCGGTTTCGGCGTGGCCGGCTCATAAATGTACAGCGGAATTTGGCGCGATTTGCCGTCCTCGCGGTCGAACGTCGGAAAATGAGCCAGGCGCGGCACCACAAACTTGGCGGGGTCCAGCGGCCCCGCTTCGCTCGCGGTCCAGGCTTCGAGCCGGTTGCTCTCCATGTCGAGCACATACGCATCCCGGGGCCGATTGGCCGCCTCGAAGCCGAATGCAAGCCGCTTGCCGTCCGCATCGAAGCTCAGGGAATCGATGACGCCGGGAGCGGGCGGTCGCGGCGGGATCAGATCCTGATGAGTGCGCAGATCGACGGTGTTGAGCTTGCTGAGGCCGTCCTCATTGCTGACGAAGGCCAGGTAGTGTCCGTCCTTGGAAAGGGCCAAGCGCTCGATGTCCCAGGGAACGTGCGAGGACATGTCGGTCTTTTCGCCCGTGAACATATTGACGTAGCGCAATTTCGCGTGCTCACCGTCTCGGTCCGAGATCAGATACACACCCTGTCCGTCGCGGGAGAATTTCGCGTCCGCGATGCCCGCTTTCGCGGCGCCGGGATCGACTTCGCGCTTTTGCCCGGTAATCAAATCGACCACGTACAGGTAACCTTCGGCAACGGACACATACTTGAGCAGCAGCAGCTTGAGATCGTCCGGCGACCAGTCGAGCGGATACCAGGGGGTGCCGTCGCCGCTGACGGCCAGGTGCGGCAAGGCACCGCTTTCCGGATCCACGACGTCGATGTCGAAGGACACGCCGTCCCGCGCGGTGCTGAAAAACGCGATTTCGCGCCCCGAGTTGGACCACAGCGCGCCGGCATTCACCGACTTGCCGTCGGTCAATCGGCGCGCCCCGGGCTCCCCCATGCGCTGGTAGTAGATCTGCGTGTCGCCGCTGCCCCCCGGGTCCTGAGTAAACAGAAAGGCGTTGCGATTCGGATCCGGCGAGAATGCCCCATGCGCAATCGGATCGGGCAGAAACGTGATCTGGCGGCGCTGGCCGGCCGGATGGTCCACCAAATGCAATTGATCGACATCGCCGAAGCGGGTGGCGATCAGCAGCTGGCCCTTGGGAGTGAAGCCCAGCGGCGTCGCCTCGCGCGCGGCGAGATAAGCGTGCAGCGCGTCCGCGCGATCGGCCGCCGCCGCGGGAACGTCCTCGAAAACCAGATTGCCCCGCTCGACGTGCGAGGCCGCAAAGGCCGCGGAGTTCCCGAGCAGGAGCCCCGCAATCGCCGCTAACAAATAAATTCGACTCATTATTCCTATGTTCCCTAAGCGCGAGGATAATGGCCGCGAGGATAATGGATTCAATGACAGGCTTCGAGCATCTACTAAAGTCATACGATGTGAGCGACATGCTCGACGAGATCGCGAGCGCCGATCCGCCGGCGTATCTGCGCCGTTGCTTCGCAGAGGGGTATACCACTCCTCACTTGTCCTGGCCCCGGGTGCAGCAGCTCGCCCTTTGCGCGATAGTACTCGACTCGATCGTCGATGATCGAGACTACGACATCCTCGAACCCGAGCTGATCGCGGATTGGAGGGCGCACTACCGGCACGACTGGGCCCACATGAAGGATGCCGCAGCGGCGGCGTTGCGCCGCGCGATCGAAGTTTCGCGCGTGCAGGACCCGGACGCTGCACTCGAGCTGCAAGAGCTTGAGCATCGGCTCGCGTCCGCGCGATCGGCGCCCGCCTAGGAACGAGGATCCTGTCTGAGCATTCCCCGCGGCCTTACCCAAGGCAGATGTCGCTTCAGCCGAGGCATGCGCGGCATCGTCGCTTTCGGCACCGCCGCGGCGCTCTGCGCCTGCGTTGCCGCGCCGCCGCCCGCGCCGCCGGTCGACGCGTCCTACGATTGGCACGGATTGATGCTCCTGCCTTTCGGCACGTTGTTGAAGGATAGTCCGCTCGCGCTGCACGAGGTGCTGCTGTTCCAGGATGTGTCGCAGGGCGGCGATACCTCGCATCAGGACTGTTATGCGGTCGACGGCGCTCCGCCGTCATTTGCCGGCCGCCGGCCGGACGAGTACCTGCTGTGTTTCAGCCGCGATCGCTTGATGCGCATCGACGCATCGGTTCGTTTGCCCGCGGAGGGCGCCGGTGCGCTATTCGCGGCGGCTTGCGCGCAGTGGCGGGGAAGCCGCGCGCCGGTCGAGCAAAATACGTCCGATTGCGAGGGCCGCGACGGCATGATCCGCTACCGCGCGCGCCTGGCCGCAGCCCCGGAACCGGGATCGCCGGGGCAGTCGGCGGTCGCCTTGTCCATTAGCCTGTACTCCGCCGCCGAGCCGTAATCGATGACTCGAGACGCCGAACGTGAATTGCTGGCCGCGGGCGCGCGCCACTTCAATTTGGCGCTTGACTCCGCCGAGGTCGAGGCGCTGTTGCGCTTGGCCGACGAATTGCAAACCGCCAACGCCCAATTCAATCTCACGGCGATTCGCGACCGCCCCGGCATTTTGCGCAAGCACCTGCTCGATAGCTTGAGTTTGCAGCCGTTTCTGCGCGGCCTGCGCATCGCCGATGTGGGTACGGGCGCCGGGTTTCCCGGTCTGCCGCTCGCGATCGCAAATCCGCAGCGCCGCTTCTCGCTGATCGAGGCGACCGGCAAAAAGGCGCGCTTCGTGGCGCAAACCGCGCGAAGCCTGGCCTGCGTCAATGTCGAGGTGGTCCATGCGCGGGCGGAGAATTATCGGCCTGCCAAGCCCTTCGACACGGTGGTGGCGCGCGCCCTGTCCTCGTTGGCGGATTTTGTGGTCCATGCCGGTCATTTATGCGCGCCGGACGGTCGCATGCTGGCCATGAAAGGCAAGCGCCCGGTCGAGGAGCTTGCGGCGCTGCCGCGCGGTTTCCGGGTATCGGGCGTCCATCCGGTCGCACTGCCGGGGCTGGACGACGAGCGCCATATTGTGGAACTCTCGCCGGTCAGGCGCGTATCGCCGGCCAAAGCCGTATCGTCGGCGCGGCCCACACCGAGCAAAACATGAAACGGGTCATTGCTGTCGCAAACCAAAAAGGCGGAGTGGGCAAGACCACCACGGCGGTCAATCTCGCGGCCTCGTTGACGGCCACCAAAAGGCGGGTCTTGCTGATCGATCTGGATCCGCAAGGCAATGCCACCATGGGGTGCGGCATCGAGAAGAACGCTCAGTCCCGCACCAGCTGCGATGTCCTGCTGGGCGATTGCACCGCAATGGAGGCCCTGGTGCCGGTGGAGTACGGCGGATTCATGCTCATGCCCGCCAATCAGGACCTCACCACCGCGGAAGTGCGGATGCTCTCGATGATGGCGGGGCGCGAATTCAAGCTGCGCAACGCGCTTAAGCCGATTCGCGAGGATTTCGACGTGATCATGATCGATTGCCCGCCCGCGCTCAACATGCTCACCCTGAACGCGCTGGTTGCCGCGGATTCGGTCATCGTGCCGATGCAGTGCGAGTATTACGCGCTGGAAGGCTTGAGTTCCCTGGTTCAGACCATCGACCAAATCCGCACCAACATCAACCCGGAGCTGCAAATCGAAGGGTTGCTGCGCACCATGTACGATCCGCGCAATAATCTGTCGAACGAGGTATCGGCGCAGTTGATCGAGCACTTCGGGGAAAAGGTGTTCCGCACCATGATTCCGCGCAACGTGCGTCTGGCCGAGGCGCCGAGTTTCGGCAAGCCCGCGTTGTTTCACGACAAGGAATCGCGCGGCGCCCTGGCCTATCTGGCGCTGGCCGGGGAAATGATTCGTCGCGACGAGCTGCCTGCGGCGCCCGTATAATCCCTCCCACCGTTCTTGGGGATTGGAACATGTCCGGCAAAAAGCCGTCTTTGGGTCGTGGACTGGCGGAGTTGAGCCCCCTGCTGGCGCGGCGCGCCGACGCACCCATGCCCGCGCCGCCGCCGCTCGCGGGCGACCGGCTCGCGAATCTGCCGCTCGACCTGCTGCAGCGGGGGAAGTACCAGCCGCGCATGGACATGCGCCCGGAATCCTTGAGCGACCTTGCCGATTCGATCAAGTCAAAGGGGCTGGTGCAGCCCATTCTGGTGCGCCCGCTTGCCGGCGGCAACGCCGGCGAATCGCAACGCTATGAAATCATCGCCGGCGAGCGACGCTGGCGGGCGGCGCAGATGGCCGGAATCGCGGAAATCCCGGCGGTCATCCGCGACGTGCCGGATGAGGCCGCACTGGCGATGTCGCTCATCGAGAACATCCAGCGCGAGGAGCTCAATCCTCTGGAAGAGGCCCGCGCCCTTAAGCGCCTGATCGAGGAGTTCGGTCTCACCCATCAGGCGGCCGCCGAGGCGGTGGGCCGCTCGCGAGCCGCGGTCAGCAATTTATTGCGGCTGATGGAGCTTGCCGACGAGGTTAAGCAGCTGGTCGAGGAGCGCAGCATCGAAATGGGCCATGCGCGCGCCCTGCTTTCCTTGACGTCGCGGCGGCAGCAGATCGAAGTGGCGGCTTTGGTCGCCAAAAAGGCCCTCTCGGTGCGCGAAACCGAAGCGCTGGTGCGCCGTTTACTCGCCCCGGCGCCGAAGCATGAGGACGCGCCGCCCGATCCCGACATACGCCGTCTGGAACTCGAATTGGCCGACAAGCTCGGCGCCAAGGTCGCCTTCCAGCACACCGCGTCCGGAAAGGGCAAATTGGTGGTCGCCTACAACAGTCTTGATGAGCTCGAAGGCATCTTGGCGCACATCAACTGACTCATGCTCCTAGGTACTTTCCCGGATTAATCGACCTTGATGCGCCAAGGCGCCATCCCTATAATGCGCGGGCTGTGCCGGCCGCGGGGTTGGCTTCGCAAGTGGACTTCCGTTCACTTTTCGGAAATGTAAAGCAAAAGCGAAGCGTTCGCATCCTTCATGTGTGTTGGGGCTGAACGTCTCGCGCCACGAGCGGGATTAAACGTGATCGCGATCGACTTAGCCCTGGCGCGGCGGCTGGCCTTCAGCGTCGTGCTGGGTCAGGCGGCCGTGACTCTAATTTGTGCGCTGGCGTGCTGGCTGATCGCGGACACGCATGCTGCGCTTTCCGCGGCGCTGGGAGGCGGAATCAGCAGCGCCGCGAGTCTTGTGATGGCGTTGCTCGGCTGCGGCGGCCGATCGGCTTCGGATCCGCAACGGGTGATGCGCGCGTTCTTCGTTGGCGAGGCGGCCAAGATCGCGTTGGTGATCGTGCTGTTCGTGGCGGTGCTGAAGACGATGAAGGTGGTTCCGCTGGCGATGCTCGGAACATACATCGCGACCTTCTTCGTATTCTGGGTTGCGCTGGCCAACGCGCTGCCGCCGCTGGGCGCGATTCGCCCGCGCGCGGGCGCGGCCAAGTAATTGACCTTGAGGCGATTGAGCGAGCGCAAAGAACGTTAAATGGCAGCAGAACAGCCCACCACCGCGAACGAATACATTCTTCACCACCTGACGTTCCTATCCAACAAGGAACCCACAGGGGTGGTGGATTTTTCGGTCATTCATCTGGATACGGTGTGCTTCTCGGTGATCCTGGCGGTATTGTTCGGCGGCTCATTTTATTTTGCCGCCCGAACCGCCACGGCCGGTGTGCCGGGCAAATTTCAGAATTTCGTCGAACTCATCGTCGAATTCATCGATACACAGGTCAAGGACAGCTTTCACGGCACCAACAAGCTGCTCGCGCCGCTGGCATTGACCATTTTCTGCTGGGTGTTCCTGTTCAACGCCATGGACGTGCTGCCGGTCGATCTTCTGCCGTGGATTGCGCGCGGCGTTGGCATCGAGCATCTGAAGGTGGTGCCCAGCACCGATCTCAACGCCACCTTCGCGATGTCGTTGACGGTATTCATACTCATCATCTACTACAGCATCAAGGTGAAGGGGCTCGGCGGCTTCCTCGGCGAGCTCACCATGCAGCCCTTCAGCTCGAAAAATCCGATTCTGAAGGTGCTGCTGATTCCGGCGAACCTGGTGTTGGAAATCGTGCCGCTGCTGGCACGGCCGATTTCGTTGTCGCTGCGCTTGTACGGCAATCTATTCGCCGGCGAGATGATCTTCCTGCTTCTGGCGGTTCTGTCGCTTCGCGGTGTTGAGCAATTGGCGAGCTTCAGCGGCTGGTTCTTCTTGGTCATGCAATTCCTGCTGGCCTTTGTTTGGGCGGTGTTCCATTTGCTCGTGATCACGCTGCAAGCCTTCATATTCATGGTGCTGACGGTCGTATACCTGGCCATGGCCCAAGAGCACCATTGATGTCCCGAGTCCGATAACTGCATCAATTCCGCATTCGTTTCGTTTAGGAGGATTGAATGGATAATTTCGCACACGTCCAAGCCATGACCGTACTCGCCGTTGGCATCATCTTCGGTCTGGGCGCGCTCGGCACCGCCATCGGCTTCGGCATTCTCGGCGGCCGTTTCCTCGAAGGCGCTGCGCGCCAGCCCGAGCTGACCCCGATGCTGCAGGTGAAAATGTTCATCGTGGCCGCTCTGGTCGACGCGGTGGCCATGATCGGCATCGGCTTCGCGCTGTTCTTCACGTTCGCGAACCCGTTCACGGCAGGGCTGACGCACTGAAGTCGGCGCCGGTAGCGCTGGCTAGGAGGGGACTGTGAACATCAATCTCACGTTGTTCGTGCAGGTGCTCGTGTTCGTTGTGCTCATCTGGTTCACGATGAAGTTCGTGTGGCCGATGATTCTTGGGCCGATGGAAGAGCGTTCGCGCAAGATCGCAGCGGGACTTGCCGCCGCCGCCAAGAGCGAAAAGGACCTGACCGAGGCCGAGGCGCGCTCCAAGGAAATCATCCGCGAAGCGCGCGATCGCGCGGCGCAAATCCTCGAACAGGCGGGCAAGCGCTCGAACGAAATGGTCGAGGAGGCCAAGGGCACGGCGACCGCGGAAGGCTCGCGCCTGGTCAAACAGGCGCACGAGGAAGCGGCGCGCGAAAGCACGCGGGCGCGCGAGGGCCTGCGCCAGGAGGTGGCCAAGCTCGCGGTGGAAGGCGCCGCGCGCCTGCTGGAGCGCGAGATCGATCCGAAGACCCATGCAGCGCTGCTGGATCGTCTGTCCGCCGAGGTGGCGAATGGCTGAGCGCGCGACCATCGCACGGCCGTACGCCAAGGCGGCGTTCGAGTATGCGCGAGCAGCCAACGCCCTGGCCGAATGGTCACGGGGACTGCGGCTGGCGGCCGAAATCGTCGCGGATGAGCGCGTGGCGGCGCTCCTCAACAATCCACGCTGGACGCCCGCGAGCCTCGCCGAATTCATCGGCGGCATTGCGGGCGTCGGGCTCGATCCGGCGATGCAGAACTTCGTGGCAGTGCTCGCGGAGAATCGCCGACTGGCGCTGTTGCCGGAAATCACGGCTCACTACGAGGTCCTGCGCGCCCAAATTGAAAATACCGTAGACGTGGAGGTCATTTCCGCCGTGCCGCTCGACGCCGCCCAGGCCGACAAGCTCCGGCAGGCGCTCGATAAGCGCCTGAAGCGCCGGGTGCGCATGCAGAACCGCGTGGATGCGACGCTTCTCGGCGGTGCGGTGATTCGCGCCGGGGATTTGGTGATCGACGGCTCGTTGAAGGGCCGCCTGGAACGTCTCGGGACGGATTTGGCACGCTAACGTAAGGCTTACGCGGGCCGCGGAAGGGCCCGCAGCTAAAGAGGGTTGTTATGTCCATCAAGGCTTCGGAAATCAGCGACCTGATCAAGGCGCGCATCGAAAAATTCAAATCGACCGCAGATGCCCGCAATGTCGGTACGGTGGTGAGCGTCACCGACGGCATCGTGCGCATTCACGGTCTCGCCGACGCGCGCTACGGCGAAATGCTGGAGTTCGCCGGCAGCACCTTTGGCTTGGCGCTGAATCTGGAGCAGGACTCGGTCGGCGCGGTGGTCCTGGGCGACTACAAGCACATCTCCGAGGGATCGGAGGTGAAGACTACCGGGCGCATTCTCGAAGTGCCCGTGGGCCCGGAGCTTCTCGGCCGCGTCGTCGACGCGCTGGGGCAGCCGATCGACGGCAGGGGCCCGGTGAACGCCAAGTTGAAGTCGCCGCTCGAGCGCGTGGCGCCGGGTGTGATTTTCCGCAAGAGCGTGTCGCAACCGGTTCAGACCGGTTTGAAGGCGATCGATGCCATGGTGCCGATCGGCCGCGGCCAGCGCGAGCTCATCATCGGCGACCGTCAGACCGGCAAGACCGCGGTGGCCATCGATACCATCATCAATCAGAAGGGCACGGGCGTTAAGTGCGTCTATGTCGCCGTCGGACAGAAACAGAGTTCGATCGCCAACGTCGTGCGCAAACTCGAAGAGCACGGCGCGATGGCGCACACCATCATCGTGGCCGCTTCCGCCTCCATGCCGGCCGCGATGCAGTATCTTGCGCCCTATGGCGGCTGCGCCATGGGCGAGTACTTCATGGACAACGGCGAGGACGCGCTGATCGTGTACGACGATTTGTCGAAGCAGGCGGTCGCCTACCGTCAGATCTCGCTGCTGCTGCGCCGGCCTCCGGGTCGAGAAGCGTACCCGGGCGATGTGTTCTATTTGCATTCGCGTCTTCTCGAGCGCTCGGCGCGAGTCAACGAGGAATATGTCGAAAAAATCACCAATGGCCGCGTCAAGGGCAAGACCGGTTCGCTCACCGGTCTGCCCATCATAGAAACACAGGCAGGCGACGTGACGGCCTTCGTTCCGACCAATGTCATCTCCATCACCGATGGCCAGATCTTTCTGGAAACGGATTTGTTCAACTCCGGCATGCGCCCGGCGATCAACGCCGGGATTTCGGTGTCGCGCGTCGGCGGCGCCGCGCAGACCAACATCATCAAAAAGCTGGGCGGCGGGGTGCGCCTGGCGCTGGCTCAATACCGCGAACTCGCCGCCTTCTCGCAGTTTGCGTCGGATTTGGACGAAGCCACGCGCAAGCAGCTCGAGCGCGGTCAGCGCGTCACCGAACTGATGAAGCAGAAGCAATACTCACCGATGTCGGTGGCGGAAATGGCGCTGTCGCTGTATGCGGGCAACAACGGCTATTTCGATAAAGTCGATCGCCGCAAGGTCGTGGAGACGGAGGCCGGCCTGCAGTCGTTCGCGCGCGCCACCTGCTCGGAGTTGCTGAAGACCATCAACGGCAAGCCGGATCTGTCCAAGGAAGTCGAAGCGGGGCTGAAGAAGTGCTGCGACGAATTCTTCGCGACGCTGTAAGGGAAGGCACCTAAAGAGAAAACCATGGCAGGCGCAAAGGAAATCCGCGGCAAGATTGCGAGTATCAAGAATACTCAGAAAATCACCAAGGCCATGGAAATGGTGGCGGCGAGCAAGATGCGCAAAGCGCAGGATCGGATGCGGGCGGCGCGCCCGTACGCGCAAAAGATCCGCAAGATCGTCGGTCACCTGCGCCAGGTGAATCTGGACTACAAGCATCCCTTCACCCTGGAGCGTCCCGTGCGCTCGGTCGGCATCATCGTGATCAGCACCGACCGGGGCCTCGCCGGCTCCCTCAACTTGAATCTTTTCAAAGCCGCTCTCGGCGCTATTCGCGCTGCGCAGGCCGCCGGCGCCAAGGTCTACGTGTGCGCAATCGGCTTGAAGGCGGTGCAGTTCTTTCGCCGCCTGGGAGGGGTCGAACTCAGCGCTACGGCCACTCATCTGGGCGACCGGCCGCACGTGAAGGATCTGCTCGGTCCCACCAAGGTCATGCTCGATTTCTATCGCGAGACCAAGGTGGATCGGCTGCTGCTGGCGCACAACGTGTTCGTCAACACCATGAGTCAAAAGGGCGTGGTGTCGCAGCTGCTGCCGCTCGAGACCATCGATAAGAGCGAATTGCAGGAGCGCTGGGATTACATCTTCGAGCCCGATGCGGTCGCGATTCTCGACGGAATCCTGATGCGCTACATCGAATCGCAGGTGTTCCAAGGCGCCGTGGAGAATGTCGCCTGCGAGATGGCGGCGCGCATGGTGGCCATGAAAAGCGCGACCGACAACGCCGGTACGCTCATCGACGAGCTGCAACTCATTTACAACAAGGCCCGTCAGGCCGCGATCACGAAGGAGCTTTCGGAGATCGTGGGCGGCGCGGCCGCGGTTTAAGGCTTAAGAGGGTTATCAAGCATGTCCAGCGGCAAAATCGTCCAAATCATCGGCGCGGTCATCGACGTGGAATTTCCGCGCGATCAGATCCCCAAGGTCTACGACGCCCTCAAGCTCGAGGACGTGGATTTAACCCTCGAGGTGCAGCAGCAGCTCGGCGACGGCATCGTGCGCACGATCGCGATGGGGCCCTCGGAAGGGTTGCGCCGCGGCCTCTCCGTCACGGGCACGGGCAAGGGGATCACCGTGCCGGTGGGCGCGGCCACGCTCGGGCGCATCATGGACGTGTTGGGGAAGCCGCAGGACGAGAGAGGGCCGGTGAGTGCTGTCCACACCTTGCCGATCCACCGCCCGGCGCCCGCCTATGAAGATCAAGCCGGCGGCCAAGACCTTTTGGTCACCGGTATCAAGGTCATCGATTTGCTGGTGCCGTTCGCGAAGGGCGGCAAGGTCGGCTTGTTCGGCGGCGCGGGCGTGGGCAAAACGGTGAACATGCTCGAACTCATCAACAACATCGCCAAGCAATACAGCGGCCTCTCGGTGTTCGCGGGCGTCGGCGAACGCACCCGCGAAGGCAACGATTTTTATCACGAGATGATCGAGTCGGGCGTCATCGACAAGGACAATCTCGCCAACTCCAAGGTGGCCATGGTTTACGGCCAGATGAACGAGCCGCCCGGCAATCGCCTGCGCGTCGCGCTGACGGGCTTGACCATGGCGGAGTATTTCCGCGACGAGAAGCAGGCGTCGGGCAAGGGCCGGGATGTGCTGTTCTTTGTGGACAACATCTACCGCTACACCCTGGCGGGCACGGAAGTGTCGGCGCTCCTCGGCCGCATGCCCTCGGCTGTGGGCTACCAGCCGACGCTGGCCGAGGAGATGGGCGTGCTGCAAGAGCGCATCACGTCGACCAAGACCGGATCGATCACCTCCATCCAGGCCGTCTACGTTCCGGCGGATGACCTGACGGATCCGTCTCCGGCGACCACCTTCGCGCACTTGGACGCCACCGTGGTGCTGTCGCGGCAGATCGCCTCGCTCGGCATCTACCCGGCGGTCGATCCTCTCGACTCCACCAGCCGCCAATTGGATCCGCTGGTGGTGGGCGATGAGCACTACGACACGGCGCGCGGCGTGCAGGCGGTTCTGCAGCGCTACAAGGAACTGCAGGACATCATCGCGATTCTCGGCATGGATGAGCTGTCCGAGGAAGACAAGCTCTCCGTGTACCGCGCGCGTAAAATTCAGCGGTTTCTATCGCAGCCGTTCAACGTCGCCAAGGTATTCACCGGCCAAGACGGCAAAATCGTGCCGCTGAAGGACACGATCCGCGGCTTCAAGGCGATCATCGCGGGTGAGTACGATCATCTGCCCGAACAGGCGTTTTACATGATCGGAGCCATCGAAGAAGCGGTTGAAAAAGCCAAGACATTGTCCTAAGAGCTATCATGGCCCACACCATTCATGTCGATATCGTCAGCGCCGAAGGCGAGATCTTCTCGGGCGACGCGAGCATGGTGTTCGTCCCCGGCTCGCAAGGCGAGCTCGGCATTGCGCCGCGCCATGCGCCGCTCTTGACCACGCTCAAGGCGGGCGAAGTTCGCGTGCAAGCGGAAGGCCAGGAAGAGCAGTCGTTCTACGTCGGCGGCGGCGCGCTCGAAGTCCAGCCGCACCTGGTCACGGTGCTCGCGGACACCGCCGCGCGCGCGCACGACCTGGACGAGGCGGCCGCGCAGGAAGCCAAGCAGCGGGCCGAGGAGGCAATGCGCAGCCGCGGCGACAAGATTGATATCGCCGAGGCCCAGGCTGAATTGGCGCGAGCGGTGGCGCAACTGCGGGCGATCGAGCGCCTGCGAAAAAAGCGCTAGGAACTCTTGCCCCGAGGAACCGCCATGCCGCTTTCCGTCGTCATCCTCGCCGCAGGACAGGGCAAGCGGATGCGCTCGGACCTGCCCAAGGTGTTGCAGCCGCTGGCGGGGCAACCGCTGCTGCAGCACGTGATCCGCACCGCACGGTCGCTCGAGCCGGCGGGCATCTACGTGGTCTATGGCCACGGCGGCGCGCAGGTGCAGGCGGCCCTGCCGCATGAAGATCTCGATTGGATCCTGCAGGCCGAACAGCTGGGCACGGGCCACGCGGTGATGCAGGCGATGGCCGTCATTCCCGACGACCACACGGTGCTGGTTCTGTACGGTGATGTGCCGCTGATAGTTGCCTCGACCCTCAAGAAATTGATAAAGCGCGCCGACCGGGGCGCGCTCGCCGTTCTCACCGTCGATCTCGACGACCCGGCGGGCTACGGGCGCGTCGTGCGCGACAGCCACGGCCATGTGAGCGCGGTGGTCGAACATCGTGACGCCGATGCCGCACAGCTGCGAATTCGCGAGGTCAACACCGGGCTTATGGCGGCTCCCGCCGCGCGCTTGCGCTCCTGGCTGCTCGACCTCGGCAGCGACAACACTCAGGGCGAGTTCTATTTGACGGACGTGGTGGCGGGGGCGGTGAAAGCCGGCAATCGCGTGGACGCGGTGCCGGCGGCGAACGCGGCGGAGGTCATGGGCGTCAACGACAGGATCCAACTCGCCCAAGTCGAGGCCAACTACCGCCGGCGGCGTGCCGAGGAATTGATGCTGGCAGGTGCGACGCTCGCTGATCCGGCGCGCATCGATGTGCGTGGGGACATCGAGGTCGACCGCGATGTATTCATCGACGTCAATGTGGTGTTGGAGGGCAAGGTGCGCCTGGGTGCGCGCGTCAAGATCGGGCCCAATTGCAGCATCCGCAACTCGAGCCTGGGCGCCGATACCGAGGTGCATGCGAACTGCGTCATCGATGAGGCGATAGTCGAGGAGCAATGCAGAATCGGACCCTTCGCACGCCTGCGGCCGAAGACCCTACTGCACCGCGGCGTGCACATCGGAAATTTCGTCGAAGTGAAGCACAGCGAGGTCGGCGCGGGCAGCAAGGCGAACCACCTGAGCTACCTCGGGGATGCCCGGGTGGGCCGGGAGGTCAACATCGGCGCCGGCACCATAACCTGCAACTATGACGGTGCCAACAAATGGCCGACCGCCATCGACGATGGCGCATTCATCGGGTCCGGCAGCATGCTGGTGGCTCCGGTGCGCATTGGCGCCGGGGCGACCATCGGCGCCGGCTCGACCATCGGTTCGAACGCGCCCGAGGCCAAGCTCACCCTGACGCGGCCGCCGCAAGTCACGGTGGCAGGCTGGGATCGCCCCCGCAAATTCGACGACGCGGAGTACGCCGCGGCGGTCGACAGCGCCTTGAAATCCCCCAAGGCCAAGCCTTAGACGTTGCCTCGACGGCTGCAATCGGAGCGGTCGTTCGTGCCGCATACCGATGCACGCATCTTGATCGATGCGCCTTCCCGGTGCGACAGGAAATCCGGGGGATCCTCCAGCAATGCCGTAACTACCTGATCCGATTGGTATCTTCGAATTTGGCACAAGAAGTGCTTTCTACGAAGAGCCCCCTCCGCGCGCTGGGGGCTCGCCATAGATCGCGCGACAGGGATGGGGATCGATGAAACTAATCACGGCAATCATCAAGCCATTCAAGCTTGAGGACGTTCGCACGGCGGTGCATGAGATCGGCGTGCAAGGCGTTACCGTTACTGAAGTACGCGGATTTGGGCGGCAGCGTGGCCACACCGAAATCTATCGGGGTGCTGAATATACCGTCGAGTTCGTTCCCAAAACCAAAATCGAAATTGCCGTGGCGGACGCCTTAACCGATCAGGTCGTCGAGGCAATCATCAAGTCCGCCCGGACCGGCAAAGTCGGCGACGGAAAGATTTTCGTCTCCGACCTGACGCAAGTCGTTCGCATTCGCACCGGTGAGAGCGGCGCCAGTGCAATTTAGAACTTAAAGAGGGATTCGCGTTGAAGACTAAACTGCCTCAAATAGTCCTTTTGAGTTTGTTGACGTTCTCGATTCCCGCTGCGTGGGCCGAAGAAGCGCCCGGTGCAGCGGCATCCGCGGCGCCTCAGGAGCAGGCGCCCGCGGCGGCGGCGCCCGCGGCGGCGGCGCCCGCGCCTACGGAACCGCAGCTCGTCAGCGTCGACAAGATCAATTCCGGCGACACCGCGTGGATGCTCACCTCCACGGCGTTGGTGTTGATGATGACCATACCGGGCCTTGCGCTCTTCTACGGCGGAATGGTCCGCAAGAAGAACGTGCTGTCGACCCTCATGCAAAGCTTCGCGATCACCTGCGTGGTCACGCTCCTTTGGTGGCTGATCGGATATTCCTGGGCATTCACTCCGGGAAGCCCTTACCTGGGAGGCTCGAGCCGTGCGCTATTGAACGGCATGACGTTCATGAAGGACGCGAACAAGCTCACCGTGTCGCATTTGGCGCTCACCATTCCGGAAACCGTCTATGCGATGTTTCAGCTGACCTTTGCGATCATCACTCCGGCGTTGATCGCGGGCGCATTTGCCGATCGCATGAAATTCTCTGCGATGCTCGTGTTCATGTCGGCCTGGTCGCTCCTGGTGTATTGCCCGATCGCCCACTGGGTGTGGGAACCGAGCGGCTGGCTCAACGTGAAGGGCGTGCTTGATTACGCCGGCGGCACCGTGGTGCACATCAACGCCGGTATCGCCGGCCTCGCGAGCTGCTTGGTGCTCGGCAAGCGCATCGGATACGGCAGGGAAGCCATGCCGCCGCACAACCTGACCTTCACCCTGATCGGCGCTTCGCTGTTGTGGGTTGGCTGGTTTGGCTTCAACGCCGGATCCGCCGGCGCCGCAGACGGACGAGCGGGCATGGCGATGGCCGCGACCCAGATTGCGACCGCCGCCGCCGCATTGAGCTGGATGTTCGCCGAATGGGTCGCCAAGGGCAAACCCAGTGTCTTGGGTATCGCCTCCGGTGCCGTCGCCGGACTGGTCGCCATCACACCGGCGTCGGGCTTTGTCGGGCCCATACCGGCGGTCGTCATCGGTCTCGTTGCCGGGGTCATATGCTTCTTCGCCGCGACCACGCTGAAGAGCGCTCTCGGCTATGACGATTCGCTCGACGCGTTCGGTGTGCATTGCATCGGCGGCATCGTCGGCGCCTTGCTGACAGGCGTCTTCGCCAGCAAGGAAATCAGCGGCGCGGATGGATCGGTGGTCACCCAGCTTTGGGGCGTGGGCACAACGCTCATCTATGGCTTCACGGTCAGTTTCGTAATTTTGAAGATGATCGACGCAACCATTGGACTTCGGGTGACCGAGGAGCAGGAACGCGAGGGCCTGGATATATCGCTGCACGGCGAAAGAATCGATTGATCGAGGGAGCGACGGCAAGGCCGAGGCGCCGGAAAGCGATACAGCGTGTCTGCAACACTCGCGCCGCGAGCTGCGTCAAGCCCTTTGAGTGGTATCTAGGTGATAACACGTACATTTTTGCTGATTACACCCAGAGGGAGCCTTTTTTCACAGCGATTTCACACCGATCCGTCTATCGTTGATCGGCTTGCCGGCGCTTCAGCGTTGACGCATGTGTCGCACCGTGTCCAAGAAATGCGATGACGTTCCCGCGAATCCGGCAAGGGATTGAGGAGATGAAAATGAAGGCGATGAGGATCCACGCTTGCCCGGCGAGTATATTGATATCCATTCTTGCGGCCGGTCTCTTGATGCCGGCGGTGCGGGCCGAGGATTCCAACGCCGCGATGGTCAAGGTATCGTCGGGAACGATCGTCGGCGTAGTCACGAATTCATCCAATCTTCCGGTAGCGCGGGCAACCGTGACCGTGGTGAAAGCGGACGGCGGCAGCATTCGCGCAACGGTATCCAACAGCGACGGCGTTTATTCGTTTGCCGACCTCCCGCCCGGCACTTGGTCTCTCACCGTACAGGTTGAGGGTTATCCGGACGTCGCGGTGCCTTCGTTGCAAGTGGTCCCGAGCAAGGCCACGCGCCATGATGTCGTCATGAACGTTCCGGTGACGGCGCCGGCGGCGCCGGTTGTTGCTGCCGCGCCGGCCGCCGCAACTGCTGCGCCTACTGCCGCCCAGATGGCGGCGATAATACCCGAGGCGCTGCAGACGCCGGCACCCGCCCCGGAACCGGATCTGCAAACGCCGTTTGCAGTCGGCGATATTGGTTGGATGAACGGCAACACGCGTGAAACGACGCCGATATTCGACACGAAGTTTTTTACGCCCGAAGTCCGGTTCGACGTGAACTACCTGCAAAGCTTCAATCACCCGATTGACCATACGATCGTCGGTTCGACCGAGGAGTTCCGCTCCGGGGAATTCCAGATTGAGCAGGTCAGCTTGGGCGGTAACTTTCACTGGGATAACGTGCAAGCGCGCTTTCTTTCGATGTTCGGCATGTTCGCAACCACCACGCCGCGCAACGATGCGAGCTCCGAGATTGGCCAATGGGACCTGCAAGGCGCTTACCGATACTTCTCGGAAGCAAATGCCGGGTATCACTTCGACGTGAACCACGGCCTCAATGTCGACCTGGGCATCTTCGTTTCGTACATTGGACTGTTCAGCTACTACAACTTCGATAACTGGACCTACCAGCCGTCGTTCGTTTCATCCAACACACCGTGGTTCTTCAACGGACTGCGCGTGCAGTGGTGGCCGACGCAGACTCTCAAGATCGAACCGTGGCTCATCAACGGCTGGCAATCCTATGCCAAGTACAACAGCAAGCCGGGTTTCGGCGGCCAGATCCTTTGGATTCCGAACGACTCGCTCAAAATGGTATTCAACAGCTATTCGATTGGACAAGATAATGTGAGCTGCCAATCGGGCGGAAACGGCATCGTAGGAACTACCGACACGCTCTGCCAGCCTCAAAATGGGGGTAACCCATTGGCTTCTGTGGGATCTTTCGTGGGGGCGGGGCCGCCCGTTAACTGGTCGAAAGTGACGCGCATTCACGAGGATGACAGCATCCTGGTGAAGTACTACGACGCGCACGGCCGGGGCGGCGCCGGGGTATCAAAAATGGCATTCAGCTTTACGGCCGATATCGGCTGCGAGTACGGCGGCGGCGTGCACTGCACGGGCGGGCCAAACAAGGAGAATTTTGTCGGCGCGATGCTCTACGACCGCACATGGTTCCATAACGATCTGTATGCGATCACCCTTGGCGGCGGTTTCATGAACAATCCGGGCCGCTACCTGGCACTGACCCCGCCCATCAATGGAGCCACGGCCGCAACCGGTTCACCGTACTTTACGCAGCAACCCGGACAAAAGCTCTATCAATGGGATTCGCAGCTCAACTTCCAGTACATGCCGAAAGACTGGATTACCTGGTGGACCGAAGGGACGTTTCGGCATTCGGACGTGCCCTACTGGTCGGGAGGAGGCGGTGTGACGCCCCCCGGCGGTAATAACGGCTCTCCCGGAAGCTGTGTCGGCGGCGGCGCCAGCGCGGTCACCGGCCAGTGCGATGCGGGTGATTGGTTCCCGGATCTTCGCACGCGCGAACTCATCTGGGGAGCCGGAGTCATGGTCAAATTCTAGATGCGGCGTGGCGTGCGCCGGCAACGGACCTTTCACGCCAACTGCTCTGTTCGCTCGAGAAATCCGCGAACACTGGCGATTGCGATCCAGCGGCGTGCTGCAGACATTTTTCACCAGGATTTGTCATGAACATCGCCTATTTTCCTGATCGCCGAACGGCACCCGCCGCCGCCGATGCCATCGACCCATGGGCCAATTCAATCGCTGTCGACGGCGAAGCGGATTCAATGGATTGCGGCGCTCCTGCGGCGCTTGATGCCCGCGAGCACGTGATTGTGGCGATCGCACCGGATGCAGACGCCGATCAAGCGGAGCAGCTGGTGAGAGCAGCCCACCGCTTGGCCAAGGAAATAAGTGCGGATTGGACAGTGGTGTGCGTTGAACCCCCCGGATTCCTCGGCAAATCGCGGCCCCATCCGGACTCGCCCATGGAGTGGAGCCGCCTCGCCGAATCGCTCGGCGCGGAGACAGCAACGCTCATGGCGGCCTCGCCGCCGGATGCGCTGCAGGAATACGCGCGATTGCACGGCGCGAGAACCATCCTCATGGGAGCCTCGCGTCGGCGCATCGGGTGGCGCCCGTTGCGCCGCTCCA
Organism: uncultured Gammaproteobacteria bacterium; assembly: GCA_963758145.1. GTDB lineage: Bacteria > Pseudomonadota > Gammaproteobacteria > Steroidobacterales > Steroidobacteraceae > Bog-1198. Next base: position 389,681 of record CAVWUK010000007.1, read on the forward strand.
CCGCGGCCACACTCATGCGCAACTGCGTCGACGCCGACATAATCGTGATCGCCCGGGATAAGAGCGGCGTTGCCGATGACGACGGTTTGGCGAGCGCACGCACCATGAAGACGAAGCGGCTGTTGTCTTACGTCGCCGCCCTTGGTCTGACGGCACTCTGCACGGCCATGGCGTTGCCGATGCTCGACCATTTCGATTTGATCGACATGGCCATGGTTTACATGCTTGGCGCCACGTTCGCGGCTCTGCGTCTCGGCCGCGGCCCGGCAGTTTTCACTTCCCTGGCAAATGTTGCGGCATTCGACTACTTCTTCGTCGCGCCGCGATTCAGCTTCTTCGTGTCCGATCCGCATTACCTCGTCACCTTCGGCGTGATGCTGGCGGTGGCGATCATTATCGCCAACCTGGTAGCTGCCGTGCGGCAGCAAACGGCGGCAGCGGCGGCTCGCGAACGCAGAACGGCGGCGCTGTATGCGATGACCCGCGAGCTCACGGTCACGCGCGATGCCGGCACGATGGCGATGGCGGCAGAGCGGCACATCGCCGAACTGTCCCGTGGTTCGGCATTAGTTCTGGTGCGCGACGAGCAGGGTCAGCTGCACGATTCGCGAGCGACCGGCAAGCGCTCGCCGGACAGGGCGATTTGCCAATGGGTCGTAGAGCATCAGCGGCGCGCGGGTCTCGGTTCCGAGCATTTCCCTGCCGAACGGTTCATGTATCTGCCGCTGATCGGTAGCCAGGACGTGAGGGGAGTGCTGGTCCTGAGACCATCGGAGCCGAGACGTGCCCTGTTGCCCGAGCAGAGTCGTATTCTGGAGGCTCTCGCCAACCAGCTCGCGCTGGCTCTCGAGCGAGCGCGGCTCGCGGACGCAGCGCAAGCCGCGCGCCTCACCGCGGAGCGAGCGGCGCTTAGAAACACCTTGCTTGCCTCGATATCGCATGATCTGCGTACACCGCTGTCGGCAATCGCGGGCGCAGGCAGCATGATGGCGCACGAGAGCTTTCCTCTGGATGTGCACCGGCGCACGACGCTCGGTCGCTTGATTGAGGACAAGGCACGCGATATGACCGAGCTCTTGTCAAATGTGCTCGAACTCATACGCCTGGAAACCGGAGCCCCTGGGGTTAAGCGTGAGCGCCATTCGCTGGAGGACTTGATTGGCGTGACGCTGCGGCAGAACGAAGGCAGGCTGGTGTGCCGGCGCGTGCTCGTGAATGTGCCGGCGGATTTTCCGATGCTGCTTGTGGAAGGCAGCCTAATCGTTCAGATGCTGAGCAATCTCGTGGAAAATTGCGCGAAATATACTCCTTCCGAAACGACAATCGTCATTGGAGCATGCCTCGTCGGCGCCAGCGTAATGATCAGCGTGGAAGACAACGGCCCCGGTTTTCCAGCCGGCGATCCGGAACGCCTATTCGACAAGTTCGAGCGCGGGCGATCCGAGAGCAACGTCGTCGGCGTCGGTCTCGGTCTTGCGATCTGTCGTGCGGTGGCGCGGTTGCATGGGGGCGACATATCCGCCATACGCGTCGAATCCGGTGGAGCGCGCTTCGAGATTACTCTGCCGCTCAAACCGCCGCCGCATGAACCGCCGATGAATCACGCATGACCGAGGCAATGCATCTTGTTCTGATCGTTGAGGACGATACGGCGATTCAGAACGTTCTCAGCATGTTGTTTGAGACAAGCGGCTTCAGGGTCGTGATTGCCGGTACCGCCTCTCGCGGCGAGCAGGACGCTCGGCTGCACAAGGCGGATGTCGTGTTGGTCGACCTCGGTCTACCCGATCGCGACGGCATCAACGTCATTACTGCAATTCGCGCCTGGTCGCCGGTACCGATCCTCGTATTGTCGGCACGCACTGCCGAAGCCGAGCGCCTCGCCGCGTTTGAGAAAGGGGCGGACGACTACGTCATTAAGCCGTTCAGTGCGCCCGAGCTTCTGGCGCGCGTGCGATCGGTCGTCCGGCGTCACGTGCGCGGCAAACTGCCAATGGGCGTACTCGAACTCGGCGACGTCTCGATCGATCTCGGCCGGCGTGTCGCCCAGCGGCGAGATGGCAGCGAGGTGCGCCTGACACCGCTCGAACACCGCATACTGGAAACACTTGCGCGCCACGGCGATCGTATCGTCACGCACGCCGCAATCATCAACGAGGTATGGGGTCCGAATCGGGATGGGTCGCGCGGGTTGCGAGTCTACATCGGAAGTCTGCGCAGAAAAATCGAAGTCGACTCCAGTCGACCGCGCCATATTCTCACCGAGCCAGGCGTCGGTTACCGGCTCGTCGTCGACGCCGTACCGTCCGCCGGCACCTCACAGAACGGGGCGCCTTTTTTTTAACGGCTGTCGGTCTAGGCGCGCGCTCGAGTCTCCGTACTATGAAAGAAAGCTTTCATTCGGAGAATTTGTATGAGTTGCACTATTTTCTCTATCGTCGGATTGACCTACCTGCTGGCAGCATCAACTCAGGCACAGGGCGACTGCAGTCCTGCACTCACTGAACAGTGCGTGAGCGCGCAGCGGATTGTTGAATCCTTGCGCCCGGCCAAAGCGGGACAAATGCGCATGTTCGCCTCCGATGGCTCCGAGTACACCGCGGCGGAGGCGCTTTGGATGAAGGGGCAATTGCGGATGGCGCTCCGTGAGTGTCGGCAGGGAGACGAGGCGGATGCCGCTGCGGCCTTGCGCGGAGTAACGGATCTTCTCAATGCGCATCACAGTGCATCGTGATGATCAAGACGCCGTGACTCAAGGCTGGATCAGATGCCCCTTCGCAGCTTTGATGAGAGCCTGCGTGCGCGTGGCGACACCGAGTTTCCTGCGCGCATTGTCGAGGTGAAACTCGACGGTGCGCTTGCTCAAACTGAGAATCGTTCCGATTTCCTGGAATGTCTTGCCGCGTGCGGCCCAGGTGAGCGTCTCGACTTCACGCTCGCGCAGACCGACGAGTGTGGGCCAGACCGCGCTGCGGGCGACGCGTGCGAGCCGCGCGGCAATCAGCGCGGCAAGCACATCATAGTCCACGGGCTTGACGAGGTAATCGTCGGCGCCGAGCCGCCACCCCTTGAGCTCACTGTCATGATCACCCAGCGCCGTGAGGAACACGAAAGGCATGCTCTCGAAACGCGGCTCCATGGACGTGAGCCGCTCGAGCAGCTGGAACCCCGACATCCCGGGCATGCATATGTCGGACAGAACGAGGTCCGGAGGGTCCCTGAGAATGGCCGCCAGACCGTCAAAGCCGTTGTAGGCTACTTGAACCTCGAACCCGCGATCGACGAGTTCCTCGCGGATCAATGACGCCGTATCGAGGTCGTCCTCGACACAGAGGATTCTCCTACGTCTTTTGTTCACGGTTGACGAACACGGTCGCGGCTCCATACGCGGTGAATCTAGCATCGGCGGCGTTAAAAAAAAGTAAATATTTCCGGCGGCGTGAATTATCGGACTCAGCTTCCAGAGAAACGTGCAGACGAATCGCGATCTGGTGATTTGGGTCGACGCGGCGTGACACCGTACACCTGCAAAGCGGGAACGTGTCCGGAGCTCCGTCTCTTGTTAACAACTTATCTCACGCGCCGCATACGTTTTTTTAACACCCTTTGGTCTAGCCACGCTCTTGGCCCTCGGTAAGCTGACGCCGTCGTCGACGTTTCGCACCGCGGCCAAGGATTTCGATGAAGATCCAACAGTACCTGCAAAGCTTTCTGATATCCGTTATAGCGACCGGGCTTTCGATGCCTGCAGTCCGGGCCCAGGAATCCGCGGGGGCGGTGGTCAAAGTATCGTCGGGAACGATCGTCGGGATCGTCAAGAATTCCGCCATGCTCCCGGTTGCGGAAGCGACCGTGACGGCCATCAAAGTGGGCGGGGGCGGCATTCGCGCAACGGTGTCCAATAGCGAGGGCATTTATTCATTTGCCGATCTTCCGCCCGGCACGTGGTCGATCACTTCACAGGTGGATGGCTACCCGGACGTTGTAGTGCCTTCGCTTGAAGTCGTTGCGAACAAAGCGACTCGGCATGACATTGTGATGAATGTTCCGGCAACGGCACCGGTCACGGGTCCGGCCCTTGCAGCTGCGCCCAAAGCTCCGGCTCCGGTGCTCGTGGCGACGGTACCTTTGGGCCTTCAGGCGCCCGAGCCTGGCCCCGAGGTCGATAACGAAACCCCGTTTGCCTACGCGGACTTCACCTGGCTGAACGGCAACCCACGCAACCATGCACCGGCGTTCGATACGAAGTTCTTCACGCCGGATATCCGCTTTGACAGTTACTACGTGACCGACTTCAACCACCCGGTGGATCACACGATCGTTGGGTCGACCGAGGAGTTTCGCGCGGGCGAAGTTCAGCTGGAGCAGGTCAGCTTTGGAGGTGATTTCCACTGGGAGGACGTCAAGGCTCGGTTCCTTTCCATGTATGGGTTGTTTGCCACAACGATACCGCGCAATGACTCGAGCTCGGGCAATATTGGAGGCGTCGGCCAATGGGACCTCCAGGACGCATATCGCTACGTCGCGGAAGCGAACGTCGGCTATCATTGGGATGTGAGCCATGGGCTCAATGTCGATGCGGGAATTTTCGCCTCGTACATCGGACTCTTCAGTTTCTATAACTATGACAACTGGACTTATCAGCCCTCTTACGTGTCATCGAACACACCCTGGGTCTTCAATGGTTTGAGAATTCAGTGGTTCCCGACCAACAAGCTGAAGATCGAGCCGTGGATCATCAACGGCTGGGCGTCCTATGCCAAGTTCAACTCCCATCCGGGAGTGGGTGGACAGATCCTGTGGCTGCCCAACGAGAACCTCAAGTTGGTCTTCAATAATTACGGCGTCGGCCAGGACAACCTAGCGAATTACCCTGCCACCGTCAATGGCGTGCCGGTCAATGTCGTCAATGGCGTGCCGGTCAATTACGCACGCGTCACTCGTATTCACACCGACGATAGCATCGAGGTGAAATATTACGACAACAAGACGAACGGCTGGGGGTTGTCCAAGGCCGCGTTCTCGCTCACGCTGGACGCGGGCTGTCAGTATGGCGGGGGCGTCGCCTGCTCGAGCGGGCCGAACAAAAGCGATTTTCTCGGCTGGATGCTCTACGACCGCTACTGGTTTAACCACGACCTTTGGGCTGTCACGTTTGGCGGCGGCGCGATGACCAATCCGGGCCGCTACCTGACCCTGCTGCCGCCGATCAACGGGGCGACGGCCTCGACCGGTACGCCGTACTTCTCGGAGCTTCCGGGGCAGACGCTGCGCCAGTGGGATTCCACCATCAATTTCCAGTACATGCCCAACGACTGGATCACCTGGTGGACTGAAGTGGGATATCGCCATTCGAGCGTTCCCTACTTCGCAGGCCCGGGCGGCGTGACGCCTCCCTACGGCAACAACGGCTCGCCACAAGATTACGCGTGCAATAACGGCGCAAGTTCCGGATACGGAGCCGGTAGTTTGTCGCAAGCGCAGACCGCGTGCGCCGGTCAGGGCGGCGTGTGGTACCCGGATCTTGTGAGGCGCGAGTCCATGTGGGCGTTCGGCATCCTGGTCAAGTTCTAGGAGTACAATGGCTCCGCTCGAACTCGCGCAATCAAGTTGACGTAAAGGACAGGTCAGCATGTCGAAGATATTTACAACGATGGTCGCGGCATCAGTCTTTCTTGCAGCGGGTTCCATCATAACCATTGCAGTAGCTGACGATGCGTCGGTCGCCGCTCCCAGCGCTAAACTTGCGACCGGACTTACTCCGCTCGCGCAGCTTCTGCAGCTCATGGACACGGACAAGAACGGCAAGGTGTCCAAAGAAGAATTCATGCGCTTCATGCAAGCGGAGTTCGATTTTGCGGACAAGAATAAAGACGGAGAGCTCGACCCCACCGAACTGAAGAATATGGTGTATCGATTGAATCATCCGTCTGCGGGACCGCCAAAAGTGCGCAAATAGCGCGCTTTCGCTTCCCCGAATGCAGGGCTAATGCCTGTCTGCATTGGGCACGTAGTCCAGATAAATTGTTGCCCTGACGTTGTCGACGACGCTGAAATCACCGGGAACTCGCGGCGCCAAATCGACGGCGAACGCGTGCTTGAGGGCCAAAAGCCGATCCGCCATAAGAGTTCTTGCAGATATGTGCCCCTGTATCGGAGGCCCAACCGTGCAGCCGGCCGCCTCGAGTATTGCTTCCGCATCGTCGAACGAGATGCCGAGGGGGATGTACTTGAGAACGATCGCGGTGACGTCGTTTCCATCATGGACCGTATCCTTCAAGGACTTAGACGCCCGTAGTTTCTTGTAAGCTGCGTCAATATCGGCTCGAAGCTGGGCTCCGCGCTGGATCTGTTCATAAGCGGTCAATTGCCCGGTCTGCGGCGCAGCCGTCTCGGCGCAGGATTTCGTCGGTAAGGCGACCACGATCACGCTTGCGCACAAGAGAACTAATCCGGCGAGCTGAATCGTGAGCTTGGAGGTCTGCTGGACACGGTGCCAAAGCATCTGAATCTCCATGATCCTATCCATCGATTTCTAGGCTGATAGGGGAACACCTGTACTCCCTGCTGGCGAACCGATCGCCGGCGCGTGCAGCGGAAGGCGCACGATGAATCGCGAGCCCACCCCCTCCAAACTCTCCGCGTACACTTGTCCGTGATGCAGGTTCACCACCATGGATACCAGATGGAGGCCGACTCCGGTGCCGGCTATGCCGGTCGCATTGCTGCCGCGGAAATAGCGCTCGAATAGCCGGCTGCGATCGCGTGCGGGGATGCCGATGCCGTGGTCGAGCACCTGGACGACGAGGAGGTCCGGCTCCTGCCGGGCAGTGATTTCGATCGGGCTTCCTGCCGGCGAATACTTGATGGCATTCGAGAGCAGATTACTGAACGCATGAAACAGCAGGTTCGGATCACCATGGATCGTCGCCGGCAACGCCGAAACGTCCTCGCGAATGATGACCCCGCGGGTCGCATCGCGATGCACTTGACACACCTCGTGCAATAGGGAACCGGGATCCACGGCCGTCGGGTGGAACACGACTTGTCCGTCAAAAACGCGCGATGTGGCCAGCAGGCTGTCCATGATGATCGTGATTCGCTGCACCGCATTGCGGATGCGCGCACCGCGATCGGCGATATCCTGTGGATCGAGCCTGTCGCTCATCTTGATCAAGCGCTGCGCATGGCCATCGATGATGCTCAGAGGAGTTCGGAATTCATGCGACGTCATGGACACGAATTCACGTTGCTGAGCCGTCAGCCGCTTTTCATTCTCGAGCCCCTCCTCCAGCGCGGCGGCTTGTTCGATCAGGCGACGCTGACTGTTCACGAGAGTCACGGCATCGTCACGAAATATGGCGACGGCGCGCGCCATCTCACCGATCTCGTCGTCGCGTTGGCCGCCGGGGATGGAGATTTCCGTTTCGTGACCGGCCAGGCTGCGCATGCAGGTCGCGAGCTTGAGCAAGGGAGCCAAGATGCAGCGGCTGATGTAGATAATGACGCTGCATAGCAGTGAAGTGGCCAGCACCATGGCTGTCCCGATCATCGTTCGAGCATGCTGGTAAGTACGCGCGGCTCGATCGCTGGCCAGGCGCGCCTTGGAGACGGTCTCATCCGTGAGTCGGCTCAGCGTGTCGCTCGATAAGTCGAACGCCCGACGCGAATCCGCATTGTAAAGCGCCGCCGACTCGGATCCGTGATCAGCGCGCGCGAGCGCGATCACCTGGGCGGCAACGGACTTGTAAGCGGCCCATTGCTCGGCAAACTGCGCGTAGAGCAAGGTCTCCGACGCGTCCTGAGGATTCTCTTCGTAGTCGTGCTGGCTGCGCGCCACCGTGGCGTCGAGCGCGGCAATCGCCTTTTCGCTGGCGGCGAATTCCGGCGGCGTCGAGGACAGCAGCCGGGTGGCCTCCGCAGCGCGGTAATCCGACATATAGTTGCTGATATCGCCCAGAATCCGCATGTCACGCAGCCAATGATTGCGAATGATCTCGGATGCCCGGTTGACGTCGCTGAGCCGCGCGAAGCCAAAGGCGCCCAGCCCGATCACCAGTACGAAAAGCACCGCAACGATCGAGTACAGGTGCAGGCGCAGGGAGTGCGGCTTGAGCCATCGCTTCCAACGCGGTGAACGAGCCTTCTGATCCCTTCGCGGCAATGGCAGATAGGTCGGCCTAGTGTCGATTGTATGGTCCATGGGCATCTCACGGGTCTACGAGGCGTTTGACGGGGCCTGCACCGGATTCGGTTCCTCGTCCAGGTTGGGACGATACCAAACTTCGCGGCGCTGTCCCTGGCTCAAGCGCGCGATAATGGCCGCAAGAAGTTCGAAATCCATGGGCTTGGTGAGGTAATCGTCCGCTCCGAGCCGTCGCCCCTTCACTTCGCTGTCGCGATCCCGGTTTGCTGTCAAGAAAACGAACGGTACGGCGGCGAACTCGGATGCGAGCGCCCGCAGCGACTCCAGCACCTCAAAGCCCCCCATGTCGGGCATGTTGACGTCGCACAGCACGAGATCGGGTCTGGCCTGCAGTATCGCAGCGAAGCCCGAGCGACCGTCGCGCGCGATCGTCACGGCATAGCCCCGCTCCCGCAGATCCTCCGCAATCAGCGTGGCCGCCTCCAGATTGTCCTCGATACACAGGATCCTCTTGCCCGGCGAAACCGCCGTGGAGGGCTCCGAGGACACAACGGGCATTCGCTTCACTCCGATTCTCCGCTGTTGGGCGAAGCGAGTTTACCCCCGCGATTCCACCAGCCGCCGCCGAGTGCCTGGCGCAGCGCCGCTTGCGCCGCGCTAATGGTGTGGTTGGCGCGAAATGCCTGCTCGACTGGGGAGTTTAATGCCGCGCTGGCGAACGCTTGCCACCATTTGAACGACACATCCTGCCCGCTCACGAACCGCGGCGCATCGCCACCGAGCACGTTCGCCGACGCGGCCGCCTGCGGCTGCGGCGCGCTGGTGTAGCCGGCATCCTTGGGCGCTTGCGGCTTGTGGAAATTCGGCCCCACGGCGCAACCGGCAACCCCGGCCCAATCAGCCATAGCCGCGGCAGCGCAGATCACCCGCCTCGCGGATACACCGTGTCGTCTCTGAATGAATGCCATCGAACCGATTCTCGGTCAAGCAGGCGTCGCCGGGGAACTGTGAAACTTCCGAGTAGCCCTGGTTTGGGGACATCGACATGATCGGATCTCGTCCACGAACGAGGTTCAGCCATGCGCCCATGGATTTTTAAACAGCGGCTCGACAAGAGATTGGCTCTACTGCGTCCGGCTGCGCTCGTCCCCTTCTAACGGCTGTGGCACACTGCGTGACCGATTGGCGCGGGCGTTCGACTGTGCGAGTTTACGGAGTTCATGCATGACCGAATTTCCGAGCGATCCTGGGCGGGAGCCGAGCGGCCAGGAGGCGATCAACCGGCGCGCCTGGTCTAAAGAGCGTCAAGTGCGGGCGGCGGCTATCGGAATGGCGGTGGTGATTTTAGTGATTTTGGGCTTTTGGTTGGGAGGCAAGATCTTCGGCAAGCGCGAGACTCCGGCCGGCGAGACATCCCCGCCGGGAACTTTCCGCGCAAGCGCCCAACAAATGAAAACCTTGACCATAGAAACCGTGGACCTGCACGGTTTCGTCAGCCAGGAATTGACCGAAGGCAAGATTGCCGTCAACGGCGATCGCACCACGCCGGTTTACTCACCTTATTCGGGGCGGGTGACCCGCGTGGTCGCGGGGCTGGGCGATGTCGTGATCAAGGGCGCGACGCTCGCGACCGTGGAAGCCTCGGAATTCGTGCAGGCGCAAAGCGATCTCGCCACGGCGGTGGCGCAGCTCAAGCTCGCGCGCATCAATGAATCGCGCAAGCACGCACTGCTCGATGCCAAGGGCGGGAGCCTCCAGGATTGGCAATCGGCGCAGGCGGATCTCGCGGCGGCGGAAGCCTCGGTGCATTCGGTGCGCAACCGGCTCAAGATTTTGGGCAAGTCCGATGCGCAGATCGATGCTCTCGAAGAGGCTCACACGATCGATGCGGTCGCGCCGCTCAGCGCACCGATCGCCGGGGTGGTCGTGGATCGCCAGGTGGGTCCGGGCCAGTATGTACAGGCGGGCGCCGGCACACCGGTATTCACCATCGCCGATCCGACGAGCGTCTGGCTGCTGGCGAATGTCCGCGAGGCCGATTCCGGGGCGGTGCAGCAGGGACAGGTCATGGAAGTTCATGTGGCGGCCTATCCGAAGCGCACCTTCGTCGGGCGCGTGACCTATATCGCCGCCATCATCGACCCGGTGACCCACCGATTGGCGGTGCGGGCGGAAATCGAGAACCGCGATCTGGCGTTGAAGCCGGAAATGTTCGCCAACTTTCGCATCCAAACCAGCGCCGCTTCGCAAGCACCCGCCATACCGGAGGCCGCCGCCGTTTACGAGGGCGATGCCGCGCATGTGTGGGTGCTGCAGGGGGACGGACTGCTCGCCTACCGCGCCATCCGCACGGGCCGCACCAACGACGGCTTGGTTGAGGTGGAGGATGGTCTCAAGCCGGGGGAGCGGATCGTCACCAAGGGCGGTCTCTTCATCGATCAGGCGGCAGTGCCCGGGTCGTGAACGCAATCATCTCGTTCGCGCTGCGGCAGCGGGTGCTGATCGTGGCGCTGCTGGTCATGATGCTGGGCGCCGGCGTCGCCGGCTTCATGGCGCTCAACATCGAGGCCTATCCGGATCCGGTGCCGCCGCTGGTCGACGTGGTCACCCAGAGCACCGGGCAATCCGCGGAGGAAATCGAGCGCTACATCACCATCCCGCTCGAGATTCAGATGGCCGGCATTCCAAACGTGCAGGCTATACGGACCATATCGCTGTTCGGGCTTTCCGATGTCAAGGTGCAATTCACCTACGACTTCACCTATTACCAAGCCGAGCAATGGGTGACCAACCGCTTATCGCAGCTCGCGGCGCTGCCCAACGGCGCGCAGCCGCAAATTTCTCCCACCAGCCCCATCGGCGAAATCTACCGTTATCGGGTGGTCGGGCCGCCGAATTATTCGGTGACCGACTTGAAAACCCTCGAAGACTGGGTCTTGGAGCGGCGCTTCAAGGCGGTGCCCGGGGTCATCGATGTGACCGGTTGGGGCGGCAAGACCAAGACCTACGAGATCGCCATCGATCAGCACAAATTGGTGGGCAACGGGTTGTCGGTGCCGCAGGTATTGACCGCTCTCGGCAACGCCAATATCAATGTCGGCGGCCAAACGGTCGATTTCGGCGAGCAGGCCGCCGTGGTGCGCGGCGTCGGCCTGATTCATTCGGCGGACGAGATCCGCCATACGCTGATCACCAACAACCAGGGCGCGCCGGTGGTCATCGGCGATGTGGCGCAGGTGACGATCGGCCATCTGCCGCGGCTCGGCATCGCCGGCTACAACGACGTGGACGACATCGTGCAGGGCATCGTGCTGATGCGCCGCGGCGCCGAAAGCGTGCCCACCATCAAGCGCGTCGAAGCCGAAGTAGAGCACATCAACAAGAGCGGGATCCTGCCTCCCGGCGTCAGCATTCGACGCATTTACGATCGCAGCGACTTGATCAACATCACCACCCACACCGTGCTGCACAACATGGTCGCCGGCATTGCGCTGATATTCTTCCTGCAATGGGCATTCCTCGGCAATTTGCGCAGCGCCGTGATCGTCGCCATGACCATACCGTTCGCCCTGTCATTCGCCATCGGACTCATGGTGCTGCGCGGCGAATCCGCCAACTTGCTGTCGGTGGGCGCGATCGATTTCGGGCTGGTGGTCGATGCCACCGTGATCATGGTGGAGAATATATTCAGGCATCTTGCGGAGGCCTCCGCGCATTTGGGCACCGGACCCAGCCACTTGCACCGGATGCGCGTCCCGAGCGGCTTTCGCGGCCAGATGGGGACGATATCGCTGGCGGCAGCGGAGGTCAGCCAGTCGATCTTCTTCGCCGCCGCGATCATCATCGCCGGGTTCGTGCCGCTGTTTACGCTGTCGGGCATCGAGGGGCACATATTCGGGCCGATGGCGAAAACCTACGCCTATGCCATCGCGGGCGGATTGATCGCGACCTTTACGATTGCGCCGGCCTTGAGTCTGCTGCTGTTTCCCCAGGTCGTGTCCGAGCGGGAGACGGCGGTGGTGCGGGCATTGCGGCGCGTGTACCAGCCGGCGCTCGAATTCGTGCTGGCGAACCGCATCGTGTCCTTTGCCGGCCTCGCGCTAATCGCCCTCGCGGCAATTTTCGCGGTGCGCTCCCTGGGACTCGAATTCCTGCCGAAGCTCGAGGAGGGAAACTTGTGGATCCGCGCGACGTTTCCGCAATCCATTTCGCTGGAGGATAGCGACACGTACGTCAACCGCATGCGCGTACTCATGAGAAAATACCCCGAGGTGGAGACCGTGGTGTCGCAGCACGGCCGGCCCGATGACGGCACCGATGCCACCGGGTTTTTCAATGCGGAATTTTTCGTGCCGTTGAAACCCTTCGATACCTGGCCGGCCGGCATGGACAAGGAAAAGCTCACGCAGCGCATGACCGTGGAGCTGCAACAGCAGTTTCCGGGCGTCGACTTCAACTTTTCCCAATACATCCAGGACAACGTCGAAGAGGCGGCTTCGGGCGTGAAGGGAGAAAATTCGGTCAAGGTGTACGGAAACGATTTGGAGACCCTGGAAAAGAAGGCCAATGAGATTGCCGCCGTGCTCGCCAACGTGCCGGGCATCACCGATCTGGCGGTGTTTCGATCGCTCGGGCAGCCGACCATTCGCATCGATGTCGACCGTGTGCGGGCTGCGCGCTATGGACTTGCGCCCGGGGACGTCAATGCCGTGATCCAGACCGCCATCGGCGGACAGAGCGCGGGGGACTTGTACGAAGGCACCAGCGATCGGCACTTTCCGATGATGGTGCGCCTCGCGGCCCCCTATCGCCAGAGTCTGAATTCGATCCGGCGCATTCCCATTGCGGCGCCCGCCACCAACGGCAGCGGCGTCATCCAGGTGCCGCTCGAGGATGTCGCCGACGTGCATCTGGTTTCCGGCGCGGCATTCATTTATCGGGAGCAGCAGCAGCGTTACGTGCCGATCAAGTTCAGCGTGCGCGGCCGCGATCTCGGCGGCGCCGTGCTCGAGGCGCAGCGCGCGGTCAATGACCGGGTGCTTCTGCCCGGCGGCTACCGGCTCGAATGGGTGGGGGAATTCGGCAATTTGCAGGAGGCGATCGGGCGCTTGATGGTCGCCGTGCCGCTGTCGATCGCTTTGATTGTTCTGCTCTTGTACCTGAATTTCGGCAATCTGCGCGACGCCCTGTTGGCCGCCAGCGTGATCCCGATGGCGCTGTTGGGCGGAATATTCGCTTTATGGGCCACCGACACGGCGTTCAGCGTGTCTTCCGCCATCGGGTTTGTTGCGCTGTTTGGAATTGCGGCGATGGACGGCATCCTGGTGGTGTCCTATTACCACTTGAGTCTGGAATCGGGCCTCGATCGCGCCAGCGCGATGCTGCAAACCTGCCGCACGCAATTGCGCCCGGTGGTGATGACCTGCGCCGTGGCCTGCGTGGGCTTGATCCCCGCGGCCTTTTCGACCGGCATTGGTTCCCAGGTTCAGCGGCCGCTCGCGCTGGTGGTGGTCGGCGGCATGCTGTTGGCTCCGATCCTGATACTTCTGGTGCTGCCGGTGCTGATCATGAAATTCTCGACCGCGCGTGAAATGCCGGCGGAATTACCGCGGGATGCGAGCGAATGAGGCCGTGGTGCCGCATGCCGGTGTATATCGCAGTCGCGGCTCTATCGGCGGCGGCGTGCGTCGGACCGGACTTTCATCGCCCCGAGCCGCCCAGCGCCCCGCGCTACACGGAAAAGCCTCTGGCGCCCACCACCGCCTCGGCGCCGGGCGTGGGTGGAGCGGCGCAGCGCTTCCTGGAGCAGCAGGAGGTGGCGAGAAATTGGTGGACGCTGTTCGGTTCCGCGGAACTCGATGAATTGGTGACGGAGGCGCTGCGCGCGAATCCCCAGGTCTTGTCGGCACAGGCGGCGCTGCGCCAGGCCATGGAATTGGCGGCGGCTCAGCGGGGGTCGTATTTTCCGGCGGTCCAGGCGGACTTCGACGCGCAGCGTCAACGCAATGCTGTCGGTGTGCTGGCGCCCACGCTGACCTCCGGCACGGCGCTGTTCAATCTGTTCACGCCTCAGGTCACGGTGAGCTATGTCCCCGACATCTTCGGCGCGAACCGGCGCCAAGTGGAGTCGCTGGAGGCGCAGGCCGAAGCGAGCCGCTTTGCGCTGGACGCGACCTACCTGACGCTCACGGCAAACGTGGTCACGACGGCGATTCAAGAAGCCGGCCTGCGGGCCCAAATAGCGGCGACCGAGAGGATGATCACGCTTGCCCGCGAGTCGCTCACGGTTCTGCGTCGTCAATTCGAACTGGGCGCGGTTGCGGAGGCCGATGTGTTCGCCCAAGAGGCATCGCTGGCCGCGCTCGAGGGCACGTTGCCGCCGTTGCACAAGCAATGGCATCAGGCGCGCGATGCGTTGGCCGTTCTCACCGGGCATTTGCCCTCTGATTTCAAATCCGTGCCCTTCGAACTGGACCAGTTGGTGTTACCCGCCGACTTGCCGCTCGGCGTGCCCTCGCAGCTGGTCGAGCGGCGGCCGGATGTGCGCGCGGCGGAGGCGCAGTTGCATGCCGCCACGGCCGAGGTCGGCGTGGCGACCGCCAACATGCTGCCGCAGTTGACCATCACCGGAAGCATCGGCAGCTCGGCCACGCTGATGAGCGATCTGTTCAAGGGGGGTACCGGCTTTTGGGCCATCGGCGCCGACGCGGGGCAAACGCTGTTCGAGGGCGGCACTCTGCTGCACCGGAAGCGGGCCGCCGAGCGCGCGATGGATCAGGCCGCCGCGATGTATCGCTTGGCCGTGCTCACCGCGTTTCAAAACGTGGCGGATGCCTTGCACGCGCTCGACACGGATGCGGACGCCCTCAACGCGGCGAGCCGCGCCGCGGAAGCGGCACAAAAATCCCTCGACGTGGCGCATCATCAACTCGAGCTCGGTGCGGTCAACTACCTGGCGCTGGTTGTCGCCGAGCAGACCTATCAACAAGCGGTGGTGGGTCTGGTTCAAGCACGCTCCAATCGCTACGCCGATACGGCCGCCCTGTTCCAAGCGCTGGGCGGATCGATCGCGCCGCCCGCGGCCCACCCATAAGCTTACGCCGCGTCCGGTTCAACTTCGGCGCGGTCCGGAATAGGAAGGAACGATGCGGCTGGTCAAGAGCTCACTGGTCTTTGCGGCGCAGCTGCAAGGGGGGCACGATGTCATTCATGTCGAGAAGCCGCAGCGGTTGCCGCCGGAATTCTGCGGCACGTTCGGACATGAGCGGGTCATGCGCCCAGTCCTGCGCCGTGTAGCCCAGGACATCCATGAAGTCCTGTTTGGTACGCAGGAACTGCTGGAAGAGTTGGTTCGTCAGCACCTTGCGGTACCGGCCGGCATTTCCATCGTCGAGGGTCGGTGCGCCGGCCTCGACCATGCCGGCAACAATTCGGCACGGTTGGCCCGGAACCCTCAGCTTCAACTGGATCGACCAGACCAGATCCTCCTGGGCACGGTCATCGCCACCGCCCTTCGCCCCGATCAGTTCCTCGTAGGAGAGAGGAATGACGCTTGGGAAATCGAGCCACGCCAGGAACCTACCCACGCGGTCCCGCACCGACCCGAGGAGCCATGGGTCGTCCAGCAAGCACTCCAGACGCTTCGCCTGCGAAAGGTCGCGCAGATAGCCGAGAGCAAGTGCGCTTCCACCCTTCTGAACATCGTCGCCCTCCGCCGCCCAGATCTCGAGCGGGTTTCGGTAGATGAACAGGGTGGGCGTGCGCGCAAACGCATGCGCACGGGGATCCGACGGATTCCGGCGAAGGCTGCCGTTGAAGAAATCGGTCGCCGCCGTGTGAGGGTTCGAATGTTCGAGATAATACCAGTGTGCAGGCTCGGCTGATTCCTTGAACTCCACACCGTCCCGGTAGCCCAGCCTACGAGCAAACTCGACGAGCAGATTGGCGCCCGCCTTGGGCATGGCCACCAGGAACAACGGCGAGCGCGAAGAGGAGCGCGCCGTCTCTGGGGCGATCAGCCAGCCGCCGCGCCAGTCGAGAAAGTGCAACAGTAGGAAGGCGAGATCCTGCCCTTCCCGCGGCACCAAGACGCACGCCGTTGATGCCTCGACTCCGGCCGTCTCGCTCACTGGGATGTTGGGCAGTTCCGCCAGCGCCTCGACCGTGACGTCGGCCGGCAAGTGAGCGCGGACGAAATTCGTCAGCGACACGGCCTGCACGCTGCCGGGGGCGATCCTCACCGTCTTTGCTCCATCGGCGACGGCTTTGGCAATCGCCCGGAGAAAACCGTCGAGATCGGGCTTGGCGAACTGGAGAGTTCTCGAGGGGCTTGAGTTCACTTGGCCACCATACACGTTTACCTGGCGCTGGTTGGTGCCGAGCAGACCTATCGCCAAGCGGCGGTGGGTCTGGTTCAAGCACGCTCCAATCGCTACGCCGATACGGCCGCCCTGTTCCAAGCGCTGGGCGGATCGATTGCGCCCCCGGGGGCCGGCCCATAGGAGCCCTAATCCTAGGACGCCCCGCCAATCCCGCTCAGCGTTCGATGAAGCGACCGACGAAACCCACGGTGTCGTCCCACATGCGCGTCCATTCCGCCAACACCTCGCGTCCCTTCAGGGTGATGCGGTAGTAGCGCCGGGGCGGCCCGGAGTAGGAAGGGACGATGCGGCTGGTCAATAGTTCGCCGGCGCAAAGCTGACGCAATACCGGGTAAATGCTGCCGTCCCCGAATAATGAGTTGCCTTCATTGGCGCCCGCGAGCCGCTTCGCAATCTCATAGCCATACAAATCCTCACCCGAGCGTTCCAACACCGCGAGCAATACCAGGCCGACGAGGCCGCCGTTGAGGCTTTTCTGAAACTTCTTGCCGCTGGTATTATTCATTAAATATTAGAGTGATATAAGTAATAGCAATATAATGATAATATTATATATATATTAAGAGATGGCGCCGAAATACTAGATTTTCGGTCGAGGTCGGGCACACTAGGCGCCCCTGGCGGAACTATCTGTGGGAGCGAGCCTTAGAGCATGTGCGGAATCGTTGGTGTCGTTGCAGAGCGGAATGCCGTGCCCATTCTGATGGAGGGGTTGAGGCGCCTGGAATACCGCGGGTACGATTCGGCCGGGCTTGCGGTGCTCACCGCCGAGGGCCGGTTGGCGCGTGTCCGCGCGGTCGGCAAAGTCAATGCCCTCGCGCAGGCTCTCGAGGCCGCGCCCATCGCGGGACACGTCGGCATCGCACATACCCGGTGGGCCACCCACGGGGTTCCGACCACCGAGAATGCTCATCCGCACGTTTCGCGCGACGGCATTGCCATCGTGCACAACGGCATCATCGAGAATCACGAGGCCCTGCGCGCGGGTCTCACCGACCTCGGCTACACCTTCACCTCCGAGACCGACACCGAGGTCGTCGCGCACCGCATTCATCATCATCTGGCAAATTCGGCCGGCCTATACGAGGCCGTGCGCAAAACCGTTGCGGAATTGCAGGGCGCGTTTGCACTCGCGGCCATTTCGCAGACCGATCCCGAGTGCATCGTGCTCGCGCGCTCGGGCTGTCCGGTGGTCATTGGTCTGGGCATCGATGAAAATTTCGTCGCCTCGGATGTGGCGGCGCTGCTGCCCGTAACCCGGCGTTTCCTGTTTCTGGAGGAAGGCGACATTGCGGAGGTTCGGCGAAGATCCATTCGGATCTTGGACAGCGCCGGAGTCGAGGTATCGCGACCCATGCGCGAAAGCGATTTGGCCGCCGATGCCGTCGAACGCGGGCAGTACCGGCATTTCATGCTCAAGGAAATTCACGAACAGCCGCGTGCCGTCGCGCAGACGCTGGAGGAGCGCGTGGCGGGTGTGAAATTATTGGATGCCGCGTTTGGCCCGAACGCCCCGCAGGTATTCAAGCGCGTCAAGGCGGTGCACATCGCGGCCTGCGGCACCAGTTTTCATGCCGGGCTGGTGGCCTGCCACTTCATCGAGGAGATCTGCCGCATACCGGCGCGCGTCGAGATCGCGAGCGAGTATCGCTACAGGAATCCCGTGATCACGCCGCACACGCTGTTCGTCACGATCTCCCAATCGGGCGAGACCGCCGACACGCTGGCGGCGCTGCGCAATGCCAAGCTCAAATCCTACCTGTCGACTCTCACGATCTGCAATGTGGCCGAAAGCTCCATGGTGCGGGAGTCCGAATTGGTGCTGTTGACGCGAGCCGGACCGGAGATCGGCGTCGCCTCCACCAAGGCGTTCACCACCCAGCTGACCGCCCTGGGAATGCTGATCGTGGCGCTCGCCAAGAACAACCCGCAGGGCGCCGGCCGCGAGCGCGAACTGGTCGAACAGCTGCTGCAACTGCCCGGGCTGCTGGAAAAAACCCTGCAGCTCGACGACCGCATACGTGTTTTGGCGGAACCCTTTGCCGACAAGCGGCACGCCCTGTTTCTCGGACGCGGGGCGCTGCATGCCATCGCGATGGAGGGCGCCCTGAAGCTCAAGGAAATCTCCTACATCCACGCCGAGGCCTACGCCGCGGCGGAGCTCAAGCATGGACCGCTGGCGCTGGTCGACGAGGACATGCCGGTGGTTGCGGTGGCCCCGAACAACGAGCTGCTGGAGAAACTCAAATCGAATCTCCAGGAAGTTCGCGCCCGCGGCGGACAGCTGTTTGTTTTCGCCGACCCGAATGCGGGCATGGAAAGCACCGACGGTGTTACGGTGATTCGCATGCCGGCGGCCGCCAGCGCTCTGCAGGCGCCGGCGATGTTTGTAGTCCCGCTGCAGCTGCTCGCCTACCATGTGGCGGTGCTGAAGGGCACGGACGTCGATCAACCGCGCAATCTGGCCAAGAGTTTGACGGTCGAGTAGATCGAATGCCGGATGGCACCAGGCACAGGGCGGCGAAGCCCAAGATCGTGCAGGCTTTCGGGGCCGAATATTTCCGGAAATTCTATTTGGACCCCCGCACCCGCGTCACCACTCCCGGCGAGATGCGCGCCCGCGCCCGCTTGATTGCCGCCATCCTCGCGCAGGCGGCCATACCCGTTCGTACCATCCTCGACGCCGGATGCGGCATCGGTCTGCTGCGCAAGCCGTTCGCCGAGGTTCTGCCGCGCGCCCGCTACACGGGCCTCGAGGCGAGCGAGTACCTGTGCGCCCGCTATGGCTGGACAGCGGGCTCCGCGGTCGACCATGCTCCGCGCGATCCCTTCGACCTGGTCGTTTGTTACGATGTGCTCCAATATCTCGACGATCGCGCTGCGGCGCGCGCGATCGCGAATTTCGCCCGGATGACCCGCTCTGCAGCCTATGTCTGCGCCTTGACCAGCGAGGATTGGCGCGCGAACTGCGACCGACAACGGACGGACCGGGAGGTGCATCTGCGCCCCGGCGCCTGGTACCGCCGGCGTTTGCAGCGGCGGTTCCGCTATCTTGGATTCGGCCTCTGGCTGCGCAAGGATGTCACCGCGATCCTCTGGGATCTTGAGAGAGCCGTATCCGGTTCATAAATTATCCTGCATCCAGGCCACGATCGCCGCGTGCACGGGCTCCCCGCCGCCGTCATTGGCGTGTACATCGTTGATCAACGACACCAGAATGAGCGTCTTGCCGGTCGGCGTCTTCACGTAACCCGCCACGCCGCTGACATCGTCGAGGTGGCCGGTTTTCAGACGCACTGAGCCCGCGGGCGCGTTACGCATGCGCGATTTCATGGTGCCGTCGACGCCCGCCACCGGCAGCGACGCGATGAACTCGGGCGCATAGCGGCTGTGATAGGCCGCCTCGAGGACACGGGCCATTTGCAAAACCGAAATATGGGTGGTGCGCGAAAGGCCGGAGCCGTTGTCGATTTCGATGTCTTGCAGATCGAGTGCGCGCTCGCGGGCCCATTCGGCGATCGCTTGGGCACCCTTGTCCAAGGTCCCCGGGGCGCCATAGCGTTCCTTGCCGAGCGTGAGAAACAAATGCCGCGCCATCAAATTGTTGCTGAACTTGTTGGTCAACCGAATGACCTCCGCCAAGTCAACCGAGTCGTAGGTCAAGAACGGTTGGTCACCCGGCGCCGCGGCCTCGACGCGCATTTTGCCGCCGAATTGCCCGCCGAGCTGCCGCCACAGCTCGACGAAGGTGCCGAAAGCATAATCAGGGGCCTTGAGCAGCACCCGCACGAGGCTGCGCTGCGCGCAATGCCGGGACAGCACCCCGCTGAACACCACGCGATCCCACCGCTGCGAGTCAACTTCGAAATCGACCTGATCGGCGAAGGTGCTGCAGCGCCCCGCCGCCAAGCCGATGCGGTTTTCCACGACGAGGTTGACGGGTGCGGGCGTCGCCACGATTTGAATCTGATGCGCGTCCGCGTTCGGCGCAATGCGAAAGTCGATGGATTGAAAATTGATCATCAATGCGTCGGGTAGCGCGTTATAGGACCGGTTGGGGCGCCCGTCGAATGCGCCCGGATCCTCGGGCGGCAGGGAGAATGCCGTATTGTCGATCACCACGTCGCCGCGGATGGCCTTGAGACCTTGGTCGCGCAACATCTGCACGAATTTCCACCAGCGCTCCAGGGTCATGTACGGGTCGCCGCCGCCCTGCAATACGAGATCGCCGTCGAGGACCCCATCATTGAGATTGCCGCGAATCAACGCGCGCGTTTCCCAGACATAGGCCGGACCCAAAAGGTCCAAGCTCGCGAACGTCGTGACGACCTTGATCGTGGAGGCCGGGCTGCGCGGTGTGTCGCCGTTGAAGCTGGCGAGGACTCGCCCGGATCTCGGATCAACGATGGCGAAGCTTACCGCACTCATGGGAAGATGCTGTGCCGCGATCGCCTGTACCACCGGCGCGGGGACCTCCGTAGCTCCCGCCGCATCGGCCGGGCAGCCCAGCGCCACCGCAATCACGAATGTCGGGGTGATGTACACCCAATGCCTGCATAGCATCGTCCGCAAACTCATCGGCGTAACTTAACAGCAAACCGGTCGAGCCGGGTAAACTGCCGCCGTGATCATGCAAGCAAGTCGAAGCCGCACCCTCGCGGGCCGCTTCGCAATCCACGAGCTGGGATCGGGCGTCTGGCACATGACCTCCGCCGCCAGCGACGGTCCGGATATCTATCTGGTCGGTGCCGACAACGAAGCGGCCCGGATGGCGGGCGACACGAACGTGAGCGCGGTAGCGCTCGAATGGCGCGAGCGCGATGTGCTCGTGACGCTGACCTCGATCGATGGGCCGAAGCTGTTGCGCGCGCGCGCCGCCCTCATCCATGAGCCGTTGGGGCGGCTTTACCAGAGCCTGCCGCTGGCGCAGTTCGATGGCGCGGCACGGCGCTTTTGGCGCCGAGTGTTTGCACTGGTCCGTATTCCGGGCGGGCGGCATTTGTTGAAAATCATGGCGCGCCGGCGCCGGGATTCCTAGGGGCCTGTCCAAAAAGGCACTGCATCACACCCGCGGACGAATATTGTCAATCTCGGACACCCCGCGCCATAAGTTACATAACGAACTGCGACGCCCATCAAGGATACGGGGCGCCATTTGCAGCACATTCGTCGAGAAGATTCTCACCCGCTGCTGCGTCCGAGGCTTGCTGCTTGATCGACATCAAACCCATCCCCGTGGAGTCGAAGACGGTGGAGGCCAATTTTGAGCCCTATAGCCGCCTACTGCGGATGCTCATGCCGAGTCTCTGTGGGGTGGTTGTGCACGACGGCTTCTCGAACATCGTCTGGGCGTCGGATGAATGGGACCTCGGCGACGACGTCGAGCTGGTAAAGGAAGCCATATCGAATGCACTGACCGATCCCGGCGAATTTGCGGGCATCGCGCGGTTCGATTCGGATCGCGCCGTGTATTCGTTCGCGGTTCGCGGCGAGCACGTCGAATTGCTCGGTGTGGTCAGCATGCAGGTGCGCTTGTCGCGTGCGCGCACCGAGGGGCGCCCCCTGCAATACGTTCGCCAGCTGGTGCAGCCGGCCTTGGAATGCCTGCGGCGCGAACTGGCGCTGCGGTCCGAGCTGGGATCCCGCGAACGGGATCTCGGAATACGCGAGCGCGATTTATCCCTGATGCTCGATATGTCGTCGAACCAAACCGCCACCGGCGATGCGGATGAGTTCGATCTTATTTTGAAGACCGGACTGGAGCACATGGGCTGCGCGCTCGCCGCGCTCTGGGTCCCCGACAAGGGCATCGCCATCTCCATGACTCGCAGCGGAAATCCCATGGCTCCCGAATCGCTGCAGCGGGCACAGCAGCATTTGATGGCTTGGATGCAGCTGCAGCAACGCACCATCGTGATCAACCACATTTCCAAAGTCGCCAGCGACGTGGCGGCGCCCTATAAGATACTGGCCTGCCCGATTCGCCACCCATCCGAGCGCGTGATGGGCGTCCTCGCGCTGTTCAATCCGCCCAGCGCTCATGATTTCGATTCGCACCAGACGCGCATCGCCGAGCTGCTGGCGAAGAAGGCGATGCTCGTCATTCAGGCTCAATACGATTCGAGCACGGGCCTCATGACCCGGCACGCCTTTGAGCGTCAGGCCTCGTCGACGCTGGCGTCTGCGGGCGCGTCGGACATGTATTGCATTCTTTATCTGGACATCGACCGACTGCACGTCATTAACGAAACCTTCGGCATGCACGTCGGCGACGACGTGATTACCCGGGTGGCGGAGTGTGTCGGCAACTCGCTGCCCGAATCGGCTCTCCCGGCGCGCATCTCGGGAGACCGCCTGGCCGCGCTCATTCCGAATTCCGACGTGGAGGCGGCCGCAGCGATAGCCGAAGTGATTCGCGCGAGCGCCGCGGGCATCAGTCCGCGCGCCGGCCATGGTTCCTTCGAAGTCTCGGTCTGCGTAGGCGTCGCGCCGGTCGGCCGATCGGAAAACGCACTGGCCCACGCCCTCGCGACCGCGGAAATAGCGTGCAAGGCCGCCAAGGATCGCGGGCGAAATCGCGTCGAGGTGTTTCAAGATTCCGACCAGAGCATCATCAGACGTCATACGGACATCCTGGTGATCGGAAAGCTGCGCGAGGCCCTGGATAATGACAGCTTCAGGCTCGACGCGCAGCCCATTCTTCCGCTGCGCGGCAACTATGGCAGGCCACGGTTCGAGTTGCTGATACGCATGTTGGGCGAGCGCGGCGAAATCATTCCGCCCGGCAAATTTCTCTCCTCGGCCGAGCGTTATCAGTTGATGCCGACGGTGGATCGCTGGGTGATCCACCGCGCCTGTGAATTGCTGGGCGCGCACAGCGAGGCGGTCGGAGAGGACATCGGGCGCTTCGCGATCAATCTGTCGGGGCAATCGTTACAGGATGACTCGTTTCTGGATTTCGTGGTCGACCAGATCAGGACCAGCAAACTTCCACCGAACGTGCTGTGTTTTGAGTTGACGGAAACCGCCACCGTCGGCAACCTGGTGAAAGCGGAGCATTTCCTGCGCACCCTGCAGGATCTTGGGTGCCAGTTCGCGCTGGACGATTTCGGCACCGGCGTCAGTTCACTGGCGTATCTGAAGGATTTGTCGGTCAACTACGTGAAAATCGACGGCAGCTTCGTCCGCGACTCGCTGCTCAACCCGCGCTCGGAGTCGATGATCAAGGCCATCGCACAGCTGGCGAAAGTCATGTGCATGGAGACCATCGCCGAATACGTGGAGACGGACGCATTGCGGACGCGGATGGCCGACCTGGGAGTCGACTATGGGCAGGGCTTTGCCATGGGCAAGGCGCAGCCGCTCGAGGATCTGCTGCAGGAGCTCGCCATATACGAGGCAACGGTGAACACCTGGAATGGCACCGCCGATGTTTCCGAAGGCGACGGCGGGGCGGTGAAACTGATCGTCAGCGGCTGACCGCAACCCGCGCCGCGGCCGACGGGAATCGCAAGAGTTTACTGCCGAGGGTACAATGCGTCATGACAGGCGCATCGGTTCCGGCACCCGAACTCACCGTGCAGGCATGGTTCAACACGGATCGTCCGCTCGCGCTGTCGGCGCTGCGCGGGCGGGTGGTGGTGTTGATCGCATTCCAGGTGCTGTGCCCCAATTCGGTTGCCGGCGCCATTCCGCAGGCGCGGCGGATTCACGAGACGTTTGAGCCGAAGGACGTGACGGTCATCGGACTGCATGCCACCTTCGAGCACCATGGGGCCTATAGTCCGGCCGTTCTGAAGGCATTCATCCACGAATACAGGCTGCAATTTCCGATCGCGCTCGACAGCCAGAATGCGCACGGCCCGATACCGCACACCATGGATCGGTACGGCATGCGCGGTACCCCCAGCCTGGTGCTGATCGATAAAAGCGGGCTGATCCGCAAACATACCTTCGGTGTGTCGGATGATTTGGCGTTGGGGGCGCAGATCGGCGCGCTGGCCCAGGAATCGCCGGCCGCATCGTCGGCTGCGCGCAATTCGGCGGCTTAGCGTTCCAAAGTGAAACGAATGCGGATGTGCGCGCGCTGGGCAATCGGGCCTGCGCCGCGCACCACGGGTTGATAGCGCCACTGCGAAAGTGCGCTGATCGCCGCTTGTTCGAACACGCCGGGAGGATCCGCGGCGCGCACCGTAATGTCGCGCACCGCGCCGTTCTCGGCGATCGTGAAATCCATATCGACCGAACCCTCGATCGAGTTCTTCTGCGCCTTGCTCGGATACGCGGGTCGAACCGAGGTCAACAGCGTGAGTCCGCTCGCGTCGACCGCGTTGGAAAGGAACGCTTGCTGCGCGAGGGCCAAATCCAGATCGCGGCTCGCGGCGGCTGCGTCGGGCGACGAATAGCCGACCGAGGCGGCTTCCTGAAGCCAGCTGCGCGCGGCTTCGTATTGCCGCAGTTCGAGGGAGTGTCGAGCTTTGGCGACCAGACGCGCGCCGAGGTCTTGAGCGAGGGGCGTCAGGGCCGCATTGGTCGGATCCGTGCCGCGCAAGGCGAGCACGTAAAATTTGGCGCTGTCGTTTGCGGGCTCGACGAGGCGATCTTGCTGGAGGCGCTCGCGGATGGATTGCAGCAATCGAGCGTGCTCGGCCGCGCCCGCCTGCTGCAGGCGCAGCGAGAGTTCCTCCTGCACGTTGCGTGCTGCGCTGCTGTCGGGATCCATGCGCAACGCTTCCTGCACATAAAATTGTGCATTGTCGCGATCCGGATCGGTGAGATGGCCCTCCTCCATGCGCTGGACGGCGAGCGCCGTGAATTGTTCCGCTCGATCCGTGGCGGTCGCCGCCGCCGCGGCTGCCGCGGCCTCGGTGGGAGCGGGAGCCGGGGGCGCCTTGAATTGCCCGCGGGCTTTCGCAAGCTGCACACGCAGCAAGGCGAGCCGGCCGCCTTGAGCGCCGGCCTTGCGCGCGGCCTCGACGGCGGCCGATGCCTCGTCCAGGCGTTCCTCGAGCAGGGCATTTTCGGCCCGCGTCAACAGACGCTCCCGGACTTCGGCGACTCCGGCGAGGGCATCCGCTTCCGTGGGATCGTGTGCGAGGGCCTGTAGGTACAGCTCGAGCGCACCGTCGCCGCCGGGTGCCGTAAGCCGGTTCGCCGCCAAGGCGTCCGCCGCGCGCGCGAGCAGCGGCGTTGCCGCTTGGATGGGCGCCGCCGTTTGAACCGGCTGGCGTGCTTCGCTCTCGTCGCGAGCGGTATGGCGTAGGAACCCCATCGCGCCGAGGACCACGCACAAGGCCGCGCACGCGGCACCGATCAGCAGCCCACGATGGATCGTCGCCGGCACGGCGATCACTGCGGTGCTGCGCTTGGATTGTTCGGCGTACTTGCGGACGGCGGCATCGGCAAACAGGCGCGCGCGGCCCGGCGACACCGGTTTGTGAATGAATCGATACACCGTGCCCTCGCTGATCGCACGCGCGAGCACGGTTTCAGCCTCCCGACTGCCGGCGACCACCACGATCAGGTCGGGAAATTGACGCTTGATCTCAGCGATGAACAGGTTCGCGGTTTCATTCAAAGTCTGCGCATCCAGCACCAGAATGCCGACACTGCCGGCGACCAGCAGGTCGCTCACCTTGTCGGAGGTCGGGACGTGCCAAAGCCGGCGCGAGCCGCCGACGGCTTCGCGCAGTGTCTGCAGGAATATCTCGTCGCCGGTGAGCACCACGAGCTCGACGATGTCGCTGGCGAGGCTGAATCCCGTCGCATCGATCGAGCGGCCCGCCTCATTGGGAGCTAGCACCGGTCGTTTACTCGCATTAAGGCACCCACCCTCGGGAAGGATCGTTATCGCCCCGGGGAGGCTGCGTTGCAGCAACCCGGTTCAGCCTCACATTCGCTCGGCTAGTGTCATTCCGGCGGCGACGCTATACGATACGGAGTCTCCTGCCGCTAACAATGAATGCTGCGTTGCGTCAAGCGGTTTCTGTGACTGGGTGCTCATTACAAGAGCGACAAGGCTCATTATGGGGTGGCATTGAGCGAGTCAATTGATATCGCGTGCAAATTGCCCATCGAGCAGCGCGCGGCCCTCGAACAGCTGCTGTTTTTCAACGTCAATCAGCACCGTGTTCGATCGGGCATCCAGCAGTCGATCGATACCTATGGAGTCCCGGAAATCTTCGAGGAGGAGGGCGGCCTGCGCATCCGCGTGGGCGACATCGCAGGAGTGCAATCGCTGTTTGCGGTCTCCACGGGCGGCCGGCTCCTGGGGGTCGCGGTCTTCGTACGCTCCGCGCACGAGCGATTCGCGGTGCTGCACCTGGTGGTCGCGCCGCGTTCGAGTTCGGGGCCGGATCTGAACACCCGCGTGCTGCTCAAGCTGATGCACGAGATACGCCGTGCCGCACGCCGCACCCGCGGCGTCGAGCGCATTGAATTGGTCTACAGGGATCGCCACGCCGTGCGGTTGCACGGTTGAACGGGCCGGCCATGACGCGCGTGCAACGTCACGCGGACGGCAAGCTGCGCTGCGCATGGTGCACCACCGACCCCTTGTACGTCGAGTACCACGATACCGAGTGGGGAAAGCCCGTCCACGAAGACTCCAGGCTATTCGAGATGCTGTGTTTGGAGGGTGCGCAGGCGGGATTGAGCTGGCTGACCATCCTGCGCAAGCGCGCCGGCTACCGCCTGGCTTTCGATGACTTCGATGCCGAGGCAATGGCGCGCTATGGTTCCGTCAAGCGTGAGCGCTTGCTCAGAAATCCGGGCATCGTCAGGAACCGGCTCAAGGTCGAGGCCTTCGTCGCCAACGCTCGGGCCTATCTGGCGATCCGCGAACGGTTGGGGTCGTTCAACGACTACCTGTGGCAATTCACGGAAGGCAAAGTGCTGCGCCGCCGGCCGCTGCATCTCGAGGCGGTGGCCACATCGACGGCGCACAGCGATGCGATGAGCAAGGACCTCAAACAACGGAACTTCCGCTTCGTCGGCTCAACCATCTGCCATGCCTTCATGCAGGCGGTCGGCATGGTGGACGAGCATCAGCGCAATTGCTGGGTCGCCAAAAAGGCATCGGGCGGCGCGCCGGCGCCGTGAATTTCACCTTCTGGGGGGTGGGTGCGCTTTGGCGGTCGTTCCGGCTTTGGCGACCGACTCCGCGGTCTGGCCGAAGAGAATCTTCTTTTGTTCCTCGGTCATCGGGGCGTTGCTGCCGAGCTTGGCTCCGAGTTCATAGGCACGCACCGTGGCCGGGCGGGTCTTGATGGTTTCGAACCAGCGCTGCAAATGCGGGAAGTCCGCAAGATTCTGGCCCTGTGCCTCGTGGGGCACCACCCACGGATAGGAAGCCATGTCGGCAATGGAATATTCGCCGGCCACGAACTCGCGGCCGGCGAGGCGGCGGTTCAACACGCCGTACAAGCGATTCGTTTCCTTCACGTAGCGCTCGATGGCATAGGGTATCTTCTCCGGTGCGTAGCGCGAGAAATGGTGATTTTGTCCGGCCATCGGGCCCAGGCCGGCGACCTGCCAGAACAGCCATTCGATCACCTCGGTGCTGCCGCGCACGCTGGCCGGAATGAACTGCTCGATCTTTTGGGCCAGGTACAGCAGGATGGCGCCGGATTCAAATACGGAAATCGGCGCAGCACCGTCCAAAGGCGCGTGATCGACGATCGCCGGCATGCGGTTATTCGGAGAAATGGCGAGAAATTCCGGCTCGAATTGTTCTCCCGTGCCGATGTTAACCGGCACCAGGCGGTACGGCAGCTCGCTCTCCTCCAGAAACATCGTTATCTTGTGACCGTTGGGGGTCGGCCAGTAGTACAGATCGATCATTGGTGATCCTCCGGGGGCTCAATCGGCATTCTATGCTCTCGCAGAATCGCTATGTCGACATCCTCCTCGCGCGCTATGGTGCGCATCCGCGCGATCTGCGTCCGGGCGCTCGCGTTTCTTAGCCAAGGCAGTATGGGTTCGTTGAACAGATTCGCGGTCGATACCCGCCACTCCAACGCGCGCCTACGCTCCGCCGCAATTCGCGCTTCCTTGCCGTCCGGCGGCACCAACCGCTTTTCCAAGGCGAATCCCGCCAATTGCGCCATGACCGTGTCGCCCCGCTGCATGATTTTCGACACCTTGAGACAGCTCCCCTGGCGCTCGGTGCCGGCCGAGTCGCGACAGGCGTATTGCAGCGGCGCGAACGAGGGAACGATGGTGGCGCTGGCAATCAGCATCGACTCGCTCAAGCGGGCCAAATCGGAGGGCACATAATTCGAGGGCAACGCGCCGCGCGCCTTTTTCAACGCATCGAACATCAGTACAACGGTGCGATTCCAATACACGTCGAATCGGGTCCCTCGGGCCATGTCCGCAAGGACTCGCGCAACTTCCATGGGCTCCTTGTCCTTCCCCGCCGCCGCCAATGTCGGCAGCCAGGCGGCGCCGTTATCCGCGTCCACCCAGCGCATGGTGGTCGCGGCATCGCGAATGTCGCAGCCGGCGGTGTTGGCGCAAATCTGCAGGCGCATCCAGGAAATGGCCGGGTTTTCGGGATCCAACTCGTTGGCCTTGGCGGCCAGCTCGAGGGCTGCCGAATTATGCGAGGCGAGGCTCAGGGCCGCGGCGGTCGCAAGTGAACGGGCGTCGCCTCGTCCGATCAGCACTTTCGCCGCAGCGGCTCGCCATGTCTGATATTTGTCGGCTGCCGGACCGGGACCGTGCGCGCCGCCCGGCGAAAACGCGAGCGCGCAATGGGCCCACATCAGGGCGAGGACGGCCAGGCATCGCCTGATCACTGGGTGCGTTTGCCGGCAACGGTGAGGCCCGCGGTAATGGCTAGCCGCATGGCGTCCTCCACCGAAATGTCGAGAGGCTGTATCCGTTCACGTGGCAGGTAAATTGTGTAGCCGCCGAACGCATAGCTCATCGGAAAATAAACCGTGACCCATTCGCGGCCGCCGTGTGCGAGCAGCACCTCCGGAACGTCTTCGCGGGTGACGAAGCCGATTGCATGCACGTCGGCAAAGCGAGCCAGCACCACGCGCTGCAAATCGCGCTTCTCGCCGCTCCCCGACGGCAGCAGGCTGACGACATCGCGAAAGCCCCCATAAAGAGTCTTCACGAACGGGATCCGGCCGAGGAAATCATTCCAATACTTTAGGAATATCTTGCCGGCGTACGCGTTGACCAGGCTGCCGACGAGCAGCAGCAGAAAGAATCCGACGACCAGTCCCAATCCCGGCCAATAGTGCTCCGGGCGGAGCAACCCTATGCCGATGAGCGCGCGCTGCAACCACCCCTCGACCGTGTGGACCAGCCACCATATGACGTAGATGGTCAGGGCCAGCGGCAGCACCGTGACCAAGCCGCTCATCGTAAGCGCCAAAATCTTTCTCATGGGCTAATCATAAGCTACTGCTGGCGCGGCAGTACGAATCGCAAACCTTGATAATCGAGAATCACGCCGTCGCGGCGAATGCGCTCGAGGACCGGGCCTTCGGCCAGCGTCGCTCCTTCGCGATACTTGCGCATATTGATGTAGACGAACCGCTCGGCCGGCCTTGTGGCATACACGTGCACATCAAGGTGCAGCTCGGGCAGCGCCTGTTGACCCGTCAAATTGATTTCGCTGATGGAGGGCAACACTTCCTGGTCGACCTTGCCATCCTCATCCGTGAGGAGCGGGTCGCCCTGATGCGCCGAGCGCATTGGCGCCGCATTCGCGGCCGGCGTGATCGGGTGATCGGAGCGAGTCTCGTGCGCCATTGGCAGGCCGGGCGGCGTCGGGCCCGAGATGGGGGCGTCCACCGGGATTTCAGGCGCATAAACCGGCGCGGAATCCAAAGGACTGAAATGCCCGGAAGCCGCCGGCTGCTGTGCCGCCGCCGCAGCCGCGGGGTGCTGCGAGCGGGCGGGATGGGAATCGGCACCCGGTGAGCCGGTGCGCGTCAAAACGTACAGCAGAACGACCAAGTTGATTCCGAGCAGGGCAACCAGCGCGATCGCCCATGGCGGCAGCCGGCGGGATTTTTGCGTCGTGGCGGATTCCATCAAACCGGGAATGGCCTGGCGTTGGCGCTCCAGCTCGGATTTTTTAAGGGCGTCGAGAATAAAGGACATGGTGAACCTCAGCCGCGCGGCGCGTCTTTCATCAGCAAAGGCGACCCCGGCTCGGCCAGAGCCGTGTCGAGCACGACTTGGGTCTGCAGGCCGGCGATTCCATCGACGTTGAGTCGGTGTTCCCGCTGAAAATTTTGCACCGCTGTCGCCAATTCCTCGTCATAGATGTCGCCGCGCTCCGGGTCGGCGGCCGCGCCTTGGAGCGCGTTCAGGCTGCGCCGCAGCCACCGCACGTCGTCGCCGCGCATTCCCACCGACAACGGGTGTGTGTGGTTGGTTTTGGGCTTCCAGACCACGGTGAATTCTCCGAACCAATCGCGCGACAACTCATCGAGCGGAACGCGCACGCTGTGTTCGCCCAAATCCAAGGTCGCGAATTGATCGTCCAAGGCGGACAGGACCACGCGGTGTCTTTGCCCCTTCTCGTCGGTCAGGGTCAGGATGGCCGGCCGGTTCAGTGCGCGCACTTGTGCCCACGCACCGTGCTGCTCAAGACAGGCCAGCCCGGCTTTTTGCGCCTGGCCGCACGGGTCGCGGTCCTCCACCATCGCCGTTCCCCACAGCGACAGCAAGCGGCGGAATGCCGCGGCGTCGCCGGTATCGGCCTCGTTGGCGGCCAGCAAGGCATTGATCGACACCGGCGGCGGCGATGCCGCGGCGGGAGCAGCCGGAGCGGCTGCCGGCGGCGCCGCCGCGGGGTGGGCATCGATCGCGGGCGGGGAATGCGCCGCGCCCGACGCGGCTTTGACCGCTTCGCGCAATTCGGAGAATTGGCGCTGCCAGAAGCCGAATCCGGCAAATGCGGCCGCTGCGGCGCCGGCGAGGAGCAGGGTGCCGGCGGCCCAGCGCAGCCAGCGCGGCGAAAACCGTCGCCCGTACACTTCGCCTGCCGCCCGGCGCACCAGACCGGGTCCGAGCTTTCTCTCCTCCTGGGTATATGCGCCGAGGAGCGCACGATCGCAGCAGACGTTGATGACGCGCGGAATTCCGGATGACAGGCGATGCACTTCGCGCAGAGCGGCCGACGTGAATATTTCGCCCGAGGCACCTGCGACGCGCAGCCGATGGCGCACGTACTGCAGCGTTTCCTCCCGCGACAGCGGCCTCAAGTGATAGCGCCCCGTAATTCGTTGCGCCAGCTGCCGAAGGTCTGTGCGGTCCAGCAACTCGCGCAGCTCGGGCTGACCGATCAATATGATTTGCAGAAGCTTCTGCGTCGCGGTTTCCAGGTTGGTCAAGAGCCGGACCTGCTCGAGGACCTCGGCGGACAAGTTCTGCGCTTCATCGACGATGACTATGACGCGCCTTCCCTCGGCATGAGCCGACAGCAACCGCCGATTCAGGGCGTCCACCATTTCTTTGACGCTGTCGCGGTCCGCGGCGGCCAATGGCACGCCCAATTCCTCGCAAATGGTCAGCAGGAATTCCACGGGAGTTAACCGCGGATTCAAGATCACGGCGACATCGGCATGATGCGGTATGCGCGACAGCAGCGTACGCACGACGGTGGTCTTGCCGGTGCCGACCTCGCCGGTCAATTGGATGAAGCCTCCGGATTCGTTGATCCCGTACAGCAGGTGCGCGAGCGCTTCCGCGTGGCGCTCGCTCAGATAGAGATAGCGCGGGTCCGGTGTTATCGCGAACGGCTTTTCGCTCAAGCCGAAGAAACTGGTGTACATGGCTGTCCGATGATACCAAGCTCACCCGTGCCGCGGCCGGGCGGCGCCGCGAGATCCCGCCAGGGAGCTCGCGCGGGTCAATGCGTCGCGCCCGAATCGATCCCGGATGCCGTCGACGGCCGCATCGAGCCGAGGATCCTTGGGCCGCGGCTCCAAAAACAGATCCCCTTGACGCGGCCGCTGCAACTCGGCCGCGCCCACCCCGAGCAATCGCACCGCCGCATCCGGGTGACCGCTCAACCATGCGGACAACAACAGGCGGGCCAGGGCGCAAATCGCGGTGGTATCTTGAGTCGCCGGCTCGAGCACGCGCTGACGGGTAAACGTCGCGAAATCGGCTTGTCGAATCTTGAGGGTGACCTGGCCGGCGATGAGGCCGTGAGAGCGCAAGCGAGCGGCCGTGCGATCGGCGAGCGCCGTCAACCGCCGGCCGAGTTCCGCAGTCCCGCGGATATCGGTTTCGAACGTCTCTTCCGTGCTGATCGATTGGGTTGGCCGATCCGCGACCACCGGCCGGTCGTCGATTCCAGCGGCGAGGGCCTGCATGGACTTCCCACGCGCCCCGAAGGCGCGCCACAGGGCCTCCTCCCGGGCTCTCTGCAGGTCGCCGAACGTGCGGATTCCCGCTGCATGGACGGCCGGCAGAGATTTTCGGCCCACTCCGAGCAGCCTTTCGATGGGCAATGCGTCCAATATGCCCTGCATGTTGTCCGGCCCGATGCGGCACATGCCGTCCGGTTTGTTGAGGTTCGATGCGATCTTCGCGAGCAGCTTGTTGGATGCAATTCCAACCGAGGCGGTAAGCTGCGTGGCGGCGCGAATTCGGCGACGAATCTCGCCGCCGATGAACTCGGGACTGCCCAGCAGTCGCTGGCCGGCGCCGACATCGAGAAACGCCTCATCCAAGGACAACCCCTCCACCAGCGGCGTGAATTCGTGAAAAATGGCGAAAACTTGCGCGGAAACCTCTTGATAGAGAGCCATGCGGGGCGCGATGCACACCGCCTGCGGACAGCGCCGCAACGCCTCGCGCATCGGCATTGCCGAGCGCACGCCGAAACGGCGCACCGCGTAATTGGCGGCCGCCACCACCCCCCGGCCTCCCATGCCGCCGACGATCAGCGGCTGGCCTTTCAACTCCGGCCGATCCCGCTCCTCCACGGACGCATAAAATGCGTCCATGTCCACGTGCAGAATCGTCCGCAAGGCCTTCAGTCCACGGTGATCGTAATTTTCTGCGATTGCAGCGGCGGATCGACGAGACGATTCATAAAAGTTCCATGTGTTGCAAGCTGCTGCGTTCCTCAACGAGCTCGCGGTAAGTCGCCAGCATCTTTTCCCGGCTGTAGTCATTGATCGCCAAGTCTTGAACGATGGCATACCGTCCGCCGCTGCAGGTGACCGGGTACGAATAGATGACGCCTGCAGGAATATCGTAGCTGCCATCCGACGGCACGCCCATGCTCACCCAGTCGCCGTCGGCAGTGCCCCGCACCCAGTCGCGCACGTGATCTATCGCCGCCGACGCGGCGGATGCCGCCGAGGAGGCGCCCCTCGCCTTGATGACCGCGGCCCCGCGTTGCTGCACCGTCGGTATGAAAGCATCCTTGAACCAGCTTTCGCCGACCACGGGGAGCACGGGCTTGCCTGCCGCCGTTGCGTGATGCAAATCGGGATATTGAGTGGCGGAATGGTTGCCCCAAATGATCATTTTCTTGACCTGGTCCAGCGGAACCGCTGCTTTCAGGGCCACCTGAGCCAGACCGCGGTTGTGGTCGAGGCGCGTCATGGCGGTGAACCGGTCCGGTGCCAAGGACGGCGCGTTGCGCTGCGCGATAAGCGCATTCGTATTGGCGGGATTGCCGACCACCAGCACCCGAACGTCGCGGCTGGCGGCCGCGTCCAGCGCCTTTCCTTGCGTCGAGAAAATTTTCGCGTTTTCCAGTAACAGATCCTTGCGCTCCATGCCCGGGCCGCGCGGTCTTGCGCCGACCAGCATCGCAAATTCGCAGTCCTTGAATGCGGCCTGCGCATCATGGGTCGCCACGATTCTATTGAGCGTGCGGAACGCGCAATCCTCGAGCTCCATCACGACCCCCTGCACGGCGGCGGCGGCCGCCGGGATTTCCAACAAGTGCAGGTTAATGGCTTGATCGGGGCCGAGCATTTGGCCCGACGCGACCCTAAATGCGAGCGCGTACCCGATATTTCCGGCGGCGCCCGTGACGGTGACCGTGACTGGTTTTTTCATGAGGGATCGTGATCTCCGTGGCGCAGGAGCCAGGCATGGTAGCCGAAGCATAAGGAATTTAGGCCTCATTGCGCCAACGCCAGGGGCTCCGGCGGAAGGACTCAAATAGTCCTTGCATGTAGTAGTGATCTATATTACTATATCACCAGGTCACTAAAACACGCTCGCAGCAACCCAAGGAGTCAGTCATGAATTCGAAAATTTCCACTAAACTCGCGGCCCTCGGAATGGCTTTGATGATGAATGCTTTTATTTTGGGCGGCATCACCTATCTGTTCAACTCCCAGCCGGCGGGGAATATGCCGGTACCGGTTTTGGCGGCCGCCTGATCGGGGTGTCGAAGGCGTTCTGCTAGATTAGCGCGCTACATGGCCCCCACACGGGGCCGGCACATACGAGCAGTTAATGGATCCAAATTGGAACGATAACCAGCCGATCTATCGCCAATTGCGAGACCGAATGGTGGCCCTGATCTTGGAGGGCGCGTTGAAGGAGGGTGACCCATTGCCCTCCGTTCGCGCGGTCGCCGCCGAATATCGGGTCAACCCGCTCACTGTGCTCAAGGGGTATCAGCAGCTCGTCGACGAACGCCTGGTTGAAAAGCGCCGCGGTCGCGGCATGTATGTGAGCGAAGGGGCCCGGCAACTCTTGCTCGCCGGGGAACGGGAACGCTTCCTGAATGAACAATGGCCCCAGACGCTCGCGGTCATCCGCCGCCTGGGATTTACCGCGCAGGAGCTGTTCGAACGAGCTCCCGCAATCACCCATCCGGCTCCGCCGCCCCGCGGCGGCGAAGCAAAGGACGACTGAAACCATCATGCCCGCATTAATCGAAGCGCGCGATCTGACAAAGAACTACGGTTCGCAGCTCGCGCTCGATCGCGTGAATTTCAAGGTCGAGACCGGCCGCATCGTCGGCCTCATCGGACCCAACGGGGCCGGCAAAACCAGTGCGCTGCGCGCCATTTTGGGGCTCACCGCCTACCGCGGGCAGCTCAGCGTGCTCGGCCGGGAACCATTCGGCAATCGCGCTTCGTTGATGCAGGAGGCAAGTTTCATCGCCGATGTCGCGGTGTTGCCGCCGTGGCTCAGGGTCGAACAGGCCATCGATTTCGTCGCCGGCGTGCATCCGCGATTTCGCCGCGACCGGGCACTCGCGCTGATCGCCAAAACCCAGATTACCGGCAAGCGCCGCATTCGAGACCTTTCCAAGGGAATGAAAACCCTGGTGCATCTGGCGCTCACGATGGCGATCGACGCCCGATTGCTGGTTCTCGATGAGCCGACGCTCGGGCTCGACATCCTGGCACGGCGCAGTTTCTACGACGCGCTGGTCAATGATTACATGGACGCGACCAGAACCATTCTGATCACCACCCATCAAGTCGAGGAAGTGGAGAATCTATTGACCGACGTGATCTTCATCGACCAGGGGCGAATCGTCCTCGACTGTTCGCTCGACGACATCGCCGCGCGCTATGCGGCGGTAGCGGTCGCCGACGACAAGATCATCGAGGCGCGCGCATTGCGACCGTTCTACGAGCGTCCGATGCTCGGCAAAACGCTGCTGTACTTCGAGCAACCGGATTTCGGCGAACTCGCGGCTTTCGGCGAGGTGCAGAGGCCGAGCGTTTCCGACCTGTTCGTCGCCAAATTGTCCTAGGAGCGCCTCATGAATACCTACATATGGCTGATACGGCGCGAGTTCTGGGAGAACCGGGCCATTTGGATTGTCCCGGCCGTGATCGGCGTGGCGCTCACCGTCGCCGCCTTGTTCGGCAGAATAGACTTCCACACCGTGGTCCCCGCGGATCAGCAGCGCATGATCGGTCCAACGGTGTTGCTGGCTTATGGGTTCACCTTCTTCGCGGTGATGTCCATCTACTCCTCCTGGTACTTGATGGAGTGCCTGTACGCCGATCGCAAAGACCGCAGCGTGCTGTTTTGGAAGTCGCTGCCGATATCCGACACGGCGACCGTGCTCGCGAAATTGTTCACCGGCGTCATCGCCATCCCACTGGTATATTTTATCGCGGCCGACGTCTCGACGCTGCTGATGGCATTCATCGTCTCGATGCGGGCCCACGCCTACCTGGGCAGCGTGCTTTGGCAGCCCGGACTGTGGCTGCAATTGCACGTTTTATGGCTGTACGTGATTGCCACAACCGGCATTTGGTTTCTGCCGTTCACGGGGTGGCTGCTGTTGGTCTCGGCATGGGCCAAGCGCGCGGTGATCCTGTGGCTGGTGCTGCCGCCGTTGGCCTTATACGCGGCCGAACAATGGTTCTTCGGCAGCCATATATTCGGCAGCCAATTGGCCGAACGCGCCCTGGGTTACCTGCCCCGGGCCTTCCATGACCAATCGAATCCTTCGGCTTGGACGAGTGCGACGATCGGCACCGACGTCATCACGGTGCCGAGCAGCGTTTGGCACGTGCTCAATCCGATCGGATTCCTGTCCAGCGCGGCCACCTGGGCCGGCGTTCTGGTCGGGGCGGCGATGATCTATGGCGCCATTCAATTGCGCTTGCGCTGCAGCGAATCCTAACTCCCGGCACTTGGGATTCGCCGTCCGGCGGTGCAGAATAACGCCGGTGCCGACCCGCGAGTCCCAAGGAGCAGCGAATGTACAAGTCCAAAATTGATCTTTCCGACAAATGCCGCCGCAATGTGGCCGTCATCCTCAACGACCGGCTGGCCGATGCGATCGATTTGCAGAGCCAGGTCAAGCAGGCGCACTGGAACGTCAAGGGTCCCCACTTCATAGCCCTGCACGAGCTGTTCGACAAGATTTCCGACGCGATCCTCGATCAAATCGACGTCATTGCGGAACGCGTGACGAGCTTGGGTGCAACCGCCGAGGGCACCGTGGCGGTTGCGGCCAAACGCAGCAAGCTCAAGAATTATCCGCTGAGCATAACCGCCGGGAAGGATCATTTGTTCTATCTATCCACCCAGCTGGCGATGTTCGGCAAAGCGGTCAGAAGCGCGATCGAGGACACCGCCAAACTCGGGGACGCGGATACCGCCGACCTGTTCACGGGGATCTCTCGAGATCTGGACAAATACCTGTGGTTTCTCGAGGCGCATCTGCAGGATAAGGCGTGACGGCGTCGCGCCGGTTGCCGCTAATCCAATAAGTGCGAAAAATAGCTGTTGCAAAGCCGATTGAGGGGGTCGGTTCGCCTGCGCAGGGCGCGAAATAGCTTGGCGCGCTCGCCGAACGCCTTGCTCACGTGCTCGGGCTGCAACGCGCGCGATTGATTGAAGGTGGGCACTCCGCCCAGGGCGGAGGCAAAATCGTTGAAATCGATCAGAAATTCGTCCCAGCCATTGTCTCCCGTCGACGAAGGCTCCAAGGTAAACATGGGGCCGGCGAAACTGACGCTGAACAGCGAGCTGCGATCTTGATGAAGCCTGCTTGCGCCGTTGACGACATTGCAGCGATATCCGTTCTCCTTGTAATAGGATTTGCAGAAGGAGAAGTATTCGCCCAGGAGTTTGGGAAATTCGGCCTGGGGAAACGCCCACAAGGTGTAGGTGTAGCGTGACTTCCAGGCCTCTTTCGGAAACTCGCGGATCCACTCGTGGGCGTGCAGCGTCACCGGCCGCGCCGCGCGGTCGAGCGTCGCACGCAGAGCGCGCTGCATGCCGGAAACCACGGCGCCGGCCACCCCGGGCGGGGCGAGCACGCTGCCCACGGTCGAACCGAACGCGGGCAGCACGTTGCGCATCACCGACTGGCGGATTTGCCAGATGCCGGATCGGTTGATGCTCGCCGTTTCATCGAGCGTGCGGCGTTCCACCACGATTTGATCGCTGAAGGGCGATATGTGCAGCCGCAGCGCTCCGGGTGACAGGACGATCTTTGCGAAACGTGCGCCGAACTCTTTGAGATTAAACGCCTGATAGTCGATTTTTACCGGAGTCAGCGGCTGCACGCGCAGCACCACCTCATGAACCACGCCGAGGAGGCCAAAGCTCGAGCACAACACCCGCAGCAAGTCCGAATTGGCCTCCGTCACGGTCATTTGTTTGCCCTGCGGGGTGATCAATTTCAGCTCCTTGACCAGGGACGAGAGCTGAGCTGTGCCCGTTTGGTAGGAAGGCTGGGGCAGAGTCGTCACCGCCACGGCACCCAAGGTCATGTGGCCCATTTCTGGGGTCAGCGGCAACTCCTGGCCGCGCTCGGCGAGGGAGCGCGCGAGCGCGCCGACCGTCACGCCGGCTTGCGCGCGCACCGTGGTTTCGCCGTACTCCAGGATTTTGTCGAGCGACCCCAAGTTGACCGTGGTGCCTCCGTCGCCCCCGACGCAGCGGGTCTGCGAGTAGTCGCCGCCGACTACGCGAACCGGCGTCGGATACGCTTTGATATTCGTCAGCAGGCCCGGTATGGCTTCGGCGCTCGTGGCGCGCAGCACGAGCCGCGGCCGCCGGTACGAGCCGGATGCCGCCGCATCCACACCGCGTGAACCATTCACTTTGACTACCATGTTTCCCCCGAAACGCAAAAACAAGCGGGCAAAATCCCTGCTGCGCGGGGCATAACCTTACGGGGGACGCTGAATGCGCGGATGGCGCGATTCGATACTGGCGACCCCGCTATCGTCGGACTTCTGACCGAAGTCCCTTAGACCGGTGGTTTTGCGTCCCCACCTTTCGGCGGGTTTGCCCTTGAACAGCAGGCCTACTATGCGAGCATCCGGGGTCCGAAGTAAAGGGGTTTCTTATCCCATCAGCAGGAGGGTTTCGGCATGCTCGACCGCCTCGGGCGTGCCGCACACCACGACCACGTCGCCCTCCTTGAATAGGGTGTCGGGACTCGGTTCGCGCCCTACAATTCCTTCGCGCCGCACCGCACTGACGGCGGCTTGCGAGCCTCTGGCGGCGAGGTCGGCAATGCTTTTGCCCACCGCCCAAGCATGAGGAGGCAGTATCACGCTGTGAAGCTCTTCACGATACGCGTGACTGTCATCGAGAAATTCGGCTCCATCGGCCCGAAAATGCCGGCGCAGCATGCCGTAGCGGTGGCTGCGAATGTCATTGACGGTACGGATGACCCGCGACACCGGCAGCTTCAGCAGCAGCAGCAGGTGGGATAACAGCATCAGGCTGGCCTCCAGGGTCTCCGGCACCACTTCCGTGGCACCGGCCCGTTGCAGCTCCTCGAGCTTGGTGTCGTCCTGAGTTCGCACCAGGATGGGCACGTCATCGCGCACCTCGCGCACGGAACGCAGGATCCGCAAGGCCACTTCGGGGTTGGCGAAGGTGATGACCACGCAGTTGGCGTGCGCCAGACCCACGTTTTGCAGCACCGCAGTCTGCCCGGCATCGCCGTAGATGACCGGGTCGCCCGCCTGCCTTCCGACCCGGATGCGGTATGGATCCAGATCGAGTGCTATGTACTCGAAGCCGGTTTGCTCGAGTACGCGCGCGATATTTTGTCCCACCCGACCGAATCCGCATATCACCACATGGTCGCGTTCCGCGACCGCCAAGGTGGTCCGAGTCTC
Organism: uncultured Gammaproteobacteria bacterium; assembly: GCA_963758145.1. Lineage (GTDB taxonomy): Bacteria > Pseudomonadota > Gammaproteobacteria > Steroidobacterales > Steroidobacteraceae > Bog-1198. Next base: position 429,775 of record CAVWUK010000007.1, read on the forward strand.
GCGCATCGCAGCCGAAATCGGCGGCCCCGATTCGCCCAGGATCGCGCGCGTGATGCGCCGGTTGTGCCGGATCAGGATCGGCGACAACACCATGCTCAGCACGGTGGCCGCCAGCAGGGGTTGAACCAGGGTGGGGCCCAACAGATCGCGCCGGAGCAACAGCGTGAGCAGGGCGAATCCGAACTCTCCACCGTGCGCCACCACGACGCCCGTGCGCAGCGACTTGAACCAGCTCTTGGTTGCCGGTTGTGCCACCACGGTGACCACCACGGCCTTGAGCAGCACCATTCCGGCGAGAATCGCCGTAACCAACGGCAGGGTTCGCAGCAACAGCCGGACGTCGAGCAACATGCCTATCGAGATGAAGAACAAGCCGATCAGCACCTCGCGGTATGAACGGATGGTGGCTTCAATTTGATGCCGGAATTCGGTTTCCGCCAGCATCATTCCCGCAAGAAAGGCGCCGAGCGCCAGGGACAATCCGGCCGCTTGGGTCGCCCATGCCGACGCCATGACCGCGAGCAGCACCGCGAGCGAGAACAACTCCGTGGATCGCACCGCCGCGATGGCGAGAAACAGCGGACGCAGCAGCCAGCGCCCCGCGGCCAAAACCAGCAGCAATGCCAGCGCCGCATAGCCGATGGCGCTGATCAGGTGCGAAGCAGCCGCTCGCTCGCCTGCACCGGCCAGCGCCGATACCAGGGCGAGCAGCAAGGGGAAGCTCAAATCCTGGAACAGGCAGATGGCCACGGCGAGACGGCCATGAGTGCGGTTGTTTTCCGACTGCTCGGTCAGCTGCGAAATGATGATCGCGGTCGAGGACATCGCCACCGCGCCGCCTACGACGACGGCGACCGCCGGCGCGATATCGAACGCGGCGATCGCGCCCCCCGCCACCACGGCGGTCGTCACCAGCACCTGCGCGCCGCCCACGCCGAGTACCTCCCAGCGCATGGCGACCAAACGCGGCAGCGAGAATTCCAACCCGAGCGTGAAGACCAGGAACACCACGCCGAACTCCGCCAGAAGACGGGTGGTGTCGTTGTCGACCGCCAACGCGAGGGCGTGCGGACCCAACAGCATGCCGACCGCGAGATAGCCGAGGATCGCCGGCAATGCAAGCTTGCGCACGGCCGCGACGACGCAGACCGATGCCGCCAGCAAAATCAAGATCTGCAGCAGCGGATCGTTATGCATTCCCGTGCCGGTTCCCATGCCTGCTAGCATATAGGCATGAACGCGTTGACGCTGCGGCAGGATGGCGAGGGTTGGCGTCTGGGCATCATCGGCGATTGGTCGCTCTCCTCGATAGGGAGAATCGAACGCGAACTCGAGACCATGCCGGGCTCGATGCTCGGCACATTGATCTGCGACTGGTCGCGCGCCGAGCAGCCGGGCATCGGGCCGGTGTGGTTGTTGTTGACACGCTTGTCCGCTCTCGGCGCCGGAGAATCTCCCGCCGCCGGATTGCACGTGCGCCATGAGGGCGGCCCCCCGGCCACAGTCGGGCTGCTGCAGAAACTCAGGCTCGATCGATCGGCGGCGCACCCCGCGCCGGCGCACGCGATGCCGGTGATCGAGACCGCCGTCGGCCAGCTGGGCCGATGGGTGGTGCAGGAGGGGGTCGAAGCAGGCGCGGCCGTCGGCTTCTTCGGCCGAATCGCCGCGGTTGTCGCCGAAATATTCTCGCGCCCGCGGGCGCTGCGCATACCGTCGATCGCGCGTCACATTTATGAAGCGGGCATCACGGCCATTCCGATCGTTTCGCTCATCGCATTTTTGATCAGCGTGGTGGTGTCGTACCTCGGTGCGCAGCAGCTCAGGAAATTCGGCGCCGATATCTTCGTCGTCGATTTGGTGACCATCGGCGTGCTGCGCGAAATGGGCGTGTTGCTGACGTCGATCATCGTCGCCGGCCGTTCCGGCAGCGCATTCGCCGCCGAGATCGGCGTGATGCAGCTCAATGACGAGGTCGACGCGCTGCGCGCCCTGGGCTTGAATCCGGTCGAATTGCTGGTTCTGCCGCGGGTGCTGGCCCTCGTCATCGCGCTGCCCCTGCTCACCGTCATCGCCGATGCGATGGGGCTCGCGGGCGGGGCGCTCTTATCGCTCATTGAACTGCACATCCCGCCGGCGCAGTTCACCGTGCGCCTGCACGAGGCGCTCGCACCGACGACGTTCTGGGCGGGCCTGGTCAAGGCTCCGGTGTTCGCCGTCCTCATAGGCATGGTGGGGGCCTACCGCGGGATGCAGGTGCGCGAGTCGGCCCGCGAGCTCGGACGTTTGACGACGGTGGCGGTGGTCCAGTCCATTTTCATGGTCATTCTCGCCGACGCGCTGTTTGCGGTATTGTTCCAGAAGCTCGATTTCTGATGGCCGATTCGACCTCCACGCCCGTCGTTCGCGTGCGCGGCCTGGTGAGCCGCTTCGGCCCGCAGGTGGTGCACCACGGGCTCGATCTCGACGTATGGTCCAACGATATATTCGGCGTCGTCGGCGGTTCGGGATCCGGCAAGTCGGTGTTGCTGCGCACGATATTGGGGTTGCGCCGGCCGCAGGGCGGCACCGTCGAATTGTATGGCCGCGATATACAAAAGCTTTCCCCGCCCGAGCGGCTCGACCTGGTGCAAAGCTGCGGCGTGACTTTTCAGAACGGGGCTTTGATCAGTTCCTTGAACGTCGCGCAGAATATTCAGCTGCCCCTGCGCGAATACCACCCGATGCCCGAGAAAGCTCTTGACGAGCTCGCCCAGCTGAATTTGAGCTTGGTGGGGCTGCCGCCGGACGCCGCCGAAAAATATCCGGCGCAATTGTCGGGGGGCATGACCAAACGGGCCGCTCTGGCGCGCGCCTTGAGCTTGGAACCGAAGCTGTTGTTGCTCGATGAGCCGACCTCGGGACTCGACCCGATTTCCGCCGCCGCCTTCGATGAGCTACTGTTGTACCTTCACGCGGAGCTTAAGCTCACCGTTGTCATGATCACGCACGACCTCGACAGCCTGTTTCGAACCTGTAACCGGGTCGGCGTCATCGTCGAAGGCCGCATGATCACCGATACGCTGCCCGGAATACTGCAAAATACGCATCCCTGGATACATGACTATTTTCACGGGCCCCGGGCGCACGCGGCTGAGCAGGTGGCGTATGAATAGGGGCGGGCATGGATAGGGGCAGGCATGGATAGGGACACAAATTATGTCGCGGTGGGCGCGTTCGTGCTGTTGGTCATCGCCATGGCGGTGTCGTTCGTGTTTTGGTACACCGACCAACGGGACAAGCGCACCTACCAGCGCTACGAAATCTACTTCCAAGGCAGCGTCAGCGGCCTGACGGCGGGCAGCCCGGTGCGCTATCTGGGCGTCGATGTCGGCAAGGTGGTGCGCATCGAGCTCGATCCGCAGCTGCGCAAGCGGGTTCTGGTGATAGCGGACATAGAATCCGCGGCACCGATCAACGGGCGCACGCTGGCCTCGCTGACTCTGCAGGGCGTTACCGGTCTGCTGTTCATCGATCTGGAGGAGGATCCGAAGGCCAAGGGCCCCGGTGTGCTCGTACAGGGACACCGCTACCCGATCATTCGTTCTGCGCCATCGGACTTCGATGTTTTGTTGAGCAATCTACCCGCACTCGCAGCCCGCACCAGCGAATTGGTGGATCACCTGAACCAGGTGTTCAGCGACGAGAATGTGCGGGACCTCAAGGCGACGGTCAACGGGGTGCGCAGGATGAGCGAGCGACTGCCCGAGACGGTACAAGAGGTGAAGCAGTTGGTGGTCGACATGCGCAATACCTCTCACGAAGTGCAGAGCGCGGTCGCCGATTTGCACGGCCTCATCGCTTCGACTGCGCCGGACGTGAAACTCGCGGTCGCCAAAGTGCGGGATACCACCGAGAATCTGGCGAGTGTCTCGGCTCATCTGGATCGATTCGTGACGGAAAACGAGCCGGCCCTTTCCCAATTCACCACGGAGGGCCTGCCGCAATTCGAGCAACTGCTGCGCGAGGCGCAGGACGCTTCGCGCGAATTCGGGGATTTGTCGCGTTCGTTGAAACAAGATCCGTCGCAGTTGCTGTATGAATCCAATTACCGCGGCGTCGAGTTGCCGAAGTGAAACACCTGCTGGTGTTGATCTCGTCGCTCGCGCTTACGGCCTGCGGCAATTCGCTTTTTCAAAGCAAGGTGCCGTCCCCGGCCGTGTACCTTCTGTCGGTGAGCGCGGCCCCCGGCGGCGCCGAGATACCGGTCGATCTGGCGGTGCTCAAGCCGCGCGTGCAATCCGGCCTCGATAGCGACCTCATCGCGGCACTCTATCCGGATCGGCGCCTGGACCATTTCGCCGGGGCACGCTGGAGCGGACGGCTCGACGAGATGCTCCAGGATCTCGTGTTGCAGGCGTTTCGCGTTCGCGCCAACTTGCGCAACGTTCACGCGGGCGCCCCCGCGTTCGGCGGCGGCTACTGGCTGGAAATCGATGTCGCGGATTTTCAGGCCGAGTACGCCGCCAACTTGGGCGCGGCCGACATGGCCGCGCCGACGATCCATTTGCGCCTCTGGGGGCGCGTCGGGGGTTCCGATCGGCGCGTGTTGGGTCGATTCGAGGCGGACGTGCGTCAGCCGGCATCGGAAAACCGCTTGGCCGCGATCATCGCGGCCTATGAGGCGGCGGCGGACACGGCGATGGCGAAGATCGTCGGGGATACCGCGGCGGCGCTGAACGGGGCTTTGGAACGGCGCTAACCCGCATTGCGGGGGCGGGATCCGCAGCCGCGAGGATCAGTGGTGAATTGTGCCCTGATGCCGCAGTGACACCGGAGCGCACAGGGCGGCATGGTACGGCCTGCCGCCCGCCTGGCCGGCGAGAATGGCCAGCAGAGCCTGGGCTTCCATGGCATCTCCAAACAGCCGCCCCTGCCCAAAGAAACAGCCGTGCTGGCGCAGAAACTCGAGCTGCTCGGTCGCCTCCACCCCCTCGGCGATGACCTCCAGGCCGAGACTCTTCCCCATGTCAATGATGGTTCGAACCAATGCGGCGTCGTTCGCGTCCACGGCCACATCGCGCACGAACGATTGGTCTATCTTCAGCGTGCCGATCGGAAACTGCTGCAAGGCCGAAAGCGACGAATACCCGGTGCCGAAATCGTCGATGGCCAGATGCAGCCCCATCGCATAAAGTTCGTTCAAGAGACCGATGGTCCGCTTCGGATCGGTCATCAATGTCGTTTCCGTGAGCTCCAGCTCGAAACAGGTGGGCGAAACGCCGTGTTTGCGAAACACATTGCGGCAGCGTGCGATGAAGCTCGCCTGCTTCAGCTGCCGCAGCGACAGGTTGATCGCAATTCGGCCCGGATGAGCGACGGCTTTGCGCCATTCCCGGTAGTCGGCGCAGACCCGATTCAAGACCCATTCGCCGATCTCGAGAATCAGGCTGGTTTCCTCCGCCAGGGGGATGAATTGCGAAGGCGATATGTCGCCGTGACCGGGCAGCCGCCAGCGCAGCAGAGCCTCCGCGCCGACCACGCGGCCGTCGCGCAAATCCACCTTGGACTGGTAAAGAATCACGAACTCGTTGCGTTCCAGGGCCCGGCGCAATTTGCTCTTGAGCATCAGCCGTTCAACGGCCGCCGCGTTCATCTGCGGCACGTAGAACGCCCAGGTGTTACCGCCGTTTTGCTTGGAGTGATACATCGCCGCATCGGCATTGCGAATCAAGTCGATGACGTTCTCGGCGTCGTACGGGCATATCGCGATGCCGACGCTGGCGGTCAGATACACCTCTTGTTGGTTTACATAGAATGTGCGGCTGATTTCGTCGAGCAGACTGCGCGCAAGGCCCGCCAAACTGGCGCGATTATCGACATCGATCGGCAAATCGTCGATGAACATGGCGAATTCATCGCCCGCGAGGCGGCCGATGACGGTGTCCTTGCTCAGGTTGCGGGTAAGCCGCTCGCTCAGGATTTCCAGCGTCCGATCGCCCGCGGCATGCCCGAAGGTATCGTTGACCTCCTTGAATCGGTCCAAGTCGAGATACAACAGCGCGAGGGCGCGTTGATTGCGCCGCGACCGCGCGATCGCCTGCTGCAGCAGATGCTGGAATTGCATGCGATTCGGCATCTTCGTGAGCGTGTCGTAGCGCGCCAAATAGCGGATACGGCGCTCGGCGCGCTTGCGCTCGGTGATATTGCGCGCCACATAGATATCGCCCTGGAATTGCGGGTCGACTGTGCTGATCGGCGAGGAGGCGATGGAGACCGGAATGGTCTGGCCGCTGGCGGTGCGCAACACCGTTTCTCGCGCGTCCGGCATCGAGTGCACGCCGTCGAAGGCGTCGCGGTGCGCGGCATCGACGAAACTGTGCAGCGGCTTGCCGACCATGTCGGCTTCCGAATAGCCGAGCAGCCGCTGCGCGGCTTCGTTGCAGCTCTTGATGAGGCCGTCTGCGGAAGTCACCAGCACCGAATCGCTCAAGCTGTTGAGCACGGTATCGAGATAATTCTTGGTGATCGTCGTCTCGGACAACTTTTGCCGCATGCGTTCCAGCGCGTGCTGCAGGTCGCCGAGCTCGTCCAGGCGGGCCACGCCGACGGGCCGCGTATAGTCGCCGTGGCCGATGCGGTCCGCCGATTTGATCAGCGCCGAAATGGGTTTCGCCCATTGCCGCGCGATGAACCAGGCGCCAATCAATCCGAGCGCCAAAAGCGGCATCAACACCCCGGCGAACATGCCGCGAATCCGCTTGATGAGATCCCCTTGCTGGCTCTTGAGCTGCGCGCGGATGCCGTCCAGCGTCGCCTGCATCCGCGCCCGGCTCGCAGAGATCTGAAGCGTGCCGCCGGGCGGTGGAATCGCGATCTTCACGGACACCGGTTCGAGCACGGGTTCAGACGCCGGGGGGGAGCCGTCGGGTGAAGCGCGAGCGGTAAACACGACCCCGCCGCTCGCATCCATGACGTCGACCTGCTCGATGTCCCCGTGCTCGAGCAGGGGTGCGACGATCGATGCGACCGCGGCTCTATTGCCGGAGGCGAGTGCGGGAGCAAGCAGCGAGCCGGTCTGCCGGCCTAGAGCGTCAGTGCGAGCCTCCAGGTCGCTTTCCAGCCCCCGTGCGACGGCCGCATAGGCGAGCTGATTGATGTCGGCCGAATCGATCCGGTGTTCGTAATAGGCAAATCCCCCAAACAGCAGGGCGATCCCCGCTCCGAAGCCGAGGGCGAGCAACAAATACTTGGTTTTGAGGCTCTTCGCCATCGATGAATAATACCCGTTCACACCAACGGGTATAAGGGGCAGGTACAATCCTGCGGCAATGGGCGCGCGAATAGACATATTTTCGGACACTATTTGCCCGTGGTGCTATCTCGGCAAACGGCGGTTCGAGCTGGCCCTGGCGGCGCGGCCGCAGTACAGCCCGCGCGTGGTCTGGCGACCGTTTGAACTCAACCCCGACTTGCCTTGGGAAGGCGTGGCGCGCACCGACCCTCAGGCGAAAGCCGGCGGTTCGGCCCGCCTCGCCGACAGTCAAGCGGCGCTGGTGCGGCAGGGCGAGGCGGTCGGCCTGCAGTTTCGCTTCGATCTCATCGAGCGCCTCCCCAATACACGGCGGTCGCATTTGTTGATTGCGCACGCGGCTCGCCATGGCCTGCAGAGCGAAGTCACGGAACGGGTCATGCAGGCTTACTTCGAAGAAGGTTGCGACATCGCCGATGTCGAGGAATTGGTGAGGCTCGGCGTCGAGGCCGGTCTTTCGGAACATGAGACGCGGTCCGCCGTCATCTTGCGAGCGGGTCAGGACGGCGTGGTCGCCGCGGAACGCCACGCGACCGTGCTCGGCATCACGGGCGTGCCGACCTTTGTGTTCGACGGCAAGTACAGCATCTCGGGCGCGCAGGAGGTCGCGACGTTCACGCGAATCATTGACCAGGTCGTCGATTTCGCCGCGGGCCGCGAAATCGCCTCGTGACGCCAGCTGAGCTTACCGGCCAAGCCCGTACCCACATCGCCGACTTGGGCGATCCGCCCTGTGCGCTGCACGCCGGCGTGATCGCGCCGTTTACGAGTATGCGCCGGGCGGCACTGGCCGACGGCTTCGATTTGGTGCCGGTGAGCGGCTTCCGTGACTTCGCCCGCCAGCTGGCGATCTGGAACGGCAAATTCGCCGGCGCCACGCCGCTCTACGACGCAACCGGCCGCCCTCTCGACGCCGGGCTCCTGTCGCCATCGGAACGGATCGGAGCGATCGTTCAATGGTCGGCAATTCCGGGGGCAAGCCGGCATCACTGGGGGACGGATCTCGATCTCATCGACAGCCGGGCCGTCAGTCCGGGATATCGCGTGCAACTGACCGCGGCGGAATTCACGCCGCCGGGGCCGTTCGCACCGTTCGCGCAGTGGATGGAGATCAACGCCGCCCGGTTCGGCTTTTTTCGCCCTTTTCGCGGCGTGCTGTCCGGCGTGCAATCCGAACCGTGGCACTTCAGCTTCGCGCCGATCGCGGAACATGCGCGCCGCGCGCTCACTCCCGCGCTGCTGCGCACGGCCGTCGAGGCGGCTCCCCTGCTCGGCAAGGAGCATGTTTTGGAGCGCCTCGATGAGCTGCATGCCCGCTATGTGGCGAGCATCGACTGGCCCTAGGAGCGGCCCCAGGCCCCTAGGCCCAGATCGCCTTTAAGCGATTCACCATCAGGCCGCGCACCTCTCCGAGTTGGTCATCCTCGGACGTGAACAGCGGCGGATTGCGCCGCAACATGCGCCAGCGTTCGGCGCGCAATATGCGGTGCAGATAGACCAAATTGCGATCGATGGCTTCGAGGTAGGGATTCTTGCCGCCGAACAGGGGTTCCAAGTAGCGATAGGCGTGTTCGAACTCGCCCTCCAACCGCTCGGCGCGCGTCTCTCGCACGAATCGCGGCGTCTGGCGCAACAGATCCAGCCCCGAGCTGTAACGCACCTGCATGATCCCATCGCTGCCCTGCGCAGCCGCTATTCCGCCGAGCACGAATTCCGGGTAGAGCCGATCGCGGCATTTCTCCAGGTAACAGCGATCCGCCATCTGCGCGATCAGATCCGCGGTACCCAATAGATGCCCGAGCTTGCGATCCCTGGCGTCCGAAAGCTGAATCTGACTGAGTTTGACCTCGTATCCGGTGAAATGCACGATGCGGGTCGAAACCGGCACCCAGCTTTCCAAGCCGATGGTCGGCAAAAAGCGCGCTAAAAAGCGCGCACTGCGCGTCACGTGATACAGCGTGAACTCGGCACCGTTGCGGTACTGCCGGTCGCCGATCTCGCGTATGTAGCCGGCGTCGTGAAACAGCGAGGTGACCAGCCCCATGGCCGCGCGCTCCGCCCCAAAGCGCAGGGACGCATCCGTGCTCCCCTCGTAGCCCGTCAACAGCCGCGCCATCGCGAGCGTCATGTCCAGGGAATGCTGGCGATCGTGGTAGACGGTGTCGACACCGTGATAGCCGGGCATACGGCCGGAAAACAGCCGTTCAAACTCTTCGAATGCCACCGCCACTTTGTCGAACGATGCGCCCGGCCATCCGGCGGCGAACAGTTCGCGCACCGCTTTGCTCACCGCGACCGAGGAGCTGACTTGGACCGAGTTCGTGACGTCGTAGTCGTTGCGGCGAAATTCGTACATCGGCGAAGTCTAAACTGTCGGGGACGGGGTTGCCACGTGCGCAGTTCTCATCGATATGTCAAAGGCAATCCGGCTCGACATCGGCCGGACGGCTAGTAAATCTTAATGCCGCCAAATTTGCGTTTGACGCGATGCGCCAGCGTGACATATCCCAGCCAAAAACCGCACAGCGCTGCGATCAGCGCCGCGCTCACGGCGAGTCCCGCGGTGATGGAGCCGGCGCGTCGCGCGGCGGCGCTGCCGCCCGCCGATTCGGCCTGACGTGCCTGCGCAATGTTAAGTTGCGACTGCGTTGCCGCGAGTTCGCCCTGCAATCGTTCCATCTCGCTTCGCGCGGCCGCCTCGGCCAGGGCCGGGCTCGTCGCGCGACTGCGGTCGAGTTCCTCTTCGAGCCGCTTGACCCGCACGATCGCCGGCTCGCTCTCGGTAAGGTAGGCCGCTTTGACCCAGCCGACGACCCCGTCGCTCAGTCGAACTTGTGTGAACTCGCCGCCGGTGGAGAGGGTTTCGACGCTGGCGCCCGAATGCAATGTGGTGAGCCGCTGACCCTGCTGGTTCTGCTCGGAGTAAACGCCGAGGACGAGTTCGTCGCTGACATAGGCCGTTGCCGCCCACCCAGGCACTGCCGCGAGCGCCAACAGCAGCACGCCGAGGCGTTTCATGCCGCAATTCCGGTCTGCTTGAGCAGCGGCCGAACGTCGGGTTGGCGGCCCCGGAAGCGCACGAACGCCTCCATCGCATCCAGGCTCCCGCCGCGCGCGAGGATGGAATCGAGGAAGCGAGCGGCGGTGGCGCTATCGAAGACGCCGGCCTGCTCGAACGCGTCAAAGGCATCGGCGGCGAGTACTTCGGCCCATTTATAGCTGTAATAGCCGGCCGCATAACCGCCGGCAAAAATGTGTGCGAAGCTCGCCGGCATTCGATTGAAGGGCGCGGCCGGCACGACCGCCACCCTCTGCCGGACCGAATCGAGTGTTTCCGCAATCCGCGCGCCGGCTGCCGGATCGAAGTTCGCGTGCAATTCGAAATCGAAACCCGCCAGCTCGATTTGCCGCAATGTATCGAGGGCCGCGTTGAAAGTGCGTGTACCCTGAAGCCGCCGCAGCATATCGGTCGGCAGGGGCTTGCCGTCGTTCACATGCGCGGAAATGAGCGGCAACACTTCGGCGCGCCACGCGAAATTCTCCATGAACTGGCTCGGCAGCTCGACCGCATCCCACGCGACTCCGTTGATGCCGGCAATACTGGGGTAGGCCACCTGGGTCAGCATGTGGTGCAGGCCATGGCCGAATTCATGGAACAGAGTCGTGACCTCGTTGTGCGTGAGAAGCGCCGGAGCATCGCCGACCGGAGCGGTGAAATTACACACCAGCTGCGCGACCGGCAGGGCCTTGCCCGACGGCAGTGACTTGGCAATGACGCATTCGTCCATCCAGGCGCCGCTGCGCTTTTCGCCGCGCGAGTACGGATCGAGATAGAAACCCGCGACGGCCTCGCCCCGGGCATCCTTGAGGTCGTAGTAACGGACCGTTGGATGCCAAACGCTCACCTCGGGCCGCGTAACCACGGAGATGCCGTACAGCCGTTCGGTCAACGCGAAAAGTCCGGCAAGTACCTTGGCAAGCGGAAAATACGGCCGCAGCGCTTCCTGCGAGACTTTGAATCGGCTTTCCTTGAGCCGTTCGCCGAAAAAGGCCAGATCCCAAGCGTTCAGCTTGCGTCCGGCGAACTCTTCCATATCGGCAAATTCCTGGATTGCCGCCGGCCGGCACCGCCGCGCCAGATCATCCAAAAAACCGAGCACCTGTTTGCCGCTCTTTGCCATGCGCGTCGCCAATGCATAGTCGACGAAATTGCCGAAGCCGAGCAGCTGCGCGAGTTCGTGACGCAGCGCCAATATTTCGGCCATGATCGGATTGTTGTCGTATCGCCCGCCGCTCGGCCCCAATTCGGATGCCCGGGTCACCCAGGCTTCATAGATGTCGCGCCGCAATTGCCCGTTCCGGGCGTTGGCCATGACCGTCGTGTAGGTCGGTTGATCGAGCTTGAAAAGCCATCCGGTCTGGCCCGCCTCCCGGGCGTCCGCCGCGGCCCGATCCACGGCGCTTTCCGGCAGGCCTTCGAGTTCCGATTGGTCGGTCACGCTGCGGGTATAGGATCGCGCCGCATCGAGCACGTTCTCCGAAAACTTGGTGGCAAGTTGTGCGAGGCGCTGCACCACCTCGCGGTAGCGATCCCTGCGTTCCGCCGGCAAGTCGACGCCGGCAAGGCGGAAATCGCGCAGCGCGTTCTCCAACAGCTTGCGCTGCGAGTAATCGAGGCTGCCCCCTTCCTGCTTGAACACGTATGCGTAGCCCGCGTACAAGGCGGCGTTCTGGCCGAGTTCCGATGAGTAGGCCGTCAGCAACGGCACGCATTCATTGTAGGCTTCGCGCATCGGGGCGGAATTGGCCACGCCGTTCAGATGACTGATTGGGCTCCAAACGCGGCTCAACCTGTAGCTCAGTTCCTCCATCGGCACGACCAGCGAGGCGAATGTCGGGTTCGCCTGCGCGGTCAATTGTTGGAGTCGGGCACGGTTTTCCAACAGGATCTGCTCGAGCGCAGGACGGGCGTGGACCGGTTCGATGCGATCGAAAGCGGGCAATGATTCCAGATTCAGAAGAGGATTGTTCACCTCATGATTCTATCAGACGTGCGCCACCATCCAGGCAAGCGCGGCGCTGCTGCCCGCACATGCGGCGAATCCGGCGAAAGCTTGACGGCGCAGGCGCCGCGCCAGCGAGGCGCCGTCGGAGGCCGCCAGCAGAAAGGCGCGGCCGTCGGCCGGCTTTGCCAGCACGCTGACGGTCGGTGCCGTCGGTTTGGCGAGCATCCCGCCGAGGACTTGTTGGCGGGCGGCCGCTCGGGCCAGCTCCCACTCCTCGCCATTCAAGACCCCGTCGCGATCCCGATCGAAGCGCTCGAGCAGGGTCTTTTGATCTTGCTTCCACTGGTGCAGTAGCTCGGTTACGGCGACGTCGGGATCCTCGGCGCCGACCCCGCCCAGACTGCGGAATTCCCCGAGCGCGCAGACCGGCTCGTGGGATTGCAGGCGATACTCGGTATAGCGGTATCTGCCGCCGGAGAGCAGCAAATCCGCGAGTTTGCCGAATATGCCCTGTCCGTCCGGAATGCGTACGTCCGGCCAGACGCTGTCGCCGTACCACACGTCCTTGGCCTTTGGAAACACTTCGGCGCCGCGCGGATCGACCAGGCAGCGTCCGGTGCCGTCATCGAGAATGAACGGCACTTCACTGATCCCGCTGTCGATGGTGGCCCAGCCCCGCGATCGCCCCATGGAGCCTCGCTCCTCGATCTTGTACCGCCACCACGTGCACGGCCGGCTGGTCAACGGAGCCTTGTTCGGGGATTTTTCCGTGATCAAGCCCTGGCCCAGGAGCTCGACGTAGCCCTGCGCAGCCGAGCGAACCCGCGAGGCGGGCGTGTCGCCAATCACGCGGTTCGCTCGCCACGCCTTGAGCGCATACCAGAAGGAGTAGGCCGCCACACCGGCGAGGCCGAGCAGGAGAAGGCCTATTTTGAACCTGACGTCGCCGGACATGTCCGGATTCACTCGAAGTAATCGATCTTATGCCCGGAACAGCGTGCCCACGTCGACGTCGCTCTTTTCCTCGCGGTTGAATTCCAGCAAGTTCGCCGGCAGGAAGCCGAAGCGTTGCGCGATCAGGGCATCGGGAAAAACCTTGACGCGGATGTTGTTGAGATTCACCTGATCATTGTACAGCTCGCGCCGATCGGCGATGGATTCCTCCAGAGCCGTAATTCTGCCCTGCAATTGTTTGAACGTTTCGTCGCTCTTCAATTGCGGGTAGTTCTCGGCCACGGCAAACAGGCGCGTCATTCCGGCCCGCAGCTGCTGCTCGGCCGCCCCGACCGCGGCGACATCTCCCGACTGGCTCGCTTGATTGACCGAAGCTCGGGCGCGCATGACTCGTTCCAGCGTGTCCTGCTCGAACTGCATGTAGCGTTTGCAGGTCTCTATCAGTTTGGGCAGCTCGTCGTGCCGCTGCTTCAGGAGCACGTCGATGTTCGCCCATGAAACCTTGATGTTTTCGCGCAGACTCACCAGTTCATTGTAGATGCCGGCGATGTAGACGATCAGAGCGACCGTTGCAACCAGTAGAAGACCCATAGTGATCAAACGGCACCTCGCCGGCGAGTTGGCTATTATCAAACTTTATCATCGGATCCCAAACCCCCATCGGGATGGAGTTCACAGTGTCCAGCGAAGTTTTCGATCTCATCAGCATCGGCGGCGGCAGCGGCGGCCTGGCTTGTGCCCAGCAGGCGGCGCGCCACGGCGCCAGGGTGGCGGTAATCGAATCCGGCGCGCTCGGCGGCACCTGCGTGAACGTCGGTTGCGTTCCCAAGAAGGTCATGTGGAATGCGGCGAGCATCGCCATGTCGCTCGCCGATGCGGGCGATTATGGCTTCGACGTCACGGTCGGCGGCAATGACTGGGGCGCCTTGAAGCGGAGTCGCGACGCCTATGTCGTCCGTCTGAACGGCATCTACGAGCGCAATCTGGCGGCCAAACACGTCACCTTGGTGCGGGGTTCCGCCCGGTTCCTCGATGCGCACACCGTGGAGGTGAACGGCGCCCGCATGAAAGCGCCGCACATCGTGATCGCCAGCGGCGGCCGACCCTCCGTGCCGCGGCTTCCGGGAGCGGAACGCGGCATCACTTCGGACGGATTTTTCGCCCTCGAACGGCGGCCGCACCGCGTCGCGGTCGCCGGCAGCGGTTACGTCGCCTGTGAGTTGGCGTCGGCTTTTCACGAGCTGGGCAGCCGTGTCGAGCTGTTCATACGCAAGGATCGGCTGCTGGGTCACTTTGATGCAATGCTCGGCGCGTCCCTGATGCGCGAGATGCGGGCGGTGGGCATGATTATCCATCCGCACATCGTGCCCGCTGCGGTCGAGGGGCCGCCGAACTTGAATACGCTGGTTGCGGCGGACGGCCGCAAATTCTCCGGTTTCGACTGCCTGCTTTGGGCCATAGGGCGCAGCGCCAATGTCGCCCATCTCGATTTGCATTCGGCCGGCATCACGCCCGACGCGAACGGCTTCGTCGCCACCGACGACTTCCAAAACACCGGCGTGGCGGGCGTCTATGCGATCGGCGACGTCACCGGCCGCTCCGCCTTGACGCCGGTGGCCATCGCCGCCGGAAGGCGGCTCAGCGATCGGCTGTTCGGCGGCAAGCCCGAACGCCACCTGCACTACGAGATGATTCCAACCGTCGTATTCACGCATCCACCGATAGGTACCGTGGGCCTTAGCGAGAGCGCGGCGAAGCTGAAATACGGCGATGACGTCAAGATCTACAACTCGTCGTTCACGCCCATGTATCACGCGCTGACCACGCGCAAGACTCACTGCGACATGAAGCTGGTTTGCGCGGGGCCCGAGGAGCGGATCGTCGGCTGCCACGTCATCGGCGCCGGCGCCGACGAAATGCTGCAGGGCTTCGCGGTCGCGATTCGAATGGGCGCGACCAAGAGCGACTTCGACGACACCGTGGCAATCCATCCGACCAGCGCCGAAGAGCTCGTGACAATGAGATAGCGCTAGGCGTGCTGCGCAAGCGCCTCGAGCACCGGCTGGGTGTTCGGCCGGATGCCGCGCCACAAAAAGAAGGACTCGGCCGCCTGCTCGACCAGCATGCCCCAACCCTTGGCGGCGCGGCCGGCGTGGAGCGAGTGCGCCCAGGTCGTGAACGGCGTTTGGCCCCGGCCGTAGGCCATGTCGTAACAGACGGTCTCCTCGTCGACGAGTTCCGCCGGCAACTCCGGCATCTCGCCTTGCAGGCTGGCCGAGGTTGCATTGATGATGAGATCGTACGGCGGGCCTTGCAGTTCCGCGAAGGAGCAGCCGGAGATTTTGCCCATGTCGGCAAATTCGGCCGCGAGATTGCGCGCCCGCATCGGCGTGCGGTTGGCGATGGTGAGGCTGCGCAGTTCCCGTTCCATCAAAGGTGCGACCACTCCGCGCGCCGCGCCGCCCGCGCCGAGGATCAACACGCGCTTGTCGGCCGGGTCGATCTGCAAATTGCGCTCGAGATCGCAGATCAGGCCAATCCCGTCGGTGTTGTCGCCGAGCAGAGTCGTATCCTCGAAGAAGGCGATGGTATTCACCGCCTGCGCCCGCGCCGCCCGCGGCGTCAATTCGTTCACCAATTCGGCCGCCGCCTGCTTGTGGGGCAGCGTGACGTTGAGGCCGCGCACGCCGCCCGCGAACAACCGCAGCGTCTCGCGCCGAAAGTCGTCCGCGGTGACGTCGAACAGGCGGTAAACCAGGTTCTGCGCCGTTGCCTGGGCGAACATCCCGTGTATGAACGGGGACCAGCTGTGGGCGACCGGGTGTCCGACGATCCCGTACTGATCCGGCGCGCCGGCTTCGTGCGGCAGATTCACCGACCGAGCCACTCCGCCGCGCGTTTGGCGAAATAGGTCAAAATGCCGTCCGCTCCGGCACGTTTGATCGACACCAGCGATTCGAGGGCGACCGCACGCTCGTCGATCCAGCCGTTCGCGGCGGCGGCCATGATCATGGCGTATTCGCCGCTGACCTGGTAGACGAAGGTGGGCATCCCAAAGCGGTCCTTTACGCGGCGAACGATGTCCAGGTAGGGCAGGCCCGGCTTGATCATGACCATGTCCGCGCCCTCGGCGATGTCGAGAGCCACTTCGCGCAGCGCCTCGTCCGAGTTGCCGGGGTCCATCTGGTACGTGTGCTTGCCCCCGGTTCCGAGCTGTTGCGCCGAGCCGACGGCTTCGCGAAACGGGCCGTAGAAACTGGAGGCGTACTTCGCGGCATAGGCCAAAATGCGCGTATGCACCAGCCCCGCGGTCTCGAAGGCGCCGCGGATGGCGCCTATGCGCCCGTCCATCATGTCGGAGGGGGCTACCACGTCGGCTCCGGCATCCGCATGCGACCGTGCCTGGCGCACCAGGGTTTCGACGGTCAGGTCATTCTGGACATAGCCGCCGCCGTCAATCAGACCGTCCTGTCCGTGCGTGGTGAACGGATCGAGCGCCACATCGGTAATGACGCCGAGGTCTGGAAACTCCTTTTTCACGGCCCGCACCGACTGTTGCACAATTCCATTGGGATTCCAGGATTCGCGCGCATCCAAGGTCTTTTTGTCGGCCGGAATGACCGGAAAGAGCGCAATCGCCGGGATCCGCAGCCGCATCAAGGTCTTGCACTCGAGCAGCAATTCGTCGATGGAAAGCCGCTCGATTCCGGGCATCGAAGCGACGGGCTGGCGCTGCTTGGCCCCTTCGACCACGAAAAGCGGATAAATGAGCGCATCCACCGTGAGGTGCGTTTCGCGCATCAGCCGCCGCGAGAACTCGTCGCGGCGCATGCGCCGCATCCGCGTGCTCGGAAATGAATCAGCTGGATTTCCGGTCATCTTGACTGTGACTCCTGACAACAATTTCAGCCACGCGATCGAGGCCGGTCCCCGAGCGGCGGATCTTCATTTGCGGCGGCCTGATCGTATCGCGGTAATATCGCAAAGGAGATATGGTAAGCCGGTACATCGCGGATCAAGTGCTGATTTATACATGAACGATCAGGTTGGCGGAAATCTGAAGCGCGACCGCTTCCATGCGCTTTGCCAGGCCTTGCGCCCCGACCTGCTGCGCTTCGCGTTTTGGCTGTCGCGCGATCGGGCTTTGGCCGAGGACGTGGTTCAGGAAGCCATGCTGCGCGCCTGGAAAGCTCAAGATTCGCTATTGGACGAGGCGGCCGCCAAACCCTGGCTTTTGACCATCATTCGCCGGGAGTACGCCCGAAGCTTCGAGCGCAAGCGCCTGGTGACGGTTGACATCGACGACCTGATTGCGCGCGAGGAACCGACGCTCGCCGCCGCTCAGGGAGATGACCTGGCGGAGCTTCGCGCCGCCTTGTTCAAGTTGCCGGAAGAGTATCGCGAGCCGCTCGTGCTGCAGGCGCTGATGGGCTATTCGACGGCGGAGATCGCCGCTGAACTCAACCTTTCCAATGCCGCGGTGCTGACCCGGTTATTCCGCGGCCGCAATCAACTGCGCGCGATGTGCGGCGAGGACACCCGCATGGACCCGGAAGAATCATGAATTGCGCCCAATATCGCAGAGCGATTCTGGCGCAACCGCTCGACGCGAATCCGCAGCTGCGTTCACATCGCGACGGCTGCCGCGAGTGCCTTGAATACACGAATCGGCTGCTGCGCTTCGAGGGCCGCCTCGAGCGCGCCATGCGCGTGCACATTCCTGCCGGCGCCGCGGGGTCGGTCGTGCCCTTTCGGACGCCCGCCTCGCGCGCCGCCAGCTCCAGCCGCCGCGGCTGGCTGGCGATGGCCGCCAGCGTGCTGATCCTGGTCGCGGTCGCGGGCGGCTTGTGGCTGGCGGAACCGCATTCCAGTCTGGCCGCCGATGTGGTGGCCCACATGGCGGGGGAGCCGCAAGCCTGGGCGCGCACCGACATACCGGTGTCGCCGCCCGAATTGGCGCAGGCGCTTGCCGACGCGCGCGTCCAATTGGACCCGAAGGCTGGAATGGTCAGCTATGCGAGAAGCTGTCTATTTCGCGCCCACCATGTTCCGCACCTGGTGGTCCAAACGGAAATGGGGCCAGTCACCGTGATGGTCCTCGCGCATGAATCCGTATCGAGGCCCGAGCGGTTCGACGAGCAGGGGTACCACGGCGTGATACTTCCCGTTGCCGGCCACGGAAGCCTGGCGGTGCTTGCCCGCGGCCAGAATCCCGACCCCGGCATGCTGAAGCAGATCGCGGCGCGCGTGCAGGACGCGCTGATCTGGACCGGCTAGGAGGCTGTTCAGGCTAAAGCCCCGCTTTGCCGAGCAAATCGATGAGTCTTCGAGAGCTGGCCGCGAGCGTCGGGTGATCCAGCTCGAACTGCACCGCGACCTTTTCCAGACGGTCGGGCAGCGTGGCATTGCCCTGCGGCGCGCTTGCGCGGTCCTGCTGCAACAGACGCTGGATATCCTCGAGGACTTCCGCCAGCAGCTGCTTGGATCGTGGATCCACATGCCGCAAGCCGCCGAGTTCTTCGTGCAGTTTGCCGAGTTGATCGCGCAAGATGTCGGGATCCATGATTCAAGTCCTCGAAAGTAGGTGCATCATTGTGCCATTCGTTCCCGGGTCAGGCGCGCGACTTCCACGTAGCCGGATCCGGGGACGGCGAGTCCTTCGCGAATGGCGTTATAGGCGCTCTTAAGGTACTCATCCGCGCCGTAGGGCGGGTTTACCATCATCAATCCGCTGCCTGCGAGACCGACGCCCGCATCGTCCGGATGGATGGCCAGGTCCGCGTACAGCATTTTCGGAATTTCCAGCGCTTCGAACCGCGCATGTACCATACTGCGCTGTGCTGCGCTGCGGATCGGGTACCACATCAAGAATATTCCGGTCGGCCATCGGCGGTAGCCGTCCACGAACGCCTGCAGCATGGCCTTCAGCTCGTCGATGCTTTCGTAGGGCGGGTCGATCAGCACCAGCCCGCGCCGTTCCTGAGGCGGCAAGAGCGCCTTGAGCGCGGCGTATCCGTCCTCGATTTGCACGCGAATCCGCCCGGCCGACTCGAGCTCGCGCGCACCGGCTCGTGCCTCGGCGGGCATTAATTCGACGAACACCGCACGGTCCTGTGGACGCAAGCTGCCGGCGATCAGCGCCGGCGAGCCGGGGTAGCGCGCCAAGCGCTTGCCGCGGCGGGCGTGAATGGCTGAAAAATACCGGGCGAGCACTCGTTCATCGATGCGGGTGTGGATCAGGCGCTGGATGCCGCGCTCCGCCTCCGCGGATTTGGCGGCTTCGGGGGCTTGCAAATCGTAAGAGCCGCGACCGGCGTGGCTGTCCAAAGCAAAGAAACCCGCCTCCTTGCGTTTCAGGGCATCGAGGCAGTAGAGCAGCGCGACGTGCTTCGCCACATCCGCGAAATTCCCGGCATGGTAGATGTGCTTGTAGTTCATCGCGGAAGGCATTGTGCCTGCATAGACGATAAACTAGTCGAAATTCGCGTGCTCGCGGGCATTCGATGAGCAATCGGCGCGGCCGACCCCCGGGGGCCCATGACGGGAGAAGCGATCGATGTACGATCTATACATTGCCAACAAGAATTATTCTTCCTGGTCGTTGCGCCCGTGGGTGCTGATGCGCGAGCTCGAGATCGCGTTTGCGGAGCGATTGATACCGTTTGGACGGACTGCGCCGTGGGAGGAGTTTCGAAAAATTTCGCCGAGCGGCAAGGTGCCGTGCCTGGTCGACGGATCGACGATGGTGTGGGACTCGCTCGCCATCGCCGAATATTTGGCCGAGCGGCATGCGGGGATTTGGCCCGCGGAATCCGATGCACGTGCCTGGGCCCGAAGCGCGTCCGCCGAGATGCATTCGGGATTCGGCGAGTTGCGCAATCGCTGTTCGATGAGCTGCGGCGTGCGCATAAAACTCAAGGATTTTCCAGCGGCGCTCGAGCGGGATGTCGCCCGGCTCGGCGCGCTGTGGTCCGACGGCCTGGGCCGCTTCGGCGGACCCTTTCTGGCGGGCCGGTCATTCACGGCCGTCGATGCGTTCTTCGCTCCGGTCGCGTTCCGAGTTCAAACCTACGGCCTCGCTCTCGAGCCGGCGGCGGCCGGTTACCCCCAGCGGTTGCTGGGACTTCAGTCGATGAGAGATTGGTATGCGGAGGCACTCAAGGAAACGTTCCGCGACCAGCCGCACGAAGACGAGATCGCGGGCATGGGGACCGTAATCGAGGATTTGCGGGCGCACTGATCCTTGCGCACCGTCGGATTCGCGTCGATTCGTGTCGATTTTTAAGTGGCGGGCGCCGCCAGCGGCAACATCAGGCGGCTCCCCCGCCTGGCGTCGTGAAAGATCTTGATGGTCGCAATGCGCGAGCTGTTCACGTTCTCGAATCCGATCCGCCCGCCGCTATTGAAATTCTTCTGGTAGTTGGGTGAATTGAGCGGTGCGATGGTGAGCCGGAGCCGCGCTCCGGCGGGAATTCGCCGGGCCAGCCAGTTGAATTCGAACGGGATCTCGACCGGTTGTCCGGGCCTGAGCAACTCCTCCTTGAACTGGTCGTTGCGAAACCGGGCGCGTCGAATGTCTTCGCCCAACCGGACCGTTGATCCGTCCGCCAGCACCATCAGCACTTGCGTCCAGAGGTCGAAATCCGGCGCATCGGCTGCGCAGACCAATGTCAGGCGCATCTGGCCGGCCACTTCGGTATCGTGCGCGAACGGCTCGGAGTGAAAGGTAATCGCGCGCTTTTGAAACGCGCGAAACTGGCTGGACAAATCCTCCTTGGCCGCATATCCGGCGACATCGAGCTCAGGCAGTTCATGCGGGTCGCTGACGACGATGGCGGGAGGTTCGGCGGTTCGCGGCTTCGCCGCAAGTTGTCCGGAATGAAATACATCGCGTGGCGTTCCCGCGGCGTCCTCGAGGAAAAATGTCAACTCCTTGCCCGACGAGGCCGCCTCGAGCGTGTTCGCGTAGCGCCACTGGTCGGCGCCCAGCATGAAATAGGCGACCCGATCGCGCAGAAGCGCCGGGCGCGGCCCTCTGTCCAAAACGAAGTCGTACCAGTCGGCATGCAGCTTCGGCATGTCGATGACGGCCGCCTGCGCTATCGCCACACCCCCGATTACCCCGGAGGGCTCCTGCGAGCCGCCATGGTCCCAGGGGCCTATGACCAGGTAATGCCGCGCCACGGCCTCGGCCGGCGCGTGCGCGGTGTGGCCCCTGTAGTAGCGAAGCGATCCCGGCTGATCGTCGTCGTAATATCCGGTTACCGTCAGTACCGGAAATTTCATCCGAGCGTAGTCCTCGGGCTTGGGCTCCGCCGCGAGGTTGAACGCCGCGTCGCCCACGTGCGCGAGCCACATCTGCATGAATGGCATTCTTTTGCCCTGCTCGTCCTGCATCGACCAATCATCGGGTGCAATGCCGATCGCATCGCTGAGTTCGTTGAACGGGCGGTAGGCTGCATAGTGCTCGAGCATCTTTCCCTGCCAATAACCCCGGTTGCGGAAGAAGCCGCTGTTGAGCGACCGTCCCGCGACATATCCGATGATGACGGCGGTCCACGCCTGGGGAATTCCATTGGTGTTGGGGACGTCCCATCCGGGATAGATCGGCACGTACGGAGCGATCGCGGCGAGATGCGGCGGGATCTGCGTGGCGGTTCGCCATTGGGTCATGCCGACGAACGAGCCGCCGAACATCACGACCCGCCCGTCGCTCCAGGGTTGCGCGGCGATCCATTCGACCAGGTCGTAGCCGTCGCGGCCGACGCCGGTGCCCAGGTTGTCGCTCTTATCGCCGCCGGATCGGCCGCGGCCGCGCACATACGCCTGCACAAAGGCGTAGCCGCGCCGGGCGTAGTAGCCGGCTTCGTCCCCATGCCGGCCGCCATCGATGTCGTATTGCGTCAGCGTCAAGATCGTCGGAACCCTTACCGCGAGGTTCGAAGGCTTCGTGATCCACGCCTCGAGCTCGGTGCCATCGCGCACCGGAATCAGGCGGCTCATCTCGATGTCGTAACCCGGCCCCACATCCGCGGCATGCCCCGGCCCCGCGCATATGGCCATGAACACCAAAAGGCCGGCCGCTGCGCCAATCCCGTGCCCTAGAGCGTGTCCGCCCCTCCTCATGCGCTCCTCCCAACCGCTGTCTGCTGGACGATCCGCAGAGGTTACCTCAAGCGCACCCCGCGAATAATCCGAAACGCGGGTTTCGGTTATGCTGCCCGCCTCGTCATCGGGGGATTCCATATCCGCAAAACCCATCTGGCAGCGGTCGGTGGTCAGGGCGGCGTGCGG
This sequence comes from uncultured Gammaproteobacteria bacterium, assembly GCA_963758145.1. Lineage (GTDB taxonomy): Bacteria > Pseudomonadota > Gammaproteobacteria > Steroidobacterales > Steroidobacteraceae > Bog-1198. Next base: position 452,317 of record CAVWUK010000007.1, read on the forward strand.
CAGCCAAACCGTGTGAAGGCATGCGCGATTGAGTGATCTCGACCTGCGCTACGCCCTTTGGGGCGCCACCGTTCTGGCGCTGGCATTGCTGCCGGCCTTTGCAGGATTCGCCGGCATCGGCTGGGAACTCGCCCAAGCGGCCGGCCTGGGGAGCGCTCTGGCCTGCCTCGCTCTCTTCGGCTCACCGGTCCGGCCCAGGGATTCGGTGCCGCCGACTCTGCTGTCCTTACGACGCCATGCGCTCATCGGGTGGCTGGCGCTTGCCGCGGCTGCGATTCACGTGGGCGCACTCGTGCTGATCGACCGGACCGTCGTCGAATACCTGAAGCCGACCGCGCCGCTGTACCAGCTTGCGGGTATCGCGGCGGCGCTGTTGCTTCTGATCCTGGTCTTCAGTTCGCTCGCCGGCGTGCGCCGCCGCCTCTGGGCGAGCCACCGGGGGTTCCAAGCCACGCATGTGATTCTGGGCGCACTGCTCGCCGGATTGATCGCCGTGCACCTGGTGGCGAGCGCCAGATATGTCGGAGGCCCCGGACGCAGGGTTCTGCTGATCGCGGGGACCATAGGCGCGATGCTCATGTTGCTGCGGCAGCGCCGCTCAACCGACCCCGCACACCGGCCGAGCGCGGCGCGCCGGCGGCTGGTATTCGGACGGCACACGACAAGAGTGGTGGGCGTCCTGGCGATGAGCGCCGCGGCCGTCGCGGGTCTATTCCCGAAGGCTTTGAGCGATGCGCTGCGCGAGCCGGTTTTGCATCGAGCGCACACCATTCCGCTCGACTTTCCGCACGGCAAGCACGGCATGATCAATTGTCTGATCTGCCACCACAATTACGCCGACGGACGGGGCTGGGGTTTGTGCGTGCAATGTCACCGCAGTGACCGCGCGGATCTAAAAGAGGGAGTCGAGGCGCGATTCCACGGTTTTTGCTTCGAATGCCACCGCCACCCGCAAGCCACGCTCAAGCGCCACGGACCGGTGGCCGGCTGCACCGCCTGCCACCAACCGCCCGGCACGACCAAATAAAGGCGAGCGGCCGCCGGGCCCGCCTAGATCACACGAGGGCGCTTGACAGCGGGCAACTTTGCAATACAAAGTACGCCGCCTGTATGCCTCGCTGGAATGCAAATGCTCGAGATTCCAATGCCCGCGAATAACCGGCGCGGCGCGATAATGAGATGCATTCTCGTGGTTCTTGCCTTCTTCGTATGCACCTCGATCCAAGCCGCCCCTCCGCTCGATCTCGCCAACCTGCGGGGCCAGGTCGTTTACCTGGACTTTTGGGCTTCGTGGTGCGGCCCCTGCCGGCAATCGTTTCCCTGGATGCAGGCCTTGAGCAAGACCTATGAAGGGCAGGGTCTCGCGATAGTCGCCGTCAATCTGGATAGGGACCGGCTCGATGCGGACAAATTTTTGGATCAGTTCAAGCCGACCTTCGACGTGCGTTTCGATCCGAAAGGGGACGCCGCCGAGTTCTACAAAATCAAAGGCATGCCCGCGAGCGTGCTGATCGATCGCCACGGCACGCCGCGCTACATCCATGTCGGATTTCGGCCGGCGGATGCGGCGGCTTTCGAAACGCAGCTGCGCGAACTGTTGGCCGAAAAATAGGCGTTTACACCATGGAGAGACGATGACCCTTGGCCGATTGAGCGTCTTGTGCATGGTGGCCGGCACGCTGGCCATGGCGGGCTGCAGCTCCATGGGAGTCAAGCCGTGGCAGCGCGATGTGCTGGCACGCGAGGAAATGCAGCTGGACGCCGACCCGCTCGATGCGGCCATCGACGATCACATGTACTTCAGCAAAGAGGCATCTTCCGGCGGCCGATCCTTTGCGGGTGGTGGCTGCGGATGCAATTGAGGCCGAAGCCGGCGTCGCCCAAGGTGCAGAATGCGCGGCGGCGCTTGATGGCCGCGAGCTGTGCGCTTCTGAGCGCGGGCGCGGCCCGCAGTCAGCAGGCCAACATTGCGCCCGCCGGCAGCGGATTGCTGGAAGACTGGTCGGTCGACACGGCACTGGCGTATTACCACGAGGACGGCCGCATTCATGCGATTGAGCCGGTCGTCGATCTTTCCAAGGCGTATGCGAACGGGCAGTCGCTCAACCTCAATGCGACCTTCGACGTCCTTTCGGGCGCCAGCCCGAACGGGGCCCTGACGAGCCATGCCCCGCAGACGTTCGCATCACCGTCGGGAACCAGCCTGTCCGGCTCGCACACCTACACGATCGGCCCCGGGCAATTGCCGGTCGATCCCAATTATCACGACGATCGGATCGCGGTCGGCGGAAGCTGGACTATCCCCATCACGAGAGTGACCCAGGCGAGCATCGGCGGCAAACTCTCCGACGAGCACGATTTCTTTTCCGCCACGGCAAATGCCTCCATTGCTCACGACTTCAACGAAAAGAACACGACGATCTCGTTGGGCGTCAACAACGAATATGACTCCCTGAAACCGATCGGCGGCGCCCCGGTACCGGGAAGCGACTACGCGCTGTTCGAAAAGACGGGCGGCAAAACCAAAAACGGTGTTGGAGCGCTGATCGGCGTCACGCAGGTGATCACTCGAACTTGGCTGACCGAGCTGAACATCTCGGTCGACCGGTTCACCGGATACCTGAACGATCCGTATAAGATCACATCCGTCATCGACAGCACCGGCAACACCACCGGCTACGTATATGAGAGCCGTCCGGATGAGCGCACGCGCAAGAGCGCCTACTGGGAAAATCGCGTGGCGTGGACTTCGCAGGTGTCGACGGCCGTGTCGTTCCGCTATTTTTCGGATGACTGGGGGGTGCGCTCGGATACCGCACAGCTGCACTTGCGCTGGTGGATGTCCAACCGCGATCATTACGTGGAGCCGAGCTTTCGCTGGTACCGTCAGACGGCGGCCGACTTTTACACCCCCTTCATCTTGAACACGGGGGCGCCGGTCACCGGCAACCAGTCAGCGGACTCCCGGCTCGGCCCTTTTCACGCGTTGACCTTCGGGCTGAAATACGCGGAGCAACTGGCCGATCAAGGCAACCATGTCGGCTCGGAATTCAGCGCGCGCGTGGAGTATTATCAACAGAAATTCGACGAAACGACGCCGGTGCCCGCGGGGCTGCATGGGCTCGACTTATATCCGGACCTGAAAGCGATTCTGGTTCAAATCGGCTGGCGGTTTTAGGATCCGTCGGTCATCGCAGGATCCAGTATCGAACGCCCTGCTCCTCCAAAAACTCCTGTGCCCGCGAACCGTGCAGCAGCGCAAGGGTGGAAAGCAGACCGGCTTCCGTGCAGCTGCTGGCCGCAACGGTCACGGAGCGCGGGGCTCCGGGGACCGGCCAGCCCGTTCTGGGATCCAAAATGTGCCCGTATCGTATCCCGTCCTTCAAGAGAAAGCGGCGCGAGTCGCCGCTGGTCGCGAGCGCGCCATGCTCAAGGTCCAGCAGCAGCGTGGCCTCCCGGTCGGTATCCGGGCGCTCGATTCCCACTTGCCACGGCCCGTGCGGCGCGGGGCGATTGGCGCGCAAATCGCCGCCGAAATTGACGAGAAAAGGCCTCGAGTCGCGGGCCGCGAGCATTTCGTAAGCCCGGTCAACGGCATATTCCTTGCCGATCCCGCCGAAGTCCAATTCCATTCCGGCGGGCAGAAGGAGACGCGGCGATGACCACTGCAACTTGGCGAAACCGACCAGCGGCAGCAGGCGCTGCACGGCCGCGGGGTCGGGAATGCGGTCCGATCCGTCGAATTTCCAGGCCCGGCGCAGCACCCCCGAGGTGATGTCGAAAAGACCGTCGCTCAAATCATGGCATTGACTTGCAAAGTCGATCAGCGATGCCGTTTCCTCGTCCACATCGATCGCCGTGCCGCGATGTTCATGGATCCAGGCGGTAACGCTGTCGTTTCGATAGCGGCTGAATTTCTTCTCGATTCGCAGCGCCTCTTGCGCCGCGATGGCGCCGACCGCCAACGCCGCTTGGTGCTCCATCATGGGCAGAAGCACCTCGCACGGACTGGCCATGGCGACGAATTTGACCGCAAGCAGATGCTCGCCCCGCGGTTCGGCCATCAACGCCGGGTTCGATGCATCGCGAAAGGATTCCTGCTCGGCTGGGTTCATCGATGGGATTGCAAAAGCCGTTGAAGACTGGAAAGATGATTGCTTCATGCGGCAGCCGTATTGACTTTGCTCTGTAAAGCGCAAGGGTGTCAAGAGTGCGCAACCTCGATAAAGCCTTGGCCGAGATCAGTGCGATCCGCAGTCAGATCGCGAGCGGCACCGAGTTTCGCGGCTATGGGCCGGCGTCGGTCGCGGCCTCGGGAATTTTGGCGCTTCTGGTGGCGGCCGTTCAGGCCTATTGGCCGGCGAGGTTGAATCACGACTTCCTCAGCTACGCGACGGTCTGGGTGGCTGCCGCCGCGGTCTCGTTGACCTTGACGGGCATCGAGACGGTGCTTCGGGCCAGGCGCGTCCATAGCAGCTTTGCCAACGAGATGGTTTACCATGCGGCCGAGCAGTTTCTACCGGCCTTGACCGCAGGTTTTCTGTTGACGGCCGTGATGATGCGCTTCGCGCCTCGCGGCGTCGGGATGTTGCCGGGCCTGTGGCAGGTGATATTCAGTCTGGGCGTCTTCGCTTCGTGCCGGTTCCTGCCCCGCCAAATGTTTCTGGTCGGTATGTGGTATCTCGCCGCGGGGCTGATCTGTCTGGCCTTCGGCGCCGCTGAAGGGACCCTGTCGCCCTGGATGATGGGAGTGCCCTTTGGGATCGGGCAGCTGTTGGTGGCCGCAGTATTGCGATTCGGGTATCGGGAAACACGTAAGTATGCGTAGCTTAAAGTCCGGCACCGGTCACCGGTTCGCCTACGGAGGATTGGATCGAATCATTCACGAGCGCGCCCGCTTGAGCCTGCTCACCTCGCTGGTCGCGCACCCCAGAGGTCTGTCCTTCGTGGACCTGAAACGGCTATGCGCGCTTACGGACGGCAATTTGAACCGGCATTTGCAGGTTCTCGAGCAAGCCAGGCTGGTGACGATCGCCAAAGATTCGGAGCAGGGTCGAACGCAGACGTTTTGCCGAATAACGGCGGTGGGCCGCAAGCGGTACATCGACTACCTGGCGGTCTTGGAGCAGGTGGTGATTGACGCCGCCATGGGCCTCAAAGAGTCGGCGGGGATGCGGCTGCGCCGCGCGACGGAAGCGTAGAGCTGATGTGTCGGTAGTCCGAGCCGCATGCACGATTGCGCCGCCGGGCATTCCGACAAGACGATCCGGTCCGAAGCGTTCCCGGCCGATCGCACGATCCATCGTTCCCATGGCCGCAAGCCATGCCGCGCCGTAAGACCCAGCCGTTCGCGCACCCAGTCCGGGATTATCTCGACCGCGGCGCGCACCAGCATTCTTTGCATCCCAATTAGCGGCCGCGGCAGCACCGGCGCCGCGCGCATGATCTCGAGGAACTCGAATATGACGGGGGATGGCTCGAGCCGGTCCCGCATCGAGTCGAATAGTGCATTCAGTTCCGCAGCGGAGGCCGGGGCGTCGAGCGCGCCGTAAAGCCGTGCCGCCGGCGCTCCTTCCCGGTACACGGCATCGAATTCGACCGGGTCAAGGGTATCGACATAGCGGCTGTAAGCCTCGGCAAAGCCGAATACGGCCGTCGCCTGGACCCATCTCAGCAAGCGCGGGTCCGTTGCCGAATACGCGGCGCCCGCCGGCGTCATTCCGACGACATTGGCGTGCTTTCGCACGACCGCGGCGATCATCGGTTCCGCGATGCTGCGCGCACCATAGACGGTCACCATCGCCGCCATCGCCGTGCGCCGCAGTCGGCCCAGCGGGTCTTTGCGGAACGAGGAGTGTTCCCAGACACCCGCACGTACCGCGGGTTCGGCCAACTCGAGGACCACCGCCGCCACTCCACCCGCGAAAAGCGCGATCGGGTTCTTGAAGATGCGCCATGACACCGAGTCGGGGGAGGCCATTGCCTCTTCTCCGATCGGCCGCGAGAAGTCAATCCTCCGGTCTTTGCTCGGTTCCAAAAAAGCGATGGCGGCAGCGTCGAGTCTGCGCTGCAATATCCGCGGCAGTCCAAGAATGGAACCATCCGATTGCCTGGGTTGCAACGTTTTGCGCCACATAGAAGTCATTTCGCGTCGCTGTATACTTTGCAATGCAAAGTATCCTTGCGGACCCGGCAAATGCAAGCATTTTTTTGGCGGACGCCACATCCGCCGACACGTAATCCTCAGGGCGCGCTCACTTGCTGCACGAATTGCTCGAGCGACTTGCGGCCGTCCTCCCACATCTTGAACGGGATGTCGAGCGGTTCTTGCGGCATGAGCACCGTGAGCGCGCGGCTCGTGGCAATAAGGCGCAGCGTCGCGGTATCGATCGGGTAGGCGTGGGCAACGACGTCGCCATGTTGCGGCACATGCAACTCCCGGCGCCGCGACAGGCTTACCGGCATCTGCTCCAGCGGCTGGAGATCAATCACCCGGCCATCGGCCAGAATCTTGAGCTCGCCGGCGTTGGGGTTCGGCGCCTGGGACATGCGCGGGTCGACCGTCGACCACCGATAGAGCAGCAAATATTCGTTGTATTTTCCCGAATTGTCGATTTCGACCGCCACCAGGGTCGCGTAATCGCGGGTATGCGCGGTGACGTCGATGCGTTCGCGAGCAAAGATCAGCGGCGTCGCGACCACCGACAGAGTCGTGCCGGTTTGTTCATCGAGGAATTCATGCGGGGCCGGCGCCGCCGGCCGGCCGCTGCATGCAGGTAGCGCCGCGAGCGCCACGATCAATGCCCCGCTGATACGCATACATCCCTGGAATCGCAGCCGGTATGAGACCGGAATATATAGCGAACGCTGATCCAATGCACTGCCGTCCAGTCGGCGCGCACCTGCGGCAGGTACGGTGCACGAAGTCATGCGCAATTACTACGTGTTCACGCCAGGACATTGATCGTCGAGCTCCGCGAGATAGTCTCGCGGACGCAAAAACTCATGCAGCCGCGCCTCCGGGGATCCCGCTTCCGGGTGCCAGTCATAGTCCCATCGCGCCAGCGGCGGCATCGACATCAGGATGGACTCGGTCCGGCCGCGCGACTGCAAACCGAACAAGGTGCCTCGATCGTAGAGCAGGTTGAATTCCACGTATCGGCCCCGCCGATACAGTTGAAAGTTGCGTTCGCGGTCGCCCCAGGCCTGATTCCGGCGGCGCTCCACGATCGGCATGAAGGCGGGTAGGAAATGATCGCCCACGCTCTGCAAAAGCCCGAAGCAGTGCGCGAATCCCCCGTCGTTGAGATCGTCGAAGAACAGTCCGCCGACGCCGCGCGTCTCGTTTCGATGCGGCAGGAAAAAATAGCGGTCGCACCATTGCTTGTAGTTTTCGTATACGCCGGCGCCGAAAGGCCGGCAGGCGGCGCGCGCGGTTCGATGCCAGTGCAGCACGTCCTCGTCGAACGGATAAAAGGGCGTCAGGTCGAACCCGCCGCCGAACCACCAATGCGCGGGACCGCTCTTAGGCGTCGCCACCAGGAAGCGGACATTGCAATGGGTGGTGGGCGCGTAGGGGTTTTGTGGATGAAAAACCAGCGATATTCCCATGGCCTCGAAGGCCGCGCCGGCCACTTCCGGCCGCGAATTCGATGCCGACTGCGGCATCTTTTCCCCATGCACATGCGAAAAGGATACGCCGGCTTTCTCGAACACCTCGCCGCCGCTCAAGACGCGGCTCTCGCCGCCCCCGCCTTCCGCGCGTTGCCACGAATCGCGGCGGAACTTCGCGGTGTCGAGCGCTTCCACCGATTCGGTGATGCGATCGTGCAGCCCCTTCAAGTAGCTCCGCACCGCGGCTGTATCCGCTGCGGGGGAGACCGGTGCCGTGCCGTCGGAGACAGTCATCGCTTCAATGCCGCTTCGGTTTGGAGCTCTTCTTCTTCGCCGCGGCCTTCTGGACGGTGCGCGCCGGCGCGCGCTTCTTCGCCGGAGCCTTTGACACCTTGGCCGCGAGCCTGGTCGGTGCCGCTTTGGGCGGCGCGGCCTTGGGCGGCGCGGCCTTGGGCGGCGCGAGTTTCGGTCCCGCCGCCTTGGCGCCCTTGCGGCCCCATTTGCCGAACGTGCGCACCGGGGCCGCCGCCAGCATGGTCTGGCACTCGGCCAAGGCGAGGCTTTTCGGGTCCCTGTCCTTCGGGATCTTGGCGTTGCGGGTCTTGTCGGTGATGTACGGGCCGTAGCGCCCGTTGAGCACCTGAATTCCCGCCTCAGGGAAATCCAAAATCAGGCGATTCGCATCGGCGACCTGCTTGTCGCGGATCACCTCGAGCGCACGCTCCAAAGTAACCGTGTACGGATCGTCGGTTTTGAGCGAGACGTATTTCGCGCCGTACTTTACATAAGGCCCGAAACGCCCGGTGTTGGCGCTGATCTCCTCCCCCTCGGCGGTGGCCCCGAGCTTGCGGGGCAGCTTGAACAGCTCCAATGCCTCCGCATGCGTGATCGCACCCATTTTCTGACCGGGCCGAAGCCCGGCAAAACGCGGCTTGTCGGCGTCATCCTTGGTACCGATTTGCACGAAGGGTCCGAAGCGGCCCATGCGCACGCTCATCGGCTTGCCGCTCGCCGGGTCCTTGCCCAAGTCCCGCGCCTGCGCCACTTCCTCGCGGCTGACCGAGGTTTCCGTGTGCTTGACGAGATCGATGAACGGTTTCCAAAACTTCTCGAGCAGCGGCACCCATTCCTGTTCGCCGGTCGCGATCGCGTCGAGTGAATCTTCCATCTTTGCGGTGAAGTCGTAGTCGACGTAGGTCGTGAAATACTGCGTGAGAAATCGGCTGACGATCTTCCCGATATCGGTCGCGGTGAAGCGGCGGCCCTCGATATCCACGTACGCCCGATCGCGCAGCGTCGAGATGATGGACGCATAGGTCGAGGGCCGGCCGATGCCGTACTCCTCCAGCGCCTTGACCAGCGAGGCTTCGGAAAAGCGCGGCGGCGGCTCGGTAAAATGCTGCGCCGGTGTCACGTCCACGAGTTTGACCCGATCGCCTTTCTGCATCGGCGGCAGCACGTGATCCGAATCGTCCTGTACCGCGTCGTCCATGCCCTCTTGATACACGGAAATGTACCCGGGCTTGATCAGCGTCGAGCCGTTGGCGCGCAGCACGGTACGCTGCGGCCCATCGGGGCCGGCCAGCAAATCGACCGCGACGGTGTCGAATACCGCCGGCGCCATCTGGCAGGCCACCGTGCGCTTCCAAATGAGCGAGTACAGGCGGTACTGATCGGGGTCGACTTTCTTCTCGATGTCGGCGGGCAGGATGCTCACCGCCGTCGGGCGGATCGCCTCATGAGCTTCCTGCGCATTCTTCGACTTGGTTCGGTAGATCCGCGGCTCCTCGGCGAGTCCCTCCTGACCGTAAAGCTGAACGATCACATCGCGAATCTGGCCGATGGCCTCCTGGGCGAGATTGAGTGAATCGGTGCGCATGTAGGTGATGAGGCCGACCGCCCCGTCGCCGATGTCGACCCCCTCGTACAGCTGCTGGGCCACGCGCATGGTCTTTTGCGCGCTGAATCCCAACTTGCGTGCGGCCTCCTGCTGCAGTGTGGAGGTCGTGAAGGGCGGGGCGGGATTGCGGCGGCGCTGCTTGCGGTCGACGACCAACACGTCCAGCTCGCCGCGCGCCGCATCGCGCAGCGTGCGCTCCGCCTCGCTGGCGGAGTCCGCCGAGGTGAAGCTGAACTGCTCGACTTTGCTGCCGCGGTATTCGATCAATTTGCCGGGAAAATTCTGACCCGAATGCTGCAGTTCGGCGTCGATGGTCCAGTACTCGCGCGCGACGAACGCATCGATTTCGTCTTCGCGCTCGCAAATCATGCGCAGCGCGGGGCTTTGCACCCGGCCGGCGGACAGCCCGGGGCGGACCTTCTTCCACAGCAGAGGCGATAGATTGAAGCCGACCAGATAGTCGAGCGCACGGCGGGCTTGCTGCGCATTGACCAAGTCGACCGACAGCTCGCGCGGCTGCAACATGGCTTCGCGGACGGCGTTCTTGGTGATCTCGTAGAACACGACCCGCCGCACATCCTTGCCCTTGAGGGCGCCCTGGGCCTTCAGAAGCTCGCGCAGGTGCCAGGAAATGGCTTCACCCTCGCGATCGGGATCGGTCGCCAGAAACAGCGATTTCGCCTTCTTGAGGGCGCGCGCAATGGCGTCGACGTGCTTTTGATTGCGCTCGACGACCTGGTACTTCATCGCGAAATGATGTTTCGGATCGACTGCGCCTTCCTTCGGCACCAGATCCCGGACGTGGCCGTACGAGGCGAGCACCTCGTAGTCCTTGCCGAGGTACTTCTTGATGGTCTTCGCCTTCGCCGGCGACTCCACGATAACGAGGTTGCTACTCAATGTAGGGCGTCGGAGCGCTCTTCGAAGACCAGGTCTTCCATTTGAGCGTAGGCGGATTCTTGGCCCGGTTGGCTGAACAGCACCATCAACACCACCCATTTAACCTGTTCGATGTCGATTTCATCGGCCTCAAGCGCCATCAGGCGATCGATCACGAGTTCGCGTTGCGTGCCGGACAGTATCCGTACGTTCTCCAAATACATCAGGTAGCCGCGCACGTCCGTGTCGAGGCGCAGAAGCTCCTGGCCGCTGAACACGCGCACGGCCCGCGCGGTGGCTTCCGCCACCTTGCCCAATTGTTCGCCGGAAAGGCCGTCGAGCCATTCCAACGACCGCTCGATATCGGCTTCGGCAAATCCCGCCTTGTCCAATTCGATTTTCAAGGTGTTGCGATCCGGGCGCGGCTCATCATCGGCGCTCATGTAATTCTCGAAAAGATATATGAGCAAATCGAGAACGTTATCCTTCAACTCCGGCTCCTGTTGGCGACTCGGGAGTAGCGGCCCCCGGGGGCGGCCTGAACGTGGCCTTCAAGCTCGAGGATCAGCATCATCGAGGACACGGCTTCCGGCTTGAACCCGGTACGAACGACCAGCATATCGATGTCCGCGGGGTCAAAGCCGAGCGCATCTAACAAGATTTTGTGTTCCTTGTCCATTCCCGATGCACCCGAGTTGCGTTCCGAGCCGGCGTCGGCGGCATGGGAGCCGCCGGTGAAAAAGGTCGAAAAGTTCAATTCGCTCAATATGTCATCCGGAGTTTCGGTCAATTTCGCGCCCTGTTTGATCAGCTCGTGGCAGCCGCGGCTTGAGGGGTTGTGGATCGATCCGGGAACGGCAAACACCTCTCTGCCGCAATCGTTGGCCGCGCGCGCGGTAATTCTAGAACCGCTTCTGCTTGCCGCCTCGACCACCAGAGTTCCGAGGGTCATGCCTGCGATGATGCGATTGCGCCTCGGGAAATTGACGGCCCGCGGGGCGGTCCCCAGTGGAAATTCGCTGATGAGCGCACCGTGCTGCTCGATGGTCCCGCTCAAATGCCGATGGTCGCGCGGATACACCTGGTCGATGCCGTTGCCGAGGACCGCGACCGTGATTCCCTGCGCCGCCAGAGCCCCGCGGTGGGCGGCGGCGTCGATGCCTTGGGCGAGCCCGCTGGTAATCGCAAGCCCACGCCGTGCCAGGCGGTGCGCGAAGTCGAAGGCGGTGTCGCGGCCTTGGAGGGTGGGATTGCGGCTGCCGACCACGGCAAGCTGCGGCTCGGACAGTGCATTGACGTTGCCGGCGACGTAGAGCGCTATGGGGCAATCGGCCAGCGAGCGCAGCAGCGTCGGGTAGCGCGGGTCCGTGAACGGCAGCAAGTGGTGGCGCTCATGCTGCAGCCATTTTCGTTCGGCCGCGTCGGGGCCGCCGCCGGCTTGACGCAGAAAATCGCGGGCCGCGGCCGGGATTCCGACGCCCCTGTGAATAGCCTCGGACGCGGCTACGATGCCGACGGCGGACTCAAGTCGCTCGAGCGCCGCCAGGACGGTGGCGGCAGTGAGCGCCGGCGCTCGGGTGAGCGTTACCCAGGCCAGCGCATCGTCGCAGACCAACATGGCGCACAGTATGCGGCGGGCGCCGTGCGCCGTGCGCCGCGAAACCCGCGTCTATGTGGAGATTAGCGCCTCATGCCGGTTGCCGGCGGCGCCTCACGGCGAATACTCGGACAGGCTCCTAGGGGCTGCCCACGCGATCCAGAACTTGGATGACGTCGGTGGCTTCCATGATCAGCCCATAACTCATGCGATCAAAGGTTTTGAACACCATGAAGGTGCCGACCCGATAATCCGGCAGGCGCACCTTCTTGTCGAACACATCCGATACGCCGCCCAAATAGCCCTTGCTCACCGTGTCGCGAATGCTGGCTCCGGCATGGGACACCGCGAGCACGTTGCCCGGTACCAGGCCGTCGCGCGCCCCGCGGTTGATGACGACCACTTGATACTGGCCGATGACGGTCACCCCGTCGGACACAGCGATGATGCTCCCATCGATCCGGGTCCGCGGCGGGCTCGGGATGAAATCGAGCGGTACGTCGATATCACCCGGGAATAACTTATCGCCCGGGTAAGTTTCGCGCGTCGATTCGGTCATGATGAGGGTTGCCGGGTCGCCGGCGCCGGTCACGTGGCCGGTGCCCGTGAACACGCCGTTGTATCCCAAAATCGTCTTGTCGTCCGGATCGCGCAGCTCGGCGCCTACGTGCACCACGTTGTAGTGCATGCCGAGATCGACCGGCTTCTTGAAGCCCCGCGCGTACAACGTGTCGCCGTCGGACATGACGATGTGCTGATCGCGCGTGGCCAGCACGTAGGGCGCGTTCTTGATCTGATTTTTCTCGATCACCGAGGGCTTGGACATGAACGCTGCAACGGTTTCGTACGGAATCGTCGTGATCGCCGCCTCGAGCGGCTGGCTGCGCACCCGCGGCAGCACGCGCGCGCCGTTGCCGCGCTCCAATCCGGGCTGCAGCACCAATTTCGGCTGACCGTCGATGAACACCAGGTGCAGGGTATCGCCCGGATAGATCCAGTGCGGATTCTTGATTTGAGGGTTGATCTGCCAGATCTCGGGCCAGAACCACGGATCGCGTAAAAACACCTTGGCGATGCCCCACAGGGTGTCGCCGTGCTTCACGACATAGGTATCCGGGGCGTTGGTGGCCAATACGATGCCGCTCTGCGGCGCCTGCGCCGGCGGAGGCGGCGTAGCAGGGGCTTCGGACGTGTCGATCGCGGCTTCCATCGCGGTCCGCTCGTCGCCCACGACCGTGCCCTGAATGCCGTTGTCGGCCGTTGAGGGCGCCGCCGCGGCCTTGGGGTGCTGGGTTTGGCATCCCCCTATCAGCGCGGTCGAGAGTAGTAGGGCAAATATCTGATGGCGTTGCATTCGTTTCGCTCCCTTGAGTCGCCTGCCTTGTGGTACCGGGCCGACTGGTATACTGCCCGCCCGCCGCCAAAAGACTTCGGACGTACCGCCCGATTTTGCCGATTGCCGGCGTCTAAGGCGCCACCGCAAAGGGCATTAAGTTAAGCAGCGGCGGAACTTTAGCAATATTCTTTGGCCAAAAACACGATATCCATCGCATAACTCCCATGACAAAGCTCGTAATTCTGGAGTACCCCGACCCACGGCTGCGTACCAAGGCCGAGCCGATTGCCGGCGTCGATGATGCAGTGCGTCGGCTGGTGGATGACATGCTCGAGACGATGTACGCGGCCAAAGGTGTTGGCCTGGCCGCAACCCAGGTGGACGTGCACAAGCGCTTGCTGGTGCTCGATGCGAGCGATGAGCGCAATCAGCCCCTCGTGCTCATTAATCCCGAAATATTGTCCGCCGAGGGCCGTGCGCCGGTTGAGGAGGGATGCCTCTCCGTGCCGGGCATATATGAGAAGCTGCAGCGGGCGACCCACATCCGGGTGCGTGCGCTCGACCGCAACGGCATACGGTTCGAAATGGATGCCGAGGGCTTGTTGGCGGTGTGCATCCAGCACGAGATGGATCATCTGGAAGGCAAGCTGTTCGTCGATTACCTCTCCGAGCTCAAGCGCCAAATGATTCGCCGGCGCTTGGAAAAAGAGCGTCGGCAGCGTTCCACGGGGAGCGAGATTCGCGCTTCGGCGCCGGCTCTCTAGGCTCCTGGTCTTGGACGCGCCGCAGAGCCCCTTGACGCTGGGTTTCGCCGGCACGGCGGCGTTCGCGGTTCCCGCGCTCGATGCGCTGGCGCGATCCGGTCATGCGATACGGGCCGTGCTCACGAAGGCCGATCGTCCCTCCGGGCGGGGCCGGACGATGCACAAGAGCCCGGTCAAGCAGCGCGCGCTGGAGCTTGGAATTCCGGTTCATCAGCCCTTGAGCTTCAAGACCCCCGAGGCGTGCGAGATGCTGCGTGCCTTAAGGCTGGACGCCCTTATCGTGGTCGCGTACGGTTTGATCCTGCCGCCGGAGGCACTCGGCGCGCCAAGGCTCGGCTGCTTCAATATTCATGCCTCGCTGTTGCCGCGCTGGCGCGGCGCGGCGCCGGTTCAACGGGCGATCCTGGCAGGCGACAGCGTTACCGGCATCACCATCATGCACATGGACGCCGGGCTCGACACCGGACCTATCGTGAGCAGGCGCGAGATCGATATTTCGCCGCTTGATACGGCGGGAAGCCTGCATGATCGGCTTGCGGTCCTCGGCGGCGAATTGATCTGCCAAACCTTGGATGACATCGCGGCCGGCCGGGCCCGGGAGGTGCCGCAGCCGCAAGCCGGCCACACCTATGCGGACAAAATCAGCAAATCCGAGGCGCTGATCGACTGGCAGGAGGACGCGGCGCGGATCCTGCGCCGGATCCGGGCTTTGAATCCTTCGCCCGTGGCGGAGACGCGCCTGGATGGAGTGCAGGTGCGCATTTGGCAGGCCCAAATCGCTCCCGATGGCTCCTGCGCGGAGCCGATCAGCGCCGAGCCCGGCACGGTTCTTCGCGCGACGTCCGACGGGATCGACGTGGCCTGCGGCCGGGGACGGCTACGGATCGAGCGCCTGCAGCTCGCCGGTCGTAAGCCCCTGGCAGCATCCGACTTCATCAAGGCGCAGCGCCTGCCTGGCGCGAGATTCACGCGCTCATGAACACGGTGGCCGGTGGCGCCCGTTCGCTTGCGAGCCACGCGGTGGCGCGAATCCTGCGCGAGGGTGTGACGCTCGAGGCGGCTTTGCAGTCAGCCCTGGCCGCTGCCCCCGCCGCTCTGGCGCCGTCGGTGCGTTCTTTGAGTTTCGGAGCGGTTCGGGGCTATTACCGCCACGAGGCCGTGCTCGGGCGCCTGCTGTCCCAGCCGGTGAGGTCACTCGACTTCTTGGTGCGCGCGCTGCTGTCGGTGGCACTGTTCGAGTTGGAGGATGCGCGCACGCCAGAATACGCCGTGGTCGATGCCGCCGTTGAGACCGCAAAAGCGACCGATGCGGCGCGAGCCGGCGGCCTGATCAATGCGGTGCTGCGCCGCTATTTGCGCGAACGCAAAGCGCTCGACGCCGATATCGCGCGCAGCCCGGCCGCACGGCACGCCTCGCCGGTGTGGCTGGCGGACCGGTATCGCGCCGATTGGCCGGTGCGCTGGACACAACTTTTGGCGGCCGGCGATACGCAGGCGCCGATGTGGCTGCGTGTGAACAGCCGGCGCATGATCACGGAGGAGTACCTTGAAACCCTGCGTGCGGCAGGCATTGGCGCGCGCGCCGAGCCGCGCGTGCCGCAGGCGGTGGCGCTCGATTCGCCGTGCGACGTGCATGAACTGCCGGGCTTTGCCGACGGGGTCGTGTCGGTGCAGGATCTCGGCGCCCAGTGCGTCGCGTTTCCGCTGGATCTTGAGGCGGGCCAACGGGTTCTCGACGCCTGCGCCGCGCCGGGCGGAAAGACCGCGCTCATCGCCGAGCGCGAGCCGCAACTCGCCAAGCTCGTGGCCGTCGACATCGATCCGCAGCGCCTCAAGCGGGTCGCGGAAAACCTGGAGCGGGGTGATCTGCGGGCGGATCTCGCCGGCGGCGATGCGGCCGAGCCCGGCGGGTGGTGGGATGGGACGCCTTTCGATCGGATTTTGCTCGATGCACCGTGTTCGGCGCTCGGAGTTATCCGCCGGCATCCGGATATCCGTCTGCGCAAGTCACCGTCGGACATCGGCAAAATGCCGGCGATCCAGGCGCGTCTGCTCAAGGGGGCGTGGCGCATGCTGGCCCGCGGCGGGCGCCTGGTTTATGTCACCTGCACCCTGACTCGCAGCGAAAATCGGGATCTGATCGGCGCTTTCTTGCGGGAGACGGGGGACGCCCGCAGCGTGCCGGCCGAGGAATGGCCGGGTTGGCCGGGATTCGGCGAGGCCGATGAGTTCGGGCGGCAGATTCTTCCCGGGGAGGCAGGCGCCGACGGCTTCTATTATGCTGCCTTGAGCAAACAATGAACGCCCCGCGCTCAATATCGTCGTCTTGGAGGGTTCCCGCCGGCCGCTTGTGGGGCGCGCTGTTGATTGCGGCTGCCGTCGGGTTCTCCTGGGCGGCTTCCTGCCGCGCCGAAGGTCTCGAGGGACGTTTCGAGGTCCGCTCGGCCGACCTGGAGCTGCGGGACGGGGTGTATCACCTGGATGCGCGGATCGATCTGCCGGCCGGCGACGCCGTGAGGCGCGGCCTGGCCGAAGGCGTGCCGCTCACCCTCGAACTCGACCTGGATGTCGAGCGAGTGCGCCAGCTGTTGCCGAATTCGCGGGTGGCGGAGCTGACCCAGCGCTACCACCTGCAATACAACGCCGTGAGCGCGCGCTACATCCTGCGCAACGAAAACAGCGGCCAGCAGGAATCACTGGGCACGGTCGAGGCGGCGCTCGATCTCATGTCCGTGGTGCGCGACTTACCGGTGCTCGACAAGGCATTGCTGCCGCCGGGCCGCCGCTACGAGGTGAGCGTGCGCGCCAAGGTCGACTACGGCAGCGTGCCGTTCAGCCTGCGCCTGCTGATGTTCTGGGTCAATGAATGGCATCGCGACAGCGACTGGTACACATGGACGCTGCAGCCGTAATTCGTAAACACGGCTCGACCGTGCTCGGCGGACTGGGCGTCGTGCTATGGCTGGTCGCGTTGTTCATGCTGGCCTCGGCTGCCCAGAATTCCGCCAAATTCGATCGCTGGCTGCCGTGGATTCTGCTGGTCAACATCGCAGGTCTGCTCACCCTGGTGGTGTTGCTGGCGGCGAAGCTCTCGCAACTGGTGAGGGACTTCCGCCGGCACGTTCCGGGTTCGCGCCTGAAGGGGCGAACGGTCGCGATTTTCGGTGCACTGGCCGTGGCTCCGATCCTGGTGGTGTATTACTTCTCGCTGCAATTTCTCAATCGCGGCATCGACAGCTGGTTCGAACTGGAGATCAGCCAGGGCTTGAAGGATACGCGCGAGCTGTCGCGCGCGGCGCTCGAGGTCCGTGTCCGGGAGTTCCTGCAGCACACCGATGTCGTCGCGCACGAGCTTTCGAGCCTCCCGGATTTCGATCTGATCGGCACGCTGGACCGCGAGCGGCGTGAAAGCACCGCATTGGAATTCACCGTGGTGGGTGCGCAGACGCAGATCATCGCGACCAGTTCTGATCGTCCGATGGACAGCCTGCCGATACCCGCGACCGACGAGATGATGCTGCAGATACGCCGCGGGCGGCCGTACGTCAGCTTGGACACCGATGCGGTGGGCGGATATGTGATCCGAGCCGCCGCACCGCTGCTGGGCAGCGCGAACTCGGCCACACGCGTCCTCATTGCGCTGTACCCGGTGCCGCAGCAGCTCGGTCAGCTCGCCGAAACGGTGCAGCGATCCTATACGCAATACGCGAATTTGGTGCAGCTGCGGCAGCCGCTGAAATCGACTTTCGTGCTGATTCTGACATTCGTGGTGTTGATGTCGCTGATCGCGGCGGTATACGGCGCCTTCTTTGCCGCGCAGCGACTGGTCCAGCCGGTGCAGGATCTGATCGCCGGCACGCGCGCGGTCGCCAAGGGCAACTACGACACCCAGCTGCCGCTGCCCTCGCGCGATGAGCTCGGGTTCCTGGTGACCTCGTTCAACGACATGACCAAGCGCCTCGGCAGGGCCCGCGAGGAGACTCGGCGCAGTCAGCAGGCGGTGGAAGCGGAACGCGCGGGATTGGCCGTGATCCTGGCGAGGCTGTCGACGGGTGTGGTGTCTCTTGCGCCGGATCTCACGGTGCGCACCGCCAATCAGGCGGCGAGCGCCATTCTCGGTGTCGATCTCGAGGCCGCGGTGGGCTCGAGATTCGACGAATCCGACCGCGGCAGCGCGTTGTTCGGCCAGTTCCTTGCCGCGGTCAAACTGCGGCTCGACTCCGGACAGGTCGATTGGCGCGAACAGCTCGAGCTCTTGTCGGAGTCCGGCAAGCGCGTGCTCATGTGCGCCTGCACGGCGTTGCCGAACGACCTCGGCGGCGCGCCGGGGGTGGTGCTGGTGTTCGACGACATCACGACTTTGCTGCAGGCACAACGGGATGCGGCATGGGGCGAGGTCGCGCGCCGCCTGGCGCACGAAATCAAGAATCCACTGACGCCGATCCAGCTGTCCGCCGAGCGCATGCAGCGCAAATTCCTCGGCAGCATGAATGCGCAGGATGCACAGATACTCGAGCGTGCGACCCACACCATCATCGCCCAGGTGGACGCGATGAAGCAGATGGTCAATGCCTTCAGCGAATATGCGAGGGCGCCCGACATGCATTTCTCGCGCTTCGATTTGAACCAGTTGATCACCGAAGTCGTGGATCTTTACCGGGTCCAGGAGAGTGCTGCAGAACTCAAGCTGCTGCTCAGCCCGGTCCTGCCGCAAATTTCGGCGGACCGGATCCGAATTCGGCAGATCCTGAACAATTTGGTGACCAACTCGCTGGAGGCGCTCGAGGCAAGGGCCGGAGCGCGCGTTGAAATCGAAACCCAGGTCGTTATGGACGGTCCAAAACAGATGGCGGCGATCGTGGTCTCCGACAACGGCCCCGGTTTCCAGCGCGACCTGATCGGGACGGTGTTCGATCCCTACGTCACCAGCAAATCCAAGGGCACGGGTTTGGGGCTCGCCATCGTCAAGAAGATCGTGGAAGAGCACGGCGGACGCATTGAAGCGGATAATCGGCGCACGGGCGGCGCGCGGGTGCGGATCTTGCTGCCGTTGGGCGATGCTGCACGTGGAGCGATCGGCCGCGAATCGCGAATGGACGAACAGAGGAGAGAGCGCGTATGACCGCTGCAAGAATTTTGGTGGTGGACGATGAGGGGGATATCCGCGGGCTGCTGAAGGAGATACTCACCGAGGAAGGATATGAGGTGGAGGTCGCGGCGGACGCCACCCAGGCCCGCACGGCGCGGGCCACGCGCACCTTCGATTTGGCGCTGCTCGATATCTGGATGCCGGATACCGACGGGATCACCTTGCTGCGCGAATGGTCGTTGAGCGACGGCTATCACTGCCCGGTGGTGATGATGTCCGGACACGGCACGGTCGAAACGGCGGTGGAGGCGACCCGCCTGGGTGCTTTCGATTTCGTCGAGAAGCCCCTGTCGCTGACCAAACTGCTGCGAACCGTCGAACGGGCGCTCGATGCCGGCCGCCGCAAGCGCCTATCGGAACGCACCCCGGATTCGAGTCTTGCCGTGCCAATCGGCAAGAGCAAGATCACCACGGCCCTGCGCTTGCAGGTGCAGCAGGCCGCCTCCAGCACCTCGCCGGTTATGTTGATCGGCGAATTGGGCTCCGGACGCGAAGCCTATGCGCGTTACTTGCATGCGCTCTCCGCGCGCTCCGCCAAGCCGTTTTTGATGGTCGCAGCGGCGAGCCTGGTGGTCGACCCCGCGGCCGCCCTCTTTGGCAGCGAACGCGACGGCAAGGCGGTGCCAGGCGCTTTTGACCAGGCGGCCGGAGGATCGCTTTACTTGAACGGGCTGGAGGATCTGACCAGCGACGCTCAGCGCGCGCTGGTCGGAGCGATCGAGCAAAATGCCTATACGCGGGTGGGCGGTCGCGAGCGGCTGACGATCAACGTGCGTTGGATCAGCTCGGCGCAGGATGGCCTCGAGTCACGGGCGGCTCCCGAGCCTTTTCGCCGAGACTTGATCGCGCATCTGAACGTCATCACCTTGCGCGTCCCGCCGCTGCGCGAGTATGCGGAGGACGTGCCGGACCTGTTGCGCTACTACGTCGATCGCCTGGTCGACGAGCAGCATTTGCCGCTGCGCCGCTTCGGCGTGGCCGCGCAAAACCGCCTGCGCAATTATCCCTGGCCCGGCAACCTCGACGAACTGAAGAGTCTGGTGCAACGGGTCCTGATACTCGGCACGGGCGAGGAGATTCGACTCGAGGAAATCGAGCGTGAACTCGCCGCCAAGAAGGGGCTCGACGAGCCCCTGGTGAAGCAGGATCTTTTGGCGTTGCCACTGCGCGAGGCGCGCGAACAGTTCGAGCGCGCCTATCTGCAGCAGCAGCTTTTGCTTTGCAATGGCAAGGTGGGGCAGCTCGCCAAGCGGGTGGGCATGGAGCGCACGCATTTGTACCGCAAGTTGCGGGCATTGGGCGTCGATTTTCGCCAATTAGGCGAGGATTGAGCGCGATCTAGTCGCCGACGCGGATCACCAGGACGTCGACGTCGGCTTTGCGCAGGATGGTGCGCAGCCGATTGAGTTCATCCAGCTTGGAGATCGGCCCGATGCGGATGCGATGCCAAGTATCGTTGTCGACCGATACTTTTTGCACCTTGGATTCGATGCCCTGCAGCGCGAGCTGCGCACGCACGCGCTCCGCGTCGGCAAAATTCTTGTAGGAACCGGCCTGCAGGACGTAGGTTCCGCGGCGCGTTTCCGGTACCGCCCGAACGTCCGGGCGAACGTCCTTTTCCTTTTCCGGCACCACCACCTCGAACTTCGGCAGCATGTCGTAAAAGGCGTAGGACTTCGCCGAGTCCTCGGCCGAGCCGGCATCGCCGCCGTCGGCATCCGGGGGCGCCTCGGAGCGGGACCTCTTCTTGTCGGCCTTTCCGGCTCGCGCAGCCGGCGCGTCGGGCCGATGGTCCTTGATGTACACCAAACCGGCTACCGCCAGGCCCACGCCGAGTCCGCAAGCGAGGCCGACCCACCCGGAGAAGCCGCTCGATGGCGAGTAGCCGCCCGCGTTTCGTCTGACATTGCGATTGCGCGCCATGTTCAGCCCTACATGGTGTCGGGCGCACTCACGCCCAACAGGAGCAGGCCGTTGCGGATCACGATCTGAGCCGCCAGAGCGAGATCGATCCGCGCAGCGCGCAGCGCCGCATCTTCGACGAGGAACTGATGCGCGCTGTAATAGGCGTGAAAATCATTGGCCAGATCGCGCAAATAATGCACCAACCCGTGGGGCGCGCGCTGCATCGCACAGTGGTGAACCGTTTCCGTGAACGAGCATATGCGCTTGATGAGCTGGATTTCCTGCGTCTCGGTGAGCAGCGCGAGCGATGCCAGGCCCTGTCCCGGTTGATGGGCGATCCCGCGCTCCTGCATCTGCCGCTTAACGCTGGCGACACGCGCATGCGCATATTGGATGTAGTACACCGGATTGTCGTTGGAGCGGGCCTTGGCGAGCTCGAGGTCGAAGTCCAGATGTTGATCGTTGCTGCGCATCACATAGAACAAGCGCGCGGCGTCATTGCCCACTTCGGCGCGCAACTCGCGCAAGGTGACGAACTCCCCGGACCGAGTCGACATCTGCGCCTTTTCGCCGCCGCGGAATAACGAGACGAACTGGACCAGGCGGACTTCGAAGCAATCCGGCGGGCCGCCGAGGGCGATCAAGCCGGCGCGCAGGCGCATGATGTAGCCGTGGTGATCCGCGCCCCAGACATAAATGAGATGCTGGAAGCCGCGCTGGCGTTTGTTGAAGATGAAAGCGATGTCGGATGCGAAATAGGTCTTGGCGCCGTTTTCGCGCACCATCACGCGATCCTTCTCGTCGCCGTAAGCGGTGCTTTTGAACCACAAGGCGCCATCCTTGAGATAGGCATGGCCCGACGCGCGTAGCGCCTCGATCGCGCTGTCGATCGAGCCGCTGTCTATCAGGGAACGTTCCGAAAACCAGGAGTCGAACGTCACCCCGAATTCCGCCAAGTCGCCGCGGATATCGGCAAGGATACCGCCCAGGGCGTGATCCAGCACGCGCCGGAAATCCGCATCCCCGATGGCCAACCGGATGCGGGCGATGAGCGCATCGATGTAGAGGTCCTTGTCGCCGCCTTGCGGTTCGTCGGGAGGCAATCCTTGGAAGATTTCCGCGGCGCTGCGCATCAGCGCGGTGCCTTGCGCGGCATACAGCTCGTCGGCTATGGCGACGATGTAGTCGCCGCGATAGCCGTTGGCCGGAAATGTCAGGCGTTCGCCGCAGCGCTCGAGGTAGCGCAGCCAGGTGCTGGCCGCCAGGATCTCCATCTGCCGTCCGGCATCATTGATGTAATACTCGCGCGCGACGCGATAGCCCACGGCCTCGAGCAAATTGGCGAGGCTCGCGCCGAAGGCCGCATGGCGTCCATGGCCGACGTGAAGCGGCCCGGTGGGATTGGCCGAGACGAATTCCACCAGCACCGATTTGCCGCCGCCGAACCCGGATCGTCCGTAGTCGGCGTCTTGCACGAGCACCCTGCCGATCTCGGCATGGTAGGCGTGTTCGTCGAGGAAAAAGTTGATGAACCCGGCGCCGGCGATCTCGACCCTCGCGATCGCGGGATTTGCCGGCAGAGCCGCCACCAGCGCTTCGGCCAGCTTGCGGGGATTCTGGCGCGTCACCTTCGCCAGACGCATGGCGATATTACTGGCAAAATCCCCGTGCTGCGGGTCGCGGGCTCGCTCGACCTCTACGTCGGCGGCGCGCTCGGCCGTCGGAACGAGGTTTCCGGGCAACGCGATGAGCGCCTGGCGCAGCAAGTTCTCGATCAATGTCTTCAAGGCGCATCCGTTTGGCAAAGGGCCGGTGAGTTTACCTACCGCAAACGCCTCAATCTACTTCCACGGGATCCACATCGATCGACCAACGCAGACCGGGAGGCCCCGCCAGCGATTCTACGAGCGGCAGCCAGAGCGAGAGAAAGCGCTGCAGCGGGGTGCGTGTGGGTGCCTCGATCAGAAGGTGCGCACGAAAGTGATCGGCCCGCCGCGCGATCAGGGCGCTGGCCGGCCCGAGTATCTTGACGGTATCTGCCGTAATGCCCTCGGCGGCGCTGCGGCCGCGCGCTGCGGCGGCGCGCAGGAAGGCATCCAGGCCTGCGCTGTCCTTCGCTTCGGCACGCAGCAGGGCGAGCCGCGAGTAAGGTGGCCAGCGCGCCGCGCGACGCTCCTCAAGGGCGCTTGCGGCGAATCCGTCGTAGCCTTCCACCACCAAACGGGTCAGCAATGGGTGCTCGGGAAAGGAGGTTTGAATCAAGACCTCCCCGGGGCGCGCGGCCCTTCCGGCGCGTCCCGCGACTTGGGTTATGGTTTGCGCCAGGCGCTCGGTTGCACGAAAATCGCTTGCAAACAGGCCCTGATCCGCATCCAAGATCACCACCAGTGTGACGTCCGGAAAGTGATGCCCCTTGGTGAGCATCTGTGTGCCCACCAGGATGCGCGCGTCGCCGCTGCGCACCCGCTCGAGCACCGATTCCATGGCGCCCCGTGGCTGCGCCGTATCCCGATCCAACCTGGCCAACGGCGCATTCGGAAACAGCCGCGCCAGCGTTTCTTCGACGCGTTCGGTCCCCTGGCCGACCGGATTGAGAGGTTGGTGGCAATGGCCGCAAACGGCCGGAACCTTGTCATGCGCACCGCAATGATGGCAGCGCAGCTGCGCCGCGCGGCGGTGCAAGGTCATGCGTGCGTCGCAATGAGCGCAGGTCGCGACCCAGCCGCAGGCGTTGCAGAAAAGGCTGGGCGCGTATCCGCGGCGATTCAAGAAGACGATCACCTGGCCGCCCTCCCGTAGATGGCGCCCGATGGCCTGCATCGCGGGCTGCGACAGCCCCTGCTCGCTCGCGTGCTTGCCGAGGTCGACCAAGATCATGCGCGGCGCCTCCGCGCCACCGACTCGCTGCGAGAGCATCCATCGCGAATAGCGGGCTTGGGCGACGTTTTCCAGCGTTTCGAGCGACGGCGTGGCGGAACCCAAGATGATGGGCACTTGCGCGCGCTGCGCGCGCCAGACCGCCAGGTCGCGTGCCGAATAGCGAAACCCTTCATGCTGCTTGAAGGAGGCATCGTGCTCCTCGTCCACCACAATCAAGCTGAGTTTGGCGAGCGAGGTGAACACGGCCGAACGCGTGCCGATGATGATCCGGGCTTCCCCGCTCGCCGCCGCGCGCCAGGCGTCGCGCCGCAAGCTGCTCTTGAGGGCGGAATGCATCACGACGACCCCGGCGGTGAAGCGCCGGCGGAATCGCTCGACCAGCTGCGGCGTCAACGCGATTTCGGGCACCAGCACCAAAGCCTGACCGCCGCCCGCAAGTGCGGCGGCGATGATTTGCAGGTAGACCTCGGTCTTGCCGCTGCCGGTGACGCCGTACAACAGATGCGCGGCGAAGCGCCCCAGCGATGAGCCGATCGCCGTGACGACCCGCGCCTGCGCATCCGTGAGCGTGACTTCGCTGGGGCGCGACTCGAGCGGCACGGGTTTGGGGGACTCGCTCCCGGCGGTTATCCAGCCATGCTTGGCCAACGCCCGGAAGTGCGCGGGCGTGAATTCGCTTGCCGCGTGCGCCGCGGCCGCACCGTGCCGAGCCAACCATTGCAGCAAGGCATGCTGCCGGGGGGCCCGTTTCCCGGCGGGGTCGAGGAGCCGCCCCCTGCCCGCCTCGCTCAGCACCCAGGATTCAATACCGGGTCTTGCCGGCTGCCCCGCGCGCACGCTCGCCGGCAGCGCCGCCGCCGTGACTTCGCCGATCGGGTGGTGGTAGTACTCGGCCGCCCAGCACAACAAATCGAACGTGACCGGATCGAACACCGGGCGGTCGTCCAGGATTTCCAGAGCCGGCTTGAGTTTGGCTCGGGGTACCGCCGAGCTTTGCGAAGTGGCGACCAGGATGCCGATCAGATGACGGCGGTGAAACGGAACTCGTACCCGTATGCCGGGCTCGAGTTCGGGCCGGGAGTGCGCGGCGGCATCTTGGCAAGCCACCGGCAGCAAATAATCAAACGTTTGGCGCAGAGGAGTGTCGAGCGCGACCTTGAGGATCAGCGGATTATTCTTGTCCACAAAACCTGTGGGTAACTCTGTGGGTAAGCCGGGATCATCGGAGCTAAGTGCCGATTCTGTTTCGAGGCGCATTCAAATTGATGAAAAACTGGTCGAAATCGAAATGAACATAAGTAATTCAATGAGTTACAAAACGCTCTGGATCTCCAGTCGACATGACCGGGGGGAATATTGCAATGCAAGCCATGAGGTATGTGCGTAAGTCGCTGATCCTGCGCACTCCTCCCGTCAACCCACTGGGGCGCTAGGCGTTTATACCTGGAACGGACAGCGTCCGTCGACGTTATGAGGACGAGGCATGCCGCGCTTTGGTACGCTCAATGCAACTTGGATGGTATGGGATGGTCCCGCGCCAGCACCTGAGGGAGCGGTTCTGGAGCAGACGCGAGAACTCGATAAATTTTTAGCCGAGATCGAGCGCCGCGCATTCCGCATGGCGCAGATCGCGCTGCGTGATCCCGACGATGCCCTGGACGTGGTGCAGGATGCGATGCTGAAACTGGCGCGCAATTATGCCGCACGTCCGAGCGCGGAATGGCGGCCGCTTTTCTTTCGTATCCTGCAAAACGGTGTGCGGGACCTGCAGCGGCGCCGGACCGTGCGTAAACGGTTCATGACCTGGATGCCGAGCGCCAAGGAGGATCCGGACAACGACGCGCAGGATCCGCTGGAGAACGTCGCGGATGCGTCGCCTTCGGCGCCCGAACGGTTGATGCAGGATCAGGCGATGCAGAAGCTCGAAGTGTCGTTGCGGGAACTTCCGGCGCGGCAGCGAGAGGCGTTCATGCTGCGCAATTTCGAAGGCTTCGATGTCGCGGAGACGGCGCGCGCCATGGGCTGCTCGGAAGGCAGCGTCAAGACGCATTACTCGCGGGCGGTGCATACGCTGCGCGAACAATTGGGCGAGGTGTGGTGATGATCGAGCACACGTCGGAGTCGCGACACCGCGAACTGGAGGAGCGCAGCCGCGCTCTATTTCAGGGCAGCGTCGATGGCCTCGACATGGCGACGCGTTCGAGGCTCACGCGGGCTCGTTACGCCGCGCTCGAAGCAGCCGGCGCTGCCGGGCGTCGCGCTTGGTTCACTCGGATCCCGCTCTGGACCTCGGCTGCCGGCGTTACCGCCGCGGCGGCGCTGGGTTTTGCGCTTTGGTTCGGCGCTCCGGCCGGTCACCACGCGATGATGTCGGCCGATAGCCAAGTGAACCTCGAGGATTTGGACATGGTCGCGTCCAGCGACGAGAATTCCGGCGACGCCATGGAGATGTTGCAGGACGATATAGAATTTTATGATTGGGCGGATAAGGCCGCGGGCACGGAACCGGCCGCCTAGGTGGAAAACCATTGATCGCCGGAAGGTATTGTCTGGCCATCTGTGCGGTGATGTGCGTGGTTGCGAACGCGGGACAGCCGGCCGCTCCGCCGCCGCCTCAAACGAGCTCGGCGGACGAGCCGGACGAGGAATTCATCGAGTTTTTGGGCGCAGATGATCATGGAGATGATGCGGCATGGCGGGAGTTATTGAAGAACGCGCCCTCCGGGAAACAAAAGCCCGCCGCGCCGCCATCGCAGGATGCAAATCAATGATCAAGGCCCTAGCACTCGGTGCCAGCCTATTCCTGGCCGCCGCGAATCCGGGCGTTGCACAGGAAGCGGCTGCCCCGGGGCCGGCCGCGAGCGCTCCAGGCGGCGCTGCGGCATCGGCGCCGCAGTCGTGGCAATCGCTCTCGCCGCAGCAGCAGCAAGTGCTCAAGGGATTTCAGGATAAATGGGACAGCTTGCCGCCGGAGAAGCAACAGGCACTGGCCAAGGGGAGTCAGCGCTGGCTGTCGATGACGCCGGAACAACGCAGCGGTGCGGCACAGCGTTTCAAGCAGTGGCGCGCCTTGCCGCCCGAGGAACGGCAGCAGCTGCGTCAGCGCTGGCACGAGTTCAAGAGTCTGCCTCCCGAGCAGCAGCAGCGGGTACGCGAGCAGTACAAGCGATTTCGCCAGATGCCGCCGGAGCGACGCCAGGAATTGCGGCGGCAGTGGCGTCAAATGAGCCCGGAACAGCGCCGCACTTACATCCACAAACTTCCCGCGCCGTCGGGCGTGCACCGCAACGGGCATTGACCGACGCCGCGCCGTAGAGATTCGGGCGGCGCGATTCTAAGGCGCGCGTAATGTAAGGTAGCATGGACCCGTGCGTACCGCGTCCATCGCCTTGTTCGTGTCCACGATTGCATTTTGCGCGCCATCGGTCGCGACGACCTTCAGCGTTCCCGACTCGCAATTGCCGATACCGCTGGTGCTGATCGCGTATGGGGACACACGGTTCACCGATGTCCGCGAAACCGCGGCGACCAATCCGGTGGTGCGCCGGGCGCTGGTCGCCAAGATCGCGCAGGAGAGGCCGGCCGCCCTATTCATCAACGGGGATTTGCCCTGGCACGGGATGGCGGCGGATTACGATGCGTATCGCACGGAAACGCGCCAATGGCGCGAGCAGCGCCTGCGGATCTACCCGGCGCTCGGCAACCACGAATTCGCGGCCTGCTGGGAGCCCGAATGCCTCAAACGCTGGTGGAGCGAATTTCCGCAGCTGAGCGGCCGGCGCTGGTATTCGGTGGCACTGGGGAGCAGGGTCTTGGCCTTGGCGCTCGACAGCGATGCCTCGCTGTTGGCCGGCAGCGAGCAGCGTGTTTGGCTGGAAGGGGAACTCGGAGCACAGAGTCCGACGATTCGTCTGGTGCTGATCGTCATGCATCATCCGCCCGTGGCCGATGTGCAAACGGACAAGATGACCGACCACAACCCGCGGCCGAATGAGCAGGCGCTCGCCGACTATCTCGGCGCGATCGCGCCGCAGTCGCACGCTCGCACGGTGGTGATCGGCGGGCATATCCACAACTACGAACGATTTCTTCGCAACGGCATTCTTTATCTGGTGTCGGGCGGCGGCGGGGCCACGCCCTATCAGGTGGATCGCACGCCCGCGGACCTGTACCAGGATACCGATTTTCCCAACTACCATTACCTGCGCTTCGAGTTGCGGGCCGATACCCTCGCCGGCGAAATGATTCGATACGCGCAAGCCACCGCCGCGGCGGCGGCGAGTGGCAGATCAAGGATCGCTTCGAGCTTACCCTGCCGCCTTGACGGCTTGAATCAACTGGCCCACCGCCGCCTGCGCGTCGCCGTACAGCATGCGGGTCTGATCCAACCCGAACAGGGCGTTGTCGATGCCCGAAAAACCCTGGCCCTGACCGCGTTTGATGACGATGACATTTTTTGCCTTGTCGGCATTCAGGATCGGCATGCCGTAGATCGGGCTCCCCTTGTTGGTGCGCGCATCGGGATTCACGACGTCGTTCGCGCCGATGATCAGGGCCACGTCCGCGGTCTCGAATTCGGCATTGATCTCGTCCAAATCCGAAATCAGATCGTAGGGAACACCGGCTTCCGCGAGCAGCACGTTCATGTGGCCCGGCATGCGGCCCGCGACCGGGTGAATGGCGAATCGAACCTTGACGCCGTGCTCCAGCAGCAACTGGGTCAGCTCCCACACTTTGTGCTGGGCCTGAGCGACCGCCAGGCCGTAGCCGGGCACGATGATGATCTTCTGCGAATACGCCATCATCACGCCGGCGTCCGAGGCCTCGATGGCCTTTTGTGTGCCGGTCACGCTGCCGCCGCCGGCCGCCGAGGTCTCGCCGAAGTTCGAAAACAGCACGTTGCCGAGAGATCGATTCATGGCCTTGGCCATGAGCTGGGTGAGCAAGGTGCCGGCCGCGCCGACCACGGTGCCCGCGATGATCATGGCGGCGTTGTCGAGAACGAAGCCCTCGAAGCCGACCGCGAGTCCGGTGAGCGCGTTGTACAGCGAGATCACGACCGGCATGTCCGCGCCGCCGATCGGCAGGGTCATCGCGATGCCGAGCAGCAGCGCCAGCACGAAAAACAGGGAGACGACCGGCAAACCGGCATTCGCGCCCGATGCGACCATGACGCCGAGCGCCGCGGTGGCCAGCAATATCGCTAAATTCAGGAACTTCTGCCCGCCGAAGCGCACCGATTTGGTGATCAAGCCCTGCAGCTTGGCGAAGGCGATCAAACTGCCGCTGAAGGACACCGCGCCGATGAAGCCGCCGATCGTGGCCATGGCCATATGCACCGCGTTGGCTTCGGTGCCGCGGTACAGCTCCACCGCCGCGATCGCCGCGGCCGCGCCTCCGCCCATGCCGTTGTACAGCGCAATCATCTGCGGCATGTCGGTCATGGCGACACGCTTGCCGCTGACCCACGCCAGGACGCCGCCGACCGCTATGGCGCCGATCACCAGCATCAAATTGAAGGACGAGGCGCCCATGAAGGCGAGCGTCGCGAGCGTCGCGAGCACCATGCCGACACCCGCCCATCGCACGCCGCTCACCGCGGTAACGGGCGAACTCATGCGTTTGAGGCCCAGAATAAAGAGGGCCGCCGCCACCAGATACGACAGCTGCGTCAATGTTTCGGTCGAAACGGCAGGCATTGACTAGTGTTCCTTCTTGATTCCCGCGGCTTTCCTGCCCGCGGAGACGAACATGTTGAGCATGCGCTCGGTCACCACATAGCCGCCCACCGCGTTGCCCGCGGCGAGGATGACGCCGAGGACGCCGATGACCCGCAGCAGGGTGCTGTCGGCGCTCGCCAGCGCGACCATCGCACCCACCAGCACGATGCCGTGCACGAAATTCGATCCCGACATGAGGGGCGTGTGCAAGATGACCGGTACCCGCGAAATCACCTCATAGCCCGTGAATGCGGCCAACATAAATATATACAGCGCGATCACACCGTCGATCATGTTTGCTTGCCCTCCACCATGTTGCGCGTCGCTTCGTGCCTGATCTCGCCCTCGTGCGTGAGCACCGCGCCCAGGAACACCTCGTCCTTCCAATCGAGTGCAAATTCGCCTTTCGATAACGCGGGTTTGAGAAAATTGAACAAATTGCGCGAGTACATTTCGCTCGCGTGGTACGGCAAGAGAGCCGGCAAATTCTTCGGTCCGAGAATCTTCACTCCGCCGTGATCGACGACTTCGCCGGCACGGGTGAGTTCGCAATTGCCGCCTTGCTCCGCGGCGATATCGACGATGACCGAACCGGCTTTCATGCGCTCCACCGCCGCCCTGCCGATGATGCGCGGCGCCGCTCTGCCGGGGACCGATGCGGTGCTGATCACCGCGTCGCTCGCGGCGATCCGGGCATCGAGGATTTCCTGCTGCTTTGCCTTCTCGTCCGCCGTGAGCTCCCGGGCATAGCCGCCGGCGCCCTCGGCGGACACGCCGGTTTCAACGAACTTGGCACCCAGCGATTTCACCTGATCCTTGGTTGCGCTGCGCACGTCATACGCCTCGACCACCGCGCCCAGGCGCTTCGCGGTGGCGATGGCCTGCAAGCCCGCGACCCCGGCGCCGATCACGAGCACCGACGCGGGGCGAATGGTGCCCGCGGCGGTGGTCAACATGGGCAAAAATTTCTCCAGGGTGTTGGCCGCGATAAGCGCCGCCTTGTAGCCGGCCACGGCGGCTTGCGACGACAGGGCGTCCATCGATTGCGCACGGGAGATGCGCGGCACCAATTCCATGGAAAAACTCGTAATGCGATGGCTCTTGAGCGCGCGCACGAGGTCGTGGCGGGCATATGCCTGCATGAAGCCGACGATCACCGCGCCTTCCCTGAGAGCGTTCACGTCCTCGATGCGGGGCGGCTGAACGCATAACAGCACGTCGGCGCTTCGAAGAATGGTCGCCGGGTCGCAGATTTCCGCATCCCCGTAGGCTGCATCGGCAAAGTGGGCCGCCACTCCGGCGCCCCGTTCAATGAGCACGCGGGCTCCGAGCGTCTTCAGCTTGCCGGCGGTTTCGGGCACCAGCGCAACGCGGGTCTCGTTGGCGGCGGTCTCCTTCAGGACACCCACGACGACAGCCATGCAACATATCTCCCAAAGCGTTGAATTATGGCATAAGAGTCGTCTATCTTTAGTATTGTTATGAACCGTATGACGCAAGCGTTGGCAGAAAACCCGGACTGGCGGGCGCAATCGTTGGACTGGCGGGACGCCGCCGCGGTCATCGCCCGCGGCTACCCGCTATCCCAGCAAATCCTGCGCACCGATGTATCCGGCATGCCCTTGGAGTGGGTCGACTACCGCGAGGCGGCGCGCTTGTACCATACCGATCAAGTGGCCTACGCCTGCGGCACGCTGTTGTACCGCCTCTACGGAGGCACCTGCGCGAGGACCGGGTTGCGCACCATCGTGGACGTCAATTCGATCATCGCGACGCTCGGGCACACGGGCAACCCCGGCAATCTGCGCGGCGCCGGCTACACACCGCCGCTCAACAACCAGACGTTGTTCCGCCGCGATGCGTATCTGTGCCTGTACTGCGGCGCGCGCTTCAGCTACAGCATGTTGTCGCGGGATCATGTCACGCCCTTCAGCCGCGGCGGGCACGACACGTGGAGCAACGTGGTCTCCGCCTGCCGCCGCTGCAACAACGCCAAGGCGTCGCGGACCCCGGAGCAGGCCGGCATGCAGCTCCTCGCGGTGCCGTTTACGCCGACCTATGCCGAGTACATTTTCTTGAAGGGCCGCCGGGTGTTGGCTGATCAAATGGAGTACCTGATCGCGCACTTTCCGCGTTCGAGCCCGCTGCACGAGCGCATGCAACGCTGGCCGATGTGAACGCAGCCGCGGCGCCCACCGGTGGAGTGCACGGCGCCGCGCGCTCCGGGGTCGTGTATCACATAGATGCCAGCTATTTCATATTCCGGGCGTATTACTCGATGCCCCCCGACATGGTGGACGGCGAGGGTAACGCGACTCATGCCCTGTACGGCTTCGCGCGCTTCATCTCGGATTTCATGGAACAAGTGCGGCCCGAGCGCCTGGGCATCGCCTTCGACCAAAGCCTGCGCAGCGAGGCCTCGGTTCGCAGTGCCATTTATCCGGCATATAAGGCCAATCGCGAGTCGGCACCGGCCGATTTGGAGCGCCAATTCCCGCTGTGCCGCGAGTTTTGCCGGCATATGGGCCTGGCCGAATTCGCCAGCGACCAATACGAAGCCGACGACATCATCGGTACCTTGGCGACGCGATCCCGCGCCGCGGGTCTGCGAAATGTGCTGGTGACCCGCGACAAGGATCTATCGCAGTTGATCCGCGACGGCGACGTGTACTGGGACTACAGCGGCAACGTCCGCTACCAGTATCACGAGATCGGGGAACGCTTCGGCGCAATTCCCGAACTGATTGCGGATTTTCTGGCGCTCACGGGCGATACGGTGGATAACATTCCGGGAGTGCCCGGCATCGGCAAGAAGACCGCGGCCGCATTGCTGTCCAACTTCGCCTCGCTCGATGAGCTTTACGCGAATCTCGAGCGCGTGCCGACGCTCAAGCTGCGCGGCGCCGCGACGGTGGCGGCCAGGCTTCTCGCGAACAAGGAGGCCGCTTATCTGGCAAGACGGCTGACCGGCATCGTATGCGACATGCCGCTCGAGGCGACGCTCGATGACCTCAAGCCCCGGCCGCCGGATGCCGCGCGACTCGAGAGCTTTTTCGACATTCACGGATTTGGCAGCATACTGCGCCGTCAGGCGCGGCGCATTGCGGACTCCACGCCGGTTTAAGGGGGCAAGGCCATGGCTGAGAAGAACATTCAATCCGTATTGCACGAGGAGCGGGTATTTCCGCCGCCCCAACATTTCAGCGAACGGGCCGCGCCGGGCGCCGCGCAGCTGGCGCGCATGCACGAAATGGCGGCCGCGGACTATGTCGGATTCTGGGCCGACCTGGCGGTGGCCGAAATCCACTGGCACCGCCCGTTCAGCGTGCCGTTGGACGACGCCGACGCGCCCAACTACCGCTGGTTCACCGACGGCGAGCTCAACGTATCCCACAACTGCCTCGATGTGCATCTCGCGGAGCGGGCCGACAAGGTGGCGATCGTGTTCGAGGGAGAGCCCGGCGACGTACGCAAGCTGACCTATCGCGAGCTGCACCGCGAAGTCTGCCGGTTCGCAAATGCGCTCAAGGCCGCCGGCATCGACCAGGGCGACCGCGTCGTCATCTACATGCCGCTGATTCCCGAGGCCGTCATCGCCATGCAGGCGTGCGCCCGCATCGGCGCCATTCACTCGGTGGTGTTCGGCGGTTTTTCCGCCAACGCGGTCAGGGATCGAATCGAGGATGCGGGCGCCAAGCTGGTCGTGACCGCCGACGGGGGTTGGCGCGGGGGCCACGCGGTCGAGTTGAAGCGCGCGGTCGACAAGGCGCTCGCGGAGGGCTGCGACACCGTGCGAAACGTCATCGTCTATCACCGCATCGGCGGCGAGTGCGAGATGCGCGCGGGCCGGGACCTGTGGTGGCATGAGGCGGTCGCGAACCAGAGCGCCGATTGCGAACCCAAGTGGGTGGATGCGGAGCATCCGCTGTTCCTGCTCTACACATCCGGATCGACCGGCAAACCGAAGGGTATTCAGCATTCGAGCGCGGGCTATCTGCTCAATGCCAAGTTGACCACCCGATGGATCTTCGACCTGAAGGACAGCGACGTGTTTTGGTGCACGGCCGATGTCGGTTGGGTCACCGGGCACACCTACATCGCGTACGGCCCGCTGGCGGCCGGCGCGACGCTGGTCATGTACGAAGGCACGCCGATGCACCCGGACGGCGGCCGATTCTGGAAGATCTGCGAGGCCCACGGGGTGAGCATTTTCTACACGGCGCCGACGGCGATCCGCGCGCTGATGAAGCTCGGGAACGACATACCCGCGAAATACGATCTCGGCAAATTGCGGCTCCTGGGCACGGTGGGCGAACCGATCAATCCCGAAGCGTGGATCTGGTATCACCGGCACATCGGCAAGGAGCGCTGTCCCATCGTCGATACCTGGTGGCAGACCGAGACCGGCGCCATCCTGATCGCGCCCGTTCCCGGCGTCACGCCGACCAAGCCCGGCTCCTGCACCCAACCGCTGCCGGGCATTTTCGCGGACATCGTCGACGAGCAAGGCCGCTCGGTGACGGCGCCGGACGCCGGCGGCTACCTGGTGATCAAACGGCCGTGGCCCTCGATGCTGCGCACGATATGGGGCGACAACGCGCGCTATTTGCGAACCTATTGGGAGAAATTCCAGGGGAGCTTCTACGTCGCGGGCGATTCCGCGCATCGCGACGCCGACGGCTATTTCTGGATCATGGGCCGTATCGACGATGTGCTCAATGTCGCCGGACACCGGCTCGGAACCATGGAAATCGAGTCGGCGCTGGCAGCACACCCGCGCGTCGCCGAAGCCGCCGTGGTCGGCAAGCCGCACGAGATCAAGGGCGAGTCGGTGTTCGCCTACGTGGTGCTCAAAGGCAAACGTCCGGGCCGCGCCGAAGCTCCGGCGCTGATCGAGGAGCTGCGCGCCTGGGTGGCATCGCAGTTGAGCCCCATCGCCAAACCGGATGAGATCCGCCTCGCCGACAATTTGCCGAAAACGCGCTCGGGGAAAATCATGCGCCGGCTGTTGCGCTCGATCGCCCGGGGCGAGGAAATCACCCAGGACGTTTCGACGCTCGAGAATCCGGCGATTCTCGATCTGCTGCGGGGCGTGGCGCCGCGTCCGGCCGCCAAGCCCGCCAAGCCCGCGAACGCAAAGGGCAAGTTCGCGAGCACCAAGCCTGCGGGCGCCCGCAAGAAGCGCACGGCGCCCAACAAGTCCGCGGCTCGTAAAAAGACAGCGGCGCGCAAGAAACCCGTTGCCCGCAAGAAGCCGCCGGTGCGCAGGAAGGCCGCGATGCGCCGGGTCGACAAATCGAGCAAGCGAAAACCGCGCAAGCGAAAACCGCGCGCCAAGAAATAATCGACGGTCATGGGCATATTGATTCTCGGCCTCGCGATTTTTCTGGGAATGCACTCGGTGGTGATCTTTTCACCCGACCTGCGGAGCCGCGCCGTGGCGAGGTTCGGCGAAGGCGCGTGGAAGAGTTTGCACGGCTTGATGTCGCTGATCGGCCTCGCCTTGATCATTCGGGGCTTCGGCCTGGCGCGCCACGCGCCGGCGCTGTATGCGCTGCCGGGTTATCTGCGGATGGCGACGTTTCTGCTCATGTTGCCGGTGTTTCCGCTGATCTTCGCGGCCTACTTGCCGGGGCGCATCAGGACCGCGACGAAATTTCCGTTGTTGGCCGCGGTGAAGTTTTGGGCGCTGGCGCACTTGCTCGCCAACGGCGGGCTGGCCGATGTGCTGTTGTTCGGCGGATTCCTGGCGTGGGCGGTGCTCGATCGCATCTCGCTGAAGCGCCGGCCGCCGCTAACGTCGCGCACGGCTCCCGCGGGACCCTTCAACGACGTCGTCGCCGTGCTGCTCGGGCTCGCCGTCTACGCGCTGTTCATCGGCTGGGCGCACCAGCGCTTGTTCGGCGTGTCGCCGCTTGGATAGATCGATATTGCCCACCTATGCCGATGTACAGGCGGCTGCTCGCCGCCTTCGCGGACATGCGCACCGGACACCGGTGTTGACGTCTCGAACGGTGGATGAATCGCTGGGCGCCACGGTGTACTTCAAATGCGAGAACTTCCAGCGCACGGGCGCGTTCAAATTTCGCGGCGCCTTCAATGCGCTGTCATGCCTCGATGCCGCCGCTCGTTCACGGGGCGTGGTCGCTTTCTCATCCGGCAACCATGCCCAGGCGGTGGCCCTGGCCGCCCGGATGCTCGGCATTCAGGCGACCATCGTCATGCCCGAAGATGCGCCGCCGTCTAAAATGCAGGCGACCCTCGGCTACGGCGGCCAGGTGGTGACTTACGATCGCTACCGCGAGAACCGTGAGGACATTGCGCGTCGGCTGGCCGGGGAGCGCGGCGCCGCCATCATTCCGCCCTACGATCACCCCGATGTCATCGCCGGGCAGGGGACGGCGGCGGCGGAGCTCTTCGAGCACGTGGGTTTGCTCGACAGCCTGTTCATATGCCTGGGGGGCGGCGGATTGCTCGGCGGATCGCTGTTGTCCGCCAGGGCCCTGGCACCGCACTGCAAGGTGTACGGGGTCGAGCCTGAGTTGGGAAACGACGGGCAATTGTCGCTGCGCCAAGGCTCGATCGTTCGCATCGAGGTGCCGAAGACCATCGCGGATGGCGCCCAGACCCCGTCGTTGGGCCGCCTGACCTTCGAGATCATCCGGCGTGAAGTCGCCGATATCCTGACCGCGACCGACGCCGATCTCATCGAGTGCATGCGTCTCTTTGCCACGCGGATGAAAATCGTGGTCGAGCCGACCGGCGCCTTGAGCTTCGCGGCCGCGCGGGCGCAGGGCGCGGGGCTTACCGGTCAGCGGGTGGGCGTGATCGTCAGCGGCGGCAACGTGGATGTCGCGCATTACTCTGCGCTGCTTTCCGGCGAGCCGACGGTGGGCCGACAATGATCACCGCGGGTGGGGTCCCATCAAAGAGAGGCGACATGCGGAACCAAGGACGAGCGATCAAACCGTGCAAGGGGTCGGCGCCAGCCGACTCCAAACAAGATCGCCTGTTCACCCATCGCCGTTCGCGCGCCGAGCGGCTCGCGGCGGGCAAGCAGTTGCGGGACGCCTCCCGGAATTGCTGGCCCTGCGCCACGGTCGCGCACAGCCTCGCGGTCGACTATCTTCGGGAACATCACGCACAGGTTTTGGAGTACTCGACGGTCGATCAATTGTTCAAAGCTCTTCTGGACAAAAAAGTGGATGCTGTGGTGACGGGCGCGCCGATCCTGCGCTACTACGCGGCGCACGAGGGAAAAGGACAAGTGAAGATGGTCGGTTCCGAAATCAATATTGCGCCGGTCGCCATCATGGTGCAGTTGAATAGCCCCCTGCGCAAGAAGATTGACATTGCCTTGCTCGCGCTTCGTGAGAACGGCTCCTATCAACAGCTTTACGACAAATGGTTCGGAAGCCCCTAGCAGAGCCGCGACATGAAGACCAAAGCAACGGCCAAGATTGCGCTGTTTGGTGGGTGTGATTGGCGTGGTCTACCAGAAGGACCTAGGATCTGAACCCGGAACCCCGCTTCTCGAGCCGCAGCCAGACGCGCCCTGCATGACACGCCGGCTACGACAATGAACGGCGAATCCGTTGTCTTACTTGCCGGTGCTCGCGACGGTGAGCTCCACGCGGCGGTTTTGCGCCCGACCCGCGGGCGTATCGTTGGAAGCGACCGGATCGGCTTCGCCGAAGCCCTGAGCCGAGACAAGATCCGGCTTGACGCCCTGCGAGATCAGGTACTGCATCACGTTGTCGGCTCGTTTCTGCGACAGGATGAGATTGCTCGTGACGCCCTGCTTCATGAGTCCCGGGCCGATCGGCGTGCTATCCGTGTAACCGTTGACGTTGATCTTCGTCGTCTGATGAGGCGCCAGAATTGCAGCTATCTTGGCGATGCTCGTCTTCGCCGCCGCCGGCATCTCCCAGCCGCCCGAAGGGAATAGCAGCTCGCTATTGACCGACACCTTGATCGCGTCTTGCATCCGCGAAATCTGCATGTTCTTGGCCCCAACCTCGGCGCTCATGGCCTGGTTGAGTTGCTGATACTCCTGCTCGAGATCAGCATTTTTCTGCTGCGACGCATCGTATTTCTGCTGCGACACGCAGCCCGCCAGCAGCAGTGCCGCACCTGCGAGGCGCAACATCCGGAATTTCGTCATTTTAAAGTCTCTCCCATTCGTTAGAGAATTGCCAGCGTGCAGACACGGGCACCGGCGGGCCACCAGAAATCCCCGCGCTCGATCGCGGCACCGGCCGAAACATAGCACAGCGTGCATTTCGCCGGGAACAATAATAAGGCGGGACGCGCGCCGATCACGTGGACGCGCCAACGGACAGCCAAGCACGCAGACGCGGCTCAAGCCAGCCGAGCGCCGCAAGTAATAGCGCGGCGACGGTCATGTTGAACATCAAGTGCGCCCGGGCGACGGCCTGACCGCGATCTACGGGCGTGAATGCCGATTAGACGGCTGCGGCAATTCCCTTTAAAGTGAACTCACAATCATAATGCGGGGAGCGGTTTCCATGCCCATGTCCAAGCGTCTTACTGCGGAATTCATCGGCACTTTGTGGCTGGTGCTCGGCGGCTGCGGAAGCGCGGTGCTCGCCGCGGCGTTCCCATCGCTCGGCATTGGATTCGTCGGCGTGGCTCTGGCATTCGGATTGACCGTGCTCACCATGGCGTACGCCATTGGCCATGTGTCGGGCTGCCATCTCAATCCCGCGGTCTCGGTGGGTCTGTGCGTCGGCGGTCGCTTTCCCGCCAAAGACCTGATCCCATATATCGTGGCTCAAGTGCTGGGTGCCGTCGCCGGAGCGGCGATACTCTATGTGATCGCGAGCGGCCACGCCGGGTTCGATCTCGCCGGCGGATTCGCATCGAACGGCTACGAGGAGCATTCGCCGGGCGGCTATTCCTTGCTCGCCTGCCTGA
The DNA here is from genome assembly GCA_963758145.1 of uncultured Gammaproteobacteria bacterium. Taxonomy (GTDB): domain Bacteria; phylum Pseudomonadota; class Gammaproteobacteria; order Steroidobacterales; family Steroidobacteraceae; genus Bog-1198. The sequence continues at coordinate 490,998 of CAVWUK010000007.1, forward strand.
CGACGGAGATCGCCATGACATTCGGCTTTTTGTTCGTGATCCTCGGCTCAACCCACGGCAGTGCGCCGAAGGGCTTTGCGCCCATTGCCATCGGCCTGTGCCTGACCCTGATTCACTTGATCAGCATTCCCGTGACCAACACCTCGGTGAATCCTGCGCGCAGCACGGGGCCGGCGCTGTTCGTCGGCGGCTGGGCGCTGTCGCAGCTGTGGCTTTTCTGGGTGGCGCCGATCATCGGCGCGGCGCTCGCCGGCGTGGTTTATCGCTGGGTTGGCGGCGACGAACCCAGGTCCACCCCCGTCACCGGCAATCCATAGGGTTGCGGGTCGCCGCGACGTGCGGTGTTCGTGTGGCCGGGCGTGGCTCTCAGCAAGAAAATGACGCGGGCCTACTCGGCCTGGGCGCTGATGCGGGCGCGGCTCGCCGGCAGCGGCTATTGGCGCCCGCTGTGGAGCGGCCGCAAGCTTAAGGATGCCTACGACGTGGTCGTGGTCGGCGCCGGGGGCCACGGCCTCGCCACTGCCTTTCATCTGGCGCGCGACCATGGCATCGAGCGAATCGCGGTGCTCGAGAAGCGTTTGGTCGGCTACGGCAACGTCGGGCGCAACACCACCATCGTGCGCTCGAACTATCTCCTGCCGGAGAACCACTATTTTTACGAGGACTCGCTGCGCCGCTACGAGACGCTTTCGAAGGATCTCAACTACAACGTGATGTACAGCCCGCGGGGCGTGGTTGATCTCGCGCTGTCGGACGACGATTTCCCGGCGCTCGCGCGCCGCGGCAACGCCATGCTCCTCGCGGGAATCGACGCGGAGCTCATGGATGTCGCGGCGCTGGAACGCTTCTGCCCGGAGCTCGAGCCTCGCCGACGGCGGCGCTTTCCGATCCTGGGCGCGCTGGTGCAGCGTCGCGGCGGGACGGTTCGACATGACGCGGTCGCCTGGGGCTACGCGCGCGCCGCGAGCGCACACGGCGTCGACATCATCGAGGATTGCGAAGTCACGGGGGTTCGAAGCAGCGGCGGCGGCGCAACCGGCGTCGAGACCAACCGCGGCTACGTGCGGGCGGAACGCATCGTGTTCGCCACCGCGGGACACACCGGGATGATCGGCGCGATGCTCGGTGTGCCGTTGCCCATCGAGACGCATCTGCTGCAGGCCATGGTCACCGAACCGGTAAAGCCCTTGCTGCACACGGTGCTGGTCTACGTCTCGCCGGGGCACGGCGAGGTGTACATCTCCCAGTCCGACCGCGGGGGTCTGGTGATGGGTGGCCATCTCGACGGGTTCCCCTCCTACACGCGCGAAGGCCAGTGGGATCGGCTCGAGGACGTGGCGCAGGGGGCGGTCGAACTCCTTCCGCAGATCGGCGCCATCAAGATCCTGCGCCAATGGGCCGGCACCAACGACATGACGATGGACGGCAGCCCCATCATCGATCGCCTGCACTTCGACAATGTGTTCCTGAACGCCGGCTGGTGCTATGGCGGCTTCAAGACCATTCCGGCTTCGGGCGCCGCCTGCGCGACCTTGGTGGCCACCGGTTGCGCCCCCGACCTGATCAAACCCTTTCGTTTGTCGCGCTTTGCCACCGGGCACATGCTCGACGAGCGCGGCGGCGGACCGTTCCCGGCGCGCCAATGAGCCGGCTCATCTGCCCGTTCTGCGGCCCGCGTGAGCTGCGCGAGTTCGAGTTCTACAAGACGCTGCCCGCGGGTGCCGGCAGCGCGTTCGCCCGCATTTACGAGCGCGTTGATCGTCCCGAACTCTCGATCGAGCACTGGCAGCACGTCGGGGGCTGCCGCGGCTGGCTGCTCGTGCATCGCAATCCTTCGACCGGCGGCGTGCTCGAGACGAGATTGCTGGGCGGGGCTGGGGACGGCGGCGCGGCGGGGGGCGGTGCGCCATGAGCAGCCCTGTGCGCCGCGGGACCCGCGTAGGCCCGGGCTCGATCCGCTTCAGTTACGACGGTCGCGAGTACCGGGGCCAGCCGGGCGACAGCGCGGCCTCCGCGCTGCTTGCGCAGGGCGTGCGTTTTTTCGGCCGCAGTGTCAAATACCGCCGGCTGCGGGGCGTGCTGGCTGCCGGACCGGAGGAACCGAATGCACTGTTCACGGTGGGAGAGGGGGCGGCCGTCATTCCCAACGTGGCGGCGCCGCAGCTCGCGATACGCGACGGACTCAAACTGCGCAGCCAGAATCGATGGCCCACGTTGACGCGCGATGTATTTTCGCTCGTGCAGTTGGGCGGCGGCTTCTTCGGCGCCGGCTTCTACTACAAAACTTTCATGTGGCCGAGCTGGCGTACCTACGAATCGATCATCCGCCGGCTCGCGGGGCTTGGCGAGGCGCCGGGCGCGTGCGAGCTGCCTCCGGTCGCCGTCGAGAATCTATCCTGCGACGTGCTGGTTGCCGGCGCCGGCGCGGCGGGTCTGGCGGCGGCTCGCGCGGCGGCCCGCGCGGGTGCGCGCGTGGTGCTGTGCGAGCGCGAACCCGTCTGCGGCGGCGAGATCGAGTTCGAGGGCGGCCGCATCGAGGGCGAGGACGCGCTCAAGTGGATGGCGGCGACGCTCGCGGAACTCGCGACGCGCGGCGCCCGGCTGCTCACCGACACGGCCGTGGTCGGCGGCTCGGGCGGGCAGCTGGTGCTGCACGGGGAGCCGGGCGGATTGCCGGGCGCGAGCACGTTGTACCGTGTGCGGCCGCGTTCCTTCGTCATCGCCATGGGCGCGGTGGAGCGCCCGATCGCCTTCGTCGACAACGACCGGCCGGGCGTCATGCTGCTCGGCGCGGCGGAGCGTTACCTCGCACGTTACGGAGTTTCGGTCGGTCGCGAGCTCGTGCTGTTCGCCAATCACGACCGGGTGTACGCCGCCGCGGCGCGGCTCGCCGCGGGGGGCATGCGGGTGCGTGCGATCGTCGATACGCGCAGCGATGCCCAAAGCGACATTCATGGCGCGGCTGGCGTCGCGGCATCGCTGCGCGCCGAACTCGAGCGGCAGGGAACCCAATGTCTCGCGGGTCACGCGGTGATTGCTGTCGAAGGTGGCCGTGCGGTCCGCGCGGCGCGCGTGGCGCCGCTCCACGGCTCGGGTGCCGCGAGGCGTATCGCCTGCGATGCACTATTGCACAGCGGCGGATGGTCGCCCTGCGTGCAGGCCGGAATGCAGGAAGGCGGCGCGCGCGCATACTCGCCCGGGCTTGGCGCGTTTCTGGCGACGGCGCAGCCGCAATGGCGGATGCTTTGCGGCGCCTCGAACGGCCACCTCGAGTTGGGCGCCGCGCTCGCCGACGGGCAGGCGGCCGGCGAGCAGGCGGCCCGCCATGCCGGCCATTCGGCCGGCGCTGATGCGGGGGCTCTGGGCCGCGATGAGTGGCACGGCGAGATTCGCGGCGACGGGGCTCCGAGGCTCGCGGCATTCTGGCGGTCGCCCGCCCCGTCCCATCTCGAGAAGCGGCAGTTCGTCGACCTGCAGAATGACGTGACGGTTGCGGATTTGCGCGCGGCGCTGGCAGAGGGCTTCGCCGATATCGAGCACGTGAAGCGCTACACCACATTGGGTATCGGCACCGAGCAGGGCGCGACCAGCTCCGTGCTCGGTGCCGCGATCCTGGCCGAACTCAAGGGGGAGCCGCTCGATCAGGTGGGTACCTTCCGGTCGCGCGCGCCTTACCGGCCGGTGGCGCTTCAGACGCTCGCGGGATCGCGCGTCGGTCCGGCCTTTCGCATCGCGCGCCGCACCCCGCTCGACGATTGGCACGCCGCGAACGGCGGTGTGCTCGAACCGAGCGGTCTGTGGATGCGTCCGCGCTTTTACCGGTCGAACGGCGATGACGCATTCACGGCAGCCATTGCCGAGGCGCGCCGGGTGCGCGGCTCGGGCGGGATCGCCGACGGCTCGACGCTCGGCAAGATCGAGATTTCAGGTCCCGATGCTTCCGGGTTCCTCGACTCGATGTATTTGACGAAGGCCGGCTCCATCAAGGTCGGGCGCGGCAGGTACATGGTCAATCTTCGCGAGGACGGCATGGTGCTCGATGACGGCCTGGTGCTGCGCCTGGCGCCGGACCGCTTTCTCGCGACGTTAAGTTCGGGTCACGGCCTGCATATGCTGTCGCATTTCGAGCATTACCGCGATACCGAATGGAGCGGACGCGCCGTGACGCTCACCGACGTCACGGAAGCATGGGGCGTGATCGCGGTGGCGGGCCCGCGGAGCCGGGCCGCGCTCGAGAGCGTGCTGGGGCCGGATTGGCGCGGCATGCTCAAAACGCTCGCGCACATGGATTTTGCCGACGGCCGGTTCGAGGGCCGCGATCTGCGCGTGCTGCGCGCGAGCTTCTCGGGGGAACTCGCGTATGAGCTGCACTGCCGTCCGGGCATCGCGGTGATGCTGTGGCAGGCACTCATCGCCGCGGGCCTTCCGCCCTACGGGCTGGACGCGCTCGACATCCTGCGGGTAGAGAAGGGATACCTCGTGAGCTCGGAGATCAACGGAGAGACCACGCCGCATGATCTGAACATGGACGGACTGCTGCGGCTTCAGAACCCGTGTCTCGGAAGGGAACTGCTCGACCGCCCGGCGTTTCACGAGCCGTCTCGGCCGCGGCTCGTCGGTGTCCGCGGCGGCAGGGCGAAGATCATGGCCGGCGCGCAACTCACGACCCGGGACGATCCCAAGCATCCGGTCGGCCATGTCACTTCGGCCGTTTACAGCCCCGCGCTCGGCGAGTGGGTCGGACTCGCGCTGCTCGCACGGCGCCTCGGGGAGGACGCGCAAATCACGGCGCGCGATCCGCTGCGCGGCGCCGATACTCCCCTGCGCGTCGTGTCCCCGGTGCATTACGATCCGGCCGGCGAGCGCATGAAATCATGAGCGGCAGGAGCGGCGCCAATGGATTTCGCTGTGTGCTCACGGCGGTGCCCGCGGGACGCACGGTCGAGTTCGCCGCTTTCGGATCGACCGCACCCGGCACGTTGGGGGCTCTCGGCACCGGCGCAATTGCGCCGGGCAGTGTCCGGCGCGGTGCGGATGGCCGGCCCGCGATTTTGCATTTCGCGCCGGGCCGCTGGCTGCTGCCCTCGCTTGGCGCCGAGCTCGATGCATGGCTTTCAAAGGCGGTTGCCGCCGGAGCGGGCAGCGCCGTCGAGGTCGAGGGCAAGTGGACGGCGATGGAGCTGTGCGGAGTCGATGCCGCTCGGCTGCTGTCGTCCTCGCTCGACGTCGCCGCGGTACTCGACAATCGCGACTGCGCCGCCGTGGTGCTGTTCGACTGTCCCGCGGTGCTCGCAACGTCGGCGCCGGGCTATCTGATCTACGTGCAATCGAGCTACGCCGCGGACTTCCGGGCGGCCGCGCTGCGGTTGTGCGAGCACCCTCGACCGGCCGGATAGCGAGGCATGGAGCCGCGTCGAGTTCCGGCCGTCGCGCTTTGTGTCCTGCTCGCCGCCTGCGGCCAGCACGAACCCGGAGAATCGGCACGGCCGCCCGGGGCCGCAGAGCGAGTGGTCCATTACTATAATTGGGCGAACTACATCGGACCGGACACCATCCCCGCGTTCGAGGCCGCGACCGGCATCAAGGTCATCTATGACGCCTACGATGCCGAGGAGACGCTCGAGACCGTGCTGCTAATGGGCGGCACCGGCTACGATGTGGTCGGCGCTTCCATGGGAACCTTCGCCACGGGGATCGCGGCGGGCGCATTCATGCCGCTCGATCGTGCACAGCTTCCGAACTGGGGCCATCTCGATCCGCATGCGCTCGCGGTGCTCGGTCAGTTCGACCCCGGCAACCGCTACGCGGTGCCCTTTCTGCACTCGATCAATGGTTTTGCGTACAACCTCGATATGGTGCGCGCCCGCATGCCGGACGCGCCGGTCGACAGCCTCGATATGCTGTTCAAGCCGGACGTCGTCGCGCGCTTCGCCGACTGCGGCGTTTCCTTCCTCGACTCACCGGCCGACGTCATCCAGCTCGCTCTCAAGTATCTGCACCTGGACCCGAACTCCGATCGGCCTGAGGACTACCGGGCCGTGGAAGCGCTCCTGCTCGCGGTGCGTCCGAGCATCCGCATGTTCGATTCGAACACCTACATCCACGACCTCGCGAATCGTGAGCTGTGCGTCGCCATGTCGTGGTCGAGCGACTATTCCATCGCGATGGCGCGGGCACGAGCCGTAGGCGTCGAGCTTCACCTGGCCTTCACCATTCCCCGCGAGGGAGCCAACATCAACTATGACGCGCTGCTGATTCCGGCCGGCGCGCCCCACCCGCACGCCGCGCACGTATTCTTAAATTATCTGCTGGAGCCGCGGGTGATCGCCCACGTGACCAACACCCTGCACAGCGGCAACAACAACCGGAGCGCCAACGCCTACGTGGAGCGGTGGATTCTCGCGGACCCCGCGCTCTACCCGCCGCCGGAAGTGGAGGCGCGCCTCTACTCCTCGCTGCCCGTGACGGAAAAGGAGCGGCGGCTGCGCACGCGCACCTGGACCCGGATCAAAACCGGCTACTGAAGCGGGGTGCCATTACGGCGTGAGGTCGTTCTCGCTCGATCCGTCAATGACCCGGATCGCACGCTCGGCATCCGCGATCGCCTCCGCGAGCAGCCGCCGGATGTCGGCGGCCGAGGCGTTGAGATCGAGCTGGGTCAGGAGATGGTCGAGTTTCGTGCGCGAAAGCCACGCCTTGTGGCGGGCAAATTCGGCGATGATGCCGGGCTCGCCCCAAGTGACTATCGAATCCACGGTCGGATCGGGCAGCGCAACGTCGCGCGACACGTATCCGATGACGGCCGTGTTGCGCTCGGCGCGCCGCTCCAATCGCGTCGCCCTGTGCACGACCATCGCGCCCTGCTGGAACACGGCGTAACCCGCGGCCGGAAACGGCATGCTCACGACGCGGTCCGCGGGCAGATCCAGGGAGATAGCCCCGGTGAGATTCTCGGTCCTGCTCTTTAGCAGCGAAGCCGCTTCGTGCCGGGTACCGGTAAAGAACTGGAACCGGCCGCCGCTGAAGCTTGCCGGGTCGGAGATCAGCAGCACGCAGTCGAACCCGATTGAGTCCGTATGCCAGGTATCCACCGCTTTGCTGAGATCCTCGGGCGCATAGTTAACGTAGACCTGCTGCGAAGGCATGCTGTGGGGGAGCAGTTCGCAGCCGGCCATTTCCGACATAAAGGCCGTCACGTCCGGGCAATTGCAGAGATCGCGCAGGAATCTCGAGCGATAGACGCCTCCGGCAAGATAGCTCGCCGTCCGATCGCTCGCCTGCCTGCTGCCGTCGAGCGCGCGCGCCACGACCCGCGCCGCTTCGGCGCCTTGTTCGCTGAGCAGGCGGAAGGCACCCGCCACCGCAACCGGGCTGGCGCAGCTGCCCGCCTCCTCCTCGCTGTATCCAAAGTCACCCAGCGTCCAGCGTCGCGACGGCGGCTCGAGAGCGAGGTGCCGTTTCGGATCGAACACCGGTTCCTCGCGCAGTTGTCCGTAGGAGAAGGGGCGCGTGGAGGGGAGCGATAGCAGGTTCGCAAGCATGATTGGCCTCCTGGCGCATCAACCGCGCAGCTTCAAGCCCTTCGGGTCGTAAGGCGGCTCGGCGAGGATCCGTGCGGTGCGCGGCTCGCCGACCACGGGCACGGTCAGGGGGACGGGTTTCTCGGCAATCGACCGCTCGACATAGGCAAGGGCGAGGCTCTGCTTGACGTGGTGGCCGTAGGCGCCGGAGGTAACGAATCCGACCTTTCGAGTTCCGACCGAGACCGGCTCGAAGCCGGTCACATCGGCGTCGACCGCATCGATGGCGAGCAGCACCAGGCGCTGGGCGGGTCCCGCGTCGCGGTCGGCGAGCGCCGCATTGCGGCCGATGAACTCGCCCTTGTCGAACGCGACGAACCGGTCGAGGCCCGACATGGCCGGCGTATAAGATTGGGCGAATTCGAGCGACCAGACGCCATAGCCCTTTTCGAGACGCAGACTGTCCTGGGCGCGCATGCCGATCGGCTTCATGCCGAGCGGCGCACCGTGCTCAAGGAGCGACTGCCACAGCGCGCGCTGCTGCGGCGCCGGCACATTGATCTCGTAACCAAGCTCCCCGGTGAGCGACAGGCGCGCGACCACCGCCTGCGTGAGCCCAATGTCGAAGGCCCGGCACCCGAGAAACGGCAGTGCTTGATCGCTCACGTCCGCGCGGGTCAGGCTGGCGAGGATATCGCGCGAGCGCGGCCCGGAAAGCGAGAATCCGAGCCAACTCTCCGACAGGTTCTCGATCGTTACGCCGGAGCTTGGCAGGTGGTCTCGGAACCAGCGCAGATGCCATTCTTGCAGGTAATAGGATCCCACCAGCCAGAATCGGTCATGCGCGAGACGGGTGACGGTCAGATCGCCCATGAGCTTGCCCGACGGCGAGAGCATCGGCGCAAGCCGAAGTTTGCCGATGGGCGGCAACCGGTTGGCGAGGAGGCGGTCCAGCCACTCGGCGGCTTTGGGCCCCGATACCTCGTAGCGGCCGTAGACGCCGGTGTCGAGAAGTCCCGCGGCCGCGCGGGTCGCGGCGACCTCCACTGCCACGATCGAATGAGCATTCGAGCGTCTGAGCGAAGGCTGTTCGATGAAATCCGGCCGGTGGGCGAAGTATTGCGGAGTCTCCATGCCCCACACCACCCCGAATACCGCCCCGGCGGCCTTCTGGGCATCGTAGCTTGGCGTGGTCTTGAGCGGCCGGCCGGCCGGCAGCTCCTCGTTCGGATAGGCAATCACGAATCGTCGGGCGTAGAACTGTGCGGTCGTGTCCCGCAGATACTGGTCGTTGCTCGCGAACGCTCCATACCGGGCGACATCCATGCCGAAGATGTCGGACCCCGGATCGCCCTCGACCATCCAATTGGCGAGCACCAGGCCAATCGCACCGCCCTGAGAGAAGCCGGACATGCAACCGCATGCGGCCCAGAAATTGTGCAGCCCCGGAACCGGGCCGACCAGGGGATTGCCGTCCGGCGTGAAGGTGAACGCGCCGTTCACCCACTTGCGGATTCCGATCTCCTGCAGTCTCGGGAAACGGGCGAAGCCTATGCTGAGTTCCTCGCCGATTCGGTCGATCTCCTCGGGCAGCAGTTCCATGCCGTAGTCCCAGTCGGCGCCCTCCGTCATCCAGTGTTTCGGATGGCGCTCGTAGACGCCGAGCAGAACGCCTTTGCGCTCCTGCTGCAGATAGGTGAACCCCTCGAGATCGGTCACGCACGGCATTTCATTTTGGCGCGCGACGAGTTCCGGCAGATCCTCGGTGATGAGGTAGTGGTGCTGCATCGGAGTGAGCGGCAGATCGATTCCCACCATGCGGCCGACGCGCCGCGCCCACAGGCCGCCCGCATTCACGACATGCTCGGCGGTTACCGTGCCTTGCTCGGTGTCGATGCGCCATTCACCGTTGGGCTGTGCCGTGAGCGCGGTCACCCGGTTGCGCAGGATGACATCCGCACCGCGCTTCTTGGCGGCGCCGGCGAACGCATGCGTCGTGCCGTGCGGATCGAGCGCGCCTTCGTGAGGGTCGAAGAGCCCGCCTAGAAGACCTTTGGGATCCACGATCGGGCAGTCGGCGACGATCTCCTCCGCGGTGGCGAGACGCGCTCCGATGCCGAGCGTCTCGTAAATCGCCGCCTCAGCCTTGAGCCATTCCCAGCGTGCCGGGGTGGTCGCAAGGCTGTACCCGCCCGGCATGTGCATGCCGACGCTTTGGCCGCTTTCCTTTTCGATTTCCGCGTACAGCTTGATGGTGTAAGACTGCAACGCCGCGACGTTGGGATCGTCGTTCAGCACGTGAAAGCCCGCCGCCGCATGCCAGGTGGACCCGGCCGTGAGTTCCGAGCGCTCGATCAGCGCGATGTCCGTCCAGCCGAGCCGGGCGAGATGATAGAGCACGCTCGTGCCCACCACGCCGCCGCCGATGACCACCACCCGGTAATGATTCTTCAATTAAGGCCCCCTTCCCTCGGAGCGGGCGCGGCGCGTGAGCAGACGCGGAAAGGCGCCGTTGCAAAGTCCGGTGACCCAATCCTCGCACAGCGCGATCGCCTCGCGCGCCTTGAACGTGCTCGGACTCAAGCTCAGTTCGACCCACAGGCCATCGAGCAATGCGGACAGGGCGATGGCTGCCGGCCGCAGCTTGAATTTGGGCGCTTCGCCGGACGTCGCCAGCTTTCCAAGCAACGACTCGAGGATCGACCGGTATTTGCCGTAGGTTCGATCGTGCACGGCGCGGATTTCGGGTGAATGCGCCACCATGCTCCAGAAGACCAGCCAGACGTTGAACAATTCGGGATCGAGGATTTCCGGGGCGAAAGAGGCGCGGAAAAACCCGCTCAAGCGGGCGCGCGGCGTCGCGGCCCTGTTTTCCGCCTGCGCCCGGATCGACTCCTGCAATGAGAGCGCAAGCGTCTCATAAGTCACCGCCACCAACCCTGCCTTGCTTGGAAAATGGTGGTTGATCAATCCGATGGACACGCCGGCGGCTGCGCTGATGCGTCGCACCGATACGCCGGCGTGACCATAGCGCTTCAGGCAGCGCAGCGTCGCGTCGATCAGAGCCTCGCGGCGTACTTCCGGGGTGGCGCGGCGAAATTTGGGCGCACGCCGTCTGTTTGCCATGAAAAATCCCTTTTTTTGCCAAACGCCAAGGTGGACCGGCTGCCTGCGGCGGCCGCAAACGAGGGCGGATAACGGCGAGCGTAATTGATCGACCGTACAGTAGCAACATGAGCCGCCGGCGCGCAGCGCAAGGGCGGACGGCCGCTAGCCGGAGCCGGCGGCAGCGTCCGGGAAGGCGAACGTACCTAGGCGCGGTACGGGCGGAACTCGAGCCCGAGTGCGCTGGCCACGGCTTCGTGGGTCAAGTGCCCGGCATGCACATTCAAGCCGCGCGCGAGCCCCGCATCGTTCGCGATGGCCTGTTTCCAGCCATGATCGGCGAGCGCCTTCACGTACGGCAACGTGGCGTTCGTCAACGCGAACGTCGAGGTGCGCGGCACCGCTCCGGGCATATTGGTCACGCAGTAGTGGACCACGCCGTCCTGCACATAGGTCGGTTCGGCGTGGGTCGTCGGCCGGCTGGTTTCGAAGCAACCGCCTTGATCGATGGCGATGTCAACCAGCACCGCTCCGGGCTTCATGGTCTTGATCATGGCGCGCGTGACGAGCTTGGGCGCGGCGGCGCCGGCGATGAGCACGGCGCCGATGACCAGATCCGCGTCGCGAACCAGCTCTTCAATGGCGTGCGCCGTGGAATACACCGTGTTCAGCTGGCTGCCAAAAATCGAGGAGAGCTCGCGCAGTCTCTTCACCGAGCGGTCCACCACGGTCACGTCGGCGCGCAGACCAACGGCCATTTCAGCCGCATGGGTGCCCGAGACGCCGCCCCCCAGAATCACCACTTTGGCCGGCGGCACGCCGGGCACCCCGCCCAGCAATACCCCGAATCCACCGCTCGCTTTCTGCAGGCAGTTCGCGCCCACCTGCACCGACATGCGCCCGGCGACCTCGCTCATGGGTGTCAGCAGCGGCAGCGATCCGTCGGGCGCCGTCACGGTTTCATAAGCGATGGCGGTGGCTCCGGAGGCCATCAGCGCCTCGGCTTGCTCGCGATCGGCAGCCAGGTGCAGGTAGGTGAACAGCGTTTGTCCGGAACGCAGCTGCTTGCATTCCGGCAGCTGCGGTTCCTTCACCTTCACGATCAAATCGGCTGCCGCGAAGACATCCGCCGCCCGCGGCGCGATGTTTGCCCCCGCCGCCTGGTAATGCGAGTCGTCGAATCCGATCCCGCCGCCGGCGCCGCTTTGCACCAGCACCTGGTGCCCCGCATCGACGAGCTCGCGCACTCCCGCAGGCACCAGCCCCACTCGATACTCATGAATCTTGATCTCTTTGGGGACTCCGATTTTCATGGCAGCGCTCCGGCCGTGAGGTGGGGAATCGTGCCAGCCTACGCCCAAGGTGGGCTGGAAAATTGCAAATAGTCCTTCAAGGAGCATCACTTATGGCAGAATCTTTTGAGCAAGAGCCAAAGTACGCAATAAAATGCCGCCAAGGCGAAGGGCATGAGGAGTCGCCGCGGGCGGTGGGAGGTGCCTGTGATCAAGCTGGACCGATACGATCGAGCCATCGTGCGTGCCTTGCAGCAGGACGGCAGGATGACCAACAGTCAATTGTCTGAGACCGTGAATCTGTCCGAGTCGGCCTGCCTGCGGCGCGTGCGCGCGCTCGAGGAAGCCGGCTTCATCGAGGGCTACACCGCGCTCATCAATCAACAAAAAGCCGGCTGCCCGGTGAGCGTGTTCGTCAACATCACACTGGAGCGGCAGGAGCAGGCGCATCTGCACGCGTTCGAAGAGGCGGCCCGCAAGGTGCCCGAGGTCATGGAGTGCTATCTCATGTCGGGCGAATACGATTATTTGCTGCGGGTGGTGCTCGCCGATACGGCGGATTTCGAGCGCCTGCACAGCCAGCATCTCACTCGCCTGCCCAATGTGGCCCGGGTGCAGTCGAGCTTTGCCTTGCGAACCGTGCAAAAATCGCGGGAATTGCCCGTCCGCTGAGTCTCAACGGCGGCGGCGTGGGCGGCGCTACGGTCCGGGCTTCAAAACCAGTGCGAACGCAACGTTGACCTCATCCCCCACCGATTTGGTGCTTTTCCAATCCCCTTGGCCGACGCCGAAATCCAAGCGCTTGAGCTTGGCGGTGCCCGAGAGCTTGGCGCCGCCGGCGGTCGGCGCGAATTGGAAATTGATGGGAACGTCCTGGGTGACTCCGTGCAGCGTCAGCGATCCGACGGCGGTATAGCCCGACGCGCTCTTGGTGAAACTCCGGGTCACGTAACGGGCGCTCGGAAAGCGCGCCACATCGAAGATGTCGGCGCCGCGCATGGTGCTGTCGCGATCATCGTCCAGCGTATCCACGGAATTCAGGTTGATCTCGACATTGAATTGCGAGTCGGCCAAGGCGTCCGGCGCAAAATTAATAACGGCGGTGAATTTGCGAAAGACGCCCTGGAATTCCGCCCCCGCCTGCAGCCCCGAGAATTCCAGGCGGCTCGTGCCCGGATCCGCCACGTAGCGCAGCGCCGGGCCCCCGGCCCGCAGCGCAGCTCCAAGCGCGGCCACGCACAAGCAGGCCGCCAGCGCCGCGCCCGGCGTCACGAACCGATTCATCAGGAGCGCCTGGCCGGTTTGGTGAACGGCAACATGCGCAGCAACACGTCGTCCTTGTCCCAGAAATGATGTTTGAGCGCGGCCAGTATATGCAGCACGGCCGCCGCCATGAGCACGTCGCTCAAGGTCTCGTGGGTCGCCCGCAGCAACTTGAACGCGCTTTGACTCTTGCCGATGAGATTCGGCCACGTGAACAGTCCAAACCAGCTGACCGAATAATTCTTGGCCGACGACATCATCCACCCGGTGAGCGGCATGGCGAACAGGAGCACGTAGAACGCCGTGTGGGTGGTGCGCATCAACAGCCGCTCCCGCGGCGTCATGGTGGACGGCAACGCCGGCGGCGGGTTCTTGAGCCGCCACAGCAGCCGCATAATCGCGAGCATCAACACGGTCATGCCGAAGCTCTTGTGCCGCGCGAGCAATTCGAGCTTGCGCGCCCCCGCGGGCAGGTCGACCGCCAGGTTGGCGAGCGTGAATTGAATGATGATCAGCGCGGCAATCACCCAGTGAAAGGCCTGCGCCACGGCGCCGTAGCGCGCCGGGATTTCTTGATTTGGCATCGGGCGGCTCCGAGTGCACACTTGCACGGGGGCCTTAAGTTTAGCAAGAGAGCGAGAGACGAGGCGCGGATGGTGTTGAAAGCCTATGCCGCGGTGCTTTTCGCGCTGCTGTTCGCCGGTTGCGGGGCGCCGGTATCCCGCCAATCCACAGCGCACGGAGCGATCGACCACGCGCGCCCTGAAGGGCCCCCCGGTTCGAACTATCGCATCGATTCCTCGCGGTCGGAGCTGCGAATTTTGGTCTATCGCGCCGGACCGATGGCGGCGCTCGGTCACAATCACGTCATCGTGAATCGCACGCTCGGCGGTTGGGTGCGGTATGCGGGGACGGTCCCTGAAGCCGCGTTTGCGCTGACCGTGCCCGACGCCGGATTTGTCGTGGACGATGACGGGGCGCGCCACGAGGAGGGTGCCGATTTTGCCGATGAGACCCCGGAGGAGGCGAGATCAGGAACCATGCGAAACATGCAAAGTCCCGCGCTGCTCGACTCGGCAGAATTTCCCGAGATCACGGTCAAGAGCGTGGCGGTCAACGGCGTTCAAGGCGAATTCACGGCCGCTGTGGCGATCAGCGTGGCCGGGCATGAATCGACGCTGGAAGTGCCGTTCACCCTGGACATGTCGCCGGGGCGACTCACCGTCAGCGGGGCGCTGTGGGTGCGCCAATCCGCCCTCGGATTGACTCCATTCAGCGTGATGATGGGGGCGCTGCGCGTACGGGACGACGTGCGCATCAAATTCCGATTGGTCGCGACCTCGCATTGAGTGTGGCCGCGATGCGGCCCAACGGCGGCGATTCAGGCCGTTGATTCGGCCAAGAGCAGAATGGATGTTCCTTCCGGAGCCGTGATCATGGCGGCGGGCAGTTGCCGCAACGGCGAGGGCACTTGACCGGCCGGCAAGATGCCGACCTCCGCCAGCCGGGCCAGGGTGCCGCCCACATCGCCGGCTTCGAACAGGAGAGTGGGCCTCGGCAGGTGGGACGGCTCATACAGGCCGATGGTGACCGAGTCGCTGGTGCAGGATACATGCGGAAGCCGCCCATCGGGCTCATCGATGCCGACAAATCCGAGCTTTTCCCAAAAGTCCTTGGCGAGGGCGCGCTGCGGCGCGGGCACGCCAATCTCGAGGAAATAGCCGCATAGGGAAGTATCGGTCCCGAGGCGCTTGACCGGACTGAAGGTGCGGGCCTCGATCAGCCGCAGCAGATGGCCGGAAGGATCGAGCCAGCCGAGTTCGTTGAAGACGTCGTTGCCGAGGCGGCGAAACTCAAGATTCAGGTCGAGTTCTTCGAGAGCGCTCAAATGTCTGAGCAGGTCCGGTTTGACAAAAGTCAGGGAGGGCGCGGCGCCGAACGCCTGATGCAGGCCCAGGCAGATTCTGCCGTCGGTGACCACCGCATAAGGATGCGGCCAGACTTCGCCCACCTGCGCCTGAGAAAAGCCAAGCTCGGAATAGAATTCCAGGGACGCCCGGATATCCGGCGTGGCGATCGAATATTCGAGGAACCGCCCCAGCATCGTTAGCAGCATGGCTCTGCATTCCGCTTGAACAGAGTCGCTAGCTCACGCCGCCGACGCACACGTATTTCATCTCGGTGTAGTCGAGAATTCCGTACTTCGAGCCCTCTCGGCCGGTGCCGGACTCCTTCACTCCGCCGAATGGTGCAACCTCGGTGGAAATGATGCCCGTGTTCAGCCCCACGATGCCGTATTCGAGAGCCTCGGCCACGCGCCAGCTGCGCGCCAGATCGCGAGTGTAGAAATATGACGCCAGGCCGAATTCCGTGTCGTTGGCCATGGCAATCGCATCCCTCTCCGATCGGAATTTGAACAGAGGAGCCACCGGGCCGAATGTCTCCTCGCGGGCGACCAGCATGCTGGTGGTGACGCCGGTGAGTATGGTCGGTTCGAAAAAAGTGCCCCCGAGCGCATGGCGCTTGCCGCCAAGGGCGATGCGCGCTCCCTTTGACACGGCGTCCGCCACATGCTCTTCGACTTTGGCAACGGCCTTCTCATCGATCAGGGGACCCTGATCGGTCACGCCCTTGAGGCCATCGCCCACGCGCAATTTGCCGACCGCCGCGCTGAGCTTCCTGGCGAAATCGTCGTATACGCCCTCCTGTACCAGCAAGCGATTGGCGCACACGCAGGTCTGACCGGTGTTGCGGTATTTGCTGGCGATGGCTCCGTCCACCGCCGCATCCAAATCGGCGTCGTCGAACACGATGAACGGGGCATTGCCGCCCAGTTCCAGCGATAGCTTCTTGATCGTGCCGGCGCACTGCGCCATCAATTTTTTGCCGACCTCGGTCGATCCGGTGAAGGTCACCTTGCGCACGATCGGGTTGGCGGTCATTTCACCGCCGATCGCCGCTGCCGACCCTGTGATTACATTGAAAACGCCCGGTGGAATGCCGGCCCTGCCGGCCAATTCGGCGAGCGCCAGGGCCGAATAGGGCGTCTGGCTGGCCGGCTTCAATACCATGGCGCAACCGGCGGCGAGCGCCGGACCCGCCTTGCGCGTGATCATCGCCGATGGGAAATTCCACGGCGTGATGGCCGCCACCACCCCGATCGGTTGCCGCAGCACCATGATGCGCTTGTCGCTCTGATGGCCGGGAATGATGTCGCCGTACAGCCGCTTGCCTTCCTCGGCGAACCATTCGATGAAGGAAGCTGCGTAGCCGATTTCCCCCTTCGACTCTGCCAGCGGCTTGCCTTGTTCCGCGGTCATCAGCATCGCGAGATCTTCCTGATGCTGAAGCATCAGATCGAACCAACGGCGCAGGACGATCGAACGGTCTTTTGCGGTCCGGGCCGCCCAGGACGGCAGCGCCCGGGCAGCCGCGGCGATCGCACCGCGCGTTTCCTCGGCAGCCATGTTCGGAATGCGGCCCAACTCGGCCGTGGTCGCCGGATTATGGACCGCGAGTGTCGCGCCATTCGCGGCCGACGCCCAGCGGCCGTCGATGAAGCACTGTTCTCGAAACAGCAACGGGTCTTTTAGTTTCATAGAAGCCGAATTTAACCTACTTGGTCGCCGAGAAAGATGATAAACGTCCTGGCGAGGGGTCGCCTCAAGTTTCGGATCGCCTCGTTTGTCAGCGCTCCAAAATGGCGGTTACACCCATGCCACCGGCGGTGCATATGGAGATCAAGCCTCGCCTCGCCTTGTTTTCGTCGAGAATCTTCGCAAGCGTGGCGACGATACGCGTTCCGGTCGCGGCGAACGGGTGGCCTATCGCCAAACTGCCGCCCTTCACATTGAGCTTGGCGCGGTCGATCGTGCCGAGAGCCTCCGCGGCGCCGAGCATGTCCCGGCAATACGACGCATCGCTCCACGCCTTGAGGGTGCACAGCACCTGTCCGGCGAATGCTTCGTGAATCTCGTAGAAATCAAAGTCCTGAAGCGTCAATTTCGCATCGTCGAGCATCCGCGGCACCGCATAGGCCGGAGCCATCAGCAGCCCCTCCTTCTTGTCGATGTAGTCTACGGCGGCGACCTTGCCGTAGGCCAGGAAGGCGAGCACCGGCAGATTGCGCTCGCGCGCCCACGATTCGGAGCCGAGCAGCACCGCCGCGGCGCCGTCCGTCATCGGCGTGGAATTCCCGGCGGTCAAGCTGCCCGCGTCGGAGTGGTCGAAGACCGGTTTGAGCTTCGCGAGCTTTTCCAGGGTGCTGTCCTCGCGAATGTTGTCGTCGCGCGTGAGACCCAGATACTCGCGCACCAAATCCTGGTAGAAACCGCCGGCATAGGCGGCGGCGGCTTTTTGATGGCTTTCCCACGCCAATTGATCCTGCTCGGCGCGGGTGATGCCCCAGGTCTTGACCATGAGCTCGGTGCTCTCGCCCATCGACAATCCGGTGCGCGGTTCCGCAATGCCGGGCAGCACCGGCCGCAAATGCTTCGGCCGCAACCCGAGCCATGGCGCGATGCGCGCACCGGCGCTTTTGCCGCGATAGCTCTTGAGCAGGAGCTGCTGAAAGCGTCTGGGAAAGACCACGGGAGGGTCGCTGACCGTGTCCACGCCGGCGGCAATGGCGCAATCGATTTGCCCGAGCGCGATCTTGTTGCCGAGAAGGATCGCGGCCTCGAGGCCGGTCCCGCAGGCGCGTTGCAGGTCGAGTCCCGGCGTCTCCGCCGCGAGACCGCTGCCGAGTACCGATTCGCGTGTCAGATTCCACTGGTTCGAGTGCTTCATGACGGCGCCCGCGGCGACCTCGTCGATGCGTTGCCGCTGCAGGCCGTATCGATCCACGACACCGCGCAGCGCTGCGGTGAGCATTTCCTGGTTTCCCGCCTGCGCATAGGCCCCAGCGCCTCGTGCAAATGGGATGCGGACGCCGCCGATAATTGCCACACGCCGCGGCGCTGCTCCAACCAACATTGCCCACCTCCTGAGATTCCTCGGCACCGAGAATACCGCAGCCCGGGATTATGAACCCGTCCCGCCGGCATATAATCGATTCATGGAGCGCTTTTTTCATTCGGCGCCGCTCGGGCTGATCATGCTGACCCTCGCGGCCTGCGGCGCCGCGCCCGCCCCACCGCCATCCACGGCGGTGAAGCCGGCGGCGCCCGGCGATCGGTTGAGCCAGCTGGTCGAGCACTATTGGGACGACTACGGGATGCTCAACCCGCAGCGGCTGCCGCAGGGCGCGGTTACGCGCTTTGAGGCCGCCGGCGGATATGAGATTTCCGCGCAGTTCCTCGCCGATTCACTGGCGCTTGAGCGCCGCTATCTCGCCGCGGCGCGGGCAATGCAGCGCCCGAGCCTGGACGCCGATTCGCGCGTGACCTACGACATATTCACACGCGAACGCGAGTTGGCCGTTGCCAGCTTCACATACCCCTCCGAACTGTTGCCGGTCAATCCGGCAAGGTCGATGCCGCTGCTGTTCGCGCAAACCGCGACGGGAGCGGGACCGTACGCCGTTCTTAGCGCGATGGATTTCGACAATTGGCAGGCCAGAGCCGACGCCTATGTGCAATGGACCCATGAGGCCATCGCCAATATGCGGGAAGGCTTGCGGCGCGGTTACACGCTGCCGCGCGTATTGGTCGAGGAGATGCTGCCGATATTGGCGGGTCTGGGGGCGGATACGCCCGCCAATGTGTTCTATCAACCGGTCGCCGCCATCCCGGCGACCGCCGCGGATGCCGAGCGCTCACGGCTCTCCAAGGGCATCAGCGCGGGGGTCAGGGATAAAATACTCCCGTCGTATCGCGCATTGCACGATTTTTTGCGCAACGAGTACCTGCCTCGGGCGAGGGCGACCGTCGGGCTCTCGGTGCTTCCGCTCGGGCAGTCCTGGTATGCGTTCCTGGTCAAGCGAGAAGCCGGCACCGCAATGGCTCCCGCTGAAATACATGCGTTGGGCAAAGCGGAGGTCGAGCGCATTCACGGGCGGTTGCAAGCGCTGCTCGCCGGTACCGCTTTCGCCGGCGATGAGCACGGTTTTTTGGCGGCTATGCGCTCCGATCCGCATTGGTCTTACAAAACCACCGCCGAATTGCTGAATTTCTACAACGAGCTCAAGGTGCAAAGCGCGGCGGCCCTTGCCTCGCAGTTTGCGCAGGCACCGCGGGCGGACTTCGCGATTCGCCCCGTGGAAAATTTCCGGGAGAACTGGGCGCCGCCGCTGTTCTATCAACGGGCCACCCCTAACGGAACAACGGCCGCCGTGCTGTATGTCAATACGGCCGGGATCGAAACCCAACCGATTACGGCGACGCCCGCCGGGTTTCTGCGCGCCGCCCTTCCCGGGCACCACTACCAGCTCGCGCTGCAGCAGGAGCGCGCGGATTTGCCGCGATTCCGCAGATACGGCGGCGACCCCGCGTTTGTCGAAGGGTGGGGTTTGTATGCCGCCTCGCTCGGCGAAGATCTCGGACTTTACCGCGATACGCAGTCGAGGTTCGAGGCATTGATCGCCGAGCTCCAATGCGCGGCCGGGCTGGTCATCGACACCGGAGTGCACTCGCAAGGATGGACCCGCCAGCAGGCGATCGAATATCTGCAATCGAAGGCGCCGATCGACGAGCCAACCGTGCGCGCGATCGTCGACCGGGCCATCGCTTTGCCCGGCGAGGCATTGGCGTGCGCAATGGGTGCGCGCAAAATTCAGGCCCTGCGCGCTCGGGCCGCGCAAACGCTGGGGCCGGCCTTCGATATCCGCGCCTTTCATTTCCAAGTTCTCGACGGCGGTGCGATGCCGCTGGATATCCTCGAATCAAAAGTCAATCTCTGGCTGGACGGCGTCCGCTGACATGCGCCTATTGATCCTATGCGTCTTGCTGCTGCCGGCGGCCGTTGCCCCGGTCCGTGCGGACACCTCTCATCCGTATACCGCGGCCGAGGCGCAGCAGCAAGTCGAATTCGGAGTGCGAGTGACGCTCGATTCCGCGGGTCAACGCGGACTTGCGAGCGCGACGGTGAGAATCCACGCGCGCCGCGAAATCGTGTGGTCGCTGATCAAGAGCTGCGCCGAGTCGGTTAAACTGGTGCCGGGACTTGTCGAGTGCGAAGTGATCGAGACTGCGCCGGATCGCTCCTCGCAGATAATTCGCCATGTGCTCGATTACTCGTGGTACCTGCCGAAGCTGAACTATGAAATACGAGCCACCTATGAATATCCGACGCGGATACTGATCGAGCGGATATCGGGGGATTTCAGCGTGCTCAAAGGCTCGTGGACCTTGGAAAGCGACGGCGCTTACACGGTTGCCCGGTACGAGGTGGAATTGGCGCCGGGATTTTGGGTCCCGCAATGGCTGGTCAGGGCCGCCCTGCGGCGCGACTTGCCGAAACTGATGAGCGCATTGCGCGCTCGCGCTGAATGGGTGCAGCGGCAGGAGCCCGCCGCTCAGGGATCGAGCTAAGGGGTGATGCGCAACATGGTCGACAAGAAATTCGAGCGCCGGCTCGCGGGGCTCATAAATTCCGGTGCGCGCGGGGTGCTGCGCGGCGGCAGAAAGGGCGTCGAAAAGGAGTCCTTGCGCGTGTCGCCGGAGGGGGAGCTTCAGCACACTCCCCACCCTGCCGCGTTGGGTTCACCCCTCACGAACGAGCACATTACGACCGACTTTTCCGAGTCGCTGATCGAGTTGGTCACCCCGCCGTTCGGCGAGACCTGGGAATTGCTGCAGTATCTGTGCGACATCCATCAGTTCGTTTACAGACACCTGGACGACGAGCTTCTCTGGGCGACCAGCATGCCGTGCGCCATCCGCGGCGACGACAGCATCCCGCTTGCGCAATTCGGTACATCGAACGTGGGCCGGATGAAGACGGTATACCGCCGGGGACTCGGCATGCGATACGGCCGCATCATGCAGGCGATTTCCGGAGTGCACTTCAATTATTCCTTCCCGCCGGATTTTTGGGACGCGCTCGCGCACGTCAATCAATCCAGGCAACCGCCGCAGGAATTCGCGTCCGAGCAGTACTTCGGGGTGTTGAGAAACTATCGGCGCTTCGGCTGGCTGGTGCTGTACCTGTTCGGCACCTCGCCGGCGGTATCCAAGGACTTTTTTGCGGGGCGCGAAATCAATCTGCCGTCGCTCGACGACCATACCGCCTACGAACCTTACGGGACCTCGCTGCGGATGAGCGACATCGGCTATCGCAACAAGAACCAGGCAACGGTGAGCGTGTCGGTCAACAGTTTGGACGAGTACGTACGCGATCTGTCCAGGGCCATCAGCACCCCTTACCCTCCCTACGAAGAAATCGGCGTGAAGGTGAATGGTGAATATCTGCAGCTCAACGCAAATATCCTGCAGATCGAAAACGAATACTACAGCTTCATCCGGCCGAAGCGCATCGCAAGGTCCGGCGAGAGGCCGACCAAGGCGCTGCGCCGCGCCGGCGTGGAATACGTCGAGGTGCGAGCACTCGATGTGAGCGCTTTCGATCCGGTCGGGGTCAACCAGAACAAGCTGCGCTTTCTCGAGGCGTTTCTCGCGCTTTGCGTGCTCAGCGACAGCAAACCCATCGGGCGCGGCGAGCAGGAGGCGCTCGATGAAAATCATCTTCGCGTGGCGCGGCGCGGGCGCCAACCGGGGCTTACGCTGCACCGGGAGGGCCGCGAATTTCCGATGCTCGCCTGGGCCCGGGAACTGCTCGATGCGATGCAGGGTTTGTGCGAGATGCTGGACTACGGAGAATCGGCGCGCCCGTATGCCACGGCGCTGGAGCAGCAGCGGGCGAAGGTTGACGATGTCGAGCGTACGCCTTCGGCGCGGCTGCTCGAGGAAATGCGTCAAACGGGAGAATCGTTCATACACCTTGCGCGGCGCATGTCGAAATTGCACAAGGACTATTTTTTGGATCTTTACCCGCCCAACGAGAGCCGCCTGTCGGAGTTTGCGGCCGCGGCGCGGGAGTCGCGCGAGGAGCAGCGGCGCATTGAAGCCTCCGACACGTTGGATTTCGACACCTATCTCGCGCACTATCTCGCCGACTGACGCCCACGGCGCGTCCCGGCGGCGGCCACTTAACATAAAATGGAGACACAGCACTCAATATTTCCCCCGCAAGCTGTGGTCCAATTCGTCGAGTCCGCCGGTACCGGCGGGTACGGTGAGGCGTGATGATCAAGGGCACTCGCATCCAGGGAGAGGATTTGCCGGATTTGCCGCATTCGCGGCAATTGAAGGCGGGTTTCCCGTGGCTCACGTTCGAGGGCGAACTCGAGCCGGAGTTCAGGCAGACGGTGCTCGACGAGAAGTTGGGGCAGATCCGCGTCAACCTGTGTCTGGCGATTACGATCGTAGTCGCCAGTTCGGCGATGCAAACGACCTTCCTGGGCCGCGATCTGAACCGTTTTGCGGCCCTGATTCACCTCCTGGTGATGATCCCGCTGTTGTTGGCGTGCCTCGCCGCGAGCTTTTCGGTGCGCCGCCAGCGCATCTATCCGCCGCTCACGCTGGCCGCTTCCATAGTGGTGGGGCTGGGCGTCGTGGCGATACAAATCTACGCGGCGCTGGGCGGCACCACGATTTTGTTCAGCGGATTGCTGTTGACGGTCATATTCATCTATTTCATGGGCGGCTTGATTTTCTATCATGGGCTTGCCGCCAACGCCGTCGTATCGATCGCCTATCTGGCGGCTGGACTCGCCCTGCATCTGCCCGTTCGCGAGTTCGGCTTCAACGCGCTGGCGATCGTGTCGGTGAATTTATTTTGTGCGTCCGTGGTCTACATGCACGAGAGAACCAGCCGCACCCGCTTTCTCGAAGCCGCCCTGTTGCGGGAAATGGTGGCCCGCGACGGGCTCACCGGAATTCAAAACCGCCGCATGTTCGATCAATACATTCACCGTGAATGGCATCAGGCGATACGCGAGGGCAAGCGGATCGCCGTGCTGCTGATCGATATCGATTGCTTCAAGGACTACAACGACCGCTACGGCCATCAGGCGGGCGACGAGTGCCTGCGCGCGGTGGCGCTGACCTTGAGCCGCAGCGCCCGGCGCCCGCTGGATTTCGTGGCCCGCTACGGCGGAGAAGAGTTCGCGGTCGTTCTCTACGATGCAAGCCGGGAATACGTGGCGGAGGTGCTCACGCGGATCCAGCGGTCGGTCGCCGAATTGAATATTCCGCACGAAGCATCGCGGGTTGCCAGCCGCTTGACGGTGAGCATCGGCGCAGCGTTCATTCTGCCGGGATCGAACCGCACGCCCGAAGGCTTGATTCAACTCGCCGACGAAGCGTTGTATAGCGCCAAGGAGCAGGGCAGGAACCGCGTGGTCGTCATGGAAGCGGAGTACCAGAACTTGCGGACCGGGCGCTTCGACATCCATCGGGTGAAAGGCCGCTGAAATTCCGGCGTCGCCCCGCCGATCCTCAATCCGAGCGGTAAACGGCGATATGCGGCTCTTCGCCGCAGATTCTGGCGGCGCGGAACATCCCCTCGGAATTGAATTCCATGGCGATATTGCCTTTTGGATCGATCGCGATGACGCCGCCTTCGCCGCGCAGAGCCGGAAGTTCCTGAAGTACCACTGCGGCGACGGCCTGCGCAAGGCTTTCGCGGGCGAGGCGCACGCGCGCGCAAATCTCGTGCGCCACCGCGGCGCGAATGAAGACTTCTCCATGTCCCGTGGCCGACACTGCGCATGCGCGATCGTCGGCATAGGTCCCTGCCCCGATAACCGGCGAATCGCCGATGCGATGGTAGCGCTTGCCGGTCATGCCGCCCGTCGAGGTGGCGGCGGCCAGGCGTCCGCCCTCGTCCAGGGCCACTGCGCCGACGGTGCCCACGTGCGATATGGTCAAGGCGGAAATCCGGCCGTCGCCGTCGCGGATGCGTTCGAGCTGCCGCCATCGCTCGGCGGTGTGGAAGTAACTTTGCGGCACCAATTCGAATCCGCGGGCGAGCGCGAATTCCTCGGCGCCGCAGCCGCTGAGGAACACGTATTCGGAATGCTCCATCACGGCGCGCGCGAGCTCGACCGGATTTTTGACATGCGTCACTCCGCAGACCGCGCCGGCCATCCGTGTGGTGCCGTCCATGATGGAGGCATCGAGCTCGTTGCGGCCCTCAAGGGTGAACACCGCGCCATGACCGGCGTTGAACAGCGGGTTGTCCTCGAGCAGCATGACTGCGCGCGTCACCGCGTCGAGGCTCGCGCCGCCGCCCTTGAGAACGGCGAAGCCGGCCTCGAGAGCCGCGGCGAGCCCGGCGCGATACACTCTCTCCCGATCCGGGGTCATATCGGCGCGCGGCAGCGTGCCGGCACCACCGTGAATCGCTAGCCCGAACATGTTGGGGTCCTTGGCATCAAATGGCCGCTTTCAACGCGACTGTCGGATCAGCCACCTTGTCCGGGTCCAGGGGCGTGCGCTCGGCGATGAGCTTGCGCGCGGCCATGTAGTCGCTCGAATGATTGATGGCTTCCACCGCAAGCAGCTCGCCGGCCTTGAGATAACAGACGCTGAAACTGCGCGTCGCCGGATCGCCGCGCACTACCAGCCGGTCGAAGCCCTGGGACAGTCCCACGATGAGCAATTTAATGTCGAATTGATCCGACCAAAACCACGGAACGCGATCGTGCACCGTCGGCCGATCGAGGATATTGAGGGCGGCGGTTTTTGCCTGTTCGAAGGCGTTATCGACCGATTCGAGGCGTACCCGCATCCCGAAGCGCAGCGACGGGTGGTTGGTGCAATCGCCGGCGGCATAGATCGCAACATCGCTGGTGCGGCAGTATTGATCGACCACGATGCCGTTCCCGCATTCAAGCCCCGCAGCGCTGGCCAGGTCGGTATTGGGCTCCGCTCCGACGCCGACCACCACCAGGTCGGCCCGGTAATCGCCGCCGTCGGCGCAGAGCACGCGCTCGACGCTTCCCGTGCCCTCGAGCCGGACCACGCGGGTATTGCAGTGGATCTTCACGCCGTGCATGTGGTGCTGTTGGGCGAAGAACTCCGACACGCACGGCGCCACCACACGGTTCATCACCCGATCCGCCATTTCGAGAACCGTGACGGTGCAGCCGAGGTGGCAGGCCGTCGCGGCCGTCTCGAGACCGATGTACCCGCCGCCGATGATGACGACCCGCGCGCCCGGTTTGAGGCCTTCGCGAATCGCGGTGACATCCCCAATGCCGCGCAGGTAATGAACGCCGGACAAGTCCGCTCCCGGACAGCTCAACTGCCGCGCCTTGGCGCCGGTGCACAGCATCAGCCGGTCGTAGACCAGCTCTTCGCCTCCGCCGAGCGCCACCCGGCGCGCGCTCGGGTCGATTCGGGTCGCCGGGAGCCCCAATCTGAGCTCGACGCGGTGTTCGTCGTAATAGGACTGGTGCCGGATCAGCAGCCGGTCCTCCTCCAGCTCCCCGGCGAGGTATTTTTTCGACAATGGGGGCCGCTGATAGGGCAGCCGGGGTTCGTCGCCGATCAGTACGATACGCCCGTCGAAACCCCCTCGGCGCAACGTGTCGGTGGCCTGTGCTCCGGCCTGTCCGGCGCCGATAATGAGAATCGTCGCGATCATGATTTCCCGACCCCCTTGAACCTAAGCTTATGCCAAACGAACCCGAAGGGGGCGCCAGGCGCATATCGTCGTGCCGGTTGAACAGAATAGTAATAGGATTGTCCCGGCGCCCCAATGCTGTCGTGGAGTTTCTGTATGAAATTAATCACTGCCATCATCAAACCGTTCAAGCTGGACGATGTGCGCGCGGCACTTTCGGAGATTGGGGTGTCGGGAATGACCGTGACCGAGGTCAAGGGTTTCGGCCGTCAGCGCGGCCACACGGAGCTATACCGCGGAGCGGAATACGTCGTCGATTTCGTCCCGAAAACACGCATTGAAGTCGCGGTGAAGAATGAGCTGGTGGATCAGGTGCTGGAGGCGATCGTGGGCGCCTCGAAAACCGGCAAGGTGGGTGACGGCAAGATATTCGTCACCGATATACTGCGGGTGATTCGCATACGCACGGGCGAGACCGACAACGCCGCCCTGTAATCGATCGAATCCGCCGATTGTAAGGAGCATGATCGCGACGATCCGCGGCCGTAAATGGCCGCTTCTGCATTCGTTCGCGCTTTGCATTCTGGTCGCCGCCTTGGCCGCACCGGGGCTCGCTGCCAAGCTCACCGACACGGAGCACACCGACATCGAGGAGCCGCGCCCCCCCGGGGTGCCGAGCGATGCGGTGCTCAAGGCCGATGGCGCGGTCATCGGCAGCATCGACATCGATATCCGCAACATCTTCGATAAAAGCGATCCGCGCGAAAACAACAATTTGTTCATGCTCGCCAATCACTTGCACCTTCGCACCAAGCGCGGAGCGATCAAGGCGCAACTGCTGTTCAAGAGCGGCGACCGGTACAACCCGCAGGCGCTCGCGGAAACCGAGCGCAATTTGCGCAAGCTCATCTACGTTTACGACGCGCACGTGGTTCCGGTGCGCTACGCCGACGGGGTGGTCGACATCCGGGTCATCACCAAGGATGTGTGGACCTTGACCCCGGGCATCTCGTTCGGGCGCAGCGGCGGCACCAATTCCACGGCTTACGACGTGCAGGATACGAACTTTCTGGGCTGGGGAAAAACCATACAGCTAACGCACAGCAGCACCGTCGATCGAACCAGCAACACGCTGGCGTACGCAGATCCGAACGTGTTCGGAACGCGCTGGACCGCCGCCATGACATTTGCCGACTCCAGCGACGGTCACCAGCATGCGGTGCAGGTTGGGCAGCCCTTCTACTCGCTCGATACGCGCTGGAGCACCAATATCTCGGCGCTCAACTTCGACCGCACCGTGTCGCGCTACAACTTGGGAAACATCGTCGATCAATTCAACGACAATCAATCGACGTACGATTTGAGCGGCGGCGTCTCCAAAGGCCTGGTCGACGGTTGGAGCCGGCGGCTGCTGTTTGGCATGCACTACGATCAGAATTTGTTCGTGCCGACGCCGGTCACGAGCTTGCCGGCCAATCCGCTGCCGCCGGACCGAACCCTGTCGTATCCGTACGTCGGATTCGACGTCGTCCAGGACGATTTCAAGAAGGCGGGCGATGAGAACGAAATCGGCAGAACCGAGGACCTGTATTTCGGCACCGAAGTGACGGGCCAAGTAGGCTTGTCCAATGGGGCATTCGGGGCGCATACCAACGCGATCATGCTGGCGGCCACCGCGGTGCGCGGCTATGACCTGCCGGACCAGCAGCAGCTGTTCCTGAGCGGCGATTTCTCCTCGCGAGTCGAGGATGGCCGGGCGCGCAATTTGATCGCGGACGCCGGCGCCAAATATTATTGGCGCTGGCGTCCGGATTGGCTGCTGTACGCGGCCTTGGCGGGCACCGTCACGGACTCGCTGGATCCGGACAAGCAGCTTTTGCTGGGTGGGGACAACGGCATGCGCGGCTACCCCTTGCGCTACGAATCCGGCACATCGCGGGGCATCCTGACGGTGGAGCAGCGGGTATTTACCGATTGGTATCCGTTTCGGTTGGTGCGCTTCGGCGCCGCCGCCTTCGCCGACGTGGGCAGAACCTGGGGCAGCGGCGTGGTGGGCAACAGCGATCCGGGCTTGTTGCGCGATGTGGGCCTGGGGCTGCGTTTGGGCAATACGCGCAGCGGACTGGGAAACGTATTGCACGTGGATTTCGCCTTTCCGCTGGGCGACACGGCCGGAATCAAGCATTTCCAATTCGTGGTGCAGACCCTGCAGAGCTTTTAGGGGTGCTGTGCCTTACGCCGGCGCCACAGGAACAGAATTCCGATGCACACCGCGAAATTGAGGATCCACCAGCCGAGCTGGCGCGCGCCATTCTTGTCCTCGGCGGGTCCTGCGGCGTCGGCGATACGCAAAATGCCCTGAAGTTCCTCGGTCGCGGCACCTTGGGCGACTTGCAATTGCACCGAGGCCGCTCCCGGCAAGCTCAAGTCCGGCGTTTCGATCGAGTAGCCGCCGTCGGCCTCGGCGGTCGCGGGATGCGCAATGCCCCGCAGTACGACCGTCACTGCGGCGCTTCGCACCGGCGCGTTGTCGATGATGCGACTCACGTGAATCGTCAGGCGATCGCCGTGCACGGTTCCGACCGCCAACAGGTCGGCGGACCGCGCTTCAATCCGGGCGAGCCGATCCGGACCGGCCGCCGGCCGCGCCGCGGTCTGCGCCGCCGCCGGCGGGCCCAGCAAGGCGAGCGCGCCGGCCGCCCAAAAAATGGCGAGACCGCTCTTCAGAGCATCCAACCCGCGACTCCCATGGCGATTCCCGCGCTCGCCGACAGCAAACCGAAAATGGGAAAGAAAATCTTTCGCGCCAGGAAGTACAGGGAACTCAGCACCAGGCCGAGTTCCAGCAGTCCCTCGCCGATGTCGAAGCGCAGCGCCCGATGCTCCTCGAGCTCGCATTTGGCGTCCTTCGCCTGGGCCTCCTTCATGATCTCCTTGGCGTCCTCGGCATACTTGTCGCGCGCGGCTTCGAGCTTGCGCGCGGCATCCGTCGCCTTGGCCGGGTCGGCGGCCAGGCCTTGCAGCAGCGTCAACGCGACATCATTGGCGCTTTCGCGAATTTTCTTTGCCTGATAGTAGGCCCACTGATCATTCGATTCGGTGCGATGGATGACCGCTTGCGTGTGCGCCCGGTGCGAGTTGATCGTGACCACCGACAAAAAGATTCCGACCACGCCGACCAGAATACCGACGCGGCGGGTCGTGGGATCCGCCGCGTGTTCCGGCGTAACTTCGATTTCGGGCATGACGAGAGA
The DNA here is from genome assembly GCA_963758145.1 of uncultured Gammaproteobacteria bacterium. Taxonomy (GTDB): domain Bacteria; phylum Pseudomonadota; class Gammaproteobacteria; order Steroidobacterales; family Steroidobacteraceae; genus Bog-1198. The sequence continues at coordinate 519,999 of CAVWUK010000007.1, forward strand.
CATCCTCCGTTGGTTGGCGATTCGTCGGCGTCACCCGACGAGAAACCGTCTCAATTGACGGCGTGCAGGCGCGGATTCGCGCGCGAAATTCCCAGGACACCGCTGCGCACGACTTCGACGATCTCGCCGAAAGTCGCCACATTGGCGATGAATTCACCGATTTCGACCTCGGTGCTCGTGAGCTCGACGATAAAGCTCGACGGGTTCGGCGACAGCACCCTGCCGCCCGCCCGGCGCAGCAGGGCGCCGACCGCCTCGACATGCTCGGGGGCGATTTGCAGCTTGATCAGCATCAGTTCGCGCGCGAGATGATCGCCGCTGGTCATATCCTCGACCGCCACCACGTCCACGAGCTTCAGCAGTTGGGCGTTGATTTGCGCGATGACCGCGTCGGAACCCGTGGTCACCAGCGTGACGCGGGACACCGTGGGATCGATGGTCGGCGCCACCGAAAGAGACTCGATGTTGTAGCCGCGGGTGGAAATCAGGCCGGTGACGCGGGTGAGCGCCCCGGCCTCGTTCTGCAAAAGGATCGCAATGAGGTGCCGCATGGCCCCAAAGGATACGGGAGGGTGGCACTTGGGCGCCAGGGCGAGGGGTGCTAGGCTTTGGGCGTGAAAGCTCGATACGACATGCTGAATCAAGGGGCTCACCCGCTCGCCGGCGCCAGTATGACGGGCGCTGAAATGCTGGTTCAGGTTCTGGCGGACGAGGGCGTGGACACGATTTTCGGGTACAGCGGCGGCGCAATCTTACCGATCTACGATGCGGTATTTCGCTACAACCAGGAACACCGGTCCTCCATGCCGCTGATCGTTCCCGCCAACGAGCAGGGAGCCGCATTCATGGCGGCGGGCTTCGCGCGGGCAAGCGGCCGGGTGGGCGTGGCGCTGGTCACCTCGGGACCCGGGGCGACCAATACGGTGACCCCTGTGCGGGATTGCCAGGCCGATTCGGTGCCCATCGTGGTCATCTGCGGCCAGGTGCCAACCACCGCGATCGGCACCGACGCGTTCCAGGAAGCGCCGGTGCCGAGCATCATGGGCGCGGTGGCCAAGCACGTCTTCCTGGTGACCGATCCGGCCAAGCTGGAGGCCACCGTGCGTACCGCGTTCGAGATCGCGCGGACCGGCCGCCCGGGCCCGGTGGTGCTCGATGTGCCGAAGGACGTGCAAAACTGGAAGGGCGTGTTTCATGGATCGGGACGGCTGCCGATCCCGGGCTATAGACAGCGCATGAACCGCGTGGAGGCCAACAAGTTGCCGGATGCCGCCTGCGCGTCTTTTTTTGCCGCATTGGCTGCGGCGAAGCGGCCGATGATTTACGCCGGCGGCGGTGTGATCAATGCGGGCGCCGCGCACGCCTTGCGCGAATTCGCAGGGCAGCTGCGGCTGCCCGTGGTCACCACGCTGATGGGGATCGGCGCCTTCGACACCACGGACCCGTTGTCCATGCGCATGCTGGGCATGCACGGCGCTGCGTTCGCGAACTACGCGGTCGACGATTGCGATTTCCTGGTGGCGGTCGGCGCGCGCTTCGACGACCGCGTGGCCGGCAATCCCGAAAAATTTGCCCGCGGCGCCAAGTTCATCGCGCATTTGGACATCGACGCATCCGAGATCAACAAGGTCAAGCGGGTCGACTGGAGCCACGTCGGCCTCATGTCGGACGCGCTGCGGTGCCTGTCGGATTATGCCAAGCGCAAGAACGTCAGTCACGACTGGTCCGCATGGCTCGGGCAATGCGCTGAGCTGCGGCTCAAATACGGCATGAACTATGACCGCGACAGCGCGCTGATCCAGCCCTATTACGTCATTGAGCAGATCAATCGTCTGACGCGCGGCGAGGCCATCATCACGACGGGAGTCGGCCAGCACCAAATGTGGGCGGCTCAGTATTTCGACTTCCGCAGCCCGCGGCTGTGGCTGACCTCCGGCAGCATGGGCACCATGGGGTTTGGATTGCCGGCGGCGGTGGGCGCACAATTCGCGCAGCGCAATCGTCTGGTGATCGATGTCGACGGCGATGCCAGCATCCGCATGAACATCGGCGAGCTCGAGACCGTCACCACCTATGATCTGCCGATAAAGGTCGTCGTTCTGAACAACTGCGGCGACGGCATGGTCAAGCAGTGGCAGAAGCTGTTCTTCAAGGGTCGCTTGAGCGCCAGCGATAAGAGCCTGCACACCAAGGATTTTGTCAAGGCGGCGCTCGCCGATGGCTTCAAGTTTGCGGTGCGGCTCGATAAAAAAAGCGATGTGCCGCGCGTCGTCGAGGAATTCATACGCTTCGAGGGACCGGCCTTCCTCGAGGTGATGATCGACGAAAACGCGGGCGTCTATCCGATGGTGGGCCCCGGTCAGGCGTACGATGAAATGATTACCGGCGATCACATTGCCTCGCGCAAGCCGGTCGAAATAAAGGCGCCCGACGCCTCCGAGATGTTCTGAGACTCGCGATGGCGCGCCGCGTCCGCCGGATTACCCGTGCGCCGTGGGTGATTGCGCGCCAGCCCGCGCCATGGATCTTGGTTTAACATGGCTTATGCGAATCATGCACGTCATTCTTTCCCGCGGCTTCGCAGGGTCCGAGCGATATGCCGCGGAACTTGCCAGCTTTCAGTCCGCGGAACATGAGGTGGCGCTGCTGGTGCGCAGCACGCATAGAAGCCTGTTGGGCATGTCGATCGTGGATGCGGTGTCGGACCGGGTGCAAATCTCGGCGGTTCCGACCTGGTGGCGCACACAGCGAGCGGTCGAGCAACGCATCAAGGAATTCCGTCCGGACGTCATTCACACGCACCTGCGCCGGTCATCTCGCCTCATCGCGCGCGCCCACGCCGACGCACCGTCGGTCGCCACTCTGCACATAGCCGCGAATGGGCCTCATTTCTTTAAGTTGGATGGGCTCATCTGCAATGCACATTGGCAGGTACGGGAGATTCCGCCCACCTACCGGGGACGAGTATTCAAGCTCAATCAGTTGTTGACTCCGCATCGCCGGTTGAGCGCGGCCGAGATCGTCTCCCTAAGAGAATCTCTCGGAATTGCGCCGGGCGAATTTCTGATCGGTGCCGTCGGCCGTCTGGCGCGCAGCAAAGGCCTCGATATATTGATCGAAGCGTTTCGCGCGGCTGAACTGCCCAACGCTCGTCTCGTCATCCTAGGCGATGGCCGGGAGCGCGCCCGGCTGGAACGGCTGCTTGGGCCCAATATGGCGATGCCGGGTTTTCGCAAGAACATCAAGGATTACTACCAGGCCTTCGACCTGTTCGTATGCCCGTCGCGCCGCGAGCCGTTGCCGCTCGTCATGCTCGAGGCCTTCGATGCGGGCCTGCCGGTGGTGGCCTCGACAGCCGACGGCTGTCGTGAGCTGATCGACCAGTATGGGGGCGAGCTTTTTCCAGCCGGCGATGTGGCGGCGCTGGCCTCGATTTTGCGGCGTCAGATTTCGGCGCCGTCTCGGCGTCGGGTGCCTGACCTGCGCCCTCATTTCATCGAGAACGTCAGTCAAACGATCATGGACGTTTATCGCACGCTGATTGCCGAACGCGGGCAGCGGCTCAAATCAGAGTAGCTGCCCGGGCCCTTCTGCTACCACACGCCGACGTTCGGCATGCTGGTCCACGGTTCTGCGGCGGCCAGCGCCGCACCATGCTGCAGCAATTCAATCGAAATATTGTCCGGCGACCGGACAAAGGCCATGCGCCCATCCCGCGGCGGCCGATTGATCGTGACGCCGTGCTCCATCAAGCGCCTGCACACGGCGTAAATGTCATCGACGGCATAAGCAAGGTGTCCGAAGTTGCGTCCGCCGGCATAAGTCTCCGGGTCCCAGTTATAGGTCAATTCGACCTGGGCCCGCTCGTCGCCGGCGGCGGCCAGGAACACGAGCGTGTAGCGGCCCTGGGGGTAGTCGCGGCGCGATAATTCCACGAGTCCGAGAGCATCCCGGTAGAAACGCAAGGATTGCTCGATATCGGAGACTCGGACCATAGTATGCAGGTACTTCATGCGGATCACCCCCGAGTGTCGGCGCAAATTTGGAGGAAGCGATGCATAAAAGCAAATTGGGAGGATTCATCATCGATTGTCGGGCGGATGATCTCGCCGCCGCCGCCGGATTCTGGAGCGCCGCCCTCGGCATGCCGCAGCGAGAGTTGCCGGGCAGCGAAGGGGAGTTCTACAGAGGCCTGGACGATGCACATCACGGCCTGCACATCGAAGTCCAGAAGGTGGACCACCCCAGCCGGGTGCATCTCGATATCGAAACCGATGACATCGACGCCGAGGTCCGGCGTTTGGAAAAGCTCGGCGCGAAGAGAGTGCAAGCGGTCCAAACTTGGTGGGTCATGGAAGCGCCCACGGGGCAGCGATTTTGCGTGGTGCAGGCAAGTTCCCCCGAGTTCGAGGCGCGCGCCAGCCGCTGGCTCTGAAGCCCGATCAGGTGTTGCGCCTATGTCACAAATTGGAGACAAATTTGACATAGTGCGGCATTTCTCGTTCTTGGCCCCTTAACTGTTGGATTTAGAACCGGCAACTGGTAGTATTCTTGCTGCTGAGCTTGTCAGCTTTTTGCCCAATGTTACTTTATCGCAACAGAGGCGAACTCAAAGAAGGTCGAACGTAAGCGCACTTCGAGTGCCGCGTATCATCCACCAATGGACGTGCCGGGTTGTTACCCTGCACCTGTTCCACTCGAATTCCCCGGCAAGACCGGGGATTCTTTTTAATGCCGTCCGATTTATAAACGTCCGCGGCACAGCTGCGGGTTATGCTGCGCCGCTGGGTGTTGGGGGGAAGATCTCGATGGCATTGTGCGATGGGTTTACCGGCGCGATAGGCAATACTCCTTTGATTCGCCTGCATCATTTGAGCGAGGAAACGGGCTGCGAAATCCTCGGCAAGGCCGAGTTCATGAATCCCGGCGGTTCGGTCAAGGATCGCGCAGCCAAGTGGATCGTGCTCGACGCCGAACAGCGCGGAGCCCTCAAGCCGGGCGGAACGGTGGTGGAAGGCACGGCCGGCAATACCGGCATCGGCCTCGCGCACGTGTGCAATGCGCGGGGTTACCGGTGTGTCATTGTCATGCCCGACAATCAAGCGGCCGAGAAGTATCAGATCATCGAATCGTTGGGCGCAGAATTACGCAAGGTGCCCCCGGTTCCTTACAGCGATCCCAACCAGTATCAGAAAGTGGCCGGCCGTCTGGCCGGAGAACTCCCGAACGCGGTCTGGGCCAATCAATTCGACAACACGGCGAATCGGCGCGCGCATTTCGAATCCACCGGTCCGGAGATCTGGCGCGATGCGAAAGGGAACGTCGACGCGTTTTGCGCGGCCACCGGCACGGGCGGCACGCTCGCCGGCGTCGCCGCCTTCCTCAAGTCTCAATCCGCGGCGGTGCGGATCGTGCTGGTCGATCCGCCCGGCAGTTCGCTCTACCGGTATTTCAAGGATGGCGAACTCAAATCGGACGGCGGCACATCGATTACCGAAGGCATCGGCACCGGTCGGGTAACTGCGAATCTCGAAGGCGCGCCGGTCGACGAGGCACTACGAATCGCGGACGCCGAGACGCTGCACTTCGTCTATCGCTTGTTGCGCGAGGAAGGTCTGCTGCTCGGCAGCACGGCGGGGATCAACGTTGCCGCGGCCTACACGCTTGCCAGGCAAATGGGTCCGGGCCACACGATTGTGACTGTCCTGTGCGACGGTGGCGCCAAATACCAATCGCGTTTGTTCAACCGCGCCTGGATCGCGGAGCGCGGCCTTGCGCAAGCCATCGCCTAGGAGCCTGTTGACGCGATCTCGGACAAACCGATCGGTCCGGATGCGTTGAACCAGGCGAGCGTGGAGTGCAGGGCCACCACCTCGCCCACCACAAGCAGCGCGGGCGGTTCGAGGTGCGCGGCCGACGCGATGTCGCGAATGGTCGCCAGGGTGCCCGCGAACACCCGTTGATTCGCCGTCGTGCCCTGCGCAACGACGGCCGCCGGCCGGGATTCCGCGGCGCCGTGCTCGAGCAGCTTGCCGACAATCCGATCGAGCCGCGCCAGGGCCATGTAGAACACAGCGGTGGTACCCGTCATTGCCAACGCGCGCCAATCGGGCTCGTCGCCTTCATCTCCGGAATGCCCCGCAACGAAGCTTACGCTGTGCGCGTATTCACGATGTGTCAGCGGTATGCCGGCATAGGCCGCGCACCCGGTCGCCGCCGTGACACCCGGCACCACCGAAAAATTGATTCCCGCGCGCGCCAGGGCCTCGAGTTCTTCCCCGCCGCGGCCGAACACGAAGGGGTCGCCGCCCTTGAGCCGCACCACGCGCCGTCCGCGCCGAGCATGTTCGATCAACAAGTCGTTGATCGCCCCCTGGGGCGTAATCGCGCCGCCCGACGATTTGCCGACGCAAATCCGCCTCGCGTCGCGCCGCGCGAAGCCGAGCACCTCGGTCGATACCAATCGGTCGTACAGGATGACGTCCGCATCCTGAAGCGCGCGCAACGCCTTCAACGTCAGCAGATCCGGGTCCCCGGGCCCGGCGCCGACCAAGGTCACTTCGCCCGCCGCGCGCGCAGCGCCGCAGGCACTCGAGAGCAGCTGTTGGGCGATGCGCAGCGCGCCGCGCCGATCGCCCGCGATGAAACGCCGCGCCGCATCGCCGTCTATGATGGTTTCGAAAAAGCGCCGCCGCTCGTCCGCAGTGCGCAGCCGCCGGCGGCTGGCCGCGCGAAGATCGCGCAACCACGCCGCCAATTCGCCGAAGCCTTTCGGAATGACCGCCTCGAGGCGTTCGCGCAAGCGGCGAGCCAAGACCGGTGAGGTGCCGCTGGATGAGACCGCGACCAGTACCGGATCGCGATCGACGATGGCCGGTACGATGAAACGGGATGCGGCGCGGTCGTCGACCACATTCACCGGTAATGCGCGCGCATCGCACAAATTCGCGATCCAGCGGTTCACCGCGCGACGCGACGTGGCGACGATCACGAGGCGCACGTCGTCCAAATCGCCCGGAATGAATTCGCGGGTCTCGATCGCGAGTGTTCCGGCCGCTGCGCGCGCGGCAAGCTCGGGGTGAATCCGCGGTGCGACCAGCGAGATCCGGGCGCCGGTAGGCTGCAGCAAGGATACCTTGCGCAGCGCCACTTCGCCGCCGCCCACCACCAGTACTTTCTGTCCCTTGAGGTCGAAGAAAACCGGAAAATAATTCAAGGCGCATGCCCTCGGCGCGTCGCTCTAACCTTCGGGTACTTGCAAGACCGTCAACGCCGGTATCTTGCGCCGGGGATGCAAGCCGCACTCGCGCGATTCCGTGCGCTCCCACCACCAGCGCCCCGAGCGCGGATCCTCGCCCGGCTGCACCGCACGAGTGCACGGCGAGCAACCGATGCTGGGGAATCCGATATCGTGCAGGGTATTGTAGGGCAGCCGCTTCCTGCGAATGTAATCCCACACGTCCTTGTCGGACCAGTCGAGCAGCGGGCTGATTTTGTGGAGGCCGTACTCGCCATCCCACTCGACCGGCGCGGCCAGCGCGCGGCTCGCCGATTGGCCGCGCCGTATCCCGGTTACCCAGGCTGCGCGACCCGATATGGCCCGCCGGAACGGTTCGACCTTGCGCACCACGCAGCAGCCTCGCCGTCGTTCCACGCCGTCGCGGAAGCCGTTGATCCCATGCTTGTCGACCCACTCCCCGACCTTGTCCGCCTCGGGACGGTAGATCCGCAGGGTGCGTCCGTAGTGCTGTTGCAGCCGCTCGATCAATGCATAGGTTTCCGGAAACAGCCGGCCGGTATCGATGCTGAAGATCTCGACCTGCGGCACCGCACCCCAGATCAGGTCGGTGAGAACCATCGACTCGAGGCCCAAACTGTTCGCATAACACACATTGCCGTACTCAGCGACCGCCGCATGAAGCTGCGAAATGCTGTTTTCGGCGCGCGTACGCAAGCCTGCGGGCAGTTCGGACACTGTGGTTCTTCCGGGTGGGGGCGGCTGCGAAACTATAGAGCGGCCCATCGCCGCGCGAAACGAACTATCCCTTATGAGGACATGCGCTTTTGTGCTAACCGCGCGGGCCGAACTCAAAACTTATATCCTATCGGGATGAAATTGCAGCAATTGCGCTATCTGGTGGCGGTGCACGAGAATGGCCTGAACATAACGGCGGCCGCGCGACAGCTCCACACCTCGCAGCCGGGTGTCAGCCGGCAACTCAAGTTGCTGGAAGAGGAGCTCGGCTTTCAGCTGTTCGAGCGCGAGGGCCGTGCGCTAACCCGCACCACCGCCGCCGGCGAGGAGATCATCTCGCGTGCCAGCAGCATTCTGCGAGAAATGCAGAACATCCGCCGCACCTCGGCGGATCTGCGCAAAGCCGACGGCGGGACCCTGTCCATCGCAACCACGCATACCCAGGCGCGCTATGTGCTGCCGCAGGTGATCCGCGTGTTTCGCCAAAAATACCCCAAGGTGCGTTTGCACTTGCATCAAGGAACCTCCGAGCAAATTGCCGAAATGGTCGCGCGCGACCGCGTCGATTTCGCCATCGCGACGGGCTCGGAGGAGCTGTTTCCGCATCTGGTGCGTCTGCCCGTCTATCGTTGGCACCGCGCCGTGGTGGTGCCGCTGAGCCATCCGCTGGCCTCCGCGGGCAAGCTGACGCTGAAGAAACTCGCCGAATATCCCATCGTCACCTACGTATTCAGCTTCTCGGGCCGCTCCTCGCTGCCTGCGCTGTTCGAAACGGCCGGCCTGTCGCTCGATGTGGCCCTGACCGCACGCGATTCGGACGTCATCAAGACCTATGTGCGCATCGGGTTGGGCGTCGGCATATTGGCCAGGTTGGCCATTGATCCGGTCGCCGACGCGGACCTCGCGGTGCTCGATGCGGCTCACCTGTTCGAGGGACACACGACCTGGATCGGCTTCCGCCGCAGTGCCCTGTTGCGCGCCTACATGTACGAGTTCATCGAATTGCTTGCGCCACACCTGCCGCGAAAACTGGTGCGGGAGACCGAAAAACTCGAGACGCAGGAAGAGGTGAACCGCATTCTGCAGGGTTTGCAGGTACCGCTGCGCGATAACCCCTGAATGGCCCGCCTTTCTCAGCGGTGCCGCAGCGGGGCCCCGAGACCGGCGTCGTTCGACGGTTGGTATGCGGCGGAGAAAGTGGTCAGCGCAGCCGCAGCGCCGTCGATCTCGCCATCCGGCAGCTCGAAGCTGTTGAAGCCGCAGCGCGCGAGAAAGAATACTTGGTCGCGGCCGATGGCGCCGGTGGCGCGCAGTTCGCCCTTGAACCGCCACCGCTCCCGCAGCAGACGGCCTTGCGTGTATCCGCGGCCTTCGCTGGGTCCGGGGAACTCCGCGGCAACCAGCGAGAACCGAGCCAGGTCGGACACCAAAATTTCCACCCTGTGCGGGGGGGCCAAAATGATGCCGAGGCGTCCGCCGCGCCCGATCCATCGCTCTCGATCGTTCAGCCATTGATCGACGGGCAGCATCAAGGGCGCATCGTCGTCGGTGGCCTCGCTCAAGGTCCGCCAGTCGTCGTACACGATCTCGCCGTCACGCAGCAGCCGACGCGGCATACACTCTGTCCTTGAACGGCTGAATTCCGAGGCGGCGCACGGTATCGAGAAAAGGCTCCCCCGGGAGCCGCCGTTCGATGTATACGTCCAATAGCCGGGCCAGGGTTTCCGGCACGTCGGCTTTGGCGACCGAGGGACCGATGACGCTTCCGAGCGACGCATCAGCGCCGGCGGACCCGCCGATGGTGATCTGATACCACTCGGTGCCGCCCTTGTCGACGCCGAGAATACCGATGTTTCCCACATGGTGATGACCGCAGGCATTCATGCAGCCGGACATCTTCAGGTCGAGCTCGCCCAGGTCATAGACATAGTCGTAATCGTCGAAACGCTCGTTGATCAGCTTGGCCACGTCGATGGAACCGGCGTTTGCAAGGCTGCAGAAATCCAGGCCAGGGCAGCAGATCATGTCAGTCAGGGTGCCTATATTCGGCGTTGCGAGCTTGGCCCCGGCGAGCGCCTGCCACAGCTCGAAAGTCCGTTCCTGTTCGACATCGGCCAAAAGCAGATTCTGGGTGTGCGTGACCCGCACTTCGCCGAAGCTATAGCGATCGGCCAGGTCGGCGATCAAATCCATCTGCGCATCGGTGGCATCGCCCGGCGCGGCATCTGCGCTCTTCAGCGACACGTACACAACCCGGTAGCCGGGGACTTTGTGCCCGCTGGTGTTGTAACGATACCAGGCGCGAAACGCCGTATCTGTGCCGGCTGCGGGATCGGAATCCGGCAGGCTGCGATAGGCCGGGGGATTGAAAAAGCTGCGCATGTGCTCGACCTGCGCCGCGGTGACGCGAAGTCCTGAGTCCTTGATCAGTTCCCATTCGCTCTCGACCCGTCTTCGGAATTCCTCGATCCCCATGGAACGCACCAATATCTTGATGCGCGCCTTGGTCAGGTTGTCGCGCCGGCCTTCGCGATTGTAGATGCGCAATACGGCTTCCAAGTAAGACAGCAAATGCTCGCGCGGCAGGAATTCCCGCACCACTTGACCGATGACGGGAGTGCGGCCCAAACCTCCCCCGGCGAGAATTTCAAATCCGGGTTCGCCCCCGGGGCCGCGCACGATGTGCACACCGATGTCGTGAATCAGCGAGGCGGCCCGATCTTTCGGCGATCCGGTAACCGCAATCTTGAATTTGCGCGGCAAGTAGGTGAATTCCGGGTGAAAGCTCGACCACTGCCGGATGATCTCGCAATACGGCCGCGGATCCTCGAGTTCATCTGGCGTCACGCCGGCCAGGTGATCCGACGTCGTGTTGCGAATGCAATTGCCGCTGGTTTGTATCGCATGCATCTCCACCGCCGCGAGCTCCGCCAGAATATCCGGCACCGTCTCGAGCGCCGGCCAGTTGTACTGGATGTTCTGCCGTGTGGTGAAGTGACCGTAGCCGCGGTCGTAACGTCGTGCAATGGCGGCGAGCGTGCGCAACTGGACCGTGGAGAGCAGTCCGTACGGGATCGCGACCCGCAGCATCGGCGCATGCCGCTGGATATATAGCCCGTTTCGCAGCCGCAGATGGCGGAACTCATCCTCGCTGAGCTCGCCGGCGAGAAAACGGCGCGTTTGGTCGCGAAACTGCGCGACGCGCTCGTCGACCAGCGTCTTGTCGATGGCATCGTACCGATACATGGGGGTTACTTTAGCTGCCGCGCCGGCGGCGGGCTAATAACCGCCGCGTATGACCTCATAACGGCCAGCTACCTGGGCCGGGCCGCCTCATCGGACCCGAACGCGACGCAGGTCCCGGTTACAGGCCGCCGGTGTTGGCAAAACGTGATTCGCTTGGCAGAGTGGATCCGCGGTTACGTGCAGCATCCCTTAAGTCAACAAAGGGTCGCAACCGCGTGACAAAAGATCTCACGGAAGTTTTGGTCGCGCCGGACACTTATCATGTCTCGCCCGAAGCGATGCTCATGGTCGCGGAATTGCACGGCGCGATGGCGCTGTGCCTCCACGACGAGGCGCGGGGCGTTGGCGGGCTGTTGCACTTGAAATTCATGGGTGGCACCGGGCGTCCCTCCGACGTGACCGACAACACCCTGAGCTCCATCTTGGCGGTGTTGGATCGCTTCAAGCGCGCGGTCCTCGGTAACTCATCGAAAGGCGACGAAATCCAGGCGCGCATTCTGGCTCATGCGCTGCCGCCGACGGAAATCGGCGAGCCCAGCGCCTCGCTGGTCGATCTGATTCAGGCGGATCTTGTCGATGCCAAAATTGCGTGCGGGGCGCAGACCACGCGCAGAACCGAATCGCTGCGCGTGTGCTTCCAGCCTCAGGAGGGCCGGGTCTGGATTTGCGGGCCCAATACGTTGCGGGCCGCGCCACAGGGCAAACAATCGTCCGTTTGAATTGCGCGCTGACGCCCGCATTCATTATAAGCTTCGCTCGGTAGGACTTGAATTCAAGGTGCGCGATGCGAATTGCTTTGATTCTGGCGGCGATTGCCCTGGGCGGGTGCGCGGGCGAGAAGCTGGCCACGACTCCCCCTGCCGGGGTTGACCTGAGCGGTGTATGGAAGCTCAACGAGGCGGACAGCGACGATCCCCAGCGGCTCATGCAGTCGCAGCTCGCCGCTGAAACGGCCAACGCCGGCGCGGGCGGCACCACGGGCTCCTCCGGACGCGGCAGTCGCAACGGCGGCGGTGCCGTTGCCCGTGGTCCCACCGGCCCCGTAATGCCCTCGGTTCCCGCATTGGAGGAGGGTCTGCGCTGGCCGGGCAAGAGCGTGGCGATCGATCAGAGCGGCGGCGTTGTGACGTTCAGTTCGGGGGGCAAGAGTAGGATGTGCCGGCCGGGCGCCGGTGGCTCATCGCAGGCCGCTGATCCCGCGCACGGCCGCGGCAGCGCGCCGCCGCCCATCTGCGGCTGGGATGAAAAGACTCTGGTGGTGCATTCCGGCGATCCCGAGGACGATCACCCGCCGTTCGAATTGCGCTTGAGTCTGTCTGAGGACGGCCAAAGGCTGATCGAAGTGGTGAGTTTCAAGGGTGGGCGCTCAAGCGGGTTCACGGCCTCGCGGGTCTGGGATCGCATACCGCCCGGTTCGAAGCCATAAAAAAAACCGGGCAAAGCCCGGTTTTCAAGTCCCCATGCCTCTCGCGGCGCCTGGCGATCGCGCTCTTGCGATGATTGGTCTGTTTACTTCCCATTGTCTTATTGCGTTCGCGCAACACTTTAACGAGCACTTGCCCACAGCGCCAGCACTATTTTGCCCGATCATAAGATTTAATGTTTCATAAACGCCACAATAAGGGAATGGCTTAGTCCCCGCCGCGGAGAGGCCGTGGGAGTTCGAGTATCCTTGGCGGCCGCAATGTTGGAAAAAATCGGAGACACCGTGGGAAAGCATTCCAAATCATCCGCTGCGCCGGTCGTGATACGGACGCGTCGCGCCTATTTTGACTGCCAATTTGGCCAGCTGCATGTGCGCACGGCGTTCCCCTCGAGCGGCGGATTCGACGAGCAGGTGACGCTCTTTTGCCTGCATCCCAGCGACGGCTCGGGCCGCCGCTTCGATCGGCTATTGCCCGCGATGGCGCAGGATCGCTCGGTGTACGCCCCCGATCTGCCCGGATTCGGTGAATCCGATCCGGCGCCGAGCTTCGCCTCGAGCGATGCCGCGCGCGCCATGTCGGACCTTGTCACCGATTTGCGCCTGCGCCGGATCGATGTGTTGGGGGTTGGGTTTGGAGCCGCAGTTGCCCTCGAGCTTGCGGTGGCCCGTCCCGATCTGGTCCGCCGATTGGTGCTGGCGGCGGTTCCCCCCATGGATCAAAAACCGGCCGCGGCGCAACAGGCGCTGGTCCTCGAAGGTGCCGATGAACTCTTGGGCGCCTCTCCCGCCGCCACGGCGATACATATTCGCGCCTTCCTTCGAGGATGAAATCCAGGGAGCTTCGTGAGGCTGAATAAATACATCAGCGAATCCGGCCGCTGCTCGCGGCGCGAAGCCGACAAGTGGATCGAAGCCGGACGCGTCACCTGCAACGGCGTGCCTGCGGTGCTCGGCACGCGGGTTACCGGCGGCGATGAAGTGCGCGTGGACGGCGAGCTCATCGGCGCCAAGCAGAAGCAAATCTACATTGCGCTCAACAAGCCGGTGGGAATCACCTGCACCACCGAACTGCATATCAAGGACAACATCATCGACCTGGTCGGGCACAGCGATAGGATCTTTCCGATAGGCCGATTGGACAAGGATTCCGAGGGATTGATCCTGCTCACCAACAATGGCGATATCGTCAATGAATTGCTGCGCTCGGAAAATAATCACGAAAAGGAATACATCGTCACCGTAAATCGCCCGATCACCGATCTCGCGCTTTCCATGATGGAGGGCGGCGTGAAGATCGCCGGTGCAATCACCAAGCCATGCCGGGTGATCCGCATCGACCGGGAAGCGTTTCGCATCATTCTCACTCAAGGACTGAATCGGCAGATCCGCCGCATGTGTTCGGCGCTGGGCTACCGGGTGCGGCGCCTGCAACGCGTGCGCATCCGCGACATTCAACTGGGCGATTTGCGGCCGGGCGAGTGGCGTCACCTGGGGGATGAGGAGGCCGCCGCGCTGTTGCCGCACAATCGGGCGACCGACAGTCCGGCGCGCTGAGGCCTCACCGTTCAGCTCCAGCGCAGCTGGTCCGCCGGAACGCCGTCCGACCACTGTCGCCCGGTTGCGGCACGCCAATCGGGGTCCTGAGCCTTGCTGGTGAGCCAGCCAAAAAAGTCCTCCGCCCGCGGGGTCCAATAAGGATGGCTGAACAAAACGCCGCCGGTGGTGGATTCGACCGTGAAGCGCCTGCGCAAGCCAAAAGTCGCCAAACCGCGGGTGCATTTGATGCGCGGCGAGTTTTCCGACAAGGTGTACTGATCCGGGCCGATCTGCAGGCGCAATCGGCCGTTCTGGGCATACAGGCAAATATTGGGCTGCGAGGCGCGAATCAGTGCGACGCCATGGGCCACCGTCGGCGGCACCTCATGCGCGCTCCAGGTACCGCCCAAGACATGCCATTGCAGGACCATGCCGTGGCGGCGAAAATCGATGACCGAAACGGTGCCGGCGTTGTCGGAATTCATGTGTTGGAGCATGCGCCATTCAGGCGCTAGTTTGCTTCCCGGTCGGGCAAGTTGGCGAACACGCTTTGTACGATGCCCGGCGTGAGCAATTGCGGCAGCACGACCGGCGCGGTCGAGCCGGGCTGCGAGTTGTACACCACGTAAAGCGGAACGCCGGCGCGCCCGAAGTCGGCCAGTGCCTTGGTGATCGCGGGGTCGCGGTTGGTCCAATCGCCTTTCATCAGCGTGACGCCCTTGCCGCGAAAGGTGCGCATGACGGCGGCGTCGGCGAAGGCGTTGCGCTCATTGACAAGGCAGGTCAAACACCAACTCGCCGTGAAATTGAGAAGTAGCGGCCGGCCTTGCGCATTCAGTTCGTCGACCCGAGCCGCGTCGTAGGGCTGCCACGCATCGGCCGTCTGAGCGCCCGGCGACGAGGCGGCGTTGGGCGCCGCAGCCGCAACTCCCGAAAAATGAACCGGCAGCGCGACGGCGAGCAGGACCGCCGCCAGGGTTGTGATCAGCGCGGCCATCCGGCTGCCGCTCGAACTCATCTTGAACTTTTGATACGACCAAGCCGCCAGCGCCACGAGAATCGCCCCCGCCAAGGCGGAGCCCAGGCCGATCGACGAAGTCTGCTGTGCGAGCACCCACAGCAGCCACGCCGCCGAGCCATACATGGGAAACGCAAATACCTGCTTCAGCGTGTCCATCCAGACCCCGGGTTTCGGCAGCGCGCGGCGCAGCCACGGCGCGATCGACAACAACAAATAGGGCAGCGAAAGCCCTACTCCCAAGGCCGCGAAAATCACCAACGCCACCAGCGGCGATTGGGTCAGCGCGGCGCCGACGGCGGCGGCCATGAAAGGCGCCGTGCAGGGCGTGGCGACCAACGTGGTCAGTACACCGGTGAAGAAGGATGCGCGATAGCTGTCGCCTTGAGTCAGCCCGTCTCCCAGCCCGGCGAGTCCGCCGCCCACCTCGAATACACCCGAAAGATTCAGGCCGACGGCGAGCAGCAGATAGATCATCAGCGTGACGAACAGGGGAGATTGCAGCTGGAAGCCCCAGCCGATCTGCTCCCCGCCGGCACGCAATGCGAGCAGCACGCCGGCAAGGGTGAGCATGGAGCTGAGCACTCCGGCTGCGAATACGAACCCCTTGGCGCGAACAGCCGCGGGATGTTTCTTTGCCTGTTCGACCAAGCCGATGGCCTTGATCGACAGCACCGGAAAGACGCACGGCATCAAATTGAGGATCAGTCCGCCGACGACGGCCAGCAACACGAGGACGGGTAGCGCAGGCGTGTCCGGTGCCGATGGAGATTTCGCCGGCAAGAAGCGGCTCATCGCGGCGGCGCCTGCGGCCGCCTTCGCGCCGACCGCGGCGCCGCTCAATGTTGCAGCGATCTCGATGGGAACGGTATCGGTGCCGCCGCCGTTCTGTACGGTTGCCGACAGAACGCCGCGTATCTCGGTCGCGCGTGGCGCCCCATCGGCGATTTTCAGCGCCAGTTCGATCGAATCGCGGGCCTGCCTAAGCGTCTGCGGCGCAGCGTACTCGATGCCGAAATCATCGTAGGGGTAGAACGCCAATGCCTTGATTTGCGCGAGCGTGGCGCCCCATTCCTTGCCGAGCGTGAGCACCAGGCGATCGCCCTCGTACCTCGCGCCGGTCGGCGCCGGCTGCGCACTCGGCAGCTCCGCGCGGGCAGCCGCGAACAAGGGAGCGAGAGCGGGATCCACGGCGCCCGCCGCGGCGCTCACCGGCAGGCGCAGGTGAAGTTGCGCGCTCTCGGGGATGCATACGTCGGCACACACCAACCAATTCGCCTGTGCCGCAAGCTCGACCGGCGCGCCGGTCTTGAGATCGGGGGCCGCGGTGATCTGGACGAGGTGCATCGCATGCCTGGCATAGCCGTAGTTGACCAGCGGCGGGATTTCGAAGCGATGCGGCGCGGTCCAAACTATTTCTCCGGCGCTCAATCCGGCGGGCAGCGTCCAACGGAGCGTCGTGGCCTGGCCGGAGTCCCCCGGATTTCGCCAATACGTGTGCCAGCCATCGCGTATATTGAATTCCAGCGCGACCCAAATGGATTGCCCCGGAGCGATGCCGTCGACCTCGCTGATCAGGCGCGCCTTGACATTGTCGCTTGCGACGATGCTGCCCGATAGCGGGTATGCCGCCGGCGATGCCAGTAGCAAACCGAGGAGGCAGCATTGCAATTTTCGCATTATGCGTATGTTACCCAAATAAACCGCCGCCGGAGCCGCCTCGGCCCGCGGAGGCTGTGGATCGTCTCACATTTTCGGGCAAACGTACCCTCCGGTGGACGCTTGAGCTAATGTAGGTGCACGCAACGCAACGATCCTATGCAAGAAAATTACGTAGAAAGAATCCTTAAAGCCAAAGTGTATGACGTGGCCGTGGAGACCTCGCTGGAAGCGGCGCCACGCCTGTCGCGGCGCCTGCTCAACCGCGTGTTCTTCAAACGAGAAGACCTGCAGCCGGTGTTTTCGTTCAAAATACGCGGCGCCTACAACAAAATCGCACAGCTATCGGCGATCAGCGCGCAGCGGGGCGTGATTTGCGCGTCCGCCGGCAATCATGCCCAAGGGGTGGCGCTCGGGGCGCGCACCCGCGGCATTCCCGCGGTCATCGTCATGCCCCTGACGACGCCCGAAATCAAAGTGCGGGCGGTCGCCGATTTGGGCGGAGAAATCGTCCTGCACGGCGACGATTACGATGAGGCTAACGAGCGTGCAATGGAGATCGCGCGCGAGCGCGGCCTGGTGTTCGTGCATCCGTTCGACGATCCGGACGTGATTGCCGGCCAGGGCACGATTGCGATGGAAATTCTGCGCCAATTGCACGGCGACGACATCGACGCGATCTTCGTGCCGGTGGGCGGAGGGGGATTGATCGGCGGGATTGCCGCATACACGAAATGGCTGTACCCGCGCATCAAGGTCATCGGAGTCGAACCCGAAGATGCGGCCGGCATGTTCGAGTCGCTGCGCGCCGGAAGGCGCGTGACGCTCGACCGGGTCGGAATCTTCGCCGACGGCGTCGCCGTGCGGCGGGTGGGCGAGGAAACCTTCCGCCTTGCCAGGCAGTATGTCGACGAGATATTGCTGGTGACGACCGATCAGATCTGCGCCGCAATCCAGGACATCTTCGAGGACACCCGTTCCATCGCCGAGCCGGCCGGGGCGCTTGCCGTGGCGGGGATCAAGAAGTATGTGGCGCGCGAAGGCTGCACCGAGCGCACCCTCATCGCGATCAATGGCGGCGCCAACATGAATTTCGACCGGTTGCGCCATGTGGCCGAGCGTGCGGATTTGGGCGCGCAGCGCGAGGCGCTGCTGGCGGTCGAGATGCCCGAAGCGCCCGGTTCCTTCCTGCGGTTTTGCGAACTGCTGGGAAGGCGCAGCGTCACGGAATTCAATTATCGGTTCGCGGAAGGGCGGGCTGCGCAGGTATTCGTCGGACTCGGCCTTTCGCGGGGCAACGCGGAGCGTGCCGATCTCATGAGGGAAATCGGCGACGCCGGCTTCGCGGTGCGCGATATGACCGACAACGAGATGGCCAAATTGCACGTGCGCTACATGGTGGGCGGCCATGCGAGCGGACTCATCGACGAGCATCTGTACCGCTTCGAATTTCCGGAACGTCCCGGCGCGCTGCTCAGGTTTCTGCAAGCGATCGGTAGCGGCTGGAATATCAGCCTGTTTCACTATCGCAACCACGGATCCGATTACGGACGCGTGCTCGCGGGCATTCAAGTGCCGCCCGATACGCAGACGGATTTCTTTCTGCATCTCAATGAACTGCAGTACGCGTTCACGGAAGAAACGGACAATCCGGCATATAAGATCTTTCTGGGCGGTTAGGAGCCTGTCTGAGTATTCCACATGAGCTCGACCACGAACCCATACTGCGTGCTCCGGCCGCCGCGGCATGAAACCCTTAGCGTGCGGGGGCTCGATGTTCATCTGACGCGCTGGGGACCGCAGCCCTCGGATTCCGTTGCGCCGGTGTTCCTGCTTCACGGCTGGGGCGACACGGGCGACACTTTTCAGTTCCTGGTGGATGAATTCCGCGAGGATTGGCCGCTGGTAGCGCCCGATTGGCGCGGCTTCGGGCGCAGCGAATGGGCGCGGGAGGGCTACTGGTTTCCCGATTACCTCGCGGATCTCGAGGCGTTGCTGGAGCAGCTCTCTCCGCGCCTGCCGGCGCGCATCGTCGGGCACAGCATGGGCGGCAATATTGCCAGCCTGTATGCGGGCCTGCGTCCGGAGCGCGTGCGCTGTGTCGTCAATCTCGAAGGTTTCGGCTTGCCGCGCACGTCGCCCGAACAGGCGCCCGTGCAACTGCGCAAATGGCTTGATCAGGTCAAGACCGCGCCGACGCTCAAGGATTACCAGTCGTTCGAGCAGTTGGCCGCAATCGTCCGCTCCCGTTACCCGCGCTTCACCGAGGCGCAGTCGATGTTCGTTGCGCAAGCCTGGGGACGGCTCGATGCCGATGGACGTGTCCACTTGCTCGGAGATGCCCGTCATCGATGGGTCAACCCAGTTCTGTACCGGCGCGAGGAGGCTGAAGCCTGCTGGCGAGGGATCCGTGCGCCGATGCTGTTGCTGCTCGGCGAGCTGTCCGAATACCTGCCAGGCCTCGGGGCCGACGGCACGGACGGCGGATTTCGGGCGGCGATCGCCGGAATTGAGATCATCCGCATCGCCGATGCGGGACACATGCTGCATATCGAAAAGCCGGATCTCGTCGCCCCCCTGGTCGAGCGCTTCTTGCGCGGTCATTGAAGGTGCCGCTTTCCGAGAAGGGTCCTTAGGGGATCAGTACGATTTTTCCCGTGTGCCGCTTCTCGAGAAACTCTTGCTGGGCCGCGACAATGGCGCTGAGCGGATGCACGCTGGCGACCAGAGGCCTGATTTGGCCGCTTTCGATGTGGCGCACGAGGTCGGGAAAAACGCTCGTCTCCAGCACGGTACAGCCGTAAAACCGCAGGTCCTTCAGATACAGCGTGCGCAAATCCAGCTGAACGGTCGGCCCGGCGATGGCGCCGGCAACCGCGTAGCGTCCGCCGCGCCTCAAGACTTCCAGCAGGGCCGGAAACTCTTCGCCCCCCACCACATCGACCACCGCATCGACCGATTCACGGCCGAGCACGGCCACCAGGTCGGTATCGCGAGGGTGTACCTGCGAAGCGCCGAGGGAGGCAACCGCCGTGGCCTTGGCGGGCGCAGCGATGGCGAGCACGGTGGCGCCTCGTGCCCTCGCGAGTTGGACGGCGGCGGAGCCCACGCCGCCGGAAGCGCCCGTGACGAGTACGGTCTCGCCGGCGGCGACCCTCAATCGCGTGAGCATGTTCAACGCGGCGGAGTACGCGCACGGAAAGGCGGCCAGCTCGACGTCCGATAGCGTGCTCGACATCGTGTGGGCATGTACTGCAGGCGCGCAGGCATATTGCGCGAAGGCGCCGTCGCACTCGGAGCCGAAATAAATGAATCGTGCGACTCCCCCGCGTGCCTTCCTGAAGACCGGCTCGATCAGCACCCGATCGCCGATGCGCGCCTCATCGACGCCTTCGCCGACCGCGACGATTCTGCCGCAGGCATCGGCGCCCTGTATTCTCGGGAAGACCGGCGCAGCGCCGGTCCAACCGGAATCCTCGGCCTTGGCACCCGAAAAGCCCGCGCTGCCGCCCGCGGCCGTGCCTTCGGTGACCGAGCGCGAGTACCAGGCCGTACGCGTGTTGATGTCGGTGTTGTTCACCCCTGCGGCCAGCACGCGTATCAAAACCTCCCCCGCCCTCGGCACCGGCAGGGGGACGTCGTCGCGGAATTCGAGCTGATCGAACCCGCCGTGGCCTTTCAACAGAACCGCCTTCATCCGGCCGATTTTAGCCGAGTCGCGCTGCAATCATGCCGTTATCGGGCGCCGGGCCACTTCGCGATCTATGGGCGGCGGGCTCCTGGCGTGAGGCCTTGGGCGTCATCTTCGGGCCGCCTGGTTGGCGCCCGGGGGGCCGGGGTCTTACCTCGAAGAATATCCGCAACGAGAGGCATGCGCGCCAACCTGCGCGCTGATTGAAGGATGGCTGCATCGGGCGCGGCGGTGCGGGACGCGATCCAGACCCCGAACACCGTTAACGTGCCGCCGACGAGGATCGGTAGCGTCAACGACTCATTCAAGAATTGCGCGCCGGCGGCAATGCAAACCACCGGTATGAGATAGAGAAACAACCCC
The DNA here is from genome assembly GCA_963758145.1 of uncultured Gammaproteobacteria bacterium. Taxonomy (GTDB): domain Bacteria; phylum Pseudomonadota; class Gammaproteobacteria; order Steroidobacterales; family Steroidobacteraceae; genus Bog-1198. Next base: position 540,913 of record CAVWUK010000007.1, read on the forward strand.
AAACGCTCCGCCGGCAGCAAGGCCCCCGCGTAATTCCACAACAGGAACCCCACGGTGCTGCTGGCCACTCCCATGCCGGCCAACGCCAGCAGCATCGATGAGCCGGGCCACGGTTTCGAGTGGATCATCGGCGCCGAAATGACCATCAAGAATACGGTGCCCAGCACGAGGACGGCGCCGGTGACGCCCACAGCGCCGTGGCGCTGGTTGAGCCGGGCGATGAGCACCGTGTAGCAGGACCAGGAGGCGGCACCGGCGAGCACCTCAAGGTCACTCGCCCAATGCACGGTGCGCGGCGCGGTCAGCACCCCGGACGTCAATGCGACACCGGCCAGGGCCACGGCGCAACCGGCGATGATGCGCCAGCGCATGCGGCGGCGCTGCAGCAGAAGGGTGAATGCCACGATTAAAGCCGGTTCGGTGGCGATCAATAATCCGAGCTCCCCGGCCGGCACGGATTGCGCGCCGAGCGCCACCGGGATGTTGTAACCCGGCACCGCCAGAAAGGCGCATCCGGCCAACAGGATTTGGTCGCGACGCGGCCAGCGCCAGGGCCGCGCATAGAAGAACAGCGGCAATACGGATGCGCCTGAAGCGGCATACCGAATGACGTTGAACATGGTCGGATCCACGCGCAGCACGAAAAAGCGCGTGCCGACCGGCACCAGCGCCCAAATGATCACGGCCGCCAGGGCTGCGAGGTAACCGCGTTCGTTGCCGTTTGCGTGCACTTAAGAGGCGGAGTCCGCGTCGAGGATCGCGGTGGCCGAGATCTCCACCACCAAGTCGGCGGCGATCAGCCGGCTGACTTCGATCATGGTCGCCGCGGGCCGAATCGCCGCGAAGACCTCGCCATGAACCCTGCCGACGGCTTCCCACTGGCCGATATCGCACAGGTAGATGCGGGTCTCGACCACCTGATCGAGGCAGCCGCCGAGCTTTTTCAGAGCGGATTCAATGCGATCGAGGATCACGCGGGTTTGCGGACCCGGTTCGCCGGGATGGAGCGCCTTGCCGTTGGGTCCCGACGCCGTGGTGCCGGCGACGAATATGAGATTGCCGGCGCGCACCGCCCGCGAATAGCCGACGATGTCGCCCCATGCATTTTCCGTCGGCACCGATCGGCGCATTCTCGACTCCCGGGGCGATGGTGAACCATCGTATTATAGACATCCCCCGGGTCCGCGAGCCGTTTCATGAGTCGACCTCCGCTGCCGCCGTTCAACGCGGAAACCGCTGCTCAAAAGGTGCGTATGGCGGAAGATGCGTGGAATACGCGCGATCCCGCTCGCGTGGCGCTCGCCTATACGGCCGACAGCCGCTGGCGCAATCGGGTCGAATTTCTGCAGGGCCGCGATGCAATCGAGGCATTCCTGGTGCGCAAATGGTCGCGCGAGCTCGACTACCGGCTGATCAAGGAGCTGTGGGCGTGTTCCGGGAATCGAATCGCCGTGAGATTCGCCTATGAGTGGCATGATGCGGGCGGCCAGTGGTTTCGCAGTTACGGCAATGAGAATTGGGAATTCGACGAACACGGCCTGATGCGGCTGCGCATCGCGAGCATCAATGATCTGTCGATCGCCGAAACCGACCGCAAATACCGATGGACTCCGGGGCGCCGACCCGATGATTACGCGTCGTTGAGCGCATTGGGCCTTTAGAACGGGCCGAATGAGGGATAATAGGCGAATGGAGCATCACGAACACGGCGCGCCGCCGCCGCAAACCGGGCCCGGCGGGGACCAGCATGCGCATGATCATGACCATTCGCACGGCCATTCCCATGATCACGCGCACGTGGCCGCCCAGGGCGTCAACCTCCGGATGGGTGCGGCGGTGGCGCTCAATTTGCTGTTCGTGGTCATTGAAGGCTGCTTTGGCTTTCTGTCGAATTCGGTCGCCTTGATCGCCGATGCCGGCCACAATTTGGGTGACGCGCTCGGCTTGATTTGTGCCTGGACCGCCATGTTTTTGGCACGCCGACCGCCAGGCGGCAAGTTCACCTACGGCCTCGGACGCTCGTCGCTGCTGGCCGCTCTCACCAACGCGGTGCTGCTGCTGATGGGTTGCGGCGCCATCGCATGGGAGGCGCTCGGCCGCATCACAGCTCCGCCGGCGGTTGCGGGGGCGACCGTGGCCGGCGTCGCGGCCACCGGAATCGTGCTGAACGGCATCAGCGCCTGGCTCCTGCATGGCGGGAGTCATGACGACCTGAACAGGCGCAGCGCATTCATCCACATGCTGGGCGACGCGGCCGTATCGGCAGGCGTTCTGATATCCGGTCTGATGATCTTGTTCACCGGTTGGACCTGGCTGGATCCGGCCGTCAGCCTGCTGATCGTCGCTGTGATTCTCGTGAGTACCTGGGGGCTGTTGAGGGATTCAGTGCACCTGTCTCTCGACGGGGTGCCCGCGGGGGTCAATACCGGCGCCGTATTGTCGTATCTCGCGGGTCAACGCGGCGTCACGGACGTGCATGATCTACACATTTGGGCGCTCAGCACCACCAGCGTCGCTTTGACCGCGCATCTGGTCGTGCCGGACCGGGAGGCCGAGGACGCGCTATTGAATTCGCTTACGCCGAATCTCAAACGGCGCTTTCATATTGATCACGCTACGCTGCAGATCGAGCGGGACCGGTGCGATCACGGCTGTTCGGCCTGATTTTTTCCGAACCCTTCGGCGGCGGCGCGCCGAAATACCGGAGTCAATACGCGGTAAATGGAATAGATGGCGACGGGCGCGACGACCAGCCAAGCGACACCCGCATGAATAACGGCGTTCCGCAAGACGAGGGCCGCCCGTTCCGGGTCTCGCGGCCCAACGGTAAACGCGGTCTTGAATGAGATCGCTTGGTGCGGCGCACGCAGCAGCCATTCGCCCAGTCGCACGAAGGGAACGATCAGCATCAGCTGCGTCGGCGCCATCGCGGCCTGTGCGATTTGTATCGCAGGCTGATTCAATCGAAACGCCAAGGCAATGACCGCGCATAGAATTGTGGACGAACCGAATATCGGAACGTTGCCGACGACGATTCCCACGGCGACCGCGAGCGCCAGCCGGTCCGCGGACATTCCGTGCTGCAACAACTGGAACAGAGGATCCGCGATCCCTCGTTGAAACCAGTTCGCCACGGCGGTGGAAGCGCCCCTCACGACGGCCGCCGCACGCGCCGCGTCGGCTGCGCGGTCAACGGATCCTCCGGCCAATGGTGCTTGGGGTATCGGCCCTTGAGATCCTTTTTGACCTCGTGGTAGCCGCGGTTCCAAAAGCTTGCCAGATCACGCGTGATTTGCACCGGCCGGCCGGCGGGCGACAGCAGCTTCAACACCAGCGGCAATCTGCCGCTCGCCACGCTCGGCGTCACATGCAGTCCGAACATTTCCTGCAGGCGCACCGACAGGGACGGCGCATCGCCGTCCAGATAATCGATCGGAACACGGGTTCCGCTCGGCACGACCCAATGCGTCGGCGCCTCCCGCTCCAGGATCGCGCTCTGCGCATGTGATAGGCGGGAGCGCAGCGCATTGCCGAGATCCATCCGAGTGAAATGCTCGCGGCGTACCAGACCGTCGATCCACGGCGGAGCCCAATCATCCAGCGTCGCCGTGAGCGTCGCGTCGCCCAGCTCCGGCCACGGCTCCGGCGCGCGCACGCCATGCTTGCGCATCAGCTCGACGCGCGCCTGCCATTGACGCAGCGCTTCGGACCACGGAAGCGCCGGAACACCGAGGCGGCGCAGCCCGTCGAGAGCCGCGCGCTGTACCTGCCCGCGATCCGGATCGCGAATTTCTCTCGACTCGAGCACGAGCGCACCCAGGCGCCTCTCGTTGCGGGCTCGGACCGCCTGCTCGCGCTCATCCCAAACGACTTCAGCGCGTTCCTCGATGTGCGCCGCGAAGTAACGTTCCAGGTCCTCAAGCCCGATGGGAGCGGCCAAAAATATGCGCGCCTCGGGCTCCGCTCCGTCGAGTTCCGCCGCGACGATGAGTTCGGATTTGGCGAGGACCTGCGGTTCCGAGAAGCGTGCGCCGCGGCCGTTCGCCAGCAGGTATCTGCCGGCGCCGTCGCGCGCGCGGCCGATCCGGTCGGGATAGGCGAGCGCAAGCAGAATTCCGGTCCACCGATCCGGATCCGCCGTTTCATGCGCGCCGGCGCCGAACTCGCGCTGCCAGCTCGCCGAGCTGCGCATGGTCTGCCTGATCGTGCGCGAGTCGACGCGCAATCCGCCAGGCAACCCGGCGGCACCGCCGCGCATTGCGCCGACGCGCAGGCGCAGATCCGCATCGCGCATGCCCGGCTCGGCCCGCAGTACGTCCCTTTCACTCAGGATCGCGGCAAGATCACAGGCCAGCCGCGGCGCACCCCAGTCGCGCGCCTTGACCAGCATATGCGCCAACCTCGGATGAACGCCGGCCCGCGCCAGATCGCGGCCGTGCGCCGTGATTCGCGCCTCGTCGTCGATCGCCTCGAGCTGCCGCAATAGATCGCGCGCTTGCGCGAGCGGAGCGGTGGGCGGCGGATCGAGCCAACGCAGCCGGGCGGCGTCCCGGGCGCCCCAACAGCTGAGCTCGAGCGCAAGCGGTGCGAGATCGGCATGCAGGATCTCGGGGGCGGTCTGCGCCGCGAGCGAGGCATGCGTTCCCTCGGACCACAGCCGGTAGCAGTGACCCGCGCTCAAGCGGCCGGCGCGGCCTCGGCGCTGATCGGCCGCGGCTTGAGAGATCCGTCCGGTGACGAGGTGGCTCATGCCCGTCGCGGGATCGAATTGGGCGTAGCGGCGCACACCTGAGTCGACCACGACTCCAATGCCTTCGATCGTCAAGCTGGTCTCCGCGATGGTGGTGGCCAACACGATTTTGCGCTGCCCCCGGGGCACGGGGCTGAGCGCCGCGTCCTGCGCCTCGCCGCTGAGATCGCCGTACAGCGGCAGCACGCGCACCCCCGAATCGATGAGCGAATCCTCGAGCACCCTTTGCACGCGGCCGATTTCGCCGGCGCCCGGCAAAAAGCACAGGATGCCGCCCTCGTGCCGCTCCAATGCCGTGCGCAGCACCTGTGCCGTTTGTTGCTCGAGGCTGAGCTCGGCGCGGCGCGCCACATGGTGCGTGGCGACTTCATAACTTCGGGCCGCAGCGATGACGATGGGCGCGTCATCGAGCAGCCGCGCGAGCGGCTGCAAATCGAGCGTCGCGGACATCACCAGCAGCCGAAGATCCTCGCGAAGCGTCTCCTGGCTCTCGATGGCGAGAGCGAGGCCGAGGTCGGCGTTCAGGCTGCGTTCGTGGAATTCGTCGAAGATCACGCAGCCGGCGTCTCGCAGTTCCGAATCGGCCTGCAGCATCCGGGTGAGGACGCCCTCCGTGACCACTTCGATGCGCGTATCCCGGCTCACCCGGGTGTCGAGCCGGGTCCGGTAGCCGACGGTTTTACCGACCGGTTCCCCGAGCAATTGCGCCATGCGATGCGCCACCGCGCGAGCCGCGATTCGGCGCGGCTCGAGCATCAATATTTTCCGATTCCCGAGCCACGCGTCGTCCAGCAACGCGAGCGGGACGATGGTGCTTTTACCGGCGCCTGGCGGAGCTTCGAGCAGCACGCGGCTGCCCCTTGCCAGCGCGTCCGCGAGCGGCGGCAGCGCCGCGGCGATCGGAAGTGCGGGTAGGGTGAAATGGCGCATGTACGCGCTAAGATACTACGCGGGCGTACGGGCGCCGCATCGCGGCCTCGAGACGGACCGGACGGCGGGAGCGCTCGGACTCCCTCCTCGGTCCGAAGAGGTCGGATTTATATGTCGCCCGTCAGTGCAGCGCCCGAGCCCGGCTGGCAGAGATCGACTTCGTTCACTCGACCGTCAAGGACTGCGCGGCGGACTTGCTGATCGCGTGCGTGCTGTCTCCGCCGTACGAGGCGGTGATGCTGTAAGTGCCGGAAGCAAGACCCGCCGAATTGAAGTGCGCAACCCCGGCTGCGTCGAGCGTGCCGGCACCGAGCGCCGTGGTGCCGTTATTGAAAGTCACTGTGCCGGCCGGTGTCGAGGCTCCGATCAATCCTGCGACCACGGCTTCGAAGGCCACCGGCGAGTTGGCGGTGACCGGGTTCGGCGAGATGGCGAGCGTGGTTCCGGTGCGCAGACTGATCGTCCAGCCGGGCACCGTGGTGGTGACCTGCGTCGCATTGTTCTGATCGACGTAGCCGATCAGCACGCCCGAGCGGTTCAGCAACAGATCCGATGCGCTCGGGTTGCTGGTGCTGTTGAAGTTCGCGCATTCGGCCGTGTACAGGTTGCCGTTCCAGTGGATCGATGCCGTGGTGTTCGGCGGCGTCTGCGTGCCGCTGGTGAATGCGGGCGACGGCGAGCACCAGTTGTCGAGTTCGAGCTCGAACGCGCCGCTGCCAAAGGCCTTGCCCGGCGCTATGACCCAAACGATCACTTCCGCATCCGGAGCCAAGGTAAAATTCAACGGCGGGGAGGTGCCTTCATTCTCCCAGTCGTACATGACCGCAGTCTTGGCCGTCTGATCCGGGATGGTCGGCAATCCGGTGTCCGGGTCCGGGTTCGACGCCGGATTCGGCGCGTCTGCAAATCCATCCGTGGCCCAGATCTTCGACAGCGGTTCCTTCGGCGTGCACACGGCCACCTTGTCTCCCGTGGTCACGGTTCCGGGCACGAAGAAGTTCGCGGAGGTTTCCGTATCGGTATTATTTCCGTCGAGCACCATGTACGGGTCTTCGACGATGGTGCCCCAGTGCAGAATCGCGCACGGCGCTCCCGGATTGTCGATGCGGGTGGAGTGCGTGGCCGAGGCGATCCCCGGGATCATGCTTGCCGAAATCCACAGCAGAGCAGCGAAAGAGCGGATGTTCATGTCGTACTCCGAGAAAAATTGATTATGACCGACGATTCGCGAACTCGATCGCGAGCGAGCAGCTCGACGGCGAGATCAACGCAGACGGATCTTCCCCAACCATGCAACGCTACAGGGTGCGAGTTCACCGCTTTATCAAGTTTCGTTTTTGAGCCTTAGGATCGTCGCAGCCGCGATACTAGCACGGCACGCGTGGCCGCCATGATCGGGCCATTGAGTTTCCATAATTCGGCGGCCGGCGCTCAGCATGGCGCGACGGCCCGGCCGATCCGCGAGCTTGGGAGCGGGGATTGACCATGACCAAGGAGTTCTCAACCGGTGGTCCTCGAGATCGATTGCTGCCGCCGCTTCGCCAGCAGGCTGTAGAAACCGTTCGCACCGAAGCGCTGATCGAGGATGCGTTGCGCCGCAGCAAGGGTGCGTGCGGCGCCGGCATGATCACCGTCCGCAGCCAGCAGCTGCGCGTTCACCGAGTCCCACACCGCGTAGCGCCATGGATCCGCAGATTCGTTCGGATGATTGCGCTGCAACTGCGCGCGCGATTCGCGCAACAACGCCGCGGTGCGGGCTCGATTGCCGGCCGCGAATTCGAGATCGGCTTCCGTGAGCAGCACCTGATCCAGCAGCTCATCGTGGTTCGGCAAACGAGCGATCGATGCGGCGCGCTCAATTTCATTGCGCGCCGCGTCCAGCCTGCCGTGGTAGGCATCGATCATGGCGAGACTGTTCAACGGTGAGACCAGATCGTCGTGCGTGTCGCCTTCGAATTTATCCGTCATCGCGAGTGCTTCGCGCAGCAACGGTTCGGCTTCCTCGACGCGACCCGTCATCAATGCCGTACGGCCGATGTTGTTGATGATCGAGGCCACTTCCGGGTGCTCCGGGCCGTATACCGCGCGATAGATCGGCAGCGCCTGGCGGTAGATCGACAGCGCTTCGTCGTAGCGTCCGGATTGATAGAGCAGTGTGCCGAGATTGTCGAGGGATATGGCGGTGAGCGAGTGCCGCATTCCGAGCGCCTGCTGGCGCAGCGCGAGTGCCTCGCGCATCGGTGCCTCGGCGGCCGCGAGATCGCCGCTGTAGAGATACGCCCGGCCGAGCAAGTCCAGGGTTTGCGCCAGGACCGCCGCGCCTTGCGGCCCGCGTGCACGGTCGGCGGCAAGCGCTTCGCGGCACAGATCCTCGGCCTCGGCATACTTTTCGAGCTGAATCTTGACTTCGGCCAGGCCGCTCAGCGCCTGCGAGCGCAGCGGATCGGATGAATCGAGGTGCGCGCGGGCGAGACCGACCGCGCTCGTGAGGGCGGCCGCCGCGGCATCGTAATCGGCCGCCAGATAGGCGGTGGAGCCCGAGGCGACCAGTGTGCGAATGCGCGATTCGATCGGCACCGATCCGGATTTCTCGTCGGATCGTGCCTGACTCAGGAGCGCCTCGGCCGGCTTGTAGAGTCCGAGTCCCGAGTACGCCTGGCCCATCGCGGTCAGAAGCTCGGCGCGAACGCGTGGTTCGCCCTGCAGACCGCCGGCTTGGTCGTTGCGGATCGCCTCGGCGCCCTTGTCGAGAACCTCCTTGACGGTTACCGCGCTGCCGCGATTTTCACCCGGATCCGCCAGCTGGAACAGAGAGACCATGAATCGAGTGGTCCGGTCGGCGGTCTTGGCCTCGGCGAGCGCGATGTTGCGCTGTTTGAGCGCAATCAACCAGGCGGCGCTGGCGAGCACGGTCAGCAGGCAGATACCCGCGACCGCGGCGTAGCGAATCAACCGATTGCGCGCTGCGCGGCGGCGCGAACGCTGCGCGTAGTCCGAGGCGGCGCCGCCCAGCATCAGGCCCGCCTCTTCGATGCGACGGATGGCCGCGAGTTTTTCCGGCGAGACGCCGAGCCAGTCGTCGGTGCGCTGGTGAAAATCCCATACTGTCGCGTCGCGCGCGAGTTCGTCGCGAATTCGCAGGAGCGAGGTCTCGCGCTCGAGCCACTGCTGCGCGCGCGGCCAGGATCGAATCAGCGCCTCGTGCGCGAGATAAGCCACCGGACCGTCTCCCCGCCCCTCATCGGTGGTCACGCACAATCGGCGTGCGACCATTCGCTCGAGAAGCAGAAAGGCGTCGCCGCCCGCGACAAAGCGGGTCAACGAGGCGTAGCGGCGAGTGGCCACGCCGTCCTCCGCGACGCTGACGAGCTCGCGCATCACGTCGCGGAACGCGGTATCCGCATCGCCGGAGATGCCCCCGACCACCTCGTCGGCCGCCGCGATCAGGGCGCCACGCAAGCCGCCTCCGTAGTCCGACCAGCGCAGCAGCCGCCCGTCGCGGCGCTCGTAGAGGACTGCCAGCGTGTATTCCAGCAACGGCAGTGCTTCGGGATTTCCGGCCGCCTCGCGCAGCAGTTCTTGGTCGAGGGTCATGCCGCCGCGCTGCTCCCAGACCAGACCCGCAGCGCGGGCGGGTCCGCGGATCATCTCCGCGAGCTCATCGGAGCGCGGCGGCATCAGCGTGTAGGAGGCATTGTTCCCGAGGCATTGCATGAACTCCGGGTGCGCCTCCAGACGATGGACGAAATCGCTGCGCAACGTCGCTGCGACCCAGATGGTCGGCGCGCGCGCGAGAGCCGCCAGGGCTGCGAACAACGACTCCGCCGTGGCGCTCGAATCCGGAAGGGTGAAGATCTCCTCCAGCTGATCGACGTAGATCAGCAACCGCACGCGCTTCGGTTCGGCATCGGCGCGATCGGCGTCCGCGGCCACGCAGGTGGCGATCGTCGCGACCGCCTCCTCGGGCCGCGCATGCAGTGCCTCGACGAGCTGCCGCACGCTGGTTCCCAGGCGCGCAATTGCCGGCACCCGATCGCTCAAGCGCGATGCGAGAACGCCGAGCGCACCCAGCTCGCGCATGGAGGGGTCCGATTCCGAGGGGCGCAGCGACACCGTGATCCACTGCGCGATGCCCTCGACGGGGTGCAGATCGAGCAGCGGCAGTAGACTCGCCTTGAACAGCGATGTCTTGCCGGCGCCGCTCATGCCCTGCACGAGCAGCAATCTGATCGCGGAATCCGCGTGCGCGCCGCTCTCGGTCTCGCGAATGCGGCGCATCAAGTCGCCGAGCGCCTCCGACCGGCCGAAAAAAATGGCCTGATGTTCCGCTTCGAACGGCTGGAGCCCTCGAAACGGAGATTGCCCTCTCCACAGCGGGCGGAATTCCGCCGCCGCCGGGGAGCGGATTTGGCGATCGAGCCAGCGCCGCACGTGCTCGTCGAGGCGCCGCTCGAAGTCGTGACTGTCGGTGAACGTGGTGTGGGCGACGATGATCGCGTCCTCGGAATCGTAGAAAGTCCGCCTGCAGAACTCGTCCAGCGCATGGTACTGAGCGGTGCGTTCGGCAAAATCGGAGCTGCCGAGCGCGATCTGGGGTCCCGGAATCTTTCGGTAGATGAGCACGCTCGGCCTGCTCGTGGCGGCGTACGCGGCCAGGGCGTCCTGCAGCTCAAATTGCGTCCCCGTCGGGGCAGGTTCGCCCGGTGCCGGCACGAAATCGGACGGCAAGCGCGTGCCGAGGCGCGACCAGAGAATGCTGACCACGAGATCGCATTGCGAGGGACGTTCGATCTGCTGCTGAAAACCGGTGTGACCGAATAGCGGCTCGTGCTCCCAGATCACCAGCACCAGGTGCACGGTGTCGGCCACCTCGTCCGCCAGCCGGCGAAACACGATCTCCGCAAGCGCGCGCTCCTCGGCCACATCGCCGGGCGAGGACAAGAAGATCTTGAGGACAGGCAATTCGGCCATGACCCGACTCGTATCTAATTTCGCATTCCGAGGCGTGTCGACATCCGCGCTGTCGGCAGCTTCGCACGGTGAGGCTGCGAAATAATGACATGTTCCGCGAAAAACTGAATCGCCGGCGCCGGTTCGTTGCGTGCACCGAGTCGCATCACGATGACAAATCCCTCAGCTTGGCACCACGGTCCGCATGCGCCGCCGTCGCGCCGTATCGTTATTCGGCGCCCAGAACTTCTTTAAGTCAAATACAGATGAGGGCACTGCGAATCCGTGTTTTACGCAGGCACCATCGCCACCGGGGAGCGAAGCCCGACGGGAGGGCCGGCCGCGACCCCATCCTTCGACGTTGGCAGATCCGGCCGAATCGTCACAACCGCCTCAAGAGTTTGAGCTTGGAATCGCTGTAGAGCGGATAGCGCAACTCGACGTCGAACCGAAATCCGCGCTTCATGACGGCCTTCATGTGACTGAAGGTCTCGAACCCATACCAGCCGCCGTACCGGCCCATGCCACTTGCCCCCGCGCCGCCGAACGGCAACTCCGGCGCGGCCCGAAAAACGATCGCATCATTCCGGATGCCCCCGCAGGTACCCTTGGAGCCTCTCCATATGGCGCGCGTCGACGATTCGCCCGTAGTCCGGCGCAATGCAGGTTTGTCCGGCGTTGATGAACTTCGCCCAGACGATGCGCGCCGCCGCGACCGTCAAGTCGGCGTCCGGAGCCACGATGCACGGGTTCTTGCCGCCACGCGAGCGGTCGCGTCAGGCCGCCTGCGAAGGCCTCGTGCAGAGATTCGACGACGGAGCGGGTGAGGGCAGCTTCATCCGAAAAATGGCCGGGTCACTGGGGATAGCGCGAATGTCACCGTGTCATCGCGGCTCGTTCATGACGCCGTCGGTCTGCAATCACGTCAAAACAGCGTCTATACGCATGCTTTCCATGCGGCCGCGGGGGCATTGCTCCAACCCTTTGGCGGCGCTGCTCCAAAACCTGAGTGCTGCGGTCAACTATCCGTTGCGAGAGAGGTCCTCGGCCGTATAACTTGATAAGATGCCGGGCGTCGGGCCTGTAGCTCAGTTGGTTAGAGCAGGGGACTCATCATTGAATGGTGCCTTCACATCGTAAGGTGTGAAGTGGACGGGATGAATTCAGGGAAACCTTACAGCAGGGGCTGGTGGCAATCCTGAGCCAAGCCGGCGGTACACCGCCGGAAGGTGCAGAGACTACCTGAGCGCTACAGTCGCGCTTAATGACAGGCATGAGCGTCCCGCACCCCCTTATTCTTCGAAGATTAGGGGGTGAAGAGATAGTCCGCTCCCTCCGGAAACGGCGGGATAAAGTGAATCCCTTGGTCCTCGGTTCGAGTCCGAGCGGGCCCACCACGTCCGCCCTTCCGAGAGGAAGGGCGCCGTCCCCGGGGAGCAAGGTTGTACAGCCGAGAATTCATGAAAGGACCGATGCGCGCCCATGGCCTTTGCGATGAGTACCGGCAGCCGCTTGCGGCGCCTGCCCGCGCGCTGGCTCGGGGAGTCGGCTTGGTTGTGCTGCTCGGGCTGTCATCGATCGCCCCCGGGCCGCTGTCGGCGAGTCCGGCGGATGCGGCAGCTGCCGGCGGCCAGCGGGTGGTGCTCCCGTCGTCGGTCACGCCCGACCATTACCGCATCGATATAACGCCCGATGCCGGTGACCTGACCTTCAAGGGCTCGGTCGATGTCGACATGACCGTGCACCGCACAGTGCACGAGATCGTTCTCAACAGCGCCGACCTCGTCATCGACCGCGCTGGCATCGTGAACCATGGGGCGGTGCGGACCATTCGCTACGACAAGGCCATCCAGACCGCGACCCTGGTGCTGGGACGGAACCTTGATCCCGGTTCCTATACGCTGCGCCTCGAATATCACGGCAAGATCTACCGGCAGGCCTCGGGCCTGTTCGCGCTGGATTACGATTCGTCCAAAGGCAAAGCCCGGGCCTTGTTCACACAGTTCGAGAATTCGGACGCGCGCCGCTTCGTGCCGTCGTGGGATGAGCCGGCTCGCAAGGCGACCTTCGAGCTCACTGCCACGGTGCCGGCCGACCAGACGGCCCTGTCGAACATGCCGATCACCGCGACCGACGTGCTGCCCGGCAACCGCAAGCGCGTGCATTTCGCGACGACGCCCAAAATGTCCTCCTATCTGCTTTATTTCGGGGCGGGCGATTTCGAACGTGTGCATCGCAATGTGGACGGCGTCGATGTGGGCGTCGTGGTCAAACGCGGAGACACCGGAAGTGCGGCATTCGCACTCGATGCGGCCTCGGACATCCTTCCCTACTTCAACACCTACTTCGGCGTGCCCTTTCCGCTTCCCAAGCTCGATCTGATCGCGGCCCCGGGTTCCAGCCAGTTCTTCGACGCGATGGAGAACTGGGGTGCGATCTTCTACTTCGAACGCGAATTACTGATCGATCCGCGGATTTCCACGGAGCGCGATAAGCAGGGCGTCTATGTGGTGATCGCGCACGAGATGGCGCACCAGTGGTTCGGCGACCTCGTGACCATGGCGTGGTGGGACGACCTCTGGCTCAACGAGGGATTCGCCTCGTGGATGGAAAACAAGGTTACCGAGCACTTTCACCCGGAATGGAAAATTTGGCTGCAGGCGCTCGGCGAAAAGCAATTCGCCATGCAAGAGGACGCGCGGGGCGGAACTCATCCGATCATCACTCCGATCAACGACGTGCTTCAGGCAAGCGATGCGTTCGACAGCATCACCTACAACAAGGGCGCCGCGGTGATCCGCATGCTCGAGTCCTATCTGGGTGAAGACGCGTTTCGCGCGGGGGTGCGTCGATACATCCGCAAATATGCGTATGGCAATACGATCACCGATGATCTGTGGGCCGCGATGGACGAGGATTCGCAGCGACCCATACGGCAGATCGCGCACGATTTCACCCTGCAGGCGGGCGTGCCTTTGGTGAGCGAACTGTCGCGCCGCTGCACGGGCGGAAAGACCGTGCTCGGCGCCGCGCAGGGCCGCTTCGCCATCGATGCCGTTTCCGCGACGGCGCAGCTCTGGCACGTCCCGGTGTTCGTCGCGCCGGCCGGCGCCCCCGCTGTGGCAATCGTGGTGGCCGGGCCGGATCCGCAAGCAGCGGAAATCGCAGGATGCGGCGCGGTGGTCATCAACGCGGGCCAAAGCGGCTATTTCCGCAGCCGCTACTCCGCGCCGGGCTTGGCGGCGATTACGGCCGCGTACGGCGCCCTATCTTCCGACGATCAACTCGGGGTGCTGTACGACCGCAGCGCCCTGGCGAATGCGGGGCTTGAACCCATGGCCGCATTTCTGGATTTGACCAAGAAATTTCCCGCGGACGCCGATCCCGTGGTCGCTTCTGCGCTCGCGGGCCAGCTGCAGATCCTCGACATGATCTACGAGGGCCTGCCCTCGCAAGCAGCCTTTCGCGGCTATGCGCGCAGCGTGTTGGATCCGATCTTCGCCCGCGTCGGCTGGGACAAGCGGCCGAACGAGGACGACAATGTGGCGCTGCTGCGCTCGGAGTTGATCGCCGCGCTGAGCGACTTGGACGACCCCTCGGTGCAGGAGGAGGCGCGCAAGCGTTTCGACCGTTATGTGATCGATGCGTCGAGCCTCGACGCAGGCACTCGCCGCACCGCGCTGAGCGTCGTGGCCGCGCATGCGGACGCGAGGACATGGGACCAATTGCATCGCATGGCAAAATCCGCAGCCACCGAATTGGAGCGCGAGGAGCTATATGATCTGCTCGCCCGCGTCCATAACGAAGCGCTCGTGCAACAGGCGCTGCAGCTGGCCTCCTCCGGCGAGCCGCCGCCGACAATAGCGCCTGAGATGATCGCCACCGCTTCGTACCGCCATCCGAAGATCGCCTTCGACTTCACCGTGACCCATTGGGACGTGATTTCATCCCTCATAGAACCCGCCAGCCAATCACGATTCGTGCCGAGCCTGTTGAACACGGCCTCCGATCCGCAGCTGCTTGACTCGCTGAACGGCTTCGCCGAGAGCCACATTCCGCCCGACGCGCGCCAGACCCTGCTGAAGACCGAGGCGGTCGTCCGCTACCATGCCGCGATTCGCAAGGATCGTCTGCCGGAGGTCGATCGGTGGGTGCAAAGCCAAACCGGACGGTGATCGCCCGGCGCGTTCAAAACCTCCGCGACAGGTACAACACGGCGCTTTCAATCTTGTAGAAGCTGTCGGGCCTCGGACCCTGCGGATCGCTCGGCAGCACATTGTCGCGGGCGATGTTCTGCCCGTAGCGCAAATCCAGTGACAGATCCCAATTGGGGAGCCACCGGGGAAGGAAATTACGCCACTCCGGTCCGAATCCGCCATAGATCGAGTAGGCCGGAGTGGCGAGATTGTAGCGATCCACGCCGGCGAAGGCGTTGAGCGCGAAAGAGTTGCCGAAACGGTGTCGATAGTCGATCAGGCGCGCACCGATCAGCGCATGCGAGGCAACCTGGTCGTATTCCAGGCGAACTCCAAGATCACCCTTGTCGGTGACGGCGCGGCGGGCGCCAATGGCGAAGTGCGGACCGATGCCCGGCGAGGTCGTGGCCGCCGGAAGCGTCGGCTGCAAATTGATGCGCACCTCGCTAAGATTGCCGCCGGCATCGACGAACACCTCGGCGCCATGCTGGTTCGCGCCGCCGCCGTAAGAGTCCTCATCCATTGCACCGTCGTCACGCGACTTCGCGTCACCGCCGTAACGCACGAATCCAGACAGCCGCCAGAACGATTGTCCATAGACATCGCGTCCGCCGTCCACCTCTCCGCCGACCGTCAGCGCGTTCCACGGCCGCGAGTACATGACCGAGGCATCAAGATAATGACGATAGGGGTAGGGCGCGGGCGCAGTGGGAGAATATAGGCGCAGGTCACCGCCGTAATAGGTCTGGTTCACCACGGTGCGTACGCGCTCCTGCAGGTAGCCGCCGAATGGCGGCTCCCAGCCGATGCGCAGCATTTGGCTGCGGGCGCCGAGGCCGTCGCCGAAATTGCGCTCCTGGGCGCCCCAGTTGCCCTCGACGATGCCGTTGTTGGTGGTACCGTCCAGGAAAATGTAGTGCACGTACCAGTTGTTCTGCCATTCGGAGATTTCGTAGGTGAGGTCGAAGTGGCGCCATAGCCGAGGAAAATCGATGCCGATGGAGGTTGCCACGTTGCCCAGCAAGTAGCTGCCGCCGTCGGAGGTGTCTTCGCCGCCGTACTGGAAATAAACGGCGAACGGCGTCTTGCCGGGAAACAGGAATCGGCTCACATAGGAGGCCTGCTGATTGGCCTGCGTTTGGAAATCGCCGGATGGCTTAAAGAATCCGCGTGCCAGAAAACTGGCCGAATTCGGCAGGCCGCTGCCGCCGCCGTACTCGACGAGGCGATTGACCCCGAACGACCAGCCGGGGTACGGCTCGATGGACCATTGTGTGACGAAAAGATTCGGGTTGCCGCGGCTGGCGATGCCGTTGTAGAGGATGTTGTCGCCCGGCGGGTTGCCGCTGCCGGTCTGGTTCATGCGGGCCCAGAAAAATTCGTACTGTAATCCGAGCCGGGTCAGCGGCTCGTAATTGGACAACGTCGCGGACGGCAGCGTCGGCGCTTCGGTGCTGAGCAGCGTGCTGCTGTCGGTCATGGGGGACAACCAGTGGGGCCGGTAGCCGATGTCGAGCTGCGCCCAGCTGAAGCCGGCGCTCAGCATCGAGCCGGTCGGGTTGGTGCGTCCCGAATAATCGACGCCGCCGAGGCTCGCGAGGAAGTAATCGCTCGGCTGCACGTAGCTTTGAGTGGAAATCATCCGGTCGCTGCGCATGGGCAGTCCGTACTCGTTGGGCACGACCCCTTCGGCACCATGCGTGACGGATCCGGTCACGCTGGCGTGGGTCACGTTGTAATCGTGCGAGTAGCGCTCGAGGTATCGCTGCACCTTCGTGCACAGCGGCTTGTCGATCTTGCAAGCCTGCGGCAATGCGAGCCTTACGAGCTCCACCGCGATCGGCCGCTTGAGTATGGGTTCGTCCGCGAGAATCAACACCCGCTCGATTTGACGTTCCATCTCCGGCTCGAGATTGAGCGGCAGATAGGCGCTGACCCCGTCGGCCCACGCCGGCCCGCCGACCGTGGCGAGCAGGCACGCCAGCGCTATCTTCAATCTGTTGTTCCATGACGCCACGTTGATGAAAAAACTCTTGTTGATGCTCGAACAGCCGCCGTCAATGGAAGTACACGATATCACGCGATTGCCGGTCAAGCCCTTGAAGATGGAGGGCGCGATCCGATGCCCGGACGGCAGCGTCGAGTTCGGGCCGCGTATGATAACTTGGTGAAGTGGGCAATATCGCATCAGTCACCGGCGCCCGCGGGCAGGCCGGTACACACGGGCCAAATGCATAAGGGCTCGATGTGCGTGCCGCCGGAGGCGGAATCGTGATCGTCATCCGAACCGCGCGTCTGCAGTTGCGCGAGCTGGAGTTGCAAGACGACGAATTCATATTGCAATTGTTGAATGAAGCGGCATTCCTGCGATTCATCGGCGACAAGGGCGTGCGGACGCTGTCCGATGCACGCGATTACATCTGGAAAGGGCCCATGGACAGCTACCGGCGGTTCGGCTTTGGGTTGTATCGGGCGAGTTTGCACGACGGCGGACCGCCCATCGGGATCTGCGGTTTGGTGAAGCGCGACAACCTGGCCGACGTCGATGTGGGCTTTGCGTTTCTTTCGCGGTATTGGTCGCAGGGGTACGCCACGGAATCGGCCGCCGCCGTACTGACCCATGGCAAGGAGCGGCTGCAATTGCCGCGGATCGTGGCGATCACCGCGCCCGATAATCATGGTTCGATCGCGGTGCTCGAAAAGATCGGACTGCGATTCGAGCGTATGATCAGACTCACCGAGAACAGCCCGGAACTCAAGTTGTTCGGCCCGCACGGCACGCTTGAACCCGGCCCCTAATGGCGATTGTTCCTTGGAGTCCCGCCATGCATCCCTTCCCCCATCATTACCTAGTCACCGCCGCGGTCCGCCCCGATGGGGACGTGCCGCTCTCGACCGAGGGCGTGCGTGTCATCGAATCCGCTCCCCCGAAGGAATTCGACGGCCCCGGCAATCAGTGGTCGCCGGAAGGGCTGCTGACGGCGGCTGTCGCGGATTGCTTCGTACTCGGTTTTCGCGCGATAGCATCCGCGTCGAAATTCGCCTGGCTCAGCCTGGAATCGAAGACCCGCGGCACCCTGGAGCGCATCGACGGCAAGATGCGTTTCACCCGCTTCGAGACGCACGCCAAGCTTCATGTCCCGCCGGGCACCGACATCGAACGGGCGAAGAAGCTCCTTGAAAAGGCCGAACTCACGTGTTTGGTCGCCAACTCGCTGAATGGCGAGCGCCATCTCACGGTGGAAGTCGTCGAATAGCCAGGCGCTGCGCGCCGGATCTAACGGGGCCGCCACGGCCCCGTCCTAAAAGTCGGGGTCGTTTCCGACCCCGTTGAAAATCGCGCGTAACTCCTCGCTAGTCGTCCATCAAGAAGCTGCGCAGCTGCTCGCTGCGGCTTGGGTGGCGCAGCTTGCGAAGCGCCTTGGCTTCGATCTGTCTGATGCGCTCGCGGGTCACATCGAACTGCTTGCCGACCTCCTCCAGAGTGTGGTCGGTATTCATGTCGATGCCGAAACGCATCCGCAGCACCTTGGCTTCGCGCGGCGTGAGCTGCGCCAGCACCGAATGCGTGGTTTCACGCAAAGATTCCGTGGTCGCCGAGTCGATCGGGGAGGACACGGACGTATCCTCGATAAAATCTCCCAGATGGGAATCCTCGTCGTCGCCGATCGGGGTCTCCATTGAAATCGGCTCTTTGGCGATTTTGAGCACCTTACGCACCTTGTCTTCCGGCATTTCCATGCGCACGGCCAATTCCTCGGGTGTCGGTTCGCGGCCCATTTCCTGCAGCATCTGCCGCGAAATGCGGTTCAGCTTGTTGATTGTCTCGATCATGTGCACCGGAATACGAATGGTGCGGGCCTGGTCGGCGATGGAGCGTGTAATGGCCTGGCGAATCCACCACGTCGCGTAAGTCGAGAATTTGTAGCCGCGGCGGTACTCGAACTTGTCCACGGCCTTCATCAGCCCGATGTTGCCCTCTTGGATCAAATCGAGAAACTGCAGCCCGCGGTTGGTGTATTTCTTGGCGATCGATATCACCAAGCGCAGATTGGCCTCGACCATTTCCTTCTTCGCACGGCGTGCCTTGGCTTCGCCGATCGACACCTCGCGGTTGATCTCCTTGATCTCGTTGATCAAAAGATGGTACAGGCCCTCGAGATCCTTGAGCTTGTTCTGACGCCGCTCGATCTCGTCCTTGAATTTTGCCAGGGGCGCCGAATAGCGCTTCTTGGCCTTGATGTGCTTGTCGAGCCAGCGCGTGCTGGTCTCGTTCTTCGGAAAGGTCGAAATGAAATCCTTGCGAGGCATTCCGGCCTGCTTGATGCAAAGAAACATGATTTCCTTCTCGAGCAGCCGGACCTCGGTCACGTGCTGGCGCAGATTGTCGATCAATTGATCGAACATCTTCGGCGAGAGTTTGAGCTCCATCAGCTCGGCGCAGATCTTCTTGCGTATCTTCAGCGTCTTCGGATCCTTGGACCCGAGCTTGTCGAGGCAATTCAGAAACTGATGATGCATTTTCGCGATGGCATTGAAGCGCTTGGCCGCCTCTTCGGGATCGGGGCCCGTGTCGATAGCCTCGGCGTCTTCGTCGCCATCCGTCTCATCGTCGTCGTTCGCGGCTTCTTCGCGCTCGAGCGCCATCAGTTTCGGATTCTGGGGCTGGGCGATCTCATCGGGTGCGTTCGGGTCGACGAAGCCGACGATGACGTCCACCAGGCGCATCTGGCCGGCCTTCACCGTTTCAAAGTGCCGCAGCAGCAGGTCGTAGGTGCCGGGATAGCTTCCGAGCGCGACCTTGACCGCCTCCAAGCCCTCTTCGATGCGCTTGGCGATGCGTATCTCGCCCTCGCGCGTCAGCAATTCAACCGTGCCCATTTCACGCATGTACATGCGGACCGGATCGGTGGTGCGGCCGAATTCCGCATCCAGATTGGCCAGGGCGGCGGTGGCTTCTTCCACGGCCTCCTCGTCGGGAGCGGCGGTGGCATCCGTCAGCAGCAGCGATTCGGCGTCCGGCGCTTTTTCATACACCGGTATGCCCATGTCGTTGATCATGTTGACGATGTCTTCGATCTGCTCCGGATCGACGATCTCGCTGGGCAAATGATCATTGACTTCGGCGTAGGTGAGGTAGCCCTGCTCCTTGCCGCGCGCGATCAACAATTTCAATTGCGATTGACGCTCGTCGGCGATTTGAGTCGCTGTGCCTGCCGGCGCTTTTTTGATCAAGGTGGACGCCTCGTGGAGAATCGAGAGAAATGAATGCCAAGCCGACAATTATACAATTGCCGCCATTTTGTAGCCAGATATGCTTCCCGGCTTAAGACGATGCCCCGGGGCGCACCTTCGCCTTCAGTAGTGAGCTTAATTCGGCTTTTTCGTCGAAATTCAAGCCTATTTCCTCGGATTTTCGCAGCAATTCGTTCATCCGGCGCCCCGGCCCATGGACCTCGAGAAGCTTTATAACCGCCATTTGCAGCTCCTTGGCGGCGCCTTCCGCTTCGGCGACCATCACCGGCCCCATGGCAAGCTCGCTAAGACGAGCGTATTCGGGACGATCGCGCCAGCGTTCGAGCAGCATGGCGGTGCTGGGCTGTGCCATGGCGGCGGCTTGCTCCAGCAACTCCGTAAGGACCACCATACCCGGCCGATCTATGCCGCCCAGGGCGGCGAAATCGCCGATCGCGTGCGCGGCCGAGGGATGATGCAGCACCAATGCGATCGCTTGGCTGAGTAAATTGCCTCGCCCCGCGCTAATTCGACTGTGCTTGGCCGGGATAGGTTCCCCGCGCGGCACGGGGCGCTGCGCGCCGGCTGCAGCGGCCCCGGCCAGATGTTCTCGCAACCTCTCGGCAGGCATGCGGATCTCAGCGGCGAGCCGGCCCAAGAGCAAATCCCGATACACGCCTTCGGGCAGGCGCGCGAACAGGGGGGCGGCCAGCGATGCGAGCCTGGCACGGCCGTCGACATGGGTAAGATCGACCTGCGCGGACAATTGCTGAACCAGGTACTCGGACAGCGGCAAGGCGCTCTTGAGTCTGGCCTCAAACGCCGCCGCACCCTCCGATGCGACCAAGGTGTCCGGATCGTGCCCTTCGGGCAAGAACATGAATTTGAGCTCACGGCCGTCGCGCGCCAGATTGAGCGCATTTTCCAGCGCTCGCCAGGCGGCTTGGCGTCCGGCCCGGTCACCGTCGAAGCAGAACACCAATTCGCTGGTGATGCGGAAAATTTTGCTCAAATGCTCCTGAGTGGTGGCCGTACCGAGAGTGGCGACGGCGTAGGTGATACCCGCTTGGTGCAGCCGCACCACGTCCATGTACCCCTCGACGATCATCAGGCGCTTGAAGTCGGCGCGCGCCTGCCGCGCCTCGTAAAGGCCGTACAGTTCGCGGCCCTTGTGGAACAGGGGTGTTTCAGGCGAATTCAGATATTTCGGCTCGCCTTGATCGATGATGCGGCCGCCGAAGGCGAGCACCCGACCGCGCGAATCGCGGATCGGAAACATCAGCCGATCGCGGAAGCGATCGTAAAATCCCGCCTGAGTCCGGTCGGCTCGCGCATCCCGCTCGATGATCAGCCCGGCCTGCAGAAGCCGGCGTCGCTCATCCTCGTGGGTTCCGAAGCGATTCAGCAACGCGTTCCAGGAGTCGGGGGCGTAGCCCAGGGCGAATTTGGCGCACGTGGGCGCGTCGATGCCTCGTGAATCGAGGTAGCCGCGGGCGCGCGGACTGTCCGCCAAATTCTGCTCGAAGAATCGAGCGCTGCGCGTCATGATCTCATACAGATCGGCGCCGCCGGGCTGGCGCGCCCCTTGCGCCTCGCGGGGCAGCTCCAATCCCGCGCGCTCCGCGAGATCCGCCACCGCATCGAGAAATCCGAGTTTCTCGTACTGCATGAGAAATCCGATCACGGTGCCATGCGCGCCGCAGCCGAAGCAGTGGTAGAACTGCTTATCGGGGCTGACCCAGAAAGAAGGCGATTTCTCGCTATGAAACGGGCAACACGCCTTGTACTCGCGCCCGGATTTCTTGAGCGGCACCCGCGCGCCGATGATCTCTACGATGTCGGAGCGAGCGATGACCTCGTCGATGAACGGCTGTGGGATGCGGCCGGCCATGGACCGGTTGCGGTCAACCGCCGAGCTTGGCTTTGATTTTGGCGCCGACGGCGGCCATGTCGGCCCGGCCTTGCGCCTTCGCCTTGATGATCCCCATTACCTTACCCATGTCTTTGATGGTGGTCGCACCGCTGGCGGCGATGGCGTCGAGGATCAAGGAATCGATTTCCGCCTCGGCGAGCTGCGACGGCATATAACTCTGAATCAAGGCGATTTCCGCGGTCTCCTTGTCGGCGAGGTCCGGGCGGTTGCCCGCCTGAAATTGGACCAAGGATTCCTTGCGCTGCTTGATCATTTTCTCGAGGACACTCAATACCTGGGCATCGTCCAAGGTGATGCGTTCATCGACTTCCCGCTGCTTGATGGCGGAGGTAATCATGCGGATGGTACCCAGCCGTTCCTTCGCGCCGGCGCGCATGGCGGCCTTCATATCATCGGTGATTCGCTCCTTCAGGGACACCGAGAAGGCGATCGGCAATCAGTAAGGCCGCGCCGGAGCCGCCGGCGGGGGGCTGGCCGGAGCGTTGCCGCCCATGCTGCGCATGTTTTCGCGCGACAGGCGCTTCAGGTGGCGTTTGACGGCAGCCGCCTTCTTTCGCTTACGCTCTTGAGTCGGCTTCTCGTAGAATTCACGGCGTCGAAGCTCGGTAAGGACACCCGCTTTCTCACAGGCACGCTTGAAGCGCCGCAGGGCGGCGTCGAAATACTCGTTCTCGCGAACACGAACGCTGGGCATTCAAACCTCAAGTTTCAAGCAAAGCCGCCGGTATTCGGCGACGGGGGGCGCATTCTAAAGTGCCCCCCTGTAAAAGGCAAAGGCGGCGCGGCGGCGCAAGCGGCAGGCGGAACTCATTTAAAGGCATTTTGGCGGAATTCATGCGCGTTATCGGGATTGAAAGCTCTTGCGACGAGACAGCGGCCGCCGTCTACGACGATGCCGAGGGGCTCTTGTCCCATCGGCTTTACAGCCAGATCGCGTTGCACCAGGCCTATGGGGGAGTCGTGCCCGAACTCGCCTCCCGGGACCACATTCTGAGGCTGCTGCCGCTGGTGCGCGAGGCGTTGGCCGCCGCGGACTCGGATCCGGGCTCCATCGACGGGGTGGCCTACACGGCGGGGCCGGGGCTCATCGGCGCGCTGCTGGTGGGCGCCGGGTTTGCCAGGAGCCTGGCGTACGCCTGGGGTCGGCCCGCTGTCGGAATCCATCATCTCGAGGGCCACCTTCTGGCGCCGCTGCTCGAGCCCGAGCCGCCCGCATTTCCGTTCCTTGCCTTGCTGGTGTCCGGGGGTCATACCCAGCTGGTCGATGTGGCCGGTCTCGGCCGGTATCGAATTCTTGGAGAGACGCTGGACGATGCGGCCGGAGAAGCCTTCGACAAAACCGCGAAAATGTTGGGATTGCCTTATCCCGGCGGGGCCGCGCTTGCGCACTTGGCCGAGAACGGACGCGCCGGCCGCTTCAATTTCCCGCGGCCGATGCTCGACCGGCCGGGACTCGATTTCAGTTTCAGTGGCTTGAAGACCGCTGCCCTAGTAGCCTTGCGGGGCCGCGAATTGGACGACCAGACCAGGGCGGATGTCGCGCGCGGCTTCCAAGAAGCGGTGGTGGAGACGCTTGCGGAGAAGTCGCGTCGGGCGCTGCTGGCCACCGGCCATCGGCGTTTGGTCGTCGCCGGCGGCGTGGGTGCAAATCGGAGCCTGCGCGAGCGGCTGAGGGATATCGGGCACAATGTCGGCGCGCAACTATACTTCCCGCGCGCGGAGTTCTGCACCGACAACGGCGCCATGATCGCGCTGGCCGGATGTCTACGTCTGGGCGCAGGGGCGCGCCAGGGGTTGGCACTGGCCGCCAGGGCGCATTGGGAGCTGGGGGACGTCGGCTTGGCTTAGGGTCTGTCAATCAAGGTTCTGAATAAAATTCCAATGGATAAGATATTCATACATGCGCTCAAGACCGAGGCGATCATCGGCATTTACGATTGGGAGCGACAGGTCAGGCAGACCGTGATCGTGGACATCGAGATCGGCGCCGACGTGCGCCGTGCCGCGTTGACCGATTCGATCGAAGACACCTTGAATTACAAGCGGGTTGCGAAGCGCGTGCTGGCGTTTGTCGAGGGTTCGCAATTCCACTTGGTCGAAACCCTGGCCGAACACCTCGCCATGCTCGTTCTCGAGGAATTCGGGGTGGCGTGGGTTGGAATCGTATTGAGTAAACCGGGAGCGGTGCGTGGTTCCCGCGATGTCGGCGTCGCTCTCGAGCGCGATCGAGCCTCGCTCGAGCAGTGGCGCCCCGCCCGCGAACGGCCGTAGCGCGTCCGGTACATGCCCCCTGCCATCCTCCTCGACCGCCCCCTTTGCTGGCGCGAGATCGGCGCAATCGCCGAAGGCGCCCCGGTCGCATTGTCGCCCGCCGCACAGGGGCGCATCCGCGAGGCGCGCCGCCTTGTTCAATCGATCGTCGCGCGGGACATTCGCGCCTACGGCGTGAACACCGGCGTCGGTGCGCTGTGCGATGTCATCGTCACTCCATCCAGGCAGCGCCAATTGTCGCGCAACATCGTGATGAGCACCGCCGTCGGCGTCGGCTCGGCGCTGGAGGCTCCCGAAGTGCGGGCGATCATTGCGGCCGCGGTCAATAATTTTGCGCACGGCTACTCGGGCGTGCGCATGGAGGTGGTGGATCTTCTGATCGCATTCCTGAGGCGCGAGTGCATGCCCGAAGTGCCGTCGGAGGGCTCCGTGGGATACCTGTCGCACATGGCGCATATCGCGCTGGTGCTGCTCGGGGAAGGCCGCGCCCGCCTGCGCGGCGAGCTCTTGCGCGGCGCCGAGGCGCTGCGGGCCGCGGGCTTGGAGCCGCTCGTGCTCGAGGCCAAGGAGGGATTGAGCCTGGTGAATGGCACGCCCTGCGTCACCGGTCTGACCGCGCTCGCGCTGACGCGCATCGAACGATTGCTTGACTGGGCGGATGTCATCGGTGCCATGACCTTCGAGAATTTGCGCGGTCAAGTGTCGGCGTTCGACCCGCAGGGACTGGACCTGCGGGTTTCACCTGCTCTGCGGCGGGTGGGCGAAAGGCTGCGAGCCGCATTGGCAGGCAGTGAGATCCTTGCGGCCAGCGCCGGGTGCCGCACTCAGGATGCCTTGAGCCTGCGTGCGATGCCGCAGGTGCACGCCGCGGTGCGCGAGCAATTCGAACATGCGTGCGCGGCGACGGATGCCGAACTGGCGTCGGTGACGGACAATCCGGTCGTACTCGGCAGCGTGGAGGCGCCGCGCGCATTCTCCGAGGCGCACCCGGTCGGCGCGGCTATCGGTTTGAGCGTCGATGCGCTCGGTATCGGCGTCGCCGAACTCGCCGCGATGTCGGAACGCCGAATCGATCGTCTGGTCAACCCGCTGGTGAGCCATTTGCCGGCTTTTTTGGCGGCGGATAGCGGCATGGATTCGGGATTCATGATCGCGCAATACACCGCGGTTTCCCTGGTGGCGGAGAATCGCCGGTTGGCCGCTCCGGCCAGCTTGGACGGCGGAATCACCTCCGGACTGCAGGAAGATCATTTGAGTCACGCCACTCCCGCCGCGCGCAAGCTGCTCAAAATCGTCGGTCACGCCGAATCAATATTGTCGATCGAGCTGCTGGCCGCGGCGCAGGCCTATGAATTGCAGCCCGATTCATTGGCGCGCGCGCCGAAAACCGATGCGCTGTACCGCAGGGTGCGCGAGCGTGTCGCTCACTATCGCGACGACCGGCCGCTGGCGGAGGACATCGGGCGCGCCGGCGAGCTGCTGCGCACCGAGCGTGCTGGCTAGGAGCCTAGATGCTTCTGCCGCCGTCGACGGCGATGATCTGACCCGTGATGTACGGCGCATCCTTGGCGAGAAAAAGCGCGGTGCGGGCGATGTCCTGCGGATTGCCATGACGCTTGAGCGCCGTCTTGCCGATGATTTCGCGCTTCAGTGCCTCGTCCATATCGTGTTCCGGCCAGAGCACCGGACCCGGCGCGATGCCGTTGACCCGGATATCGGGGCCCAATTCGCGCGCCAGAGAGCGGGTCAGCATCGCGAGCCCCGCCTTGGCGATGCTGTACAGCGGGTAGTTCTTCAGCGGTCTCAAGCCGTGGACGTCGATGATATTGATGATGAGTCCGTGCTGCTTCGCCAAGCAGGGGGCGGCCGCCTGAGCGAGAAACAGCGGCGCCCGCAAGTTGGTGCCCATCAGATCGTCCCAATGGGCCAAGGTGATCTTGGCGACGGGTGTGGGGTAGAAGCTCGAGGCATTGTTGACCAAGATGTCGAGACGGCCGAACTCCGCCAGCGCGGCCGCCACCAAAACGTCCGGCGCCGCCGCATTCGAAAGGTCCGCCGCATGGACTGCCGCCGAACGGGGGCGAGATCGATTGCACTCGTCGGACAGAGCCACGGCAGCGGCCGCGGAGGTCCGGTAATGAATGAGCACGCTCGCACCTGCCGCATGCAGGGTGCGGGTAATCTCGGCGCCGATGCGCCGTGCGCCCCCGGTGATCAGGACCACTTGGCCCTTGAGGGGAAAGCTCTCGATAGGGGATGCCATGCGCCGGAACGATACCGGAATGTCGCCGCAGCGTGTACTCGGGCGCAATGGCGCGCCCGTGCGGGAGCGATCATCCGTGGGGCGTGAAATCCGGTTGAGCACGGACGAGGTCCAGCATACGCGTCGGGTGGCCGCATATCTCGCGGATGAAATTGCCGCTTCGGGCGGCTGGATCGGCTTCGAGCGTTACATGGAAATCGTGCTGTACGCGCCCGGCCTGGGTTACTACAGCGCCGGTGCCCGCAAGCTGGGCCCTGGCGGTGACTTTACGACCGCTCCCGAGATTTCATCTCTGTTTGGCGCGTGCGTGGCACAGCAATGCGCCGACGTGTTGCGCGATTTGGGCGGCGGTTCGATCATGGAAATCGGCGCGGGCAGCGGCGGGCTCGCGGCCGACATCCTGTCTCGGCTCGATGCGCTGGGGCGATTGCCAAAGCGTTACCTGATGCTCGACGTGAGCGCCGACTTGCGCGGCCGGCAGCACCGCACGCTAGGGGAGCGGGTGCCGCATCTGCTTCCACTCGTGCGCTGGCTCTCGGCACCGCCCACCGACAGTTTCGACGGCGTCGTTCTCGCCAACGAGGTGCTGGACGCATTGCCGGTGTCGCGCATCCGTTGGCATGCCACGCATTGCGAGGAGTTGGGGGTCGCCGTTACAGACAACCGGTTCCACTGGGCGCCGCGTCCTGCGGGCGATGCAACGGCGGCGGCCTGCGCCGCGCTCGCGGCAGCCGGCGGCGGCTGGGAGGATGGCTACGTGACGGAGTACTGCCCGCGGCTCAAGGCGTGGGCGGCCGAACTCGTTCGGGCGCTAAATGCGGGCGTTGCGTTATGGTTCGATTACGGTCTGCCGCGGTCGCAGTATTATTTTCCCGAGCGGCGCGACGGCACGCTGATGTGTCATTTCCGCCATCGAGCGCATGAAGATCCATTTCTGCATCCGGGTCTGCAAGACATCACCGCCTGGGTCGATTTCACGGCGCTCGCGGAGGCTTGTCGGCCCGCGGCATGCGAGCTCGCGGGCTTCACCACGCAGGCGTATTTTCTGGCCGGTTTGGGCATCGACCGCGAGATGCAGGACCTCGCCGGCGGCGATGCGAATTGCCATGCGCGCCTTGCCAATCAAGCCCGGCGGCTGATGCTGCCGGGCGAGATGGGCGAGCGCTTCAAGGCGATGGCGTGGTCACGCAATTTGGACGTGCCACTGCGCGGTTTCGGACTCCGAGACCTGCGGCACGCGCTGTAGCGCGGGGCCGTAGAGGGGCCGTAGAGCGGCTCGGCCCTCCCGCAAGCCATGCGGCCCCGCTTCGACTACCCGGGCCGGTCGCAGCGGGGGGAGTCCGCGGGTTCCGCGCACCGCTCGCGCAACATCGCTATGGCCTGCACGCGACGGCGGCGCAGCAACTCCGCGATCTCGGCCCCCGGGTGCGAGGCGATGTCCTTGGAAGATGGCCTGATGGATGCGGCCGCGTCGGCGGCTGCCAGCAGGAATTGACGCTGCGGATAGGGTTTGGTCTCCAAGCCGGTTCGTCCGCGTGAATCCGCCTCGCAGGCGACGAGCGCCTGAGCGAAGCGCTCCGGGCGACGAAAGGCGTCGGCCCGCTCCATGAATTCCAGGATGGTTTTGGGCTTGAGTTCGCAGGCTCGATGCACGATCCCATGGTAGCGAGCCACGATGAGGGCGAGTTCGCGGTAGTCGCTCGGCACCCGGAGGCGCGCTGCCAGCGCTTCGATGAGCGCCACGCTGCGCTCCTCATGCCCGCGGTGGCTCGGCCACTCGACGGGCGGCGTCTCTCCCTTGCCGACATCGTGGAGCAGCGCTGCAAAACGCACCTTCGGGTCGTCGCTCAAGCGCACGGCCTGATCCAGCACCATGAGAGTGTGCAATCCGGTGTCGATTTCGGGATGCCACTCCGCCGGCTGCGGCACGCCGAACAAGGCGTCGATTTCCGGATATATCCGCACCAGGGCGCCGCACTCGCGCAGCACCTTGAAGAAGGCGCTGGCTGCCGGTTCGCCAAGCGCCTTTTCGGATTCTTGCCAGACGCGCTCGGCCACCAGCGCATCCACCTCGTTGCGCTCGACCATGCTCTGCATCAGCTGCATGGTGTCGTCGGCCACATGAAAGCCGAGCGGCGCAAAACGCGCGGCGAAGCGCGCCACGCGCAACACGCGCACCGGATCCTCGATGAAGGCCGCGGATATGTGCCGCAAGTTGCGCGACTCGAGGTCGCGGCGGCCGCCATATGGGTCGATGAGCGTCCCGTCCGGCGACTGCGCCATGGCATTGATGGTCAAATCGCGGCGCTTCAGGTCCTCGTCGAGGGTCACTTCGGGTCCGAATTCGACGCTGAATCCGCGGTAGCCCGGCGCCACCTTGCGCTCGCGCCGCGCCAGCGCATATTCCTCATGGGTGTCCGGGTGCAGGAACACGGGAAAGTCCCGGCCGACCTCGCGATATTTCAGCCGCAGCAATTCCTCTCGGGTGCCGCCCACGACCACCCAATCGCGCTCCTTCACCGGCAGACCGAGCAGGGTGTCTCGAACCGCCCCGCCGACCAGATACACTTGCATGGGTGAATAGTAGCAGCATCGCTTTGCGGATCCGCGCGCCCTGCGCAGTCGTGCTGATCTGTGTGTCCGTCGGCGGGTGTTACCTGGTGGAGAGCGCGCAGGGCCAGCTGAATCTGATGGCCAAGCGCGAGCCCATTCCGCGCGTGGTCGCCGACCCCGCGACTCCGCCCGCGGTCCGCACCCAGCTCGAGGCGGTGGCGCAGATACGAAAATTTGCCGTGGCCGATTTGAGTCTGCCGGACAACGGCAGTTATCGCAGTTACGCCGATGTGGGCAGGCCCTACGTGGTTTGGAACGTGGTGGCGGCGCCCGAGTTTTCGGTGGAGGCGAAGGAATGGTGCTACCCGATCGTCGGCTGCGTCGCGTATAGGGGGTACTTCGCCCTGCGGCGGGCCCGCTCCTTTGCCGGAAAGTTGCGGCGACGCGGATTCGACGTGAGCGTCGACGGCGTGGCGGCGTACTCGACGTTGGGGCATTTCAACGACCCGGTGCTGAACACGATGTTGGGCTGGAGCGATGTCGAGCTCGCAGCCATCATTTTCCACGAACTCACCCATCAAATGCTCTACGTGCCCGACGATGCCGATTTCAACGAAGCCTTTGCCACCACCGTCGAGGAAGAAGGCGTGCGTCGCTGGCTCAAGGCTCAAGGGCGCGAGCGGGATCTGGCGGAGTTTGCGCTGCAGCAGCGACATTACCAGGAAGTGGTCGCCCTCATGATTAGAACGCGAACCGACTTGCGTGCGCTGTATGCGTCGGGAATCGAGCCCGCGCTCATGCGGGACCGCAAACGAACGGCCTATACCGCGCTGCACGATTCTTACGTGCAGCTCAAGGTCGAATGGGGCGGACATGCGCCGTTCGAATCATGGTTCGAGGAGGCGCAGCTCAACAACGCAAATCTGGCCTCGGTCGCGACCTATTTCGACTGCGTGCCGGGTTTTGAGCACGAGCTCGATTCGGCGGGCGCAAACCTCGAGGCCTTTTATCGGCGGGTGCGTGAACTGGCGAAGCTCAATCAAGCGCGGCGCGATGCACTGCTTTGCGGTCAGCGCTACCAGGCGCGAATCGCGCCGCCGGCGGGCGATGCCGGCTCCTGATCGTCATTCCTTTTTGATCGGGACGATTTGCAAGGGCGCGTCGGCCCGGGCGGTCGGTTGTCCTACGCTCGACCCGCCGCGGCCCGATCGCGGCTCATGCGCGCGTTGTCTTCCAGCGCACCGAGATACTGTCGCGCGCTTGCGGCCATGGAATGCGGCTTCAGCTTTAGCTGTGCGAAACCGTCCTCGGTGCACACGCTGTCGATCTTCAAGGAGCGATAGTTGTCGCTCGAAAATGGCCGCCCGGGGACGAAGTTCATCACCAGCCCCTGAAGCCGTGCCGCGAAATCCGGCAGCCCGATGATCCAACGACGCCGGCCGGTCAGCTTCGCCACCAGGCCGACGATCTCGCGCAGCGTGTAGATCTGCGGACCTCCCAGCTGGTAGGTCCTGCGGCTGGATGCGCCCCCGTGCAGACAGCACAGCAGCGCGTCGATCACGTCATCGACGAATACCGGCTGGAAACGCGCGTTGGCTCTGGCGAGCGGGAACACGAGCGGAATCGAGGCGAGCAGACCCGCAAAGCGGTTCAAAAACGAATCGCCGGGACCGAACATCACCGACGGCTGAAAGATGGTCCAGTCGATGCACTCGCTCTGTTCGCGGATCAGCCGCTCCGCCTCGCCCTTGGATTGCAAATAATAGCTCGGAGCGTCGACGGCGGCCTTTAGAGCCGATACCTGCAGAAGCCGGACGACGCCCGCCGAGCGGGCCGCCTGCAGCACGCCCCGCGTCAGCTCGATGTGGGTGCGGCGAAAGCCGCCGCCGCCAAAGCCGCGCTCATTGAGGATGCCGACGAGGTTGATCACGACGTCCTTTCCCCGAAACTGCTCGCTCAACTGCGGTTCGTCGTAAACATTGCAATTATCCAGGGTGAGGCCGGGCAGCACCAACAAATGCTTGTGCTGCTCCCGATCTCGCGACAGCACGGTGACCTGGTGGCCGCATTTGATCAATCGGGCGACAAGGCGCGTTCCCACGAAGCCGGTGCCGCCGAGAATGCAAATGGATGCATGCTTCACGGGCATCAGCGAATCGGAATCAACACGACGGCGGAACCGCGCCGCACATTGAGCAATAGAACGCTCGCGCCTTTCGCGGCTTCGCGCAGGGTCTTGGCGTTGGAGATCGGCGTGCGTCCGACACCGACGATCAAGTCATTGGTGCGCAGGCCGGCCTGGGAAGCCGGACTGCCTTCCTGCACCGAGCGGACCACGACGCCGCCTCCGTCCGGCGCATCCGCGAGTTCGGCTCCCTCCAGACCGCGGTTGATGTCGGCCGCATTGGCGGCCTCCGTCTCACCGCGCTCGGCGATCAGAGCGGTGGTTTTGCGCGGTTTGCCATCGCGCAGATAGACGATTTCCACCTTGTCCCCGACGCGCAGCATGCCGATGGTGTTGCGCAATTCTCCAGCGTCCTTGATGGTGACGCCGTTGAGCGCGGTGATGATGTCACCGGTTTTTATGCCGGCGCGTTCCGCAGCGGAGCCCTGGTTTACGCCCGCCACCAACGCGCCGCTCGATTCGCTCAGGCCGTATTCCTTGGCGATGTCGGGCGTGACATTGTAGATATTCACGCCGAGAACGCCGCGCTTCACCTGGCCGTACTTGATCAACTGATCCATGACGCCCTTGGCCATGTTCACCGGAATGGCGAAGCCGATGCCGATGTTGCCGCCGTTGCCGGACAGAATCGCGGAGTTGATCCCCACCAATTCGCCGCGCAAGTTAACCAAGGCGCCGCCGGAATTGCCGGGATTGATCGAAGCGTCGGTCTGGATGAAGTCCTCGTAGCCCTCGGGGTTTATGCCCGAACGGCCGAGCGCGCTGACGATGCCCGCGGTCACGGTGTTCTGAAGGCCGAATGGATTGCCGATGGCGACCACATAATCGCCGACTTCCAGGTGTGACGAATCGCCGAGCGTCATGGCGACCAGATTCGGTTGCTTCGCTTGCAGCACGGCGATGTCCGCACCCTCGTCCGAGCCGACCACCTTCGCCGAGAAACTGCGGTTGTCCAGGAGAGTGACGGTGATTTCGCTGGCATTTTCCACCACGTGGTAATTGGTGAGTATGTAGCCGTTCTTGGCGTCGACGATCACGCCGGAACCGGCGCTCTGGAATTGCCGCTCACGCGGTTTCGCATCGGGCGGTATATCGAAAAAACGGCGGAAGAAGGGATCATCCATCAAGGGATTGCGCTGCCCGGGCCGCTCCTTAATCGTGCCGCGAGTCGCGACATTGACCACCGCCGGCGCAACACGCTTGACCATCGGGGCCAAGGAGGGCATCGGCGCCGCATCCATGGCGGGTGGCGCGGGCAATGCGGCAAACGCCGCCGGCCCCATTGCCGCCGGCCCGGTCGACATGGCCATGGTGGCCACCAGCGTGGCCGCAAACCTGATACGCCGATTCATGCGCATTCCTTTGTAGAATAAAATCATCCGCTAACGGGCGCCCTGCGCGAAACCGCGCGGCCGGAAGTTCGTCCGACGCCCGGCACCCTCTTACGGTTTGCGATCTTACACGCAAGGCCGCACGCAGCGGACCCTCTTAGGCGGCCGCGCCAGCAATCCGCCGCGGCTTTTCCCGAGCAAGTTATGGAATTGCGATTTGCGCCGCGCCGTCTCGTGTCCCCGAATCGGCTCCCGGCGGCGCTGCGCATCGAACGCATGGCGGGCGAAATGGGGCCGGCGCGAAGCGTTTCGGTGCGCGGGTTTGGGAGCCGAAAAAAAGCGACCGAGCCGCTCGGGAGTCAAACGGCGGGAAGGTGACGGTAGAGTTCAGATAATGTCAATGGCACATAATGTGGATAACGTGTGAAACACAACATGTTGCGGTTGAGGTTTTTCCCGCTTGACCGGACCATCAAAAAGTGTAATGAGGAAATTTCTCGGAAGAATTCTGTAACACCTTGATTAATATTATTTTTTTTAGTCTAAATTTAGCATAAAAAAGTCTTGACGCTAATCGCGCTGAGGTCTTAACCTTCAACACCGGACACAATATGTTGTGGTTTTAAGTTCGCGATAGTCCCCCTTAGTTGTTGACCGTTCGCAAGGCAAGTCTTGCGCACAGGGACCACCGCCACTTGTCTTTGAGTGTCGCGCCATGATTATTAAGGGAGCGTTTTCAATACCCATGAACACGGTGGTCAAAATACAGCCCAAAGATGTCGGCAGCATTCCCTTTCAGGAAGCGTCCTACGACATTTGGGATAAAAAATATCGTCTGATCGCGAAGGACGGATCCCCCATCGACCATTCGATGGACGATACCTACCAGCGTGTCGCGCGTGCGCTCGCCGACGTGGAGATCGAAGACCGCCGCGAGCAGTGGTACGAATCGTTTCTGTGGGCGCTGCGCCACGGGGCGATTCCGGCCGGGCGCGTCACCTCGAACGCCGGCGCACTCGAACACAAGCCCGCCACATCGACCATCAATTGCACGGTGTCGGGCACCATCCGCGATTCGATGAACGATATCTTGAACAAGGTTCATGAGGCAGGCCTCACCCTGAAGGCCGGGTGCGGCATCGGCTACGAATTCTCGACGTTGCGGCCGCGCGGGGCCTACGTTTCGGGAGCCGGAGCCTATACCTCGGGCCCTTTGTCGTTCATGGATATCTACGACAAGATGTGCTTCACGGTGTCCTCGGCCGGCGGCCGCCGCGGGGCTCAAATGGGCACCTTCGATATCGGCCATCCGGACGTACTGGAATTCATTCGTGCCAAGCGCGAGAACGGGCGCCTGCGGCAGTTCAATTTGTCGCTGTTGATCAGCGATGAGTTCATGAATGCAGTCAGGAGCGGCGGAGACTGGAAGCTCGCTTTTCCGCTCGGGGAAAAGGAGTTCGCGGCGGAGCAGCCCGACCTCGAGGACGGTTCCAGGTTCGTGTGGCGCGAATGGCCCGACACCAATGGATATATCTCGAATGCCGAGGGACTGGTCGCGTGCAAGATCTACAAGACCCTGCCGGCTCGCCGCGTTTGGGACTTGATCATGTCCTCGACCTACGATTTCGCGGAACCCGGCTTCATCCTGATCGACCGGGTCAATGAGATGAACAACAACTGGTGGGTGGAGAACATCCGCGCCACCAACCCATGCGGCGAGCAGCCCTTGCCGCCGTACGGGTCGTGCTTGCTGGGATCGGTGAATCTCACCAAGTTCGTGGTCGATCCGTTCACCGACGATGCGCGCTTCGATTGGGAGACCTACCGGAAGGTGGTGAAGATCTTCACGCGCATGCTGGACAACGTGGTCGAAATCAACGGCCTGCCATTGGCGCCGCAGCGCGATGAAATCATCCGCAAGCGCCGCCACGGAATGGGATTTTTGGGATTGGGTTCGACGATCACCTTGCTGGGCATGAAGTACGGCTCCAAGAAATCGGTGGCCTTTACGCAGAACGTGTCACGTGAAATGGCGGTCGCGGGATGGGAAGCCGGACTCGATCTGGCGCGAGAAAAAGGCCCGGCGCCGATCATGAACGAGGAATTCACGGTAACTCGCGAAATGCTGCGCAAACGCCCCGAGATGGTCAAGGACGGCTGGCGGGTCGGAGCCAGGGTCGCGGGGCGGGTGCTGCATGCGCGCTACAGCCGCTATATGCAGCGCATCGCCGAAGCCTCGCCGGAACTGGTGGACGAGCTGGCCGAGGTCGGTTCGCGCTTCACGCACCATACCTCGATCGCACCGACAGGCACCATATCGCTGTCGTTGGCGAACAACGCATCGAACGGCATCGAACCGTCGTTTGCGCACCATTACTTCCGCAACGTGATACGCGAGGGCAAGAAGTCCAAGGAAAAAGTCGACGTATTTTCGTTCGAACTGCTCGCCTACCGCGAACTGGTGAATCCGCGCGCGATACCCGACTCGCAGAATCCGGCGGAGAAGCTGCCCGATTATTTCGTCTCCGCCGACGATATTGGCCCGAAGGAGCATGTGGACATCCAGGCGGCGGCGCAGCTTTGGGTCGATTCGTCGATCTCCAAGACGGCCAACGTACCCACCGATTACAAATACGAGGATTTCAAGGACATCTACCTGTATGCCTTCGAGCAGGGGCTCAAGGGCTGCACGACGTTTCGCTTCAATCCGGAAGCCTTTCAGGGCGTTTTGGTCAAGGAGGACGACCTCAAGAACACCACCTATGTGTTCACCTTGGAGGACGGCACGGAGGTCGAGGCGCGGGGCGACCAAGAAATCGAATACGACGGCGAAATGCATACCGCCGCGAATCTCTTCGATGCGCTGAAAGAAGGCTATTACGGGAAATTCTGATATGGCTCACATCAAGATCGAAAAGAAGATCGCCAAGTACCGCGTCCTGAAGCCGGAAGCCAAGGATGCGTCGACGGTTGGAGGGTCCAAAGACCCCCTGAAGACCCAGGACAACGTGATCTGGATGCACGAGAAGCTCGAGCGTCCGGAGGTGTTGATCGGCTCGACCTACAAGATCAAGACCCCGGTGTCCGATCATGCCATGTACGTCACGATCAACGACATCGTGCTCAACGAGGGAACTCCGCACGAACAGCGCCGGCCGTTCGAGGTGTTCATCAACTCGAAGAATCTCGATCACTTCCAATGGATCGTTGCATTGACGCGGGTCATTTCGGCGGTGTTTCGCAAGGGCGGCGATACCACCTTCCTGGTCGACGAGCTCAAGGCGGTTTTCGATCCGCGCGGCGGCTATTGGCAGCCGGGCGGAAAATTCATGCCGTCGACCATTGCCGAATTGGGTTACGTGATCGAGCGTCACCTGCAGTCGATCGGATTGCTGAAGAAGACGGAACTCGACGTCCACCAGCGCAAATTGGTCCAGGAGAAGCGTGAGGAGTTCGAGGCGCGATCCAAACAAGCGGACGCGTTTTCGAAATCGCATTTTCCCGAAGGAGCGCAACTGTGCACGAAGTGCAGCACCGCGGCCGTGGTGGTGCTGGACGGGTGCAATACCTGTTTGAATTGCGGCGATTCGAAGTGCGGATAGCCGGCAGATAGTTAAGCTACCCAAGTTCATGGCGCTATGCTTCATGCTGGCGCCGCTCATAGCCGCCCGGGTCCTCGCCGCCGAGGGAGGCGATCCGTTCGTTCATCCGCCGGAACTCGAGCGGGATGTACGCTTCTGGATCCGGGTGTACACCGAGGTCACCACCGACCAGGGCCTGCTCCACGATGATTGGAATCTCTCACTCGTGTATGAGGTATTGCGTTTCGACCCCGACACGTCGCCCCCGCAGCGGGAGCGCCGCGTAGCGGAAGCCAAGGCGCACTACGCGGCGCTGTTGCGTCGATTCGCCGCGGGCGAGACCGACAATTTGACGGCGCACGAACGGCGGATTCTGCATGCCTTCGGCGAAGACGCGAAGCCGGCGGATTTCATCGATGCGATCGGCCGTATTCGCTTCCAATTGGGGCAAGCGGATCGATTCTACGAGGGCTTGATACGAGCCGCGTCTTGGGAGGCGCACATCGCGCGAGTGCTCGAGCAGCATGGCGTGCCCAAGGAGCTGGCCGCGTTGCCGCACGTGGAGTCATCGTTCAATCCCGCGGCCTATTCGAAGGTCGGCGCAGCCGGGCTGTGGCAGTTCATGCCCTCGACCGCCAGGCGCTTCATGCGGGTCGACAGCCTGGTCGACGAGCGGTTGGACCCCTACACCGCGACCGAGGCGGCCGCCGATTTGATGCTCTACAACTATCGGCTGCTCGGCACCTGGCCCCTCGCCGTCACCGCATACAATCACGGGCCCGGCGGGCTGCGGCGCGCCCAGGAACAATTGGGGACGAGCGATATCGCAGTCATCGTCAAGCGTTATCAAGGCGCCACCTTCGGGTTCGCCTCCCGCAATTTCTATGTCTCGTTCCTGGCGGCGCTCGAGGTGGATCGCAACGCGGAGAGATATTTCGGTCCGATCACTCCGCTTCCGGACACCCAGAATACTCCGGTCGAATTGCCGGACTACATCGCCGTTGACGATCTGGCGAAAGCTTTCAACGTCGACATGGGAGCCCTGAAGGTCTTGAATCCGGCTTTGCGCCCGCCGATCTGGAACGGGGCGCGATTGGTGCCCCGAGGCTACGCGCTGCGCATCCCGGGGCGGCTCCCGGATACCGAGATCGCCGCGGCCTGGGCGCGCCTGCCGCCGAACCAACGCTACCTGGCTCAGCGCAACGACGGCAGCCATCGGGCGCGCCGCGGCGAGACGCTGGCCGGCATCGCGGCGGCAAGCGGCGTCGGATTGGCGCGATTGCTGGCCGCGAATGGCTGGAGCGGGGCCCATGCGATCGAGCGCGGCGAAGTAGTGCGCATTCCGATGCCGCCGTCGCGCGCCGAGGTCGGCGGCGCGGAAGCGGTTGCGGGCGTATCGGTGGTGCATGCGCCGATTGCACCGGCCCCGGCCGGGCCCGCGCGGGCCCCGGACGTGTCGTTGGCTTCCGGCGCGGCGGGCGAGGAGCCCATGCTCCCCGACATCGTCGTGGCGGCGCCCAAGGAACCGGTCTCGCGCGGACAAACTGACAGCGCGGCCCTGCTGCCCGCCGGCGCGCCGACCGGAATTTCCGACGTGACGGATTACAGCGTTGCCGCGGACGATACCGTGGTCGTGCAAGCGGAGGAAACGCTGGGGCATTTCGCGGATTGGTGCCGGGTCGATTCGCGGGTCCTGCGCGGCTTGAACAAGCTGCCCAAGAACGCCGTGGTGGCCCTCGGCCGCAAGCTCAAGCTCGATTTGTCCCGCGTCACCGCGGCAGAATTCGTCGCCGCGCGCCGCGACTACCACCGCCAGCTGCAGGACGCGTTTTTCGCCGGACATCGGATTGCCGGTACCGAAAACTACGACGTGAAGCGCGGCGAGTCGCTCTGGACGATCGCGCAACAACGCGGCGACATGCCGATTTGGCTTGTGGCGCAATACAATCCCGATGTGGATTTCAGCGATGTGCGGCCGGGAACGTCCATTACGCTGCCTCGGGTCGTGCCGATAAATCGGCAATAGCCATGTTCCCATTTCACAATTCCGCCCGGTCCGTGAGCTGCAACCGGTTTTCTTGTGCGCGCGACAGGCTATAATTTGACAATGTTCAATCGCAGCAGGCGGCTGCACGCCGCGAGTCTGTGGGCAATCCTGTTGACCGCAAGCGGTGCGGCGGGCCCCGAAACGGTGGCCGCCGAGGAAATGGCGGCTGCGGATCACGTGGTGGTCCACAAGTCGGAGCACAAGTTGTACCTGTACAGCGGCAGCCGTTTGCTCGGTGCGTACAAGGTGGCGCTGGGGCTGTCTCCGGTGGGCCAAAAGGAGCGCGAACACGATTTTCGGACCCCCGAGGGGCGCTACTACCTGGAGCGGCGCAATACGCGCAGCGAATTCTTTCTGGCGATCCAGGTCTCCTACCCCAACAAGGAGGACGAGTCGCGAGCGCGCAAGCACAAATGGGCGCCGGGCGGGTTGATCATGATCCACGGCCTGCCGAATGCCCCGAAATATCCGTACGTCTATTATTCATCGAACGATTGGACGGACGGCTGCATCGCCTTATCGAATTCCGATATGGTTGAAGTGTGGATGCGCACTCAAGACAACATCCCGATCGATATCTATCCGTAACTTAAGGTGCCCCGTGGAAACCACGATCCTATCGTCCGACTTGGTCGACGCCCGTGTCGCGCCCAAGGGGAGCCTCGAGCACCTCTCGCAGCAGGAGATCGCCAAACTGCTCGATTCCGGCCAGGGAGGCCTTTATTCGCTGTTCCGAAAGTGCGCCCTGGCAGTGCTCAACACCGGCAGCGATCTGCACGATGCGCGCGCGATTTTCGACAAATACCGGGATTTCGATTTGCGCATCGTGCGGCGTGCCTGGGGAATCAAGCTGGAAATCAAGAATGCGCCGGCTTCCGCGTTTGTCGATGGTCAGATGATCATAGGATTGAAAGATCACCTGTTCGCGGTGCTCCGCGACGTGGTTTTCATCTCCAATGAGATCATCGAAAGCGGTCGCTTCGATCTCACGTCCTCCTCGAGCATCACCAACGCGGTGTTTCACATCCTGCGTAACGCGCGGGTGCTGGAGCCGCAGGTGGGGCCGAAATTGGTGGTGTGCTGGGGCGGACATTCGATCCGGCGCGTCGAGTACGACTACACCAAGAAAGTCGGCTACGAACTCGGGCTTCGCGGCCTCGACGTATGCACGGGCTGCGGCCCCGGCGCCATGAAAGG
Source organism: uncultured Gammaproteobacteria bacterium (assembly GCA_963758145.1). GTDB lineage: Bacteria > Pseudomonadota > Gammaproteobacteria > Steroidobacterales > Steroidobacteraceae > Bog-1198. Next base: position 580,335 of record CAVWUK010000007.1, read on the forward strand.
ACCGATGAAAGGCGCCACCATCGGCCACTCGAAGCAGCGCATCGTCAACGGCCGCTACTTGGGCATTACCGAGCCCGGCATCATAGCGGCCGAACCGCCCAACCCCATTGTCAGCCACTTGGTCATCATGCCGGACATCGAGAAGCGCTTGGAGGCGTTCGTGCGATTGGGCCACGGCATCGTCATTTTTCCGGGTGGTGCAGGCACGGCTGAGGAGATACTTTACCTGCTGGGAATCTTGCTCGACCCCGCCAATATCGCCATGCCGTTCCCGGTGGTGTTCACCGGTCCGGCCGACGCCGCCGACTACTTTCAGCAGATCCACGAATTCATCGGCGCGACGCTGGGCGAAGCCGCTCAGTCGCGCTACCGCATCATCGTCGACGATCCGGCCGGGGTGGCGCGCGCGATGGTGGCCGGGCTCGCGCAGGTGCGCGACTATCGGCGCCGGCAAAGCGATTCCTACGGATTCAACTGGCTGCTCAATATTCCGCTCGAATTCCAGCGGCCGTTCGAGGTGACGCATGCGTCGATGCGGGGTTTGCGCCTCGCCCGCGATCAGCAGGTTCACGAGCGCGCGGCCAATCTGCGGCGGGTGTTCTCCGGCATCGTGGCCGGCAACATCAAGGAGTACGGGGTCGCCGCGATCGAGCGCCATGGGCCTTATGAGCTCACCGGCGAGCCGTCGATCATGGAGCCCCTCGACCGGCTGCTGCGGTCGTTCGTGGCGCAGCGGCGCATGAAGCTCACCGGCGCCGAATACACCCCGTGCTACCGCTTGGTGGCGTGAGCGCTCCGCAGCGCGTTCATTATCGCGTCGAGGAACTTGAGCCGCTGTTCCGCGCCCGTCGAACGCGCGGAAATTCGCCCATTTAACTTACCGTGACGGTCTGTGAGATGCGCATCGCAATGCGCTCTTACGGCCCGCGACGGGTCCTGCTTGCCTGTGACACAGTTCCTGCCCTAGGGGATGCGCGACCCATAATGTCAGTCACAGCATAGAGGCACCAGATGAACGACATAAAAAGTCCGATTCGATACACGGGAGTGGACCGCCGCGCGCCGCGGGCGGAGCCGGGCCTCGGCAAAACGGGGACCACCGCTCCGCGTGATGTTTACAAGACCGGTGGGCGCCATGCGGCAATCACCACCAGTCTTTACAATTGGCACAGCTACAAAAACTGGGCCGAGAAGGCCCGCGGCGCCTGGGACGAGAAAAAGTAGACCGACCGCCGCCGGCCGCTCAAGCGGTTTCCGGCAATGGATTGATGCCGGCATCCGGCTGCCACATAACCTCTTTCGCCTTCAACCACGCCAGCAGGGGCGCCCAATCCTCCAGATCCTGCGCCACCAAGGCCGTCTTCATCTCGTGCAAGCCGACCCCCTGCTCAGCGGCCCGCACATAGTTCTGCGAATCCCGCAAAGTCGCGATCACGGGAATGCGCAAGGTCTCCAGAAAGCGCATCAGCGATTGATAGATCACCGTGTTGCGCTTGACGCGATTGGCGATCACCGCGATTCGATTCTCGTCGCGCCGCACCTTCGCTATCAGCAGCAGGTCGGCAATACAGCGCGAGCATGCGTGAATATCGATATCGGAGGGCAGAACCGGGACGATGATGGCGTCGGCGCTCTTGGTCATGTCGGGCATGTCCTGCCCCATCAGGGCCGCGGGGGTATCGACGATGACGTGCGCCGCGTCGGGCGGTATCCGCAGCTGCCAGGCGCGAGTGATGCGGCTGTTGCGTTCAAACGCGGCGACACCGTGGATGAAGGCCTGCTCGGGCGTGCGTTTCTTCAGCCAGCGAGTGCTGGAGCCCTGCGGGTCGTTGTCCGACAACAGCGGATGGTCGCCCTGGCTCGCGAAGTAACTGGCGAGATTTGTCGCTATCGTCGTTTTACCCGAACCGCCTTTTGGGTTAAGGACGAGAATTCGCTGCATGTAGAGCGGAGCGTACGCAGCCGCCCGCACCATGGCAAGTATGTGACTCGACTCACGGCCAACGGTCGCGGCGCTGCATACACTTTTGCCGCATGGAGTGGGTATTACAAGTCGCGGATGAGTTCGATGACGCGTTCGGCGCCCTTCGGCATCGATGGTTGGGCTTCAACGCCCAAATGGGCGCGAGCTTTGCCGCCCTGCTGGGGAATCGCAGGCGCCGCGCGCGGTGAAATCCTCTAAGATGCGCGGGTATGGCGCCCCGCAGGTTACAAATTTATGTCGCCGCATGCTGTGCAAGCTTTCTGGTTGCATGCGGCGGGAGACCGGCTGACGCTCCCTCGGGCGTCGCGCATTCCATGGAAATCGTCGAGTTGCGACCGGGCACGGGCGCGGCACTGGCGGCGGGCCAGGGAGCGGTCGTGCAATATACGGGCTGGCTTTACGAGGCGACCGCGCCTGACACCAAGGGCAGGCAATTCGACAGTTCTTCGAACACCGGCCAGCCATTTCGCTTCACCGTGGGCGCCGGCCAGGTGATCAAGGGTTGGGATCAGGGCGTTGTCGGAATGAAGGTGGGGGGAAGCCGCCGACTCACCATACCCGCGGAGCTCGCCTACGGCGATAGCGGAGCCGGCGGCGCGATACCACCGGGCGCGACGCTGGTGTTCGACGTGGAACTCGTCGGTATCGAATGACGGTAGGAACGGTTGCGCTCGAGCGCCTCTCGATTGAGGGACCCGCCGGCCGGCTGCAGGCGATCGCCGAGGACCCCAAACTTCCCGCAGAGTGCTATGCGGTGCTTTGCCATCCGCATCCCCTGCACGGCGGCACCATGGACAACAAAGTCGTGGTCACCCTGGCGCGCGCCCTTCGGGAAGCCGGCATCCCGGCTCTGCGCTTCAATTTCCGCGGGGTGGGATCGAGCGCCGGAGTTTACGATGACGGCAACGGTGAAACTGCGGATGCGGACGCCGTGGCCTCGTACGGAGCATTACGCTGGCCGGGGCGCCAGCTGCTGCTCGCCGGATTTTCCTTCGGAGCCTACGTCGCTTTGCGCTTGGCGCTCCAGCGGGGTGCATGCCGGCTGATCACCGTGGCGCCACCGGTGGATCGGATGGGGTTTTCCGCGCTGGGGACGCCAAACTGTCCGTGGTTGGTTGTCCAGGGCGACAGCGACGAAGTGGTGGACCCGAAGCGCGTGTTCGCCTGGGTCAAGAACTGCAATCCTCAGCCGAAACTCGTGGTCATGCCCGGGGTCGGACACTTCTTTCACGGGCACCTGCCCTTGCTTCGGCAGGCTGTAATCGACGCCATCCGGAGCGGCTGAATCCGTCCAGCCGCCCCGGACGCCGGCCGATCAGTTCACGAATTCCTTGAGGTTCTTGAGTGCGGCAATTCGCACCTTCTTGCTGGCCGCCTTGGCCTTGAACATCATCTTTTCGCCGTTGAACGGATTGATGCCTTCACGCGCTTTCGTGGCCGGTTTCTTGACGACTTTCATCTTTAGAAGTCCGGGATGGGTAAACAAACCGTGACTGCGCAGACTCTTCTTGATGACGGCTGAAAGCGAGTCAAACACGGCTCCGACCTGTTTCTTAGTGAGGTCCGTATCCTTCGAAATAATAGCCAGAATTTCCGATTTGGTCGGTGCTGCATTCTTTTTCGCCATATGATCTCTCCTGCTGGTAATTGCGAACGCGGCTGGGTGCGAACGCCGGTGATAAAGCCAACAAACTCAGCTCGGCGCAGAAAATAACACAGAAAAAAGCGGTTGTTTAGCGCAAATGAAAAAAAATATTCGGCTTCGAGTCGCTCGTGAGCCTAGTTTTCAAGGCCTCCGCGCCGATCGAGCGCTTCCTGCCGAGTTCCCCCGATGCGTCGTTGGCAGTGTTTTCAGGCATCTAGGAGTGCATGTTCAACGTACAAGTATCAACAATGCGCCGATTGCAATCGACACCCACAGGACCGAGAAATCGATTTGCCCTATCGGGGGAATCACTCGACGCACCGGCCGGAGAATCGGTTCGCAGAGCTGCGCGAGCAATCGAATGCCCGGCGCATAACCGCCGGGCGAGACGAAACTGGTGAGCCAGTACAGCAAAAGAGCGAATAAGTAGATGCGCAGGATCAAGTCGATCAAGCCGATGACCGTCATCCGCAGGAGCGCCCAGGGGTGGCCCAGGCCCACGCCGCCAAGCACGAACATCGATTCGGTGCGGACGGCTGCGGTGGCGAGCACCGCAAGCACGGTGGCGGTGTCGATTCGGCCGATCGGCGGCAGCAGCCGCCGCAACGGCACGATCAACCAATTGGTGACGCGCACGATCGCATCCGCCATGGGGTCGCGAAAATCCGCCCGCACCCACTGAAACAGGAGACGCAGGACAAAGGCGAGCGTCAACAGCCAGAGCAGGGTGTCGACGATAAATCTGATCGCTTCCATCGACGGGGCTCCTAGGGAGCGCCAAACTCAGCGGCGAGCTCGGCCGATCGGCGATCGGCCGCGGCTATCGCGTGCGCAACGATGGCGCGCAGGCCCGCAGCATCGAGCACCTCGATCGCCGCCGCGGTGGTGCCGCCCTTGGAGGTTACCTGCTCGCGCAATGCAGCAAGCGATTCGGCTGATTGACGCGCCATCTGCGCGGCCCCAAACGCCGTCTCCAAGGTGAGCTTGTGCGCGACCTCGTTGGGCAGCCCGCGCTCGTGCGCGGCGGCTTCGAGCGCTTCCATGAACAAAAAAAAGTAGGCTGGGCCGCTGCCCGAGAGCGCGGTGACGGTGTCCATCTGCGATTCATGTTCGACCCATACGGTGGCGCTCACGGCGGCCATGATGGACTCCGCCAGGGCCCGATTGGCGGCGCCGACGCTCGGGGGCGCGTACAGACCGGTGGCCCCAAAGCCGTTGAGAGCCGGCCGATTCGGCATGGTGCGCACCACCGCTATGTGCGCCCCGAACCAGCGTGCGAGCGCCGCGTGCGGTATGCCGGCCGCAACCGAGATGACCAGGGGCTTCGAGGCGGCCAGGTGCGGGCTCAATGCGAGTGCCACGACGCGCATCTGCTGCGGCTTGACGGCCAGAATGACCACCTCGGCGCCCGTCACCGCGCTTGCATTGTCGGGCGCGCTGCGCACGCCGTAGTCGCGCATCAACCGCTGCAGTTGCAGCTCGCTCGGGTCGGCAACCACGATGCGCTCGCCCGGAATCCCGCGCTTGGTCAGGCCGCCGACCAGAGCGGCGGCCATATTTCCCCCGCCGATGAATGCAAGCCTGCGTATGTCGATCATGTCCGCCTCTTCCAAGTCCCACCGGATTCATCGGCTGCCGAAGATCGCCGTGCCGATGCGCACATGCGTTGCGCCCTCGGCAATGGCGGATTCGTAATCGGCGCTCATTCCCATTGACAGTGTATCGAGCTTGAGGCCTCTTGCGTTCAGATCCTCGAGCAGACGTCTTAAGCGGGCGAACACGAACCGTTCCGCGCCCGCATCCGGCTGCGGCGGCGGCACGCACATCAGACCGCGCAGCCGCAGCCGCGGCAATTCGGCCATCGGCAGCGCAAGCTGTGCGAGGTTCCCGGGTTCGACGCCTCCCTTGGTCGGTTCGGGCACCAAGGCGACCTGGATGCACACATTGAGCGGAGGGGCGTGAAAAGGACGCTGTTCGGACAAGCGTCGCGCAATGCTGAATCGATCGACGCTGTGCACCCACTCGAAGCGTTCGGCGACGCCCCGAGTCTTATTCGACTGCAAGCCGCCGATGAAGTGCCAGTGCAGGGCGGCGGACGGAAGCTGATCCATTTTGCCCAGGGCCTCTTGCAGATAATTTTCGCCGAAATCCGTGACGCCCGCCGTGGCGGCCTCCCTCAATAATTCGGCAGGCTTGGCCTTGGTAACGGCGATCAGGGTGACCGAACCCGGGTCCCGCCCGGCTGCTCGGGCCGCATGACTTATCCGAGACCGGACGTGGTTCACGCGAACCGCTAAATTCTGCGGACCAATTAACATATTGGGTGGCGGTGCCCTCTTATATACTGCTGGTGGCTTACATGGAGCCGGATTAGGAGCCGTAAATGGCGGTTGATATCGCTCAGCTTCTCGCCTTTGCGGTGAAGAACAACGCCTCGGACCTGCATTTGTCGGCGGGTGTTCCGCCGATGATTCGCGTGGACGGCGACATGAAGCGCATAAACATGCCGGCGCTGGCGCACAAGGAAGTGCACAGCATGGTGTACGACATCATGAACGACAAGCAGCGCAAGGCGTTCGAAGAGTTCTTCGAGACCGATTTTTCGTTTGAGATTCCGAAGCTTGCCCGCTTTCGCGTCAACGCCTTCAACCAGAACCGCGGCGCCGGCGCCGTGTTCCGCAACATTCCGTCCACGATATTGTCGCTCGACGAGCTGAATGCGCCGAAGACGTTCAAAGACTTGTGCATGCTCCCCCGCGGTCTTGTATTGGTCACCGGACCGACCGGATCGGGAAAATCGACGACCCTGGCCGGCATGGTCAATCACTGCAACGACAACCGTCCGGATCACATTATCACGATCGAGGATCCGATCGAGTTCGTGCACGAGAGCAAGCGCTGCCTGGTCAATCAACGCGAGGTTCACCGCGATACCCTGGGATTCACCGAAGCATTGCGTTCGGCGCTGCGTGAGGACCCCGACGTGGTGCTGGTGGGCGAAATGCGCGACCTGGAGACCATCCGCTTGGCGCTGACCGCGGCGGAAACCGGCCACCTGGTTTTCGGAACCCTGCATACCAGCTCGGCGGCCAAAACCATCGACCGCATCGTGGACGTATTTCCGGCGGCCGAAAAGGACATGGTACGCGCCATGTTGTCGGAGAGTCTGCGCGCCGTGATTTCCCAGACCTTGATGAAGCGCGTCGGCGGCGGCCGCATCGCGGCGCACGAGATCATGATCGGCACGCCGGCCATTCGTAACCTGATTCGCGAGGGCAAAATCGCGCAGATGTATTCGGCCATTCAAACCGGGCAGGGCCAGGGGATGCAAACCCTCGATCAATGCCTGCAGGAATTGGTGCAGAAAGGCGTGGTGAGCCGCGAAGAGGCGAAATACAAGGCCCAGAACAAGGACAGCATCTAATGGACCGCGAGCAAGCTATACGGCTGATGCAAGACCTGCTCAAGCGCATGGTCGAGAAGAAGGGGTCGGATCTGTTCATTACCGCCGGATTTCCTCCGGCGATCAAAGTCGACGGGGAGATCCGCCCCCAGTCGGACCGATCATTGACCGCCGAACAAAGTTCGAGTCTGGTGCGCGCGATCATGAACGATCGGCAAACCAAGGAGTTCGACTCGACCAAGGAATGCAACTTCGCGATTGCCCCGCCCGGAATCGGGCGATTTCGCGTCAGCGCGTTCGTTCAGCAGGGCTACATCGGCGCCGTGCTGCGAACCATCAACGCCAAGATCCCCACCCTGGAAGAACTCGAGCTGCCGCCCATCCTGAAGGAAGTCGTGCTGTCGAAGCGCGGCTTTGTGATTCTGGTAGGCGGCACGGGTTCCGGCAAATCGACATCGCTGGCGGCCATGGTCGGCTATCGCAACGAAAAGACCCGCGGTCACATCGTCACCATCGAGGATCCGGTCGAATACGTGCATGCCCACAAGGGCTGCGTGGTGACGCACCGCGAGGTGGGCGTGGACTGCGAGAGCTGGCATCTGGCGCTCAAGAACACTCTGCGTCAGGCGCCCGATGTGATTCTGATCGGCGAAATCCGCGACCGCGAGACGATGGAGTACGGCATTCAATTTGCGGAGACCGGGCATTTGGTGCTCGCCACGCTGCATGCCAACAGCTCCAACCAGGCGCTCGACCGCATCATCAACTTCTTCCCGGAGGAGCGGCGCGAGCAGCTGCTGATGGATCTGTCGCTCAACATCCGCGCGCTGATATCGCAGCGCTTGATACCCCGCGAAGCCGGCTCGGGACGCATCGCGGCCATGGAAATCATGCTGGCCTCGCCGCTGATTTCGGATTTGATCTTCAAGGGCGAGGTCGCGAAGATCAAGGACGTGATGGCGCGCTCCAATCGCTTGGGCATGAAGACATTCGACCAGGCGCTTTTCGACCTGTACGAAGCGGGAATGGTCTCCTACGAGGACGCTCTGCGCAACTCCGACTCGAAGAACGAATTGCGGCTTCGGGTGAAACTCGAGAGCAAGCGGGAAATGAAGAATCCGGATGACGGCGGCGCGGCGCTGCAGATCGTCGAGGAAGAAGAAGGCCAGGTGTTCTAGGTGCCCGAAATATCCGCCGTGGCGCCGGCTCAGGTGATGAACACCAAGCCGTTGTTCAAATTGATGGTCGAGAGAAAGGCGTCGGACCTGTTTTTCACCTGCAATGCGCCGGTCAAGATAAAAATCGAAGGCAAAATATTTCCGGTCAACAAACAGGTGTTGAGTCCCGAAACGGTGCGCCAAGCGGCGCTCGGACTGATGACCGCCGAACAAATCGAGCACTTCAACCAGGAGTTGGAGATCGATTTCGCGATTTCCGAGCCGGGGCTCGGACGCTTTCGCGTCAACGTCTTTTATCAGCGCGGCTATCCTGCGATGGTTTTGCGCTACATCACCGCCGAGATGCCCAAGCTCGAAGAATTGGGCATGCCCGATATCCTGAAGGATTTGGTGATGTTGAAGCGCGGGTTGATTCTCATGGTGGGCGCCGCCGGAGCGGGGAAATCCACCACGCTCGCCGCCATGATCAACTACCGCAATGAAACCTCCTCGGATCACATCCTGACGATCGAGGATCCGATCGAGTTTCTGCACTCGAACAAGAAGTCGATCGTCAACCAGCGCGAGGTGGGGCTAGACACGAAATCCTTCGCGCGCGCGTTGCGCAGCGCCGTGCGTTCGGCGCCCGACGTGATCCTGGTGGGCGAAATCCGCGATCGCGAGACGATGGAGGCCACCATCGCGCTTGCCGGGACCGGGCACCTGTGCATTGCGACGCTGCATGCGAATAATTGCGCGGAGACGTTGGACCGCATCATCAATATGTTTCCACGCGATCAGCACAACCAGATTTTTCTGGATCTTTCCCAGTATCTTCGCGCGATTCTCTCGCAGCGCCTGGTCGCGACAAAATCCGGGGTGCGGGTCGCCGCATCGGAAGTGATGGTCAATACGCCGCACGTGTCCGAGCTCATCAAGAAGGGAGACGTGATCGGCGTCAAGGAAGCGATCCGCACCGGCACCGAGCGCGGCATGCTGAGTTTCGACAGCTCGCTGTACAATTTGGTGCGCGAAGGGCGAATCGAATTGGAGGAGGCGCTGGCAAGCGCCGATTCGCGCACCAACCTCGAGGCGAAAATAAACTTCGGCTGATGTCAGGCGGGCTCGACGGGAGCCGGATTCGCCGGCGCCTGCGGGGAGGGGGCCAGCGTGCAGGGCGCCCGTTCCGATTCGGCGGAGCCGCAGGACGCCAGATTCGCTTCGAATTCCCTCGTGCTTACATCCCAACCGTGGCGCAAAGCATGCGCCCGGCAGTCCTGCGGATCGATCTTCAACGCCCGCACCGCGGCCGCCCCCAAGTCGACATCCAAAGCTCCGGTCACCCCATCTTCGATCACGTCAATCGGCCCGGTGACGGGGTACGCCGCCACGGGTACGCCGCAGGCCATGGCTTCGAGATTGACGAGACCGAACGTGTCGGTGCGGCTCGGGAACACCATGACGTCCGCGGCCGCCAGGTAACGGGCGAGTTCCTGCGCGAACCGGTAGCCGGTGAACAGCACGTCGCCGTGCTGCGCTTCGAGGCGCGCCCGTTCGGGGCCGTCGCCGATGACCATCTTGCTGCCCTTCCAAGGCATCTGCAGGAATGCATCGATGTTCTTTTCGATTGCCACGCGGCCCACGTAGGCGGCGATCGGCCGCGGCAGCCGCAAGAAATCCTTGCGCATGGGTTTGAACACCCCGGTGTCGACGCCCCGGCGCCAAGTTGCCAAGTTCTTGAAACCCCGTGCCCGTAATTCATCGCGGACGGAGCCGGTGCTGACCATGCATCGGACGGCGGCGCCGTGAAACCGGCGCAGCGCCCAATACGACATGCACAGCGGAACCGGAAACCGGGCCCGCAGGTATTGCGGGAACTGGGTGTGGTAGGAGGTGGTGAACCGAATCCGCTGCCGCAGACAATGGCGCCTCGCCGCCAGTCCGAGCGGGCCCTCGGTCGCGATGTGCAGGGCTTGTGGTGCGAAGGCGGCGATCTCGTGCTGCACCGCCTTTCTCGGCAACAGCGACAGACGTATTTCAGGATAGGTCGGACAGGCGACGCTGCGAAAGTTGCGGGGTGTCAGCATCCTCACGTCGTGACCGAAGCGGCCGAGCCACTCGGCGGTTTGAGCCAATGTGCTTACCACGCCGTTGGTCTGCGGAAACCATGCGTCCGTAACGATCATGATCCTCATGCTGGGGCACGGTGGCACGGCCCTGTGACGAATACATGAACGTTTGACCGGGCTTTTGCGCTCAGCAGGATGTATTTTTGCGATTTTGTGACCTCCGTGGGGGTCGAACCAGCGTGTTGTAACCGGCCTGCAATGAAAATCCGATATTTCCTATGGTTGCGACTTGAACGTAATTTTCATTCGAGGGAGGCCTAATGCGAAACTTTTGGGCGGAACTGCAAACGCAGCGATGGGACGACCACCGCTTTTACCATCACAGCCGCATCAATCAATCCTTGCACCTCTTGAGCGCCATCAGCTTTCTCGTTGCCTACGTGTTGTTGTTCACGGATCCCATGGCGGCCGCCTTGATCGGCTGGCTCGTGGCCATGGTGAGCCGCCAGTCAGGGCACTTTTTCTTCGAGCCCAAGGGCTACGACGAGGTCAATCACGTCACCCACGAATACAAGGAAGACATCAAGGTCGGATACAACCTGCACCGCAAGGTGATACTGCACATCATCTGGGCGCTCTCGCCGGTGGTGTTGCTGCTGTCCCCGACCCTGTTCGGCCTGTTCGCCCCGTATGCCGGCGGCGCTGAAATCATGCGGCACGTGGGCGCAATTTGGCTCGTCGTCGGCATCGGCGCGCTGCTGTTTCGGACGGTCCAGCTGTTTTTTCTCAGAGACGTGCAGACCGGGCTGGTGTGGCTGACCAAGATCATCACCGATCCGTTTCACGACGTGAAGCTCTACTGCAAATCGCCGCTTTACCTGCTGCGCGGAGAGCTCATGGATCCGATGGGCGACGAACAGCGCGCTTGAATCATTTCCTTGAGGATGCCGCGCCGGATGGATTTGTTGGTCAATCCGGGCGGCGTCCACCACCAGCCGTCCTCGTGCATCGCACGGGCCGCAGCCAGGATTCTGTCGGCAACCTCGGCGAATTCCTCGGCGGTGTAATTGAGGCTGAAAATGAGCCGTCCGGTGCCGACCCAGGAGAGGGCCAGACCCGCGGCGCGCAGATAGTACTGCAGCATCCAATTATATCGCGACGGCCGCGTATAGCAGATCGTCCAGATCGTCGACAGATTCGCGACCTGCAGCGGCAATTGCGCCGCGATCAACCGCTCGTTGAGGGCCTGTGCGCGCTTATCCCACACGCCGAGCCCGTCGTAGAGCGCTCGAACGGCGCCGCCATCGAGACGCTGCAGGAATTCGTACATGGCGCCCATGACGTAGGGATGGGCATTGAAGGTGCCTCTCGCGAAACATATGTCGGCCGGCCGGTCGTCGAAAAAGCGCCGCATGAATTCGCGTCTTCCGCACAGAACGCCCACCGGCAGGCCGCCGGCCACCGTCTTGCCGTAGGTGACCATGTCGGCGCGCACGCCGAAGTATTCCTGCGCGCCGCCCGGGGCAAGCCGGAAGCCGACGAAGACCTCGTCGAAAATCAGCACGATCCCGCGTTCGCTGCAGACGGCACGCAATTTGCGCAGCCAGAGGCGGTATGCGGCGGCGTCGAAGTGTGCGCTGCGGCCGCCGTCGATCAGAGTCGAGTCTCCGGGCGCGCTGATGTTCGGATGCAGCGCCTGCAGCGGATTGACGAGCACACAAGCGATGTCGCGCCGGCTCTTGAGCACCCTCAGGGCGGCATCGTCCATGTCCTTCAGCGTGTAGGTATCGCGCGCCGCGAGCGGATTGCCGACGCCCGGCTGCACGTCGCCCCACCAGCCGTGATAGGCGCCGCAGAAGCGCACCAAGCGGCTGCGGCGCGTGTGATACCGGGCCAGCCGCACAGCCTGCATGACCGCCTCGGTACCCGACATGTGAAAGGACACCTCTTCCAGGCCGGAGATTTCCAACAGACGGCGCACGTTGTAGGCGGTCACCGGGTGGTAGGCGCCCAATACCGGCCCCAGCTCCCGCACGCGCTCGCCGCCTCGAGCAATGCAATCCTTGTAAAAATCGTAGCCGAACACGTTTACGCCGTACGAGCCGGTGAGGTCGTACCGGCGATTGCCGTCGAGATCGGTGATCGAGACCCCGGACGAGGATTCCACGAAGGCGCCGATCTTGAGATGCTGGCGGACGAAGCGGCTGAACTGGAACGGCACGCGGTAGCGCGCCGTGAACTGCAGGTCGGAGACGCCGTCGACCACGGCGGCGGTCAATTCGATGTTCTTCTTGCTGCTTTCGGCGAATCCGGCTGCCAGGCGCATGAAACCGGCGCGCCGCCCCGCCGCAACGGCGTCGGGTGCCCCGTCCACCCGGAAAAACCGCTCCTCGCCGTACTCGTAGAACGGCACCAGTCTGGCGAAGCGGCGGGCCATGCGCGCATGGCCCGTGAGCGACCGGTGCTTCGCGCGCGACAACTGCAGCCGCAAGCGCAACTTGTGCAAGAGCACGCCGGAGGCGCACGCGCCCAGCAGTATGAGAATTGGCGTTGTGATCACGGAATTCCTTGGACTCGGCACCATATTGCAGCCGAATGACATTAAGATGACCGCACGCTCCCTGATCGGGCGAATCGTCGGGCAGGAAGACATCAATTTCCTGCTCACCAATCGCTTACCGCGGCGTTGGCTCACCCAGTTCGTCGGCTGGTTGAGCCGCATCGAGCATCCGTGGGTGTACGCGGCCTGCATGTGGTTGTGGCGGGTGTTCTCGGATCTCGATCTGAGCGATGCGAAGCGATCGCGCTTCAAGAGTCTGCATGATTGCTTTACCCGCGAACTGAAGGTCGGCGCGCGACCGATCGAAACCGATCCCGAAATAGTGTCCAGCCCCTGCGATGCGATCGTGGGCGCCTGCGGAAGGGTGGAGGCCGGTTCGGCGCTGCAGGCCAAGGGTTTTGCGTATCCGGTATCGGATCTTCTCGGCGACTCCGAACTCGCCCGTCATTATCTCGGCGGACAGTTCGCGACGCTGCGACTGACGTCGAGCATGTACCACCGCTTTCATGCTCCCTACGATTGCCGCGTGGAACAGGTGAATTACATCGCGGGCGACACCTGGAACGTCAATCCCATCGCGCTGCGGCGCATCGAGCGGCTTTTCTGCAAAAATGAACGGGCCGTGATCCGCTGCCGCATGCTGCCCATGGGCGCGCTGATCACCCTGGTGCCGGTTGCGGCCATCCTGGTCGCGAGCATCCGCCTAAGGTTCATCGACGTGCGATTGCACCTTCGGTATTGCGGTTCCAACCTCATTCCCTGCGACGCGGAGCTGCGCAAGGGCGCCGAGATGGGTTGGTTCGAGCACGGTTCGACCATCATCGTGCTGGCCCCTCCGGGCATTTCCCTGTGTGGCGAGGTATTCGAGGGCCGTCGCATTCGCATGGGCCAGGCGCTGATGCGGTTGGCGGAGCCGGCCGGACCGCCGGCGCAATTGCGCCCTTTGACGCTGCAGGCGGCTACAGGGGCCGGCGATGCCGGGTGAGTGTCGCGGCGATGGACGCGAGCACCGCCATGCGCACGGCGACGCCGTTGTTGACCTGTTCCCGGATGACCGAACGGGGACCGTCGGCCACCTCTGAGGTGATTTCGACGCCGCGGTTCATCGGGCCGGGATGCATCACCAGCACGTTGGGCGATGCCAGCTTCAAGCGCCGCGCATCCAGGCCGAAATCCCGGAAGTATGCGGCTTCGTCGAGCGCCGCCGCCTCCGCCATGCGTTCCTTCTGAATGCGCAGCATCATCACCACGTCGGCCCCCGCGATGCCGTCCTCGATTCGCGTAAAGCGCAGCGCACCGCGGAATTCATCCTCCGATGGCAATAGCGCCTGCGGTGCCACCAGGCGCAGCTCGCTCACGCCGAGGGTTTGGAGCGCGCGAGAGCTCGAGCGGGCAACCCGCGAATGCAGGATATCGCCGACGATGGACACTTTGAGCCCCGCAAATCGCCGCTGGTGGGTCCTGATGGTCAGGGCGTCGAGCAGTCCTTGGGTCGGGTGGGACACGTGGGCCTCTCCGGCGCTGATGACCGACACGTGCGGCGCCACGTGATCGATGAGGAATTCCGGCATCCCGGCTTCCGAATCCCGGATCACGAAAATGTCGGTATTCATGGCTTCGAGCGTGTAAATGGTGTCCAGCATGGTTTCGCCCTTGGCGCGCGAGCTGCTATGCAGATCCAAGTTGAGGACGTGCGCGCCCAAGCGGCGGCTGGCGAGATCGAAGGAGGCGCGGGTGCGCGTACTCGGCTCGAAGAACAGATTCGCGAGCGTCATGCCGGCGAGCTCCCGGCCTTCATACGCCGGCTGCCCGGGAAACCTTCGATAGGTCTCGGCGCGGTCGAGAATCGCCGTCAACGCCTCGCGCGTCAGGCCATCGAGCGAAATGAGGTGGCGCAGACCCCCGGCGCTGTCAGTTTGTGATCGCATGTGCGCCTCATGTTTTTTCCGTAAACCATCGTTCCAAGACGATGCATGCCGCCGCGGCGTCAATGTCCGCCTTGGCGACGCGCCGCCTGCGAAGACCCGACTCACGCGCCGCCTTGAGCCGCGTCTCGGCCTCGAGCGACGAGTATCGCTCATCGACCAATTGCACGGGTAAGGCGTAGCGCCGGCCGAGTTCGCCGGCAAAACCGCGCGCGGCGACCGCCACGGCACTCTCGGAACCATCGACATTATACGGCAGGCCGACCACCAGGACAGCCGGCTTCCACTCGCGCATCAGCGCATCGATGACCGCCCAGTGCGCGCCCGCTCCGCTCGCGGCCACGCCGCCGAGCGGAGCGGCAGTGCGGCTGACGGTATCCCCGCAGGCGACACCGATCCGCCTCTGCCCGTAATCGAATGCCAGAATGAGCCTTGGCGCGGCGCCCTCTGCAGCTGCGCCGCCCGCCGTCGGGGGTGCCGCGGGCGCGGCACGTTCAGGCATTGCCGCTGATCGGACTGATGCGCGACAGTTCGACGCCGAGCAGGCGCCCCGCGGCGAGCCAGCGCGACTCGAACGGAACGTCGAAGATGATGCCGGAGTCGACCGGCGCGCTCAGCCAAGCGTTGGCGCGGATCTCGTCCTCCAGCTGGCCGCCGTCCCAGCCGGCATATCCCAGGGCGA
Source organism: uncultured Gammaproteobacteria bacterium (assembly GCA_963758145.1). GTDB lineage: Bacteria > Pseudomonadota > Gammaproteobacteria > Steroidobacterales > Steroidobacteraceae > Bog-1198. The sequence goes on from CAVWUK010000007.1 coordinate 595,760, forward strand.
CCACCGCTTGTTCGGGGCCCTCGCCGCGGGCCATGGCATCCAAGATGTCCCGCGACGTGGTGACGTGTATGAGATCGGAAACCTTGAGCGTCGAGTCCCATTCGCCACCGGCGGCGTGCACGACAAAGCCGCGATCGGTCTGCATCGGACCGCCGCGCAGCACATGACGTTCGCGCAGCGGACCGCCGGGCAGCTCGATTTCCATTTGCTCGAAAATTTCGCCCATGCGCATGGGCAGCGGCTTGTTGAGAATCAAACCGAGGGCGCCGCGTGCGCTGTGATCGCACACCAGCGTCACGGTCTGGGCAAAATTCGGATCCCCCATCGCGGGCATGGCGATCAGCAATTGGTTCGTCAGATAGTCCGTATCGCTCATATGCCACCCACAAGCGAATTCTAGTGCGGAGTTACCGGGTACCGCCAGCGCCGTTCGAATCCGAGTAAAATACGCTAGAGCCCTGTTCCGCACCACCCAGGAATTGCCATTCATAGGCGATGCGGATCTGATCGTGCGCAGCTCCGAGGGCGCTCGGAAACCGGTCGTAGGGGGCGGCGAGCTTCAAAATACGCATGGCGGCTTCGTCGAGTTCGGCGTGGCCGCTGCTGCGGCGGATCACGGATTGCACGAGTTTGCCGTCGGAGCCGATCGTCACTTCGATCACGGGTGTTCCCGAGAGCCTCTCGCGGCGCGCGACATCCGGGAAATTCATGGTGCCGACTCGCTCGACCTTGCGACGCCAGCCGTCCAAGTAGACGGCAACGTCCGATTCGCGGGTGTCGGCGGCAATCCACAGTTGCTGCTTCGCGGGGCCGCGCATGCGCAGCTCCACGCCGTCGTCGTTGGATGCCATGCCCAAATCCGGCCTCTTTTCCATCAACAGCGGCAACGCGGAGGGTTCGAGGGCGGCGTTCGGCCCGGCGAAGTACAGGATGGTGGCCGCCGGCATATGCGTTGCCACCAGCTCGTCGCTGCCGATCTCGCCCGCCGATTGGGCGGCCGCCGCTCCGTCGCCGTTCGGTATTCCCGCCCGATCAACCGGCATCGGCGAGGATTTAGGGATGAGGGTGCGCTCGCGCTTCAAGGTATTGCCGGATCCCAACTGGGTTCGCTGCGATAGATATTGAGCATTTTTGTTCCCTGCGGCGCTCGGCGTTTGATCGCTGACGAGGACGACTTCCAGAGCCGCTCCGTCGCCGCCATTGGCGTCGCCGTACGGCGAGCTGAACGTCACGCCGAGGATGACGATGCCGTGAAGCAGGGCCGCCACGAAACAGGTGGTCAGCATCCGGTCGTTTGCCGGCGGCAGCCCGATTTGAAGGGCGTCGGAATTCACGCGGCTTCCAGATTGCGGGCGATCGCATTGACCAGCGTCGCGCCGACATCGAGGCCGTGTTTTTTGTTCAATTCGCGGATGCCGGTGGGACTGGTGACGTTGATCTCGGTGACAAAGTCGCCGATGACATCCAATCCGACGAAGATCATTCCTGCGGCGCGCAGTTTTGGGCCGATGATGGAACAAAGCCAACGGTCGCGCTCGTTGAGCGGCCGGCTCTCGGCGCGGGCCCCGGCCGCGAGATTGCCGCGGTGGTCAGCCGCGTCGGGTACGCGCTTGAGCGCGAACGGAACGGGCTCGCCGTCGATGAGAATCACCCGGCAATCGCCTTCGGTCACGATTTCGGGCAGGTAGCGCTGCACGATGGCGTAGCGCTGGCCGTAGTCGGTCAACGTCTCGAACACCACATTGCGATTCTTATCGCCCTGCTCCAATACGAAGATGGATCGTCCCCCCATGCCGTGCAGCGGCTTGCAAACCGCTTTTCCGTGCTCCGTGAGGAAGGCGCTCATATCCCCCATGTCACGGGTGATCAGGGTCGGCGCGCAGCATTCGGGAAACCAGGCGGTATAGACTTTCTCGTTCATGTCACGCAGGCCCTGCGGGCGATTGCAGACCAGCGCGCCTTGATCGCGGGCGCGATCCAGTATGTAGGTGCAATAGATATATTCGGTGTCGAACGGCGGATCCTTGCGCATGAGTATCACATCGTACCCGCCCAGTTGGGCGGCGACTGCGGCGCCGCGCACAGACCAGTGGTGCGGATCGTCAAACACCTTGAGCGGTGTGAGGCGACCCCAGGCGATGCCGTCGCGCAGCCACAGGTCCTTCAGCTCGGCGTAAAACAGCTGCCAGCCCCTTGATTGGGCCGCAAGCAGGATCGCCAACGTACTGTCCTTCGCCGGATTGATGGCCTCGATGGGGTCCATGACCACTATGAGACGCACACCAGAAGCCATGCTCATTCCCCCGATCCTGTTGGACAGCCAAAACGCCGCCGAAGTTTAGCGCACGTGGACGCAAGCGGTCGCCGCATCGGTCGTGTTCGGAAAACTGTGAACCACGCCACCGTTGTTTACCCGACATTACCGCGAAATGTCGACCCCATACCGTGGCTTGCGCGGCCCGGATATGTTAAAAAGCCACAGGATTCCAGCACCTACAGCACGCAGCTTAAGTCCTTCAAGGTCCGTTCCATGGAGAGCATGATCACCAACGGCAAACCGAAACTCGCGGGCCTCAAAGTTCTCGTGATAGACGACAGTAAAACGATCCGCCGCACCGCAGAAACCCTTTTGACCAAGGAAGGCTGCGAGGTGTTCACCGCGGTCGACGGATTCGATGCCCTGTCCAAGATCGCCGACCATCAGCCGGACATCGTGTTCGTGGATATCATGATGCCGCGCCTCGACGGTTACCAGACGTGTTCCCTGATCAAGCACAACAAGGTTTTCAAACAGATCCCGGTAATCATGCTGTCAAGCAAGGACGGCTTGTTCGACCGGGCACGCGGCCGCATCGTGGGATCAGAACACTATTTGACCAAACCGTTCACCAAGGACGAGCTGCTGGGTGCCATCGAAGCGCACGTCGCCAAATGACGGAGAATTCAAGAATGGCACTGATTCTTATTGTCGACGATTCACCGACCGAAGTGTTCGTCATGCAGAAGGCCCTGGAAAAGCACGGCTTCAGGACCGCGGCGGCTGAGAACGGCGAAGAGGGTATCCGCAAGGCGAAGGCCATGAAGCCGGATCTCATCTTCATGGACATCGTCATGCCCGGCGTCAACGGCTACCAGGCGACGCGGGCGCTGAACAACGACCCCGAGACCAGGCTCATTCCCATCATCATGGTGACCACCAAGGGTCAGGAAACGGATCGCGTCTGGGGATTGCGCCAGGGGGCGGTGGACTATCTGGTCAAGCCGGTGTCTGCTCAGGCTTTGGTCGAGAAGGCGCAGGCCGCGCTGGCCGTATGACCAGTACGATGAGCGGGAGCGACAATACCCTGCGCAGCCTGCGTGACCGTCCGTTCGAACTGCTCAAGGAACTCGAAAAGCGCAGCCGCACGGTCGCGGCGGCCGCGGCGCCGGATTCGGCCGCCGGCCGTGAATGGGTCGGGGTGGCTTTCCGCATGGGCGGGGAGACCTTTCTGGCGGCCCGTGAGGAGACGCGGGAGGTGTTGGGCTACCCGGCCGTGATCACCCGCATCCCGGGATCCAAGAGTTGGGTGAAGGGGCTCGCCAATGTGCGCGGACAGCTGTTGCCGATGATCGACCTGCGGCAGTTTCTCGGAAGCGGCGCGACCGTGCCTCAGCGCAACACGCGTGTGGTGGTGGTCAATCACCGGGAAATCCCGGCCGGGCTCATTGTCGATGAGGTTTTGGGGTTCCGGCGTTTTGCGGAGCCGGAATTCAATGCGGAGGCGCCACCCACGATGATCCGGTGCGAAGCCTATCTGGCGGGGGCGTTTCGCCGCGGCGGGGAAGTGTGGCCGGTGCTCAATCTGAAGAATTTGATCGAGAGCCAGAGCTTTCTGCAGGCCGCAAGTTGAGCACCGTCGGATCCACGCCCATGAGCACGCGAAACAGCGTTTCCAAATTCAATCTCCTGCCGGTGTTGCTGGCGCTGATCGTGGCATGCCTCGCCGGCGCCGCGGCACTCACTTTGATGACGAAGAGCGGCGCTTCGGCGGCGTCAGCCGAGCAAATGCGGCTGCTGATCGAGCGCATACCGTTCGAGGCGCAGAACGCGCTGCGCGGCGAGGCGAGGGATTTTGATGAACTTGGCGCCAGTATGATGCGCCTGAAGAGCTTGAGCGCGAGCGCCGTCCCGGCGCCGCCCGATCCCCGGCTGGATGCGGCGATGAGCCAGTTCGCAGCCGCGGTTACCGCCGTCGGCGATGCGCGTGCCGCCGTTCAGACCATCCAGGCCGCAAATCAAGAAACCCGGGAGCTGGCTCCCAAGCTGCTGTCCGAACTCGGCGATCTCGCCAGCGCGGTGGGCGTACAGAAGCTCGAGGGCATGAGCCGTCATTTGGAGCGCTTCGAGCTTTCCGTTCAGCGCATCCAGCAGGAGATGAACGGTTTGGTATTGGGGGTTGCCGATGCGGCGCCGACGGCGCGGCGGCTCGCGGATAGTCTGGAATTCTTGAATCAGGTGATACGGGGGCTGTCAGGAGAGGAATCCGGCTTGGCGTTATCGCGCGTCACGGGCGCGGACGCGGAGCTGCGGTTGAAAACGGTGGAACAGCGCAATCAGCAGTTCGCGGCGAGCGTGCGCAAGGCCATCGGGGCGGCCGAACCCTTGTCCAAGGCGCAGACGGCGGCACGGTCCCTGCCGGGGCTTGCCGGCAGCATGACGGCGCAGATAGCCGCGGCGCCAACCGCGTCCGAATCGCGGGTGAGCTACAAACCGCAGATCGTGGCGCTCCTCGGGGCGGCTGTGCTGCTGCTGGGCGCCCTGACGTGGTTGTCTCTCAAATCGGCGAATGCGCGCCGCAACACCGAATTGCGTGTGCGCGATAACGATCGCAACCAGGAAGCCATCATGCGCCTGCTGGACGAGCTATCGAGTCTCGCTGACGGCGATTTGACGGTGCAGGCGACGGTTACCGAGGACATTACGGGCGCGATCGCCGACTCGATAAACTATGCCATCGAGGCGCTGCGCGAACTGGTTACGACGATCAACGAAAGCGCGATCCAACTGGACGGCGCCGCGAAGCAGACGCAGGCGGCGGCCGCGCATATGGCCAAGGCGAGCAGCGCGCAGTCCCGGCAAATCGCTGCGGCCAGCCAATCCATGGCGGATATGGCGGCCTCCATCGAGGAGGTGTCGGGCAATTCCGAGCGCTGCGCGGACGTCGCCAGGCATTCGGTCGACGTCGCTCACAAGGGCGGCGATGCGGTGCGGCGCACCATCGACGGCATGAACGCCATTCGCGAAACGATTCAGGAGACGAGCAAGCGCATCAAGCGGCTCGGCGAAAGCTCTCAGGAAATCGGCAATATCGTCGAACTCATCAACGATATCGCCGAGCAGACGAATATTCTGGCGCTGAACGCCTCCATTCAGGCCTCGATGGCCGGAGAGGCGGGACGCGGTTTCGCGGTTGTGGCGGATGAGGTGCAGCGCCTCGCGGAGCGTGCCGCAAACGCGACCAAACAAATAGAGGTCCTGGTGCGCACCATCCAGACCGATACCAATGAAGCCGTCGTGTCGATGGAGCGCAGCACGACGGACGTGGTCGGCGGAGCCCTGCTCGCGGAGAATGCCGGGGCCGCGCTCGAGGAGATCGAGCAGGTTTCGAACCAAATCGCGAGCCTGGTGCAGAACATATCGGCGAGCGCCCGCCAGCAGGCGTCGGCCTCGGGGGACATTTCCAAGAACATGCAGGTGGTTCGCGAGATTTCAACGCAGACCGCCGAAGGATCGACGGCGACCTCCACATCGATCGCCAAGCTCGCGGCGCTGTCGGAGCAGTTGCGCAAATCGGTGGCGGGATTCCGCCTGCCGGACTACGGCGGCGGCACCACGACCAGCGTGGGCGCGGCGGGCGCACCGGCCGCCAGGGCGGGCACCCCCGTCGACGGCACCGGCACCGGCGCAAAGAACGCCTCTGCCGGCGTCCCGGCGCTGAAGGAACCGGTCATTGCGGGCAAAGCCGCACCGCTGCGCAAGGCCAGCGGCGCCGGCGCGTAGCGGCGCATCGGCGGCGATCTCGATGACCGACATCAGCTCTCAAACATTGCACATCGTCGCCAAGGAGTTGACGGCGACCTTGAACGAGGCCCGCGCTTCGCTTGAGGCGTACGCCGAGCGTCCCGATCAGCTCGCATTTCTCGAAAAGTGCGCCGAGCAATTGCATTCGGTGCATGGTGCGTTGCGTCTGGTGGAAGTCTACGGCGCGGCTCTGCTGGCCGAGGAGATGGAGCACGTCACCCGTTATTTGCGCGGAGCCGGAAGCGATCAGAAGCGTCATGGCGACGGGCTCGACGCGCTGATGCGCGCCATGGTGCAGCTGCCGACCTACCTGGAACGAGTGCTTTCCGGCGGACGCGATCTGGCTCTGGTGCTGTTGCCGCTGCTCAACGACTTGCGTTCCGTGCGCGGCAGTCCGTTGCTGTCCGAAGGCACGTTGCTGCTGCTGAACCTGAAGTCCGATCAACCCGCCCAGCCGCAATCGCAGCGGGAAGACGAACCCGTGATTACGGTGGCACAGTGGGCCAGAAGGCTGCGGCCGCGGTTCCAAGTGGGCCTGCTTGGATACATTCGAGGCGAACGCGCGGTCCAGAATTTGGAAATTCTGGCCAAAATCGCCGAGAAGCTCGAACAGGTCGCCACCACCCAGCCGGTATTTCAGCTGTGGTGGGTCGTCGGTGGGATTCTCGAAGCGCTGCGCGACAACGGCCTGGAAGGCAGCGCCACCTTGAAGCGGTTGCTTGGACAGGCTGACCGGCAAATCAAGGTTCTGTACGAATTGGGCGAGGCCCGTTATTGCGAGAAGCCGCCGGTCGACCTGTTGAACAACTTGCTGTACTACGTGGCTCGCGCAACCACCAGCGGCGGGCGCATCGCGGCGGTGCGCACCTCGTTCAAGCTGTCCGAGCTGCTGCCGGTCGATGATTCGATCGACCAGGAGCGCGAGAGCCTGTCGGCGCCCAGCGCCAAGTTGATGCGCACGGTGGCCGCGGCCATCAAAGAGGACTTGTCCAAGGTCAAGGACGTCCTCGACATCTTCGTGCGCCGCGGAGGCGGCCGCAACGAGGAACTCGCGCCGCAACTGGAATTGCTGAAGAAGATCAGCGATACCCTGGGTGTTCTCGGGCTTGGCGAGCTGCGGCAGCGCGTGCAGCAGGAAGTCGCGGAATTGTCGGCATTGTTGAGCGACGGCAGGAACCCCCCCGAGGCCGCTCTGGTCAAGGTGGCCGGCGTGCTGCTGTCGGTCGAGGACAATCTCGACGATCAGCTGGTAAGTCTTATCCTGCCGAACGCGGCCGCCGCCGCCACCGTGGCGCCGCATGGCGATCAGGATTTCGATTTCCGTCAAGTCAGCGAGGCGGTGCTTCGGGAATGCATCGTCAACTTGGCGCGCATCAAGGAAGCAGTCTCGATTGCCGTGCAAAAGCCGTCGGATCTGGCGCCGCAGGGGCTCGACAACGTGCCGCAGCTGCTGCGGGGCATCACCGCCGGATTGTTGATGCTGGGGAAAGGCAGGGCGGTTGAGTTGATGGATGCGATCGGCGGCGAGGTGCGCACGCTCATCGAACCCGGCGCTCCCAGGCCCGATGCGTTGCGCCTGGAGCGCATCGCCGATGCCATCGTCAGTATCGAGTACTACATGGAGACGCTGCAGAGCGGGCGCGCGGATCCTTGGTACATGCTGGATAATGCCGAAACCTGCATCAAGGCGCTCGCCGAGCAGGGGCCGTCGCGAGTGCCGAATTTGGAGCTCGCGCCGGAGGAGGCCGCAAAGACCGTCAAACTCGATCCGCAGGCCACGCTTGCCTTGGACCGCGGCAGGCAGGTGCAGGCGCCCATCCCGCTGGTCCCGAGCTCCGAGGCGCAGGCGATAGATCCGCAGTTCCTCGAGCTCTTCATCGAAGAGGCCAAGGAGGAGATTGCTTCGATCCGGCAGAACTTCCCGCTGTGGGATCAAAATCCGATGGACCTCGATTCGCTGGCGTCATTGCGGCGCAGCTTCCATACGTTGAAGGGCAGTGGACGCATGGTCGGCGCGGCGACGATCGCCGAATTCAGCTGGTCGGTTGAAAATTTGCTGAATCGCATCATTGACAAGACGCTGTCCCGCACCCCGGGCATGATGACCTTGCTGCGCAATGCGGTTACCGCGCTGCCTGAATTGGTGGAGCAGCTGGAAACCGGCCGCCCACATGCGCTGCCGCTGGAATCGATCATGACGCGCGCCTTCGCTTACGCCGACGGCCGCGAGGCCGAGCAGGCGGGAGCGGCTTTGGCGCCGGAGGATCGCGCCGCGGAGCGAGAGCGCCCGGCGCTCATGGACCCGCAGCTGCACGAGATCTACAGCAAGGAAACCTCGAGCCATCTTACGGAGATTCGCGACTACGTGCGCAAGCGCACCGGCCAGCCCGCGCCGCATGACTTGCCGGAGTCCGTATACCGTGCCATTCATACCTTGAGCGGCAGCTCGAAGATGGCGGAGGCGCGCCACGGCATCCGCATTACCGAGCCGCTCAATCACTTCATGCGCAAAGTCTTCGATAGCGGCCGCGGCCTGTCGGACGCCGGACTCGCGACCCTGGGCGATGCGGTGCGCGCGATCGACAACGTGGTGTCGCACATCAATGAATCCACGGCCTTCTTTTCCGAGCAGCCGACCTTGCTGGCGCGGCTGCACGCTCTTGAAACCGAACTCGATGCGGATCTGGCGTGCGCCGCCAACGATACCAGCGCATCGGCGCTCGTGCCCCAGATGGCCGATTCAGGCGCCGGCGCCGCGCCGGCGGCGGCCGCGAACCCTGCCGCCGCGATCACGGCTGCGCATGCGATGCCCGTCTCCGAGGCCGCCCCGACGCCGGCAGCCGGTCAGGCAGCGGAGGAGTTCGATCACGAAATCGCCAATATCTACAGCGAAGAGGCGACCGAGCTTCTCGAGGCGGCGCAGACCTCGCTGACTGCCTGGAATGTCGATCGCAAGAACAAGCAACGGGTGGCCGAGCTGCAGCGTCAATTGCATACGCTCAAGGGCGGCGCGCGCATGGCGGGCATTACGGCCATGGGCGATTTGAGCCATGAGCTTGAGAGCCTGGTCATTCAAATTGACGGCGGCGCAGTGGCCGGCGACGACCATGCGCACGCGGTCATGCAGGCGAGCCTCGATGAGCTCGCGCGCATGCGCGACTTGGTGAGCGCGGGCAAGCTGCCGGCCTCGGCCGCGGAGCTGTTGCGGCAGATTCGCGACGTGAGCTCGGGGAAAGCGCCGCCGGCGCCGGCGCCCATGGCCGCCGCGAACGAACCCGCCGCGGCAGCGGCCGCGGCGCCGGCACCCGCGCTGCGTGCCGTGCCGACGCCCCCATCGCCGCCGCCGATCCCGCGACCGGCGCCGGCCGAGGCGGAGGAGGCGGCGACGCTCACGGTTTCCGAGGATTCGATCTCCAATCTGGAAATCAGCAGCGCACCCATATTGCCGGGACGGGAGAATCAACCGGCCGAGCGGGTGGAGATGGCGCGGGTCGATGCCGATCTGCTCGATACCATGCTCAACAACGCCGGAGAAGTGAGCATTTTCCGCGCGCGGCTCGACCAGCAGGTCAACTCCATCGATTTCAATCTGGCCGAGCTGGCGCGCACGGTCACGCGCCTCAAAGAACAACTGCGCGGTCTCGAGATCGAGACCGAAGCACAGGTTTTGAACCGGCACCAGGATGAGGGTCCGCGCCGCGAGGACTTCGACCCGCTCGAACTCGACCGATATTCGGCGCTGCAGCAGTTTTCCCGGGCTCTGACCGAAACCTCAGGGGATGTCGCGAGCATCCAGGGATTGCTGGAAACATTGACCCGCGAGGCCCAGAATTTGCTGGTGCAGCAGGCGCGCGTGATCACCGAATTGCAGAACAGCCTCATGCGCACTCGCATGGTGCCGTTCCAGCGTCACGTGCAGCGACTGACCCGTCTGGTGCGGCAAGCTGCGAACGACACCGGCAAGCGTGCGGAACTGGTGGTGCAGGGCGCCGCCGCGGAGCTCGACCGCCAGATGCTGGAGCGCATGGTTGCACCGCTCGAGCACATGTTGCGAAACGCGGTCGTGCACGGAATAGAGCCGCCGGAGCAACGCCTGGCGCTGGGCAAGTCCGAAGTCGGGCGCATATCGGTGAGCTTGACCCGTGACGGCGCCGAGATCGTGATCGTGGTCGCCGACGATGGCGGCGGCATCAACGTGAAGTTGATCCGCGAAAAGTCCGTTGCGCTCGGGCTCACCGACCGCCAGTCGAGACTCACCGATGAGGAGGCCATGCAGCTCATTTTGGAGCCCGGCTTCAGTACCGCCGGACGGGTCACGCAGGCGGCGGGCCGCGGGGTCGGCATGGATGTGGTCGCGACGGAAATCAAGAAGCTCGGCGGGGGGTTGTTCATCGAATCGACCCAGGGCAAGGGATCGCGGTTCACGATTCGCCTGCCCTTCACCCTGGCGATCAGCCAGGCGCTGATCGTGCGGGTCGCGGAGGAGGTGTACGCATTGCCGCTGGCCACGGTGGAAGGCGTGGTGCGGCTGCCGCGCAACATCGTGGCGCGGCATCTCGGCAAGGATGCACCGACGTTCGAGTACGGCGGCCAAAAGTACCGTTTTCAACAGCTGGGAAATTTCGTCGGTCTCGGGCCGGCACCGCTTCCCGAGTCGGACGTGTCGATGCCCGTGGTGCTGATCCGTGCGGGCGAGCATTCCACGGCGCTGGTGACCGATGAGCTGGTGGGAAGCCGGGAAATCGTCGTGAAATCGCTGGGGCCGCAAATCTCCGGGATTCGCGGCATTTCAGGCGCCACCATTTTGGGCGACGGACGAATCGTGGTGATCCTCGACATGGGCTCGTTGGTGCGTTCGGAGTGGCGGGTGCGCCCCACGGATACCACCGTGCTCGATCAGCGGGACCGGCGCACGTTTGCCCTGGTGGTCGACGATTCGATCACGGTGCGACGAGTGACGCAGCGTCTTCTCGAGCGCAACGGCATGCGCGTCCTGACGGCGAAGGACGGCATGGACGCCGTGTCGCTGCTGCAGGAAAATATGCCCGACATCATCCTGCTGGATATAGAAATGCCGCGCATGGACGGCTACGAAGTGGCGGCCCACGTTCGCAACGACCCGCGTCTGAAGCACATTCCGATCGTCATGATCACTTCGAGAGTCAGTGAAAAACACCGGGCGCGCGCAATTGAGCTGGGCGTGAACGACTATCTCGGCAAGCCCTATCAGGAAAGCCAGTTGCTCGACGCCATCGAGCCGCTCGTCAGCCGCCGCAGCGCCGTCGCGCGATAGGGAATTTATGTCTGATTTGCGAGACGAGCTCTACAGCCTGCTGGTGCCCCTGGCGGGGGAGCGGCTGATCGTACCGCGCGCCTGCGTGGCGGAGGTGATCGGTTACCAAGCGCCTTCCGAAATGACCAACGCGCCGCCCTGGTATCTGGGAGTGGTGAGCTGGGGCGGGCAGAGCGTGCCGGTGGTGTCCTTCGAAGGCGCGTTCGGCCAGTCACTGCCGGGCCTTTCGAACCGCACGAGAATCGTGGTTTTCCACGGCTCAAGCGGCAAGCTGTCGGGCGGATATTTCGGCGTCCTGACCCAAGGGTTTCCACAACTGGTGCGGGTCAACGCCGATGTGATCCGGCCGGATCCGTCGCGCAGCTTCCCGGAAAGGGCGCCGGTCATTTGTCAGGTTCGCATGATCAACGAAACGCCGCTGATTCCCGATCTGCCGCGGCTCGAGGAGATGATCGCCGAGGAAACTTCGATCATGCCCTGATCGGGAAGTCCTTGAGATCGCCAAAATTGCTCTGCAACCATACGAGCGCGGCGATTGCGGCGGTCTCGGTCCGCAGGATGCGGGGTCCCAACCTTCGGGCGGTGAAACCCGATATTCGAAAAGCTTCGAGCTCTTCGGCGGCAAAGCCGCCTTCCGGTCCAATCGCGATTTCCACTTTCGCGCCGGCAACGTTCGCGGCGCCGGGAGATTCGAACTCCGGCTCGAAAAGCAGGCGTGCACCGGCGGCCGGCGAACTTCCCAGATAATGGATCAAATGCTGCGGAGCGTCGATGGCCGGCAGTCGATTGCGGCCGCATTGTTCGCAGGCGTTGACGGCGACCGAGCGCCAATGCGCGGCCTTCGATGCGGCTTGGGACTCGTCGAGCCGCAAGATGCTGCGCTGGCTCAGGACCGGGACGATGCGCGCAACGCCGAGTTCCGTGGCCTTTTGCACGATGAAATCCATGCGGTCGCCGCGCGGTACGCATTGCACGAGCGTGACCGCGAGCGGCGACTCGCGATCGATTTTCCGGCCTTCGCCCACCGCCGCCGTTACCCGCGAACCGCGCACGCTCGCCACGGTGCCCTCGAACTCCAGGCCGTCGTCGGCAAACAGCACCAGCGCATCGCCGCTGCGCGCGCGCAGCACCTTGGCGAGATGGACGGCGGCGGCGTCCGGCAGCTCGACGACGCTGCCTTGGCTCAATGCGGCCTGCACGTAGACGCGGGTTGGACGCTTGGCGAACTCTCGTTTCATCTGCCCTCGATTGTCGCATATGCTATCGGCCGGATTGGTTCACGAGGATGCGCAAGTGCAGGTCGACCTTGAGAGCGGACTGCTGCGCGGGGTCCGGCAAATTGCTTCCCCGAATTGCGACTCGAGGCCGGCGGGTGTCGAACCCGATTTGATCGTCGTCCATGGCATCAGCTTGCCGCCCGGCGATTTCGGAGGCCCGTGGATCGATCGGCTGTTCACCAACGCGTTGCCGCCCGAGGCGCATCCCTATTTCGCCGAGGTGGCCTCGATGCGCGTTTCCTCGCACCTCGTCATAGGGCGCGAGGGCGCGATCACCCAGTACGTGAGCTTTGCGCGGCGCGCCTGGCATGCGGGGCAATCCAGCTACGGCGGCCGCGAGGCCTGCAATGATTTTTCGATCGGCGTGGAACTCGAAGGCACCGATACGCTTGCCTACGAGGCCGCGCAGTATCAAGCACTTGCCGATGTCGCAGCGGCGCTGTGCGCGGCCTATCCCAAGATCACGCCCGCTCGCCTGGTCGGACATAGCGACATTGCTCCGGGGCGAAAAACCGATCCCGGCCCGGCCTTCAATTGGCCGCACGCGCGCCGCCTGATCGCCGCCGCCTGTGGGGCGGCGCGCCGAACTTGAGCTCAAACCCGCTTTCGGCGCCAGAGCACTTCGCTGCCCGACTCGTGCCGCGCAAGCACACGCGCCAGCACGAACAAGAGGTCCGACAGGCGATTCAGGTATTTGAGCGCGTCCGGCGAGACCGCCTCAGTCCGTGCGAGCGACCAGCAGCGGCGCTCCGCGCGGCGGCAAACGGTGCGGGCGACGTGGCAGCCGGCAGCGGCCGATCCGCCGCCCGGCAGAATGAACTCCTTGAGCGGCGGCAGCGATTCGTTGAATCCGTCGAGGGCGGCCTCGAGCCGATCCACGTGCTCAGGGGTGATCATGCGGGTTCCGGGAATGCACAATTCCCCCCCGAGGTCGAAAAGATCGTGCTGTATCTCGATGAGGCAGGCTTCGACCGGCGCCGGCAGTCCGGCGACGGCCAATACCACGCCGATGGCGCTGTTTGCCTCGTCGACCGTTCCGTATGCCTCGACCCGCAGACTCTCCTTGGCCACGCGCGTGCCGTCCCCGAGGCCGGTGGTTCCGTCATCGCCGGTGCGGGTGTAGATCTTGCTCAGGCGGTTGCCCATGATGCGGTCACTCCTGTCGAGGGTGCGACGGTAGCACAACGTTTGTTAAGGTGGCGTAAACCCCAGCGGCGCAATCGACAATGCAACACCCGATGAATCCTTCCCCGGAACTCAAGGCCGCCCTCGACGCCGCCGAGCAGGCTGCGGTCATCGCGCGCTCGCTATACCAGCGCAACATCGAAGTGCGCATCAAAGCCGACAAGTCGCCGGTTACCGAAGCGGACGTGCGCTGCGAGATCGCGATCCGCGAGCTTCTCGAATCCCGTTTTCCGACCCATGGATTCTACGGGGAGGAGACGGGGGCGCACGATCAGGGCGCCGAGAGCCTGTGGCTGGTCGATCCGATCGACGGGACCAAGGCATTCGTGCGCGAGTACCCGATGTTCTCCACGCAAATTGCGCTGATGCGCCGCGGTGAAATCGTTCTCGGCGTATCGAGCGCTCCGGTGTATGGGGAACTCGCCTATGCCGAGCGAGGCTGCGGCGCTTATCTGAACGGCAAGGCCATTGCGGTGAGTCAGGTGTCGACGCTTGAATCGGCGGCGCTGTCTTCGGGCAACTTGAAATCGCTGGCAACCGGACGCCAATGGGCCCGCTACGGCCGGCTCATCGCGCAGGTGAGCCGCATACGCGGCTACGGTGATTTTTTGCACTACCACTTGCTCGCCGCGGGAAAGATCGACGCGGTGCTCGAAACCGATGTGAATATCCTGGATATTGCCGCGTGTGCCGCCATTGTGACGGAGGCCGGAGGCCGCTTTACGGAGCTTGGCGGAGCACCCATCACCCTGAGTTCAAACTCGGTGCTGGCGACCAATGGAGTGCTGCACTCCGCGGTGCTGAGCGCCCTCGATTGACGCGGGTCGGTTGACGCGAGAGGTTGACGCGGACGGCCACGGCCGCCCGTTCTTCGCAGGTCCTGTGACTGCAGCTCGCCTGTGGCTGCAGTTCAATCGGCGTGCTGCGGCCAGCGGATCTCGAGCGCAGTGGCCGGTCCGATGACGACCTGGTCCAGGCCGTCCGGCTGCTCCCAACGGTTGGGCGAGAGCATTCGCCGGCCGGCCATCAACTCGGCAAACATTTGCGGGTACATCGGCACCTGCCGGGGATTGCCGTAGCCGTCGGGAAAGCGGGGCGCGTCGTTTGCCGGATCGTATTTGTCGGTCGCGCCCAGCGTATGCAGCATTTCGTGCGCCATCACGACGCAGTTCGGACCGTCCATGTCGGGCGTCGCGAACGCATACACCACGCCGATGAGCCCCTTGGTGATGCCCAGGGAGTGCGGGACGCTAGGGGTGATCGAGGGGTCGTGGAACAGCACGAACAGGCGAATGTCCTCGGGTTCCGGCACGTGGCCGCTCACCCGCCAGGCCCAATACCGAAGCCGCAGGCTCCACATCGCGGTCGACAATATGCCCGCGTTCGCGGCCCGCTCCGGGGGGCGTTCTTTCAATTCGGCCCGCAGCCGCGTCCTGACGGGCTCGAGGGTGCGCAGATGGTAGCGCAGGGCCTCGCGGGCGAAGAATCGATCGATGGATTTGAAGCGCTCGGCATCGAGTCCCTCAAGGTACGAGCGGGTGGCGGGGCTATCGTCGGCGGCGATGGGATAGATCGCCACGAACAGCGGCTCGCGCCAACGGGTACTGCGGTAGCCTTCCTGCCAGGTTGTGAGCGCAACCACGAGCAGCACCAGCAACAGGATCAAAATCCGCAGTTGCCTGAACGTGGCGCCGGGCCGCGCAGCACTGTGTCTGGGCGGCATCGATCAGAACGAGTAGCCGAGCGACGTCACGACATTCCAGTCATTGGTGCGCGTGGTTTCCGCCGGCCGGTTGTCGTAGCTTTCGTAGAAAGAGATCTCCATGAAAAGATCGTTGACCAGCTCGTGCTTCATCTTGAGCGAGGCCTCGCCGCGCACCCGGCCGCCCTCGTTAAGGGCCGGATAAACCGCCAGATTCGCGGCCACGTTGGTCTTCGGATGATCCCAATGAAAAATGTACAAGTCCGTGGTGAGCGGCAGCCAGAGGGCCTGGCGCTTGTCGCCGTTGGATCCGGTCTCGGTGGATACGGCAAGCCCCGCGCCGGCCCGCCACTCCAACCCCTGGCGCTGCACGAAGTACCGGCCGAAGGTTTGGGCGACGAGGCTGCGCAGGTCGAGGCCGAGCGCCTCATTGCGCTCGAACTGGAGTGTGGATTCGCGATAGTAGCGATCGGAGAGAAAGCGATCGAAGGACATGACCAGCGAATCCCGCTCGGTGGAGGGGGCCGTATCCTGGTGGGTGGATTCAATGTCGAGCGACGCCTTCCACTCCCACTTCGAATTGCGCGCGCCGACGTTGCCTGAAAAATCCGCCGTCTGCACGCCGTTCGCCGATGTATAGCTGTAGCCGAGGCTCACGTCACCATCCACACGGCGGTACCACACATCGCCGGCCGTGATCCGCCGCAAATCGACGACTTCGGCGATCGGTACCTCGACCGGAGCCGGGGCTTGGCCCGGCTGTTCGCTCAAGAGCCGTATCGATCCCGCTCCCGAGGCGGTATCCGGGGCCGCACCGTGCAGCCGCTTGCCGTCGGCGAGCTCGATGTTCAGCCTCTGTGTGGTCTGGAGCGATACGATGTGCGTCCAATCGATGTACAACGTGCCCATGTGATCGGTCTTGAATTTGAGCTGGCCCGAGGCGAGTTCCAACATTTCGCCCGTGATCCGGTCGCCGTTGTCCAGCACCACCACGTCGGTCCGCGCGGCGTGCGCGGCGGCGGCGAGAAGGCCCAATGCCAGTGCGCCCGCCGCGACCCGCAAGCGACTCATGGCTCTGACCGCCGTCTGTCCGCTGCTCAAGGCTGCAAGCGGCTTACGGACCAGGTGGTCGCTGCGTCAACGTCTTGTTTGAGGTCGGACGTCCGGGTCCAGCGCGCGCGGTCGTGGATGCGAAACTCCCCCTCAACCCACAATTCCACGGAGTCCACGCGCAGGCGATAGCCGCCCCAATGCGAGGGGCGGGGCACCTCGGCATTGACCTCCTGCGGCTCCTCCGTTCCCGGACCGCCATAAGGAATGCCGAAGCGGCGGGCGGCCGCCGCAACCGATGCGGCGAGAACCGCCCGCGATTGCACCGGCTCGCTCTGCTGACTGGCCCAGGCGCCGATGCGGCTTTGCCAGGGGCGGGTGCGAAAGTACGCATCGTTCTCGGCGTCCGAAAGTGCCTCGGCCCGGCCTTCGGCGCGCACCTGACGGTGGCGGTGATCCCAATGAAACACCACCGCGGCCCGCGGGTTCATCTTGAGCTCACGGCCCTTGCGCGATTGATAGTTCGTGTAGAACAGAATGAGACCCGCCGAGGCGTCGATGTCCTTGCACAACACCACGCGTGCCGACGGGTGGCCGCTGCCGTCGACGGTGGCCAGGATCATGGCATCGGGATTGGGCTGAGCGGCATCGCTCCTCGCTTGGTTCAGCCATTGTGCGGCAAGCGCCAGCGGGTTGGCGGGCAGGGGATCGGGCAGTGTTTCGGTCCACGCAGGCTTCATGCTCGAGCTCATGCACGAATGTTAGCTGCGCCGACCGACTTGCGATAGTCGTGCACGGCCAGTAAAAGGGATGGCGGCACGATCACGACCATGGGACCAATCTTAAGATGAATCTGGACGAATTGCGCGCGGCCCTCACCGACCTGGACGGGCAATTGCTTGAACTGGTCGCTCGGCGCCAGGCGCTCAGCCATGAGGTGGCTGCCGTCAAACGCGCCACCGGGCGGGCTACCCGCGATTTTGGACGCGAGCGCGAAGTCATCTTGCGCGGCCGAAACACGGCGCAGAGATTGGGCATTCCGCCCGACCTTGCCGAATCGCTGCTGCGGCAACTCATCCAGTCGTCGCTGGCGGCGCAGGAGCAGGCGAGGGTGGCGGCGCAGGGGCAGGGGACCGGCAAACGGGCCTTGGTCATAGGCGGCCGCGGAAAGATGGGCAGCTGGTTTGCGGAATTCCTGGCCTCGCAGGGGTTTCGGGTCACGATCGCGGATCCCAAGGGCGGGCTGCCCGGATATGAACACCTCGCCGATTGGCGGAGCCATCCCCTGGACTGCGATTTGATCGTGCTGGCGACTCCGTTGAGCGCCACGGCGCAGCTGCTCGCTGAGCTTGCGGTGCGAGCGCCGCGCGGCTTGATCTTCGATCTGGGGTCCCTGAAGACACCGTTGCGCGCCGGCCTCGAGGCGCTGGTGAAAGCCGGTTGCCGGGTCACCTCCCTGCATCCGATGTTCGGACCGGATACCGAATTGCTCTCTGGCCGGCATGTGATTTTCATCGACTTGGGAGACAAGGCTGCGCTGCAGGAGGCGCAGGACCTGTTCGCGCCAACCATGGCGGAGCGAGTCGTCATGGGATTGGACGAGCATGATCGGCTGATCGCCTACGTGCTCGGACTCTCGCATGCTCTCAATATTGCGTTCTTCACGGCGCTGGCGGAGAGCGGCGAAGCCGCGCCGCGCCTCGCGCAGCTATCGAGCACCACCTTCGATTCGCAGATGGACGTCGCGAGCAGGGTCGCGGCGGAAAGCCCGGAGCTGTATTTTGAGATTCAAAGCCTGAACGAATACGGCGGGGAATCGCTGCTGGCGCTGCAACACGCCGTGGAGCGGCTGGTCACGGCGGTGAAGACCAAAGATGCCGCCGCATTCACGGCGCTCATGAATCGAGGGCGCGCCTATTTCGACGTGCGCGCCCAGGCGCGGGTCAGTCAGACAGGCTCCTGATGGACGACATCATTCAGGAAAACGAAGCTCTCAAGAAGCGCCTTCAGGAATTGACGGCCGAGGCGTCCAACAATGAAACGATCCTGAAGCGCACCCAGGCGCGCGAATTGACCTTGTTGCGTGCGGACAGCTTGGCGCAACTGCTGCGCGCCATGGTCGACGGTCTGCGCGAATCGTATTCGCTCGATGCCGTCAGCGTGGTGCTGCTCGATCCGCAGCACGAGATTCGTCATTTGCTGATGGCGGCGGGCGACCGGCCGGAGGAGTTCAAGCAAATATTTTTCGTGGATTCGTTGATCAGCCTGGCGCCGCAGCTGGTCGCCTTGCACAAGCCCTGGCTCGGTCCCTACGTGGGCGCCGACCATCATCTGCTGTTCCCGGGGGCGGTGAATCTCAAAAGCGTGGCCCTGCTGCCGTTACCCCGCAAGGATCTCGCCACGGGCGCCTTGTGTTTCGGCAGCCGGGACCCGGGACGCTTCACCCGGCATCACGGCACGGACTTTTTGGCGCATTTGGGGGCAGTCGCCGCCGTCTGCATCGAGAACGCCGTCAATCGGGCTCGGCTGATGCGCGCGGGGATCACGGATTTTCTGACCGGATGGCACAACCGCCGCTATTTGCAGCAGCGTTTGAAAGAGGAACTGTCGCGCGCGCAGCGCGGCAACGGCTCCATCGCGTGCCTGATGATCGACATCGACCGGTTCAAGAGCATCAACGACGGCTACGGCCATCTCGCGGGCGACAACGCCCTGAAGGAGATTGCGCACCGGGTGGAGTCGCAGATTCGCAGCATGGATACCGCGGCGCGCTTCGGCGGCGACGAGCTGGCTATTCTGCTGCCCGAGGCGAGCGCGGCCGAGGCGGCCAAGCTTGCCGAGCGCATTCGGGAGGTCATCGCCGCCGCGCCGTTTCGGCTCAACGAGCAAATCGAGCGCACGCTGACGGTTTCGGTGGGCGTCGCCGCCGTTTGCCCGGGACGCCATGATTCGGACCTGAAGGCGGTTGCCGATCGGTTGCTGGCGGATGCCGATGCCGCCCTGTACAGGGCCAAGGCGCTGGGGCGCAATCGCGTTCAAATGGGCGCCGGCTGACAAGCTCCCGGAATTACTTGAGGCCGGCTCCCGATATGGAACAATTGACCCCATGTCCGTACAGCGTGCCAATGACTACATCGACCGGGACGGTTTCCGGGCAAACGTCGGAATCGTCCTGATGCGTGACTCGGGAGAGCTGTTCCTGGGCGGCCGAGTCGGCGGCCGCGGCTGGCAATTTCCGCAGGGCGGCGTCAACCGCGGTGAACCCGTGGAGGAGGCGCTGTTTCGGGAACTCAAGGAGGAAATCGGGCTCGGACGCCAGGATGTGGAGATTCTGGGCTCGACTCGTGGATGGCTGCGCTATCGACTGCCGCGCCAATACGTGCGAGATCGTTGCATAGGCCAGAAGCAGCGCTGGTTTCTCTTGAAACTGCGCGCCGCCGACGACAAATTGCGCTTCGATAGCACCGGCCAGCCGGAGTTCGAGCGCTGGCGCTGGGTTGACTACTGGACTCCGGTGCGGGAAGTCGTGTATTTCAAGCGGCGCGTGTACGTGCGTGCGCTGCACGACCTCGGCAAGCTGATTTTTCCGAATGGCCTGCCGCCCTACCCCGACTGGTGGCCTTTGCCCGACGCGCCTTCGGAAGGCCTGTCGGCGCGCCAGGCTCCTACGGCTTGACGACGGCCAGCAGGACGATGCCGATCAAAAGGATCGAGGGCAGTTCATTGAAGCCACGATACCACCGGGAGGTGCGGGCGTTGCGGTTGCGCGCGAAGTCGACCGTGAACTTGTAGCAATACAGATGATAGACGATGAGCAGCGCGACCAGTATCAGCTTGGCGCGCAGCCAACCCATGGCCAGATACGCCGGCGCGACCGCCAGCATGGCGATGCCGAGCATCAGGGTAGCGGCGGCGCCGATGGTCATGATGGCAAAAAGGCGGCGTTCCATGAGTCGAAATCGTTCCACGCCGATCGAATCCCGGGCGTCCGCGTGGTACACGAACAGCCGCGGCAGATAGAACAGTCCGGCGAACCAGGTGACCATGGCGATGACGTGCAGGGCTTTGAGCCAGAGCAAGAGTCGTTCCTTTCGCGCAAAGCCGGATCATAGCGTACCCTCCTCGGGAACAGCGGGGGATTGAATTGATGGCGGATTTTTTCGGCAAATGGGTTGTCCGGTCGTATGCGCCGAAGCGCCGCGCCGTGCTGTGGGGATCGGCCGCGCTGCTCGCTGTCGCCCTGTTGTTTGGGGCCTTCGAGCTGGGCCGCTACGATGCGGGCTTTCGCGTGGTCGACTCGGTGCGCGGCGCCCTGGCCGCAAGCGCGCGCATCCGCGAGTTGGAGGCCGATAATGCCCGGCAACGCACGCAATTGGAGGCGGCGGACGTGGCGCGCCGCGTCGACCGCGAAGGCTACGCACAGGTTGAACGCAGCCTCGGGGACATGCAAAGCCAGATCGCCCGCCTCAATCAGGATCTGTCGTTCTATCGCGGCCTGGTGCAGCCCGAATCGCTGATTCACGTCAAGGTTCAGCAGATGCAAATTGTGCCGGAGGCGGACGGTCAATTTCGGCTGAAGTTCGTCCTGATGCAGACCGGAAAGCCGGAAAGCATGGTGGCGGGCAACGCCGCGATCGTGGTCGACGGCCTTCTGCACGGCAAGCCGAGGACATTTAGTTTCGCCGAACTGTCGCCTAGCCGGCGAGTGAGCCTGGCATACTCCTTCCGATACTTCGAGGACTACGACGAACTCGTACGAATGCCGCCGGGTTTCGAACCGACGCGCGTTGGGGTCGAAATTCACAGCGGCAGGGACTCGAGCCACGGTTTTCGACAGGCATTCGTCTGGAAGGCCCAGGGGATGTCCATCGAAACCGACGCAAACGGCGGCGGCCTGCCCAAGGGTGGTGTGGATGTTCAAGCGCAAACCGAATAGACGCGCAAAGATAGATACCTTGATCGGCGCCAAAACGCGCATCAACGGTGATGTGGAATTCGCCGGCGGCTTCCACCTCGACGGATACATCAATGGCAACGTCAGCGGTGAATTGGCTGCGGGCACGGTCTTGTCGATTAGCGAGCAGGGATGCGTCGAGGGCTCGGTCATCGCCCCGTATGTGCTGCTGAACGGCACCGTCAAGGGCGATATCGACGCCAAGGATCGAGTCGAACTCGGATCGAAAGCGCGGGTACACGGCAGCGTGCATTACACGGTCATTGAAACCGCGGTCGGCGCCCAAATAAATGGGAAATTGATCCACAGGGAGGCACCTGCGGACCGGAAGCGGGAATCGGAGCCCCAACCGTGACGTCGTGCCTTTGATCGGTTGAGATTCGAGGCGTAAACTGTCTCTATGAGCGCTAATTCAACCACTGTCGCCGATGCCGATTTGCCCCAGCAGCCGCCCAACATGCTGGTATTCACCGATGCGGCCGCCGGCAAGGTGGGCGAATTGATCCGCGAGGAGGCCAATCCGAAGCTTAAACTTCGGGTGTTCGTCTCCGGCGGCGGTTGCTCGGGCTTTCAATACGGCTTCACGTTCGACGAGAACGTCGAGGAAGGCGACTTTTGCGTGGAAAACCAGGGCGTTCAGCTGCTGATCGATCCCATGAGCGCCCAATACCTCATGGGCGCCGAAATCGACTACAAGGAAGACTTGCAGGGCGCCCAGTTCGTCATTCGTAACCCAAACGCCAAAACTACCTGCGGTTGCGGGTCTTCATTCTCGGCATAAGAATGTTGACCGCTTAGATGAGCGGCGGCCGTGTGGTTCCCGACGTCCTCGCCGCCGTCGACCTCGGTTCAAACAGCTTTCACATGGTCGTGGCGAGGTATTCGCACGGTCAGCTCGTCATATTGGATCGGTTGCGCGAAATGGTGCGTCTGGCGGCCGGTATGCGCGAAGGCGGGCGCCTGGACGACGAGGCCATCGACCGCGCGTTGCGCTGCCTCGAGCGATTCGGCCAGCGGCTGCGCGCGATGCATGCCAATAGCGTGCGAGTGGTCGGCACCAACGCGCTGCGGCGCGCAAAGCGCAAGCGCTGGTTTTTGGAGAGAGCGCGGGCCGCTCTCGGGCACCCCATCGAAATCATCTCGGGACTCGAAGAAGCGCGCTTGATTTACTCCGGAGTCGTGCACACCAGCCCGATGAACCCCGACAAGCGGTTGGTCGTCGATATCGGCGGCGGATCGACCGAGGTGATCATCGGCCAGGGGTTCGATCCGCTGCTGCTCGAAAGCCTGTCCGTCGGCTGCGTCGGCTTGAGCACCATCTGTTTCGAGGACGGCAAAATATCGGAGAAGCGCTTCGAGCGCGCCCGGACGGCCGTCCGGCTCGAGCTTGAGCCGATTCAAGAAGCATTCCGGAAGCTCGGATGGCTCCAGGCCTTCGGAAGTTCAGGCACGGTGCGTGTCATCGGCGACGTGGTTCGCCGGCTCAATCCGGATTCGCCGCGCATCACGGTGGAAAATTTGCGCGGCCTCGCCGAGCGAGTAATCGCCGCCGGGCACGTGGACGATCTCGATCTCGAGGACGTCGATGCGGAGCGGGCGCCGGTTTTCCCAGCCGGTCTCGCGATTTTGCTCGAGGTGGTCGAGAACTTCGGCGTCGATCGCATACGCGTCGCCGAAGGAGCGATGCGCGAGGGACTGCTGTACGATTTGCTGGGCCGGTTCACCGACGAGGACGCGCGGGTGCGCAGCGTGCGTGCCATGGAACGGCGCTATCACGTGGACACGGTGCAGGCTGAACGCGTCGAGACGACCACCGTCGCATTGCTCGCGCAGGCGGAGTACGAGTGGGGTCTGGAAGACCCGCTCGCGGAACTGGTGTTGCGCTGGGCCGCTCGCCTGCATGAGGTCGGTCTCGACATCGCCCACTCGAAGTATCATCGTCACAGCGCGTATCTTCTGGAGCACGCCGACATGCCGGGATTTCCGCGCGAGGAGCAGTTGCTGCTGTCGGCGCTGGTTGGCGGACACCGCAGGCAATTGTCTTTCGAGACGCTCGAGGATCTCGTGCCGCCGTGGGACCGGCATGCGGAATTTTTGATCGTGCTGCTGCGCCTGGCGGTGCTGTTGCATCGCGGCCGAAGTCCGCAGCCGCTTCCGGAGGTGGGGCTGCATGTCAAAGGGCGCACCTTGAATTTGGAGCTGCCGCAGAGCTGGATGAAGGAGCATCCGCTCACCCTCGAGGATTTGGAGCAGGAGCGCGGTTACCTGAAGGACGCCGGCTTTCGTCTCAATCTGAGCCAGGCTGCGCCCGAAGCGGCCGTCAAGGCTCAATGAGCGCAACGCGCTCGTCGTACATATTCAACAAGCGCGCCTGAGCCGATACGCCGCGCGCGCCGTCGGCCCGGGAGTATTCGCTGTTCGAGTGCAGGTTCCAGGTCTGGGAATCATCCTCGAGATAAAGGCTCAACTCCTCGTCGACGCGCGCCCGCAGTTCGGCTGACTCGACCGGAAACGCCACTTCGATGCGGCGAAACAGATTTCGATCCATCCAGTCGGCGCTGGCGCAATATACCTCGCGCATGCCGGCATTCTCAAAGTCATAGACCCGCGAGTGTTCGAGAAATCGCCCGACGATGGAGCGCACACGGATGCGGTCGGAAATGCCGGGCACGCCGGGGCGCAGGCAGCAAACGCCGCGGACGATGAGATCGATCTCCACGCCGGCTCGCGAGGCCCGGTACAGGGCTTGAATGATGGTCGGCTCGGTGAGCGCGTTCAACTTGGCGACGATGCGCGCCGGCTTTGCGTCGAGGGCATGCCGCATTTCCCGCGTGATTTTCTCGATCAGCGCGTGATGCAGGGTGAACGGTGCGTGCAGGAGCTTGCGCAAGTGCGGCACCCGGGTCAGTCCCGTGAGTTGCAGAAAGATTTCATGGATGTCTTCGCCGATGGCTTCATCGGCGGTCAATAGGCCGTAGTCGGTATAGAGCCGGGCCGTTTTGGCGTGGTAATTGCCGGTGCCGAGGTGGCAGTAACGGCGCAGGCCCTTTTCCTCGCGGCGCACCACCATCACCAGCTTGGCATGAGTCTTGAAGCCGAATACGCCGTACATCACGTGCGCGCCCGCCTCCTGCAGCTTGTTGGCGAGCTCGATGTTGGCTTCCTCATCGAAACGGGCCCGCAGTTCGATGATCACCGTCACGTCCTTGCCCGTCTGCGCCGCCTCGATCAGGGCGCCTACGATCGCGGAATCGGTTCCGGCGCGGTACAGCGTCTGCTTGATGGCGAGAACTTGCGGATCGGCCGCCGCCTGCTTGATGAAATCCATGACGGGGCCGAATCCCTGGAACGGGTGATGAAGCAGCACCTCTCCGGCGCGCAGGGTGGTGAATATATCGTTGCCCGCGCGCAGCCGTTCCGGAATGCTCGGGCTGAACGCGGCGTACTTGAGCTCCGCCCGATCCACGAGATCGTAAAGCGCCATCAAGCGGTTCAAGTTCACCGGCCCGGAGACCTTGTACAGATCATCGCCGGTGAGTGCGAATTGTCCGAGCAGGTAACTCAAGATCTCGCCCGGACAATCGCGTGCGGTTTCCAATCGCACCGCATCGCCGTAGCGGCGCGACGCCAACTCGCCTTCGACGGCGCGCAGCAAGTCGTCCACTTCTTCCTGTTCGACGAATAGGTCGCTGTTTCGAGTGACCCGAAATTGATAGCAGCCGCGCACGCGCATGCCGTCGAAAAGCCTCGGCACGAAGGCCTCGACGATCGTGCCCAGGAACACAAAGTGGCCGCTGCCGAGTTCCTCCGGAAGCCGAATGAGGCGCGGCAGCGAGCGGGGCGCCTGCACGACCGCCAGGCCGCTGTTGCGCCCGAATCCATCCTCGCCCTCGACCACCACGGCAAAATTCAGGCTCTTGTTGAGGATCTTGGGGAACGGGCGCGCGGGATCGAGAGCCAGCGGGCTGAGCACGGGCTCGACTTCGCGCTCGAAATAATCGGCCAGCCACGCCGCTTGGGCACCGGTCCAGCTCTCCGCCGAGAGGAAAACCACGCCGCTTTGCGCAAGTTCCGGCATGAGCACATCGTTGAGAAGTTGATATTGCTCATCGACCAAGTTCACGCAGCGGGCGCGGATCGCCTTCAGCTGATCGGGAACGGACAAGCCATCGGGGCCGCCCTGCACCGCGCCCGCCTCCAGGAGCTCCTTGAGACTGGCCACACGGATCTCGAAAAACTCGTCGAGGTTCGCGCAGGAGATGCACAGGAATCTCACGCGCTCCAGGAGCGGATTGCGCCGATCCTTGGCGTTCTCCAGCACCCGTTGGTTGAACTCCAGGAACGACAGTTCGCGATTTATGTAAAGCGCGGGTGCGTGCAGATCGGTATCGTTCATGCGGGCAAGTGTGAAGCTTGGGGCATGACAGATCAATGATCGCGGGCTGTGTGCGGCGCTCAGGCGCGCCGGTACACGCCGCCCAGGATTCGTGCGCCCCTGGCGCCGGTTACGCTGCCCGCGCTCGACGGCAGGCCCGCCAGAGTGCGGCGGGCAAACCAGGCAAATGCGACCGCCTCCACGTAATCCGGGTCCAAACCCAGGGCGGTAGTGGTTGCGACGCGATTCGGCGCGGCCAACCGGGCGAGCGCGGCGCACAGCATCGCATTGTGAGCGCCACCGCCGCAGACATAGAGAGCCGCGGCGGGCGCGTAGCGGCGCGCCGCCGCCGCGATGGTTGCGGCGGTGTACTCGAGCAGCGTTGCCTGCACATCTTGCGGCCGGCGCGGGCTCGCGCCGAGCTCGTTCTGCAGCCAGGCCATGTTGAACAGTTCGCGGCCGGTGCTCTTCGGCGGCGGGAGCGCAAGATACGGCTCGCTCATCAATTGCCGCAGAAGCTCGGCATCGCTCCGCCCGGTAGCGGCCCAGGCGCCGCCGGCGTCGTAATTCTCGCCGCGGTGGCGCGAGATCCACTCATCGAGCAGGCGATTGCCGGGCCCGGTATCGAAGCCGAATACTTTTGCGCCGCGGCACAACATCGTCACGTTTGCCATACCGCCCACATTGATGATGACGCGATCTTCGTCGATGCTGCGAAACACCTGGTCGTGGAATACGGGCAGCAGCGGCGCACCCTGGCCTCCAGCGGCGACGTCGCCGCGACGAAAGTCGCCGACCACCGTCATGCCGGTCATTTCAGCCAGCGTATTCGGATCGCCGATCTGCCAAGTGAACGGTACCGGCAGATCCGGGCGATGCCGCAGCGTCTGCCCGTGGCTGCCGATGGCCGCCACCGAGCCGGCGTCGACGCCCGAGTCGCGCAAGAGGCGAATCGCGGCTTGCGCAAACGCTTGCGCCACCGCGACATCGACCTGGCCGATCTCGTCGAGCGATGCGCGGTCGGCGGACTCCATGAGGGAGGCGATCCTGGTCTTCAGCGCCGGCTCGAAGGCGGTTGCACTGGCCGCGACGATCGCAAGCGGCGTGGCGTCGAAATCGACGAGCGCGGCGTCGATCGCGTCCATGCTGGTGCCTGACATCAGACCGAGGTACAGAGGCACCGGGATTCGAGTCGGTTGACTTGCGCGGAGGGTCAGTCGACGGCGATGCGCGGCGGCGCATCGCCCGAATTTTTGCCGGCGCTCGGCATCGATGCCGCAGTCGCCGGCACCGGCGCGGAGGCCGTGATCGCGGGCGCTTGCGGCGCCGACAGGTTCGCCAGCAATGGGGCGCTCGCCTGGCGAAATCGCATCAGCGCACCGGCGCGCAGCGGTTCGGCGCCCTGCAGCTGCACGGTCTGCGGATTCTTGTGCACGCCATTGACCAGATACTCGTAATGCAGGTGCGGCCCGGTCGCGAGACCGGTCATGCCGACGTAGCCGATGACCTCACCCTGCTGAACATGCGATCCGACGCGAATGTTCTTTGCGAACCGCGACATGTGGCCGTAGAGGGTCGAGACGCTGTTGCTGTGCGAGAGCATCACCGCGTTGCCGTAACCGCCCCGCTCGCCCCTGAAGCTCACGCGCCCCTCGCCCGCCGCGTGCACCGGGGTCCCGATGGGGGCCGCGTAGTCGGTCCCCATATGCCCGCGGATGAGGTTCAAGATGGGATGCAAACGATGCGGGTTGAAAACCGAGCTGACTCGAGTGAATTCCACCGGCGCGCGCAGGAAGGCCTTGCGCATCGGTTTGCCGTCGGGCGTGAAGTAGCCGGCATGGCCCTCGTCGTCCACGAATCGCACTGCGCGATAGGTCTTGCCGTCATTGACGAACTCAGCCGCGAGCACATCGCCGTCGCGAATGTAGCGGCCGTCCTGATAAATCTGTTCGTACACCGCCGTAAAACGGTCGCCCTCGCGGATATCGAGCACGAAGTCGATGTCCCAGGCGAAAATGTTGGCGAGCTTCAGCGCGACGATATCGGATATATCGGCCGACTCCGCGGCTTGAAACAGCGACGAATCGATCGTGGCGGTGGCGGTGCGGATTCGGGCCTGCACCGGATTGCTCAGCATCTTGGCGGCGAAGCCGGCATTCTGGCGCACCACCTGCAGCGTTTGGGTCTCGCTCACCTTGCGGGTCAATTCTTTGACCTCCCTATCGCTGTGCGTGAGCCTGATCGCATCCCCGGGTTTGAGGAAATCCAGGCTTTGGCGAATGCCGGGCAGGTTGCGAATGGCGGCCAGATCCGCCGGATCGAGCGCCATGCGCCTGAAGATGGCATCGAGAGTGTCGTTGCGGCCGACGACCACCTCGATGGTTGCGGCAACGCTCGCTTGCTGCACTGCGGGAACGCCGGGCCGCGGGGTGGCGCTCGGAGCCGCGGCGGCAACCGCTTCCTCGGACCCGCGCGCCGGGTAGACCAGCGGGGCCGGGCTGCTCACGTCCAACACCGGCGTATCGCTTCCCGCATGCCACAGAATCAACGCCGCACTGGCAGCCGCGGCATACGGCGCGAGGCCGGTCATCAACCGGCTGAACTGTCGGGCAAAATTAACCATTACAAAGCGGATACGGTGCACGAGCCGAGCTCTCCAGGGATAAGGGTGCAGGCTAGCGTTCGCCCACTGCGCGGTCAATCGCAAGCGTTCTATTTGTGAGGGACGGCGCAACAATGGGCTGGCCGTCCACCGGCCGCGCCCGTAGAGTAGCGCCGCGATCCAAGGGCCAACAGGGGATTGAACGGCTTTGACCACCAATTTGGACGAGCAGCTGCGCGAATTGAGGCGGGGTGCCGTGGACCTCATTCAAGAGACCGACTTAATCAAGAAGATACGGCGCGGCAAACCGCTGCGCGTCAAGGCGGGATTCGATCCGACAGCGCCGGACTTGCATCTCGGCCACACCGTGCTCATCAATAAATTGCGCCAATTCCAGCGATTCGGCCACGACGTCATCTTCTTGATCGGCGATTTCACGGGAATGATCGGCGATCCGACCGGCAAGAACGCCACGCGGCCGCGATTGACGGCGGTCGAAATCGCCGAAAATGCGCGAACCTACCAGGAGCAGATTTTCAAGATCCTGGAGCCCGGGCGGACGCTGATCGAATTCAATTCCACCTGGATGAGGGCGATGGATGCGGCCGGGCTCATCGAGCTGGCCGCCAAGCACACGGTGGCGCGCATGCTCGAGCGCGACGATTTTGCGCGGCGCTACAAGAGCGGGCAGGCCATCGCCATTCATGAGTTTCTGTACCCGCTGGTCCAGGGCTATGATTCTGTTGCACTGCGGGCCGATGTGGAACTCGGCGGCACCGATCAGAAATTCAACCTGCTGGTTGGCCGGCAATTGCAGGAAGCGTACGGCCAGGAGCCGCAGATCGTGCTCACCACCCCGTTGCTCGAAGGGCTCGACGGGGTGCAAAAGATGTCCAAATCGCTCGGCAACTATGTCGCCATTCACGACGCGCCGGACATCATGTTCGGCAAACTCATGTCGATCTCGGACCAGTTGATGTGGCGTTACTTCGAGCTGCTGAGCTTCCGGCCGCTGCCGGAGATCGAGGCAATGCGCAGCGACGTCGACCAGGGCAGGAACCCCCGGGACGTCAAATTCGAACTGGCCCGGGAAATCGTCGCGCGCTTCCATTCGGACGCGGCCGCCGAGCATGCGCACCGCGACTGGGCCAATCGAGTGCAAGCCGGCGCCGTGCCCACGGATTTGGAGGAGCGAACGATCGAAATCGATGCCGCGAGCGCGCGGCTGACCGGCATCTTGAAGGATTTGGGGTTCGTCTCGAGCGGCTCGGAAGCGAACCGCAAAATCGAGGAGGGCGCGGTGCGCGTGAATCAAGAGAAGATCACCAGTCGCCGGCATGAATTGCCCGCGGGAAACACCTATATCGTTTCGGTTGGCAAGCGATTCTTCGCCAAGATCAAACTGGTAAAATCCGCCTGAAACCGCGGTGCCACGAAGATTTGTGACAGGCGGTTGACAGTGCGTTCACCGGGGCTATACTGCGCGCCCTTCCAAGTGAAAGGCGCATTTGGGGACCTGTCGCGGATTGACGGACCTCGAATCTCAGTTATACTTGAAAGTCTTTCCCCGGACCTTTGTCGCCCGGGGCTATTCTTTAAAAATTCGAACAGGTAACTTGTGTGGGGACTCGCGTCAAGCACCTTTGGTGCAATTGATACGAGTACCAAACGACCAGTTGTTCATTCGTGAACAAATTGAGAGTTTGGGATCTCGATTGCTTCAGTGACTAAGTGTTATTAACTGAAGAGTTTGATCCTGGCTCAGATTGAACGCTGGCGGCGTGCCTAACACATGCAAGTCGAGCGGTAACAGGTGTAGCAATACATGCTGACGAGCGGCGAACGGGTGAGTAATGCTTTGGAATCTTCCCAGTAGTGGGGAATAACCAGTCGAAAGATTGGCTAATACCGCATACGTCTGTGAAGGGAAAGCGGGGGATCGCAAGACCTCGCGCTATTGGATGAGCCAAAGTCGGATTAGCTAGTTGGTGGGGTAATGGCCTACCAAGGCGACAATCCGTAGCTGGTCTGAGAGGACGACCAGCCACACCGGAACTGAGACACGGTCCGGACTCCTACGGGAGGCAGCAGTGGGGAATATTGGACAATGGGGGAAACCCTGATCCAGCGACGCCGCGTGTGTGAAGAAGGCCTGCGGGTTGTAAAGCACTTTTAGTGGGGACAAAAAGCTACGGACTAACACTTCGTGGTCTTGATTTAACCCAAAGAAAAAGCACCGGCTAACTCTGTGCCAGCAGCCGCGGTAATACAGAGGGTGCGAGCGTTAATCGGAATTACTGGGCGTAAAGCGCGCGTAGACGGTTTTGTAAGTCAGATGTGAAATCCCTGGGCTCAACCTGGGAACTGCATTTGAAACTGCATGGCTAGAGTATGGAAGAGGGAAGTGGAATTTCCGGTGTAGCGGTGAAATGCGTAGATATCGGAAGGAACACCAGTGGCGAAAGCGACTTCCTGGTCCAATACTGACGTTCATGTGCGAAAGCGTGGGGAGCAAACAGGATTAGATACCCTGGTAGTCCACGCCATAAACGATGACAACTAGATGTTGGGAGGGTCTGCCTCTCGGTGTCGCAGCTAACGCGTTAAGTTGTCCGCCTGGGGAGTACGGCCGCAAGGTTGAAACTCAAAGGAATTGACGGGGACCCGCACAAGCGGTGGAGCATGTGGTTTAATTCGATGCAACGCGAAGAACCTTACCTGGTCTTGACATCCCAGGAACCCTGTAGAGATACGGGGGTGCCTTCGGGAGCCTGGAGACAGGTGCTGCATGGCTGTCGTCAGCTCGTGTCGTGAGATGTTGGGTTAAGTCCCGCAACGAGCGCAACCCTTGTCCTTAGTTGCCATCATTTAGTTGGGAACTCTAAGGAGACCGCCGGTGACAAACCGGAGGAAGGTGGGGATGACGTCAAGTCATCATGGCCCTTATGACCAGGGCTACACACGTGCTACAATGGTAGGTACAAAGGGTTGCTAAGTCGCAAGGCGGAGCCAATCCCATAAAGCCTATCGTAGTCCGGATCGGAGTCTGCAACTCGACTCCGTGAAGTCGGAATCGCTAGTAATCGTAGATCAGCATTGCTACGGTGAATACGTTCCCGGGTCTTGTACACACCGCCCGTCACACCATGGGAGTTGATTGCACCAGAAGCAGGTAGCCTAACCGCAAGGGGGGCGCCTACCACGGTGTGTTCAATGACTGGGGTGAAGTCGTAACAAGGTAGCCGTACGGGAACGTGCGGCTGGATCACCTCCTTTAAAGAGACAGCGCCAAAGAATGCTTTGCCGCGAGCCTCCCTTCACAAGTTACCTGTTCCAATGTTCAGTTGGTTTGATCGTTTGGGCCCGATTGCGGGCACCCGACACTGGCCTCCGGGTCTGTAGCTCAGTTGGTTAGAGCGCACCCCTGATAAGGGTGAGGTCGGAGGTTCAACTCCTCCCAGACCCACCAAATCAGCCGCAAGCTTGTGGGGCCATAGCTCAGCTGGGAGAGCGTCTGGTTTGCAACCAGAAGGTCGCCGGTTCGATCCCGGCTGGCTCCACCAGATCACCGGCGACGCCGGAGCAACCCGGCTTCGCCAGATCAACCAACAGTCACAGCGTGTCATGAGTCATGCATCGATCGTGCGTGCATCACTCATGGCATGCGGGTATGGACCCGCGTGTGCTCTTTAAAAATTCGGCAATTTGTTTTGACGCTCAAAGTTAAGCGGCGACGTATGCCGTCTCGCTTAAGCTTTGAATGTCGCATTCGAGAACCAGTTGATTAAGTTGTATGACTCCAAATCGCTTGGGGTTATATGGTCAAGTGAATAAGCGCACATGGTGGATGCCTAGGCGACAGAAGGCGATGAAGGACGTGGTAGCCTGCGATAAGCTTCGGGGAGCCGGCAAATATGCTTCGATCCGAAGATTTCCGAATGGGGAAACCCACCGCTTCGGCGGTACTCGTGACTGAATACATAGGTTACGAGAGCGAACCCGGTGAATTGAAACATCTCAGTAACCGGAGGAATAGAAATCAACCGAGATTCCGTTAGTAGTGGCGAGCGAAAGCGGAACAGCCCAGTGCTCATAATTGCGTAAGTCTTAGTGGAACAGTCTGGAAAGTCTGGCCATAGCGGGTGATAGCCCCGTACATGAAAAGGCAAGCGCATGGAGCACAAAGAGTAGGGCGGGACACGTGCAATCCTGCCTGAACATAGGGGGACCATCCTCTAAGGCTAAATACTCTCTGTCGACCGATAGTGAACTAGTACCGTGAGGGAAAGGCGAAAAGAACCCCGGAGAGGGGAGTGAAATAGAACCTGAAACCGTGTGCGTACAAGCAGTGGGAGCCTCCGCAAGGGGGTGACTGCGTACCTTTTGTATAATGGGTCAGCGAGTTACTTTCAGTGGCAAGGCTAACCGAATAGGGGAGCCGTAGGGAAACCGAGTCTTAATCGGGCGTTTCAGTCGCTGGGAGTAGACCCGAAGCCAGTCGATCTATCCATGTCCAGGGTGAAAGTAGGGTAACACCTACCGGAGGCCCGAACGAACCACTGTTGCAATAGTGCGTCGATGAGGTGTGGATAGGAGTGAAAGGCTAATCAAGGCTGGCGATAGCTGGTTCTCCCCGAAAGCTATTTAGGTAGTGCCTCGTGTCATTCACCCTTGGGGGTAGAGCACTGTTTAGACTAGGGGAACATCCCGTTCTACCAAATCTATGCAAACTCCGAATACCAAGGAGTGTTATCACGGGAGACACACGGCGGGTGCTAACGTCCGTCGTGAAGAGGGAAATAACCCAGACCATCAGCTAAGGTCCCAAAGTTTCGGCTAAGTGGTAAACGATGTGGGAAGGCTAAAACAGCTAGGAGGTTGGCTTAGAAGCAGCCATCCTTTAAAGAAAGCGTAATAGCTCACTAGTCTAGTCGGCCTGCGCGGAAGATTTAACGGGGCTTAAGCCGAGCACCGAAGCTATGGGTGTGATTATCTTCGGATAGTTACGCGGTAGGGGAGCGTTCTGTAAGCCTGCGAAGGTGAACTGCGAGGTTTGCTGGAGGTATCAGAAGTGCGAATGCTGACATGAGTAACGTTAATGCGGGTGAAAAACCCGCACGCCGAAAACCCAAGGTTTCCTGAGCTATGTTAATCAGCTGAGGGTGAGTCGGATCCTAAGGCGAGACCGAAAGGTGTAGTCGATGGAAAGCAGGTTAATATTCCTGCACCGATTATTACTGCGATGGGGTGACGGAGAAGGCTAAACAATCCGGGGTTGGTTCCCGGTTCAAGGTCGTAGGGAGAGATTCCAGGTAAATCCGGAGTCTCGTTAATCCCAAGAACTGAGTACGAGGACTCTTCGGAGTTCGAAGTTGTCGACGCCACGCTTCCAGGAAAAGCCTCTAAGCTTCAGGTAATGATCGTCCGTACCGCAAACCGACACTGGTGGGTGAGAGGAAAACTCTAAGGCGCTTGAGAGAACTCGGGTTAAGGAACTCTGCAATTTGACACCGTAACTTCGGGAGAAGGTGTGCCTTTGATGGTGAGAGGATTTACTCCTTGAGCTGTTAAAGGTCTCAGATAATCGGGGGCTGCGACTGTTTACCAAAAACACAGGACTCTGCGAACACGAAAGTGGATGTATAGGGTCTGACGCCTGCCCGGTGCCGGAAGGTTAATTGATGGGGTCAGCCGCAAGGCGAAGCTCTTGATCGAAGCCCCGGTAAACGGCGGCCGTAACTATAGGCAGATGGGAAAACAGTCGAATATTGTAGAGTTCGTGGAAAGGACCAAGAAAGTTGTAGTTACGTAAATAAACTTGGCCATATGCTGGAATAACCGTGGATCCTCGGGTACTCGTCGCGCAAGCGACAGTGACAATCCTTGAGGTGCGGTCAATCAGCAGGAAAGACCTGACTCTAAGTCAGGAATCCTCAGAGACTTTACGCCAGGCTTCAGAAGGCTCTCTTTTGAAGATGATAAAGTCCGATCTGCATGGCGACATGCAGGCAGTTTTACGCAAGGGTAAAACTCCACAAATGCGATGCAAATGCGCGTTGTGTAACAAGATGAACGGTCCTAAGGTAGCGAAATTCCTTGTCGGGTAAGTAACATTGCCCGGGGCGGTGGCAACACCGTTCCAGATAACCGGCTCAAATCGGTGGAACCCTAACGACGGTTGTACAGGTACGTCGAGGGCAATACCGAGGGTAAGATTCGAGGCAACTCGTTTCCCCGTAACGACTCAGGGGTTGAGATCCCTGGATGGCTAGACATCTAGTCCATAACACGCCGGCCCTGATCTTTGTCTATGGATATCAATTCATACATTTCAGGTTACGTAGATGGCGAAGGCTGTTTCTGCGTTTCATTCCAACCGAGCGGTCGACACCGTCTGGGTTGGGAGGTTAGACCGAGTTTCTCGGTCAGCCAAAACGCCGATCGAGCCCGGCTGCTCTACTTGATCAACGAGATGTGGGAATGCGGTTCCATACGACCGGATCGATCAGATAAAACTCTTAAGTTCGAAGTGAGAAACGTCCGGGATCTGGTGTCAAAAGTGATACCACATTTCGAAGCGTTCCCACTGATGTCATCGAAGCAGATGGATTTCGACAGATTTGCAAAAGTCTGCCGCATCATCAGCGACGGTCGGCATCGAGAACTCGAAGGTTTTAGCGAAATCGTCCGGCTAGCGATGGAAATGAACCCATCGGGCAAACGAAAATACTTCGGCAACGAGATACTCAGCTCGGTGCAATCAGGTGAACGTATAGTCTATGCCGCGAGTAATCGT
>CAVWUK010000008.1:0-1045124 GCA_963758145.1 uncultured Gammaproteobacteria bacterium
GAAGTTCCGACCTGCACGAATGGCGTAACGCTGGCCCCACTGTCTCGACCCGAGACTCAGTGAACTTGAAATCGCTGTGAAGATGCGGCGTAGCTGCGGAAAGACGGAAAGACCCCGTGAACCTTTACTATAGCTTTACACTGAACTTTGAATTTGTTTGTGTAGGATAGCTGGGAGCCTACGAAGTGGGGACGCTAGTTCTCATGGAGGCAACCTTGAAATACCAGCCTGACAACTTCGCAGTTCTAACCTTGGCCCGTAATCCGGGTTGGGGACAGTGTATGGTGGGTAGTTTGACTGGGGCGGTCTCCTCCCAAAGAGTAACGGAGGAGTGCAAAGGTACCCTCAGCGCGGTCGGTCATCGCGCATAGAGTGCAATCGCATAAGGGTGCTTAACTGTGAGACGGACATGTCGAACAGGTACGAAAGTAGGTGATAGTGATCCGGTGGTTCTGTATGGAAGGGCCATCGCTCAACGGATAAAAGGTACTCCGGGGATAACAGGCTTATTCCTCCCAAGAGTCCACATCGACGGAGGAGTTTGGCACCTCGATGTCGGCTCATCACATCCTGGGGCTGTAGCAGGTCCCAAGGGTATGGCTGTTCGCCATTTAAAGTGGTACGCGAGCTGGGTTCAGAACGTCGTGAGACAGTTCGGTCCCTATCTTCCGTAGCCGTTGGAGATTTGAGGGTGAGTTGCTCCTAGTACGAGAGGACCGGAGTGAACGTATCTCTGGTGTTCCGGTTGTCACGCCAGTGGCACTGCCGGGTAGCTATATACGGACGGGATAACCGCTGAAAGCATCTAAGCGGGAAGCCCCCCCCAAGATTAGATCTCCCTAGACCTTTAAGGTCTCTAAAGGGCCGTCGAAGACTACGACGTTGATAGGCTGGGTGTGTACGCGCAGTAATGCGTTTAGCTAACCAGTACTAATTGCCCGTGAGGCTTGACCATATAACACCCAAGCGATTTGCCTTAAACGTTGGCAGATCGTATTTGGGATAACTGACTTGAATGCGACAAAGCGTCGAAACAAATTGTGCGAATTAGCCGCGGGGGCTAGACATGACTAGCCCCCGTTGCGACCGGTTTGCCTGGCGGCCATAGCGAGCGGGAACCACCCGATCCCTTTTCGAACTCGGAAGTGAAAACGCTCTGCGCCGATGCTAGTGTCGACTTTGTCGATGTGAAAGTAGGTCACTGCCAGGCTCTTGATTTGATGGAAACGAACCCCCGTCGACGAAAGTCGGCGGGGGTTTTTTCATTGGTGCGGCAAGGACCGCCACGCACGACCGCCGCGCGCGACGTTGTGACATGCGGCGGGCGATAATGTGATTAAATTTGAACGCACGACGCCAGGCGCGCGAGGCGCAAGGGGTGGGAAAAATTGATCACGAGGGCTCATGCGTAAAGTCGCGGTAGTAGCGACCTCATTCCGCATGCCGGGAACGACACCGGACCGTTTTTGGGACGATTTGCTCGCCGCCCGCGATCTGGTTTCCGAGGTCGCGCCGGGGCGCTGGTCCCGGGAAGCTTATCTGCATCCCAACAAGACTCACCCGGGGTCCGCCTATACCTTTGCCGCGGGGTCGATCGGCGACGTCGCGGGATTCGACGCCGGCTTCTTCGCCATCTCGCCTCGGGAAGCGTCGTTGATGGACCCGCAGCAGCGCTTGCTGTTGGAAATGAGCTGGGAGACTTTCGAGAACGCCGGCATTCGTCCGTCGACTCTGCGGGGCAGTGATTGCGGCGTGTACATCGGGATCTCGACGACCGATTATTCCTACCGATTCGCCGAGGATTTGGCGGCCATCGATGCCTCATTCGCGACCGGTAATACCGCGAGCATTGCCGCCAATCGGCTCTCTTATATCTATGACCTGCGCGGACCGAGCATGGCAATCGACACCGCCTGCTCCTCATCGCTGGTCGCCTTTCACCAAGCGTGCCGCTCCATCGTCTCGGGCGAGATCACCCAGGCGCTGGCGGGGGCCGTCAGCCTGCATTTGCACCCGCTGTGCTTCTTGTCTTTTTCGAAGGCCTCAATGCTGTCGCGGCAAGGCCGCTGCCGGGTGTTCGATGCGTCCGCCGACGGCTATGTGCGCTCCGAAGGCGGGGGTCTGTTCCTGCTGAAGGATTACGACCGCGCGGTCGCCGACGGCGACTCCATCCTTGCGGTGGTGGCGCACACGATCGTGAACACCGACGGTGCCAAGTCCGGCATCACGGTGCCGAGTTCGGCGGCTCAAGCCTCGCTGCTCGAGAACGCCTACCTGCAGGCCGGCATCGATCCGGCGCAAATCGACTACATCGAAGCGCACGGCACCGGCACCGCGGTGGGCGATCCGATCGAGACGCGCGCCTTGGGGGAGGCATTGGGGCAGTCACCGGCCGCGGACGCAGCCATTACCGATCGGTTCGGTGAAGGGCAACGTGGGACATCTCGAGGCTGCTTCCGGCATCGCCGGGCTGATCAAAGCGGTGTACAGCCTGACGCATCGCGTCGTCCCGGCGCACATCGGCATGGACACGCCGAATCCCCGCATTCAGTTCGATCACTGGAACCTGGAGGTCGTTACGGCCAATAAGCCGCTGCGCGGGAGCGGCCGGCTGATCATCGGTGTGAATTCCTTCGGTTTCGGCGGCGCCAATGCGCACGTCATCCTCGAAAGTCCACTCGGCGGAAGTCTCCCCGCGTCCGGCGCTCTCCAAAAGCCGTGCGCAGGCGCTACCCATCATGATTTCGGCACGCGATGCGACCGCATTGCGAGCGGTGGCGCGCGATATGGCCGAATTCGTCGGCCGCCAGCCGCAGAGCGCGCTTTACGACATCGCCTATCAGTCGGTGTACGGGCGCGAGCGGCACCCGCACTGCGCCGTGCTGTTCGGCACTGCGCCGTCCCGGATCGCCGCCACGCTCGAGCAGTTCGCGAACAACGCGGTGGAACAGGCGAGTGTCGAGCACGGAACCCCGCTCGATTCGCCCAAGGGGGCAGCCTTCATCTATACCGGCAACGGCGCACAGTGGGCCGGCATGGGCAGCCGCTTGCTGGTCGACCCGATCTTCAAAACCGCCGTTCGCGAGGTCGATGCGTTATTTTCGCGCTACGCGGAGTATTCGCTCGAGGCCGAACTGGCCGGTGACAACGGGGCGGATCGCTATGAGCGCACCGAGATAGCACAGCCCGCTTTGTTTGCGCTCCAGGTCGGCATCACCGCCATGTTGCGAGCGTCGCGGCCTCGCGCCCGTGGCCGTGGCCGGCCATAGCGTAGGCGAGGTCGCGGCCGCGTGGGCATCGGGGGCATTGTCGCTCGCGGCGGCCGTGAGCGTGATCCATCACCGCAGCGTGCTGCAGGGAACGACCCGCGGCAGCGGCCAAATGACGGCGCTCAATCTGGGTGAGCGCCCGGCGCGCGAACTGCTCGAGGCGCTCGGGCTGGCCGAACGAGTCAGCATCGCCGGCGTCAACAGCCCGAGTGGCGTTACCTTGGCGGGCGCAGCATCCGACCTTGATCGAGTGGAGCAGGCCGTGGCGGTGTGCGGCATCCCGTTAAAGCGCCTGGATCTCGGGTATGCGTTCCACAGCCCCGCGATGGACGCACTGTCGATCGAACTTCGCCGTGCGCTGGCGCATTTGGAGCCCGAAGAGACGACCATCCCTTTCTATTCGACTGTCACCGGGGCTGAACTCTCGGGCCAGTCGCTGGACGCCGATTACTGGTGGCGCAACGTTCGCGAGCCGGTGCTGTTCGAGCCGGCGATGGGGAGCATGGTGCGCGACGGCATCAACATCTACGTCGAAGTCGGTTCGCATGCCTCGCTGCGGCGCTATCTCGTGGAATGCTTGGATGACGCCGGCTTCCCGGGCCGAGTGATCCCGACCGGCCTGCGCGGTGACGACTCGCCCAATCGTATCTACTCAGGAGCCTGTCAGGCGTTGATCGCCGGCGCCGCCGTCGACTGGCAACGGCTTTTGCCGTGGCAGGGACGGCATCTGCAGCTGCCGACCTATCCATGGCAGCGCGAAGCCCACTGGCACCCGGTCACCAGCTCCTCCTTGGGGCTGCTCGCCCGCGAAACGGAGCATCCGCTGCTGGGGTATGCCCTGCATCAGGTGGAATTTACGTGGGAAAACATCCTCGACACGGTGAAGCATCGTTCGCTGGCCGATCATGCCGTGGGCGAATCGGCGGTGTTGCCGGGCGCGGGCTTCGCGGAGTTGGCGCTTGCCATGGCGCTGCGCTGGCATAGCGGCGGTTATGCCGAAATCGAAGACCTCGACATTCGCGCGCCTTTGCTCCTGGCACAGGAACCGAGCCGGTTGCTGCGCTGTGCGCTCGATGCCCGGGACGGGCAGATATCGGTCAAATCCCGTGAAGAGCTCAAACAAGAGCCATGGACGCTGCACGCCGTAGGCCGGATTCTGCGCGAGCCCGGCGACATCCGGCTCGGGCGCAAACTGGGCGAACTACCGGTTCGGCCGCCGGATTTCACCGCCGAGAGCCACCATCGGCTCACCGTCGCGGCCGGACTCAACTACGGACCGTCATATTGCGCCATCGAGCACGGCTGGCTCGATGCCGACACGGCACTCGCCGTGCTCTGCCCGCCGGTGACCGTGCGCACCGAACTCGAGAGCCACCATGTGCATCCGGCACTGCTCGACTGCACGTTTCAGTTGATCATTGAACTGCTGCAGGACCGGGCAGCCGACTACCCGGGCGTGATTTTTGTGCCGACGCGGATCGGCCATTTGAGCTATCGCGGCGGCCTCGGCGCGCCGTGCTACGCGCGTGCGCGCCTGCAAAGCCGCGGTCTGCGCTCCCTCTCGGCGGAGTTCGAGATCTTCGACGAGCAGCAACAGCTCATTGCCGTGTTCGAGGAGGTTCGCTTTCGCAGTATCAGCCTGCAGCATGATGCCGCTGAGCGCATCCGATACCTCGAATATCATGCCGTCCCGCGTCCGTCGGCCGTTGCGCGCGGCGCGGTTCAGAATTTTCCCGCCGATCGATTCGACGCGCACTTAAGCCACTGCTTCGCCGCCGCCGAGGTCGCGCGCACCCACCGGCTGTACGCCGAAGAGATCGATCCGTTGCTGGATGTTCTGTGCAGCCGTTATCTGGCCGGCGCGCTCGAAGCGATGCCGGCGCCGGGTTCGGGCGTCGCCGGGGCGCCCGCGAGGTATCGCGCATATCTCATCGAGCTCGCGCG
Organism: uncultured Gammaproteobacteria bacterium; assembly: GCA_963758145.1. Classification (GTDB taxonomy): domain Bacteria; phylum Pseudomonadota; class Gammaproteobacteria; order Steroidobacterales; family Steroidobacteraceae; genus Bog-1198. The sequence goes on from CAVWUK010000008.1 coordinate 5,214, forward strand.
CGCCGACGGCATGCTCGGCATCGACGAGTCGGGCGCAATGCTCATGGCGCCGGAAGCGCCGGGGTCGGCCGGGGAAATTTGGAACAGCCTGCTCGGCGACTACCCGGATCATTTCCAGATCGTGCACGCGGTGGGCTGCGTCGGACTGCATCTGAATGAGCTTCTCAGCGGGCATCTATCCCTTGCCGATTTCTGGCCCAAGCAGATTTCACTGCCGACGCTGCTGCGACAGGTGATCGGGCACGAACTCGGCGTGCGGTTCACTGAAGTGCTGCGCCGGCAGATCGGTGCGGCGTTTCACACCCTGCCGGAAGGCCGGCGTCTCGGCGTCCTCGAGATCAGCGAAGGTGCGCCGTCGCTCGCGGTGGAGCTTTGCGCCGAGTTCGATTTCGATCGCGGCGACTACCGCTATCTCACCACGGCTGCAGCCAGCCTCGAGGAGGCGCAACGGCTGCAGGAGACCCATCCCGCGCTCGAGGTGGCCGAGCTCGGTGCCGTGCCGGACCTCCGGGGCAGCGGCAACCTGGCCATCGTCACGCTTGATTTTCGTTCATTGCGCGAAGCGCTGCGCGCGCTCGATCACGCGAGTGCGCAGCTCGCGGAAGGCGGCACCCTCATCATCCTCGGGCAAAATCCGGCACGCTGGCTGGATTTCGTGTTTGGTGCAGATGCTGGATGGTGGATCGACGCGTCGGACGGTACGCCGCTGTCCTGCATGCAACCGGCCGAATTCTGGCGACATCGCTTGAGCCATGCCGGTTTCGCGCGGACCAGGCTGCACGCCTCCTGCGCGGCCGCCGGCGCGTATTGTTTGGTGAGCATCCGCGAAGCGGCGGCCGAACCCGCGGCGCCGGCGTTGCCGCCGGCGCGTCACTGGTTGTTGCTGGCCGACACGGAAGGCTATTCGGCGCGTTTGGCTGAGGCCCTGCGCCGGCGGCTTCAGGGCGTCGGTGAGAGAGTCACTTATGCGGCCGCGTCGGAGGCCGCCGCGATTCAAGGACTCCTGCGCGACGCCGCGCAGACCGGCGGCGCATTGGATGGCATCGTTTACCTCAGCGGGCTCAACGCCGTGCACACGGCCGAGGAAGCCGTACCGCTTTTCGAGGCGCAGGTGGGGCGCTGTGAGTTGGCGGCCGCGCTCAGCCAAGCCTGCGAACGCGAAGCCCTTCAGGCCACCCTGTGCTTCGTGACTGCGGAGGCCGCGACGTACTTGCTCCCCGATCGGGCGAGTGCGGCGGTGCGACCCTCGGCGATCGCGGATGCGCCGCTCGCCGGGTTCGCTCGGACCCTGATGAACGAGGCCACTTGCGCAGCGGTGCGCATGATCGACTTGGAGACGGCGGAGGCGGACATGGGGGTGACCGCCGGCGCTTTAGCGCGCGAACTTTTGGACGGCGATGGCGAGCAGGAGGTCATCCTCACGGCGGCGGGAGGGCGCTACGCACCGCGGTTGAGAATGAAAGACTCAGGGCGGCACCCGGATCACCCGGCGCCGCCCGTGGACGCGAACAGCAATGTGCGATTGGGATTGGCGCTGCCCGGACAACTCAAGAACCTGCGATGGGAGCGCTTTCCGCGATCTGCGGCGAGCAAGGATCAAATCGAAGTAGCGGTGAAGGCGACAGGGCTTAACTTTCGCGACGTCATGTATGCGCTCGGCCTGTTGTCCGATGAGGCCGTCGAGAGCGGCTTCGCGGGCCCGAGCCTGGGCCTGGAATTTTCCGGCGTGGTCCTGGGCGTGGGCCCATGTGCCGATGGATTTGCGCCCGGCGATGCCGTAGTCGGGTTTGCGCCGTCGAGCTTCGGCGACCGCCTGATGACGCGCGCCAGCGCTCTTTCGCTTATCCCGGCCGGATTGTCGTTCGAAGCGGCAGCCACCATTCCAAGCACGTTTTTCACGGCCTATTACGCGCTGCATCATCTGGCGCGTCTGCGGGAGGGAGAGAAGGTGCTGATTCACGGTGCCGCGGGCGGTGTCGGAATCGCGGCGATTCAAATCGCCCGGTGGTGTGGGGCCGAGATTTACGCCACCGCAGGCTCGGGGGAGAAACGCGATTTCTTGCGCCTGCTCGGTGTGCAGAGAATCTTTGACTCACGCAGTTTGGCGTTCGCCGATCAGATCCTCAAGGAAACCGGGGGCCGCGGCGTCGACGTGGTGCTCAATTCCCTGGCCGGAGAGGCCATCAACCGCAATTTCCGGGTGTTGAAGCCGTTCGGCCGCTTTCTCGAACTCGGCAAACGCGATTTCTACGAAAACACCCAGATCGGACTGCGCCCGTTCCGGAACAACATCAGCTACTTCGGCATCGACGCCGACCAGCTGATGCTGGAGCGGCCGGATCTGACCCAGCGGCTGTTTGCCGAAGTGCTCGATTTATTCCGCGAGCGCGTGCTTCATGCGCTGCCGTATCAGGCATTCGACGCACGTTCCGTGGTGGATGCATTCCGCCACATGCAGCAGGCACGCCAGATCGGCAAGATTGTCGTGACCTACCGCGGCGGGATTTCCCGTAACTTGGCTGCGCTGCGACCGGCAAGCGGGCTGCACTCCGAGACCCGCCGCCTGGAGTTATCGCCGCACGCGACTTTCCTGATAACCGGCGGTTTGAGCGGCCTCGGCTTGCGCACCGCCGAGTGGCTGGTCGATCGCGGCGCGCGGTACCTGGTCCTCATCGGCCGGCGGGGTGCGAGCGCGGACGAGGCGAAGACCGCGCTGGCGAGGCTCGAACGTCGCGGCATCCGCGTTCTGGCGCGCGCCTGCGACGTGACCGATCGCACGGCGCTCGAGGGTTTGCTCGAGGAGATCGCGCGGGATATGCCGCCGCTGCGCGGCGTGGTTCACTCCGCCATGATCATCGACGACGGCTTGATCCGCGACATGAGCACTGCGCAGATCCGTGATGTGATGGCGCCGAAGGTGCTTGGGGCTCAATATTTGCACGAGTGCACACGCAACCTGGCCCTCGATTTCTTCGTGCTGTATTCATCGGCGACGACCCTGTTCGGCAATCCGGGCCAGGGGAATTACGTGGCGGCGAATGCGGCGCTCGAGGCCCTGGCGAGAGCGCGCCGCGCGGCCGGGCTGCCGGCCACGTGCATACGCTGGGGGGCAATCGACGACGTGGGCTATCTGGCGCGCAACAAAGAGATTAAAGACGCGCTGCAGGGTCGCATGGGCGGCTCCGCGCTCAAGTCGACGGCTGCATTCGAAGTGCTGGAGACAATGCTGCTCGAGGATCGCTCGGACGTGGGTGTGCTCGAACTCGACTGGCGAGTGTTGAGCCGCTTTCTGCCGGGCGCGAGCGCCCGGAAATTCGTCGAATTGGCGCGAACCGCCGGCGATACTGAAGCCGCCGACGAGGGGGCGCACGATCTGAAGCGCCTGCTCACGGAATCATCGCCGGAAGCACTTCTCGGCATGATCGTCGAAATGCTGAAAGCGGAAATTGGCGAGATTCTGCGCATTTCGCCCCACAAGATCGATGCCACCCGCTCGATCCAGCAGATGGGTCTCGACTCTTTGATGGGGGTTGAATTGGCGGTCGCGGTCGAGAGCCGTTTCGGCATGCGCCTGCCCATGATGGCAATATCCGAGAGCCCAACCATCGCCAAGCTCGCGACCTGGATCATGGGGCAGCTGCGCGGCGAGGAAGCCGTCGCCGTTCCCGCGAGCCCTATCGATGAAGCGCGGGCCCAATACGAGAGGATCGCAAGCCAGCATGCCGTGGAGCTGCCGGCCGCGGAGCTCGATCGGATCGCGGGCGGCCTGCGACTGGACGTGGTCGCAGCCAATCGGCGGATGATTCAATAGCAGCGGCGGGCAGGACAATGAACCGTAAATCCCCGGCGGGTCTGACTCCACAAATCAAGGAAAAATTGATTCAACAGAGCCTGGAGAGGCGCTTGAGTCCGGGGAGCGCGACCGCGTTGCCCGTGCATCGATTCCGCGAGCCGGTCGCCGCCAATGCCGCTATTCCGGAGGAGTACTGCCGCTTCGATCGGCACCCCGGCTATCAGCAATTGCGGATCATCGCCGACAGCGCCGCGCAACTCGGCATCGACAGCCCGTACTTCAAGCAGCACGACGGCATCGCCGGTGCCAGGACGCGGATCGCCGGTCGCGAGTACCTCAACTTCTCGAGCTACAACTATCTGGGACTGTCGGGTCACCCGAGGATTGCGGCGGCCGCCAAGGGCGCCATCGACCGCTACGGCACTTCGGTCTCGGCAAGCCGTGCCGTCTCCGGCGAGCGTCCGCTGCACCGCGAGCTGGAAGCGGCGATCGCCGATGCCTACGGCACCCAAAATGCGGTGGTATTCGTGAGCGGCCATGCGACCAATGTGACGAGCATCGGGTATCTGTTCGGCCCCCGCGACTTGGTGCTGCACGACGAACTCGTCCACAACAGCACGCTGCAGGGGATTGCCCTCTCCGGGGCGCGCCGCCTGCCCTTCTCACACAACGACTGGGGGGTCCTGGACGCGCTCCTGAGGCAGCAGCGGCACCAATTCGAGCGCGTGCTGATCGTCATCGAAGGGATCTACAGCATGGACGGGGACTTCCCGGAGCTGCCGCGTTTCATCGAAATCAAACGCCGCCATAAGGCGTTCCTGATGATCGACGAAGCGCATTCCTTCGGCGTCATGGGTGCGACCGGGCTCGGTATCCGCGAACACTTTGGGCTTCAAGGCGGCGATGTCGATATCTGGATGGGCACCCTCAGCAAGGCGCTCGCCGGCTGCGGCGGCTACATCGCCGGGGAAACCGCCTTGGTCGAGCACCTCAAGTTTCTTGCTCCCGGATTCCTGTATAGCGTCGGCATGGCGCCGCCGGTGGCGGCCGCCTCCCTGGCGGCCCTCGAGTGCATGCGCCGCGAGCCGCAGCGAACCTCCACATTACGGGAGCGCGGCGCCATGTTTCTGCGGCTTGCGCGCGAATCGGGCGTCGACACGGGAACCAGCGCGGGCCTCGCGGTCATCCCCGCCATCGTCGGCAGCTCCGTGCGCGCGGCAAGGATCTCGACCGCGCTGTTCGAGCGCGGCATCAACGTACAGCCGATCCTCTATCCGGCGGTACCCGAGAAACTCGCCCGCCTGCGCTTCTTCATGTCCTGCGAGCACAGCGAGGCGGACATCCGGGAGGCGGTGGCGGCGCTTGGGGCGGAAGTTGCTCGGTAGCGATTTGTCGTCGTGCATGAATAGCCGAATCAACCGCGGACTAGACGGCCGGGTCGGAGTGAATGAGGCGTCAACTCATTGAGGCATGGGGCAAGCGATGATCAGATTGATTTCTTTTGCTGACGGTGAATTTATGGAGCGTGGCCATGCCTTCCATCACCAAGCGGAATCCATGCGGCTATTCGATGAAATTCATGTATGTAATAGGAGTTCGTTAGATAAGGATTACCTGAAACGGCACGAAACTTTCATGCTTGAAAACAAAAATGGATTCGGTTACTACATTTGGAAGTCACAGGTTGTGAAGCAGGCATGCCGAAACGCGCGCAATGATGATTTAATAATTTATTTGGACGCTGGTTTTTCACTTAATCCATCAGCCAGAAATAGATTTCAGGAATATCTCGATACCGCTCAACAAAGCGAATGGAGGATGTTGTCATTTTTTAATATTCATACTGAGTATAAGTGGACAAAGAAAGACTTGGTGTTGAGACTTGGGGTCGGAACCGATGCAAGAGTAATGAACACAAGCCAACTCAGCAGCGGATTTTTTCTTTTCTGCCCGACCGACGAAAACAAGGCCATTATCGAAAAGTGGGCGTCGCTGTCGGTGGCGGATAATTATCATTTTTCGAGCGACGTGCCGTCGAAATCTCAAGAGCACCCGGATTTTGAGGCGCACCGACCCCAAAGCATCTTTAGCATTCTGCGCAAGGCAAGGGGGACAACATCCACCTTTTATGAAGTGCAGTTATACGACCAATATCTCGAGGCCAACAAGGCGAAATTGCCAGCATGGGCGACGCGGCTAAGAAGATGAACCGTGCTTCCTCTGGAAGCATAGTGGCGCCACGTACCTAGCGGAGGGAAGGAGCAGACTGTAGAAATGGACAGCATGGTCGCCCTGTTTGCACCGCTCTTCTAACATGCTATCGCAGGTGCATCGGTCCATTTTTCTTCACGTTCCCAGAACTGATCGCAACTCGATCCAAAGGTATTAGCGGTGCGTAATTCCACGGCATCTCGGCCCACCGTTTTTTCTCGATAATGGATAGATCCAAAAACATTAGGATCTTTGCAGCCAGAAGCATCCGCCACTGCGCTGAACACCCGCCAGTGCGGAATCCCCAAATAGCAAATCCAAATGCGCCCCAAACGATTGGTTTAGCTCACTCCAGATGTAGTGGTTTGCGAGAATAATGTGATCACCGGCCGCGCCACCGAGCAAGTAGGCGCCAAGAACATATTGTTCATTGTATGCACGGCCTTCCCATCCAACGGGATAGTCTTCGGGCCAGAAAATGTCATGTAAGCCGTAAATTACCCCTGCTCTTATTGACGGCAGTATTTCGGTGAAGAAAACTGTAACGTCCGAATTTTGAAAACTTCGATGAGAATTATCAATAAAGAGAACATCATTCTTCTGCAATTCCGCAAATAATGCGGTGTCCAAATTCTCAAGGGAACACCGCAGCGCGGAATCGCAGATACGGTCTATTGCGGACCGAGGATTGGGGTCGATTGAAATGATCTTGGTCGACGGCGAATGGTCGGCTACCGCGCGACGCGCGAATTTGGTCGAATTACCGGAACCGACCTCGACATAGGCTCTAGGTTTAAATTCGGCGATCATTGCGTAAATGGACATGGCATCCAGGACCGGCAACCAGGCATTGAGCCAGTACGGTTCAGTACCTTGGTCGGGTTCCGAGAGCTTTATATTTGCGAAACTCTCCTTGTACTTCGCTATGGTTTTCAACGTCTCGAGATATTGAGGTTCGTGACGCCTGATGAGTTCATAAATAAACTTGTTCTTTGGTCGCCGGTTAAATTGGTAGCTGTAGTCGAGATTGATTTGCACGGTCATGTCGAAAGATCCTTTGTGAACTCATGGGGTCGTATTTTTGGCGCCGAGAGCCGGCCACCGCTGCGTCCGACGCTCATTGGCGGGTCTCGCCCGAGACCGTGCGAAAACTCGTGCCTGCTAAATTGATTCCATGAAATGGGCAATAAACCCACTTGCAGTTCGAGCCTGAGGACAATTGGTGATCAAGAATCGCCACAATCGAAATCCGGGAAATTACGTTTGCGTTCTCGCATGCCATCGGCCCGAGGCCGTCGAGCCCAATAGGACTCTGGCATGTACCTCGCTCGGATAGATACCAATTTCCTTCAAACACTAGGAGGCGAGTCCGTCTTTCGTGCGGGCAATCCATCCAGCGGCCCACCACAGGTTTTAATCCTTCTTTCATGGCAAGTGATATCACGACCACGAAAGGTGATATCAACCGGCGCGGCCTTCCGATCTCGCCGGGAAGCTCCCACGACAGTGAGCAAGCGCCGTTGGCCAACATTGTTGGCGTGTTATCCCATTCTGCATATCGACGCTTACCATAGTTGACTGTTTCGCCATCAGATTAACGTGGGCGCGCCGAGTTTAATCAGCGCTAAATGCGTCCGACTCGATCACATCCAATCGAACGAGCGCAAGCCCGAGCTTGCGGGTATCGTTTGAAAGGCCCGGCCAGAGATTTGCTGGTGCCTCCGGATTCGGAACGCAAAAGAGTATCGAATCGGCGCAGTCTTTGTTATCGACATCTATGCAATATATGCCGTCCTTCAATGTGGCGCTCATAACAAGGCATACTTGCGTTCGGCCGACAATGACGGTAATCGGTTTCTCATGATTGCTGTCGAATGCATAGCCACGGATTTGGAGCGCAAACGCCCGCGGCAGCGGTCGGCGAAATCTGAGAACGGCCTTTGATCCCACGGTCCACCGGCCCCAGGGTTCGGATCCGGAAAGGCCGTGAGCATCTACGATAAAGGACGGGAGGCGAGCGGTGGAGAAATCAATACTGTAGCCAAAGTCGTATTCATGCGCAGCCCTAAGATGCCGGCCAGCGCCAATGACTGGCCATTGCTCTTGATCGCTGCTATGCCGACCCCCCGTTGCAAGCGCTTGCCCGCCGGTCATGCTGGGCCCGTTAATTAGGATGCCGCGACCGAGCACGTCGCGCCCCTGAAAGCCTCCCGGAAAACCCACTTGCGAAAGCCGCCGCAAAAGACGCTCGCCATTTAATTCCCATCGATACTGCGACACAGAAGTCATCGAGTTATCGCCAGACGCCGAGCGCCAGTTCCAGACCGCCGAGACCGCTCCCGAAAAAAGGAATTGGTGTCGACTGGCGAGAAGCAGGTAAAAATACAGATCCTCAGACACTTCCAAAGCCGGGTCGTCAAGCACATCCTGTGTAAGGACCAGTTTGCGCGCCAACCAAGAATTCGATTGGATGTAATTGTCGAATCGCAGCAATCTATCTATGTTGAAGTCGTCGAAGAATTTTAGCTCGCGACGTTCGCGGATCTCCTGATGCAAATCGCCCTGGAATCGCACATGCTCATTCAAGAAATTACCGTCCTCCTCTTCGCGAATTACTCCTGAATAAGCGATCGATATGTGTGGATTCTTCTGCAGGAGACCAACAAGGTTCGATAGATGATTTGGGAAGAGCGCATCATCGTCGTCAAGCATGCAAAAAAGATCCGTTTCAATTGCACGCAGGCCCGACCACATCGCGGTGCTGCGGACGCCGGAAGCCGCGGTTGGTAAATCGGTTACAAAGAGAAACCGAGCTTCCTCGCGCAATAAATCGAGCCAGGCGCTAAAGCCCGCGATTTCAGCGAAACGTGCGAAAATAATGCCAATTCGCTTGTATCTTTGGTTCCTTAGTGAGGCGACGGCGCGCTGGATCATTGATAGCGGCCTTGATCCACAACGGATGATAACCGTCACGTCGGGACCGCCGGCGTCGATTACGTCCTCGATCCGTGAGGATCGAAGGCGCTCGGTCACATCCTCGACCAAGGAGGAAAGAAGTCTTTCGAGGGAGACCTTGGACCGAAAAATGGCGTTCAGCCGATTGACCGCTTCAACGTAGCGTGCAGAGTCGCTCATGTAGGTGCTCATGATGTCAGCGACCGCACGCGCCACGACGCGTGGGCTTCGCCTCGCATCTAGATACTTCAGGCTATCTCCGAAAATATCCACGAGAGGTTGCAACGGATCAGTGATGACGAGGCACTTGGCGGCGCAAGCCTCGAAGACGCGCATGCTGGGAGTGCCCTCCTCAACATGTGCAATCTTATGGATCGCCAGAACGACGCCATGCCGATTGAGAGTCTTGATCACGGCATGTCCGTCGAACGGGAGAGGACCGCGGTAGTAATCTTGCATGTGCGCCCAGGCCTCCGGCGGGCCATAAACATGAAGATCCACACTTTCAGCGAGGGCGCGGAACAGGTGTTCGTGGCGCGCTCCGTCCCAGTGGGCGCCGACATAGGCCAGACTGAGTGTCAAGGGATCTGGTAATTCCAGTTCCGCGGTGGGCGCCGACGGGTAGAAATCGATGTCGCTGACAGAGGTCAGATGCCTCACCGGGAAATGAATGTCCCGCGCGAAGTTGCGGGTTGCGGCATTTATTGGTACCACCAGATCCCAGGAACGGATGGCCTTCACGCGATCCGGGTCATCTTTATAGAATTGAGTGGGACCCCACAGTAACCCTACCGTGTAATGCGCCGTGGTCTTCGCTGCAAATTCGTGGGTTATTACAACGAAAGTCGGATCAAACGCGAGAATGTCGTCTGAAGTAACAGCTTCGATCGCCACATGCCCGAGTTTCGGCAGGACAGCTACACAACGTTGTATGAATTCCCTTTCAGCTGAATGGGATAAATTTGGAAATGCATTCAAAAATGCGATCTTCATCATGTAGCCTATTTCTTCAAAGCGCGCGCCTATTTGGCAATCCAGCTACCTTTGCGGAACTAACGCGTCGAACCCGCCTCTGCATGATCGACGCATTCGTCAGGGACATTGGCTACTCTCCATAGTTCAGCATCGCGCGAAGAGTTTGATAGTGATCTGACTGTGGTATTTCATTCGAGAGCCGCTCGTTCACGGGTCTGCGGGGTTTGTATTCGATAAAGTTGGAGCGCCTGCCGCTCTCGCCCGTCAGCCTAAATACGCTGAACAAATCGATAAACTGATCGGAATAAGGAATCTCTAACAGGGAACAGACGTTATGCATCACTTCATGGGGTGCGGCGACGAAGCTTTCGTATTTGAGCACGGGAACGCCTTCATAGGCGCGAAGGAAAGCGATATATCTCCTGCAGTACTCGTCAATTGTGGGAGGGTAAAAGTTCACCCACCCATTTGCCTCGAGTGAAAGGAAACTATCTAGTGGATGACGCACCGTGACCACCGACCGAATCGAGAATCTTGACGACACAATCTCGCGCAAGCTTGGGCGCGCCAGAATTTCACTTCCAAAGCAATAATGGCTGTGCGCATGGTCCCGAACAACCAGTCGCTGCCCGAGCGTAACTGCGTCTGAATGAATAATCCTTAGATTATTGAGAAACAGATCTAAAAGAAGGTCGGGATTCGCGCCCCTGGTACTCTGGCGCATGACAGTCACCATATCGGTCGAAGCGAATCTCGGTTTGCCGGGTTGCTCCAGTACGGTGCTCAGGGGGTCGACTTCGCTCAGAAGTTGTACATTCGGCATAGCGGCAATACATTTGCATAAAAGCGTACCGCCTGTGCAAGCGAAATGGTGAACGAGCCGGATCGGCTCCGGAGTTACTGCCTGATGTCGTGCGCACAACGACAGGCATTGCTCCAGTAAGCTTGCAGGATCTTTGTGCAAGACGCTGATCATTTCGTCGCTGTCGTGCACGAACTCATTAAGCAAACTCAACGCTTCGTCAAGCGTAGCCACCAGCTGGTCGACCGGGCGTCGTATAAGCGGGTTCTTGGCGTTCATAATCGCCCCGATCTCTTTCGCTTGGTCGTTGGCTTGCTCGAGGATTTGGCGTGCCGAAATTTCAGATTGACGGTGGGCAAGTGCTTGGGCAGCTGCTTGGAATTCGTCTGGGATCCGCTCTTGCGTTTGAGCAACGGCGATGCGTTTGGCCGGCCGGTGGGACTGATTCTGGTCTTCTCTTCGACCTCATGCTCCAATGCAGCTCGACTTCCCGCTAATTGATGGAAGTAACCGGACACAACGCCTAGACGCTCGCCCAGCCTGCCCAGGATCTGGTGCTGTTGGTCCCGTATGGATAACGATTCTTGGTACCTTATTTGCAGGTCCTTCAGATCGGCTTCACGCAAGGTCTGGAGTTTCATTGCCAGAGAAACGCTCTGTCTTGCTTCGAGCAACTCTTGTTTTAGGCTGGCTTCAGCCGCCACCAAGTTCTCAGTCTGGGAAAGCCACCCGGCCGCAAGCCGAGTTTGTTCATCAAGTGCCCGTGCGCCCTCGCTCAAGTGACTGTCGCGCTCGATCAGAAGCCTTCGCCCGTCGTTACACTCCTGAGTCAGTTGCACAATCTGCCTTTGAAGATCCTCCATTTGACTCGTCCACTTCTCCGTCGCCGTCGAAAATTCCGCGCCGCGCGCGTGAAGATCCTTCGACAGTTGATCGACTTGCGCGGAGCACTTCTGCGATTCATCGATCAATTCAGCATGTGCCGCGGCGAGTTCGCTCAACTGTTTCTCGCGCTCGCTCAGGAGCCTTCGACGGTCGTTGTCTTCCTGCGTCAGCCGTGCAACCTGCCTTTGAAGATCCTCTATTCGGCTAGTCCATTTCGCCGTCGCCGTCGAGAGTTCCGCGGCGCGTGCCGCTTGAGCGTTCGCCAGTTGATCGATTTGCGCGGAACGCTCCTGCGATATATGGAGCAATTCAGCATGCGTTCGCGTAAGTTCACGAAACTGCGTTTCGCGCTCGTTCAAGAGTCTCCGCCTGTCGTTGTCGTCCTGGGCGAGCTGGGCGACATGCGTTCCGAGATCTTCTATTTGCGCCGTCAATTTCTCCTTTACCATTGAAAATTCTTCAATGCACTCCTTATGAACCTTAGCAAGGCTGGCGAGTTCAGCCTGCCGCTCAGCGGCTAACGCTGTCTGATTGTCTAGAGCGAGACAAAGCTGCTCCTCCTTCTTCTGATGCGCGGTCGCCAGTCGGCGCTCATCCTCCAGCCTTTTCTTGTATAAGCGGTTCCAATCGCGCACATAGAACGCACTTCCGACAGAGGGCTGCAGTTCTTCCCGGTATGCGACGCACGAATAGCCCCGTGAAGAAAGAAATTCGTCAACCTGTAACCTGGTCGCTCCATCCATCGTCGGTGCATACGATTCGTCGAGAATGACTCTTGCAATTACGACGTCCCACCGCGCAAGGTATTCTTTCGCGCCGCGCAATACCGGTAAGGCCGGGACGCAGTCAACTATCGCCCAATTGATGTCCGCGCCGCCCTCCGATACTGCGAGAATTGACTCCAGGGTGGTTGCACTCAGCCGGCTCTGTTGCCGCGTCTTCAGGTTTTGCCAGAAGCCCGTTAGTATTTCGGGCCGAAACACACCGCTCTCATTTGGGTTCGAGGCGACAAAGAAGTCAATTTCTTTCGAGATATCGCCTACCAATGCGGTATGCATGCTCCAACCCGAACGCCCCTCAAGAGTCGCAGCAAGCGTGGCGCGAAAACTCTCATCCGCCTCGATAAATACGGCGGTATCGATGCCCCAATCAGCGTAGCGTACTGCGGCGTGGCCATTGCCGGCGCCCACATGCACAACGCCACCCGCAGGCACAATGACCTGAAGGCAGTCCATCCAAACATCCAGGAGTAAATTTGTATGCATTACGTGCCCGTCCTTCGCGACAACTGCAAATCGCGCCAACGCTCAGGAGATGATATCTAGTCTGACGGAACGCACCTTAATCGCGAGATTACGTCGGTCATCCGACCCGTGATCGGCCGGAGAAATCAATTGTGAAAACTTGAATTGAAACTCCCAAATTGGAAAATCGTCAATCTTGGTGGTCGTAAAAAGGAACGAAATGAGCGCGGGGTAAGTATCCCAGTTCTTGCTGCATTCCAGCGGGCGGCCGTTGAAGAAAAGCCGCATGTCCTTCAAAATATCCTTTGCCATCGAATCCCTGACATCTAATTGCCCTTTGTAGGATCCTGCACCCAATGCGGGCATTTTTATCGAACTGACGTCGTCTGGACCGGCCCAGCGGCCATCAGGCTCTACGTAGTACCAGTTATCTCCTTCGATTTCCTGCCGCATATCGATTACCACATTGGTAACGTGGTGACGCAAGAACCGCTCTTGACGCGCGCGCTCATTGAGTTCGTTCTGAAGATCGGATTCAAACCCTCCGCACTTTAACGCATAATATTCGCGCTCATTTTGGACTTGGAGCACTTGAAGTTGCAGGGCTTCGTTTTCATGTGCTAGTTCTGCGCAGCGCGATGGGCCCTGAGCGGACTCGAGGAGGTTTCGCGCGGCACTCAGTTGCCTGGTCAGTTCATCGATTTGCCCTTGTGTCTCCTTCAGCGCCTGCGCAAAACGCCTGCACTCCATTTGCAGGTGTTGGGTCCGCTTATGCTGCTCTCGTCTCTCCTCGACGGCACAATTGAGATTGTCCAAGAGACCCATGTACTCCCGCCAAGCCTTAAATGATCTGTCTTCCGCAACGAAGGCGGCCGGATCGGCAAAATCGCTGGTGCTCTCCAATTCCTGATAGAGCGCTGTAGCACGGTGATTGTCCTCGATGAGCGCGTTCGCCAGGCTAACGGCAACCGTGGAGATGTTCGCCCGGGTAAGGTCAGTCTCTGACGAAAGCGGCTCGATTCGCGGCCCTATGATGGCGAGAGCACTATCGACGAATCGGGCTGGCTCACGCGCAGCGGCTGTCCCATTCACCAGCATGCAATGTTTCTGATTGCGATTGTAGAATCGCAAAATCTCCGTGTTGCAGGCGATCCACGAGGCAATCGATCTGCGGATGTTGTCGGGTGTCGCCTCGATTGCTTGGAGCATTTTTGCAATTGTGAGCTCAGGTGCGGAATAGACCAACACGAAACGGATATTCGGGTCAAATAATTTCCAGAATTCAACCAGCCAGATCGTTCCGGCGTCTGCCCACCCCCAATCGGTTTCGGTCGAATTACCCATGAAGAGATCGAGCGCACAATCGCGCCAGATCTCTTCGGCGAAGCTGTGATCGACGGACAGTCCCTTCGCCAATGACAATTCGCGCGCCCGTATAAACTTCTCCTGCAGGTCCGTCGCGGAGAGTCTCTCGCGTTCAGAAGGCTGCGGGCGCGCTAGTCCGGCGGCCACGAGCGCTTCGTGCACTATCTGATAGCCGGATTCGGGATGGCCACAGGTGAGGATAACTTTCACAAACTAAGCTCCCTTGTGTGACCACAACGCCGTCGTGGCCGAATATCCACACACAATTTGCTGCCTCCAGGGCCTTGGACATTTGTCGATCGTCCCGAACGCGAACGGGAACGCGAACACGTTTCCGCCAAAGCGTGTCTTGATGCGTTTCGACGGTGCGACCTTGCGGGCGTATCTGACTGCCATGCGCACGAAATCTCCCGCTGGGCTCATAATGAGATCCTGAATCAGTGCCGTGATGGCGCCAAAAGGCGAACCACCGGTGAAAAAATGCCAGCGCGTCCGCAAAATGCCGATGTCGGTTGTGCGGCGCGAAACCTACTTCCTCGCGAATCTCCACCAGTTTGACTTCAGCGCTGCATAAATGCTCGAAAGTAAACGATGCTGCCCATCGTAATCTGATCGTTTCGCCTCGGGTGGCGGGTCGGGCAGAGCGTCTATCGCAAGAGGCTTTATTCGCGCCTCCTTCGACCTCCAAGCGTGGAAGATCGCCCGATTGTCGGCCGCCGGATGCGCGGCCACTTCTATGTCGTTGAAGCCATGGCCGGCTAACAGCGCCCTCATGCAATGTTCGTTCGGACCCCACCAATTCGTCGGATCGTTGTCGAGTTCACGTCCCGGATAGAACGCCATCGCGGGAACGTCGATGTCTCGGAGGTCCAGATGAGTTTCGACGATCAGCACGTGCTTTGCGAGGCGGGCGACCCTCGCCAGGGCTTCGATGGCATCGTAGCGATGGTAAAAAACGCCCAAATAGAGAACGACATCGAACTCACCAACGGAGTCTACGGAAAGGTCCGCCACATCGATCTCGCGAGACATCGACGTCCGACGCCAAGTGCCGAGCGCGCAACGTCAAACGCCTCGCGGCCGCGAATTTGCGGATGCGACCAGCAGTAGGAGTCCGTTGCGAGCACACGCGTCGCGCCGCGACGTTTGGCTTCGAAGCTGAAAAAGCCGTTCCAAGCCCCGACATCGAGCACCGTACGCCCACTCAAATCGACCCGATCGAAAATGAGACTCGCTTCGTCGGCACAATTCGACAGCGATTTGCTCCCGGCGGTGACCACGCCGCCGCCCAGGTCGATGGAATGGTGCCATGGTAGATCGTCAACCAGCGCTTGCAGGTCGGCGCTCAACGGCGGGGCCTTACATACGCCATTGCTCGGTCACTTCTGGCCTTTCTGCCAGCGTCTCCAGATAAAAACCATAGGCGGCGTCGACGTCGGGAAAAGAAAAAAGCCGGCCGTCGTGTAAAACGACCGCGTTTTCGCAATAGGTTTTGATCGCATGGACGTCGTGGCTCACCAGTATGAAACGCGCGGTCCTTGCGCTTCTGGAACAGTTCATAGCGGCAGCGCTCGTGAAAGCGCACGTCGCCGACGATCATCGCTTCATCGATCAAGAAACAGTCGAATTCGATGGCCATGGAGAGCGCAAAGGCCAGTCTGGTCATCATGCCATGGGAGTAATGCAATACAGGTTCGCGGAAAAACGCCCCGAGCTCGGTGAAGTCCTCGACGAAGGGCACGAGGGGCACGTAATCGACGCCGTACACGCGGCATACGAATTTCAAATTGTCGAGGCCCGTCAGGTTGTGTGCGAATGCCCCGGTGAATGCGAGCGGCCATGAAATGCGCATGCCTCGCCGAATACGGCCGGTGGTGGGCCGCTCGGCACCGCTGATCAGCCGTATCATCGTGGATTTGCCGGCGCCGTTCCGGCCGAGAATTCCGAGGTTCCGTCCGCGCTGCAGGGTGAAGCTCACGTTTTCGAACACCTTGATGCGGTCCGTGCCGGGTCTCGTAGATTTTCGACACGTGTTCGACGGATAGCATTAGAACTCCACCCGGCGGCTGGCTTCACGCACGACATACAAGCCGCACAGTGTCAGTGCCAAACAGCACTCGGCCATATAGCCAATGTCGTAGTGCGTCCGCACGACATTGCCAAAATAGCCGTGGCGAAGCAGTTCGACGCCGTGAACCATCGGCAATGATAGGACAACGTCTTGAAGGCGCTTCGGGAGCCAGTCGACCATGAAGGCGGCGCCGGACATGGGAAACAGCAAATAAGATATCGGATGCCATAGCCGGTGGACAAGATGTGAAAACGCGGTACCCGCGCCTACCAGCAACGCCATACTCGCACCCAGCCAAGCCAACATGAACCAGCCGAGCGAGAACCACCAAAAGATCGTGGGGCGCGGGCATCCAGCCAATAAAGCCAAAGAAGAGGGAAAGAATGATGAACGAACTTGTGGCGCCTATGACTTCCAGCGCGATGCGAGTCAAAAAGACGTCGATGATGAGGACGCTTCGATGAAACAACAAGGGCTTATTCTGTTCGATGGCCGCGCTGCATCGCGTCGCGGCATTGCGCCACATGAGCACGGAGGAATAGCCCGTGACCGCGAAGGCGACGATCGGTAAGCCGGTGCCGCCGTGCGAGAGTCCGGCCGCACTCCACAGGGTTGTCACGCCCAAGGTGAAGATCATCGGCTCGCCGACCAGCCACAGTACCCCGAGATTGTCGCGGCCGAATCGGGTGATCAGCTCGCGCATCATCAGCGCATGCAGCACGCGGCCTTGAATCGCCAGGCTCTGGAAGAACGACAATTCGCCGGTGGCGGACATCAAAGGGACCACTCCGCTAATCCGCATGTTCGCGGATGCTGGCGATCAGCATGCTGAAGACGGCCCACAAGACCAAACCGAGGATCAGCACGGTGAACATCGAGCGGATTCGCCTGGGCTCCATCGCCTTGTCCGGCAAGTTGGGTTGCACCAGGGTCTCGAGGTATAGCTGCTTTTGCAGCGCCTCGGCGCGCGCTGATTCGAGCTCGGTCAGGGCGACGCCCAACTGCTTGTCGGCGAATTCCACGTCCAGGGCGAGGCGCTCGAAACTAGGGGCGCGGGCGCTGAAAGATCCGCGCCCGCTCGTGACCTTGGAGGCCTCCGCGGCGATCGCGGCGCGCAGCGAGTCGGCGCGGCTGGCGAGCGCGCGGATCTGAGGATTATCGGGGGAGAGGTTCCTGACCTGCGCCAATTCCGCCTCGGTCGACACCAGCTCCTGTTCGATCTTCGCGACGCCCTCGAGCTGCAGCGCCGCTTCCTTGTCGGGTTCGAATACCGCGTGGGTGCTGCGGTAGGTGAGCAGCGCGAGAGCCGCGTCTTTGGCCTTATCGGAGGCGACCTTCACTTGATTGTCGGCAAAGCTGATCAGGTCCCGGCGGCTCCGATCGTTGAGGGTGTTGACCAGGCGCTCGCTCAACTCGAGCAGCGCCTGGTTGATTTTGTAGGCGTCCGCGGCGCTGAACGCGCGCACCGTCAAAATGGAGATCGACGACACGGGGTCGTAGTCGACGCTGACGCGCTTGCCGTAATAGAGAAAGAATTTCTCGAAGCTGCGGTTCCACCCCAATCCGGGAAACCGATCGAACAGATCCACATCGGGATTCGAGTACGCCCTGCGAATATCGAGTTTTTTGTCGAGTTCCCTCAACGCATCTCGCGACAAGATGTAGTCGCGTACCGAATAGGTGTCATCCTGGGAGCGCGAAAACCCCGTTCCCTGCAGAAGCTGCCCCACGAACCCCGTTGGCGCCTGTCGTTGCGGGCTGCGCACCAGGAAGCGGGATTCCGAGACATACACGTCCGAGGCGATGAATCCGTAATAAACAACGGCGCCGCAAGTGGGCAGCACCACCAGCATTGCGAATAACCAATGGCGGCGAAGCCAGGCCTTCATCAGAACCCGACCTGCTTGAGAGCCAAGGTCGGATAGGCGACGGAGAACAGTACGTTGAGGGCTTTCTGAACCTCCGTGATGGGTGCGTTCGACACATACAAAATGTCCCGATTCTCGATCGGAAAGCTCTGGATCGCGAAAAAGCTGGCGGGGTCGGAAAGATCGATTCGAAACACCGCGGGCACCATACCCTCGGATGTGGTCATGACCGGTTCATGAGGCCACGCGAGCGCCGCTTTCGGCTCGAAACGAAAAATGAACACGCCGCGCGCATTAGAGCGCGAGTCGATCAGGCCGCCCGAGCGGGCGAGGGCCTGCGCAAGCGTGATGCCTTGAGTTTCGAAATTAATCTCCTCGTTCTTGCCGGTTGCGCCCAGGGCGGTGAAGCTATACGGCTGAAATAGCGCCGTCACCACATCGCCGGGCTGCAGCGGCACGTTCTGCCGGGGATCGCGGATGATGGTCTCCAGTGGCAGCGAATAGACATTATCCGCGCGGGTGACCTGGATCGTCATCTTGTTGACCGGCTGACGCACACCGGCGGCGGCGGCCAGCGCATCGAGCAGCCTCTCGTTGCCGGGGACCAGAGGCACGCGGGTGCTCACGTTGACTTCGCCGACGACCGTCGCATTGGACGACAAATTGCGCGTCATCCGCACCATGACCTCGGGCTGATTGGCTTTGCCGTTCAAGCGGTTGACGATTTCGCCTTCAATCGATTGAATGCTTTTGCCCGCGGCCGGAATGCGGCCGGCGAACGGCACGAAAATGAATCCGTCATCGTCGACGGGCTGTTCGGGCAGCGTGGTGGCGTGCGACGTGGCGATCGCGATGCTGTTGCTGCTGACGGGCGCGGTTCCGAACAGCGTTGCCGGCGCCGCTTCCCAGATCGAGACCTCGAGCATATCCCCGGGCCCTACGGTGCGCGAGGCGATGCGCTGGTTGCCGAGGGTCTCGGAAAAGAGCCGCAGCTCGCGCTGAGCGAGCAACTGGCGGGTCACCGCATCGTTGATGTCGATGAGTTGAATGGCAACGGTATTGGGCGGCGGCTTCGCCTCGTCGATGGTTTTGCGGCTCGGGCCTATCCCCGGCAGGAAGCCTGCGCATCCTGATAGCAGAAGCGCGATTAAGGCAGCGACGCTTGAAGCGGCGATAGTTGAAGTTTGGATTCGACGCACGATGGCAATGTCGGTGGCCCGGCCGGGTGCGAGCTGCTGCAAAGCGATGTGAAGATCGCCAGATCTGCGCGATGCTATCGCCAAAATTCGCTTGCAGAGTCAACAGTCAGCATAGCCGCATCTCCCCGCGCAATAATCGTCGAACAGCGAGACAGACAATCTGAAGTTCCGTCCGTCGCAAGGTCTTGCGACCCCTGGAATTATATAGGTTGCAAATTATGAGCGCTATCCTTCCTTCCCTGCCCGGCGCTCGACCGAAACCGTGCTGCCGCGCAGCCGATAATCGATTCCGGCCCAGGTAAATCGTTGCCCAACGCAGCTCGCCAAAAATGCGCTCACGTGAACCAGATGGATCAGTGGCCATGCCCAGAGGGCGAAGCTGATTGTGGTCCTCGCCGCATTGATCGCGGTTTTCGGCAACACGAGATCGGCAATGCGGCGCCGAATGCCCAGTCGCACCTGGAGTAGGGTGAGGCTGGCCAGGATGAGGCCCGCAACCCACCACCGGCCGGCGAATGTCTCTGTAGTGGCAACCGTTGCAGCGAGCGTCGGCAGACACAAGGTCCAGCCTGCCAACCACCAATGTCGTGGCGCATAGGCTTTAACAAGCAAGTATTGGCGACGGGCGAAGCTGAACAGACTGGTCCAACTATAGGCGACCGGGCTCGGCACGAGCACGCTCAGCGGCGCTTTGATCTTGAGTCCCCGCGCACGCAGCGCCGCGGTGAGGGTCAAATCGTCGGAGGCGGCCCGGTTCCATATCGCCGGCAGGTCGATCTGGTCCAATGCCGCTCGGTCGAGGGCGATCGACCCGCCCCAGCACAGGTTCCATCGCTCCGAGCGCGCCGCCGTGGCGATGGAGAGATCGATCGCGGCCGCGACTAGGGTGGGCCAGCGCCGATCGGCCGGTAGCAGCCAACGATAGCCGCTGCTCGCAGCAGCGGTCCGGTTGGCGATGGGCTGGATGAGTTGCGAGAGCCACGTTTGATCGGGGAGAATGTCCGCATCGGTGAACACCACGATGGCGTCGTCGCCTCTCAGTGTGCGAAAAGCCGCCAGCAGATTGTGGACTTTCTGGGTGCGCTGAGTGGCCCGTCCGGCGATGACGATGTCGACCGGGATCGTGCCGGCGTGTCTTTGTTGGATGCCCTCGACGAGGGGCAGCGCGGGATCCGATCTCGATTCCAGCGCGAATATCAGCCTATAGGCGGGATACTGTTGACGGCAAACTGCCTCGAGGAACTGCTGCGTCGAGTCGCTGACTCCCTTGATGGCCGTGAGAATTGCAACGGGCGGCCGTTCCTCGGCAGGCGGGAGTGCCGCGAGCCCGCGACGGTAGTGAAGGACGCCGTAGGTGGCCACGATGTCCGTTGCCAACCACAGCAAGAGTATCGAGAGGCTCATCATGGCACGCGCACTGTCGCCGACCGATGCTTAAAAGCGATATTCGATCAAGCCGAACCATTGATCGATCAAACGCAACACCACCGGCGCAAACAGAGCATCGAGTCGCGCGACCCTTTGCATCTGTTCCTCAGGGCTTAATTTCAGTTTTCGCGAAAACTCCAGGGGCGGAAGGAGTTGCGTGGCGAACCTCGCCCCATCCAGCCGCTCGCTGTACAACGGCAGAATGATCGCGCCGGTGCGGGAGGCCATGCGCACGATTTTGGCGAGATTCACCCGTGTGTCGAGCGTGCGCCCGAAGGATGGCGCCGACACGCGCCCATCCACCTGCTCATCTGCCGCAACCATCAGGATCGCGCCGGGCTGCTCCACATGGCGCATGGCGCGACGCCAAACATTGCCATCGATGGACATGACGGTGAAGCCTTGCCGGCCGCGCTGCAAGTGTGCGATGTGCGCTTGAACACGATTGCTTGGCAAGGGGTTGGCCAAAGCGGCCAATCGCCCGGGTGCTCGATCGACAATCTGGCTGGTGATGGTTTCCCAATTGCCCAAGTGCGCGAAGGCAACGATGACCGGCCGCCCGTCGGCGAGCACCGCCTCGAGAGTTCCCGGGTCAGCGATGCTCGCCCGTCGCTCGCGGACGATTTTATCAAGCACGCAAAATTCCGCATAGACTCGGCCGACATTGGCCCACAGCCGGGTCTGCGCCGCTTCGAGCGTCCGCGGTTCGCGCGCGAGATCGGGGCGCAGAACCCGGATTGTCGCGGCCGCACGGGCGGCAGCCTCGGGATGGGTGCGGCGGCCCAGAATCTGGCCCAGGCTCGCGCCGATGCGGGATACGATCGACACCGGCAGCGAGCGCAGGGTCCGATAGAGACCGATATCTCGCAGCTCGGCCAAGCTCATCCCGGATATCGGACCGGGTTCGGCGAGGTGAGGTACGGCAGCCATGCCGGCAAACACTAACACGGACCTGCGGATCCGAGCGTAGCGACCTTGAGGGCCGGGGAGCCTTTCTGTACCCTGCACGCTCGAATCGCCAAGCCGAAGGCAGCACGGATGGCCTTGATAAGACTCAACGCAAGCGTTCTGGGCTCCCTGGAGAGGCCTGCGCTCGCATGGATGGCGGCGCGGATGCCGCCATGGATTCTGCCGGATCACCTCACCGCCTTCGGTGTCGCCGGCGCCCTGCTGACGGCAACAGGGTTCGTTTTGAGCAATGGGTCGTTACGCTGGCTGTGGCTCGCCTGTCTGGGCCTCCTGATGAACTGGGTCGGCGACTCATCGGATGGAACTCTGGCCCGGCACCGGCACATCGAGCGGCCGCGTTACGGGTTTTTCGTGGACAGCACCAGCGACCTCTTTTCCCATAGCATGATCCTGCTCTCGGTCGGCCTGTCGCCATGCGCGCACTTCACGGTGGCATGCCTGGGGCTGATCGCCTTCTTGATGGGCTTCTCCTACACGATGATCGGCGCCCACACCCGCGCCACCATGCGCATCACCTATTGCGGGTTCGGTCCCACGGAGATACGGGCGCTTCTCTTGGTCGGCAACCTGCTCACCCTGGCCGTCGGCATCATCTACCTGCAGCCGCGAATTGCGCTGCTCGAACGGTTCGGTCCAATCACGACCTATGATGTCGGGATCTCGATTCTGGCCCTGGCCGCGGTCGGGCTGATTCCCGCGCTGGCCATCCGCGAGGGCCGCACCCTGTCGGTCGAGGATCCACGGCCGGGTCGGGCACGCCTCCGGACTCGCCCGCCTAGGTAAACATTGCGGCCGCACACTCGAACTTTCGCGGCTGGGGACTCGGCCCCGGTGTTGTTGGATATATCGCGCTTGATCGGGCGCGCGCACCGAAGAGGACCGAGCGGCATCGACCGCGTCGAACTCGCCTACGCTCAGCACTTCCTGGCTGCGGACGCCCGCCGGCCCGCGTATGCCGTGGTTCACTTGTTCGGGCGGCTGTTCGGAGTCAATCCCCTGGGCGCACGACGTTTCGTGGAGAGGCTCGCTGCTCGCTGGCAGGGCGGTGCACCGGCAGGCGGCCGGAGGCGCGCATTCGACTTGGTCGCCCAGTACGCCACGTTGTTGACGGGCCACTGGCGCGCCGGCTTCCAGCTGCGGCGGCGATTGAAGAAGCACGATGAGCCGCCGGTTTTTCTCGTCGTCTCCCATCACCATCTTGCGCGCCAGCACACGATGCGCAGCATAAGGCGTTCATTCGGGGCACGCTGTGTATGCTTTCTGCATGATCTGATTCCGATTGATTACCCGGAATACTTCCAACCCGGCAAGGAGCGGGAGCAGCGGCGGGTCGGCGAGACGATCACCCGGGTTTTCGACGCCGTGATCGTGAACTCGCAAACGACGGCTGAATCGTTCCGACATTTCCTGTCGACCCAACCCTTGTCGACCGGGCCCGGACGGACCGTTCCGGCGGCAAACATCCGTGTCGCGCCGCCCGGCGTGTCCCCGTTCCCGCGCCCGGCGCGCACGCCCGAGGTGCCGCATTCGGTGCCATACTTCATCGTGCTGGGAACGATCGAACCGAGAAAGAACCACATGCTGCTGCTCAATCTATGGAGTCGGCTGGCAGCCACCCTGTTGACGCCACCGCGATTGATCGTGATCGGTGCGCGCGGCTGGGAAAATGAACAAGTCGTCGACATGCTCGAGCGATCGCACCGCCTGCACGGCCTGGTCGAGGAGCACAACCTCCTGGATGACCGGGGCATCGGCTCGCTGCTCGGTCAGGCGCGAGCCGTGCTGGTACCGTCTATCGTCGAGGGCTTCGGCTTGCCGCTGGCCGAAGCGCTCGCCTCCGGAGTTCCGGTGATCTGCAGCGATATCCCGGAATTTCGCGAGATTGGAGGCAACGTGCCGGACTACTTGGACCCGCTCGACTTGATGGCGTGGCGGGATCACGTCATCGATTATTCCCGCGCCGACTCCACCCGGCGAGCCGCGCAACTGCAGCGCCTGACGCACTGGCAACCGCCTTCTTGGTCGGATCACTTTGAGATTGTTGAGCATACGCTCGACGAGGTTGCACTGTCGGGCGCCGTTTGGCCATGATCACCGCCGCGACACCGCTCAAGATTCTGCTCGAGATGCGCCCGGCGCTCGAGGGGCATGCGGGCATCCCGCAGGAGACCCGTTTGCTGTTTCGCGGCCTGTCCTTGCTCGACAACGTTCGTGTCGAAGGTCTATTGCAAAGCAGTGAGCGCCTGCTCGCGCCCGGGTTGCCGCCGAGCGGGAAGGGATGGGCGGGCCCCTTGTCGGCGGACCAGCAATTGAATCGTCTCGGGCGCCTCGTGATCACGCTCGAGCAACGCACCCGGCAGGGGTACCTGAACGCGGTCGCGCACACAATCGGCATGGCATTCTGGCATGCGGTCGGCGGCCGGCAAAAGCTCGGGCGTTTCGACGCACACCACTTCCGCGACTATATCTGGCGCCGGTTCTTCGCGCGCACGCTGCCGCCCGCGGATTTCGATCTCGTCACCGGTGCGGGGTTCAGGATTGCGAGGGTTCCGTGGAGCGCGATGCATCTCTGCGCTCTGTTCACCCGGCATTTCGGTCCCCCGGCTTATCCGCGCCTGGACACATCGGACTTCGACATGATGATCGCCGAGACGCCCTACCCGGCGACGGTGTCGCGGCGGACGACATTGGTGATCCGCTATCATGACGCCATACCCGTGTTGATGCCCGATACGATCTCGGATCGCAGCTTCCACCAGGCCTCGCATTATCGGGCGCTGCGCAACAACGTGAACACCGGCGCCTGGTTCGTCTGCGTCTCCGATTCCACCCGTGGCGATCTGCTGTCGATGTTTCCGCAGGCCGAGCCGCGCTCAGTGACGATTCACAACATGGTCTCGCACGATTATTTCGCCGAAGACTCCGATGCGCATCGCGTCCGCGAGATCGTCAAGACCCGGTTGAATGCCAAAATCGAGCCGCCCCTGGACCGCTATTTCAAGCGCCGGCTGTTCGCGGACGACTCGGGGTCCGAGCCGCTTCAATACCTGCTGATCGTCGCCACCATCGAACCGCGCAAGAATCATCTGACGCTGTTGGCCGCCTGGGAAAGGCTGCGGGCGGAGGGCTTCCCCGCGCTCAAGCTGGTCGTGGTCGGCGAGACCGGATGGCACCATGAACCCATCGTGGGGAAGTTTCGCCCCTGGATGGAGCGCGGGGACGTCTATTTGCTGGACGACGTGCCGTCGCCCGACCTGCGGCTCCTCTACAAGCATGCGCGGGCCACCATCTGCCCGAGCTTCGGCGAGGGATTCGATCTTCCCGGCGTGGAGGCGATGCGGTCGGGCGGCGCCGTGGTCGCCTCCGATATCGCCGTACATCGGGAAATCTATGCGGACGCGGCGGAGTATTGCAACCCCTATTCGATTCAAGACCTCGCGCGCGCCATCCGCGATGTCATGAATCCCGCGCGCGCGGCGCGCCGCGACGAACTCGTGGCGAGGGGTGCGGTGGTCTCGCGGCGCTACGCTGATGCGGCGATTTTGCCGCAATGGCAGGCGTTTCTGACGTCCCGGTTGCGGCGAACATAAACCGTGCAGCGCATTTTCATCACCGGCGCGAGCTCGGGAATCGGTCTGCTGACGGCCCGCGCTCTGTGCGAACGGGGCCACGAGGTCTGGGGCACCAGCCGCACGCTGGCGAATCTTCCGGTGATCGAGCGCTTCCATCCCATCGTCCTCGACTTGAACGACAAAGGGTCCGTCGCGGGCGGCTTCGGCAGGGCGCTCGCCGAGGCCGGTTACTTCGACGCACTCATCGACAATGCGGGAGCGGGCGTCTTCGGACCGCTCGAAAGCTTTTCCGATCAGGAATTCAACGCCCAGCTCGATACTCTGCTGCGCGGGCCGATGCACCTGATCCGCCTCGCGCTGCCCGGCATGCGCGCGCGCGGCGCGGGGCTTTTGGTCAACGTATCCTCGCTCGTCGCCGAGTTTCCGCTGCCTTTCATGGCGCCCTACAGCCTGTGCAAGGCGGCCTTGAGCGCCATGAGCGAGGGGCTGGCCATGGAGCTGGCTCACACCGGCATCCGCGTCGTCGACGTGCGGCCCGGCGACTTCGCCACCCGGTTTCATGCCTGCACGCGCCGCATCGGCGGCGAACTCGCGCAGGCCTATGCGCCCAATCTGGAACGCGCTTGGGCTGCGATCGAGCGCAATATGAACCGTGCGCCCGATCCGCGCAAAGTGGCCGACACGATGGTGAGAATCATCGAGGGAGATATCCGCGGACCGGTGGTCGCGGTCGGCAATATCTTCCAGGCTCGTATCGCGCCGTTGCTGACCCGGCTCGTGCCGCGCGCCTGGGTGCAGTGGGGACTCCTCGCCTATTACGGACTGAAGAGCCGCCCCTGACTAAAGCCCCTCATTGCGCATGGCCGCGAAGGCGCCGTCGGCCATGTTGAGCGTGCCGCTGATGTCCTGGGGCGTGTGAGCCGCGGATAGGAACCAATTGTGGTGCGGATGAAGAAAGGCGCCGCGCCGCGCCACCTCCGCGCAGAAATGCTGTTGACGGCGCGAGCTCGGGTCGTCGATGAAGCAGAGAAATGGGACTGCGGGAGGTCCGGAGGCGAGCATTGCATAGCCGTGTTTGGCACCGGCCTCGAGCAAGCCTTGCAGCAGCATTTCTCCGCTACGGCGCAGAGTCGAAACGACTTCCTGCTGCTCGAGGATCTGTAGACACGCCAGGGCCGCTGCCATGGCGGGCGGGCTGTTCCAATAACTCCCGGTTAAAAACACCCGGCTGGCCGCGACGCGCAGCTCCCTGCGTCCGAGCGCGGCGGACAGCGCATGGCCGTTGGCGATCGCCTTGCAGAAGCAGATCAGGTCAGGCTCGAAGCCGAAACAGGTATGCGAACCCCGCAGATCGAGGCGGAAGCCGGCTCGTACGTCGTCGAGAATGAGCACGATGCCCTCGCGGCGGCAGGCGGCTTCGATATGGGGCCAGAATCCGGGCGCGGGCATCTCCGAGGGTTTGAACACGGGGTGATGGAACGGCGTCATGATGACGCCTGCGATGTCGCCGCGGTGCCGTGCGAGCAGCCGCTCGAAGGATTCGAGATCGTTCCAGTGGAAATCGTGGATGTGAGCACGGTCCTCATCCAGCAGGCCGGCGTGGCCGGGTGTACACCAAGGATCGATGCCGTGATACGCGCCCGCGACTTTGAGGATCTTGCGCCGTTGGGTATGTTCCCGCGCCACTTGCACGCACCAGGTGGTCATATCCGAACCATTCTTGCCGAACACCGCCCAGGCGGAAAATTCGACCAGGGACACCAAGTACTCGGCCAACTCCACCATCACGGGTGCCGGGTGATTTACGCACAGCGCTTTGCCCTGTTGCCGTGCGGCCGCTTCCTCGACCGCCGGGTGCTGGTGGCCCAGGATCACCGGCCCGTAGCCGCACAGGTAATCGATGTACTCGTTGCCGTCGACGTCCCAGTAGCGGCAACCGGCGGCTCGATCGGCGTAGTACGGAAGAGCGCCGGGCAATGCCGCGGCGGGGCTCGCATGCCCGTAGATGCCGCACGGTATCACCTGGGCCGCCCTTGCAAAAAGCTCGTGCGAGCGACGGTAGCGGTTGATGTTTGAATCCATGGAATTCAATGTTTCAGATAAACGCGCAATCGCTCCATGGCGGCATTAAGGCCATCGGCCAGTGGTACGAGCCCCTCGACCCGGATCTGCCCGGAACCGACGGCCGCCAGGGTATCTATCTCCTGGCGCAGCGCCCCATAGGCGGTGACGATGTCGGTGAACACGACGCAAACGTCCGGGCGTCGGGGCGGATCGCCCCAGCCAACCTGATTGGCGGCCGAACCGTGGTCGAACCACACGGTGCATCGAGGTTCGCCTGCAATCGTGAAGGAAGCGAGTCCCGGCGGCAAGGAGCGCAGGATGGTTCGCGCCGCCGCGTCGCCTTCGGCGAGGACGCGAAGAGCAAGTCCGGCGGTGATGAGCGAGAGTCTGGCATGCAGGCGGCGGCCGGCGGCGCTGTCAATGACCCGCGGCGCCCCGTCCAACACGGCTTCGAGCCGCTTCGCCAGTTTGGAAAAACGCGCCAAAAGTCCGACGCGCCAGCAGCCCCAGATGGGCAGCGGTGCAGCCCACTTCTTGCCGGAAAAGAATGCGTTCAGATGGCGATCGCCGAGAAACAGCAGGATTACCGAGGGATTGCGGCTGCAGCCGCTTTGCCAGGCGACTTGGCCGCGTTGCAGACGGATCGTGGCCGCTGGGCCGCCGAGTACCAAGAACGCGATCGACGCACTGAGCTGTCCAAGATCATCAACGACCGTGCCGTCCTGTTCGGCGAGGTCGGTCAAACACGGCAACACGGCGTTGAGATACAGCCGGCTCAGCACCGCCGGGTCGAGGCGCACCGGGTTCGGCGTCACACGCTCCGAACCGAGCGGATCCTCTCCAGCGTCTGCAGCGCCCACCAGGTCTCGACGCTCGAGCTGAGGCCGGCGAGATCGAGTCCCGCGTCCGCGAGGCAGGATTCCCGGGTGCCATGCTCGACGAAGCGATCCGGGATGCCGATATGCAGGATGGGCAGCAGTGAACCGTTGGCGACCAGCACCTCGCCGACGCCCGAGCCTGCGCCGCCCATGATCGCATTTTCTTCGATCGTCACGATCGCACGGTGGCGCGCCGCCATCTCGATGATGAGTTCCTCATCGAGCGGCTTGACGAAGCGCATGTTGACAAGGGTTGCGTCGAGCCGTTCGGCGACCTTGCGCGCCGGCTCGACCAGGGCGCCAAATGCCAGGATCGCGAGGCCGCTGCGTCCCTCGCGCTTGATCTGCGCGCGTCCCACCGGCAGCGCCGACATCTCCGCGGAAACCGGCGTGCCGGGCCCCGTGCCGCGCGGATAGCGTACGGCCGAGGGTGCGGACAGGGTCGTCGCGGTGTACAGCATCTGACGGCATTCGTTTTCGTCCGCCGGCGCCATGACCACCATGTTGGGAATGCAACGCAGGAAGGTCAGGTCATAGCTGCCTTGATGGGTTGCACCGTCGCTGCCGACCATCCCGGCGCGGTCCAATGCAAATACCACCGGCAGATTTTGCAACGCGACATCATGGATGAGCTGATCGTATGCGCGTTGCAAAAACGTCGAATAAATCGCGACGACCGGCTTGAAGCCCTCGGTGGCGAGTCCTGCCGCGAATGTGACCGCATGCTGTTCGGCGATCGCCACGTCGAAATAGCGGTCCGGGAATCGCTTCGAGTATTCCACGAGACCCGAGCCTTCGCGCATCGCCGGCGTGATCCCTATGATCTTGGGGTCGCGTTCCGCCATGTCGCACAGCCACTGTCCAAAGATCTGCGAGTAGCTCGGTCCCGAGCTCGCCTCCTTGTAGATCTTGCCGCTTGCTGGATCGAACGGTCCGGGGCCATGCCACTTGATCGGATCGGCCTCGGCCGGCGCATAACCTTTGCCCTTGCGGGTGACCACATGCAGAAATTGCGGTCCACGGAGCTTTTTCAAATTCCTGAGGGTGGTCACGAGAGCCTTGATGTCGTGGCCGTCGATCGGTCCGATGTAATTGAATCCCATTTCCTCGAACAGCGTGCCGGGCAGCACCATGCCCTTCAGATGCTCTTCCGAGCGGCGAGCGAGTTCCCACACAGTGGGCATCTGGCGCAAAACCTTTTTGCCGCCTTCGCGCAGGTGCGCATACATGCTCCCCGACAGGGCGCGGGCAAGGTAATTCGAGAGCGCGCCCACATTCTCCGAAATGGACATGTCGTTGTCGTTCAGGATGATGAGCAGATCCGCCGGCACCGAGCCCGCGTGATTGAGCGCCTCGAATGCCATGCCTGCCGTGAGCGCACCGTCTCCTATGATCGCCACCGCGCGCCTGTCCTCGCCGCGTTTGGCTGCCGCAACGGCCATCCCCAGCGCGGCGCTGATCGAGGTGCTCGAGTGCCCCACCCCGAAAGTGTCGTATTCACTCTCGCCGCGCGCCGGAAAGGGGGCGAGACCGCCCGCCTGTTTGATGGTATGCAGCTGGTCGCGGCGCCCAGTGAGCACTTTGTGCGGATAGGCCTGATGTCCCACGTCCCAGACGAGGCGGTCATACGGTGTATTGAATATGTAATGAAGCGCAACCGTCAGCTCCACGGCGCCAAGACCGGCGGCGAAATGGCCGCCGCGGGTGCTGACGCTTTGGATCAAGAACTGCCGCAGTTCTTCGGCCAGCAGCGGTAATTTGGCCAGTGGCAGCCGGCGCAGGTCTTCGGGGAGCTTTATGGAGTCAAGAAGGGGATAATTGGCGGCTGGCGCGGTCATCCAGGCGAGTTTATACTGCCCCGGCCCTTCGCGGGCAATGACCGCAATGGCTGTGGCATAATAGCAACTAGGCCCTGTTGCTACCCCCTGATTTTCCGAGATACTGCCCGTATGGATTCCGGCATTTCCGATAAGCGTTACCAAGACGAGATCCTGCCGCACGTATCGCGTACCTTCGCGTTGACGATTCCGCAGCTGCCGGCCGCGCTGCGGGTGGGGGTCACGAACGCGTATCTGTTGTGCCGGATCGCCGATACCATCGAGGACGAGCCGGCGCTGTCGCCTGCTGAGACTCTCGCGTTCCTGGACCGATTCAAGGCGGTGGTTGCCGGCCGCGGCGACTCCGGTGCGCTTGCCGCCGAGGTCGGGAAGAGACTGTCCGACGGCACCTTGCCGTCCGAACGGGAGCTGGTCGGCAACATGGCGCGCGTCCTCAATGTGACGGCGTCCCTGACTGCGGCGCAGCGGGCCGCGATACAGCGCTGTGTAGAACAAATGTGTTACGGCATGCCCCGGTTCCAATCCACCACCGGCCTGTCCGGCTTGTCGCGCAGCGCCGATCTGGACGACTACTGCTACTACGTCGCCGGCGTGGTGGGCGAGATGCTCACCGAGCTGTTTTGCGAATATTCCCCCGACATAGCCCGGCATCGCGACGAATTGCAGCGCCGCGCCGTGTCCTTCGCGCAGGGCCTGCAGATGACGAATATCCTCAAGGACGTCTGGGAGGATCGCACGCGCGGAGCATGTTGGTTGCCGCAGGAGGTATTCACTCCGCACGGCATCGATTTGGCCCGGCTCTCGAGCGGGACCCGCGACGCGCGCTTCGATGCCGGCTTAGCTAAGCTGATCGGCGTGGCGCACGCTCATCTGCGCAACGCGCTCGATTACACCTTGCTGATTCCGGGCAAGGAGGTTGGAATACGCCGCTTCTGCCTTTGGGCGATCGGTCTCGCGGTGTTGACGCTGCAGAAGATCGACAGAAATCCCGGCTTTACCTCGGGCGTGCAAGTGAAGATCTCGCGGTCCGCGGTGACCATGACGCGGTTGCTCACGGATTTGTCGGTGCGCAACGATTGGCTGCTGCGGCGCCTGTTCGCTCAGGCCGCGCGCGGTCTGCCGCTCGCGCGGCTCCCTGAAGCGCTCCCGACGGGCTATCAACCCGAACCCGCACGTCGCTATTACGGGAGTTCCGGGACATGAGCCGCATCGCCCAGAAGCCCGCACAGGCACCCGGCACGACGCCGCTCGTGCGGGGGGACATCGTACCTCTGACGCTGACCAAGACGGTTTCGACCGTGCTCGACCGTGCGCTCGGCGCCGCGCGCGATGCGCTGATCGCGCGCCAGAGCGCGCAGGGCTATTGGTTGTTCGAGCTCGAGGCGGACTGCACGATTCCCGCCGAGTACATCATGATGATGCACTTCTTGGACGAGATCGACATCCGGCTCGAAAGTAAAATCGCCGAGTATTTGCGCGCTCATCAAGCGGAGCACGGCGGGTGGCCGCTGTACCACGGCGGCGACTTCAATCTGAGCTGCACCGTCAAGGCCTACTATGCGCTCAAGCTCGCCGGCGACGATCCGGAGGCTCGGCACATGGCCCGGGCGCGCCAGGCGATACTCGCGCACGGCGGCGCCGCGCGAGCGAACGTGTTTACGCGCATCGCGTTGGCCCTGTACGGCGAGCTGCCATGGCGCGGCGTGCCGTACATTCCGGTCGAGATCATGTTGTTGCCGCGATGGTTCTTCTTCCATCTCGACAAGGTGTCGTATTGGTCGCGCGCGGTCATGGTGCCGTTGTTCATCTTGTGCACGCGCAAACCGCTCGCCCAGAACCCGCGTAACGTGCACATCCGCGAGCTCTTCATCAAGCCGCCGGAACTCGAGCGCGATTACTTTCACGACAGCCTTCAGCAAGGCGGTTTGCTCGGCCGAATCCTGTTGGTGGTCGATCGGCTCGCCCGAAAATTCGATTCGCTCATTCCCAACGCTATGCGAGCGCGTGCGACCAGGGACGCGGAACTGTGGATGCTCGACAGACTCAACGGAGAGGACGGGCTCGGCGCCATTTTTCCCGCGATGGTCAACGCCTTGGAGGCCATGGCGATCCTCGGTTATCCGGCGGACGATCCGCGGCGCCTCACCGCCAAGCGCGCGTTGCAAAAACTGCTGGTCGAAGACCAATCGACCGCCTATTGCCAGCCATGCGTGTCGCCGGTCTGGGATACCGCATTGGCCAGCCACGCGATGCAGCAGGTCGGATGCCCGACGTCCCTCGCCGCCGCCACGCGAGCGCTCGATTGGCTGCAAACGGAGCAACTTCTCGATGAGCCGGGCGATTGGCAGGCGAATCGCCCGGGATTGCGCGGCGGGGGCTGGGCGTTCCAATTTGCAAACAGCTATTACCCCGATTTGGACGACACCGCCGTGGTTGCCTGGTCCATGCATCAGGCGCCGAATGCCGCCGATTACTCCGAGAGCGTCAGCCGCGCGCTCGATTGGCTGGTGGGCATGCAGAGCGCCGATGGCGGATTTGCCGCGTTCGACGCCGATAACACGTCGCATTATTTGAACAAGATACCGTTCGCGGATCACGGCGCGCTGCTCGACCCCCCGACCAGCGATGTGACGGCGCGGGTCGCGACGGTTCTAGCCCGCGTGGGCCGCCCGCAGGATAAGCCCGCGTTGACGCGTGCGCTTCGGTACCTGCGTTCGAGTCAGGAGCGGGACGGCTCGTGGTTCGGCCGCTGGGGAACCAATTACATCTACGGCACATGGTCGGTACTGACCGCCTTCGCGCAGGCGGGCATCGGCCCGCAGGATCCCGCCGTGCGCCGCGCGATCGACTGGCTGCAGGCTCGACAGAACGCAGACGGTGGCTGGGGCGAAAGCAATGACGGCTATTTGAAAGGTGCGCGGCGGGATGCAAAGGCCGCGAGCACGTCGTATCACACCGCATGGGCGTTGCTCGCGCTGCTCGCCTCGGGCGAAGCGGGTTCGACGGTGGTGCAGAAGGGCGTCGATCATCTGATTCGCACACAGCGGCCGGACGGGCTGTGGAGCGACGCCCACTTCAACGCGCCGGGCTTCCCTCGCGTCTTCTATTTGAAGTATCACGGCTACAGCGGGTATTTCCCATTGTGGGCGCTGGCGGTTTTCCGAACGCTGACTCGAGTCGGAACCGCGCATTGAGCGCGGCGGGCGTCGTCGCGGCACTGGCTGCGGAGGCGCGCGCCCTGGGGCCCGCGGTGCGTGGCCGAGGGCCCGCCGTTCTCGACGGCGGCATGCGGGTGACGGTGAGCGGGATCGGTTGCGCGGCGGCGGGACGCGCGGCCCGCGACCTGATCGAGGCCGGAGCGAAGGCGCTTGTCAGCTGGGGCATGGCCGGGGCTCTCGATCCCACGCTCGCGGCTGGAACCGTCTGTTTACCGGACGAGATCATTGCGTCGGACGGGACCCGTTTCGCCACCGCGCGGCAATGGCGCGAACCGCTGGCCGCGTTGGTCGCCGCCGACACGCCGGTGGCCGGCGGCAAACTGCTCACCAGCGCCCACGCGATCGAGACCGTGGTGGCCAAAGATCTCGCCTATCGAGCGACCGGCGCCGCCGCCGTCGACATGGAAAGTGCGGCCGTGGCGCAGGCCGCCGCGATCCACGGCCTGCCCTTCATCGCGGTTCGCGTCATCGTCGACACCGCCGGCGACGCCGTTCCTCGAGCCGTGGTGGCGGCGAGCCGCGCGGGCCAGGTGCAGAACTGGCGGCTGATCTGGGGTCTGCTGATTTCGCCCGCCGATATTGCGCCGCTCATCCGGTTGGCGCGGCGTTATCGAGTCGCGATCCGCTCGCTGGAGGCGGTCGCCCGCGTGCTCACGGCGCCGGGCGTTGTTGCGGCGTCGGGTGCCTAACGCGCATGCGGGCGCTCGTAACCGGTGCAACGGGCTTCGTGGGCGCGGCGGTCGCCAGGGCGTTGCTGCGCGAAGGCTGGCAGGTGCGGGCGCTGGTGCGCAGCGGCTCGGACCGCGGCAATTTGCAGCATCTCGCCCTCGAGCTCGCGGTGGGTGAATTGAACGACCCGCCATCCCTCGATCGCGCGCTGGACGGCTGCCGCGCGCTGTATCACGTCGCGGCGGACTATCGCCTGGGCGCGCCCGATCCGCGGCAGCTGTATTCGACCAATGTCGAGGGCACGCGCAACATCTTGCTGGCCGCTCGGCACGCGGGCGTTGAGAGAACGGTGTACACGAGCAGCGTCGCGACCATGGGGATACCGAGCGACGGCTCGCCCGGCGACGAACAGACACCGGTGTCGCTCGAAGCGATGATCGGCCACTACAAGCGTTCGAAGTTTCTCGCCGAACAAGTGGCGTTGGAAGCGGCGCAGGCGGGACAGCCGGTGGTCATCGTCAATCCTTCGACCCCGGTCGGTCCGGGCGACGCCAAGCCCACTCCCACCGGCCGGCTCGTGCTGGATGCGGCGGCCGGCCGCATGCCGGCATACATGGACACGGGGCTCAACATCGTGCACGTGGACGACGTGGCCGCGGGCCATCTCATGGCGTTTCGGCGCGGGCGCATCGGGGAGCGCTACATATTGGGCGGAGAGGACATGACCTTGAACGAGATCCTGGCGTACATATCGAAGGTGGTGGGCCGAAAGCCGCCGCGGGTGCGCCTGCCCTATGCGGCGGTTCTGCCGATCGCTTATCTGGCGGAGGCGTGGACCCGAGTTTCGGGACGCAGTGGCCGAATTACCTTGGAAGGCGTGCGTCTGGCGCGCAAGCGCATGTTCTTCTCGAGCGCCAAAGCGGCGCGCGAATTGGGATATCGCTGGCGCCCGCCCGCCGAGGCGTTCGACGATGCGGTGCGCTGGTTTCGCGAGCGCGGACTGCTGCGCTCCTAGCCGAAACCGTTGGTGAATTATGGGGATGCGCGCCGTCGTCCGCGAGAATTCCTCTCGTTCATCAACGGTTGCGGTTAGAGCCGGGAGCCGCCCGCAAGCGCGCGCTGGCCTTCCACTCCTTGCCAGACCAACAGAATGGGCACTCCGACCGCGATGTCGCGCGCCCTTTTCAACAGCGACACGGCAAGCCCGAATTCCGCCCCGATGCCGAACAGCGGCGCGAGCACCGCATAAGCGGCCTCCTGCACCCCCAGCGCATTGGGAACGAAGGCGGCGGCGCTTCGAGTCGCGTACACGAGGCTTTCGATGGCCATGACCGATGCGAGGTCGACGCGCACCCCGATCAGGCGAAACGCGATCCAGGTCCCGACCGCGCTGGCGATCCATGCGGCCAAATGCAGCGCCGCGGAGATCCCGACCCGCACGGGCGAATCATAAATCGCATCCAGCGCGGCGCCCACCGTTGCGGTGGTCGACACCGCCCTAGGCAGCAGCCGCGCGGCGAGCTTGTCGGTCAGCCGATGGCCGAAGCGCTGAAACGCGAGGAACAATCCGCCGGCGAGCGCGGCCACCGAAAGGCCGATCACGACGACCGTGGTCAGCGACGCCGCGAACGAGGTTCGCGGGGCGCGCGTGCTCAGGATGACGACGCCGAGCGCGATATAGACGATCTGCGCCAGCATCTCGGTGGTCACATCGACGATCATCGAACCAAAGCTGAGGGGCGGGGAAACACCATGCAGAATCGCCGCGCGCGCGCCGAACACCATGCCGCCCAACTGAGAAAACGGCAACACTTCGGCGGCCGCATCCCGAACCATGCGCGCCCAGATGAAGACGCCCAGCCGTATGTGCGACGATTTGGGCTGCAGCACGCACCAAGCGGCCCCGAGGAGCACGAACAATCCCAACGCGTACAGGCAAAGGATCGCAAACCCGCCCCATCCGACCGCCACCGCCGCTGCGAACACGGCGCCCAAGCCGACGTATTTGACGAGGTACAGGGCCAGGGCGAGCCCCAGAGCGGCAATGATTGCGATGCGGATCTTCACACGATACCAACGCGCTTAGGCGGCGGTTTGCCCGGCGGCCGTCTTTTTGGGTCGCATGAAACGGCGCGCCAGTCCCGCCAGCGCGGGCATTGCGAAGGGCCGCAGCAACCGCCGGTCATAAAGACCCAGGCGCCGCGTGTTTTCCGCCAGGCAGATGTCGATCAGTTCGGCGACATTGATATCGTTGCCGAGCGTCTTCGCTCCGGTCATCGTGAAATTGTTGTCCTGTACGCCGCTGCCCACGTCGCGGGCGATGCCGATGCGCTCCCAGATGAGAAAGAGCCAGACGGCCAGCACCTTCAGCTCGAAGTAAGGCCGCCGCCAAAGCGGCATGGTGCGCCGATGCCATGCCGCCCAGTTGACGAAGAACAGGATGTGGCGGGCCTCTTCCTGGATGACGGGCTCGAAGGTGTCGACCAGCGATTCCGGAAAGAACCCGGAGCGCTTGGCCGTCTCGAACAGGCCGAAGGCGAAGAAGCTGTCGATGCACTCGCTGTAACCGGTGACCATGAACGCCCATTCCGGGTCGCCCTGCACCGCGTATGGCGGTTCAGGCGCCAGCGCAATGCCGTATGCCGCAACGAGATTGGAGAGCACGAGCTTGTGGCGGCCTTCCTCGAAGGCGTTGAGCTCGATCGCCTTGCGCAGCAGCGGATCGGAAGTCATCGCGGCGTAGGCCGCGACATTGAGTCGCGCGCGCCCCTCGGTCTGCACGGCTATATCCCAGATGGGCAGGCTCACCAGGCGATCCCGAGCCTCGTCCTCGAGCTTGGGCCAATCGATCACCGCCGGCTTGTAGGGATCGTGGGTATCCAGGAGCGTCCGGCAGAACAGCGCCTTGTGCGCGTCGCTGCCGGAGCGGATTGGCCCGTTGGGCCCGCGAGCGGCGGAGGAATCGGACAATGCCGACAGGGACGCACTCATGACATCACACCTCTTTGGGGAATCGCCGGCGGCGGCGCACCCGGTCGCAGTGCCGGTTCGGCGCACAAAAAATCACTGAATCCGCCGAGCCGCAGCGCGGGATCGCGCGCCGCCTCGATGATCTCCGGAGCCGTCAGGGCTTCGAATTCCTCGCGATAGCGATAACCGGGCGCGGCCCCCGCGAAAGGGCCCGTGGCGGGATGAAGATAGATTTCGGTGAGGCCGTCCGGCAGATTGCGCATCAGGCCGAGCAGGCGGTCCCGTGTGAATTGCCCGGACCACCGCAGCCCGAAGACGCGATCGGGCACGAGCAGGCCGGCGGCGCGAAAGCGGCGGCGCAGCAGCGTCGCCAGCGGCGTCGTGAGCGCTTCGGGCGCCCATCGGGTCCGCGGCTCGAACGGCACTCGAGCCGCCCGCAGACCGAAACGGCCACCGATCTCGGCCATCAATTGCCCGATCACCGGATGCAGATGGAAATGTTTGTGCGCGTTGCAGTGATCGAGGGCGAGCCCCGTGGCGCGAAACGCCTCGAACTGGGCGGTGATTTCCGCCGCGATCTCGCGGCGCGCCTGTCTGCTGAAGGCGATAATGGCTCCGACCGCCGCCATATCGGTGCGAAACGAGCCGCTGCCATCCACCAGGCGTCTCACAGCGGAGGCGGGCAACACCGGTCGGCCCTCGGTCAGCACCAGATGCAAGCCGACCCGCAGGGATGGGGTGCGCCGCGCCCGCGCCACCGCGTCGGCCGCCGCCGGCGCGGACACCATCAAGCTCGCGGCGCCGAGAATGCCGCGGCGATGTGCCGCCTCAACAGCCTCGTTGACTTCGTGAGCAGCGCCGAAATCGTCCGCCGTGACGACCAGTCGCTTCAAGCGGCGTCCCGCCTGGTGCGCAGGAAGCGGAAGAACTCCACGCCCTCTCGCAAGCGGCGCTTCATCATGTCGGGGCTTGCGACCATCTCCGCTACGATCGAGGCGATCTTGGACGGGCGGAAATAGAATTTCCTGTAGAAGTCCTCGACCGACTCGAAGATCTCGGTGTGGCTGAGATGCGGATAGTTCAGCGGCGCGATCTGCGTGCCCTCCTGGGTCAGCAGATCGACCTCCTCGTTGTAGAGCCAGCCGTTTTCCTTGGCCTGCCGGTAGAGGAAGGTGCCTGGGTAGGGCGCCGCGAGCGAAACCTGAATGGTGTGCGGATTGATTTCCTTGGCGAAGTCGAGGGTTTCCTGAATCGTTTCCTTGGTTTCGCCCGGGAGTCCCAGTATGAACGTGCCGTGGATGACGATGCCGAGCTCGTGGCAGTCCTTGGTGAAGCGGCGGGCGAATTCGACACGCATGCCTTTTTTGATGTTGAACAGGATCTGCTGATTGCCGGACTCGTAGCCGACCAGCAGCAGCCGCAGGCCATTGTCCTTCATGACCTCCAGCGTCTTGCGCGGCACATTGGCTTTGGCATTGCACGACCAGGTGACACCGAGCTTGCCCAGCTCCCGGGCGAGCGCCTCGACCCGCGGCAGATTGTCCGTCAGGGTGTCGTCGTCGAAGAAGAACTCCTTCACCTGCGGGAAGGCGCTCTTGGCCCACTTCATTTCCGCAACCACATGCTCCACCGAGCGCACGCGATAGCGATGCCCTCCCACCGTCTGCGGCCACAGGCAGAAAGTGCAGCGCGATTTGCATCCGCGTCCCGTATAAAAGGAGATATACGGATGCAGCAAATAGCCGCCGAAGTAGTTCTCGATCTTAAGATCGCGCTTGTAGACCGGCGTCACCCAGGGAAGCGCATCCATGTTCTCGAGAACTTCGCGGTTCTCGTTGTGAACGAGGACACCCTCGCGGTTTCGGTAGGAAAGGCCCTTGATCTCGCTCCACGGGGTGCCGTCGGCGACCTCCTTGATGGTGAAGTCGAATTCGTTGCGCGCGACGAAATCCACCGCGCCCGCGGCGATGAGGCTCTTTTCGGGCTCGACCGCCACTTTGGCGCCGATAAGGCCGATTTTGACGTCCGGATTGATCGCCTTGATCATCTCGGCCGTTCTCGCGTCGGACTTGAAGGACGGAGTGGAGGTGTGCATCACCACGAGATCGCGGTTCTTGACCTCCGGTACGATGTCCTCGAACGAGAGGCGGTGAGGCGGGGCGTCGATCAGCTTCGAGCCTTCGACCAGAGCCGCCGGCTGCGCCAGCCAGGTGGGATACCAGAAGGAGCGTACCTCGCGCTTCATCTGGTAGCGGGCACCGGCCCCGCCGTCGAAGCCGTCGAATGACGGCGGGTGCAGGAACAGGGTTCTCATTGCGTCAAATCCTTCAAAAGGGGGTGAACGGATCCATCACGTATGACCCGGTAGGGATCGTTTCGCCAGTGCACGCTGCGTCCGGCGAAACTCCAAGCCCAGAGAGCCAAGCCGAGAGCGTCCCTGAGCGGCAGCATCAAAAGGTGCCGGAGCGCCGAGTTCGGTTTGCGCACGGCGATGTGCAGCATGAGCCTCGCCAGCGCGGTCACGCCGAGCAAGAT
Source organism: uncultured Gammaproteobacteria bacterium (assembly GCA_963758145.1). Lineage (GTDB taxonomy): Bacteria > Pseudomonadota > Gammaproteobacteria > Steroidobacterales > Steroidobacteraceae > Bog-1198. The sequence continues at coordinate 44,723 of CAVWUK010000008.1, forward strand.
CATGGCGGGCCGAGCGCCGCCGGAGAGCAGGGCGCCGAGGGCCGCCATTGGCAGACCGAATGTGATGAATGACAAACTGTAGCCGGCCGGCCGGACCGCACGAATCGTGCGCAGCCAGCGCAGCTCATGCCGAAGCAGATCGCTCAAGGTGCGCTCATGGACACAGGTTTCGACCACTACTTCGGACAGCACCGTGCGCAGCCCCAATCGGCGCGTCAATTCGCCGATCCGAAAGTCATCGGCCAATTGGTTCGCGATCGCCTCGAAACCCCCGACGCGCGCGAGCACTTGCCGGCGAATCGCAATGGTTGCGCCGAAGGCGAAGGACCGAGATCCGGCCATGGCCGCTACGCACACCGACGGCATGAACCACTCATCGATGAACATGGATCCGAGCAGGGACCAGAATTCGGAGCGCGCGCTGCCCCGGTAAAGGCAGGTTACGATGCCGACTTTCGCGTCCACGAGCGGCTCGACCACCTTCGCGAGGTAATCGCGGTCCACCAGGATATCGCTGTCGGCGATGACCAAATATTCGTGACGGGCGAGCGCCATCATGTTGATCAGGTTACTGATTTTGCGGTTGCTGCCGTGCTGCCGGCGATCGATCGCTACGGCCAAGTCGGCCGCCGGAAATTCCGCCCGCAATCTGCCGACCACCTGGACAGCCGGATCGTTCCCGTCGCGGACGCCGAAAACGATCTGAAATGCGGGATACGCTTGGTCGCAGAACGAGCGCAAACATTCGTAAAGCTCGGGTTCGGCGCCGCACAGTGGCTTCAAAATCGTGACCGGAGGGGATCCGCCGGGCGATGAGAGAGTGGCCGCCTTACGGCGCATGCAAAGAACCGCGGCCCAGGAGGCGATCGTGTAGCACGCGGCGGCGGCCGCGAGCGCAGTCCCACACCCGATCATCCACGGATGAGCCGCGAGAATCATTCAGCGTCCCCGAGTGCGAGGCGGGGCGACGCGCAATGGTGGCGCCCCAAGGGTGTGGGTGTTGTCATGGATGCATGTGAATGCGAGAATTATCCCATTAATGGGGGTATTGTGACAGATCCGGGGACCCTAATCCCGGAGGACCCAAGTCTCGAGGGGATGCAGTTGAACGCGGGCGTCGCGGCCTGACCTTGCCTCTCTAAATATTAGCAAATCTTAATCCGGGTCCGGCTTTGACACCCGCGGTACCATAGCGCATGGCAATTCCACTGCTTCAAACCTTTCGCGTCGCGACCTACCTCGCCGGTCGCAAACTACGCGGCGACAAGCGCTACCCGCTGGTGCTCATGCTGGAGCCGCTGTTCCAATGCAATCTGGCCTGCGCCGGGTGCGGGAAGATCGATTATCCGAAAGAAATCCTGCAAAAGCGGGTCAGTGTCGAAGATGCGCTGCGCGCGGTCGACGAATGCGGTGCGCCGATGGTGTCCATTCCCGGCGGGGAACCGCTGATTCACAGGGAAATGCCGCAAATCGTCGCGGGGATCGTCGCGCGCAAAAAATTCGTGTATTTGTGCACCAACGCGATTCTGCTCGCCAAACACATCGACGAATATCGCCCGTCCCCTTATCTGACATTTTCGATTCACTTGGACGGCAATCGGCAACGCCACGACGAGTCGGTTTGCCAGGAGGGCGTTTTCGATAAGGCCGTGGCCGCGATTCGTCTCGCCCGCAGCAAGGGCTTTCGCGTAACGATCAACTGCACGCTGTTCAATGGCGAGGAACCGCGCGAAGTCGCTGATTTCTTCGATGAGGCCATGATGCTGGGCATCGAAGGCATTACGGTCTCGCCGGGCTACAGCTACAGCCACGCGCCGCGCCAGGACGTCTTCTTGGGCCGCACCGCCAGCAAGCTGCTGTTTCGCGAAATCTTCAAGCTGGGCCGCGCGCGCAAATCCGGTGCCGGCTGGGCGTTCAATCATTCAACGCTGTTTTTGGACTTTCTGGCGGGCAACCAGAGTTATCAGTGCACGCCGTGGAGCATGGTGACCTACAACGTGTTTGGCTGGCAGCGGCCTTGTTATCTGCTCTCGGACGAGGGCTATGCGCCGACCTTCCGCTCGCTCATCGAGGACACCGAGTGGGAAAAGTACGGCGTTGGCCGCAATCCGCGCTGCGACAACTGCATGGCGCACTGCGGTTTCGAGGGTACGGCGGTCAATGACGCCTTCAGCCACCCGATCAAGGCGCTGAAGGCCGCTTTGGGCGGACCGAGGACCTCGGGGCCGATGGCGCCCGAGTTGTCCTTCAACTATGTCGAGGGCGCAGGGAGCTCTGCGGCGCGGGCGGCCCCACCCGGGATAGTGGCCGTCCCGATCGCCGACATCAAACGCGTGAACCGCGAGTCGCAAGACCCCTCGCGAGTCGCGGCGCAGCGCTGAACGCGCCCGTACGGCGGAGAGCGCAGGTGACCAACTCAGCGGACCGGCGCACGGCGAACAAGGATGACCGAGGTTCCGCCGAAGCTTTCGAGGCGCAGCTCGAAGTCTGGCGCGAGCGCATGGAGCGGGGCCTGGCGAGACGTCTGCCGCCGGCCAATGAGATTCCCACACGGCTGCATGAAGCGATGCGCTACAGCGTGCTCGGCGGCGGCAAGCGGGTGCGGCCGGCATTGGTGTTCGCCACCGCCCAAACCTTGGGTCTCAGCGAAGATGAGGTGGAGGCCGCGGCCTGCGCCATTGAACTCATTCACGTGTACTCGCTGGTGCACGACGACCTGCCTGCGATGGACGATGACGACCTGCGCCGCGGCCGGCCGACGTGCCACAAGGCGTACGATGAGGCGATTGCGATTCTGGTGGGCGACGCGCTGCAGCCGTTGGCATTTCAACTGCTGGTGCGGGACCCGGCACTGCCGGCCGCGCCGGCGATCCGTTTGCGGCTCGTCGATCTCCTGAGCGAGGCCAGCGGCACCTTCGGGATGGCCGGCGGGCAGGCCATCGATCTGGAGGTCCAGGGCAGGAAGCTCGATATCGCTCAAGTCGAGGATATGCATGCCCGCAAGACCGGCGCCATCATTCGCGCGAGCGTGCTGATGGCGGCCGAATGCGCCCCGCAGCTGACCACGCATTTGTATGCCGCGCTCAATCGCTTCGCGACCGCCATCGGCCTGGCATTTCAAATTCAAGATGACTTGCTCGATGTCATCGGCGACGTCTCGACACTCGGCAAGGCGACCGGCGCGGACCGCGAGCACGCGAAGCCCACTCATCCGGCGGTGATCGGCATAGCGGCGTCGCAAGAGCGGGTTCGTTTTTTGCACAACGAAGCGCTCGATGCCCTGCTGCCGTTCGGTGAGCGTGCCGCGCCGTTGCGATCTTTGGCCCACTGGCTGCTGTCGCGGCATTATTGATCCGCCGAGGGCGGCCAAGGATTTTCTGACACTCCGTAGCAATACGCATGTAACGCGCGCCTGACACATTGGCGGCCGGGATATTGGCGGCTATGGCTCCAGAGTGCCGAAATGCATGGCAAGCGATTTCTTGTTTCCTTGTTCAGTGGACTTCTGGTCGGCCTCGCGCTTATTTCAGCGTCGCGGGCCGCACAGGCCGCCGGCATCGCCCCCACGGCGCAATCCGTAGCGAGGATCATCGCGCCGATCGACGATTCGCAGCGCGTGGCGCTTACGGGGCAGGTGCCTCGCGCGGTGCGCGAGAGCACGGATCTTGGCGACGCCGATCCGAAGCAAGTTGCAGAACGGGTTACGCTGGTTTTGCACGGCAGCGCGGCGCAGGATGCGGACCTCGATCAGTTCTTACGAGACGTGCAGACTCGCGGCCGCCCCGAATACCGGCGCTGGCTGACGCCGCGGACCTTTGGCCAGCGTTTCGGTGTGGCGCCTGCGGATCTTGCGGTCATCCGTACCTGGTTGCGGTCCGAGGGCTTTCGCATCGAAGATGAACCCCCCGGCGGGCGCTCGATCGTGTTCAGCGGAACCATTGGGCAGCTCAATGCGGCGTTCTCTGCCCGCATTCACCGCTACCGTTGGCACGGGGAATACCACATGGCTAATTCTGCGAATCCCACGATTCCGAAGGCGCTTGAGGGGATCGTCGTGGGCTTCGCATCGCTGCATGACTTTCGCCGACGTCCGCAGACGGTCGGGACCCGCATTCGACCGCAATACACGTCGGGTAGCACGCACTATCTCGCGCCCGGTGACTTCGCGATCATCTATGACCTGGTCGCACCGTACGCCAGCGGAATCACCGGTAACGGCAGGAGCCTCGCCGTCATCGGCCGCAGCAGCGTCGTCGCCAACGACATAGCCACCTTTCGAGCAGCTTTCGGCCTGTCATCGACGCTCCCGACGGTCATTTACGCCAATAGCGGCAACACTGCTCCACCGGTAGTGTCGGGCGACGAAATGGAGTCCGACCTTGATCTGGAGTGGTCGGGTGCGATCGCGCCATCCGCGACCATCAAATTCGTGACAACCGCGTCAACCAGCCTCAGCGACGGCATAGACCTATCGGCGCAATGGGCGGTCAGCAACAACCTTGCCGACGTGATCACGGTGAGCTACTCGGGTTGTGAATCGCCGGGTGACGTGTCGGGCGGCACGACTTTCTATAATCAGATCTGGCAGCAGGCAGCAGCGCAGGGCACCAGCGTCTTTGTCTCGGCGGGGGATTCGGGCGCGGCGGGCTGCGATGCCGACGGCAACTCAACCGCAACTCAGGGTCTTGCGGTCAACGCGCTGTGCAGCTCGCCGGACAGTACGTGCGTCGGAGGCACGGAATTCACCGGTGATACCTCGCAGCCGAGCAGCTACTGGAGTGCGACCAACACGGCCGGCGGCCAAGCTTCTGCGCTCAGTTACATTCCTGAATCGGTTTGGAATCAGAGTGGCAGCGTTTCGGGCGGTTCCGATCTCTATGCGACCGGAGGGGGCGCGAGCATTTACTTTGCGAAGCCCGCGTGGCAACTGTCGACCGGGGTTCCCAGCGACGGACTGCGCGACGTGCCGGACCTTGCGCTGAATTCTTCGGCTGCCCACGACGGCTACTTGATCTACAGCAGCCAGGGAGAAAGCAGCAGCACCGAATTCGTCATAGGCGGCACCTCATGCGCCACACCGTCAATGGCCGGGATCGCGGCTCTGGTGGCCCAGAGCCAGCAAGGTCGGGTTGGGAACTTTAACCCCGTGATCTATGGTCTTGCGGGGCAGCAGGCCTTGGGCGGTGCGACGGTCTTTCATCTGATTACGAGCGGCAATAATTCCGTGCCCGGTCAGACCGGGTTCTCCGCAAGCGGCGCGGATCCAACTTACAACCAGGCCACGGGCCTCGGGTCCGTCAATGGTGCAAATCTAATCGCAAGCTGGGGCAATTACGCCGGGCCGACCGCAGGTTTGTCGCCATCGACGGTGGTTGTGCCGGCGCGCACATTCGTTGGCAATGCGACCCTCAGCGTGCCGTCGACCAACTCGTGGACCGCCAGCGTAAGTTCGGGCGCGACTGGTTGGCTCAGCATCACACCGGCTAACGGCAAAGGCAGCGCTCCCTTGACCTACAGCGCGGTGGCGAATTCATCGTCGAACTCCCGCAGCGGTACGATTACCGTGGACGGGCAGGTTCTCACCGTGACCCAGGCGGCCGACACCGGAGCCGCTGCACAGGTCAATCTGTCGGCATCCAGCATCGGCTTCGGAACCGAGCCGGTGGGCGAGGCAACTTCGGGCCAGCGCTTGCTCGTCAGCAACACCGGCGGCACGAGCTGGACGCTCGGCGCCATCAGCCTCGCTGGAGCCGCGGCCGTCGATTTCGTGTACTCCGGCAGCTGTGCCACCGGTCTCGTGCTTGTCCCGGGAGCGGGCTGTTATCTTGTCATTACATTCGACCCGGCCGTCACCGGGGCGCTTGCCGCCACCCTGCAGATCGGCGTCGTTGGCGGCAGCCCTGTGAACGTCGCTCTGTCGGGAACCGGCAGCTCACCACCGGCCGTCAGCGATGGCCCAATCCCGCTCTGGGCGCTCGGCGCGCTTGGCGCGGGTCTCCTCGGCGCCGCCGCGCGGCGGTTGAGAGGGGTGGCGTAGAGAACACCGGGTGGGCACGGTGCCGCGCCTTGGCGATCGATCCGAAGGTCACGTCGCAAGCTGCGCCGGCCGTGCCAGTAGTCGTTCGATCGAGATGACTGACACTACTGCGCACATCTCGACGACATAGCGCCCGCCGCCCTCCAAGAATCGAGACCACCGTTCCCACAGCGTGAGCGGATTTTTCTCGCCGGCAAGAAGCGCGGAAACTTCCGGCAAGTTGTGCATCAATTGCACAGCCGTCGTCACAGCCTCGAGTCCTGCGAAGATGGGCAGACCGACGGCGCAGCGAGCCAGCCGTTGCCGAGCGGATGCCGCCGGCCAGATGAGCAACAAGGTCCAGAATACCATTGGCGTTTCGATCACCTCGCCCACTTGTACGCGCGCCACCACTCGCGCGGCGGGCCGCTCGTCGCGCGCTTGACGGCGCACGTTGCCATTCAATGCCAGCACGGAACCGGGGCCAATTTCGCTGGGCTTCACCTCAATCGAAACGACCTCCCACGGATGACCCGCCGCAATGAATCGAGCGACAGCGGCATAATATGGCCCCGCAAGCCGAGCATAAGACTTCGCGCACGCCGAACCGACTGTAAAGGCGGCAATCGCGGCAATTGCCCACCCGGCTTCACGACGCATGGGGCGTGCGGGAATTGGGCGCCGTCAGCGGGATTTTCCCGGACCAGAACATAAAGTAGAAGGTAATGAGGACAATCGGCCCAAGCGGCAGCACGAGACCGTGCAGCGCTTCCCAAGCGCCAGGGTCGTAGCGCAAGGTGAAGTGCAGCGCGACGAGCCTTGAAAGGCTCAGGAGGTAAGCCAGAACGAAGCCGATTCCGAGGCCTTTCGCCCGCGCCTTCCAGCTCGCGGGAAAGGCCAGCACGCCCGCAACCAGCAGCAAAAAGATTTCTATACCCTCGCATCCTCGCGTGACATTCAACCTGGAAGTGGGGGAGCGAATCGTGCGGCCTGCCAGTTCGACCGACTCATTCGGTGCGACCGCGTGAATGAGAGCTACCACGGGCTTTAGGATGCAATCTTCGACCAAAAACCGCTCGACGGCCCATCCGCGGGATGCTTCGAACGCTCCCATCAGCAGCGCAAAAAAAACAAAGAAACGTATCGCGAACGCGAGCGTCGGGGAACCGGGCTTCATGTCAGCATCAGCTTGCGCTCCTTCACCGATGGGGGTGTCCACTGGTAAATCCAGGTTTCAGTGAGTGGCCGGCCCCCCAAGCGCAGGTAAAGCCGCAGGTCGATCGGTTCCACGCTGTCGTCGGTCGGCTTGAGGTCGAACAGCGCGCGGTAGCCGTTGAACTCCGCGACGTAATGCGCGGTCACGTGCTCGGTTTGTCCGCGCGAGGTGGTGATCACCGCCTCGACGGCCGCGTCCTTGGCGAGCGCGCCGAGTTCGCCGCCGGCAAAATCAACGGCAAAATGCCAGGAAAAATACTGGCGCTTCACGCCGATCGTGCCGCCGATGCCGGTGCGGGTCGCGATGGTCTGTGCGAGCGGCGGTGAAAAGGGCATTTTCGTGCCCCAGTACAGCCGGTAACTGAACAGCAATTCCTGGCCGGGTTTCGGCTTTTCGAGCGGATTCCAGAACACCACGATGTTGTCGGATGTTTCGTCGATCGTGGGTATTTCCACGAGCTGCACGGCCCCCTTGCCCCAACCGTTGCTCTGGTGGGGCTTCGGCTCCACCCACAAGCTCGGCCGGCGGTCGTAATAGACGCCATCGTCCTGATAATGGTCGAAATCGCGGTCCCGCTGCAGCAGCCCGAAGCCGCGCGGATTGTCGTCGAGATACGAATTGAAGTGCAGCTGCGCCGGGTTGACGAGCGGCCGCCAGATCCATTCACCGGCGCCGGTCCAGATCGATACGCCGTCGGAGTCGTGAACTTCCGGCCGCCAGTCGTTCGCGCCGCGCCGATCGTTCTCTCCATAGAAAAACATGCTGGTGAGGGGCGCGATGCCCAAACGCTCGATCGGCTTGCGCGGATACAGGGCCGTGTCGACGTTCATGACCTGCGTACCGCCCGGCGCGATCTGAAAACGCATCGCACCGGCGATGCTCGGCGAATCGAGCAGCGCGTACAGCGTCAGCGCTCCCGATTCCTTTGCCGGGCGCTCGAACCAGAAAGAAGTGAACCGCGGAAATTCCTCGGGGCGCGGAAATGCGGTATCGATCGCCAGCGCCCGCGCCGACAAGCCATATTGCCGCGTATCGCCGCCCACGGCGCGGAAGTAGCTGGCGCCCAAGAATGCCGCGACATCGGCCTGCCAGTTGGTCACAAATTGCACGCGAAAGCCGGCAAATCCGGCGTGATCCTTCATCAAGGCGGGATCGACGCCGCTTTTCTCCCAATCGAACATCGCGGGATCGTAGAGGATCTCACGAGATTGGCCGTCGATGATTTCGTACATATGCACGGGCTCGGTGAAATTGCGCCCGACATGGAAGAACTGAATGCGGAATTCGAGCCCCGCGTCGCCCCACAGGGCGTGATCGCCGCGAAAGCGAATCGATTGGTACTGGTCGTAGCCCAATCTGGTCATGATCGGCGGCACCGCATCCTGGGACGGCTGGTAGGCGCTGCTCGCCAGATAATGCGCTTGGCCTTTGAGCCATGCGAAATCGAACGGCTGTGCAGCGGGTGGGGTGGGCGACAACTGCGCCGCCCGGGCAAATCCGTCGTAGATGAATGATCCGCCGGCGAGGCCGGCGGCTAATTTCAAGATGGCGCGTCTGGCGATCATGGGTTTTTCGGATCCTTCAAATCAAAAATGAGGGTCGCTGCGCATCGGGCAGCTGTGCGAGCTGGTTGAGCAAGCGCGCGTCGGCGGCGATCTCGACCCGCTCAACCGGCGTGAGCCATTCCAAGGCTTCTTCCAATGTTCGCGCATCGATCAGCTTTTGCTGCGCGGTGAAGGCATGCGGGTCGGGATGACCGCGCATGTCCGTCGGCCGTGGCAGATTGCCGTCGATATGGGCCAGCCGCGCCTCGAGATTGCGCGACAAAAACTTGAGTCCGTCCGCGGGCAGCGGCGGCGCTTGACGGATGAGCTCGGCGCGGCGCAGCAGGAGCGCGGGCGGCATCACCTCCTCGGGCGTGCGCAGCAGCGCAAGTCGCGACAGGGCGCGGCCGAGAGACTCGCTGCCGCTGGCGCGCGACAGCGGTATGGAGAGCAGCAATCCCAGCAGCGCCGGCGACACCCACGCGAGCAGCGGCGGCGAGAGAAACCAAAGTATCACGGCGGTTACGAAACTGAGCAGCATGTGCCGGTGATGGAAGCGCCAGGCATCCGCCCAACCGGTGCTGCCGCCCTCGCGGCGCTGCGGGTGCCAGCCGGAGTCGCGGCCCAGGAACACTTCAAGGACGTGCCGGCATTGAATCAGCATCAGCACGGGCGCGTACAGCGCCGAGAGAATGATTTCCAGCAGGCAGCTGGCGGTGACGCCGATGACGCCGCCGCCGCCGCGCCTCAATCGCTTCGACATCAGCGCGCGGATAAGGCCGAGCAATTTCGGAATTAGCAGCACGACCATGCTGAACCAGAACAGCGACATCATCAGTTCGACGTCGAACCGAGGCCAGGTTGGGAATAACTGAAAATCGCGGCTGAAATATTCGGGCCGGATCAGGTGCGACTGCACGGCGAGCGCAAAGCCGATGCCCAGCATCACCAGCCACAAGGGCGAGGACAGGTAGCTCATGATGCCGATGGCCAGGTGCAGCCGGCTGGTGATCTTCAAGCCGGAGGCGTGGATCACTTTAGTGTGCTGCAGATTGCCCTGGGCCCAGCGCCGGTCGCGGATGGCGACATCGATGAGCGAGGGCGGCGATTCCTCCCAGGAGCCGCAGAAATCAGTGGCCATGCGCACCTTCCAACCGGCGCGGCGCATGAGCGCCGCTTCGACGAAGTCGTGCGACAGCACATGGCCGCCGAACGGCTTGCGCCCCTTCAGTTCGGGCAGGCCGCAGCTCTCGGCAAACGCGGCCGTGCGGATGATGGCGTTATGGCCCCAGTAATTGGCGCCGTCGCCGGACCACGCAGACAGACCGCGAGAGATGACCGGGCCGTACACGCAGCCCGCGAATTGCTGCAGGCGGCCGAAAAGGGTTCGTGCGCCGATGAGTTGCGGCGCGGTCTGCAGGATTCCGAGCGCCGGGTCGTCGTGCATCATCTGCGCAAGCCGCAAAAGCGAGGGCGCGTCGATCAGGCTGTCGGCGTCGAGCACGATCATGTGCTCGTAGCGGCCGCCCCAGCGGGTGACGAAGTTCTCCAGATTGCCGGATTTGCGCGCGATGTTGCGCCAGCGTCGCCGATACCATACGGGCATGACCGCCGCGAGTGCCTTGCGCAGCGCATCGATTGCCGCCGTCTCGCGGATCCAGGCGTCGGCGTTGGTCGAATCCGACAGCATCACGATCTCGAAGCCGCGATTCGCACCGATCGCCGCCAGTGCTTCGCCCATGGCTTGCAGGGCCGCGGTGGTGCGCACCGGATCCTCGTTGTAGATCGGCATGACCAGCGCGGTGAGCGTGCCGCCGGTGCCGGCCGCCGGATTCGGCACCGGATCACGGCGTTTCGATGCGCCGGCGATGACTGAGCCGGCGGAAAAGGCGATCCAGCCGAGGGATATCGCGAAGAAGAAGATCATCAATCCCTGGAGCAGCGTCATGCTGGCGAAGCGCACCACCTGCAGCATTTGGAACACGCCGTAAATCGTCACGCCGAGGCTCACCGTGACCAGGATGAATCGTGCGAATGCGACTGCGGCGGTGGAACGATTGCGGGTGCGGCGCGGCGGCGTACGGCGCAGATCCTGGGTCGGCATGCTCAAAGGCGCCTCCGGCGGCATGCCGCCCGACGATGCCTGATGCTTTACGGCAATCGCCGAGCTCATGGGGCGGTCCATCGATAAAGCCAGGTCTCGCTGACCGGCCGGTCGCCGCGCATGATGCGCAGCCGCAGCTCGATCAGATCTTTGTCGTTGGGGTCGATCTCGAAACTGGCGCGCAATCCGTGGATGGCGCCATTCGACACCAGCGCGGAATTGGAGATCTTGCCGGCGGAGGATGAGAGATCGAGGTGCAGGCCATCGATCGTTTCGCCGGTACCGATGAAGTCCAGGACAAATACGCGCCGTTTGCCGTCGAGGCTGGCACCGGAGCGCGTGGCCAGGACCTTGCCCAGGCCTTTCGGCAGGGCCGGCTCCGCCAACCAGGTGAGGCGGTAGGAGAATTGTGCCGGACGCCCCGGTACGAGAGCTTGGGTGGGGCGCCAAAAGGCGACAATGTTGTCGTTGGTCTCGCGCCCGGATGGAATTTCCACGAGCTCGACGGCTCCCGCACCCCAGTCGCCCCTGGGCTCGACCCAGGCGCTCGGCCTCCGCTCGTACAGGTTCTCGAAATCCTCGAAGTCACGCTGTTCCCGCGAGCGCTGCACCAGTCCGAAACCCTGCGGCGGCTGCGTGGTGAAGGTCGACACCTGGAGCTTGATGGGGTTCGCCAATTGACGAAATATGTGTTCGCCGCTGCTGGAGGTGATCTGCAGGCCGTCCGAGTCATGAACTTCGGGCCGGTAGTCGTCGAGATGCCCACGATTGGTTTCGTCGAACAGGAACATGGAGGTGAGCGGCGCTATGCCGACGACGCGCATCTCGGCACGCGGGAACAGCGTGAGCTCCACGTCCATCAGCGTCTCGACGCCGGGCTGGACGGTGAAGCGGTAGGCGCCGGTGGTGGAGGCGCTCTCCAGCAGGGCATAGATCACGATCGAGGTGGCGCGCGGCGCGGGGCGCTCGATCCAAAAGTGCGTGAATGCCGGGAATTCCTCGCCCGCCGGTTCGGCGGTGTTGAGCGCGAGGCCGCGCGCGGAGAGGCCATATAAGAGATGCTGCGCGACTGCGCGGAAGTAACTCGCGCCCTGAAATACCAGAAATTCGTCCCAGACCTTTTTTGCGTTGATCTGAGTGCGCAGGCGAAAGCCCGACAGCGGCAGCGACACCTTGCCGAGTTGCGGCAGGGTGGGGGCCATCTCGAACATCGACGGGGTTGCCACCAAATCCTGCGCCATTCCCTCGTCCACCGTGGAAACCGTCACCGTGGATAGCAGGTTGTATCCCGCGCGCAGCAGCTCGAGCTGGAACGGTACCGGCTCATTGCGCCAAATTCCGGCGCCCGGGTTAAAGTGAATGCTGCGATATTGTTCGGGGCTGAGCTTATCGAGACCGGCGGGCAAGGTGCTGCGCTGCGGGGCATAGGGGATCCCGGCACGCCGCTTGGCTTCGGCCAGCAGCGTATCGAAGGTAAACGGGTACGTGGCCGCCGGTTTGTCCGCGGGCCGATTCTCGCTGCGCGCATGACTCCAGGGCACGGCCACCAATGCCATGACCAGCAGTAGATAAGAGTTGGTTTTCGAAACCGGCAACACGGTTACCCTCAAAGTTAGCCCGAAGGCCCAATGCGGCGATTTGCCGGCCCCACCGTATGCTCATGATACGAGGTTGCGCCCAGTACGGGCAAACTGCCGGCGGGCCGCCTGTTATAGTTTAATGTCATGCCAGAACGCGCGATCTCCCTCACGGAACCGCAGAGCGCAGCCGCCGTCCTCATGGTGCGCCCGGCGCGTTTTGGGTTCAATTCGCAAACGGCGCCAAGCAACTCCTTTCAGCATCTTCCGCTGGCGGGCCCCCCCTCCGAGCTGCAGCAACTCGCATTGCGCGAGTTCGAGGGGCTGGCCGACCGCCTGCGGCGGGCGGGGGTGGGCGTCATCGTGGCGGACGATACGCCCGTGCCGGTCAAACCCGATGCGCTTTTCCCCAACAACTGGGTGAGCTTTCATCGCGATGGCACAGTGGTGCTGTACCCGATGCTGGCCCCGAACCGGCGCAGCGAGCGGCGCGACGATGTGATACGCCAGGTGAGCGGGGAGGGCGGGTTTCGGGTCACCCGAACGGTGGATTTGAGCTACCGGGAAGATCAGGGCAAGTATCTCGAGGGTACGGGCAGTATGGTGCTGGACCGGGTCGGGCACGTCGCCTATGCGAGCCTGTCGCCGCGCACCGATCTCGATGTGCTCGGCGAATTCGCCCAACAGCTCGACTATGAACTGGTGACGTTCGAAGCGCTCGACGGCTCGGGTAACGCGATCTATCACACCAATGTGTTGATGGCGATCGGTGCTCGGTTCGCGGTGGTATGCGGCGCCGCCATCCCGCAGCAGAGGCATCGCGATGCGGTGTATTCGATGCTGCGGACCTCGGGGCGGGAAATCATCGAGATATCGGCGGCCCAGATGCTGGAGTTTGCCGGCAATCTATTGGAGCTGGCCCCGGCAGGGACCCGTGTCATTGCGCTGTCGACGACCGCGTGGCGCAGCCTTGATCCCGGACAGCGCCGGGCCTTGGAGAGCCATGGCGGCATCGTGGCCGCCGACATACACGTCATCGAGCGGTGCGGCGGCGGGGGCGTGCGCTGCATGCTGGCGGAAATACACCTGCCCACCCGCGTTTAGCGCGCCGGCGGGCATCCTGGTGTCATAATTGAGGTATGTGGGAACTCGGTGTCAAGACGCTCATCGCCTATTTGCTGGGTGCGCTGATGGGCAGCCTCGTGCTGGGGCGCTTGCGCGGCGTGGATATTCGCCGCATGGGCAGCGGCAATGCGGGCGCCACCAATGCGCTGCGGACCCAGGGCAAGGTGTTCGGCCTCTCGGTGCTGCTGATCGATTTGGGAAAGGGCGTGTTCGCGGTGCTGTACCTGCCCGGTGCGGCGCTTCCCCTGGTGCCTCTCGACCCGCAACTGTCGCGAGAGTGGCTGACCTTGGCCTGCGGCATTGCCGTCATCGTCGGGCACGTCTATCCCGTGTGGTTCGGATTCCGAGGCGGCAAGGGCGTGGCGACCATGCTCGGGGTGCTGGCCGCCATCGAACCGCGCCTGCTGGTTCCGATGCTCGGCAGTTGGCTTGCCGTGCTGTTGCTCACGGGCTATGTGAGCCTCGCCAGCATGCTCGCGGGGCTTGCCGTGACCATCGCCGTGTTTGTAGCGGAGCCGGGGAACCGGCCCCTGTTGATTTTTTGCCTCGCGGTCGCGTCACTGGTGATCTTCACCCATCGGGGCAACATTGCGCGCATGCGCGCCGGCACGGAGCATCGAGTGAACAAACTATGGCTGTTTCGCTCCCGAATGGCATAGAAGCCCGCTCGCTGCTCGCACTGCTGGCGGACGGCGAATCGCACACCGGGGCTGCGCTGGCGCGAGATCTTAAGTTGAATCGAGCGGCGCTCCGCGAACAAATCGGGCGATTGCGAGCCCAGGGCATCGAGATCACGTCGCTCGCCCGGGGCGGATACCGTCTGCCGAAGGCCGTCGAACTGCTGGATGCGCCGCGCATACGCTCCGCGTTGCGCGACGGCCGGCAGATCAAGTTGCGCCGGTTGGAGGTGCTGTTCGAGGTGGAATCGACCAATACCCGCTTGCTCGGACTTCCTGCTCCTCCGGCGGGCCACGGGGATGTCTGCCTGTGCGAATTGCAGCATTCGGGCCGCGGGCGCCTTGGCCGCCGCTGGATCGCGCCCTTCGGCGACAGCCTCGCCCTGTCGCTCGGATGGGCTTGGGCTGACGCGAGGCGGGTCGAGCCCGCCTTGAGCCTGGCGGTCGGCGTCGCGATTGCGAGGGCATTGGCTCGGCTGGGTGTGCGAGGCGTGTCCCTCAAATGGCCGAACGACGTCTGGTTCGACGATCGCAAGATTGGCGGAGTATTGATCGAACTCAAGGCGGATACGAGCGGGTCGGCGCATGTGGTCGGGTCGGCGCATGTGGTCATCGGCATCGGCCTCAATGTTTACCTGACGCCCGCGGCACGGCGCGAATTGGAGGAAACCGGGACGCACGCGGCGGCGGTTGCCGACGCCTGCCCGGCAGGGGTTTCCCGCAATGAGTTGGCCGGCGCGCTCTTGGATGAACTTTTAAGTATGCTGGAGCAATTCGAAAGGGAGGGATTTGCACCCTTTCGCGATTCATGGCTGGGGCTCGATGCGCTTCGTGGCCGCCCCGTGCAGGTTCTCGCTGGAGATCGCGCGATCGCCGGCACGGCGCGCGGAGTGGATGCGGATGGGGCGTTGTTGCTCGAAAGCGCGGGCTTGGTGCAGAGATTCATATCCGGTGAAATCAGTTTGCGTTTGACTGAGGCTATGGCGTGATGGTTTTGAAGAGCATCGTGTTGTGCCTTGTGCTCGCCAACGCGGGCTATTTTCTGTGGGTGCGGGGCATGACGAAATCCTCAGAGGGGCAGGTCGCCGCAACGATGCCGGCGACACTGAAGCTCGCTTCCGAAGCCGCCGGACCAGGACGCACCGGCGGCGGCGCTGCGGTCTCCGGCGCCGGCGGCGGTAACGGCGCTGACGGCGACGCGGGCGGCGAGGGTGTCGCGCGGGACGATGCATCGGGCGGGCTTCTCACCAACGTGAAGCGATGCATCAGTGTGGGTCCATTCCGGGACGTGTCGGAGGCTGCGCGCGCCGCCAGCACCTTGCGCAGCGGCGGCTACGATCCCAGGCAGCGTGTCGCGGACGGTGACGTGTGGGCGGGAGTGTGGGTCTACATACCCGCGCCGGCGACGCGGGCCGCGGGCGACCAAGTGATGGCGAAACTCAAGGCGGGCGGCATCGAGGATGCGCTGGAAATGCCCGGGCCAAATGATGGCTCCGTGATATCGCTCGGGTTGTTCAGCGAACCGAAGCGGGCGCAGGCCCGGGTCGCGCAGGCGCAATCCCTGGGATTCAATCCCGGAATCGCCGATCGCAAGCGCACCGGCAACGTGTACTGGGTCGACATCGATCTGAAGCCGACGGACAGCGTGCTGAAGCCCTCTGATTTGCAGGGCGAGGCCGGACGCATCGTGCGCTTGGAAGTCAAGGGATGCCCTGCGGCCGGCAGTGCGCGGCCATGACGCGTACCGCCCTGACCGGCGAGGCGGTGGGCGTGCGGCAAATAGCACTGTGGATGATGCGCGGCATCGGCGCAGTAATCGGATACGGCGGACTCGCCGCATTCCTGTGGCTCATCAGCATGCAACTCTACCGCTGGTTCCGCGACGGGGAGTGGACACATATCGGCGTGAGCGACGGCCTGCGCTCCGTGCTGGCGCGATGCTGCGTCGACAGCGGCGATACCGGCCGGCTCGCGGCCCTGTGGCACTGGCTCGATGCGCCGGTGGATTGGTTGGGACTGCACCAAGTGTTCGAAGTCGTTCCGGCATCACTGGCGCTGTTCGCGCTGAGCATCGCGGGGAACAGCATTTTCATCTATAGCTGCGATCGCATCGATGAGTTCAGGCGCGGCCGCTGAGGACCGGCGGAACGAGTTCGCGGCGCGCGGGCCCTCGCACGCGACTAATATGCCGAGCGCGATGAGTGTCAGGGCGGTGAAATAGCGGACGTGGGATGTGCGGCCGCCGAGTTTCGCCAGTCCGGGGGCAAGGGCATCGGCGGCGAGCACATACAGGGAGTCGGTGCACGCGGCGATCGCCACGAACAGCGCTCCCAAGGCCAGACTCTGCCTCAGGGGAGAACCGTGCGGATCGACGAACTGGGGCAGAAACGCTGCGAAAAACACCGCGGTCTTGGGATTGAGCAGCGCCACCAAAAATCCGTCTCGAAAGGCCCTTGCCTGCGGGCCGGGGACCATGCGCCGCTCGCGCTCCTCGGTTGAGGCCGGGCGCAATGCCTTGAGTCCCAGAAACACGAGATAGGCGGCACCTGCGAGCTTGACGATCATGAAACTGCGCGCCCAGACGGCGAACAGCATGGCCAAACCCACGGCGGCGAACACGGCATTGCCGAAGTTGCCGAGCGCGACCCCGCCCGTCGATGCAAGCCCGACGCGGCGACCTTGGCTTATTGTGCGGGTCACCAGGTAGATGACGCCGGGACCGGGAGTGACCGCGAGCACCATGGACGCCGCCACGAACACCGCCAGGCCGGGCTCGAACGGCCATGATATGTGCAGCATCGGCCATTAATTCAACGAATGCTAAATGCAGTCAAGCGGGATAACGAGCAGCGGCAGGGGAGCGCGGCCGTACGCGAGAGTTTAGAATCCGCCTCATGTACGCCATGGTGCTCAACCAATACAAGACGCCTCTTGAATGGACCGAGCTTGCGGATCGCGTGCCGAAGAAGGGTCAGATTCGCGTGAAGGTCCTGGCCTGCGGAGTGTGCCGCACCGACTTGCACGTCGTCGACGGCGAATTGCCCGAGCCGCATCTGCCCATAATTCCGGGTCATGAGATCGTCGGGCGGATCGATGCGATCGGACCCGAGGTGCGGGGGCTCGAGCCCGGTGCGCGAGTCGGGATTCCGTGGTTGGGGTACACCTGCGGCGTGTGTCCCTACTGCTCGATGCAGCGCGAAAACTTGTGCGATCGGCCGCTGTTCACGGGCTACACGCGCGACGGCGGCTACGCGACCGCGGCCCTCGTCGATGCGCGATTCGCCTTCCCGCTGGGCGAGATCGGCAGCGAGGTTTCCCTTGCGCCATTGTTGTGCGCGGGCTTGATCGGCTGGCGCGCGCTCAACACCGCCGGAGAGGCCCGCAGGCTGGGGCTGTACGGGTTCGGAGCCGCCGCCCACATCGTGGCGCAAGTTGCCGCTTGGCAGGGCCGATCCGTATTCGCATTCACGCGCCCCGGCGACTCGGCGACCCAGCGTTTCGCATCGGGTCTCGGCGCGGTGTGGGCGGGGGCTTCGGGCGAGATGCCGCCGGAGCCGCTGGATGCGGCGATCATTTTCGCTCCGGTCGGCGAGCTCGTGCCCCTGGCATTGCGTGTGGTGCGCAAGGGCGGCCGGGTGGTTTGCGCCGGCATCCATATGACCGACATCCCCGCCTTCCCGTATCGGCTGCTATGGGAAGAGAGGGAACTCGTATCCGTCGCAAACCTCACTCGGCAGGACGGCATCGATTTTTTGCGCCTTGCGCCGCAAGTGGGCATCCGCACCCAAACCACTTCCTACCCGCTGCGCCAAGCGAATCAAGCGCTCGCGGACTTGCGCGCCGGTCGGTTCGAAGGCGCGGCGGTGCTCGTGCCCTCGGAGCCTTAGGCCGCGCTTTATTTTGCCTCGCCAGTCGCCACCAATTGCCTGCGCAGCGACTTGAGCTCGCGCCGTCGTTGCGGGGTCGTTTTCGGAAACGACAGCCGCATTTCGGCGACCGTATCGAGCACGATCTGAGAGCAGATCAGGCGCGCATTCAGTTTGTCGTCCGCCGGGACGATGTACCACGGGGCGCGCTCGGTGCTGGTCGCGCTCAGGCATTCTTCGAAGGCGCGCATGTATTGCTTCCAGTACTGGCGTTCCTCGACATCGGCGGTGCTGAATTTCCAGTTCTTCTCCGGCGCATCGATGCGTGCCAGGAAGCGCTTGCGCTGCTCTTCCTTGGAGAGATGCAGGAAAAATTTGATGATTCGTGTGCCGTTGCGGTTTAGATGCCGCTCCAGGCCGATGATCGATTGATAGCGCCCCTGCCAGATGATCTTGTCGCCGCCGCTCATTGCATCCGGCAATCCCTCCGCGTGAAGAATCTTCGGGTGGACGCGCACGATCAGGACCTCCTCGTAATAGGAGCGGTTGAAAATGCCGATCTTGCCGCGCTCGGGCAAATCGCGGGTGGTGCGCCAAAGAAAATCGTGCTGCAGTTCCGCCGCGCTGGGATGCTTGTAGCTGAATACCTGGCAGCCCTGAGGGTTGACTCCCGACATCATGTGCTTGATGACCCCGTCCTTGCCGGCGGCATCCATGGCCTGGAAAATCAGCAGTATCGCGTATCGATTCGAGGCAAACAGCCGTTCCTGCTGGGCGCTCATGTTCTTGACGTGATTTTGCAGGAGCTTTTGATAGTCATCGGGTGTGTCATAGGCGGGCGCGACCCGGGTCGGCCATTTCTTCAACTTGATCCGGCTGCCTTCACGAACCCGAAAGTCCTTGGAATTTATTTTCATCAATCCGATCCTTCTGGCATCGCCATGATTGGCGGGAGAAAGGGTGCATCGGTTGCCGGCGAATTGCCAGCGCCGCTGAATTCGCGCCCTTTGTCCCGGCAAAACGCTTTCCCCGGCAAATGGATGTCGGTTGTTTCCGGCCGCTGTTCGGTGCGCTGCCGAACAGACTTGTGCAATGGGGCGGTGCACGATGAGCCACGTTTGCGTCGCACGCCGGACGACGCCAGGATCATTCGGGAGAACCTTACGATGAGCGTCTTCTTCGACCGAACCCGCGATCCGTTACGCGGACTTCTTGTCCTTCTGGCTTTGACCACAGGCAGCGTGGCGCTGGCGGCGTTGCCGCTCGATCTGCCGCCCGTCAGCAATCCGGCGAGCACGGAGCATCACCCGGGCAAAATGATTTGGGCCGATTTGGTCACGCCGGATCTTGGCGCCGATGAGAGTTTTTACGGCGGATTGTTCGGCTGGACTTTCCAAACCATTCATACCGGCGATACGGATTACGCAATCGCGCTGCTCGACGGACGGCCGATCGCCGGCATGTTGCAGAAGGCCATACCGACGGATGAAAAGCGTCGGCCCGCATGGCTCACCTTCATCGCGGTGCGCGACGTCGACGCCGCGCGGGGAATTGCGATGAGCCATGGGGCCAAGGTCATGGCCGAACCGAAAACCTACGCGGGGCGCGGTCGCCAAGCGGTGTTCGCGGACCCGGAGGGCGCGGTGTTCGCGGTGCTCGCGTCGGCGAGCGGCGATCCGCCGGATTTTCTGGCGGCGCCCGGCGACTGGATCTGGAGTTCAGCGTTCGAGCGCGACCCGAAGCAGAGCGCAGTGTTCTACCACGCGCTCTTCGGCTACGACGTTTTCGACCTGCCGGGCGATGACGGCGCAGAGCACGTGATCCTGTCCAGCGACGACTATGCGCGCGCGGCGATTCATACGCTGCCGCCGACCCACCGTCAGCCCCATTGGCTCAACTTCATCCGGGTCGTGGATGCGGGCGACACCGCGACCAAGGCGGTTGCGCTCGGCGGGCGGGTGGTGGTCGAGCCCTACGTGGACCGCCATGGCGGCAAAATTGCGGTGATCGTAGATCCTACGGGCGCAGCGGTCGCGGTGATGGAGTGGTCCGATACCGACACCAAGGTGGAGCCGAAATGAGCGTTAAATCTGTGCCTTGGGAGGTCGGAGTCGCTGGACTGTTGTTGCTCGGCTCGGTTGCCGCCTGTGTGGGTGTGGTAGGCCCAGGGGGCTACGATGGCGCGGTGGCGGTCGGCTATACCGGCGGCTACTATGAACCGTATGTGGCCACTTACGGCGGCTGGGGCCACGGCTACAACGTCGCGCCTCCGCGAAGCGGCGATCACGGGAACCACGGCGATCACGGCGGCCATGGTGGGCCGCCGTCGATTCCGAACCGGCCACCCCAACATCATTAACACAAAGAACGTGGCCGGCGCGGGCGCGATGCACCGCGCACGCCGGTCTTACCAATGATGGCGGCGGCCCTGGTTCGTCCATGAGTTGCGTTAAACTGGGCGAATGGCGCTTGCGCCGGCCAACATTGAGTCGGAAAAACAATGAAATCGCACCCCGGGGCGCCGCCGATCCGCCGGATTCTGCTCGCGAGTTTGATCGGCACGACCATCGAGTTTTTCGATTTCTACATCTACGCGACGGCCGCGGTATTGGTGTTCCCGAAGTTGTTCTTTCCCGGGCAGGATCCGGCCACGGCGATGGTGCAGTCGTTGGCGACATTTGCGCTGGCGTTCTTTGCGCGGCCGATCGGATCGGCGTTGTTCGGGCATTTCGGCGACAGGATCGGCCGCAAGGCCACCTTGGTGACGGCTCTGCTCACCATGGGTATGTCGACGGTGCTCATCGGTTTGTTGCCGACCTATGCGTCGATCGGCTTTCTGGCGCCCGCGCTGCTGGCGCTGTGCAGAATCGGGCAGGGCTTGGGATTGGGCGGGGAATGGGGCGGTGCCGTGTTGCTCGCGACCGAAAATGCGCCGCCGGGAAAGCTCGCCTGGTACGGGAGCTTTCCGCAACTGGGCGCGCCGCTGGGATTCCTGTTTTCGAACGGCGCGTTTCTGTACATCAGCACCCGGCTGAGTCCTGCGCAGCTCTTCAGTTGGGGATGGCGCGTACCCTTCTTGGCCAGCACCGCGCTGGTGTTGGTCGGCCTGTATGTGCGCCTGCAACTCGTGGAGACGCCGGCATTCCAGCAGAGCGTCGAACAGGGGGAACGGGTGAGGGTGCCGTTCCTCGCGGTGTTGGGCAAGTATCCGCGCGAGCTGGTGTTGGGGACCTTCGGCGCGGTGAACACTTTCGTGGTGTTCTATCTCATGACCGTATTCGCGTTGAACTGGGCGACCACGGCGCTCAAATTCGCCCGCGGCGATTATTTGATCCTGCAAATGATAGGGGTGCTGTTCTTCGGCTTGACCATCCCTGTGTCGGCGCTTCTCGCGGATCGCATCGGCGGGCGCAACATGCTCATCATCGCCACGCTGGCGATCATCGCTTTCGGATTCACGTTTGCCTCGCTGTTCGGCGCCCATGACATCGTGAGCGTCGGCGTTTTTTTGGCGCTGGGATTTTCGCTCGTGGGGTTCACTTACGGGCCGCTGGGGAGCGCGCTCGCATCGCTGTTTCCCACGCCGGTGCGCTACACCGGGACGTCGCTCGCCTTCAATTTTGCCGGAATCCTGGGCGCATCGCTGGCGCCATACCTCGCGAACCGGCTGGCGTTCGGTTTTGGAGTGGGGTACGTGGGACTGTATCTGTCGGCGGCCGGGCTGGTCAGCCTGGTGGCGCTGTTGATAATGAAACGCGCGGGCAGCAGCTGCATTCGGCCGGCACCAATCGAAGTTCGCAACGGCAATGCATAACCCGGCGCCATCGCTGCCTTACGGACGTTTATCCAACATATTCAATGGCTTATATGGCCCCGTGATCCCGCCCATGTGTTCGCGGGGAAACGCCGGTGGCTGTGGCGCTAATCTCCCGGCAAGATGCGCGCATGGCAACTCGCAAAACCGTGACTCTGCATCGACTGCGGGAGATGCACACAACCGGCGAAAAGATCGCGGTACTCACCTGCTACGACGCGGTGTTCGCGCACGTTCTCGACGCTGCGGGAGTCGATGTGCTGCTGGTCGGGGATTCGCTCGGCATGGTGCTCCAGGGCCATGCCAGCACATTGCCGGTTTCGATGGATGAGATGGTCTATCACACGCAATGTGTGGCGCGCGGCAACCGCAGCGCCTGGATCATTGCCGATATGCCCTTCGGAAGCTACCAGGATTCGGCCGAGTCGGCGCTGCGCAATGCGGTTCGGTTGATGCAGGCCGGCGCGCAAATGGTCAAGCTCGAGGGCGGGGGCTGGACCGCCCCCACTGTGCGATACCTGGTCGATCGCGACATCCCCGTGTGTGCACATTTGGGGTTTACGCCGCAATCGGTGAATGCGCTCGGCGGCTACCGGGTTCAGGGACGCGACGAG
The DNA here is from genome assembly GCA_963758145.1 of uncultured Gammaproteobacteria bacterium. Lineage (GTDB taxonomy): Bacteria > Pseudomonadota > Gammaproteobacteria > Steroidobacterales > Steroidobacteraceae > Bog-1198. The sequence continues at coordinate 67,276 of CAVWUK010000008.1, forward strand.
CCGACGGCCCGCTTGCTGCGCCAGCACGCGGTGGAACTCGCCGAAGCGGGCGCCGAGTGTCTGGTGCTGGAGATGGTCCCGTCGATCGTTGCGCGCGGCCTGACGAAGGAGCTGCCGGTGCCCGTGATCGGCATCGGCGCCGGCGTTGGTTGCAGCGGTCAGGTTCTGGTGCTTCACGACATGCTCGGGTTGACGCGAGGAGATCTGCCGCGCTTCGTGCGGAATTTTCTCGAGGGCAGCGCCGATGTCGGGGCTGCGGTACGGAATTATGTGGCGGCGGTCAAGAGCGGTCAGTTCCCCGACGACTCCGTGCACGGCTTCTGACCCGGAACCTCAAGTGCAACTGGTCCAGACGATTGCCGATCTTCGCGCGGCGCTGCGGCGGCCGCACGAGATCGTTCTGGTGCCGACCATGGGCAATTTGCACGAGGGTCATTTGTCGCTAGTGCGCATCGCCCGCGAGCGCGGGGGCTTGGTGATCGCCAGCATCTTCGTCAATCCGCTGCAATTCGCGCCGCATGAGGATTTCAAGAAATACCCGCGCACGCTCGAGCACGACTGCGAACTTCTCGCCGGCGCCGGCTGCGACGTCGTGTTCGCACCCGCCGTCGAGGATATGTACCCCGAAGCGCAGGAATTCGGCGTCCAACCGCCGGCCGCATTGGCGGATATTTTGGAGGGCAGTGCCCGCCCGGGATTCTTCACCGGCGTCTGTACCGTGGTGCTGAAGCTGTTCAGCATAGTCGGACCGAGCGCCGCCGTGTTCGGCAAGAAGGATTACCAACAGCTGCTGGTGGTCGGCAAAATGGTCCGGCAGTTCGCACTGCCGATCGAAATAATCGCGGCCGAAACGATTCGAGAGCCGAGCGGCCTGGCGCTTTCCTCCCGCAACGGCTATTTGAACGAGCAGCAGCGCGTCGAAGCGGTACAGCTGTACGCGGCGCTGCGAAATATTGTCGGCGAAGTGCACAGAGGCCGTACCGACTGGCGGCAGCTCGAGGATTCGGCGGCCGAGCTGTTGCGGTCGCGCGGCTGGCGTCCCGACTATGTGACCATTCGCCGGCAGGCGGATCTCGGCCAACCGATGCAAGGAGTGCCGATGGTGGTGCTCGGCGCCGCCAGGCTCGGCGGCACGCGCCTGATCGACGCCGTGGACGTTTGAACGCGACGCCTGCGGCGGTGCCGGCAGCCGTCAGTGACGGCAAATCGCTGCACGTGCTGCTGCCGACCTTGGGCAGTGCGGGCGATGTTCACCCCTTTATCGCGCTCGGGTTGGCGCTGCGCGCCCGCGGACACCGCGCGACGATCATGACCAATCCGCACTTTCAGCCGTTGATTGAACGGCTGGGGTTGCATTTTTTGCCGGTGGGGACGCTCGCGGATGTGGACGCTGCGATCAACGATCCGAATTTGTGGCATCCGCGGAAGGGCTTCGAGGTGGTCGCACAGCGGGTGATGGTGCCGGCAATCGAGGCGATCTATCGCCTGATCGAGAAGCACGCGGACGCCGATACGGTGGTTGCGGCCTCCGGCATCTCGTTCGGCGCCCGCATCGCGCAGGACAAACTCAAGATACCGACGGCCACGGTGCATCTGCAGCCCGCCATCGTTCGCAGCCTGGTCGATCAGGGAATGGTGGGCAACATGCGCATTTCGGCGTCGCAGCCGATGTGGTTCAAACGCGCTTTTTTCCGCCTGATCGATTGGGCGGCAATCGACCGCAACTTGAAGCGGCCGCTCAACGATTTTCGAGCGACGCTCGGTCTCAAGGCCGTCCACCGAGTGCTGCATAATTGGATTCACTCGCCGCAATGCGTGATTTGTTTCTTCCCCGAATGGTTCGCCAATCGGCAGCCGGACTGGCCTGTGCACACCCACCTCGTGGGTTTCCCGCTTTGGGACGGCGGCGGCGCACCGAGCGAGACGGGCTCCCCCGCGATGAGCGTACCGTCGGAAATAGAGGAGTTCCTCGATGCCGGCGAGCCGCCCGTCGTCTTCACGCCGGGATCGGCGGCCGCGACCATGCATCGATTCTTCGCGGAGTCGGTCGAGGCCGCACGGAGGCTCGGTGTGCGGGCGATGCTGGTCACCAATTTTCGGGAGCAGCTGCCGCGAGATCTTCCGCCGCGCGTGAAGGCCTTCGGCTATTTGCCGTTCAGCGAGCTGCTGCCGCGCGCGGCGCTGCTCGTGTATCACGGTGGCATCGGCACGATGGCGCAGACCATCAGGGCCGGCGTACCGCAGCTCGTGGTGCCGAGCGGGCACGATCAATTCGACAACGCCTGGCGGATCGAGCAGCTGGGGTTGGGCTTAAGCATACCGCAGGCGCGCTATCGATCCGATCGCGCAGTGCATGCCATACGCTCGATTCTCGCGGATCGGCGGATGCTCGGACAGTGCCGGCAGTACGCGGCGAAGACCGATTCGGCCGCGGCGCTCACGCGGGCGTGCGAACTCGTCGAGGCTTTGGCGGTTCGTCGGGCTCGAGCGGCGGATTGAGCTTTCGTCTGCATGTTGCGCTAGGTGCCTCGAGGCAGGCGGTTACCGATGGCTGCGCAAGCGTCGTGCAATGCGTTTGGCTCCGTCGTATCGATCACGATGGCGTACGACCGCTCTTCCGCGCTCAGCTGCTCCGTGCTTTGCATTTGCCAATTGAGCACCTCCGCATCCGCCTCGGACGGATCGAGGCGCAATTGCTCCCGTTTCCTTATGCGCTCGAGGAGCACGCCGCGGTCCGCCTCACAACGCACGATGATGAATGACCACCCCTTGCGCATCGCCAAATCACGGAATGAGCGGCGCTCGGCGCCGAGGAGAAACGCCGCATCCACGATGACGTTGATGCCGGCGCTCAAGCAGCTCGCAGCGCATTCGAGCAGCCGCGCATAGGTGCGGCGGCTCCACTGCGGATCATAAAGGTCTTGCTTCAAACCGCCGATCACGGATGTTTGCGAGCCTGCAAGCCGCTTGCGCTCCAGGTCCGATCGGATGCGCACGGCCCCTATTTCAAGCATCAGCTGCCCACTCAGCCATGATTTGCCGGAACCCGAAAGACCGTGCATGAGGATCAGCGCGGGAGCGGATCGCCTTGCGAACCCAACGGCGGTATCCACACGAACCCGCAGACGGTTTTGAAACTCCCGGCGATGCCCCGGCTCGGATTGCGCTCCGAGACCGTCGACCATCGCCCGAACCAGGGCTCTGTAGACGGCATAGAACGCCAGGTGCCGCACGCCGTCGTAGTCGCCGGTGCGCTCCAGATACGCGTTTAGAAATGCAAACTCCAGGTCCTTGCGATCATAGGCCTTCAGATCCATGACCAAGAACGCCAGGTCGTTCATCACGTCGATCCAGCGGAGCTTGGGATCGAATTCCAAGCAATCGAATGGCACCAGCTCGCCGCGCCAACGCACCACGTTGCGGGCATGCAAGTCGCCGTGGCATTCGCGGATGAACCCCGAGGCCTCGCGGATGCGCAACCGGGACAGCGAATCGCGCAGATATTCGCGCGTCCAATCGATGAGAAAATCAAGTTCGGGGAGCTTCACGTCCGCCTCGAGGTGCGACAGCAGAACGGCCAGAGTGCCGAGCACCGCGTCGCGCAGATCGGTCGTGTGGGGATAATCCGGGCCGGTCGTCGCCTTGGATGCATTTTCATGAAATTGTGCCAGGCGGGTTGCGAGATCGACGAATTCCCGAGGGGATACCTCGGCGCGCCGGATGAGTTCCGACAGCTCCTGCGAGGTCTCGAATTGCCTCATCCGCACGGCATAGTCGACGATCTCTCCCGGTCCGCCGATGTGCAGGCCGCCCGCTTGCCGCGTAACGGGGACGACGTCCACATAAAGGTCGGCCGCCAGTCGCCGGTTGAGCCGCAATTCCTCGGCGCACAGGTATTGCCGAAGCGCAAGGGTGGAGCTATCGATGAATTCCAGTTTGACGCTCTTTTTGATCTTGTAGGCAAAAGGCCCGGTAAGGACGACAAAGGAGATATTCGTCTGGCGCAATTCCAGACGGGTGACGGCGTGCGGAAACGCCGACGGCGTCAGTAATTCCTCCGGTTTGAATAGAGAGGATTTGGCATCGTTCGCAAAGCCGTCGGCACCGGTGGTGACCATCCTTCGCCCTTCCCCGTTTGCCATGCTGCGTATCGGGCCCGCGATCTTACCCGTACCGCGCCGTTTGCCGAGCGGTGCGGCAGAGGCCTGCCGCTGAACCGGTGCTACGCGACGTGCCGCATAAAAAGACGGGAAATCGATGCGCGCAGGTCGCAGGTCCTTGACGAGGACCTCCCACGGGGCGATGCGTTTCGGCACGGCCCGCCGGATGTAGTCGCGCGCCACCTCGTCGAGCACCGGAGTGGCGTTTATCGCTTGATGGTCGCGCGCCATGCGAAGGCGTGTCAACTTGCATGTGATTCGCCGGGGTGTCCCCGGCCCGCCGTCTCGAGAGGGCGTCCGGGGGGCGTGCCCTGCGGCCGCAATTGCTGCGCAGCGCGGCGCCACGTAGGATCGAATGTGCCATGCCGACACCTTCCCTGGCGATGTTCCCGAAGCCGCCGTCCGTCCCGCGCGGCGGGGAGGGCGATGCCGACCCGCCCGTATCCGAGGCGGCAGCGGCCTGGCGGGCAAACCTCGAATTGCGCTTCGCGATGCGAGCGCACCGCACGGTGCTGGTGCATCGGCGGCATAAAGGCCCGCTGCAGGTTCAAAAGGCGCTTTATCCCGAGGGTCCCGGTATTTGTCATGTTGTCCTATTGCATCCCCCGGGCGGCATTGCCGGGCGCGACCGGCTGAATATCCGCGCTGCGGCGGAGCGGGATTCGCACGTTCTAATGACGACACCGGGGGCGACGAAGTGGTATCGATCGGCGGGTGGGGAAGCCGAGCAGCGTCTGCAGTTTTCGCTGGAACGAAATTCGGTGCTCGAGTGGCTGCCCCGGGAAAGCATTTTCTTCGACGCCTGCAACGCGGTGATGAGCACGGAGATCCGCCTGTCCTCGAATGCGAGGTTTTTAGGCTGGGAAATCCTTTGCTTCGGCCGCCGCGCATCGGGTGAGCGATGGCGGCGCGGCAATCTGCGACTCGGCACCCGCATCCTGCGCGAGGGACGCCTCACTTGGGCGGAGCACGCGCAGCTGGCCGCGGGGAGCGGATTTGCTGAATCGCCGGTCGGCCTTGCGGGCTTCAGCGTCAGCGCGACCTTTCTGGCGGCGGGGTTTGCGGCCGATGCGGCCCTGCTGCGGCGTTGTCGCGCGCTCGCCGTCCCGGACGGTTCGCGCCACGGCATCACGTGGCTGCCGGGAACGCTCTGCGCCCGCTACCTGGGGGATTCGTCGGAAGAGGCGTTCGGGTGGTTCACCGCCTTGTGGGCGCTGCTTCGCCCGGCGTTGCTGGGGCGCGCGGCGCATGCGCCGAGACTTTGGGCCTGCTGATCGGGCACACTTGGAGGCGACATGGAATTGACGCCGCGGGAGAAGGACAAACTGTTGATATTCACGGCATCGCTCCTGGCCGAGCGGCGGCGCGCGCGGGGCTTGAGGCTCAATTATCCCGAAGCCGTTGCCTTGATCACGGCGGCGATTCTCGAGGGCGCGCGCGACGGCAAGTCGGTCGCCGAACTCATGAGCTTCGGCGCGACGATTTTGGCGCGCGAGGAGGTCATGATCGGAGTGCCGGAAATGATCCCCGAGATTCAGGTGGAAGCGACGTTTCCCGACGGGACGAAGCTCGTCACGGTACATCAACCGATCGTCTAACCGAGGGCATCGTGATTCCAGGAGAACTGTATCCGCAAGACGGGGAAATCGAACTCAACGCCGGGCGGCGCACGCTGCGGGTGCAGGTCGAGAACGGCGGCGACCGGCCCATCCAAGTCGGATCGCACTACCACTTCTTCGAGACCAACGAGAATCTGCGGTTCGAGCGCGCGCCTACTCGCGGGTTCCGATTGGACATCCCGGCCGGAACCGCGGTGCGATTCGAACCGGGTCAGTCACGCAGCGTACAGCTGGTGGAATATGCCGGCCTGCGGCGGGTTTTTGGCTTTCAGGGCAAGGTCATGGGAGAGTTATAGAATGCCCGTGAAGATCTCCCGGCGCGCCTATGCAGAGATGTTCGGCCCCACCGTTGGCGACCGGGTGCGCCTCGCCGATACCGTGCTCGTCGTCGAGGTCGAAAGGGATTTCACTGTCTACGGCGAAGAGGTCAAATTCGGCGGCGGCAAGGTCATTCGCGACGGCATGGGCCAGGGGCAGGGGATTGCGGCGACCGTCGCCGACACCGTCATCACCAATGCGCTCATCATCGATCATTGGGGAATCGTCAAAGCCGACGTGGGGCTGAAGGGCGGGGACATCTGGGCGATCGGCAAGGCCGGCAATCCCGACGTGCAGCCGCAGGTCACGATCCCGATCGGTGCCGCGACCGAGATCATTGCCGCCGAGGGAATGATTCTCACCGCCGGCGGGGTCGACACCCACATACATTTCATTTGTCCGCAGCAGATCACCGAGGCGCTCAGCTCCGGCATCACCACCATGATCGGCGGCGGTACGGGACCGGCCGCGGGCACGAGTGCAACGACGTGCACACCCGGACCTTGGCACATCCACAGCATGCTGCTCGCAGCCGAGGGGTTCGCGATGAATCTCGGCTTTCTCGGCAAAGGCAACGTGGCCCTGCCGGAGCCGGCCCGGGAGCAAATTCGCGCAGGCGCGATCGGGCTCAAACTGCACGAGGATTGGGGCACGACTCCCTGCGCCATCGACAATTGCCTGCGCGTCGCCGATGAGTTCGACGTGCAGGTCGCCATTCACACGGATACGTTGAACGAATCGGGGTTTCTCGAAGCGACGCTCGCGGCGATCGGCGGGCGCACGATCCACACGTTTCACACCGAAGGCGCGGGCGGCGGACACGCACCCGACATCATCAAAGCGGCGGCGCACGCCAACGTGCTGCCGAGTTCCACCAATCCGACCCGTCCCTATACGGTCAACACGATCGACGAGCATCTGGACATGCTGATGGTCTGCCATCACCTGGATCCGGCGATTGCCGAGGATATCGCGTTCGCCGAGTCGCGCATACGCCGCGAAACGATCGCGGCCGAGGATATTCTGCACGACATCGGCGCGTTCTCGATGATGTCGTCCGACTCTCAGGCCATGGGACGGGTGGGCGAAGTGGTCATCCGCACCTGGCAGACGGCTCACAAAATGCGCGAGCAGCGCGGCGCGCTCGGCCCCGACGCCTCGCGGGCGGATAACGCACGGGTAAAGCGCTACGTCGCCAAATACACCATCAATCCGGCCATCACGCACGGCATCGCGCACCGTGTGGGCTCGGTGGAAATCGGAAAACTGGCGGATCTGGTCCTGTGGAAACCGGCGTTCTTCGGCGTGAAGCCGAGCCTCGTGATCAAGAGCGGCATGATCGCCACGGCGCCGATGGGCGATCCGAACGCCTCCATCCCGACGCCGCAGCCGGTGCATTATCGGCCGATGTTCGCCGCGTTCGGGCGCGCGGTGGAAAAGTCGCTCACCTTTGTGTCGAAGGCATCGCTCGAGGACGAGACGTTCAAGCGCCTGGCGCTGCGCAAATGCGTCGAACCGGTGCGCGACACGCGGAAAATTCGCAAGAAGGACATGATTCACAACGGCGCGCAGCCGCACATCGAAGTCGACCCGGAAACCTACGAGGTGCGCGCCGACGGGGAATTGCTGGTCTGCGAGCCGGCGAAGGAGCTGCCGATGACCCAGCGTTATTTCCTGTTCTGAGGGCGCGTTACCCTAATGGACCCGCGAACACCCATCGATCGAGCGATCCTGCCCTACGAGTCGCGCTGCAAGAGCCGCTTGCTGGTCACGCTGGAGAGCGGCGAGAAGGCCGCGCTCGTGGTCGAGCGCGGCCGGCTGCTGCGCAACGGGGACCGGGTTCGCCTCGATGCAGATCGGGAGATCGAAATTGTCGCCGCCGATGAGGTCTTGCTCGAGGCATCCGGCCACGACCCGCTTGCGATTGCCAAGGCGGCGTATCACCTCGGCAACCGGCACGTTGCGGTGCAGGTGATGCCGGATCGATTGCGGTTCCCGGAGGATCACGTGCTCGCGCAAATGGTCGCCGGACTGGGCTTGAGCGTGACACGCATCGTCGCGCCCTTTGAGCCCGAGGGCGGCGCCTACGGCGGCCATCATGGGCACGGCGCCGAAACGCCGCCCGCACGGCCGAAAATTCACGACTTTTCCGCATCATGACCCCGCAGTCACGCTTGCGGCTGTTCCAACTCGCAAGCCAGGCTCTGCCGATCGGCGGCTACAGCCATTCGCACGGCCTGGAAGCGGCAATCGAGTCGAAGATCGTGCGCGACGAGGCGTCGCTGAGGCGATGGATGGGGGATCTGCTGGAATTTTCCGTCGGGTCATTCGAAGCGCCGTATGTCTTGGCGCTGAGCGAAGCCTGGGTCGATCGCGACCTCGGCGCCGTGCGGCGTCTCAACGATGAGTTTCTTGCGACGCGTGAAGCCGCGGAATTGCGCGCCGCGACCGTGCAATTGGGGTATTCCATGCGCCTCCTGCTGGCGCAGCTGCCGGCGTTTCCCCCTGAGATCGTGCAGGCACTGCAGTCGATTGAAGAACCCGCATTGCCGTGCTCCTGGTCGGCAGCGGCCACCGCATGGTCGATTCCGGCCGGCGACTCCCTGCTTGCCTACTTGTGGGCATGGGCCGAGAACCAAGTGCTGGTTGCCGTGAAGACCCTGCCGCTGGGACAATCCGCCGGCCAACGGCTGTTGCAGGAGATTGCCGCGCCGGTTGCGGCGGCGGCACTGCGCGCCGATCGCCCCGGGAAAGCGTGCCGGGGCTCGAATTTCGCGCCGGCACTCGCAATTCTTTCATCGCAGCATGAAACTCAATATTCGCGGCTGTTCAGGTCTTGACCTCATGGCCATGAATTCACCCCTGCGGGTCGGAATCGGTGGTCCGGTCGGATCGGGCAAGACGGCCTTGACGCTGCTGCTCTGCCGCGTCATGCGCGATCGCTACGATGTCGCGGTGGTCACCAACGACATCTATACCGAGGAAGACGCCAAATTCCTGGTCACGCACGAAGCGCTGGCGCCGGAGAGGATACTCGGTGTCGAAACAGGCGGTTGTCCGCATACGGCGATTCGCGAGGATGCGTCGATCAATCTCGAGGCGGTCGCGCGTTTGAGCCGGCGTTTTCCCGGCCTGGACGTGGTGTTCGTCGAAAGCGGCGGCGACAATCTTGCGGCGACATTCAGCCCCGAACTGTCCGATCTCACGCTGTACGTCATAGATGTGGCGGCGGGCGACAAAATACCGCGCAAAGGCGGACCCGGCATCACCAAGTCCGATTTGCTGATCATCAACAAGATCGACCTGGCGCCGTATGTCGGCGCGTCGCTCGAGGTGATGGAGCGAGATGCAAAGAAGATGCGCGGCGAGCGGCCATTCGTGTTCACGAACCTGAAGACCGAGCAAGGTCTCGCGGATGTCGTCGCGTTCATCGAGACCGAGGGGCTGCTGCGGGCTGCTCGAGAGGCGGTTCGCTGAGGTTCAGGGGGGCATTTGCGCGGGAAATCCTACAATGAAATGTATCGCACCGATGGCATGGCCCGGTCCCATTACCTTCGCTACGGCGAATGGCTCGAACATCAGCCCGCGGACCGGCTGGCGCAGAAGCGTGCGGAGGCGGATGCCCTGTTCCACCGGGTCGGCATCACATTCGCGGTTTACGGTCAGGAGGAGGGTGCGGAACGGCTGATACCATTCGACATCGTGCCCAGGGTGCTGCCCCTGGAGGAGTGGATTCGCCTGGAAGGGGGATTGAAGCAGCGGGTGCGCGCGCTAAACGCGTTCATTCACGATATCTACCACGAGCAGCAAATCTTGAAAGCCGGCATCGTTCCGGCCGAACAAGTCCTGTGCAACCCGCAATACCGTCCGGAAATGCAGGGGGTGGATGTCCCCGGCGGCATCTATGCCCATATCGCCGGCGTCGACATAGTGCGCGACGAGGCGGGCGAATATTGCGTGCTCGAGGACAACTTGCGCGTGCCCTCAGGCGTCTCGTACATGCTGGAAAACCGCAAGATGATGATGCGCTTGTTTCCGGAGCTGTTTTCGGAGCATCGGATCGCGCCGGTCGACCGCTACCCGGATGTACTGCTCGATAACCTGCGCAGTGTGGCCCCGACCGGGGTTGCCGATCCCACGGTCGTGCTGCTGACCGCCGGCGCTCACAACAGCGCGTATTTCGAGCATGCGTTCCTCGCGCAACAGATGGGCGTCGAGCTGGTGGAGGGCCAGGACCTGTTCGTACGGGACGAGGCGGTGTTCATGCGCACCACGCAGGGACCGCAGCGCGTCGACGTCATTTATCGGCGAATCGACGACGATTTTCTGGACCCTCTGGTATTTCGACCCGACTCCATGTTGGGCATTCCGGGCTTGTTGACCGCCTACCGCGCCGGTCACGTCACCATTGCCAATGCGATCGGCACCGGGGTCGCCGACGACAAATCGATCTATCCGTACGTACCGGACATGATTCGCTTCTATCTCGGGCAGACCCCGGCGATCGGCAACGTCCACACATGGATGCTGCGTCGGCAGGAGGATAGGGACTACGCGCTTGCGCACCTTTCGGAACTGGTGGTCAAGGAGGTCCACGGCGCCGGAGGTTACGGCATGCTCATCGGGCCGGCCGCGACCAAAGCCGAGATCGAGGCGTTTCGCCGGCAAATTCTGGCGACCCCCGAGCGCTATATCGCGCAGCCCACGCTCGACTTGTCCACATGCCCGACCTTCGTGGATCAGCGCCTGAGCCCCCGTCACATCGATCTGAGACCGTTCGTGCTGTCGGGCCGCGACATCACCATCGTTCCCGGCGGATTGACGCGGGTCGCGCTGCGCGAAGGTTCGCTGGTGGTCAATTCCTCCCAAGGCGGCGGCACCAAGGATACCTGGGTGTTGGAAAACCCATGTTGAGCCGCACCGCCGATCACTTGTACTGGATGGCGCGCTACATCGAGCGCGCGGAAAGTCTCGCGCGTCTGGTGGACGCGCATTACCGAATGTCGCTGCTGCCCCATTCCGCCGAAATGCTGGCGCAATCATTGAGCTCGACCATGACCGCCCTGCACATGGAGCAGGCATATCTCGACCGGCACGAGGCCATCGAGCCGAGGGCGGTGTTCGAGTTCGTGAGCTTGGACCGGGACTACAGCGGCAGCATCGTGAGCTGCCTGCGATCGGCCCGCGAGAACGCGCGCGCGGTGCGCGGCTCGTTGACTTCGGAACTGTGGGAAACCCTGAATTCCACCTGGCTGGAGGCCCGCTCGTTCCGTGGGAGGAACCCGCCGCGCGCGGACATCGGCGAATTCGTCGAATGGGTGAAGGAACGGTCCCATCTCACGCGCGGCGTCACGGTCGGCACCATGCTGCGCGACGAGGCGTTTCACTTTTCTCGCATCGGCACCTTTCTCGAGCGGGCCGACAGCACCGCCAGAATTCTCACGGCGCACCAGGGCGACCTCAATCCCGGCGCCGATGCCGCTGCGGTGCCGGACCCCTACGAATGGAGCGTGCTGTTGCGGGCGCTTTCGGCATTCGAAGTCTACCGGCGCGTCTACCGGGACGTGATCACGCCTTTCAGGGTGGCGCAGCTGCTGATTCTACGAGACGACATGCCGCGCTCGCTGTTGCGCTGCTGCAAGGAGGTTTACGAAAATCTCAAATCGGTATCGAACGACCAATCCCAGGAAACCGAGCGGCGCGCGGGCGAAATGCATGCCATGCTGCATTTTACCCGGATGGAGGTGATCATCGCGGACGGGCTGCCGCGTTTTCTGCAGCAATTTCTCGCGCGGCTGCGCGATCTGGGCGAGCGCATCGCCAGCGACTTCTTGGTACCTCCGGTGGAGGCGTAGGCTTCATGAAATTGCACATTCGACACGAAACGCATTACCGCTACGAACGGCCGGTCAAGTACAGCGTACAAAGTCTGCATCTGACGCCCAGGCAGGACCCGGGCCAGCGCGCGCTTTTCTGGAATATCACCGCACCGGGACGGCGGTTCGAGCAGATCGACGCCTACGGGAATATTTCGCATCTGCTCACCATCGAGCAGCCGCACCGCGAAATCAAGATCGTGGTGCAGGGAATCGTCGAGACGTCGGATACCGAAATCCGCCAGGACGACGGGCCCTTGTCGCCGCTCGCCTTCCTCGCTCCCACGACGCTCACCGCGCCGGACGATGAGCTTCGGGAGTTTGCCAAGCATGCCGTGCAACACGCCAACAGTCCGCAGGCGCGCGCGGAGGCGCTTGCCGAAGCGGTGTTCCGGGCCGTGCGCTACAAGCCCGGCGTCAGCGAAGTGAACGACAGCGCCGCGGTGGCGTTCAAAAACGGGGAAGGCGTTTGCCAGGATCACGCGCATGTGTACGTATCCTGCGCGCGCGCAGCGGGAGTGCCGGCCCGCTACGTGAGCGGTTATCTGTACACCGGCGACACCACCGACGCCGCCAGCCATGCGTGGATAGACGTCTGGCTCGGTGGGCAAATCGGCTGGCACAGCATCGATGTGACCCACCAGCGGCCGGCGATTCGCACCTATTGCCGGCTCGCAGTCGGCCGCGACTATCTGGACGCCGCGCCGGTACGCGGCGTGCGTCACGGCGGCGGCGGAGAAAGCATGGAAGCGGCCGTGATGGTGGCGGAGTCGGCCCAACAGCAGCAGCAGTGAGGTAGAATTCCCCTTATGACTTACTGCGTCGGCCTGTTGGTCGACACCGGGCTCGTCCTGTTGTCCGATTCCCGGACCAACGCCGGTGTGGATCAGATCAATACCTTTCGCAAAATGGCGACGTTCCATCGACCGAAAGACCGAGCGCTCGTTTTATTGTCGGCGGGCAATCTCGCCATCACCCAGGCGGTGGTCAACCTGCTGCACGAACCGCCCGACGATTCGGGGGGGCCCGCCCGGATATTCCGCGCCTCCAACATGCTCAATGCGGCGCGGGTGGTGGGCGACGCCCTGCGGGAGGTCCATCAGCGCGATGGCGAGCACCTGAAGGAGCACGGCCACGAGTTCAATGGGACTTTCATTTTGGGCGGGCAGATCAAGGGCGAGGAGCCGCGGCTGTTTCACGTTTATTCCGCGGGCAATTTCATCGAATCCTCCGCCGATACGCCGTATTTTCAGATCGGGGAGTCGAAATACGGAAAACCGATCATCGATCGGGTGATATCGCGGACCAGCAGCCTTGCGCAGGCGGCCAAGTGCGCGCTGATCTCGATGGATTCGACCATCCGGTCCAATCTTTCGGTGGGGCCGCCGCTCGATTTAGCGGTTATCCGCCGGGACGAATTGAAGCTTGCGACGCACATCAGCATCGATCTAGACAATGCCTACTTCAACATGATTCGAACCCGCTGGGGATTCGCGTTGAAAGAGGTCTTCAGTTCATTGCCCAACCCGAATTGGTGACGCCATGCAATCGATACCGCTCGGAGCCTCCGGCTCGTTCACCCTGGTCGTCGTTCCGGATCATCTCGCCAGCCGCTTCAAGGATGCGACGCTGCCCCCGGTTCTGGCGACCCCGGTCATGATCATGATCATGGAGAACGCGGCGCTGAACGCCATCAAGCCTTTTCTCGACGCCGGTGAAAGCGCGCTTGGCACGCGCGTCGACGTACGCCATTTGGCGGCGACGCCGGCGGGGCGGCGCGTGACCGGCGAGGCGAAAGTGACCCAAGTTGACGGGCGGCGCATCGAATTCTCGATTCGCGCGACCGACGGGAGCGAGGAGATCGGAGTCGGCACGCACGAACGCATGGTGATACAGCTGGCGAGGTTGTCCGAAAAAATGAAGGCCAAATTCGGCTAGCGAATCGGCGCGCCTCGCCATGCAATCAGGGCGTGTCCTGGCTCAGGAACCGTTCGGCCACTTTGAGATCGCGCAGCATCGATCGCTTCTTGACCGAGTGCGTCTGCATGCGCTGCAGAATGTCATCGAGCGCGCCGACCGCCTCCAGTATGTGAGGCCCTTTGTTGAGCATCACGCATTCGGCGCGCTGGCTCATCGCGGCATCGGTGATTTCGGCGCGCGACGGGACGCCTTCCTTGGCGAGATTCTCGAGCACTTGCGTGGCCCAGATCACCGGGACATGCGCGGCCTCGCACATCCAGAGAATCTCCTCCTGCACCTCCGCGAGCCGCTCGAAGCCGCATTCCACCGCGAGATCGCCGCGAGCAATCATTACGCCGCAGCGCGTGGAGCGCAGCGCGGTGAGCAGCATCTCGGGCAGATTCTCGAACCCGCGGCGGGTCTCGATCTTGAGAATCAATCCAAGCTTCTCGCCGCCGAGCCGCTTGAGGTGCTGTTGCAGGAGCTCGACGTCGGCGGCGCTGTTCGCAAAAGAGAGCGAGACCATGTCGGCGTGTCGAACGACGAACTCTAGCGTGTCGATATCCTTGTCGGTGAGCGAGGAAAGCCGCAAGAGGCTATCCGGAAGATTGATGCCCTTGTCGCCGCGCAGTTTTTCGCCGCATGCGCGCGCCCGGTGGATCTTCACGGTGACGAGCTCGGGCTCGATGTTTTCGATCACCCCGGTGATCTTGCCGTCGTCGAAACAGATGGCGTCGCCCGTGCGCACATCCTCGAACACTTCGGGCAACGTGCAGCCGATGACCGCGGGCGTCAACACACGATCTCGGGAGTCGCGGGTCGCCGGGCGGCCCGGCTTGAGACTGCGCTCGATCAACAGCGTGTCTCCGGCGTGCAGGACAATGGGGCGTTCGTTCGCGGTCAACTCGCCCACGAGCGCCGCCGCCGCCTGGCCTCGCGCGCCGGTCCGGCGCAAGCTGGTGCCGGTCGTTATGTAGCTGGTCTTGCCGAGTTCGGACCAAACGCCGCCGGCGTCGACCTGCATCACGCGCAATCCCCGGCTCGCGCCCCGGGCATCGGTGAACTTGAGGATCTCGCCGGTTCGCAGCCGCTTCAGCCATGCCGCCGGCATCGGCAGGGTCGCATCGGCTGGTGACGGTGCGCCACGACCGCCCGGGGCCGTGAGCCATACGCGTGCGGGGACGGTGACGCGTCCAAACACATCGCGCTTTGGACTGACCTTGAGAACGGCGGGACCCGCCTCCAGGGGTCCCGTGCGCAGCTTGGGGCCGCTGAGATCCATCTCGACGCTGCACGGCCGGCCCAATGCGTGGCTCGCGCGGCGCACGTGTTCGATCATCTTGGCCCACACATCCGCATCGTCATGTGCGCAATTGATGCGCATGGAGTCCATTCCATTGCGTACCAGTTCGTGCACGAGCGTGTAATCGCCGGCCGCCTCCGTCGGCATGGTGACCATGATGCGCACCCGCCGATTGGCGGGGGCCGGGCCGAGCAGCGCTTCGGTGTGTTCGGCAAGAAGTTCCCGCTTGATGGTCGACTCGGGGCAGGGGAAGGGTTGCACAATTTCGCAGCCGGCAAGTGCCTGCAACGCGGTGCGCACGGCGGCGACGGATGCGAGAACGTCGGCTTCCGATCGTCCGAGAGACGACAGGCCGAGCGCCGACAGCTTGGGCTGCAGGTCCCGCAGATCGTGGCGGCGCAAGGCCAGATAGTGAATTAGATTTCTCGCGCTATCGCGATAATCCGGCGGTACGCCGTCTATTGAACTGCGGCTTGCAGCGGCGACACGTTGAATGTCCCCGTAAAGGGAGTCCAGCTCCGTGCACAGCGCCGCGATGTCCCGCTTGCGTTTGCGTGATGCGGAATCCGGGCGGGGGTCGCCATCAGCAATTACCGGCAGTGCGGGCATCGCCGATACCCTCAATGTGTGGGAGCGCGGCCGGAACGTGCACGAAGTATGGATCTCGTCCTGCTCAATGCCAGCACGATCAAATAGTTCGTGATGCGTGCCCCTGCCGTCAACCGATCAAGCTCGGATCTGAACACGGCGGCGACATCGTTGGTATGCACGCCCAACTTCTCTGAAAGCGCCTCGATGGCCTGCGCGTGTTCCTTGTCGGAATGAAACACCGCCTCCGACATCCCGATCCGATGACCGCCCTCGATGGGCGTTTCCAGCGTGTGCAATTTGCTCACCAGAGTTTTGAAACAGGCGGCCAATGTAGCAGCGCCCTTGGCCCAGAGGTATAGGGAAAATCCACGACTAGCCACCTCCAAGTTGTTGATTCTTCAGGTGCTTGTCACACGTTTGCAACATTGCGGCTGCTGGCGCAATAAATGCGAGAACCCGTTTGACGGCGCGATGAGCGAACCGGCGTACGGTGCCGCCGACTTACCGCGGCTCGGCCGCTATCACCGCAAGGCCCTGCAGCACGAGATCCGGTACGATCTCGCCGGGTGTACGCATCGTGCCGGTGATCATCCCCGCATCGCCGCCCGTGATGAACAGCTTGGGCTTTACGCCGGTGCTTTGTTCGATCACTTCGGCCGCCCGGTCCGCCAGACCGGCCAGGGCGAACACGGCGCCGCGCGACACCGCGCCGATGGTATTGTTGGCCAAAACACCGGCCAAAGACGGCGTGCTGAGTTGCGCCGCTTCGGCGATGTCGCTGGTCTTGCTCATGAGGGCTTCGCGCATCATGTGAATGCCGGGAACGATTAAGCCTCCCAGATGCCGGCCGGCGGCATCGACGCTGTCGACCTTGACGGCGGTGCCGACATCCACCACGCACAGCGCCGAGCGCGCCTTGGTCCAGGCGCCGATCAAGGCCAACCATCGATCGGGTCCCAGCAGGTTGGGATTGAGATAGCCGTTGGTGAGCCCTTTGAATTCCGCTTGGGCGGTGACGAATTCGACATCGACGCGAAACGCCTTCTTGGCCCGCCTCGACAGGGTCTTGGCCATATGGGGGCCCGCGACATTGGAGCACAGGACGCGCGTCGGCTTGTGGCCGGACTCGAACAATGCCGCCGTCCACATGCCGGGCTTTGCCCCCCGGTGCAGGATGGCCTGCTGATCCGACAGCCCGGTGCTGGTGAGCCACGCCCACTTCAGACGGGTATTGCCTACGTCAACGACCAAGATCATGCGTAACTCGACATCCTGACGGCGCCGTCAATCCCGATAAAGCGGGAAAGGATAGCATCGTCTGGTGCCGGGTATTCGAGTCGGGTGGCCGGGCAGCGATCACCGGGCTCGGGCCCGGGCCAACGCCCTGTGGGTACGCCGACTGATCATCGACCCGAAAGTCTGGTAATTTCTGCGCATGCATGTGCAAGACCTGAAGCGGCCCGGTGATGCGGCGACGGCGGTGGAACTGAAGCAAGCCATCGTCAATGTGGCGGATTTCCCGCGCCCGGGAATCTTGTTTCGCGACATCGCGCCGCTGCTGCGGGACCACTTCGCCGCAACGCTTGAGACGCTCGATGCGCTGTTGACGGATGCGGAATGGAGGTCGGTCGACGCGCTGGCCGGCATCGAGTCGCGCGGCTTCATCCTGGGAGCGGCTTTGGCCGCGCGGCGGGGCAAGGGATTCGTCCTGGTGCGCAAGCAGGGCAAGCTGCCGCCGCCGGTGATCGATGCCGCGTACGAGCTTGAATACGGCTCGGGCATTTTGGAAATGCAGCCGGGGGCCGGGCGCCTCTTGTTGATCGACGATGTGCTGGCGACCGGCGGCACGATGAAGGCCGCGGCCGAGCTTTGCCAGCGTGCCGGCTACGAGGTTACGGCCCTTGCGGTCTTGATCGATCTGAATCTGGTGAAAAATTTCGGGTGGTGCAATTTGCGGCTGCGCGCCGCGATCAGCTACTAAGCCGATGGCCGATTTTCCGAACGTGCTGGTGGTCATGGCCGTGCCCGCCGAGTCCGGCGGCGTCTTCGAAGCAGCCGGCGTGCCGGTGCTCTATTGCGGGGTGGGCAAGATAAACGCCGCTGTTGCGCTCACGCGCGAACTGCGCCGCTATGTTCACCACGCCCGACCGCTGCCCCTGGTGCTGAACGTGGGTACCGCCGGCAGCCCCGCGTACGCGACAGGATCGCTGCTGGAATGCCATGAGTTCACGCAACGCGACATGGATGTGAGCGGGTTGGGATTCGCGCTCGGGGTCACTCCCTTCGATGAGGTGCCGCCGCGCCTGAGCTTCGAGCGGCGCTTTCCGCGGCTGACCGCCGCCGTGTGCGGCAGCGGCGATTCGTTCGTGACCAGCCTCTCGTCTGCGGACTGGGCGGTGGTCGACATGGAGGCCTATGCGCTCGCCAAGGTGTGCTGGATCGAGAAAGCGCGGTTCGCCTGCGTTAAATACGTGACCGACGGCGCCGATCATGCGGCGGCCCATCACTGGCAGAGCAACGTGCACAAGGCGGCCGAAGAATTCTTGAGCCTGTATCGAAGCGTGCGACAGGCGAGTGGAGCGGCCTAATATCCGGCGCGATGCAGATAGGTCACCGCCGCGGCGGCAAACAGGCAATAAATGCCGAAGCGCGCCCAGCGCCCGCTCTCCAGCCACCGGCTCAGCCATTTCAACGCGAGCAGCCCTGCGAAAAACGCCACCACCGCGCCAAGCAGGGTCAGCAGCGCAACCGAACCGAGGCCGCCGCCGTCCACATGGGGCGAATGCGCGAGGCGCATGACTTCACGAGCCACCACCGGCGGCGTGATCACCACGGCCAACGCGAAACTAAATGCTTCCGCCCGCGATTTGGCGATTCCCAGCAGCATCCCCGCCGATATGGTCGCGCCGGAGCGCGAGAACCCGCGAAAAGGCAGGCACAGCCCCTGAACCATGCCGATGAGCGCCGCTCGCTTCGTGGTGATCTCATCCGCCCCCGCGTCGTTGCGGGCCGCGCGCCTGCGCTCGTCGAAGCCCGCCCACAGAATCAAAAGCCCGGCGAGCGCGAGCGCGGGAGCGATGAATTCCAGGTGGCTGAACAAGTCTTCGATCTCGGAATGCGGGACGGCTCGCAGCAGGGTTTTTTCGATGACCTTGATGATGACTTCTCCCACGGCCGCCGTGAGCAGGGTCGCGGCGATCACCCGCGTCGCGATGGCTTTGAACGCGCCGGCGCTTTGAAAATAAATGCTGCGCCACTGCGGCCAAAAGTAGACGATGACGGCGAGCATGGTGCCGGTATGAAGCATGACCAGCAGCAGGGTCATGGGCGGGGAGGAGGGGTCGAGCCCGAGAAGCTTTTCGGCGACCACCACATGGGCGGAACTCGACACCGGCAGCAATTCCGCGAACCCTTGCACGATTGCGAGAATGACGACGTTCAGTAGCGACATCGGGCGATTCTCTCACACTGCCGAACGATTTTTTGCATCCTCCTCCTTGGCGTGAGTAATTCTACGGCGAGTTTTGCCGCTGCCAGACCTGCGACCGGCCCAGCAGCGAGATGCCGATATAGCCCCGGACGATCAGATGCGTCCCATTCTGATCCAAGTGGAATTTGCAGCGGTAGACGGTGCCCGTCTCCGGGTCGAGAATGTCGCCGCCGGCGTACTCGCCGTTCTTTGATTGGATGTTGCGGATGATGACGAGACCGATGATGGGCTGACCTTTGCGCGCATCCGTGCACACCTCGCATACGCGGTTCTCGGCTCCCGGAGTGAAGCTGCGTTCGATGCGCCCAAACAGCTTTCCGTCCTGCTCGTAGATGCGAACGATTGCGCGCGCGTTTCCGGTCTTGTCGTCGATGGTTTTCCACAGGCCCAGTGGCGACGACGGACCGGGCGCCGCAGCGCGCGCGGTGTCCAGCGCGGCCATTGCCGACATGGCGATGGCCAGAACGGCGAGGGTTGCGCTTCGGACGGGTGTCTTCATGACCGGCGGCAATTATACTGGCTGCCGCGCATCTGCGCGTCCGGGAGAATCCGTGCCGGCTGAATTTTCTTCCCCGCGTCCGCTGGTGGTTCGCTGCGGCGCCTTCGGGGACATGGTGCTGTTGACGGCGCTGATTCGGGTCTTGCATGCCCGTTTCGGGTGTCCGGTCGATATCCTGACCTCGGGACCATGGAGCGGCCCCTTGCTGCGCGGACAGCCGGGCATCGGCGAGGTGTGGAGCGTGCGCAGCCGCAAGACGCCGTATTGGCTGGCGCCGGATCAACGCAGGGTGGTGAGGCGGCTGCGCGCGCGCGGTGTCGGCCCCACCTGGATCTGCGACAGCAACGCCGCCGCGCGGCCCATGCTCGCCAGGGCCGGCATTACCGACGAGTACATTGTCGACGTGCGGGATCATCCGCTGCTGCCCGGGGAGCATGCGACGGAACAATGGCTACGGCTTGGGCAGATCATGCCGGCGGCGATCCGCTCGGCGCGGGATTCGCAAGCCGTCCCGCAGGCCGAGGGATGCAGTTTGCAGGTGAGCGATCGGCAGAGGGCGGAGCTCGAGATCTGGCTCACGGGGCGCGGGCTCGCGGCGGTACCGTTGATCCTGATCCAAGTCGGTAACAAGAGGACCATGCGGCGCGGGCTGCGCCGGCTCGCGGTCAACAACAAGTATTGGCCTAACGAGCGGTGGGTCTCCGTGATCCGGCAGCTGCGCACGCGATGGCCCGGGTACCGCGTCGTGATGCTGGGCACGGGACCCGAATATTCCTTGAATGGCGAGATTGCCTCGAGTGCCGGAGTCGATGGTGTCTACAACGCCGCGGACGATTTGCCGATTCCGCGTCTGGTGGCGCTGCTCGCGCGGGCCGCGGGTCTCATCACGGTCGATTCGGGTCCGGCGCATGCTGCGGCAGCGGTCGGTTGCCCGCAAGTCGTCCTTTTCGGCAAGGCCCTGCCCTCATTGTACCGGCCCTGGGGAACCGCCGGCGCCGATGTGAAGGTGCTGACCAGTCAGGTCGACGGCGCACCTTCGATGCTGGGAATCACAACGGAGCAGGTCATCGAAGCCTGGGCGACGCTCAAGCTGCGCGGACCGCAGCAAGTCGCCGCTTAGATCAGGATCTGGCCAGGGCGCGCAGTGTGCTCGGGGTCACCAGCACGACGCCGTTCTTGGTGACATCGAACCGGGCCTGATCCGCCGCCGCATCATGACCGATCAGCGTGTCATCCGGAATCACGCAGTGCTCATCGAGAATACAGCGCGATATTTTGCAGCGGCGGCCGACCGTGACATTCGGCAGCAGCACCGAGCTGTCGATGATGCTGCCTTCCTCGATGCGCACATCGCTCGAAAGCAGGGATTTTTTCACATAGGCGCCCGAAACGATGCAGCCCGCGGAAACCATCGAATCGACGGCCATACCGCGCCGGCCTTCATCATTCAGCACGAACTTGGCGGGGGGACGCTGGGGCTGGTAGGTCCAGATCGGCCATTGATGGTCGTAAATATTGAGTTCCGGATTGAGCGCGACCAGCTCCATGTTGGCATCGTAAATCGCGTCGACGCTGCCCACGTCGCGCCAATAATTCTGCGCCCGGGTTTCGACATCATGGAACGGATAGGCGAACACGCGCAGCGTGTCGATCGCCGGCGGAATGATGTTCTTGCCGAAGTCGTGGTGGCTGGCTTCGTTGACGGCATCATCGCCGAGCAATGTTTCGAGGCGGTCCATGGCGATGACGTAAATGCCCATCGAGGCCCGGGCCAAGTTCGCATGGCCGGGAATGGGGTCGGGGTGGCGCGGCTTTTCCGCGAATTTCACCACCCGATTGGCCTCATCTGTGGTCATGATGCCGTATTCTTGCCCAAGCTCGAGCGGCACGTCGACGACGCCGACGGTGATGTCGGCTTCGCATTGTTCGTGATAGGCGATCATCGGGCCGTAGTCCATCTTGTAGATGTGATCGCCCGCCAGTATCAGCACGTGCGTCGGGTGGTGCGAGCGGATGAATTCGAGATTTTGGTACACCGAATCGGCGGTGCCGCGATACCAGTAGGGGCCGATTTGCTGCTGCGCCGGGATCAATTCGACGAACTCGCCCATCTCCCCGCGCAGATAGCTCCAACCCCGTTGAATATGTTGAATCAGCTGCTGCGACTTGTATTGAGTCAGGACGGCGATTTGACGGATTCCGGAGTTCACGCAATTCGAGAGCACGAAGTCGATGATGCGGAACTTGCCGCCGAAAGGCGTCGCGGGCTTGCAGCGGTGCTCGGTGAGGCCTCTGAGGCGCTCGCCGCGGCCTCCGGCCATGATCACCGCCAATGCGCCGCTGGTCAGTCGGCTGACGTATCGTCCTGCGGTGGTCCGGGCGGTGTTTTGCATGGCTTGCCTGCTGTCACCATGAGTAGATCGGATTAGACGCTCATTCTTACATCCAGCCTGCCACACTCGGCAATTCGC
Organism: uncultured Gammaproteobacteria bacterium; assembly: GCA_963758145.1. Lineage (GTDB taxonomy): Bacteria > Pseudomonadota > Gammaproteobacteria > Steroidobacterales > Steroidobacteraceae > Bog-1198. The sequence goes on from CAVWUK010000008.1 coordinate 89,562, forward strand.
CGCATCAGGATTTCCACGATTGATTTTTCGCCTTTGTTAGACTCCGATTATGGCTCCGCTAAAGCTGTGCGTCCTAAGTTCGGAAATCATGCCGTTTGCCAAGACCGGCGGCCTTGCGGACGCGGTCGGGGGCATGGTTCGGGAGCTCGCGCTGCGGGATCACGATGTGCGCGCCTTCATGCCGCTGTACGCCTCGGTCAGGCGCGCCTGCGGGGCTCTGAAGACCGTGCCCGGGCTGCAGGAGGTGGGAATCATCATCGGAAACCGCGTGTATGCGTTTTCGGTGCGCACCGCCAGCATTCCGGATACCCGTATCGCCATGTATTTCATCGATTGCCCGGAGCTTTACGACCGCCCGTCGGTGTATACGGGCGATCCCGACGAACACAGGCGCTTTTTGCTGTTCACGCGCGCTGCCGTCGAAAGCTGCCTGCGCCTGGGGTTCGCGCCGGACGTGTTCCACTGCAACGACTGGCACTGCGCCTTCCTGCCCTTGTATTTGAAGACGATTTATTCCGCCGTGCCGCTGTTCGCGCGATCGCGCTCGGTTCTGACCATACACAACATCGGCTATCAGGGCCTCATTCCCCGGGCCTTGATCGACGACTTGAGCCTGCCGTCGGCGGAATCGCTGCTGGACGCGGCGGATCTCAGACACAGCGTCATCAATGCGCTGCGGACCGGCATACGATATGCGGATGCGGTGACCACCGTCAGTCCCACTTATGCGCAAGAGATCTGCCACGCGCCCGTCGGGATGGGCATGGAGACCACACTGCGGACCCGCACCGATCCGGTGATAGGGATATTGAACGGGGTCGATTACCGGGATTGGGATCCGAGGCACGATCCGCAATTGACGGCGCACTACTCGGTCGACGACTTGAGCGGCAAATCCGCCAACAAGCAGCAGTTGCTCGCGGCAACGGAGCTCAGCATCGCGCCGCACAGCCCGCTCGTCGGCATGGTGACGCGCCTCGCGGTGCAAAAGGGCATCGACATCCTCATCGAGGCATTGCCGACGCTGCTGGAGGGGCGGGATTTCGGTTTAACGGTATTGGGCAGCGGCGATGAGCGCTACGTGACCTTCTTCGAATCCCTGGCGCGGCGCTTTCCGGGGCGAGTCGCGTTTCGCTCGGGCTACGACGAATCCATGGCTCATTTGATCGAAGCGGGCAGCGACATCTTTCTCATGCCGTCCCATTACGAGCCTTGCGGATTGAATCAAATGTACAGCCTGCGGTACGGAACCATTCCGATCGTGCGCCACACCGGCGGCCTTGCGGATTCGGTCCGGCACTACGATCCGGTCACGGGCTGGGGCACCGGTTGCGTGTTCAGGGATTATGACGGGGCGGCGGTCGAGTGGGCGCTCAACACCACGCTCGACTGGTTTCTGGACCCGCAGAGTTGGCGACGACTGATGCAGAATGCCATGCTCGAGGATTTTTCGTGGAGCCGGCAAATCCTCATGTACGAGAAGGTGTTCCGCGACGTGGCGAGCGGGGCGTGATCTCGGGAGGTCAGCGCGCCGCTTCCAGCAACGCGTAGCGGCGGCCATTCGGCAGCGCATATTGACGCGCGATGCGCATTTGCGATGCAAAAATCCATGCGGGAGCGCCGGCGGAATCGCGCGCGGCGTCGGTCTTCAGGCCGAAATCACTGACCATGCGCTGAAGTGCGGGGCTCAGGCGCCTGCCGGGCAGCTGCACCACGGCAAACGCGCCCGGTGAGCGCGCCATTTGCTGCTGCAAGCGCTCGATCGACGCCCGGTCGATCGGTCCTTGTACGATTTCAACCGCGGTGCGCGCATACAAGTCAATGAGCGCGCGCGTGGTTTCATCCGGCGCGAACAGGACCAAGGGCCGGCCGGCGGAGTCGGCCTGGATGGCCCGGCCGACGCTCGCCAGGTCCTGCCAAGCATCGACCTGCCGGTACAGTTGGGACGCCGGGGCCGTCAACAAGACGCAGTAACCGAGCAGCAGCGCGCCGAGCCCGCGCCGCATCTGCCCGGCCCGCGCCTGCCTGCCCGCAAGCGCGGCAAGCGCCGCGGCCGCCGCCAGGCCCAGGCCCGAAATCAGCACGAAGCCCGCGTGTGAGCTCATGCGCTCCCAGGCGTCGATGCCGGTGGCGCCCAACGCCGCGCCGAAAGCCAGCACGGCGAGCAACAAAAGCCCGGCGCTGGCGCGCACGGCGCGCACATCCCACCGATCGGCGCCGCCGCGGATCTCGCGCGTCCACCAAGCGAGGAGCAGCGCAAAGCCTGGCAACGCCGGAGCCAGGTAAATATTACGGGCGGTCGCCGCGACCGAGAGCACGGCGAGCGGCGGCAATGCGCTCGCGAGGGCAAAGCGAACCGCGCGATACTCCTCGAGCGGTGCGTGACGGCGCTGCCAGGCGCGCCGCGCGGCGGCCATCACGAGCAGCGTCCATGGCCATAGATACATCGGCAGCTCGACGAGGTACTTGCCGGGTGAGTTGCGATGCGCGGCTGCGTACTGCAGGGTCTCGGGCGCATCGACGTGGGTGAAGCGGCCGACCAAATTGTTCCAAAAGAAGACTTTGAGGTGCTCGGGACCGCCGGCACCCGCGTAGACGAACCACACCCAAGGGAGAATGATGGCCGCCTGGATGAGCAAGCCCAAATAAAGTTCCCAGCGCCACAATTCGCGGTAGCGTCTTTCCCAAATGGCCAGCGTGACCAGGCTCAGCGCCGGCACCATCCAAGCCGCCGCATTCTTGCTTAAGAACCCCAAGGCGAGGGCAGTGTGCATCAATGAATAGCCGCGCAATCGCTCGGGCGACCGTTCGGCATAAAAGCCGGCGTAGGCGCCGAGCAACGCCACCGACACGGCGGCGAGCAGCGGAGCGTCGGTCGCGAGCCAGATGGCCGTTTGGTAAGCGAGCAGGAAGGTGCTGATCGCGGCGGCGGCGGCGAGTCCCGCGATCGGGTCGAGGCTGCGCCGCGCCAATAACCCGACGGCGAGTGCCGTGATCAGCGCATACAGCAGATTCGGCAGGCGCGCCGCCCACGCGGCGGTTCCGAACAGCTTGATGGACGCCGCGGCGGCCCAATACGTCAAGGGCGGCTTTTCGCAAAATGCCTCGCCCGCGAGCAGCGGTACGGCCTTATCCGGTTGCCAACTCATGCGCCAGGCGATGTCGGCCTCGCGCGGCTCGTCCGGCGTCCAATAGCCGCGCCCCAATATGCCGACACACCAGACCCCAAGCAGCGCGAGGGATAGCCACACAACCGAAGAGCGGGACGGCGTCACCGAAGCAGTATACTGAATGGGTTACGAAGGAGATGCGCATGGCATTTGCCGACTATTCCTCTCACGGCGCCGTCGCCGTGATTACGCTCAGCAGTCCGCCGGTCAACGCGCTCGGCCTCGCCGTGCGCAAGGCCGTCGCGGACGGGTTGGAACGCGCCGCGAATACCGATTTGATCGGCGCCGTGGTCATCACGGGCGCCGGAGCGATATTTTGTGGAGGAGCGGACGTGAGCGAATTCGGCTTGCCCGAAATGATCGCCGCTCCGAACCTGGATGATCTGTTCGCGCTGATCGAAAACTTTCCGAAACCGGTGGTCGCGGCGATCAACGGCACGGCCTTGGGCGGCGGCTTGGAGCTCGCCCTGGCCTGTCATTACCGGCTGGCCGTGGGCGCCGCGCAACTCGGATTGCCCGAAGTGAAGCTCGGTCTCCTGCCGGGCGCGGGCGGCACGCAGCGCTTGCCGCGCCTTACGGGCGCCGAGCGCGCCCTGAACATGATCGTGAGCGGCAATCCGGTCGCGGCCCGCGATCTGGCGAGCACCGAGTTATTGGATGCGGTGATCGAGTCCGAGGTACTGCCGGCCGCGATCGCATTTTGCCAGCACGATGTCGGCGCCAAACTGCCGCTGAAGAAGGCGCGCGACGTGCGCATCAATTTTCCGAATGCCGAGGCCTTTTTCGATTTCGCCCGGGGCGCCATCGCTCCCATAGCCAGGCATTATCCCGCTCCCGCCAGGTGCATCGACGCGGTCGAGGCGGCGGTGCTCAAGCCGTTCGACGAGGGCATGAAGCTCGAGCGGGCGGCGTTCGCGGATTTGATCGGCACCACCGAGTCGAAGGCTTTGCGGCACGCGTTTTTCGCCACCCGCGCTGCGGCCAAGATTCCGGACGTGCCGCCTGATACGCCGTTGCGCCCGATCAAGTCGGTCGCCGTCATCGGCGCCGGAACCATGGGCGGCGGCATCGCCATGAATTTCGCCAACGTGGGAGTACCGGTGACGGTCCTCGAGACCACTCAGGCGGCTCTCGACAAGGGCCTGGGGGTCGTGATGGGGAATTATGAGAGCACCTTGAAGAAGGGGCGTCTGAGCGGCGAGGAATTCGACCGGCGGATCAAACGGATCTCGGGCACGCTGTCCTACGACGACATTGCGAACGCGGATTTGGTCATCGAGGCGGTATTCGAGGACCTGCAAGTGAAGCGGCAGGTGTTCGAGAGGCTCGATGATAAGCTGAAGTCGGGAGCGATTCTCGCCTCCAACACTTCGACCTTGGATTTGAACCGGATCGCGGAATTCACGCGCCGGCCGCAGGACGTGGTGGGGCTGCATTTCTTCAGCCCGGCGAATGTCACCAAACTCCTGGAAATCGTCCGCGGCGCCAAGACCGCCAAGGACGTGATTGCCACCAGCATGAACGTCGCGAAGCAAATCAAGAAGATCGGCGTCGTCGCCGGAGTTTGCGACGGTTTCATCGGCAATCGGATGCTGGATGCGTATTTGCGTCAGATGGGTTTCTTGCTCGATGCGGGCACGCTGCCGCAACAAGTCGACCAGGCGCTCGAGAAATTCGGATTCGCGATGGGGCCGTTTCGGGTGAGCGATCTCGCGGGCAACGATATCGGCTGGGCCATCCGCAGGCGGCTGTATGTCGAGCATCCGGAACGCGTGTATTCGCAGATTCCGGATCGCATTTGCGAACTCAAGCGGTTTGGCCAGAAAACAGGGGCCGGCTGGTACGATTACAAACCGGGCGACCGCAGCGCGAATCCATCCGAGCTCGTGGCGCAAATCATTCTGGAGGAATCGACGCGTTTGGGGCAGCGGCGCCAGGTCAGCGACCAGGAGATCGTGGAGCGGGCACTGTATTCGCTGATCAATGAAGGCGCGCGGATTCTCGAGGAAGGCATCGCGACGCGCGCATCGGACATCGACGTGGTGTACCTCGCCGGCTACGGATTCCCGGATTTCCGGGGTGGGCCGCTCTTCTACGCCGACACCGTCGGATTGCCGAACATCCTGCGCACCATGCGCGCCTTCGCCAAAGGCCATCAGCCGGATGCATGGGTGCCCGCGCCGCTCTTGAATAAACTGGCCCGCGAGAATCGCAGCTTCGCCAGCCTAGGGTAATCCCCAGCTTAAGGTAACCAGCCATGACCGACGCCGTTGTTGTTTCGACCGCCCGCACCGGACTCGCGAAGTCCTGGCGGGGCTCGCTCAACATGACCCACCCGGTGACCTTCACCGGCCACGTGTTGCGGCATGCCATCGAGCGGGCGCTCATCGATCCGGCCGAAGTCGAGGACGTCATCGTCGGCGCGACGTTTCTCGAAGGGGCGGCCGGCATGAACGTGGCGCGGCAGGTGGCGCTGCGCGCCGGCTGCCCGGTCACCACGGCGGGCATCTCCATCAACCGCTTCTGCTCCTCGGGACTGCAATCGATCGCGCTCGCGGCGCAGCGCATCATGGCGGGCGAGGGGGAGATCTACGCGGCGGGGGGCTTGGAATCGATTTCCTGCATTCAAAACACCGCCAATACGCGCATGCTCAAGGAGCAATGGGTGACTACGCACAAGCCCGAGGTCTACTGGAACATGCTGCAGACCGCGGAGAACGTCGCGAAGCGCTACCGCATCGGTCGGCAAGCCCAGGACGAGTACGGCGTGCAGAGTCAGTTGCGCGCCGCCGCTGCGGCCCAGGCGGGTCTCTTCCAAGATGAGATCGTCCCCTTGACCACGATCATGGCGGTTGCGGACAAGAATACCGGCACCATCGGCACGCTGGAAGTGAACCTGGCGTCCGACGAGGGTATTCGTGCCGACACCACCTACGAGGCCGTGGCGAAGATCCGTCCCGCCCTGCCGGGCGGCGTGATTGCCGCGGGCAATGCCAGTCAATTTTCCGACGGCGCGTCGATGTGCATCGTGATGAACGGTAAGCGCGCCGAGCAAAAGGGCCTGCGTCCGCTCGGCATCTTTCGCGGGTTCCAGGTGGCGGGATGCGAGCCGGACGAGATGGGCATCGGCCCGGTGTTCGCCGTGCCCAAGCTCCTGGACAAGGCGGGTCTCAAGGTCGAGGACATCGGATTGTGGGAATTGAACGAGGCGTTCGCGGTGCAAGTCATCTATTGCCGCGATCGGCTCGGAATCCCCAACGAGCGGCTGAACGTGAACGGCGGCGCGATCGCCGTTGGACACCCATACGGCGTCAGCGGCTCACGCCTGGTGGGCCACGCGCTGATCGAGGGCAAGCGGCGCGGCGTCAAGCACGTCGTGGTCACCATGTGCATCGGCGGCGGAATGGGCGCGGCGGGGCTGTTCGAGGTGGCGTAGGGAGTTGCAAGCACGGCAATTGCGGACCAAGGACGTATTCCATCTTGGCGCTCCGCCGTGAGATGATCCCCAACCGGGCACGCTGGAGAGGTTGCGGCGCGAGCAAGACGAAGAAGCCCGATCATTTTTCTTAAGGGTCAATTCATGAGATTAATCGAGAAAGCGGCCTTGGCGTTGGCGGCCCTGCCGCTGTGCCTGGGTCTGGCCGCGGCGCCTGCATCGGCGCAGACCAAAAAGCCGAACATCGTCGTCATCATGGGCGACGACATCGGCATGTGGAACATCGGCGCGTATCATCGCGGCATGATGGCCGGCAAGACGCCGAACCTCGACAAGCTCGCCAAGGAAGGCATGCTGTTCACCGACTATTACGCCGAGGCGAGCTGCACGGCGGGCCGGGCGAACTTCATCATGGGCGAGCTGCCCATTCGCACCGGCATGACCACGGTCGGGCAGGCGGGCGCCAAAATCGGCATTCCGGCGGAAGCGAGCACCATCGCGACCGCGCTCAAGGTGCAGGGCTACGCCACCGGCCAGTTCGGCAAGAACCACCTCGGCGACCTCAATGAGTTTCTACCCACGGTCCACGGGTTCGACGAGTTCTTCGGCTATCTGTATCACCTGGATGCGATGGAGGACCCGGCGCACCCGAACTATCCGCAGAATCTTTTGAACGTGGTCGGTCCGCGCAACATGGTTCACAGCTGGGCCACGAACGTGGATGATCCGACCGAGATGCCGCGCTGGGGCAAGGTCGGCAAACAGAAGATCGAGGACGCCGGCCCGCTGTATCCGAAGCGCATGGAGACCGTGGACGATGAGATCCGCGATCTTGCCATCAATTTCATGGACAAGGCCAAGAAGGACGGCAAGCCGTTCTTCGTCTGGCTGAATCCGACCCGCATGCACATCGTCACGCATCTTTCGCCGAAGTACGAGGCGATGCGCAACTCGGAAAACGGCTGGTCGGAGGAGGAAGCCGGCATGGCCCAGCTCGACGACGACGTCGGCCTGGTGATGCAGAAACTCAAGGCCATGGGCGAAGACGACAACACCATCGTCCTTTTTACCACCGATAACGGCACCGAGGTGTTCACCTGGCCGGATGGCGGGCAGACGCCCTTCGCGCAATCCAAAGGAACCGTGCTCGAGGGCGGCTTCCGGGTGCCCGCGATCCTGCGCTGGCCCGGCCATGTGCCGGCGGATTCGGTGCAGAACGGCATTTTCTCGGGGCTCGACTGGTATCCCACCTTCCTGGACGCCGCGGGCAACCCCAATATCACCGAGCAGTTGCTCAAAGGCGTGAAACTCGGCGACCGGACGTATAAGAACCATCTGGACGGCTATGATCAGATGGCCGCCATCACCGGCAAGGGTCCCTCGACGCGTCACGAGATCTTCTATCTGGGCGAAAGCACGGTGGGCGCGGTGCGCATCGACGATTACAAGTTCCGATTCATCGACCAGCCCGCCGGCTGGCTGGGCGAGAAGACGCACCCGGATGTGCCGTACATCACCAACCTGCGTCTGGATCCGTTCGAGCGTACGGGCTGGCCCAGCAATGGAACCAAAGACGGGGCGGAGCAGTACTTCGATTGGTTCAAATATCAATTCTGGCGCTTCGTATTCGTCCAGCAGGTGATGGCCAAGGAAATCCAGACCTTCCTCGATTTTCCGCCGATGCAGCGCGGCGCGAGTTTCAACCTCGACGCGCTGAAAGCGGAGATGGCGAAGCGGATGGCCGAGGCCGAAGCTGCGAGCAAGGGTCCGAGCAACTAAACGCCGTTCTGCATCGGGAGAGCGGCTCGAGGGCCCGGCCATCGCATTGGCCGGGCCTTTTTTATGAGGAGTCGCGGGCCGCGGACGCCCTATTTGGGGAACATCAGCTGCACCTGCAGGCGAAGCTGCCAGTTCGGCGCATAGTCCGGCCGCGCCACGTTGTAGTAGCCGGCGATCTGCGAGTTCACCGGCAGTTTGCCGATATGGAAAATCTTTCCCACACCCCCTCCCATCGGCACCGTCCACTGCTGCGTACTCTTCGCCTGCGAGTTCACGGTCCAGATCGGCGAACTGGTGAGATACAGGCCGCTCTTGAAGTTGTAATTGAGGAAAGGCTGCATCAGACCATTGCCGTACGAGGCTGAGGTGCTGTTGTTCGACGACCAGACATAGTTCACCAGCACTCCGTACACCCAGGGGTCGCCCTTATCGAGGTGCAGCACCACGAAGGAGGGGCCGTAGCCGCTGTTGTTGTTGCCGAGCAGCGGATCGCTGTGCGTGGGCTGTTGGGTAATGGCGCCCACCCCCCAGATCCAGGAGCCGGGTTTCGCGGGCGAGAGAAACGCCGTAATCTGAATATCGCCGATGCCCGTGGTGCGGCCCTGGTTGGGCGTATAAGCTGGCTGCGAGATGACCGGTAGAATCCAGCGCGTGATGACGTTCCAATCCTCGTTGACATCGATGGGAATCACCGGCTGGATGTTGAGCACGCTCAGGTTCTTCTGGTAGGGACCCGCATTCAAGTTCATGTTTTCCTGGAACGGCACGCTAATCAGGTTCCCCACGGGGTTCTGTGCGATCTTCGCCAATTCCTCTTCGCTCAATTCGGCGCGCGCGGCCGAGGCCGCCATCATGATGACTGCGAAAGCGGCGGCGCGAAGTGCTCGTGTATTCATTTGCTTATCCATTTCATTGATTGGTCGGGAAATTATACCGCCATCCCGGGGCTGCGACGCATGAGACCATGGTCCCAGCACTGCTGAGTTCACCTGGGTGCCGGCTCCAGTTTGTCGATGACGCTGTCGAGCGCCCGGTATAAATTCTCGCAGAACGCCTTGCCAAGCTGCTGCTCCACGCGCGCGTAGACGGCTTCGATTTGCGGAGCCATGCGGGCCGCGAGTGCACGGCTCTTCGCCGTCAGCGAGACCCTAACCCGGCGCTGATCGTGCGCCAGGCGCTTGCGGTTCACGAGGCCGATTTCCTCCATGCGCGCCAGGACCCCGGCGAGGCTCGGACTCGACAGGCGGCACAGTTCGCCGATCTCCCGCGGCTCGAGCGCGCCGGCTTCGAGCAGTACCCGCACGATGCGCCATTGCTGCTCGGTGATCCCGTGCGCGTTGAGCAGCGGTCGGAACCGCCCGATCACGTGCTCGCGGGCCTGAAGCATGAGGAGCGGCAGGTTGCGGTGCTTCAAGGAGGCCGTTTTCGATTTCATGCGGTTCTTGACACCCGCGCCCGTTGGTGGAACGATTACTAACATATTAGCAAGAGTTACCGGAAGCAATCGAGTTGTCAACGGCTTTGCGCAGGATTTCGATGGAGGTGGCGCCGTTTCGTCTGAGCGGTACGGTTTACGGCGCCTTGCTGAACCACCGCACGGCGCTCGCCGCGCTCGGGGAGAGGGTCACTTTGCCGCCGTACAATGCGCCGCCGCGGGCGCCGGTGCTGTACCTGAAGCCGAGAAATACACTCGCCCTCGACGGCGACATCGTGGAGGTTCCCGCGGCGGCCGCAGGCGCGAGCGCGGGGGCAACCGCCGAGTTGGAGGCGGCCGCGTGTTTGGGTCTCGTCATCGGGCGCACCGCCTGCAATGTCTCCGCAGCCCACGCCTTGGATCATGTCGCCGGATTTCTCATCGTCAACGACGTCAGCATTCCGCACCCGGATTACTATCGTCCCTCGGTTCGCTACAAGGCCCGCGACGGCTTCTGCCCGCTCGGTCCCCGGGTCACGGCGCGCGCCGTCATCGGAAACCCGGACGCGCTCGTCATCCGCACCTACATCGACGGCGTCCTGGTGCAAACCATGAGCACCGCCGACTTGATCCGTTCGGCGGCGCGGCTGATCGCCGACGTGACGGAATTCATGACGCTCGCACCGGGCGACGTGCTCGCGGCGGGCGCCGCGGCGCCGGCGCCGCGGGTGCGCGCCGGACAGACCGTGGCCATTGAGGCCGATGCCTTGGGAGTCCTCACCAATCGCTTCGCGGGCGCCGCATGATGCACGCTCGCGTCGCGTACGGCGGTGCGTTGCACGAGGCCATGGCGGGCGGTGGCGAGGGCATGCTGCGCCTTTCTGATGGGCGGGTGCTGGCGGAGCATCAAGTCATCTGGCTGCCGCCCTTCGATGTGGGCACGGTGATCGCCTTGGGGTTGAACTATGCCGATCACGCCAAGGAATTGGCGTTCAATTCCCAAGGGGAACCGCTGGTCTTTCTCAAGGGTCCGGGTACGCTGCTCGGCCACCGCGGCGCCACCCGCCGTCCGGCCGAGGTCACCTTCATGCACTACGAGTGCGAGCTCGCCGTGATCATCGGCCGCCGGGCGCAGCGCGCGGCGCGCGCGCAGGCGATGCAGCACGTGGCGGGCTATTGCATCGCCAACGACTACGCCGTTCGGGATTACCTCGAGAATTGGTACCGCCCCAACATGCGCGCCAAGAATCGCGACGGCGCCACGATCTTGGGACCCTGGTTCGTGGAGGCGGCGGACGTCAAGGATCCGGCGAACCTCGAGTTGCGCACTTTCGTCAACGGCCGGTTGACCCAGCAGGGCAACACTCGCGATATGATCTTCGACATTCCGTATCTGATCGAGTACTTGAGTTCGTTCATGACATTGGCGGCGGGCGATGTCATTCTCACGGGTACGCCGCAGGGGGTCGTCAACGTGATGCCGGGCGATGAGGTCGTGTGCGAAATCGACGGCTTGGGCCGGCTCGTCAACACGATCGTCGGGGACGCGGCCTTTGGCCGCCCGGGGGATGCCAAGTCGTGCGCATCGAACATCTGATCGACGGCGCCGCGGTCGCGGGCGCGCAGTACTTCGAGACGCGGAATCCCGCCACGCAGGAGGTGCTGGCGGAGGTGGCGCGCGGCGCACCGAAGGACATCGATGCGGCGGTCGGCGCGGCGAAGGCGGCGTTTCCGGGATGGGCGGGCAAGCCGGCGGCGGAGCGGGCGCGCAGCTTGCGCAGGCTCGGCGACCTGATTGCCGCGCATGTTCCCGAACTCGCGAAGACCGAGACTCAGGACACCGGCCAGGTGATCGCACAGACGGCCAAGCAGCTCGTGCCGCGCGCGGCGGATAACTTTTACTACTTCGCCGAGATGTGCGTGCGGGTGGACGGGCATACCTACCCGACTCCCACGCACCTCAACTACACCTTGTTCCACCCGGTGGGCGTATGCGCGCTGATTTCACCGTGGAACGTGCCGTTCATGACCGCGACCTGGAAGGTGGCGCCGGCGCTCGCGTTCGGCAATACCGCGGTGCTGAAGATGAGCGAGCTCTCGCCGCTGTCGGCGGCACGGCTGGGCGAGCTCGCGTTGGAGGCCGGAATCCCCGCCGGGGTGCTCAATGTCGTGCACGGCTTCGGCGCCGAAGCGGGCGAGCCGCTGTGCCGGCATCCCGACGTGCGCGCGATCTCCTTCACCGGCTCCACCGCGACCGGAGAGCACATCGTCAAAGCGGCGGGCCTGAAGAAATTTTCGATGGAGCTGGGCGGCAAGAGCCCGTTCGTCATCTTCGGCGACGCCGATGTCGCGCGCGCCCTGGATGCCGCCCTCTTCATGGTGTTCTCGAACAATGGGGAGCGCTGTACCGCGGGTTCGCGCATCCTGGTGCAGCAGGCGATCTATGCGGATTTCGCCGCAAAGTTTGCCGAACGGGCGCGGCGCATCGGCGTCGGCGACCCGATGGACGAGGCCACCGTGATTGGGCCCATGATCAGCCCCGAGCACCTGGCGAAGGTGCGCAGGTACATTGATATGGGTCCGCGCGAAGGCGCAACGCTGCTGTGCGGCGGCCTTGATGCGCCGGCGCTACCTGGTGCGCTCAAGCAGGGCAATTTCGTCAAACCCACGGTGTTTGCGGATGTCGATAACCGCATGCGCATCGCCCAAGAAGAGATTTTCGGGCCGGTCGCCTGCTTGATCCCATTCGAGGACGAAGCGGACGCCATCGCCAAGGCGAACGACATCCCGTATGGCCTGTCCAGTTATGTGTGGACCGAAAACGGCGCCCGCGCCCTGCGGGTCGCCGCGGCGATCGAGGCCGGCATGTGCTTCGTCAACAGCCAGAACGTTCGCGATCTGCGCCAGCCGTTCGGCGGCACCAAGGCCTCCGGCGTCGGCCGCGAAGGCGGCAGGTGGAGCTACGAGGTGTTTCTCGAGCCGAAGAACGTGTGCGTAAGCCTGGGATCGCACCCGATTCCGCGCTTCGGAGCATAGGCGATGAGCTTGTATCAAATGCAAAAATTTCTGTTCGATATCAATCGCGATCGGGGCGTTCAGCAGGAGTACCGGGAGAATTTGGGCGGGCTCCTTGATTGCTACGAGCTCACTGCCGAGGAGCGCGATGCGATTGCCGCGGGCGATGTCGGATTGATCTATGTGCTCGGCGCCAATGGCCAGCTGCTGATGCACTACGCTGCGTTTCTCGGCATGCCGTGGGCCGAGTACATTGCGGCGATGCGCCAAGGGGTGAGCAAGTACGGCCCGGTACGCGCCGGGCTCTACCACATGACCACCGCGATCGACGAGAAGGTGGCCGGCGTATGAGCCTCGTGTTCGCGGGGATCGCGAGCCATGCGCCCGGCATCACGGGGCGCGCGCACTTGGCCGACCCGGCGGCGGTGCGCGATTTTCACGGCGCCTTTCGCGCCATGGGGGAGCGGCTCGCGGCCGCCCGTCCCAACGCATTGATCGTGGTGGCGGCCGAGCATTTCGCGAATTTCTTCATGAACAACATGCCGTCGTTCGCCGTGGGGATGGCGGAACACTATCGGGGTCCGATCGAGGATCCCGAATGGCTCGGTATCGCGCGCACCAAGGTTCCCGGGAACGCGGCGCTCTCCCGGCGGCTCATCCGCGAGATGATGCAGTCCGTCGATCTCGCCTACGCGGAAGAGTGGCAATTCGATCACGGCATCATGGTGCCGCTGCATTTTCTCACGCCCCGCTACGATCTGCCCGTCGTGCCGGTCAACATCAATTGCCAGGGACCGCCCCTGGCGCCGGTGCACCGCGCCTGGGCGTTGGGCGAGGCGCTGCGCCGCGCCGCCGATTCGGTGCCTGAGCGCATCGCCGTGATCGGCACCGGCGGGATTTCGCATTGGCCGGCAACGCCGGATTCCGGAAAGATCAACGAGGCCTGGGATCGCGAGTTCCTCGAGCGCTGGCGGGTGAATGACCGGCAAGCGCTCCTGTCATACACCGACGAGGCGACCTATCGCGATGCCGGTCAGGGCGGATTCGAAATCCGCACCTTCATCGCGGTCGCCGCCGCGGCGAAGGGCCGTGGCACGCTGCATCACTACCGGCCCATCCCCATATTCGCGGTGGGCTGCACCATCGCCGATATGAGCATCGGAGCCTGAACCATGTCCCACATGACGCTCGAATACAGCGCGAATCTGCATAGCGCCGGCCGCTTCGGCGATCTGTGCCGCGAACTCGCCCGGTACATGGTGGATCTGCGCATCGCCGGCCGGCCGGTATTTCCGGCGGGCGGCGTGCGGGTGCGCGCCATTGCCTGCGAGGATTATTGCATCGCCGACGGCAACATAGCCGATGCCGGGTTCGTGCACGCCATTCTGAAAATCGGCGCCGGACGCAGCGAGGAGGCCAAGACGGCGACCTGCAACGGCTTGTTCGACATCATGAAGAGGCATTTCGCCTTGCAATATGCCGAGCATGGGCTGGCGTTGTCGCTCGAATTCACCGAGTTCAGCGAGAGCGGCACGCTCAAGCACAATAATCTGCATGCCCGCCTGAAGAAGCCCTAGCGGTACCAGCCAAAGCGAGTTTCACATGCTGTCGCCGGAAATCACTCGCGCGCTCGCCAAGCGGCTCTACGACGCCCGCAAGAGCCGGACTCAATTACGCCACTTCTCCGCCCAACATCCGGGCATGACCATCGAGGACGGCTACGCCATTCAGCGCGCGTGGGTGGAGCTGGAAATGGCCGATGGCCGCCGCATCAAGGGACGCAAGATAGGACTTACGTCGCGGGCGATGCAGCAGGCCTCGCAGATCACCGAACCCGATTTTGCTCCGCTGATGGACGACATGTTCTTCGAGACCGGCAGCGACATTCCCTATGGCCGATTCATTGCGCCGCGCGTCGAAGTCGAGCTCGCGTTCGTGCTGTCGCGAGCCTTGAGGGGTCCGGGCGTGACGCTGTTTCAGGTCATGCAGGCCACCGACTATGTGGTTCCCGCCCTCGAGATCATCGATGCGCGCATCGAGCAGTTCGACCGCGACACCCGGGCGCCGCGCAAGGTGTTCGACACCATCGCGGACTTCGCGGCGAACGCCGGCGTCGTGCTGGGCGGCCGCCCGGTCAAGCCCGATGCGGTCGATCTGCGCTGGGTGGGCGCACTCCTTTACAAGAACGCGGTCATCGAGGAATCCGGGCTGGCGGCGGCGGTGCTGAATCATCCGGCCAACGGCGTGGCCTGGCTCGCCAACAAAATCGCGTCGTATGACGAGGAACTGCGGGCCGGGGACATCGTCCTGGGAGGATCGTTTACCCGACCCACTCAAGTGGCGTGCGGCGACGTGCTGCACGCCGACTATGGGCCGCTCGGCGGCATCTCGATGCGTTTCGTTTGACCGGACAACGTCGTCAGGGAGATCCGAAGTGAAAATCCCCGTGAACAATTTCAAGCGAGCGCTGCGCGAGGGCAGGCCGCAGATCGGCCTTTGGATGGGGATGTCCGACCCGTCGGTGGCGGAACTGCTGGCGGGCACGGGCTTCGATTGGCTGCTGATCGACGCCGAGCATGCGCCCAATGATCCGCGCAGCGTGCTGCCGCTGCTGCAGGCCGTCGCGCCCTACCCGGCGCACCCGATCGTGCGGCCGGTGCACGGCGCCGTGGAGACGATCAAGCAATACCTCGACACCGGCGCGCAGACGCTGCTGCTGCCGATGATCGAGACCGCCGAGCAGGCTGCGCTCATGGTGGCGGCCACACGCTATCCGACGCGCGGAATCCGCGGGGTGGCGAGCGCTTCGACCCGCGCCTCGCGCTTCGGTCAGATCGAGGGATACTTTCACGAGTGCGAAGCCGAGCTGTGCGTACTGGTCCAGGTCGAGTCGGTCAAGGGACTCGATAACCTCCCGGCGATTGCCGCCGTCGAGGGCGTGGACGGCGTGTTTTTCGGTCCGGCCGATCTCGCGGCATCGATGGGTTTGATCGGGCGGCCCATGGATCCGAAGGTGCGCGCGGCCATCGGCCAAGGCATCGCCGCCGTCAGGAAGGCGGGCAAGGCTTCCGGCACGCTCACCGCCGATCAACGCCTTGCGCGCGAGTATCTGGCGCTGGGCGCACTGTTCGTCGCGGTCGGTGTGGACATGTCGCTGTTGGTGAGGGCGGCCAGCGATCTCGCCGGCGCCTTCAAGGGCGGCGGGTTGCAGGCATGATTCTCTACGGCCATGCGCTGAGCTCCGCCTCGTACCGCGTGCGCATCGCGCTCAACTTGAAGGGCCTCGAGGTAACAACCGTGCCCGTTCATCTCCGCCGCGGAGAGCAGCGGCAGCCGGAATTTCTGCAGCTGAACAGCCAGGGTTTCGTGCCCGCCTTGCGCCTGGACGACGGGGAGGTGCTGACGCAATCGATGGCCATCATCGAATATCTGGAAGAGACGCACCCGCAGCCGCGGCTCTTGCCGGACGCGCCCAAAGCGCGCGCCCGCGTACGGGGACTGTGCCAGCTCATCGCCTGCGACGTGCACCCGTTGAACAATCTGCGGGTGTTGAAGTATCTCGAAGCGCAGCTCGGGCTCGATGAGCATGCGCGCAATGCGTGGTACCGGCACTGGATACAGGCCGGTTTCGAGGCGCTCGAGCAGTCGCTGACTCGCGATGTCCCCTCAGGGCGGTTTTGCCACGGCGATTCCCCCGGGATGGCCGACGTGCTCTTGGTGCCGCAGGTGTTCAACGCGCGCCGCTTCTCGGCGGACCTCGCCCCCTATCCGCGCATCGTCGCGATCGACCAGGCGTGCCGCGAATTGCCCGCCTTCGCGGCCGCGGCGCCCGAACCGCAGAGCTAGGCGCCTAGTTCAAGGGCGGCACGCCTCGGCGGATGGCGGCGGAAAAGTCGGCGCTGCCGTTCGCCTGCTTCGCCCGCTCGCTTAGGTAGCCGAGCGAACGAAGCTCTTCGAGCGGATAGCGGCTGTCCAGGCCGCCGATACCGTAGACGTATTCGGGCAGATATCCGGAAAACAGCACGCGGTAGTCCACGGGCAGGTGCCCGACGATGCGCTTCAGCATGTGATAGACGAGCGTGGTGCAGTTGGCGGTGACTGTGTTGTAAAAGCGCGGATGGCGCACCAATCGATTGGCCACGTCGAGATAGGCGAGAAACAAGGAACGCATCTCGGGCGCCGGCAGCCGTATGTGATAAAGATAGTCGCGCTCATCGCGCACGTTGGTGCGCACTTGTACGATATCGCGTTCGTCGGCGGCGATGATGCTGAGCTCGAATTCCTTGAAAAAGCCGCCGATCTCGGAGAAGCTTTCGTGCCTTTCGCGGCGGATTTCCACCGAATAAGCGAGGTACCCGCCGCCGTCGAATCCAAACGAGACCATAAGGTGGGCAATGGCGGGACTGCCCCAATACGACAGGATCATGTCCACGGATTTCAGGCGGTCGAGGTCGTAGGTGCGGGTTTCCCATCGCGGCGTGTACTCGGTGTCGCTGCGCCATGCGAAATTTCGCACATTGCGGATGGTGACCCGATTGCCCTCGACGGTGCCGTTCGTGATCTGCGCCACGTCGTCGGCCCAGAGCCGGTCGTTGCTCGGGGCGAGGTCGTGCCACCACACGAACAGCCCGCCGAACGCGCACGTGAAACCGAGCAGCCCGAGTCCGAGCCGCCGCATCCACGTAGCAACGGCGCAAGCGATGCCGAAGGCGGTCCACGGCGCCATGAGCAAAATCTTCAGTGCCGGGCCGCCCGGCGCCTGATACCAGAGCGCGAACGCGCCCCAACACGTGCAGCCGGCGATGCAAAGGGTCGCAAGCAGCGCGGCTGGAATGCGAAGCCAGCGTTCGGCGCATGCCGTCACGCCGCGGGTGCCGGTCGGTTCGGCTCGCTGCGCCGGCGCAGCGCTTCGAGCGATCGCACCAGCGCCTCGAGGCTCGCCGGGTCGTGTGCCGGGCGCACGGGGCGCAGCGTTTCGGCGAGAACCGCCGCCCCGCGCGCGAGCGGCGCGTAGTTGGGATAGCGCAGCAGGGGATTGAGCCACAGGACTTCCCGGCAGGAGCGCTTGAGGCGCTCGGCCGCGGCGCGCAAATCCTCCGGCGGGCCGCGTTCGAGGCCATCGGTCAGCAGGACGACGATGCTGTTCGAGCCGAGCACCGAGGGCGCGAATTCCCCGACCAGCCGGGCGAGTGCGGCGCCGATCCGGGTTCCGCTGTCCCAGTCCTGCACCGATGTTCCCATGCGCGCGAGTGATTGATCGGGGTCGCGCACGCGCAACCAACGGGTGAGCCGCGTCAGGCGCGTCGCAAATGCGAACAATTCCACCGCGCGGTCCCGGCCCGCCAGCGCATGAGCGAGCTGCAAAAATCCGCGGGCGTACGCCCGCATCGAACCCGAGACGTCGCAGACCATCACCAAGCGGACCGGGCGATCCCGCCGCTTGCGAAAGTGCCAGAGCGCCGCGTCCGGCCGGCGCGCCCATTCGCGCAGCGTGCGCCGCATGTCGAGATCCTCGCAGCGCGCGCTCGCCTGCCAGCGGCGCGTCGGCCGGCGCCACCAGCACGCGGCCCGGCGCACCAGGTCGAGAGCGGCTCGCGCTTCCTCGGCCGACATGTGCTCGAAATCGCGGTGGCGCAGCGCTTCGAAATCGGATGCGGCGCGAACCGCCGGCGTCTCGGCCGCGACCCGCGGCTCGGGGATGGAGCGTCGCGCGGCGAGGGCCGATGCGAGGCGCTGATTGCGGGCGGACGCGGATCGCGGCGCCGGCACCGCCGCATCGGGCTCGGGCGCGGTGGCGGATGCGAGCAGCACGGCGGCAAATGCCGCGTCGAACAGGCCGCGGTCTTCGTGCCGACGCAGGAGCGTCGCGGCGAGTCCTTCGCGCAGGTCCCCCACGCGCTCGATGCCGATCGATTCGACGGCGGTCATCGCCAGCAGCACCTCGCCGCTTCCGATCGGGATCCCCGCTCGCCGCAGCACGTCCGCGAGCTCCACGATCCGCCCGCTCAGCGATGACGCGTTCAGAAGGACGTTTCCCGCGATTCGGCGAGCAGGCGCTCGAGGCGCCCACCGTGCTCGCGTTCGATGTCCTCGCGGTTCTTGAGCAGCGTGCCGAGCGTGAGCCTGATCCATTCCGGCGTGAGCTCCCCGACTTGAAGAGCCGTGAGCGCGCGCATCCAATCCAATGACTCGGCGACCCCGGGGACTTTCGCGAGCTCTTCGCGACGCAGCCGTTGGACGAAGCTCACCACTTGACGGGCCAGCCGCTGTTCCATCCCCGGGAGCCGCGCGCGCAGGATCTCGAGTTCCATCGCCGGATCGGGATAGCCGACCCAGTGATACAGGCAGCGGCGCTTGAGGGCGTCGTTGAGTTCGCGGGTGCGGTTCGAGGTCAGCACCACGACCGGCGGTTCCTCCGCGACGATCGTTCCCAATT
Source organism: uncultured Gammaproteobacteria bacterium (assembly GCA_963758145.1). Classification (GTDB taxonomy): domain Bacteria; phylum Pseudomonadota; class Gammaproteobacteria; order Steroidobacterales; family Steroidobacteraceae; genus Bog-1198. Next base: position 108,812 of record CAVWUK010000008.1, read on the forward strand.
CGGGAACGGTCACCTGGAAATCGGACAGCACTTCGAGCAAGAACGCCTCGAACGACTCGTCCGCACGGTCGATCTCGTCGATCAGCAGCACGGGGGCGCCGGCCGCGTGCGGCTGCAGCGCGCGCAGGAGCGGCCGCTGCAGCAGAAACCGCGCATCGAACACCGTTGCGGACAGGGCCTCGCGCGAGCGTTCGCCTGCCGCCTCGGCGATGCGGATCTCGAGTATTTGGCGCAGGTGGTTCCATTCGTAGAGAGCGCTCGAGACGTCCAGGCCCTCGTAGCACTGCAGGCGGATCAACTCTCGGCCCAGCGCCTCCGAAAGCGTCTTTGCGATCTCCGTCTTGCCGACGCCCGCCTCGCCCTCGAGCAGCAGCGGCCGCTTGAGCTCGAGCGCGAGGAACACCGCGACCGCGAGTTCCCGCGTCGCGACGTAACGCCCGGCCGACAGCAAGGCGAGGGTGGCGTCGACCGACGGCGGCGGCGGGATCAATGCTGTTCAGCGCGTCGCCGCGCCGATCGCTCGTTTGGCCATGATGCCGACCAGGTGGGCGCGGTAGGCGGCGCTCGCATGCAGGTCGGAGTTCAGATCATCTGCGGGGACCTTGAGTCCGTCGACGGACTCCGGGGCGAATCTCTTCCTGAGCGCCTCCTCGAACGCCGGCACACGGAACACGCCCGGGCCGGCGCCGGTCACGGCGACCCGGATCTCGTGCCCCAAGTCCGCGACCATGACGCCGACCATCGCGTAGCGCGATGCGCCGTTCGGAAACTTCGCATAGCCGGCGCGCTTCGGGATGCGAAATTCGATGGCCTTGATCAGTTCCCCCGGTTCGAGCGCCGTGGTGAACATGCCTTGGAAGAACCGGTCCGCCGTGATGGAGCGCCGGTCGGTTTGCACGAAGGCATCGAGGGCCAACACCGCGGCCGGGTAATCGGCCGACGGATCATTGTTCGCCACGGAGCCGCCGAGAGTGCCCCGATTGCGCACCTGCGGGTCTCCGATGCCGGCGGCCAGCGCGGCCAGCGCGGGAATGGTTCGGCCGACCTCGGTCGACGCGGCGACCTCGGCATGGGTGCTCAGGGCGCCGACCGCCAGCCGATCGCCGATATGCCTGATGCCGCGCAATTCGGCGATCGAGCCCAAATCGACGACATCGGTGGGCTGGGCGAGCCCGAGTTTCATGGTCGGCAGAAGCGTCATGCCGCCCGCCAGCACACGGGCCTCGGTGTGCGCTTTGAGCACGGCGGCTGCATTGGCCAGGCTGGTCGCGCGGTGGTATGCGAATGATTTCATGAGTGTTCCTCAGGCCGCAGCGCGGCCGCTTGCCGCTTGGATCGCACGCCATACCGCATGCGGCGTCGCCGGCATCGGCACATCGGTCACGCCGAGCGGCTGCAAGGCGTCGATGATCGCGTTGATCACGGCCGGCGGTGCGCCGATCGCACCGGCCTCGCCGCAGCCCTTCACTCCGAGCGCGTTGTGGGTGCACGGCGTGCATTCGGTCATCACGTCGAAGCTCGGCACATCGTCGGCGCGCGGCATCGCATAATCCAGGAAGGAGCCGGTCAGCAGCTGACCGGAATCGTCGTACACGCAGTTTTCGTGCAGCGCTTGTCCGATTCCCTGAACCAAGCCGCCGTGGACCTGGCCCTCGACGATCATGGGATTGATGATGCGGCCGAAATCGTCGGACGCGCTGAAGCGAACGATCTCGACGACTCCCGTGTCCGGGTCGATTTCCAGCTCGCAGATGTGGCAGCCCGAGGGATAGGTGAAGTTCTTCGGGTCGTAGAACGAGGTTTCCTCCAGGCCCGGCTCTTCGGTTGCGTGCGGGAAATTGTGCGGCACGTAAGCCGCGAACGCGACTTCGCCGAAGGCCTTGCCGCGGTCGGTGCCGCGCACGACGTAGCGGCCGGCCGAGAATTCCACATCCTCGGGCGAGGCCTCCAGCAGGTGCGCGGCGATGCGCTGTCCCTTGTTGATGATCTTGCGCGTCGCGCTCACGATCGCCGCGCCGCCGACCGCGATCGAGCGCGATCCATAGGTGCCCATGCCGAATGGGATCTTGCCCGTGTCGCCGTGCACCACCTCGACGTTCTCCATCGGGATGCCGAGCATTTGCGCGACAACCTGAGCGAAGGTCGTTTCGTGGCCCTGGCCATGGCTGTGCGAACCGGTGAGCACCGTCACCGACCCCGTGGGGTTGATGCGGATGGTGGCCGCCTCGAACAGTCCCGCCCGTGCGCCGAGCGCGCCCGCGACGGCGGAGGGGGCGATTCCGCAGGCTTCAATGTAGGTGCTGATGCCGATGCCGCGCAATTTGCCGCGCTTGGCGGCTGTTGCTCGCCGCGCCGAAAAGCCGGCGTAGTCCGCGAGCTTGAGGCCGCTGTCGAGCGTGGCATGATAATTGCCGGTGTCGTACATCAAGGCCACCGGCGTTTGGTAGGGAAAGGCGCCCGGCGGTATGAAGTTTCGCCGCCGCAGCTCCGCGGGATCGATCTTGAGCTGGCGCGCGGCTTTATCGACGATGCGTTCGACGACGAACGTCGCCTCGGGCCGCCCCGCACCCCGGTAGGCATCGACCGGGGTCGTGTGGGTGAACACGCCCTTGACGTTGCAGTAGATCGCCGGCGTCCGGTACGTGCCGGCGAGCAACGTGCCGTAGAGATAGGTGGGCACCGCCGGGGCGAAGGTCGACAGGTACGCACCCAGGTTTGCGATCGTCTCGACCCGAAGCGCGAGGAAATTGGCGTCCTTGTCGAGCGCGAGTTCGGCGTGGGTGTGATGGTCGCGCCCTTGAGCATCGGAGAGAAAGGATTCGCCGCGCATCGCGGTCCACTTGACCGGACGGCCGAGCTTGCGGGCCGCCCACAGCACGATCACGTCTTCCGGGTACGGGTAGATCTTCGAGCCGAATCCGCCGCCGACGTCCGGAGCGATGACCCGGAATTTGTGCTCCGGAATGCCGAACACGAACGCCGCCAGCAGGAGTCTGATGACGTGCGGATTTTGGCTGGCGGTGATCAGCGTGTGCTCGCCGGTCGCACTGTCGAAGTCGCCCATGCATGAACGCGGCTCCATCGCGTTGGCGATCAGCCGGTTGTTTCTAAGGTCGAGGGTGACGCGGTGCGCTGCCCGTGCGAACGCCTGCTCGACCGCGCCGGCATCGCCCAGCTCCCAGTCGAAGCACAGATTTCCCTTGGCTTCGGCATGCAGCTGCGGCGCACCGGGCGCGAGCGCCGTGCGGGCATCGACCACCACGGGCAGCTCCTCGTAGTCGACGTTGACCAGTTCGGCCGCGGCGCGCGCCTGGGCCTGCGTCTCGGCGATGACGACGGCGATCTGATCGCCGACATAGCGAACACGATCCGATTGCAGGGCCGGATGCGCGGGCTCGGCCTGCGGGCTGCCGTCGCGGTTCTTCACCGCCCATCCGCAGGGTAATCCGCCGATCTTGTCGGCGGCCATGTCCGCTCCGGTGTAGACCTCAACGACGCCCAGGGCGGCCCGCGCAGCCGCGGCATCGATGGATTTGATCCGGGCGTGCGCGACGTTTGCGCGCACGATGGCCGCGTAGGCGGTGTTGGGGCGCGCGATGTCGTCGGTGTAGCGGCCGCGCCCGGTAATGAAGCGAATATCCTCGGTTCGCTTGACCGATTGGCCGATGAGTCCGCCGGTTCCCACTTCATCCATGGGCGCTCTCCCGAACGGGTGCGGAATTCATCTTCTGCGCGCAGTCGAGCACGGCCCGCACGATGTTGTGATAACCGGTGCAGCGGCAGATGTTGCCTTCGAGCCCGGCGCGCACCTCGGCCTCGGTCGGGTTCGGGTTGCGCGACAGCAGGTCGACCGCGCTCATGATCATGCCGGGCGTGCAAAAGCCGCACTGCAGCGCATGATGCTCCCGAAACGCCGCCTGCATCGGGTGCAGCGCCGAAGCGGTCCCCAGTCCTTCGATGGTCGTGACCTGCCGCTCCGCAGCCTGCACCGCCAGCATGGTGCAGCTTTTCACCGAATACCCATCGAGGAGTACGGTACAGGCGCCGCATTGGCTGGTGTCGCATCCGACGTGGGTGCCCGTGAGGCGTAGCTGTTCACGCAGCGCATCAACCAGCAGGGTCTCGGGCTCGACCAAGAGATGAACGGCCTTGCCGTTCACGTGCAGATTGACGGACAACATCATTGCGCCCCCTTTATTCTTGTATTGTCGCTCTCATCGCGCCGTGAGCCAATAGACGAAGCCCAGGAGTGCGGCGAGGGCGATCAGTATCCACAGGTAGGTCGAGTGCCGCCGCCCTGGAGCGGGAGCGGGCGGTGCGGCCGCGGCAGCCGGTTGCTCGAATCGGGCGGCGAACTTGGTGAAGAATTGGTCGGCGAGCTGGCGCGTCGCGCCCTCGACCAGCCGGGCGCCGATCTGGGCGATCTTGCCGCCTAGTTTGAGTTCGGCCGTGTATCTCAAGGTGGTGACACCGGCTTCTTCCTCGAGCGCGACGCGCGCCTCGCCCCGGCCGAAACCGGCGGCGGCGCTCTTGCCCTCGCCGACCAGGGTGTAGGCGCGCGGGGGATCCAAATCCTTGAGTTCGATGCGGCTTACGAAGGGCGCTTTGACCGGCCCGATTTGCGCGGCGATGGTGGCCTCGATGACCGTGTCGGACACCCGTTCGAGTTTTTGGCACCCGGGGATGCAGTCGCGCAGCACCTCCACGTCATTAAGCGCGCGCCACACCGCATCCCGACCGGCAATCAGGCGCCGTTCGCCTTGGATATCCATATGACCCCCCGCGGACGCCCGGCTCTCTAATCGGCCTGAGCCCCCGGACAAGCCGCCTTGATCTGGGCGATTTTGGTGTCGAGCGCCTTGTTGTATTCCCCTGTGGTCACCTCGTATTTGGTCTTTTCGGTACCTGTCACCAGCCCGGCGACAAGGCCTATCGGCACAACCATCGAGATGCCATTACCGATTTTTGATGCCGTGCTGGCCTTCTCCGAGTTCAGCATGCGCAGGTCGCCGGGAGCTGTTGCGCAGTTGACAGGCATCGTCTGAGCCGCTGCTGCTTCCTTCTTTTCCTGCTCCGCGCAGCCGCTCGATACGACCAGGCCCAATGCGCAGAGACCTGCGCAAACTAGTTTCGTTTTAATCATTGTCGCTCCTCAATAATGGATGTTGCCATAGGGCATGCTGAGCATACCGCCGCCGACGGTGAAGTGATGACAACTTCATACTATTCGGCAATTGTCCGGGCGGCCACGCTCTTCACGTGCGGTTGGCTGAGATTTGAATTTTTTCTCCGGTGGTCCAGGCCACAGCTCATCGAATGCTGCGATGCGTCTGGCCAGTGCCCGTGGGTCAGTCAGCAAGTTGGCTCGGTAGTGGACCAAATACGCATTGAAGAACATACGCGTTCATAGGAACCTCTATCGATCTAAGAAGGATTGAAACCCGATGCGGCGATCGTCGGGTGCCCTCGGCGTTGCCATCGGCGCGAAGGGTGTCTGCTTTCCAGGAGATTACAAATGACGAAAGACGAAACCCGCCGGGTCCTGCAGGACGATATCGACAATTATCGGCGCAAGGCGAAGTACTACGACTCGCTTCATCTATTCGAAGCGGCAAAGTACGCCAATCATCTGGCCAGCAACATTGAGTTGGCCCTGACGACGATGCCCTCCGATGAGGACACGGAGATCGACTAACCATGAGCACAGGAGGGCGGCCGGGCTTTACGGCACCCCGCGCTCGGCGAGAAAACCGGCCAGTATGCGCGCGGTGTGGCTCTTGGCCGGCTTGCGCGCGATGCCGTCGGGATCGCCCTGGGCGACGATGCGTCCGCCGCCCGCGCCGCCTTCCGGCCCCAAGTCGACGATCCAATCCGCCTCCGCGATCACGTCCAAATTGTGCTCGATCACCACCACGGTATTGCCCGCATCGACCAGCCGCTGCAGAACTTTCACCAGCTTCTCGACGTCGGCCATGTGCAATCCGACCGTCGGCTCGTCGAGCACGTACAGCGTGTGCTGCCCTTCGCGCCGGGCGATGTCGATTCCCAAGGCGTCGGTGCGCGATTTCGCAAGTTCGGTGACCAATTTGATTCGTTGACTCTCCCCGCCCGAAAGGGTCGGGCTAGGTTGGCCCAAGCTCAAGTATCCGAGGCCGACATCGGCCATGAGGCGAAGGGGGTGCTGCACGCTGCGCTGCGCCGCGAAGAATTCCGCGGCATCATCGACGCACAGCGCGAGAATTTCCCCGATGCTCTTGTTCTTGAACAAGATTTCCAGGGTCTCCTGATTGAAGCGGCGGCCGCCGCACACATCGCACAGCACCTGGACGTCCGGCAGAAAATTCATCTCGACGCGCCTCATCCCCTGGCCCTCGCAGGCTTCGCAGCGCCCGCCCGCCGTGTTGAACGAAAATCGGCTGGGGGTGAAACCGCGGATGCGTGCGTCGGTGGTCTCCGCGTAGAGCCGGCGTATCGAATCCCAAAATCCGATGTAGGTGGCCGGGCAGGATCGCGGAGTCTTGCCGATGGGAGTCTGATCGACCTCGAGCACCCGGCTCACCGATTGCCAGCCGTCGATCGATTTGCATCCCGCGGCGGATGGTGCGGCCGCGCGCGCGGAGCGCGCCAACAGGCGCTCGAGATTGCGCAGTAGCACGTCACGCGCCAGAGAGGACTTGCCGGAGCCCGAGACGCCTGTGATCACGGTCAAGCGGCGCAGCGGAATACGCGCATCGGCCTGGCGCAAATTGTGCAGGGTCGCGCCGCGGATGCGAATCGAGGCCGTCTCGGCATCGACGGTTCTGCGCCGAGCGCGCGAGTGCGTGAGCGGGGCCGCCAGGCAGCGCCCGGTGGCTGAATTGTTCATCCGGGCGAGCTCCGCCGCGGTGCCTTGCGCCACCAAACGGCCGCCGCGCGTGCCGGCGCCGGGGCCCAGGTCGATCACGTGATCGGCGCGGCGGATCGTTTCCTCATCGTGCTCGACCACGATGAGGGTATTGCCCTTGCCGCGCAACCGGTCGAGCGTATCGAGGAGCGACAAGTTGTCGCGCGGGTGCAGGCCGATGGTGGGCTCGTCCAGTACATAGCACACCCCCTGCAGGTTCGAGCCGAGCTGAGCGGCCAGGCGAATGCGCTGCGCCTCGCCGCCGGAGAGCGTGGGGGCGGCGCGATCGAGCTCGAGATAGCCGAGGCCGACGTCGCACAGAAACGCGGTGCGCGCACCGAGTTCCGCGCACAGATCGCGTGCGATATCGAGTTCGCGGCCGCGCAATTTCAATTTGCCCAAGGCGGCGGCGAATTCCTGCACCGGTAGGTGCGAGAGGGCGGCGATCGAGCGGCCGCGAAACAGCACGTGGCGCGCCACGGGATTGAGCCGCTCGCCCGAGCAGTCGGGACAGACCGCCGGCGCGGCATCGGTCGGCGCACCGGGAGTGCCGTTGGGCGCCGAGTCCGCCGCGTCGCGCCACCTGGATTCCTCGCCGCTTTGCTCGGCATCGAAGTCGGCCAGTGAGAGCCCTGTGCCGAAGCAGCTTTTGCACCAGCCATGCCGTGAATTGAACGAGAACAGGCGCGGGTCGAGTTCGGGAAAGCCGGCGCCGCATTTCGGGCAGGCGCGCTTGGTGGAGAACGTGGCCGCAGCGCCGGCCGTGCCGTTCGCCTCATCGCGAACGTGAACCACGCCGCGCCCGTGCTCGAGCGCCGTGGCCAGCGCCTCGCGCAGCGCCGTCTCCCGTGTGCCGCTCACCTTGAGCGAGGCCACGGGTAATTCGATGTTGTGTTCCGCGAAGCGGTCGAGCCGCGGCCATTTGATCGTGGAAACGAGCGCGCCGTCGACGCGCAACTCGCGATAGCCCTTGCCGCGAGCCCATTTCGCAAGCGCCGTGTACAGGCCCTTGCGCGCGACGATGAGCGGTGCGGCGAGGGCAATATTCCGGCCGCGGTATTCTCTGAGCAACCGTGCGGCAATCGCGTCGGCGGACTGCGGTTCGATCGGGATGTCGCAGGCGGGGCAGTGCTGCACCCCCAGTTTCACGAAAAGCAGTCGCAGAAAGTGATAGATCTCGGTGAGCGTCGCCACGGTGCTCTTGCGCCCGCCGCGGCTGGTGCGCTGTTCGATTGCGACGGTGGGCGGAATGCCGAATATCGCATCGACGTCGGGACGCGAGGCGGGCTGGACGAATTGTCGGGCATAGGCGTTGAGGGATTCGAGATAGCGGCGCTGTCCCTCGGCAAACACGATGTCGAAAGCCAGGGTGCTTTTGCCGCTGCCGGAGACGCCGGTGACGACCGTGAATTGATTGCGCGCCACGCTCACATCGATATTCTTCAAGTTGTGCTCGCGGGCGCCGCGGATTTCGATGGCCTGCGGCCCCGGGGCGCGGCGCCCGGCATCGCCCGAGGCATCGCGCACCGCGGGGTGCGCCGCATCGGCGAACGGCGCACCGTGGATGCTCTCGCGCAGCGCGCGCCCGGTGTGCGATGAGGCGATGCGCATGATCCGTGCGGGTGTGCCCGCGCCGATCAGCGCGCCGCCCGCATCGCCGCCCTCTGGACCCAGGTCGATGATCCAATCGGCCGCGCGCATCACATCCAGGTTGTGCTCGATGACGAGGAGCGAGTGACCCGCCTCGATCAGCCGGCGAAAGGCGCGCAACAGTTTGGCCACATCGTCGAAATGCAGGCCGGTGGTCGGTTCGTCGAACAAAAATAATGAGCCGCGCGTGCCGGTCGCGCGTTTGCGCGCGCGCACCGCGTTATCGGCCAAATGACCGGCGAGCTTCAAGCGCTGCGCTTCACCGCCCGAAAGCGTAGGCACGGGCTGTCCGAGGCGCAGATACTCGAGGCCCACTTCCGCCAGCGGTGCGAGGCGCAGGCAGACTTCGGTGTCGGCGTGAAAAGCCGCCAATGCTTCGGACACCGTGAGTTCGAGCACCTCCGCGATGCTCAGGGGCGCCGCGCCGCCGCGCACCAATTTGCACTCGAGGATCTCCGCCCGATAGCGTTTGCCGTCGCAATCGGGGCAGCGCAGGTACACATCGGAGAGAAACTGCATTTCGACGTGCTCGAACCCGTTGCCGCCGCAGCCGGGGCAGCGGCCGTTGCCGGCATTGAAACTGAAGGTGCCTGCCGTGTACTTGCGCTCGCGCGCCTGCGGCAATTTGGCGAACAAGGCGCGGATGGCATCGAACGCGCCCACGTAGCTCGCGGGATTGGAGCGCGTGGTGCGGCCGATGCGGCTTTGATCGACCATGACGACGTCATCGATCAAGGAGGCGCCCTGCAGGGCGCGATGCCGGCCGGGATTCTCGGTGGGTTTGCCTTTGGCGCGCTCGAGCGCGGGGTAGAGCACGTCGTGGACCAGCGTCGACTTGCCGGAGCCGCTGACGCCGGTGACGCAGACCAGGCGATTGAGCGGAATGTCGACATCGATGTTCTTGAGATTGTGTTCGGCCGCGCCTTCGATGCGCAGGACGCCGGCGGCGCCGGGCGGCCGAGCCGGCGGCGGCGCGGTGCGCGGGACATCGACCCGGCGGCGGCGAAACAGGTAGTCCGCGGTGAGCGAGCCGCGCGCGTGGGCGAGTGCGGCTATGGATCCCTGGAACACGATCGTTCCGCCATGCTCACCGGGTCCCGGCCCTATGTCGAGCACCCGATCGGCGGCCAGCATCACGGCGGGATCGTGTTCGACCACGACCAGCGTATTGCCGGCGTCGCGCAGACGCTGCATGACGCCGACGATGCGTCCGACGTCGCGCGCATGCAGTCCGATCGAGGGCTCATCCAGCACGAACAGGGTGTCGACCAGGGAGGTGCCGAGCGCCGTGGTGAGATTGATCCGCTGCACTTCGCCGCCGGACAGGGTGCGCGATTGGCGGTCGAGGTTCAAATACCCCAGGCCGACATCGGTCAAATAGGTCAGGCGTGCGCGGATTTCCCGCAGCAGGAGATCGACGGCTTGATCGAGCGGTGGCGGCAGGGCGAGGCCCGCAAAAAAGCGCCGGCATTCGTCGATCGGCAGCAGCATCAATTCGCGGATGTTGATGCCCGGTGCGCCGATTCGCCAGAGCAGCGCCTCGGGCTTCAATCGCGCGCCCCGGCAGGCCGTGCATTCGGTGTAGGAGCGGTAGCGCGAGAGCAGCACGCGGATATGCATTTTGTACGCCTTGGTCTCGAGCCAGGCGAAGAATCGTTTCACGCCGTACCAGACGTTCTTGGTCCACTCGCCTTCCCCATCGAGCACCCAGGCGCGTTGCGCATCCGTCAGATCCCGCCAGGGCGTGTCGACCGGCACGGCGCGCTTGCGGGCGAACTTCATGAGGTCCGCCTGGCATTCCTTGTAGGACTCGGTTTGCCAGGGCTTGACGGCGCCCTGGCGGAGCGACAAGCCCGTATCCGGAATGACCAAGCCATAGTCGACACCGATGATGCGTCCGAAGCCGCGGCACGCATCGCAGGCGCCGATCGGCGAATTGAAACTGAAGGCGCTGGGAGCAGGGTCCTTGTAGCCGATATCGCAGTCAGGGCAGTGCAGCGCCGCGGAAAAGCGCCAAGGCGCATGCGATGCACCGGTCTCGCTTTGCGGGTAGACATCGAGACGTCCATGCCCAACCCTGAGTGCGCCCTCGATGGCGTCGCCGGCGCGGGCGGAATCGACCGCGTCCCATCGAAAGCGGTCCTGAATCACCTGCAGTGTGTCGCCGCGCCGCTCGTGAATGCGCGTGTAGCCCTGGCCTGCGAGCAGCTCCTTGACTTCCGCTTCGCTGAAGTTCTTCGGGATGGTGACCGGAAATGTCAGCAGCAGGCGCGGAAAGCCGCTGTCGCGGGATCGCTGTGCGATGGCGTCGCGAATGGTCTGCGGCGTATCGCGGCGCACCGGGCGCGCGCAGCCGCGACAGTGCAGAACGGCGGCGCGCGCGAACAAGAGCTTCAAGTGATCGTTCAATTCGGTCATGGTGCCGACGGTCGAGCGGGAGGTGCGCACCGGATTCGTTTGATCGATGGCGATCGCCGGGGGAATGCCTTCGATGCGATCGACCAGGGGCCGGTCCATCCGGTCCAGGAATTGCCGCGCGTAGGGCGAGAAGGTTTCGACGTAGCGGCGCTGGCCTTCGGCGTACAGGGTGTCGAACACCAGGGAGGATTTTCCCGAGCCGCTGACGCCGGTGACGACGATCAGCTCGTTGTGCGGGATATCGAGATCGAGATTCTTGAGATTGTTCTGGCGCGCGCCGCGGATGCGGATCGCATCCGGGGGGGGTTCTAGGGGCCTGGGTGGCATGCACCCGCAAGTTTACAGGGAATCGACTTGTTCAGCGTCCGCCGAACTGCTCCATCATCAGCCCGGTTCCACCGCGCGTCACATGGGCAACGATGGCGGTGCGGCGATGGATCTTGGTGACCAGGCCCAAGTTGATCGCGAAGGCGAGGTGGACTTGCTGCCCCTTGCGCAGACCCAAATTTTCCGTCTCGACGTAGACACCGTTGGCGCTCAAGTTCTTGGCCTTGCAGATCCGGCTCTTGCGCCCGGACATGACGACGTACACGGTGGTGCGCGCGCGGTGTCGAGTGTGCAAACGACGCTCCATCCGGGATGGTCCTTTGGGGTGAAATTGAGGTGGCGAGGAGTCATTATGCACATCGAATCGCGCTTAGCGAAGCCTTCGATGCCACGCGGAAAGGTTAAGTAAAACCAAGGGTGCCGGGCGCACGATGTCGCCGGGGATTACGTCCAAATCGGCACGGACGATCGTCCGACATCCGACAGGCGGACAAATTTACGCGGGTTCGACGGGCGGAACACTTGAAGACCGGCTCTCAGTGGTGATGTCCGCCGACGCCGTGGACATGGCCGTGCTCCAATTCTTCCGTCGTGGCTTCGCGGACGCTGACCACCTCCACGTCAAAATGCAGAGTCTGATCGGCGAGCGGGTGATTGCCGTCGAGCGACACCATGTCGCCCGCGATGCCGGTCACCGTAAACACCCGCATACCGGTCTCGGTGCGCGCCTGAAACTGCATGCCTTTGCGGATTTCGCCGGAGCCCTGCAGTGACCGTTTGGGGACGCGCTGCACCAGCGCCTCGTCGCGGGCGCCGTAGGCATCCGCCGGCGCAATGGTGACCGCCAGGGTATGGCCCCCTTGCTTGCCCTCGAGCGCTCGCTCCAGGCCCGGAACGAGATTCCCGTGACCTTGTATATAGGCCAGCGGTTCGCCGCCGGCCGAACTGTCGAGCACGGCGCCGCTCTCGTTCTTGAGCGTGTAATGAATCAATACCACTCTGTCTGCCGCTATTTCCACGTTCGAATCTCCAGATGCGCCGATGGCTTGACCGGCCAAGCTTACACAACTAGGAAACCAAGCGTGCCTCGAGATCATAGGCGCTCGCTCCGGTGATCCGCACCCCGGCGAATTCACCCGCCTTCAATCCATTCGCGTCAAGAATGCGCACGCTGCCGTCGATCTCGGGGGCATCGCTTGCCGAGCGTGCGACGCCCACGTTCTCTTCGATTCGATCGATGAGCACCCGCATGGTACGGCCAATCTTTTTTTGGAGCCGCTTTGCGCTGATCTCGGCGGCGAGCACCATGAATCGCGCGCGGCGTTCCGCTTTGACCTCATCGGGAACCGGAGTTTGCCGCAGCGCATTGGCGGCCGCTCCCTCGACCGGGGAATACTCGAAGCAGCCGACGCGGTCGAGTTGCGCGATACGCATCCAATCGAGCAGCTCCTCGAAGTCCTGCTCGGATTCGCCCGGAAACCCGACGATGAAGGTGCTGCGAATCGTGATGTCGGGAACGACGCGTCGCCAGGCGGCGATACGCTCCAGGGTGTCTTCCGCGGCGGCCGGCCGCTTCATCAGCTTCAATATGCGGGCGCTTGCGTGCTGGAACGGAATGTCGAGATACGGCAAGACCCGCCCGTCGGCCATCAGCTCGATCGCCCGATCCACGTGCGGGTAGGGGTAGACATAGTGCAGCCGGATCCACGCCCCGAGCTCGCCCAAGGCGGCGGCGAGATCGTAGAAGCGCGCAGGCCGCGGCGTGCCCCGCCAGGGCTCGGCGGCGTATTTCAAATCGGCGCCGTAGGCGCTCGTATCCTGGGAAATCACCAGGATTTCCTTGACGCCGGCGCGCACCAGCTGTTCGGCCTCGCGCAGCACGTCACCGATCCGCCGGCTGACCAGTGGCCCGCGCATCGAGGGTATGATGCAAAAGCTGCAGTGATGATTGCAGCCCTCGGATATCTTGAGATACGCGTAATGACGGGGCGTCAATTTCACGCCTTGAGCCGGAATGAGGTCCAGGAACGGCTCATGCTTCGGCGGCAGGAACTCATGCACCGACGCGACCACCTCTTCATAGCGCTGGGGGCCCGTGATTTTGAGCACCTGCGGATGGCGATCGAGGATTTTCTTCGGGTGCGCGCCCAAGCAGCCGGTCACGATCACCTTGCCGTTCTCGGCCAGTGCTTCGCCAATGGCATCGAGAGATTCGTCCACCGCCGCATCGATGAAGCCGCAGGTGTTCACCACCACGAGATCGGCCGCGCGATAGCTCGCAGCCACTTCGTAGCCTTCGGCGCGCAGCCGCGTGAGTATGCGCTCCGAATCGACCAGCGCCTTGGGGCATCCCAGGCTCACGAAGCCCACCTTGGGAGTCTTGCGATTGGCGGTTTTCAAAATGAATCAGGACCTTGGCGGCAATGACAGGCGATGGCCGGGATTTCGATAAAAAGCCGCGCAATCATACTCCAAAACTCCCGCGGGCTTGGACACCGGTGTCGCAGGCTATACTCGGCCTATGAACGAAGATCGGCACAGCGCCGTGGTAGTCCCGCACACCGAACTCAAGGCGGAATTATTGCGCTCGATCATCGAGTCGTTCGTGCTGCGCGAGGGCACGGACTACGGGGAGCGGGAATTCTCGCTCGAGGACAAGGTGCGCCGCGTCAAGCGCCAGATAGAGCGCGGCGAAGCGCAAATCCTCTACGATCCGCAGACCGAGAGTGTCGACATCGTGGGAATTGCGAGCGCATCCCGGCGCGGATGAGGAATGATGTCAGACCAAGAAGCCGATCGGCCGAACAGTTTGGCGGGCCACCCCCTGGTGTTCGACTCCTCGGGCCGTTTGAGGCCGTGGATCTCTTGGAACGCGGCGCTCGATCTGGAAATGGATTTCTACCGCCAATGTCCCTGGGATAACGGCTATCCGCGCTTCGTCCAAGCGACCTTTCTGGACGGCAATTGGGTGCCGATGCCCGACCGCACCGACACGATCCCCGCCACGCAGAACGGCATGGGCATTCTGTCCTACCTTAAAATTCGCGAACTGCGCGGCGGACGGGATTCCTGGTTTCTGAACGCGGCGCGTTCCATGGGCGATTACCTGCTCAAGGAGGCGCTGACGCCAAACGAGGGCCGATTTCCCGCGTTCACGCGCTCCACCGGCATTCGCGGCAAGTTTCCGCAGCCCGAGGATTGCGGCACACAGGGCGATCGGCCCTTCGAGATCGAGCCCGACAAGGGCGGCATCGCCGGTTATGCGTTGGTGCTTCTCTCCGACGCGGCGGGGGAGCGCAAATACCTGGAGCAAGCACTGCAAAACGCCCGCGTCCTCGCCGCCAATCAAAACGACGGGGATGAGGTCCGGTCGCCCTGGCCGTTTCGCGCCGATTTCCGAAGCGGCGAAGGCCGGGGCCCCGTTTCGGGAAACATGAGCTACATCCTGCGGCTCTACGATGCGCTGCTCGCGCGCGGATTCGAAGAATTCGGCGCGTCGCGCCGATCCTTGTGGAATTGGATCAAGCGCCATCAGATTCCGAGCGCGGCGGCCGATGGCGCGCTGTTCGCGCAGTTTTTCGAGGATCACGACACGCCCGGCAATCGCACCGCGTGGGCGCCTTTGAATCTCGCGCGGTATTTGCTTGAACAGGGCGCATCGCTCGATCCGGAATGGCGCGCCGATTCGGGCGCACTGATCGAGTTCGTTCGCCGGGTTTTCACTCACCGGGAATTCGGCGTTACCGTCTGCCACGAACAGGACGAGGATCATCAAGCATGGGGCGGCATCAACTCGACGTATGGCGCGGTGCTGGCGCTCTATGCGGGGGCGACCGGTTCGGCGGTCTTGGCGGGCGAAGCGCGCGCCGCGCTCGATTTCACCCTCTATTCAATCGATGAGCTCGGCCGCCCGCGCGATCTGGGCACGAGCCCGCAGCCGGGCGGCTGGCAGGAAGATGCACACACGGACGTCATTCACAACTATGTGGATGCTCTGCAGGCGTTTCCGCAATGGGGCATCGAGTGAGAGATCCATTGCAAACGAGCGCCCTCAAATCATTCCGCCGTTGATCGAGATGATCTGTCCGGTGATGTAGCCCGCCTCGGGGGAGGCGAGGTACGCCACCAGAGCGGCCACTTCCTCGGCCGTGCCCGGGCGCTTCATCGGAACCAGATCCGCGATTGCCGCCGCATCGAAGGCCGAGGCGCCCATTCCGCTCGCGATGATGCCGGGCGCGACCGCGTTGACGGTGACGCCGCGGCTCGCGACCTCGAGGGCGAGCGCCTTGGTCGCGGCATTCAGCGCGCCTTTTGCCGCGGCGTAGTTGACCTGTCCGCGGTTGCCGGTGAGCGCCGCGACCGAGGAGATGTTGACGATGCGGCCCCAGCGTGTGCGAATCATCGGCAACACCAGCGCTTGAGTCACGTTGTAGAAGCCGTCCACCGTCACGTCGATGACGCGGTGCCATTGATCGGCGCTCATGCCCGCGAACACCGCATCGTCGTGGATGCCGGCGTTATTCACCAGAATCTGCACGGCCGAGCGTTCCGATACCGCCGCCAGCGCGGCTCGAGTCGCCTCGGCATCGGTCACATCGAAGGCTATGGCCTGCGCCTCACCGCCGGCTGCGACGATGTCGCGCACCACGCTCTCGGCGGCGGCGGCGCCGCGATTGGCGTGCACGTAAACGAAGTGCCCGGCGGCGCCCAGGCGCCGGCAGATCGCGGCGCCCAGGCCTCCGCTTCCTCCGGTGACCAGCGCTCGCGTCGCCGATTTGTTCAAGTGTCCCTCCGAAAAGCCGAGTCGAACACGGCGGCTCGGCCGCTGAGCAGCGGCGTCGTGGCCGATCGCAGCTCGAATTCATACAGAATCGATCCCCGGTCGCCGGCGATCCGCCGCGCATCGCAGATCAGAACGGATTGCACATCATCGAGCCGCGCCACGTGCAGGCGCACACCGCGAACGCTCGCAAGAATGCCGGCGAGCGGCTTGGACACGGGGCCCTCGCGCGGCTCGAGCGCATCGCCGACCAGTGCGCCGTGCACCGCCATCGCCTGGGCGGCGAATTCAATGCCGCAGGCGATGCCGAGACGGCCATGCGCTCGCAGCGGGTGGTCGGCGGCGCGGTGACCGCTGGCGCGGCAGGAGATCCGCTCCGCACTCCAATCGACGACCTCATCGAGCAGACACATGCGGCCCTTGTGCGGGATGTGCGCTTCAATCCAGGCGCGATTTAGTTGCATGGTTCGACCTCGACGATGGTATTCGACAGGTCAAGATACTCGAGAACCGTGCGGCCTTTGACATGCATCGCCAGTTGCCGCAACAAGGGCAGGCACCGTGCGGCGGGATTCGTGGCGCGCAGCGACTCCAGCCCGGCGTCCGCAAGCGCTTCACATGCCCCGAATCCGAGGGATGCTTCGATACGCGCCAATGATCCGGCTTCCCGCCGGGGGGTGAGCACCAATGCCGCACCGAATGCGTCCGGTATCGGCCGCTTGGAACGCATGGGGTCGGGATATTCCGTATCGTAGGCAATCAGCAACAGCGATTCCTCGTCTACCGTCACCTGGGTCAGCGCCTCCAACAGTCCCGCGCAGAAGCTGGCGTCGAATGCGCACAGCACGGTCGACGCGCGCTTCGCGCCCGTGGCGATGCTCCAATAGCCGGCCGCTGCGTTGTGCACTGAATTTGCGAAACGCGTGGGCGATATTTCGCGTGCTTCCAGCGCCAGCGCGCGGCAAATTTCATGGCAATTGTGCCCATCGCCGCCCGACGAAGCGAACACGCTGGCGAGTTTCGCGGGCTCGATGCCGGCGCACGACGTCGCTTCCAAGGCCACCGCGAGCGCGGTTTTCACGACACGGCCGGTGCGGCGCCGCTCCGTTGACGGCAATACCGCGGGCACCGGCAGCACCGTCGGAGCCGGTTCGTAGGCTAGCCGGCCCGACAGCACGGCCGCCGCCTCGGCCCAATTGTTGAGTCCGGGTCCCAATATGCCGATGCCGCCCACATAGCCCGCGATGTTCATCCGGCGAGCCCAAAAATCAGGCTGCAGTTCGCCCCGCCGAAGCCGAAGGAGTTGCTCAGCACCCGGGCAACGCGGCCGTGGCGGTTCGCCAAGAGGTAGTGAGCGGCGAGCGCGGGATCGACCCGCCGGGTTTGTGCGCCGCCGGGCATCAAGCCGTTGCGCAGCGCCAACGCGCTGATCACCGCTTCAAGCGCGCCCGCGGCGCCAAGGGTATGTCCGGTCGCGCCCTTGGTCGAACTGCAGGGGGTCGTCGCTCCGAATACGCCGGCGACGGCCTGGCTTTCGGAGCGGTCGTTGCTCGGAGTGCCGGTGCCGTGCAAGTTGATGTAGTCGATCGCCTCGGGTTCAAGATTCGCGGCCGAGAGCGCCGCGAGCATCGCGCGCCGCGCGCCATCCCCCTCGGGGTGCGGCGCGGACATGTGGTACGCGTCGCTCGATTCACCCACGCCCAACAGCAACACCTCATCGCCCTTCAATGTAGCGGGGGCCCGGGTGAGCAGGGCAAACGCCGCGGCTTCCCCGATCGAGATGCCGTCGCGCTCCACGTCGAACGGGCGGCACGGCGCATTCGAGCACAGCTGCAGGGAATGAAAGCCGTACAGAGTGGTCAAGCACAACGAGTCCACCCCGCCCACCAGGGCGGAATCGATCAGCCCCGCCTCGATCATGCGCCGCGCCGAGCCGAAGACCTTGGCGCTCGATGCGCAGGCGCAGGATACGGTCATTGCCGGGCCTTCCAATTGCAACCGCCGGCGCAGGTAATCGGCCACCGAGAACGAGTTGTGAGTTGCCGCGTAGTCGAAATTCGCCGGCAGTGCGCCGCTGAGCGGATCGAGTTTGCGGTACGCCAATTCGGTTTCGAGGATGCCCGATGTGCTGGTGCCGATGAATACGCCGATGCGCTTGCGCCCGCAGCGATCCGCGGTCTCCTCGACCGCCTCGAGAAAGCCGTCTTGCGCCAGGGCAAGTTCGGCCAATCGATTGTTCCGGCAATCGAAGCGGCCGAGATCGACGGGCACTCGTTGGTTGTCGACCCCGGATACCTCGCCAACGTGAGTGTCGAGGCGGACGGTCTCGAACTCGCAAGCCTTGAGACCGCTGTGCCGCCTGATCAGGGCGTCGAAGGTCTGTTCGAGCCCCCGCCCGATGCAGCTGGTCGCCGTGAAATCCTTGACGAGAAGCGGTTTCATCGAGGTTTGGCGATGATCAGCACGTTGGCAAAGGGCGCGCCCGGGCTCATCGGCACAATTTCGCTTTCGAAGCCCGCCGAGCGCAACAAATCGCGCCATTCGGTCAGCGGGCGACAATACAGCGCCTTCATTCCGCGCCCGCTCGCGAGCAGCACCACTTGATCCACCCACTTGCCCAATGCAAAACGAACTCCTTCGGCGGCGTCGCCCACACGCAGCAGTAAAATTCCGTCGCCGTCCAAAGCCTGGTGCGCCCGCTGCAGAATCGCGCACTGATCCGCATATTCCAGGTAATGCAGGACGTCGAGCATGACGATGCCGTCGGCGGCGCCGAAGGCGACGTCGCGCATATCGGCGGCGATGAACTCCGCGCGGTGCGCAAGCGCCCGGTCCGCGCGCTCCACGAATCGCCCCACCAGTTCAATGCCCCGAATCTTCGGCGATTGCGACGGCGGCGGCCAATCATCCGGCCATTGGCCGCAATTCCAGACCTCTCGCGCGGCCACCAGCAGCGCGGCCAGCAAGCCCTGGCCGCAGCCGAGGTCGAGGATTCGCGCCCGCCGCACCAAAAGCCCGCGCGCCAAAATCGCTTCGAAAGCCGGATCGTGTGCCAGTTTGCCGCGGGCATAATGATACGCAAACCTTCCGGCGGCACGATAGGGATCGCTCGCGGCGCTCAGCAGCTCTCGGGCGAGGCTCATGGCAGCGCGGCGCGCAATGTGATGGATTTGAGCCGCCGGCTGAGGAGGGTCTCCAGCAACCGCGGCAGCACCTCGAGGATTACCGGCTGCCCGGTGCGCCCGCGCGCCGCATTGCCGTCATGCAGCAGCAAGATATCGCCGCCCCGCAGCGGGCTTACCAGGCGCCGGTAAACCGTGTCCGCATCCCCGCTTACGGTATCGAAGCCGCGGCGCGTCCAGCTTGCCAGGCGCAGTTGCAGGCGGCACAGCACCGGATCGAGAAACGGATTGCGCAGCCCTGCGGGCGCACGGAAGAAGCACGGCGTCTCGCCGGTGACCCGCTCGATGCTGTCCTGCGCCCGGGTGATTTCCGCTTCCATGGCGCGCGGTCCGAGCAACGAAAAGGTGTGACGGTGGCGCTGGGTGTGGTTTTCGATCGCATGGCCGCAGCGGATGATTTCCTGCGCGAGCTCGGGATAGCGCTCGACGCGCCCCCCGACGCAAAAGAAACTCGCGCGCGCGCCGTACATGCCGAGCAGCGACAAAACGCGCGGCGTCACTTCAGGGTCCGGGCCGTCGTCGACGGTGATTGCCACTTCGCTGCGCATGCCGCTGGCCGCCGGCAGATGAGTCCAGTTGGGTCCCAACAGCCGGCTCTTGGGCCAAAGCCCTGCTGCGCCCAGCACGGCATGGTTCAGGGCGACTGCGCCCAACGCCCACGGCCAGATGCGCGGGCGCATCAGCGCGGCGGCGCCGGCGCTCAAATGCAATGCGGCGGACGCCAGCAGGAGCGGCGAGGGGACCCACCGCGGCACGGCTTCTTGGTGACTCAATCGATGCCTCGAATCCAAGATTTGCTCCCAAGAGCGCCGGCGAAATCCGCCGGCAGCCCGCCTCATATTCGACGTTCTTGCGTGGATTCTGCAAGATATTCCGCAACAGGCGGAAATGGGCCACCCCCCGCGTGGAGTCGGTTCGTGAAAGTACTGGTGCTCGGCGGGACAGGGTCGATTGGCGGTCCGGTGGTGCGCGAACTGATTCGAGCGGGCCACGAGGTGGTCGCGCTTGCCCGGTCCGCCGCTTCGGCAACCGCGGTTGCGCGCATCGGCGCCCGGCCCATCACGGGCGACATGGCAGATCCTGAACCCTGGCTCGCCGCGGTCCGCAATATCCGCTTCATCTATACGGGAGGTTGCTGGTTGTATGGCGAGAGCGACGAGCGGAGGGCGACGACCGAGGCAACCCCATTTGATCCTCTGCCGGCTTTCGCTTGGGGCGTGGCGCACTGCAGGCTGGTGCTCGAGGCCCCCGGCATCGACTCGGTCGTGATCCACCCGGCGATGGTGTACCTGCCCTGCGGCGGGTGTCTTCGCTCGGTTCCGGGCCGATGCCGTCGAGCGCAACGCGGTGCGGATCGTCGGCGGCGAGCAAGTGCACTGGCCGCTGGTGCACGCCGATGATCTCGCCGTCCTGTACCGGTTGGCACTGGAAAAAAGCGCGTCCGGGGAATCCTACATCGGCGCCGCAATCAACGGCGTGCCGGTCGGCCGTATCGCCCGCGCATACGCACATCGGTACGGCACGCGTCGTTCGGATCCGGAAGTCATTTCCGCGAATCAGATCGCTGCGGAGTTGGGTGAGTGGGCCCGAGGCTACGCACTTCGTCAATGGCAGAGCGGCGAGAAGGCGCGATGGCGCCTGGGCTGGCGGCCGTTGCACCTCGATCCGCAGAGCGAGATACACGCCACCGAACATGCGCCGCGAGGCCACAGCACGCAGACCGGAAAGCTGCTCCAGCGCGTGGCGAACAAAGTCACCGGCAACGGCCATGGAGCCCGGCAGCCGTCTCTCATCCCATTTGATCGGGCCACAGAACGGCCTGCGCGAGGACCACGTGGTCCCCGTTGAACGCCGCCGCCGGTGAACCGTAGAGTTGATATCCTATGGCGATAGCCTCCGAGACCCGGCGACAGAACTCGGCATTATCCTTGCCGGTGAGCAAGCGGTAAATGGGAAAACCTTCAGGCGGAGATTCGGACATGATGAGTTCCTCTTTCCTGGCAATCGAAGCGCGAATAGTGGCTCGCACAGCCCTCGAGCCGCAACCAAAACCGTCGCTGCCCGTGATGCTTTTGTAAGCACGTGTGCGGCCGCGGCAGTATATGCCGCCGGTCGCGCACGCAACCCCGCATTACCCAATATGATTTATGTAGTTTTCCGGACATGACATCGATGCTTTTTAAGCGCCTGAAATGGGCGGTGCTGCTCGCCGCGGCGACCATGACGGTCGCTTGCGGCAACAAGAACGACACGGTCGCGCAGGCGGAAAAAAAGGACATCGCCGCGGGCGTGCCCGCACCGGGCATCGAGGACGCGAAGGCCATCGCCGAAGAAGGCTTTATCTATGGCCTGCCGATCGTGATGAACTACACGGTGATGTATCAGTTTTCCGTGGACCGCAATTCGGGTCAATTCAAGGCGCCGTTCAACGTGATCAACAACGAGGCCCGCGTATTCACCTACAAGGACACCGCGGTTGTCACGCCCAACAGCGACACGCCGTATTCTTTCGTGTTCATGGATCTGCGCGCCGAACCGATGGTGTTATCGGTCCCGGCGATCGACAAATCGCGCTACTACGCGGTGCAATTGACCGACGGCAACACCTACAACTACGGTTACATCGGCACCCGTGCCACCGGTTCTCTTGCCGGCGACCATTTGGTGGCGGGACCGGATTGGAAGGGCGAGATGCCCGCCGGGATCAAGCAGGTATTTCATTCGACCACGCAATTTTCCGCCGCCGTCCGCCGCGCCATCGAGGCCGGAGGAGGAGGCGATTCGCGCAAAATTGGCGCGCATCGGAATCGGCCCCGGCAAGAGATTTGAAATGAAGGATCTCTCAGCCGAGCACAAGGCCGCGGTACTGCTCGGCATGAAGGAGGGGGAGGACAAGATCGACAAATTCATCGCGAGCGGCGGGGCCCATGTGAACGGCTGGCAGGTGGGTTCGTTCTTCGGCGACAGCGATTTTTATAAGGGGGATTGGCTGAAGCGCGCGGCGGCGGCCAAAGCAGGCATTTACGGCAACAGTGCCATCGAGGCCATATATCCGCAAACCCGGGTCACCGCTGCCGGTGAGACCATCGATACCGGCAAGCACAACTACACGATCACGTTTGCCAAGGGCGGGCTGCCGCCGGTGAATGCATTCTGGTCGGTGACCATGTACGACGGCAAGAGCCAGCTCCTGATCGAAAACCCGATCAATCGCTATCTCATCAATTCGCCGATTCTGCCGGGATTGAAGAGAGATCCCGATGGATCGCTGACGCTCTACCTTCAGAAAGATTCGCCGGGCAAGGCTAGGGAAGCCAACTGGTTGCCGGCACCCGACGGTACGGTCTACTTGGTGATGCGCCTGTACTGGCCCAAGGACGCCCCGCCGTCGATCTTGCCGCCGGGCGAAGGCACCTGGAAACCGCCCGGGGTCGTCGCGTCGAACTAGCGGCGCGGCGTGCATGCGCCGTCCGCGCCCCGGCGATGGCGCCGGGGCTCCTTGGCTCACGGTTCTGAGGAAAGCGTGCGCCCGTAATTGCTCAATAGAATTTGCACCCCGAAGTAGCCGAAGAACTCGGGTTGGCCTTCGGAAAGGCCGTTGATGCTGCGACCAGCCATGAACAGCGCGATGATGCCCGGCTGCAGCTTGAAGCGGCCGCCGACATCCAACGTCGTCGAATGCGGCGTCGCCTCGTAAGGGCGGTCATCATAGAATTCCGCGTCGAGCTCGAGCCGCTCCGTGACGGGCCGGCCGGCAACCAGCCCGAGAATGCGCTCCTTTGGTCCGCGCCCTCGAAGGTAATAGCCTGCTTCGAAATCAACGTCGAACACGCCGATCTTCTTGGCGACCTCCAATGGTACGAGGTACCGCGGCGCAGGCGCGGCGATCTCCACCTGCCTGGCGTGCGGCGGTCCGGCGGTTTCGACCTGGGGGAAGGTCGACAGGTGCCAGCCGTCTTCGCCCTGGTCCAGAAACCGCCATTTCACGCCGGGGTATCCGTTGCTCCAGCCGCTCTGCATCGGCTGGCCGCTGCTATCTCGCAGAACATACGGAATCTCGTACGTCAGTTGGAAACGCTCGCCCAGACCATAATTCAAATCGATTTGAGGAACCTGGTAGGACGATACGCCGCGCGCGATGCTTTGCATTGAAGCAAGATTGATTTCCCAATTGGCATTGCCCGGGGTGCCGGGATCGTTGGTTAGAAACGGCGGACCGGCCTGCGCACGAGCGATGCGTGGCGCATACAGGGATACGGCCAGGCAGACGCAGAGCGTGGTGGTGATCTTCAGCGCTATCGCTCCGTTTGGCATGGCGACGAATTGCGCGCCATTCTAGCGAATTGTCCTTGAGCCGCCCGGCTCGGTCCATCAGCCACGCTTGTTCTTGTGCGGGAGAGGAATAACATACCCATCATGCAAACCGCGACGACGTTTGAGCTGCCGGGATTTCGTATCCGCAAATCGCTCGGCGTTGTCCGAGGAATCACCGTGCGAACGAGGTCCCTACCGATGAGTGTCTTGGGCGGACTCAGAACAATCTTCGGCGGCAGGGCGGGGATATTCTCTGAGCTATGCGAATCCGCACGCGAGGAATCCTTCCAGCTGATGATTTCGCACGCGCGAAAACTGGGCGCAAACGCCGTCGTCGGCGTTCGCTACGACACAGGACCGATGGTGGGCGCCGCCGAGGTCCTGTGCTATGGGACCGCCGTTGTTGTGGAGAGCGCCTGACCCGCAATCATCGGCCCGAGCGGGGCTCCCTCGAGCCTGCCGCGAAGCTTTCAGCTGCCCGTGCGGAACGTGGTCCACAGGCGAGTCATGTGCCGAAGATAATCAGGCGGCATGGCCGTGAGCGTGTGGAGACGCCCTTGAGCTTCTGCGTCCGGGTACACCGCCGGATTGTGTTTGATGGCCTCGTCCACGAGAGGCAGGGCCGCGCGATTGCCGTTGGGAAATTTGGTGGTGTTCGTGATCGCTGCCATGACGTCCGGCCGCATCAAATAGTTGAGCCATTTCAAAGCGTTCTGCGGGTGTGGCGCATCGGCGGGAATCGCCACCGCATCGATGCTTCGGTAGCTGCCTTCGCGTGGGATGAAGTAGCGGATAACGACCCGGTTGCGTGCCTCGGCGGCTCGAAAGCCCGCTGCGGCCATGTCACCCGAGAAATTAAGCGCGAGGCAGCGCTCACCCCGCGAAACGCCCTCGACGTTGCCGACCGAGACGATCCAGCGCACGAACGGCCGGATGCGCATGAGCACGTCGGACGCCTCGTCGAGGTCCTTCAGGTCGTGCCGGTTCGGATCCTTTCCGAGGTAGTAGAGAACGGTCGGAAACACATCCGTCGGCGAGTCGATAATGGTGATGCCGCAGTCGGCGAGCCTGGCCGCGTTCGCGGGATCGAACAGAAGCGACCAGCTGTCGAACTCGGAAGATCCCAAACGTTCGCGGACCTTGTCCACATCATAGGCGAGCCCCGTCGTCGTCCATGAGTAGGGAATGGCATAGAGATTGCCGGGATCATGCCGTGCGAGTTCGCTCATGACCTGAGGGTCCAGGTTCACGAGATTGGGAAGGGCGGCCTTGTCGAGTTTGCGAAATACCCCGGCATGCAATTCCCGCTCGAAAGCAAGATCCCCCGGCACCACGACGTCGTAGTTCGAGTGACCGACCAGGAGCTTGGTCTCTTGCACCTCGTCCGTTTCGAACGTGTCGTAGTTGACTTTGATGCCGGTCTCACGCTCGAAATTCGCGACCGTGTCGGGTGCGATAAAGATGGGCCAGGAGTAGACGTTTACGACATTCTCCGGCGCCTGATGGCCTTCGCGCGTGCAGCCGCCGAGGCTCAGGGCAAGCGCCAGGGCCGCCGCCGCGCCCATGGGGATGTTTTTCACGGCTCCCTGGCGGTCCAGCACGGAACCGATTGCTGGACGTCGGGGGCCGGAAAAACGATGCCGATTTGCACGTCATCGGGGCGCACCAGATCACCGAACCATACGGATATTCCCTCTTTCTCCCGGCCGACGGTGATGTGAATCTCCTCGCTCGCCGTCGGTAGCGGGTGGATTTCCCGCACAGTACGCCACCTCGGCTCTTGAGCCTGTATTCCCAAACAGTATGGAAGAGTTGCCGCCGGCTGGGCGTAAATATCCAATGCCTGGGACGAGAGGCGCTCTGCCGTCTCCAGACCCGTGCTCTTATCGAAGCTGATCCTGACATGGCGGTTCACACCGCCGGCATCGATGCTCGTCTGGATTTCTTGATGGAACTCCCCCGGCTCGCAGGTCCAGTTGTGCGCATCGCGGGAACAACTCGCCATCCACCATTGAGCGACGCCGTCCTCCCCGATGACCTTGGCCGTCGTGACCCACGCAAATGCGCTATCAGGCCACCGGCACCGCTCCGCCAGTCTGAGTTCCTGGTGCGCCGGCAGCACATGCCTGGCAACCAAATAGAGCCGCTCCCCGTCCTCGGGAAGCAGGGAAGGATGTTCACAGTTGTAGATGCTCGCCACCGCCGTATGGGGCGAAATGGCTGCGACGGCGGTCAAGGCGCCCGCCGCGAACCACGCCGGGATCCGGCGTATGGACGGAAGATTCATTTCCTAAGAAACCATGCCCAGCTGATTCATCAGATGACTGTCATCCACACCACCCCAA
Source organism: uncultured Gammaproteobacteria bacterium (assembly GCA_963758145.1). Lineage (GTDB taxonomy): Bacteria > Pseudomonadota > Gammaproteobacteria > Steroidobacterales > Steroidobacteraceae > Bog-1198. The sequence goes on from CAVWUK010000008.1 coordinate 134,711, forward strand.
TATTCGACGAACAGCCCATCGCTGAACCGAAAGAAGTCGTGCCCGCCAAACTGCACGTGCGTACCCGGTGCCGCACTCGCTCCCGGAAAGTCCCCCGCATACACGCCGACCGCGCGCCACCGTGCCGCCAGCAAATCCCATTGCACGATCGGCCCCACCGCAATTGCAAACGTGAGCGAGGAGAAGGGCGCCCACACGGCTTCCAGGACCGCCCGAAAGCCCATTGGCCCGCTGTGGGTGCCGTGCGGTACACCCGGCAAATGCATGCGCAAATCGGCCGCGACAAACCGGTCCACGAGAGCGAAATCCCCGTGATACACATCCCGCACCAAATGCCGATACGCTTCGGCCGGCTCGAATGACTGCATCACACCCCACCTCCGCTAGTTGAGCACAAGGGTCCGACCAAGGGTCCAACGATGATAGTACGCGCTGTACGGGGCTCGCAGCGGATCGACCATGGCGCCGAGGACATCGTCTGCTCGCGCCGGCGGCTACGATTAACGACGAACCGGCGGGCGACGGCCAGGCGCGCCATTTGGAATCGCGATGAGTACGCGGTTCGCCGGTCAGCTGCCGATGGTTTTCGCCTTGTCGAGTTCGACGCGCAGGATCTTGGCCCAGCCCGACGCCGCGCTTCGGGCCTCGCTCGCGTTGGAGACGCTGCTCGACAACTGGAAATTCCCCGTCGTGCGCGCCTTGTAGCGGTCGAGGACGCGAGCAATGACTTCCCCGGTCTCGGAATCCGCGAGCTCGGCCACGAGGGTCATTTCACCGGCTGATACCGTATAGACCTTCGTTCGTCCAGGCGTCATCACATCCGGCGCCGTCACGTAGAGATTGATGATCGCTGCGTCCACGCGCAGCACGTCCGGACCGGGCTCGGCCACGACGGAGTAGCCCCCCTTTTTCAATTCCTCGACGAAGGCGTTGTAAACAATCTTGGCGACATTTTCGCGAATCATCTGCTGATCGCCCGCAGACAAGTTGCGCGTGGATCCCGCGACCTTCGGCTTCCAATCCTTGTGGAAGCGGACGCTGATCGGATCGATCATCACCTTCGAGTAGCCCGACATCGTCGCGCCCGGCAGCGCATAGGCCATGTCGATGCCTTTGATATCAATCCTCTGCAGACCGTCGTAGCTCATGACCTCCTCCAGATTCTTCGCCTGTTGTGCGAATACCGAAGCGGCCAGGAACAGCGGTATGAAACCGGCCAGTTGCCGGAGCGTTCGTGGTTGATTCATGTCGACGTCACCTCATGGAGCCCCGGCCGGATTGTAATACTTTCCATCGTGGGCGCCCAAGTCGACGCTCATACGGGTCTGGCTGACGGCAGCCATCAGCGTGTGAAGACCGCGCCATGCGGCGCACCGGTTCCCTTCCAGCCATGCGGCCATTCACGCTCGGCGAAGCTGAAGCCGGGTTTCCCGTCCGTGTCGCGGAAATCGGCATCCACCGTGAGGGTGCCGGTGGACTCGTCCAACTTCAACAAATAGGTCCGGTCGGCTTCGGTCGCGTAAGGGGTCACCACGAGGCGTCGGGTCTTCGGGTCCCAGGCGGTCCAGTGGGAGCCATATGTATCGCTGAGCGTGAGCCTTGAAACTTCCGTGGGTTTGTCCGAATGGACGATGTCGAGCACAATGAAGCCGTGTACCGCCGGCACGCTCTGGACCAGATAGTGCCCAACGATCGTCGGGACACCGCACCAGTTTCCGGGAAACGTATATACGAGCTTCGACTTCGGTTCGCTCGAATCAATCGCCGTGATGCGTTCGATCCCGCAGCCCAATGTTTGCACGAAAACCGACCCGTCCGGGCCAAGACGCGGTTCTTCCGGACTGATGTGTGCATAGCGGTTGTCGCCCACATCGAAGTATAGGGTTTTCAGGAGTTTGAGGTCGGAGAGGCGCCACACCTGATAGGTGACGCCGCTGAATATGTCGGCGTCGTGCATGGACGAATTTGTCGAGACGATCCTATCGATCTTTGGAAGTACAACGAGGCTGTAAGGCATCAACAGGGCTCCGCTGAATGCAGGATCCGCGTTGCTGACGGAACGAACTACCTTGCCTCGGTCATCAATTTCCACCAGGCCACCAGTCTTGCCCAATTGCCCTTCGGGTCCGCCATGGTGCGAGTGCTGAAACGTTGCCAGTACGTTCCCATTCGGCAACCGCAGAAAAGAGTGCGGATGCATGTAGCCGGCCATGTCGGTGAATGAAGTCGCAATCTTCGGATGCAGCGGGTCCCGTACATCAAATATAAAGGTCCGACCGGCGTCATGATCGTTGGCAAAGAGCATCCCGCTCGCCGGCATGGTGTATTCCGTGTGATGCACCCGCATCGTCTGTTGATCCGTTGCGAGCGTCGTCACCAGGTGCCCATATCCCGGGGAGGAAGGATTCGCGTCGATCACTGCGAGAAAGTCGTTGCCGACTTTTGCGCGATCGCCGGCCCAGACAAACAGATAGTGGCCCGGGGCGGAGGTTTTCTGGTCCGTCGCCTGCGACCGGCCATTGATTGCATAAAGGGCCAGTATGAGCGCGACCATTACGCGCGGGATCGAAAGGCTGATCATGGGAGTACCTCAAGAATATTTGCCGCGGGAGCATAACATTCGCATGTGCCCACCCCCATTCTCGGCGCCGCCGGCAAGTTGTTAATGTCCGGAGACACGGGCCATTACAGTTCGACGCGCGCCCCCATCTCGACGATCCGGTTCGGCGGAATGCGAAAGAATTCGGTGGCGTCTGCCGCATTGCGCTGCATCCAGGAAAAGAGCCTGCGCAGGATCGGCTGTAGCCGGCGATTGCCCGCGCCGGCCTTCACGATTGCCACACGTGAAAGGAAGAAACTCGTCTGCGTACAGTCGAGTCGACGCCCCCCGATCGTGCAGGATTCGAGCGCAGCGGGGATGTTGGGGTGCTGCATGAATCCGTAGTGCAGCAGGATTCGATAAAACCCGTTGCCCAGATCGGTCACGCTGGCACGCTCCGATTCCGGCACGCGCGGCACCTGCTCCGTCTCGACATGAAGTATCACATTGCACTTATGCAGAACATGGTAATGCTCCACGTTGTGCAACATTGCAATCGGAACGGCGTCGTCCCGCCGCGACAGGTACACGGCGGTGCCTTCGACCTTGGGCTCGCTGGTCATCGACTGGACAAACTGCGCGAGCGGTGCCGTCACGCGCTCGAGTTCGGTCAGCATCTCGGTGCGCCCGGTTCGCCAGGACTCCATCAGCAGGAACACGATCGCCGCCGCGACCAGGGGCACCCAACCGCCATCGGCCACCTTGGTCAGGTTCGCGGATACGAACGAAAGGTCGACCAGCGCCAGTGAACCAGCGACCCCGATCGCGACCGCCGGCGTCCATTTCCACTGTTCCCTCATCATTTGGTACATGAGCACGGTGGTCAGCAGCATCGTCAGGGATACCGCGACTCCGAACGCTGCCGCCAGCCTGTCGGAGGAGCCGAAGGCGAGGGTCAGCCCGATCGTGAAAATCATCAGCAGCCAGTTGATCGATGCGACATAGATCTGTCCGTAGCCGGTCGCCGAGGTCTGGGTCACGTTCAGGCGCGGACTCAGGCCCAGCTGGATCGCCTGCCGTGTCATTGAAAAAACGCCGCTGATGATCGCCTGGCTGGCGATGATCGTGGCAGCGGTTGCCAGCGCGACCAGCGGCAGCTGCAACCAGCCAGGGCCGAGCAGGAAGAACGGATTGCCGCCTTCCGGAATGCCGGCGACCACGAGCGCCGCCTGACCCGCATAGTTGAGCAGCAGCGTGGGCAGCACGATGCTGTACCAGCCGAAACGGATCGGTCTGGTCCCGAAGTGTCCCATGTCGGCATAGAGGGCTTCGGCTCCGGTCGCGCTCAGGAATACTGCGCCGAGCACCGTGAAGCCGGCAAAGCCGTGGGTGGTCAGGTAATGCACACCGTATCGCGGATCGAGCGCCAGCAGGATCCTCGGATGCTTAAGGACGCTGATTGCACCGAGAATCCCGATGGTCGCAAACCAAGTGAACATGACCGGTCCGAACAGGCGCCCGATTACCGCCGTTCCCTTGTGCTGCAGGCAGAACAGCGCGATCAGTACCACCACCGCGAGCGGCAGGATATACGGCGCTACAGCCGGCAACGGCAGCTTGAGACCTTCGAGCGCGCTCAGCACCGAAATCGCCGGCGTGATAGCACCGTCGCCATACAAGAGCGCGGCGCCCAGAATGCCCATGGCGATCAGGCCGGGTCGCTGCCGGCCTTTGAGGGCGAGCCGGGCCATCAAGGCCAGGATGCCGCCCTCCCCATCATTGTCGGCCCTCATCACGAGCCCCACATACTTGATGGACGTCGTGATGATGAGGGTCCAAACGATCAGCGATAGCGACCCATATGCGACGTCCGGCGCCGCGCTACCGGCCCATTCGAGCACCGTCTTCAGCGTATAGAGCGGGCTGGTGCCGATATCGCCGTAGACGACACCGAGCGCGCCGAGCGTCAATGCGCCGAGCGTTCCGGAAACCTTGTGCGGCGTCGATTCGGAAATGATCTGCGGTGATAGCGTCATCGGAAGGTGGTTTCTGTTTCGTACAGTCGCGGCGCGCCGCGACGCCCGTCATTATCACCGGAACCGGCAGGTTTGGCGATCCAGTTCTCGAAGTTCGGATGGCGGTGACGCGACGCCATCGCACCGAAACGTGCAAGACTTGAATTGACGACTCTGGTACGGTTTGTTTCCAAATTTGCCGGTTGATACCTATGTCGCTGGAACAACTAGCCTACGTGGCCCAAATCGCCGGTTCAGTCGGGGTCATTGTGTCCCTTGTTTTCGTCGGCTTGCAGATCAGGGCGAATACCGCCGCCCTGCAGCGCAACGAGCACAATTCCACGATGGCGCAATGGACGGTGATCCGAATGACGATCGCGCGAAACCGCGACATCGCTGAGTTGACGACCGCCGGCCTTCACGGCGAGGTTCCGATGGACGCTGCCGATCAACTGAGGCTGGAACAGCTGCTGGCTGATAATGCCTGGGCGGCCTTCCACATTTGGGATAGAACGCAACGCGGTATCTTTCCAAAGGGGACTTTCGAATTGACGGGCGGAGCACTCCTGTGCGGTTTGCTCAAGACGGCGCGCGGCGGTGCCTGGTGGCGCGGCGCTAAACGCACGGGTTTCATTCCCGGGTTCGTCGCGGACGTCGACGCAATGCCCGCCAATGACATTGAAGGGTCCGTCGTGCCCGCGCAAGCCTCGCCACCCGTTGCCGCCGGCGAAGCGGCCTCGGGCCGGCCGCAGGGACGATGAGGCCGGCTGCCGATCAAGCCGGGAATCGGCCGGGTGACTGCTGCAATCTCGTATTCCGGCCACCAGCCGGCAGTCCGGCGGTTACAATGGCCGTCGAAACGCTCGATGCCCTGTGAGTAGCAGGCATCCCTATTAGCCGCGCTGCGCGATACATGGTCAACAGTCGTCGAACCCGAATCAAAAACGTCTATGCCGAAACTCAATTGTTTACGGTACGGAGCATTGTCGCAGGCGTAATTACGGCTGTGCTGCTGATTGGGGTCGCAGGCAGGCTGTTCTATCTGCAGGTCATCAGGCACGAATATTACTCGACCCTCTCGCAGGGCAATCGCATTCGGAACGAACCGATTCCGCCGAGTCGTGGATTGATTTTGGACCGTCATGGCGCGGTGCTTGCGGACAATATGCCCGCCTATCAAATCGAGTTGGTGCGCGAACAGGTGGGGGACAACCGAGCCCTCGACGCCGCGCTGGCGCAGTTGGCTCATATTGGATTGTTTCGCAAGGAAGAAGTCCCGGGTGTCAGGCGAACCATCCTCCTGCACAAGGTCTACGAGAGCGTGCCGATCAAACTGCAGTTGGACGATGAAGAAATGGCGCTTTTCGCCGTCCATCGCTGGCAGTTTCCGGGCATCGATATACGCACGCGTCTTGCGAGGCACTACCCGCTGCATGAAATCGCGGTCCATGCCATCGGCTACGTCAGCGCCATCAACGAGGAGGACATGAAGCAAATCGACAGCGCCGAATATGCGGGAACGACCCTCATCGGCAAGGTCGGCGTCGAGGGCGCATACGAGCAGGAACTTCACGGAAAGCCGGGTTTCAAGGAAATTCTCGTCAATGCCGCGGGCCGGCCGGTGGAAAAGCAGGGAGAGTACGCACCGCATCTCACCTTCCGCGCTCCGGTGGCCGGCACCGATTTGATCTTAGGCCTGGATATACGCGTGCAAAAAGTTGCGGAAGAGGCATTGTCAGGTAAACGAGGATCGGTGGTTGCACTCGACCCGCGCACGGGCGACATCATCGCGCTTGCGAGCACTCCCGGATTCGATCCCAATGACTTCGTTCGGGGGCTTTCGGTTGCACAGTACAATGCCCTTCAAAACAACATCGACAAGCCTCTATTGAACCGCGCGTTGCGCGGCGCTTATCCGCCGGGGTCCACGGTCAAGCCGCTGTACGCGCTGGCCGCCCAGGTTTACGGGGTGATATCACCGCTCGAGACGCAATTTTGTCCGGGCTTCTTCATGTTGCGCGGCAGCAGCAACAAATACCGGGACGACAAAAAGCACGGTTCCTTGAACATGCGCCAGGCGATTGCGGAATCCTGCGACGTTTATTTCTACAAGCTCGCGGAACGAATGGGAATCGGCCGCATGGACGATTTTATGAAGACCTTTGGTTACGGCTCGTTGACCGGTATCGACATTGCCGGTGAAAAAGCCGGCCTGTACGCGTCTCCAGAATGGAAACGGCACAATTTCAAACGCGCTGCCGACCAGGTATGGTTCCCCGGCGAAACGATCAGCATGGGGATCGGTCAGGGGCCGATCACGGTCACACCTTTGCAGCAGGTGCACTTTGCGGCTGAAATCGCCGAAAGAGGGCAGATCATCGCGACGCCTCGGCTGGTAACGGCCACCCGCGCGGCGGGCTCCAATGCGGTGACGCCTCGAAACCCCACGTTTTTGAAGCCCATAAATATCGCCACGGCGGACCAATGGGCTGTCATCTATGACGGAATGTTGGGAGCGACTTCGGCCGGCGGCACCGCGTATGTGGCCGGGCTCGGAGCAAAGTATAAGATCGCCGGCAAGACCGGGACCGCCCAGGTCTTCACGATCAAGCAGACCGAGAATACGCGCGCAAAAATTACGGATGAAAGAAAGCGCGATCATGCATGGTTCATCGCCTATGCGCCTGCTGACGATCCCAAAATAGCCGTTTCAGTTTTGGTGGAAAACGGGGGCTTCGGAGCGGCGGCAGCGGCTCCCATCGCCCGCAAAGTTCTCGACGCCTATCTGCTGGGCCAGGAAGCTCCCACGGATTCGAAGAAGCCGGTTGTCAATTGACCTTGGCAACGCACAATGCGCCACTGCTTGAAATGGCATCGTCCGCCTCGGGACGTTCCGGCCGCTAGAATTGAGCTTTCAGCGCCAGGGCGTCGGTGCCGCGGTACAGTTTGATCACGGCGGCCGAATTCGCGGCACATGCGGCGACGGCAGCCTCGAGATCCGCGGGTGTCTTGACCGCATGGCCGCCGAATTCGAAAAGGATGTCGCCGATGATGATTCCGGACTTCTGCGCAACGGATCCGTGATTCACGGCCGTGATCAGGATGCCCGCCCGGTTCGGCTGATCCTGAGTCCCCGCAACCGGTATGCCGACTGCGCCGAGGTCGAGCTTCAGCGACGAGTTGGCGGCATTCTCGATCGAGATCGGGAGCGCACCGGCGACCGCATCGACCTTCGCGAGAAAACCGGCAATTTCCGCGTTCGATATTTGCCCGGCGTAGGCGGGGCCCGACGCCGCGATGATCGTGAAGCGCCACAGCGTGGGGCTGCCGGGAACATAAGCGGCGGCGAGCTGGCGCAGGAGTTCCTCATCGACGGGGAAGGCGAGCCGCGCGGTGTAGGTGCAGTCGCCGACGGCGCAACCCGTCGCTCCGGTACTCAATGCGGTCACCGGAGCCGAGCGCGTCCCGGCCGCCGCTTGATACCTTGCCGTCGCGAAGGATCGGGGGTTTCCCGTGTACACGATCAATGCATAGACCTGGAAGGACTTTTGCCCGCTTTTTTTGTCGATGACGCCCCTGAGATACTCATCGTTCCAGACCATGCGCATAAGACCCGTATGCTCGACGTACCCGTCCTCGGTGGTAACCGTCGTCACCGCATCGGCGCTGTCGAATTTGACGGTGGCTGTATCCCGGAAGTGCTCCATGTTGAGCGAAAGCAGCGGCGGATCCTTCGCCTGGGCGGCGCCGACGGCGAATCCCATCATCACGAGAGATACCAGTGTCGCGGGGCGAAATTTCAAGGGATTTCCCGTTGCTCGACCGTCTTCATCCTAGCACGCCGCGGCTCACGCCGCAGGCTGGCCATCGACCAATCGCAGCGGCTCGGCGCACAGAAACCTTCTCAACACGATCATCACCCACGTGTCGTGCGCGCAGTAGCGCAGCAAAGCGCTTCGAAGGGCGGTTTCCCGTTCCGCACCCGATTGCCCGCTGCGCAATTCCAAAAATGCGAGCTGCGCGCCGTCGCCCTCCCGCACCTCATCCAAGCCCTCGTAGGCCAATTCAGGGGCGATCGTCGGCACGACCTTTTTGATCGACCAGGATCCGTGCATGTCGCGGTGGTAGTAGGCTTGGCGGGTGACCGGCAAGAGATCGACCAAGCGCTCGACCAAGCCATGCAGCGCGGTTGCATGCGACGGTACGAGCTCCGCCAAGCTATTCAGCACGCGCTTCTCGAAAGTTGCGTTATACGCAAAGACGGGGCCTTTCGGCGGAATCGCGTCGAGCAATGCGCGCGTCAGCGCCGTGAAATCGCCGAACGATTCCACCGCCAAGAATTCCGCGTGCCCGACCTCGTCCCGTCCATCCTCGGTGTGCACCGACCATTGAAACGGAAGTTGCTCGAAGGGCCGCGTGCCGATAACTTCGGGCACGGAGAAACCGATCGTCTCGAAATCAAGGTATGCATAGGGAAGCGGCAGTTGCCGCAGTTCGGCGCTCGCCGATGCGTCGAAATACGCCTCACCGCTCAAGGTCGCCCGGTGCACGCGGCGATGCATCTCGTTCGTCAAACGGGCGAGCGGCACCTCGCGTAAATCCCGATAACCCTCGGCCAACAACTCATCGACGGTGTTGCCGCCCCGCGGCAGCAGGCCGACCGGAAAGTCCGCAAGCGCCTGTCCTGCGGTGCAGCGTGAGAGGAACGGACACGGGGGATCGAGGCAGTGCGGTCCGACCGCGACCGCCGGCATCGACGCGCTGGCCATGATCGCCAGATATTCGTGCGCCCTTTGCGCGGTCTCGGGCAGTCGGCGCTCGACTTCGCCGGTGATGTCTTCCTCCACCAGCAACCCGGCGTAGTCACCGGATCGGCGCAGGACGAACTCGTCGTTCACGTGACCGATGAAATAGCGGCCGACCGGAATGCGGGCATTCTTCAACACCAACGCCTGAAAAGCCGCATCCGCTTGATGAGCCTCCTTGACGTGAGTCGACGCCTTGACCTCGACGAGCTCGAACGTCCCGCCCCGCCGCCGCAGCACATCGGCAATGACGGCGAGATCCCGGGCGCGAAACGCCGGCTGGTAGAATGTTTCTGGCGCATCGGCGCCCTTTGCCAACAGCTTGCTGGTCGCGGCGATTGCAGCGGGCATGCCGCGATCCCGGGATATCACGACTCCCGGTTCCAATCGTTGCACGAACTCGTCGAATACCCGGCCCTGCAGAATCGCGACACTCGGCGGGACCGGCCGCTCGAGCGGCTGGTGAATTTCGAACCACAAGCGTTTGTGGCATTGCCGCCCGGATAGAAAACGCGATTTCGTGAGCCACGCCATCGGCCGAGTAGGCCTCAATCCGGCCGCCGGGTAAAGACGCTGCGGGGTTGAATCGCGGCTATGCCGCGCGGCCGTAAAATCCGACGCGTTCGGCGCTGCTGAAGGTGACGCCGGGGTTGTCGTAATAAGAAAACACGGCGACGACCCGGCTTTTAGCGCCCCGCACCGGGGTCACGCGATGCGCGGTGTTCTTGCCGGCAAACACGTTCAGTGTCCCGGCCGCGAGCGACATCGTGGAAACCTTCGGGTCCTCGCCCTTGATCATCCGGGCGACGCCATCGTAATTGGGGTCCGCATCGGAACGCAGCCCGCTCCGGTATTCGAACTCGCCACCGGACTCGGCGGCCCGAATGAGCAGCGTGGTGGTGAACTGTGATCGATCGAAGTGCCAATTCAGCGCTTCGCCCGGTCCGTAGGCCATCACGTTCACTTTTGCGAGCGGATCGTCCATCACGAACAACCGCGGCTTGTCCAACACGCGTGCCACGAACGCCGGCAGCGGCTCCCACTCATAGATCCTTGCGACGACCGTTCCCGCCAGCTGATCGGCGCATAGCGTGTAATTGACGGTCTCGAACTGCCGGAGTGCCGGGTGATCGGCCGCGAGTCCCGGGATCGTGTTCTTGAAATAGATGTTGTGACGGCGCGCATGCCGGTAACTCGAGCTCTCGATCAGGGGATCGAGTTCGGCGATCGCAGTCGCGATGGCGCCGGGATCGACGAAACCCTCGAGATTGAACATGCCGTGCGCGGCCATATCGGCCTTGCATCGGTCGACGAGCCGCTCGCCCTGCGGGGTATCGAGCCGGTCGATCGGGTAGCGGTCGAGATCGAGTAAGCCTTTGATCATGACGCCCAATTCTAGCGGATCTGGTGGCAATTAGGCACTGCCTTGCGCCCGCCCGCTCGTGAGGGCCGGGCGGCGCGACGTGAGCGCCGCGGCGAACACGAGCGCGAGCAGGGCTCCCGGCGCAACCGTCATGCCCAGATCTTCGAGCACGGGCACGCGCGAGACGGACAGCAAACCGAATCCGATCACCGTGCACAGATTGGCTAGGCTCAACGACGCCGCGGTGAGCGCGGCATCGTGGCCGCGCTCATGCCGGGTTGCGTCGAAGAACAGGGCGTAGTTCGAGCCCACAGCGACGATGAGCAGCATGCCCACCAGGTGCAGTACGGTCAGCTGCCGCCCGCACAGGCTCAAGACGGCGGCGACGCAGAGCACGGCCAGTAGAAGCGGGGCCATCACGCGTGCGGCGCGAGCGGGCGAACGCAGCGCCACCCAGAGCAGGGCGACGATCGCCGCCAGACCCGCGAGCGACAGCCTGATCGCCTCGTGCAAATAGCCCATATAAAGAGCATCGGATTCGAGCTTCAGATCGACGAGTTGCGCACCGATCGATCCGGCGCCGGCCAAGGCCTGCCCGACCCGCGCGCGGTCGATATCGGGCGCTGCCGCGGCGGGCGCTGCCGCGGCGGGCGCTGCCGCGGCGGGCGCGTGCAGCGGCAGCAGTGCGTTCCATTGATCCCTTTGATGCAGAATGAGCGCGCCGAATCCGGCGGCGAGCGAGGTACCGCGCAAGTCCTGCGGAGTGATCAGCGCACTGCGGCGCGCCGACTCGACGTCGTCGAGGAACGGCGTCAACTGCTCGCTTCGTAGGGCCAGACCGGCGGTGGCCTGCGCGAGGTTCTCGCGCAGCACCGAACGTTCGGGGAGACTGGCGCGTCGCGCCTCTTGAACGGCGAGACTCGGTAAATAGCTCGCGGGACTGTCGAAACCGCCGATGACCTTTTCATCGATCAACGGCTCCAGCGCCCGGCCCGCACGCTCCGCACCGCGCAACACCGATTCCAAGCTCGGGCCCGACACGACCACCAGATCGAGCGCCGTCGCCTGCCCCAGGTCGCTGCGAAGTACCTCATCGTAGCGCTGGTCCGCCGGCGGAATCGGGCTCAAGCTCGACAGCTCCCGGTTCCACAGCGCATCGCGTTGGTGGTAAAGCACGAGCGCCGCCGTGGCGGCGATTGCGATCGCCAAGCTCCAAAGCGCCGCAGCGCTCATGAGGCGCACGGGTTTCATCAAGCGCTCGAGCCGCAAGCCCCAGGCCGTGATATCGCGAATTGCGATATCGCCGGGCATCAGTTCCGGCAACACGAAGCGCGTCACCGCCGCGGCCGCGAGCAAGCCGGCGATCGAATAGGCGCCCAGCTGTGCCAGACCCGGAAAGCCGGAGGGCAGCAGCGAGGCGAAGCCGAACACCGAGGCGAGCATGCCGAGACGCACGATGGGCCACCGTTGCCGCCGCCACGGGCGCGGCGCCGTGCCGCTCGGGGTGCAAGCCGGCGATTGCGTGAAAAAATAGATCGAGTAATCGACCGATTCGCCGATCAAGGTGATGCCGAAGCCCAAGGTCACGCCGTGTACGGCGCCAAAGGCGAGCGCGACTGCGGCGATGCCGGCCATGGCACCCGTGGCCACCGGCAGCAGCCCCAGGATCAGCACACGGGGCGACCGATAAACCGCGAGCAATAGCGCGGCAATGAGCACACTGCTGGCGATCGACAGGCGCACTGCAGCGTGCTGTATGGTTGCGCGCGCCGCGACGGCAAACACGGCGGGACCGCTTAGGTTCATCTGCACCGGGCGCGACTCGGGGGCCGGGGCCGCGGTCTCGCGGCGTGCCGCCGTGAACGCGCGGCGGATCGCATCCAGCGCAAGTTCCTGCGCGTCGGTGTCGGATCCGGCCGCCGCGGTTTGTGCGATCAACAGCGTGCGCCCGCCATCGGCCGAGACCCAGACGCCGTCCCGCGTTCGGGGCCGCGCAACGCGCGTCATTTGGTCGACGATCTGCAGCATCTCGCCCGTGGGATCGTGCGGCACCAGGGACTTGAGCATCAGTCCTTCGGGCGATGCGAGGCCCGCGATGGTCTCCTCGATCGCGCCCCTGAGGCCGGCGGCGGAGAAACGTTGGCCGGTGACGGTTTCGCTCAAAAGATAGCGCTGCCGGAATAGAAATTCCCGATCGCGTTCCGCAGTGACCGGCTCGCCATTCTCGATACCGGAAAATTCGCGGTCGAGACGCAAGCGGCGCGCCATCGCGACGGAGATCCGCGCTCGAATCGCGGGCTCGCCGTGTTCGAGCGCAATGAGAATCACGCGTGATGCGGGGCCTTCGCGCAGTTGATCAACCAGCAAGCGCTGCATCGGCGTCGGTTTTTCAGGCAGAAAGGCCGACAAGTCGGTGATGTAGCGGGCGCGGCCCAGGATAAGCGCCGCGAGCGCAAGGCAGATCGACCACACGGCAATCACGCCGGTGCGCCGGACGTTCATGGGCCCGAATGATCGCGCAGGGTCATGAGCGAGCGGTCACCGTCCTTTTCACGGATCTCCACGGTGCGCAAATGCTCCCGTGAGCCGTCGATGCGGACCTGGGCGACGGCCGCCGCGATTTGACCCTCCCGCGGCACGAGCAGCAGTGTCCACCGATCCAGATCGCCCGCATATTCGACCCGGAACGTCCGCTCGAGTGCGTCTCGGTCGCCCGCCAGAGTGGCGCGGATGCTCTCGATAAACGGCAAAATTTGCGGATACGCCTTGAGGTCGAGCACGTGCCGGCGCCGGCCGCGCCGAATGCTCAGCATGTCCCCGGCGAGCATCAGGCTCTCCTGCCGGGGCTCGAGCGTGCGCTTCTCGAGCCGGTCGGGGGCGTCATAGATCAATTCGCCGGAGGACTCGACCGGGCGCGAGAGCAGGGCCAGAAAATGCTGTTCGACGAAGTCCACGTGTCCGTGGTGCCGCTCCCCGAGCAAGTGCAGCAATTCATCGAGATCATCGGGGGCGGCGCGCGCGGCGGCGCCCAGCAGAACCAAGAGCCCGATGCCGATCGTACGTTGCATCATCAAGCGGCCGCCCCGGTGTCTGGTTCGCGCCAGAAGTCGAAAAAATTAAACCAATTGTACGGATCCGTGCGGCAATAGTGATCGAGCAAAGCGGCGTAGCGCTCGATCGCAGCGGACACCGCCGCGTCGCGTCCGCCGGCCGGGGTCGCGGAAAAATCCGCCACCTGAGCGAAGACCACGTGGTAATGGTTCTTCCCGCGATACAGGCCCGCCATGAAAAGCACCGGGCGGCGCAGCACGGCGGCGACGCGCATCGGTCCCACCGGCAGATAGGCGCGTTCGCCGAGCAGCGTCACGGGCTGCACCGCTTCCTCGCCGAGGGTTCGGTCGCCGAGCATGCCGACGAACGCGCCGCGATCCAGACGATCGGCCAATCTCAGCATGGCGTCGATTTCGCCCAGCGAAATGATGTCGGGATTCGCGGCAGGATTGATCGCAGCGAGGACCGCGTTCATTTTTTGGGCGTTACGCTCGTACATGGCCATCGACACATGCAGTCCGCGCTGCCGCCGTCCGACGCTTCGCATCAGTTCGAAGCTGCCCAAATGGGCACCGAGGAGAAACGCGCCTCGACCGGCGTCGAACTGTGCGCGTACCAGCGACTCGCCCTCGATGGTTATGCGGAAGCAATCGTATTGTTCATTGATGAGAAAGATCCGATCGTGGATGCAGGTGGCGAAATACCGGATGTGCCGGAAGCAGTCGGCGGCACTTGGACTGCGGCCCAGGGCGAGTCTCAGGTAGCGGCGCGAGTGCCGACGCGCCCCGGGTGCGAACAGAAAGAAATAGAGGGCGACGCCGTAGAGCAGTCCGCGGCTCAGCGTGCGGCCCGCGTGCAGCGATACGAAGGCCATCGATCGCAACAACAGGGTGGTGCCGCGCTCGCGGCTGCCGAGCCATTCGGCCTGTCCCGGGTTCACGTGCCGCCGGTCGGCGCGAGCGACAACGTGCCGGTGAGAGCCGGGCGGCCCGCGACGCGCACCGTGAATCGGATCAATCCGCTCCCGGGCGATGCGTGCTCGATCGTGAGCGCCTCGCCGGGGCGGACGAACTCGTGAAACTTTGCGGCGGCAATTTGCCAATGCCGCAGATCGAGATCGAGGTCGATCTCGATGGCGTGCAACGCCTCGTCCAACAAAACGACCCCCGGAAGGATCGGCATACCGGGAAAATGTCCGGCGAATGCCGGATGGTCGGCAGCGATGCAAAGCGTTTGCTTCGAGCTCACGAGGATCTCCTCGGCGAACCGCGTCGGCGGGGCCGCCGGTCGCACAGCGCCTGCAGCGCCTGCAGCGGAAGCTTGCCGGTGGCGTCGCGCGGCAGCCTGTCGACCAGCAACAGCGGGCGCGGCAGGAAAACCGGGTCAATGCGCCGGCGCAATTGTTCGACGAGCGTGTGCGCCTTAAGGCCGGGAGCGACCGCCGCGGCCGCCAGACGCACGATGCCGGTAACGCCGCCGCGCTCGTCGCCGCCGCCGCCGCGCTCGCCGCCGCCGCCGCGCTCGTCGCCGCCGCGCAGGAAGAATGCGCCGTCGATCACACCGGGAATGGCGGCCAACTGGGCGTTCAAATACCCGAAGGAGCTGCGCTTTCCGGCGATATTCACCAAATCCGCGGTTCGGCCGTGAAGCAGAAACTCGTCCTCGCCGGTGATCTCGAGCACATCGCACATCGGCGTCGATTGTTCGAGGTGTCCGCCTTCCGCGTACACCTGCTCCTGATCGATGCGCAGGCGCACCCCCGGCCACAGACGCCAGACCGCGGAGTCGGCGGTGCGGCGCGTGGCGATTTGCCCGGTCTCGGTGGATCCGTAAATTTCGAGCAGGCGGGTCTTGAACCGATCCTCCGCTTGGCGCGCAAGCTCCCGGGAGAGCGGCGCAGTGGCCGAGACTATCAGATCAAGCGGCGGCAATTCGATGCCCGCGGCAAGCAGCGTGCGCAAGTGGATGGGAGTCGTCACCAGCGCGCGCGGTCGCCGAGCGGCGGCGATTGCCGCGCAAATATCGGCGGGATAAAACGGCCTTTCGGCGGCGAACGCATTGCCGCTTTGCAGAGCCAGCAGCACCGTCGATTCCAGGCCGTACATGTGCTGCGCGGGGACCGTGCCGATCAGGGTGTGCGCTCTTCCGTCGAGCAGCCCGAGCCGCGATGCGCCGTCGCCCACACAGCGTGCGAGGCGGCCCCAGGTTTTCTGGTACGGCAGGGGAGTGCCGGTCGATCCGGAGGTAAATACGATGGCCGCGACCTGGTCCTGCGGAATTTGCGGCACGTCATAGGCCGCGGCGCCGGTCAGCGCGGCAACCGCACCGCGTCGCAGCGTGCGCTCACCGATCTCGCGCGGATACCGGAAGCTCGGAAGGTTCATGTCGCAGCGGGCCTGGTCGGTCAAACAGAACGCATCCGGCGCGAACGCCACCAGCTGCCTGACGAATTCCGGCGCATGAATGGAAGGCAACAGACTCACTTTGTCCGACATGAGACAGGCGGCGAGCCCGACCGAAAAGTGATATCGATCGACGCACACATTGAGCACGTGCCTGCCGCTTGGCATGCACCCGGCCAGCTGTCTTGCATCGGCGAGAAATTGCCGCGCCTCGATGGCGCGGCCGCCGCGACAGGCCACCACCGAAGCGGGGGACTCGTGAATCAGCAGCGGGCTCACCTGATTCGCGGCCGCGCCGGCCGCGCGCTCCTTAATTTTGCGATCCGTCAGCGGAAGGTGCCATTCGCCGGCCGGCCGCGCGTGCCGGCCGCGGGCGACGGCTCGCCGAGCGTGCGCGCGGTCATTTGGTTCTCCGTGCCGCAACGTACTCCGCCAAGTGCCTCAGCGAACGAAAGATCTGGTGGTTTTCGGGGCTGTCCGCCCGCAGTTGAATGCCGTATTGCTTGGACAGGACCAGCGCGGCCTCCAGAATGTCGATGGAATCGAGCCCGAGTCCCGCCCCGTACAAGGCTGCATTGGGATCGATATCCTGGGGGGCGATTTCCAGATTCAGCGCTTGCACCAAAAGGGCGGCTATTTCCCGCTCCAGATCGAGATCGACCGGCGGCACCGACGGTTGCATGAGCGACGCTTTGTCGGGCATAGGCTTGGTTTGCTGTTAGGTTTACGAAGCGATGCGGGCAACGGTATGCCCATGAAGCGGCATTATATAGGTGCCGGCCGGTGCGGCAACTAAGTCGCTCGGCGGGGCCGCCGGGGGCGGCGTGCGCGGCGCGCCGCCAGCAGCGGCAGGCGCAGCAAAAACCCACACAGCAGCCGCGTGTGCATCCAAAGCAGGAGTGCATTGTCCCGCCAGTAATTGAAGTGCGAGACGCCGCCCTGGTCGGGCCGAAAATAACGCACCGGCGCCGGAATATTGATGGGTTCAATTCCCCGCCAACACAGCCGCACCACCGCCTCGACGTCGAAGTCGAAGCGCCGCATCCCGAACCGCCGCCGCATGAGGCGCAGCAGCGGGTCGATCGGGTAGACGCGAAACCCGAACAGCGAGTCGCCGATTCCGGCCCCCAGCGTCTCGAGGTTCGCAAAACAATTGGAGATCTTTCTTCCCATGACCCGCAGGCGCGGAGCGCTCGAATCGAAGATCGGCTGGCCCAACACCATCGCCGCCGGCCGCGCCTGCGAGGCGTGCATGAATTCGACGATCCGATCGGCGGGATGCTGCCCATCGGAGTCCATGGTCAAGACATGGGTGTAGCCTGATGCCGAGGCTGCCCGGATGCCGTGCAGCACCGCGGCGCCCTTGCCGCGGTTCCTGGCGAGGACCACGACGCGCAATCCCGGTTCCTTCGCCGCCATCGCCGACAGGCCTTCAGGCGAATTATCGGTGCTGCCATCGACGACGACCCACACGGGAGACCATTGCTCGAGCGCGGCAAGCACCGTCTCATATACCCTCGGCCCGGGGTTGTAGCTCGGAATGAGCACAAGATGAGTCCTGGAGCGGTCGGGCATGCGGCGCCTCAGCGGGGGACTGCGACCATTTGCGTGGATCGACCGATCATCCAGGCGAAGACGATGCCGGCCGCCCAGTAGTTTTCACGCCGCACCAGGGGGCTGTCGTCGAAAACCGCGCCCGCGAGGCTATCGTAGCGCACGAATCCGCCCACCCAGTATTTGGGAAAGCGCTTCGTCAGGTCGACGATGAACTGGGACCCCGCATAACCACCGGTAGCCTGATATGCCGGGCGCGAGGCCGTCGCATTCTGCGGTTCCACCGTGTAGAAATAACCGTTGTAGTGCCGGTTGGCGAACAAGGGGCCGGTAAACACCCCGAATTCCCAGCCCGGGTGTCCCAACGCATCCTCGGCGTCCAATCTGAACCCGGGTGTGAGCGTCCAACCGATCGGCTGCGGCGGCATTTGTAAAGTGAATGCCTGACGCACCGGCACCTTGAAATCGATCTTGACCCGCCCATCGTCGCCGCGCCACAAATGAAAATCGAGCGAGATTCCCGCCTCGACCGTGGGTTTCAGTTCCGGCATGTCGCTGCGGGTCCGATCGTTGCTCACCGGCATGGTGGCGTCAAAGCTCAGATTCAGTTCAACCCACGGACGGTTGAACAGCAAGCCGTGCAAACCGTCCTTGTCCGCCGTCAAAAAAGGCCCATTGTAATTCAGGTAGGGCACCGGAACCGGAAACACATGGGCGGTGTTCGCGCCGCGATAATCCGAATAGCCCAAGGCACCGAGGCCCAGCCCGTATTCCCACAAGGGCTCCTCTTTGGCATGAGCGGGGGCTGCGAGCCAAACGATCGCCATCAGCGCGGCGCCGATTTGCGAGATGGCCTCGGGCGTCATAAATTGGGCTCCATTTTCCTGGGTGCCGCTCACCTGAACCACCCAGGGCGGCGAAGCCTACAGTGCCGACAAACACCGGTTCAACGTCTGTAAGATATCAGGCCATGCACATTCTGATTGTCGAAGATGACGAAATTGCGAGGGACTATCTGGCGAAAGCCTTGCGCGAGGCGGGCCACACCGTGGATATCGCGGCGGACGGCATGGCGGGTCTGCACCTCGCTTCCTCGATGACGGTGGATCTGGCCATCGTCGACCGGATGCTGCCGAAGCTCGACGGGCTCGCCTTGGTGCAATCGCTGCGCGCCACGGGCCGCAAGCTGCCGGTCCTGATCTTGAGCGCACTGGGGGATGTCGATGACCGCATCACCGGCCTTCGCGCCGGAGGCGACGATTATCTGACCAAGCCGTACCACATGGCCGAATTGCTGGCGCGTATCGACGCGCTTGCCCGGCGCGGCGACTCGGGCGGAGCCGAAGCCAGCACCAAATTGAAATTGGCCGACCTCGAGCTCGATCGGATGACCCGGCGCGTGACGCGCGACGGAAAGAAAATCGAACTCACCGCCCGCGAGTTCCAGCTGCTCGAGTTCATGATGCGTCATAGCGGGCAGGTGGTGACCCGCACGATGCTGCTCGAAGGCGTCTGGGACTATCATTTCGACCCGCAAACCAACGTGATCGACGTGCATATCAGCCGGCTGCGCCAAGCGATCGACAAGGACTTCGAAAAGCCGCTGCTGCACACGGTGCGCGGTGCCGGCTACAGTCTGCGCGAAGACGAATAGTGAGCGGCTCGCCTCGCCCCGAGCCGAGTCCCGAGCAGCGGTTTCTCGGCATACTCGATACCTCCCCGTTCCGCATCTCCATCGTCTACTCGATCGTGTTCGCCTGCGGTGCGGCGGTGCTCCTCGGTGCGGTGGACTTCGCCGTATCAAGAGTGGTCGACGGCAGCAACGACAATCTCATCGAGGCCGAGGTGCAGGGCTTGCGCGAACAGGTCTTGGTGCTGTCGCGCAGCGATTTCATCGAACTGATCGAACAGCGATCGCAGGACCAGGATGTGCGCGGCGCGGTCTACCTCATGGTCGATCCGCAGCTGCGTCCAGTCGCCGGCAACGTGCCCGCATGGCCCAAAATCGACGCCGACGTCGGCAAGTGGATCCAATTCAAGGTGTCGGTGCCGTTCGGCGAGGAAACCCGCGAGCACGAGGTGCGTGCGCGGCGGTTTCCGTTGCCGGGCGGCTACCGCATGTTGGTCGGACACGACGTGCAGGAGCGGCAGGACGTCAAGAACCTCATGATGCGCGGCTTGATCATCGCCGTGATGTTGACGTTGTTGCTCGGTCTGGGCGGAGGCTTTTGGATGGGGCGGCGCATTCTGGCGCAGGCCGGCGCGATTTCGGCGGTGGCCACGCAAATCATGCGCGGCGACCTTTCGCAGCGCCTGCCGGTGCGCAACGCGGACGATGAAATCAACACGCTGGCGCGCGAAATCAACACCATGCTCGACAGAATCGAACAGCTTACGCTCGGCATGCGCACCGTGCTCGACAGCGCGGCGCACGATCTGCGCACGCCGCTCAATCGCCTGCAGTCGACGGCCGAAGGCGCAATGAGCCAGCTTGCGCCGGGTTCGACCGAGCGGCGCGTCCTGGAGCGCGTCAGCACGGAGGTCGACCACATGCGCAGCACGCTCGATGCGCTGCTGCGCATTGCGCTCGCGGAAACCGGCACTGTGGCGCGCGAACCGGTCGACTTGTCCGAATTGGTCGCGAGCATCGTGGAGCTGTACGCTCCGGTGAGTGAACAACGCGGCATCGAATTGCAGAGTGCCGTGGCGCCCGGGGCGCACGTGCTAGGCAGCCGTCAGCTGTTGGCGCAGGCGCTCGCGAACCTGCTCGACAATGCCATCAAGTTCACGCCCGACGGCGGGCGCATACGGGTCGTGCTTCGGGGCCCGAGCGCGGAGCCCGAGGTCGTCGTCGAGGACAGCGGGCCGGGTATACCCGCCGACAAGCGCGAGATCGTCCTGGGCAGGCGCGTTCGCCTCGATCAGGCGCGCAAATTTCCCGGATCGGGTCTCGGCCTGTCGCTGGTGGCCGCCGTCACCAAGTTGCATGGCGCACGGCTGATCCTCGATGACGCCAATCCGGGATTGCGGGTGTCGCTGAAATTCTAGAGGAGTTGCCGCTGCGAAAGATGCGCGGCGCGCCTCACCGGCGCGGTTCCTTGGCTGCGATGTCGGCAGCGGCGCGTTGCAAAATCTCGACGACGCGCAGCTGTTCATCACGCGAAGCATCCCATTTGTCGGCGAGCGCCAAATTCAGATCGCGCCGCGCGCGCATCAAATCCCTCGAGCCGCGGCGCTGCGGCCCGTCCTGGGGCTCGTCGGCGTCCTCTTCCGCGTCCAATGCGCGTTGCACCCGCTCCATCCGGTCCGCGACCTGCTCGAATTGCGCGATCAGCGTGTCGGCGGCGCGCCGGCGCCCCTCCAAGTGCCGCCGCCCGGGGTCGGTGATGTGGTAACGCTTGCGATTGCCGTCGGTCTGTACCGAGGCGTGTCCAAGTTCCACCAGGCGGGTCAACGCGGGGTAAATCATCCCGGGGCTGGGCACGTAGAAGCCGTTGGAGCGCTCATCCAAAGCCCTGATGATCCGGTAGCCATGGTGCGGCTCCTGTGCAAGTACGCTCAGGATCAGCAACTGCAACTCGGCGGAGGCCAATTTGCGACCCATGGCGAACGCCCGTCCGCCCAAGCCGACCCCGCTGCCGTGATGCTTCCGCGGCGGGCGGTGTTTGGGCAGGCGCATGGGGATAGTTTACTATTTTAAAATATATCTAACGATAATATTTTACCGTCAAGGCGGTCGGTGGATGTCATCCCGGGCCCCAAGGCTGTGCCGACGAGCGGGTGTCCTTACGCGCGAGCGGCGGCCCGGCGCTCGCAGGGCGCAAGCGGGGCTGCGCCCAATGAAATTAGGTCCGGGTTGACATTGACACTGGGGCGGCCGCGCCGCAAAATACGCGGCTCATTTTAGGGAGGGGTACCCAAGCGGCCAACGGGGGCAGACTGTAAATCTGCTGGCTTATGCCTTCGTAGGTTCGAATCCTACCCCCTCCACCAGCTGGGTGAGGGTACGGTGCCATTGGCTTGCGGCGTGTGTGAATGCGGGTGTAGTTCAATGGTAGAACGTCAGCCTTCCAAGCTGATCACGTGGGTTCGATTCCCATCACCCGCTCCATGTGGATGCGGCCCACGTAGCTCAGTTGGTAGAGCACGTCCTTGGTAAGGACGAGGTCAGCGGTTCGATCCCGCTCGTGGGCTCCAGTTTTTTCTAATTTAATGAGGTAACAGCCGTGTCGAAGGGGAAGTTTGAGCGAACGAAGCCGCACGTGAACGTTGGGACGATAGGGCACGTGGACCACGGGAAGACGACCTTGACGGCGGCGTTGACGAAGGTGATGGCGGAGAAGTTTGGCGGGGAGTTCAAGGCCTACGACCAGATTGACAAGGCACCGGAGGAGCGAGCGCGAGGGATCACGATAGCGACGGCGCACGTGGAGTACCAGAGCGAGAAGCGCCACTACGCGCACGTGGACTGTCCCGGGCACGCGGACTATGTGAAGAACATGATCACTGGGGCGGCGCAGATGGACGGGGCGATACTGGTGGTATCGGCGGCCGATGGTCCGATGCCGCAGACGCGGGAGCACATATTGCTGGCGCGGCAGGTTGGGGTGCCCTACATCGTGGTGTATTTGAACAAAGCGGACATGGTGGACGATGCGGAGCTGTTGGAGCTGGTGGAGCTTGAGGTACGGGACCTATTGACGTTGTACAAGTTTCCCGGGGACAAGACCCCGATCATCACGGGCTCGGCGCTCAAGGCGCTGGAGGGGGAGGGGAGCGAGATTGGGGTGCCCTCGGTATTGAGGCTGGTGCAGGCGCTGGATGAGTACATACCGGTGCCGAAGAGGGCGGTGGAGGGGGCATTTTTGATGCCGGTGGAGGATGTATTTTCGATAGCGGGGCGCGGCACGGTGGTGACGGGGCGGATCGAGCGCGGGGTGGTGAAGGTGAACGACGAGGTGGAGATTGTGGGGATCCGTGCGACGCAGAAGACGACGTGCACGGGGGTGGAGATGTTTCGCAAGCTTCTCGATGAGGGGCAGGCGGGGGACAACGTGGGGGTATTGCTGCGTGGCACGAAGCGCGAGGAAGTGGAGCGCGGGCAGGTGTTGTGCAAGCCCGGGAGCATCAATCCGCACACGAAGTTTGAGGCCGAGGTGTACGTGCTGACCAAGGAGGAGGGGGGGCGGCATACGCCGTTTTTCAAGGGCTACCGGCCGCAGTTTTACTTTCGCACGACCGATGTGACGGGGGCGGTGGAGTTGCCGGAGGGCACCGAGATGGTGATGCCTGGGGACAACATCAAGATTGTGGTGGAGCTGATTGCGCCGATTGCGATGGAGCAGGGGCTGCGTTTTGCGATCCGCGAAGGGGGCAAGACGGTCGGTGCCGGCGTTGTCGCCAAAGTGATCGCTTAGTTATGCGCTTCGCGCAACATTTAACGGGGTCGATGCGACCCCGTGCTTTAGGACGAGGCCGCAGCGGCCTCGTTAGATTCGGCGCGTAGCGCCTGACTAGATACAGGGCAGTAGCTCAATTGGCAGAGCGGCGGTCTCCAAAACCGCAGGTTGGGGGTTCGATTCCCTCCTGCCCTGCCAGTTCGAGCGGGCGCGTAGGGCGGCGGTAAACATGGCAGAAGTTCAGACACCCGCGGGCGCGACCGCGAAGGATACGACGCTCCTCACGCTGGCGATTGTCGTGCTCTTTGCGGGAATCGCCGCGTTCTACTGGTACGAGGAGCAGGCGCTGCCGATTCGCATCGCGATGGTGTTCGCGGGATTGGCGGCGGCGGGCGGGCTCATTTGGCTCAGCTGGTACGGCCGCGAGTTTCGCCAGTTCGCGGTGGCCGCGCGCATCGAGTTGCGCAAGGTGGTGTGGCCGGAGCGCGAAGAGACGATCAAGACGACTTACGTGGTGTTCATTTTCGCCATCGTGATGGGCTTGTTCTTTTGGGGACTCGATTGGGGTCTCACGTGGCTGACCCGGCTGTTGTCCGGTCAGTCGGCCTGACGAATTCGGAGCACTTATGCCTCTGCGATGGTACGTGGTTCACGCCTACTCGAATTTCGAGCACAAGGTCGCCGAATCCCTCAAGGATCGGGTGAAGCGCGCCGGCTTGGAAAGCAAGTTCGGCGAGATTCTGGTGCCCACGGAGGAAGTCGTGGAAATGCGCGACGGCCAGAAGCGCAAGTCCGACCGCAAATTCTTCCCGGGCTACGTGCTCGTGCAGATGGAGATGGACGAGGACACCTGGCACTTGGTCAAAGAGGTGCCCAAGGTCCTGGGGTTCATCGGCGGCACCAGCGACAAGCCGGCGGCGATCACCGACAAGGAAGCCATGTCGATTCTGCGCCGCGTGGAAGAGGGCGTCGACAAACCGAAGCCGAAGGTGCTGTTCGAACCCGGTGAGGTGGTGCGCGTGACCGACGGTCCTTTCAACGACTTCAACGGCGTCGTTGAATCGGTGAATTACGAGAAGAACCGCCTGCAGGTGGCGGTGCAGATCCTGGGGCGCTCGACGCCCGTGGAGCTGGATTTCTCTCAGGTCGAAAAGGGTTGAATTATCGGGCGGGGCCGCATCGGCCCCGTAGATTCCGGCGCGCGAGCGCCTAGACAAGGGGAGCTGTTCGCGAGGACGGCGCTTGAACCCACAGGAGCGGTAAATGGCAAAGAAAGTAACCGGGTATATCAAGCTGCAGATACCTGCAGGCCAGGCGAACCCAAGTCCGCCGGTAGGTCCCGCACTGGGCCAGCAGGGCGTCAACATCATGGAATTCTGCAAGGCGTTCAACGCGCAGACCCAGTCGTTGGAAAAGGGCCTGCCGACCCCGGTGGTGATCACGGTGTACAGCGACCGTAGCTTCACCTTCATCATGAAGACGCCGCCCGCCTCGGTGCTCATCGCCAAGGCGATCGGCATTGCGAAGGGCAGCGCCACGCCGAATACGGCCAAGGTAGGCAAGGTCTCGCGCAAGCAGCTCGAGGATATCGCCAAGTTGAAGATGCCGGATTTGACCGCGGGCAATCTGGAGGCGGCGGTGCGCACCATCGCCGGCAGCGCCCGCAGCATGGGCGTCGATGCGGAGGGGCTCTAAAATGGCGACAACCGTGAAGAGAACCAAGGCCTGGAAGGAAAAGCTGGCTCCGGGCAAATCGTACCCGATCGATGATGCGCTGAAACTGGTCAAGGAATTCGCCACGGCGAAGTTCAATGAATCCGTCGACGTGTCGGTGAATCTGGGCGTGGACGCGACCAAGTCGGACCAGCAGGTGCGCGGCTCGACCGTGATGCCCCACGGCACCGGCAAGAGCGTGCGGGTGGCCGTATTCACGCAGGGCAAGAACGCCGATGCGGCGAAGGCCGCCGGCGCGGATATCGTCGGATTCGAGGACCTGGCCGAAAAGGTCAAGGCCGGCCAGATCGATTTCGACGTCGTGATCGCGAGTCCCGACGCCATGCGCATCGTGGGTCAGCTCGGCCAGATCCTGGGCCCCCGCGGCCTGATGCCGAATCCGAAAGTCGGTACGGTGACTCCCGACGTGGCGGGCGCGGTCAAGAACGCCAAATCCGGCCAGGTGCGCTACCGGACCGACAAGGCCGGCATCGTGCACGCGCAAATCGGGCGCGCCAGCTTCGAACCGACCGCGCTCAAGGAAAATCTGCTGGCGCTGGTGGCGGATCTTCAGAAGATCAAGCCGGCGACATCGAAGGGCATTTACCTGAAGAAATTGACGCTGTCCTCGACCATGGGTCCGGGCATCACGGTCGAGCAGTCCAGTCTGGGGCTCGGTTAAAGATTTATCGGACGGCGTCGCATCGACGCCGTTGAACGTTGCGCGAAGCGCATGGGAAGTTGCGCGAAGCGCATGGGAAGAATTGATGGAGGGTTGCATGAGGCCGCGGGGCTCCATGCGCTCACCGTCGAAGACCGCAGGCGGACCGGGTTCATTTGAAGAGCCGGGGCCCTTAAAGATCGGCCTGCGCAGATGGTGGGACCCGAATCAGGATTTTCCTGGTGAAGGTCGCATCGAGCGAGTACGGCGGCGTACTCGAAGGGTGGGCGGGAGCGATGGCGCTCTTGCCTGGTGTGTGACGCTTCTGACCGGGAGGACCGGATGGCACTCAAGTTAGAAGAGAAGAAAGTGGTGGTGGCAGAGGTCAACGCGGTCGCGGCGAAAGCCCTGTCCGTGGTGGGCGCAGAGAACCGTGGCTTGACAGTGACGCAGATGACCGCCCTTCGCGCAAAGGCGCGCAAGGAAGGGGTCTATCTGCGGATCGTCAAGAATACGCTCGCGCGCAAGGCAGTTGCCGGCACCGCTTTCGAGTGCATTTCTCCGGCGCTGAAGGGACCCATTGTCCTTGCGTTCTCCAACGACGATCCGGGCGCGGCCGCGCGCATCGTCAAGGCGTTCGCGAAGGACAACGACAAACTGGTGACGACCCTCGTATCTCTGGGCGGGCAATTGCTCAAGGCCCAGGATATCGATCGCGTGGCTTCATTGCCCACGCGAGCACAGGCGGTGTCGCAACTGTTGGGTGTGCTCAAGGCGCCGATTTCGAAGTTCGTTGGTACGTTGGCTGCCCCCAATTCCAAGTTGGTGAGGACGCTGGCTGCCGTTCTGGAAGCAAAGAAATTGCAGGCTGAGAAGAGCGGTGCGCCGGCCTAGCCGGCAACGACGAATTTAATCCGATTCGGGTCTTTGGGACCCCTTAAATACGATTTGGAGACAATCATGGCTGTTACTAAAGATGAAATCCTCGACGCGATTTCCAAGATGTCCGTCATGGAAGTGGTCGAGCTGATTTCCGATATGGAGAAGAAGTTCAATGTCACGGCTGCTGCTCCGGTGGCGGTTGCTGCGGCGCCCGGTGGCGCAGCTGCGGCGCCGGCCGCGGAGGCACAGACCGAATTCACGGTGACGATGACCGAGTTCGGCGCCAACAAAGTGGGCGTCATCAAGGTCATCCGCGAGATCACCGGACTTGGATTGAAGGAAGCGAAGGATCTGGTTGAAGGCGCGCCGTCGACGGTCAAGGAGGGCATTCCTAAAGCCGATGCGGACGCCATCAAGAAAAAGCTCGAGGATGCCGGCGCCAAGGCTGCCATCAAGTAGTGATCAGAGCCGATATGCGCAGCTCGATGGTTGGTGCCGGATCGGCAGCAACCGTCGGCTGCGCCTTTGATTTCGATCTTGCCCGGGAAGCGGGCAACCATTAGGCGGGGCCGCGTAGGTCCCGTTAAATTCGGCGCGTAAGCGCCCGGTAAAGGCGCTAGCGCCTGGAGACACACGCACATGGCTTATTCGTTCACCGAAAAGAAGCGCATTCGTAAGAATTTCGGCAAGCGTCCGAGCATTCTCGGTACGCCGTATCTGCTGGCAATCCAACTGGATTCGTACCGGCGATTCCTGCAGGCCGACGTTGCCGAATCCAAGCGCGAGGAAATCGGTTTGCACGCGGCTTTCGACAGCGTGTTCCCCATTTCCAGCTACTCCGGCAACGCCACGCTCGAGTACGTGAGCTACCGCCTGGGCGAGCCGGTGTTCGACGTCAAGGAATGCCAGCTTCGCAGCCTGACCTATGCGGCGCCGCTGCGCGTCAAGGTGCGTCTGGTGGTGCTCGACAAGGAGGCCAGCGGCGCCAAGAAGCCCGTGAAGGACGTTCGCGAGCAGGAAGTCTACCTCGGCGAATTGCCGCTCATGACGGAGAACGGCACCTTCATCATAAACGGCACCGAGCGGGTCATCGTCTCGCAGCTGCATCGCAGCCCCGGCGTGTTCTTCGATCACGACCGCGGCAAGACGCATTCCTCGGGCAAGCTGCTGTTCTCCGCCCGCATCATTCCGTATCGCGGTTCTTGGCTCGATTTCGAATTCGACCCGAAGGATTGCGTGTTCGCGCGCATCGATCGGCGCCGCAAACTGCCCGTGACCATCATCCTGCGCGCGCTCGGCTATACCGAAGAGCAGGTGTTGGACATGTTCTTCGAGAAGAACGTGTTCCACCTGTCGAAGAAGGAAATCGAATTCGAAATCATCCCGCAGCGCCTGCGCGGCGAGACCGCGTCCTTTGAAATCCGCGTCGGCAAGAAAATAATCGTCGAGGAGGGCCGGCGCATCACCGCGCGCCATGTGCGCGATCTGGAAGAGGCGCAGGTCAAGCGTCTGCCCGTACCGACCGAATATCTGCAGGGCAAGATCCTGGCGCACGACATCGTAAACACCGAAACCGGAGAAATCCTGGCCAAAGCCAATGAGATACTCACGGTCCCAACGGTCGGGAAGCTCATCGAAAACGGCATCACGCAAATCAGGACCCTGTTCGTCAACGATCTTGATCGGGGCCCGTACATATCGGACACACTTCGCATTGATCCGACCAAGACGCGGCTCGAAGCGCTGGTGGAAATCTATCGCATGATGCGTCCGGGCGAGCCGCCCACCAAGGATGCGGCCGAGAACCTGTTCCAGAACCTGTTTTTCAACGGCGAGCGCTACGATCTGTCGCCGGTGGGCCGCATGAAGTTCAACCGCCGCGTGGGCCGTGAGGAGATCACGGGCTCCGGCGTGCTGAGCAAGGAAGACATCATCGAGGTGATGAAGACCCTGATCGACATCCGCAACGGCAACGGCCACGTGGACGACATCGATCATTTGGGCAACCGGCGCGTGCGCAGTGTCGGGGAGATGGCGGAGAACGCGTTTCGCATCGGCCTGGTGCGGGTCGAGCGCGCGGTGAAGGAGCGCCTCACCATCGCCGAAAGCGAGCCGATCATGCCGCAGGAAATGATCAACGCGAAGCCGGTTGCGGCCGCGGTGAAGGAATTCTTCGGTTCCTCGCAGCTCTCGCAGTTCATGGACCAGAACAATCCGCTGTCCGAAGTCACGCACAAGCGGCGCGTTTCGGCGTTGGGCCCCGGCGGATTGACGCGCGAGCGCGCCGGTTTCGAAGTGCGCGACGTGCATCCCACGCATTACGGCCGCGTTTGCCCGATCGAGACGCCGGAAGGCCCGAACATCGGCCTGATCAACTCGCTGGCGGTGTATGCGCGAACCAATGATTACGGTTTCCTGGAAACCCCGTATCGGCGTGTATCGCACGGCAAGGTTGGGGACAAAATCGATTACCTGTCGGCCATCGAGGAAGGTCAGTACGTCATCGCGCAGGCGAACGCGACCTTGAACGAGAAGGGCGGGTTCGTCGATGACCTGATTTCCTGCAGGACGCAAAACGAGTTCACCTTGTCGACTCCGGACAAGATCGATTTCATGGACGTTTCGCCGAAGCAGATCGTCTCGGTGGCGGCCTCCCTGATTCCGTTCTTGGAGCACGACGACGCGAACCGGGCGCTCATGGGCTCGAACATGCAACGCCAGGCGGTGCCGACCCTGCGCTCGGAAACGCCGCTGGTCGGTACGGGCATGGAGCGGGCGGTCGCGATCGACTCAGGCGTGACCGTGGTGGCGCGGCGCGGCGGCAGCGTCGATTCGGTCGACGCCTCGCGCATCGTGGTGCGGGTGAACGACGACGAGACAACCGCCGGAGAACCCGGCGTCGATATCTATGCGCTCACCAAGTACACACGGTCGAACCAGAACACCTGCATAAACCAGCGTCCGCTGGTCAAGGCGGGCGATGCGATCAAGCGCGGCGACGTGCTGGCCGACGGACCGTCGACGCATTTGGGCGAGCTCGCGCTCGGCCAAAATCTCCTGGTGGCGTTCATGCCCTGGAACGGCTACAACTTCGAGGACTCGATTCTGATCTCCGAGCGCGTGGTCGAAGAGGATCGCTTCACCACCATTCACATCGAAGAGCTCACCTGCGTCGCGCGCGACACCAAGCTCGGACCGGAGGAGATCACCGCCGACATCCCCAACGTGGGGGACTCGGCGCTGGCGAAGCTCGATGAAGCGGGCATTGCGTTCATCGGCGCGGAAGTGCGCGCAGGCGACATTCTGGTCGGCAAGGTCACGCCGAAGGGCGAGACGCAGCTGACGCCTGAAGAGAAGCTGCTGCGGGCGATTTTCGGCGAAAAGGCGTCCGACGTGAAGGACACCTCGCTGCGCGTGCCGCCGGGCATGGACGGCACCGTGATCGACGTGCGGGTGTTCACGCGCGACGGAGTGGAGAAGGACTCGCGGGCCCTGGCGATCGAGAAGGCGGAACTGGAGCGGGTGCGCAAGGACTTGGCCGATCAGCAGCGCATTCTCGAGGACGACCTGTTCCAGCGCGTGCGCGGCATGATCGAGGGGCAGTGGGCGGAGGCCGGCCCGAAGAAGCTCAAGGCCGGTACGCGCATCGACGAGGCTTATCTCGCGGACCTGCCGCGTGAGCAGTGGTTCGAGATTCGCCTGAAGGACGAGGAGGCGAATGCGCGGCTCGAGACGGTCTCCGAGCGGCTCAAGGGCCAGCGCAAGGCCTTCGAAAAGCGCTTCGAGGAGAAGAAGATCAAGATCACCGCGGGCGATGATCTCGCACCGGGTGTGCTCAAGACGGTCAAGGTGTACCTCGCGGTCAAGCGCCGCGTACAGCCGGGCGACAAGATGGCGGGACGCCACGGCAACAAAGGCGTGATTTCCTCCATCGTGCCGGTCGAGGACATGCCGTACATGGCCGACGGAACGCCGGTGGACATCGTGCTGAATCCCCTGGGCGTGCCGTCGCGCATGAACATCGGGCAGATTCTCGAGACCCACCTGGGCTGGGCCGCGAAGGGCGTTGGCGCCAAGATCGGAAAGATGCTCGAAGCTCAGCAGGCGGTTGCGGAAATCCGCAAGTTCCTGGGTTCGGTGTACAACGAGAGCGGCGGTCAGAAGGAAGACATCAAGTCCTTGAACGATGCCGAAGTCGTCGAATTGGCGGGCAACTTGCGGCACGGCGTGCCGATGGCGACGCCGGTGTTCGACGGCGCGAGCGAGGATGAGATCAAACGCATGCTCGCGCTGGCGGACCTGCCGACCTCGGGACAGACGATCCTGCACGACGGGCGCACGGGCGAGCAGTTCGAACGGCCGGTGACGGTGGGCTACATGTACATGTTGAAGCTCAACCACCTGGTCGACGACAAGATGCACGCACGCTCCACCGGACCGTACAGCCTGGTCACCCAACAGCCGCTCGGAGGCAAGGCTCAGTTCGGCGGACAGCGCTTCGGCGAAATGGAAGTGTGGGCGCTCGAGGCCTACGGAGCCGCTTACACGCTGCAGGAGATGCTCACCGTCAAATCCGACGACGTCAACGGCCGCACGCAGATGTACAAGGCGATCGTCGACGGCAACCATGAAATGAAAGCCGGCATGCCGGAATCGTTCAATGTGCTGGTCAAGGAAATTCGTTCCCTGGCCATCAACATCGAACTCGAGAGCGAGGCCTAATCCATGAAAGATTTACTCAAGTTGTTCAAGCAGCAAGTGCCGGTCGAAAATTTCGATTCGATCAAGATCGGGCTCGCATCCCCGGACATGATCCGTTCCTGGTCGTACGGCGAAGTGAAGAAGCCGGAGACCATCAACTACCGCACCTTCAAGCCGGAGCGCGACGGGTTGTTCTGCGCGAAGATCTTCGGTCCGGTGAAGGACTACGAGTGTCTTTGCGGCAAATACAAGCGTCTGAAGCATCGCGGCGTCGTTTGCGAGAAATGCGGCGTCGAGGTGACCCAGTCCAAGGTGCGCCGCGAGCGCATGGGGCACATCGAGTTGGCGAGCCCGACCGCGCACATCTGGTTCCTGAAGTCCCTGCCGTCGCGCATCGGCTTGATGCTCGACATGACGCTTCGCGAGATTGAACGCGTCCTGTATTTCGAGGCTTTTGTGGTGGTCGATCCGGGCATGACGTCGCTGCAGCGCGGCCAGCTGCTCACCGATGAGATGTATCTCGAATCGATCGAGGAGCACGGCGACGAGTTCGACGCTCGCATGGGCGCCGAAGCGGTGCACGAGCTGCTGAAATCGATGGATCTGCCCTCGGAGGTCGTGAAGGTCCGCGAGGACATGGCGAACACGAATTCCGAGACGAAAATCAAGCGTCTGTCGAAGCGTTTGAAGCTCATCGAGGCGTTCATGGAGTCCGGCAACAAGCCGGAGTGGATGGTGCTCACCGTATTGCCGGTGCTGCCGCCCGATCTGCGGCCGCTGGTTCCGCTCGACGGCGGCCGGTTCGCGACCTCCGATTTGAACGATCTGTATCGCCGCGTCATCAACCGCAACAATCGTCTGCGCCGGCTCCTCGAGCTCAATGCGCCGGACATCATCGTGCGCAACGAAAAGCGCATGCTGCAGGAGGCGGTGGATGCGCTGCTCGACAACGGCCGCCGCGGCCGTGCGATCACCGGCACCAACAAGCGCCCCCTCAAGTCCCTGGCGGACATGATCAAGGGCAAGCAGGGCCGGTTCCGGCAAAACCTGCTCGGCAAGCGGGTGGATTATTCCGGCCGTTCGGTGATCGTGGTGGGTCCGACTCTGCGTCTTCATCAGTGCGGATTGCCGAAGAAGATGGCGCTGGAATTGTTCAAACCTTTCATTTTCTCCAAGCTGCAGATCCGGGGTGAGGCCTCGACCATCAAGGCGGCCAAGCGCCTGGTGGAGCGCGAGGGACCGGAGGTGTGGGACATCCTCGAAGAGGTGATCCGCGAGCATCCGGTGCTCCTCAATCGCGCGCCGACCTTGCACCGCCTCGGCATCCAGGCATTCGAGCCGGTATTGATCGAAGGCAAGGCCATCCAGCTGCATCCCCTGGTCTGTACCGCGTTCAACGCCGATTTCGACGGCGACCAGATGGCCGTTCACGTGCCCTTGTCCATCGAGGCGCAGCTCGAGGCGCGGGCGCTGATGATGTCGTCGAACAACATCCTCTCGCCCGCCAACGGCGACCCGATCATCGTTCCCTCGCAGGACGTGGTGCTCGGGCTCTACTACATGACCCGCGAGCGCGTGGGGGCCAAGGGCGAGGGCATGGCCTTCGGCGACGTCGCCGAAGTGCACCGGGCCTACGAGAGCCGCAACATCGACCTGCAGGCGAAGGTGAAGGTGCGTCTGTCCGAATACGTCCGCGATGCCAAAGGGGAGCTGGTGCACAGGACTCGCGTCGTCGACACCACCGCGGGCCGCGCATTGCTGTCCGAGATCCTGCCGAAGGGTCTGTCCTTCGACGCCATCAACCAGGACATGACCAAGAAAACCATTTCCGCCACGATCAACGCGTGCTACCGCAGCGTGGGACTCAAGGAAACGGTGGTCTTCGCCGATCAGCTGATGTACACCGGATTTCACTACGCGACCCGCGCGGGCGTATCGATCGGCGTGGACGACATGGTGGTTCCGCAGCAAAAGACCAAGATCCTGGCGACCGCGGAGCGTGAAGTGAAGGAAATCCAGGAGCAATATTCCTCCGGATTGGTCACCAACGGCGAACGCTACAACAAGGTGGTCGACATCTGGTCGCGCACCAACGATCAGGTCGCCAAGGCGATGATGGAGAAGCTCGGCACCGACGAGGTGACCGACACCAAGGGCAACAAGGTCCGCCAGAAGTCGTTCAATTCGATCTTCATGATGGCGGATTCCGGGGCGCGCGGATCCGCGGCGCAGATTCGCCAGCTGGCCGGCATGCGCGGCCTGATGGCCAAGCCCGACGGCTCGATCATCGAGACTCCGATCACCGCGAATTTCCGCGAGGGATTGAACGTACTGCAGTACTTCATCTCGACTCACGGCGCGCGCAAGGGCTTGGCCGACACCGCATTGAAGACCGCCAACTCCGGCTATCTCACCCGGCGCTTGGTGGACGTGGCGCAGGATCTCGTGGTCACCGAGATCGATTGCGGAACCGTGAACGGGCTGTCGATCACGCCCATCGTCGAGGGCGGCGATGTGGTCGAAGGCTTGGGCGAGAGGGTATTGGGACGCGTGGTCTCCGAGGACGTGGCGGTCGCCGCGACCGGCGAAGTGCTGGTCAAGGCGGGCATGTTGATCGACGAGAAGTTGGTCAAGCTCCTCGAGCAGATGGGCGTCGATCAGATCATGGTGCGTTCACCGATCACCTGCGAAACCCGCTACGGTGTCTGCGCCCAGTGTTATGGCCGGGATTTGGGCCGAGGACACCGGATCAACATCGGCGAGGCCGTGGGCGTCATCGCGGCGCAGTCGATCGGCGAACCGGGAACCCAGCTCACCATGCGTACCTTCCACGTCGGCGGGGCCGCCTCTCGAGCGGCGGCGGCCAACGGCGTCGAGGTCAAGTCCAAGGGCACGATCCGTTTGCACAACATCAAGACCGTGCACCACGAGAAGGGTCACCTGGTCGCGGTATCGCGTTCCGGGGAACTCGGCGTGGTGGATGAATTCGGCCGCGAGCGGGAGCGCTACAAGATCCCGTACGGCGCCACCATCACCGTGAACGACGGCGACATGGTGAGCGCCGGCCAGTCGGTGGCCAACTGGGATCCGCATACGCATCCGGTGGTCACCGAAGTGGCCGGCATGATCAAGTTCTCCGACTTCGTCGACGGCATCACCGTCACGACCCAGGTGGACGAGGTCACCGGCCTCACCAGCACCGTGGTGTTGGATCCGAAGCAGCGCGGTTCGGGCGGCAAGGACCTGCGCCCGGTGGTTCGGCTGACCAATGCCAAAGGCAAGGAGGTCACCTTCGCCAATACCGACATACCGGCGGTCTACGCGTTGCCCGCGGGCGCCATCGTCAGCCTGGAAGACGGTTCCAAGGTGTCGGTGGGCGATGTCATCGCGCGCATCCCGCAGGAGTCTTCGAAGACCCGCGACATCACCGGCGGTTTGCCGCGCGTAGCCGACCTGTTCGAAGCCAGAAAGCCGAAGGATTCGGCGATTCTGGCCGAACGCAGCGGTACGGTGAGCTTCGGCAAGGAGACCAAGGGCAAGCGCCGTCTGATCATCACCAACGAGGCCACGGAGAAGTACGAGGAGCTGATCCCGAAGTGGCGGCATCTCAACGTGTTCGAAGGCGAGCAAGTCGAGAAGGGCGAGGTCATCGCCGACGGCGAGCCGAACCCGCACGACATCCTGCGGCTGCAGGGCGTCGAGGCGCTGGCCAATTACCTGGTGCGCGAAATCCAGGATGTGTATCGCTTGCAGGGCGTGAAGATCAACGACAAGCACATCGAAGTCATCGTGCGGCAGATGTTGCGCAAAATCGAAGTGTCGGATACCGGTGATTCGGCGCTGCTGCGCGGCGAACAAATGGATCGCGGCCGGCTGCTCGACGTCATTGCGAAGCAGAAAACCGAGGGCAAGCACCAGTCGACCTGGGAGCCTCTGTTGCTCGGCATCACCAAGGCATCTTTGGCGACCGAATCGTTCATTTCCGCGGCGTCGTTCCAGGAGACCACTCGCGTCCTTACGGAGGCGGCGGTACGCGGCCTCAAGGACGACCTGCGCGGCCTGAAGGAAAACGTCATCGTCGGCCGGCTCATCCCGGCGGGCACCGGCTTTGCGTACCACGCGCGGCGGCGCCGCGCCTCGGACGACAGCCGCCGGCGCAGCTTCATGGACGTGAGCGGCGGCATCGGCGAATCGGAGGACGCGGTTCCGGCGGGAGATACCGAAGCGGCCGAGTAGACGGTCGGCGTAAAAAAGGCCGTTGCATGGAAGGTAATCGGGCCCCTGTCTCGCGAGAGATCGGGGCCCTCTTTTTTGGTCCGGCGCCGATTCGGGACGGCGTCCGCCGGGCCGCGGCCGGACGTCGAGGGCTGGCTGAGGTTTCGTTGGTTTCCGCCGTGGAAGAGATTAGGCTTGATGCCGGGACATGCTCACCGGGAGGATATGGCATGCCGATTCAAGAGATGACCAAGGACGAGTGTCGCATCGCGCTCGAGCAGGCGGATTTTGGCAGGTTGGCGTGCGTGCGCGCCGATCAACCCTACATCGTGCCCATCTCCTTCGCCTACGACGGCATGCATCTCTACGGAGTCACCACGCTGGGGCAAAAGATCGAGTGGATGCGGTCCAATCCCCTGGTGTGCCTGGAGATCGATGAAAGGACGAATCACTATCAGTGGATGAGCGTGGTTGCCTGCGGACGTTACGAGGAGTTGCCGGATACGCCGGAACACGGGCAAGCGCGCGCACATGCGCTCGATGTTCTGCAGAAGCGCGAGACCTGGTGGCAGACGGCTTGCGTCGTCGGCGGGACGCGGGAGGAGAGCACGCCGATTCTCTACCGGATACACATCGGACGGGTGACGGGACACCGGGCAACGCCCGATGCGATCGAAGCCGCGACCCAGTTCGCGATTGGAAACCTGTGAACCACCGCTGCAAAGCGTTTCTGGCAACAGCACTCGTGTTTTCGACGATGCCGCTGCACGCTGCTGACATTTCGGAGAACGCCAGCCGCGATGCGGCTCGGCTGGTTGCGTGCATGAAGGCTTTTGACGCCGAGTGTGCTAATTCTCTGACTTATATGAAAATCTTCGAGGAACAAGGCATGTCACGCAATCAAATCGACGGCACGGTCGAGAACATTTACCGGCAGTTGAAATCGGAACACGCGACGTATTCGCGTTTTGATTTGAGCGACCCCTGGCCGCCGTTCGCGGTGGGCGGGCGGACCTATGTCTTCATTCCATACTATTTGGTGTTGGAGCTTCATGGACAGAACACGATGTCGAAGGCGTTCTTCATCGGCATATCGGAAGACAGCGGCGTTTCCTGGAAGTTTGTCGACGGCCAGAAGACCACCCCGGAGAACATAAGCTCGATAATCCCGGGCTATGGCGGCGCGACGCTGCCGCCACGAGCAATTGAGCAGTTTGCGGCTCACTAGCCGATTTGCAACGGAGGACGCGAGGATGGGTAGGACAGTCGGTTACCAGCGCCCCGACGGCGGGAGTGTGAATGGCTACCTCGCCGAGGGTGCGCGCGGCGCACGCGCGCCCGGCATCGTCGTGATCCAGGAATGGTGGGGGCTCAACGATCAGATCCGGGGCGTCGCCGACAAACTGGCGGCCGCCGGGTACCGGGCCCTGGTGCCCGATCTTTATCGCGGCAAGCTCGCGCTCGAGGCGAACGAGGCCGAACATCTGATGAAAGGTCTCGATTTCGCGGCGGCCGCAGGCCAGGACGTGCGCGGCGCCGTGCAGTACCTGAAGGCCTCGGGCAGCGCGAAGGTGGGCGTCACCGGGTTTTGCATGGGCGGCGCGCTCACATTGCTGGCGGCGGTCCATGTGCCGGAGTCGGACGCCGCCGTCGCGTGGTACGGTTTCCCGCCGCTGGAGTATGTCGACGCGGCGCGGATCCGCGCGCCGCTGTTGGGCCATTGGGCGACCGAGGATGGGGTGTTTCCCATCGCCAAGGTCGAGGAGCTGGAGAAGAAGCTGCGCGATGCCCAGGTTCCCTTCGAATTCCACCGGTATCAGGCCAAGCACGCCTTCGCGAACGAGACCGCGGACTCGAAGAATCTTCCGTACCTGAAGCATGATGCGGCCGCGGCCGAACTCGCATGGGAACGCACGATGAAGTTCCTGGCGAAGCACCTGCAGTAACGGAGGCCGAATCCATGGGGCGCGCGCCGCCCTCAGCGCCAGACGCAGTAGGTTTTTCGCAGCGTCTCGTGAATGGTCCAGATTCCGCGCGTCAGCGGCGGAAAGTACGCCGCATCCCCCGCCCGGAATTCGAACTTTTGACCGTCGGCGGCCGCGAACGTGGCGCGTCCGGCGATGAAGTGGCTGAACTCCGCATCGACCACGGCGCGCGCGAAGGTGCCCGGCGTCGCCTCCCAAGTGCCCGTCCTCACCGCCTCATCCGGTGAGGCAAACGCTTCCTGGCTGGCAAGCCGCGGCGAAGGATGGTCCCCGACGGGCGGGGGCGCGGCACCCAACTCAAATTGCTCTGCCGGCAGATGCGCCGGCGCCACGATGTGTACGATTCCCATAGGAGTACCTTTGTCGGTGGAGTTGGCCGTATTCTTGAAGTCGTGCAAATCATACGGCAATCCGATTTCAGGTCGACGCCTTGGAAAAACGGCGGCGGCATTACTCGCGAAGCAATCCGTGTGCCG
This sequence comes from uncultured Gammaproteobacteria bacterium, assembly GCA_963758145.1. Taxonomy (GTDB): domain Bacteria; phylum Pseudomonadota; class Gammaproteobacteria; order Steroidobacterales; family Steroidobacteraceae; genus Bog-1198. Next base: position 172,472 of record CAVWUK010000008.1, read on the forward strand.
GCGAGCGGCGATTCCTTTCGCTGGCGCGTCAGCGTCGCGCACATCGATCGGTCGGGGCCCTTCTCCGATTTCGCCGCCTATAACCGCGTCATGGTCCTGTTGCGCGGCGGCGGCGTCGCCTTGAAATTCTCGAACGGCGAGCAGAGCGTGTTGCGCGAGGTCGGCGATGTGGCGCAATTCGATGGGGCCCTCGCGACCCAATGCGAGCTGCTCGACGGACCCTGCGTGGATTTGAATTTGATGGTGGCCAAGTCGCTGCCCGGCGTGCACGCGCAGGTTCAACGACTGCACCAGCCGATCGCGCTGCCGGCGGCGCAGGGCCGGGCGACGGTGATCTTTCCCATCGGCGGCGCGCTCGTGGTGCACGCCGGCGCCACAGCGGCAACGCTCGAGCCGTGGGATCTGGCGGTGATGCCGCATTCAACCGGGCAGGCGGGCACGCTCGTGCCGCACGATGCCGCAATCGCCGTCTTGGTGTTCCTGGCATCATTGCCGGAGACTTGAGGCGCATGCCTCCGGGCGTGCGCGTCAATACTTGTGGGTGGAGAGCAATAGGCTGGTCTCGGTGGTGGAGATGCCGTCGATCTGACGGATGCGTCCCAAGACGCGATCGACGGCTTCGAGACTGTCGGTGCGCAGTTCGGCGACGATATCCCATCGGCCGTTGGTGGTGTGCAAGGCGCAGACCGCGGGATCACCTCGCAACGCCTTCAACACTTCGTCCGTTCGATTGCCTTCCACCGCGACGGTCATCAAGGCGCGGATCCGCTGATCCTCGGCCTCGCGCTTGAGCCGAACGGTGTAGCCGGCGATCACCCCATCGGCTTCGAGACTGGCCAGGCGGTTTTGCACCGTGCCGCGCGCCACTCCGAGGGCCTTGGCCATCGCGGCCACCGGCATGCGCGCGTTGTCCCGCAACAGGGCCAGCAATTGTCGGTCGGTGTTATCCACGGCCGGTTCCCCCCGCAGCGCTGCCGGATAGGCAGCACAAAAAGTCATATGTACTGGTCAAGTTGATCAATTATACGTGCATTTTGCTCATTTTTCTGGCTATTAACTAGCGCCGGCCGGCGGGAAACTACTGGCCGGGGGATTTGGCTCTGAACACTCAAGCTGAGAACACCATGGTGAATTACATCGGGACTGGTCGGGTACGCGAGTTGGTGGCCAAGGTGGGGGCCCCTCGGTTCATGGAGACGCTGGCCGCTGAAATCGATGCGGACTACCGGCGCTGGAGCGAATTCGACAAGTCGGCGCGCCACGCCTGCCATTCGCAGGTGGGCGTCATCGAACTGATGCCGACCAGCGATGGGCGGCTCTATTCGTTCAAGTACGTCAACGGTCATCCGAAGAACACGGGCGAGGGGCTTCTCACCGTCACCGCGTTCGGCGTGCTCGCCGACGTGGCCACCGGCTATCCGCTGCTGCTCTCGGAGATGACCTTCGTCACGGCCCTGCGCACGGCCGCGATTTCGGCCCTGGCGGCGCGACGCCTGGCGCGGGCGAACAGCCGATCCATGGCGCTCATCGGTAACGGGGCGCAGAGCGAGTTTCAGGCCATCGCATTCCACCGCATGCTGGGGGTTCGCGAATTGCGGCTGTATGACACCGATCCCGGAGCCACCGCCAAGCTCAAGCGCAATCTCGAGGCTTTGTCGATGCCCGATCTCAAGATCCGGGTTTGTGCGGGTACGGCCGAGGCGGTGCGCGGCGCCGACATCGTCACCACGGTGACCGCCGACAAGTGCAACGCGCTCATATTGACGCCGGACATGATCGAACCGGGAATGCACCTGAACGCGGTGGGCGGCGATTGCCCCGGCAAGACCGAATTGCACGCGGATATTCTGCGGCGCAAGGATGCTCGCATCGTGGTCGAGTTCGAACCGCAAGCGCGCATCGAAGGCGAGATTCAGCAGCTCGACCCGTCGGTCAGGGTGACCGAACTCGCCGATGTGCTGTGCCAAAGGCAGCCGGGTCGGCTCGATGCGCGCGAGGTCACGATCTTCGATTCGGTCGGCTTCGCGCTGAACGATTTCTCCTCGCTGCGCTATTTGCATCGCGTGAACCGCGAACTCGGCGGCGCGGATGTCATCGACCTCATACCCGCGCTAGGCGACCCGAAGGATTTATTCGGCGGATTGGTGAACGGCGAGCCGCTCGCGGCGCCGGCGGCGCGCGTCGGCAAGCCTCGCGCCGGTGAATCACATGCCAATCGGCGGCGCAGCGGTCAGCCGCGCCACAGCCAACCGCGCGCGAGCGAAGAGAGCTTGACGTGAGCCCGACGGCGCTTCGCACAGCGAGCCTCATCGGCGCGCCCACGGATGTGGGCGCCAGCCATCGCGGCGCGTCCATGGGTCCCGAAGCGCTGCGCGTCGCCGGATTGCACGGCGCGCTGGCGGGTTGCGGTCTGCAGATCATCGATTGCGGCAACGTGAGCGGGCCGCCGAATCCGGGTCTGCCGCCGCGGGACGGGTATCGAAATCTCGCCGAAGTGGCGGCCTGGAATCGCGAAGTGCACGGTGCCGTGTACCGGGAGCTGTGCCTGGACCGTTTGCCGATTTTGTTGGGCGGCGATCATAGTCTGAGCATCGGCTCGGTTTCGGCCGTCGCTCGTCGCTGCCGCGAGGCCGGGCGGCCGCTGCGGGTCATCTGGTTGGACGCACATGCCGACTTCAACACGCGCGAATTGAGCCCGAGCGGCTCTTTGCACGGCATGCCGGTCTCGGTGTTGTGCGGCTTCGGTCCAGACGAACTGGTTCGGATCGGCGGCGCCGCGCCCGCCATCAGACCGCAGTGGGTGCGCCAGGTCGGGATTCGCAGCGTGGACCCAGGAGAGCGGCGGTTCGTGCACGAGCAGCAGCTGACCGTCTTTGACATGCGCTACATCGACGAGATGGGCGTGAGAAAAGCGATGCAGCTCGCGCTCGCGGACATGCATCCGGAGGCGCACTTGCACGTGAGCTTCGATGTGGATTTTTTGGACCCGGAGATCGCGCCCGGCGTCGGCACCACGGTTGCCGGCGGAATGTCCTATCGCGAGGCGCAGCTGTGCATGGAGATGATCGCCGACACGGGACGCATGGACTCGCTCGATATCACGGAGCTCAATCCCGCCCTCGACGTGCGCAACAAAACCGCCGCCCTCGCGGTCGATCTGGTGGAATCGCTGTTCGGCAAGAGCACGCTCATGCGCCAGCCGGCGGGAGTGAATCCCGCCGCACGGATGCACGATGAGCTCGGTGCCGCGCGCACGCGATTTGGGGTCCTATAGATTCGCGCCTGGGCGCCCGCTGGTGTTCGCGGCCGACCTTGTCGATACTATTGCCCACACGAAGGGCCGACACGAAGGGCCGACACGAAGGGCCGAAACCAAGGGCTGGATTTCCCAAGGAAGCTCGCTATGGTCGCCAGCTTGAATGATTCTCCCATCGGAGCCACGCCGGAATTGCTGCGCAGCGCGGCCCGGGAGCACGGATTGTGGCCCGAGGATCAGGCGGTCGAGCGCTTGCTGCATGCGCTGGAATTGACCGGCGGCGCGCGCCACCGGGCGGTGGCCGTGGCCCGGGCGCTGGTCGATGGCGCGCGCGCGCGGCGCGACGAGCGCCCCTTTCTGGACGCCTTCCTGCAGGAGTTCGGCTTGTCGAATCAGGAGGGCATCGCCCTCATGTGCATCGCCGAAGCGCTGCTGCGCATTCCCGACGACGCGACCGCCGACCGGTTGATTGCCGAACAGCTCGCCACGGGCGACTGGTCGGCGCACGCCGGCAAATCCGAATCGCTGTTCGTCAACGCATCGACCTGGGGCCTGATGCTGACCGGCGGCATGCTGGAACTCGACCCCGATATCAAGAGCGACGCCTCGGGGTGGATCCGCAAATTCGGGCGCAAGGCGGGTGAGCCGCTGGTGCGGCTCGCCGTGCGCCGGGCGATGCGCATCATCGGCGGCGAATTCGTCGTGGGACGCAGCATCGAGGAGGCGCTCTCGCGCAGCGCGCGCGAACCCGAGGTGGCCCTGTGCTCCTTCGACATGCTGGGCGAGGGGGCGCGTACGCTCGCCGATGCCGAGCGTTATCTTAAGTCGTACGAACACGCGATCGATGTCATCGGCGCGGCGGGTCCGGGGCGCAGCGCGCATCAGCGCTCGAGCATTTCCATCAAGCTGTCGGCTCTGGAGCCGCGCTATTCACTGCTGCAGCAGGGGCGCGTCATGCAGCGCCTGGTGCCCAGGGCGTGCGAGCTGGCGCGGCGTGCGGCAAAGTACGGCATACAGCTCACCATCGATGCGGAAGAGGCGGATCGCCTGGATCTTTCGCTCGATGTGATCGAGGCGCTTGCGGGCGATTCGGCGACCCGCGAATGGCCGGGATTGGGCCTCGCGGTGCAGGCATATTCCAAACGCGCGCTGGACATCATCGAGTGGGTGGCCGCGATCGCGCGGGCGAACGGCCGGCGCGTCGTGGTGCGGCTGGTCAAGGGCGCTTATTGGGACAGTGAAATCAAACGCGGCCAGGAACGCGGGCTCGAGGGCTATCCGGTCTACACGCGCAAGGTGACCACAGACGTCTCTTACCTCGCATGCGCCGGACGGCTGTTCAAACATGGCGATGCAATCCTGCCCCAGTTCGCGACTCACAACGCGCACAGCATCGCCTCGATCCTGGAATTGGCACCGGCAGGCGCGGTCTACGAGTTTCAGCGATTGCACGGGATGGGGCGGCTGTTGTACGCGGAAGCGGCGCGGCAGGTGGCCGGGTTCCCCCAGGTGCGCGTGTACGCGCCCGTGGGAGAGCACAAGGATTTGCTCGCCTACCTGGTGCGGCGGCTTCTCGAGAACGGCGCCAATACCTCGTTCGTGAACCGCTTCATGGATGAGCAGGTGCCGGTGGCCGATATCGTCCGCGATCCGATCTCCGAGCTCGAGCGGCTGGAGGCCTATCCCCATCCGCGGCTCCCCGCTCCGCCCGCGCTGTACGCCGAGCGGCGCAATTCCGGAGGCGTCGATATCGGCAATCCGCAGGTCCTCGAGGCGCTGCGCTCCGGGATCGCGAGCCGGCGCTCATCGGTGCATACGTCGGGGCCCATCATCAATGGAACTTTGGTCTCGGGCCACCGGCGTCCCGTCACCAATCCGGCGGACCGCCGCGAGCAGGTCGGCAATTCGCGCGACGCGGCGCCGGGCGAGATCGCCTCCGCGTTCGAGGCGGCGAGCGGCGCGCAACGCTCGTGGAACGATCGGGGCGGTGCGGCGCGCGCGGCAAGCCTCGACCGGGCTGCGGATCTTGTGGAGCAGACCCGCGTGGACTTATACGATTTGCTGGTGCGCGAGGCGGGCAAGACCCTGCCGGATGCGATTGCCGAGGTCCGTGAGGCCGTGGACTTCTGCCGCTACTACGCACACCGTGCGCGCACCGATTTCGCGCACAGCATCACGCTCGAGGGACCGACCGGCGAGCTGAATGAGCTGTCGCTGCACGGGCGCGGCGTGTTCGCCTGCATCAGCCCCTGGAATTTCCCGCTGGCGATTTTTGCGGGACAGGTGACTGCGGCACTCGCGGCCGGCAACTGCGTCGTGGCCAAACCCGCAGAGCCGACCCCGTTGATCGCCGCGCGCTTCGTGCGCCTGCTGCACGAGGCGGGGGTCCCAGCGGAGGCCGTGCACCTCATTCCGGCGCCGGGGCGAGTCTTCGGGGAGGTGGCGTTGTCACATGGCGCGCTCGCGGGAGTCGCCATGACCGGATCGACGGAGACTGCTCTTACCATCAACCGGTTGTTGGCGGCGCGCGGCGGCACCATCGTTCCGCTGATCGCCGAGACCGGCGGCTTGAACGCCATGCTGGTCGATTCCACCGCTCTGCCCGAGCAGGTGGTCGACGATGTGGTGAGCTCTGCGTTCATGAGCGCGGGCCAGCGCTGCTCGGCGCTGCGGCTCTTGTTTCTACAGGAGGAGGTTGCCGAAACGATTCTCGAAATGATCGTGGGGGCCATGGACGAACTCATCATTGGCGATCCGGCCCAGTTCGCAACCGATGTCGGCCCGGTGATCACGGCTGCGGCGCGGGATGGTTTGAATAGGCACATCGAGCGCATGCGCCACGAAGCCCGCATCGTCAAGGCCTGCCGCCTCGATGAGTCGCACGCCAATGGCAGCTTCGTCGCGCCGCATCTCATCGAGCTCAATACCGCGGCGCAGCTCGAACGCGAGGAATTCGGGCCGATCCTGCACGTGGTGCGCTATCGGTCGGGCGACATCGAGAAAGTGCTCGCTGCCATTCGCGACACCCACTACGGCTTGACGCTCGGCGTACAAACGCGCCTGGAATCCTTTTGGCGCCAGGTATTCGAGGGCACCTCGATCGGCAACACCTATGTCAACCGCAACATGATCGGCGCGGTGGTCGGCGTGCAGCCGTTCGGCGGCAACGGACTTTCGGGCACGGGCCCCAAGGCAGGCGGGCCGCATTACCTCACGCGCTTCGCCAACGAGCGCACCTTGACCGTGAACACGACGGCCACCGGCGGCAATGCCGCCTTGTTGAATCTGGGCGTGTAGTGCGCCGGCAGGCGGCGACGTTGCGCATCGGCGGCGGCGACGTCAACGGTTTCTTAGGGTTGGTCGTCGACAATTTGTCGGTGCTCGCGTTGCTCTCGGCGCTGCTGATCGGCGGCTTCGGGGTCCCGGCGGACATCGTTTTCGGACGGATGTTTCCCGGCACCGCGCTCGGCGTATTGATCGGCGATCTCGTCTACACGGGGTTGGCCGTCCGCCTGGCGCGCCGCAGCAGACGCTCGGATGTCACGGCCATGCCGTTCGGACTCGACACCCCCTCGACCATCGGCATGGCGCTTCTGGTGCTTGGACCGGCGTTCGCGAAATATCGGGCGACGGGACTCTCGCCGATGGCGGCGGGACTCGAGACCTGGTATCTCGGCATGGCGGCCACCGCGATCATGGGTGCGATGAAACTCGCGCTGGCGTTTGCCGGGAGGCACGTGCAGCGCGTGATACCGCAGGCGGGACTCCTGGGATCGCTCGCCGGAATCGCCTTGATGCTCATCGGGTTCCTGCCCATGGTCGAGATTCTGCGCACTCCGGTCGTCGGCATGTTGACGCTCGGCCTCGTGCTCTATGCGCTCATCGCCAAGGGGCAGGTCCCCGGCCGCATGCCGGGCGTGCTGTTCGCGGTCCTCGCAGGCACGCTGGCGTACTACGTGTTGGGCAGGCTGGGATTGGCGGGCATGGCGATCCAGTTGCCGGCACTGCCCGTGCTGCGTCTGGCGCTGCCGCATCCGGACATCGGCATTCTGCGCGGCTTTGCGGCGGCGGTGGACTACTTGCCGCTGCTCCTGCCGTTTGCGCTGCTCACCGTGGTGGGCGGCGTCAACAATACCGAAAGCGCCCGAGTCGCAGGCGATGACTACGACGTACGGAGCATCCTGCTCGGCGAAGCGGCGGCGACGCTTGCCGCGGGATTGATGGGAGGGGTTGCGCAGACCACTCCCTACATCGGTCATCGGGCCTACAAGCAGATGGGCGCCGGGGCCGGATATACGCTGCTCACCGGCTTGTTCATCGGACTGGGCGGAATGCTCGGGTTTCTGTCGAATCTGATCGAGCTGATACCGATCGCGGCGCTCGCGCCGGTCTTGGTGTTCATAGCGCTCGACATCACTACACAGGCATTTCTTGCGGTCCCGGCGCGTCACGCACCGGCGATTGCGGTCAGCTTCTTTCCCTCGATCGCGCGCCTGGTGTGGATCGAATTGAGCAACCCCCAAGTCGTGCCGGCGGCACGGCTCGCGCAATTGCTCACGATGTCGGAACAGGGACTGCCCGCCCTCGCGGTGATCCTCGCGCTCGGCAACGGGTTCATCATCACCGCGACGCTGTGGGGGGCCTTCGTGGTCGAATTGACCGAGCGCAGGCTGCGCGCGGCAGCCTGGACTCTCATCGCGGCCGGCGCGCTCGCCTGCTTCGGAATCATGCACTCGGTGCGCATCGACGGCAGCGCCTACGCGTTGTGGCAGCTCGAGGGCACGGATCGGCGGGTGGCGACGCAGTTCTGTCTGGCCTACTTCATCCTGGCGGCGGCGCTCCTGCTGCTGTCCTTGCAGCCTAGTAGCAGCCGGACCGATTCCGGCAAATGATGCTGCGAGATGTCGGCGGCTTGATGGATCAAAGTCCAATGGCAGAGTCGAACGGCGTTGCGATACATTCTCATTCATAGAAGAATTAAGGGCGACTCTCGCGCCCATCGAGATTCGGGCGACAAACGGAGAATTCGGGATGTTGCGCTAATCCTGGCCCACCAATGGAACTCGATCCCCTCATTCTTTCGCGCATCCAATTTGCGTTCGTCGTCAGCTTCCACATCATCTTTCCGGCGTTCACGTTGGGCTTGGCGGCCTGGCTCGCGACCATCGAGGGCGCGCGCCTGGCCACCGGCAACGAGATCTACCGGCGGGTTTTTGACTTCTGGCTGAAGGTATTTGCGCTGTCCTTCGGCATGGGGGTCGTGACCGGTGTCGTGATGGCGTTCCAATTCGGCACCAACTGGGGGGTGCTGGCGCAGAAGACCGGTTCCATACAGGGGCCGCTCCTGGGCTACGAAGCGTTCACCGCCTTCATGCTGGAATCGACGTTTTTCGGAGTCATGCTCCTCGGGCGCAACCGTGTTTCGGCGCGTTTCTATCTCTTTGCCTGCGCCATGGTCTCGCTGGGCACGATGTTTTCCTCCTTCTGGATCCTCGTCAACAACAGCTGGATGCAGGTTCCCGTCGGCCACACCATGGTCGACGGCAAGATCGTCCCCGCCGACTGGTGGGTGATCACCACGGGCCCCGTCATGATGGTGCGCTGGCCGCATATGCTGCTTGCCGCGTTCCTGACGACCGGCATGTGCGTGGCCGGAAGCGGCGCCTGGTACATGCTGCGTGCCATGCATCGCGCCGAGGCGCGGGTGATGTTGAATTGGGGGCTGGGCTTGGTCGCGGTGATCATTCCGATCCAGCTCTTTTTCGGCCATCTGACGGGCGAGTATGTGCTCAAGCATCAGCCGGCAAAATTCGCCGCGATCGAGGCGCGTTGGCACAATGAACAGCCCGCCTCGGAAACCCTGATCGCGATTCCCGATCCGAAGCACGAGCGGAATCTCTACGCGATCTCGGTCCCCAAGCTCGGCAGCATGATCGCTTCGGGCAACTGGACCGCACCCGAGGTCGGGCTGGAGTCATTCCCGCGGGAGGACCGGCCGCCGGTCGCCATCCCGTTCTTCGCCTTTCGCGTGATGGCCGGCATGGGACTGCTCATGCTGGCGGTCTCCTGGTTTGGGAATCTCTTGCGATTACGCGGCCGGCTCGAGACGACGCGCTGGTTCCTTTGGATCGTGTTTCTGTCGTTCCCGACCGGCTTCATCGCCATTTTGACGGGGTGGTTTACCGCCGAAGTCGGACGCCAACCCTGGGTGGTCTACGGTCTGCTGCGCACCAAGGAGGCGATAACGCCGTCGCTAGCGACCGGCGATGTGCTGCTCTCGCTGGTCGGGTATGTCGTGGTGTATGCCTTGTTCATTTCGTTCGGCTTCTATTACATCTACAAGCTGCTGCGCACGGGCCCGACCGTGCCGGCAACGGTGATTCCGGGCGCGACTCCCAATCGACCCCTGGCCTTCGCCGACGACGCCGCCAGCGCGACCGGCAGCCGGCTGCCCCAGAGCTGAGTCATGGAGCCGACCAACCTCTCGTTGTTCTGGGCCGGCGTGATCGCCGCCTCGATACTCATCTACGTCATTTTGGATGGATTCGATATCGGCGTCGGCATCCTGTTTGGGACGACGCCCGCGGAGGAGCATCGCCAGGAGATGCTCAACACCATCGCGCCGTTCTGGGATGGCAACCAGACGTGGCTGATAATCATCGGCGCGAGCCTGTTTGCGGCGTTCCCCGTGGTCTACGCGGTGTTTCTCGGCGCGTTCTATATTCCGGTGCTTCTGCTGCTCATCGGGCTGATCTTTCGCGGCATCGCGTTCGAGTTTCGCGGGCGAGCCAAGCAAATGCTGTGGCTGTGGGATCGGCGGCTTCTTTCTGGGGTCTACCGTGGTTGCCTTCGTGCAGGGCGCTGCGGTGGGCGCGCTGATGAGGGGAATTCCGGTCGTTGACGGGCAGTATGCCGGCACTGCGTTCGAATGGGTGCACCCGTTCCCGATTATCACGGGCATCGGCATGGTGCTGGGCTATGCGCTGCTCGGTGCGGGTTGGATCGTCTTCAAGAGCCAAGGGGCGCTGCGGGACTGGGCCTATGCGCGGATACCGCGGCTCGCGATCGCCGTCTTGGTCGTGCTGGGCCTGGCTTTCGCCGTATCGGTGACCTTCGATGCGGGCGCCATCGCTCAGAGCAATCTGCGGGCGCGCGGCTGGGGCCATATATTTCCTATCCTCGCCATCATCGCGCTGCTCGGGGTCGTTGCCGGTGCGCGCGCGCGGCGCGACGGCGTGCCGGTCTTGCTGACGGTGCTGTTCTTCGTCGCCGCTTACCTCACGCTCGGCGTGATGTTCTGGCCCTTCATGATTCCCTACACGGTGACGGTAACAAGCGCCGCATCGCCCGATGCGTCGCTGCAGTTCTTTTTCTACTGCGGGATCGTTGCGCTGCCCATCATCGTCATTTACACCTTCAGTGTCTACCGCGTGTTTCGCGGCAAGTCTCACGACCGGTATTCGTAGCGGCCCGATCACCACTGCCGATACCGGAACAGTCCGCTCACGCCCTGCGGCTTCGAATCACCAGGGCGCCGATGGCGAGCGCCGGGTCGAGAAGCGCAAACGCCAGCAGCGTATGGGGAAATATTCCCGCGATCACCAGGGGTACGAGCACGGCAGGAACTAGTATCAGCCGGTCAAGCACCGAGGCGGGGCCGAATTGTGGCGCGCCGGATCGGCCGCCGAACAAATACAGCCAGCCGATGACTGCAACCGCCATGCCCAACGCACGGAAGAGCGCTCCCTCGTGCCCGACGAAAGGCGGATCCATCAGGAGGGTCTGCACCGCCCCCGGCCACACGATGAGCAACCCTCCGGCCCCCATATAGATGAATCCGTTCATCGCCGTGTACCTCGATGCAGCGGACAAATCTGCGGGCTTGTCGAGAAGATCGCTCATGAACGACATGGGGTTGCCTCCCGAGTGATGTCGTTGCCCCGATTCATGGCCCTCATTGAGCCGCCCGGCGCGCCGAGCCCGAGTATGACGACTCGGGCATGCTCGGGTTTCGTGGGCCACGCAACCATGGTAAATCCGGCAGCAACGGCAATTTTCTGCACACCGTCCACCGCATAGCTGATCACACCGCCGCCGATGCCGCCGCCGGCTTCGCCCAGCACCTGGCTCCACAGCTTTTGGCCGGTTGAAGAATCGAGCGCATAGAAGTTCCCGCCGAGATCACCGAAGAATACGAGGCCTCCGGCCGTCGGGGTGACGGCGCCCACGATGGGGTAGTTCGACTTTGCGCGCCACTTCCATACCCCGGTGTCGGCATCGGTGGCATAGACCCATCCCGCCCAGACCCCGTCCGTTTTGGATTCCTTGCCGAACATGTTGAGCGGGTTGCGGTAACCTACGCCGGTCCATGGCTGGCCGAGCGCCACGCCCTGAATTCTCTTTTCATCCTCGATGGTCACGGTGTCGCACCAGTCGACCGCACCGCTGAGGATCAAGTTCGTGGTCGGATCGTAGCCGGGGGTGTTCCACTCATCGCCTCCGACCGGGCCCGGACAGAAATGCACCTGCCTGCCGACCGCGAAAGTCTCGGCGTCATTTTCGATCGTGGTAATCGGCACCCGGTAGAGCCGCTTGTCGTTGTCGGCAAGATCGTAGGCATAGAGGTGCCCGTCCTTCGGCGCGACCGCCATGATCCGCTTGCCGCCCATGGTCTGCAGCAGGATGGGCGGGTTGGAGACGTCATAGTCATGCCAGTCCTTGCCGACAATCTTGAAGTTATTCTTGAAGTCCCCGGTCTTCGCGTCGAGCACCACGACCGAATCGCTATAGAGATTGATTCCCTCCCGTGCTCCCGAGGCGAAGTCGGGAGCGGGATTGCCGCCCGGGACGTACAGCAGTCCATTCTTAATGTCCAGAGTGTACGAGGTCCAGATGCCGGCGCCGCTGACGGGCAAGCCGGGTGCCGTATTCCAGGTCGACAGGTCGAGCGGCGTCTTGCTCAGGGGCCCGAGCACCTCATCGCCCGGAACCTGGGGCGCCAGAAAGAATTCCCAGACGATTTTCCCGGTCTTGCCGTCGAGCGCGTACATATGCCCCTTGCCGCCCTTGTAGTCTCCGCCCGCATTGCCGACGTACACCAGGCCGTCCCAGGCAATCGGCGCAGAGGGCACCGACTCGCCGTGCGACGGCTGCGCGATTCTCGTTTCCCACACTTGTTTGCCGGTCTTGAAGTCAAAGGCGAGCACGCGTGCATCCTGAGTGCCGCGATACAGCAGGCCGTCCATGTAGGCGGCGCCGCGGTTGGCCGGCAGCAGGGCGCCCGGGTAGTCCAGGTGCGTGCGCCAATTTTCGGCACAGGTGGCCGGATTGAGGGAGAAGATATCGAATTCGGTGGTGCCGATCAGAGCGCCATTCACCATGATCAGGCCGGACTCGAAGGCGGCAAACTCACCGACGTCGTACGTGCACACAATTTTCAGCTGCCCGACGTTTTTGGTATTGATCTGGTCGAGCGGCGAATAGCGCTGAGAGGAGGGCGTCCGGTTGTAGCTAGGCCATTCCCCGGCTGCGGCGGTCGGCCATGCCGCGTCGGCTGGAGGCGCCGATGGTGCGGCAGCTTCGGCGGCTTTATAGGCGGGATTCGCTTCAGTGGTCAGAGTCCCGGCCGGGGCGGATAGCGATTTAAGGTAGTTGAGCCCCATACCCCCGTAAGTAGTCATCGCCACCGGAAAGCTGACGTACAGAATTCCGGCTAACGCGACGCCCGCCACGAAGAGCGCACAAATGACGATGAGGAATTTCTTATTCACATGAGCCTCCAACGCGGCTTCTCGACAAGAATGTATTCAATCCGCTCACGCGCCGACCCTATACGCCCTGGCTTTGATGGCATAAAGTTCGCTCCCAGGATTGACAGAGCGACAGGTACCGCAGCGAAATTTGATTTCGTAGCGCCTGAGGAGGGTTCAACATTGGACAATATGTGGCAGCTGTTCGCAGACCAACTCCAAGACCGGGTCAGTGGACCGATGAAATTTCGGATTGTCCTGCAGCCCATCATGGCGACGTACTTCGCGATCCGGTCGGGGTTAATGGACGCCAAAACCGGTAAAGAGCCCTATTTTTGGTCCTTCCTCATCGGTCGAGGCCATCGCTTCGATTTGGTCAAGGACGGATGGGAGAGCGTAGGAAGGGTGGTCCTGCTCGCCGGCGGTCTTGATCTCGTTTATCAATATTTCGTCCAGTCCTCTATTCATCTTCGTGCGGCGGTCATCGTCGCCTTCGTTCTTGCGGTCGTGCCGTACGTGATCGTGCGCGGGATCGCCACGCGTATCGCCAATGCGCTGATGCCTCGGCCACCGCGTAGCTGACAGCCCGGTGTGCCAGCATCGCACTCGCGACGCCGGCACACCCTTAAACTCCATATCAGAATACCGTTTACCCTAGGCGCGAACTCAGTGGTGAGGCTGGGTCACCTTCGCCATCACCTCGTCCAGGTTGAATGAAGCCGGCTTCTGGCGTGGAGGGAACGCGACAAACCCCGCGATTTGTTGTGCCACCAACGCCTGCACTGCGTACAACTGCGGGACGTGATCGACCATCCAGTCCCAGTAGGTATTCGAGTTGTAGTCGGCCCGCTCGAACGGATCGCGGCGGAGATTGAATATGTGCGGCACGCGCAGCTTCACGAGAGGCTGCGCCCATACATTCATCTGATAGGCGGTCTGCATCGCGAACACCAGCTTCCAGTCGCCGTGCCGGACCGCCATGAGTTCGCCGTCGTCGCTGAAGTAAAAGACGGCCGGTCTCGGACTCTCTTTCACCTCCCCGGTCAGGTAGGGAACCATGTTGAACCCGTCGAGATGCACCTTGAAGGTCTTGCCACCCACCGAGTAGCCGTTGAGCAGCTTCTCCTTGACGTCCGGGTCGCCCGCTGCGGCCAGCAGCGTCGGCAGCAGATCGACGTGCGAGACGAGGCCGTTCAGCACCGTGCCCGGCTTGATTTTTCCCGGCCAGCGGATGAAGGACGGAACGCGCCAGCCGCCCTCCCAGTTGGTGTCTTTCTGGCTGCGGAACGGTGTGTTGGCGCCATCCGGCCAGGTGTCGTTCTCAGGGCCGTTGTCGGTGGAATACATGACGATGGTGTTGTCCGCGATGCCGAGCTCATCGAGCTTGTTGAGCATCTGCCCGATCTGCTCATCGTGCACCACCATTCGATCGCTGTAGGGGTCCTGGCCGCTCTTGCCGAGATTCTTTGCGGCGACGTGGGTTCTGAAGTGCATCGCGGTCGAGTTGTACCAGAGGAAGAACGGCTGGTTCGCTTTGGCCTGCTTCTCCATCCAGGCGAGCGCCCGATCGGTGATCTCCTCGTCGATGGTCTCCATGCGCTTCTTGGTCAGGGGCCCCGTGTCCTTGATCTCCTGTCCGCCCTTGCCGTCCGCCACGCAGTGCAGCACGCCGCGGGGGCCGAACAGTTTCTTGAATGCCGGATCCTTGGGGTAATCGGGCAGTTCCGGTTCTTCCTCGGCATTCAGGTGATACAAATTGCCGAAGAATTCGTCGAAACCATGCATGGTCGGCAGGAATTCGTCCCGATCCCCCAGATGATTCTTGCCGAATTGGCCGGTGGCATAGCCCAGGGGCTTGAGCAGCTCGGCGATGGTCGGGTCCTCTTTCTGCAGTCCGACCGTGGCGCCGGGCATGCCGACCTTGGTCAGGCCGGTGCGGATCGGATTCTGGCCGGTGATGAAGCTCGCGCGCCCCGCGGTGCAGCTCTGCTGCGCGTAGTAGTCGGTGAAGCACACCCCTTCGTTGGCGACGCGGTCGATGTTCGGCGTGCGGTAGCCCATCTGGCCGCGGCTGTTGAAACTGATATTCCACCAGCCGATGTCATCGCCCCAGAGGATCAAAATATTCGGTTTCCTGGAAGCCATAGGTCGATCCTTACTCAGTTAATGGTCTCGTCGGCAGTTCGCGCGGCCGGCGGACGATCCGGCGGCAAAGTGAGGATGCTTATGATTATTATTAACGCGTCCCATGGCTATTGGACTCTAGTCCTACTTGTAACCTCGCTGAAGTCGGCGCTGCCTCCGCGGCCCCAAAGGGCAATTGCGTGATCGAACCATTGCGCGAAAATTGACCCCATCGCCGATACGATCGGCTTCGATGAGCGGCAGGTTGGAACCACATGAATCACGAGGCAGCAGCTATGAGACCGTCCAAGATTTGGGCACCGCTTGCCGTGATGGGCGTGTTGTGGGCGTCTGCGCTCGCGTTCGCGCAGGGCAATGCAGCAATCGGACCACCTGCGGACCCCTGGCCGCGCGTGGTCGATCTCGCCGATGCGCAGGTGCTGGTCTACCAGCCGCAGGTCAGTCAGTGGACCGACAACCGGCTGACATTTCGGGCCGCCCTCGCGATCAAGCGCACCGGCGCCAAGGCTGAGAGCTTCGGTGTGATCTTCGCCAGCACGCGTACGCAGGTGGACAAGGTGCTGCGTACGGTGGTTTTCGAGGACATGAAGATTTCGAAAATCGATTTCCCGACGCTGCCCAATCGGGGTGCCGCGTACGGCGCGGAATTGCAAACTCAGTTCGCTCAGAGCATACGCACGATCTCGCTCGATCGCCTCGAACATTCGCCGGCGCTTGCCGGCATCAAGCCGCCGCCCGTTGCCGTGCAGAACAATCCGCCCTGGGTCATCGTGAGCTATGTGCCGGCGCTTCTGGTGCCGATCGACGGCGCACCCGTGCTGCAGGCGGTAGCTTCGAATCCGCAGTTTCAGCGGGTGATCAACACGCGGGCGTTGATCCTTCAGGGCGGAGCCGGGCAGCCCCTCTACATCCATGTGTATGACGGCTGGCTCGAATCGAGTTCGATCTCGGGTCCCTGGTTGCAGTCGTTCAATCAACCCGCCGGCATGAATGAGCTGGCGCAGGCGCTCGCGAGTTCCGGCGCCGTGGACATGCTGGACGGCGGCCCGAAAGTCAACCCGAAGCCCTCGCTCGCCAACGGCGTGCCGACGATTTACACGAGCCAGGTGCCGGCGGAGCTCATCGTGTTCAACGGCCAGCCGGATTTTCAGCCGGTGGTGGGCACGCAGCTGCTGTGGGCGGCGAATACCACGAGCGATGTGCTGATCGACATCGCCAACAACAATTACTACGTGCTGATATCGGGCCGCTGGTTCTCATCCAGTGCGCTCACAGGCCCATGGGTGTTCGTCGCGAATAACGCGCTGCCGCCGGACTTCGCGCATATCCCGCCGCAGTCGCAGGCGGGGGCGGTGCTGCCGACGGTGGCCGGTACGCCGCAAGCGCAGGAGGCGGTGATCTCCAATTCGATTCCGCAGACGGCGACAGTGCCCCTCAAGAACGGTCCGACCTTCACGCCGAACTTCGACGGGCCCCCTCAGTTGATGCCGATCGAGGGCACGTCGCTCTCGTATGTGGCGAACTCCTCGGAACCGGTGATCCAGGCGGCACCCAACGCCTACTATTCGGTGGTCGCCGGCGTGTGGTTCACGGCTGCGCAAATCACCGGCCCGTGGGTCATCGCCACCTCGGTCCCGCCGGCGATCTACACCATCCCCGCGGCATCGCCGCTCTACTACGTCACCTACGCGCGGATCTACGATGCGACACCTGAGTACGTGTACGTCGGCTACACTCCGGGCTATCTCGGGACGGTGGTTTCTCCGTACGGCACAGTCGTCTACGGTACGGGCTATGCGTACTCGCCGTGGATCGGGACCGTCTGGTATCCGCCGCCCTACACGTATGGACTAGCGGCGGCGCCGGTTTACAACCCGTGGGTCGGCTTCACGTTCGGATTCGCGATGGGCCTCGCTACGGCCGCGTGGACACAACCGTATTGGGGAGGTTCTTGGTATTCGCCTGGATATTGGGGTGGCTATCCCTGCTGCGGCTCCGCGAGCGCCAATGTCTATGGGCATTGGGGCGGCGCGGCCTATTCGGGTACGCGCAGCTGGTATGCCGGCGGCGGTGTGGCCGGATCGACGTTCTCCGGTTCCTACGCCACGGCCCGCGGAACCACGGGCAACATCAACGCCGGCCGCCAATACAATGCGTGGACCGGCAACGCTTCGCGCGGCTACGACCGCACCTTTAACACCCCGGCGGGCGGCTCGGGCAACGTCGCGCGCGGCGCCAACTACAACACCTACACGGGCCAGCGTTCGACGGCCAATTCGGTGTCCGGGACGACTGCCGGCGGCAGCACCTACAATCGCAGCGGCGCAACCACCGTGGGGCCGCAGGGCGCTGCGCATACCGGCGGCGGCACCGCGTACAACGCGAATACCGGCAAAACGACGAGCTGGGGCGCGGACAGCACCGGCAATAATCATTACGCGGACAGCAGCGGCAACGTTTACCGCAACAGCGGCGGCGGCTGGCAACAACAGTCCTCGAACGGCAGCTGGTCGAGAGCCAGCGGCGACAACTCGTGGGCCGATCAGGAATCGGCGGCGCGCAGCGCTGGCGGCGCCAGTTCGGGCGCCTTCTCGGACAGCTTTCGGGGCGCAAGCGGCGGTGGCGGAGGGGGCCTATTCGGCGGAGGAGGCCTGTTCGGTGGCGGTGATCGAAGCGGCGGCGGTGGCGGGCTATTCGGAGGCGGCGGCGATCGCTTTGGCGGAGGCAGTTTCGGCGGTGGAGGCGGGGGGTGGGGAGGTCGCTTCGGCGGCGGGGGCAGGCGCTGATTGGGCCGGCGCCCGCAAAGTTCCTGTACGACCTCGGCTACACCACCGGCGAGTTCGGCAAGAATCACCTCGGCGATCATTTCGAAGCACTGCCGACCTCGCACGGCTTTCAGGAATTCTGGGGATACCTTTATCACCTAGACGCCATGCAGGGAGTCAGCTTCGTCGACCTGAACAAGTCACCGCTGGTGCAGGGGATCGCGCCGCCATGCAAGAACACGCCGATCACCGGCTTGCCCGAAGTGCCCGGCGCGAATGCACATCACGACCATGCTGTCGCCAAAGTACGAGGCGATGGTGGGTGAGCCCGGTGGCAAGGACTGGGGCACCAACGAAGCGGGCATGAAGTAAATGGACGACAACATTGGCTATGTCCTCAAGAAGCTCGAGGACATGGGCCAGTTCGACAACACCATCGTCGTCTTCACCACCGACAACGGCGCCGAGAACATCACCTTTCCAGACGGCGGCACCACCCCCTTCAAGGGCGGCAAGCTGACGACGTGGGAAGGCGGCATGCGCGCTCCGCTGGTCATGCGCTGGCCGGGGGTCATCAAGCCGGGCACGGTCAAGAGCGACATATTCGCCTCTCTCGACTGGGTGCCGACGTTGGTCGACATCGCCGGCGGACCCAAAGGCAATGCGTTGAACGAGCAGATCATGGCGGGCAAGTACCCCGGCATCGTCAAGACCAAGCTCGACGGCGTTGACCAGACCGACTACTTGACCGGCAAGTCGGAAAAAATCGGCGCGTGACTATTTCTTCTACTACACCGGTTCGCAACGATCGGCGGTGCGCTATAAGAACTGGAAGATGTACTACACGATCGTGCCCGATACCGCGACCGGGGGGCTGTTTGGAGCCCAGAGTTTCCACTGGACCCAGCTTGCCAACATCAAGCGGGATCCCTTCGAGCAGTCGGTCGGTGACGACGCGAAGACCGCCCTGGGATACGGTGGCGCATTGGACGATCCCGGCAACGCCTACATTTACAACTGGAACATGCTGCCGATCGGTCAGTTGCTGTGGGAGAAGGAGCTTCTTTCGTACAAGCAGTTTCCGCCGATGCAGGCACCGGAGACTTACAACCTGGACGGCATCCTCAATGCCATTCGGCAGAACGGCCACAATGGGCACGATTGAGTCGGAACGCTGACGACTGGCAATGACTTGGCGGGCGCTCCGAACGGGGCGCCCGCTGTTTCGTTGCATATGCAATCTGCGCCTGCTCGGTTGCAGGCGATGCAGCGAAGAAGCAGGGCTGGATCGTCATCAGCATGAACGACGACTGGAAACACATCTTCGCGTGGGAGCAGTAGCCCGCGATCAATGCACGGCGAGTTCGCGTTTTAGCTGCACCGAATCCGGATCGTCGGGGTAGCGCTCGACCAGGCGCTCTGCATACCCGTGCGCGCCCGCGACATCGCCGCTGTCGCGCCGGAAAGTGAATGCCGCATTCAGAAGATCGCGATTGTCCGGTTCGCGCGCGAGCGCGCGGTCGACCTCGGCGATTGCTGCCGTAGTCTTGCCGGCGCCGTTCAGGGCGACCGCATACACATAGGCGAAGCGGGCATCATCGGGCGCCAGTTTCGCGGCGCGCTCGAGTTCGGCGAGCGCATCGGCATGGCGTCCCAGCCTCACCAGCGTCAGTCCGAGGGCGTAATGCAGCGCGGCGGCTCCGGGCGCCTGCCGTAATCCGTCGTGCAGGACCTGTTCGGCCTGTGCATCCTGATGCTGCGCGCGTAATAGATCGGCGAGGTTTACATACGCAGGTGCGAATTTGGGATCGAGTGCGAGCGCCGCTCGCAGCTCGGCCTCGGCTTCTTCGGCGCGATCCTGTCGTGCATAAAAATTGCCGAGTGCAGCGCGGGATTCGGGCCGATCGGCATTGAATCGCAGTGAAGATTCGTACTCGGCGACCGCTCGATCGAACGCGGTCCGCTGGCTCGGGGTGGCGCCGGCCATCGCATCGGCCAGCGTCGATGCGGCCTCCATCCGCACGTCGCGAATAGGGTCCTCGAGCAGCGGGGCGACGAGGGGCAGCCGCTCGGCGGGCGGCAGCATGGCCAAGGTCCCGGCACTGGAGCGGCGCACCAGCGCGCTGGGATCCGAGAGCGCCGCCTGCGCCGCATCGGCCGTGGCGCGCGACGGGTACCTCGCCAAGTCCTCGAGCGCCGTGGCCCGCGCGATGGCGGGATTCACGGGCTCGAGCGCAAGACTCGTGAGACTCGGGCCGGCTTCCGCAGCTCGTTGCTCGGCGTACGCGAACGCTTCGGCGTAGCGTTGGAAACCTTCCGGCCGATGGCCGTACCACTGCTCGACCTTCTGTGCCGCCCACTGCGCGTCGGGTTGCGCGTGGCAGCCGCTGCAGGCGTTCGGCACGCCGAGCTTGACGGTGAGGTCGGGGCGCGGAATGCGCATGCTGTGGTCGCGCCGCGGATTGACCACCATGTAGGTCCGCTCCGGCATGTGGCAGTCGACACAATGCGTGCCCCGCCCCGTCCCCTCATGATGATGATGTGCCGGCGTGTCGTACTTCGCGGCCAGGTGGCAGGTGGCGCAGAGCGCATTGCCCTCGGCGCGCAGTTTCTGGCTATGCGGCTCATGGCAGTCGCCGCAGGTGACCCCGGCGTGATACATGCGGCTCTGCAGGAACGAGCCCCACACATAGACCTCATCGCGCTGCTGCCCGTCGACGTAATACAGGCCCTGCGACAAAAGCGCGGGCCGATAGAAGTCGAGAAAAGGCAGTCCGGCCCGATAGCCGTCGGCGATTTGGCTGCGCCGCGCATGGCATTGCGCACAGACATCGATCTCGGTGTCCTTGGCGCGCGGGATGCTGCGCGTTGGCTTGCCGGTCGCCGCATCGATGGTCCAGTGCACGCCGTGGCGTTGGGTCAGGTCCACCGTGAGACCCTGCGTTGCGTCCTTAGGCGTGGTTTTCGCCCATTCGAGGTGCGCGGATCCCGGCCCGTGGCAGGCTTCGCAGCCGACCGAGATTTCCTTATAAGTCGTGTGAAACGTGTTGTTGGCGGCCTCGTAGTTCTTGTGCACGTCGGTCGAATGGCAGTCGGCGCACATGAAATTCCAGTTCTGCGCATAGCGGGTCCAGTGCAGCTCGTCGTGCGAGTCGACCTTGTCGTTCGGGTAAAGATGGAACCAGCGCCGGCCTCCCTGCGCCGCCGGCCGGCTGTCCCACGCGATCGAGAGTGCCTGGATCCGGCCATCCGGGAATTCGATCAGGTATTGCTGCAGCGGCTCGACGCCGAAGGTGAATTCGATCTCGAAGTCCCTGAGTTTCCCGTCGGCGCCGTCGGTGTGCACGAAGTACTTGCCGTCGCGCTGAAAGAAGGTCGACTCGATGCCCGCATAGCGGAAACTGGCGTGCGCGAAATTGCCCAAGACCGTATCGGGAGTCGCGTGCTGCATGGCGCGTGCGTGGTGCGAGTCCTTCCAGGCGGCGTACGCCTTTTCGTGACAACCGGCGCAGGCTTCGCTGCCGACGAAGCTCGCGACCATCGGCGGCGGGGAGGGCGTGGATCGGCCCGCGGGCGCGGCGGCGCCCTCGGGCCCGGCGGCGGGCGGTGCGGCCGAGTGCAGCGCCCACCAGGCCCCTGCGGCGGCGGCAATCGCGATGACGGCCCCGGCAAGCAGGTACCAGGGGCGCGATCTCATCGCAGCCGGTTTCTGCTCTGGCAATTCCTCGGGCGCCGGTGGTGGCGGCCGGCGTTTACGACGGGACATCAGTGCTCCCGATTATTCAAGACAAAGCCGCACGGGCAGGCCACAGCCATCATAACGCGTCTTTCGGCAGCAGTTCCGCGAGCGCGTAGAGCGTCTTCTGGGGGAACCGTTCCAGAGGATAATATTTTTCGATGACCTTGAGCGCATCGGCGTAGGTGCGGATATCGAGGTGGCGCAACAAATATCGGACATCGTCCTCGTCGTGAAACTCGGCCCCTATGCGCAACGCGAGGCACTTCATCGCCAGCAGATAGGCGGGTTGCGCCACCATCACACGCAGGTGATCCAACTCGAGGAACTGCGCGAACTCACCGTGCGCACTCACGAATCCCTTCACGCCGTCGTTGAGCCAGTCCGGGCTCAATCCCGCTCGTGCAGCAACCCGGGCGGCGGCTTCACGCACTTTCAAAGCGGGGCGGAACACGGCGTCCACATCCTGCGTCGATGGCCGGGCGGCGTACCCCAGGCACATGACCGCACCGCCGACCAGAAACAGTTCGGCCTCAGTATTGGAATGACGTAATTCTTCGTTGAGCAGATCGAATAGCCGCCGCAGGTCCGCTTGGGTCAGCGGCGCCATGTTCAGATCCGACTACCGAGCGTCGAGTCGATAAAGATGTTGCGACGTCTGAACGGCGGCGGCGAGTGCGTTAGAAGGTGCAATCGCAGACTCAGCAGCGTCGTTCCAAATGCAGGCTCGATCAGAGGGGCGACCGCGCGCGTCCATGCAGGCGGCTCAATGCCGCAGCGTACGCAGCCGTACTCGACCATCGCCGCGATATAGTTTGAAAGGAAAGGCGAGAGGGGAATCGATGGCGGCGCCGCGACTGCATCGCGCATTTCACCGGGGGTGAACGCGGTCAGCAGCGAGTTGAGTTCGGCCAGTGCGAAACTCGCCGAACCCTGCCCGGCGCAGGCTTCGACACATTCGCGAAACCGCGAGGCCGGAGCGGAGATGACGCGGCTCAGCACATACGCGGACATGTCCATGCCGGCCCGCTTCGCGGCCTTCTGGATCGCCGCCTTGTCGGCTTTGGATACGCGAATCTGCAGCTGCGATTTTTTTGGTCCGTGATTCATACGGGCAGTATCCAAGGGCCAAGGCATACTGTCAATACCGACGTATTGACAGTATGCCAACACACCCCGGGGCGGCGGAATCGGCGGCTCGATGTCTGAAGGCGGGCTAGTGCTTGACGGGGGGCTTGCCGAGGGCCGCGACGGCGTCGAACAGGCTCTCCTGAGGGTGCTGGGTGCAGCGGGCTTGCAGCGCAGAGGTAAAATTCGTGAGCCCGCTCGCGTCGAACAGATGGCTCCCGGATTTTCCGACGGAGTAGCCGAATACCCACATCATGATGGTGCCGGCGCTCTCGGGATCGGTACGATTCAAATCCACGTGCCGCGACTCGAAGGTCTCGCAGGTCAACGTCGTGAGATCCATGGGGTTGTCGCGTTTCGGTACGATGGAGGTCACGGCCTCCAGCAGACTGGTGTTCGGATTGTTCTTGCAGGCGGCGTCGAGCGCGAAGCCAAATGACATGAGGGCGTCGCCGTACATGAAGTGCTCGCCCTTCCAGCCCACCGAATACCCAAAGAGCCACATGACGGTGTTGATGGTGTCAGGGTTCTTCGCGGACGAGGCGATCTTCGACGGATCCGAATTCTGCGGCGCGGTCGCGGGCAGGAGTTCGTTTTCGTACTTGTCACAATTGACGGCGGAGAGGTTTACTTCCGCCGCGCGGGGGGCGACGGGCATCAGGAAGACCAGGAGCGGCAGCAGGCGGATGACTTTCATGTTTCAAGCTCGTGAGGGCAGTAGATTCTTTACCAGGGGCGCGAAGCGCCCCGACCTGACCCAGCATCTGGCCGCGGCGATATCCGGCGCAAAGTAGCGGTCGGCGGAATAATATGCGACCTCACGCCGGATGCTGGCGTGCGCCTCCTCCAATGCCGCCGAGGAGCGGGCCGGGCGGTGAAAGTCGATGCCCTGGGCCGCGGCCAGCAATTCGATGCCGACGACGGCGGCCGCGTTGTCGACCATGGCCCCCAGGCGCCGTGCGGCGTGCGTGGCCATGCTGACGTGGTCCTCCTGGTTGGCGGAGGTCGGAATGGAATCGACACTGCAGGGGGAGGCGATCGCCTTGTTCTCTGATACCAACGCGGCCGCGGTCACCTGCGCGATCATGAAGCCCGAGTTGAGCCCGCTGTTTTCCACCAGGAACGCGGGCAACCCGCTCATCTTCGGATCGACCAGCACGGCTACGCGGCGCTCCGCGAGGCTGCCCATCTCCGCGATGGCGAGCGCCAGCGTATCGGCCGCGAATGCCACCGGCTCGGCGTGAAAATTGCCGCCCGAGAGCACGTCGCCCTGCTCCACGAACAACAGCGGGTTGTCGGTCACGGCGTTGGCTTCGATCTCGAGCGTGCGGCTGCACTGGCGGATCAGATCCAGACAGGCGCCCATCACCTGCGGCTGGCAGCGAAACGAGTAGGGGTCCTGAACCCGGGTGCAGTCCCGGTGCGAGGCGCGAATCGCGCTGCCCGTAAGGAGTTCGCGGTAGGCGCGCGCCACCGCTATTTGACCGGGCTGACCACGCGCCTGATGAATGCGATCATCGAACGGCGCATCGCTTGCCTTCAGCGCGTCGACCGACATGGCGCCTGCGACCACCGCGGCGGCCAGCACGTCCTCGGCGCCGAACAGGCCCGCCAAGGCAAGGGCGGTGGACACCTGCGTGCCGTTGATCAGCGCCAGGCCTTCCTTGGCGCGTAATTGAGAGGGCTCGAGGCCCGCGAGCGTCAAGCCCTGGACGGCCGGCAGCAGCTCGCCGTTCGCGCGCACCTGGCCGATGCCGAGCAGCACAGCGCCCAAGTGAGCCAAGGGCGCCAGATCTCCGGATGCGCCCACCGAGCCTTGCGCGGGAACCACGGGATAGACCCGGTGGCGCAACAGCGCGAGCAGTGCGTCGATCAGGCCCAGGGAGATGCCGGAATGGCCGCGCGCCAGTGCATTGACCTTGAGCGCCAGGATCAGGCGCACCACCGGATCGGGCAGCGCATCGCCGACGCCCGCCGCATGCGACAGCAGCAGGTTGCGCTGCAGGAGCTCGAGCTGTTCGCTCGGAATGCGCGTCTGCGCCAGCAGGCCGAAGCCGGTATTGATGCCGTACGCCGCATCGCCGATCGACACGATCTTGTCCACGAGGGCAGTGGCCGCCGCAATGCGCGCACGGTCCTCCTGCCCGAGCTCAAGCGCGACCGGCTCGGCGTAGATCCGCCGCAGCAGAGGCAGTCCGATCTGGCCGGCGCGAATTTCGATCGCGGGCCGGTCGATGCCGGTCACTTGGGAAGCCGCTCGATTTTGGGTGAGATCATGGGCAAGTCTAGGCCTTGCTCGCGCGCGCAGTCGATGGCGATCTGATACCCGGCATCGGCGTGGCGCATGACTCCGGTGCCCGGATCGTTCCACAACACGCGCCGAACGCGCCGCCCGGCGGCCTCCGTGCCGTCGCACACGATCACGACGCCGGCGTGCTGGGAGTAGCCCATGCCCACGCCGCCGCCATGGTGTATCGACACCCAGGTGGCTCCGCTCGCCGTGTTCAACAGCGCATTCAGCAGGGGCCAGTCGGACACGGCATCAGATCCGTCCTGCATCGCTTCGGTTTCGCGATTGGGGCTCGCGACGGAACCCGAATCCAGGTGATCGCGGCCGATGACGATGGGCGCGGACAATTCGCCGCTCGCGACCATTTGGTTGAAGGCCAATCCCAAACGATGGCGCTGCCCGAGGCCGACCCAGCAGATGCGCGCCGGCAGTCCTTGAAATTGAATCCGCGAGCGCGCCATGTCGAGCCAGCGGTGCAGGTGCGGATCGTCCGGAATCAATTCCCTGACTTTCGCGTCGGTCTTGTAAATATCCTCGGGGTCCCCGGACAGCGCGGCCCAGCGGAACGGCCCGATGCCGCGGCAGAACAACGGGCGGATATACTCCGGCACGAACCCGGGGATATCGAAGGCGTGCGCAACACCCGCGTCGAGGGCGACCTGGCGGATGTTGTTCCCGTAGTCGAACACCGGCAGCCCCATGCTCTTGAAGCGCAGCAGGTATTCGACGTGCTTCGCCATGGAGCGCGTGGCCGCGGCGCTGGTGCCCTTGGGATCGCTCACGCGCCGCTCGTCCCATTGCTCCACGGTCCACCCTTGAGGCAGATATCCATTGACCGGGTCATGGGCGGAGGTTTGGTCGGTCAGCGCATCGGGCTTGATGCCGCGCGCGAGCATTTCCTCGAGGACATTCACGATATTGCCGAGCAGAGCCACCGAGATGGGTTTGGCATTTTTACGGGCGGCGTCGATGAGCGCGAGCGCCTCGTCGAGGGAGTGCGCCTGCGCATCGACGTAGCCGGTTTCCAGCCGCTTCGCGATGCGGCTCGGGCGGCATTCGACCGCGAGCATGCTCATGTTCGCCATGGTCGCGGCGAGCGGCTGCGCGCCGCCCATGCCGCCAAGGCCCGCGGTCAATATCCATTTGCCCGCGAGCGCGTTGCCGAAATGGCGGCGGCCCATTTCGGCGAAGGTCTCGTAAGTCCCCTGCACGATGCCCTGGCTGCCGATGTAGATCCAGGAACCGGCGGTCATTTGCCCGTACATGGCGAGACCCTTGCGATCGAGCTCGTGGAAGTGCTCCCACGTGGCCCAGTGCGGCACCAGATTGGAATTCGCGATGAGCACGCGCGGCGCGTCCGGGTGAGTCGGGAACACGCCGACCGGCTTGCCGGACTGCACCAGCAGGGTTTCCTCCTCGGTCAGGCGCGTGAGCGTCTCGACGATGCGGTCGTAGCAGTTCCAATCGCGCGCGGCGCGCCCGATCCCGCCGTAAACCACGAGTTCGTTGGGATTCTCCGCGACTTCCGGATCGAGATTGTTCATCAGCATGCGCAGCGGCGCTTCGGTCATCCAAGAGCGGGCGCTCAAGGTGCTGCCGCGCGCGGCGCGGATGATGCGGGGCTTTACGGGAGCGAGCATGGTTGAATCCTCCGGAGCGGAATTAAGGGCGGAAACGCCCCGACATTTCATAGCGGGAACCGGGATAGTATAAGCGCGCGACCGAGGCGATCTGACCCGCGGTCCAGGTGCGGCGAATCACGAGCAGGCAGGGTTCGTCGCGCTTCATCGCCAGAAGCTTGCGGGTGCGCTCATCGGGCATCGCGGCGCGCAATAGATGCTCGGCTTCCTGCAGCGGCGCCACGCCGACCAGATAGTCATGCGGCGTGGTGCGGCTGAAATCCACCTTGAGGTAGCCGGGCGCCAGCTTGGGCAGCACGTAGCGCTCTTCCATCTGCATCGGGCGATCGTTCTCGAAATGCACGAGCACGGAACAATACAATTCGCTGCGGGGCGCGATCCCGAAATCCTCGGCGAGATCGGCGGGCGCGCGAATCTGCTCGAGCGACACGATCTCGGCGCGATGCACATGGCCGCGCTCGCGGATCTCATCGGCGATGCTGCGGATCTCGAGCGGGTGGGCGCGCGCGTGCCGGTCCGCGACGAAGCTGCCCACGCCGGCAATGCGCACCAGAATTCCTTCGTCGCGCAATTCCTTGAGCGCGCGATTGGCCGTCATGCGCGACACGCCGAAGGATTTCACCAGTTCGTTCTCGGAGGGCACCCGGGCCGAGGCGGCCCATTTGCCCGAGCCGATGTTCTCCAGAATGTGCCGCTTGACCTTTAAATAGAGCGGCTGCAGCGCGCCGGGCGATTTATCCATGGTTGCAGCATAAGCTGTATAGACAGGTACAGTCAACCCACTGGTCAGAAGGGGCTGCCGGATCGCTATGCCGGCGCCGCGAGTTCCGCCATGAGCGCCAGGAAGCGGCCCCGCAGAGGCTCCTCGGCGCGGTGGCGCCCACCTTCGACGACCCACCGCCCGGCGACCATGACATCGCGGATCGCGGCGCTGCCGCCCGCGAATACCAGGTGATCGAGAGCGTTCGCTGCGGTCGCGCCCGCCATGCTGGCGTGCGAGGCATCGAGGACCAGCCAATCCGCGCGCCGGCCGATGGCAAGCGCTCCGGCCGGCTGGCCGATCGCGGAGGCGCCGTGCTCTGCCGCGTCCCGCCACAAGCGAGTGCCGACGTGCGGCTCGCTTTTCCCGGCGAGTACGCCGCGGCGCCGCTTGCGCAGCCGCTGCTGGTACTCCATCCAGCGCAGCTCCTCGGCAGGACACACGGTGGCCTGGCTGTCGGAGCCGATGCACACTCGCCCGCCCAATTTTAAAAATCGGACGGCGTCGAAAAAGCCGTCGCCCAGATTCGCCTCGGTGCTGATCGAGACGCAGACGGCGGCGCCGGTCGCGGCGATGCCGGCAAGCTCGGCCGCGGTGGCGTGGGTCGCGTGCACCAGGCACCAGTGCCGGTCGACCAAGCCGGAGTCGAGCAGCAATTCGATCGGCCGCCGGCCGGTATATTGCCTGCAGGCCTCGACCTCCTTAGTTTGCTCGGCGACATGGATGTGCACCGGCATGCCGGGATCGATGCGCCGCAAACCGTGCATCGCCTCGCGCAGAGTGTCCAGAGGCACGGCCCGCAGGCTGTGAAACGCAGCGCCCGTGCGCCGCGTCGCGGACACCGCGCGCCGCTCCGCGCCGCAGCGCTCTTCGACCGCGCGCAAGAACCACTCGGTCTGCGCCGCGAAGCGCGCCTGCTCGGGTTTGAGCGGCTGCGCTCCGAAGTCGCTGGTTTGATAGAGCGTGGGCAGAAACGTCAGGCCGATGCCGGTGGCCTCCGCGGCGGCGCCGACCGCCTCCCACAGGCCGTTCGCTCCGGCATACGGTTCGCCGCCGGGCAGGCGGTGCAGGTAGTGAAATTCGGCCACCGAGGTGTAGCCGGCTTTCAGCATTTCCACGAACAGCTGCGTCGCGAGCACCTGCAAGTCATCGGGCGTGATCCGATTCGCCAGCGCGTACATGGCGCGGCGCCAGGTCCAGAAGCTGTCGCGCGCCGACAGCCGGTACTCGGTGCCGCCCGCCATGCCGCGCTGAAATGCGTGACTGTGCGCGTTCGGCATCCCGGGCACGACGAGACCCTCGATCCGCTGCGCATCGGGGTGCGCCGATGCATGACCGGCGGGCGTGTCGATGCCGCTGATGTGTCCGTCGTCCGCCACCGTGACGAGCACGTCGGTCGCCCAGCCTTGCTGCAGCAGAGCGGATTCCAAGTGATAGTGTCGCGCCATTGCCTATACCTGTATAGGCAGCCTAGCTTGCCGTATCATTCGACCCACAGCAAACCAACGGGTGCGGCGTGTCTAATAAAGAGTGGGACCGGGTATGGGTCGGCGCGGACATCGCCACGATGGTCGCGGGTGGCGAACCGTATGGCAAGCTGAAAAACGCCGCGCTCGCGGTGAAGGGCGAGCGCATCGCCTGGATCGGCCCGGCCGCCGAGGCTCGGCTGCGAGCCGCGGCTCTCGACGTCGCGATCGAGGATTGCAAGGGTCGGTGGATCACGCCGGGACTGATCGATTGCCATACCCACCTGGTGTACGGCGGCGATCGAGTGGAGGAATTCGAAAAGCGTCTGTGCGGCGTGTCCTACGAGGAGATCGCGCGGGCGGGCGGCGGCATTCAATCGACCGTCAACGCCACCCGCGCCATGGACCCGGGCGCGCTGTCGGCCTCGGCGGCGGTTCGTGCGCGGCGCTTGATGTCCGAGGGGGTGACCACCATCGAAGTGAAGTCCGGCTACGGACTTGAACTTGCGACCGAGCGGCGCATGCTCGAGGCTGCAAGGGGGCTCGAACGCGACCTGCCGGTCTCGGTCAAGACCACCTATCTCGGATTGCATGCCCTGCCCAGGGAATTTAGCGAGTCTCGGCATGAGTTCATTGCCCAAGCGAGCGGTCCATGGCTCGAGGAACTCGCCGCCGCGGGTTTGGTGGACGCGGTCGACGCGTTCTGCGAGAACATCGCCTTCTCGCTCGCGGAGACCGAGCAATTCCTGCGCGCGGCGCGGGATCTCGGATTGCGGGCGCATCTGCACGCGGGCCAGTTGAGCGACATGGGCGCGGCGGAATTGGCGGCGCAATACGCCGCGCTCTCGGCCGATCACCTCGAATATTTGAGCGAGCGCGGCGCGCACGCGCTCGGGCGCGCGGGCACGGTGGCCGTATTGCTGCCGGGAGCCTATTTCACGCTGCGGCAGAGCACTCCGCCGCCTGTGCCTCTGTTGCGCGAGGCGGGCGTGCCGATGGCGGTCGCCACCGACTGCAACCCCGGGACCTCGCCGTGCACCTCGCTGCTGCTCATGCTCAATATGGCCTGCACCCTGTTCGGCCTCACGCCCGAAGAGTCCCTCTGCGGTGCGACCCGGCATGCCGCGCGGGCCCTGGGGTTGCACGATGAGGTCGGTACGCTCGCCCCGGGCAAGCGCGCCGATTTTGCCCTGTGGAACATCGGGCGGCCGGCCGAACTTTGCTACGCGCTGGGCGCGAATCCCTGCATGGGAGTCGTGCATCGCGGCAGGCTGCGGGCGTAGGCCACGACCTCCGTGACGCGCTTGGAGTTTGAACTCGAGGCGACGGCGGCGGGATCGCGCGCGCGCGCCGCACGTTTTCGCACCCTTCACAACGAAGTGCTGACGCCGACCTTCATGCCGGTGGGCACGCACGCCGCCGTCCGGGCGCAGAGCCGCGAGGATCTGCTGGCGAGCGGCACGCAGGTGCTGCTCGCCAACACCTATCATCTGCTGCTGCGTCCCGGGGTCGAGATCTTCGAGAAATTCGGCGGGATTCACCGGTTCATGAACTGGCCGCGCGCCGTGCTCACCGACTCCGGGGGCTTTCAAATCTTTTCTCTGCCCGGCAGCCGCACCCTGCGCGAGGAGGGCGCCGCATTCACGAGTTACGTGGATCGGACCACGATCCACCTGAGCCCCGAACGCAGCATCGCGACCCAGAAGGCGATCGGCGCGGACATCATGATGGTGCTCGATCAGTGCGTGCCCGCGACGGTCGAGCGCGGCGTCGCCCGCGATGCGATGGAGCTGACTCACCGGTGGGCGCTGCGCAGCCTGGCGGCGCACGCCGATGGGCGGCAGGCGCTGTTCGGCATCGTGCAGGGGGCGAGCTACAACGACCTGCGCGTCGAGAGCGCACGCGCCATCGCGCAAATGCCGTTCGACGGATTCGCAATCGGCGGTCTCGCGGTCGGCGAGAGCGCCACGCAGCGCGAGGATTGCACCGCGCTCGTGACCGAGCATTTGCCGCAGGACCGCCCGCGATACCTGATGGGCGTCGGCACGACGCGCGATCTCATCGAGGCGGTGCATCGCGGAGTCGACATGTTCGATTGCATCCTGCCGACCGCGCTCGCCAAACAAGGCGTCGCCTTCACCAGCGTGGGCCGTCGCGATCTGCGCCGCGCCGCTTATCGTGGCATGGAGGGCCCCATCGATCCCGCCTGCGATTGCCATGCCTGCAGAACCTTCTCCATCGCGTATTTGTTTCATCTCAACCGGGTGCGCGAAACCCTCGGATGGCAGCTGCTCGGATCGCACAACATCCATTTCTACATGCGGCTCATGCGCCGCATGCGCGAGCACATCCTGGCGGGCACCTGGCTCGACTTCTATCGCGCGCAGCGCGACGTGCTCGACGTGCGCGACAGTTATGGGCGGGCGCCGACGCACATCACCAAGGCGCAGCGCGCGAAGCTCTCGATGCAGCTCGGCCGCTACGAGGTCGTGGTTTACGACGACATCGGACACATTCGCGACCGGATTTCCGGCGAAGTCATGCACCCGGTGAGCGATCCGTCGCAGGAAGCGCGCCTTTTGTACGTCGAGCAGGCGCGTTTGGTGGAACGATTGCAGGCGGCGGACCAAACCTCGGCGGCCGCGCCGCTGGTGGTGTGGGACGTCGGCTTGGGTGCGGCGGCCAATGCCATGGCCGCGATTCACGCGATCGAATCGGCAGCAGGGGAACCGGGGGCGCCGGCGCGTGCCGACATCGCGCCCCGCGTGGACCGGCGGCGTCTCACCCTGGTGAGCTTCGAAAACGATCTGGATGCTCTCAACCTCGCGCTTCGTCATCCGCGATGGTTCAGACACCTGCACCATGCCGCACCCCGGCAGCTGCTCGAGCAAGGATGCTGGAGCGGCCGGGCGGGCATCGACTGGCTGCTCTTGCACGGCGATTTTGCCGTATGCAAGAGCGAAGCGCCGCCCCCGGACATCGTCTTTTTTGATCCCTTCTCATTCAAGACCGATCGTGAACTGTGGACCCTGGCAATGTTCCGCGCGCTTGCGGAACTGTGCGCGGACAAGGCGGTGGAGCTGTTCACCTACAGCCACTCGACCAGCGTGCGCGCGGCGATGCTGGCCGCCGGCTTTTTCGTGGCGAAGGGAGTGGGCACGGGCGCGAAGGCGGAGACCACCATCGCGCTCTCCGCGCGTGCCGCGGCGTTACCGCATCGGCGTGAGTTATTGGGGAGCGAGTGGCTGGGAAAATGGCGCCGCAGCGACGCGCAGGCCCCCTTTGGCGTGACACCGGACGAGCAATCCTGGCGTGAGGCGGTGAGCGCCCATCCGCAGTTTCAATAGATCTCGCCGGTCTCTGAACAAATTCACATTCGACATCGGATCGTCGGCGCGTTGCCTCGACGCAATATCGGGCAAGGATCGCTTGCTTGACACTCGATCGCAACCGCGAGCGACTTCTCAGTCTTCGCTGTTATTGGCGCCCGCGAAAGTGTGCGCTCATCACATTTTTTCCCGCCCGCTGCCGCGCACGATGCGTTTTTGACGGAGCAAATGACCGGAAAAGCGACGCGTTCCACAAATGAGCGTGCAGTTTGCGTTTATTGCGCTTCAGTTCACAAAGAGCGGGACAACAATTTGTTCTAATTAACTTAACGTCAACTAATAAGTTTCGCTGTGCGTACATATCCCTCTAGACCGCACAAACCGTGTAAAGGACACCAATTCCTTAGCAGTTTGTGGCTTCGCATTCGACAGGCTCAGAGCGCACGTCGCGTCCTTGGCCTCGGCGCAGTCATCCTGCCTTTCCTTGCCGTCGCAAATCCGAAGGACGGGACTGTGGTGGCGGGCTCCGCCCACATCGCGTCGCCGAATTCGGCGACAGTCGTGGTCACCCAGTCGTCCAATCGCGCGATCATCAACTGGAGCGATTTTTCAATCAATCCTGGTGAACTGACCAAATTCATTCAGCCGTCGGCGGCGTCAGCGATACTCAACCGCGTCATCGGATCCGATCCCTCCGCATTGCTTGGAGATCTCCAGTCCAACGGCCAAGTCTACCTCATCAACCCCAACGGCATCGTCGTGGGCCGGGGAGCGCGGATCGACGCAGCCGGGTTTGCCGCCTCGACCCTTGACGCCGCGGATGCCCAATTCCTGTCGGGCAAGGATCTAAGTTTCTCCGGCCGTTCAGGAGCTGCGATCGCAAATCTCGGGGCGATCGAGGCCTCGCAAGGCAACGTATATCTCATCGCCCAGCAGGTGACCAACGCCGGCTCGATCACGGCCGCGAATGGAACCGTGGGCCTCGCGGCGGGCACGCAGGTTACACTGACCCAAAACGGAACCGACCACGTGCTGCTCGGTGCGCCCGGGACTTCCGCTGGCGGCGGTACCGGCGGCGCTGCGGTGTTGAACTCCGGGACAATTCAGGCCGCTCAGGTGGAATTGAAGGCCGAGGGCGGGAATCTGTATGCCCTTGCGATCAACAATACCGGCGTGGTGCGCGCCACCGGCGTACAGAATACCGGTGGCCGAATCCTGCTCACCGCTGATGGCGCCGTGGATGTGAGCGGGACCGTTGATGCCGACGCCAAAGCCGCGGGCGGACAGATCACCGTGACCGGCGCCGACGTCAATATCGAGTCTGGCGCGCTGATCTCGGCGAATGGTGGAACTCACGGCGGCACGGTGTTGATTGGCGGTGACCGCGCCGGCGGATCCAATCCTTCCCTCGATCTGTCGTTGACCCCGGTTGCGAATGCCGAGCACACCACCGTGACGGCGGGAGCGAGGATATCCGCCAATGGCGCCAACGGCAGCGGCGGCGACGTAGTCGTTTGGTCCAATGACACGACCAATTTTCAAGGCACAATTTCAGCGCGCGGCGGTGAGGGAACTTCGGGCGGCTTTGCCGAAGTGTCGAGTCATGGCGTGCTGAACTTCACCGGTACCGCCGATCTGCGGGCGCCCAACGGCCTCATGGGCAATCTGCTGCTGGATCCCTATAACGTCACGATCTCCAATGGAGTCACGGGACCCGGTTCCATTGCCGGCGGAATATTCACGCCCACGGGAAATAACTCGATCCTCAACGTCGCCACCCTCGCGACCGCCCTGGATTCGAGCAACGTCACCGTCACCACCGGTGCGGGAGGAGCCCAAGCCGGCAATATCACACTCGGAGCGCCGCTGACCTGGGTCCCTCCGACCGGCGGCAGCACCCTCTCGCTGATTGCCGCCGGGGGTGTCGCCTTCAATGCGGCATTGACCATTCCGGCCAATGGCAGCCTAAGCGTGACCTCGGGGACTGGGGCCATCACCCAGACTGCGCCGATCACGCAGGTGGGTGCGGGCACGGTGTCGTTCAATGCCGGGGCGGCCGCGATCACCTTAACCCAGAACAATGACTTCACCGGTGCGGTGTCGCTCAGCAACAGCGGGGCGAACAATGTCTCGCTCACCAATGCGGCGGCGACGGTGCTCGGGACCTCGAGTGTCGGCAGCGGCACGCTCACCGTTACCTCGAGCGGGCCGATCACCCAGACCGGCACGATCACCCAGGCCGCGGCTGCCGGCATTGCGACCTTCAATGCCGGTGCCAATGCGATCAGCTTGGCTCAGAACAATGATCTGACCGGCGCGGTGGTGCTGGACAATAGCGGAGCGAACAACGTCGCGCTCACCAATGCGGCGGCGACGAAGCTCGGAGCCTCGAGTGTCGGCACCGGCACGCTCACCGTTAACTCCACCGGGCCGATCACCCAGACCGGAGTATTCACCCAGGCCGCGGCTGCCGGAGCGGCCTCCTTCAGCGCCGGGGCGAATGCGATCACGCTCACCCAGGCCAACCACTTCACGGGCGCGGTCTCGCTTAGCAACAGCGGGGCGAACAACGTCGCGCTCACCAACGCAGTGGCAACCGCGCTGGGAACCTCGAGCGTCGGCAGCGGCACGCTCACCGTCACCTCGACCGGGGCGATCACCCAGAGCGGCACGATCACCCAGGCAGCCGGCGCGGGCGTTACGACGTTCAGCGCCGGGGCGAACGCCATCACCTTGACGCAGAACAATGATCTGACCGGGACGGTGTCGCTCACCAACAGCGGCGCGAACAACGTCGCGCTCACCAATGCGGCGGCGACGAAGCTCGGGACCTCGAGTGTCGGCACCGGCACGCTCACCGTCAACTCGGCCGGGCCGATCACCCAGACCGGGGTATTTACTCAGGCCGCGGCTGCCGGAGCCGCCTCCTTCAGCGCCGGGGCGAATGCGATCACGCTCACCCAGGCCAACCACTTCACCGGTGCGGTCTCGCTCAGCAACAGCGGGGCGAACAACGTCGCGCTCACCAACGCAGTGGCGACCGTGCTCGGAACCTCGAGTGTGGGCAGCGGCACGCTCACCGTGGCCTCCACCGGGGCGATCACCCAGACCGGGGCGATCACGCAGGCGGCCGGTGCCGGAGCTGCATCCTTCAGCGCCGGGGCGGCCGCGATCACCTTAACCCAGAACAATGACTTCACCGGCGCGGTATCGCTCAGCAACAGCGGGGCGAACAATGTCGCGCTCACCAATGCGGCGGCGACGGTACTCGGAACCTCGGGCGTGGGCACGGGCACCTTCACGGTGACCTCGAGCGGGCCGATCACCCAGACCGGCACGATCACCCAGGCCGCGGCTGCCGGCATTGCAACCTTCAATGCCGGCGCCAATGCGATCAGCTTGACGCAGAACAATGATCTGACCGGCACGGTGGTGCTGGACAACAGCGGCGCGAACAACGTCGCGCTCACCAATGCGGCGGCGACGAAGCTCGGGGCCTCGAGTGTGGGCACCGGCACGCTGACCATCAACTCGACCGGGGCGATCACCCAGACCGGGGTATTTACTCAGGCGGCGGGCGCCGGTGCCGCCTCCTTCAGCGCCGGGGCGGCCGCGATCACCTTAACCCAGAACAATGACTTCACCGGTGCGGTGTCGCTCACCAACAGCGGGGCGAACAATGTCTCGCTCACCAATGCGGCGGCGACGGTGCTCGGGACCTCGAGTGTCGGCAGCGGCACGCTCACCGTTACCTCGAGCGGGCCGATCACCCAGACCGGCACGATCACCCAGGCCGCGGCTGCCGGCATTGCGACCTTCAATGCCGGTGCCAATGCGATCAGCTTGGCTCAGAACAATGATCTGACCGGCGCGGTGGTGCTGGACAATAGCGGAGCGAACAACGTCGCGCTCACCAATGCGGCGGCGACGAAGCTCGGAGCCTCGAGTGTCGGCACCGGCACGCTCACCGTTAACTCCACCGGGCCGATCACCCAGACCGGAGTATTCACCCAGGCCGCGGCTGCCGGAGCGGCCTCCTTCAGCGCCGGGGCGAATGCGATCACGCTCACCCAGGCCAACCACTTCACGGGCGCGGTCTCGCTTAGCAACAGCGGGGCGAACAACGTCGCGCTCACCAACGCAGTGGCAACCGCGCTGGGAACCTCGAGCGTCGGCAGCGGCACGCTCACCGTCACCTCGACCGGGGCGATCACCCAGAGCGGCACGATCACCCAGGCAGCCGGCGCGGGCGTTACGACGTTCAGCGCCGGGGCGAACGCCATCACCTTGACGCAGAACAATGATCTGACCGGGACGGTGTCGCTCACCAACAGCGGCGCGAACAACGTCGCGCTCACCAATGCGGCGGCGACGAAGCTCGGGACCTCGAGTGTCGGCACCGGCACGCTCACCGTCAACTCGGCCGGGCCGATCACCCAGACCGGGGTATTTACTCAGGCCGCGGCTGCCGGAGCCGCCTCCTTCAGCGCCGGGGCGAATGCGATCACGCTCACCCAGGCCAACCACTTCACCGGTGCGGTCTCGCTCAGCAACAGCGGGGCGAACAACGTCGCGCTCACCAACGCAGTGGCGACCGTGCTCGGAACCTCGAGTGTGGGCAGCGGCACGCTCACCGTGGCCTCCACCGGGGCGATCACCCAGACCGGGGCGATCACGCAGGCGGCCGGTGCCGGAGCTGCATCCTTCAGCGCCGGGGCGGCCGCGATCACCTTAACCCAGAACAATGACTTCACCGGCGCGGTGTCGCTCAGCAACAGCGGCGCGAACAATGTCGCGCTCACCAATGCGGCGGCGACGATAGCTCGGGACCTCGAGCGTCGGCACCGGCACGCTTCACCGTCAACTCGAGCCGGGCCGATCACCCAGACCGGGGTATTACTCAGGCCGCGGCTGCCGGAGCCGCCTCCTTCAGCGCCGGGGCGAATGCGATCACGCTCACCCAGGCCAACCACTTCACCGGTGCGGTCTCGCTCAGCAACAGCGGCGCGAACAACGTCGCGCTCACCAACGCAGTGGCAACCGCGCTGGGAACCTCGAGCGTCGGCAGCGGCACGCTCACCGTCACCTCGACCGGGGCGATCACCCAGACCGGCACGATCACCCAGGCAGCCGGCGCGGGCGTTACGACGTTCAGCGCCGGCGCCAACGCCATCACCTTGACTCAGAACAATGATCTGACCGGCACGGTGGTGCTCACCAACAGCGGCGCGAACAACGTCTCGCTCACCAATGGCGCCGCGCTAACGCTTGGCTCGTCAACCATCGGCCAGAGCCTGTTCGTCACCGCGGCCGGCAATCTGAACGTGGGCGCAATCACCGCCACGAATGTCAACCTGACAACTTCCGGTGCGGGAAACGGCATCAACTTTTCCGGCGCCGTCACTGCGGCCAATGCCATCACGGCCAACGCCGCGGCCGGCAACGTCACTTTGAATCCCGGCGCCAAGCTCATCGCGAATGGACCAGGCGCGGCTCTGACGCTGATGGCCGGCTCATCGAGCGCGGCCGGAACGGTCACGGGCGGGGATTTCGTCAACAACGCGGGTGCGAGCGTGCTTTCGACTCCCACGGCTGGTGCCAGTTGGCTGATCTATACCGGTGATCTATCAGGCAGCGGAACGGTTCTCGGTGGTCTGACCGTCCCTGCGTGGCGCTACGACAGCGACATCTCCTTTGTGCCGGGAGCCGGGAGCGACGAGGTTCTTTATCGCGCTGCACCGACCCTGACTATTGCTGCGACACCCCAGAGTAGCACCTATGGGTCAACCCCAACGCTGGTGGCCACCGGGTACACGGTCGCCGGTGAAGTGAGCGGCAATGGTGTGACCGTGGATTCCCAGGCCTCGGCGTTGAAAGGAACGCCGGCACTCGCCACCACAGCAACGGCGAGCAGTCCGGTGGCGGGTAACCCGTATGCAATCACCGTATCCGTGGGCACGATCACCAATCCATACAATTATCAACTTTCATTCGTCAATGGGGTGCTGACGGTGAATCCGGCGGCGCTGACCATCACGGCGGACAACGCGAGCAAGACCTACGGCCAGACGGTCACCTTCACCGGCAGCGAGTTCACCAGCACGGGGCTTCAGAACGGGGAGTCGATCGGCTCGGTCACGCTCACCAGTGCCGGGGCGCCGGCCACCGCCAATGTCGCCGGCTCACCCTACGCGATCATCCCGAGCGCGGCGACCGGCGGCACCTTCAACGCCGGCAACTACACGATCGGCTATGTGAACGGGGTGCTGACGGTGAATCCGGCGGCGCTGACCATCACGGCGGACAACGCGAGCAAGACCTACGGCCAGACGGTCACCTTCACCGGCAGCGAGTTCACCAGCACGGGGCTTCAGAACGGGGAGTCGATCGGCTCGGTCACGCTCACCAGTGCCGGGGCGCCGGCCACCGCCAATGTCGCCGGCTCACCCTACGCGATCATCCCGAGCGCGGCGACCGGCGGCACCTTCAACGCCGGCAACTACACGATCGGCTATGTGAACGGGGTGCTGACGGTGAATCCGGCGGCGCTGACCATCACGGCGGACAACGCGAGCAAGACCTACGGCCAGACGGTCACCTTCACCGGCAGCGAGTTCACCAGCACGGGGCTTCAGAACGGGGAGTCGATCGGCTCGGTCACGCTCACCAGTGCCGGGGCGCCGGCCACCGCCAATGTCGCCGGCTCACCCTACGCGATCATCCCGAGCGCGGCGACCGGCGGCACCTTCAACGCCGGCAACTACACGATCGGCTATGTGAACGGGGTGCTGACGGTGAATCCGGCGGCGCTGACCATCACGGCGGACAACGCGAGCAAGACCTACGGCCAGACGGTCACCTTCACCGGCAGCGAGTTCACCAGCACGGGGCTTCAGAACGGGGAGTCGATCGGCTCGGTCACGCTCACCAGTGCCGGGGCGCCGGCCACCGCCAATGTCGCCGGCTCACCCTACGCGATCATCCCGAGCGCGGCGACCGGCGGCACCTTCAACGCCGGCAACTACACGATCGGCTATGTGAACGGGGTGCTGACGGTGAATCCGGCGGCGCTGACCATCACGGCGGACAACGCGAGCAAGACCTACGGCCAGACGGTCACCTTCACCGGCAGCGAGTTCACCAGCACGGGGCTTCAGAACGGGGAGTCGATCGGCTCGGTCACGCTCACCAGTGCCGGGGCGCCGGCCACCGCCAATGTCGCCGGCTCACCCTACGCGATCATCCCGAGCGCGGCGACCGGCGGCACCTTCAACGCCGGCAACTACACGATCGGCTATGTGAACGGGGTGCTGACGGTGAATCCGGCGGCGCTGACCATCACGGCGGACAACGCGAGCAAGACCTACGGCCAGACGGTCACCTTCACCGGCAGCGAGTTCACCAGCACGGGGCTTCAGAACGGGGAGTCGATCGGCTCGGTCACGCTCACCAGTGCCGGGGCGCCGGCCACCGCCAATGTCGCCGGCTCACCCTACGCGATCATCCCGAGCGCGGCGACCGGCGGCACCTTCAACGCCGGCAACTACACGATCGGCTATGTGAACGGGGTGCTGACGGTGAATCCGGCGACGCTCACGGTCGGGCTGACGAGCACGACGACCAAGATTTACGATGGCACCACAGCGGCAACGCTGTCGGCGGGCAATTACACCTTGACTGGAATCCTCAACGGCGACCCGGTATCGCTGAACGATCCGGCAAATGGGGCGTATGCGACCAAGAATGTCGGAACAGGAATCAACGTCTCCGTAGCCGGCCTGCAGTTGCTCGGCCCACAGGCCGGCGACTATGAATTGGAGTCAACTGCGGTCAGCGGAAAGATCGGCATCATTACGCCGGCCACGCTGGCCTACGTCGCCAATCCGGCAATTGACTCGGTCGGCACGTCATTGCCGGTACTCGCCGGAACGGTTTCCGGATTTGTCGGCGGCGACACGCTGGACAATTCGACCACCGGCACGCTGGCATTCGCAACCACGGCAACCCACGCCAGCCCGCCCGGCGCCTACGCGATCAACGGCTCTGGACTTGTCGCGTCGGACTATATTTTTGTGCAGGCGCCATCCAATGCCACCGCCTTGGTTCTGGCGAATCCAACCAACATTGGCACACAACCGATACCCGTGGGTGCCGACCCATTGCCGATAGTACCTCCGGAGGCGCGCAACCCATTGGATCCGAGCGGCGTCATGCAGACGGCCTCTGCAAACAGCTGTCGGATCCCGAGCAACTTCGACATCAGCGCGACGCTGCCGTCCGCCGCCGAGCGGATCGAGTCGTCCGCCGGCATGGGCGACTTTGCGATCATCTATCAAAGCGACTTCGGTAACGGACAGGAATCGAATGATAAATTCGCAGGCAGCCTCAGCTACGCCTCGAGCTTCACAGCCTTCGATTCCCATGAGCGCCCCGGCTGGTGCGTGCGGCGTTGGTCACGAACTTGACTGCCGGTGGCCCGCCAGCGACCCGCCCCAGAGTGTGGGTTGTTGCCAGTTGCTGCCTCCTCTGGGTCGGCGGAACATTGCACGCACAAACCTATGAGCAACTGGCGCCTAAGCCGGTCGGCGAGGCCCCTGCGCCGCCCCTCCCCGCCCCGCCTCCCATGGCGCCGGTCAACGATGATTCCTCGGTCTTGATTCCCAAGCTGACGGGCCTGCGGCTGATACCGTCGGCTGATCGGCTGAGCAGCGAGGCGCTGCCCGCCGGTCGGCCAGTGGTTGTCGAGGGAATGCCTTGGCTCGCTCCGGCGAAGGTGAAGGCCATTTCAGCCAGGTTTTTGTCCCGTCCTCTGACCCAGGGCGATCTTTCCCGTCTGACGCGTTCGCTGGTGATCCTGTGCCGCAATTCCAATCACCCCGTCGTTGACGTCTATGTGCCGCCTCAGGATGTGTCGAGCGGGGCCGTGCAAGTGGTCGTGTTGGTCGCAAGATTGGGCGAGCTGCGTGTCCAGGGCAATCGATGGTTTTCCGATACTCTCTTGACCAAACAGGTGCGTATCAAGCCTGGACAGGAGATTACCTCGGACACGCTGCCGGCGGACGTGGCCTGGCTGGATCAAAACCCCTTCCGCCATGTGGACCTTGTTTATGCGAAGGGCCAGCAGCCCGGCGAAACCGATGCGATTTTGCGCGTGGCGGATACCCGACCGGCGCGTGTTTACGCGGGCTACGACGATACCGGTAACCAGGAAACCGGGCTTGGGCGGGTTTTTGCCGGTTTCAATCTCGGAAATCTGTGGGGCGCAGACAACGAGTTCAATTATCAATATACCCGCAGCACGGAGTCCGGTCTGCTGGAGGCCGACAGCGCCAGCTACATCCTGCCGCTGCCTTGGCACAACATGGTCACGGCCTTCGGCTCGTGGGCTCGGGCCGAGTCGACCGCCAGCAACCTGTTCGGCCAGACCGGCACCACGTGGCAGGTGGGATTGCGGTACTCGATTCCTATGCCGGTATTGCCGGGCTATACCCAGTCGCTGGAATTCGGCACCGATTACAAGTGGATCAACAACAACCTGGCTTTTGGCGGGACGCAGGTGTTTGCCTCGCCTGCCAACATCGCTCAGGCCTTGGTCACCTACAGCGGGGTCAAGAGCGACGCGCAGGGCTCGACCCGGGGTTCGATATCAGCGGTTTACAGCCCGGGAGGCATTGGCGGCTCGAACAGCGATGAAGACTTCATGGTGCAGCGCGCGGGAGCCACGGCCAACTATGCTTATATAAGAGGCAGTTTTTCGCGTCTGCAGCGCGTGTTCGGGGACTTTACCTTGTCGTTCAGCGCACTCGGCCAATGGTCGTCCGCGCGTCTGCTACCCATCGAGCAATTCGGCTTGGGGGGAGAGGATTCGGTCCGAGGGTACGACGATCGAATTGTGAATGGCGACGACGGGATATCGGGGCAATTGGAGCTTCGCACTCCGAGCCGTCACCTTTTGGACGGCATCCCTGATCAGACCCAGGCTCTAATCTTCGTCGATGCCGGCAGGGATTGGCAGCACGATCTGCAGGAGGGCGATACGGAAAACACCCTCGTCTCGGCCGGTCCCGGCCTGCGTGTTCAATTGGGTTCGCATGGCACGATCAAGGCCGATTACGGCTGGCAATTGGCGCGCCTGGCAGGAACAAGTGGTGGGCGCGTCCAGGTGTCGGCGGTTTTGAGCTTCTGAGCGCGCGTCTGGCTCAATGCGGCGCCCGGCGCGCCGGGCAGCCCAAGTGAGGATTGCCACCGGGCGGCCAGCGGCGGCCCCTACGCCGACTGCATCAAGGTGACCGTCACGTTTCAGCGGTTGACTTGACACTCGGACGGCCGGTTCCTACAATCGCCGGCCTTTGTCGCTGGGCGGGCGAGCGGCTTACTTTACGGTTTTGGCTTCAAACGGGCCGGCTTTCCGCTCTGGCTCTCAAAAGGTATTTATGGCGACGACGACCCAGCTGATTCGCACCGGCCGCAATGAGCCTGCCTGGAAGTCCAAGGTTCCGGCCTTGGCCGCATCGCCGCAGAAGCGCGGTGTATGCACGCGCGTATACACCACGACGCCCAAGAAGCCGAA
Source organism: uncultured Gammaproteobacteria bacterium (assembly GCA_963758145.1). GTDB lineage: Bacteria > Pseudomonadota > Gammaproteobacteria > Steroidobacterales > Steroidobacteraceae > Bog-1198. Next base: position 215,306 of record CAVWUK010000008.1, read on the forward strand.
TTCCGCACTGCGCAAGGTGTGCCGGGTGCGCCTGACCAACGGCTATGAAGTATCGAGCTACATCGGCGGTGAAGGCCATAATTTGCAGGAGCACTCGGTGGTGTTGATCCGCGGGGGCCGCGTCAAGGACCTGCCGGGCGTGCGCTATCACACGATTCGCGGTGCTCTCGATTGCGCCGGCGTCGGCGACCGGCGCCAGGGGCGCTCCAAGTACGGCGCCAAACGTCCCAAGAAATGAGCCCCGAAGCAATAAGCCCAGGTTAAGGCAAGAAGGTTTTCAATGTCCCGCAGAGCAGCAGCACCCCATCGCACCATCCTTCCGGACCCGAAGTTCGGCAACGACATGTTGGCCAAATTCATCAATATGGTGATGGAGCGCGGCAAGAAGTCGGTCGCCGAAAAAATCGTTTACGGCGCCATTGACCGCATCGGCGACAAGACCGGCCGGGGCGGCGGCGATGCGATCGCCTTGCTGCAGCAGGCGCTCGACAATGTGAAGCCGGTGGTCGAGGTCAAGTCGCGTCGCGTCGGCGGCGCCACCTATCAGGTGCCCGTCGAAGTGCGCGCTAATCGCCGCCAGACGCTCGCCATGCGCTGGGTCATCGAAGCGGCGACCGACCGCAGCGAAAAATCGATGGCGCATCGGCTTGCCGCGGAACTGATGGAAGCCGCCGAGAATCGCGGCGCGGCGGTGCGCAAGCGTGAAGATACCCACCGCATGGCCGAGGCCAACAAGGCGTTCGCGCACTACCGCTGGTAGCACGCAACCGGCTGGATTTGCGCCGGTTCGGCCTTATGTAGAGCTTATCGAACGGGGCCGTTCCGGCCCCGTTGAATTCGGCGCGTAAGCGCCTGGAAAGCGCGAAGCGGCTGGAAATTCTGGAACATATGGCACGTACGACACCCATCGAGCGATACCGCAACATCGGTATCTCTGCGCACATCGACGCGGGGAAGACCACCGCGACGGAGCGCATCCTGTTCTATACCGGCGTGTCGCACAAAATCGGCGAAGTGCACGACGGCGCGGCCGTCATGGATTACATGGAACAGGAGCAGGAACGCGGCATCACCATCACCGCGGCGGCGACCACCTGTTTCTGGAAGGGAATGGACAAGAGCTTTCCCGAACACCGCATCAATATCATCGATACGCCCGGACACGTCGATTTCACGATCGAAGTGGAGCGCAGCTTGCGGGTATTGGACTCGGCGGTGGCCGTGTACTGCGCCGTATCGGGCGTCCAGCCGCAATCCGAAACGGTGTGGCGGCAAATGAACAAGTACGGCGTGCCGCGGATCGCGTTCGTCAACAAGATGGACCGCGCCGGGGCGAATTTCTTGCGCTGCGTCGAGCAGATCAAATCGCGTCTGCGCGGCAACCCGGTGCCCATTCAACTGCCGATCGGCGCCGAGGACGGCTTCGTCGGCGTGGTCGACCTCGTCAAGATGAAGTCCATCTGGTGGGACGAAGAGACCCAGGGCATGAAGTTCGAATACCGTGAGATTCCGCCCGCCATGCGCGAGGAATGCGAAGTGTGGCGCGGCAAGATGATCGAGGCGGCCGCCGAAGGCGACGAGGGGCTCCTCAACGAGTATTTGGAGAGCGGCACGCTGAGCGACGCGCACATCAAGCAGGGTCTGCGCGCGCGCGCCTTGAAGAACGAGATATGCCTTGTGACCTGCGGTTCCGCGTTCAAGAACAAGGGCGTGCAAGCGGTGCTCGATGCCGTGGTGGAGTACATGCCGTCGCCCACCGAGGTCCCCGACGTCAAGGGCCAGAGCGAACGCGGCGAACCGCTGACCCGCAAGGCCGACGATGCGCAGCCGTTTTCCGCGCTTGCGTTCAAAATATTGAATGATCCGTTCGTCGGCAACCTGACGTTCTTCCGCGTGTACTCCGGTACGCTGAATTCCGGCGATCAAGTATTCGTGCCGAACAAGAACCGCAACGAGCGCATTGGCCGCCTGCTGCAAATGCACGCGAGCGAACGCTCGGAAATCAAGGAAGTGCGGGCCGGCGACATTGCGGCGGCCGTGGGGCTCAAGGATGTGACCACCGGTGACACCCTGTCGGATCCGGCGAAAGTCATCATCCTCGAGAAAATGGAGTTTCCAGAGCCGGTGATCTCGGTGGCGGTGGAGCCCAAGACCAAGGTCGATCAGGAGAAGATGGGCCTCGCATTGCAACGTCTGGCCAAGGAAGATCCGTCGTTTCGCGTGCATACGGACCAGGAGTCCGGGCAAACCATCATTTCGGGCATGGGTGAGCTGCACCTGGAAATCATCGTCGATCGCATGAAGCGGGAATTCAAGGTCGAGGCCAATGTCGGCAAGCCGCAGGTCGCCTACCGCGAGACCATCCGCGGCACCGTCGAATCGGAAGGCAAGTTCGTGCGCCAATCGGGCGGGCGCGGCCAATACGGCCATGTGTGGCTGAAAATCGAGCCGAAGCCGGCCGGCACCGGCTACGAATTCGTGAATGGGATCGTCGGCGGGGCGGTGCCTCGCGAGTTCATTCCGGCGGTGGACAAGGGCATTCAAGAAGCCGTGCAAACCGGGGTGATCGCCGGCTATCCGATCGTCGACGTCAAGGTGACGGCATTCGACGGCTCCTATCACGATGTCGACTCGAACGAAATGGCGTTCAAGATCGCCGGCTCGATGGGCTTCAAGGAAGGCTTTCGCAAGGCCAAACCGGTGCTGCTCGAGCCCATCATGAAGGTCGAAGTGGTGACCCCCGAGGATTACTACGGCGACATCGTCGGCGATCTGAATCGCCGCCGCGGCCAGATCATCGGTATGGAGGATTCTCCGTCCGGCAAGGTGGTCACCGCCGAAGTGCCGCTGGCCGAGATGTTTCAGTATTCGACCGCGATGCGCTCGATGAGCCAGGGCCGCGCGAATTACACGATGGAATTCGCGAAGTACATGGAAGTGCCCACCAATGTCGCCGATGCGGTCATGAAGAAAGCCTCTTAGGGTTTGCGTCACTCCAACTGTTTTCATTTATTGGGAGAAATAAGCCGTGTCGAAGGGGAAGTTTGAGCGAACGAAGCCGCACGTGAACGTTGGGACGATAGGGCACGTGGACCACGGGAAGACGACCTTGACGGCGGCGTTGACGAAGGTGATGGCGGAGAAGTTTGGCGGGGAGTTCAAGGCCTACGACCAGATTGACAAGGCACCGGAGGAGCGAGCGCGAGGGATCACGATAGCGACGGCGCACGTGGAGTACCAGAGCGAGAAGCGCCACTACGCGCACGTGGACTGTCCCGGGCACGCGGACTATGTGAAGAACATGATCACTGGGGCGGCGCAGATGGACGGGGCGATACTGGTGGTATCGGCGGCCGATGGTCCGATGCCGCAGACGCGGGAGCACATATTGCTGGCGCGGCAGGTTGGGGTGCCCTACATCGTGGTGTATTTGAACAAAGCGGACATGGTGGACGATGCGGAGCTGTTGGAGCTGGTGGAGCTTGAGGTACGGGACCTATTGACGTTGTACAAGTTTCCCGGGGACAAGACCCCGATCATCACGGGCTCGGCGCTCAAGGCGCTGGAGGGGGAGGGGAGCGAGATTGGGGTGCCCTCGGTATTGAGGCTGGTGCAGGCGCTGGATGAGTACATACCGGTGCCGAAGAGGGCGGTGGAGGGGGCATTTTTGATGCCGGTGGAGGATGTATTTTCGATAGCGGGGCGCGGCACGGTGGTGACGGGGCGGATCGAGCGCGGGGTGGTGAAGGTGAACGACGAGGTGGAGATTGTGGGGATCCGTGCGACGCAGAAGACGACGTGCACGGGGGTGGAGATGTTTCGCAAGCTTCTCGATGAGGGGCAGGCGGGGGACAACGTGGGGGTATTGCTGCGTGGCACGAAGCGCGAGGAAGTGGAGCGCGGGCAGGTGTTGTGCAAGCCCGGGAGCATCAATCCGCACACGAAGTTTGAGGCCGAGGTGTACGTGCTGACCAAGGAGGAGGGGGGGCGGCATACGCCGTTTTTCAAGGGCTACCGGCCGCAGTTTTACTTTCGCACGACCGATGTGACGGGGGCGGTGGAGTTGCCGGAGGGCACCGAGATGGTGATGCCTGGGGACAACATCAAGATTGTGGTGGAGCTGATTGCGCCGATTGCGATGGAGCAGGGGCTGCGTTTTGCGATCCGCGAAGGGGGCAAGACGGTCGGTGCCGGCGTTGTCGCCAAAGTAATTGCGTGATTTTTTTCTTAATTGCCCGCGCAGCGGGGTTTATCATGCGCTTCGCGCAACTTTCAACGGGGTCGAAGCGACCCCGTCCTATAGGAATTGATTTTTATGGCTAATCAGAACATACGCATCCGGCTCAAGGCGTTCGATCACCGGTTGATCGACAAGTCGGCTCGCGAAATCGTCGATACGGCGAAGCGAACCGGCGCCACCGTCAAGGGTCCGGTGCCGCTACCCATCAAAATGGAGCGCTTCACGGTGCTGGTTGCACCGCATGGCGACAAGGACGCGCGTGATCAATTCGAGATTCGAACCCACAAGCGCCTGATGGACATCCTAAATCCGACCGACAAGACGGTCGATGCGCTCATGAAGCTCGAATTGCCGGCCGGCGTCGACGTCCAAATCAAGCTCAATTAGCGATTTCGGGGTCTTTTTGCTCGCGCAGCGGGCGCCTGTCTGGCGCCGCCGCATCGGCGCCGTAAAAACTAGCGCAGAGCGCCTGGACTATATATACTCCGCCGTCCATTTTAGAGGTCGGAGCGCGTGGGCGCCGACGCCAGCTATCCAAGGGTTCTTTCCCGGAGGGGGAAGCCCAAGGGTACTGGGGTCCCGAGTGCCCAAACCGCCGGCTGATTGCAACGTTCGCGGGGCCAATAGTTGCTCCCGCGCTGTGAGGGTTGACAATGACCATTGGTCTGGTTGGCCGCAAGTGCGGCATGACCCGAGTATTCACCGACGCCGGTGTGACCGTGCCCGTGACGGTCGTCGAGGCGTTGCCGAATCGCATTTCGCAAATCAAGACCGATAAGACCGACGGCTATCGCGCCGTGCAGGTCACGATCGGCAGCCGCCGCCCTTCGCGCGTGTCGAAGGCGCTCGCCGGACACTTCGCCAAGGCGAACGTCGCCGCCGGCCACACCTCCCGGGAATTCCGTATGAGCACGGGCGAGGGCGATGCGCTCGCAACCGGCGGCGAATTGAAAGTCGACATGTTCACGGTCGGGCAGATCGTGCAGGTGACGGGCACCACCCTCGGCAAGGGTTTCGCCGGCACCATGAAGCGGCACAATTTCGCGGGCGGCATGAAGAGTCACGGCAACTCGCTGTCGCATCGGGCGCCGGGTTCCATCGGACAGCGGCAGACGCCGGGCCGCGTGTTCAAGGGCAAGCGGATGTCCGGCCACATGGGCGTGCGCAACCGCACCATCGAAAACCTGCGCATCGTGGAAGTCGACGTGCCCCGCAACCTGCTGCTGATCAGCGGCGCGGTGCCGGGCTCCGAAGGCGGCCGCGTGATCGTGCGGCCGTCCCTCAAGGCGGCCTCTCGGGCGCGGCGCAAGCGCCTCGCGCCGAACAAGGCCCCGGTCGCCGCGAAGGGCGCTCCGGCTCCGAAAGGCGCAGCCAAAGCCGACGCCAAGGCCGAAAAGAAATAGCTGAGAAGAAGTGACCGCCATGAAGCTCCAGTTAATGAATGCCGCCGCCTCGAGCGAAATCCAATTGTCGGATGCCGCCTTCGGCCGCGCCTACAACGAAGCGCTCGTGCATCAAGTCGTCACCGCCTACATGGCCGGGGGGCGCGCCGGCACCAAGGCGCAGAAGTCCCGGGCTGAAGTGCGCGGCGGCGGGAAGAAGCCCTGGAGCCAAAAGGGCACCGGGCAGGCGCGCGTCGGCTCGATTCGCAGCCCCATTTGGGTGGGCGGCGGGCGTGCGTTCGCGGCGCGGCCGCGTGATTTCTCGCAAAAGGTCAATCGCAAGATGTATCGGGCCGCGATGCAGTCGATCGTCTCGGAGCTGGTTCGCAAGGGCCGCCTGGTGGCCGTCGAGTCGCTTGAACTGGATGCGCCGAAAACCAAACTGTTGATCGGCAAGCTTGCCCAATTCGGGCTGACCCGCGCGCTGATCCTGGTCGAGGCCTATGAAGAGAAACTCTTCCTGGCGGCGCGCAATATCCCCCATGTGGAGGTAATTCCGGTTGCCTCGCTGGATCCTTTGAGCCTGATCAAGCACGACAAAGTGCTCGCCACGGTGGGCGCCTTGAAGTTGCTCGAACGGCGTCTCGGAGGCGCGAATGAATAAGGAACGATTGATGACCGTGCTGATTCAGCCGCACGTCTCGGAAAAGGCGGCGAACGTGACCGAGAAGGGGAATCAGTATGTGTTTCGGGTGCGGGACGATGCGTCCAAGTCCGAGGTCAAGCAGGCGGTCGAATTGATGTTCGAGGTCAAGGTCGAGGGCGTCAACTTGCTGAACAAGCCGGGCAAGACCCGCCGCTTCAAGAACGTGGCCGGAAAGCGCAGCGGCTACAAGAAAGCTTACGTACGTTTGCAAACCGGACAGTCGATCGACTTCACCGGTTCGCCTCGTTGAGGATTTAGGTCCATGGCACTCATTAAGATGAAGCCGACTTCCCCGGGCACGCGCTTCGTGGTGAAAGTCGACCGCTCGCACCTGCACAAGGGCGGGCCGCTCGAGTCGTTGACGACCAAGAAAAATCGTACCGGTGCCCGCAATCACTCCGGGCGCCAGACCACGCGCCATATCGGAGGCGGCCACAAGCAGCGCTACCGCATCGTCGATTTCAAGCGCGACAAGGACGGCATACCGGGCGTCGTCGAGCGCCTTGAATACGACCCGAACCGCACGTCGCATCTCGCCCTGGTGCTGTACAAGGACGGCGAACGCCGTTACATCCTGGCGCCCAAAGGCGTCAAGGCCGGCGACGAAATCCGCTCGGGAGCCGATGCGCCGATCAAGGCCGGCAACGCGCTCCCCCTGCGGCACATCCCGGTGGGCAGCACCGTGCACAACATCGAGCTCAAGGTCGGCAAGGGCGGACAATTGGCGCGCAGCGCGGGCGGCTCGGCCCAGTTCGCGGCGCGCGAGGGTTTGTACGCCAGCGTGAGATTGAAGTCGGGCGAGATGCGCAAGATCCACGTCGACTGCCGCGCCACCATCGGCGAGGTGGGCAACGATGAGCACAATCTGCGCGTGTTCGGCAAGGCCGGCGCGGTGCGCTGGCTCGGCGTGCGCCCAACGGTGCGCGGCGTCGTGATGAACCCGGTCGATCACCCGCACGGCGGCGGCGAAGGCAAGTCCGGACAGGGCAATCCGCACCCGGTCAGCCCGTGGGGTCTGCAGACCAAGGGCAAGAAGACGCGTCACAACAAGCGCACGGACGGCATGATCGTCCAGCGGCGCAAGAACAAACGACTCTAGGAGATACCTAAGTGCCTCGTTCGCTCAAGAAAGGTCCGTTCGTCGATTTGCATCTCGCCAAGAAGGTGCAGACGGCGAGCCAGAAGAATGATCGCCGTCCGATCAAGACCTGGTCGCGCCGTTCGATGGTCATCCCGGACATGGTCGGTTTGACCATCGCCGTGCACAACGGCCGTCTGCACGTACCGGTTCTGGTGTCGGAGAACATGGTCGGTCACAAGCTCGGCGAATTCGCCCCGACACGCACCTTCAAGGCGCATTCGGGCGACAAAAAAGTGTCGGCGGCGGAGTAATTCATGCAGACCAAAGCTGTATTGAGGTACGCGCGCATCTCGCCGCAGAAATGCCGGCTGGTGGTGGACACGATTCGCGGCAAGTCCGCGACGCTGGCGGTAAACACCCTGAAGTTCATGCCGAAGAAGGGCGCCAAGATCGTGCTGAAGGTGCTCGATTCGGCGATTGCGAACGCCTACAACAATTTCAACGCCGACGTCGACGATCTCAAGGTGACGCGAGTCGAAGTCGATCCGGCGCCGATGCTCAAGCGCTTTCACGCGCGCGCCAAGGGGCGCGGCGTGCGCATCGCCAAGCGCAACAGTCATATCCTGGTTCAAGTGTCCGACGGCAAGCGGGAGCCCTGAAGGTAAAGCAAGTATGGGTCAGAAAGTTAATCCGATTGGCATTCGTCTCGGCATCACGCGCGACTGGACATCGAAATGGTATGCGCATACCAAGTCGTTTGCCTCGAACATCCACACCGATCACCTGGTGCGGCAATATTTGGGCAAGAAGCTGGCCGACGCCTCGGTCAGCCGCATTCACATCGAGCGCGCCGCGCGCCGCGCCAACATCACGATTCACACGGCACGGCCGGGAATCGTGATCGGCAAGAAGGGCGAGGACATCGAGAAGCTGCGCACCGCGGTCGCCAAGATTCTGGGCATGACCATGCAGGACGTGCGGCTCAACATCGCCGAGATACGCAAGCCCGAGCTCGACGCCAAGCTGGTCGCAGAGGGCATATCGCAGCAGCTCGAGAAGCGCGTGATGTTCCGCCGCGCCATGAAGCGCGCGGTGACCAACACCATGCGCTCCGGCGCGCTGGGCATCAAGGTGCGCATATCGGGCCGCTTGAATGGGTCGGAAATCGCCCGGACGGAAAGCAATCGCGAGGGGCGCGTGCCGCTGCACACTTTCCGCGCGGACATCGATTACGGCCTTGCGGAAGCGCAGACCACGTACGGCGTGATCGGTATCAAGGTTTGGATATTCAAGGGCGAAGTGTTCGACAAGCCGGAAGCGGAGGTGCTCGACGCCGAGACCGAGGCGGCAGCGGCAGCTGCGGCGCCAGGCGCCAAGCCCGCCGAGACCGCGGCGCCCGTACAGGGTTAAGCAGGTAACAACATGATGCAGCCGAAGCGGACCAAATTCCGCAAACAGTTCAAGGGTCGGATCGCGGGCAGCGCACAGCGCGGCAATTTTGTCGCCTTTGGCGAATACGGCCTGAAGGCGACCGACCGCTGCCGCATGACCGCCCGCGAGATCGAGGCGGCGCGGCGTGCCATTTCGCGCCACGTGAAGCGCGGCGGCCGTATTTGGATCCGGGTGTTCCCGGACGTGCCGATCACGCAGAAGCCGCTCGAAGTGCGAATGGGCAGCGGCAAGGGCAATGTGGAGTACTGGGTCGCCAGGGTTCTACCCGGCAAAGTGCTGTTCGAGATCGAAGGCATGAGCGAGGCAATCGCGCGCGAGGCGTTCCGGCTCGCCTCGGCCAAGCTTTCGGTATCGACGGCGTTCGTCAAACGCCAGATTCGAACTTAAGGGTGCGCACATGAAGGCGAAAGATTTGCGCGAGCGAGCGCCCAAGGTCCTCGGCGAGGATCTGCTCAAGCTGCGCCGCGAGCAGTTCAATCTGCGCATGGCGCGCGCCACCGGTCAGGCGGCCAAGCCCGATCAATTTGCGAAAGTGCGCAAGAACATTGCGCGTGTGAAGACGGTGCTTGCGCAAGTGAGCGCACGCGGAGGTAAAGTTTGATGTCGACGACACCAGAATCCGCTGTGAAGGAGCCGGGGACGGCTCCGTCCGAGGCGCGAACCACCGGCCAGCGATTGCTCACCGGCAAGGTCGTCAGCAACAAAATGGACAAGACCATCGCCGTGTCGATCGAGCGCCTGGTCAAGCACCCGACCTACGGCAAGTACATTCGCCGCACCACCAAGCTCCTTGCGCACGACGCGAACAACGAGTGCAAGGAGGGCGACGTGGTGTCGATCAAGCCGTGCCGGCCCATGTCGCGCCGCAAGTCGTGGATGCTGGTGCGCGTCGTAGATCGTGCGCGTTCAGAATAAGAGACGACCCTTATGATCCAGCTTCGAACCATGCTCAATGTGGCCGACAACAGCGGCGCCAAGCGATTGATGTGCATCAAGGTGCTCGGCGGCTCGAAGCGCCGCTACGCCGCCGTCGGCGATGTCATCAAGGTGAGCGTCAAGGACGCGATTCCGCGCGGCAAAGTCAAGAAGGGCGAGGTGTACGACGCCGTCGTCGTGCGCACGCGCAGCGGCGTGCGCCGCTCGGACGGATCGCTGATCCGCTTCGATACCAACGCGGCGGTGCTTCTGACCAATAAGCTCGAGCCGATCGGTACGCGCATTTTCGGACCCGTGACGCGCGAGCTTCGCAACGTGCAGTTCATGAAGATTATTTCACTCGCGCCCGAAGTGCTTTGATTCGAGTAGGAACGGCAGATGAAAAAGATACGCAAAGGCGACACGGTGATCCTGATCGCCGGTCGAGACAAGGGACGGCGCGGCGCGGTCATCGAGGTGCTGGCCGACGATCGCCTGCGGGTCGAGGGGCTCAACATGTCCAAGAAGCACCAGCGGCCGAATCCGCAAATGGGCGTGCAGGGCGGCATCATCGAGCGCGAAGCCCCTGTGCACGTCTCGAACGTGCTGATCGTGAATCCGGCTACGCAAAAAGGCGACCGCGTGGGCTTCAAGTCGCTGGAGGACGGGCGCAAGGTGCGCGTGTTCAAGTCGAACAAAGAAATGGTCGACTCCAGATAAGCGAGTGAAACGAGATGGCTAGACTGCAAAAAATTTATCGCGAGAAGATCGTGCCGGAGCTCAAGCAGAGCTTGGGGCTCAAGAACACGATGCAGGTTCCGCGCATCGTCAAAATCACGGTCAACATGGGCGTGGGCGAGGCCGTGGCCGACAAGAAGGTCATGGATGCCGCCACCGCCGACATGGCAAAGATAACCGGCCAGAAGCCGGCGGTGACCAAGGCGAAGAAGTCGGTGGCCACGTTCAAAGTGCGCGACGGGCAGGCGATCGGCTGCAAGGTGACTTTGCGCGGCGCGCGCATGTACGAATTCCTGGATCGGCTGGTCAACATCGCGATTCCGCGAATCCGCGATTTTCGCGGCATCAGCACCCGGTCTTTCGACGGCCGCGGCAATTACAGCCTGGGCGTCAAGGAACAAATCATTTTTCCGGAAATTCAATACGACCAGATCGATCAAATTCGTGGGATGGACATCACCATCTCCACGTCGGCCGCGGACGACAAGCATGGACGCGCGCTGCTGGAAGCCTTCAACTTTCCGTTTCGCAAGTAGGGTAATAGCCGATGGCCAAGACGAACATGCTCATGCGCGAGAAGCGCCGCCTCAAGGTAGCCAAGAAATACGCTGCCCGACGCGCCGAGCTCAAGGAGCTGATCCGCGACCCGAAGACCGGGCCGGAGGAGCGCGCCGCCGCGCAGGTCGAGCTGCAGGAGCAGCCGCGCGATGCGGCCGCGTCGCGCCAGCGCAATCGGTGCGCCATCACGGGCCGGCCGCGCGGTGTTTACCGCAAGTTCGGTCTGGCGCGCACCAAGTTGCGCGAGGCCGCCAATCGGGGCGAGATTCCGGGTTTATCGAAGGCCAGCTGGTGAGGCGCGCACAATGAGCATGACTGATCCCATCGCCGATCTTCTGACCCGCATCCGCAATGCGCAGTCCGCGGGCAAACCCACGGTCGCGGTCGGTGCTTCAAAGCTGAAACTCGCCATCCTCAAGGTATTGAAGGACGAGGGTTATATCGGCGCCTACGGCGTCGATACCGGCGGGGCGAAGCACACGGTGTCCATTGAATTGAAATACCACGACGGCCGGCCGGTCATCGACCGTATCGAGCGGATCAGCCGTCCGGGGCTGCGCATCTATCGGGGCAAGGACGAGTTGCCCAAGGTGCTCGGTGGTTTGGGGGTGGCGGTGGTTTCCACGCCGAAGGGCATCATGTCCGATGCCCAAGCGCGGGCGGCGGGCACGGGCGGCGAAGTGCTGTTCGTGGTCCAGTAGCGTCGTTCCATAGGGTGGCGCAGGCATTTAATTAGGATTTCGTTATGTCTCGAGTCGCAAAAAAGCCGGTAGATCTGCCGCAGGGTGTGAGCGCCACGATTGGTGCGGACGCCGTCACGGTGAAGGGTTCGAAGGGTTCGCTCACGCTCGCGATCAAGAGCGGCATCAAGGTCGAGCTCAAGGACAAGCATCTGGCGGTGGAGGCCGAATCGGCCGCAGAGGGGCTTAACGCCATCGCGGGCTCCACCCGGGCACACCTCGCCAACATGGTCACGGGCGTGACCAAGGGCTACGAGAAGAAGCTCGAGTTGGTCGGCGTCGGCTATCGCGCCGCAGTGCAGGCCAAGACCCTGACGTTGACGCTCGGCTACTCGCACTTGATCAATTACGCGATCCCGGATGGCGTGACCATCGAGGCGCCGAGCCAGACGGAAATCGTCGTCAAGGGCATCGACCGGCAGCGGGTCGGTCAGACGGCGGCCGAGATCCGCGGTTTCCGGCCGCCGGAGCCGTACAAGGGCAAGGGCGTGAAGTATTCGGACGAGAAAATTTCGCTGAAAGAGGCGAAGAAGAAGTAAGGACATGAAGCTAGACAAACGAGACACCCGCCTGCGTCGCGCACTGCGCAGCCGCGTGAAGATCAAGGAGCTCGCGGCCATGCGCCTCTCGGTGCATCGCACGCCGCAGCACATCTACGCCCAGATCTTCGCTCCCGAGGGCGACAAGGTTCTGGTCGCCGCCTCGACCTTGCAAAAGGACGTGCGCGGCGCATTGAAAACGACCGGCAACATCGAGGCCGCCAAGGCCGTGGGTCGCGCCATTGCGGAGCGCGCCAAGGCCAAGGGCATCGCCAAGGTCGCGTTCGATCGTTCCGGCTTCATGTATCACGGGCGCGTAAAAGCGCTGGCCGAGGCTGCGCGCGAAGCGGGACTCGAGTTCTAACCGGAGGGCTTAAGGGCAATGGCGAGAGTAGAAAAACCGATGTCCGGCGACGACCTGCTGGAGAAGCTGGTCGCGGTCAACCGCGTTGCGAAGGTGGTCAAGGGCGGCAAACAGTTCGGCTTCACGGCGCTCACCGTGGTGGGCGACGGCGCCGGCCGCGTGGGATTCGGCTACGGCAAGGCGCGTGAAGTGCCGGTGGCGATTTCCAAGGCGATGATGCAGGCGCGCAAGAGCCTGGTCAGCGTATCCTTGAAGAACGATACCCTGTTCTATGCGGTCAAAGGACGGCATGGGACCACTCGCGTCTATATGCAGCCGGCGGCGGACGGCACCGGCGTGATTGCCGGCGGCGGCATGCGCGCGGTGTTCGAGTGCGCCGGGGTGCGCAACGTGCTCGCCAAGAGCTACGGTTCGCGCAACCCCATCAACGTGGTTCGCGCCACCATGGACGCTTTAGCGAAGCTGCGCACGCCGGATGACATTGCGGCCAAGCGCGGCAAGAGCGTCGCGGAAATTTTGGGTTAAGGCCATGAGCGGCAAATCAATCAAAGTGACGTTGATCAAGAGCATGGCCGGCCAGCTGGCCGCCATTCGCAATTCCGCCCGTGGCTTGGGTCTGCGTAGGATCGGGCACAGCGTGGTGGTCGCGGATACGCCGTCGAATCGCGGCATGGTGAACGCGGCGAGTCACATGCTCAAGGTCGAGGCCGCGGATTCGGGATCGGAGAAGAGAGTCTAATATGCGCTTAAACACCATCAAGCCCGGTGCCGGCTCCAAGCGGGAGCATTTGCGCGTGGGGCGGGGCGCCTCCGCGGGCCAAGGCAAAACCTGCGGCCGCGGCGTCAAGGGACAGCGGGCGCGCAAGGGCGGTTATCACAAGGTCGGATTCGAAGGCGGCCAGATGCCCCTGCAGCGGCGTTTGCCGAAGACGGGCTTTCGTTCGGCCATGAAGGACTCGCGCGCGGAGCTCACGCTCGATGACTTGATGCGCGTCGCCGGGGGCGAAGTCACCCTCGAGGGATTGATCGCGGCGAACCTGGTGCCGGAACAGACCAAGCTCGTGAAGATCATTCTATCGGGTGCCGTCACCAAGGCCTATGTCATCAAAGGCGCGGATGTCACCGCCACCAAGGGCGCCAAGGGGGCGGTGGAATCCGCCGGCGGCCGCTTCGAGAATTAATCAGAGACGCTGAAATTGGCTACTTCCAGCACCAATGCCGCCGCGGCACTAGGAGACATGACCCGCTTCGCCGAAATGCGCAAGCGGCTGTGGTTCCTATTGGGTGCGCTGGTCGTGTACCGGGTGGGCACGTTCATTCCGGTGCCCGGAATCGATGCCGCGCGCTTCGCGGCGTTTTTCTCGACGCAGCAGGGCACGTTGCTCGGCATATTCAACATGTTCTCGGGCGGCGCACTGCAGCGATTCAGCATTTTCGCCCTCAACGTGATGCCCTACATCACCGCCTCAATCATCGTCCAAATGGCCTCGATGGTGTACCCGCCTTGGGCGCAAATCCGCAAGGACGGCGAGTCCGGGCGGCGCAAGCTGATGCAGTACACCCGCTACGGGACGGTATTTCTCGCGGGTTTCCAGGGATTCGGCGCGGCCCTGGCGATTCAGAATTCCGGCGGTCACCTCGTTTCGAATCCCGGTCCTCAGTTTCTGTTCGTTGCGACGCTCTCGATCACCACCGGCACCATATTCGTCATGTGGCTGGGTGAGCAAATCACCGAGCGCGGCATCGGCAACGGCATCACGATGATCATCGTCGCCGGCATCGTCGCGGGCCTCCCGCGCGCCATCGGCAATACGCTCGAAATGGTGCGTTCCGGCGAGATGAATCCGCTCATCGTGCTGCTGATCATGGTGGTGGTGGTGCTGGTCACCCTGTTCTGCGTGTTCGTCGAGCGCGCACAGCGCAAGATCCAGGTGAACTACGCCAAGCGCCAGGTCGGCCGGCGAATGATGCAGGGTCAAAGCACGCACCTGCCGTTCAAGTTGAACATGTCGGGCGTGATCCCGCCGATCTTCGCCTCCAGCTTGCTGGTATTCCCGGCGACCATCGCACAGTTCTTCGGCAACAGCCCGAACCCGAATCCGATTCAGCGCACCCTGCAAAAGATCGCCGCCATCCTGGGTTACGGTCAGCCGCTGCACGTGCTGCTGTTCGCGGTCCTGATCATAGGCTTTGCGTTCTTCTACGTGGCATTGGTGTATGACGCGCGTGACACGGCGGAGAACTTGAAAAAGGCCGGCGCTTTCATCCCGGGCATCCGACCCGGCCAGCAGACCGGGGAGTACCTGGACAAAGTTCTGACCCGGCTGACTCTGTGGGGCGGCCTGTACATCATGGCCGTGTGCTTGCTGCCGGAAATCATTCGCATGGTGAACCCGAGCATTCCGTTTCAGTTCGGCGGCACCTCCCTGTTGATCATCGTGGTCGGCGTCATGGATTTCGTGGCCCAGACGCAGTCGCATTTGATGTCTCACCAGTACGAGGGCCTGATGAAGAAGGCCAGCTTGCGGGGCATCGGGAGTAAGAAATGAAAGTTCGTCCATCGGTCAAGAAGATCTGCAAAAACTGCAAAGTCGTGCGGCGGCGCGGCATTGTGTACATCATTTGTTCGTCCGATCCTCGGCACAAGCAGCGGCAAGGCTGAAGAGCGACGGACAAGTATGGCTAGTGAATTGATCTTCAGACATTTTTTGCGTATACTTGCGCGCTTTTTCGCGTGCGCTATTGTTGTCCGCGTAGGGGAGAAATAGATGGCGCGTATCGCCGGCATCAACATACCGATGAACAAGCACGTCGTCATCGGCCTGACCCATATTTTCGGCATCGGCGACAGCCGTGCGGCTCGCATATGCGATGCGGCAGGGGTCAAGTACAGCGTCAAAGTGAAGGATTTGACCGACGCCGAAGTGGCTTCGCTGCGCTCGCAAGTTGCGAAGTTCGCGGTCGAAGGCGACCTGCGTCGCGAAGTGTCGATGAACATCAAGCGTCTGATGGATCTGGGCTGCTACCGCGGCATCCGTCACCGCAAGGGCTTGCCGATGCGTGGTCAGCGCACGCGTACCAATGCTCGAACCCGCAAGGGTCCGCGCAAGCAGGCCGTCAAAATGAATGCGCCTCCGGGCAAGGTCTAAAAGCGGTAGGGCATGATCTTTAATTCTTGCTCGCGCAGCGAGCAACTAACGGACGGCGTCTCTTAGACGCCGTTGGAAACCAAATAGAATGGCTGAACAGAAGCAAAATGCCGCGCAAAGCGGCGCGCAGGCCAACAAGCCGGCGCGCAAGAAGGTGCGCAAGAACGTACTGGATGCGATCGCGCACGTGCATGCGTCCTTCAACAACACCATCATCACGATTACCGACCGCCAGGGCAATACGCTGTCCTGGGCGACCTCGGGTGGCTGCGGCTTTCGCGGTTCGCGCAAATCGACCCCGTTCGCGGCTCAAGTGGCTGCCGAGCGGGCGGGCACCGCGGCTCAGGAGCATGGCGTGAAGAACGTCGAAGTGCGCGTCATGGGCCCGGGGCCGGGCCGCGAATCCGCGGTGCGTGCCTTGAACGGCTGCGGGTTGAAGATTACGAACATTGAAGATGTGACGCCGATCCCCCATAACGGTTGCCGCCCGCCGAAGAAGCGTCGCGTCTAGTTCGTTGAGTCGCGTCTTTCGTCCGACAGGTCAGATCAAGGGTTCCTAATGGCAAAGTATACCGGTCCGAAGTGCAAGCTCTCTCGCCGCGAGGGAACCGATCTATTCCTGAAAAGCGGTGTGAAACCGCTTGAATCGAAGTGCAAGCTCGAAGTGCCGCCGGGCGGCGTGAAGAGCGAACGCAAGCAGCGACTGTCGGAGTACGGTCTGCAGCTGCGCGAGAAGCAGAAACTGCGCCGCATGTACGGTGTGCTCGAGAGGCAATTCCGCAATTATTATCAGAAGGCCGCGGGCCGGCCCGGTGCGACCGGCGAAACGTTGCTGCAATTTTTGGAATGCCGGCTCGACAATGTGGTCTACCGGATGGGCTTTGCCGCAACCCGCGCCGAAGCGCGTCAGCTGGTGAGCCACAAGGGCGTGTCGGTGAACGACAAGCTGGTCAATATCGCCTCTTATCAGTGCAAGGCCGGCGATGTGATCAACCTGCGCGAGAAGGCCAAGAAGCAGACGCGCGTGCAGGCGGCTCTGACGATTGCGACCCAGGTGGGCCTTCCGGATTGGGTCGAGGTGGACGACAAGAAGTTTTCGGGTGTTCTGAAATCGGTTCCCGATCGGCAGGAAATACTGCCGGACATCAACGAGAGTCTGGTCGTCGAGTTGTATTCGAAATAGGAATTGGCAAGTAACGCGTCGCAGCCGGTGCTGCGTTCTCCGCGATCAGTTAACGAGGGTGTATCCATGCAGGGTTCGATCAACGAATTTTTGAAGCCTCGGGTCGTCAAGGTCCAGCCGGTGTCGCTGCGTCATGCGCGTATCGTGATCGAGCCGTTCGAACGAGGGTTCGGCCACACACTGGGGAACGCGCTGCGCCGGGTGCTGCTGTCGTCGTTGCCGGGTGCCGCAATCACCGAGATCGAGATCGACGGTGTGCTTCATGAGTACACGGCCATCGAAGGCGTGCAGGAGGACGTGGTCGATATTCTGCTCAATCTCAAGGCGGTGGCGATTCGCATGCACACCCGCGATGTCGCGGAAGTTCGCCTCCACAAGAAGGGTCCGGGGCCGGTTCTGGCCGGCGACATCGCCGGCGATCATGACCTCGAAATCCTGAATCCCGAGCTGGTGATCGCCAATTTGACCAAGGCGGGCGAGCTGTCGATGTCGTTGAAGGTGGAGCGCGGGCGCGGTTACCGGCCGGCGGCACAACGCATGGCATTCGAGGAGCAAACCCGGGCGATCGGTCGGCTGCAGCTCGATGCCTCCTTCAGTCCCGTTCACAAAGTGACTTATAACGTCGAGAGCGCTCGGGTCGAACAGCGTACCGACCTCGATAAGCTGATTCTTGACATCGAAACCAACGGCACCATCGACCCGGAAGAGGCGATCCGGCGCGCCGGTGGGATCCTCAAGGATCAGTTGTCGGTATTTGTGGATCTGCAGGGCCAGGACGAGTCGACCACCAAGGCGACCGAAACGCAGTTCGATCCGATATTGCTGCGTCCGGTCGACGAACTGGAACTCACGGTTCGCAGCGCGAACTGCCTGAAGGCCGAGAACATTCACTATATCGGCGATTTGGTGCAGCGCACGGAAGTGGAGCTGTTGCGCACGCCGAATCTCGGCAAGAAATCGCTCACCGAAATCAAGGAAGTGCTGGAGAGCCATGGGTTGACCCTCGGCATGCGCATCGACAACTGGCCGCCGCCGGGTTTGAAGCGCGACGAAGAGCGCGACGGCATTTAAGCGGGTCCCGGGCACTCAAGCGGATCATCGACACAGCAAGGCTTTAGAAAATGCGTCACAGAAACAGCGGGCGTCAGCTTTCGCGTAACTCCTCCCACCGCCACGCGCTGATGCGCAACATGGCGACCTCGCTGCTGCGTCATGAGACCATTCGCACCACGGTGCCGAAGGCCAAGGAATTGCGCCGCGTGGTCGAGCCGTTGATCACGCTCGCCAAGATCGATTCAACGTCCAAGCGCCGGCTGGCTTATTCACGGCTGCGCGACGTCGCCGTCGTTGAAAAATTGTTCGTCGATCTCGGGCCGCGCTTCAAGGCGCGAGCCGGCGGCTATACGCGTATTCTCAAGATGGAACCGCGGCCGGGCGATTCTGCGGATATGGCGCTGATGCAGTTGGTTGAGGCGGGCCGGGTGGCGGCGAAGGCCGCGCAGGACACCGGTACGGACGGCGAGGCGAAGGGCGGCAAGGCCCGCAAGGGCGGCAAGGCCGCGGGTAAATCGAAGAAAGCGGCGGCCCCGGAAGAGAAGCAGGAAAAGGCGGCGCCGAAGCGCCGGAAAGCCAAAGCGGCCTAGGGCCGCCAATTCATGCGGCCAGCTTGGCGAAAGCCTCGCGAGTCATATTCTCGGGCGCAGCGGCCGTGGTAACCACGTTGTCCTCGATGCGGATGCCGCCGAACGGGCGCAGGGCCTCCACCACCGACCAGTCGATATGACCGCGCCGCTCGTCCGCGTGCGCCGCGGCAAGCAGCGAATCGATGAAATAGATGCCGGGCTCGATGGTCACCACGACGCCGGGCTCGAGCATGCGCGTGAGGCGCAGGTACGGGTGGCCTTCGGGGCGTTGTCGCTCGCCGCCCTTGAGATCGTCCATGACCCCGCCGACATCATGTACCTGCAGCCCGAGCAGATGACCGATGCCGTGGGGGAAGAACACGCTGGTGACGCCCCGTTCGAGGGCGGCCTGGCCGGGCAGCTTGGTCAATCCGATGCGCTGCAGCTCATCGCCCAAGATGCGGTGCGCGGTCAAATGAATCTCTCGAAAATCCCGCCCCGCGACCACGTCCCGGCATAGCTGCTGCTGGGCGCCGTCGATCCGCTGGAGCAGGTCGGCAAACAGCCCCGCCGCCGCCGCGTAGGTGCGCGTGATGTCCGATGCATAGCCGCGAAATTGTGCGCCGGCATCGATCAGGAAAGAGCGCCGGGATGGGGGCGGGCGCCTGTCGAGATGCTGGTAATGCAGCACCGCCGCGTGTTCGTTGTAGGCCACGATGTTGTTGTAGGGCGTCTCCTCCTCACGCTGCGGGCAGGCGGCCAAATATTGCATGTGGGCCTCGTATTCGGAGGCACCGCGTCCAAATGCCGCAAGCGCGGCCGCGTGGCCGCGGACTCCGAGCGCGCTTGCCCGGCGCATGCACTCGAGCTCGTAGGCGGTTTTCACGGCTCGGTCGTAGTGCAGGCGAGCGAGCAGCTCGGGGGGATTCAACGATTGCCTGTCGGCGTCGGGGAAGCATTCGCCGGGGCCGATGAAGGCCACCCGCCCGAGCTTGGCCCAGTGCTCGGCGGCCCTGGCAGGGTCCGGCATCGCCGTAATATCGATGGCCGCCGCCCAGGGTTCCCGGGGCAGGCTCGCGGGTTTGTGCCAAAAATCATTGGGTTGATGGAACAATACCCGCAGCCGCGATCCCGGGGCATAAATGGCGAAGCATTGCGGATTGTCCACAATCGGCACCCAGGCCTTGAAATGCGGGTTCACCTTGTACGGATAGTCTTGATCGTCCAGGAACTGGGTGGGTGGCCGTCCGGAGTGAATGACCAAAGCATCGAATCCGACCGCCGCCAGCGTTTGGTCCGCCCGGCTCGATAACGTCTGCAAATGCTGCACATAGAGCTGATCCAGCCTGGCTTCGCTCACGTCGACTCCTTATATGCCGTACGGCGCCTAAAGTACGCGCCGGCCGGTGTGATCGCCAATTCATGTGGCCGAATTAATGCGGCCAGGGGCGATTTGCGGGCGTAAAAGCGTTGCGCCAACGCGAAAGTGATATGAAATTGTGCGGAAACACTCTAAAATCGCCCGGCACAGTTGGGTGGAAGCCCAAAACAACATGCTCAGCTTTTAACTTTTATCATTAAATTTCTGGGGTATCGATAGATGAAGACCAAACTTGCTTTAAGCGCTCTTGTCGCTGCGTTTGTGCTGAGTGCCTGCGGCAGCAAGACCGAGGCTCCCGCGCCAACGACCGAAGCCACTCCTGCGCCTGCGGCGCCCGCTGCCGACTCGGCCGCTCCTGCTGCCATGCCCGCCGCTCCGGCCGCTGATAATGCGGCTGCCGCTGCCGGCTCTGCCGCTGGTGCTGCGTCTTCCGAACCCGCAGCGCCTGCTGCGCCGGCTTCGAAGCCGTAATCGATTCGAGGGCTGATCACATGCCCGGGCGGGTGGCCAATTGCCCTCGCCCGGGCGATGTGTTTTGTGGCGTTGGGGACACAGCGTAGTTGCTCGTCAGCATTCGCGACTGTAGACATTCGAAGAAGGATCGCCAATGGATCCAGAACGTTTACGCTGAGTACATCGATGCCCTTGCAGATCTGAACACCGGTCTTTTCCCGGTGCTTGGTGCGGGTAATCCGCGCGAAGACGAGATCTTCGCAAACTGGTTCGCGAATGACCATTCCCATCCTCTGGTGATACTCAAGGGACCCGAGCCCGTGGGTTTTGCGCTGGTCACCCGTCCGCGCATCGCGGCCGCCGGCGAAGGCGCCGTGCATTACCACATGTCCGAGTTCTTCGTGCGCAAGCAATATCGTCGGCTCGGCATCGGCCGCGATGCCGCGACGCTGATTTTCGACCGCTTCGCCGGCGATTGGGACATCGTGGAGTATCAGCGCAATCCGGGCGCCGTCGCGTTCTGGCGGCGGGTGGTTTCGGCCTATTGCAGCGGCCGGTATACCGAACGCACGCACGACGGCGAAGTGCGGCACCGCTTCACCAGCAGGCCGTCGCCGAAGCGTTGAGCCGCATTCAGGCAGGCTCCTCACGCACCGCCGCGATCGACTCGGCCACGTAGGCGACGTTGTGCGGCATGATCCCGGCCAGGTTCATGCGGCTGTCGGCGGTCATATAGATATGGTGCCGGACGCGCAGCGCCTCGACCGCCTCACCGGACACGCCAAGCAGGGAGAACATGCCGTGCTGGGCTTCGATGAAATCGAAGGAGCCGTCGTGGGTGACGGCCCGCAGCTGAGTCGCCAGCAGCTTACGCATGTCCTGGATCCGCCTGCGCATGCCCGCCAACTCGGTCACCCATGACTGGCGCAGGTTCGCATCGGCGAAGATGCATGCGGCGATCGCCGCTCCATGGTCGGGCGGCATCGAATAGATGCCGCGCGCGATTTGTAGGATGTGGCTCAACATGGCGTCCGCCCGGGATTCGTTCTCCCCGATCGCGATCAGTGCGCCGACCCGCTCGCGGTACAGGCCCAAATTCTTGGAATGCGATACGGCGATGAGGGCCTCGGGCAGCATGTCCGCGAGCAGGCGAATACCGGCCACGTCGGCGTCGAGGTCGGTCCCGAATCCCTGATAGGCCAAATCGAGGAAGGGGGTGAGGCGCCGCCGCTCAAGCAGCCCTCCCAGGGCCTGCCACTGGGCGGCCCCGAGATCCGCGCCGCAAGGGTTGTGGCAGCAGGCATGCACCAGCACCACATCGCCCTCGCGCGCAAGCTCCAGGCGCTCCAGCATTTCACTGAACCGCAATTCATGATTCTTTGCATCGTAATAGGGGTAGCGCGCCAGCTTCAGTCCGGAGCTGCCGAGCAAGGGGGTGTGATTGCCCCAGGTCGGATCGCTGACATGCACCGTCGCCGAAGGCGCGGCCGCGCGTATGAGCTCGGCGCCGACGCGCAAGGCCCCGCATCCACCGGGTGCCTGGACGGTGCGTGTGCGCCGCCCGCGGCGCACGGCATGCGATGCGCCGAGAACCATCTCTTCGACGGCGTTGTTGAATTCCTCCCGGCCGGCGGCGGCCACGTAGGATTTCGTCGATTGGGACGACAAGACGATCTGCTCCGCGCGGCGCACACACTCCAGTATGGGGGTGTTGCCGCTGAGGTCGCGATAGACCCCGACACCGAGGTCCACTTTTTGAGAGAATGTGTCGGCCCGAAACTTGGCCATCAGGCCGAGGATGGCATCGGGGTTCAAGCGGTCGAGATGTTGAAACAAATGTTTATGCCCCATATTTTCACAGACCTCATTATAGGCCATGGCTTCACGGACATCGGCCGCGATCGCGTCGTACCCTGGCGCCCGGATCCCGCGGGAACGAGTTAGCCGGTGCGGGTCAGAGCGTTGAGTCCGCTCCCGCCGCTTGCCGGCGCGGCGCTCGCATTGACGCTCACGGTCGCGGGCGGCGGCCTTGCGCGGGCCGACGATGAGGCGCCGTCGAAGGGGATCGCGAGCTGGTTCAATCCGACCACCGCACCGTTCATCCCCGTGCCCGAGATCGACCACGATCCGAACAGCGGTCTCACCCTGGGATTGATTCCGACCTGGCTGGTGACGGACAACAAGCAGCAGATCACCGAGATCATCGCGCCCGATGTGCTCTACAACCCGTACTTCGGCTACGGCATCCGCGGCCGGATCTATGCCTTTCCCTCGGATGACGCGCAGTGGTCGACTGTGGCCGGGGCGAAGGAACGCGTTGAGAGTGAATTCGACTCCGAATATCAAACCGGGCGTTCGCGCAACACCGCGCTGTCGTTCAACACCAGCGTTGTCTATGACCGCAGCGGCACCCCGCGGTTTTACGGCATCGGCAACAGCACGCCCGAAAGCGACCAGACCAATTACACATTGCAGCAGATGTTCGTGCAGGTAAGGGTCGGCTGGAACTTGAGCCATCGCCTGCAGATCGCCTATATGATGCGCGCGCGCGAGGTCCAGATCCAGGAAGGGACGCTCGAAGGCATCCCGTCGCTCGATGATTTCTTCGGGCCGATTCCCGGCGTCGGCACCACCCACGAAACGCTGAGCCGGGTCGAGGTCGTCTACGACACGCGCGACGACATTACGGTGCCGACTCGCGGCGGCGCCTACGTGCTGTATGGCGGTGCCGCGGCGCGGGACGGAGTGCTCGACACCTCGCTGTACAGCGAGGCCGGATTGGACGCGCGACAGCTGTGGTCGATCGCCTCCGGAAGTACCGTCGCCGCGCATGCCGCATTGCGCTACATGCCCGGCACCACCAATGTGCCGTTCTGGAGTCTGTCGAACATCGGCGGCGATCAGAGCATCCTGGATGGCAGCCAGCCGCTGCGCGGCTACGGACAGGGGCGCTTTTGCGACCGCAATTCATTTTCCACGAGCCTCGAGTACCGCAAAAAGGTGTTCAGCGTGGATGCGGTGTCCACTCATATCGACATTGAATTGACTCCTTTCGCGGATTTCGGGGAGGTTTTTGCCCATTCCAGAGATTCGCCGGTGGCGCACATGCACCATGTCGGCGGGCTCGGCTTTCGAGGGATCGCAAGCCCCTTCGTCGTCGGCTATGTGGACGTCGGGTACGGCTCCGAGGGGGGCGCCGTATTCACCGGAATCAACTACCCTTTCTGAAGCCCGACTTGCAACCGATGAGCCATGTCTTCCACCGAGTCGGCGCCTGCGTCGGCAGGCACCCGCGAGGCGTGCTTGCCGCCTGGGCCGTCGCCATAGCGCTCGGCGTGTGGGGCGCAGGCGCGTTCGAGCGCACGGCGCAAAACGGCACGTCGGGCCTGTACGGCAGCCCCTCGAACGAGGTCGCGGAGACC
The DNA here is from genome assembly GCA_963758145.1 of uncultured Gammaproteobacteria bacterium. Classification (GTDB taxonomy): domain Bacteria; phylum Pseudomonadota; class Gammaproteobacteria; order Steroidobacterales; family Steroidobacteraceae; genus Bog-1198. The sequence goes on from CAVWUK010000008.1 coordinate 239,231, forward strand.
TTGCGTTCCGATTTCGAGGTCCCGTTCCTCGAGCCCCTCGTGGTCGCGTTCTCGAGCCCGAAGCTGTCGATCGATGAGCCCGCGCTATTGGCTTGGGACCGCGATGCGGCACGCACGCTGCGCGGTCTCCGGTCGGTGAAGCGCGTTGCCGCCTATTCGGACTCCGGCGATCCGCGTTTGCGCGCGCCGAAGGGTCACCAGGGGCTTTTGCTGGTCGAACTCGTCGCCACCGACGTGCCGGGGCAACAGCGCGCCGTCCCGCTCGTGCGCGCCGCTCTCGGGCCGCTGCGAGCGCAACTCACGGCGCTCGATCCACGGGCGCGGGTCGCGGTGACCGGCGGGCCGGCGGCCGACTACGACATCAATACCTCGAGTGCGCAAGGCGGCGATCGCGCGGAGAAGCGGGCCCTGCCGCTCACGCTCGCCATCCTGATTCTCGCCTTCGGCACCCTGATCGCCGCGGTTTTGCCGTTTCTGATGGGGCTTGCCACGACGATGGTGTCGTTGGGACTCGCGTTCCTGCTGGCGCGTTTGATGCCGGTATCGAATCTCTTGGGCAACGTGGTCACCATGATCGGGCTTGCGATCGGCATCGATTACTCGCTGCTGATGGTCAAGGATTATCGCGAGAGGTTGCGGGATTCACCGGTCCTCGAGGCGGTTGCGCAGACCGTGGCGGAGGCGGGAACCACCATCCTATGGTCCGGTTCGACCGTGGCCATTGGGCTGCTGGGGCTGCTTTTCAGCCCCATCTTGGAGACCCGCAGCGTGGGCATCGGTGGGGCATTGGTGGTGCTGGTATCCGTGCTGGCCGCCGTGACTTTGTTGCCGGCCTGCCTCGCGTTGCTCGGCAATCGGATCGAGCGTTGGCCTTTGCGAAAGCGTTCCGCGGCGGCGGCGGACGGCAACGGCGGGTGGCGGCGGCTCGGCGAGTGGATCGTGCGGCGACCGCTGCGCACGCTCGCCGTCTCGGGCGGGGCGGTGGTGCTGCTCGCGCTGCCCATATGCGGCGCGCACAGCGGATTCAGCAATGAGCCGTGGTTCATGCCGAAGGATCTGGAATCGCGCATCGGCGTCGATATATTGTCGCACCAGGGCGCGGGTGATGCGGCGCTCACGGTGCGCGCGTTGCTGCGTGCGACGGATGGACAGCCGCTGTTCGCCGACGGCCATTCCGCCGCTCTCAAGGACTATCTCGCTCGGATCGAGCGCGATCCGCGCATCGCGGAAGTGTCATCGCCGCTCGCCGCGCGCGGCGATGCGACGCATCTTTACTCGAGCCGCGACGGGCAAGCCGCACTGTTCGAGATAACCCCGGCGAACGGCATGTCGATGCGCCAGGTTCAACTGCTGGCACGGGATTTGAAGCACCTGGCGCCGAACGGGCCCTTTGAGGTCGCGATCGGGGGTACTCCGGCCTACTACAATGATTTCAGCGACTACATGTGGAAGAGCTTCCCCAGGGTGTTCGGCTTCGTCATCGCCACGACGCTTTTGCTGCTCTACGCCGCTTTCCGCTCCTACCTTCTGCCGCTCAAGGCGGTGGTGGCGAATTTGCTCGCCGTCGCCGCCGGCTATGGCGCCGTCGTAGCCGTATTCCAATTCGGCTGGCTGCATGGGCTGGTCGGCCTGGAGCGGCCGTTCTCCTCCATACCGCTCGAAGTGCCGCTGATGATATTTTGTTTGAGCTTCGGGCTGTCCATGGACTACGAGCTGTTCCTGTTGTTTCGCATTCAGCGCCAGTTCGCGCTACATGGGGATAACGACCGTGCAACGGCCGAAGGCTTGGCGGCCGTCGGCCCGGTCATCACGGGCGCCGGCCTGATCATGACGGTGGTATTCGGCGCGTTCGTCAGCGCCGACCTGCCGGCTTTGAAAATGATCGGAGTCGGTTTGTGCGTCGCGGTCTTGGTCGATGCCAGCGTGATCCGGGCATTCGTGGTACCCGCCTTCATGAGCCTGGCCGGCCGCTGGAATTGGTATCCGGGAGACGCGCAAGGGCCCCGAGCGAGCGCCCGCCAGGGCGGTTGAGGGGCCGGCCGTCTCCAATCGAAGACATTGGCCCGATGCCATTTTCCAGCGTTAGCGTGTACGCTTTACGGACCTCATACGCAGGAGATAACGAGCCATGGCACTTTGGAACGAAAAACCCACGCCTGCGCCAGCGGGTCGCAAGGATCCGTTGACACCCACACCGGCGGGCGGACCCGCGCAATCGCCGCTGAGTTCGGCGGCGGAGCGCAGCGCCAACGAAGCGGTGGTGGGTGGAGGATCGCACCGGCCCGCCCCCCGGGAGCGCGGCGAGGTGGGCGAATCGGTGATCGCCGCCAACCTGACGATCGAGGGCAAGATCGAGGGATCCGGCAACGTGCGCATGGCCGGCCGCTTCAAGGGCGATGTGCGTATCGACGGCAATTTCACCATTGATACCGGCGCCCATTTGACGGGCCAGGTATTGGCGAGCATCGTCGTGGTCGGCGGCGAGCTGCAGGGCAACATAGAGGCCACGAAGCGCGTCGATGTGCTCGAGGGCGGGGTCATCGTCGGCGACGTCAAGGCCGGATCGATCACGGTGGCGGCCGGCTCGCGCATGCGCGGCCACGTCGAATTCGGCTGGGGAGACGAGAAGACGATGAAACTTGCGGGTACCGCGACCTAGGAGGCTCGTGATGAGCGTCGTTCGTCAGGGCACTCTTGGCGCAACACGAACCTGTCCGCACTGCAAGGCGACGGTTCTGCAGAGCGCCAATATTTGCCCCGGCTGCCAGCATCACCTGCGGTTCAGCGCCGCAAATTCGGAACCCCAGTCCGAAGGGGTGCCGGCAATGCGCATCGAAGGATCGATTCATCACCCGGGCCGCGGCGAGGCCTGCGAGTATTGTGTCGTGGTGTCGATCACCAATGAACGGGGCGAGAAGATCGCCCGGCAGGTGGTCGGCGTAGGTGCGCTGCAGTCCGGCGAGCGCCACAAATACAGCTTTTCGGTGGATCTGATTCCGGTACGCACCGCCGCCCCGGCGCGCCCCGCCGGCAGCGCTGCCGGCACGGCTGCCGGCGTCCCGGCCGACCGCAAGCGCAACTGACCCGCCGGGCGGCGGGCTGAGCGCAGCCCGCTCAGCGCAACCCGCTGCCCTCGATGTCGATGAAGCGCAGAAATTCCGCGCGGGTGCTGGCATCCGCGCGAAACGTGCCGACCATTTTACTGGTGATCATCGACACGCCGCGCTTGTGCACCCCGCGCGTGGTCATGCATTGATGCACGGCGTCGATGACGACGCCGACGCCGCGCGGTTTGAGCACCTCGTTGATGCATCCGGCAATTTGCGCCGTGAGCTTTTCCTGCACTTGGAAGCGGCGCGAGAATCCGTCCACGACTCGTGCGAGCTTGCTGATGCCGACGACCCTATCGGTGGGCAGATAGCCGACGTGTGCGCGGCCGATGATGGGCGCCATGTGATGCTCGCAAAACGATTCGAACGCGATATCGCGCAGCACGACCATTTCATCGTACCCCTCGACTTCCTCGAAGGTCCGCCGCAGATACTCGCTCGGATCGCTGGCGTAGCCCGAGAACCAATCGCGATAGGCATCGACCACGCGCTTCGGCGTCTCGCGCAGTCCTTCGCGATGGGGATCCTCGCCCGCCCAGCGCAGCAGAGTCTGTACAGCGGCTTCCGCCGCGCCGCGCGTCACCGCGCGCGTGTCCTTTTTCGCCATTCTCCCCCCGCCATCCCGTAGCACCGCTTTCATGAGCGGCGGTGTACCGCCGCGCCAAAGGATAGCATCTCGGCAGTTGTGCGGCGGCTGCGGTATCCGGTCCGCCGTTGATTGACTCGGCCGCACATTAGCGACATCCTCACTCTCCTTTTTGCGTTTTGGAAGAATCGTCCGTGAACCACCGCACCGCCCTCAGGTCTTCCGCAGTCATCCTGTCCGCGCTTTGCGCACAAGGCGCGTGGTGCGCCTCTCCCATGAGCGATCCGGCGGTTCATGCCATGGCGCGCGACATCTTCAAGCAGTTGATCGAGATCAACACCACGGATTCTATCGGAAGCACCACCGTCGCGGCGCAAGCAATGGCCCGGCGATTGCTCGACGCCGGATTTCCAGCGGCCGACGTGGTCGTGGCGGGACCGAACGACCGCAAGGGCAATATGGTTGCGCGCTATCGTGGCAAGCCGGGCTCGACGCTGCGGCCGTTGCTGATCATCGGCCACCTCGACGTGGTTGAGGCGCGGCGCGAGGACTGGACCACGGACCCCTTCCAGTTCGTCGAGCAGGACGGCTATTACTACGGGCGCGGCACCCAGGACATGAAGGACAGCGATGCCATCGTGGTCACGAATTTCATCCGCTTGAGAAGGGAAGGCTACGTCCCGGACCGGGACATCGTCCTTGCGCTCACGGCCGACGAGGAGGGCGGGAAATCGAACGGCGTCGATTGGCTGTTGAGGAATCGCCGGGAGCTCATCGATGCCGATTACGTGCTGAATCCGGACGGCGGAGGCGTGGTCACCGATCACGGCAAGCCGCTGACGGTCGAGTTCGAGGCGTCCGAAAAGCTCTATGCGGACTATCAGGTGCTCGCGACCAATCGCGGCGGACACAGCTCGCTGCCACGGCCCGACAATCCCATCTACCAGGTCGCGCATGCGCTCGAGGCGCTCGAGAGATCGCCGTTCCCGTTCGAATTGAACAACATCACGCGCGAATATTTCAAGCAAATGGCGCAGCTCGAACCCCCTCAGCGCGCCGCGGACATGCGCGCCATATTGGCGACGCCGCCCGACCCCGCGGCCATCGAACGCCTGTCGAAAGATCCGCGCTACAACTCGACCATGCGCACCACCTGCGTGGCCACCATGCTCGCCGGCGGCCACGCGCCGAATGCCCTGCCGCAGCGCGCCGAGGCCAACGTCAACTGCCGCATTTTCCCCGGGCATTCGCAGGAGGAAATCCGCCTGGCGCTGGTGAAGCTGTTCAACGATCCCGGACTCAGCGTGCGCTACCGCAGCGACAGCGGCGAGCTGTCGGATCACGGCTCGGATCGCAACGCCATGGCGCCGCCGCCCCTGCGGGCGGACGTCATGGATCCGCTGCGCAGCGTTTCGGCTAGGCTCTGGCCGGGCGCTCCGGTGATTCCGATCATGGAGCCGGGCGCCTCGGACAGCATCTACACCATGATGGAGGGGCTTCCCAGCTACGGCATCAGCGGTGTGGCGATCGATCGCGACGATCACCGCGAGCACGGCAGGGACGAGCGGCTGCAGATCGATTCGTACTACAAGGGCGTCGAGTTTTACTATCAGTTTCTCAAGGCGTTGACGAGCGCGGCGCACTGAGGCGCAAACGCGGAAAAACATTTTCCGCGCGCGACGGTCGCGAGCGTGTTACGGCTCGTGGTAGTACATCTGCACCGGCTCGTCGGCGGTGCTTACAAGATCGGGCGCCTGGGTGCCTATCCGGGCGTCGACCCGGCGGTATTTTCCTCTGAAAAAAAGCAGCGGCCGCAGCGGCTCGACGCCGCGGTGAAGCTGCCTTACCTCGAGCGTGACGAGCCAGTGATCGCCGGCTTCGTAGACATCGCGCTTGCTGCAGATGAGGGATGCGAGACTTCCCTCGAGGCGCGGCAACCCGCCCATCCCGACGAAGCGATACTTGGGAGCCGCGGCCTCGGGCCAGCTCCCGGCGAAGTAGGTCGACAGCGCTTCCTGCTCATCGCGCAGAAAGTTGATCGAAAAGCCGGATGCGCGGGGCAACAGTTGCGAGAAGCGGGCGCGCTTCGCCGGACAAAACAGCACCAGCAGCGGATCGAGAGAGAGCGACGAAACCGCGTTCGCCGTCATGGCGTGAACCTGGCCCTCGATCTCGGTGGCGACGACGGCAACGCCGGTGGCGAACAGGCCGAGCACTTCGCGAAACGCCGTCGGATCGGGCGTGGGCCGATCGGACGCAGGCGGGTTCATCGGGTTGCAGGACGGCTCGCGGCCGCAAAGGCCTCGTCGCGGCCCTCGCGGACGAAGCCGCGCACGCGTTCCGCCCGTTCCAGAATCTCCGACTTGTGGCTGGCGACGAGGGCGCCAGCCATGCGGACCGGATCACCGAAGAAAAAGCGCTCATACAGCACCTGGCGCGACGCGAATGCCGACAACGAGGCGTCCCAGGCAAGTCGAAACAGTGGAATGCGATCGAATGCCTCGGCGCGCGCCGCCTGATAGTAATGCTTGATCTCCTCGACCAACGGGCCCTTCAGATCGGCCTCGACCGGCATCGCAACCAGACCCGACGCGCCGATCTGCTGAATGATTTCCACCATGCGCGGATAAAGCCGCGGAAACAGATTGCGCGCCGCGTCGAGCGGATTCCATGCAGGGCGCATGACGCCCCACTCATCGAGCGCCGCATCGGCCTCCGCGGCGCGAAGAAAGGCCTTCATCGTTTCCATGCTGATCCACAATTCCGCAAGCTTTTCTTGAATGTGCTGGAACCCTTCCGCAGCAATCGAATCCACCAGCAGGTGCGCGAGCCCCAGCATGAACTCGGCCTTGGCGATGTTCTTCACAACCACCTGATGGGTCATGTGCACGACCGCGCCGGTGCGCGCATACGCCTGGTTGCAGCGGTTGACGTCGCGGTAAAGCAGGACGTTTTCCCAAGGCACGAAGACGTCGTCGAAGACCACGACCGCGTCCATTTCCTCGAAGCGCGAGCCGAGCGGATGGTCGAAATGGGACCGTCCGTAGTCCACGCTCTCGCGGCAGATGAACCTGAGGCCGGGCGTGTGGTTCGGAATCGAGAAGCCGAAGGCATATGGGGCATCCTCCTCGACGCTCTTGAGCAGCGTCGAGGGAAACACCATGATCTCGTCCGAGATCGGCAGCGTCGCGAGCATCCTGCAGCCGCGGATGACGATGCCGGCATCGGTCTCCTCCTTCACCCGCGCCGCAAGAAATGGATCGGCCTGGCGCGCCGAGCTGACCGCGCGGTTTGCCTGCGGCGGAATGAGCGTGTGCGTGAGGCACAGATCCTGCTCACGCAGATATTCGTGATAGCGGATCGCGTTGGCGCCGAAGCGCGGATCGGCCTCGCCGAGAAAGGCGGCGCCGGCCGCGTACCCGCTCATTGCACGGTTGATGTAGTCGGGCACGCGGCCCATCATGCCGTGCGTGTAATCCTCCCAGACCTTCATGGCGACCGAGATGCTCCGGAGCTCTTCCCGGGTCTTCGGCAACATGAACGAACGCGCCACCTTTCGGCCGCTCGAGGGCGAGTCGAACAGCGTTTCATCCGCATGCTCCCACTGCAGGTCGTAGAGCCGCGCCAGGGTCATGACGCCGCCGCGCAGCGCCTCATGCGCGGCCACATCGCGCACCTGCTCGCCCGCGTACCAGATGTTGGGAGGATTCTCGCGCAGGCGCTTGAGCACCTGCTCGCCGCGCCGGGCGCCGCCGCGGGGTTGGGAGTCCGTCGAATGGCGAGTCTGGCTCATGGATATCCTAAAGAAGCTAAGTTTACTGGATACGCGTGCCGGACGGTCACAGCGCCCGCCACAGCTCCGGGAACAGCGGATGATTCATGGGCGCCCCTGCCGGCAGTTCGCGCTCCAACCCGGGAAAATCCGGAGACGTCTTCCAGCGGCGCGGCGCGTGCACGATGTCCTCTCCCAGGAACCGCACGGAAAATACCCGCCGGCGTCTATCCCCCTCGACACCGCGGGCGGCATGCAGGGTGAGCATGTGGAAGCACACTGCATCGCCCGGTTCGAGCGCCCAACCGAGAATGGGATAATCGCCGCGCCGCGCCTCGATGTCCGGCAGATCCGCCAGAGCCCCCTCGGGAAACCACTTCGCCTGGGAGTCCATGAACGATCGCGGCATCAGCCAGGGTCCGCGGTGCGAGCCGGCAATGAATTCCAGGGTGGATGCGCGGCTTACCGGATCGACGGGGATCCAGAAGCTCACATTCTGCATTCCTTCGATGTTGTAGTAAGGCTGGTCCTGGTGCCACGGCGTCGGCTGGCGCGTGCCGGGCTCCTTGGTCAGCATGTGATCGTGGAATAGACGAACCGACTTGCTGCGCATCAGACGGCCCGCCGTCTCGGCCAGCGCAGAGTCGAAGATGCAGCGCCGGTAGTGGGGATTCTCCTGCCAATTGCAGAAGTCCTCGACGAAGCGGCCCGGGTCCGTGGGGCTGCTCGCGACCTTGGCGCGCGGGCTCAGGTGCGCGAGATTCAGGTCGATCCCGGCGCGCAGATTGTCGAGTTCAGGCGCCGTGAACAGCTGCCGAATGTGCACCGCGCCGTCCCGCTGAAACCGCTCGATGAGATCCGCATCGATCATGCGGCGGCGCTCGCGGCCGCAGCCGCGTCCGGTCGATCGCGCTTGAGCGCATCCAAAATCTCCTCGAGGAGCCGGGGTCCGCGATAGGCGAATCCGGTATAGACCTGAATGAGATCGGCGCCTGCACGCACAGTGGCCAATGCGGCGTCGGCGCTCACGATGCCGCCCACGCCGACGATCGGGAAGCCCTGGCCGAGTTCGGCCCGCAGTTGAGAGATCACGGCGAGTGCGCGGGAATGCAGCGGCGCTCCGCTCAATCCCCCGCGCTGAGCGGCGGGCCAGGCGGCGCCCAGAGAAGCCAGATTGGTCGAGGTGTTCGTGGCGATGACTCCGTCGACGCCGAGCGAGCGCAGGGTCGCAGCCAGAGAGGAAACCTGGCCCGGGTCGAGGTCCGGCGACACCTTGACCAGCAGTGGAACGAATTTGCCGTGGCGCACCTTGAGTTCGGCGCGTGCCCGCAGCAGTGATCCCAGGATTCTCTCCAAGCCGTCGCGCTCTTGCAACTCACGCAGCCGCGCCGTGTTCGGGGAGGACACGTTCACGGCGATGTAATCGGCGAGCGGGTACACTTTGCGCAAGCACATCAAATAGTCATCTTCCGCGCTCTCGATCGGCGTGGCGGCGTTCTTACCGATGCTGACGCCACGGATACCGCGGTAGCCGCTGCGCTCCAAGCGCGAGACGAGGTGATCCACGCCTTTATTGTTGAATCCCATGCGATTGACCAGCGCCGCCGCTCCCGGGACGCGAAACATGCGCGGCCGCGGATTGCCCGGCTGCGGTCGCGGGGTCACGGTGCCCAACTCGATGTGGCTGAATCCCAGCGCGCCGAGCGCATCCAGATAGTCGCCGTTCTTGTCGAAGCCGGCCGCCAGTCCGAGCGGATGTGCGAAGGAGAGCCCAAGGCACGAGCGCGACAAGCCGGCGGGCTCCTTGGCGGCAGGCCACAGAGGCCGCAGCAATTTCAGCCCAGTGAGGCCGAGGTCATGGGCAGTTTCGGGATTCAGGCGCGACAGCATCGGCAGCGAGCCGCGAGCGATGACCGGAATCAGTCCGCTCACCGCGGCACCCATGCGCGCCGGCGTTGGCCGCTCATGAAGCGGATTCAGGGTCGGGCAAGGGCAGAGTCGCCACGAATGCGGCGAGCGCCTTGCCGAGCAGCAAATGCTGGTCCGCATCGAAATGAATGCCGTCGATCCGGCTGGCGCTGGTGACGCCGCCGGCATCGAAGAAGTGACAGCCGAGCTCCGCGCTGGTCTCCCGCAGGGCGGCGGCGAACCCCGCCGATTTGGCGGCCGCATCGGTGAATTTGCGCGCCAGCGGGCCCCGCGGCGATTCAATGGGCGGGGGGGCAACCACCAATACCGGCGCAACCGGCATTCCGGGCTCGATCGGCGCGTGACGAATCGCGTTGACCAGCGTGGCAATGCCCTGCGCCGCATGCCACGCCGTCAGAGGATGCATGGATTGAAAATCGTTGTTGCCCAGCATCAACAGGACCAGCGCCAAGGGCGAGTGAATCTCGATGCGCTGCGCGAGCCCGACCAGCCCGTTGCGTCCCGGTTTGTAGGGATCGTCCCACACCGTGCGGCGCCCGTTCAGGCAATCTTCGATGACTCGCACCTGCTTCCCCGATTTCAGAAGGGCAAGCTCCATGACTCCGGGCCAGCGCGCATCGAACGGCAGACGGCGCCGCGTCGGCGGAATGATGCCCCATGCCGCCGAATCCGAATAAACCAGAATGTGCTGCATATCGTCGTCCCCGGGAATGCCCGATCGGTCATGTTGCCACCTCGACTGCGGCCGCGGCAAATGCGCTCCTCGCGGGCGGCGCTTCAGGCCACGGAAGCGCGCTTGCGCTGCGCGGCGGGGGCGGCGGGTTCGCTTTGCGCGCGACGCAACGCGGCTTGCAGGTAGCGGCCGGTGTGCGAGGAGTCGTACCGGGCCACCTGCTCCGGCGTGCCGGCCACGACGATGCGTCCGCCGCCGTCTCCGCCGTCGGGCCCCATGTCCACGATCCAATCCGCGGTTTTGACCACATCGAGATTGTGCTCGATGACGATCACCGTATTGCCCTCATCGCGCAGCCGGTGCAATACCACCAGCAATTGTGCAATGTCCGCGAAGTGCAGACCCGTGGTCGGTTCGTCGAGGATATAAAGCGTGCGCCCGGTGGCGCGCTTGGCGAGTTCCTTGGCGAGCTTGACCCGCTGCGCCTCCCCGCCCGACAGGGTGGTGGCGCTCTGCCCCAACCGGACGTACGAGAGGCCCACGTCGAGCAGGGTCTGAAGCTTCGGCTGTACGGTCGGCACCGCAGAGAAAAACGGCAGCGCATCTTCGACCGTCATATCGAGAATATCCTCGATATTCTTTCCCTTGAAGCGAATCTCCAAGGTTTCCCGGTTGTAGCGTTTGCCCCGGCAGACATCGCAGGGCACGTACACATCCGCCAGAAAATGCATCTCCACTTTGATGACGCCATCTCCCTGGCAGGCCTCGCAACGGCCGCCCTTGACGTTGAAGCTGAAGCGTCCCGCCTCATAGCCGCGAGTGCGCGACTCGGGCACCTCGGCGAAGATTTGGCGTATCGGTGCGAACAGACCGGTGTAGGTGGCCGGATTGGAGCGGGGCGTGCGGCCGATCGGATTTTGATCGATCTCGATCACGCGATCGACGTACTCCAGACCTTCGATTCGGTCGAAATGCGCGGAGCCCGGCGAGGCGCGGTTGAGCTGCGTCGCCACCGCGCGAAACAGCGTGTCGTTGACCAGGGTCGACTTGCCGGATCCGGACACTCCGGTGACGCAGGTCAACAGGCCGAGAGGGAATTCCGCCGTGACGTTCTTCAAATTGTTGGCCGTGGCACCGGTGATGCGCAGCATGCGCTTCGGGTCGGCGGTCCGCCGCGCCCGCGGCACCTCGATGCGGCGGCGGCCGCTCAAGAATTGTCCGGTGATCGATTCGGGATGGGCGGCGACCTCCGCAGCCGTGCCCTGGGCAACGATCGCACCGCCGTGCACGCCCGCGCCGGGGCCCAAATCAACGACATGGTCGGCCTGCCGGATCGCCTCTTCGTCATGCTCCACGACGATCACCGTGTTGCCGAGATCCCGCAGATTGACCAAGGTGTCGAGCAGCCGCTGATTGTCGCGCTGATGCAGTCCTATGGAGGGTTCATCGAGGATGTACATCACTCCGACCAGACCGGAGCCGATCTGGCTCGCGAGTCGGATGCGTTGCGCCTCGCCGCCCGACAACGTGTCGGCGCTGCGGTCGAGGGTCAGGTACCCCAGGCCGACATTGGCAAGAAATCCGAGGCGGTTGCCGATTTCCTTGACGATCTTCGCGGCTATCTCGCCGCGCCAGCCCTGCAGCTTCAATTGGGCGAAGAATTCGACGGCGCGATTCACCGATAACGAGGACACCTCGGGTGCACTGCGTCCGTCGATGAACACGTTCCTGGCGGAGCGGTTGAGCCGCGTGCCATGGCACTCGGGGCAGGGGCGCGAGGAGCGGTACCTCGCGAGCTCGTCGCGCACCGTCGGCGATTCGGTCTCCTGGTAGCGGCGCTCGAGGTTCCTGACGATGCCTTCGAACGTATGTTTGCGCTTGACCGTGCCGCCTTTGCCGTCGAGATACTTGAACTCGATTTGTTCATCGCCGCTGCCGAACAGCACCAAATTCTTGATCTTCGGGGCCAGGCTCTCGAACGGCGCTTCGATGTCGAAATGGGCGTGCCGGGCCAACGATTGGATCAGCTGGAAATAGTAGGCATTGCGCCGGTCCCAGCCGCGCACCGCGCCGCCGGCGAGCGACAGATGCGGATTGGCGACGATTTTCTCCGGGTCGAAGAATTCCTGCGTACCGAGCCCATCGCAGCTCGGGCAGGCGCCGATGGGGCTGTTGAAGGAAAACAGGCGCGGCTCGAGTTCGCTCAGCGAATAATTGCAGATGGGGCAGGCAAACTTGTTGGAAAATACCAGTTCCGCGCGGTCCGGGTCGTCCATGAATGCGACGCGCGCCACTCCCGACCCGAGCCGCAAGGCGGTTTCAAAGGACTCGGCCAGTCGCTGGCCGAGATCGGGACGCACCTTGAACCGATCGATGATCGCTTCGACCGTGTGTTTGCGCCGCACATCGAGTATCGGCGCCTGGTCCAATTCCACCACCACGCCGTCGATTCTCGCCCGCACCAGGCCGCCCGCCCGCAGCTCCTCGATGAGCTCGGTGTGCTCACCCTTGCGCTCCGATATGGCGGGCGCGAGCAGCATCATGGCGGTCCCCTCCGGATGATGAAGCACGGCATCGACCATCTGGCTCACCGTCTGCGCGGCGAGGTCGTTGCCGTGATCGGGGCAGCGCGGCGTGCCGGCTCGCGCATACAGAAGCCGCAAGTAGTCGTACACCTCCGTTACCGTGCCCACCGTGGATCGGGGATTGTGCGAAGCCGACTTTTGCTCGATGGAAATGGCCGGCGACAGGCCCTCGATGGTGTCGAGGTCGGGCTTCTCCATCATGGACAGAAATTGACGCGCATAGGTCGACAGCGATTCCACATAGCGCCGCTGGCCTTCCGCGTAGATGGTGTCGAACGCCAGCGAGGACTTCCCGGAACCGGACAGGCCGGTCAGCACGATGAGCCGATCGCGCGGCAGGTCGAGATCGATGTTCTTGAGATTGTGGGTCCGGGCACCCCGGATGCGGATATATTGCATGTAACCGATTACTATACGCCCGGCGTCAAGGGCGGGTACACGGGGCTCCGCGGGGCGATTGAGCAGCCGAGTTTCTGCATGAGCGCAGCGACATTGCGGCCTCTGGGGGACTGGCGGCGCGTGTACAATAGGCGAGATTCATAATTTTCAGGGGCATGTCATGGCGCGCGGAGTCAATAAAGTCATTCTGGTCGGTAATCTGGGCGCAGACCCTGAAACCCGCTCCATGCCGAGCGGGATGACCGTCACCAACATCCGCATCGCCACCAGCGAATCCTGGAAGGACAAGGCTTCGGGCGCGCAGCAGGAGCGAACCGAATGGCACAACATCGCGCTGTTCGGCCGTTTGGGTGAGATCGCCGCCGAATACCTGCGCAAAGGCTCGCAGGTGTTCATCGAGGGCAAACTGCGCACCCGCAAGTGGCAGGACAAGCAGGGCAATGACCGGTTCACCACCGAGATCATCGCCGACAACATGCAAATGCTGGGCGGCCGGGCGGGCGGCGCATCGGGTGGTGGCGCGGATCGCGGCGCGGGCGCCGCCGCACCGCCGCGAGAGGAGTACGACCAGGCGCCGGCGCCGGCGGGCGGAAAGGAAGATTTCGACGACGACATTCCGTTCTGAGCGCGGACGTGCTGATCGCTGCAGTGCGTCAGTCGTCGGCGGGCGCCTCCCCCGGGAATAGCGCGTCGGTGAAGCCGAACTGGGTCAAATCCCGTATACGCCGCGGATACAAGATGCCGTCGAGGTGGTCCACCTCGTGCTGCACGACGCGGGCGTGAAAATCGCTCACGATGCGATCGATCGGGTGACCGGCCGCATCGACGCCGGTATAGCGCAAGTGCCGATACCGGGGCACGAGCCCGCGCATGCCGGGTACCGACAGACAACCCTCCCAGCCTTCCTCCATTTCCTCGTCGAGGGGGGTGAGTTCCGGGTTGATGAGCACGGTAAAGGGCAGGGGAGGCGCCTCGGGATAGCGGGCGTTGTTCTCGAACCCGAATATCACCACCCGCAATCCCACCCCGATTTGCGGCGCTGCAAGACCGGCTCCGTCGAGATCGCGCATGGTGTCCTGCATGTCCTCGATCAGTGCATGCAGTTCGGGGGTGCCCACTTCGCGCACCGCCAGGGCGGTGGCAAGCAGGCGCGGATCGCCCATTTTGAGTACTTCGCGTATTGCCATGGTTCCTAGTATCTTAGCGGCCTTTTCCATGTGAGCCCACGGCGAAACCATGCCCGGCCTTGTTTACATAAAGACGTTCGGCTGCCAAATGAACGAGTACGATTCCAGCAAGATGCAGGATGTGCTCGCGTGCGCCAAGGGAATGACCCGCACCGAAGATCCGGCGCAGGCCGATCTGCTGCTGGTTAATACCTGCTCGGTGCGGGAAAAGGCGCAGGAGAAGGTGTTTTCCCTGCTGGGCGAATGGCGGCACCACAAGCTTGAGCGGCCGCACGTGGTAATCGGCGTCGGCGGCTGCGTCGCCAGCCAGGAGGGCGAGGGCATCACCGCGCGCGCGCCGTTCGTCGATTTGGTGTTCGGTCCGCAGACTTTGCACCGCCTGCCCGAAATGCTCGAGGACCTGAAGCAATCGGGACGCGCGCAAATCGACGTCAGTTTTCCGGAGATCGAGAAATTCGATCGCCTCCCGGAAGCCCGCGCGGCCGGCGCCGCGGCATTCGTATCCATCATGGAAGGCTGCAGCAAGTACTGCAGCTTTTGTGTCGTGCCGTACACGCGCGGCGAAGAAATCAGCCGCCCGTTCGCGCAGGTGATGCGTGAGGTCGAGACGCTCTCGAGGCAGGGGGTGCGCGAAGTGACGCTCCTCGGGCAGAACGTCAACGCCTATGCCGGCCCCATGGAGGACGGCGCGCGCGCGGATTTGGCCACGCTGATTCACTTCATCGCGGCGGTGCCGGGCGTGGAGCGCATCCGTTTCACCACGTCGCACCCGCTCGACTTCAACGACAGTCTCATCGAGGCCTATGCGAACGTGCCGAAGCTGAACAGCTTCCTGCACTTGCCGGTGCAGAGCGGGTCGGATCGGATACTGGCGGCGATGAAGCGCGGCCACACGGCCCTCGAGTACAAGCAGAAATTGCGCAAGCTGCGCGCGGTGCGGCCCGACATCTGTATTTCCACCGACATCATCGTCGGGTTTCCCGGCGAGAACGACCAAGATTTCGCCGCCACCCTCAATCTGGTCGAGGAGGCGGGATTCGATCAATCCTTCAGCTTCATTTACAGCCGCCGGCCCGGTACGCCGGCGGCGGCACTGCCCGACGAGGTGCCGCACTCGGTCAAACAGGGGCGGCTCGAGATGCTGCAGCAGCGCCTGAACGCGCAGGCCCGGGCCATCTCCGAGCGCATGGTCGGAACACGCCAGCGCGTGCTCATCGAGCGGCCGGCCAAGCGAAATCCGCGGCAGCTCGCCGGCCGCACCGACAATAATCGCTGGGTCAATTTCGACGGCCCGGCTCGCGATCCGATGAGACTCATCAATCAATTTGCGGACGTCCTCATCACCGAAGCCATGCCCAATTCTCTGCGCGGACATCTCGTGGCGGAAATTCCGCCGTGAGTTCGGTCCCAATCTCGAGGGATCTCGTGCTCGCGCCGGCCGACAACGTGCGGCTGTCCGAACTGTGCGGTCCGCTCGATGAGCATCTGCATCAGGTGGAGGCGCGGCTCGGCGTCGAGGTTAGGCGGCGCGGCAATCGATTTCAAATCATCGGTCCGCCTGCGGCGGCTCTGCGGGCCGAGACCGTCCTGCAGGACCTGTATGCCCGCGCACAGCGCGAACCCGTGGACTCCCAACGCGTGCACATCGCATTGCAGGAATTGGATATGGACGGGAACGGCGCCGAGGCCGACGCAGGCGAGCCGCCGGAAGATCTTCAAGTGCGCACTTCGCGGGGCGCGGTGCGCGCACGCGGGGCCAACCAGACCGAGTATTTGAACAATATCCGCACCCATGATCTCACGTTCGGAATCGGCCCGGCGGGTACCGGCAAAACCTACCTGGCAGTGGCCTGCGCGGTCGAGGCGCTGCAATCGGAACGGGTGCGGCGGATCGTGCTGGTGCGCCCGGCGGTCGAGGCCGGCGAAAGGCTGGGATTTCTGCCGGGCGATTTATCGCAAAAGGTCGACCCGTATCTTCGGCCCATGTACGACGCGCTGTACGAGATGCTCGGCTTCGAACGCGTCGCGAAATCGATCGAGCGCAACGTGATCGAGGTGGCGCCGCTCGCGTTCATGCGCGGCCGCTCGCTCAACGATTCGTTCGTCATTCTCGACGAGGCGCAAAACACCACCAACGAACAGATGAAGATGTTCCTGACCCGCATCGGCTTCGGGTCCAAGGCCGTGGTCACCGGCGACATCACGCAGGTCGACTTGCCGATTTCCAAACAATCCGGCCTGCGCACGGTCATCGACATCCTGCGCGGCGTACGCGGCATCGCATTCACGATGTTCAGCTCGCGGGACGTCGTTCGCCATCCGCTGGTGCAGAGAATCGTTCAGGCCTACGAGGCCAAGACACCCGACGAGGGATCCTAGGCTTCTGATGCCTGCGCACGGACCGCTCGAACTCGATGTGATGTATGCAGCGCGGCGCCCGTGGGCGCCGCGGCGGGCGCAATTTGCAGCCTGGGCGGGCGCGGCGCTGTCGGGCGCAGCGCCGCGCCCCACGCCACCCGCCGCCGGCGCGCGCACGTCCTTGTCCATCCTGGTGGTCGGCGCCGCCCGCAGCCGCAGCCTGAATCTGCGCTGGCGGAATCGGGACCGGCCGACCAATGTGTTGTCCTTCAATGGCGCCGGGTTGAGCCCGGACGGCAGGCGCCTGCTGGGGGAGCTGGTGATTTGCGCTCCGGTGGTGGCTCATGAAGCCAAAGCTCAAGGCAAGACCGCCGCCGCGCACTGGGCGCACATGACGGTGCACGGGGTTTTGCACCTCCTGGGATTCGGCCATGAGCGGAGCGCCGAGGCCGGGAAGATGGAGGCAACGGAGATTCAAATCCTTGATCGGCTTGGATTTTCGGATCCGTATGCCTGATCGGGTATCCTGATCGCCCATGTCCGAACCGCCACTTGGCAATACCGGCCGCTGGTTAAAGCGTCTTACGCAATCCATGTCGGGCGAGCCGCGTGATCTCGCCGAACTCATCGAGGATCTGCGCGAGGCCAGCGAGCGCGGCCTGTTCAACGCCGACGCGCTCGTGATGATCGAGGGCGTGTTGGCGGTCGCGGACATGCAGGTTCGCGACATCATGGTGCCGCGCTCCCAAATGGTGTTCGCCGAGCGCGACGAGCCGCCGGAAAAACTGGTCGAATTGGCGGTGGAGTCGGGGCACTCGCGCTTCCCGGTCATCGGCGAAGATCGCGATCAGATCCTCGGCATCTTGCTGGCCAAGGATTTGCTGCGCCTGCAGACCGCCGGCGAAGAGCCCTTCGAGATCCGCGAGTACATGCGCCCAGTGGTGTTCGTGCCCGAGAGCAAGCGGCTCAATGTGCTCCTCAAGGAATTTCGCCTGAGCCACAACCACATCGCGATGGTGGTGGATGAGTACGGCGGCGTGTGCGGTTTGGTGACTATCGAGGATGTGATCGAGCAGATCGTCGGGGAGATCGACGATGAGCATGACGTCGAGGACGATCAGCAGATCCGCCGCGAAGGCGAACGCGAATTCAACGTGCGCGCGCTCGCACCAATCGGCGATTTCAACGATTACTTCGGCACGGCGTTTTCCGATGAGGAATACGCCACCATCGGCGGCTTGTTGATGCAGGAATTCGGCCGCCTGCCGCGGCGCGGCGAGACCATCCAGATCGGCAAATTGGAATTCAGGATCCTGCGCGCGGACCGGCGCCGCATCGATCTGGTGCGCGTGATCACACCCGCCGGCACCCCGCCGCCGGGGGCCGGCACGGTCAAGCCTCTCTGACGTCCCGGGTTCGGGCCGCTCCCGGGCTCCTGATGGTGGATCGGGGGGGGGCTCGATTAGCTGAATGCCGGGGGATAGCGAAGGCTGGGATACGCAGAGCGCAACAGCCTCAATTCCATCCGTATACGAGCAGTGTATAGTGCTTATGTGTATATCGCATTGGACGAATAACCTGAGGCGCCTTTAGTCTTCCGCCCGGATGTGATTCAGGAGATCCCCTATTCTTCGTCGGCTCGCCATGTGCCCGGTACCGGCACCTGCAAACCGCAACGCCCCGCAAGCTGCGCCATGAGCCGGGCGGGGACGGTGTTCATCGTGGATGACACCCGGGAAGTCCGCGGCGGCCTTTCGCGCATACTGGGCGCCGCGGGTTACCAGGTGCGCTCGTTCGAATCCGCGGAGTGCTATCTCGAAGATCTCGATGCACAGGATTGCACCTCGCCGGGTTGTCTGTTGCTCGACATATGCATGCCCGGAATGAGCGGGCTGGAACTGCAGCGCGCGTTGACCGGTTCGGTGCGCTCGCGCCCGATCGTCTTCCTCACCGGCCACGGGGATATACAAAAGGGCGTGGATGCCATGAAGGCCGGCGCCGTGGATTTTTTGACGAAACCGATCGACAGCGCGCGTCTCATCGGCGCGGTCGATGATGCGATCAGGCTCGATGCGGCCGAGCGCGAAGAACGCGCGTTGCATGATTTGATTCGAAAACGTCTCGCCACGTTGACGTTCCGCGAGCGGCAGGTGATGGAACAGGTGACCCGCGGCAAGCTCAACAAACAGATTGCCGTGCTGTTGGGAATCGGCGAAAAGACGGTGAAGGTGCACCGTGCGCGCGTGATGTCGAAGATGATCGTGGACTCCGTTCCGGAACTCGTGCGGCTCGCCGCTCGCGTCGGCATCGCCAACGAGGTGCCCGTGACCGATGCATGGATTCCCGACATGCAGCAAATGGCAGCGAGCGGCAGAACCTAACGAAATCCTCCGACGGCGCGGCGGACTCAGCGCCGCGCCACGATCGCCTGCCAATTCAAGATCGCGTTCCACAAGAGCCGCTGATCGCCGCGGTTCATATCCCGGTGCAGGGGATTGAAGTTGAAGGCGACCACCCGGCCCTTGCCGACGGGCATGTCGAGGATGGCGGGACGTCCGATCAAATTCTCTTCGCCCCAGGCCTGGCCGCTGACGACGAGCGGCGCGCCGTCCCGGTCGCCCCATTCCATGACCACCCCGCTTGCATCGAAGGGGCCGTCCAGACAGGTGGTGCAATAGGCCATTCTGAGCCAGCGGCGTGGAACCGCGTACAGCGCATAATTCTGGCGAAACACGTGGGTCCGGGACGGATAGCCGTAGGCGATCGGATGCTCGGGCTGCGCGAAGGAGACCCGCAGATGCGAGCCGGGCGTGCGCGTCTCGGTGAACTGGGACGCCGCCGCCGCCGCAGCGCCGCCGCCGGCGGAACTTCGGGGGACCCCGCCCGACTCGCGCCGCACGCCGCGCACGATCCCGCCCTCGAGCGGCAACATGGTGCCATTGCCGAGCGTGATGAACAGGCCGCCGCCCTCGACGAAGCGCTGCAGTTCGGCCATCCCGTTCCAGCCGATGCCTCCGGTGATGTCGTCCGATTCGGCCGGGGTCCCGTGGCTCGGGGTCGCGGGCGTCTTCTTGTAGGGCATCGGCCCCCATGCTTTCGGCAGCCCTTGTATTTGTTCGGCCAACTCGAGATCGACGTTTCCATAGACCAGGACGTCGTACTTGCCGCGCAGATTGCCGTTGCGGATATCCTCGTCGCGCACATACGCGTAAGGAATGTGCCGCTGATCCAGGGAATAGCGTTCCCAGCCGATGGTGTCGGTATCCGCCCACGGCACCCAGATGCCGAGCCGGGGTACCGGCGCCGCGTGGCTCGCCACCTGCGGAACCGAATCCGCGCTCGCGAAAGGCAGGCCAAGGCGTGCCGCGATGTCTTGAAGCGCGGAGGCAAGCCCAGGCTGCGGCAAAAGAATCCACGAACCGCGCGGGAAGTTGGTGCCGCCCGCCGTAAACGGCTGCTCGGCGATCGACAGTTTGAATGCGGACAAGCGGAACCTGGCTTCGAGCAAACCCTCCTGTCCGGTGTCCTTGAGGAGATACACCGGGCCGCGGCCGGCCACCTCGCCCTGCGGCCGCGGCGCCTCGGCGAGCGGCGTGAGCGGCGCGTCGCGCACCGCAGGGTCGGCGGTCGCCACCGCGGTCAGATGGTAATTGGCGGGCAATTCCCAAGAAATATCATCGTACGGCTCGCCGGCATCCTTGGGATAAAACTTGGCGCTCAACAGGTCCACGGCATAATTGCGATACGGCTGGTCGAGGCGCACCACGTAGGTGCCCGCGGGGTAGATTCCATCGCGCAGCTTCAGCTCTGCGTTGGCGCGATGCACTTCGATGCCCTGGGCTAGCAAGCGCGATACCAACTGCGCGACCCGCATGGGGTCGCCCTGGTCGTTCGGGATCAAGAACGCGAACGGCGCTTCCTCGAGGCCCCTGCGCCAGGAGTGCAATCCCTGTTGGTAGAAATTGCTCAACAGTGATTTCGATTGCTGCGCGGCGAGGTCGAGCGCGGCGAGAGCCGCCGTCTCCGTGTAATTCAGATTGTCGCGCGCCGACCAGCGGAAGGGGCCGCTCGGCGGCGGCGATGGCCGGTACCAATCCCGGCTGGTCTCGTCGGGGTAGGAGTTTTGCACCAGGGTCTCGGCCGTGCCGTTTCCGAAGGTCTCGTAGCCGCGGCCCAAGGCGTTATGATTGAGTGCGAGGGAGTCGAGATACAGGTGCGCAAAATCATCGCCGAAATTCCAGGTCCATACCCCGGGCATGCCGAAGCCGGTCAAAGTCGTCACCTCGTGGAAGCTCATTTCCAGGCGCTGGTCGTATGCGACCGGCTCGACGTTCTCGTTGGTCGGTCCGGTGCCGTTCCAGGTGATCAGCAGCGAGACGCTTTCGTGCAGATCGTGCACGACGGTCGGATGCCAGTCGAAGAACATGCGCTGCACCGCCTTGGTCGTCTCAAAGGCCAATTGAGTGGCATCTCGATTGATGTCGACGAACGTGTACTTTGACCAGTAGGGCGGCGCCTGCCGGGGCAGGGTCGCCAGGTCGGTTTTGCCCTTCAGGAACCGATAGAACCATTCGACTTGCTTGTCGCGGCCGTCGGGGTTCGATACCGGGTTGATGAGCACCACCATGCTCTCGCGGATCCGCCGGATCATGGGCTGCTCGGAAACCGCCAGGCGATAGGCGAGTTCCAGCATCGCCTCGGTGGAGCCGGTTTCGTCGGAGTGCAGACCGGCGTTGAAATAATAAATCGGCCGCGCCTCCTCGATGAGCCGCTGCGCCGCCGGCAAATCCGTCCTGCGGGGATCCGCGAGGGCCGCGGTGGCCGCCTTCAGGCGCTGCAAATCCGCGATTCCCTTTTCATCGGCGATGGCGAGCATCACGATGTCGCGACCCTCTTCGGAGCGCCCGATGGTGAACACCCGCACGCGCGGCGATGCTGCCGCGAGTGCGCGGCTGTAGGCGTAGGCGGCGGTCGTGTTGACCAGTTCGCCGGGGGCTCCGGGGATTCGATGCAAGAACGTGCGTGGCGACGGAACCGCGGCGGATGCCGGCAGATACGAGACCCACGGCGATAGGAATCGCGGTTCGGTGGTGGCCGCGGCAATTTCCGCGCCGGCGGCGGCATCGGGCGTATCCGGCGCCGCCGATTGGGCCATGAGCGCGTCCGGCAGTTGCATCAATAACATCAACGCGCAGATGAATTTCCAGAGCATGTGCGCGCGCTCAGCCGCCGCCGACCGACAAGCGGTCGATCATGCGGCGGTAATGCTCGAACTCGGGCGTTGGGAGTCCGGCGACCTTGCCCTGGTCGTCCCAGCGGCGCAATCGCACCGCCTCTTGGTGAAAGGGTTCCCCCTCGAAGCGCGCAGCCTCGGCGGCAGACATCGGACCGCCCTGCAATTTCAGGGTCGCCACGGAGGCCTCGCTCAACTTGGCGAAATACCCGCCGTCGGTGGCGCACAAATAGCGCTTGGCGGGAACATGCAGGCGGACCGGCTCGAACACTTCCGGCACAAAGCGCTGCGCCAGCCAGCGGCCGCCGACGCGTTCGTGGCCTGCGTCCGTGGTCCAGTCCGCGATGTCCGCGGGGACATCCTCGATGAGATGACCGATGTCGTGCAACAGCGCGGCAACGATCAGCGCCGGAGATGCGCCTGCGGCTTGCGCGAAGTAGGCGGCCTGCAGGGCATGTTCGCTCATGGATACGTGCTCGCCGAAATAGGCGCCGGCGCCGCGGGCGCGGAAGACGGCAAAGATCTCCTCAGCGGGCGTCACGACCGCTCCCCGCCGAGGGTCCGCCGCAGCAGCGCGGCCGCGCCATGGACGCTGTCGCGCGCGAGGTAGCAGCCGCGCAAGTGGCGGGCATGCTGCGCCGAGGCGTATGCGGTGCGGCCGTGCAGGATGCGCTGATTGTCGAATACGACCAGATCGCCGTCGGCGAGCTTGAATTTGAGTTGATATTGCGGGTCGCGCAGCAGCAGGGCGAAACGCCGGTAGGCCGCGTAGAACGCCGCGCAATCGCGCGCCGGCAGCCGCAGCGGTGCAATGGAGCGGCTGTTGTAGTGCACGGCGCACACCTCGCCGCGGCACGAAAGCTGAATCAAGGGCCGCTCGGCGTAGAGTTCGGCGTCCTTCGAACGGTATTGAAACGGCACCGGAGTTTGCGTCAACAGCGCGAAGGCCTCCGGGTCGGCGGCGCGCAGATGATCGGCCAGTGCAAAGCCGTCGGCGAAAAGACTGTCGCCGCCCTCGGGGGAGGCGCGGAGCGCGTGAAGCGCCTGAAATCCCGGCACCGGATCGCGATAGGGGTTGTCGGTGTGCAGTCCGAGACCCAAATCCGAATAGGCGAGGTTCTCGGGCTGCGGCACGGAACGAACGTCGAACACCAGTCCGTAGTTTGTCTCCAGCACGCACCCGATCGGCTGCGCGGCCTCGAGAATGGCCGCTTCGGTCGGGGGAAGAGCGCCCAGGAACGCGACTCCCTCCTGCAACAGCCGGGTGAGCCAGCCCACACGCAGGCGCCGATCGCCGTGAAATTCGGCGAACGAGGCGCGCGAAAAATCCTGCGACGCATCGAGTGCCGCGCCCCGCAGCCATCGCCGCGCGCCATAACCGGGATGCCGTTCGCCGGCGCCGCGCGCCTGCGAAGCGAGCCACTCGAGGCCGAACGAGGCCGGCCGCAGCTCGCTTTCCCATTCGACGCACACCGAGTCGCCGCGCAGCGCCGCCGCTCGAATGCGCGGCCGTTCGGGCAGATCGGCCACATCGACCAGCCGCTGGCCGCTGTGCGGGTCTCGGTCCTCGGGCAGGTTGTCGCGCAGCCATAAGCTGGCGAATTCGCCCACCGCGCCGTCGGCCCATTCGACCGTGAGCGCTTCGGGCTTCGCGATGACCCGGTTGATTGCGCCGCGCCCGATCAACCGGGATTTCCCTTCATTGCGGGCGACCTTGCACTGGCCGTTGCGCCGAGGAAGAACAGGTAGGCGGCGCCGATCGCCGCCAAAGCGCTCACCGCCGCGAGTGCGATGAACACCCCGCGCCAGCCGAAGGCCACGGAGACCCTCGCGACGCTGTCGCCGGCGACCACCGCGCCCAAATAACCGATGCCGTCGATGATTCCCGATGACATGGCGGAAGCTTGCCTGCCGCCGAAGTCCATGGCGAATGCGCCGCCCAGATACGAGTAAGGACCAAGCAGGCAAAAGGCGATGATTCCGATCATCAATAGCGGAAGCGGCGCAGCCGATGTGCTCGGGCGCATGGACATGAGCAACATGAGCGCCGCCGCCGTGGCGGCAAGACCCAGGAACAGCAGCAGTGAGCGCCCATTGACGCCCAGCCGGTCGCTCAGCCAACCGGTGGTAACGACGGACACGGCGCCGACTCCGGGGAAAACCGCGCTCATGCCCGCCGCATTGCCCATGGTGTAACCCAAGTAGTCCCGCAGATAGACCGGAGTCCAGATGTTGAAGGTCTCGCGGATTATGGTGCAACCGAGCGAAAGCAGGCAAACGAGGAGAAACGCTTTGCTGCGCAACAGCGGCAACAGCAATGCGCCGACGCTCCGCGGACCCGAGCCCGACGCGGCGAACAGATTGAGGGGATTCGGCTTCGCCTCATCGTGTCCGCTTTCGGCGCGCGATTCGCGCAGGAAGAGCAGATTGGCGACGTAAAGTGCGCCGGCCACCGCGGCGGCGAAGTAAAACAGCACCTGCCATTCAAAGCCGTGTTCGATGAGCGCCCCCATGCACTGCCGCGCCGCGGCGTCTCCCATGAGATAGCTGATGCTCAAGATGCCCATGATCATGCCGTAGGAGGAATAATCGAACCATTTCGAGGAGACTTTGACCAGGCCGGCCCACGCGATCGATTGTGTCAGGCGATTACCGAGCCACGCCATCGTGAATACCGGTACGCCTCCCCCGGCCGCGAACAGCAGCGTGAAGGCGGTTGCTCCGCCCAACCCGATCAGAAAACTGGTGCGGCCACCCCAATAGTCGCCGAGACCGCCTAGAAACATCTTGCCGAGGGCGTAGGCGAGCACGCCCAGCGAGGTCATCGTGCCCATGCGCACGATGGCGTCGCCGTGGCTCACACCGTGCCTGCCCAGTTGTTCAATGATGAGCGGGGCGCCGACGGACAGGTCGGCCCGGCAGAAATACAGCGCCGCATAGCCGCCGAACAGCAGCGTGGTGATCCCGATCTGACCGGCGCGCAACGAACGCAAACGCAATCCTCTGAACGAAGCGGGTGCACGCCTCGAAGGGCATCATGCCACGAACCCGGCCCGTGCTGCCGCGAGGCGCTGCACCGGCCGGCGGCGCCGGGGTCGATCGACGCGCAATACCGGCGCGGCCGGGCCGAAACGGCGATAAGATTACCGCCGTGAACGCCATCAAAAGACTGCCGACGTTGTTCATTCCGCACGGCGGCGGACCGTGCTTCTTCATGGACCCGCCGGCCGACGATCCGCACATGTGGGATGGATTGGCGGCGTACCTGCGGGGTATCGAGGGCTCATTGAGCATCCGGCCCAAGGCGGTTCTGGTCATTTCGGGGCACTGGGAGATGCCGCAGCCGACGGTCAACATTGCCGAAAGACCCAAGCTCTTGTTCGACTATTACGGATTTCCGGAGCACACCTATCGCCTGAAATATCCGGTGGCCGGCGCTCCGGATTTGGAGCCGCGCGTGCGCTCCTTGCTGGCGGATGCCGGATTGCAGCTGGGCGTGGAGTCGAAGCGGGGTTTGGATCACGGGGTCTTCGTGCCGTTCATGTTGATCTTTCCGCGTGCCGACGTGCCGATCATGCAGCTGTCGCTGCTGCACAGTCTCGATCCCGCGGCGCATCTCGCCCTGGGGCGTGCGCTGGCGCCGCTTCGAGAACGGGGAGTGCTCATCGTCGGCAGCGGCATGAGCTACCATAATTTGGCCGCGATGTTTTCCGGTCGCGGTGCCGAGGCGGCCGCCTCGTTCGACGCGTGGCTTCAAGAAGCGGTCCAGGACCCCAAAACCCGCGATGCGAAGTTGATCGCGTGGCGCAGCGCGCCCGGTGGGAGGGAATCGCACCCGCGCGAGGAGCATTTGATACCGCTGATGGTTGCCGCGGGCGCCGCCGACGGCGATCCGGGGGTGCATAGCTTCGGCGAGTCGATCGCCGGGAAGGCCATTTCGGGTTTTCAATTTGGCTAGCGGCGATTGGGCCAAGGTGCGGCGATGAACGGATTCGCTTGGGCCGGCGCGAAGGACTGGGCCATATCCAAGTCACCGCCCAACGCGACGCCCGCCCCTTAAGCCGCGGTTTCCGGTCCCTTCATGCGCTCAAGGCCGAGTCCCGATTCCAAGCCCGACTCATCGACGGTCGCCGCAGAGGCGGTCGCACCCGACTTACGCACCGAGCGGCTGAATACCAAGGCGGCGGGGATCATAAGCCTCGCCGTGATGTGCAGCCGGTTGCTCGGCCTCGCGCGCGAACAGATTTGCGCGGCGTTGTTCGGCGGCGGCGGCGCCATGGATGCCTTTACCGTCGCGTTTCGCATTCCGAATCTGCTGCGCGACCTGTTTGCTGAAGGCGCGCTGTCGACAGCCTTCGTCACCACATTCAGCAAGACCATCGCGCGCGAGGGCGATGAGGCGGCCTGGCGGCTGGCGAACAAGGTGGCCACGCTGACGGTGCTGGTGCTGGGCGTGCTATGCCTCGCCGGCATGGTGTTCTCGAGCCAGCTGGTCGGCGTCCTCGCACCCGGGTTCAATCCGAACAAGGCGGCTTTGACCGCCGAGCTCACGCGCATCATGTTTCCGTTCATCCTGCTGGTCTCGCTGGCCGCATTGGTCATGGGGATGCTCAATGCGAAGAGCGTGTTCGGCAGGCCGGCCATGGCGTCGAGTTTTTTCAATCTGGGATCCATCATCGGCGGTGTGGCACTGGGGGCGTGGATCGATCCGACGTTCGGGCCGCGCGCCCTGATCGGCCTGTCCATGGGAACCCTGCTCGGCGGCGCGTTGCAGCTTGCCGTGCAGCTGCCGCCGCTGGCGGGTCTCGGCTATCGCTACCGGCCCGATATTCACTGGCGCGATCCGGGCGTTTTCGCCATTCTGGCGCTCATGGGACCTTCGGTCATCGCTGCGAGCACCACGCAGTTCAACGTGCTGGTGAACTCGATGTTTGCCTCGACCTTGGGCGACGGCGCGATATTCTGGCTGGCGATCGCCTTCAGGTTGATGCAGCTGCCGCTCGGGCTCTTCGGAGTGGCCCTCGGCACCGTCACGCTGCCGCTGCTGTCGCGATTGGTGGTAAGAGGGCACATGGAGGCCTTTCGCGCCGAGCTTTCGCGCGCCATGCGCCTCATGTTTCTGTTGACCATCCCCTCCACCATCGGACTCATGATGCTCGCCGAACCCATCATGTCGGTGTTGTACCAGCATGGGAGATTCGATGCCCACTATGCGGCTGAAGCGGCGGGCGCACTGCGTTTCTATGCCATCGGCCTCGCCGGATATGCCGCCCTCAAAGTGCTGGTTAACGCCTTCTATGCGCTCGACCGGCGCAAGACCCCCATGCTGGTGAGCTTCCTCGCCGTGGGTCTCAATCTGCTGTTCAATTGGATATTCACCTTCCGCCTCGGTTGGGGTCATCGCGGACTCGCGTTCTCCACCGGCTGCGTGGCGACGTGCAATTTTTTGCTGTTGTACGCATTGATGCGGGATCGTCTCGGCGGGCTCGAGTCTCGGCGCATGCTCGCCAGTCTCGGTAAGATCGCGGTCGCCGGCGCGGCGCTCTGCGCCGTGTGCGCCGCATCGTCCCACTGGCTGTTGGCCGATTGGGCCACGCAGGCCTTATGGAGCAAAGTGGGGGCCTTGCTGGGCACGGTGATCGCGGGTGTGCTGGTCTTCGCCGGATGCGGGTCATTGCTTAGGATCGAGGAGCTCACGGACCTCGCGGCGGGTTTGCGCAGGCGGCTCGCGGGGGCGCGCTAGAGGAGGGGTAGGCATGCGGATCGTGGAGGGCGGCTGTCTGTGCCGCGGCATTCGTTATCGAATCACCGGAAACCCGCGCTCATCGGTCACCTGCCATTGCGTGAGCTGCCGCCGCGCGAGCGGGGCGCCCACGGTGGCGTGGCTCACCGTCGACCGCGACCGCTTCGAAATGCTCTGCGGCGGCGCGCGCGCCTTTCGCTCCTCGCCCGGGGTCATTCGCCGGTTTTGCGCCGACTGCGGCAGCGCACTCACCTACGAAAATTCAAAAAGCCCGTCCAGCATCGACGTGACCACCGCATCGCTCGATGATCCCGGCGCGTTTCCGCCGACCGCGGAGGTATGGCTGGACCACAGGATATCTTGGCAGCCCGTCGATGCGAAATTGAGCCACCATCGAGAGGGGTCCTAGGCGCCCGCGCGGCGCCTGAGCGCGCTTGCGCCCGCCAGGAGTGTGGCCGCGATGCACACATAGGCAAACCAATTGCCGAACTTCACGTACACCGTTTGGCCTCCCGGCATGCGCGGCGCGCTGACCACGATGCCGTCCGCAGCGCGCGGCTCGCGGTACGGATCATTTGCGTAGGTTGTTCGCAACAGACGACCGTTCGGATCGATGAGCGCGGAAACCCCGGAATTCACCGACCGCACCATCGCATCGCGCAACTCGACGGTGGCGAACACCGCCAACGCGAGATGTTCCCACGGCTCGGTTCGCGCGCCATACCACGAATCGACGGTCATGTTCACGATCAGATTGGGATGCAGTCCGCCCACCTGGCGCAGGTACCCCGCCAGGATATCCTCGTAGCAAATCACCGGACCGAAGGTCCAGTCCTGCCCCTGCGCATCGCGCAATGACAGGAGGGCGGGTGCCGCCCCCGCGGTGAAGCGTCCGGCGGCCTCCGGCATCAGATTTTTCAGCCATGGGAAGTACTCGACCCCGGGCATGTATTCGCCGAACGCCAGCAGCTGCACTTTGTCGTAACGGCCCGCAATCCGGCCCTCGCGATCGAGCAGGAGCGCCGAGTTGTAGGCGGCGTCGTGCACCGGGTCATAGGTATCGGCGCCGATGATCACGGGCCCATCGATGCCGCGCCGGATCATCGCCATCGAATCGGACGGGTAGTCGGCGTTCAAATCGCGCGGCAGCGCCGCCGGGTAGCTGCCCTCGCTCCACACCACCACCTGCGCTCCCTCGCGCTCGAGCCGACGCGTTTGTTCCTGCAGCGCAGTCAATTGCCGCAAGGCCTCCTCGCGGGAAAATTCCCCATCCATCGTATAGGGGAAATTCGGCTGCACCAGTCCGATCTTGAGGTGCGGCGCATGCGCGACGATTTCATCGATCTGGCGCATGCGCACCGCCCCGAAAATCAGGGCCGCGGCAAGCACCGCAGCCGCCGAAATGAGCGGCAGGCGTGCGCGGCGCGGCCTCTCCCACGCATCGTAAAGCGCGCCATTGACCATCATCAGCAGCGCCGTGACCCCGAGCGGTCCGGTGAGCTCGACGATCTGGATGACGAGCGGATGCCAGGCCTGGGTGATCCACTGGCCGCAGGGAAACAGCTGCGGGATCAGGAATTCGCACCCTGCC
The DNA here is from genome assembly GCA_963758145.1 of uncultured Gammaproteobacteria bacterium. GTDB lineage: Bacteria > Pseudomonadota > Gammaproteobacteria > Steroidobacterales > Steroidobacteraceae > Bog-1198. The sequence goes on from CAVWUK010000008.1 coordinate 268,397, forward strand.
ATGGCGATCGGCGCGAGCACGGTCATCGGCACGCGTTGGCGCCGGCGAATGCCGCAGACAATGCCGGTGAAGAGCAGAAAAATCAGCGCCCGAGCGGCGCAGAACAACAGCAACACGAGCGCCGCCGCGATCCACGGGAAATTGGCGAATCGCTCCAAGACCTCGATCAGCCAATAAAAGCCGCCCGCGGTCTCGACCACGCCCGCCCACCAGCCGAGAAACAGCGCCCGCCCGAGAGTCGGCGCTCGATCGACCGCGAGCAACATGGGGAGCGCGGCGACCCACGCCAAGGCGGAGAGGTCGAACGGCGCGCAGGCAAGGAACCAAAGGCAGCCGCTCGCCGTGACCAGCCCGAAGCCCACGTAAAAATTGGACGCTCGCATGATGGGCCGCAAGCTTACCGGCAAATCAACGACAGTTCGCGGCTACTCTGCATCTTCAGGTATTCTGCGGCATAACCATGCAAGAACGATACGACCCCGCTGCCGTCGAGGCGCAGGCGCAACGCTATTGGGACGAGCACCGCTGCTTCGAGGTCAAGGAGGACCCGGCCCGCGAGAAATATTACTGCCTGTCCATGTTCCCTTATCCGAGCGGCCGGCTGCACATGGGGCACGTGCGCAACTACACCATCGGCGACGTACTGACGCGCTTCATGCGCATGAACGGGCGCAATGTCCTGCAGCCCATGGGGTGGGACGCCTTCGGTCTGCCGGCCGAGAATGCGGCCATGGCGAACGGCGTGCCGCCGGCGAAATGGACCTACGAGAACATCGTCTACATGAAAAAGCAGCTCAAATCCCTGGGTTTTGCCGTGGATTGGAGCCGCGAATTGACCACCTGCCGCCCGGAGTACTACCGCTGGAATCAGTGGCTGTTCCTGCGGATGCTGGAACGGGGCATCGCCTATCAAAAGACCGGTGTGGTGAATTGGGACCCCGTCGATAAAACCGTGCTGGCGAACGAACAGGTGATCGACGGCCGCGGCTGGCGCACGGGAGCGCCGGTGGAAAGGCGCGAAATCCCGATGTACTACCTCAAGATCACGGCCTACGCCGAGGATCTGCTCGGCGCGCTCGGCGGCATGCAGGGCTGGCCGGAACGCGTGCGCGCCATGCAGGCCAACTGGATCGGCAAGAGCGAAGGCGTGCGCATCGGATTTCCCTTTGAAATCGACGGCACGCGCGGCGTGCTGCAGGCGTTTACCACCCGGGCGGATACCGTCATGGGCGTGACCTTTTGCGCGGTGGCCGCGGAGCACGCCCTGGCCGCCCATGCGGCGAAGCGGGACGCGCGGCTCGCAGCGTTCATCGAGGAGTGCAAGCGGGGCCCGGCGGTCGAAGCGGAACTTGCCACACAGGAGAAGAAGGGCCTGGCGACCGGTCTTACGGTGCGCCACCCGCTCACCGGCGAGGCTGTGCCGGTGTGGGTGGGAAACTACGTGCTCATGAGCTACGGCGAGGGCGCGGTCATGGGTGTCCCGGCGCACGATGAGCGCGACTTCGAATTCGCGAAGAAGTACCGCCTGCCGATCAAGCCGGTCATCGATGTCGACGGAAGAACCTATTCCCTCGATGCCTGGGCGCCGTGGTACGCCGAATACGGCCGCTGCGTGAATTCGGGGAAATACGACGGTTTGGATTTTCGCGCCGCCACGGACGCGGTGGCGGCCGATCTCGACCGGATGAACCTGGGCGGGAGGCAAACCACGTGGCGGCTCCGCGATTGGGGGATCTCGCGCCAACGCTATTGGGGCTGCCCCATCCCGGTGATTCACTGTGCGGAGTGCGGCACGGTGCCGGTGCCGGATGATCAATTGCCGGTGCTGCTGCCGGAAAATCTCGTGCCGGACGGCAGCGGCAATCCGCTGGCGAAGGACGCCGCGTTTCTCGCCTGCATCTGCCCCCGCTGCGGGCGAGCGGCTCGCCGCGAGACCGACACCATGGATACCTTCGTGGACTCGTCCTGGTACTTCCTGCGCTATGCGTGCAGCGACAATCCCGGGGCGATGCTCGATGCGCGGGTGGACTATTGGCTGCCGGTCGATCAATACATCGGCGGCATCGAGCACGCGATTCTGCATTTGCTGTACGCGCGCTTTTGGACGCGGGTGTTGCATGAGCTCGGAGCGGTGGCATTCAAAGAACCCTTCGCCAACCTGTTCACGCAGGGCATGGTCTTGAACGAAGTGTATTTCCGCAAGTCCGAGTCCGGCCGCATCGAGTATTTCAATCCCGCCGAGATCGAGATCAAGACCGGTCCACGCGACCAACGTCCCGCGGCGGTGCTGCGCGCGGACGGGCGCGAGGTCGAATCGGGCGGGGTGGTCACCATGTCCAAATCGAAGAACAACGGCGTGGATCCCCAGGCTTTGGTGGATGAGTTCGGCGCCGACACCGCGCGGTTGTTCACGATGTTCGCGGCGCCGCCGGAGCAGACGCTGGAATGGTCGGACGAGGGCGTGCAGGGTGCTTACCGATTCATCAAGCGTCTGTGGAGGGCCGTTCAGGAGCATGTTGCCGCGGGCGCAGCCGCGCCGTTCGACAAGAGCGCATTGGACGAGGGACAGCGTGCCATCAGGCGCCAAGCGCACCAGACGCTGGCCAAGGTCACCGACGACATCGGCCGCCGACGGACATTCAACACGGCCATCGCGGCGGTGATGGAACTTCTGAACAGCCTGGCCAAATTTCCCCAACAGACGCCTTTGGACCGCAGCGTGATGCACGAGGCGTTGGAAATCGCCGTAGTCACGCTCTCGCCCATCGTCCCGCATGCCACCCATGCGATGTGGAGCGCATTGGGCCACGGCCGGGCGTTGATCGATGAGCCGTGGCCGACGGTCGATGCGGATGCCCTGGAACAGGCGACGGCCGAAATAGTCGTGCAAGTGAACGGCAAACTGCGCGCCCGGATCACGGTGCCGGCGGAGGCGGGCGAGGAGGCGTTACGCGAGGCGGCATTGGCCGATTCTCATGTGCGCAAGTTCGTCGGCGCCGCCGCGGTCCGCAAAGTGATCGTGGTGCGCGGCAAGCTCGTCAACGTGGTCGTGTAGCGTGGGCCGCTGATGCGTCTTCTAATTGTGGGCGGCGCGGCGGTGGCGGCGGCCGCGATGATCGGGCTTTGCGCCTGCGGGTTTCGCCTTGCGGGCAGCCAACCGCTGCCCGCGGTGCTCGCCCGGCCGTACCTGTCCGTCAGGGATCCGTACACCGAATTCGCGCGCGAATTCGAACATCAGTTGAAATCCTCCGGTGCGCAGGTGCAAAGCGTACGTCAGGATTCCACCGCAATCATCGATGTGACCAAGGACCTGGTCGAGCAGCGAACGTTGGCGGTCTCGACCCGCAACATTCCCACCGATTATCAGCTTATTTATACGGTGACCTATTCGGTGCGCGTCGCGGACAAGGAATTGTTGGCGCCGCAGACGATCACGGTGTCGAGGGATTACAGCTTCCAAGAGAACGAGCTGCTCGCCACTCAGCATGAGGCGGATATCCTGCGCGCGCAAATGGCGCGCGATCTGGTGTCGATCGCGATGCACGCGCTGGCGCGTTTGAAATAGCGCGGGGGTCCAGGTGCTGCTGGTCAACTCCATCGACCGCCCCGCGCTCGGGGTGCTGTTGGACCGCTACGGATTGCTATTGATCCTGGTGGCGCCCGAGCAGGTCATACCGGGTTCGTATTGGGGAGAGCGCGAGGCCGGCTTGATCGGGTCAGGGATCCACGCCCGCTTCGACACGCCGCTGCATTCGGTGTTGCACGAGAGCGCACACTTCATCTGCATGACTCCCGAGCGGCGCGCCGGGCTCGACACCGATGCGGGCGGGGACGATGCGGAGGAGTGCGCCGTGTGTTACTTGCAGATCCTGCTCGCCGGATTGCTGGCGAATGTCGGCGAGGAGCGGATGTGCCGGGACATGGATGATTGGGGCTACAGCTTTCGCTTGGGAAGCGCGTGGAAATGGTTTGCCGAGGACGCCGAGGATGCCCGGGTGTGGCTCAACCGGCACGGCTTGATCGATCCGAGCAACAGAGTCACCTTTGCCTGCCGACAGTAGGAAATGCGTTTCGCGGCGTGTCGCGCTCGCGAGCCTGGGGGCGCTCGTGGGGGCGGCCTTGGCGCAGTCGGGATACGTGGCGGTGCTGCCGAATTGTCGGCACTATCCGCAGGTCCGGATCGCGGGATTCATGCAGGACGCGGCGCAGGCCGCCCTATGGGCTGCGACGCACGCCGACCGCTATGGCGCCGATTCGAGCCGCCTGTATCTCATGGGGCACTCGGCGGGTGCGCACATGGCCGCGTTGCTGACGCTCGATGAGCGGTATTTCGCGGCGTCGGGCCGCTCGGCCCCCCGCATTGCCGGCGTCGTGGGCCTATCCGGACCGTATGACTTTCTGCCGCTGCGCGAGCCGGACGTGCAAGACATGTTCGGTCCGCCCGACCTTTATCCGGACTCGCAGCCCATCAATGCTCGCCGACATTGCGGCCTTCATCGGCCCGACGTCCGATCAGGCGGCGTTGGGGACCGCGATGGCGGGCATCGCATAGCAGCGGCCAAAGCGATTGGCGAGAACCGGCGCGAGAGCGATCTGTTCCTGCTTGATGAGCCCGGATTGCGGCAGATGTCCTTCGCTCAGCAGGTCGAGAACGGCGCAGATGCCGCCCGCGGTCGTGATCTGGATGGCGCTGCGCACGCGTCCGCCTACGGGCGCGGCATAGATCTTGTGGGCATAGGTTTCCTGGACCAGTTGGCCGCTGCGCATGCCGCTCACCGTGACGAAAACGATGACGACGTCCTGCAGCGTGACCGGCACCGCATTCTCGAGGATGTCCTTCAACAGTTCGCGGCGATCGCGCAACCGCAGGTCGTTCAACAGCGCCTTCATGATGGCCGCGTGGCCCGGGTATCGAATGGTGCGGTAGTTGAGATTGCGCACTTTGCCCGCCAGGGTTTCGCACAACGTGCCGAGGCCGCCCGAGGTGTTGAACGCCTCATAAAGAACGCCGTCGAGCGAAAATTCCTCGAGTTCCTCGAGCGGTTGCGTCTCGCGCAGCTGTCCGTTGACAATGGCCTCGCAGGGCTCGCAATACTCGTTGATGACGCCGTCGGTGCTCCAGGTGAGGTTGTAGTTGAGGGCGTTGGAGGGAAACTTCGGCAAGGCGCCGACGCGCATGCGCACGTCTTGCAATGAATCGAATCGAGAGATGAGATCGCCGGCCACGATGGTGATGAACCCCGGCGCGAGTCCGCACTGCGGGATGAACGCGGTGCGCGCTCCCGCGGCCAGTTGCTTGACCGCGCGGGTGCTGGCCACGTCCTCGGTCAAATCGAGATAGTGGGCGCCGGCGGCCTTCGCCGCTTCGGCAATCACGCGCGTGGCATGGTAAGGGGCGGCGCTCAAAACCGCGAATTGACCCTTGAGCATTCTCTGCAGCTCATCGCCCTGGGTAATGTCGGCAGCGATCTTCTCCACCGCGACCTTGGTCTCCAGGCGATCCAGTTGCTGCTGGGAGCGGTCGACGACCGTCACGGCGTAATCCCCGCACCCGCCGAGGAGCTCGGCAATCATGGAACCGATTTTGCCTGCGCCGACGATAACGATGCTCTTCATAAGGACCTCCGCTGGTAGGGCCATTCTTGTCCACAGACCCTGCGAAAGGTAGGGCTGATTTAGATGTTTTTAAGGTACAATGTAGGCACTACGCAGGTCAAAATAGGCGAAGTGCCATGGATCTCATCGATCAACGGCTGATACTCGCGTTGCAGGAAAACGGCCGCGCATCGACCGCGCAACTGGCCCGTCTGGTGGGCCGCTCCCGCACCAGCGTGCAGAGCCGCATTGAGCGGTTGGAAAAGCAGGGGGTCATCGTCGGTTACTCGGTGCGACTCGCGCCCGAGCATGGCGTGGGTGCGGTGCGCGCCCACGTGATGATCAAGGTGGGCGCCAAGGAGACCCGAGCGGTGGCGGCGGCGTTGCGCACCATCGAGCAGGTCCGGGTGGTGCACTCGGTCAGCGGCGAAGCGGACTTGATAGCGGTCGCGGGTACTGCCTCGGTCGCCGAAATGGATCAGGTCATCGACCGCATCGGTGCATTGGACGGAGTCGAGCGCACCACCTCGTCGATCATTTTGTCGACGAAGTTCGAGCGGTAGAGCTCTTTCACCCAGCCGGGATCATAGGCTGCGCGATGCGGCCGGTTTCCCGCTTTCTACCACTTGGCCCTGTGGATGTGGCTCTCCTCGCGGAGCCGATGAACGATGCTATCAATGGTTGCGGCTCTATTTTCCTTAAGGATCGAAGTAATGCTTGCCGTATGCAGATCCGTTGCATCCGCAATATTCTTGATGGCTTCCTGTGTGGCTTGCATAAGCTGCCGCACATCGACCTCTTCGATGACATGCATCACTTCCTGCAACGAGAGATTGGTTATCTTCGCTATCCGTTCCAAGGATTCCTCGACGACATTGACCAGTTTCTTCACGTCGTCCTGCTCGAGAACCTGGTCCTCGTCAGGACTCAGGTGCGTCTGGTGAGAGCTGGAATAAGGCATGATTGGCATCCTTCTAATGAGAATGTTAAACAGATTGATAACCGTTCCGATATAACGATATCGAAAACCGACATAGTAAACAAGTCGTCCGTCCAATAGAATTAGCCAAGACCCTCATATATGTGATCTCATATATGTATCTGTTAAGTTAAGCACCTTCCAACTTCGCGCACGTGACAACATCGATGTCCATCCTAGCTTCTGGCCGCGAGCCAATCGCGCACCATGGTACTCATGAGGCCCGCGAATGACCGACCCGCTCTACGGTGGTCTGATTCGCCTGCACCTCCTGCATCACGCTTCCGCACACCCCTTCTATGGGCTCGCAATGATCGAACAACTCGCACGGCACGGGTACCGATTGAGCCCGGGCACGCTGTACCCGATACTGCACGGACTGGAGAAGAAGGGGTATCTGCGCTCCGCCGAGCGACGACTCGGGCGCACGGCTCGGCGGATGTACCGGATTACGCCGAGCGGCCGACGCGCACTCGAGGGTGCAAAACAAAAGGTATACGAGCTCTTGGGCGAGATGTTCTTCGACGGCAGCAAATCGTGAACAGGCCCTAGGGGATCATGCGCCGCATCACGGCGTCACGATCGATAAATCGATGTTTCAGTGCCATCCCGATGTGACCCGCAACGAGTATGGCGATAATTATTCCACCGCTGTCATGGATGACGTCCGTGAGAAGTCGCAGCGATTCGTTTTTGCCAATCCAAACAGGCAGATTGAACAGTCCAAAGAAACTGACCGGATGTCCGCCCGCCATGCGATGCACATAGCCTGAGATCGGCTGGACAAAAATCAACACGTACAAGACCCAATGCAGGCCGTGGGCCGCGGAGCGTTGGGACTTGGGAATACTCGGTGGCAGGGGCGGGGGCTGATGCGTGAGGCGCCAGCCGAATCGAAACACAGCCAATGTCAAAATCACAATTCCAATGGAAGCATGATAAAAAAGCACGTTGCTCCGCTGCGGGCTCGGGTTGGCAAAGGTCTCCATAAAAAAGCCAACCGACAAGTTCAGCAGAATGAACAGCGCCATCACCCAATGCATGACTATGGCGACCTTGGTGTATGCCTGGGGCGCCAATCGGGAGATTGGATATTCGTCCTGGCCGGCGGTCGCCAAAGAAACGGTGATGGGACGCGATTGCATCAATTGCTCATCCGACATGTCGTCTCCTTGCGTGAGGTTCGGGAGAGAAGACTTTCTGTCGGGGCGATTTATTCCCTTGTTATTCGCGAATATCCTGGTCGGCAAGATCCTGCAATAAATCCACCAATTTCATCAGTTCGTTCCAGGCGGTATCCGAGACCGCGCAATACACCAGATTCCCCGTCCTCCAGAAGGCCAGGTGATAGCCGTTGCGGGTGGTGTTCGCCGGTAAGCCGGGTTTGGTTGCGGCCCAGCTGAACACGTTAATGACGTGCGAACCATGTTGGTAGACCACGACCGCGGCGCGCTGGCGATCAAAATAATCCGCACGTCCGCCAATGAGTCGATAGCCCTGCTGAGCAAAGTCGGCGACCACCGGCGATACATCGGCATGGCCCGCAAACCACGGCTTGACCGTGTGCTTATCCGTGGACACCACATCGACCAGATGGTCCGGCATCAACGAGCGCACGTGAGCATTCAATAGGTCATCAAGAAGCGGATTGGTTAGAGGTTGCGCCAAAAAGAGCAATGCGATGCTTGCAGCGATCGCAGCACCGCCGATGCCGGTCAAAGCCCCCTTCCAGAATGGCGAGACCCTGAAGTTCGCCCGCCGGTCCGCATCGGGTCGCGGGCTCTGCACCGCGGTTTCCTCATTCAGTGCGCGCATGAGCCGCGCGCGCAGCGCGGGCGGAGTACCCGCGTAGGTCAGGTCCTGCCGCATCGAGGTGCGCACACATGTCAAATCATCCAGCAGCGCACGGCACTCGGTGCAGGATTCACTATGGCCCTCGACCTCCGCGGCGGTCAGCGCATCGAGTTCGCCATCGAAATAGGCCTGAACGCGCAACGATTCAGGGCACCGCATCCGGTTCTCCTTCGGTCTTCTGCAACCCTAGCGCCTTCAGGGCAGCGCGCGCGCGCGCCAGACGAGACATCACGGTCCCGATCGGTACGTTCGTGATGGCGGCAATCTCCCGGTAATCCATATCCTCAATCTCGCGGAGCACCAAAACCAGGCGATGCTCTTGGGGCAATGCCGACATCAGCCGGTCGAGCGTTCGCTCCTCGTCCCGGCGGATCGAGGCATTCTCAGGATCCGGCGTTGTCGCAATCATGGCCTGGCCGTCATGTGCGTCATGCTCCTCCGGCAGGGGCACAAATCCTCGTCGCTGTTGCTGTTTCACTGCAGTCAAATGGCAATTCCTCACAATGGTCAGCAGCCAGGCTTTCACGTCGGACCCCCGGAGGGCGTCAAACCCGCGAAACGCGCGCAGGATCGCCTCCTGCACGAGGTCATCCGCGTCGCTGGGTGAACGCGACAACCAGCGCGCAAACCGGTACGCGGCGTCCAGATGGGGCAATACCACCCGCTCGAAGCGGTGGCGCCTATCATCCATGGAGCAGTTTGCAAACTACATTCACGATTCCCCGCCGGCTTTCCCTGGGCTGGATGACTCGCGGCAGGTCCGATTTATTCCACGATTCGGCAATGCCATCGAGGCCCCTGGACGGCGCCAAAAAACGCCGGGCAGCGCAGGCTGCTGCAGCGCAAGCCTCGCGAAAAACGGGCCCCGATACTCTAGAATGTCATACAAATGTCGTCCAGCGCCCCCTCCGCCGAACAAAAAGAGCCTGGTCCAAAGGATGGAGCCGAAGTGGAATGGCAGCTCGCCTGCACCGATCTCGGGGCTGTTCGCCGCTGGTTGGCCGACAATGGCACGATTGACGGGCTCGTTCTCGAACCGCGCTCCACTCTGCAGATCTTCGATACGTACTTGGACACGGACGACTGGCGAATCCATCGTGCGGGGTTCGCGCTGCGCATCCGCTCGGGGTCCGGAAGATCCGAAGCGACGCTTAAGTCATTGAATTCCGCGAGCACGGAGATGGCAGATCGCCGGGAATTGACCGAAACGCTGGAGTATCCCGAGGGTGAGTCGATTCGACACTCGAATGGGCCCGTCGGCACGCGCATACTTGCCCTTAGCGGCGCACGGGCTTTGCTGCCCTTGTTCGAAGTACGCACCTCGAGGCAGCGGTTCGCGATTCGCAGAGAGGACGAGGCACAACAGCTGGGCGAATTGGCCCTCGATGAAACCGTCATCTCCCGGCCGCACGGCGCGCCGCAGGTGAACATGCAGCGTGTCGAGGTGGAAGCGCTCACGGAGGCCCTTCAACCGCTGCAATCGCTGGTCAAGACGCTCCAAAGCGACTGCGCTCTCGAGTCGGCGTCCGATACAAAGTTCTCGCACGGCCTTAGGTCCATAGGCTTGGTGCCGGAATCGGTGCCGGCATTCGCGCCGACGGCGATAGGCGCCTCCATGACCATGACGGAGGTCGCCGTGGCGAACCTTCGTCAATACTTTTCCGCCTGGCATCTGCACGAACCGGGCGCCCGATTGGGCGACGACCCGGAGGAATTGCACGACATGCGCGTTGCCGGCCGTAGATTGGAAGCCGTTCTGCGCCAGTTCAGGTCGTCTCTGCCCGCTTCGTTTCTGCAAATTCGGCCGACGCTCAAGACGGTATTGCGGGCTCTCGGTCACGCGCGGGATCTCGACGTCGCCCTGAGTGAGCTGGCGACGGTCAACCGGCAAGTCCCAAAATCAGATCGGGATAGCATCGAATCCCTGAAGCAGTACCTGGTGTTCGAGCGTGACCGGGCTCGGGCCCGGATGTTCAGCGTTCTCGATTCAATCTGGGTCCAGAAAAATCTACAGGAACTGACGTCGTTGCTGGCCGCACCCGCTGCGGTAGCTCAGCCGCCGTCATGGGAGTTGGCGCTGGCGGCATCGCCCGAATTGATCCGACGGCGATACCGCAAGTTGCGCAAAAGCGCGAACCTCTTGAGGTGGGATTCCTCGATGGAGGCGTGTCACGAGGTCCGCGGCCAGGTGAAGAAGTTGCGCTACACTCTGGAAGCAGTGGCGGGAATCTATGGAAAGCATGCTGCCGAGATGCTGCGTGCGCTACGCCGCTGGCAGGAGAAGCTCGGAGTTCAACAGGATGCCGTCGTGGTAAGCCTGCGCCTGAAGGCTATCGCCTGCGCGCCACCCAAGGGCATGCCGCCCGGGACGTTGTTTTTGATGGGGCGGCTTGCGGAACATTATGCAAGCGTCGCTGCGCGGACGCGTATGCGACATGCAAAGGCTTATAGAAAAGTTCGAGGACGCTGGAAGAAGCTGCGCAAGACGTTCGAGGAATTGGCCGCGAACGGCGCACGCAAGCCGGCTCGATGAAGATCATCGCCGTCACAAACATCAAGGGTGGTGTCGGCAAGACCACCACAGCCGTCAACCTCTCGTATCTCTGCGCCGCCGGCGGCCGGCCGACCCTGTTGTGGGACCTGGATCCGCAAGGCGCCGCGACTTATACATTGAGGGGCGAGCCGCTCGAACGCGCTTCCGCAAAGAGACTGCTGGGCGGCAAACGTCACCTGCCCGAACTGGTGCTGTCGACTGGATACCCGAGTTTGGATCTTCTGCCGGCGGATTTCTCCTATCGAAATTTTGACGTCCATTTGAGCGAGCGCAAACGGCCGACCGAACGGCTTCTGAAAATGAGCCGATCGCTGCAAGAGGTGTATTCAGCGCTATTCCTCGATTGTGCGCCCGGCATCTCGCTGCTGTCGGAGAACGTGCTGCGCGCTGCAGACGCGATCATTGTGCCGCTGCTCCCCACGCCGTTGTCGGTACGCATGCTCGAGCAATTGCGGGACTTTATAATCGCCGAGGGCTGGGTGGACTTGATGCTCCTGCCTTTCTTTTCGATGGTCGATCGCCGCAAATCGCTTCACCACGACATCATCGAAAATACGCGCCGGGAGTTTCCGACGATGCTTCTGACCGAAGTGCCGTACTGGAGCGAGATTGAACGCATGAGCCTCCGCCGTGCACCTATTCCCGCATATTCCCCTGGCGGTCCGGCGGCGCAGATCTATTCGGCCCTTTGGGCGGAGGTGGCGGCGCGTATGGGCAAGCTGTCATAGATTGATCCGTCGCGGTCCCGGACGGCAAAGCGCGGGCGCGAGCAGGTCGAGTGAGGCTACCTGCCGGGACCGGGTCTTTCCGCCTGCGATATTCTTTTAAATTCCGCGTACGAATCCTGACCGGTTGCAATGGGTGTTGCGGCGAGCTGCGCATCGACGAACGCGCGAAATTCCTTGCCGAACTGCGCCGCCTGCAGTTTCCACGCGACACGGAAGCCGACGTGGCTCAAGCAGCCATTGAGTGACTTCTTCACGCGTGATATCCGGATCCGCGTCCAGGCATTTTTGCCACACGCGGGCAAGTTCCGGACTGGCAACGGTCAGACTTGCCCTGCTGGTCCGATCGGTGCGGGCTCCTGTCCCATCAGCGCCTTTCTACAGGAGAACGCCGAGCCGGCAAAGAGGTCGCATGCATCCGGGGTCCTGCCCCAACAAGCCATGTGAAGTGTGACGGATTTCATCGTGACGGCGCGATGCTTCAAGGAATTTTTCGGCCAATTGGGATCTACACCCAAGTTCGGGAATCCTCGGTTTGGCTAAGGTAGTTGCATCTCTCAACGAGTGACTATCGCCGAGCATATGTCAACTCACGCGTCGAACCGTTTCCGCCGGCGGCTTGCTGGAACTGGGCGCATGCTCACCCTGGCCGTTGCGCTGTCGTCGGGACTCTGTGCGCCCAGTCCCGCTCGCCCGGTACCGGCGACTCTGCATGCGGACAGCATTCTCATCGTCAAACACGAACGAAGGCTCTACCTGCTGCGTGACAATCATCCGCTGCGCAGTTATCGCATTGCGCTTGGTCTCAGTCCGACAGGCGCCAAAGAGCGCGAATGGGATTTTCGCACTCCCGAAGGCAGCTACATCATCGATTTTCGCCAGCAGCACAGCCATTACTTCAAGGCGTTGCACATTTCCTACCCAAGCCCTTCGGACCTGAAGCGCTCCTGGGCATTGCACCGGCCCGCCGGCGGAAATATCTTCATCCACGGGGAGCCTAACCGACCCACCAAGCCGGTCTCCTATTACAAGACGCGAGATTGGACCAACGGCTGCATTGCGTTGTCCGATGAGGATTTGCAGGATGTGTGGGATCTGACCGCAGGCCCGACACCCGTTGAGATCGTGCCGTAAAGCGCCTAGTACCCGAACCAGTAGTTGATGCCAATCCGGAATATGTTGGCGGTGAAGCTGTTGTGGGTGCTCTCCAGGGATACGCCGGAGAAGGCCTCACACGCCGAAGCGGTGCCGGTGCAAGTTGTCGTGGAATTGGACCCATGTCCGAGATCCGCATGCAGATACTCCGCCGAAACTGACCACGGACCGCTCAATACGACATCGATTCCCCCGCCCGCCACCCAGCCGAAGGAGGTGAAGTTTTTGCCGCCGCTAAACGAGGCAGTCGTACTGGTGGTTCCACTGGGAATGTAGCTGAGCGTGCTGTTGTGTGACCCGCCGGTGATCATCGCACCGCCCCTGAGGTAAGGCAGCCAATGATCGCCGGCGTAGCCAATCCGCGGACCGAGAATGCCGAAACCACTTGGATTGAGTTTGCCGGAAAATAGGTAGGTCCCCTGTGGGGAAGTATTGCCGGCATATTGCAGCGACCGGTTGTATTTCTTGCCGCTCCAGGCATCGAAATCGGCTTCAACGGCCCAGACCAGCCGATCGTACTGAAAGGCGTCTCCGATTTGTACGCCGCCGAGGAATGTGTCGTTGTTGGGACAGGTGCGATTGGAAAACATCGCCGCAATCGTGGGATCGATCGCCGGACCGTTCAGCGTCCAACTGCTGCAGGTGGTATTCGCGCCCCCGCCCGCATTCGCGCCCGCGTAGATGCCGTCCCAAGAATAGGTGTTCCCGGCGGATGCCACGCCCGCCATCGAGGTCAACGCGAGAAGGGCTGCCGAACGGCTCGCAAGTTTAGTCATTGTGCAGATCCGAATTCCAGGTGTCCGCGCTGCACATCCATTTCCCGTCGGGCTGCTTCTTCCAGACTTCAAGGAGCTTACCTTGGTCGGCTATCACTCTACCGCTCGGATCCTTAAACTTGAGTGAATAGGCTCCGGTGAGATAGGCAATGTCGCCTGATCGCGCGACCGTGATCTTTGTTGGTTCCCAAGCGATGGCGAGATCGGGCAACGCCAGCAACTCGCCAACGGACTTGCGCGCCTCCTCCCGGCCGTTGGCCACCTTGTCGTTGGGTGGCAGTACGACGGCATCGTCCGTGTAAAATGCCAGCCAGGCGTCAACTCGTTTCGATTGGGCCGCCGCGACCCAGTCGGAATCGGCTCTGCGAATCATCGCCTCATCCGCCTGCAAATCGGTCGCGCGGGCGAAATTTTCGGCCAGCGCCATCCATTGACCGTTGCGCTTGATGTACGTGGTTGTGAGCCTGAGCGCGGTGAGGTACGGTTGACCGTTGTCGGTGCCACGAGCCGTATCGGTTTCGACAACGACGGCGGCATCGCCCTGAACTCGCACCGTGATGTCGCCGAAGTCCTGCGATAAAATCTTGTCGGAGCTGTGACCAACGACGTTGTTGATGAACGTCTCTTTGTCGACCACCGTTCCTGAGCCATAAACGGCGATGAAGCTGTCATCCAAAATACGTCGCAATGCGCTGGCATCGCGCCTGATCTCCGCATCGGCCCACATCCGGTCGACACGAAGAACCTGCTGTTGAGCCTCGGTCAAACCGGGCTCAGCGCGGCAGGCAATTGGCGGGCACAGAACCGCACACGCAGCACAGAGATTCGGCAGCACTTTAATCGTGGCGCGCACTTAGTTCTCAAAGATCGCGACGGCGCGCGTCCATCCCGCCGACGCGCCTTTCACCTTGTGCGGAAAACATGCGACCGTGTACCCATCGGGCGGAAGCACCTCGAGATTGTGGAGTTTCTCGAGGTGGCAATAGCCGATGTCGCGACCGGCCTTGTGGCCTTCCCAGATCAGGGAGGTATCGCCCGTCTCGGCGACTCTACGTGCGGTATGACTGAACGGAGCGTCCCATGACCACGCATCGGTGCCCGTCACACGCACGCCGCGGGAGGTCAGGTACGTCGTCGCCTCATACCCCATGCCGCACCCCACATCGACGTAATTCGGATTGCCGACGGCGGTCCCCGCGGCCGTATTGACGAGAACGATGTCGAGGGGCTGGAGCAGATGACCGATGCGATCGAGTTCGTCTGCCACATCGTCCGCCGTCACGACGTAGCCGTCGGGGAAGTGGCGGAAGTCGAGCTTGACGCCCGGCCGGAAACACCAGTCGAGCGGTACCTCGTCGATCGTGATGGCGCGTTTGCCGCCATCCATGGTCGGATGAAAGTGCCAGGGGGCGTCGAGATGCGTACCGTTGTGCGTCGTCAGGGTCACCCTCTCGAACGCGGCGAATCCCTCACCCCCGGGCAGCTGCCACGCGGTCACGCCGGGGAAGAAGTGCCCGGCCTCGGGCATCGTCTCGCCATGGGTAAGATATGTGATGACCGGCCGCATGAACGGCGGGTCGCTCACGACGTCATTCTCGAGATAAATCGACAGGTCGACGAAATGCCGAGCCATGGTCCGTACTCCTCAATTGCGGCCGGCATGTTCGCGGATGCGCCTGAATTTGGCAACCAATGGCTGCGGGCGATCATGACCGCCGGAGTCTGTATGCTCGCAGTCCGCGGGGCGCCGCCACGGCCGATCGCCGCCTCAGCGGATTCCGATCAGGCTTTCGATTCGCAACCTCAACGTCTCGAGATTCAGATCGCCGACGTTGCGAAAGACGATCCTGCCGTGCGCATCGATCAGAAAACTCTGCGGCAGTCCATAAACTCCTCCAAACGATTTGCCGAGCTTCGCGTCCCCCATCAGGATCGGGTAAGGAACGTCATGCTTCGCGAGAAAGCGTTTGACGGCGGCTTCCTGGTCATCCATCGATACGCCGATGACTTGCAGCCTTGCGTCCCCGTATTGGCGCTGCCAGCGCGAGAAGACCGGAATCTCGTCGACGCAAGGGCCGCACCAGGTGGCCCAGAAGTTCAACAGGACGACCCGGCCCCTGAATTGCTCAAGTCGCAGCGGCCGGCCCGACAGGTCGGTGCCCGTAAAATCCGGCGCGATGGTGTTCAGCCGCCCCGCCGGTTCGGCTGTCGCGCCGGCAGCCATTATCGGCAACGACAGGCAGGCGCAAACGGCGGCCACGCCCAGGGCACGCTGCAGTGACGGCATGATCCTAACCGCCTGCGGCCACCGGATAGCCCTTGTCAACCCAGTCGGTGCCGAAATCCTTGGCGATATACAGGGCTTTGACGTTGCTGAAGCCGAGCGCCTGCAGCGCCCCGAACGCAGCACCCATGTTCGGGCACTTATTCCACGGGCAGCAGCCGCAGTAGATGACGATGGCGGAATCCTTGGGCAGCTTGGCGACACGCTCTCGCAGCGCAGCAAGGCCCTCGCTCTCGTCGGCTTCGCCGACGTACTCGGCGCCGACGATATGGGCTTCATCGTAGAGCTTGCGGAAGCCGACGTGCAGGATGAGCGGTCGCGGCGCCGAATTTGACTGCAAGGAGGCCGCGAAACTCGCCGGCTGCACGAGGTACTCAGCGGGGATCGACGAAGCAGGGATTTTCGGGGCGCCGAGCGCGATTGCCCCGACGGTCCAAGCCGTGCCGAGACAGGATGCGAGCATGATCGAATTGATGAGCAGTCTCATGCGGGTTCTCCGGTTTGGGATTTGCGCGATTTTATCAATTTTGAGCCCGCGTCACGACTCCGTGGCCGCTCGGCGCTTGGGATCAGTCGTCCCGATCGGAGTGCGATTTTCGAGCGTCGCGAGCCGCGCCGGCTGATTTGGGCCGGACATCGGCCTCGATATCCGCCACCAGGCTCCTGATCGAGTCGAGGGCTTCGTGGATTTGTTCGAGATTGGCTGCGATCGGTGCGGCGAAAGTTGCATTGGAGCATTCCTTCGCGAAATCCGATGTTTTCATGTTCAGGAGCCGCAACTGCGCCTCGATCCGCATCAGTTGATTGGCCACGACGCCGAGCGGCAGGACGATCGCCAACTCCAAATTTGCGCTGGATGCTTGCCTCATGGTCGTTGCCTCCGGTCACTTCGCCGGCCGCCCGCCACTCTCCGTCCGCGTCGCGGTGGCGATGGATGATCAGGCCCGTGCCGGTATCCGGCCCGGCTCGGTTGAAGTAAATTGGCCCATAGTAATCGCCCCGGCAGGGTTCGGTGACGGAATTGAACATTTCAGAGGCCACCATCGAAGAGTTCCAGCGGGACGGCGTCGTGGTCCTGCGCGGTGTATTTCGCGATTGGATCGAGACGCTGGCGGCCGGCGTGGCCGAAGTCATGAAACACCCGAGCCCGCTCGAACGTTCGTACCGGCCCAAAGACGGATCGGCCGTGTTTTTCCAGGACTACTGCAATTGGTCGCGCATTGCCGCCTTTCGCGCCTTCATTTTCGAATCCCCCGCCGCCGAAGCGGCTGCACGCCTGATGAAATCGAACACGGCGCGGTTCTTCCACGATCATGTGCTCGTAAAGCCGCCCGGCAACAGCACGGTGACGCCCTGGCATCAGGACCAGCCTTACTACTGCGTCTCAGGCAGCGAGAGCGTGAGCTTTTGGACTCCGCTCGACCCGGTTTCACGCGCGGTGACGCTCGAGTGCGTGGCCGGCTCGCATCGCTGGCATGCAGAGGGTTATCGGCCGAAGCGCTTCGACGGGACTCCGCTCTATGCGCACGATGACTTCGAGGAGGTTCCCGACATTGATGCCCGTAGATCGCAGCTGAGGATCAAGGGCTGGGAAATGGATCCCGGAGATGCCGTGGCCTTTGATTTTCGAACCATCCACGGCGCTCCCGCGAACACCGCCACCCGTACGAGGCGAGTGTTTTCGTCGCGTTGGGTCGGTGCCGACGCGCGCTTCGTTCGGCGCGGTGCCGCCGGCTCACCGCCCTTTGCGCATCTCACCCTCGAGGACGGCGCGCCATTCGATGCGCCCGATTTTCCCCTGATCTATACGCGGTAGAAGCCCCGCCCCGCGAAAAGGACTCCGCGGCCTCAGGGTTGGGCGGCAATCACGGCAATTTCGATCTTGTACTCCGGCGCGGCCAATTGGGCGCTCTCGACGGTCGCCCGTGTCGGCGTCGCGCCCGGTTTCACCCACCGGTCCCAGACTTGGTTCATCTGCGCAAAGGTTGCCATGTCGGTGAGCCAAATGGTGGCCGACAGCAGGCGGCTCTTGTCGGTTTTCGCCTCCGCGAGCAAAGCATCGATGGTCGCCAGGATATCCTTGGTCTGTTCGGCGACCGTCTTGCCCGCCGCCGCGGTTGCCACTTGACCGGCGAGGTACACGGTCTTGTTGTGGATTGTGGCCTGGGACATTCGTGGACCTGCGTGTAGGCGTTCGATCGGCATGGCGTTTTCCTTTGATGAGTATCCGGAATTGGCGCTCACGGCGCGGCGGGGTAGGGCGCATTGCGCGGCTGGCGCACGCGCTTGACGACCAAGTAGGCGGCGAACGCCACCAGCAGGGTGAGGCAGCTCGCCTTGAAATCCTGCTGCAGGGCGGGCGTGAACGCCATGGCGACCATCACGGCGGCCATTCCGGCGATGGCCGCGTAGCTCAACCACGGAAAAAGCCACATCGTCACCGCGGGCACGGGCTCACCGGCTCGTTCGCGGCGCATCCTTAGGCGGATCTGCGCCACCGCGATCGTCATGTAGATGAACACGACCAGCGCGCCCGAGGAGCTGACCAGAAAGTCGAACACCACCTGCGGCGCCTTGGTGGCCGCGATAATGCCGAGAAAACCGGCCAGCGAGCCCATCAGCACGGAGGCCACCGGCACACGCCGCTTGTTCAACCTGACCAGCGACTGGGGCGCATCGCCGCGATCCGCGAGGATGAACATCACCCGCGAGCTCACGTAGAACGCCGAATTCAAACAAGAGAGCACGGCGGTGAGGATGATGACGCTCATGATCTCCCCGGCCCAGGGCACGTGCATGGTATTGAGCGCCAGGGTGAACGGCGACTCTCCCGAGCGCACCGTGATCCAGGGAGTTACGGAAACGATCAAGAACACCGAGCCCACGTAAAAAATCAGGATGCGCCAGATCACCGCAGTGCTCATCCGGGCGACCGCCCGGCCGGGTTGGGCCGACTCGGCGGCCGCGATGGTGGTGATTTCGGCGCCCGTCATGGCAAAAAACACCGTGGGGACGGCCGCGAGCACCGCGATCCAACCATGCGGCGTAAAGCCGCCGTGATTCACGAGATTCCCGAAGGTGGAGCCGTGCGGGGAGCTCCATCCGAACGCGTATGAACCGGCGATGGCGATGAACACGAGGATTGCGGCCACCTTGATCGAAGCGAACCAAAACTCGAATTCGGCGTAGGAGCGCGCGGACATGAGGTTGACGCCGGTCATGATGGTCATCAGGCCCAAGCCGATCTGCAGCGGCGACAACGGCAGCCAGTGCTGCAGGATTTTCGCGCCGGCGATGGCCTCGACGGGCACCACCAACACCCAAAAATACCAATACAGCCAGCCGACGATGAATCCCGCGCCTTCTCCCAAGCCGGCGCGGGCGAATTCGGTGAACGAGCGCACGTTCGGCAGCGCAGTGGCCATTTCCCCGAGCATGCGCATCACCAGCAGAATCAGCAGGCCGGTGATGGCATAGCTGATGAAACTCGCCGGTCCGCCGGCGATGATCGACGTGCTCGAGCTCACGAACAGTCCGGCGCCGATGATTCCGCCGATCGATATCATCGTCAGGTGGCGGCCTTTGAGCGAACGGCTGAGTTCGTTCTTGCCGGGGATTGGCGTCGTCGGGTGCGTCTGAGCCATCAGGTGTACCTATGTGAGCCGTTGTTCATTCGTCACGTCCGTCGCTCAAGGCTCGACACGCACTCGCGCATCGCCCAATTTGGGGATCGTCGGACCTCCCCACAGCTGGCGTTCGCGGATCCAGGGTAGCGGGTAGGCGGGGTGCGGGCCATCGAATTCGCGCGCCAGCCGATGCGCGTCCCACATCGCCTGGTTCAACTGTGCGGGCGCCTTGCAGTCCCCGGCACGGAACACGTCTTGAATCCCGTTCGCCGCCCATTCGGTCTTGCGCGCCTTCAATTCGCGCCACAGCCGATCTTCGGAGTAGCGCCCGGTCACCAGAATTACGGCGTCGATTTCCACGTCGAACTCGCCGCCGTTGTCCCGGCGAGGCACGCGCCCCGTGCTCGGACCCACGAGATCCGGGCCGAATTTGTACAGATACGTGAGGCTGACCCTGCCGGTTCCGATGCGCTCGACCCAGTGGTTGCAATAGGTTTTCACGCCCTTCTCGAACAGCAGGCGTTTGTTGTTGGCCGCCTCCATGGTGAAATTGCCGTACTCGGCGACATCAGGTGCGTCGCAGACATAAGTCACCTCCTTGCCCTGATTGGCCATCATTTCGGCGAGCGTGATGCCCATGAAGTGCCCGTCGCCGTCCAACACCAGCACGCGTTGACCGGGCACCGGCTTGCCCTGCATGACTTGAGTGGGTGTGAGCACATGCGGCAATGAACTGTCGGCGCCGGGAATGGGGCCGTAGTTGGCGCCGCGGCCGTCGTCGCACCAGTGATAGCCGGTGGTGATGACCACCCGGTCGGCGCCATATTGCAGCACCTGGTCGGCCCCCATCTTGCCGATGCCGAGGTGCACCTCGACATTTTTCTTCAGCTTGCGCAGCTGGGTCTGCCGGTAAGTGATCACGCGGCTCCATTCGTTCAGCCGCGGCAGCGTCGCGATCGATTTCCAGTGGCCGCCGAGCTCGCTCTCGGCTTCGCGCAGGTGCACGGTGTAGCCGCGCTCACCCAAGATCCGCGCACACTCCATCCCGGCGGGCCCCCCGCCCACGACCAGCACGCTCAAGGGATTCGTCGTGCGGGTGAATTTCTCCGGATGCCATCCGCGGCGGTACTCCTCGCCGATGGTCATGTTTTGGGTGCACATGATCTGGCCGCACTGGTTGAACTTGGAGACGCAGATGTTGCAGCCGATGCACTCGCGGATGTCCTCCAAGCGACCCTCGGAGATTTTGGTCGGCAGGAACGGGTCCGCGATCGAGGGGCGCGCGGCGCCGATGATGTCGAGCACTCCGGCGCGGATCAACGCCACCATGTCATCGGGGCTGGTGAGCCGGCCGTTCCCGACCACCGGTATGCCCGGCCCCAGAATGGATTTGCCCTGTTTGATGAAGGGGGTCATCCAGCCGGATTTGCGAAAACGCGATACCCCCGCATCCTCGCCCCATTCCGCGTAGTCGCCGATCTTGAGCGCCACCGCATCGACCACTCCTTCGCGGCGAAACAGCTCGAGGAGCCGCACCGCGTCTTCATGCGCCTCGACGCCCTCGGGACCATGCAGCGTGTCCATTTCGAATCTCGTGGTGATGGCGCAGCGGCTTCCCAGTTCGTGCTTGAGCGCGTGCAGCACTTCGATGAAGAACCGCGAGCGATTGGCGAAGCTGCCGCCGTAGCGATCGGTGCGCCGGTTGAAGCGCGGCTCCAGGAACTGGATGGGCAGCGTGTCATCGCCGGCCGAGACCTCGAGCAGGTCGAAGCCGGCCTGCTCGGCACGCTTGCCCGCTTCGACATACATGTTGATCACCGCGCGGATGTCGAGGTCGTCCATCTCGTAGCCGTACACCGAGCGCGTGGCGAAAAACGGCGACAGCCATTGGCTGGGACTGCGCCCGACCTCGCGCGATTCGAGGGCGGGTGCGTTGCCGCCGCTGTACCAGAGTTGAATGCCCGCGAGGCTGCCGTGCCGGTGCGCGATCTCGCACATGTAGCCCAGGTTCACGACGTCCCCCTGATCCCAGATGCGTGCCGACGTGTAGGGATATTCGTCCGACTCGGGGTGGATGGAGCAGTATTCGGTGAACACCACGCCCCAGCCGCCTTCGGCCTTCATACCGCGAAAATGCGCCTGCGCGCCCGGCCGCTCAGAACCCGGACCCGCGCAGTGCGAGGTCTGCCAAAAGCGATTTCGGGTTTTTTTTGGTCCCAGGGTGACCGCTTCGAACAACACATCATGCTTTGGATCTCGAGCCATGGTTTACCTCAATTTAAGCCGCCGGGCGCCATCCGGCGTGCGGTGCAGATGACTATACTGGGGCCTATGGGACAAAAATCTGACTTGCGGAGTGTTCCGACATGAGCTTCGCCGGAAAAGTGGTTCTCGTCACCGGCTCGACCAGCGGTATCGGCGAAGCGTGCGCGCATGCATTTGCGGAGTCCGGCGCCGCCGTCATGGTGAGCGGACGCCATGCCGAGAGAGGCCGATCGGTGGTCGCCTCGATCGCCGCCGCGGGCGGCAAGGCCGCGTTCAGCGCGGCGGATTTGCGCGCCGACGGCGCCTGCGAGCGGCTGGTTGCCGACACGATCGGGCGTCTGGGCGGCCTCGATGTGCTCGTCAACAATGCCGGCATCCTGTACACGGCGAATGCCCTCGAGACCACCGACGAGCAGTGGCTCGACACCATGGCGGTGAACGTGAGCGCTCTGTTTTACATGAGCCGCGCG
Source organism: uncultured Gammaproteobacteria bacterium (assembly GCA_963758145.1). Lineage (GTDB taxonomy): Bacteria > Pseudomonadota > Gammaproteobacteria > Steroidobacterales > Steroidobacteraceae > Bog-1198. Next base: position 290,680 of record CAVWUK010000008.1, read on the forward strand.
GCGGTCAAACACATGAAACTCGCGGGCGGGGGCGCCGTCGTCAACGTGGCCTCGGAATGGGGGTTGAACGGCGAGCCGAATCACGTGGCCTACTGCGCCAGCAAGGGTGCGGTGGTGCAAATCACCCGCTGCATGGCGCTCGATCATGCGTGCGACAATATCAGGGTCAATTCGGTGTGCCCGGGCGAGATCCACACGCGCATGGTCGATGCGATCCTCGCCAAGCGGGGCGGCGATATCGCCGTGCATCTGCGCGAGCTCGCCGCCGGTATTCCGATGCGGCGTTTGGCTCATCCGAGCGAAGTCGCGCGTTGCGTGCATTTTCTGGCTTCGGACCTTGCGAGCTACGTCACCGGCACCAATTTGAGCGTCGATGGGGGCAATGACGCGACCGCGGGACCCTATCCGTAAGACGCCGCCGGGACATCCGCTTACCCGATCGTTTCGATGGCTGCCCGGGACGCTTGCCCCTGGTCCAACCGGTGCGCATCCCCCGCCGGCGCCTGGCCGTGCTCGTAGGGCCTGGCCACGACCATGTAGATGCTGCCGAGAACAATGATGCCCACGGTGGTCACCAACATGCCGTAGTTCACGTACCAGGGGTCATTGGGACTTCGCGGCCATAGAATGTTGATGATGGCGCCGACGCCGTAGGCGAGCGCGATCAGGTTCACGAACCATCCCCAGCCCGCCAGCTTGAATTCCCCCGACGGTCGCCAACCCATGGCGCGCGCGATCAAGGCGGCGAGCACCACCATTTGGAAGGCGATATAGATGCCGACCGCCGCAAAACTGACGATGGTGGCAATGGCGTCCTGCAGCCAGAGCGCGGAGAGGGCGATCACCGCCGGTATCGCGCCCATGACGAGGAGCGCATTGGCCGGCACATGGCGGCCCGCGGACATGCGGCTCAAGTATTGGCTGCCGAAGATCATTTGATCGCGCGCGTAGGCGAAAACCAGACGGCTGGCGGCGGCCTGCAGGCTCAACAGGCAGGATATGAACGACACCAGCACCACCACGATCACGGCGCGAAATCCGACTTCGCCCATCGCGGCCCGAAGCAGGGTCACGATGGGATCGGTGTCCTTGCCCGACATCACGGCACCGATGTCCGAGATCGACAGCACGAAGGCGAGGCATACCCAGATGGCGGCCGCGCCGCCGATGTAAATGGTCATGCGCATGGCTTTGGGAATCATGCGCCCCGGATCCGGGGTCTCCTCGGCGACGTCCCCGCAGGCCTCGAAGCCGTAATAGCAGAACATGGCGGCGAGCGAGGAGGCGAGAAACGCCGGCCAATAATGTCCCTCGGTATGCACGAACGAGGTGTCGAGCATGACCTTCAAGGGTTGATGGCGCGCGAACAGAAGTAAATACCCGCCGACCACGATGGCGCCCACCAGTTCGCAGATGAACCCGAACATCGCGACCCGTGCCAGGAGGCGCGTGCCGCTCAAATTGAGCACCGTGGTCATGACAATGAGACCGAGCGCGATCGCGGTGGTGGCCACCGGCGTGCTCTGAACCCCAAACAGCTGCGCAAGATAGGGCGCGACGCCCGTGGCCACGCCCGCCATGGTGCAGCACAGGGCCCAGCCATACACCCAGCCGGCCATCCACGCCCAGCGCTTGCCGACCAACCGGCGCGCCCAAGGGTAAAGTCCACCGGAGATCGGAAACTGCGAGACGATCTCGCCGAAGATCAGGCACACCATGAGCTGCCCGATGCCCACGCCGATATAGTTCCACCACATCGGCGGGCCGCCGGCCACGAAGGATGTGGCAAACAGCGTGTACACGCCGACCACCGGCGAGAGGTAGGTGAACCCCAGGGAAAAGTTTTCCCACTTCGACATCGAGCGGTCGAAATGCGAGACATAGCCCAAGGCGCGCAGCTGTTCGGCGTCCTGATCGATCGCCTTGCCGGAATTGTGGGTCACTGCTTTGGCCTCCCTCGATTGATCCCGCGGCTCAAGTGCGGCCCGCGTGTCGTCGACCATCCCGCGCCCGCAGGGCTAGGGCGCCATATTACGAAAATCGGGGGGCCTGCGCCCCCCGATCAAGACGATTTTGCGGTCTGGTAGCCGCGCACACTTTAGAACTTCGTTTCGAACGCTAGTCCGATCGTGCGCGGCTGATTGGTCGATTCACGCGTGATCGTCGGCTGCTGCCACGCGAAGACCGTGTTGTCGATGGTCAGTCCGGCGTGTTTGTTGGTCATATTGGTGCCGAACAAGGACGCCGTCCATCGCTCCTTGCCCAAACCCATCCTGAAGTCCATCAAGCCGTACGAGCCCAAGGTCTCGGCGTAGAAAGCGGTGTCATAAACCGGGCCGACATAGGATTCCGCAAGCCGCGCCGTCAATTTATAGTCCTCGGACAGCATCGTTTCGTAGCTCACGGCCAGGTTGCCGGTGTACTTCGGAATGCTGGTGACGCGCGTTCCGGGCGTGATCGGAAGCCCCGGGGTGTCTTTCGGAGCGTTGATGTAAGCCTGGGTATACGCACCGGAAAGATCGACCGTAATCGCATCGGTCACTTTCGCCGCCATTTCGAGCTCAGGCCCGTAGGTCTTGGCGTCGCCCACGTTGGTATTGTAGGGATAGCCGCAGGAGAGCACGATCAACTGCTGTATGTTGTGCCATTTGACGTAGAAAACGTCCGCATTCACCGTAAAACGCCGATCGTCGAACCGGGACTTCTCGCCCATTTCGACGCTCCAGATATCGTCCGGCGCATAGTAAGCCGGCTGGCTGGTGAGGTAGCTTGGTCCGGTGCCCGGGCCGCAGTAATAAAAGGCGCCCTGGCTGAACGGGACCAGCGGGATCGGCAGATTCACGCCGCCGGGGCGGGAACCCTTGGAGACCGTGCTGTATACCGTGAGATCGGCGCTCGGCTCATACGACAAGTTGACCTTGGGCAACAGACTGGTATTGGTCCCGGATGCGCTGGCAATCGTGGGCGTGGCATCTCCCGACGCCGTGCCGAGGCCGCGCTGATTGGCCTCGTTGCTGATGTCGAATTTATAGAAGCGCACTCCCGTTGTGAGCTTGAGAGTCGGGGTTATCTTGTAGCTTGTCTCGCCGAAGATCGCCTTCTGGTTGAGGATGTTCGGATTGTTGTCGTTGAACATGATGCCCTCGGGATTCGGGCCCGCAGTCACTCCGTAGGTGTTTTGATCGGCCACCGGGCAATGACCGCCCAAGGGACCGGCGCCGTACGGACAGTACGGGGTGGTGATAAAACCAACGGTCTGATTCTTCGTGATGTAGCCCGAGTGCAGGTTCGAATAGTACAGGCCGCCCACCCACTGGAAGTCCCCTTCACCCCGCGACGTGAGCCGCATTTCCTGGGCGATCTGCCAGGTCGTATCGTTGTCCTCGTAGAGGTTTGGGACAAACGCGGTGTAATTGAAGATGTTTTGCAGAGCCTCGGTCGAATCCGTCGATTGATATACATCGCGCTTCCAATACGACGATGCCGAGGTCAGGTTTGCGAACGACATGTCGTAGCTGACCTTCATGCTCCACAGATGGAAAGAATCGTAGTACGGCTCCTTGATATCGTAGGGCTGATAGATCGCTTCATTGTTCGGCGGGGCCTGAAAGTTGTTGTATCCCTGGGCATCGATGCGCTGATACATGAAGTTACTGGTGATGGATAACGCATCGGACGGTTGAAGCAGCAAGGACGCTCGCGACGAAATGAAGCGCTCGAGGTTGGAGCCCGGGATGTCCAGGGAAACGGGTGCGTCCTGAACGTTGCCGCGGTTACAGTAGTAAACAATTGCGGCGCCGCATGTGCCGTAACCCGTCGGAAACGGAAACTGGCCGGGTGCGATGACGTAGCGGTGGATCCAGCCGCTGATGTACTTATCCGTCGTAACAAAGCGCAGCGCCGCGATTTCGCCGAGCGGAACATTCAGCATAAAGCTGCCGCGGCCGTTCGTGCCGCCGCCGTCGGTTTGAGAGGCGTCGATGTAGGCAGCCCCATCGAGATCGTTGAGCTTTGGCGCATTGGTGACCAGCTTGATGGTGCCGCCCATGGATCCGGCGCCGTACAAAGTGCCCTGCGGCCCGCGCAGTATCTCGGTGCGATTGAGATCGTAGAGATCGGCGTCAATGACCGTGCGGCCGTTCAGCGCCACTGCGGATGCCGACAAGGGCGTCTCATCGAGATAGAAGCCTACCGTGGCCACGGAGCCGCCGGAGGAGGCCAGGCCGCGCATTTCGTATTCGGTTTGTCCCGGTCCCGCCGTGCGCAGCGAGATCCCGGGTATGGCGCCGACGAGGTCCTGGATGGATGTGATGTTTTGCTCGGTGAGATCGCCCGCGCTCAAGGCCGTCATCGCGATCGGCGTCGCCTGCACCGTCGATTCGCGCTTTTCGGCGGTGACGATGATCTCTTCCAATTCGCCTCCGCCTTTGGCCGCAGGGGCAGGGGTCGCCGGGGTTGGGGGCCCTGCCGGGTCCGCGATCGCCGAGCCGCAGAACAGCGCGGCGCCTATCAGGGTGGCGAGGATGGATGAGGCCAGGAACGCGGCCGTGTCTGCGGCACACAACGCATTTTTCATTTAGTTGTCTCCCTTGATCAACACATCGAACGGCCGCCAAGCAATTACCTAAAAGCGCATGCGCCCGCGTCTGTGGCGTACTTCGGCATCCCGGCCGCGCCTTTTGGCGATCCCCTTGTGATCGGCAGGGTCAATTCGTAACATAGCGTTTACTCACACGCAAGTTTATTGCACGACAGGCACGTGAAGAATCGCGCACCTTGTTGTGCAAGGGGCACGGCGGCTCGCTTGCAATCCAAGGTGACCTTCATGCGTCGATCGTGCCTCCCTTGAAGCAAGCCTCGCGGCATTTGACGCTCGCGGCCGTATTCTCCTCGAGCTTGGGTGTCGGCATGATCTTCGGTTTCCAGCCACCGCTGATCGCTCTCACCTTGAGCCGCGCCGGCTACTCGAGCTTCGACATCGGAGCGGTCACGGCCTCGAGCTTGATCGCGGTGATTCTTCTCGGGCCGTTGTATCCGCGGATCATCGGCCGCTTCGGCTTGAAACGCTGCGTGATCGCCGGCATCGGCATCGCCGCGCTGATCCTGCCGATCATGCCGATATGGCCGACCGTCGATTCCTGGCTGGTCTTGCGATTCTTGAGCGGATGCGCGCTCGGGTTGTCGTGGGTCGCCAGCGAAATCTGGATGAACAATGTGAGCGGGGACGAGTCGCGCGGCACCGTCATGGGCATCTACGGTACGGTGTTCTCGATCGGAACCATTGCCGGACCGATCCTGCTGGAATTCACCGGTACCCGCGGTTGGCAACCGTTCGTGGTCGGCGCCGTCGGTCTGGTGGTGACCCTCGCGCCGCTCGCCCTGCTGCGCGGCGTTGAGGGCGCGGCGCAGCCCATGACGCCGCTGCGCTCGCTCGCCGGCGCCGTGCGCAGCGCCCCCTTCGTCATGTTGGCCGCATTGGTGGCCGGATTGGTCGAATCGGCGGATTTCACGCTGTTGCCTCTTTTCGGCCTGCATGCGGGTTTCCCCGAGCGTACGGCTCTGCTCTTGCTCGCGGTGTTCATGGCCGGCAATGTGGTGCTGCAGGTGCCGATCGGGCTGCTTGCCGATCGGTTCGGCCGGCGCCTCATGCTCGGCATCTGTGCGCTGCTCAGTTTCCTCGGCCCGCTCCTGTTGCAGCCGCTGTTTGGCACGCCGCTCCTGCTGTGGCCGCTCTTGTTCATCTGGGGCGGCACGCTGTACGCCTTCTACAGTCAGGGAATCGCCCTGCTGGGCACTGAGTTCCCGGCGGCGGATCTGCCGACGGCGAACACCCTGTTCGTCATTGTGTATTGCCTGGGCGGGGTCATCGGACCGAGCCTGGGGGGCATCGCCATGGATCAATGGCCGAACAATGGATTGCCCGCGCTTTTGAGCGGGGCGGCGCTCGCGCTGCTGGTGGGACTCGCGATGGGAGCGCGATATAGTCGATCCGATAGACCTTGAGCCGACAGAACTTGAGCGATCCCAAGGAGAAGGCGTGATGCGCAAATCCATTGAATCCGCGGCCCAGCTGCCGGCGCTCATACGGAGCCGCCGGCCGGGGCATGCGCTGCCGCGCGAGTTCTACACCGACCCCGCGATATTCGAATGCGATATGCAGAGCATGCTGCTCAAGCACTGGTTCTGCGCCGGCCACATGAGCAGCATCGCCCGGCCGGGTGAGTACTTGGTGGTCGACCTCGGCTCGGAGTCGGTGATCGTGGTGCGCACGACCGCGGGCGAGGTGCGGGCGCTGCTCAATGTGTGCCGGCATCGCGGATCGCGCCTGTGCGCCGGCCGCGCCGGAAGAGCGGCCGCCGCGCGCCTGACCTGTCCGTACCATGCATGGACCTACGATCTCGAAGGCAATCTGTTGGCTGCCCGGCTCATGCCGGAGTCGTTCCGGCGCTCGGACATGGGGCTGAAGACGCTCCCGGTACGCGTCATCGAAGGCTTGATTTTTACGACCTTTGCCGAGCAGCCGCTCGACTTCTCGGCGGCCGAGGAGGCATTGGCCCGATCGGCCGGCGTCTACGGCTGGGCCCGCGCCAAGGTTGCCCATCGCGAGCTATATTCGATCACCGCCAACTGGAAGCTCGCCGTCGAGAACTATATGGAGTGTTATCACTGCCAGCCGGCGCACCCGGAGTACGCGAAGCGCCATGTGTATGCGCGGCCGGCGGAAATGAACGCCGAGGCCGAGCGAGCCGGGCGCCGGCGCGCCGAAACGCTCGGCATCGTGGTTCCCGACATCGACGGTTACGGTCGCGCGGCCGTCCCCGGCCAGGAGTCGATCTCCGTCTTCCGCAGCGCCCTCTACGAAGGGCAGTCGAGCGCAACCGACGACGGCCGGCCGCTCGGAAAGCTGATGGGATCGTTTTCGGCCTCCGACGGCAACTCGACGTATTTCGACATCGGTCCCTTGAGCGATTTCCTGGCCTACCCCGACCATGGGGTCATTTATCGCTTCATTCCACGCACCGTGGACCGCACCGAGATGGAAGTGCTGTGGCTCGTGGATGAGGCCGCGGTGGAGGGCACGGACTACGAGGTCGAGCGCCTGACGTGGCTGTGGAAGACCACCAGCGCGGAGGACAAGAAGATCGTCGAAATGAATCAGGCCGGCGTCAATTCACGCTTCTTCGAGCCCGGGCCGTACTCGCTGCAGGAGCCGTTCGCGGACCGCTTCGTCACATGGTATCTGCAGGAATTGTCGAGCTGATCAATCCTCGTGATGATCGTGTCCTTCGCCGTGGCCGCGCTCGGCGTGCTCGCGCTGGTATCGCGGCACGTATTCGTTGTTGTACCAGTCATCGCGCACGAAGAAGACCCGCCGCCCGCAGGCGTGGTATTCGGCGCAATGCTTGCTCCAGTGCTTTTCGTGGCCCGGCGGCACGTGCAGGTAGATCGGCGGAGCCGCGACGTATTCCGGCGCCGGTTGCACCACCACCGGCTGGGCATAAACCACTTGCGCCTGCGGAACGCTGCCGATATTGATTTGTCCGTAGAATCCGGGCTGACCGACGCTGATCGACACGGCCACATCACCCGCCGATGCGGCGCCGCTGAACGCGCCAAGACCGAGTGCCGCCGCGAGCAAACTGTCGAGCCCGAGAAATCGCGATTGCCGGACCATTGACCTTCTCCTCGCCCCACCGGGGCCATGACCATGCTGCCACGGGCGCCCGAGGCAGCGAATGGCTTCATTATCGCCGCAATCGCGGGCACGCAAAGCTGTCGCCGCGGGACGACGCACATCGGCGGATCCGGGCCGTCAAAGCGTGACTCAGTTCGCAGACTCCGCCACGCGCGAGCGGCCCGAGAAAATGCCTTATGATCGGACGATGACGGATCCCTGTTCGTTCGGTGCCGCCGCCGCCGTGGGCGCGATGCGGCGAGGTGAGATCTCCGCCGAGGCCTATGCGACGGCGCTGCTCGCCCGCTGCTCGGCATCGAGGGCCCTGAATGCGTTCATCTCGATCGAGCCGGACGCGGTGCTCGAAGCGGCGCACGGCGCCGACCGCGCGCGGGCGGGCGGTGCGCGCCTGGGCGCGCTGCACGGCCTACCGATTCCACTGAAAGACAGCATCAATTCGGCCGGCCTGCCGACGACGTCCGGCACGGCGGCGCTCGCCGATTTTCGTCCCGCGGCGAATGCCCCCATCCTGCAAGCACTTTTGTCGGAGGGCGCGATTCTGCTCGGCAAAACCAATTTGCACGAACTCGGCCTTGGGGTGACCAGCAACAACACCGCATTCGGCGCGTGCCGCAACCCGTACGATCCGTCGCGCAGTCCGGGGGGCAGCAGCGGCGGTTCTGCGGCGGCGGTGAGTGCGCGCATGACGCCGCTCGCGGTCGGCGAGGACACCACGTGTTCGATCCGCGTGCCCTCAGCGTTATGCGGCGTTGTCGGCCTGCGCCCGAGCACGGGCCGCTACCCGTCGAGCGGCATCATGCCGATTGCTCCGCGGCTCGACAGCGCAGGCCCGATGGCGCGAAGCGTGGAAGACTTGATCCTGTTCGACTCCGTGCTGCGGCCGGATGCGATGCCGGTGAAGCCGATCCCCTTGCGAGAGGCGCGGTTGGCCGTGCCTTCCATCGCCTGGAGCGGCCTCGATGCCGAGCTCGAACGGGTCGCCACCATGGCTCTGCAGAAATTGCACGACGCCGGGATCGAGCTGGTTCGCGCCGAGTTGCCGGAGCCGCTGCACTCCGGCATCGCGACAACGATGGATATACTTTGCTACGAAGTGGTCGCCGCCGAGAAGACTTACTTGCGGGAATACTCCACGGGCGTCGATTTCGAGCGCATGCTCGCGCAGGTCGGTGCTCCGCTTCGACATCGCTTCGACACCCAGTTCATCGCAGGCGGCGCGCACGCCGTCTCCAGCGGGCGCTACCAGCGGGCCATCGAAAAGCTCGAAGTTTTACGCGCCGCGACCGCGGCGTATTTCGGGGAGCACCGCCTGACGGCGATGGTCTTTCCGCCCGCCATGACCACGGCGCTGCCCATCGGCGTGGAGGATGAGATCACGGTTCGCGGCGCAGCGATCACGGTTCGAACCGCGATGCTGCGAAATACGGTTCACGCGAGCTGCGGCGGTGCACCGGGGCTCGTGCTTCCCGCCGGCCTGACGGCGGCGGGACTGCCGGTCGCTCTGGAGTTCGACATGCTGCGCGGTGATGATGCGAAGCTGTTGTCCTTGGGACTTACGCTTGAACGCGTGCTCGGGCCCATCGAGCCGCCGCCACTACAGTCGGTCTCCGCTACAGCTTGACCATGACGTGCCGCGGCACGCTGTAGTCTTCGAGCGCGTACACCGACAGATCCTTGCCGTAGCCGGAACGCTTGAAGCCGCCGTGGGGCATTTCGCTGATCAGCATGAAGTGCGTGTTGATCCAGGTGCAGCCGTACTGCAGCCGCGCGGCGACGCTCATGGCCTTGCCCACGTCCTTGGTCCACACCGAGGAGGCGAGGCCGTATTCGGAATCATTCGCCCAGGCCACCGCATCGTCCGCATCGGTGAATCGGGTCACCGACACCACCGGACCGAACACCTCGCGCTGCACGATCTCGTCCGATTGACGTGTGCCGGCGACGAGGGTGGGCTCGTAGAAGAAGCCGGCGCCGGTGCGCGATTTGCCGCCCGTAGTCACTTCGATGTGCCTTTGGGCAACCGCCCGTTCCACAAATCCCGCCACACGGGCGCGCTGTTCGGCGGAGATGAGCGGACCCATTTCCACCCCTTCCTCTCGCTGCGTGCCCACCTTGAGGGAGCGCACCGCGGCGCCCAAGTCGGCGACCAGGCGCTCGTAGATCCCGGCGCCCGCGTACAGGCGGCACGCGGCGGTGCAATCCTGACCGGCGTTGTAAAAGCCGAAGGTCCGCACACCCGCCACCACCGCCTCCAGATCCGCATCGTCGAACACGATAACCGGCGCCTTGCCTCCGAGCTCGAGGTGCGTGCGCTTTAAGTTGCCCGCCGCCGCGCTCAGGATTTTCTGCCCGGTCGCCACATCGCCGGTGATCGAGACCATGCGCACCCGGGGGTGCGCGACCAGGGGCGCGCCGACGCTCTCGCCGCGTCCGCACACGATGTTCACCGCCCCCTTGGGGAAGATCTCGGCCAGAAGCTCGGCCAGCTTCAAGGCGGTGAGCGGCGTCTGCTCCGAGGGCTTCAGCACCACGGTGTTGCCGGCCGCGAGCGCCGGTCCCAACTTCCATGCCGCCATCATCAGGGGGTAATTCCAGGGCGCAATCGAGGCGACGACTCCCACCGGATCGCGCCTGATCATGCTGGTGAAACCGGGCAGATATTCGCCCGCCAACGCGCCGTGCTGCGTTCGAGCGGCCGAGGCGAAAAAGCGAAACACATCGGCGATCGCGGGAATCTCGTCATTCAACGCGGCGGCGAGCGGCTTGCCGGTATTGTCGGATTCCAATTTGGCGAACGCGGCTCCGTCGGCTTCGATGCGATCCGCCAGGCGCAGCAGCAGCGCCGCCCGGTCCTTCGGCACGGTTTGCGCCCAGCCCGGTCCCGCCACCTCGGCCGCGGCGACGGCAGCCTCGAGCTGCGCGTGGCTCGCCTCGTGCACTTCGGCAATGCACTTGCCGCTCGCCGGGTCGAGCACGCGCTCGAGGGTTCCTTCGCCCTTCACCAGGGTGCCGTTGATCAAGAGTTTGGTTTGCATAGGGAGCTCCTTAACCCAACGCCGTACGCTTTTTCTTGTCCACGTCGTCGAACGGCAGCGTGTGCGCCGTTGCCGCCGCCTTGAGGTTCTTGCCGCGAATCTCGAGCTTGGTGCCATGCACCGCGACCGGCACGTCGAGACGCGCGATCGCCATCGATTTGCCGGTCAGGGTCGAGACCATGGCGCATGTGACGACGCCCACCTTTTTATTGCCGGCATAGACCGGGTCGCCCATGTCCGCCGCCGTCTTGCCCTCGATCAGCAGCCCGAATATCTTGAGGCGCTCCTTGCCCTTGAGCCGGGCATGCGCGTCGGCGCCGCGAAAATCGTTCTTGCCGGGGCTCACCGTGAAATCGAGCCCGAGCTCCCACAGACTGTCGCCGGGCGGATCATGCTCGAACGGATACATCTGGGACATATCGTACGGATAGAACAAGAGATAACTCTCGACCCGCAGGAAATCGAGCGTGGTAAAACAGGTGGGAATGATCCCCATCGACTTGCCTTCGCTCAAGATCGTATCCCAGATGAGTCCCGCGTCCTCGCCCTTGCAGAAGATCTCGTAGCCGCGTTCACCGGTGTACCCGGTTCGCGAAATCGTCACCGGCCGGCCGAACAGCGTCGCCGGCATGTGATGAAAATACTTGAGGTCGCGGATTCCGGGTATGTGTTTCGCCAGAAAGTCGACCGCGACGGGACCCTGCAGCGACAAATCGTGCAGGTCGTCATCGACGATCATCGCGGCGTTGCGGCCGACCGCGTAGCCCGTCAGGGTTTCGTGGCCGGCGCCGCTACCGTGCACAACCATCCACGAGTTCGGTCCATTGCGGTACAGCACGCAATCTTCGATGAAATAACCCGCCTCATTCAGCATGCAGGCATACCGGCATTGACCGGGATAGATCTTGCTGACATCGCGCGTGGTGGTGTAGTTCAGCACCGCGGACGCGTGCGGACCCACCAGGTGCAGCTTCTTGAGGCCCGAGACGTCCATCAGGCCGGCTTTGGTGCGAATCGCGACGTGATCCTGGGATACGTCCTTGGCGTAGGTCCACGCCGTGCCCATGCCGTTCCAATCCTCGAGCTTGGATCCGAGCGCGCGGTGCCGATCCGCCAAAACCGAGTGACGCCAAGTCAGTGCCATGAATGTCTCCAGAGTTGCTGAGCGCAAGCCCTTTTGTGAACGTTGTTATCGGCATAAATTATTGCCGGGCGACATTTTAGCTCATCCGGCTCCCCAAAAATCACTGCGCGTCGTGGCGAATTCAAGCGAGTCGCCTCACCGTGAGTGCAGCACGCCGGATGACTTTCCCGGGGTTGCGGCGTAACTTTCGCAGAACGTTGGAGTCGAGCGGCATGTTAACCCAGGCGCAGATCGAGACATGGAATGAGGACGGGTTCATCGTCATCGAGCGATTTCTGACAGCGGAAGAAGTCACGATGGCGCGGTCACGGTTCGAACCGCTGTTTCGAGGCGAATTCGCGACAGGCCTCCAACCGGACGAATGGAATTGGCGCGAAGGGCGGGATCCGGCCGACCTCACGCGCCAGATCTGCAATGGCTGGAAGTCCGACCGAGTCGTCGCCGATATCGTGCTCAAGCCGGAGATCGGCCGGATCTGCGCCACTCTGGGCGGGTGGCCGGGGGCGCGCATCGGTCAGGATAACGTCATCTGGAAACCGCCGGGGGCCAAGCCGCTCGGCTACCATCAGGACGACAGCTACTGCGGCTGGGTCGTGCCGAGCGGCTTCATCACCGTCTGGATGGCGCTTGACGACACCTCGGCCAAGGGAGGCACCCTGGAATACGTGCGTGGTTCGCATCGCTGGGGCAACTTTCCGCCCATCCGCCAATTTCACGCACCCGAGAATTATCGCGAGGCGCTTGAAGAGGCGGCGGCTTCGGTCGGGCAAAAGGTGGACATCGCCTGCGTGGAGGTTCCCGCCGGGGGCTGCGCCGTGCATTCCGGCCGTACCTGGCACGGTTCGGACAGCAACCGGACAGGCCAGCCGCGCCGGTCGCTCGTCACGCATTGCCTCTCATCGGAATGCCGTTTCCACCCGACCGAGGTCAGCCACATTTACAGCCGATACAAGAGGATTTCGGACGATACGATGGACGAGAGCTTCTTTCCAATCCTGTGGACGCGTGCGGGGTATCGGACGCAGCTGCCGGAGGCCGGCGGAGCCTCACCGGCGCGCACGTCCTGACGGATTCACCGCAACCGCTCGTCGCCCGAATCGACCCCCATCAGCTGACGTCTGGCGAAGTGCAAATGATCGGTGACGATGGCCACGGCCGCCTCGATATCGCGTGCTCGAATCGCTTCGTAGAGCGCCGTGTGCTGACGATTGTATTCGGCGATGCGCTGGGGAGTCAGAACCTTGTCCTTCATGGCGTTCCATTGCCTGTGTGTGCGTACGGCATTGATCTGGCGATAAACCCAAACCATAAGCGGATTGCGGGTCGCTTCGGAGATCAACTGATGAAACTCCTCGTCCCAAAGCGTGAAGTTTTCGCTGTCCCCGCTCGACGCTTCCATGCGCCCGATCGCGCCGCCCAAGCGCTCGATGTCCCGGCCCGTGGCGTTCAGCACGGCCAGGCGGACCATGTGCGGCTCGATCCCAAGGCGCACATCAATGAGTTCGAGTGGGCTCGTTTGATCGGCGATACTCTCGTCATCACCGCGCACAGGAAAATTAACGAAAGTGCCCGCGCCCAGTCGCCGCGTCACGAGCCCCTGCGCCTCGAGCCGGTTCAGGGCGGTGCGGATCGTGGCGCGCGATGCGCCGAAGGCCGTGGCGAACTGGCGCTCGGCGGGAAGTTTCTCGCCATGCAGGTAGCGCCCGTCGAGGATCGCCTGGCGCAGCTGCGCGGTGATCGACAAGGAGCCGGGAACGGGATCCCGGATGACCGGTCCGCCGCCGCCGGCGCCCAGCCCAATTTCAGCCATTGCAACCGCTTGGGGTTCATTGGTATAAGTTTGGAATGAAATCGGCACAGACCTATGTGACACTCTCGGCGTCCCGAGTCAAGTCCCCAGGGACATTCGCTGCGACAACAATGACTTACGGTGGAGGGTCTTCATGACTGATTTGGATGTACATGTAAACGCCACGGGCCGCAGCGATCTCGTCAGGCAAGTGCGCGAGAAGATCAATCGGCTGGGGATCCAGTACCTGTATTGTCAGTTCGTCTCGGTGACCGGGCGCATCGTCGGAAAGGGCATTCCCGCCGATCATTGGGAGCGCGTGGCCGAGCGCGGCTTCCAACTGGTCTACGGCTCCACCGCCAATCTATACGTCGATCGCCACAAGAATTATATCGGCTACGGGGCCGAGGCCTCGGAGCTGGTTGGCATTCCCGATCCCGAGACGTTTGCGCAGCTCCCCTGGGACAAGCGGATTGGACGGGTTTTCTGCACCTGTTTTCGCAACCGCGAGGAGAAGGAGAAGCCTGGCGGGCATCTGACCTCCGACTGTCGCGGCAACCTGCGGCTGATTCATGAAGCGTTCAAGAAGGCCCACAACGGGCTGCATCTTCGCCACGGCTGCGAGCCCGAGATGATGTGGCTCAAGAAGGGCGCGGACGGCCTGCCGGACGGCGGATTTTCCAAGCCCAATTGTTATCACATCGATCAGTTCGAGTCGCTCCGGCCGGTGTTCATGCGCGCAATCGAGTATTCCCGCGCCATGGGCCTCGACATGATCCAGGGCGATCACGAGGACGCGCCGGGTCAGCTCGAGCTCAATTGGATGTACGACGATTGCCTGCGCACCGCCGATCGACTCACCACCTATCGGCAGATCTGCGCCCAGGTCGCGCGCGAGTTCAACCTGATTGCCTGCTTCATGTCGAAGCCATTCATGGGTGTCTCCGCGTCCGGGTGCCATCACAACCTCTCGCTATGGCGCGGTGGCGAGGAAAGGCTGAACAAGCTCGGGTATGACGACCTGCCGGGACTCGAGCAAAACTTTACCTATCTCGAGGGCGGCGAGAACACCTTTATGCCGGTAAAGGGCGACCCCAAGCCAGGTCCCATTGGACTGCACTGCATCGGCGGCCTGATCAAGCACGTGGCGGCGCTGACCGCAATCGGCTCACCGACCGTCAACTCGTATCGACGGCTCTGGGACACGGGCTTCTGGGCGCCGGTCTACGCCGACTGGGGTTATCAGAATCGTACGTGTGCGCTGCGGATCTCCGCGCCGGGGAGGTTCGAATACCGGTCGGTCGACTCCACGGTGAACCCTTATTTGATGGCGGGAGCCATTCTCAAGGCGTTCGACGACGGCATCAACCACAAGCTTGATCCGGGCGAACCCGAGGAGCGCAATATTTATGTCGCTATGGCGGCCGGCAAGAAGGTGAAGAAATTGCCCATGTCGCTCGGGGAGGCGCTCGCCGAGCTGGACAAGGACGAAACGATCAAAGCGGCGATGCCGGATGAGATGTACCGGGTTTTCACGCACTACAAGCGTGACGAGTGGGAAAAGTTCATGTCCACCGTGACCGACTGGGATCTGAAGCAATATTGGGACTATTTGCCCTGACGGCAAGGCGCCGGAGGCAGCGAAAGGAGAGCGACTCATGTGTGGAATTGCCGGATTGATTCATCGTGGGCGGACCGGGGATGTGGGCCGCGAGATGACAGCGATGCTGCAGTCCCTGAAGCACCGCGGGCCGGACTCGACCGGCTACGCGCTTTACGGCAAGCCGCACGGCAAGGAGCTGGTCATACGCTTCAAGGTTGCCGAGCAAGACGAGATGTCGAAGGGATTCAAGATTCACGACCAGGTGAAGCAGCGCCGCATTGAGATCGAACGCCGTCTTGCCGAACTCGACGCGAAGATCATCGAGGAGGACATGGCAACGGAATACGCCTTCCGCTTCCGTATTGCCTTTGACGGCGACCTGCGCCGCCTCGCGAACTACATTGAGGACGTCGAGGGCGCGGAGATCCTCTCGATCGGCCATGGCCTCGAGCTGATCAAGGATCTGGGCGATGCCGATCACGTCGCCGGCCAGTATTCGCTGGGCGGCTTCGTCGGCACGCACGCCATCGGACACACCCGCATGGCAACCGAATCGGACGTCGATATCCGCTCCGCCCATCCCTATTGGGCCTACCCATTCGCCGATGTCTCCGTGGTGCACAACGGCCAGCTCACCAACTACTGGAACGGTCGACGCGCACTGGAGAGGCGCGGCCACCGCTTCGTGTCGAATTGCGACTCCGAAATGATCGCGGTCTATTTGGCGGACCGGATGGCGCAGGGGGCAACGCTAGAAGATGCGATGAAAGCGTCGATCGAGGAGCTCGATGGCGTCTTCACCTACCTGGTCGCGACTTCCGACAGCTTGGGAATGGCCAAGGATACGATGGCCGCCAAGCCGATGGTGCTTTACGAAAGCGATCGTTTCATCGCGCTCGCTTCCGAGGAAGTGGCGATCCGCAGCGTCTTCCCGCACGAGATCGACACCTTCGACCCCTATGAGGGCGAAGTGCGCGTCTGGAATAATTGATACCTGTTCCCCATCAAAAGACTCGAGAGAAACTATGGCAGCCACGACAAAAGCCACGGACTTGGGAATGCACACCGAGCAGCTCGCAGGGCGTTCGCAGCAGCGCTTCTTCCGACCGGAGGAAGAGGAGCGGTTCACCTATACGGACGCATTCGAAGTCGACTTCAAGAAGCGCGCGCAATTCGATGCAGGTCCGATGAGTTCGAGCGAGATCAATCTGAAGGTGCGCGAGCTGATGAGCCAGGGCTTTGGCACCGTGGTCATGAAAAACCCGGGCGCCAAGCATTCTTTGGCGGTCGGCATCCTCAACCGCCTCAACCTCACCATCGAAGGCAGTCTCGGCTACTTCGGCTGCGGCTTGATCGACGGCCCGAACATCCACATCAAAGGCCGCGTCGGCTGGTCGTGCGCCGAAAACATGCTCGCCGGAACGGTGGTGATCGAGAAGAACGCGGGCTCGACCTTCGGCGCGGCGCTTCGCGGCGGCGACCTCATCTGCAAGGGCGATGTGGGTGCCCGCGTGGGTATCGACATGAAGGGCGGCACGATCATCATCGGGGGCCGGGCCGGCGCTTTCTGCGGCTTCATGATGCAGCGCGGACGCATGGTCATCCTTGGCAATGCCGGCAAGAACCTGGGCGATTCGATGTACGACGGCACCATTTACGTCGGTGGAAATATCGATGGACTCGGCGTCGATGCCGTACCAGCCGAGATGACCGACCTCGACGTGCAGTGGCTGGAGCGCAAGTTGAAGCTGTACGGTCTCGAAGCGCCCAAGGGCGCCAAGAACATGCAAAAGATATGCGCCGGCCGGCAGCTCTGGAACTACGACAATCTCGAGCCTGCCGAGAAGAAGCTCATCCTCTAGATATTCCGAGAAAGGAACGCAGAATATGGCGAAGGAAAAGAAGGCGCCAGTCACGGTGCCGGCGACGAAGAAGAAGCTCGGTCGAAACACACACGTGCTCGGCCAGAGTGCTTTGTTCACCCCCCAGGTCATGGATGACATCCACATCAAGAGCGAGCTTGGCCGCTACCGAATGCGCGGCTTCTCGCTGTTCAAGAAGATCCCCAGTTGGGACGATTTGACTTTTCTCCCCGGCACGTTGACGCGTTTCGTCATCGAGGGTTACCGGGAAAAATGCGAAACGAAGACCATCATCGGGCCGCGCGCGAAGCGGCCGCTGGTGCTCGACATTCCGGTCTACATCACCGGCATGAGTTTCGGCGCGTTGAGCTACGAAGCGAAAATCGCCTTGGCGCGCGGGGCGACCATGGCCGGCACCGCCACTTGTTCCGGCGAGGGCGGCATGATACCCGACGAGCGCCGCTATTCCTCGAAATGGCTCTATCAATGTATTCAGTCGCGCTACGGTTTCAACCCGAACCATTTGCGTCTGGCGGACTGCTGCGAGTTCTTCATTGGTCAGGGCTGCAAAGTGGGCCTCGGCGGCCATCTGATGGGCCAGAAGGTGACCGATCAGGTGGCCGAGATGCGCTCGCTGCCGGCGGGCATCGACCAGCGCTCGCCCGCCCGCCATCCGGATTGGCTCGGGCCTGACGATCTGGCGCTGAAGATCCAGGAGGTCCGTGAAGCAACGAATGGGGAGATCCCGATTCAACTCAAGCTCGGCGCAGCCCGCGTGTACGACGATGTGCGCATGGCGGCCAAGACCGGCCCCGACAGCATCTATATCGACGGTATGGAAGGCGGCACCGGCGCCGGCCCGCATATCGCGACCGAGGAGACAGGGGTGCCCGGTATCGCCGCGATCCGGCAGGCCCGCAAGGCGCTGGACGACGTCGGCATGTCCGGCGAGATTTCCCTGGTTTACGCCGGCGGCATCCGCAACGGCGGCGATGTCGCCAAGGCGCTGGCGCTGGGCGCCGACGCCGTCGCGATCGGGCATTCCGCCCTGATGGCCCTCAACTGCAACAAGGATATCCCGGAAGCCGACTACGAGAAGGAGATCGGCGTCGAGGCGGGGCATTGCTATCACTGCCATACGGGCCGTTGCCCGGTCGGCGTGACCACCCAGGATCCGGTGCTGCGCAAGCGCCTGGACCCCGATGGGGCGGCGGAACGGGTTTACAACTTCCTCCACTGCCTCACTATCGAATGCCAGATGATGGCGCGCGCCTGCGGGAAGACCAACGTACACAGCTTGGAGCCCGAGGATCTGGCCGCATTGACCATGGAAGCTTCCGCGCTCGCCATGGTGCCTCTAGCCGGATCGCAGTACACGGTCGGCCGGCCCGATATGACTCGCTACTGAGAGATGTGAAACCATGGCCAAAGTAGTCAAGCTCAGCAAATACGCAGCCAAGAAGGGGGCCAAGTCGGCCAAGCCAGCCGGCAAGTCGGCGGGGAAAACCGCCGCCACCAAGATGGCCGGCTCCAAGGACATTGATCACTTCATCAAGACGGCGGGTCTCGACACGCGGCGAGAAAAAGAAATCGGCCAGCACATCGGTTACCGTTACGATGTCAATCTGGTCCCGGACTATAACCGGCTCACACCCTTCCTCAAGAAGTACATGAACACCATGGGCTGGTCGGACTTGAACTGGCTCGAGGACGTGCACTTGGGCTACGAGGAAGGCAAGGCCGCCGTCTTCGACCGCAACGTCAATGGCTGGGTCACGGTGCCTGAAGGTGTGAAGCTTCCGGACAATCAACAGGACCGCGACATGCTGGCGCGTGAACTCTTGATCAAGTTCCAGATGTCGCCGCGTCATCCACTCGTCGAACTCAACAAGGCATACCGCAAATTCTGAGGGGCGCTGGAATATTCAGACAGGATCCTCGCCCGCGTCGCCGGTGCGATAGCGTGCGGAATGGGACCAATCCGGCCGGAAGGAGAGAATCTCGACGCCGGCCGGGAGATTGGGATTGAAAAGCCGGTTGTGCCAATACGTGGCCTGATGGAAGGCGTGGCCCAAGCTGAGTCGCGCGACGCTGCACGGAATGCGATAACCCTGGGTGTGTTGTTCAAAGTCGAGGATGCAGCGTCCTTGGGCGGCGAGCAGCGCCGCAAGCGTCGAGCCCGGCCCGAAGAGCGCCGTCATGAGATCTGAAAAACGCGCCGGCTCCTGGAAATAGCCGGCCTGGAGGATTTCAAGCACTTTGTCGAAGCGTTCGTTCGGGTCGTGCGTCTTCAGGTACTGATAGCGAAACAGCGCGGTGCTATCCCGCGGTTCGGACTCGACGAGGAGCGTGACGATGCCGGATGAAAGCTCCTCGCCCCGCGCGACGTCGAGGACCCGCGGGCGCATTCCCGAAGAAGGCCGCGCGCCCCCCTGGCGCGCCGCCAACTGCCTGAGGCGGCACTGCCAGCCGATGAACTCGCGGCACAGAGCCTTGGATGCCGATTCGGTAAGCACCACATTGTCGGGCAAGTAGCTCATCGACGGCTGCCCTGATCTTCGCAGCGTCCGATCCAGTGGGCCGCCGCGAGCTTAAGCTGCTTGGAAAACTTCCTTCGTTGCACATGCCACCTCGTTTACTATCATCGCTCGAAACAAGGCGTCGTCCAAATCACGGGCATCCTTAGACGGTGCCTCGGCCGGCGCAAGACGCTCGGTGCTCCTCATGGGGCTGGGCAACGGAGGTTGATCGATTGCAAGACGGTGAATCCAGCAGGCTGCGCCGATCGATCGACTGGAAGGGCGCTTTTTGGGTGGCGAGCGGCGTGCCGGCGCTGGTGTTGTTTTCCATCGGCCAAGTCGCCGGAGCGGTCGGCAAGCTGAGTTTTCTAATCTGGTCGCTGTCGATAGTCATGGGGTTCGTCCAATCGTTCACCTATGCCGAAATCGCCGGGCTATTTCCCAACAAGTCGGGTGGCGCATCCATCTACGGTGCGGCCGCCTGGGTCCGGTACAGCAAAGTGATTGCCCCGCTTTCCGTGTGGTGCAATTGGTTTGCCTGGTCGCCGGTGCTCTCGCTCGGCTGCAGCATTGCGGCCGCGTACGTGCTCACCGCAGTCGCGCCAATTCATGATTTCACGGCGTGGGCTCTATTCACCCAGACAGTGGGCCCGGTGACGTTTTCCATCAACGCGGCCTTCTTTGTCGGCGCCGCATTCATGTTGATCACCTTCGCGATCCAACATGGAGGTATCGCCGGTACCGCCAACATTCAAAAATATATCGGCTTATTGGTGATCGTGCCCCTGATCATCGTGGGCGTGGTGCCCATGCTGAATGGGCACGTGAACTATGCCAATTTCACGCATCTGGTGCCGCCGGCCGCCGCCGGTGAACCCAAACCCGGTCATTGGAACGTCGGCGGCTGGACACTGGCGCTGGGCGGCATGTTCCTCGCCGCCTGGTCCACGTATGCGTTTGAAACGGCTGTATGCTACACGAGCGAATTCCGCAATCCCGGACGCGACACCTTCAAAGCCATTTTCTATTCCGGAGTCCTCTGTATCGGGCTATTCGTCTTGGTGCCGTTCACTTTTCAAGGCGTGCTCGGCGTCACGGGTATGCTCGCTGCGCCGATCAACGACGGGTCGGGTGTCGCTGCCGCCCTGGCGGGGATGGTCGGCGGCGGCCGCGTTGCCGAGGCTCTTCTCGTCGTCATGATGATCATGGCGTTGCTCCTATCGATCATGATGGCGATGGCCGGTTCGTCGCGTACCCTCTATCAGGGCTCCGTCGACGGCTGGTTGCCGCGCTATCTCAGCAAAGTGAATTCCCACGGCGCACCCACGGCGGCAATGTGGACGGATCTGATCTTCAATTTAGTCGCATTGTCCATCGCCTGCGGGGGCGGTCCAAGCTTCGTGTTTATTCTGACGATTTCGAATTGCGGCTACATGATATTCAATTTCCTCAATCTCAATGCAGGTTGGATCCACCGCATTGATTCCGGCCAAACCGCGCGGCCCTACCGAGCCCCGACGTGGTTGCTCGCGCTCGGCGGGATCTTCGCGTTCGTAAACGCCGTGTTCATGGGAGCAGGCGCGAAAGTGTGGAACCCGTGGGCGCTAAGCGCGGGCGCGCTCGCGGCAGCGCTCATATTGCCGGTGTTCTGGTTTCGTCACTACGTGCAGGACAGGGGTAAGTTTCCCGACAAGATGCTCGAAGACCTGCAGGTCGGCGGCACACCGATCACCGAAACCAAGGCCGGCGTACTGCCGTATCTCACCCTGGCGGCGGGTATCGCCGTCGTTCTGATCTCCAATTACTTCTTCAAGCTTTGACCATTCGGCGGACTTGAGGAAGCCGGGGTCCTGCGTCAGTAAACCGCGAGGTGGTGAGTAATCGCCACTACGGCGATGCCCAGGACCAGGACCGCATAGGGCCACCAGCCCGCGCGGTTGACGATCTGCTCGCCTTCGATCATCTCCAGGTCCTCTGCCATTTCAGGCGGAAATGTGCCTTTATCCTGGATGTAGTGGCGGTACACGAACACCGGGATGATCATCGCGGCAAAAATGATGCCGGTCTTGAGCGTTCCGGCGCCATACACATCGGCGCCGAAGCCCATGAAGGCAAGATTGACGAAAGACAAGACGGCTCCCGCGGCAAGTATCCACGTCGGAGCGCGCCAGGGGCGATCCTGGCGAGGCCGATCAAGCCGGTGAATCCAGCCCGCATTCAAGTTCAGGAAATTGAACAGCAGATAGCCGATGTTGGCGGCGCCGATCACAAATACGGTGTCGGACAGCAGCAACAGCACCAGGTTGAAGCCCAGATTCGTGAGCATGGCGTTGGTCGGCGCGCCGTGCGAGTTGACCTTGGCGAGATACTTCGGAAGCCAACCGTCCAAGGACGCTTGATAGAGCGTGCGCGAGGAGCCCGCCATCGAAGTCATGAGCGAGAGCACGAGCGCAAGAATCAGCATGATCACGACCACCACCCCGACCACCGCGCCGGCATGCACCATTTTGGCCATTACCGCGGCAACTCCCATGCCGCTGTAGATGTCCGGCGCAAGCATCCCGCCGTATTCGGCCGCCGCCGTCACGTGCCCGGAGGCATCGACGACCGCGGGATGCACCAAGCTGCCGAGGCCGAGGAAGCCTTGAAACGCGAATGGCACCAGCGTGTACACCACCACGCACAGCAGCCCCGAATAAAAGATCGCTTTGAACGTGTCGGTCTTGGGGTTCTTGAATTCGCCGGTGTAGCACACCGCGGTTTCAAATCCGTAGGTGGACCAGGCAGCCAGGAACATCCCCGCGGCGAGCACGGTGATTCCCGCCATATTCCAGGTGCCGTCCGCCACATGGCCCATGGCATCGTGCGCGAGGGGACTCAAGGGAAAAAAATTGGCTTTGACGATGTCGCCCGTAAGGATCGGCACAACGCCGATCAGCAGCAGCGGGATCATGGCCGAGATTCCCAGAATCTTGGTGGTATTCGCCGATCGCAGGATGCCGCCGTCCTGGATGAACTTGACGGCGAGCAGAATCACGGTGCCCAGCACGAAGGTCGAATTGATGCGCAGGCTCAAGCCGGTCTTGAGGGATCCGAGATCGAGCAGGGTCAGCTGCCAGGTATTGACCAACGAGTCCGGCGCATACAGTCCATTCAGGATATAGCCGGCCGCGAGCGCCGACCCGATCGCCTGCACCGGCGACCAGGCGAACCAGTTGCACCACACCGAGATCGGCGCAACGATTTTGCCGTATCGCACCCAGGCGATCGCGCCGTATATCGAAGTGCCGCCCGCCTTGTTGGGAAACAGCCCGGCTATCTCGGCGTAAGTGAACGATTGAATGAAACCCATCGCGATCGATGCCATCCAGATGACCCAGGACAGCTTTCCGACAGTGGCCGCGACAGCGCCGATGGAAAACAGCACCAGCGGCGGGACACCGCTTGCCACCCAAAAGGCCCCGGTCCAATCGATTCCGCGCTCGAGCCCCGGGCTTTTCGCCGGCGCTGCGCCGGCCGTTTCGACGGTGGCGCTCATGTCGACCCCTCCTGCCCACATATTCTCTCGGTCGGGGCCGCTTCGGCCCCGTTGATGTCTGCGCGTAGCGCGTTAAAAATGACGGCGTAACTCCTCGGCGATTTCAAAGATGTCTCCCACAATTCCATACTTGGCGACTCCAAAGATAGATGCTTCGGCGTCGCTGTTGACGGCGACGATGGTGGTGACGTGTTTCATGCCGGCCAGATGTTGGATGGCTCCGGAAACCCCCATGGCGATATAGAGCTTGCAGGCGCTCGCGGTTTTGCCGGATTGCCCGACCTGCCGGCTCTTCGGCAGCCAACCTGCATCCGCAATGGGGCGGGAGCAGCCGAGAGTCGCACCGACGGCATCCGCAAGCTCGCTGAACTGGGCCACCTTGGCTTCCTCGCCGATGCCGCGGCCGATCGTCAGAATGAATTCGGCCGCCCCCATGTCGATATCGTCGCCCGAGCTCAATTCGATGAATTCGCGCGCGACCGAACGGCTCGGCGCCGTGGGCGCGGCGAAAGCGCTCACCTTGGGCGATGCGGGGGCTTCC
Source organism: uncultured Gammaproteobacteria bacterium (assembly GCA_963758145.1). Classification (GTDB taxonomy): domain Bacteria; phylum Pseudomonadota; class Gammaproteobacteria; order Steroidobacterales; family Steroidobacteraceae; genus Bog-1198. The sequence goes on from CAVWUK010000008.1 coordinate 314,407, forward strand.
GGCGGCTTGAATACATTGCCGCGCACGGCGAGCAGCACCGTGCCGCGGCCCGGGAAGTCGACTTCCACGTTCACCTTCTGGCCGTAACCGCCGCGGGTCGCCACCAGTTCCCCCTCGATGCGCTCCACTTTGAAGACATCGGTCGCGAATCCGAGCCCGAGCTTCGCGGCAAGAGCCGCCGCGTACCCGAACGAATCGACGCTGTGCGCCACGAGCACGACATCGGGATGACGTTCGGCAATCAAGGCGCCGAGCGCGGTCTCGAACGTGTCGGGGTCGAATTCGGCCGCCGGCACCTTGACCGTGATGATTTCGTCGACTCCGGCGAGCTTCAGGGCGTCGACATACCGTTCCGGCGCCGCCGCGAGGAGCGCCACGGCGACCTCTTCGCCCGGCCGGCGCAGCCCCTGGGCGGCGCCGATGAGCTCCTGCGACACGGGTCGCAACTCCCCGCGCCGCTGTTCGGCAACGATCAGCACGCCGCTCACGCCGCTTCTCCCTTGAATTCGCGAATGATTTCGGCCAGGCGCTTGGCCTGTTCTGCGGCATCGCCCTCGATCAATTGCGCGCGGCCCTTGTCGGGCACGTACATGCGGCGTACCCGCGACAGCGACCCGGCCTCGCCGACGTCGGCGCCGGTGAGCCCGATATCCGCCAGGGACCGCACTTCAATTGGCTTGGCCGCGGCCTGCTTGATGCTGCGCAACGAGGCGTAGCGCGGCGTATTGATGCCCAGCTGTATGGTCAGAACCGCGGGGCATTGAATCTCCACTTCATGCAACAGGCCGCCTTCGAGTTCGCGGCGGAATACCGCGCTCTTCGCGCCCGGCGCGTAGCCCAAGGAACTCACCACCGCGGCGTGCGGCCATCCGAGAAACGCCGCGGTGGCGATTCCGGTGGAGGCGAAGGCCTGATCGGAGGATTGCACGCCGGCGAACAGCATGGAGGGCGCCTCGCGCTTCGCGACCGCAGCCAGCACCCGAGCGATCGCGATCGGGTCCGAGCCTTCGACCGCCGCATCCCACACACGTATCGCGCGGTCCGCGCCTTTGGCCAGGCACTTGCGCAGGGACTCATCGACTTCTTCGGGTCCCACGGACACCGCGATGACTTCGACCGGCTCGGCCGAAGCCTCTTTGATCTTGACCGCTTCCTCGAGCGAAAAATCGTCCCATTCGTTAAGGTCCCGAATGAGGAAATCCGCCTCGACGTCGCGCCCGTCCGCGCGGATCTCGAAATCCTCGTCGAGCGCGGCCACCTGCTTCACGGCAACCAGAATCATCATGCGTACGCTACCTCGGTGCGCGCGGCCGGAATGGCCTCGCGCATCAGTTCGATCAGTTCCTTCACCACGAATTTTCCCTCATTGCCGGTGGTCTTCAGTGCATCCTCGAACATCGTCAGATCCTTGGGGCAGCTCACCACGTAGACCTCGAGGCCCGGAATGGCGGCGGCCTCTTTGATGCGATTCTGAGCGGGCTTTTCCGCACCCACCGGGTCGGGAATCCAGATTCTGCCGCCGCCGGCGCCGCAGCAAAAGGAGTTTGAGCGGCTGCGGCCCATTTCCACGAGCTCGCAGCCCAATATCTTCAGCACCTCGCGCGGCGCCTCATAGCCCTTGTTGAAGCGTCCGAGATGACAAGGGTCGTGAAAGGTGGTGCGGTACTTGAGTGGACGGGCGACGCGGAGCTGCCCGCTCTCGAACAACCGCTTCACGAAGCTGGTGTAGTGCTCGATGGGGTACTTGGCGCCGAAATCGGGGTATTCGTTGCGGATCGTATTATAAGAGTGCGGGTCGGTGGTGACGATGGTCTTGAAGGTGGCCGATTGGAGCGCCGCGACGTTGGCATTGGCCAGCACCTCGTACAGCCCCTCCTCGCCGACGCGGCGCACATCGTTGCCGGCATTCGATTCGCCGTCGAAGAGTATGCCGAAATCGACGCCCGCCTCATGCAGCAGTTCGGCGAAAGTCTGGGAAACCTTCTGGTTGCGCGGGTCGAACGAGGCGTAATCGCCGACGAACCACAGCACCTCGACCGGCTCCTTGCGCGCATCCTTGACCTTGAACGGCAACGACTTGCTCCACGCGCCGCGCTTGCGTTTCGATTCGCCGAATGAATTGCCGGTTTTGTGAATCGTCTGCAGCGTCTTGGTGAGCAAGGGATCCATGGCGCCGTCTTCGACCAGCTTGCGCCGCATCTGCACGATGATGGGCACGTGCTCCACGGCGACCGGGCAGATCTCGACGCAGGCCATGCAGGTACGGCAGGACCACAGCGTTTCCATGGCGATCTGGCCGGGCGCCTTGCCGTGGACGTCGAGTTCGGCGGCGGCCGGCAACACGCCGGATTCGAGTGTGGCGTTTGCAAACTCGCGCAACGACAGGATCACATCGCGCGGCGACAGCGGCGCGCCCACGGCACGCGCCGGACAGGCCTCGTGGCAGCGGCCGCACTTGGTGCACGCGTCGAGATTCAAGAGCTGTTTCCAGGTGAAGTCGGTGATCTTGGCGACGCCCGGCGCCGCCTGGGCTTCCGGTATGCGCGGCAGGCGCTGCGCGGCTTGGCTGTCGCGCACCATCAACGACCCGGCCGCCGTGAAGATGTGCTTGACCTTGCCGTACGGAATCAGCGCGATGAAGGCGAGCGCGAGCAGTCCGTGGAACCACCACAGGCCGAGGCGCAGCACACCGCCGCCGTACGCGTTCAATCCCGCCGCTCGCAGCACCTCGGCGATCAAGGCGCCCACCGGCGACCACCAGCGGGTGTCCCACACGTCGGGTCGCGCCTCGAGCCACACCAGCCGTGCGGCCTCGAGAACATAGCCGGTCGAGCCGATGATGAGCAGCGTCCACAGGAACGCCCAATCTTCGCGCCGGTATTGCGGGCGGTCGAAATCCGGATCGCCGGGCGAGCGGTCGGGGCGCGCATAATCGAGCTTCGGGAGGCGCATCCAGCCGCGCCGGTACATCATGAAGACGAGGCCGCCGATGAGCGCCACCCCCGCAACGTCGAGCACCAACGAGAACACCAGATAAAAGATGCCGTGCCAAAAGCGAATCCCGAACAGCGGTTCGAGAATGTCATATTCCAGGGTGATGGTGGCGGTGCCCAGGAACAGCAGCACGAAGCCATAAAATATCAGCCGATGTGCGGCGCCGGCCGCCGGATCGCGCCGCGCGATGGTGCTGTGGCGCAGTATGATCGCGACCATATCGGCGAAGCGCGACCAGAGACCGCCATCAAGCGCCAGCGCCGCGCCGCGACGGTACTTGCGGATCTGCACGTACACGCCGTAACAGAAGACGCCGATCGCCGCGTAGCCGAGCGCATAGAAAAGCCGCACCTCGGCTGTCGGAAACGCCTCGAACAGGATCCGAGTGACGGCGTCAGTGCGGCTCACGTGGAATACTCAGGCGGGCTCCTATGTCTTGTACTCGAGCTCGAAACGCCCGCCCGGCATGTGCGAGGCGCCCCACACGGCGACTTCGCGCTTGTACGGCAGCGGCAGCTGCGCGTTGGGCTCCTCGATTTCCCGCGCCAGACGGTGGCCGGAGAAAGTGGCATCGGCGATGAGCCGCGGCGCCTCGGCATCGCCGATCAGGTATACGGCCTTCACGCCGTTCTTTTCCCACTCGCCAGACCGCTGCTTGATTTCCCGGTACAGGCCGTCGTTCGAGTGCCGCCCGGTCACGAGCACCAAGGAATCGAACTCCACCCAGCGGTGGGTCTTGTTCGGCTCGCGCGGCAGATGTCCGACCCCGCGATAGGTGCGCTTGGAACCGTCGCCCCAGATGTCGTACACCTGGACGCGGCCCTTTTCGATCTTGCTCGCGAAGGCGTTGTGCATCTCCTTGATGTGCAACTCGTGCATGCGGCGCATCATGTTGGGGTATTCGAGGGTGAAATGCATGTAATTGGCGAGATGCACACCCGTGATCACCGTCACTTCGTGACCCGCGACCGCGAGCTTTTCCGCGAGGCTCGGTCCCATGAAATAGGTGTCCGCGTTGAGAATCACCACGCGTTTGCCGATGGGTTTCTTTCCCTCCATCACTTGCTCGGGCGTGAGCTGATCGGGCTGCCCCGCATCGGCTCCGGGAATCGGCTCGTGGGTCAGGCAATTCGTGCCGTCGGTGTTCCACGACGATCCGGTGGCGACGACGATTTTTTCCGCGCCGTAGCCGATCGCGGCCGCGGCGGTGAGCGCCTTCTGGCCGAGCGCCACCTGGCTCTGCTTGTTCTTCTTCACCAGCTTGGTGATCTGCAATTCGCGGTAATCGCGGTGATAGCCCCATTCGCCGAGGCCCGGCAGCGTCGCCACGGCATTGAGATGGCCGCCGATCTTTGCGGCCGTGTCGTACAAATGCACGGTGTAGCCCCGCTCCAGGAGCACGCGGGCGCATTCGGCTCCCGACGGGCCGGCGCCGACCACGAGCACCGAATCCTCCGAGCCGCGCTTGGGGAATTTCTCGGGATGCCAGCCGCGCCGGTACTCCTCTCCGGCGGTGGCGTTTTGCGTGCAGATCATCGGCGGGCCGCCGATTTCCCAGCGCGAGATGCACACATTGCAGCCGATGCACACGCGGATGTCGTCGTAGCGGCCTTCCTCGATCTTCTTCGGCAGCCACGGGTCGGATATCGAGGGCCGCGCGGCTCCTATGATGTCCGCGATTCCCTTGGTGACGATCTCCGTCATCTTTTCCGGGTCGGTGAAGCGGCCGACGCCGAGCACCGGTTTCTTCGCCACCTGCTTCACGTATTTGGTCCAAGGCACCTGGTGGCCTTGCTGATAAAACCTCGACGGACCCGCATCCTCGCCCCATTCGGCGATGTCGCCGACATCGACGTCCCACAGATCGACCAGGGGATCGGCGAGACCGATGAATTTCACCCCGTCCTTCTCGACCTCGACGCCGGATTCGCCGTACAGCGTGTCGACGGCGAAGCGGGTGGCGATGGCGCAATCCTGACCGACCGCGCGGCGCACCTTTTCCAGGGTCTCGATCCAGAAGCGCGCACGATTCTCGAGCGAACCGCCGTATTTGTCCTTGCGCTTGTTGTAGTAGGGGGACAGAAATTGCACCGGCAGATACGAGTGCGCGCCGTACACATAAACGATGTCGAAACCCGCGTCGCGGGAGCGCAGGGCGGCATCGACGTAGTACTGCTGCACGGTCGCGATGTCGTCGAGATCCATTTCCTTGCAATAGGTCAGCGTTTCAAACTCCGAAGCGTACTGACTGGGCCCGCGCGGCGTCGCGCGCGACTCCATGCACGGCGCATGCGAGGCGCCGTACCACAGCTCGACGCCGGCGAGGGCGCCGAAATGATGGATATGGTCGGTCATGGCGCGCAAGTTGCGCACGTCGCCGGCATCCCAGATGCGCGCCGAAAGACGGTGGGTATCGTCCGATTCCGGATGGATGGAGCAGTATTCGGTGTTGATGCCGGCCCAACCCCCTTCGGCCTTGAGCGACCGGTGAGCGGCCTGGAACCCGGGTTTATCGGAGCCCGCGCCAATGCAGTGCGGCACCTGGTAGAACCGGTTGCGAAGCGTCTTCGGCCCGATCTTGATCGGCTGAAATAAAATGTCGTGTTTAGGATCGCGCGCCATGCTTATGGTCCTCTGTTGCGATGTGTATTTCGGGCGTTATCGTTATTGTAGCCATTCAACGCTGCGGGGCTCGCCACCGCGGGCTAATGTAAAGGGAGCGGTATCATATTCGCTAAGGAGAGGCGCTGACCAGGGCAAATGCTGCGCCGATCGGGCCGGATCCCGCGCCGATCCTGCCCTCCGGGCCGGGCCAATCGGAGAGTGCGCGGCGTGAGTGAACCTTGAGCGCTGCCATCAGAAATAAATATCACGCTAGTTACTGTAGTGCAAATTAATTGCGTACAGCGTAAATTGGTGCGGCAAGCCAATGGCGAAGATAGGGGCCGGCAAGGGCTAAAGCAAAATCCGGAGAGCCGCTGTGAGACGTTCACCCAGGAACCCGATCCGCGCTGCGGCATCCTCGAAGCCAGCCGCGGAGACCGACGTCGGCCGGCAACTCGGGGCGGTCGCCCGCCGGGTGCGGGAAAGCCAGCGCCTGACCCTGACGGACGTGGCGGCGACTGCCGGAATCAGCGCCGGCATGTTGAGCCGCCTCGAGACCGGCCACGTGACGCCGAGCCTGGATACCCTGGTTGCTCTCGCAGATGCGCTCGGTGTGAGGCCGGCGCTGCTGCTGCAGGACATCGGCGGTGAGGAGGAGGGCGCGCAGCGGGTGCCTGCGGGGCAAGGGCTCGAAGTGGTGCGGCGCGGCACCCGACGCGGCCACACTTATCATCTGCTGGCCGCTCCACGCGGCCCGAAAAAATCGTTTGAACCGTTCCTCGTGACCCTAACCGACAAGAGCGAAGTGTTCCCGGGCTTTCAGCATCCGGGTACCGAGTTCATCTATGTACTGACCGGATCGCTGACCTATCGACACGGCATTCATAGCTACCCTCTCGGACCCGGCGACTCGCTGAGTTTTCGCGGCCAGGTGGCGCACGGTCCCGTAACTCTCGGAAAGGTGCCGGTTCGGATGTTGTCGATCATCATCTACGACGAGGAGCCCTGAGGCGGGCTCGAGGCGTCGAACGGGGGAAAGCGCGCCATGGCCTCCAAGTCCCCGAGTTCTTGGTCGTTGCGCACATATTCGCTGCTGGCGTCCCGCTTCGGCTGAAAGTCCCAGGGCGTTTGGCGCCCCAAACGCAGCGCGTCGTAGACCAAGTGCCGGCGCTGCTGGCTCGCGGTGACTTCGGAATGCAGAGCCTTGAGATCCCAGCGTTTTCCGACCTCGGCGCGAAATTCCCGCACGCGCGCCGCAAAGGCCGGCGCCGCGGCGAGATTGCGCAGCTCGTCCGGGTCCTCGATCAGATCGTAGAGCTGATCCGGATCGGCGGGCGAATGCACGAATTTGTAGCGCTCGCGCCGGATCATCACCAGCGGCGCGATCGCGCCCTCGGCCATGTATTCGCCGATGACCTCCCCGCTCCCAGCGGCTCCCGCGAGTTGCGCGGCGAGGCTGCGGCCATCGAGCGGCGTCGCATGATCGGCGGCGGCACCGCCGGCGAGTTCGTACAAGGTGGGGGCGATATCGATGAGCGAGGCGGATTCGGCCACGCGGTGCGCTGCAAAGCGCCGCGGCGCATGCACGATCAGCGGTATGCGGCAAGCCGGCTCGAAGAAACACATTTTGTACCAAAGTCCGCGCTCGCCCAGCATGTCGCCGTGATCGGCGAGCAGCACGACGACGGTGTCGTCCGCGAAGCGCGCGTCGGCAAGCGCGCCCAGCAGCACCCCGATCTGGTCATCGACGTACGAAACGGCGCCATAGTAGGCGCGGCGCGCGGCAAGCACCTGCCCCTCGGTCACCGGCTGCGAATCGAGCCCGCAGACGTGACGCAATCGCAGCGAATGCGGGTCCGGTCGGACCGCAGCCGAAGTCACGCGCGGCATGTCGATGCCGACGCCTGCATATCGATCCCAATATCCCTGCGTAATCGCGTAGGGGTCGTGCGGATGCGTCATCGAGGCGATCATGCAGAACGGGCGCCGATCTTTGCTGCGCGCCATGTCGAAGATCTTGCGGCGCGCCTGAAAGATGACCTCGTCATCGAAATCGATCTGATTGGTACGGGCGCAGGGACCTGCCTGCGTGACGGAGTCCATGTTGTGATACCAGCTCGGCCGCTGCTCCGGGCGGGACCAGTCCGGCGTCCAGCCGAAGTCGGCCGGATAGATGTCGGTGGTCAGGCGTTCTTCAAAGCCATGCAATTGATCAGGGCCGCAGAAGTGCATCTTGCCGCTCAACACCGTCTGGTATCCGGCGCGGCGCAAATAATGTGCGAAAGTGGGCACCTGCGCGGGGAACTCCGCGGCATTGTCATAGGCGCCGATGGCGGATGCCTGGCGCCCCGCGAGAAAGGAAAAGCGCGAGGGCGCGCACAGCGGGCTGTTGCAATAGAAGGAATCGAAGACCACTCCGGCCGCGGCCAGGGCATCGATGTGCGGAGTTATGGCGGTGCGGTTTCCATAGGCCGGGAGCGCCCGCGCCGTGAGCTGATCGGCCATTAGAATCAGGAAATTGGGGCGGCTGGCTTTCATCTGCGTGCCCTCACTCAGCGACGGGCGGCGGCTTGCTGTGCTCGATATGCGATCCAGCTTTGCTCGATCAGGTACGCGTGAATGTCGTCGGCGTCCTTGTCGCTCAAAATGTCATCAAACCGCTCCATGCCCGCCGGCGCCAAGGCGCCGCGCAAAAGAATGTCTTTGAAGGCGGCATGCAGCCCGGCATCGAGCCGGCGCAGATCCGGGGTGGTGGAGAGGCCGAGCGCGTGGCAGCGCGTGCATTCTTCATTGAACTTGATTTCGCCGGCCTCGATGCTGGCGGCGCCGGCGGTTTGCGCCGGCGGCTTGGCGAACGGCTCGCTCACGCGGGCCGGCGGCGTCGGCACCTGACCGCCGCCCAGCTTGAAGGCAATGATGCGATTGGTGTTCTCGTAGGTCACGGCGGCGCTGCTCGGCGGAATGGGTCCCTCGGCGATGGCGGTGCCGCCATAGCCCACCTGGACGGCGACATACTGTTCGCCGTTGACCGCGTAAGTCGCGGGGGCGGCCATGATGTGGCTGCCGGTCTGGATCACCTTCAAGACCCTGCCGGTGTCGGCGGCGTACACCCACAGTCCGCCGCTGCCGCGGCCTTGGAACACGAGATTGCCCGCGCTCGACATCACCCCGCCGTCGTAGCCGCGGATGCCGCTCGAGGTCTCGTGCTCCCACACGGTCCTTTGCGTGACCGGATCCCAGGCCCGAATCAGTTCGCGCACCGGCTTGACCTTGCGCATCGCCTTGATGTCCTTCAAGTCGGGCAGGGGTCCAAACAGCCGTTTCAAATCCGCCGCATCGTAGGTGTCGTCGGGAAATATCCCGTTGACGGTATAGAACCCGTCGATGAACTTCACCTGGCCGCCATTGTGAAGCATGTCGACCCAGACGCTCGGGACATCGAGCACCGGGATGTAGACGAGATGCGTCTGCGGACTGAAGGACATGGGATTCCAGGTGTGCCCTCCGGCCCACGAGGGATACACGTTTTTGGGCGAAGCAAACCAATCGGATTGCTCGGTCGGGAGCGGCCGTCCGGTCTTCATGTCGACGCCGCTGGCCCAGTTGATGTAGGTGAAGCTCTTCGCCGACAGGAGCTGGCCGGTCTTGCGATCGAGAACATAGAAGAATCCGTTCTTCGACGCCTGCAACAGAACCTGCCGCGGAACCCCGTCGATGTCGAGGTCTGCGAAAATCATCTTTTGATTGGCGTCGAAATCCCAGTGATCGTGCGGCGTCACCTGGTAGTACCAGGCGAGCCGCCCGGTATCGGCATGCAGCGCGATGATCGAGGCGGTGTACAGGCTGTCGAGCTTGGCGGGTCCGAGCTGCCGCGAATCGTAAGGCGCCGCATTGCCGGTGCCGACATACACGAGGTTCAGCGCGCGGTCGTACGCCATGCCGTCCCACACCGTGCCGCCGCCCTGGTACTTCGGGTCGCGGTGCGCATCCCAGGTTTTCGCGGCCGCTTCGAGTTCCGGATTCTCGAACGGCTGCCCCGGGGCCGGCGGCACCGTGTAGAACCGCCATTTGAGGGCGCCGGTCTGCAGGTCGTAGGCGGCGACATAACCGCGCACGCCGAATCGCCCCATGTCCGAACCGCTGTTGCCGATGACGACGACGTCGCCGGCGATCTGCGGCGCGCCGGTGCTCGAGTAAGGCAGCTTGTGATTGGTGATGGTATCGGCCGACCAGATTTTCCTGCCGGTTGCCGCATCCAACGCATGCAGATGCCCATCGACCGATGCGACGTAGACTTTGCCCTGCCAAACCGCGACGCCGCGGTTGACCAGATCGCAGCACGGATTTCTCGCAGCCGCGTAGTCCGGCTTCGGATCGTAGCGCCACAATTCACGGCCGGTTGCCGCATCGACCGCGTACACGTAGCCCCAGGTGCCCGAGGTATACAGGACCCCGTCGATGATGATCGGCGTCGCCTCCTGGCCGCGCTGCGGGGCCCCGAGGTCGTATTGCCAGGCGAAGCCCAGGTCCTTGACGTTCTGGGCATCGATCAGCTTCAGGGGCGAATAATAAGTGCCGTCCTTGTCGCGTCCGCCGGTGAACCAGTTCTGCGGTTCGGTATCGGCCGCCTGTAGACGCGCTGCATCGACGGCGCCCGGTGCGCTCGCGGCCCCCGAGGCGAGCGCCGCCAGCGGCGCAAGTACAGCGGCGCATCCAATAACGCGGCGGGCGATGCGTGCCGCGGGGGCGGGGAAATGGAACGGCAACGGCGCTCTCCTCAAGGGTGATCGAGAGCTTAGCGAACATCCGTCTTGAACGGTACCGCCCGTCAATCTCGCTTGCCTTGCTCGTCATAAATCATGGCCGAGAGCAGGTGGATGAATTCGGCGCCTGAGCGCGCGTCATCGCCGCCATTGCGCAATACGCAAATCAGTTGCTCCACAGTTAAAATTCGTGCTTATATTCGCACATGGCGCTTGTGCTGTTAATCGTTATTCGATCCGCCAAAATCCCCTAAGACCGCATGCCTTATCGATTAATTCGTTTCGGCCTATCCCGCAAGCATCCGGAGCCGCGGATGTTCACCCGGCATGATTCGATCAAGCCGGGCTACGACGTGGTGATCATCGGCGGCGGCGGACACGGCCTGGCGGCCGCCTATTACCTCGCGCGGGATCACGGCATCCGCGATGTCGCCGTGCTCGAGAAGGGCTATATCGGCGGCGGCAACACCGGACGCAACACCACGATCATCCGCTCGAACTATTTGACCCCGGAAGGCGTCAAGTTCTACGACGAGAGCGTACGTCTTTGGCAGGATCTGGCCGAGGATTTCGATTTGAATCTGTTTTATTCGACGCGCGGCCATTACACGCTGGCGCATACCGATTCGGCGATGCGCACCATGCGCTGGCGAGCGGAGGTCAACAAGCATTACGGCGTGCGCTCCGAGACGGTGGACGCCGCGTTCGTCAAACGCGGGATTCCCGCGATCGACATGAGTTGCGGTGGGCACGCGCCCATCCTGGGCGCCTTGTTCCACGAACCGGGCGCGATCGCGCGCCACGACGCCGTCGCCTGGGGCTACGGCCGTGGCGCCGACCGCCGCGGCGTGGAGATTCACCAACAGACCGAAGTGACCGGCATCCGCGTGGCGGGGGGGCGGGTGGTGGGCGTCGACACCAGCCGGGGACCGATCGCCACCTCGCGGGTGTTGTGCGCGGTCGCGGGGTTTACCCCGCGAGTGCTCGACATGGTGGATTTGCATACGCCGATTTACGTGCACCCGCTGCAGGCTATGGTTTCCGAGCCGGTGAAGCCCTGGCTCGATCCGATCATCGTATCCGGTTCGCTGCATGTCTACGTGTCGCAATCGGCGCGCGGGGAGCTCGTCATGGGCGCATCGCTCGACCCTTACGAGCTGCATACCACGCGCTCGACGCTCGATTTCGCGGAGGGATTGAGCGCCCACATGCTCGACATGTTTCCGTTCCTGAGCGAGGTCAAGGTCAACCGCCAGTGGGCCGGTCTCGCCGACATGACGCCGGACTTTGCCCCCATCATGGGCCTCACCCCGGTGGAGGGCTTCTTTCTGGATGCCGGCTGGGGGACCTGGGGATTCAAGGCGACGCCGGTGTGCGGCAAAACCATGAGCCAGACCGTCGCCACGGGGCGCAACCACCCGTTGATCGAAGGCTTCTCGATGGAGCGCTTCGCGAACTATCGCCTGACGGGCGAAAAGGGCGCGGCCTCGGTGGGCCACTGATGAAAATCATGGTTTGTCCCTTGAACGGACCGCGCCCGGCGTCTGAATTCGCGTACGGCGGGGAGGTGCGCAACAGTCCGGATGCCGACACCTGCAGCGACGCCGAGTGGAGCGCGTACGTATTCAACCGGTCGGGTTCGCCGGGCGTCAAGTACGAATGGTGGTGCCATATCGCCTCGGGCTTCTGGTTCATCGCGCTGCGCGACACCGCGCGCGATGCGGTAATCGCGACCTATCCCGCGGAGGCGGCGCGTAAACTCGTCGAATCACCGGGACATGCGCCGTGATGTACCGCCTCGAACCGCATCCGCAGGAATGGATCGACCGCTCGGCGGTGATCAACTTCACCTTCGAGGGCAGGGCCTACCGCGGCTTTCTGGGCGACACCATTTCCTCGGCTCTCGCCGCCGCCTCGGTGCCGTACCTCGGACGCAGCTTCAAGTATCACCGGCCGCGCGGCATCTTGTCCTATGCGAATCACGACAGCAACGCGCTGTTTCAAGTCGACGGGGTGCCGAACGTGCGCGGTGACGTGACCTTGCTGCGCGAGGGCATGAGGGTTGCGGCAATCAACACCTTCGGCGGGCTCGCGGCCGACAAGGCGCGAATATTGGATCGATTCGCGCGTTGGCTGCCGGTGGGGTTTTACTACAAGGCATTTCATTCAAAGCGTCTGTTTCCGCGCTGGGAGCGCATGTTCCGCGCCGTCACGGGGTTGGGCGCCGTGGATCTCGATGCCGGGCGCCGCCTGACGCCGAAGCGCTATGGATTTTGCGACGTGCTGGTGATCGGCGGCGGACCGAGCGGCCTCGCGGCGGCGCTCGAAGCCGCTGCCGCGGGCGCGAGCGTGGGATTGGTCGACGAGGGGTTTCGCTTGGGCGGCTCGGCCGCGGGCGGCAGCGGATACGGGCCGGTGCGCGCATTGACCGAGGCTGTCAGCGCCTCGCCGCGCATCACCGTGTTCGGCGCGACGGTGGCGGCCGGCTGCTACGCCGATCATTGGGTGGCGCTGGCGGAGCCCACACGCATGACCAAAATGCGCGCGAAGGCCGTGGTGTTTGCCACCGGCGTCATCGAGCAACCCGCGGTGTTCCGCAACAATGACCTGCCGGGCGTGCTCCTGGCATCCGGCGCCCGGCGTCTGCTTGAGCGCCATCGCATCGCCCCCGGACGACGCGTGGTCATGGTGGCCGCGAACTTGGAAGCGTATTCAGTCTGCATCGATCTGCACGCGCAGGGTGTGCAGATCGCCGCCATCGTCGATTTGCGTGCGGTGCTCGAGGAGGGCGAGGCGGTGCGGGAATGCGTCGATCTCGGCATGACGATCATCCGGGGATCGGCGCCGTACGAGGCCATAGCGGGCGCCGATGGCACCGTGGCGGCGCTCGCAATTGCGCGGCTCGATGCCTCGGGCGGCGTTGGATCGGACAATCCGCGGCGCATCGACTGCGACGCCGTATTGATGAGCGTCGGCTGGGCGGCGGCCTCGCAGCTTTACCTGCAGGCCGGTGGCACCACTCGCTTCTCGGAGGATCTGCAGCAATTCGTCCCCAAGGATCTGCCGTCGGGTATTTTCGCGGCGGGCCGCATGAATGGCGTCTACGAATTCGAGGCCCGTGTGGCCGACGGCAAGCGGGCCGGATCGCAGGCGGCGGCGCACGCCGGCTTCGGGACGCAAACGAACGCGCTCGTCGCGCGCAGCACCCGCTGCCCGTCGCACCGCTTCCCCGTCATCGACCATCCGCTCGGCAAGAACTTCGTCGACTTCGACGAAGATCTGCAGGTCAAGGACCTGGAGAACGCGGCGCAGGAAGGCTTCGATTCGAGCGAACTGCTCAAGCGCTACAGCACCGTCGGCATGGGGCCCTCGCAGGGCAAGCATTCGAACATGAACGCGCTGCGGATCCTGGCCCGGGTGCGGGCCTTGAGCATCGAGCAGCTGGGGCTGACAACCGCGCGCCCGATGTACCATCCCGTCCCCTTGAAGCTGCTCGCCGGGCGCAGCTTCAATATCGAGCGGCGTACGCCGCTCGACGGCGAGCATCTCGCACTCGGCGCGGTCTGGATGCCGGCGGGAAACTGGCGGCGCCCCGAATATTATGAGGTGAGCGGCGAAACACGCGCCGAGAGCATCGATGCCGAAGTGCGGGCGGTGCGCTCGAGCGTCGGGCTCATCGATGTCGGCACGCTCGGCAAGATCGAGATTCATGGGCCGCAGGCCGGGTCGTTCCTGGATCGGGTGTACACGGGTAAGTTCTCCGACATGAAGGTCGGCACCACCCGCTACGGACTGATGTTGGACGAGTCGGGCGTCATCATCGACGACGGCGTCATCGCCCGATTGGCGGCCGAGACGTTCTATTTCACCACCACGACGGGCGGCTCGGCGACCGTGTTTCGCGAACTGCTGCGACTCAATGCCCTGTGGGGGCTCGACTGCGCCCTGGTGAACGTGACCGGGCACCGCGCCGCATTTAATCTTGCAGGTCCGCTGTGCCGCGACATTTTGCAGACCTTGACCGATGCGGATTTGAGCGAGAGTGCGTTTCCGTTCCTCGGCGTTCGAATCGCCCGGGTCGCCGGCATTGAGGCGCGATTGATGCGGGTCGGTTTCGTGGGTGAATTGGGCTATGAAATTCATCTTCCCGCGGGCGGCGCGGCCGCGGTGTGGCAGGGGCTGTACCGGGCCGGGCTGCCGCAAGGACTGCGGCCGTTCGGCGTCGAGGCGCAACGGGTGTTGCGTTTGGAGAAGGGTCATTTCATCGTGGGCCAGGACACCGACGGGCTCACCGATCCGTTCGAGGCGAACGCAAGATGGGCGGTGAACCTGAACAAGCCGTTCTTCGTCGGACAACGCAGCTTGAAGATCCTGGCCAAGCGCGGCCCGCGGCAAAAGCTCGTCGGCATCGAGATCATGGACTCGAAGCGCCTGCCTAAGGAGAGCCATCTCGTGATCGAGAAGGGAAACATCGCGGGCCGCGTCACCAGCGTGGTGCATTCAAGGACGTTGAACAAAGCCATCGGACTTGCCTTGCTGGCGCCGCAGCTGGCGGACGCCGGCGGCGAGATCCGGATTCGCGCCGATCACGGCGAAATGCTCGCGGCGCGCGTCGCAGCCACGCCGTTCTATGATCCGCAAAACTTGCGCCAGCGGGCCGGACTGTAAGCGCATGACCCCCTTGGCATTCGAAATGATCGACAGGCGCGTTCGCTTGGGGTTGAAGGGGCCGCGCGCCGCGGATTGGTTGGCGGCGCAAGGCGTCGTCCTGCCGATGGCGCCCAACAGCTGGACCCACGCGTCGTCCGCGGGCGGCACGGAGGGCTTGCTGGTGGCGCGGCTCGGCAGCGCCGAGTTCTTTCTCGAGGATGCGGCCGGGAGCGGGCTTGAGGGCATGGCATCTGCGGCGGCGGCGCATCTGCCCGGCGTCTATCCGGTATTGCGCGAGGACTGGACCTTCCACTTGAGCGGGACCGGCGTGCACCAGGTGCTCGCACAGGTATGCAACGTTCACTTCGAAGCGCTGGCATTGGATTCGCGACCGCTGGTCATGACGCTCATGATCGGCGTGGCGGTGCTGGTGGTGCCGCAGGCGATGCACGAGGGATCCTACCCTGAGCGGCGGTATCGGATTTGGTGCGACCCCAGTTTCGGTCCTTGCTTGAGTGAAACCCTGGGGACGGTGGTCGTCGAAAGCGGCGGGATAATCAGAAAAGCATCGGCGTGAATCGGCCACAGGTTCAAAGGCCGGCAGTCTGTGCGAGTGACGGGTTATGCCATTGATCCAGAGCATCGATGATCTGCGCAAGATGGCCCGGCGGCGCATACCGCGGGCCATCTTCGACTATGCCGACGGCGGTTCGTACCAGGAGCGCACTCTGCGCGCCAACGCGGCGGATCTCGACGCATTGAGCTTCCGCCAGCGCGTCATGGTGGATGTTTCCTCGACCTCGCTCGCGACCACGGTACTCGGCACCGGGATCTCCATGCCGCTCGCCATTGCGCCGACCGGGCTCGCGGGGTTGTTTCACGCCGACGGGGAAATCCTGGGCGCGCGGGCCGCCGCCGCGTTCGGCATCCCGTTCTGCCTCAGCACCATGTCGATCTGCTCGATCGAGGACGTTCGCGCGGCGACGAACCAGCCGTTCTGGTTTCAGCAATATCTCATGCGCGATCGCGGATTCAATCAGGCGCTGATCGAGCGGGCGATCGCGGCGCAATGTTCGGCGCTGATGCTGACGCTCGATTTGCCGCTGCTCGGGGAGCGCTGGCGCGATGCGCGCAACGGCCTGTCCATCCCGCCGCGCCTCTCGCTGCGCAATGCCTGGGAGATCGCGACCAAACCGGCTTGGGCCATGAAGGTCCTGTTCGGCAAACGCCGCACGTTCGGCAACCTGGTCGGACACATCAAGGGCGCCACCGGGCTCTTGAATCTCGCCGAATGGACGCATTCGCAGTTCGACGCCTCCGCGACCTGGCGCGATGTCGATTGGGTGAGAAGCCGGTGGCCGGGCCGGCTTATTCTCAAAGGCATATTGGATGCCGAAGATGCGCGGCTGGCGCTGGCCGCAGGGGCCGATGCGGTGGTCGTATCGAACCACGGTGGCCGCCAGCTCGACGGCGCGCCTTCCACCATCTCGGTTTTGCCGGAAGTGGTGGCGGCGATCGAAGGGCGCTGCGAAGTCTTGTTCGACGGCGGCATACGCTCGGGACAGGACATCGCCAAAGCCCTCGCCCTGGGAGCCCGCGCCGGCTTGATCGGAAAATCCTTTTTATTTGCGCTCGCGGCCGCCGGCGAAGCGGGCGTCGCGCGGGCGCTCACCATCATGCGCGACGAATTGCGGGTGACCATGGCGCTGACCGGCACCGCGAACGCGGCGGCTGCGGGGCCACAGATGCTGCGGAACACTCAGACAGGCTCCTGACGAACAGACCCAAGCCGGCCCGCCCGGCCTCAGAGCAGCATGAGGACAGCGCCCGCCGCGATCAAGCACGTTCCAAGTCCGACCTTCCAGGTCAGCCGCTCGCCGAGAAATGCGACGGCGAAAAGCACGGCGAACACCACGCTCAGCTTGTCGACGGGCGCGACGCGCGAAGCGGGGCCCAATTGCAGCGCGCGGTAGTAACAAAGCCACGAGAATCCGGTTGCGATGCCGGAGAGAATCAAGAACAGCACTCCCTTCGGCGACAAGGCGTCCGGCCGCTGCCACTCGCTTCGCGCCCACAGAACGAGGGCGGCGACGATCAAAATGATGACGGTGCGCAAAAACGTCGCGAGGTCGGAGTTGATTTCGGCTACGGCGACCTTGCCGAAGATCGCGGTGAGCGCCGCAAATAAGGCGGAACCGAGCGCGTAGGCGCGCCAGTCGAGGCTCATGCCGCAGGCAGCCGGCGCGGCCGGCCGCGCGGATAGACCGAGTCGATACGCGCGATCTCCGCATCGCTCAATTTCAGCGAGCCGGCGCCCGCGTTCTCCCGCACATGCTCGAGCTTGGATGCCTTGGGAATTACGAAGGTATTCGGATGGCGCAACAAAAAAGCCAGTGCGACTTGCCGGGCGTCGGCGTGATGCATCGAGGCGATGTCCTTAAGTACGCGGCCATGCTTCGTGCCCGGATCGAACGCGTGCGCAGAATCGCCGAAGGGGGTGTAGGCGACCACGGCCGTTCCGTGCTCGAGGCACCATGGCAGCACCGTGTGTTCGATCGCGCGCTCCTGCAGGTGGTACAGCACTTGATTGCACGCGGGGTGGCCGGCGCCGGCGATGGCCGCGACCTCGTTGAGATCGGCGACGTCGAAATTGCTCACGCCCCAGGAGAGTATCGCGCCCTTGCGCCGCAAATCTTCGAATGCGGCGATGGTTTCCTCGAGCGGATGAGCGCCGCGCCAATGCAGCAAAAAACAGTCGAGCCGATCGGTCCCGAGGCGTTTGAGGGATTTTTCGCAGGCCGCGATCGTGCCCTGCCTCGAGGCGTTGGACGGCAGCACCTTGGACACGAGGAACACTTCCTCGCGCCGCCCGGCGATGGCGGTGCCGATGATCTTCTCGGCGGCGCCGGAGCCGTACATTTCCGCGGTGTCGATGTGCGTCATCCCGAGGTCGAGGCCGCAACGAAACGCTGCGATCGCATCGTCGATGGCGCATTCCTCGGAGCGCCACGAACCCTGGCCGACCACGGCCACCTCGCGACCGGTGGAGCCGAAAATGCGCTTTGGGGTCCGGGCCGCCTCTGCACGATTCAACTTGGCCGCCCCCGCGCCAGGCCTCGCGTCATGCGCAGCGCCGCCTCGCGTCCTTGGTAGTAGCCCGGCACCACCTCAAGCGCCATGAATCCCAGGGCTTGGTAGAAGTTTCGAGCGTCCTCATTGTGGGTCCTCAATTCCAGATTGACGCGAAACACGCCGGCTTCGACGGCGGTTAAGGTGAGCCAGTCCATCAGCCGGCGTCCGAGGCCTTGGCGGCGGTGCCCGGCCGCCACCGCAAGCAGATTAAGATGCGCGATCTCGTCCCCGAATTGCATGATGCCGAAGGCTGCGATCCGCCGTTCGCGACGTGCGACGACGACGGAGCATTCCCTGCCCGTGACGAAGCGTTGTACGCGCGCCGGCGTCCATGACCAGCCCAGACCCTGCTCGATCAAATCGCGAGACATTTCCGCAATTTCGCCCGAATCGGCCGGACGCGCGAGACCCAATGTGGCAAGTAGCGGCATTCGCTCAGCGGCTACGGTATCGGTCCGTCGCCAGCACCAATTCGTTGGTAATGCCCGCCTCGAAAGCGGAATGCCCGGAGTCGGGCACCATCCGGAAGTTCGCCTCGGGCCAGGCCCGATGCAAGTCCCAAGCGCTGGTCGCCGGACAGACGATGTCGTATCGCCCTTGCACGATGGTCGCCGGTATGTGGCGTATGCGCGGGACATCGTCGAGCAGTTGCGTTTCGCTTCGTAGGAAACCGCGATTCACGAAGTAATGACATTCTATTCGCGCCACCGCGAGCGCGAACTGATCTTCGCCCCACTTGCGGATGTTGTCGGGATTGCTGTACAGGAAACTCGTGGATGCCTCCCACACCGACCAGGCGCGCGCCGCCGCCAGGGCCGCCCGCTGGTCGCTGCCGATGAGGCGATGATGGTAGGCGCGCAATAGATCGTCGCGCTCGTCGTGCGGTATCGCGTCGCGGTAGGCCTCCCAGCAATCCGGGAAAATTTCCGAGGCGCCATGCTGGTACATCCAGCGGATTTCCGCGTAGCGCAGCAAAAAAATGCCGCGCAAGACGATTTCGCTGACGCGCTCCGGATGGGCCTCGGCGTAGGCGAGCGCCAGAGTGCTGCCCCAGGATCCGCCGAATACGAGCCAACGTTCGATGCCGAGATGCTTGCGCAGCCGCTCGAGGTCGGCCACCAGGTGCCAGGTCGTGTTTTCGATCAAGCTCGCGCTCGGGCGGCTGCGGCCGCAGCCGCGCTGATCGAACACCACGATGCGATAATGATGCGGATCGAAGAATTGCCGGGCGCGCTTGTCGGAACCCGCACCGGGTCCGCCATGCAGGAACACGGCGGGCTTGCCGGCCGGATTGCCGCATTCCTCGTAATAAATCTCGTGGATTTCGGAAACGCGCAGGTAACCGGTCCGGAACGGCTCGATTGCCGGGTAGAGTTCGCGGCGCACCGCGGGCTGCGAGATCCTCGCGGAGGTGCGCGGCGCCACCGAGCGCGCCGCCGATTTTGTGGTGCTGCGTTTAGCCGCCGATGAGCGCTTGGCGGCGGCGGCGGTGCGGTTCGCGGACCGGGCGAGCGGCCGCTGCGTGCGCGTCGCCGCGGGCCGCGCGCTTTTTTTCTTCTTCATGACCTATTCCTCTGTTTCGATTTCATGCACGCTGGAGCAGCGGCCCCAGCGGTCTTCCACCCAGCAAATGCAAGTGCAGGTGATAAACCTCTTGCCCGCTATCGGGGTTGCAATTTATGACCAGCCGATAGCCGCTCTTGGCGATTCCCTGTTTGCGCGCAAGATCGCGCGCGACGATGATCATGTGTCCAAGCAGCGCCGCATCGCCATCCTCTATATCATCCGTCGTCGGGATGGGTTTATGCGGCACGATCAATATGTGTACCGGGGCAGCGGGGCGAATGTCCAGAAACGCGATGACCTGCGAATCGCGGAAAATCACGGTTGCGGGCAACTCTCCCGCGATGATCTTTTCAAAAAGCGTAGGCATTTCATACGCCTCCGAGGGCTCCGGGGCCTCTAAGATTAGCAGGAACCCGTGCGCTGCCTCGGATTCGGGTGGCGCCGCAGCCTTGCTGCGTCGCAGCAACATACCACCGAGGGGAGCGCTGCCCTGTCGCAGTGGATAAATAGTAATAGGAACGATTCTCATATAGGATGGGATTCATGCGAGTGAGACCTGAAATGACCCAGGGAGCGGAAGCGCCTGCCGGTATGAAGCTTGCCGATCTAGCGACCGGTGCACCGGCGCGCGTGGTATCGGTATCGGCCGCCGATGGAGCGGCCCCCGACCTGGGAAGACGCCTGGCGGAGCTCGGTTTCCTGCCCGGCGAAGCGGTGCGCATCGTCGCCCGCGGCCTGATGGCGCGCGAACCGATTGCGGTGCGCATCGGCACCGGCACTTTTGCCCTGCGCCTATTCGAAGCAGCCTGTATCCGAGTGTGCCCGGAGCAGCCGCCGCTGGGTTAGATTCATGAAGGCTGCAATGCCTGGTGTACCCCTGAGCCCCTTGGTCGCATTGGTCGGCAACCCCAATTGCGGCAAGACGGCGCTGTTCAATGTTTTGACCGGCAGCCGGCAGAAGGTCGCCAACTATGCCGGCGTCACCATCGAGCGCAAGGAGGGTTCGCTCCTGACGCCTTCCGGGCGGCGGGTGCGCATCCTTGATCTACCGGGCGCCTACAGCCTCGATCCCTTGACGCCCGATGAAGAAATCACCGCCGATGTGTTGCTCGGGCGGCGGGCCGGCGAGCCCGCCCCGGATTTCGTGGTGTGCGTTACGGATGCGACCAATCTTCGCCAGAATCTGCGGCTGGTGCTTTCCCTCAAGCGATTGGGCCTGCCAATGGTCGTCGCGTTGAACATGACCGACATCGCGCGCCGCAAAGGCATCATCATCGATGCCGCGCGCCTGGCCGCCGAACTCGGCATGCCGGTGGTCGAGACCGTCGGCGTCAAGGCGTCCGGAGCCAGCGCCTTGATCAAGGTTCTGGACTCGCTCGAAGTTCCGGGGCATCCGCAGCCGGGGACGCCGTGGCACACTCCCGAGCCGGTCGAAATCGAACGCGATCAGGCCGAAGTGCGCAGAATCTTGAGTGCCGTCGGCGCCGACCGGCTTGACGGCGTGACCTTCAGCGACAAGGTGGACGCCGTCGTGCTGCATCCGGTGTTGGGGCCGGTGATTCTCGCCTCGGTCCTGTTCCTGGTATTTCAAGCCGTGTTCGCCTGGGCGCAGATACCGATGGATGCGATCAAATTCGGCGTGGGCGCATTCGGCGGCTGGGTGAATCATGTGCTCCCGACGAGCCTTTTCAAGGATTTGCTGGTCAACGGCGTGCTGGCGGGCGTCGGCAGCGTGCTGGTGTTCCTGCCGCAGATCCTCATTCTGTTCTTCTTCATACTGATGCTCGAGGACCTGGGCTATTTGCCGCGCGCCGCATTTTTGCTCGACCGGCTGATGGGCAGCGTCGGATTGTCGGGGCGCGCCTTCATCCCGTTGCTGTCGAGCTTCGCCTGCGCGATCCCGGGCATCATGGCGACGCGCACCATTCAAAATCCGCGCGATCGGCTGGCGACCATCATGATCGCGCCGTTGATGACGTGCTCGGCGCGGCTGCCGGTGTACGCATTGATCATCGGCGCCTTCATTCCGCGGCGCGCCGTTTGGGGCGGCATCGAGCTGCAGGGTCTGGTGCTGTTCGTCCTCTACGTTGCCGGGGTGGCGAGTGCCATGGGCGTCGCCTATGTGCTCAAGCGTTACCGCTCCGGCGCGCGATTCCAGGCGCTGATGTTGGAACTACCGGCCTATCACTGGCCGAATCCGCGCAATCTCATCATCGGCTTGTGGCAGCGCGTGGAAATATTCTTGAGCCGCGTCGGCACGATCATCCTATCGTTGATGGTGATCCTGTGGGCCCTGAGTTCCTTCCCGGCCCCGCCGCCGGGCGCCCACGGCCCGGCCATCCAGTACAGCGTTGCGGGGCACTTGGGCGCCTGGCTTGCGGTGCTGTTCGCGCCCATCGGATTCAATTGGCAGATATCGATCGCGCTGGTGCCCGGGCTCGCGGCACGCGAGGTGGCGGTGAGTGCGCTCGGTACCGTATATGCCTTATCGGCCACCGGCACGGATATGAGCGGAGCGCTGACCCCGCTGATCTCGCACTCCTGGAGCATCGCGACCGCGCTTTCGCTGCTGGCCTGGTATGTTTTCGCCCCCCAATGTCTCGCGACTCTCGCCACGGTCAAGCGTGAAACGAATTCCTGGCGCTATCCGATCATGATGGCCGCCTATCTTTTCGCGATGGCCTATGCGGGATCGTGGATCACGTATCGAACCGCGCTGGCACTCGGCGGGTGATGGGCGCGTCAAGATCATGAACAGATTTCTGGATAATTCCTTGGTAGTGCTGACGCTGCTTGCGAGCGGCTGGTATGCGCTCTCATCGCTCGGACCGAAGGGTCTGCGAATGCGCCTCTGGGGGGCGCTCGCACGCGCGGCGGCCCATGCGCCGTCGTTCCTGCAGCTGGCCGGTCTCGCGCGCCGGCTCGATGCCGCCGGCAAGGCTTCGGGCGGCTGCGGCGGCTGCGGCGGCTGCGCCACGGATCGGCCGGCCGGCGAGGCGCGCACACCCGAGGTTCGCGTGCCGGCGGCTAAGATCGGCAAGCGCGGCTGAGGCGCAGGCGCGGGTCCGCGCGTTCGATCAAACCAGCACGCGCTCGATTCCGCCCGTGTTCGCCCGCCGCACGTACTCACTCAGCCGGTCCGGACCCAGCAGCTTCTTGTCGACCTCGACCACAATGTAATCCGCATCGAGGCCGGCGGCGTCATCGTTTTGCGGAAACGCACTTGCGTCGAGATATTGGGCAATCGCGCTCATGTTCCCCCGATCTTACGCAATTGTTCCAAGCACGGTAATCTTCCGTCTACCGTCAATCCGAGAAGCACCGCGGAACGTTCAATGGGCGACATGAAGATCAAGAGCCTGCTCATCGCAAATCGCGGAGAAATCGCCATTCGCGTCATGCGCGCCGCAACCGAGCTCGGCATCCGCACCGTCGCGATCCACTCGCAGGAGGATCGCTTTTCGCTGCACCGAACCAAAGCCGATGAAAGCTACCTGGTCGGCGACGGCAAAGGACCGATCGAGGCGTATCTGGACGTTGCGGACATCATTCGCATCGCCGCCGAG
Organism: uncultured Gammaproteobacteria bacterium; assembly: GCA_963758145.1. Classification (GTDB taxonomy): domain Bacteria; phylum Pseudomonadota; class Gammaproteobacteria; order Steroidobacterales; family Steroidobacteraceae; genus Bog-1198. Next base: position 337,682 of record CAVWUK010000008.1, read on the forward strand.
GCGCACGTCGACGCCATTCATCCGGGATACGGCTTTTTATCGGAGAGCCCCGAATTCGCGGAGGCTTGTGCGGCGGCGGGAATTGCTTTCATAGGTCCCTTACCGGACACCATGCGCAAACTCGGCAACAAGGTCGAGGCGCGCAACCTGGCGCGGGAGGCCGGGGTACCGGTGATGCCCGCCACGGCGCCGTTGCCGGCGGACGAAGCCGAGATCCTCGCAATGGCCCGCGCTGTCGGCTTTCCGCTCATGCTCAAGGCGAGCTGGGGCGGCGGCGGCCGCGGCATGCGGATCGTCGAGAACGGGAGCGGCCTCATCGAGACGGTGGCGGCCGCCAAGCGGGAAGCGAAGGCCGCTTTCGGCAAGGACGAAGTCTATTTCGAGAAGCTCATCCGACGCGCCCGGCATGTGGAAGTGCAGCTCATGGGGGATGCGCACGGCAACTTGGTACATCTCTATGAGCGCGACTGCACGGTGCAGCGGCGCAATCAAAAGGTGGTGGAGCGAGCGCCGGCGGCGTTTCTCACCCATGAGCAGCGAGCCGATCTTTGCGGAGCGGCTCTCAAGATCGGGGGCGCGGTGCGATATCGCAACGCGGGAACGGTCGAGTTCCTGCAGGATGCCGACACCGGCAAGTTTTACTTCATCGAGGTCAATCCGCGCATTCAGGTGGAGCATACGGTCACGGAGTGCGTGACCGGCATCGATTTGGTCAAGGCGCAAATTCGGATTGCCGGCGGCGCGAGTATCGGTACGGTGCAGAGTGGAGTACCGCGGCAGGAGGACATCCGCGTGAACGCCCACGCGTTACAGTGCCGCGTCACCACCGAGGATCCGGAAAATAACTTCGTGCCGGATTACGGGCGCGTTACGGCATATCGCAGCCCCGCCGGCTTCGGCATCCGGCTCGATGCGGGAACCGCCTACTCGGGCGCCATCATCACCCGTTTTTACGACTCCCTGTTGGTGAAGGTCACCGCCTGGTCGCCGACCCCCGAGGAGACGATCGCGCGCATGCATCGGGCTCTCTGGGAGTTCCGTATTCGCGGCGTGGTGACCAACTTGCGTTTTCTCGATCAATTGATCATGCATCCGCAATTCGCCAAGGCGGATTACACCACTCAATTCATCGATCAGACCCCCGAGCTGTTCCGCGCCCCGCCCAAGCGCGACCGCGCGACCCGCCTGTTGAGCTTCATCGGCGATGTGATCGTCAACGGCAATCCCGAAGTCAAGGGACGGGGGCGCAAGCCGCCCACTCCGGTATTTCCGAAATTACCGCGCGTCGAGCTGTTGCCGCCGCGGCCCGGCACCAAACAGAAGCTCGACGAGCTCGGACCCGATCGATTTGCCGCCTGGATGCTGCAGGAAAAGCGTGTGTTGATCACCGACACCAGCATGCGCGACGCACACCAGTCGCTGCTGGCGACCCGCTTTCGAACCCAGGACATGGCGCTGATCGCGCCCTATTACGCGAGTCTTCTGCCGCAATTGTTTTCGGTCGAATGCTGGGGCGGCGCGACCTTCGATGTGGCGATGAGGTATCTCAAGGAGGACCCGTGGGCGCGCCTCGCAAGTTTCCGGGAAGCGATGCCGAATCTGCTGCTGCAAATGCTGCTGCGCTCCGCTAACGCGGTCGGCTACACCAACTACCCGGACAATGTGGTGCGGCACTTCGTCGTGCAGGCGAGCGCGGCCGGTATCGACGTATTCAGGGTTTTTGACTGCCTCAATTGGACCGACAACATGAAGGTGGCGATGGAAGCCGTCAGAGCGGCCGATCGGCTCTGCGAGGCGGCGATTTGCTACACCGGTAACCTGTCGAACCCGCGGGAGACGAAATACGATCTTCGATACTACCTCAAGATCGCCAAGGAATTGAAAGCCATGGGCGCGCATGTGATCGCCATCAAGGACATGGCGGGGCTGTGCCAGCCGCTGGCGGCCGCCGCCCTGGTCGGCGCTCTAAAAAGCGAAGTGGGGCTGCCGGTTCACTTTCACACGCACGACACCAGCGGGATCGCGGCGGCGAGCGTCCTCGCCGCCGTCGACGCGGGCGCGGATGCGATCGACGGCGCCATCGACGCCCTTTCCGGGCTCACCTCGCAGCCCAATTTGGGATCGCTCGTCGAAGCCTTGAGATTCGCGCCGCGAGATCCGCTGCTCGACGCCGACGCCTTGCGCTCGATCTCCGGCTATTGGGAGCAGGTCCGTCACGGGTATGTCGCGTTCGAAAGCGACATACGCGCGGGCACCTCGGAAGTCTATTTGCACGGCATGCCGGGTGGCCAATACACGAATCTGCGCGAGCAGGTTCGCTCCCTTGGAATCGACGAGCATCGCTGGCCCGAGGTGGCGCTTGCCTACAGCCAGGTCAACGAGATGTTCGGCGACATCATCAAGGTGACGCCGACGTCCAAGGTTGTCGGCGATATGGCCATTATGATGGTGACGAGCGGCCTCACCCAGGAATCGGTGCTCGACCCGGCGGTCGAGATCGCGTTCCCGGAGTCCGTGGTGCAATTGTTCCGCGGGGAACTCGGTCAGCCTCTCGGGGGTTTTCCTCGGGCGCTGCAAGAAAAAGTTCTGGCCGGCAGGGCACCGCTCGGGGCGCGCCCGGGAGATCTCCTGCCGCCCGCGGATCTGAACGCCGAGCGCGCCGCGGCGGAGACCAAAATCGGCCGGCCGATCACCGAGTTCGAGCTCGCCTCGCATCTCATGTATCCCAAAGTGTTTGCCGAATACGCCGCCGAGCGTACCGCGTTCGGCGATGTGAGCACGCTTCCCACTTCCGTGTTTTTCTACGGCATGGACCCGGGCCAGGAAATCAATATCGACCTCGAGCGCGGCAAGACGTTGATTGTCAGGTACGTCACCACCAGCGATGCGCACGAGGACGGTACGCGCACCGTGTTCTTCGAATTGAACGGCCAGCCGCGCCCGATTCGCATGGCGGATCGCAACCAGGTTGCCAAACGGCCGCCGCCGCGAAAAATAGAGCCGGGCAATGCGAAGCATGTGGGTGCACCGATGCCCGGAATCATCAGCACGGTCCCGGTGCACGTCGGTCAGCAAGTGGCGCGCGGCGAGGTGCTGGTGACCCTGGAGGCCATGAAAATGGAAACCACGGTCCGCGCGGAGCGCGACGGCGTGATCAAAGAGGTGTTGGCGAAACCAGGCTCGCAGGTCGATGCGAAGGATCTGCTCGTCGTGTACGAGTAATCGAGGCCGCCGCCACCGTCAGCATGCAGTCGTGAGGCTTTAGTAATTGGCGGCGGCTCGAACCGCACTCGCAGGCTTATCCAGATCCGCGAGCAATTCCGGGCCGACAACCGCAAATGGCGCCGAACCGTACGAGAGCAGCCGATCATGGAAGTCACGCAGCGACCCATGCCCGGCGGTTTTCTGCTGATAATTCGCCAGCAATTGCTCGATCTGCAGCCGTCCGACTGTGTATGCGATCACGTACCCGGGATTCGTGGCGATCCCCGAGACGGCCGCATCCGCGGCCTTCTGTGCAAAGCCGCTCTCACGGGCGTAAAAGTCCGCAGCCTGACGGAAGCTCCATTCCCCGGAGGCGAGTTTCGGGTCCACGATCGCGCGTGCACCGCGCACACGTTCCCATCGCGCCGTGAACAGCCGCGGGTCCAGATCGCTGCCATAGAGTCCAAGGCGCACAAACATTTCCTCGCCGTAGAAAGCCCAACCTTCGACAAAAACACTGCTTTGCTGGATCTTGCGGACGAAGTCAGGATGCCGCTTGGCCACTGATAGCTGCAGAAAGTGACCTGGAATCACCTCGTGTGCCGCGGTACTTAAAATCCGATCGCGGTCAAAATCCTGATTCATGTCGAGGCGAGCCGCGGCATCCTCGAGCGAGGTCGGTGGCGTGATGAAGTAATACCCGTTGACTTCTTGGGAGAACAGACGCGGCGGGATCATCGAGGCACCCGGGCTTACTGGTTGCATGAATGCGGGAGTCTCCTGGACCGCAATCGTCCCCAGCCACGTCGGTAGCGTGATGACATCGTGTTCCGTTATGAACCGGGTCAGCTCGGCGATTCTCTCGCGGTAGTAGTCAACCAATGCGGAACCTGCGGGAGCCGGTCCGCCGCCACTTTGTGGCCCAAACGGCAGGTTCTGCCATTGAGATAATGCGGTCAACCACGCTTCCTCGGCCCAACCGTGCGCGAGCTCGTCATTGCCCATGCGCTCGATGTCGCGGGAATCAAAGGGCAGAAGCTGCTCCTCCCGCAGCAGTCGATCGTACGCTTGCCGTCCCATGGCAAAATTCTCCGGCCATTGAGCGACGTGCGCATCGATGTAAGCCCTCGTTTGGACTATTGCCGCCAAGGCGGCATCCCGTGCGCGCAGGAAACGGCTTAAGGATTCGCTGTCGTCGCCGTAATGCGCTTTTGCGGCTTCTGTTAGGGCGCCATTAAAGAAACTCGGTGCACCGCCGAGTTCATCGCTGCCGACGATGCCGTAGAGATGACCTGGGCGGGTTACGAGCCGCTGGGACTCGGCGATGTACTCGGGTGCTTTGCTCAGGCGGCTGGTGATGTCAGCCCACGCCTTTTCGACCGTCGCAGGCGTTGCACCATCGCGTCCGGCGACCGGCAAAAACTGCAGCTGAAGAAAAATAGCGTTAACGATCGTGTTGGCGCCGATCGAATAGTCCTTGCGGTCCACCTGATAGACCTGCAGCGCATTCAAACTACGGGAGAGTTGCGCTTCGAGAAGTTTCGCATCGTCCCGATCCGCGAGCGACATGCCGGAAGCAGTGGCCCGCTCGATCGCGTGCAAGCGATTTCTCCACCGCTGCAGCTGAACAATGTAAGCGGCTCGGTTTTTCTCAGTGGGCACCTCGAGCTCGGCATCGTACTGAGTGATGCCAAGAGACGTGGCTTGCGAGGGAAACAACCGGGCAGAGGTGTATGTAATATCTTGAGCGAGCTGCGTAAGTTGCTGATGTGCCGTGGGAAGATTCTGGGGGATCGCTGAACCGCTGTGGAGCGCCGCAGCGAGCAGGAAGCATTTCACCGGCCGCATATGGTCTTTTCCTGGTCGATCGCAGGTCGGGTATTGAAGTGATCGGCGCTGCGCGCCACCAGCCTACGGCATGTGCAGAATCGTGTAAACCCGCAGCCCGGATTCGGAGTCCCCGTGTGCCCGGAATTTGGATGTCGCCGAGTTGAAAATCGTGATCGTTAGCAGAGACGCGATCCCGGTCGGCCACGTCCGGCCCTGGTGCGCAAAGGCTGACTGACCGCTTCCGGGAAGGGCATCCGGCGCCTTCGGCCAAGCCTGTGTCAAAACCGGTCACCTGTTGCGCGCGACTAGTTGTAGCAAAGCCGGCCGCGAGCGATGAGCCGCCGCGCGTTCTTTCTCATTCAAGTTGCGGTTGAAATCAACTTGAATTCAGGCGCATATTCCGGCTACGACGATAACTATAAAGGACACGCGGCCATTTGAACGGACTCATCCGGTGCGGGGTGCCTGGGCGGATTGACGGCAACATCTATGGAAAATCGTTGATCGTCTTGTGACCTTCGGCAAATACCGCGTAGATTCTTTGCGCGGAGGTATGTTGGGGGCTCCGAGCAGGGGAGAAGTATCTTATGGTGACAGGGTAAAGCGTGACGACCTTGTCCCCGGAACCCGACGACCGCAGGCAGCTCAGGCGTGCGGTCATTGCAAGCACAGTTGGCACCACGATCGAGTGGTACGACTTCTTTCTGTACAGCACGGTGACGGGGTTGGCGTTCGCGCAGCTTTATTTCCCGAAATCCGATCCATTGGTCGGAACCCTGCAGGCATTCGCGATCTATGCCGTCGGCTTCGTGGCTCGCCCGGTCGGCGCCGCGATCTTCGGACATTACGGCGATCGCATTGGCCGCAAATCGACACTTATTGCGACGCTGCTGCTGATGGGCGTGGCCACTTTCCTGGTGGCATTCGTACCCACCTACGAACAGATCGGCATCTGGGGGGCGGCGCTGCTCACGGTCTTGCGCTTCATACAGGGTGTCGGGGTTGGCGGCGAGTGGGGAGGATCGGTTCTGATGTCGATGGAGTGGACCAAGACCAATGCTCATCGGGGTTTCGTGGCCTCGTGGCCCCAGTTCGGAGTCCCAGCGGGACTATTCCTCGCCAACTTGGCGGTGCTTGCGTTCAGCGAGATCTCGGGCAGCAAATTCCTCGTCTGGGGATGGCGAATCCCATTTCTTATCAGCATTTTCATGGTCGCCATTGGCCTCTACATTCGACTCAATATCTTGGAGACGCCGATTTTCAGACGCCTGTTATCGGAGAACAAGATTGAGCGCAACCCCATGCTCGAAGTGATCAAGCGACAGCCGAGGGACATCCTTCTGTCGGCGCTCGCACGAATGGGAGAACAGGCGCCCTTCTACATCTATACCGCATTCGTATTCACTTACGGCACAAAGGTTCTGGGCGCTTCGCGCGAACTTCTTCTCACCGCCGTGCTGACGGCTTCTGTGCTGTCGTTTTTCACGATTCCGTTCTCCGGCCACTTGTCGGACCGAATCGGCCGCAAACGCATGTATATGATCGGTGCCGCCGGCACGGGCGTGTTCGGGTTCATTTACTTTGCGCTGCTCAACACCGCGATTCCCGGATGGATTTTTCTAGCCATAATTCTGTCCCTAATACCGCACAACATGATGTACGGACCGCAGGCTGCTCTGATCGCCGAATCCTTCACTGGACGGTTGCGCTACAGCGGGGCATCACTGGGCTATCAGCTGGCGTCCGTAATCGCCGGCGGTCCGGCCCCGTTGATAGCGGCGTGGCTATTCGCGCGATTCGGGTCGGGCTACGCAATCGCTGCATACATTCTGGTTTGCGCGATCCTGAGTTTGATCTCGACATCGATGCTCAAAGATTACACGAACAGGGAGATCTCTCAGGAATACGATCACACGTTGAGGCAGAGTGGCGATGGACCGCAGCGGCATCGGCGCGCCGGTTCTTAGCACGGTGGCACCCTATAGGTGCCGGTGGTCGCTGGCGGCATCGGATAAACCGCCATTGTCAAATTCGGCAGTTTCGAGCGGAATGTCCGGTCAGGAGCAGCCAATCGGTCGCTGATCGGCCAACTGCAGGCATACGATCGGCAATATTGGTCGGAACAAAGCCGACGTTCAACGCTCTATACTCGACGCTACCGTTCATCGAGCTTCGAATCGGGAGTTGCCGACACTGGCGACATCGAAATCGCCCTTGCGGGTGCGGGCAGCACGACACCAGAGAAAGGAACTTCCCATGACTGACAAGAAGGTTTGGCTCATCACCGGCGCAGGCCGTGGCTTGGGCCTCGATATTGCCAAGGCAGCGCTGGCCGCAGGCCACGCGGTTGTCGCCACCGGTCGCGATCCCGCCAAGGTCACGGCAGCGATCGGCCACCACGACGATCTGTTGGCGATCAAGCTCGACGTCACTCGCCTGGAGGACGCACACGCCGCGGTCGCCGCCGCGGTCACCAAGTTCGACCGGATCGACGTCCTGGTCAACAATGCCGGCAACTTCTATGCCGGCTTCTTCGAGGAGCTCAGTCCGGACCAGGTTCGCAAGCAGATCGAGACGCTGTTGTTCGGCCCGATGAACGTGACTCGGGCCGCCCTGCCGGTGATGCGGAAGCAGCGCTCCGGGTTGCTCCTCACTCTCTCCTCGACCGCCGGAATCACCGGCCAAATGTTCTGCACAGCATATGCTGCAGCGAAGTTCGGCATCGAAGGATGGATTGAATCGCTCACCCCGGAGATCGCTTCTTTCGGCATCCGCACGATGCTAGTCGAGCCCGGCTTCTTCCGCACCGAACTGCTTTCAACTCAGTCCACCACTTATGCGAAGCCCTCCATCGAGGATTACGCCGAGCGCACTAGGGAGACCGTCACTGCGTGGAGCGGCATGAATGGCAAACAGGGCGGCGATCCGGCCAAGCTCGCCAACGCGATCTTGCAACTCGCCGAGCTCAAGGAACCTCCCGCTCGATTCGCCGCGGGCGCTGACGCGCTGCAGACTTTCGAGGGCAAAGCGAAGACTCTACTCGCCCAGGCCAACGCCTACCGCGATCTGTCCTCCTCCCTCGCCCACGAGTAAGTCCTCGGGTAAGACGCCGCGCACCTGATTGGTTGCCCGATACCTGTCGTTCACCACCGGCGCGTTTGGGTCGATATTGCCCACTCAGTAACGCCGGCGATTTCGTCCTGTATGGACGCGATCGCCTGCGCTCAACTGCGGTTGTAGAATTGTTTGGTCAAATTGCGGATGTATGATTCGCAGTCCGGCGACCGGGAAACCATTTATGACCAGAACTGCGGAATCGATGCCCGCCAGCGCATATACGGCGTTGGACGGTGACTCATATCGTCCAAGCTTATTGACGCGCGGCCCATGGCATCCCGACCACCAACACGCCGGTCCACCGATTGCGCTTATGTGTCGGGCAATCGAAAATGCAGCACTCAAGCTAGGTCTCACGCACCTTGCGCGGCTCACCGCCAACTTGCTGCGCCCGGTACCGATCCGCGACCTCGCGATCGATGTCGTCGCCAACTACGTCGGGCGGAACACCGGCCATTTCGCCGCCCGGCTCAAGGTGGACGACAAAGAGATTGCTAACGTCACGGCACTGGCGCAACGCGAGAACGATGTGAAGTTGCCCGATGGTCTGCCTGGCCACCCCCTACCGCGGCTCTCGCGAGGGCCAGACGAATCGCCGCCAGCCATCTTCCCGTTCGCAGGCGAGCAGGTTGGGTATGCCGATCTGGTGGACACCCGGATCGCGCGTGGCCTGTTCTTCAAGGGTCCCTGTGCAACTTGGTTCCATCTGCGCCACCCTTTGTTGGAAAATGAGGAACCAAGCGTGTACCAGCGAGTTGCTGTAGCCGCTGATTCTGGCAATGGCATTAGCGCTATTCTCGATTTTGCCCGGTATAGTTTTCTCAATTTGGATCTGACAATCAATCTGCTGCGCAAGCCAATGGGCGAATGGATTTGTCTAGATGCGCAAACCTGGCTCGGCTCAAACGGCTGTGGCTTTGCCGAATCGATGCTCTATGACCTTCATGGCCTGATCGGCAGGGCCACGCAGAGCCTCGCGATCCGTGCGCGCGACTGATTAGATCGGAGAAGATCCCAGATGAAACAGGCCATCGGCTTCAGGCAATTTATGCTCCGCAATGACCTTCAGCACCGCTTTCGCCACGCGCTCGTCGATCTCCAGTGCATGCTCGAGAAGTACCGGGTAGCGCAGGAGCGCCTCCATGCGGTCGCCGGCAAGATGCATCTGAACCTGCGGTGCGGCGTCCGGCAAATCGGCCGGCGCGGTGGTTATCTCGTTCTCTTTCGCCCGCCGCAGAACCTCCTCGTGGTATTCGCTCACGGCTGCGGTTATGGCCGTCAGTAAATTGTCCTTCAGCGCTGCGTAATCGCCGACAGCCGGCAGAGGCAGCGTCGTCTCGTGCCAGGAAAGATTCGCCTCCGAGATCTGCTTGAAGAGTCCGCTCGACGCTTGGAACACGACCAGGTTGGCGAAAGCGACGACCCTGCCGGTGGGTCCCGAGAGCCCTTGCGGATTGAGTTCCCTGAGATGCATACGCACCAGACCCAAGTCGATCACCTCGCCCACCACGGCGCCGATCTGTATTCGATCTCCGACACGAATTCCATACTTCCCGATCAGAAAGAAGTACCCGACGATCGAGACCAGCACGCTTTGCATGGCAACGGCCAAGCCGGCGGTGATCAAACCAGCAAATGTGGCGAAGGCGCTGATTTCGGTCACCGAACTGACGCCGATGATCCCGACGACTACGGTCCACAGGATAATATCCCGCACCAGCAGCAATTGATATCGACGGTGCGGTTCATGCGTATAGAAAAGCACGCCGCGCCGCCACAGCTCGCCGAGCGCGAACACGACCGCCAATATGCCAAGCACAATTCCCAAACGAATTCCAAGCGCTGCCAAAGCCTCGTGATACTGCCGCTTCGCGGCATCTCGCCAACTGTCCAAATTGCGCCGATACTGCTGAAGCAGCACCTGTTCCTGCGTCAATGGGATGAGAATTGCCGAGGTCTGCCTGAACAGCCAGGCCAAGGTATCGAATTCGGCGCGCAGCGATTTCAGCTCGCCGCTGCCGGCGTTATCCGCCTGGGCCGCAAGTTGATCGCTGCGGGTCGAATAGGCCCGTAACTTCTCGAGCGGCGACGCGCTGATTTTCTTGAATGCTTGCGCTAGCGCGGCCGTATGCCGATCGATCACGTCGATGGCGTCGATCTTCTCGTGCTGTCTCAGCACGTTGGCGCCGAGATCCCATAACCCGTAGCGTACGGGAGTCTTGTTGTCGTCGCCGGTGATGGGGGCGCTTATGGCCTGACCCACGGCGGTCGATGGGGCGCCGATCGGGGACGCGGCGGCCGAGCTCCCTCTCGCGGCGGGAATGGTTGCAGCTATCGCTTCGATTTGCTCCTTCAGCACATTCGCCCGCTCTGCCTCGGCGTCGCTTTCGCCGACGAAATCCGTCATCGTGTCTAGAAGGTTCATTCTGGCATTTACCATCGCCAGTTCGCCCTGAAGTTCGATGAGCTTCGCGTCGATGTCTTGTTTGAAGTTCCCCGAAGCGGTCAGTTTTTGCTGTTGGGCGGCATTGATCCTCTGTTGAATGGCCAGCCGCTGCGCGTCCAATTGATCTTGCTTATGACCGAGCGACTGCTGCGCCGAGATATTGGCGGCGCTCTTTCCGGAGCTTGCCTCGCTGCTCAAGAGTTCGGCGTTGGCCCGGGCGATATCAAATGCCAGGGCGATTACCTTGTCGGCCGTCTGCCGGTTGGCAAAGAGGATCAGCTGATCACTGGGTTGAGTGGCATTTTGCTGCTGGGTGCCGAGTGTACGGTACCAATCGACCGTGTCATCCAAGATTTGGACGACCTGGGCCCCGCTCAAGACCGATATTTGAGACTCCGGGGCGGTGCCTGCGGGCGAATTGCCCGGGTCCGTCGCATGAGCGTTTCCTCCATAGAGGCTGAGGACGGCAAGGAAAACGCCTATAGACTGAATTCGCATGGATCGAGCGTATCGCTAAGTCGTTGACTTGCCCAGTGTTGCCGCAGCGCGTACGTTCGCCGCCTTCCCCGCCGATATCGTGGGTCGGCGGAAGTTCGCGGATTCTGATGCGCTGACACGTTGCAATTTATTGCACTGCGTCCGGTACGTCCAACTCCGAATTCGACTATTTGATCAAGCCAGCGTTTCGCAACCTTCCCAATCTCACCTATGCAGCGTACGGTGATCGCGAAGCGGCGCCTACCGGTCGGCATTTGCGAGATAGAATCACTTTGCCGACCTGAACCGCCGCAAAGCTGTTCGGCCACGATCCTCGAGTTGAATGGCCTTTGAGGGCAAATTGAGGAGGGATCCGATGGGACTCTTTAGCCGTTTGTTCGGTCACGGTCCGCCGCGATCCGCAACTGCCAGCGCCGAGATGATTGTTCACGCCTATTCAGCGGCACTTTCGTCGCGCAAATCAATGATATCGGACGCCGCCGGGCTGCCCTATCCAAAACCTCAAATCAAGTCGGCGCTTGTCGCGGCCATCAAGGCAACGCAGGACGTAAAAGTGCGAGGTCAGTTGAAGGCGGCTTTTGTGGCGCTGGCCGATTGGCAGGAGGGCGTTGGGCCGGGGCCGGAAGCGTTTGAAACGACCATAAAAAGGGCACAGTCGGCCGCCGCGTCTTCTCCCTCATTCGCCGAACTCTCCGCGATGGTCGCTACAGAGGGCCGGGCGCTGCTCGATGAATTGAAGTCGCTCGGATTGTAGGGGTGCGGTAGTTTCGCCGGGGTCCTGAAATTGCCGAATTGATTCACAGACACCCCCACGATTGAAAACGTAAAAATTGGAAATGGCGCGCCAAGCAGTGCGTTCAATTAATCCGCCGTGCCGACTCCCATGGTGACATGTGGACTGTAATGCTCACCGGCATGCCCGGAAGAATGCCTGGCCACGCGTCAACGGTGGGCGGCCGTCGCCAGCGCCTCGGAGTGAGGGTATTGAGGGAGATACCTAGTCATCCCGATGAAAGTACCGATGACGTCAATGTGAGAGAAACTGCTCCTGGACTGTAGGGACCTTCACGTACACCAAAATGCCGCGATGTGGGTGCTGTGTTCCGATGCAGAGCGCCGTGCTATTCACGCGCTTGCGTTAAGCCTCGGAAAATACCTATTTTACCGCTTGGCAAACGGCGTAGATTCGCCGCCGAAGCGCGGGTAATTGCTTTGTTTGCAGCGCCGCGAACCTGTCTCACGACTGGGACGACTGGATATCCGCAATCACGGAGATCAACGCGGACCGGTTGCGCAAGTCGCGTAGCCGATTTTGGTGGGAGAGCTTTTGGTGCCTAAACATATTCGACGGCTCATCGCGCTACTGGTGATATTTGCATTGATTTTTGTAGGCGGGAAAATCATTTTCCATCCTAATTCCTTCGGGGTGTACGGCCATTATCGGGCCGCTTCAGTAGAGGAAATCGCGGCGCCTCGGCCCGCTTACCTCAATTCCGACTTGTTTTCGGCCGATTACCCGAAAGAGTACGAGACTTGGTCCACCGGCATACACAAGGTCGTGAAGTGCCAGGTGTGTCACTCGGCGGTCGCAGGATCGATGAACACAGCCTCCTTCACTGCTGACACACCGCATCCTGCAACGACGACGCTGCCCATGCCGAGCGATTCGCGAAAGCTGTGCGTCAAGTGTCACGAAAAAATTGCCGGGCGGCCGGACTTCATGCCGCAGATCGACGTGGCCGACCACGCGAAAGGCCAGGCGTGTATCGCCTGCCACAATCCGCATTCGCCGCTGTTTTCCGTCGCCGGTGAGCCGATCACGGCGTCAGGCGGCGCGGGTGCCGGACCTGCGGATATTGCGGCCGGGAAGAAGCTGTCAGCAACCTGTGCGGGTTGTCATGGCCCGTCTGGCGTAAGCGCGGTTGCTGCATTTCCGAATCTTGCATGCCAAAAGCAGGACTACCTGCTGGCCGCTTTGACGGATTTCAAGAGCGGCAAGCGTGTCAATCCCATGATGGGCGGGATAGCCAAGGGCCTGAGCGCGGCGGATATGCAGAATGTGGCCGCGTATTTTGCGGGATTGGCCTGCGGGCAAAAGCTCTGAAGTGTGCATGTCGTTACGAGATGAATAAAGGCGAAAAGATGAGCGAAGGCAAATTAACCAAGGATCAGTTGGGCCGGCGCGGTTTCGTGTCTCTGCTCGGGGGGATGTGTGCCACGACGGCGGTGTGTTCGACCGTCGCGGCGGTCGCGCTGGAGGGTGGCGCTGTCGCCGCAAAGGCGGCACCGGCCAAACCGGAGTTCCCCGCGGCGGGTCCGGTCCCCGACAACGACTGGAGCAAGCGCCGTTGGGCATTCGGGGTCGATGCGGAGCGCTGCATCGGCTGCTTGCGCTGCGTCGAGGCATGCAAGGTCGAGAACAAGGTCCCCTTCAATCCCAATGACTTTCGTACCTGGGTGGAGCGTTATGTGTACCTCGAGGGTGAAGATAAACCGCGCGTCGACACCCAGTCCGATCCGGTGAACATTGCAGCGGCCGATTCCCCGCAGGATTACCGCTTCAGCAATCGCTACAAGGACCAGAAGGTGAAGAAGGCCTTCTTTGTCCCGAAGCTGTGCAATCACTGCGAGAATCCACCCTGCGTGCAGGTTTGTCCGGTAGGGGCCACATACAAGACGCCGGACGGCGTGGTGCTCATCGATGAAAAATACTGCATCGGCTGCCGGTACTGTGTCCAGGCATGTCCTTATGGTGCGCGGTATTTCAACGAGGAGACGCAGACCACCGACAAATGTACTTGGTGCTATCACCGGATTACGAAGGGGTTGAAGCCGGCCTGCGTGGAGGTTTGTCCGGTGAACGCGAGGATCTTCGGGGATCTCAATGATCCGGCGAGCGACATAAGCGTGTTCATACGTACCCATCGCGTCAACGTGCTCAAGGCGTGGACCGGCAACGGCCCACATGTCTTCTACAATGGGATCGATAGCGAGGTGTCTTGATGGACGTCTTCATTCAAGCCGCCGGGTACATCGCGTCTCCGTTTAGCGGTTATGTATATCCGAACGAAACCGTGCTGCCGTGGGGTGTCCTGATTGTCATCTACCCCTACATCACCGGACTGGTTGCCGGCGCCTTCATCGTGTCGAGCCTGTACCACACCTTCGGGATGGAGCGATTCAAACCCGTGGCGCGCCTCGCGTTGCTCTCGGCGTTGTCGTTCCTTTGCTTCGCGCCGGTTGCCCTGCTGTCCCACCTCGGGCATCCGGAGCGTGCATTCGAGGCGATCTGGACGCCTCACTGGACGTCGGCTTTCGCAGCGTTCGGGTACGTGGCGGGGTTCTACGCAATCCTGCTGATGCTGGAAATCTGGTTCGCCTTTCGCGTCGACATCGTGGCCATGGCCCATACGTCCAAGGGAACAGCGATGGGCCGGATTTATCGTCTGCTTACGCTGGGCTCAAACGACGTCTCGGAAAATGCCCTTGCCTACGACCGCAAATGGACCCAGATACTTGCGGCCATCGGCATCGCGTCAGCCGCCGGTCTGCATGGCTACGTTGGTTTTGTCTTCGGTTCGCTGAAATCGCGTGAATGGTGGTCGTCGGACCTCATGCCGATCATTTTCATTCTTTCGGCCATTGTCTCCGGCGTGGCCGCGCTGACGCTGATCTATGTGGTGTCCGCGAAAGTGCGCAAGGCGCCGATCGACGAGAACTGTGTGAGGGGATTGGCCCGCGTGCTGTGGGCCTTCCTGATCGTCACTCTGGTCATCGAAGCGCTTGAATACGCAGAGATGCTGTACCGGAGCATCGAGGGCATCCAAATGGTCAAGCAACTGATCGTCGGCCCGATCAGCGTGGGTCTCGGCATCCAGGTCGTGTTTTCCGCGATTCCACTCGTGATCCTGACGGTGCTTCTGGCCCGAAACGTGCGCGGCCGAACCCTTATCGGCTGGATGAGCTTTTCGGCTGTCCTGCTGATGAGCGCCGTGCTTGCGATGCGGTGGAACGTCGTGATCGGCGGCCAGGAACTTTCCAAGACTGCAAAGGGATTGATCACCTTCACGCCCCCCGTCTGGGGCCGCGAGGGCGTTGTGTGGGCGCTGTCTTTGTTTAGCGGCACCTTCGTGTTGCTGTGGGCGATGACGCGACTGCTGCCGCCATGGGAGCCCGTTCAAGCGCCGGAATGAGGTTACGACCATGAGGAACCTAAATATTGCGAAATTGGGTGTGATGGCGCTGGTAGCCTTGATTGTCGGCTGTAACAGGCAAGTCAGTTTCAAGAATGATATTTACCCGATATTCCAGGCACGCTGCATGAAATGTCACGCGCCCGGCAGTCCGGGCTGCGTTGTCAGTGGATTCAGCTTGGCGACCTACCAGAGCCTGATGAAGGGTACCAAGTTCGGTCCGGTTGTCGTTGCCGGCAGCACGCTGGACAGCAACCTGTTAAGGCTGGTCAAACACGAAGCAGACCCCTCAATCGCCATGCCAAGAAGCACCATCCCGGGAATGCCCTCGGAATGGCTTACCCCCGAGCAGATCAATCTGATTGAAACCTGGATCAAGCAAGGCGCCAAGGACAACTGAACCGCAGATTGCATTCGCCGTACGATAACTGATCGGCCGGCGGCATAATCTCCTCCTTTCCCGGCAATTCCAGCTTCAGCGCCGAGCGGGCCGGATGATGCCGCATGACACCGATTTGCCGCACATATCAAATGCCGATTACTTGGCCGCATTCGCAGGAATCTTCGTCACCACCTCCGAAGCGATGCTCGTTGGGTCGGCGTCCGCGACGGGGTAATACTTGGACCATACAACGGAGCCGTCCGCGACTGTTGCGATCGTCACGGTGAGCACCTGGGCATGATCGATGCTATCAACCGTCCCGTAAAGAACGTAGGTCGAATGGCTCGCCCTCCCGCGCTCCAAGGCCGCGCCCAATTCGCGGGAACGCAGCGGCTCCCTGGTCAAGCTAACTTGTCCTTGGTGCGCGATGGAGGCCATTCCGTACGCCATGGCGAAAGTGGAATCCGCAAACTTCTCCGCAGCGGCATCGCCGGACGACGCAGTAAAGGGAACGGCCAGCAACGGGCCGCCCCCCGAGGCGCTCCTGTCGTTTTCATCAGGAAAATACCGGGCAATTTCAGTAGCGAGCTTGCCGATGTCGTTCTTGTTTACGCTACCCCGGTATTCCTCCGAGATCGCTTCGAGTTTCTCAATTTTTGCCGGGGATATCTCGGCTGCGTGCTGATGCGGATGCGGATGCGACGGTGACGATGACTCACAACGGATTATAAGGGCTATACCGATCCACACATACGCAATAATTCTCACCCAGGTGGGAAGCCGCTTGAATAGCATCCAAGCGGAGCAAAATGCCCATACGACGACATCGACCCAGAACCGAATCCTCTGCCCCGGCTCTTCCCGCGGGAATTCTCGATATCGCAGCGGATATGCCGCTGACTTGCCATTTCCTGGGCGCGCCTCTGCCGTGCGCGCATGCTGGGATTCGTCGATGTTGCCGCGAGCCACTCGGTGGCATAGCGACTCCAGGGCTGGCGTCGGCCGCCCGCCCGGAACCTTCAGCCACTGCACCGTGAGAAATTTCTCGGGCACCCTGGCAGCTGCTTGATCGGTGTCGTCGATGACGACGGGCAGGAGAAAGAGATGATCGTCGGCCATGTCGAGAGTTCTCTCGACCGCAAGCCGCCACTCCCGCCGGAAGTAGCCTTCGTGCCGAGCCTGCGTCTGAGTCGACACAATGGGCATGAAATAGTCGCATTCACGGATCTGACGCCGGATCTTTTGATCCCACGCCTCCCCTCCGCCCAGGGCGCTTTCGTCCTGCCAGACCTCAAGGCCAAAATCAGTGAGCGCATCGTTCAGTTCTCGCGCAGCCTCGCGATCCTCGGATGCATAGCTGAGAAAGATCGACGGTCGCGGTGGAAGAGAGTCTGTGGCGTCAAGTCCGGTCAATTGGGAAAAACCTCCTTAGACGACGATTGCTATACTGGCACAAGCAGCGGTGCCCGAAAAAGCAGCATGGTGGTCCAAAAGCAAAGTTGGGCGCCGAGCTGGCGCGCTCGGCCGCCGGCGGTCCTACAGCACGTTGCCCAAGGTGCCACGCGCCAAAACGGGGCTGCCGCGGGGCGGCCCCTAACCGGTGGACTCCTGCGGGATATGTGAGAGCAGCTTCGCAAGTGGGTCCCAATAATTGCCGTGCCATCCCTCGGCGAGGTGCTCGGCTTGCCCGAGTGGGAATCCGGTGTGGTCGAAGATGATCTTGGTGCCCGCCCCTTGCGCTATCAGCTGAAACCGGGCAATGGAATAGATGCCCGGATTCCAACTGCCCGCGCGCCACGCCTGAACCACCAAATCATCGGAAATGAGCTCGATGAATCGCCCGGTGATGTAGCCACCGAACAACGCGAACGCGCCTCCCGCGTGCGGGCTTATCTCGGCCGGGCTCTGCTTGATCGCCTTCGCCTGCATCGCGGCGCTGAATTGCGTGAGCTGGTCGAAACGTTTGGATTCCGTGAGCACCCCGTACACCTGCCGCGGGCTACCATTTATCAGCGGCTCCTGGTGGATAGCCTCCGCAGCGTGAGAAACACCATAATCGGCCGCACCAGTTGCTGCGGCAGCGCGTATGCCCAGGCCGCTGATGCTCAAAACGCCGGTTAGTATGATTCGCCGCCGATATGCACTATCGATGACGGATTTCGAGTTGCCTACTGTGGGCATGGCTTTGCTCCGGAGTCCTAATCGCGTTGGTTGCAATATGCCACCAAAGGATCGCCGATGCTCGGGGAGAATCGCGGAGGCGTCCTTGTTAGGCATTGAGGCACCGATGACCTCGATACCCGGATGATTCGATACTTTGGCGCGTCGATTTGCGGTGCACCACACGTCCATGCGCGCAGCTTTACGATGAGCGTCATCAAGAACATGCGTATGCCGGCTGCGCGAATATCCGCGTGCCCGGAGCGTCCGCTGTGTTCAGTGAATCCCCAGCGCGGGACCCGAGCGAATTGCCGCCACGATCTGCTCGTCGCTCCAGTTTCCAAGTCCGGTTCGTGGATCAGGTGTGAGATTCGACGGATAGGCGACCCCCGGGAGCGATCCGCGCAAGGGATTTGTATATGCGATGCCAAGATTCGAACCGGCAAGTAGCCTTGTGGCGTTTGGTTCGCCGATCAAAGCCCCATCGGTATGGCAGGCCGCACAGCCGGCAATTTCGACCAGTTAGCGACCAAGATCCAAAATCCGGGGACTTCAACGCGCGGCAGAGATTTCGGTTTTGCGACGGCTAAATTCTCGATTCGACAGGACCGGCAATCAGCGGAAAAGCATGTCCGTAGTGAAGCGAGACCATGAAACATTTCAGCTGTCCACGTGCGCCGCGTGATTATGTGAAGCGGGCCGCGAACCCCGACATCGAATGCACGCGCAGATCAAACTTGGGAGCGAGGAGGCCACTCACGGGCCCGGCGTGGGGTCGCCTTGTCCGCGCGTCTGCGCCGTTGCAGCGGCGCTGTGCTTCTGTACTCCGTCCAGAATCATCTGTTTCGCCTTGGCCGCGTCGCCCCAGCCGATGATCTTGGTCCACTTGTTGGGCTCAAGATCCTTGTAGTGCTGGAAAAAATGCTCGATCTGCTGAAGCGTGATGCTCGGCAGATCGCTGTAATTTAGGCACCGGTCGTATCGCTGGGTGAGATGCGATGACGGCACGGCGACGATTTTCTCGTCCATGCCCATGTTGTCCTCCATGAGCAGCACGCCGACGGGCCGCACGCTGATGACGGCGCCAGGAGCAATAGCGCGCGTGTTGCAGATCAGTACGTCGCACGGATCTCCGTCGCCCGAAAGCGTGTGCGGGATGAAACCGTAGTTGCCGGGATAGCGCATCGAAGTGTAAAGAAATCGATCAACAACCAGAGTGCCGGCCGCCTTGTCCATCTCGTACTTGATGGGTTCTCCGCCGATGGGTACTTCGACGATGACGTTCACGTCATGCGGCGGCTTCCTGCCTACCGAGATTTTATCGATGCGCATTGTTGTCAGCTCCATGAACCTTAAAATTTTCACATCTTCGCAGGCAGGGGGCGGTGCGCCCAATGTGCCCGCCGGCACACAGTCTACAGCTCAATTCCCCCGGAATTATCCATTATCCACAATAGGGGTGCGTGCTTTTATGAAGAGAACTGACGCCCACATCGATGCGTCGCGGCAGCCGCGATCGCAGCGCCGGCAAATATTAAGGGCCGAACAGGACAGAGGAAAATCATGAAGATACAACGCCGCTCGACCCGGGTTGCAGCCTGTCTGATAGCGCTGGCCATGGCGGCCGGCTGCGCCTCGACCAAGGAAACGGAGCGCGAGGATCTCGCGACCGGAAATCTTTTGCAGCCCAATCAAATCTGGGTTTACAACTTTGCCGCCATGCCCGCCGAAGTGGCTGCCCAGTCCGTCTTTGCCGGCCAGGTTTCTCAAGGCGCTGCGCCGCTCACCGCCCAGCAGATTGCCGAAGGGCACAAGCTCGGCTCCGAAATCGCGACGGAACTCATCCGCCAGATCCAAGCCATGGGCCTGCCCGTCACGAATGCTTCGACAACATCGAGACCGCAGGCCAACGATCTGGTGATCGAAGGTTCTCTTCTCTCCATCCAACAAGGCAGCGCCGCGGAGCGGGTCAGCATCGGATTGACCGCCGGGGAATCCGAGCTGAAGGTGGCGGTGGAGGTCTATCAAATGACCGCCAACGGAATGCGCCTGCTCGGATCGAGCGATGTGGACGCGACGGGCAACAAGACCCCGGGCGAGGCGGTGGGGCTTGTGTCCTCGGCCGCCACTCACAATCCGGCCGGCCTCATCGTCACCACCGGAATAAAAGTATATGGAGAGGAAGGCGGCAGCAATACGCTTGAGGGCAGGGCAAAGCAGATCGCCGAAGAAATCTCCGCTGCGCTCAAGAGGCAATTTCAGAAACAGGGCTGGATTAGCCGGAGTGCCTCGTGAGGCGGGGGATGTTGGCCACGGAAGACTTGGCGCTCGGCTATACTGGACATTAGGCCCCTCGTCCGTCGGGCCGGCGGCGGGTATGTCGCATCGTACCGTGCCTTAATGATCAGGGAGCAACAAGTGCACAGTGTCGACCTTCGCCTTCTGCAGAACAAGAATGCCTCAATTGGGACCATGCTCTTGATCCTCGGTGTGGCGTGGCTTTCCGGGTGCGCCGGCGGCTCTTCGGTAAACAGCGCGTGGCGGGATTCGGCCCCGCAGCATCCGTCGATCTCGAAGGTGCTGATCGTCGGCATCAGCGCCAACTTCACCCAACGCTGCTCGTTCGAATACGCCATGGCTTCGCAGATAGCGAGCGGCTCGACTCAAGTGTTCGCCAGCTGCGATACCATGATGCCGAACGACCCGCTTACCCGTGCAAACATCGAGCGCGTTGCCGTCGCAGACCATGCCGACGCCGTGCTGACGAGCGCCGTCGTCACCATGCGGATTGGCGGGCAGCAAGGCAACACCGCCGACACGCGAGCCATCCCCTATTACCAGGTGACCGGTGTGGGATACGTGACGGGCGACTTGGGTGCGTACGGCGTGCCGGTGGCCTTCGTCCAACTCGAATCGACGCCGTCGATCCCGATGATCACCGGAAACATTCAGGTCGCGACGAAGCTGTTCACGACGCCCGATGCGACCCTGATCTACAGCATGGAAACGGACGCAAAATCGGGTGATATCCAGTCGAGTTCTTCCGCCATCGAATCGATAACGGCCCTGATAGCCGATCGATTGCGCCGGGACGGCGTGATCCACTAGTTCGGCACCCCTCGCTATTCGCCCGAGAAATGCGGTGCGCGTTTGCCGCGGAATGCACGTACGCCCTCCGCGAAATCCCGCGTGTCGCCCAATTCCGTCTGAGCCTCGGCCTCGAGCACCAGCTGATCGGACAGCGTGGGCGCGGGCTGCTGATTGAATATTTTTTTGATGCGTTTGAAGGCCTGGGTCGGCCCGGCTGCGAAACGCAGGGCCAGGCCCGAGGCCTGGTCGTGCAGCGCCCCATCGTCGATGCAGGCCCAAATCAGACCCCACTGCGCCGCATCCGCCGCCGAGAGCGCATCGCCGAGCATCGTCAAGCCTTTTGCGCGCGCCGTGCCGACCAGACGCGGCAGGTAATAGGTGCTGCCGAGATCGGGCATCAAGCCGACTTTCGGCGCAAACAATTGCATAAAGATGGCGGAGCGGGCCGCCAGCACGATGTCGCCGACGAGCGCGAGGCTCATTCCGGCGCCTGCGGCAACGCCGTTGACCGCAACCACCACCGGCACCGACAAGTCGTACCAGGCATTCACCATCGGATTGAAATGGCGGCGCAGGCCCGCGCCGATGTTCTCCCCGAGACGGCCCTGCGAAGCCTCGAGAAAGTCATCCTGCATGAGATCGGCGCCGGAGCTGAAGGCTCGTCCCGCGCCGGTGAGCAATACGGCGCGAATTTGCTCATCCGCTTCGATGGCGGCGGCGGCGGCGCGCAGATCCTCGACCAGCTGCAGGCTGAGCGCGTTCAATCGCTCGGGCCGGTTGAGCGTGACATGGGCAACGCGTTCGCGCCGCTCGAACAACAATGTTGCAAATTCCATGAGGCCGCCGATCGAGAAGTGACGCGCCAGTGTACCGCATGGCGCGGTCAGTCATAATGAGCGCACATTGGTCATCGAGTTCGTGAAATGCCCATTCCCGCCGTGCTGAAAGGCCAGATGCGCTTACCGGTCGTCGGCGCGCCCATGTTCATCGTGTCCACACCCGGCCTAGTGTTGGCGCAATGCGAGGCGGGAATCGTCGGCTCATTTCCGGCGCTGAACGCCCGGCCGGCCTCGCAGCTCGACGAATGGTTGGCCGAGATCACCGGAGAGCTGGCCGAATTCCGGCGCGCGCATCCCGGGATCCCGGTCGCGCCATTCGCCGTAAACCAAATCGTGCATGCCAGCAACGATCGGCTGGAGCATGACGTCGGTTTATGCGTCAAATACCGGGTGCCGATCGTCATTACCAGCCTGCGGCCGCCGGCCGAAGTGGTCGCCGCGGTGCACGGTTATGGGGGCATCGTATTTCATGACGTCATCAATCTGCGGCACGCCGAGAAGGCCGCGGCACAGGGCGTCGACGGTATCATCGCGGTATGCGCGGGGGCGGGCGGCCATGCCGGCGTGCTGAGCCCGTTCGGGTTGGTGAAGCAAATCCGCGAGATTTATCAAGGCACCATCATTCTTTCGGGAGCCATGAGCACTGGCGCCGACGTGCTCGCGGCGCAAGCGCTCGGCGCGGATCTCGCCTATCTCGGCACACGCTTCATCGCAACCCGGGAGGCCAACGCGAGCCCGGTCTATCAGCAGATGCTGATCGAATCGCGAGCCGAGGACATTGTCTACACCTCCTTGTTCAGCGGTGTCGCCGGCAATTATCTGCGCGGCAGCGTCCTGAAGACCGGCATGGATCCGGATAATTTGCCCGAAGCGGACAAGACGAAAATGAATTTCGGCACCGGCGGGAATACCGAATTCAAGGCCTGGAAGGACATTTGGAGCGCCGGACAGAGCGTCAGCGGCATCCACGACGTTCCGTCGGTGGCGGCGCTGGTTGAGCGCCTGGCCGGCGAGTACGAGGCGGCGCGGGAGCACCTGCAAAACGCGTCGGCGGCATATACTTAAGCAATGAGGCGCCGCAATTGCGCTTGAACTCCGATCAGCTCCCGGCCGCCTTGAATCGCGGTCTCGCACCCATCTATCTCGTTTCCGGCGATGAGCCGCTGCTGGTCGGCGAGACGGCGGATGCGGTGAGAGCGGCCACGCGCGCATCCGGATTCCTCGACCGCACGGTATTCTTCGTCGACCGCAGCTTCGACTGGGGTGAATTGCGCTACGCGACCCAGGCGCTGTCCTTATTCGCCGAGCGTCGCCTTTTCGAATTGCGGATGCCGAGCGGCAAGCCCGACAAGGGAGCGACGCAGCTGGCCGACATCGCGATGCATCCGCCGCCGGACGTGGTGTGCTTGATCATCACCGACAAACTCGACCGCAAGGCGGGCGAGGCGCCGTGGGTACGCGCCATCGAAAGTCAGGGCGTGTGGGTTCAGATTTGGCCGGTGGATGCAGCGGCTCTGCCGGGCTGGCTGCGCGGCCGCGCCCGATCGCTCAACGTGGAATTGCAGCCAGAGGCCGCGCAGCTCATCGTCGATCGCGTCGAGGGGAATTTGCTCGCCGCGAAGCAGGAGCTCGAGAAATTGGCGCTGCTCTCGAACGGCGAGCCGATCGGCGAGGAATTGGTGATGCGCTCGGTCGGCGACAGCGCCCGCTACGATGTGTTTCAGCTCGCGGCGGCGGCGGCGGCGGGCGACGCGAAACGCTCGCTGCGCGTGCTCATGGGCCTGAAGAGCGAGGGAGTTGAGCCGACCCTCATTTTGTGGGCGTTGGTGCGCGAGCTGCGCGGACTTTGGCAGGC
The DNA here is from genome assembly GCA_963758145.1 of uncultured Gammaproteobacteria bacterium. GTDB lineage: Bacteria > Pseudomonadota > Gammaproteobacteria > Steroidobacterales > Steroidobacteraceae > Bog-1198. The sequence goes on from CAVWUK010000008.1 coordinate 361,296, forward strand.
GCGAGAACGCGCCCGGCTGCGCTCGCATTCTGCCGGGGCGGGTTGGAACCTGGCCGCCAAGCCCTCGGAGCGCGGCATGTCTCGCATCGGTACAATGCCGCTGGCGCGGTTGCTGCGGCAGGCCGGTCAAACCGATCGCATCATCAAGGGTCTGGCGCGCGGCGACGCATGGACCGCCATCATCGGATTGACCGCCTCAATGTCCGGCGCTTTGCAAGCGTCCCGGGATTCAGGCAGGGTAGCCTCATGAATCCGATGGGCATCTTCGGCGGGACCTTCGATCCCATCCATTACGCGCACCTGCGGACCGCATTCGAACTGCAACAGGCGTTGCGCCTGAAGGAAATCAGGTTCCTGCCCGCAGGCAACCCGCCGCACCGCGATCAGCCGGTCGCCGATGCCCAGTTGCGGCTGAAAATGGTGCAGTTGGCGACCGCGGAGCAGCCGGGTTTCGTGGTGGACGATCGCGAAGTGCGCAAACAGGGTCCGTCATACTCCGTCGAGACCTTGAGCGAACTTCGCCATGAGTACCCCGACCGCAGCTTATGTCTCATCGTGGGCATGGACGCCTTCTTGAGCCTGACCAAATGGCATCAATGGCAGGATTTGCTTCAACTGGCTCACCTGGTGGTGGCGCACCGGCCGGGATGGCGGGCGCCGGGGATGGGACCGTTGGGCGAACTATTGGTCGATCGCGGCACCGGTCGCATCGGCGACCTGCATGAACAGCGCGCCGGCTGCATTTTCATCCATGCTGTGACGCAACTCGAGATCTCCTCCACGGAGGTCCGGCATCTGATTGCGATGGGGCGGGACCCGCGCTTCCTCATGCCGGATTCAGTGCGTAAACTGATCCTGGAAAGCCATTGTTACTCCAAAACACGGACGCCGTAGTGCCAGCCAACAAAACACTCCTTTCAGCCAAACCCGCGATCAAAAAAACCAAGGCCGGTGCGCAAGCCGCGAGGCCTAAATCCGCCGCCAAACCCAAGCCTCACGCCAAGTCCAAGGCCGCCGGTAATCCAAGACACGCCGGCAGGCCCGTTGTCGCCGGCAAATCGGACACCGGCATGCGCAAGGTGGCTGCCAACGCCAAGGGCTCACTCAAATCCGTGATACTCGATGCCTTGGCCGACATGAAGGCGCTGGAGGTCAAGGTCTTGGACGTGCGGGGCATCACCGATATCGCGGATTTCATGGTGATCGCGAGCGGTACTTCCGATCGGCACGTACGTTCCGTGGCGCAGCGCGTGGTCGAGAAGACCAAGGCGGCCGGTTTCCGGCCACACGGTGTCGAAGGGCAGCAGGACAGCGATTGGGTGCTCATCGATCTGCATGAGATGATCGTTCACGTCATGTTGCCGCGCGTGCGCGAGTTCTACGGACTGGAGAAATTGTGGGACACGTGGGCAACGAAGCGTGCGGCTCACGCCTGATATTTTGGCGAAGCGCGCATGAAATGCCGGTTGATCGCCGCCGGCACCCGGCTGCCCGATTGGGTCAACCAGGGGTTTCGCGAATACCAAAAACGGCTGCGCGCACCCCTCGTTCTGGAGCTTTCCGAGATTGCGCTCGGCATCCGAAGGGCCGGCGATGACCCCCGGCGCGCCATCGCGCGCGAGGGCTCGAATATGCTCGCCGTCCTCGGCCCGAACGATTACGTGGTGGCGCTCGAAGTCACAGGCTCCTCCATGACCACCGAGGCTCTGAGCGCCTGGTTGTCTCTGCGCCTGCGTGAGGCAAGGCCGCTCGCGATGCTGATCGGCGGTCCGGACGGACTGGCGCCGGAGTGCCGGCAGCGCGCCAATGAGAGCTGGTCTCTCTCTCCGCTCACCTTGCCGCACGCGCTGGTGCGGGTATTGGTGGCCGAGCAGCTCTATCGCGCCATGAGCATCCTGGCGGGCCATCCATATCACCGCGCCTAAAGCCGTGCAAGATCGGTATCCTTACGCACATGCGCCCGGATTTTGTGTATCTCGCTTCCGCATCGCCCCGGCGGCACCAGCTACTTAAGCAAATAGGCGTGTCTTTTCAGGTGCTTAACGTGGAGATCGACGAGTCGGTCAGCCCCAACGAGGGCCCGCTTGCCTACGTCACGAGGCTCGCCGCGGCCAAGGCCGGGGCCGGCCTGCGCCAAACTGAAGCCTGCCCGCCGTTGGCCCGGCCTGTTCTCGCCGCGGATACTGCGGTGGTCATTGATGGCGAGATCCTCGGCAAACCGCGAGATGGCGAGGATGGGCGGCGCATGCTGCGACTGCTGTCGGGCCGCACTCACGAGGTGCTGACCGCCATCGCGCTGGCGATGCCCGGCGGTCTTACCTCGCGACTCAGTCGCAGCGAGGTCACCTTCCGCGCCATCGGTGCGGCGGAGGCGCGCGACTATTGGGATACCGGGGAGCCGTGCGACAAGGCGGGCGGATACGCCATTCAGGGATACGGTGCCGTGTTCGTCGCGGATATGCGCGGCAGCTATTCGGGTGTCATGGGCCTGCCGCTGTATGAAACCGCAGAATTTTTGAGGTCGGCCGGCGTTTCGCTCTGGCGCCCCGGTCACCTCGGCGGCGCCGATGAGCACTGAGATCCTCTTCAATGCAAGCATCCACGAAGCGCGCGCCGCAGTGGTCGAGAACGGCGTGCTGCACGAGGTGTATCTCGAGCGGGCCAGCCGGCGCGGCCTGATCAGCAATATCTACAAGGGTCGAGTCTCGCGGGTGCTCCCGGGTATGCAGGCGGCCTTCATCGAGATCGGATTGGAACGCACCGCGTTCCTGCATGCCTCCGACATCTTCGATCCGCGGCATGAGGGCACGGGGATCGAGGCGCCGCGCACGGAGAACATCCGGACATTGGTTGCAGAAGGCAACGAAATTCTGGTGCAAGTGGTCAAGGATCCGTTGGGGACCAAGGGCGCGCGCCTCACGACCTACATTACGCTGCCGTCGCGCTACCTCGTGTACATGCCTCAGGGGCGCGGCGTGGGAGTTTCGGCGCGCATCGAGGACGAAGGCGAGCGCGAACGCCTGCGGGCCGCGGTGCGCGCCGGCGTGGAACCGGATGAGAACGCCGGATACATCGTGCGCACGGCGGCCGAAGACGCGCCGCCCGAAGCGTTGCGGACCGACATGAGTTACTTGCGCAAGCTGTGGGAAGTCGTGCGCGAAAAGGGTCTGCGCACCCAGCCGGGCCAATTGGTGCACGCCGATTTGCCGCTGCACCTTCGAATATTGCGCGACCTGCTGAGACCGGACGTCGACCGGGTGCTGATCGATCAACCGGCCGCGTATCGCGAAATGCAGGAGTTCGCCAGCACCTTCATGCCCGATGTGCTGCCGCGCATCGAGCTGTACGCCGCCGGGCGTCCGGTTTTCGAACTGCACAACGTCGAGGAGGAGATTCAAAAAGCCCTCGATCGCAAGGTATCGCTCAAATCGGGGGGCTATTTGATCATCGATCAAACCGAGGCGATGACCACCATCGACGTCAATACGGGCGCCTTCGTCGGGCACCGCAACTTGGAGGAGACGATTTTTCGCACCAATTTGGAGGCGGCGGTGACCATCGCGCGGCAGCTGCGACTGCGCAATCTTGGCGGCATCATCATCATCGACTTCATCGACATGGAGGAGCCCGAGCATCGCCGGCAGGTGATTCAGGCATTGGAACGAGCCTTGAGCGATGATCACGTGAAGACCAATATATCGTCCGTTTCCCCGCTCGGCTTGGTGGAAATGACGCGCAAACGGACCCGCGAAAGCCTGGAACACCTGCTGTGCCAGCCGTGTCCGACTTGCGAAGGGCGGGGTTTCGTCAAGACCGCGGAAACCGTTTGCTACGAGGTGTTCCGGGAAGTCATGCGCCAGGCGCGCCAATTCGAGTGTCAACAGCTGATGGTCCTGGCGCACCAGGATGTGATCGAACGTCTTCTCGATGAGGAGTCTTCCGCCCTTGGCGAACTCGAACTGACCACCGGCAAGCCGATTCGCCTGCAGACCGAAGCTCTCTACGCCGTCGATCAGTATGATGTCGTCCTGATGTAAATGAGCGCCCGTAGAATCGGAAAAATTCTGCTGTATGGCATCGCGGGATCCCTCGTTGCGGTGCTCGCGCTGATGCTGGCGGTCAAGCTCGCGCTCGATAGCGCGCCGCGCAACCAGGCGGAGATCAAGCAATGGGTGCATGAGCGGATCGGGTACAACATCGCTTTTGTCGACGTGTCGCCGGCGTTCCGCTGGTACGGTCCCGAATTGTATTTCGATCAAATGGAGCTGCGCTCGAGGGACAATCAGCGGGTGCTGGCGCGGGCCGCGGGCGGTCGAATCGGCGCCGATTTTTGGCAGTTCCTCCGGGGCGGAAAGCTGTTCGCCCTGCGAGTCGAACTCGACGCACCCGACATCCTCATCGCACGCATAGGTCCGGACACGTTTGCGCTCGGCTCGGAGATCGTGCTGGGCGGCGATGATTCTTCCCTGTCCACGCTCGCGCTGAACGATCTGCCGGCCGGGACGCTCGCCGTTCGCAAAGGCGTCGTGACCATTAAAGATTGGAATGCGGCCTTGCCGAGCCTGGTGTTGCGCTCGGTTAAATTGGATTTGCACCGCGGCTCGGATCTGATCGCGCTCAAGTTGGGCGCGCAGCTGCCCGACGCGCTGGGCGGCAGCCTGAGCTTCGATGGGACGGCGAGCGGCGCCGGCAAATTGGACACCTTGGATTGGCGCATTTATGCGAGCGCGCGCGATATATCGTTTCCGGGGTGGCGGGAATTCCTTCCCGATTACCTGACGCGCCTCGATGCGGGCACCGGGGGCTTTGCAATCCAGGCGAACGGTCGGGGCGCCTCGCTCGCGGCCACTGCCCTTGATTTCAACGCACAAGATGTGGTCGCCCGACTCACCGACCGGCCGAGCGCCAAGTTTGCGCAGATTGGAGGCCTCTTGACCCTGACTCACTCGGCCGACCGATGGGCGGTGAGCGGCCGGCGCGTGCGCGCGCTCACCGCGGGCCATCGCGATCCGGATTCGGAATTCGATGTGAATTGGCGTGCCGACGAGTCGGGCCTGCTGGAACTCCAGGCCCGGGCGAGCTACCTTCGCGCCGAGGCGCTGTTGCCGCTCGCCGGGCTGATGCCCCAAAAGGAGCTTCGCGATCGGCTGCGCGATCTTGCCCCCACGGGCGAATGGATGGATATGCATGTTCAACTCTCGCGCGGCACCGTCAATGATCCCTGGCAGCTGCAAACCTCCGCGAAATTCCGCGAGGTGGGTTTCGCGCCGTTCGGCCGTGCGCCGGGTCTGCGCGGATTGAGCGGCACGCTCGCCGGCGATGCGAACAGCGGCCGGCTGGAAATCGACACGCAAACCGCCGTATTCCACTGGCCCGACCAGCTTCCCCAGCCGATCAATCTGTCGAAATTAAGGACCACGATCTATTGGAAGCGCACCCCGCAGGAGTTCCTGGCTGCGACGCAGGATCTCGATATGTTGGTGCGCGATGCGACCGTTCGCGGCAAAGCCGCCTGGCGGCAGCCGAGCGACGGCAGCTCGCCGACCTTGACGCTGGCGGGCACGTTGGACAACGGCAACGTGGCCGATGCGCACCTGTTTTTTCCGCACGGACTCATCGCACCGGCCGCGCTCGCGTGGCTCAACCGGGCGTTCATCGCCGGCCGCCTACCCCATGCGGACGTGGTGTTCAAAGGGCCGGTGTGGAATTTCCCGTTTTCCGACGGCAGCGGATTATTTCTGGCGCGCTGCAATGTGACGGGCGTAACGCTCGATTATCAGGATGGATGGGCCCGCATCGAAAATCTCGTCGGGCAGGCGGAATTTCGCAACCAGGGCATGACCGCGAAGTTCACCGGCGCCCGCACCGGAGGAATCGTGCTCGACTCGGCGGATGCGCACTTCGTGGATCTGAAGAACGGGGAGCTCAGCGTGCGCGCGGCCGTTCACGGCGATGCGAGCGGTGCGCTGCAGTATTTGCGCGCTACTCCGCTCGATTCGATGGCGGAAAACAGCTTCTCGATGGCGGACGCGAAGGGCGCGCTCGCGGCCGATGTGAATCTGTTTCTGCCGTTCAAGGAATTTGACCGCCGCCGGGTGTTGGTGCATGTGAAATTGAACGACGTGAAGCTGAATCGCGTGGGTTCGACGCTCGCCGCTACCGAATTGACCGGCGAGGCGGATATCGACGGAGCCCAGGTGGCCCGAGCCGACGTTCGCGGCCGGATACTCGGCGGCGCGTTCCAGATGACGGCGCGAGCGCCGCGCAATCGACCGGTGACACGGACTCAACTGGAGTTTCGAGGCAGCTTGGCCGGCGCGGCGCTGCGCGAGGCGTTGTCGTTGCCTGCGAGCCTCGCCATCGGTGGCCAGGCCGACTGGCACGGCGTGCTCAAAATGGCGCCGGAGCCGGCACGCGAACGCTCGCTGCGCCTGGCCAGTTCGCTCGCCGGTCTCGAACTCGGGCTCCCCGAGCCGTTCGCGAAGAGTACCGACGGCTCTCTGCCGACCTCGGTCGAGACCCAATGGCCCGCCGGTGGCGGGATTCAGGTGCGCGTGGCCCTGGGACCGGTGCTGCACGCTGCGCTCACCCTCGAGTCGGATTCGACCGGGATACGGCTCGGCCGCGCCGCGCTTGCTTTCGGTTCCGCCGAGCCAGCATTCAGCGACACCCAGATCGTCAATGTGGGCGGCGATATCGGGACGGTGGACCTGGCGGGGTGGCTGAGGCTCGGCGCCCCCGTTTCGGACGCGAAGCCGCTGTCGTCGTTCCTGCACTCCGCCAAACTCGAGGTGGGCCAGATCGATTATCTCGGGTTGTCGTTCATCGACGTCGACGTGAACCTGGCGCAGAGCGATGGCGGATGGCGCATCTCATTGGGCGGGCCGAACGTGGTGGGTTCCATATCGCTCCCCGGCACCTCGGTGCCGGCCGAGCCCTGGAGCCTTGAATTCAAGCGCCTCCAATTCGTCAGCGCGCAGCGCGAGACCCCTGCCGCGGAGGGTCGGCGAGACGCCGGCGATCCGCGCGAAGTGCCGGCCATCAATTTTCACGCGGCGCAGTTGATTTGGGGCGAGCGGCAAATGGGCGAGATCCGGGCGGCGCTGGTGAAAGAGGCCGACGGCATCCGTCTCAAGCAATTGACCGTGGCCGGTTCGAGCTTCGGTGCGCAGGCCAAGGGCGAGTGGCTGGGAAAGAACGGCGGTTTGGGCCGAGTCGAGGGCGCGATCACCAGTACCGACGTCGGCGATACGCTGAAACAGCTTGGCTTCGCCGAGGTGATAGAGGCCAAGACCGGGCGCATGGATTTCGACATGAACTGGATCGGTGCGCCCACGGCCGATGCGCTCGAAGCGGCCAAGGGACATGTGCAAGTGGCACTCGACAAGGGCCAAATCGTGGGTTTGAAGCCCGGCGCGGGGCGGGTCCTGGGCCTCTCCAGTCTGGCTGAGCTGCCGCGGCGTTTGGCGCTCGATTTCAGCGATCTGACCGACAAGGGCCTGGCATTCGATACCGTTCGCGGCGATTTCGACCTGCATGATGGCAGCGCGTACACCGACAATGTGCTGGTGAAGGGGCCCGCTGCCGAAATCGGCCTAATTGGCCGGGTAGGCTTGAAAAACGAGGATTACGACCAAACTGCCGTGGTAACGGGTAATCTCGGCAGCAGTTCCCTGTCGCTGGCGGGATTTGCGGGCGGGCCGGTCATCGGGGCCGCGGTGGTTCTGTTCACGCAGGTGTTCAAACAGCCGCTGAGCGGTCTGACGCGAGGCTATTATCGGATAACGGGAACTTGGGACAACCCAACGGTCGAACGAATCAACAGCGCGGAAGCCGCCGCCGCGACCGCAGAGGCGCCGAAATAATGAGCATCGTAGCCGCCATTCAAATGACCTCGAGCCATGTGGTCACGGACAATCTCACGGCGGCGGGCGAGTTGCTGCGGGAGGCCAAGGATCTGGGGGCCGAGATTGCGTGTCTGCCGGAGAATTTTTCCTTCATCGGTCTGCGCGATGCCGACAAGCTGAAGGTGGCGGAAGCCGACGGCGACGGGCCGGTGCAGGCATTTTTGAGCGACACGGCCCGCAAGCTGAACATGTGGATCCTGGGCGGCAGCACCGTCATCAAGGGCGACAGCGCGGATCGAGTCGCCAATTCCTCGCTGCTGTACGATGCCGGCGGCAAGCGCGTCGCGCGCTACGATAAAATTCACCTGTTCGACGTGACCATTCCCGGCCGCGACGATCGGTACCTGGAGTCCGCGCACGTGATGCCGGGCCGCACCGCGGTGCTCGCGGACACCCCGGTCGGAAGGCTGGGGCTGTCCGTATGCTACGACATGCGTTTTCCCGAGCTGTACCGGGATCTGGTTGCTCGAGGCGCCGAGTGGTTGGCGATGCCGGCGGCGTTCACGGTGCCGACGGGGCGTGCGCACTGGGAGACGCTGCTGCGTGCGCGGGCGATCGAAAATCTGTGCTATGTGGTGGCGCCGGCGCAGAGCGGTAAGCACACGAGTGGCCGGGAAACCTATGGGGATACCTTGATCGTCGATTATTGGGGCGAGGTGCTGGCGCGCCTTCCAAAGGGCAACGGAGTGATCACAGCGGACTTCGATTTGGTGAAACTGGCGCAAACACGTGAGCGCTTTCCGGCGCTCGATAACCGGCGGCTCGGGCTGCCCGAAGTCGCGGACGGGCGGCCATGAGCGCCGCGCCCTTGTTCGAGGTCGCCGAGAAAATGATCCTGCAGCCTTCGGGCTTGGATGAAGGGCGCCTCTGTTCGGTGCTCGGCAAGGTGATGAGCCGGGGTGTGGACTACGCCGATTTGTATTTTCAGCTGTCGCGCGAGGAATCGTGGTCGCTCGAGGACGGCATCGTCAAGGATGGCTCCCACAACATCGAGCAGGGCGTCGGCGTGCGCGCGATCAGCGGCGAAAAGACGGGCTTTGCCTACACGGACGAGGTGTTTTTGCCCGCCCTGGTGGAAGCCTCCGACGCGGCGCGCGCCATCGCACGCAGCGGCGCCGGCGGTTCGGTCAGGGCGTGGCAGCGGCCGCTCACGCATCGGTTGTACTTGCCGGTGGACCCGCTCGATGCGATGCGCGACGAGGACAAGGTGGATTGGCTGATGCGCATCGATGCGCAAACGCGGCGCATCGACCCGCGGGTCAAGCAAGTCATGGCCTCGTTGGCGGCGGTGCATGAAATCATCCTGGTCGCCTCGAGCGACGGTACGCTGACGGCCGATGTGCGGCCATTGGTGCGCATCAACGTGTCCGTCATCGTCGAGCATAATGGCCGGCGCGAACAGGGGTACAGCGGCGGAGGGGGGCGGTTCGGCCTCGATGAATTGCTGCGCGGCGATGAGCCGTTCGAACACGGGCGCGAGGCGGTGCGTCAGGCGCTGGTGAATCTCGAGGCGGTGGCGGCGCCGGCCGGCTCGATGACCGTGGTGTTGGGATCCGGCTGGCCGGGTATTTTGCTGCACGAGGCCATCGGCCATGGATTGGAGGGCGACTTTAATCGCAAGGGCACCTCGGCGTTCTCGAATCGCATAGGCCAAAAGGTCGCCGCCGACGAAATCACCGTGGTGGACGACGGCACGCTGGATCGACGGCGCGGTTCGCTGAACGTGGACGATGAAGGCACGCCGACCCAGTGCACGGTGCTCATCGAAAACGGCGTGCTTCGGGGCTACATCCAGGACAAGATGAATGCGCGGTTGATGGGCATGGCGCCGACCGGCAACGGCCGGCGCGAGTCCTTTGCGCACATGACATTGCCGCGCATGACGAACACCTACATGCGTGCCGGCACGCGCGCGCCGCAGGAGATCATCGCATCGGTCGAGAAGGGTTTGTATGCGGTGAATTTCGGCGGCGGTCAGGTAGATATCACGTCGGGGAAATTCGTGTTCTCGGCGAGCGAGGCTTACCTCATCCAGAACGGCAAGATCGGCGCGCCGGTGAAGGGCGCGACATTGATCGGAAACGGCCCCGATGTGCTGACCCGCGTGAGCATGGTGGGCAACGACATGCGGCTCGACGCCGGCGTCGGGACGTGCGGCAAGGAAGGTCAATCGGTGCCTGTGGGAGTCGGACAACCCACTCTGCGCATCGATGCGCTCACGGTGGGCGGTACCGGCTAGGCCTGCGTCTATTGGGTGCGAATCTGCGCATTCACATCGAAGTTGGCTCTGTTGCCGACGCGCCGCCGCGGCCAGAATAAGCGCGCGGATCCTCAAGGACGAGGGGTGGCAGGACGCTGGCCGCAGCGCGGGCGGGACCTTCAAGACCACGAGTGTCTTGCCCGCGCTTTTAGTTGCATGGCCGGTATGTTACACATCGTCTCCCGACACGCCGAAAACGGAGATGCGGCAATGAAATCGTTCCGCTTGGCCGCCCTCGCCAGGGTGATGTCCGCCTGCGTGATTGCGGCGGTGTTGATGCCGGTCGCGTGGGCGGATCAAGACCCGGCGACGCAGCTCGGGCTTTCGCGCGCGGTCGCGACGGCGATGCAGGGAATCGATCCCGAGCGCATGCGTGCGCACGTGCGGTTTCTGGCCGATGACCTGCTCGAGGGGCGCGGTACGGGCGCGCGCGGCGGGGATGTGGCCGCACTGTATATCGCCACCCAATTCGCGCTCGATGGACTGAAGCCCGCCGGGGACAACGGCACGTTCCTGCAAGAGGTGCAATTCACGGGGGTAAAGACCCTGCCCGGGACCACCGCATCCCTCACGCCCTCGAAAGGCCCGACGATCGATCTCAAATTGGGCGAGGACTACGTCGTCGGCAATCAGACCGAGACCGAGAGCGTCGATGTCGATGCGCCCATCGTTTTCGTCGGCTACGGAATTGAGGCACCGGAGTACGGTTGGGACGACTTCAAAGGCGTCGACGTCGCCGGCAAGATCGTTCTGGTGATCGTCAACGAGCCGCCGTCGAAGGATCCGAAATTCTTCAGCGCGGAGGCGATGACCTACTACGGGCGCTGGACCTACAAATTCGAGGAAGCGGCCCGCAAGGGGGCGATCGGCGCGTTGATCATCCACCGCACCGACCTGGCGAGTTACGGCTGGCAGGTGGTCCGCAACTCGTGGAGCAACGAGGAGGCGTACCTTGCCGGCGACCGCGAACCGAGGCTCGCGGCGGCGTCCTGGATCCAGTGGGAGGTGGCCCGCCGGCTGTTCGCGGCCTCGGAGCTCAATCTGGACGAGATGCTGGCGAGTGCCGGCACCCGCAATTTCAAGGCGCGCGAGCTGCCGGTCCGGTTCAAGGCGCATATCGAGAGTCGCGTGCGCCAATTCAAGTCGTACAACGTGGTGGGCCTGGTGCCGGGAACGCAGCCCGGCGCCGCGGCGCAGGCCGTGGTGTTCACCGCGCATTATGATCATCTCGGCATCGATCCCGCGATGAGCGGCCACAACATCTACAACGGCGCCGTGGACAACGCGACCGGCTGCGGCATCCTCCTCGAGCTCGCTCGGGCATTCGCAGCGCCGGCCGCGCGGCCGCCGCATCCGCTGCTGTTCGTCTCGGTCACCGGCGAGGAGAAGGGGCTGCTGGGGTCCAATTATCTCGGCAAGCATCTGCCGATACCGGCGGCGCAGATAACTCTTGCACTGAATTTCGACGCGATACAGCCGATCGGCGTGCCCGAATCGGTGAGCGTCGTCGGTGCGCAGCGAACCACCTTCTATCCGCTGGTCGAGCGGACCGCCGCGGCGTTCGGCTTCGAGATCCAACCGGATCCCGAACCCGGCGCCGGCCACTACTATCGCTCGGATCATTTCAGTCTGGCGCGCGCTGGCGTGCCGGCGTTCTCCATCGGCACCGGGATCAAGTTCGCCGGGCACCCCGCCGAATGGGGCAAGGAGCGGCGCGCCGAATACACCGCCGCGCGCTATCATCAGCCGAGCGACGTATATTCGCCGGACATGGATTTTTCCACCGACGCGGCGCTTGCCAAGTTCGGCTTTGCGCTTGGCTGGGAGGCGTTGACGGCGAAGCAGCGGGTGAATTGGCTGCCGGGCGATGAGTTCGAGGCCAAGCGGCTCGAGGGTGCGAAAGCGCCGTGACGGCTGGCCGGATGCCGCCGGCGGCTCCAAGGTGAAACATGCTCATTGAAAAGTGAATGCGGCACGATGGAAACCGCAGTTCCCGCACGCTGGCGTGCATGCCCAAGGGCGGCATTGTGATCAACCGATTTCTACCGCTGCTGCGTACGGCCATGTATGCGCTGCGCGGCGGGTTTCTGGTGCGGCCACTCCTGATCTCGATCACGCTCGGGCTTCTCGGTGCCGTATTTTCGTCCCTCGAGGAGAACATCCCGGTGTTGAGCGCCTGGGTTCCATCCTTCCTGTTCCCATCCCGCGCAGATCCTCAGGTCGCTCAAATCATCCTCGCGACCATCGCCGGGTCGATCATGACGGTGGTATCGATCGTCTTCGCCATTCTTCTGATGACGCTGACGCTCGCATCAATGCAGTTTTCGCCCCGGATCCTCTTGAGCTTCGTGCAGGATCGCGTAACCCAGTGGACGCTCGGCATCTTTCTCGGCACCTTCGCCTATTGTATGGCGGCATTGCCTGCAGCGCGCTCATTCCCGCATCCGTTTGCGCCGGTCGCGACGGTCACCTTCGCCATGGTGCTCGCGGTGATCTGCGTGGCCTGGTTGGTGTTCTTCATTTACCACATCTCGCAGGCGATCAGCGTCAATCATATCGTTGATCGGATCGCGCGCGACACCGAGCGCGTGATCGACGACATCATGTCGTACGCCAAGCGATTCGCCCATGAGCCGGCAGGTGTGCCGTTTGACGATAGCAAGCCCGAGATCGCGGTTGATAGCGCGGTCTCGGGTTACATCCGCTATGTCGATTCCGGACGTTTGCTCGATCTCGCGCGGGCGTTTCGGTTGCGGGTGCGCATACTGCGCCGGGTCGGGCATTTCGTGCCGCAGGGCGTCGCGCTGTTCGAAGTGTCGCCACAGGAGCGCCTCGATCCCGAGCGGGCCGTCGAACTGCGATCGGCGTTCGATATCGGACCGACACGGACGCTGCAGCAGGACGTCGAGTTCGGGGTCATTCAGATCGTCGACATCGCGCTCAAGGCCATTTCCTCGGCGGTAAACGACCCGAGCACCGCGATCACGTGCGTCGATCAGCTCGGGCGAATCCTGATTCGATTCGTGAATCGCCATGCTCCGGTCTCGCTGCTTTGCGATCCGCCGCATGTCGTGCGGGTCATCGTCCCATGGATCGGGACAGACAGCCTGCTCGACACGGCTTTTGAGCAAATCCGCCATTACTCGATGTCCGATATAGCCGTCAGTCTGCGGCTTTTGCGCGCCTTCGATGATATCGCCTCCACCTGCAGTGACCCGCGCATCGTCGAATCGCTCATTGTGCGCGGCCGGCGCATCGTAGCCTGTTGCGCCGAACGGCTGGGTTCGGACGAGGTCGAGAAACTCAGGCAACGACTCGGCGCCTTGGAAGCTCGATGCGTGTGATGGGCGCCGAACCCTACGCGATCGCGCAGCGCACTGCTGCCCTGCGCAGCCTATTGCCCTGCGCAGCCTATTGGGGGGCCCGCAGTCCTGAAGGTTCGATCTGAGACTTGGAGGAGAAGCAAGGTGCCGGAAAATGATACGACACACACCGGCGGATGCCTGTGCGGAGGCGTCCGATACCGCATCCGCGGCGCCCTGCGCGGGGTGACCGCCTGCCATTGCGCGCAATGCCGAAAAACCAGCGGGCACCATGTCGCCATGACCAATGCGCCGTCGGCGAATTTATCGCTGAACTCGTCCGACACCTTGAGCTGGTACCGCTCCTCGGAGGCGGCCGAGCGCGGCTTCTGCCGCGTTTGCGGCGGCAACCTATTTTGGCGGTTGATCGGAGCGGATACGATCTCCATAACCGCGGGAACGCTCGACACGCCGACCAACCTCACATTGACCGAGCACATATTCGTCGCCGACAAATCGGACTACTACGAGATCAACGACGATTTGCCCAAGAAAAGCCAGTGGACCTAGGCGCCTAGGGCTGTGCCGCCCCGGAGGCCGGGGATTTCTTCAGCCATGCCGATTCGACGACGCCCAACTGTATCGCCACCGCCGCAAAGACGATTGCGCCGCCGACGAGCGTGCTGGCGCCCGGCGTTTCGCCGAACACGAGCCACACCCACAACGGCGCCAGCGGCGCATCCACCGAACCGATCAGGGCGGTTTCGATCGCAGGAAGGCGCCTTGCGCCCAAGACGAATAGAGGCAGCCCGACCGCAAAATTGACGATGCCGAACAGCGCCAGCAGCGCGAGGTCGCGGCCGGAGACGCTCAAGGGCGTGCCGAGCGGCCAACAGATCACTCCGCTGAGGAGCGACGCCAGGCAGGCGGTGAGCGGAATGGGAATGTCTCGATAATTTCTCGCCGCCACCGTCGCGAACGCCATCGACAATGTCATGCCGAAGGCGAGCAGATCGCCGACCAGTCCTCCCGCGCCGCCGAATCCGACCATGACGGCGACGCCGGCGAGCGCGGCGAGGCTGGCGCAAACCGCGCTGGAAGAGGGCTTCTCCCGCATCGCAAGCCAACCCACGCCGGCGGCAAGAAACGGTGCGGTGGCGTAAATCACCGCGACGCTTGCGACCGTGGTGTGCCGCAGCGCCGCGAGATAAAAGGTCATGCCCGCCGCCGATTGACCGACGAACAGCCAACCGAGCCAGCCCATTTTTCTAAATCGGCTCCACGTACCGCGTTCCGGGGCCGCCAGCAGCAAGGCGGCGAGCCCGGCCGCGCCGAACAGGCCGCGCCATGCCACCATGGTCCAGCTGTCCAGAGGGATCAGCCGGGTGAACAAACCTCCCAGGCTCCAGGCCACCGCCGATCCGGTGACGAATAAAAATCCCAGGCGATGAGGGGATCCTGGTGATTTGAGGGATTCATCCATGGAGCGGCGCTGCTTGGCTGCGGGGCGCGCATATTATGGCAAAAAAATTCGGCCGCTCCGTCGCATGTTGGCGACGAATTTGCCGGTTTGCGCGGGCGGAACACAATAGCGTGCGGCGTGTCGCATCTCGGGACCCGCCGCTGCCGATACTCTGGGTCGCAGTTTCATTCTCGATGGAGATCCCATGTCCGACAATTCAATGACGGGTACGTTTCAGCTCAATCTGCCAAAGGAACTCCTGTCGGAGTCGGCGCGCCAGTCGAAGCGCAACACGGAACAGCTGCAGATCGAGGGGTGGCGCAATTCCTGGTTGTCGCGCCTGTCGGAACTGCTGGTCGGCCGGGAATAGACCTCCGCCTTAAGTCAAATTGAGGCGCCGATGCGGCGACTGCGGTATTACCATGGCGCATGGAGGTCCGCATTCATGCGCCTTGCTAAACCAGTCTATGAATTTCTACCGTTGACGTACGTGGTGATCGGGGCATTGGCGATTCTGCTCGTGTACGTCGATCCCGCGGGTCCCTACGGCTTGATCGCGTTCGGAATCGGTCTGCTTGCCGAGACCGCGGCGCTCACCGTATTTTTGCACCGGCAGGATTACCGCGCTCACAAGCGCGAATATCCGGGCAGGACCCTCGGGTTGCCGCCGACTTTCAACAGGTAAGCCGCGCTCGCGGCTTTAGCGTTCGTCGGCGTCGCCCGCGCCGGCCGGATCCGAGCCGTCGCGCGGACGCGGTGCGCGTTCGTCGATGTACATGATTTCGTGCTGACCGACCTGAACCACATCGCCGTCGTTCAAATTATGCCGTCGAACGCGCTTCGACTGCACGAAGATGCCGTTGGTGCTGTTCAGATCCTCGATGAGACACGAATCGCGTTGGGTCACGATTTGGCAGTGATGCCGGCTGATGAATTTACTGTCGATTTGTATGTCGTTGTCGGTGGTACGACCGATGACCAATCGGCCGGGCGTGAGCTCGCGTTCCAACACCGTCTTGCCGCCGCTGGCCAGCAAAATGCGGCCGACGACCGGACCCTTTCTCAAATGGACGGGGGCGACTTGCTCCATTTTGAGCGCGTGCATGCGATCGGTGTTGGCGTTGAACTCAACCCACTGCAATTCGCCGATCGCAGCCTCGAGATCCTCCCGGGCGACGGTATCGCGGTCCCGGCTGAAGGCGGCCATCATGGCCGTGTCGCATAGGGTATTGATCAATCGCGGCACGCCGCCCGTAAATTTGTAGATCATGGGGTAGATGTCTTCCGCGAAGACCCTACGCCCCTGCGAGCCCGCGACTTCGAGTCGATGATCGATATACGCGCTGGTCTCGGCCTGGGACAGCGTGCTCAGGTGAAAACGCAGGCGAATGCGCTGCGCAAGTTGGACCAACTCGCGGGAATTCAGCTTGTCATTGAGCTCCGGTTGGCCCGCCAAGATGATCCGAAGGACCTTTTCCTTCGTCGTCTCGATGCCCGAAAGCATGCGCAGCTCCTCGAGCACGCGGTGGCTCAAATTTTGCGCCTCATCGATGATCAACAGGACTTTCCGGCCGCTGACGTGCTGTTCGACCAGGAATTGGTTCAAGGTCGCCAGAACTTCCGGTTTCTTCATGTCGAAGGGGGTGAAGCCGAATTGCACGAGGATCGTCTGCAAAAACTCCGTCGGCGACAATTGAGTCTGATTTACCTGCGCAACGACCACGTCGCCTTGCAATTCGCGCAGGAACGTTTCGATCAGCGTGGTCTTTCCGGCGCCGATTTCACCGGTGATCACCACGAACCCATCGGTGAACCAGATCGTCGACTCCATGTACGCTTTGGCGCGTGCATGCTGTTTGCTGAGATATAGAAACTGCGGGTCCGGGCTCAAGCGGAACGGCAGCTCGCGGAGTTTGAAAAGTTCTAGGTACATCTTGTGCGGTAAGTCTACGACCATTCGATCAATTTGAGAGCATCCGCGAGCGCCTTGTTTCGATCCGCGATGCCCGCCTTCAGGATGGTGCAATGGCCGAGCTTCCGGCCTGACCGCGCTTCCTTGCCGTAATCGTGGAAGGCTAAACCGTCGATTTCCAATAGCCGCTTGCGGTCGGGCAACCGTCCCAGAAAGTTGATCATGGCCGCGTGTCCCAAAGCGCGGGTGCTGCCGAGCGGTAACTCGCAAATGGCGCGCAGGTGGTTTTCGAATTGGCTGGTGACGCAGCCTTCGATGGACCAATGGCCCGAATTGTGGACGCGCGGCGCCATCTCGTTGGCGATCAATCGGCCCTTCACGACGAAGAATTCGATCGCGAGCACGCCGACATAGTCGAGCGCGTTCATGACGCGTCTCAGATGGATTTTGGCGCTGCGCTCAATGGCGGGGCTTACATACGGCGCGACGCTGTAGCGAAGGATGCCGTCCGCGTGGGTGTTGAGGGACAACGGATAGGTGACGATATCCCCGGCGGCGGAGCGGGCGCCCACGATCGACACCTCTCGGGTGAACGCCTGAAATTTTTCATAGATCAAACCCTCGGCGCCGAGGCGGTCCCAGGCGGGTTCGATGTCCTGCAGGCGCCGCACCACGAATTGGCCCTTGCCGTCGTAACCCATGCGTCGCGTCTTGAGAACGCCCGGCACCCCCACCTTGGCCGCGGCGCGCACCAGCTGCTCCTTGCCGTCGACCTTCGCATGTTCCGCCACGGGGATTTTCAAACGCTTGAACAACGCTTTTTCCAGCAGCCGGTCTTGGGATATCTCGAGGGCCGCGCGCGGCGGGCGGATCGTGGTGAGTTTCTCCAGCGGCGCCAGTGCGGCGCCGGAAATGTTTTCCCAATCGAACGTGACCACATCGTTACCCCTCGCCAATTCCGCGAGCAGGGCCGCATCCTCGAGCGGTCCCACGAGAATGGGCGCAACTTGTGCGCCCGGCGCCTCGGCGCTGCGATCCAAAAACGAGCATCGGATGCCCAATGGATAACCGGCAAGCGCCAGCATGCGCCCCAACTGTCCGGCACCGACGATGCCGACGCGTGAAGGTCTCAAGGCTGACGCGGATCGGGTTTGTTGAGCACGGCCGCCGTCTGCGCGTCACGGAACGCATCCAATGCGGCGCGCACGTCCGGCATTTCATTGGCAAGGATCGCGGCTGCGAACAGCGCGGCGTTGCGGGCGCCGGCCGCACCGATCGCAAAGGTCGCAACCGGTATTCCGCTCGGCATCTGCGCGATGGACAGCAGCGAATCGATGCCGTTCAAGGTCTTGGATTGAACCGGGACGCCGAGCACCGGAACCGAGGTCTTGGCGGCGGTCATACCGGGAAGATGCGCGGCACCGCCGGCGCCGGCGATGATGGCCTTGAGGCCGCGCTTGCGCGCCGAGGCGGCATATTCGAACAACAGGTCAGGGGTGCGGTGGGCGGACACCACGCGCACCTCGTGCGCGACCCCGAGCGACTCGAGAGTTTCTGCCGCGCCCTGCATCGTTTCCCAGTCGGACGCGGAGCCCATAATGATTCCGACCACGGCTTTCATGGATCGTCAGTCTACCAAAGACTATCCGAGCAACTGCCTTAGAAATGCGAAAAGCTCCCGCGCACCCACCGGAGAGCGCTGTTCCAGCCTCTCGCGCTCGGCTTTGTCCAGCAGCCTTTTGAGTTCCGCCGGATCCGCGTGCGGATATTCCTTGAGAAATTCAGCGACGGCCGCGGCCGGTTCGGACAGCAGCCGATCGCGCCAGCGCTCGATTTGCTGGAAATAACGTATCTCCAGGTCATGGCGCTGCTTGCGCTCGGCCAGCTTCGCCAATACCGGCTCCGGGTCGATAGTGCGCATCAACTTGCCTATATACTGCCGCTGCCTCACCTGCGCCCCATGCGAGGGCAGGCGCCGCAGGTCGCGCAATGCCACGAATAGGCTGTCCGGCAAATTCAGGGCTTTGATTTCCTGGTCCGGAAGCGCGGCGAGCTTGACCCCCAATTCCTGCAAAGACGCCGCTTCCCGCTTGCGCGCGCTTTTGCTCTGGCGCTGCTCCTCGGTTTCCTCGGATTCGTCGGTTTGTCTCTCGCTCGTCATATTGCTCCATGCTACCACTGAGGCCGGTAGAATCACGGGCTGGAAACCTCGAAGACAGTGTTGGAGATGACGATGTCCGTGCCCAGCGAGCCTGCGTCCATTGAGTCCGTGCGTCTGACCCAGGGAGACCTCGAATCGATTATCGAGCGCGCCCTCGAAGAGGCGCGCGCGCGCGGCGCCTCTCAGGCCGAAGCCTCCGTGAGCCAGGATACCGGTCTTTCGGTCGGTGTGCGACTTGGCGAGGTGGAAACCCTGGAGCATCAACGCGACCGCAGCATGGGCATTACGGTGTATTTCGGGCAGCGCAAGGGTTCGGCCAGCACGGCCGATTTCTCCTTGGAGGCGGTACGGGCGACCGTCGCCAAGGCGTGCAGCATTGCCCGGTTCACGGCCGAGGACGCCTGCGCGGGCTTGGCGGATGCGGCGCTGATGGCGCATTCCGCGCCCGATTTGGACCTCGCGCACCCGTGGAATATCAGCGCCGATCGTGCGATCGAGCTCGCGCGGGTCTGCGAGGCGGCGGCGCTCGCCTTCGACGGCCGCATCAACAATTCGGAGGGCGCCACGGTCGCGACGCATCAAGGGCTGCACGTCTACGGGAATACCCACGGCTTCATCGGGGGCTATCCGACCACTTCGCACACTCTGAGCTGTGTGGTGCTCGCCGGCACCGGGGAGGGCATGCAGCGCGACTACTGGTACACGAGTTCCCGGGACTGGCGGGACCTGCAGGATGCGGAGGCGGTGGGGCGCGAAAGCGCGCGGCGCACGATCGCACGCCTGGGGCCTCGCAAGCTCAGCACGCGGCGGGCGCCGGTGCTGTTTCCCCCAGAGGCCGCACGCGGCCTCTTTGGTTATTTCACGGGTGCGATCCGCGGCAGCAGCCAATACCGGCAATCCTCGTTCCTGCTGAATGCGGCCGGCCAGCAGGTGTTTCCCGCGGGTTTTTCGATCGTCGAGCGCCCGCACATACCCAAGGCGATGGCCAGCGTGCCGTTCGACGAGGAGGGGGTCGCCACGCGCGACCGCGACCTCATCGCCGACGGGGTGCTCACGGGCTACATTCTCTCCAGCTACTCCGCGCGCAAGCTCAAGCTCACGACCACCGGCAATGCGGGCGGCGCTCACAATCTTCTGGTGGCGCCGAACACCTCCGGCGGATTCGAGGCGATGCTCGGCCGGTTGGGCAGCGGATTGCTCGTGACCGAATTGATGGGTCATGGCGTGAACCCGGTGACGGGCGACTATTCGCGCGGAGCGGCAGGTTTCTGGGTGGAAAACGGCGCTATTTCATACCCGGTGGCGGAGATCACCATCGCCGGCAACCTGCGCGGCATGCTCAAGGATATTGTGGCGGTCGGCGACGACATCGATGTGCGCGGCGGCACGCGCGTCGGTTCGGTGCTGTTGAAGGAAATGACCATCGCCGGCGAGTGACGCGCACACGGAGATTCGGTGCTGTCAGCGCGGCTCGATGGGCTCACGGCCGTGGCGCAAGTACTGCGGGAATTGCGCGTAGCAGGCGAGCTGCGCGCCGATCAACAGAATGAGCCAGCTCACGTAAATCCAGATCAAGGCGCTCAGCACGATCGCAAAACCGGTGTAGACCGCGACCATGTGCGAGGAATAGACGATGATCGCGCTGAACGCGTAGCCAACCAGGGCCCAGACGACACCCGCGGTGACGCCCCCGATGAGCGCCGGTCGGAACTCGACGCGGGTGTTGGGGATGAAGGCGTACATGAAGGTGAAGACGATGGTGACTATGGCGTAGGGCAGCAGCCGGCCGAGGAGCCGGAAAATCCATGCGATATGCGCGAAAGAGCCGAGCCACTGTGCGACGGAGCTGTGCACGGCCGAGGCCAATATTTCGAGCGCGACGCCCAACAGAATGGGCCCCGCGATCATGACGCCCAGGAATTCGGCGATGCGCCGCCAGAGGCCGCGGGGCCGGGCGATGCGCCATACCAAATTGAAGCTCGCCTCCACTTTGCGGATCATGCTGATGGTGGTGTAGAGGAGCATTGCAAGGCCGATCCAGCCGAGCACACCGCCGCGCATGTTCGTGACGAACTGCATGACGGTTTCTGTCAGCAGAATATCCGCATTGCCCAAGGGGCGGAAGAACTCATGCAGGATGAGTCTCAAGTCGGAGCGCGCTCCGAACACCTTCAAAATGGACAAGAGGAATACCATCAGCGGCACCAGGGAGAGCAGCGTGGTGTACGCCAAGCTCATGGCCAGGGTGTCGATGTCGCCCGCCAACCAGTCGCGAATCAGGGCGTTGAGGTAGCGCAGCGCCTCGAGCACCGGCCTCCAGGGGCGGTTCGAATCACGGGATTTTTGCGCCAGCTTGTCCTCGAGACGGTTCAGCAATGCGAGCATGCCAGGCTTTGGCGCTCAGGCGGTCAGCAACTCGAGCGCCTTGCGATAATTGTCGCTGGTGCGCGCGAGGACCTCGGGCGGCAGGTGCGGCGCCGGCGGCTTTTTATTCCAATGTATGGACTCGAGATAGTCCCTCACGAACTGCTTGTCGAAGCTCGGCGGGCTGACGCCCGGCTTGTAGGACGCTACCGGCCAGAACCGCGACGAGTCGGGCGTCAGTGCCTCATCGATCAGCAGTAAATCACCCGATTTGTCGATTCCAAACTCGAACTTGGTGTCCGCGATGATGATGTTTCGGGCGCGCGCATGCAGCGCCGCGAACCCGTAGACCGCGAGCGCGACGCGCCGAATGACGGTCGCGTGTTCCCGGCCCACCGCTTTGACCATCGACTCGAAATCGACATTTTCATCATGCTGACCGCTGGGCGCTTTGGAGGCCGGCGTGAAGATGGGTTCGGGCAGCGCCTGCGCCAGCTGCAATCCCTTCGGCAAGGCAATGCCGCACACCGATCCGTGCAATTGGTAGTCCTTGTAGCCCGATCCGATCAGATAGCCGCGCACCACCGCTTCGATGGGCAACGGACTCACTTTTTTCACCACCATCGCGCGGCCGGCGAGTTGCGCTCGCTCCGCGGGGTCCCCGATCACGTCCTCCACCCGCAAGTCGGTCAGGTGATTGGCGACCAGATGCCGGGTTTTGCCGAACCAGAACAAGGAAATTCTCGTCAGCACCTCGCCCTTGTGCGCAATGGGGTCGGGCAGCACCACGTCGAACGCCGACAACCGGTCGGTGGTGACGATCAGCAGGTGATCGGCATCGACATCGTAAATATCGCGCACCTTCCCCTGGTGAATCCTGCGCAGACTGCGGACTTGGGATTCGAATAAGGGCGGCGATTGCGAAAACGGTTCCATGTAGGCTTCTTGCTACCATTGCGGAGTGGAAGGTCGGCGATTGTGGCGGGGCGGATCGCATAGGTCAACGCGCATGGCTTGGAACGGTACATTGATTGGGGCATTGGGCGGCTTTTTGGTCACCAGAAGCGTCTGGGGAGCCGTGTTCGGCGCCATCGTCGGGCAGATGTTCGATCAGAGCGCGCGATTTTCCGCCGGTGCGGATGCGGACGCATCCACGACCGGCGCGGTACCCGAGATTTTCTTCCGCACGACGTTCGAACTCATGGGGCACGTCGCCAAATCCGACGGACGGGTGTCGGAGGCGGAAATCGATGCGGCGCGCGGGGTCATGAACGAACTGCGCTTGAGTCCCCGCGATGTGAACATCGCGATCGAGTGTTTTAGAGTCGGGAAATCGCCGGCCTACGACGCCGGCTTGCGCGTGGAACAGCTGCGCGAGGCCTGCGGACAGCGTTACGACCTGCTGCGCGCCTTCGTGGAGTTGCAACTGCGGGCCGCGCTCGCGGGCAACGGCATTTCCCCCCCGGCGCGCACGGTCCTGACGCGCGTGGCCGGCGAGCTCGGTATGTCGGGATCCGAGTTCGCGCACATGGAAGCGGCGGTGCGCGCGCGGCGGCAGGGCGGCGGCAGATCCGCCGGCCCGGCGCCGGCGCAAAAACCGTTGGCGGATTGCTACGCGGAGCTCGAGGTCGGGGCGGACGTGAGCGATCAAGAAGTCACCAAGGCTTATCGCCGGCAAATGAGCCGCCATCACCCCGACAAGCTGGTCGCCAATGGATTGCCGGAGTCCATGGCGCAGGTGGCCAAGGAAAAGACGCAGCGAATCCAGGAAGCCTACGAGGCAATACGATCCGCGCGCGGCATGCACTGATCAAGGGGCGTGGCGCAGCCTCGCGCCGGCGCTATTCGTAATTTTCTTCGTCCTCGTCCTCGTCGTCCTCGTCACTGGGCTTTGCGGCGCGCGAACTCTTGGCCGCCACCGGCGCAGCCGAGCCGGGCTTTACCGGGACGATCAGCGGCCGTGTCTTGACCTTCGGGCGGGCGTTGAATACGACGATGGTTTTGCCGGTGGCGCGCAACAGCCCCTGTTCTTCGAGCACCTTGAGGACGCGTCCGGCCATTTCGCGCGAGCACCCCACCAATCGCGACAGCTCCTGCCGGCTCACCTTGATCTGCATCCCTTCCGGGTGCGTCATCGCATCAGGCTCGCCGCACAAGTCCATGATGGCATGCGCGACGCGGCCGGTGACGTCCACGAAGGCGAGATCGCCGAGTTTGCGGTTGGTTCGATCGAGCCGGGTGGCGAGTTGGGTGGCCAATTCAAAAATGAGGCCCGGGCTCTCGGCGGCAATCTGCCTGAATCGCGGATAGGTCATTTCCGCGAGTTCCGACTGTTGGCGGGTGCGAACCCAGGCGCTGCGGGTGGGCTGTTCGTAGAACAGGCCCATTTCGCCGAAAAATTGCCCCTTGTTCAGATATGCGAGCACCATTTCGTTGCCGTCTTCGTCCTCGATCATGACTTCGACGGAACCGGAGATGATGTAGTAGAGAATGTCCGGGAGATCCCCAGCGTGGATAATCACGGTCTTGGAAGGGACTGTCCGGATACGGCAGTAGCTCAAGAAACGATTGATCGCAGGGATATCGCTTAAGGCCTTTGCCACTTCTTCCATGGTCTCTCCCTAGTCTTTCTATTTAAGGTCGCGAAAACGCCCGTTCTGGCGCACGTTTTATTACATAAGTCCCGGAATCGCAAGCACTAACGGGAATTCACTACAGCCAATACGAACTGCGAGTCATGATGCGGGAGACGAGACGCATAGCTCCGCGCAGCGCAATCGGCAACTCTTTGCCCCCTAAAGCGAGCGCCGTGGCGCCATGCCTCACCTCGTCCTCGGCCATCTGCTCGAGGATCAGGCGGCTGCGCCGGTCGGGTTCCGGTAGCCGCTCCAGGTGATCATGCAAGTGCGATTCGACTTGACGCTCGGTCTCGGTGATGAAGCCCAAACTCGTGCGATCGCCGAAGGCGCCCGCCATGGCGCCGATGGCGAAGGAGCCGGCATACCACAAGGGGTTCAAAAAGCTGGTTCGGCCATGCAATTCGGACAGCCGCTCCTCGCACCATGCCAGATGGTCCATTTCCTCTGCCGCCGCATCGCGCATGGCGTCGCTTACGAGCGAATTTCGGGCGGCGAGTGCCTGTCCCCGGTAGAGGGCCTGCGCCGCCACCTCGCCGGCGTGATTTACCCGCATCAGACGAATCGATTCCAGGCGTTGCGATTCGGTCAGGGCGGGCTCACCGCCGGGGGCTGCCGGGGCCTCGCGAATGGTGTGCACGGGACTCGCTAATACCTTGATTGCTCTATCAATTTCTCCAAGGACGCGGTCACCTAGGCTGAATATGCGAGAACTCATGGACACATTATATTATAGAGGGCCACCGGCAAGGCGGGCTGGTAACGGGCCGCCTGGTTCTGTACACTTTCGCGCCTTTCGTCATCGGCCCGACACGTGAGTATTTCCATGTACACCGTATTTTCCAAGCCTGAAGCAACCCGTGGCGACTGGTATCTGGTCGACGCTGGGGGCAAGACTCTCGGCCGGCTGGCCTCGCAGATCGCGCATCGATTGAAGGGCAAGCACAAGCCCAATTACGCGCCGCATCAAGACCTTGGCGATCATATTGTGGTGATCAACGCCGGAACCGTGCGCGTCACAGGCGCCAAGCTGACCGACAAGTTCTATCACCAGCACACAGGCTATGTGGGAAACCTGAAGAGCATTGCGCTCGGCAAGCTGCTCAAGGAACACCCCGAGCGTGCGATCGAAATCGCCGTCAAGGGTATGTTGCCGAAAGGGCCTCTGGGCAGGCGCATGTACAGGAAGCTGCACGTGTTCGGCGGCAATACCCATCCCCATCAGGCACAGCAGCCCAAGACGCTGGAAATCTAAAGTCTCCTAGGAAACAAGCAATGGCATCAAACACAGCCGCGAATGCATATTACGGCACCGGCCGCCGCAAGACTTCGAGCGCGCGGGTATACCTGCGCAAGGGAACCGGCAAGGTTTCCATCAACGGTCGTTCGCTCGAGGAATTCTTCGGACGGGAGACCGGCCGTATGATCGTGCAGCAGCCGTTCGGCGCCGTGCAGTTGGACGGTCAGTTCGACGTCGACGCGCACGTCGAAGGCGGCGGAATCACGGGTCAGGCCGGCGCGATTCGCCACGGCATCACCCGCGCCTTGATGGCCTACGACGAGGCGCTGCGCTCGCCGCTGCGCAAGGCGGGTTTTGTGACGCGGGATGCGCGCGAAGTCGAACGCAAGAAGGTCGGTCGCCGCAAGGCTCGCCGCGGAACCCAGTTCTCCAAACGCTGATCGGCTTTGGATGCCGTCCGCTGTACGACGACACGATCGATTGGATTTGGGGGATCGTCTAGCGGTAGGACAACGGTCTCTGACACCGTTTACCTAGGTTCGAATCCTAGTCCCCCAGCCACTGCAAGGGCCCACATTGTGGGCCCGTTTCTTTTCAGCAGGTACACATGTCGGGCGATCTAAAATCGAGCAGCCGTGTCCTACCCTTGGCGGTGGGCGCGCTGGGTGTGGTGTTCGGCGACATCGGCACCAGTCCGCTGTACGCCATGTCGGCCTGTTTCACCGGTCCGAACATTCAAGTGACACCCGAGCATGTCTTCGGTGTGTTGTCCCTGATTTTCTGGACCCTGGTGCTGGTGATCCTGCTCAAGTACGTGTCGGTCGTGCTGAACGCCGACAACAAGGGCGAAGGAGGCGTACTGGCCCTGACCGCCTTGGTGATCAATACCGCTCGCGAGAGTCCGCGCCGCAGGTTCTACGGAATGCTGGGTATCTTGGGGGCGGCCCTGTTCTTCGCCGACGGCGCGATCACGCCGGCGATTTCGGTACTGAGCGCCGTCGAGGGACTGCATGTGGCCGCGCCGGCCGCGGAATTCCCGGTGCTGCCGATCACGGTTGTGGTGCTGGTGGGGCTGTTCTTGATCCAGCGGCACGGTACCGGCTCGGTGGGCAGGGTGTTCGGTCCGGTGATGCTGGGTTGGTTCGCCATCCTGGGGCTGATGGGCATCCGCTGGATCGTGCGTGAACCGCAAGTGCTCTACGCGCTTGACCCAACGCGTGCGCTGGAGCTCATCGCCCAACACCAGGTTTCGGCGCTGGCGGTGCTGGCCGGCGTTTTCCTGACCGTCACCGGCGGCGAAGCGTTGTATGCGGACATGGGTCATTTCGGAAAGTCACCCATTCGGTTGGGCTGGGTGTGCATCGTCATGCCGGCGCTGGTGCTCAATTATTTCGGCCAAGGAGCCCTGCTCATCGAGAACCCGGCGGCCATCACCAATCCGTTTTACTTAATGGCGCCCGCGTGGTCCCTGTGGCCTTTGATCCTGATCGCCACCGCGGCCACGGTGATCGCCTCGCAGGCGGTGATCTCGGGAGTATTCTCCGTGACCACCCAGGCGGTGAGCCTGGGTCTGTTCCCCCGGCTGCGCGTCGAGCATTCCTCGGCTGTCCACGCCGGACAGATCTATGTGCCGACCATGAACTGGATCATGATGATCGCCGCCTTGGCCTTGGTGTTGAGCTTCGGCAGTTCGTCGGCTCTCGCCGGCGCCTATGGGCTGGCCGTCTCCGGCGCCATGACCATTGTGACGCCATTGACCCTGAGTCTGATCAAATCGCGCACGGGGCGCGAAAGCCGTCTGTTGCGCGGCGGTCTGTCGCTGCTGTTCATCATCGACATCGCATTCCTGCTGTCGAACCTGACCAAGCTCGAGGACGGAGGATGGCTGCCGTTGCTGTCGGGGTTCATCATTTACTGGCTGATGCAGACCTGGGCGAGCGGCAAGGCGTCGGTTATGGCGCGGCTGCTGCGCGATCAAAAGCCGGTGCGGGATTTCCTGGAGGATCTGAAGCGCGATCCGCCGGTGCGGGTTCCCGGAACCGCGATCTTCATGGACGCCAAGGCGTCCGGCATACCGCGCGCGCTGCTCAACAACATCAAGTTCAATCGCGTCATTCACGAACGGGTGGTTCTGTTGACGGTGGTCACACGCGAGGAGCCGCGTGTCCCGCGAGATAAGCGCTTGACCGTGACCCCGGTGCGCGAGGGCATCGTGAGGCTCGTGGCCCAGGTCGGTTTCATGGAGAAGCCGAACATTCTGGAAATTCTCCGCGACGCGGAGGCGTACGGAATCTTGTATGAGCCGGAGAGCACGACTTTTTTCTTGAGCCGCGAAGAGCTGCTGCCGGGACAGCGCTCGGATCTGCCGCCTCTGCGGCGCCGGGCGTTCATGCAAATGGCGCGCAGCGCCCAGGTGGTCGCCGACTACTACGGTTTGCCGCCGGGCCGCGTGATAGAGATCGGGACACGCTTGGAAATCTGAAGCGTCTTGACACCTTCGTCGCCCGCCACCAGCAGCAGATCCGCCGTTCGGCGGGCGAATAAGCCGACGGTGACCACGCCGGCGATCCGATCGATCGTATCCTCCATGGCCAGGGGGTCGGCCAGCGGCAAATGGTGCACGTCCAGGATCGCGTTGCCGTTGTCGGTCACCACCCCCTCGCGCCAAACGGGTTGTCCGCCGAGCTTTGCAAGCTGCCGAGCGACGTATGAGCGAGCCATGGGTATGACCTCGACCGGCAAGGGGAAAGCGCCCAGCGACTTCACCAGCTTGCTGTCGTCGACGATGCAGATGAACTTCGCTGAGGCCGCGGCGATGACCTTCTCGCGGGTGAGCGCTCCACCGCCGCCCTTGATCAGAACGCCGTGCTCGTCCGCCTCATCGGCCCCGTCGATGTAGAGGGCAAGATCGCCCTGGGCGTTGAGATCGAGCACCGGAATCCGCGCCGCCTGCAGCGCGAGGGTGGTTCGCTCGGAGCTCGAGACCGCGCCTGCAAGCTGGATTTTACGGTCTTTCAGCTCTTCGATGAGCTCGCTCACGGTCGAGCCCGTCCCCATGCCGAGGATCATGCCCTCTTCGATGTGGGGGACCGCGGCTTGCGCGGCGCGACGTTTTTTTTGATTTGCTGAAACGATTTTCCCGCCCCTTAAAACAACTGTGCCCGCTTTCGCGGGCACAGTTGATTACTTTCGAAGGCTTACTTCTTCTTAGCGGCCTTTTTCTTAGCTACCTTCTTCTTCGCCTTCTTTGCTTTCGCTGCCATGATAGAAACTCCGTTGTCGGGTTAGTCCGGGGATCGAGTATATACACGAATAATTAATTTACAAGCAATACGTCGCGCTTCTTACACGACAATGTGGTAGCGATGCGATCCACCTCACTCAAGAGTGAGAACGAAATCCCATTCCGCCTTGGATACCGGTGTCACCGAAAGACGATTCCCGCGCCGCAAGACGGCCAGGTCCGCGAGCGCACCGTCGGCATGTTTGCGCAACTCCTCGAGCGCGATGAGGCGCTTGAACCTGCGCACCAAGGTCACGTCGACTACGAACCAGCGAGGAGCGCGTGGATCGCTGGCGGGGTCGAAGTGATGATGCTTGGGGTCGAAGGCGGTTTTGTCCGCGTAACCCTCCTTCACCACGCGGATGATTCCGGCGATGCCCGGGATCTCGCAACCGGAGTGATAGAAGAAGGCCGTATCGCCTATTTTCATGGAGTCCCGCAGCATGTTTCGCGCCTGGTAATTGCGCACGCCGTCCCACGCGGTGGTCCGTCTCGGCAGTACGGCCAGGGTGTCGATGCCGAAGGTGTCGGGTTCGGATTTCATCAGCCAATGATTCATTCAGACGTCCTTCGGGAAATTTTCTAATCCCGATTCCGTCGCCAGCGCATCCAGGCGCACGTCCCACGGGTCGGCGAACACGCAAGCGGTGCGCTGGCGGTCGAAGCCGAAACCGACGAGCCGCGGACCTTTCCAGTGCCTTCGGTGACGCCGAAAGGCGAGCGCACGATCATAGAATCCGCCGCCCATCCCCAGGCGACGGCCTCTCGGATCGACTCCCACCAGGGGCACAACGATGAGATCGAACCAGCGCGGCTCGACAGTGCGCGCCAGACGGTGAGGGGCGCCTTTCGGTACCGAGATGCCGAACGTGCCGCGCCGCGTCTCGCCCGTCAGAGGGTGGAAGCGCAGGCGACGATGGCGCAGATCGCTCACCACGGGAACGAAAATGCGAATTCCGCGCCGCTGCGCAGCCATGACGAGAGCGGCCGTGTCCGTTTCCCGATCGAACGGCAGATAGAGCGCAATGCGCGCGCCCGACTTGAATGCGGCCAGCCGGATAACGGATGCGGCGGCCAGTCGGGAACGCCGGTCGTGATCCGCGGAAGCGAGGGAGCGGCGCGCGGCGCGCAACTCCTTGCGCAGTTTCACTTTCATGAATTCAAGAATAGACGTGCGGGGGAGATGGCGCTACCCGCACGTGCCGTTTTGGACCGTTGCTCCCGACCTGAGCAACAGGTGGGGCTAACTGCGGCACTTAAGGCTTTCCGCTCGAGGCGGACTTGCACAATGTTGCCAGCAAGCAATGGCCCCTGGGGTTTACAAATTAGGGTCAGGAGGTAACCCGATCCGCATCGAACACCGCAGGCAGCGCCAAACTTAACTCTAAAAGGAGAAGGTCCTAGAGTTCAAGCTGTCGGCCCTTCTCAAGAGCCGACTCTACGCGCTCGCGCAAGATACGCAAGCGTCCGCCGACGTCGTTTTCGAGAGTGGTGTCACGCTTGCGGAATCTAATCAACTCGTTTGCCAGATTGAGCGCGGCGATTACCGCGATTCGATCCAGGCCGACGACCTTTCCGCTGTCGCGAATCTCGCGCATTTTCGAATTCAGAAACTCCGCCGAATCGAGCAGGTCCGAACGCTCCTCCATCGGGCAGGTCACGTGATACTCCTTCTCGAGTATGCGCACGCTCACCCGCGCCTGGCTTTCACTCATGCCTGTTCCATCGATTTGAGCCGTCCGATCATCGCTTCGACCCGCGCGCGCACCTGTTCATTCTTATGCAAGAGATTGGCGCGCTCGGATGTGAGCGTATCCTGCCGCTGGCGCAGCGCCCGATTCTCTTCCTTGACCTGGTTCAACGTGGCGACCAGCTCTTCCAGCCGCTTCTCCAGGCGTTTGAGTTCGAGATCCACCGGGGATTTTGGATTGCCTTCGTTCATAGATCACCAATATAGATCGCTGCATTGCGCAATGCAAAGGGGAGACAACGGCCCCCCGGCAATGCCTTACGCGGTATTATTCCCAAAATGCTGGCGGATATCCGATTCGAAGACTTTGAGGACGTTCTGGCGGCCGCCAGAAGCCTCGCCGATGCGGCCGAGGCACACGGCTCGTTGTGCGGCGCGCTGTGCTCCATGGCGCCCTATAGCCTGCAGGATTGGATCAACGAGATCCTGCCGGACGGCGCCTCGCTGTCCGAGGAATCGGCGGCCATGCTCGAAAGGGTCTTCTCGGCGACCGCCAGCTCATTCGGCGAGCAGGGCATGCAGTTCGAACCCTTGTTGCCGGATGACGAGCAGCCGCTCAACGGCCGGGCCAACGCGCTGGCCCTGTGGTGCACCGGATTCCTCTATGGCCTGGGCACCGGCCAGATTGCCGACTTGGAGGCGCTGAACGGCGACGTCGGCGAAATCGTGCGTGACTTCACCGAGATCTCGCGCGCCACCGGCGACGAGGCCGATGCTGACGAATCGAACGAACAAGCCTATGCCGAACTCGTCGAATTCATCCGGGTTGCCGCCCAGGTGGTTTTCGAGGAACTCCTGCCCCTGCGCCGACAGGTCTACCAGACCACCCAGCAGCGGCTGCACTGAGGAGCCTGATGGATCGCAAGGAGTTTGCGCGCCGCCGCCGCCAGTTCATGCGCATGATCGGCAAGGACGCGATTGCGGTGCTGCCGGCGGCGCCGGTACGCCACCGCAATGGCGATATCGAATATGCCTACCGGCAAGACAGCCACTTTTACTACTTGAGCGGATTTCCCGAGCCGGACGCCGTCGCGGTCCTGGTGCCGGGACGCGCGCAAGCAGAGTATCTGCTGTTCGTGCGCGAACATGATGCCTTGCGAGAGTCCTGGGACGGCGCATGGGCCGGCACCGACGGTGCGGTGGAGCGCTTTGGCGCGGACGACGCGTTTCCGATCGCCGATATTGATGAAATTCTACCCGGCCTCATGGAGCAGCGGCAGCGGATCTTCTACTCGATGGGCGCGCACCTGGACTTCGATCCCCGTATGCTGGGATGGGTGAACGCCATGAGGGTACAGGGGCGGCAGGTTGGCGGCATTCAGCAGGAATTCGTCGCGTTGAGCCACGTGCTCGACGACATGCGCCTGTACAAGAGCCGTGCCGAGCAGGCGAGTTTGCGGCGTGCCGCGCAAATTGCCGTAGGCGCTCACCGCCGCGCCATGCGCTTTGCCCGTCCGGGGCGCATGGAGTACGAAGTCATGGCCGAATTAGTGCATGAATTCCGGTCACACAATGCGGATTTGTCCTATCACCCCATCGTCGGCGGCGGCGGCAACGCCTGCGTTATGCACTATCGCGACAACGATCAACGCCTATGCGAAGGCGACCTGTTGTTGCTCGATGCCGGCTGCGAGCATGACTATTACGCCTCGGACGTCACCCGCACGTTCCCGGTGGGCGGGCGGTTCACGGCTGCTCAACGTGCGGTCTATGACGTGGTCCTCGAGGCGCAACTGGCGGCAATCGACAAGGTGCGCCCCGGAAACCATTGGAACCAGCCGCACGAAGCCGCGGTGCGCGTGATCACCCACGGGCTCGTGAAGCTCGGGCTGCTCAAGGGATCGGTCGCGCTGCTCATCAAGAATCAAGCCTACCTGCCGTTCTTCAATCACCGTACCGGGCACTGGCTTGGACTCGACGTGCACGACGTGGGCGACTACAAGGTCGGCGGAGAATGGCGAGTCCTCGAGGCCGGTATGGCGCTGACCGTGGAGCCGGGTATTTACATTCGCCCGGCGCCCCGCACACCCAAGGAGTTCTGGAACATCGGCGTTCGAATAGAGGACGACGTCTTGGTGACCGAGGGCGCCCCGGAAGTTCTGACGGCGGGGCTCGAGAAGACCCCCGATGCCGTCGAGCGTCTGGTGCAGGAGGGGTGAGCGGGGTGCAAGCGGCGCATGACTCGTTCGATGTCGCCATCGTGGGAGGCGGTATGGTCGGCGCCAGTCTCGCCGTGGCGCTTCAGGGACTGGAGGTTCGCGTGGCGCTGATCGAGGCGGTTCCCCACGACGCGGCATCCCAGCCGAGTTTCGATGAGCGCACCACGGCCTTGTCGAACGGCAGTCGCCGCATTCTGGAAACCTTGGGTGTGTGGCCGGCGGTGGCAGCTGCGGCGACATCCATTGCCAAGATTCACGTGTCCGATCAGGGACACTTTGGATTTGCGCGCATCGATGCGGCGGAGCAGGGACTGCGGGCGCTCGGTTACGTGGTGGCGAACCGCGCCCTCGGTGCGGCCCTTTGGCAAAAGCTCGGCGGTCGCGCTGATCTGCGCGTGTACTGTCCGGCGAAGGTCGCACGCCTCGTCCCCGGCGAGCGGTCGGTTGAACTCGGCATATCGGAGGCGTCCGGGGCCGAGTCCACGATCAGGGCACAATTGGTGGTCGCGGCGGACGGCGTCGAGTCCGCGGTGCGCGGGGCCTTCGGCGTGTCCGCCGAGGTGCGCGATTACGGACAGACGGCGGTCATCACCACGGTGCTGCCCCGAAAATTTCACGAGCATGTGGCGTACGAGCGATTCACGGCAACGGGTCCGCTCGCATTGCTGCCACTCAATGATGGCCGCTGCACCCTGGTACTCACGCTGAGCCACTCGTTGGCGGAATCGGCCATGAATTGGTCGGATGAGGAGTTTCTGGCCGAGGTACAGCGGCGATTCGGGTTCAGGCTGGGCCGGTTCCTCAAAGTGGGTCGCCGTGTTCCCTATCCCCTCGCCTTGACGCGCGCCAAACGCACCAGCGCGGGGCGCTGCGCGATCATCGGCAACGCGGCGCAGGGACTGCATCCGGTCGCCGGCATGGGATTCAATCTGGGTCTGCGGGACGTGGCGAGCCTCGCCGAGCTCATTGCCGAGCATCGCGGCGAGCATCCCGGGAAACCGGAGCTGCGGGATTTCGGCGCGAATGCGCTGTTGTCGTCGTACGATGCCTGGCGCGCCGCGGACCGCGGCGAGATCATCGCCTTCACCGACGGGCTCGTGCGACTGTTCGCCAATCCTTTGGGCGCGGTGCGGCGGCTGCGCAATGTCGGACTGTTGGCCTTCGATTTGCTGCCGCCCGCGAAAGCGGCTCTGTCGTCGTTGAGCACGGGATCCGCCGGGCGGATCCCGAAGCTGGCTCGCGGCGTCGCGCTCGGTGCCTCCCCATGAGCCGCGACTTCGATGTCGTGATCGTCGGTGCGGGAGTCGTCGGCAGCGTCATGGCGAGCCTGCTGCTGGCGCGCAGGCAAAGCAGCCCGGGCCGGGTGGCGATCGTCGCCGAGCGCCTCGCGGGCGCCGACACCGCCGCCGCGAGTGCGGCAGCCGCCGCAGACTGGGATCTGCGGGTGTTCGCATTGAGCCGCGCCTCGCAGCGGCTGCTGCAGATTTGCGGAGCCTGGCAGAGCCTGCCGCCGCAGCGCGTGTTCGCCTATGAACGCATGTGCGTATGGGACGAAAGCGGCGCGCCGGAAGGGGCGGGATCGCTGACCTTCGATTGCGCCGATATCGGCGAGGCGAATCTGGGGCACATCGTCGACGGACGCGCACTGCAGGAATGCTGCCTGCGGGCGGCGCGCGCCGCCGGGGCCGTCGTCATCGAGGCGCAGCTCAGCGAGCTCGAGGTGACCGATACCGATGCGCGGCTGCGCCTGACCGACGGACGCGAATTGCGCGGCGCTCTTTTGATCGCGGCCGACGGCGCCGAATCGAGGACCCGCGGTCTGCTCGGCATCGACGTTGCCGGTCATGCCTATCATCAGGACGCGCTGGTTGCCCACGTTCGAAGCGAAAAATCGCACCGGAACACCGCCCGGCAGCGTTTCCTGTCCGCCGGGCCGCTGGCATTTCTGCCGCTGTCGGACGGCCGCTCATCGATCGTGTGGAGCACCGCGCGGGCCGAGGCCGCGCGTTTGCGCATCCTCGATGCCACCGAATTCGGCGCAGCGCTGCGGGCGGCGAGCGGCGATGTGCTCGGCGAGCTTGAACTCACCACTCCGGTTGCGAGCTTCGCGCTCAAATTGCAGTATGCGGTCGACTATACGAGGCCGCGCGCCGTGCTGCTCGGCGATGCCGCGCATGCGGTTCACCCGCTCGCGGGGCAGGGATTGAATCTGGGGCTGCTCGACTGTGCAGCGCTCGCCGAGGTGCTCGGTGCGGCCGGCGGCCCCGCTCAGCTCGGGGAGTACCGGCTGCTGCGCCGCTACGAGCGGTGGCGCAAAAGCGAGAACCTGCTTGCCGCTACCGCGTTCGACGGTCTGGAGCGCCTGTTTTCGAATGCCAACATGGGCGCAGCGCGGCTGCGCACGGCGGGGCTCGATTCGGTGCGAAAACTGCCGTTCCTCAAGCGGCAGTTCGCGAAGCGCGCCTTGGGGTTGGCGGGCGACATTCCCGATTTTCTGAAGGCCGAGCAAGCCTGAAGCCGCGCCGCAGGAGCCGCCGGCGGCGCAGCGGCCACTCGAGTCCTGGTCAATCGGATAAGCGATCGATCTTGGCGGCGCAGATGAAATCATTCTGCGACAGGCCGCGGATCGAATGCGTCGTGTAGGTGACGCGACAGTAGTCGTAACCGGCTTCCAAGTCGGGGTGATGGTCTTCCACGTTCGCAATGTGCGCGAGCGCATTGACGAAACTCATGGTGCGGTAGAAATCCTTGAACTTGAACGCGCGCTTCAGGCTCTTGGCGTCGGCCGCGAGCTGCCAATCGGGGTGCAGCTCGGCGCAGAGCGCCGCGGCCTCGGTGTGGCTCAAGGGCGGAACTCCGCCTTCACAGGGAACGCATTTCTTGGAGGACAGCTCGTTCACGAAGAGGTCCTGTGATAAGTGCGCTCGACATAGCGTTCCACGAGCTCCTGGAATTCCTCGGCGATGCGCTCGCCCTTGAGGGTCACCGTCTTGGCGCCGTCCTCATAAACCGGCGCCACCGGATTCTCGCCGGTGCCCGGCAGGCTGATGCCGATGTTGGCGTGCTTGCTCTCCCCCGGTCCGTTGACGACGCAGCCCATGACGGCGACCGTCATATCCTCGACTCCCGATCGCTGTTCGCGCCACTGCGGCATTCGGTGACGAATATGTCCTTGGATTTTCTGCGCCAGCTCCTGGAAATAGGTGCTGGTGGTGCGTCCGCAGCCGGGACATGCAATCACCATCGGCGTGAACGAGCGCAGACCCATGGTCTGCAGTATTTCCTGCGCGACGATGACTTCCTGGGTGCGGTCGCCGCCGGGTTCGGGCGTCAACGACGCACGGATCGTATCGCCGATGCCCTCTTGCAGCAGCACCCCGATGGCTGCGGTCGATGCCACGATGCCCTTGCTGCCCATGCCCGCCTCGGTGAGTCCGAGATGCAGCGGGTAGCCGCAGCGCGCCGCAAGGTTGCGGTACACCGCGATCAAGTCCTGGACGCCGCTCACCTTGGCGCTGATCACGATCCGGTCCGCGCCGAGCCCCAGGCTCTCGGCGCGCTGCGCGCTGTTCAAGGCCGACACGACGATGGCTTCGCGCATCACCTGAAGCGCCTGCAGGGGGGCGGCCTGCTTCGAATTCTCGTCCATCATGCGGGTGAGCAGATCCTGATCGAGGCTGCCCCAGTTGACGCCGATGCGCACCGGTTTGCGGTAAGCGCAGGCGGTTTCGATCATTTCGGCGAATTGCGGGTCGCGTTTGCTGCCCCGGCCCACGTTGCCCGGATTGATCCGAAGCTTGGCGAGCGCCTCTGCGCACGCGGGATGGGCTTTGAGCAGCTTGTGACCGTTGAAATGAAAATCGCCCACCAAGGGGGTGTCGATGTTTTGGGCATCCAGCCGCTCTCGAATGTGCGGAACCGCCGCGGCCGCCGCGTCGTTGTTGACCGTGATGCGCACCAGTTCCGACCCGGCGCGCGCCAACGCTTTGACTTGCGAGACTGTGCCCTCGATGTCCGCCGTATCGGTGTTGGTCATCGACTGCACCACGATCGGAGCGCTGCCGCCGATGGTCACCCTGCCGACCTTGACGCTCAATGATTTTCTGCGTGATTTCATGGCGCCCATTCTACCTTGCCGGCCGGCCGTGTCGCACGGACGCTCGCTGCCTTGCGGCAAACCGGCATAATGGCGCCGTGACGGCAAGAATCATCTATTCCACCGGCATCGGCACCCTGTGTCCGAATTGCCGCCGTGCCTTGCGGGAATGCGTCTGCCCAAAGGGCGCTCCGGGCGTTCCGGCGCCGAGCAGCGTGCGCGTCGGGCGGGAGACCAAGGGTCGAGCCGGCAAGGGGGTCACGACCGTGACCGGATTGGCGCTGCCGATCGCGGAGATCGAGTCGCTCGCCGCCAAGCTCAAGAAGCGCTGCGGTTCGGGCGGGACGGTGCGCGACGGCATCATCGAAATCCAGGGCGATCACCGCGATCTCATCGTTGCGGAGCTGATCAAAGCGGGCTGGCCGGCCAAGAGGTCCGGCGGCTGAGGGCTCGCCGCGGATCGTGTATCATGCGCGAAGCGAGGTTGCGATGGGCCTGAGGACACCGCTCTACGACACCCAGATTACCCAGGGCGCGAAAATCATCGACTTCGGCGGCTGGGACATGCCGCTCAGCTTCGGCTCGCAGATCGACGAGCACCACGCGGTGCGCAGGGATGCGGGGATATTCGACGTATCGCACATGTGCATCGTCGACCTCACGGGCGCCCGTACGCGAGAATTCCTGCGCTTCCTGCTGGCGAATGACGTCGCAAAACTCACGATTCCCGGGCGGGCATTGTATTCGTGCATGTTGCTGCCCTCGGGTGGCGTGATCGACGACTTGATCGCCTACTTCATGAGCGAGTCGTGGTTCCGGCTGGTCGTCAACGCCGGCACGCGCCGCAAGGATCTCGCCTGGATGGATGAACACGCGGGCTCCTTTGCGGTTGAAGTGCGCGAACGCACGGATCTCGCGATGCTCGCGGTTCAGGGCCCCAACGCAATCGCCAAGACCGTGCCGCTGATCGCGCCCGAGCGGCGCAGCTCGGCGCAGAGGATCACCCGGTTCAGCGGCGCGCAGATCGATTCGTGGTTCGTGGCGCGTACCGGATACACCGGAGAGGACGGGTTCGAGATCATGCTGCCGGCGGCCGAGGCCGCCCCCGCGTGGCGGGCGCTCGTCGCCCAGGGCATCACGCCCGCCGGACTCGGTGCGCGCGATACGCTGCGTTTGGAGGCGGGCTTGAATCTCTATGGCAACGATATGGATGAAAGCCGTCATCCGCTCGAGTCGGGATTGGCCTGGACGGTGGCATTCGAGCCCGCAACCCGGGATTTCATAGGCCGAACCGAGCTCACACGGGTGCGCGAGGCCGGCGGCCCGGCGCTCGTCGGGTTGGTGCTCGAGGATCGCGGGGTGCTGCGCAAGTCTCAGCAAGTGCGTGCGGCGGCCGCGCCGGGTGCTTCAGAGACTCTAGGGGAGGTCACCAGCGGCACCTTTTCGCCGACGCTTAATCGCGCGATCGCGCTCGCGCGGCTGGCGCCGGGAGCCGGACCGAAGGTGCTGGTGGACATCCGCGGCAAGTCTCACGCGGCGCGCGTCGTGAAACCGCCGTTCGTGCGCAACGGCAAGATATTGATACCTGTCTAGTCAAAAAGGAGATTGGCGAGTGAGCAATATACCGGGTGATTTGCACTACACGCGAAGTCACGAGTGGGTTCGGCGGCTGCCAAGCGGACAGGTGGAGGTGGGCATCACGGATCACGCCCAGGAGGCGCTCGGGGATCTCGTGTACGTCGAAGTGCCGCAACCGAGCCGGCGCCTGGTCGCGGGAGAGGCTTGTGCCGTGGTCGAATCCGTCAAAGCTGCATCCGACGTCTACAGCCCGGTCTCGGGCCAGGTCGCCGCCAGCAATGATGATCTCGCGCAACGACCCGAATTGCTCAACAGCGATCCGTACGGAGCCGGCTGGCTGATGCGCGTGGTGCTCGACGCATCGGCTGCGGCCGGCGTCTTTCTGACGCCGGCCGAGTATGCGCAATTTCTCGAGGAAGCCGGGTAGGCTTGCCATGCCGTTCATTCCGCACACGGCCGACGACATCGCCCGCATGCTGCAGGTCATCGGCGCGCAATCCATCGAGGATCTGTTCGATGAGATTCCGCCCGCGTTGAAGACGGCCGCTTTGCACGGCGTTCCGCCGGGGATCTCCGAAATGGAGGTCGCACGGCTGCTCACCGAGCGCGCGTTGCGCGACGGCAGGCCGTTGAACTTCATCGGCGGCGGCGCCTATGAGCATCACATTCCGGCTCCCGTGTGGGCCATCGCCACGCGCGGAGAATTTTATTCCGCCTACACCCCGTATCAGGCGGAGGCAAGCCAGGGCACGTTGCAGCTGATCTATGAATACCAGTCCATGATGTGCGCGTTGACCGCCATGGAGGTATCCAATGCCTCCTTGTACGACGGCGCCTCGGCATTGGCCGAGGCCTGTCTGATGGCGGTGCGCGCGAATCGCGGCTCGGAATCGCGGCGCATCCTGCTGCCGCGCACGGTGAATCCGACCTATTGCCAGGTGGCGCGAAGCATCACCGGCAACCAGCAGGTCGAATTCGAAGCGGTGAACTTCGATCGCCGCGACGGACGCGTGCCGTTGCGCGCGCTGCAAGCGTACGAGGGTCGCGATTTCGCGGCGTTGGTGGTGCAGCAGCCCGATTTTTTCGGCAACGTGGAAGAAGTGGATCAGCTCACCGACTGGGCGCACGCCAACAAGATGCTGGTGATCGCGGTGGTGAATCCGACCGCACTCGCGCTGCTCAAGCCTCCGGGCGAATGGGGCGGGCTCGCCGGAGGCACCAGAGGGGCCGATATCGTGTGCGGCGAGGGCCAGCCGCTCGGCGTGCCGCTCGCATCGGGCGGACCGTACTTCGGCTTCATGGCCACGCGCATGTCGTACGTGCG
This sequence comes from uncultured Gammaproteobacteria bacterium, assembly GCA_963758145.1. GTDB lineage: Bacteria > Pseudomonadota > Gammaproteobacteria > Steroidobacterales > Steroidobacteraceae > Bog-1198. The sequence continues at coordinate 400,730 of CAVWUK010000008.1, forward strand.
GCAAATGCCCGGCCGAATCGTCGGCGGGACCGTGGATGTCGAGGGCCGGCCCGGCTTCAGTCTGACGCTGCAGGCGCGGGAGCAGCACATTCGGCGCAGCAAGGCGACGTCCAACATATGCACCAATCAAGGGCTCCTGGTGACCGCGGCGACGATCTACATGGCCTTGCTCGGCGCCGCCGGCTTGCAGCGCGTGGCGGCGGCGAGCGCGCGGCGCACGGCGGATTTGGTGCGCGCACTGTGCCAAATCCGGGGAGTTTCAGCGGCGTTTGACGCTCCGCGGTTTCATGAGGCGGTGCTCGAGTTGGACCGCCCGGTGGCCCCGGTGCTGGCGGCGCTCGCCGAGCGCGGTATCTCGGGCGGGCTCGATCTTTGCGCATGCCATCCGGAACTCGGGCATGCGATGCTGGTGTGCGCGACCGAAACCAAAACCGATGCCGACATCGACGCCTACGCTCACGCGCTCGAGGACATCATGCGGCCGTCTCACGTTGTGCGCGATTCCAATTGAGGGAGCGGTTTATGGCCGATCTTAAATTACGCGAGCCGCTGATATTCGAATTGAGCAAGCCCGGCCGCCAAGCGAGGAGCCAATATCCGCCGCAACCGCAGCCGCAGCCGCAGCCGCCGGTGCCGGAGTCGTCGCCGGCAACCCGGGAAATTCCCGCGCATCTGCGCCGCGGCGTGCCGCCGCCGCTGCCGGAGGTCTCCGAGTTGCAGGCGGTGCGGCACTACACGCGTTTGTCGCAGCTCAATTTCTCGATCGATACGCACTTCTACCCCTTGGGCTCCTGCACCATGAAATACAACCCCAAGGCCTGCAATGCGTATGCGATGTTGCCGGAATTTCTGGGGCGCCACCCGCTCGCGCCCGCTCCGCAGGGGTTCCTCGCATGCATGTACGAGCTGCAGGAAATGCTCAAGGAGATCACCGGCATGCAGCGGGTCAGTCTCACGCCCATGGCCGGCGCCCAAGGCGAGTTCGCAGGTGTTGCGATGATTCGAGCCTATCATCGCGCGCGCAATGACGGGGCCCGCCGCCAGATCATCGTGCCGCAGGCCGCGCATGGCACGAATCCGGCCACCGCCTCGATGTGCGGCTGCAGCGTCACTGAGATTCCCTGCGACCGCAACGGCGATATCGACATCGAAGCGCTGAAGTCGGCGGTAAGCCACGAAACCGCCGCGATCATGCTCACCAATCCGTCCACCCTGGGCGTGTTCGAGCACAGAATCGAGGAGGTCGCGCGCATCGTTCACGAGGCGGGCGGGCTCTTGTACTACGACGGCGCGAATCTGAACGCCATTCTCGGCAAGGTCCGGCCGGGCGACATGGGGTTCGACGTCATTCACATGAATTTGCACAAAACGTTCTCGACACCGCACGGCGGCGGCGGGCCCGGTTCCGGCGCGGTGGGGGTCGGTCCACGCCTCTCGCCCTTTGTGCCGATTCCGCTGGTGGGCAAGGACGGGGAGCGGTTTCGCTGGTTGACCGAGCAGGACGTGCCGCAGTCCATCGGCCGCCTGTCGGGATTCATGGGCAACGCCGGGGTCAACTTGCGCGCGTACATCTACATGCGGATGCTGGGCCGCGAGGGCATGGTGAGGGTCGCCGAATTCGCGGCGCTCAACGCTAATTATCTGATGAAGCGCTTGATTCAAACCGGCTACGAAGCGGCATACCCGATGCGCCGCGCCAGCCATGAGTTCATCATCACCCTGAAGCAAGAAAACCGGCGCTATCAGGTCACGGCGATGGACGTGGCCAAGCGGCTCCTGGATTTCGGGTTTCATGCGCCCACCACGTATTTCCCGCTTCTGGTGCCCGAATGCCTGCTGATCGAACCGACCGAAACGGAGACCAAGGAAGAACTGGACCATTTTTGCGATGCCATGTCGGTGATCCGGCGGGAAATGGAACGGGAGCCCGAGAAACTGCGCTCCGCACCGCATACAATGCCGGTCCGGCGGCTGGACGATGTGCGAGCCGTGAAGCAACTCGACTTGGCGTGGAAGCCTGCCGCTTGAATGATTGAACGTGACAAACCCACCGGATTCGTGCGCCTGGTGCGCGCCTTCGGTTATTCTGCCCAAGGCTTCCGCCACGCATGGCGGGAAGAAGCCGCCTTCCGCCAGGAGGTGTGGCTGGCGGCGTTCGTCATTCCCCTGGGCCTGTTCTTGGGTCATTCCGGGGTCGAACGGGCCCTTCTGATATGCCCGATGCTGCAGATTCTGGTCATCGAAATATTGAACAGTGCGGTCGAGGCGGCGGTGGATCGCGGCGGCACGGAGCGCAACGCGCTCGCGGGCATGGCCAAGGACATGGGTTCGGCGGCCGTCATGCTCAGTTTTGCGATGCTGGGAACCGTGTGGTTCCTGATCTTGTCCGATTACGGGCATTGAAGTTTAATTTACAAGGATCGGCATGTCGCAGACGTCCCTGGTGTTTTTGCTCCTGTTGCTGGCCGGGCCGGTTTTCTCGGCCGCCGAGCCCGTCCCGATTGATGCCGAGCCGGGCGCATCGGCCAGCAATGCGAATTGGACGCAGACACTCGAGCGCATTGCCTCGGGCGTGGTGACGATTCAACTTGACGCCACGCGCGCGTTCGATACCGAGTGGAATACCACGGCGCAGGCGACCGGATTCGTCATCGACGCCAAGCGCGGTCTCATATTGACCAATCGGCACGTGGTCACGCCGGGCCCGGTGACGGCGCAGGCCATTTTCCAGAATCGCGAGGAAGTGCAGCTCCACCCGGTGTACCGCGACCCGGTTCACGATTTCGGCATTTATCGCTACGACCCGGAGAAGTTGCGCTTCATCAAACCGGCGGAATTGCCGCTGTATCCGGCTGGAGCGGTGATCGGCCGCGAAATTCGCGTGGTGGGGAACGATGCGGGCGAGCAACTGTCGATTCTCGCCGGCACGCTGGCGCGCTTGGACCGGGAGGCCCCGGAGTACGGCTACGGCAAGTACAACGATTTCAATACCTTCTATTACCAGGCCGCGTCCGGCACTTCCGGCGGCTCTTCGGGGTCGCCGGTGATCGACATCGAGGGACGGGTGGTGGCGCTCAACGCCGGAGGCGCAACCGGCGCGCAGTCGAGCTTCTATCTGCCGCTGCCCGCGGTTGCGCGCGCACTGAAATACATCGACGCCGGCAAGCCGGTGCCGCGCGGCACCTTGGAGACGGTGTTCAAGTACACACCCTACGATGAGCTGCGGCGTCTGGGACTTGATGCGTCGACCGAAGCGCGCATGCGCCGCGCCTTCCCGAAGCTCACCGGCATGCTGGTGGTTGACGAGGTGCAGCCGGGATCCGCCGCGGACGGCGTGTTGTCGCCCGGAGACATTCTGATCGCAATCGACGGCAAACCGGTGCCGGAATTCTTCGCATTGGAAGACGTGCTCGACAATCACGTCGGTCAAGAAGTCAACGTGGAGATTCAACGCGGTGATCAAAGCTTGCGGCACTCGCTCGAAGTGGAGTCCTTGGGCGCCATTACCGCCGACCAGTACGTCGAGTTCGGCGAAGCGGTCGTGCACACGCTTTCCTATCAACAGGCGCGCCACTACAATTTGCCGATCAAGGGTGTGTACGTCGCCAATCCCGGCTATGTGTTCGGCAGTGCGGGCATTCCGCACGGCGCGCTGATCAGCTCATTCAACGGCAGGAAAACTCAGACGCTCGGCGATTTCGAAGCGGCGTTGGCGGATCTGGCGGACGGCGAGCAGGCGGCCGTGCGCTATGTCACCCTCGAGGATCCGCGCACGACGCAGCTCAAGGTGGTGCGCATGGATCGGCGCTGGTTTCCGGCGCGTCATTGCCACCGCGACGACACGCTCGGCATCTGGCCCTGCGTGGATTTGGTCGGAGCGCCCGCGGCGGCGCCGCTCAAGCCGGCATCGACTCAATTCGCGAAGACCGGCGATCCGCGCATCGACCGTCTGGCGCCGTCATTGGTCATGGTGACCTTCGATATGCCGTATTCGGTGTCGGGCGTGACCGAAAAGAACTACCACGGCACCGGCGTCATCGTGGACGTCAAGCGCGGCTTGGTGGCAATCGACCGCAATACCGTGCCGGTCGCGATGGGCGACGTGCGCCTGACCTTCAATGGTACGGTCGAGGTGCCGGGCAAGGTCGAATTCGTACACCCGCTGCACAACCTGGCCGTCGTCTCCTACGATCCGAGATTGATCGGCGACACGCCGGTGCGGGCCGCGACCTTTTTGAGCAAGGACCTGCGACCCGGCGAAGACGTCTGGGTGGTCGGTCAACGCAACGATTCGAAGATCGTCTCGCAGCGCACGCAGGTGTCGAGCGTCGATGCGGTCGCATTCCCTCTGTCGCGCACCCTGCGTTTCCGCGACAGCAATCTGGAGGTCGTGAATCTGGTCAATTCGCCCTCGGATATGGACGGGGTATTGGCCGATGAAAAAGGCGAGGTGCTCGCCCTCTGGTCGAGTTTTGCCTTCGAGACCCAACGCGAGCTCGAGCAGGTCAATCGCGGCATTCCGGCCGACTTGATCACGCAAATGATCGAGGTCGTCGCCGACGGCCGGCCGCTGTATGCATTCGATGCGGAGTTCGATGTGCAGTCGCTCGCCGGCGCGCGCGAGTTGAATCTGCCCGACAAGTGGGTGCGCCGGTTCGAGGAGCATGACCCGCAGCGCCGGCAGGTGCTCGGCATCGATCGGCTGGTCGCCGGAACGGCCGCCGCGGCGCTGCTCGAGCCGGGAGATCTCTTGCTTGCGATCGACGACAAAGTGGTCAATCGCTTTCGCGAAGTGGAGCGCGCCGTTCAAAGGCCGCAGGTGTCGGTCACGGTGTGGCGCGACGGAGCTGAGAAGACGCTGCAATTGAAGACCAGCGAACTCGACGGCCGCGGCATCGACCGGGTGCTGATCTGGGCGGGAGCGACCCTGCAGGCCCCGCACCGGGCGATGGCGGCGCAGCGCGGCATCGCTCCGTACGGCGTGTTCGTCTCGTTTTTCTTTTACGGCTCACCCGCCACGCGCTACGGGCTGTACGCCGGCAGGCGCATCACCGAAGTCGACGGGCAGCCGACCGCCGACCTCGATGCGTTCATCAAGGTGGTGCGCGGCAAGCCCGATCGGGCCTCGTTGCGGCTGAAAACGGTCGCCTGGAACGGTCAAACCGACGTCATCACGCTGAAGCTCGACAATCACTATTGGCCCGCCTATGAACTCGTTCGCGGCAGCGACGGCACCTGGACCCGCACCGCAATCGACCCGAATCCAACGACGGTGGCACGCGCGCCTTGAGCTTGCCGTTCGACATATCCTCCGCCGCCCGACCGCAGCTGGGGGAGATATTGGCGATCTACAATGAAGTGATTCGCAACACCACGGCCGTGTACGCGGAGGAGGAGGTCACCTTGGCGAATCGCGAGTCGTGGTTCGACGCGAAAGCAGCCGGCGGCTTCCCGGTGCTGGTCGCGCACGACCATTCGGGCGTCGCCGGATTCGGGACCTTCGGCGAGTTTCGCGCCTGGCCTTGCTATCGGTACAGCATCGAGCACAGCGTCCACGTGCGCGCCGATTGCCGCGGTCGCGGCGTCGGCCGGGCGCTCGTTCTCGCGCTGCTCGACGCGGCCGCCGGCATGCACAAGCACGTCATGATCGGCGGCATCGACGCGGACAATGCGGCATCCATCGGCTTGCACCGCAGCCTGGGCTTCGAGGAAGTGGCTCATATGCGCGAAGTCGGGTTCAAGTTCGGGCGCTGGCTCGACCTCAAGTTCCTGCAACGGCGCATTTGATATCATGAGCTTGTGGTAAGAGCGACACAGACCGAAATCGAAGCGGCCGTCGAGGCACTGCGCGCCGGCGATCTGGTGGTATTCCCCACCGAAACCGTCTACGGTCTCGGAGCCAATGCCTCCAATCCGGCCGCGGTGCGCAAGATATTCGAGGTCAAAGGCCGCCCGGCGGATCACCCGGTGATCGTGCACCTGGACAACCCGCGCTATCTGCACCGCTGGGTGGCGGACCTGCCGCCGACGGCTGAACGGTTGGCGGGCGTGTTTTGGCCCGGCCCCCTGACCTTGATCCTGCCAAAGGCGGACAACGTCAACGACATCGTCACGGGCGGACAAGACAGCATCGGTATCCGCATTCCTTCGCATCCGATGGCCCAGCAGCTTTTGACCGCCTTCGGCGGCGGTATCGCGGCGCCGTCGGCCAATCGCTACGGCCACCTGAGTCCGACCAAGCCTGAGCACGTCCGCGATGAGTTCGGCGACGCGGTCCGGGTGCTTCTGGACGGCGGCGACTCGCCGATCGGTCTCGAGTCGACGATCGTATCGTGCATCAATAACGAGGTGCGCTTGCTGCGTCCGGGCTTCATCACCCGTTCCCAGATAGAAGCGGTGGTCGGCGAATTGGCGGTCGGCGGCACGGTGCCGCGCACGCCCGGTGATCGGGCGCTGCACTACGCCCCATCGACGCCGCTCGAGATCGTGGCGACCGACGACTTGGAGGCGCGCGCCGGCGAGTTCGTGCAGCGCCAGGAAAAGGTGGCCGTGCTCGCGATGCGGCCGCCCCTGCATACCACGCGTTTTATGACGTGGATCAATGCGGGCAAAAAGCCCGACACGTATGCTCGTAATCTTTACAATCATTTGCGCACCCTGGACCGTGCCGGCTGCATGAGGATATTGGTGCAGGAACTGCCGCAGGACGAACGCTGGGCCGCAATCCTCGACCGCTTGCAGCACGCGAGCGGGATGCGCGAGGACCCGCTCGAATTGAGTGCGGGTTGATTCATTAGATCGAGGGTTGGTCAGATGGCGAAGGCGTCCGGATTTTCCATATTGCGCACAGAGGCCTCGCGGGAGCTCGATCCCGCTCAAGATCCCCTCGCGCCCGACTCGATCAGGCATCTGGCGGCCCGCTACGGATCGCCCCTTTTCATCATCGATGCGGGCCGTGTGCGCGCTCAATACGAGCGGCTCGCCGCGGCATTGCCGGGGGTGGATCTGCACTACGCGGTCAAGTCCCTGCCGCATGCGTCGGTGGTCGACACGCTGCGCGTGGAGGGGGCCTATTTCGATCTCGCGACCAGCGGTGAAGTCGAGCTGGTGCGCCGTCTGGGGGTGACGCCCGAGCGCTGCATTCACACGCACCCGATCAAGCGCGACAGCGATATTCGGACCGCCTTGTCGTTCGGCGTGACTCGATTCGTCGTTGACAACCCGGATGAGCTGCGCAAATTCGCCGATTTCAGAACGCGCGCCTCGCTGATGATCCGTATCGCCTTTCGCAGCGATGCGGTGTGCGATTTTTCACGTAAATTCGGCTGCGAGCCCGATGCCGTTCCGGACCTTCTGGCGCTCGCCGCGAAATTGCATGTCAAGGTCGACGGACTGTCGTTTCACGCCGGCTCGCAAGCATCCGGACCCGCGATGCATGTCGAGGCCATCGAGGTGTGCCGCGGCCTGATCGAGCGGGCGGCGCGGCGCGGACACCAGATCGATGTGCTCGATATCGGCGGCGGATTTCCGGTCGACTACCTTGAGCGCTCGGTCCCCATCGAGGAGTTTTGCGCACCCGTTTGTCGTGCCTTGAGCTCCCTCGAACCCCCCATGCGCGTCATCGCCGAGCCGGGGCGCTATATTTCGGCGCCTGCGGCGGTGGCGGTGTCCTCCGTGATGGGGTGCGCGTTGCGCGACGGGCGCTGGTGGTATTATCTCGACGACGGCATGTACGGAAGCTACAGTGGTCAAATGTACGATCATGCATCCTATCCGATAGAGTGCCTGGCGCCGGCCGGACCCACCTACCCATCGGTGCTGGCCGGGCCGACCTGCGACGGCATCGACGTCATCAACGACCGCATGGAGCTGCCGAAGCTCAAGAACGGCGATCTCATCGTCGGGCGCTCGATGGGCGCCTACACCTGGGCATGCGCCTCCGAATTCAACTTTTTCCCCCGCCCCACGGTGTTGACGCTCGATCGCGGCCGGCTCTGGCGAGAGGGGGTCGCGCGGTGAGTCCGCTCGCGACTTGGAGCCGCCGGCGGGTGCTCAAAGCCGGAGCGCTGGCGGCAGGAGCGTCCGCTGTCGGGGCATGGGCGCCGCGCGCCCGGGCTCGAACGCAGGAGTCCGCGGCCGTCAAGCGCCTCGCATTGCGTAATTTGCACACTCCGGAGTCGATCGAGCTCGAGTTCTTTCGCGACGACGCCTACATCCCCAGCGCCCTCGCGGCCGCCCAAGTGTTTCTGCGCGATTATCGCAACGGCGAACAGCATCCCATCGACCCGCCGCTGTTCGATTACCTGTTCGACGTTGCACGCCGCCTGGGCGTCGACCCGGTATTCGGCGTGATATCGGGCTATCGGTCGCCGCAGACCAACGAACGGCTGCGCGAACGCAGCAGCGGGGTCGCGCGCCACAGTCTGCACCTGGAAGGGCGGGCCATCGACGTGCGCCTCGAGGGCGTCGATTGCGCCGATCTTGCCGCCGGAGCGCTCGACTTGGCCCGCGGCGGCGTCGGCTATTACCGCAGATCGGACTTTGTTCATTTGGATACCGGAGCGCTGCGCACCTGGCGCGGTTGATCGAGGAAGGCGCGGATGCGCGCAAGTTCCTCATCGAGCCCGGCGCGATACACGGCATCCCGCGGCGCGCGGCCGCTCACGTAACCGATATCAGCGACCAGTGCGCTGCCGGCGGCGGTGAGATTACCCCAGCCGATCATGCGCTCGTGCCATAGCAGAGGCAGGGCGTAATAGCCCAATTTGCGCTTCGCGGCGGGCGTATACGCCTCGAATCGATAGCGCCAGTCCCAGAATATCTCGAATCGGTGACGGTCCCACACGACCGGATCGAATGGCGTGAGCAAACGCACCGCCTTGTCGGGCCGCCAGCGGGCCGATGCCGGCGCTTCCGCCGCGGGCCAATACCAGTCGGTCCCGCCGACGCGCGCGTGGGCGAGACGCCGCTGCGCCCGCTCGAGCGCCGCCGCCCGATGCTTCGTCCATTGCGGGGCACCGCCGCGCAGCTGGCTCAACAGGCGGACCAGGCTGTTCGCCGGCAATGGCGCATAGGTTCGCGCGATCACATCGACCAGCGCATCGAGACGGGCGGCCACGGCTGATTCCTCGGGTGGCGGAGCGTTGCTTTCCCGCAGGGCATATACCCGGATGCCGCCGTCGCGGCGCGCGACCCTCAGCCATCCGCGATAATGCATCTCATCGAGCAGGCGGGTGGTGGCGTTGGAGGAGCCGCCGAACCAGTTGGTCACCTTGCCGTGCGCAAAATGCGCGTCCACGACGCGGGGGTGTGCGCTACCGCATTGGCCGACGAACTCGAGGAGAGCCCTAGCCTTGCGCTCGCGCGAGGGACTCCACGCCGCCGGGGGAATGCGAGGATGCATGAGGCTGTGGAGCGTGCGCGGCAGAAATCCGTAATTGACGAAGAAGTCCTCCTCCAGCGGCAAGTGCGGATAGAGGCGTTCGAGGTCGCCGGCGCAGTAGCCCGCCACGCGGTGGCGCAGCGTGAGGTCCTGCGCGCGGGCGGGAGCGCGGATCGGGTCGGCCTGCACGAAGCCGAGTTTGCCGATCGCGCGCCAGAGCGTGGTCGGCTTGAACATCGACCGCGCGATCGCATAGCGGCGCAGATGGCTCAGCGTGATTGGCATGCGCCGATGATAGCGCCTAGCTGTGCGTTCGCCGCGCATCCAGCGCCTGTTCGAGGCGCTCGTCATGACCGTAGATGTCATCGAAGAACAGAATATTGCCTTGCTCGGTGGCGATCGCGGTGCCGTAAACGATGAACACGCGGATGTGGTTCTTGAGATTGACGATGAGCGGCTTTTCGCCGGTCATGGCCGCCAATATCCTCTCCCGGGTCCACTCCGGAGAATCACGCAATACAAACTGCGCGAGCCCCACCGGATCGCTCACCCGCACGCAGCCATGGCTGAAATCGCGCCGCGATTCGCCGAACAGCGCTTGCGCCGGCGTGCTGTGCAAATACACGTTGTAGGGATTCGGCAGCATGAATTTCACCAACCCCAACGAATTATTGGGACCCGGCCTCTGGCGCAGCCGAAGCCCCCCCTTGGCGAGCAATTCGACGTTTGCGGGGGTATTGGGCATGACGGTCGCCGAATCGTCGGGGCCGCGCACCATCTCCATTTGATGCCGTTCGATGCTGTCAGGATCGCGGCGTGCGGCCGGGACGATCTCCTTGCGGGCGATATCATAGGGGACGTCCCAATAGGGGCGGAATACGAGATAGGTCATGTCAGCGGTGAACACCGGGGTTTGGGTGGCGTGGAAGGCCTTGCCGACGATGACATCCATTTGCCGAATACTCGCTTCCGAGTCGCTGGTCGATTCGAAGGCGAACAGACGGAATTGCGGGATGTTGACGATGATGGGCGCGCTGCTGAGCTTCGCGGGCAACCAGCGCCACCGTTCCATGGTCAGCTCGATTTGACGCACCCTGAGGCGCAAAGGGCGTGTGAGCTGCGAGAACGTTGCCTGCCCCAGGACGCCGTCGGGCCTCTCGCCATGCCGCGACTGGAAGCGCTTCAAGGCCTCGACGAGCGGGGGCGTCAAGGTTTGCGGCGGCGGCAGGGGCGTCGAGCCGGGTGCGGCGTCGCCGGGCGCCGCGTCGCCGAGCGCGAAGAGCAGGCGCTCGAGTTGTGCGGCACCGGCATAGGCGGCGCCGGGTTTCACCGATTTGGCGGGCAGCGGCGGCAGCGTGTTGATGCCCTCCTCACCGGCCAGCACTCGATAGCGAGACAGCTGCTTTTTCAACAGCGCGTAGTGCCTGAACTGGGGTTCGAGCGCATCGAGGGCCGCGGGCACGTCGGCTGCGCCCGCCAGGCGCTCGAGCGCGGAGGTGAGATCCAGATTGACCCGGTCGACCGTTAGGTTGTGTCCGACCGCAGCCGGATCGACACGGCCGTAGTGCAGGTCGGAGAGAAATCGCAGGCCGGCGTTCGTCAGCGCGGCATCGAATGCAGCCCATTGCGCCGGGCTGGGGGTCGCCGGGGCGGGGGGCGCCGCGCCGGTCAATCCGGCCAACGTATCCGCCAGGCGATCTGCCGAATAATCCTCGGGGTTCATTCCGCGTTCCGCGCATTGCCGCAGCTCCGTCAGGAGCGAAATCGCCTGCGGCGTCGGCTTGCCGCCGTCACTCCACATCAGCCCGTTGCGCGCCGCCGTTGGCGCGGGAGAGCCGGATGCAAACGCGGCGATGAGGACGGCCAGCGCGGCTGCAATGACCCGCAATTCAAGTACTCCCTGCCTTCATTTGCTAGGATTTGAGAAATGACCACGCACCGTACAGGGATCATCCGCTAAATGAAACCCGCGATTCCCACGCTTCAGGCGATCGGCTTGCTGACATTATCGAATGTGTTCATGACGTTCGCGTGGTATGCGCACCTGAAGACCTTGAACGACAAGCCGTGGTTCGTTGCGGCGGCGGCGAGCTGGGGCATCGCGTTGTTCGAATACCTGTTGCAGGTTCCCGGTAATCGGATCGGCTTCACGGTGATGAGTTTGCCGCAACTGAAGATCATTCAGGAAATCATCACCCTCTCGGTGTTCGTGCCGTTTCTCGTGATATTCATGAAGCAGCCGTTCAGGCTGGATTTCGTTTGGGCGGGGTGTTGCATGCTGGGGGCCGTGTACTTCATGTTTCGGGGCCAATCGTGAGCGCGCCACCTCCGGCCGCGAACGCGATACACCGCATGGTGGAGCGCTGCCGCGCCGGCGATGCCGCGGCCCTGGTGGCCAAACTGCCCTCCGGCTGGGTGGTGATGGGCGAGCGGCAGGTATTTTCCGGCTACTGCCTGCTGCTTGCGGATCCGGTGGTCGATCATCTGAATGCGCTCACGTTCGCGCACCGGGCGCAGTTTCTGGCCGACATGGCGCTCATCGGCGATGCCGTGCTCGCGGTCATGGGGGGAATCCGCGTCAATTACGCGATATTCGGCAACGTCGATCCGGCGCTGCATGCGCATGTCTTTCCGCGCCTGGCGAGCGAGCCGGCGGCCACGCGCACGGCGCAACCCTGGGCGTTCGATTGGAATCTGGCGCCGGCCTATTCGGATTCGCTGCACGGCGAGTTGCGGCGCAGGATCGGGGCGTATCTCGAGGCGGCTTCGGCCACGCCGATTGCGCTCCATCCTTGAGGTGCGCGTCGGTTAGAATGCGCGCCTTCTCCGTCCCGGGCCGATCCTATGAGTGAGTTTTCCGAATTGCCGGCGCTGCGTTTGAAGCGCAACGAGGACCGCCGGCTGCAGGCCGGGCATCTGTGGGTGTTCAGCAACGAGGTGGACGCGCAGCAGACGCCCCTGCCCAAATTCCGGCCCGGCGATCTGGTGCGCATCCTGGCCCACAACGACCGCGCCCTGGGATTGGCGTACGTCAATCCGCAATCGCTCATCTGTGCGCGGCTGCTCGGCACCTGGAACCTGCCCGACGCGGACTGGTTTGCGGTGCGCATACGGATCGCGCTCGAGCTGCGCAAACGGCTGTACGCCGAGCCGTACTACCGTCTGGTCTATGGCGAATCCGACGGATTACCCGGTCTGGTGATCGATCGCTATGGTGCGCAATGTGTGGTGCAAATCGGTACGGCCGGTATGGAACGGCTCAAGGCGCCGATTCAAGAGGCGGTCCTGCGCGTGCTGGAGTGTGAGACGCTGTTGTTCAAGAATGACGGCTCGGCGCGGGAGTTGGAGGGTTTGCCGGCCTATGTCGAGGCGGCGAGGGGCGGCATCGATGAATTTGGGTCGGTGGTCGAAGCGGGCTTGAGATTCGCGCTGCCGCTCGCCGCCGGACAAAAAACCGGTTGGTTTTTCGATCAAGCGGCCAATCGGCGCGCGCTGACGAAATATGTGCGAGCGGGCGCGCGTGTACTCGATGTGTTCAGCTATGTGGGCGCCTGGGGCCTGCGCGCCGCGCGGGACGGCGCGGCGGAGGTGATCTGCATCGACAGCTCCGCGCTCGCACTCGAGCTCGTCGCGAAAAACGCCGAGAGCAACGCGCTCAAGGTTACCACCCGCAAAGGCGACGCTTTCGCGATTCTGGAAGCCCTGGCCGGCGAGAACGCCCGATTCGACATTGTGATCGTCGATCCGCCCGCGTTCGCCAAGCGCAAAAAGGACTTGCCCAAGGCTTTGGCGGCGTACAAGCGTCTGAATCAGCTCGCCATGCAGCTGCTCGCCGCCGACGGAATCCTGGTGTCGAGTTCGTGTTCCTATCACGTGAGCGCGGAGGACCTGCAGGAGGCGATCGCCAGGGCGGCACGCGGGGCCGGCAAGCATGTGCAGTTGCTTGAAATGGGCGGACAGGCGCCGGACCATCCGGTGCATCCGGCGATTCCCGAAACCCGTTATCTCAAAGCCTATTTCTGTCGCGTGCATGACGGTTTAAAGTAGCGCGCATGCTGACTTATCCTCATATCGATCCCATCGCCATCTCGATCGGGCCGCTGTTCGGCCTCGGCCCGTTGCGCATCCATTGGTACGGCATCATGTACCTGATCGGATTCGCCGCAGCCTGGTGGCTGGCGCGATACCGCGCCCGGCGGCCGGGGTCGACTTGGACGCCGCTCGACATCGATGACCTGATTTTTTACTGCGCCGTCGGCGTCATCGTCGGAGGCCGGGCGGGTTGGTGCCTGTTTTACGGCCATGACGTCATTGCCGAGAACTGGTTGAACGCCTTCCACATCTGGGACGGCGGCATGTCGTTCCATGGCGGCATGCTCGGGGTGCTGGTGGCGACGATTCTCTTTGCGCGCGCGAAGGCCAAGCATGTCGGGGATGTGCTGGATTTCGTGGCACCCCTGCCGGGGATCGGCTTGATGTGCGGCCGCCTCGGCAATTTCATCAACGGCGAGCTTTGGGGCAAGCCCACCGACCTGCCTTGGGCGTTCGGAGTGCCGAATGCCGAAGGAACCCTGATCGCGAGGCACCCGTCCCAGCTATACGAGGCGACCCTCGAGGGTCTGGTGCTGTTCCTGGTGATCTGGTGGTTCACTTCCAAGCCGCGGCCGCGCTTGGCGCCCTTGGGGCTGTTCCTGGTGGTGTACGGATGCGCGCGTTTTGCGGTCGAATGGGTCAGGCTGCCGGACGCCAACATCGGCTACCTGGCGGGCAATTGGCTCACAATGGGCATGCTGCTGACCATACCCATGATTCTCGGCGGCGTCGCGATGATGATCTACGCCTATCGATCGCACCATCCGAGCGGCAATCTGAGCGCGGCCAAGGCTTGAGGCAGGCTTCCAGCGTGCGGCAATATCTCGATTTCCTGCGCCACATACGCGAGTCCGGAGCACACAAAGAGGACCGCACCGGCACCGGCACCCGGAGCGTATTCGGTTACCAGATGCGCTTCGATCTCGATGCGGGCTTCCCGCTGGTCACCACCAAGCAGCTGCACCTGCGCTCCATCATCTATGAGCTGCTGTGGTTTCTGCAGGGCGACACCAACGTCAAGTTCCTGCGCGACCACAATGTGACGATCTGGGACGAATGGGCGGACGAGCGCGGCGATTTGGGCCCCGTGTACGGCAAACAGTGGCGCAGCTGGCCGAGCGCCGATGGGCGCACCGTGGATCAACTCGCCATGGTGATCGATCAGATCAAAAAAAATCCCAACTCCAGGCGCCTGGTCGTGAGCGCATGGAACGTCGGCGAACTGGACAAGATGGCCTTGCTGCCGTGCCATGCGCTGTTCCAATTCTATGTGGCCGGCGGGCGGCTGTCGTGTCAGCTGTACCAGCGCAGCGCCGATGCGCTGCTCGGCGTTCCGTTCAACATCGCATCCTACGCGCTGCTCACCCACATGGTGGCGCAGCAATGCGACCTCAAGGCCGGCGAGTTCATATGGACGGGCGGCGATTGCCACTTGTACCTGAATCATCTGGCCCAGGCCGACCTGCAGCTGACGCGAACTCCATACCCGCTGCCGCGGCTCGAGATTCGCCGCAGACCGGCGAACCTGTTCGGCTACGCGTTCGAGGATTTCGACATACAGAATTACCGGCATCATGCCGCGATCAAAGCGCCCATCGCCGTCTGAGGGTTCATGAGGAAGAAGCTGATACACAAACGACCGATGATCGAGGTTCGCCACTCGCCCATTCACGGTTACGGGGTTTTCGCGCTGCGCAGGATTCGCAAGGGCACGACCGTCGTCGAGTATCTCGGCGAACGAATCAGCCACAAGGAAGCCGACACGCGCTATGAGGGAAAGGGGTCGCAGGACAACCACACGTTTTTGTTCACGGTCGATGCGAGGACGGTCATCGATGCGGGGGTCAACGGCAACGAAGCGCGCTACATCAACCACGCCTGCCGCCCGAATTGCCAGAGCGTGCGCGAGTCGCGGCGGATCTTCGTCGAATCCATCCGTACGATCCAGCCCGGCGAAGAATTGGCCTATGACTATCAAATTCAGCGCGACCCGGACGATGCGCCCAATGTCGATGAGGTCTTCGCCTGCCGCTGCGGCGGGCACGGCTGCCGGGGCAGCATGCTCGAAGCGACGCCTGAGCGCGCCGCCCGCCGCAAAGCCCGGCGCCGCGCGCGGCGATGAGCGAAATCGATCTTCGGACCGGCGATTTCGTGGTCCGCGACCATTTCCTCACGCCGGCACAGGTCCGTGCGCTCATCGATTGCGCCGATATGCGCCGCGAACGGGGCGGCTTCTCCGCCGCGCGCATCGGTGCCGGGTCCTCGCTCCGGCGCCGCGAGGAGATTCGCGGCGATTCGATCTGCTGGCTGATCGAGCCCTTGTACGCGCCGGAGCGCCGGCTATTTCGAATGTTCGAGGAATTGCGCCTGCAATTGAACCGCAGCGTCTTTCTGGGACTGTTCGAATCGGAGTGGCATTACGCGTGGTACCCGCCGGGAGCGGGTTATGCTCGTCACATCGATCAGCCGCGAGGTCGCGAAGCGCGACGGGTGTCGCTGGTGCTCTACCTCAACGAGCAGTGGCAATCCAGCGACGGCGGGGAGTTGAGGATGTTTGCCGACGACGGTGGCTACAGTGATATCGAACCCGTGGGCGGGCGAGCGGTGGCGTTCTTGAGCGAGCGGCGCGAGCATGCGGTGATGGCCACGCGCCGCGACCGATTGAGCCTCACCGGTTGGTTTCGCAGCCGTGAACAAATTCCGCTGGTCTAGGGAGCGATTGGCGGCCGCGCGGCCGCACTTGGCGGCTGGCGCGCCGTGCGCCGCCGGCGTATAAATCGGCATGGAACTGGTCGTAGCCGCTTCGGAGAACGATGTGATCGGGCGCGGCAATCGGTTGCCGTGGCGGCTATCCGCGGATTTGCGCCGCTTCAAGGCGCTCACCCTCGGCAAATCCGTGCTCATGGGCCGCAGGACCTACGAATCGATCGGCCGAGCGCTGCCCGGCCGTACCAATCTGGTGCTCAGCCGGTCGCCCGGATTCGCGCCTGACGATTGCACCGTGCTCGCGACCCTGGAGGCCGCCCGAACGGCCGCCGGCACGGCATCCTCGCTCATGGTGATCGGTGGTGCGCAGATATACCGGCTGTGCCTGCCGTTCGCGTCGTGCATTCACCTCACCTTGGTGCACACCACGATCGAGGACGGCGACGCGTTCTTCGGCGGTTGGCGCGGGCCGGAATGGCGAGAAACGGCGCGCGAGCGGCACGAGGCCGACGACAAGAACTCCTGTGCCTACAGTTTCATCACGCTGGAGAGGGCCTGAAGCGGCGCGAGGCGGGATTCGACCTCGCGCCCGGCGCGCGCGTAGTCGATGTCGGCGAGCGTCGCGACGCCCCGGGTCAGCTCGGCAAGAATCTGCGCCTGGACGGCGCCGCGCTCGAGTGCGATCCGGTAGGGGATCTCGTGATGAAACATCACCATCGAGTAGCGCGGTATGAAGCGCTGCGGAAAGCGGCGCTCCAGCTCCAAAGCCAGGGTTTGGCGCAAGAGGAACGCGGAATCCGCGACCTGCTCGCGCATCTCCTGGTAATTCTCGAGCGCCATCGCGGTGATCGCGTCGGTATTGGGTTTGCGAATGGCGTAGAACTCGCCGAACGCGGACTCCCAGGATGAGGATCGCCCTATACAGGCGTCGAATTCGACGCAATCCTCGAAGCAGCAATTCATGCCCTGGCCGTGAAACGGCACCATGGCGTGCGCGGCGTCGCCGATGAGCGCGGCTGAGGCGCCGACGTGCCAGCCTTGCGCGTGCACGGTGCCCAAGAACCCGGTCGGGTTCGATTGGAATTCCGCCAGGCAATCGGGCATCAGGCCGAGCGCGTCGGCGAAGTTCTCCGTCATGAACCTCTCGATGGCCGCGGGCGCGCCAAGGCTCGCGAAACTCACGGCGCCGCGCATGGGCAGAAACAGAGTCGCGGTGAAGCTGCCGTCCACGTTCGGCAGCGCGATCAACATATAGCCGCCGCGCGGCCAGATGTGCAGGGCCTCGCGATCCAGGAGATCGCCGCCGCGCGGCCCCGGCGGGATCGACAGCTCCTTGTAGCCGTGCTCGAGATCGCGCTCGCGCGACTCGATCAGGCCGCATTCGGCCATGCGCCGGCGCATCACCGAGCCGGCTCCGTCGGCGGCCACCAGGGGACGCATCGGCACCTCGACGATGCGGTCACGGGGCAGATCCCTCAGCCGCGCCACGCCGGCGTCGAAACTCACGTGCTCTAAACGATGCTCGAATTCCACGGCAATCCCCGGCTCGCGCAGGGCAACGCCGAGCAGCGCTTGATTGAGCCGCTGTCGCGAGATGGAGTAGATGACTTCGCCGGGCCGCTGTCCGTAGGGCTGCAGCGAGCCCGACCCCTCGCGCGGGTGAACGAACCGGCCGCGCATCGGCACCAGTGAGCTCTCGATCTCGGCGAAGATTCCGGCGATTTTGAGGGCGTGTATGCCGCGGTCCGCCAGCGCCAGGTTGATGGATCTGCCGGTGTGGTCCGCGCTTGCGCGGGGATCGGGCCGGCTTTCATAGAGCGTCACCCGCAGGCCGCGGCGTTCAAGGAGAATCGCGAGCAGCGCGCCGGTGGGACCCGCGCCGACGATGGAAGCGGAATCGCCGGGGAACGTCACGAGCCGACCGCGAGCGCCAGCGCCTCGACGGCGAGGAAGACGTCGTGATACGAATTGTAGAGCGGGGTCGGTGCGAAGCGCAGGATATCCGGCTCCCGCCAATCCCCGATCACGCCGGCCGCAATCAGGCGTTCATGGCAGCGCCTTGCTTGAAGTGCGGGCAGAATGAGACGCAGGCTCAATTGACAACCTCGCTCGCCAGCTGCGGCGGGCGTGACGATCTGCACCGCACGCGGCAGCAGATGTTCGACCAAGGACTGCAAAAATCCGGTGAGCGCAATCGACTTTTCGCGCAGCCGCGGCATCCCGGCGCGCTGAAATACGTCGAGCGAGGCGAGCAGCGGGGCGGTGGAGAGTATCGGCGGATTGCTGATCTGCCAGCCCTGGGCGCCGACCATGGGCGTAAACTGCGGTCCCATCTCGAAGCGCGTCGTTTCGGGGTGTCCCCACCATCCGGCAAAGCGCGGCAAATCCTGCCGCTCGCCGTGACGCTCGTGGACGAAGCAGCCGCCGACGGCACCAGGTCCCGCATTCAGATATTTGTAGCTGCACCAAACGGCGAAATCGGCATTCCAATCGTGCAGCTGCAACGGGATATTGCCGACCGCATGCGCGAGGTCGAGGCCGACGTTCGCGCCGGTGTCGCGCGCGGCTGCGATGAGCGGAGCAAGATCCAACGCCTGGCCGGTGAGATACTGCACGCCGGGCAACAGCACCAGGGCCAACCGGGGACCCTCGCGTTCCAAACACGCGATGAGATCCTCGGTCCTCAAGCAGCGCTCGCCTTCGCGCGGCGCAACCTCGATCAGGTGCTCCGCCGCATTGAACCCGTGAAATTCGAGCTGCGATGCGACGGCGTAGCGATCGGACGGAAACGCCGATTTTTCGATGAGCACGCGGTTGCGTTGGCCGGCCGGCCGGAAAAAACTGACCATCATCAGGTGCAGATTCACGGTCAGGGAATTCATGGCGACGACTTCGGCTTCGCCGGCGCCGACCAGGGAGGCCAGCGAGGCGGCCGCACGCTCGTGATAGCTGATCCACGGACGCTCCGCCGCATGATGCCCGAGGACCGCGAGGCGCTGCCAGTCGATCAATTCCTGCGCCACGTATTCCGCCGTCGATTTGGTTTGCAGTCCGAGAGAATGACCGCACAGGTACACCAAGGGGCGGCCGATTTCGTCATGCGGATGATGAAATTCGGCGGCGAATGCCGCCAGCGGATCGTGCGCATCGAGCTGGTGCGCGCCGGCAGCGTTTAGACCCGGGCCGTTCAGGCTACGCTCGACCGGCGCCGCTCATCCGGCCGGCGGCTCGAGCACGGAGCCGCAGGAGGTGCAGGTGCGGTGTTGGAGATTCGAATAAAATCTGGAAAATATGCCGGGCAGCTGCGTCTCGATGTTGCGCACCGCGACCCGCTCCAGGTGGAGGAGATGACCGCAGTTTTCGCAGTACCACGAGAATCCGTCCAGTTCGTTTTCGCCGCGTCGCCGCTCGACCACGATTCCGACGCTGCCGGCGGGCCGCTGCGGCGAATGCGGCACCTCGCCCGGCAGCAGGTAAACCTCGCCCTCGCGTATCGGTACATCGGTGAGGCGCCCCGATTGGATGGTTCTGAGAACCATGTCGCCCTCGATCTGGAAGAAGAACTCCGCCCCGGGGTCATGATGAAAATCCTTGCGCGAATTCGGGCCGCCCACGGCCATTACGATGAACTCGCTGTCCTCGAACAAAAGTTTGTTGCCGACCGGCGGCTTGAGCAGGCCGCGATTCCGATCGATCCACTCGCGCAGGTTGAACGGCGTCGATAGGTGCATGGCCGCATTATAGCGAGGCCGTGCATTGGATGCGCACGGGAGGCGCATCCGGCGCATCCAAGCGCAATGCGGTTAGGCTGCCTCCCCAGACGCATCCGGTATCGAGTCCGATGACATCCTCGTTCCTGAAAAAACCCAGCGTCGACCAATGGCCGAAGATGATCCGCGTGCCCCGCCAGGCGGCGTTCTCGGCCTCGAACCAGGGGATCAACGACCGCCGTTTCGCCCTGGTCGGCGCCAGCTTCTCGCGCAGCGCCAACCGGCCGTGCGCATCGAGGTAGCGAAGGCGCGTGAAGCAATTGGCGATGAATCGCAACCGCGCCGCGCCGCGCAGCCCGGGGTCCCACCGGTCCGGTTTGTCGCCGTACATTTTTTTGAACAATTTCTCGGGATTGTGCCGCAAGGCGCGCTCGAGCTCGCGGGCGCAGTCCTGCGCGGTCTGCAAGTCCCACTCGGGGGGCAAACCCGCGTGCAGCAGGCACAGCTTGAGCGCTTTGTCCTCGTGCAGCAGAGGCCGTTGCAGGAGCCATTCGAGCAGGGCATCGCGATCGGGCGCGGCCAGAACCTCCGCCAGCGTGTCGTCGCCGCGCATTCGCGCGCAGCCGAGCGCAACGGCCAACAGGTGCAGGTCATGGTTGCCGAGGGTGACGGTGGCGGCGTCTCCGAGCGCGCGAACGCGGCGTAGGACTTGCAGCGAGGCCGGGCCCCGGTTGACGAGATCCCCCACGAACCAGGCCTGATCCCGCTCCGCCGAAAAGCCTATCGCCGCGAGCAGTTCTCCGAGCTCGGTATTGCAGCCCTGCACGTCGCCGATTGCATAGAGGGCCATAGGGCTCGGGAGCCTGTTCGGGCTCCTAGTGCAGAACTCCGGGCATCGCCAGTCTGAACGGCGCGATGGGCGCGTCGAATTGCCGTCCGTCGTCCGCGAGCATCTGGTAGCTGCCCTGCATGGTGCCGACCGGAGTCTCGATGACCGTGCCGCTGGAATAGCGGAACCCCTGGCCGGGTTTGAGATAGGGTTGTTCGCCCACCACGCCTTCGCCGCGCGTCTCCTTCACGTTGCCGTTGGCATCGGTGATGATCCAATGGCGCGTGAGGAGGCGTGCCGGAACCTGTCCCTCATTGCGGATGGTGATGGTGTACGAGAACACAAAGCGCTTGTCGCCCGGGCTCGACTGCTCCTCGATGTAGGTGGTTTCGACCTCCACGTGAATTTGCGGATTCGCCGGTATGGACGCCATGAGCCGCCTCACCTTGGGTTCAGGCGCACCGCCAGCACGTCGCAATGTGCGCCGTGCAGGACCGTGTCCTCGGTAAAATTGACGAGGATCGCGAGGCCGTGGCGCTCGTGGCTTCCCAATACGATCAAATCGGCGCGCTCTTCCGCCGCCACCCGCAGGATCTCCGCCTTGGTGTTGCCGATTTCGACCCGGCTCTTGGTGCGCGAGAGGCCAAGCCGTACGATGAGCGCATCGAGCCGTTGGCGCGAGCGCGCGGCCAAATCCGCCTCGATCTGCATCGACGGCAACAGCGTTTCGCCCATCGGTTCGACCGGCACGAATTCCACGACATGCAGCGCGACGATGGAGGCATTCGAGTACGCCGCGATGTCCCGACCGGCGGAGATGACGCGGTCGCCGTCGTCCGACAGATCCGAAAGGATCAAGACTTTCTGGTAGCCGGTCATGCAATTCCAATTATAGCGGAGAGCGCCGCGCTCACGCGCGGTGTTGGAGCCGCAGCCGACTGTAACGGGCCGCGAGCAGCCCGAATTGCGCCGGAGCCAGGGTTTCGGGGCGTAATTGCGGATCGATGCCGCAAGTTTCGATGTCGTCGACGGTCAACAGGCCCTTGAGCCCGTTGCGCAGGGTCTTTCGGCGGTGGGAAAAAGCCGCGGTCACCAGCGTTCGCAGAGCCCCCTCGTCGCCGATGTCGAACCGCGGTTCGGCGCTCGGGCGCATGCGTACGATGGCGGACCACACCTTGGGTTTCGGATGAAATGCCCCCGGGCCCACCTCGAATAGGGCCTGCACCTCGGCGTAGGCTGCGAGCATCACCGTCAATCGCCCATAATCCTTGCCGCCGGGCGCCGCCGCCATGCGCTCCACGACCTCCCTTTGCAGCATGAAATGCATATCGGCTATCGCAGCGCGCTGTTTCAGGAGGCGAAACAGCAGCGGGGTGGAGATGTTGTAAGGGAGGTTGCCCACGATCCTGAGCAGCGGGCCGCCGGCGCGCAGTCGCTCGAAATCGGTGTCGAGCACGTTCTCGAGATGCACACGCAACTGCCCCCTTGCGCGAGGATCCGCAGCGAGCGAGTGCGCGAGGTCGCGGTCGATCTCGATAACGTCCATTTCCTTGGCCCGCTCCAGCAGGCTCCAGGTGAGGGCGCCGCGGCCCGGGCCCACCTCGATCACGCGTTCGCCGCTCGAGGGGGCCACCGCATCGACGATGCGGCGTATCACGCCGGGGTCGTGCAGGAAATGCTGTCCGAAGCGTTTACGCGCTGCCATACCCGGCACCGCCGCCCGCCAACTCGATTGCCAACCCCAAGGCGGCGCGCAGGCTGCCCGCGTCCGCTTTGCCGGTGCGCGCCAGGGAAAGCGCCGTGCCGTGATCGACGCTGGTGCGCAGAATGGGCAGTCCCAGAGTGAGATTGACGGTGTTGCCGAAGCCGGCATGTTTGATGACCGGCAGGCCCTGATCGTGATACATCGCCACCACCACATCCGCGGTCTCGAGAAACTGCGGCGTGAAGGCGGTATCGGCCGGTATCGGACCGAGCACGTTCAAGCCCTCGATCTGCAATTCGCGGATCACCGGACCGATCACCTCGACTTCCTCTCGACCCAGGTGGCCGGATTCTCCGGCGTGCGGATTCAAGCCCAGGACGGCGATACGCGGCGCGGTTAGGCCGAAATGGCGCCCCAAGTCCGTGTGCACGATGCGCAGCGTGGCCCGCAAGCGCTCCGCTGTGATCGCGCGCGGCACCTCCGCAAGCGGCAAATGGGTGGTCACCAGGGCGACCCGCAGCCGGCCGTTCACCAGCATCATGACCGGCATCGCCGCGCGGGATCTACCGGCCAGATATTCCGTGTGGCCGGTGAATGCGAAGCCCGCCTCGATGAGCGTGCTCTTTTGCACCGGGGCCGTCACCATCGCGGCGAACTCCCCGTTCATGCAACCATCGCAAGCTCGATCGAGCATTTCGATGACGTAGGCGGCATTGCGCGCATCGAGCAACCCTGCTACCACCGGTTGGGCGGTCGGCAGATGCAGTACTTTGAGTATGCCGCCCCGGTGAGCGGCCGCGGCGCGCGAGGGTTCGTAGCGCTCGATCACGAGCGGCAGCTTCAACGCCGCCGCGGTCGCCGACAAAAGAGCGGTGTCCCCCGCCACCACGAGATCGGCCGGCCAATCATGCTGGGCCAGAACGGCGCAGGTATCCGGTCCTATTCCGGCCGGCTCGCCCGAGGTGATGACGATTCGAGGTACCCACAAGGGCAGGCTCCTAGCGCTACATCTTGGTTTCGACGAAGGCCTCGTCGCGCAATCTGCGCAACCAAAGCTCGGTTTCCTCGTCCGCCTTGCTCTCGCGAATTGCGGCAAACGCCCGCTGGCGGCGCACGTCCTCGGTGCTGTCGTAGGTGCGGGTGCCCAGCATTTGCACGATGTGCCAGCCATACCGGGTTTTGAACGGCTGGCTGATCTCGTCGATCTTCAAATCCGCGACGGCCTTGTCGAATTCCGGCACAAAGGTGCCCGGCCCGGCCCAGCCGAGGTCGCCGCCGTCCGGCGCAGACCCCGGATCCTCGGACGCGGTGGAGGCAATGCCCGCAAAGTCTTCGCCCTTCAAAATGCGGTCGCGCAGCTTGCTCAGCTTCTGACGCACGGTTTCATCGTCATCCAGTTCGTTCGGCTTCATCAAAATGTGGCGCAGGTGAATTTGATTGATGACGACCTTGGCCTCGCCGCCGCGCCGCTCATTGAGCTTCACGATATGAAATCCGCTCGGCGTGCGCACCGGTTCGCTGACATCGCCGGGCTTCATCTTGACGACGAGATCGAGAATGAACTGCGGCAGCTGATTGCCTTTGCGCCAGCCGAGCTGGCCGCCGTCGAGCGCCGTCTGGCTGTTCGAATTGGCGATCGCCAACTGACCGAAGTCCTCGCCCTTGGAGGCGCGCGCGGCCAGGTCTTGCGCCTTGTGAGCGATCTCGTCGAGCTGTTTCGGCGTGGCGGCCTCCGGCAGGGAGAGCAGAATATGCGACACGTTGAACTCGTCGTTGGCCGCAGCGGTTTGTTGGCGCGCGAGATATTGGTCGAGCTCGCGCGGTGTCACGTTGATGTGTGCGATCACGTCGCGCTGCCGCAGCGTGCTCAACGTCAATTCCTTGCGCATGGATTCGCGGTACTGCTTGTAGTCGACGCCTTGAGCGGCCAAGGCGGTGGGCAATTGATCGAAAGGAATTTTATTGCGCTGCGCAATATCCTGCAGGGCGCTGTTCAGCTGCTCATCCGAGATGGTGAGGCCGACATGCTTGGCGCGCTGCATTTGAATTTCCTGCAAAATCAGTCGCTCGAGCACCTGCTGGCGCAGCACGCTCTGCGGCGGCATATCGATCTTCTGCTCCTGGAGCCGCTTGACCACGGCCTCCATCTGCCCGTCCAGGTCGCTCTTGAGCACCAGACCGTCGTTGACGATGGCCGCAATGCGGTCAAGCAGCTCGCCATGCGCGCCAATGTCGCGGGTTTGCGCGCCAGCCAGCGGCGCGATCAGGATCGAGGCACTCAAAATGCCGCAAAGTACGGCTAAATTACGCATAAATCGCTCATTTTCATGGTACCGGGCTACTCGGCGTTGGGATCGCGGGTTGAATATCCGCTGATCTCTTTTG
Organism: uncultured Gammaproteobacteria bacterium; assembly: GCA_963758145.1. Taxonomy (GTDB): domain Bacteria; phylum Pseudomonadota; class Gammaproteobacteria; order Steroidobacterales; family Steroidobacteraceae; genus Bog-1198. The sequence continues at coordinate 425,539 of CAVWUK010000008.1, forward strand.
ATAAAAAGGCATTTGCAGGCTTTCCGACCGAGCTCAAGCCGGTCAGTTCCAATTGTAATGCAATCGAGGTGTCGAGTCCCCCGTTGCGGTTGATGACATAGCGGCGCTGCAGGACCTGAATTCGCCAACAGCAGCTTTTATATTCGATTCCGGCCAATTGCTCGATGGTTTGGTGGTCCTGGAGCGAGTAAACCCAGCGACCGACGGTGTTCCAATGGCTGGCTATCGGCCACGCGAACGAGCCGTCGTATTGCTTCAAGATGTTCTGTTGGAAGCGATAGCCGAGATTCACCACTTCGGAGGGGTCCGGACGGTACTGGATCAGCACCTCCGATTTGTCGGTCTGCGCGGTATCGGGATTCACCTGGTAATCGAGGTTGACGGTCCAATGTTTGTAGGCCGTCAACGACACCTCGCTGATGATGTCCGAGCCGTGGGTGCTCTGAGGAGTTTCCCCGGGCAAGGTCACTTCGGGAAGGGTCAGGTAGCGGATCTGGCCCACGGTTGCCGACAGGTATTGGGCCCCCGTGGTCTGATTGATCAGCCTCGTGGTCATGCCGATCGCAACCTGGTCGGCGTCGCCGAAGCGGTCGCTGCCGACGTATCGGTTGGTGCGGTATAGCTCGACCAGGTTGAAGTCCGGCGTGCCGGTGTCGAAAACCGGCAATTCATTCTGATTGCGGTAGGGTACATAGCTGTAGACCATGCGCGGCTCGAGCGTCTGCGTGAATTGCCCGCTCGAACCCGCATCCCGCTCGAAAATCAGCCCGGTGTCGAGCCTCGCATACGGCAGGGTGAGGGTGGGCGTGCTCGGTTCGCCGTACGAGGCGTTCTGCAGGTCGTATTGCAAAAAATGGTATCCGATCGCGGGCTCGAAAAAATACCCGGCCGTGCGATCCGACCAGCGGATCTCGGGCGAGAGGGCCACGCGCACGCCGGCGGGCCCGACTTCACGCACGAAATTGGTGGCCTCGCTGTCCAGAAAAAACTCGAATTTGCTGTCGAGGATCGGCCACAGACCAACGGCTTCCACGCGCGGCACGCGCGAATAGGGCCGGTCGCCCGCGTCGACAGAAGTGTCGATGGTTTGGAAATTTTGCAGCTGCGCGCGCACCCGCCACGCATCATCGTAGTACAGGAGGTCGGCGCGGCGTTCGAGAAAGGTAACGCTGGTCTGGTCGGTGCCGGCGCCGAAATTCTCGAAGTAACTGCTGTCGCTCACGCTTGCGATGTCGGTATCGAGCCGCAGCCCCGGTTTCAGATCGGTGATATCGGTGAGGTGCACGTAGGCCCGATCGCTGTGTGCGAGCGCATCGTTCGGCAGGAAATTCTCTTCGATTTGACCCTTCGAGCTCGCCGTCAAAAAGCGGAATTCCCCCCCGAGCTGCACGCCGCGCTCGGACAAATAGCCGGGAGTCAGGGTCAGATCGTAATTCGGCGCCAGGTTGAAATAATAGGGCACCTCGAGCTGGTAGCCGCTCTGGCCGGAATGCCCGAAACTCGGGAACAACACGCCGCTTTGGCGCTCGGGGCCGAGTGGAAACGCCAGATACGGCGAGTAGAAAATCGGCACATCCTTGAACCGCATGACCACGCCGTGGGCGGTGCCCTGATCCTGGTTGGTGTCCAGAGTGATCGACGATGCCTGCAGCATCCAGTCCTGGTTGCCCACGGGGCAGGTCGTATATCGCACCTTCTCGAGATTGACCTTGCCGTCGGGGTGCACCGACATCTCCTGCGCGAAGCCACGGCCATTGCGTTCGAAGATCTGGAAATTGGCCTTGTCGAAACTCGCGCCGCCCAGCGCATCGTACACGCCGCTGTCGCTGCGAATGCGCAGCCGCGGATCATCGAAGTCGACCGCGCCCGTGACCGTCAATTTGCCGGTCTTTTCGTCATAGGTGACCGAGTCCGCCGCGACGCTGCGTGCATCCTGATGGGCCTGCACGTGGCCGGTCAATACCGCGGAGCCCTGGGCATCGACCGAGGCACCGTCGCTTTCGATCCGCACGAGATGATCGCCCGCGGCAGCCGCGGCGGCGGCGGCGGCCGTCGGCGCGTGGCGTTTGGGAGGAGCGGGGCACATATCGCCGGCGCGGACCCGGGAAATTGCCAGAAGGCAGAGAATGGCGGCCAATGCGGCTCGAACGTAGGAAGCCATGGGCAAAGTGAATCGCCTTAGTCGGTATACTTGAACCGCCGCATTAGCGGTGTACGAATGGTCAAGCATGGGTGTACCGGATGCAAGCGATTCCCGCCTGGAGCTGCTGACTCGATGGGTCACGGAGGATCTCGGATTCACCGCGGGCCGGATCGAACCAGCCTCCGGCGATGCGAGCTTCCGCCGCTACTTTCGCCTCACCCGCGGAACCGATAGCTACATCGTCATGGATGCCCCGCCGGACAAGGAAGCGCTCGGACCTTTCGTCAGCGTCGCGCAAATGCTGAAGGGGTTCGGTTTGAACGTGCCGGTGATTTTGGCGCGCAACCCGCCGCATGGCCTTCTGTTGCTCTCCGATTTGGGCAACCGGCATTACCTGGATGCCCTTGCCGCCGGGCGCGACGTCGATCGGCTGTATGCGGATGCCTTGGGCGCGCTGGTCGCAATGCAGACCCGCGGCCGCGGGTCCGGGGGCGCACTGCCGCCCTACGACCGCGCCCTGCTATTGCGTGAAATGGAGTTGATGCCGGAATGGTTCTTGAACCGCCACCTGGGCATTGCGGCCGGCGCCGGACGCGAGATGATCGACGGCGTGTTCGATGTGCTGGCGCAATCGGCGCTCGAGCAGCCGGCGACGTTCGTGCATCGGGATTATCATTCGCGAAATTTGCTGGTGACCGAGGACGCCAACCCCGGAATCCTCGACTTTCAGGACGCGGTGTACGGCGCCGTCACCTACGATTTGGTTTCGCTGCTCAAGGATTGCTACATCGCCTGGCCCGCTGCGCGCGTGAACGATTGGGCCCTGTGCTATCGCGAACAGCTGCTCGAGGCGGGATTCGCCGCCGGCGCCGATGAAGGCGAGTTCATCCGCTGGTTCGATCTCATGGGGCTGCAGCGGCACATCAAGGTGCTCGGCATATTCGCGCGGCTTTATTATCGCGACGGCAAGTCCGGATACCTGAAGGATCTGCCGCGGGTGCTTGCTTACACCCAAGCCGCGGCATCCCGCTATCCGGAGACGGCGCAATTCGCCGAGTACATCGAGTCGCACATCGGGCCGCGATTCGACGCCGCCCAGGCGCGCGCGGCCGCGCGCGGCGTGGCGCCCACATGAGCACGGCGGCCGAACGACCCCGTGCCGCGATGATTCTGGCCGCGGGACGCGGCGAACGCATGCGGCCCCTGACCGATCGCTGCCCCAAGCCGCTGCTGCGGGTGCGCGGCAAACCGCTGATCGAGCATCATGTCGAGCGGCTGGCGACGGCCGGCATCGGGCGCATCGTGATCAATCTCGCCTGGCTGGGGCCGATGATCCGCGATTATCTGGGGGACGGCTCGCGCTACGGGGTGGCGCTCACCTACAGCGACGAGGCGCCGCGCGCCCTCGAGACGGCGGGCGGCATATTCCGAGCATTGCCCCATTTGGTCCCCGGTCCGTTTTTGGTGGTGAACGGGGATGTGTTCACCGATTTCCCGTTCGCGCGGGCGGCGCTCAACACCGATCGCGACGCGCACTTGGTTCTGGTGCCGAATCCGCCGCAGCATTCCGGCGGCGATTTTGGATTGGAACACGGACTCGCACTACCGAGCGCGGCCGAACAATTTACCTTTTCCGGCATTGCCGTGTTCAGGGAGCAATTCTTCGAGAATTGTGTCGATGGGGCGTTCCCGCTGAAGCCGCTGCTCGTGCGCTCGATGGTGGCGGGGCGCTGCTCGGCGGAGCTGTATTCGGGGATTTGGGAGGACGTGGGCACGGCACAGCGGCTGCAGGCTTTGAACGCCTGAGAAGGAGGGAGCCCGTCTGCGGTACACTGGCCCCATGTCGCTATTCAAGGGCATCCCTATTGTCGAGCCGCGCCCGGCCCGAAGCGGCGAAAAATACGTGACCCCCCAGGGATTTACCGCGATCAAGGACGGCATCAAGCCGAATGCGGCCGCAGCCGGGGCTTCAACCGCCGAGGTTTCGACGGTCGGGACCCCGGGGCTCGGGCGAAAACCTCCGTGGCTGCGGGCGCGCGCGCCGATGGGCGCCGCGTTCGCACAGGTCAAGGAAATCGTCCGCGAACATCGGCTGAGCACCGTCTGCGAGGAAGCCAAGTGTCCGAACATGGGCGAGTGCTGGAACGCAGGGACGGCAACGATCATGTTGATGGGCGCCGTTTGCACGCGCGCCTGCCGGTTTTGCGCGGTGGACACCGGCAATCCGCGCGGCTGGCTCGACAGGGAAGAACCCGAGAACGTCGCTCGTTCGGTCGAGTTGATGGGCCTGAAGTATGTCGTGCTCACCTCGGTCGACCGGGACGACTTGGCGGACGGCGGAGCCGCTCATTACGCGGCGGCGATTCGCGCCATCAAACGGCGCAATCCGGCGACTTCCGTCGAGGCACTGACGCCGGATTTCGCGGGTGTGATGCGCGACGTGCGAACCGTCATGGATTCGGGGCTGGACGTGTTCGCGCAGAATATCGAGACGGTGGAGCGGCTCACGCACAAGGCGCGGGATCCTCGCGCAGGCTATGCGCAGACCATCGAGGTGCTGGGGGCGGCCAAGCGCCACCGGCCGGCGGTGCTGACCAAGACCAGTCTGATGCTCGGCTTGGGCGAGACCGACGAGGAGCTGCGTGTGTGCATGCAAGATCTTCGCGCGGCATCGGTCGATATATTGACGCTGGGGCAGTATTTGCAGCCCACTCGGAATCATCTGAGTGTCGAGCGTTTCGTGACCCCCGATCAATTTGCGCTATACCGGGAATGGGCGCTCGAATCGGGATTTTTGGAATGCGTGTCCGGACCCCTGGTGCGCTCGAGCTATCGAGCCGAAGTCACGCTTGCCCGCTACCTAGATCGATGAACGATGCCCCGCTGATCCGCCATCTCGGGCTCGTGCCGTACGAGTCGACCTGGCGCTCGATGCAGCGCTTTACGGACGAGCGCGATGGTTCGACTCCGGATGAGATTTGGGTGCTCGAGCATCCTCCGGTATTTACCTTGGGGTTGAATGCGAATCGCGAGCATTTGAAATCCGCGGGCGGCATCCCGGTGGTGCAGATCGACCGCGGCGGACAGGTGACCTATCACGGGCCGGGCCAGCTGGTGGTCTACCCGCTGATCGACCTGCGGCGTCGGGCGCTCGATGTGCGCCGGCTGGTGGTGGCGCTTGAAAATGCCGTCATCGCCTACGTGGCCGAATTGGGGGTGGCGGCGAGCGGGTCGCGCGAGGCGCCGGGGGTCTATGTGAGTGGAGCGAAACTCGCGAGCATCGGTCTGCGCATTCGCCGCGGCGCGAGCTACCATGGACTGGCGCTCAACGTGTCGCTCGACCTTGAGCCCTTCGAGCGCATCAACGTTTGCGGCTACCCTGGGCTCGCGGTGACGCGGCTACTCGATCTGGTCGGCGGCGTCGATGTCGGATCGGCGGCGGCGGGGCTGGTGCCGCATCTTGTGCGGCTGTTGGGCGATCACAGCGCCATCAGCACCGACTTGCAGGCGGTGAGTTCGCGGTAAATGGCGTCCAGCTGCGCGCGGCTCTGCGCGCGCACGACATACGTCACCGCCAAAAAATTCCCGTCGGTGCTGGTGCGCACCCGTACGCTGGCGTCCGGCACCGGACCTGCGTGCCGTTCGATGATGGCCTGGGTGAGGACGCGCAGGGCACTGTCGTGACGGCCCATCACCTTGATGGGAAAATCGCTCGGAAATTCCTCGGGGGACCCGCCGCTCATAGCGCGGGCGTCCCGGCGAGTTCGCGTATGTACTCGAGGAAGGCGGCATGAAGGCGCCCGAATAACGGGCCCGGCCGGCCGGCGCCCACGGATTTGCCGTCGAGCGTCGTCACCGGCAGGATACCCCGCGTCGAGAAGGCGAGCCAGATCTCATCGGCGGCGCGCAACTGCGATTCCCCGACCTTAACGCTTTCGCTGCCAATTCCCAACCGCATGGCGAGTTCGTGCACCACCTCGCGCGTCGTGCCGGGCAGAATCTGCGCGCTGTTCGGCGGCGTTCGAATCACTCCCCCGGCAACGACGTGAACCGTGGTGGAGGAGCCTTCGGTGAGATTCCCGCCCTCGATCATGATGGTTTCAAACGCGCCGGCATCCACGGCGAGCTTTTTGAGCAGAACATTCGCGAGCAGCGCCGTGGATTTAATGTCGCGACGAGCCCAACGGGTGTCGGCCGCGGTCACGGCCGCAACACCGCGCTCGAGCATTTGCCGGGAGGGGGCTTCCAGCGCCGTCGCATAGACAAAGACCGTCGGTTTGAGCCCGTCCGGCCATGCGTGGTTCCGGCCATATTCGGCGCCACGAGTCACCTGCATATAAAGATATTGGTCCCCGCCGCCGTTGCGCCCGATGAGCTCGCGGCACAGCTCGCTCCATTCCGGATGCGCCAGCGGTGGCGCCATGCGTATTCCTTCCAGACTGCGCGCGAGCCGGTCCAGATGCTGGCGCAGCCTGAACGGCCGTCCGCCGAACACCGGCACGACCTCGTAGACCGCGTCACCGAACAGGAACGCGCGGTCGAGCGGCGAAACCCGCGCCTCGCTCAAGGGCAGGTATTGGCCGTTCAAATGACAGACCGGCAGCGGCACGCTCAGTTAAACCAAAGCCGCACGGTGTCGATCATCCGGCGCCACCAGCCCCCCGCCGCGACGCTCGTCGAGGGGTGCAGGGGGAGCGTCGCGAGCGTCTGATTGCCGTTGATCACGCGCAACTGCCCGACGATGGCATCGCGTGCAAGCGGTGCGATCAAGCGGGGCTTGAGTTCGAGTGCCGTCTTCACCCCGTTGCCCTCTCCGCGCGGTACCGTCACATAAACATCGTCCCTGACGCTCACATCAACCGGCGTTGCGGCCGCCTTCCATACCGGCGCCGTGGCGAGCGTCGCAGCGCCCTTGACCACCAATTTGGTCTCATAAAACGAATAGCCGTAATTCAACAGCGCCGCGCTCGCGTTCTCCCGGCCCTTCATGCTGGTGGAACCGAGCACCACCGAAACCAGACGCATACCGTCGCGCAGCGCCGAGGTCACCAGACAATAGCCGGCCGAATCGGTATGACCGGTCTTCAATCCGTCGACGGTGGGATCGCGCTCGAGCAGGCCGTTGCGGTTCTGCTGCTTGATGCCGTTGTATTCGAATTCGTGCACCGAGTACCACTTATAGTACTGGGGAAAGTCGCGGATCATGGCGATCGCGAGCAGCGACATGTCGCGCGCGGTGGTGTAGTGGTTGGGGGCGGGCAGCCCAGAGCTGTTCTCGAAATGCGTGCCCGCCATGCCCAGGCGCTTGGCATAGGTGTTCATGAGCTGCACGAACGTCTCTTCGGTGCCCCCGACCCGCTCCGCCAGGGCAATTGTGGCATCGTTGCCGGACTGTACGATCATCCCCAAGATGAGCATCTGCACCGACACCGGTTTACCCAATTCGATGAAGGTGCGGGACCCTTCCGAGCGCCAGGCGTGTTCGCTCACCACCACGGGCTCGTCCAGCTTGAGCTTTCCGGTCGCCAGCTGTTCAAACACGATGTAGGCGGTCATCAGCTTCGTCAGGCTTGCCGGCTCCATGCGCGCATCGGGGTCCTGAGCGGCCAGAACCTTGTCGGTGCGGTAGTCGACGAGAATGTAGGCGCGCGAGTCGACGGCGGGTGCGGTCGGAATGGGCGTCGCGGCAAAGATCGGAAAAGCAGCAAACGCGACAAGCAGCAAGCTCGACAGGGAACGGTGCATGATGGACGAATACCTTCGATAAAAAGTGGCTGAGTGTACCGGTGTTTGACGGCGCCCAGTGGCTGCGGCCGCGATTAATTCATGGCAAGGTGCGCATCGTGCACACCCGCCTGCTCGAGAGCGGAGACGATGCGGTCGAATTCCGGGACGTCCGGAACCGGACCGATGCGCACGCGATAGAATTTGCGTCCGGCGATCACATCATCACGCACGAACACTTTTTCATAGCCGCCGCCCCGCAATTTGCTCGCCAAACGATCCGCGTTCGCGGGATCCGCGAAGGCGCCGGCCTGCACGTAGAGTGCGGCTCCGCGCGCCGCCGCGGCGCCAGATGCGGCCGCCGGTGCGGGTGCGGTGTCGGCAACGGCTGAGGTCGCAATCGACGGCATGGTCGGCCCAACGGAGCGCACTTCGACCATGGCGGTGCCGTTGCGCAGCATGTCGAGCTTGGCCGCCGCGGTGTAGGACAGGTCGATAATGCGATTGCCGACGAAAGGGCCGCGGTCGTTGACGCGAACCACGATACTGCGCCCGTTCTGGAGATTGGTGACGCGTACATAGGCAGGCAACGGCAGAGTCTTGTGCGCCGCCGTCATGCCATACATGTCGTAGGGCTCGCGGGTCGACGTTCGTATCTCGTGAAATCCGGGGCCATACCAGGACGCGACTCCGATTTCGACGTAGTCGGCGCTCGAGGGCAATAGGTAGTAGCGCTTTCCAAAGACGTCGTAGAAAGGCGGATTGCCGTATGGCGAGCGCGGCTCGAACCGCGGAATCGCATCGGGAACCGCCAGCACCTGCGAAGGAGTCGCGGGAGCCGCCGGCGCGGGCGCCGGTGATGATGCCGGCGCAGCGCCGGTCGGCGCGCCCGGTACCGGCGTGGGCCGGGGGCGCTGCGGTGCGCTGAAACAGCCGCTCAACGCCATGCTTCCGACCGCGAAAATCGCCAGGGTGCGCGCGGCGTTCATGGCTGGTCGCCGGCGGGCTCGTCGCCGGCCGGGCCGGTGACGGTCATCAAGACCCGCTGCCTGATTGCTGCGGCGAGTTCGTACACGGCCATCGCGTACAGGGGGCTGTGATTGTAGCGTGTGATGACATAGAAATTATTGTAGCCCACGCGCCAATGAACGCCATCCGGTTCGTCGGCCGCAATGAGCAGTGCGGGCGCGTCCGCCGGCAGCGCGCTGTCGAAGCTAACGCCCTTGTCCTTCAAGGACCCCACGGTCTCCGACAGGTCAAGCTTTCGGCCGTCCAAATCCGCGGCCATATCGGGCTTGGCGGTGGCTTCGCTCAGAACCGGTTCGCCGGGATTCCACCCATGCTCCTTCAAGTAATTGCCGATGCTGGCGCAGACGTCCGGCCAGTTGTTCCACAGATCGATGCGACCGTCCTCGCTCGCATCTATCGCATAGCGCCGGTAGTTCGACGGCATGAATTGCGGTGCGCCCATCGCACCGGCATAGGATCCCTTGACGGCGAGGGGGTTCATCTTCAGATCGCGCGTGAGCAGGATGAATTGCTCGAGCTCCTCGCGGAAGAATTTCGCCCGCGGTGGATAGTCGAACGCGAGGGTCGCCAGCGCGTCGAGCACGCGGTAGTTTCCGGTCTGGCGGCCGTAATAGGTCTCCACGCCAAGGATGGCCGCGAGGTACTCCGGCGCGACGCCCGAGTTGATGCTTGCGCTGTCCAGATCCTGCCGGTGCGCCAGCCAGAATTCAGCGCCCTCGCGAATACGCCTCTCGCTCAGGAATATCGGGCGGTACTCGTACCACATCTTGGCTTTTTCTGCGGGTCGATCCATCGCTTCGAGAATCGCCGGCTGATATTGCGCGGCGGCCAGCAGTTTGCGCAGTGCGCGCTTCTTGAAGGAATATTGATCCGCAAACTGATCGATGAAGTCCCTGATGTCCGGGCGACGCGTGTCGAATGCCGCGGCCGAATTCGCGCCCGCTGCCCAGACCACGGTGGCGAGCAGCAAGGCTTTGAAGCGGGGTTGCGCGCGCACTCCCTCAGGACCCGATGAGTTTGCGATGCGAATGCAGCGCCATCAATATTCCGAACCCCGCCAGCAACGTGACCATTGATGTGCCGCCATAGCTGATCATCGGCAGCGGCACCCCGACGACCGGTAGTATGCCGCTCACCATGCCGGAATTCACGAATACGTAGACGAAGAAGCTCAACGCGATGGCGCCGCCGGTGAGGCGCGAAAACGTGTCCTGCCCCTGCATCGCCAGGTACAGCGCCCGGCCGATCACCACGCCGTAGAGGGTCAGGATCAGCAATTGGCCGAGCAATCCGAACTCCTCGCCGATGACCGCGAAAATGAAGTCGGTCGACCGCTCCGGCAGGAACTCGAGCTGCGCCTGGCTGCCGTTCATGTACCCCTTGCCGAATATGCCGCCGGAACCGATGGCGATCTGCGATTGAATGATGTGGTAGCCGGCGCCCAAGGGGTCGGTCTCGGGATTCAAGAACGTCAATATGCGCTGTCGCTGATAGTCGTGAATGAAATGCCAGGCTCCCCAGGCGGCACCCGCCAGCAGCGGCAGTGATATCAGCACGATCCGAAATTGCATGCCGGCGAGCAACATGACGATGAGACCCGATGCAGCTATCAACAGGGCGGTCCCGAGGTCCGGCTGCAGCACGATCATCCCCGTCGGAACGGCGATCATGATGCCCATGGCAATCAAATCCTTGAGCGTCGGCGGCAGGGGCCGCTCGTGCATGTACCAGGCGCACATCATGGGTACCGCGAGCTTCATGATTTCGGAGGGCTGAAAGCGTATGAAGCCGACATCGAGCCAACGCTGCGCGCCCTTGCCGATGTGGCCGGTCGCGGCGACCACAATCAGCAGCAGAATGCCGATGGCATACGCAATGGGCGCGAACAGGCGCAGGTATTGCGGGGTCGCCAGCCGTGCGAGGGCGAGCAGCGCGGCCACCGCGATGGCGATATTCGCCAGGTGATGCTCGACCATCTTCAGGTTCTGCCCGGATGCGCTGTAAACGACCAAGACGCCGATGCATACGATGATGGCCAGCACCCCGGTCAGCGGTCCGTCCAATCCGAGCGCCCGCAGAGTGCGTCCGCCGGCGGTCAGGGTCCGGCGTGTTCGGGACGGGGAGAATTCGTCGAATATCATGGCGCCTCAGCTGCCCGCATGGGGGTTGTCCGTCAACAGAAAGGCAGCGAGCTGCACGGGTGTTGCGCGGATATTGAAGCCGCTGCTGTCGCGGCTACCGTTGTTCATGCAAACGACTCAGGGTGCCGGCCAGGAACGGCCAAATCGCCGCGCCGATCACCGGAGCGAGCCAACGGCTGAAGCTCGTGACGGGATTTCCGGTAGCGCCATCGATCCAGAACAAGATGAACTGATACCCGGTGAGGAACGCGAAGATGGTCAGCGATTGCGAGAGCACCGAGAACACGCGCAGGCGCAGCCGCAAATACGTAGCCCAGGCAGCCATCAAGGTCAACGCCAGGGCATGCTGCCCCAATACCACGCCCTTGATCACATCGAGGGCGATGCCCGCAAAGAAGGCCAATGTGAGCCCGCCGGCCTGGGGCGATTCGATGGACCAGTAAAAGACCACCAGCACCAAAAAGTCCGGGCGCAGTGCATCGAGCGTTGCGGGCAGGGGAATCACGGCGAGCGCGAGCGCCACGGCCGCGGACAGCAGCATCGGCAACCGGCTGATACGGTCATCGCGCATCATTCGTCGTTTGCTCCCGCCCGTGGAGGCGCAGTCTTGGGTGCGCTCGCCGCCGCCGCGGGTGCGGCGGCCGTCGTGGAAGCCGCCGCGGGCATGACGGAGCCGGGATTGGTCCAGACGAACAGCAGTTCCCGCGAACGGTCGAGGGAGGCGGCGGGCCGGACATCCACATCGGCCAGCGACTGTGCGGGGTCGCGTTTGACGTCGGCGACGGTGCCGACCGGATAACCGGCCGGAAAGACTCCGCCGAGCCCCGACGTGACCAACAAGTCCCCCGCGATCACATCCGCGCTGGTGGGCAGGTAGGGCAGCTTGAGGCGGCTCGAGTCGCCGGTGCCCACGGCGATGGTGCGCAAGCCGTTGCGGTTGATTTGGACAGGGATGGCATGAGTCGGGTCGCTGATGAGGATCACCTCGCTGGTGAGCTGCTCGACGCGGGTGACTTGGCCGAACACGCCGCCGGAGTCGAGCACGGCCTGTCCCACGAAAACCCCTTCGCTCGCGCCCTTGTCCACGAGTACCCGGGCCCGAAAGGCGTCGAGGTCCACGTCCATGATGTCGCCGACGATGAATCGGTTCGAAACTCCGGCCGTGTTGTCGCGCAGCGCCCGCAATCGCTGAGTTTCTGCCTCCAGCGCCTCAAAGCGCTGCAGACGAAATTGAGCGAGGCGCAGCTCCGCCTTGAGCTTGGCGTTGTCCGCACGCAGCACATCCCGGCTCGTGACGCTTTCCCGAAACCAATTCCATCCCTCGAACGGGCTTTCCACGGCGATCTGCACCGGATAGGCGGCGATCGAGAGCAAGCGCCGAATTTTCCCCAGTTGATCGTAGCGCTTATCGACGATGATCAACCCCAACGCCAGCAGGGAATACAGTACACAACGTAGCAGCAGCCCCGTCGATCGGCCGGACGAGTCGGAATTACGAAATGCGACCATGGGCAGGCTCCCCGGCCAGCATCACTCCAGTCCGAAGATGCCCGGTCCATGCTCCTCGGTGAGTTCGAGGATCCGGCCGCCGCCGCGTGCGACGCAGGTCAGCGGGTCGTCCGCGATCACCACCGGCAAGCCGGTTTCTTCCATGAGCAATTTATCCACATCGCGCAGCAGGGCGCCGCCGCCGGTGAGCACGATTCCGCGCTCGGCCACGTCGGCGCCGAGTTCGGGTGGTGTTTGTTCCAGGGCTTGTTTCACCGCGCCCACGATACCTTGCAAGGGCTCCTGAAGCGCTTCCAAAATTTCGTTCGAGTTGAGCGTAAAGCTGCGCGGCACGCCTTCAGAGAGGTTGCGGCCCTTTACCGAGATTTCGCGCACCTGCTGTCCCGGATAGGCGGAGCCGATTTCCAACTTGATGCGCTCGGCCGTCGCCTCGCCGATCAGGATCCCGTAATTGCGCCGCACGTAGTTGGTGATGGCTTCATCGAACTTGTCGCCCCCGATGCGCACGCTCGCCGCATAGACGATCCCGTTCAGGGAGATGACCGCCACTTCCGAGGTGCCACCCCCGATGTCGAGCACCATCGAGCCGCGGGCTTCCTGCACCGGCAGCCCGGCGCCCACGGCCGCTGCCATCGGTTCCGGGACGATGTCGACGCTGCGCGCACCGGCACCCTCGGCCGATTCCTTGATGGCGCGGCGCTCGACCTGCGTGGATCCAAAGGGTACACACACCAAAACTCGCGGGCTCGGGCTCAAAAACCGGTTGCCGTGCACCTTCTTGATGAAGTACTGCAGCATTTTTTCGGTGTAGGTGAAATCAGCGATGACGCCGTCCTTCATCGGACGAACCGCGGTGATGTGGCCTGGCGTCCGGCCAAGCATGTTTTTGGCCTCGACGCCCACCGCGACGATGATTTTGCCTCCGCGCGTCGGCTCATCCTGTACCGCGACCACCGAGGGCTCATTGAGCACAATGCCGCGCTCGCGCACGTAGATCAGTGTGTTGGCGGTTCCAAGATCGATCGAGAGATCATTGGAGAAATAACCTCTAAGGCGTTTGAACATGGGCTCTTTAGTTGGAACGAAAAGGGGATGAAAAAAGTTGCGCTAATGTAACAACCGACACGACTTTCAGCAAGGCAACGTGTATCATCTCTTGCGCTTATTTTCTGCGCACTCGCGCGCATTTTTGCATTCATATGAGCCTGACCCGTCAAGACGTGGAAAAGATCGCGCATCTTGCGCGCCTGTCGATCACCGAAGCGGAGATGCAGGTCTACGTCTCGAGCTTGTCGAGCATCGTCGATTTCGTCGCCGAATTGTCCCGTGTCGAAACCGGCGGCGTGGAGCCGATGGCCCATCCCCTCGACGGACAGCGCCAGCGCTTGCGGGCCGACGCAGTCACGGAAACCGACCGGCGTGAACAGTACCAAGCCAACGCGCCCAGTGTGCAAGCGGGTCTGTACGTCGTTCCGCGGGTCATCGAGTAAGGCGCCGTTTGGGTCCCATGACGATGCTGCACAATCTTTCCATCGGCCAGCTGGCCGATCGCCTGGCCACGAGGCAAATTTCAAGCGTGGAGCTCACGCGGCATTTTTTGTCGCGAATCGAGCGCTTCAATCCGGGCTTGAACGCCCTGATCACGCTCACCGCCGAGCAGGCGCTGGCGGCCGCGGCCGCGGCCGATCGGCGTCTGGCGGCCGGGGAACGCGGCCGGCTGCTCGGGATCCCCCTCATTCACAAAGACATTTTTTGCACTGACGGGGTTCGCACCAGCTGCGGATCGCGGATCCTCGATAACTTCATCGCACCGTACGATGCCACCGTCGTCGCACGTCTGAAGGGCGCCGGCGCCGTCATGCTCGGCAAGGCCAATATGGATGAATTCGCCATGGGCTCCTCGAACGAGACCAGTTTTTATGGTCCGGTCAGGAATCCCTGGGATACGACCCGAGTACCCGGAGGCTCCTCGGGCGGGTCGGCCGCGGCGATGGGTGCGAGGCTCGCCGCCTTCTGCACCGGCACCGATACCGGCGGTTCGATACGCCAGCCCGCGGCACTGAGCGGGGTGACCGGAATAAAACCCACCTACGGACGGGTCTCGCGCTATGGGATGGTTGCGTTTGCATCGAGCCTCGATCAGGCGGGCGTATTCGCCGGGACCGCGGCCGATGCGGCGGCGGTGCTCGAGGTCATGGCCGGCTTCGATCCGAAGGATTCGACCAGTATCGATGCGCCCGTACCGGCGTATCCGGCGCTGCTCGAAGAGCCGCTCACAGGCCTGCGGATCGGCCTGCTGCGCGAGTTCTTCGACGGCTTGGAGGCCCGCAACGCGGCCCTCATCGAGGACGCGCTCGGGGTTTTCAGATCGCTCGGCGCCGACACCCTGGAGGTCAGCCTCCCGCATCTGCCGCTCTCGGTACCCACCTATTACGTGGTCGCGCCGGCCGAATGCTCCTCGAACCTCTCGCGCTTTGACGGCGTGCGCTACGGCTACCGGTGTGCGCAACCGAAGGACCTGATGGATCTGTACCAGCGCTCCCGCGGCGAGGGCTTCGGCGCGGAGGTCAAGCGGCGCATCATGACCGGCACCTATGTGTTGTCGGCGGGCTATTACGATGCTTACTATTTGAAGGCGCAGAAGGTCCGCCGCCTGATCACCGACGATTTTCGGGCTGCGTACCAGAAAGTCGATTTGCTGATCGGACCCACCACGCCGACCCCCGCGTTTGCCATCGGCGCGAAGATCGATGACCCGGTCACCATGTACTTGAACGATATCTACACCATCGGCGCGAACCTCGCCGGTTTGCCCGGCATGTCGGTGCCCTGCGGTTTCATCGACGGACTGCCGATGGGCCTGCAGATGATCGGACCGCATTTTTCCGAAGCGCGCCTGCTCGGCGCGGCGCATCAATTCCAGCGCGCGACTCGCTGGCACATCCAATTCCCGGGCGGGTACGAGTAATGGCCGACTGGGAGGTGGTGATCGGCCTGGAGATACACGCTCAACTGGCCACGAAGTCGAAGATCTTTTCCGGCTCCGCGACGGCCTATGGCGCCGAGCCGAATACGCAGGCCAATCTCGTGGATCTGGCCTATCCCGGCGTGCTGCCGGTGCTCAACGCCGAAGCCGTGCGCATGGCGGTCAAGTTCGGACTGGCCATCGGCGCGGCGATCGCGCCACGCTCGATTTTCGCGCGCAAGAACTATTTTTATCCAGATTTGCCGAAGGGCTATCAAATCAGCCAGTACGAGCAACCCGTGGTTGGCAAAGGCTCGCTTGCCGTCATGCTCGATGACGGGGTCATCAAGACCATCGGCGTGACGCGTGCGCACCTCGAAGAGGATGCCGGCAAGTCGCTGCATGAGGGGCTCGGGAATGCGAGCTTCATCGATCTTAATCGCGCCGGTACGCCGCTTTTGGAGATCGTATCGGAACCGGACATGCGCTCGGCCAAGGAAGCCGTGGCATACGTGAAAAAGATCCACACGTTGGTGCGCTACCTTGAAATCTGCGACGGAAACATGCAGGAGGGTTCGTTTCGCTGCGACGCCAATGTCTCGGTGCGCCCCCGCGGCGCCGCTAAATTCGGCACCAGGGCCGAGATCAAGAACTTGAATTCCTTCCGCTTTCTCGAGAAGGCGATTCAGTACGAGGTCGCGCGGCAGATCGAGCTGATCGCGAGCGGCGGCAAAGTGGTCCAGGAAACCCGGCTGTACGATTCGGACAAGAACGAAACGCGCTCGATGCGCTCCAAGGAGGAGGCGAACGACTATCGGTATTTTCCGGATCCGGACCTGTT
Organism: uncultured Gammaproteobacteria bacterium; assembly: GCA_963758145.1. GTDB lineage: Bacteria > Pseudomonadota > Gammaproteobacteria > Steroidobacterales > Steroidobacteraceae > Bog-1198. The sequence goes on from CAVWUK010000008.1 coordinate 441,891, forward strand.
GCCGGTCGAGATTGACCAGGAATTCATCGAGTCGGTCCGCGTCACGCTGCCCGAGTTGCCGGACGACAAGGCGGCGCGGTTCGCACGCGATTTCGGTCTCTCCGCGTACGATGCGGGCGTACTGTGCGCCAGCCGCGAGCTCGGCGGCTATTTCGAAGCAGTGGTCCAAACATTGGGCGCGGCGCACGCCAAGCTCGCGACCAATTGGGTCATGGGCGAATTGTCGAGTGCGCTCAACAGGGACAACCTGGAGATCGGCGCCTCGCGCGTGTCGGCCGCGGACTTGAGCGCACTCCTCGGCCGCATCGTGGATGAGACCATCTCCGGCAAGATCGCCAAGGATGTGTTCGAGGCCATGTGGTCGGATGGCAAACCGGCGGACGCCATCATCGAGGCACGGGGATTGCGCCAGATCACCGATGCCGGTGCGATCGAACGCGTGATCGACGCGGTGATCGCGGCCAATCCGAAGCAGCTTGCGGACTATCGCGCCGGCAAGGACAAGTTGTTCGGATTTTTCGTCGGGCAAGTCATGAAGGCCACCGGAGGCAAGGCGAACCCGGCGCAGCTCAACGACTTGCTGAAATCCAGGCTTGCAGGCGGATAGGCTCCTGATGCATGACCGCGACTGCCTGCATCGCTTCGTCTTCGAACAGTTCCCCATTCGCGGACATCTGGTGCATCTCGACGCCGCTTGGCAGGCGTTGATCGAGCATCACCGCTATCCGGCGCCGATTCGCGATGTCCTGGGACAAACCGTAGCGGCATCGCTGCTGCTGGCGGCGACCATCAAATTCGAGGGTGTCCTGTCGCTGCAACTGCAGGGCGAGGGTTCGGTGCATCTGCTGCTCGCACAATGCACCAGCGGCCTCGGGGTGCGGGGGCTCGCCCGTTACCGTGAAGCGAAGAATCCTGCCGCGGCGGCGGGCGCCGGCGATCTGATCGGTCCGGGCAAGCTGACGGTGACGCTGGAAACGGACGATGGTGCGCAGCGCTACCAGGGTATCGTTCCCATCGCAGGCGATCGGCTGGTCGATTCGCTGCAAGGGTATTTCGAGAATTCCGAACAGCTGCCGACGCGTCTGTGGCTGCAGGCCGACGCCAACGGCGCCTGCGGGATGCTGCTGCAGCGGCTTCCGGACAATGGGGGCGAGAAGGCGTCGGAGGGGGTTGATGACGCCTGGCGGCGGCTGCAATTGATCGGCGATACCCTGACGCCGCAAGAGCTTAGAACGCTCGCCGATGCGGAGATTCTGCACCGGCTGTTCAACGAGGACGACCTGCGGCTGTTCGAGCCCTCGCCGGTCTATTTTCGCTGTCGATGCTCGCGCGAGCGCGTCGCGGGTATGTTGCAGGGGCTGGGTGAGGCGGAGACGAGTTCGGTTCTGGCGGATCGGGGAGAGGTCGAGGTGCGCTGTGATTTCTGCAATCGTGCCTACGTATTCGACGCGGTGGATGTCGCCCAACTATTCAATGCCGGCGTGCTCGGGGAGGCCGGCCGCTCGGTTCACTGATCGAGGCGGGTGGCCGATCCGCGGCGGGACAATGATCGCGATGCTGCTCGCGGGGTGCCACTGGGGCATGGCGCTCGGCAGTCCGACTCCGTTCTACGCCAATTCCTTCGAAAAGACGCCCTCCGCCGCCGCGATGACGGCCCTCGGCCGCATGATGTTCTTCGATCGCTCGCTGTCGGCGTCCGGCAAAATGGCCTGTGCCACCTGCCACGACCCGGTCAGGCGCTACGGACCTGCGAACGATCTGTCCGTGCAGCTCGGCGGACCGGATAACGGTCGGGCCGGCGTGCGCGCGGTGATGTCGCTGACCTATACGCAAAACCTGCCGCCGTTCACCGAACATTATTTCGAGGACGAGGGCGACGACAGCATCGATCAGGGTCCCGCCGGCGGGCGCACCTGGGACGGGCGCGCGCAGTCGGCTCACGATCAGGCGCAACTGCCATTGCTCTCGCCCTACGAAATGGCCAACGCGAGTCCCGACGAGGTCGTCGCCAAGGTCCGGCGCGCCGCCTATGCACCGCAGTTTCGCGAGACCTTCGGCGAGGGCGTGCTCGCCGATAGCGCGCTCGCCTTCAAGGGCGTGCTGATGGCCCTGGAGACCTTTCAGCAGAGTCCCGCCGAGTTTTATCCCTACAGCAGCAAGTACGATGCCTTTTTGCGCCACGAGACCTCCTTGAGCCGCGATGAGCTGCGGGGCATGGAGGCCTTCAACGATCCGGCCAAGGGCAACTGCGCGCGTTGTCATCCGGCGGCGGTGCGCAATGGTGCGTTTCCGCAGTTCACGGATTTCGGCTACGCCGGGGTCGGGGCGCCGCGCAACGTGGCGATTCCCGCCAACTCGGATCCGCATTATTACGACCTCGGGCTGTGCGGACCGCTGCGCACCGATCTGGCGGACCGAACGGAATACTGCGGCCTGTTCCGCACGCCTTCGTTGCGCAACGTGGCGCTGCGGCGCGTATTCTTTCATAACGGGGTTTTCCACCGGTTGGAGGATGTGGTGCGTTTCTATGCCGAACGCGACACCCGGCCTCAGCAGTGGTATCCGCGCGCGCCGGGTGGCGGCATCTTGAAATTCGACGATCTTCCGCCGCAGTACCGGGCCAACGTCGACACCCGCGCACCCTTCGACCGGCATACGGGTGATCCGCCGGCGCTGAGCGATGCGGATATTCGCAACATCGTCGCGTTTCTGAATACCCTCACGGACGGCTACCGGCCTTAAAGCGCGGATACTCCGCTCAAGTTCGTGAGGCTAAGGGTGCGGGTCAGGGCGATGAACTCTTGTATGTAAGCAGTGGCGGCGACCGCGCGGCTGGTGGCGGCATACAGCTCGCAGCGCAGTCCCCCATGACCGACCGGCCGCGACACGACATAGCCGCGTTCAATATAGTTTCCGACCGTCCAAGAAGGCAGAGCGGCAATGCCGCGGCCGCTTGCGACCAACTGCAGTATCGCAACGGTCAATTCCGCGGTGCGGCGCTTCGGATTGATGCCGGCCGGTGTGAGGAAATGCTTCATGACGTCGAGCATCTCGTCCGGCACCGGATAGGTAATGAGGGTTTCCCGCTCGAAGTCGGCGGCGTCCAGCCACGTCTTGGCCGCCAACGGATGCCGCGGACTCATCAAGGCGACGCTTTCATAGCGAAATAGCGGACTGAACTCGAGATTCGGGTGCGGTTGCGGCTTGTCGTGGATGATGGCCAGCTCCGCTTCCGCCCGTTCGATCAACGGCAGCGGGTCGACCACGAATCCCGAGATGATGTCGAGTTCGACTTCGGGCCACAGCGACCGGTAGGCATCCATGGCCGGCATCAGCCAATCAAAGCAGTTGTGACACTGCACCGCGACGCGCAAAGGCCCCGCGTGGCCCTGAGCCAGACGGGCGATGTCCCGACCTGCTTCGGCGACCTGAGGCAACACGCCCCGAGCCAGGACAAGAAGCCTCTGGCCAATGGCCGTGAAGCGTAGCGGCCGGATGTTCTTCTCCACCAAGGCCGCGCCATAGTGGCTTTCCAGGGCCTTGAGTTGATGGGAGAGGGCGGATTGAGTCAAAAACAGCCGTGCGGCGGCCTTGGACAGGCTTCCGCACTCATCGAGCGCCAGCAGAGTCTCCAGGTGCCGCAATTCGAGCGCCGAGGTGGCCATGAGCGGAATTCAACCTCCACATGAAGATAATGAGGTTGAGTCATAGCTTAGGCGCTCGCATGCTCAGGGTCGAGCAGCAAGCTCTCTTGGGGCACACACATGTCCAATCCGGTACGGGTGTCGTTCGAGTTCTTTCCGCCGAACGATGAGGTGATGGCGGAGCATCTGTGGGCGGCGGTGGAGCGCTTGGCGCCCTTGCAACCCGAATTTGTCTCCGTGACCTATGGGGCGGACGGCTCGACGCGCGGACGTACGCACGCCTGCGTGCTGCGCATGCTGCGCGAGACGGGGCTCATTGTCGCGCCGCACCTGACCTGCGTGGGCGCCCCGCGGGAAGAGCTCACGGCGATTGCCGAGGATTATTGGCGGCACGGGGTACGGCACCTGGTCGCGCTGCGCGGCGATTCACCGGACGGCCCCTATCGGCCGCATCCGGGCGGGTTCGCCTACGCCTCGGACTTGGTGGGGGGGCTGAAGGAGAGCGCGCCGTTCGAGATTTCGGTCGCCGCCTATCCGGAAGGTCATCCGGAATCCGCGGGCGTCGCGGCGGAGGTGGAGAATCTGAAGCGCAAGATCGATGCCGGCGCGAGCCGCGCCATCACGCAGTTCTTTTTCGACACGGAGGTTTTCTTGCGCTACCGGGATCGCTGCGTGGCCGCCGGCATTCGCGCCGACATCGTGCCGGGCATTCTGCCGATCACCCGCTTTGCGCAACTGCTGCGCTTTGCAGAGCGCTGCGGGGCATCGATCCCGGATTGGCTGCGCCGGCGCTTCGAGGGGCTCGATGAGGATCCGGAGACGCGGCGCATGATCGCCGCGCACGTGGCGATCGAACAGGTGCAGCAGCTGCGCCGGCACGGCGTCGAGGAGTTTCATTTCTATACGCTGAACCGCGCGGAGCTCACCTACGCCATTTGCCATGCGCTGGGTTTGCGGCCGCGCGCGCTCGAGACGGCGCGGCCCTTGTGCGCGGGAAGACCGGTTCACCGGCTGGTCGAGGCAAGGATGTCGCGGGCCAATCCGGCATAGTCACCGTCGAAATGATGACCGCCTTTGCGCTTCACGATGCGCACCGTCTTCGGATCGAGCTTGGGGCACAGCGAGTCGCCTTCGTCCTCGCCGTAAATGCACAGCACCGGCACGCCGCTGATCCGGTTCACTTCCGGCATGGTTGCGGGGCCGGAGGTATCATTCGACACCCAGCTGCTCATGTGAAATTCAAACAACGCATGTTCGGACATGCCCATCAGCGCGGCCAATGCGACGCGGGCGCGTGTGGCTGCGGGCAGGCGGTTGACCGCGAACGGCAACACATCGGCTCCCTGCGAATAACCGATGAGCAGCACCCGCTTCTTGTTCAGGTGCGCGGCATAGTAGCGGATCATATGATCCAGATCCGCCGCGAGCCCGTCGGGGGTGCGGGCCCTCCAAAAATAACGCAGCGAATCGAGTCCGATCACGGGGATCCCGCGAGCGCTCAGGGCGACAGCGACGTCCCGGTCGAGTCCCGCCCATCCGCCGTCGCCGGACAGAATGATCGCGAACACATCGGCCGTTGCATCGCCGGGTTGCGCGGCGGCGCCCGGTTGCGCCGGGACCTCTACGACCGGAAGATCGCCCAAGTCCGTGGGCGCCGCCGGAATTGGCGCCGCGACGGTGCGCTTCACCAAGGTGTCGAAGGCGGCCAGGAATCTCGGCAGCCAGGGCGCGGACGGTTGGTAGGTGGGCCCTACGTGCGGCAACACCGCAAGCGCGGCGCCGGGCATGTTGGCGATGAATGCGTCCGCTGCACCCGAGGCGCATCCGTGGTCTAGCTCGCCCTGCAGGAGCACCCACGGATCCGCAAGCCGCTTCGCCGGTAGGTACTCGACTCCGCGCCGGCCGGGGCGGCGGGTGAATTCAAGTCCCGAATCCTTGCAGAGCGGCTTGCGCATGCTCGAGACCGGGCAGAATCCCAAGGTGAGCGCACCGGCGAAGGTGTTGGCCGGCGCTTGCACGAGCGTCGCGTACGCGAGCGTGGCGCCTGCGCCGTAGCCCACGATAAAGGGCGTGAGATAGGTGGGCAGATGATAGTAAGCCTGCAGAAAGCGGCTCAAATTTTCGAGATCCCCGTCCGGGAAGACGCAATCGCCGTCATCGGCTTCCAAATTGGCGCGCAACTTCGGCAGATCGATCCCCGCCACCATGGCGCCATGGCTCGCGAGCCGGCGCGCTATCTCGGCCATGCCGGGATCCCAGCCGCCGTCCCCAGACAAATACAGCACAAAACTCGCCGGCGTTCCGTTGGGCGCATAGACGGCGACATTCTCGAAGCGACCGTGGCTCAAATACCGGGCGCCATCGAGGATTCCCGGCGAGTCTTTCGGCGCGGGCGCGGGCGCGGGCGCGGGCACGGCGACGCAGAGCATCGCGCAAACGACGCCCCCCAAGGCCATGAGTCCCGCCAACGCCGAAATCGAATGCCGCCGATTATTCATTACGGCTGATATTAGCCTGTCGGCGAGCGCTCAGCGGTGACGGTTCGGATAGGCATCGATTTCGCCCAACATCTCGGGGCCGCCGAGCGCCTGCATCTGGTTCAAGATCCAATCGGAGCGTTCACGCACGTAGCGCGACGGCGCAGCGGCCGAAAGGCGCTGCGGGCTCGGAAGCACGGCCGCGAGAATGGCCGCGTCGTCGCGCGTCAGGCGCGCGGCCGGTTTGTGAAAGAATTTCTGAGCCGCCGCCTCGGCGCCGTAGATCCCGGTTCCGAACTCCGCGACATTGAGATAGATCTCGAGGATACGCCGCTTCGGCCACAAGCTTTCGATGAGAATGGTGAAATAGGCTTCGAGACCTTTACGCAAATAGCTGCGACCCGACCACAGGTACAAATTCTTGGCCACCTGCTGGCTGATGGTGCTCGCGCCGCGCACCCGATGGTTGTGCTGGTTGAGTTCATAGGCTTTTTCGATGGCGCCGACGTCGAAGCCCCAATGCTCGGGAAATTTTTGGTCCTCGGAGGCGACCACCGCGAGGGCCAGATTGGGTGAGATGTGCGCGAGATCCACCCACTCGTGGCGCAACTCATAGGTACGGTCGCGGTTCATCCAGGCCGCGATTTGTGCCTCCGCCATGAAGGCGCTATACGGCGGATCGACCCAGCGCAGCAGCCATACGGCCGCCATCGATGCGGCCACGAGGCCGAGTGCGGCAAGGAGCAAAGCGCGGCCGGCGCGCCTAATCCGCGATGGTGTGCGCGCCATTGCGCAGGGGAAGGAGCGAGCGCTATTGTTTGGTCTGGCTGGGGGCGATTCGGTGCACGCGCCTCATGACGACTGCCTCGGTCGGCACGTCCTCGAACCCGCTCCGCCGGCCGGTAGCCACCGCCGCGATCTTGTCGATCACATCCATGCCGTCGGTGACACGCGCGAATACGGCATAGCCGAAATTACCGGCCTTGTGATCGAGAAAATCATTGTCCTTCAAATTGACGAAAAACTGCGAGGTGGCGCTGTTGACGTCGTTGGTACGCGCCATCGACAGGGTGCCCCGCAAGTTCTTCATGCCGTTGTTGGCCTCGTTTTTGATGGGCGGCTGGGTGCGCTTTTGCGACATGTCTTCGGTGAAGCCGCCGCCTTGGATGACGAACCCGGGGACGATGCGGTGAAAAATGGTGCCATCGAAGAATCCCGAGTCGATGTATTTCAAGAAGTTGACCACCGTTTCCGGCGCCTCCTTCTCAAACAGATCAACCGTGAAATCGCCGAGCGTGGTTTCAAATCGGATCATGAGAGTTCCCTGGTTGCGAGTGGACGGTTCCCTGCGTCACGCGGGGGTTGCCTGAATAGTCGTGATGCGAGCATACGCTGCTGAAGCCGTGACGCTCCAGCAGGCGCGCGACGGTGCCGGCCTGACCACTGCCGTGCTCGAGCAGAAGCGTGCCTCCCGGCTCGAGGTGCGGGGCGGCTTTCTCAATGATCGCGGTGAGGGCCTCGAGGCCGGTGGGACCGCCGGCGAGGGCGAGGGCGGGTTCCGCGGCCAGCGCGCGAAGCGCTGGATCGCCGTCCGCGATATAAGGCGGATTGGCGATGGCGATGTCGAAGCGCTCGCCGGGGACGGCCTCGAACCAAGAGCCCCTTCGCCAGGTGATCCGCGGCAGGTCGAGGGCGCGCGAATTTTCCCGGGCGATGCTCAGGGCCTCAGGGGAGATGTCCACGCCCGTGATCCGCGCGCGGGGCCGCTCCATGGCGATGGCGAGTGCGATGGCGCCGCTCCCGGTGCCCAAATCGAGTATGGATCGCGGTTGATCGGGCCCAAAGAGCGCCAGGGCCAGCTCCACCAGAGTTTCGGTTTCAGGGCGCGGCACCAGCACCGCCGGGGTGATCTTGAGATTCATCGACCAGAATTCACGCGTCCCGGTCAGGTACGCGATCGGTGCGCCCCTTACGCGCCGATCGATCAAATGCCGATATCGGCGCAGCGCATCCTCGGCGAGGGACAGGGTGGCGCTCAGGATGAGCTGCGTGCGACCCACTCCCAACACCTTGCCGAGCAGTAGCTCGGCATCCAGCCGCGGAGATTCGCTATGGGGCGCGAGCGTCCGGGCGGCGAGGGTGAGGGACTCGGCGACGGTGTTCATGGGCGTCAATCGACCTGCTGAGCGAGTTCTTCGGCCTGGTGCTCTTGGTTCAACGCGCCGATGAGCTCATCGAGGTTACCCTTCATCACGTCGTCGAGCTTGTAGAGGGTGAGGTTGATGCGGTGGTCAGTCACGCGGCCTTGGGGGAAATTATAGGTTCGAATGCGCTCCGAGCGATCGCCGGAACCGACCTGAAGTTTACGCGACTGGGCCTGTTCGCTTTGCTGTTTTTCCCGTTCGCTGGCGAGCAGCCGGGCCTTCAGCAGCGACATGGCGCGCGAACGGTTCTTGTGCTGCGATCGCTCATCCTGGCACTCGACCACGATGCCGGACGGCAAGTGCGTGATGCGGATCGCCGAGTCGGTCTTATTGACGTGCTGACCGCCCGCGCCCGAGGATCGAAAGGTATCGACGCGCAGGTCCGCCGGATTCAAATCCGCTGCTTCGAGCTCCTCGAGTTCCGGCAAAATGGCGACCGTGCAGGCGGAGGTGTGAATCCGCCCTTGAGCTTCGGTGGCCGGCACGCGCTGCACCCGATGCGTGCCCGACTCGAATTTGAGCAAGGAAAAGGCGCCGCGTCCGATGATGCGGCTGATGATTTCCTTGTATCCGCCATGCTCGCCGGGGCTCTCGCTCAACACCTCGACCTGCCAATGCTTGGATTCGGCATAACGCGCATACATGCGAAACAGATCGCCGGCGAATATCGCCGCCTCGTCGCCACCGGTGCCGGCGCGAATCTCCAAGAAGATGTTGCTGTCGTCGTGCGGATCCTTGGGAACGAGAAGGCGCTGCAGTTCGAGTTCCTCCGCCACGATGCGCGGCACCAGTTGCCCCAACTCATCCTCCATGTCGAGTTCGCGCGCGGTCGCGGCGTCGGCCTCGAGCGCGATGAATCGGTGGTACCGTTCGATGAGGGGGCCCAGCCGGGAGTATTCCATCGACAGCTCGCGGAACTGGTTCTGCCGCGAGATGACGCCGGGATCGGCCAGCAGGCGGCTGATTTCCTCGAATCGCTCGTCGAGCTTCTCGAGCTTGCGTCTGATGGAGTCTTTCATGGCCGCGAATTATAGCGGCCCTTGCAGCGGCCCTTGGGGTTATTCCCTTGGGGGCTTATTGCCGGTGGCGATCTTCGGTGAGCATGCGAGCCAGCGCTTCCGCCAGCGCCGGATCGGTCGATTCGGCGGCCCGCCGCAACGCGTGGGTCGGGGAATGCAACAGCCGATTGGTCAGCGTATGGGCGAGATAGTCGATGACCTGGTCGGCGGAATTTCCGCTGGCCAACATGCGCCGGGCTTGCTCCACGGTTTGCAGGCGGATCGCCTCCGCTTGGTGGCGCAGCGCCCGAATGGAGGGTCCCGCATCGTGTACGCGCGACTCGGCCAAGAATCGCGCCACCTCCTCCTCCAGCAGGAGCCGCGCGCTGCCGGCCGCGATTTCCCGCTGTTGACGGTTCTCATCGACGAGTTGCCGCAGGTCGTCGACCGAGAACAAATAGATATCGTCGAGCTCGCCGACCGCGGGCTCGATATCGCGCGGGACAGCGAGGTCCACCATGAATATGGGGCGATGGCGGCGTGCCCGTACCGCTGCTTCGGCCGACTGCTTGGTGATGAGCGGCCGAGGGCTCGCCGTGCAGCTGATGACGATGTCGGCGTCGATCAATTCCTTGTCGATGGCGTCCAGATCGACGGCGTAGCCCTTGATCTCGGCGGCCAGCGCCTGCGCTCGGCCCAGCGTTCGATTGGCGATGACCGTGCGCTTGATGCCGGCGGCGGCGAAATGCCGTGCGGCGAGCGCAATCATCGCGCCGGCGCCGATCATGAGCGCCGAACGGGCGTGAAAATCCCCGTACATGCGCTGTGCGAGGCGCACCGTCGCCGAGGCGAGAGAGACCGCGTTCTCGCCGATCCGCGTCTCCGAGCGCACGCGTTTGGCGGCGGAGAAGGCCGCTTGAAATAACTTGTTGAGCCACGGACCGGTACTACCGGCCTCATGTGCGATGCGGTAGGCATCTTTCAATTGCCCGAGAATCTGGGCCTCGCCGAGCACCATCGAGTCCAGTCCGGAAGCGACGCTGAACGCGTGCTCGACCGCGAGCCGATCCTGGTGCAGGTATAAACTGGATGCGATCGCGGCTTCGTTGCCGTGATGGCGCACCAGCCACTGCGACAATTCCTCGCCGCTCGCGGTGCCCGACCAATAGACCTCGGTGCGATTGCAGGTAGACACAATCACGGCCTCGGCAACGCCGCTTTCCCGCAGCAGCGCATGCAAGGCATCAATCAAGCGCTCCTCGTTGAACGCGACTTTTTCGCGCAGGGAGACCGGCGCGGTCTTGTGATTGAGCCCGAGAATGTTAAATGGCATCGCCGCGCTTTGGATGGTAACCCTCGGATTTTCGTGAAGAAACTTCGCTCGATCAGGCGGGAATCTACGGCATCGGACCCTTCAATTGGCTATAGTGCAGCCGTGTTCTCGATTTCATACTGGGCAAAGGCTTCCGTCGGGTTGGGTGCCATCGCCTGCGCCTCCTGCGCAGGCTCAAACCCCAAACCCGATGCCGTAGAGGCCCCGCAGGTATTTTATACTGTCACGGGCGAGATAGCCCTTGCGCGGCACGAACCGCGCGTGGCATCGATTCAATACGCCGCCGCGGCCGCAACCGACAAAGACCCCACGTTGCTCGAACACGCCGCCGAAGTCACTTCCGAATCCCTGCAACCCTCGTTGACCGCCGAGGTCGCGGCCCGCTGGATCAGCCTGTATCCGAGTTCCGTGGAGGCGCACCACGCGGCGGCGAAAGCGGCTTTGGCGCTGCACAAGATCCAGGAATCGGCTGATCAGTACCGCATCGTCCTCACGACCTCGCCGCGCGGGACGGACGCGGAGTTCGCCGAGCTCGAATCGGAGATCGAACCCGTCGACAACGCATTCGGCGCCCGCCAGCTCGCCGACCGGCTCGCAGTGTCGTTCCCCGATTCGGTGGCCGCCCTGCGCTTGCAGGGCTTCGCCGCCCTGCGCGCCGACGATCCGGCCGCCGCGGTGCGCAGCTTCTCCGCGGCGCTCGTGCTTCTCGGCGACGGAGCCGGTGCGGCGCCCGACATGCGCCGCGAACTCACCCAGGGCTTGTGGCGCGCTCAGATCCTGTCGGGGGCTCCACAGGAGCCGCTCGTGCAATCGCGGGCGCTCGCCGAAGGCGACCCCACGTCCGAGAACCGCCTCAACTATGCGCTGCTGCTCCTGGCCGCACAGCACGACGACGTCGCCATTTCGGAACTCGAGGATCTCACGCGCCAACCGGAGTCCGCCCCCATCGCTTTGCGTCTCTTGGGTCTGATCGAATATCAAGACGACAAGCTCGATGCGGCGGGCAAGCGATTCACGGAATTGTTGACGACCGGCAAGTTCGTGGACGATGCCTTTTACTATTTGGGTTTGATCGCCGAGCGCCGCGGCGATCTGGCGCGGGCTTTGCGCCTGTTCGCCCAGGCGCAGAACGGCGACAACGCGGTTGCCGCGCTTCTGCGCGCCTGCAGCATTCTGCAGGCCCACGGAGCCGCTTCCGAAGCCCAGGAGCTGCTCGAGCATCTCATCGAGGATGAACCCGCACGAGCGCCCGCAATCGTGGCGGCGCGCGCCCGGATTTACTCGGAGTCCGGCGATCCGCAACGTGCGATGGAGGTTTTAAACCGCGGCATCCTGCAGTATCCGGACAGCGTGGATATTCGGTACGCAATAGCTTCGGCCTACGAGGATCAGGGGCACGTCGACGCGGCGCTGCGCGAGCTGAAGGAGATCCTGAAATCGCGCCCCGACGATCCGGCGGCGCTAAACGCATACGGCTACACGCTTGCGGATCACAACCGGGAGCTCGGGCACGCGCGCGCACTTATCGAGCAGGCCTATGCATCGGCGCCGAAGAATGCCGCGATTCTGGACAGTTTGGGATGGGTGCTGCACCGGCAGGGTCAGGATGAGCGGGCGTTGCCGTATTTGAGCGCCGCGTATGCCGATGATCGGGGCGCCGATATTGCCGCGCATTTGGGCGAAGTGATGTGGCAGCTCGGTCAGCGCGCCGAGGCCGAACGCGTATGGGCCGAGGCCGCCGAGGTCGATCCCGAGAATCAGCTGCTGAAGGCAACGCGCCAACGCCTGCACCCCACCAATAAATGAGCGGCATGCGCCGACTCGCCGGGTGCATCGCTGGCTGCGCTGTGCTGGCCGGATGCGTGACCCCGCGCCCCGCGCCGGCGCCCTCGCCGTGGGAGCAACGGCTGTCCGAGCTCGAGCACGCGAGTTCCTGGCAGCTCGACGGGCGAGCGGCGGTTTCGCTGGGCACGCAGGGTTGGCAGGCGAGCTTGGATTGGCGGCAGCGCGGCGGGTCGAGCGAAGTTCATCTGGCGGGTCCCTTCGGAGCAGGGGCACTGGTGCTCATGGCGACACCCGAGGGCATCTCGCTGAACGGCGCGCCGCCGAGCGCGGAGGTGGCGGCGCAACTGCGCGACCGGCTGGGGTTCGAGCTGCCGATCAACAGCCTGCGCTTTTGGCTACAGGGCATCCCCGATCCCAACAGCGCCTTCGAGCTGACCCGCAACCAGCAGGATCGCGCGCTTCAGTTGACACAGGGGGGCTGGAGCATCGAATACGACAAGTACATGCCGAACCACGGGGACCTGCTTCCGGCACGCCTGGTCCTGCAGCGCGCGGATGCGCGTGTGCGCATTGCGGTGGACCGTTGGGAGTGGCCGAAGTGAGGCCTAGCGAGGCGCGGCCGTGGCCGGCACCGGCCAAGCTCAATTTATTCCTGCACATTCTCGGGCGCCGGCCCGACGGCTATCACGAGCTGCAAACCTGCTTTCAGTTCGTCGATCTGTGCGACGACATATCGATCAGTGTGCGCTCCGACGGCCTCATCCTGCGCGGCGCCGGCGCGGCGGGCGTCGCCGAGGAGGACGATCTCTGTGTGCGCGCGGCGCGGGCGCTCAAGTCGGCGGCCGGGTGCGTGCTCGGCGCCGATATCAGCGTGATCAAGCGAATTCCCATGGGTGCGGGGTTGGGCGGAGGCAGCTCGGACGCGGCCACGTGTCTGGTGGCGCTGAATCGGCTCTGGGGCTTGGGCTGGCACACCGGAAAACTGGCGGAGCTGGGATTGAAATTGGGGTCGGACGTGCCGGTCTTCGTCCACGGCCGGGTGGCCTTTGCGGAAGGAGTGGGGGAGCGGATCACCGCGCTATACCCGCCGCTGGCGCCGCCCGAGTGTAACTATTTGATTATCAAGCCAAATGCTTTCGTCAGTACCAAGGACGTGTTCCAGGATCCTGAATTGACAAGAAATTCCCCGCCCATCACAATTCACGGTTTCCTGGCTTCCGGTGGTGGGAACGATTGTTTGGCGGTGGTGCGGCGCCGATATCCCGAGGTGGCCCGCGCGATCGATTGGCTGTCGCTCTTCGGCGCAGCGCGCCTGACTGGAACGGGGGCCTGTGTTTTTATGGCCTGTGAGCCGACGCAAGGCCGGGAGATTGTCGGTAAGTTGCCGCCGGCATTCGAAGCGTTCCTGGTTCGCGGGCTGAACGACTCGCCCTTGCTTGAGAGATTGGCGGCCGGCTGACCGGCGTCGCTTTTTCGAAGCGCTGACGATTGATTTTCAAGTTGGGGTGTCGCCAAGCGGTAAGGCAGCGGGTTTTGATCCCGCCATACGGAGGTTCGAATCCTTCCACCCCAGCCAACTCGAGCCTTGGTGTTCCGTCATTATGTCGCGAAGTAAAGAACTCGAAAATCCGACCATCTCCGTGTTTTCCGGCAACGCAAACCCGCAGTTGGCGCAGGAAATCACCCGTCACCTGCGCGTGCCGCTCGGGCGCGCGCACGTGGGCCGGTTCAGCGACGGCGAGGTGAACGTCGAGTTGATGGAAAACGTGCGAGGCCGCGATATTTTCATCGTGCAGCCGACCTGTCCGCCGTCGAACGACAATTTGATGGAATTGCTGCTGATGTCGGACGCTTGCCGGCGGGCCTCCGCCACGCGCATCACGGCGGTCGTGCCGTACTTCGGCTATGCACGCCAGGATCGGCGGCCGCGCGCGACGCGCGTGGCCATCGCCGCCAAGTTGGTGGCGAACATGGTCGCGAGCGCCGGGGTCGACCGGTTGTTGACCGTGGATTTGCACGCGGATCAGATTCAAGGGTTTTTCGACATTCCGGTCGACAACGTGTATGCCTCGCCGGTCCTGCTGGGCGATGCCTGGAAGCAGAAACACGACAACATGATCGTGGTGTCGCCGGATGTCGGCGGCGTGGTGCGCGCGCGCGCACTTGCGAAGCGGTTGGACGATGCCGAACTCGCCATCATCGACAAGCGGCGTCCGCGCCCCAACGAGTCGAAGGTGATGAACATCATCGGCGAAGTGGAAGGCAAATTCTGCGTCCTGGTCGACGACATGGTGGATACCGCCGGGACGCTGTGCCAGGCGGCGCAGGCGCTCAAAGACGAGGGCGCGACGAGGGTGGTGGCCTACATCACGCATGCAGTGTTGTCGGGCGCGGCGATCGAGCGCATTTCGAAGTCGGTGCTGGATGAGTTGGTGGTCACCGATACCATCCCGCTGTCGGCGGAGGGCAAGGCGTGCACACGCATTCGCCAGCTGAGCGTCGCGGGATTGCTGGCGGAAACCATACGGCGCATCAGCGATGAGGAATCGGTGAGTTCACTGTATATCGACTGAAGGGTCGAGGAATTTGGTCGGTCTTCCGGCAACTGGTCGCGGTGCCGGGAGACCGTGTTTCTAATGCAACTGGAGAAGATTATGAAGACCTCTTTTGAACTCGAGGCAGAGTTCCGCGAGATGCAAGGCAAAGGTGCGAGCCGCCGCCTGCGTCACGAAGGAAAAGTGCCGGCAATACTCTATGGTGGCCATGCAGATGCCCGGGCATTGAGCCTGAGCCAGCAGAAACTTTCGCTCCTGCTCGAGAACGAGCGCTTTTATTCGACCATTCTCAGCTTGAAGGTCGGCGATGAGAAGCAAGCCGCGATTTTGAAGGACGTACAGCGTCACCCGTTCAAGAACTCGGTGCTGCACATCGATTTTCAACGGGTCGAGGAGAACGAGAGGATTCGCATCAACATTCCGCTGCACTTCAAGGGCGAGGCGATTTCACCCGGCGTCAAATCGCAGGGCGGCTTGGTCTCGCACATGCGCACCGAAGTCGAGGTCGCTTGCCTGCCCAAGGATCTGCCGGAATTCATCGAAGTCGATCTATCGGGACTCTCGCTCAACGAGAGCATCCATCTGTCGGAGCTCAAGATACCCGACGGCGTGACGCTCGTGGATCTGGTGAAGGAAGATGCGGCGGTCGTGGCCATCCACAGCCCGCGTGCGGAGGAGCCGGAACCGACCGCGGCGGCGGCGGCGCCCGCGGCAGCGGAAGGTGCGGCGCCGGCGGCAGGAGCTGCGGCGCCCGCGGCAGCGGCGGGCGGCGACGCGGCCAAGAAGGCCGAGCCGGCCAAGGCCGAA
The DNA here is from genome assembly GCA_963758145.1 of uncultured Gammaproteobacteria bacterium. GTDB lineage: Bacteria > Pseudomonadota > Gammaproteobacteria > Steroidobacterales > Steroidobacteraceae > Bog-1198. The sequence continues at coordinate 457,694 of CAVWUK010000008.1, forward strand.
GCCAAGAAGGAGCCCGCCAAGAAAGACGCAAAGAAATAGTCGGTACCAGGCGTTTGTACAGATGGGGCCGTCAGTGGCTGGCGGCCCCTGTTTTTTTTGAGACAAGTGTTGGGTGGGTGCATCCAGGATGAATGGATTACCGTTGCGTTTAATCGTCGGCCTCGGCAATCCGGGGCCCGAACATCAGGCGACCCGCCACAATGCGGGTTTCTGGTTCGTGGATGAGCTCGCGCGGCGCCACGGCGGGGAGTTCCGAGACTATCGCAAGTATTCCGGGGAGACCGCCCGCCTCAACATCGGCGGCGAAGAGATCGTTCTCTTGAAGCCCACCACCTACATGAACCGCAGCGGGCTGTCGATCCGGCAACTTAGCCAATTCTACAAGATCGCCGCGGACGATATTTTGGTGGCGCACGACGAGCTTGATTTGCCCGTTGGCACCGTGCGCTTGAAGCACGGAGGGGGCCACGGCGGTCATAACGGCTTGCGCGACACCGTCGCACACATCGGCGAGACTTTTTGGCGGCTGCGCCTGGGCATTGGTCATCCGGGCAACAAGACCGACGTGATCGACTACGTATTGACCCGCGCGCCCCGCTCCGAGGAAGACCTCATCATGGAGGCGGTTAAACTGGCCGTGGACTGCATTCCGTTGCTGCTCGAAGAAGGCGCGGAACGCGCCATGACCAAATTGCACAGTCGTGCGGGAAAGACCTAATGCCAATTCGTTGCGGAATCGTCGGTTTACCCAATGTCGGCAAATCGACGTTGTTCAACGCGCTCACCCGCGCGCAGATCGCGGCGGAGAATTACCCGTTTTGCACCATCGACCCGAATATCGGCGTGGTTCCGGTGCCGGATCCGCGCCTCGATAAGCTGGCCGCCATCGTCCGTCCGGAAAGAATTCTGCCCACCACGGTGGAGTTCGTCGACATCGCCGGCCTCGTTGCCGGCGCCTCGAAGGGCGAGGGGCTCGGCAACAAGTTTCTGGCGCACATTCGCGAGGTGGATGCGATTGCGCACGTGGTGCGATGCTTCGAGAACGACGACATCATTCATGTGGCGGGCGCGATCGACCCTGCGCGCGACATCGAGGTGATCAATACCGAACTCGCGCTCGCGGATCTCGACAGCGTCGAACGCGCCTACCAGAAGGCCGTCAAAGCGGCCAAAACTTCGGACAAGGATGCGCTCAAAACGCGCGATTTGCTCGAACGGGTGCGCGAGCGGTTGAATCGCGCGCAGCCGATTCGTTCGATGGGTCTCGATGCCAACGAGCGGGCATTGCTGCGCGATCTGCACCTCCTTACCGACAAGCCGGTCATGTATGTGGCGAATGTCGATGAGTCGGGCTTCACCGAGAACCCAAGGCTCGATCGAGTCCGGGAGCTTGCCAAGGCGGAAGGCGCAGTGGTCGTGCCGGTGTGCGCGGCAATCGAAGCGGAGATATCCCAGCTCGAGGAGGCCGACCGCGCCGATTTTCTCAAGGAACTCAAGCTCGATGAGCCCGGCCTCAATCGTGTGATTCGAGGCGCGTACGCGCTTCTGGGGCTGCAGACCTATTTCACCGCCGGCGTGAAGGAGGTTCGCGCATGGACCGTGCGCGCCGGATCAACGGCACCGCAGGCCGCGGGCGTGATTCACACGGACTTCGAGCACGGGTTCATTCGCGCCGAAGTCATCGCCTATGAGGATTTCATCGCCTACAAGGGCGAGGCTGGCGCCAAGGAGGCCGGGAAGCTGCGTTTGGAGGGCAAGGAATACGTGGTACGCGAAGGCGACGTGATGCACTTTCGCTTCAACGTGTGATAGGAACACCCATGCACGCGGCAACGTACGCGCGGGCTCAGTGGTAAAATGTCTTGTCTAGGATGCTGAATCCGGTCTCGAAGCTCGTGCGGCGCACAGCGGGTGGTGAACAGTCTTGATTCGTTTAATAGTCCTGGCGGCCTGGTTGGCTCTTGGGGTGGCGGCATGCGCGCCGTCCTCGCACATCGTGGTCGGTACGGTACGTCCGGCAATATCCCCATCGGATGTCAAAATCTATCTGCAGCCGCCGCCTGCGTTTGAAGAAATCGCGGTTCTGAATGCCTCGGCCGACAGCATGTTCGGTACCGGGGGACAGGGTACGGTGGATAAGGTCATCCAGCGCTTGAAGGAAGAGGCCGCGAAGCTCGGTGCAAACGGCGTCATCCTGGAAGGCATGTCCGATCAACAAACCGGAGCGATCGGCGGTGGCAGCGGATCCACCTCCTTTTCGGGCAACTCGGCCGTTGGCGTCGGACTCGGCGGATCGCTGGGTATCTTCAAAAAGTCCGCGCAGGCGCGCGCCATCTTCGTTCCGCCAGGGCAACCGATCGCTCCCGCCGGTAACGTTCAATAGCCGCGGGCGGCGTCTTCTGCGTCATGTTCCTTTGGGGGGCGCATAGGCCGGCGCAGGCGGCGGGCCCCCTTTTTTGCCCTCGCCGAAGTTCGGGTGTTTCTGTTTGCAGGCCGCGATGAGTTCCGGATTTACCGCCGGCAACGGCTTGACGGCGTTGGGCGGCTGACTCGTCCCACGCATGATCGGATCAATGCAGTCGTGCCACAACCCAAAGCCCTCTTTGGCATCTCCTTTCACGAATCCCACGCTTGAGCAGGCCGCGACGATTTGCTCGCACGGCCCAGGAACTGGTTCAGCCGACTGGGCAGTCAGAGGAAGCCCGAATCCAGCAACGAGCGCACAGAGCGTGGCGCGTGAACTCAGTATCTTGCGCATCGATTATCTCCTAAGTTAAGCGGCGTCAATCCCAAGGGGCTTTCAACCTGTGCCAGGACATACAACGGGATTCCGATTAATTCGTTGAAGCATACTCGAGGTAAGATCGCGGACTGTGAACTGCGGCTCAATGCCAAGCCAGAAGCCGCCGCTGAACGAATGGCCAGATTGCATAAGCCATTGATTTGGAAACGATACACCGGGAAATCGGCTTGACAGGCGGACCCGGGCTCCGGACAATCCGCCGCTCCTCGTGGTGAGGTAGCTCAGCTGGTTAGAGCGTGGCACTCATAATGCCGAGGTCGAGGGTTCGAGTCCCTCTCTCACCACCAAAATTAATGACTTGCGAGAGACTTTCCGGCGGGGCCTTTTACTGTGCCGGTTTTTGTGCGGAATTTTAGCTTGATTTTGGCCGCCGCCCGGGCCAAATGATGCGGTGCGAAGTGCGAATACCGTAGCACCATCGAGAAGCTGCGCCAGCCGCCGAGCAGCATGAGCTCGTGCAGACTCACTCCGCTCTGCACTGCCCACGATGCCCACGTATGACGTAGATCGTGCCAGCGGAGCGGCTCGACCTTGGCCGCCTTGACGGCCTTCTGAAAGGCGAGCGTGTTGCAATCGTCGATGCGCTCGCCGCGCCATTGAAAAACATAATCGCCGTCTCTCGGCAGCGTGTTCAAAACCTGGATTGCCTCGGCGGTGAGCGGAATGCCGAGCGAGTGCCCGGCCTTCATTTCACTGCTCGACACCCACGCGCGCTTCTTGACGAGATCCACTTGCTGCCAAGTGAGCGACAGCATCGCGCGCATCCGAAGCCCCGTGAGCACGGCGAATCGGGCGGCGGCTTTGAGGTGATCGGGAAGCTCGCGCTCGAGGCGAGCGAACTCTGGCCGAGTGAGCCAGCGCGGCTCGCCGACGGCGGGACGATACATCGGCACCTTCGGTGCGGAATCGAGCACCTCCCAATCCCTCACGCACTTGTTCAAGATGGACCGGAGCAGTGCCATGTGCCGATCGGCCGTCGCTTCGCTGGTCTCCGCGGCTTTCAACGCGCGCAGCTCCTTCACGACTTCGCGTGTGATGGCTTGCACGTCGTAGTCCTTGAGGTGCTGAGCGAACCAGGCGAGGATCGACTCATCCCGGGCCTTCGAGCGCTTGCGCGTTTCGCTGAGCCAGCGCTTGGCCGCTTCGGTCCAGAGATACGGCGGCCGCTCGCCGAGTCGAACCTGCCGCCACGCGCGCATGCGCGCTACGGTTTCAAATTCTTCCGCTTCGCGGCGATTTCCCGTACCAGTCGAGAGGCGGACCTCGCTGCCGTTGACTTGGAATCGGGTCCACCAATGCGGGGTGTTGGGGCGGCGGTAGAGGGACATGCGGATTGGGTCGTCTTCAAGTAGTGCAGCAATTCGTCTTGCAGGAACACCCAGGTCTTGCCCGGCTTGTACGCGTTTAGTCTGCCCGCCGCGGCGCGCTTGCGCAGCGTGGAGGGCGCCATGTGCAGGAAGCGCGCGGCATCTTCAAGACCAATTGTCGCGGCAGCGTCGACCACGTGCAACCCATGTGGTTCCGGTCGTTTAGGAGCGAGCTGTCACGCCTTAGAAATTATTGCAGAGGTGTGCAAGAAGTCCAGGGTGAGTTTCGCGGTATTTTCAGCGAAACTCTTACAATCCGATTGTCCTTCAACCTGTCAGGGCTTCACGAACCGATAGGCGAAGCGATCGGTCTCGCCCTTGATCGAGGGATCGAATACCTTGATCGAGTGCGAATCGTCCTTGTTCGCGAGGATGGTGCTTTCCGCGTCCAGTACGAAGCCGGCCGCCTCCACCTCCTCGCGAACGGATGCAGGCTCAATCCGATGCAGCGACTGGGCGTCGCTCGTGCCCGCCCCGACGGCGGCGGCGTGGTCGACGATGACGTAGGACCCACCGAGCTTAAGCCGATCGTAAACTGCTCGATTGAAGTCGGCCGCCGTTGCCCCCCTAGCCTGGATCAGCGCGGTGTGGAGATCGTGGTAGAACAGGTGCAGCCACAGGACATCCGCTGATTGGGTGGCCTCCGGCATCGCTACGAGGTCCGCCGAGACGACTTCGACATTCTCTCGGCCCGGTTCCTTCGCGAGCGTCCGCATGCGGCCAACCGGATCGTTCTTGAAGTGCGCAACTTCGGCCGGCACGAAGCTGTAGACCCGTCCTTCGGGTCCCACGATGTCGGAGAAGAGACGGGTCCAGTCGCCGTCGCCTGGGTAAACGTCGATGACGATGGAGCCCGTATCGACTCGTGCGAAGTGGATCAACTCGGATAGCTTGGATTGGTTGTACATCGGGATCTCCGTTATGGTGGGGCATTCGACGAGAGCGCGGCGTGCGGGGCGGCGATCCACGGCTCGTTCGCCGTCGACCCCGGACCGATCACCGCAGACGGCCAGCGCTACGCCGCCCCGGACACCTCCACCTGCGCGGCCCGCGCCAGTGCTTGGGTGTCGATGTACTCCCGGATGTTCGCCACCTTGCCGCTTCGAACGGTGATGTCGAAGACCCATTCGTCCTTGAACGGCCTATTCGTGGCTTTGATCTTCCGCGTGGCGCAGCCGATCACTAGGACCCGATCGCCCTGCGCCACGAATTCGGGGGGCTTTGGGAATGAAGTTTCCACCGTTTCGGACGCCTTCTGAAGCACAGCCGCCAATCCCGCGTGCCCGCGGTGCGTGCCGGCCAGCGGCCAGTCCTCACCTGGAATAATCCACTCAATATCTCCGGCAGACAACGCCAGCAGACCCTCCTTGTCGCCGCGGCCGATCGCGGCAAAGAAGTTCTTCACGGTCTGGACGTTCTTCTCGGTGCTCATAGCATCTTCTCCAGTTTGCTCGGATCGGATCGCGCTCGATCCGATCGCGTGGGTTGTGTTGTCGGTGGGCATGTCGTGTTCGTCAGTCGAACTTGACCAGGTCCTTAAAGATCAGCTGACCCCGGCTATTTCCGCGCGCCTGCACAAGCAGTCCGCCTTCCGAAAGCCCGCCAAGTTCGATCGGCGCGAAACCGAGCTTTTCCGCAAGCGTACCAATCTCCGCTGCTGCGGTATCATCGTCACTCGCCAGGAATACGACTCTCCTGCCACCATGTACGGCCGGACCTTGGTCGAGGACTCCGGCAGCGACCAAATGGTTGAAGCCCTTAACCAGTCTTCCGCCAGTGAAGGCCTGCGCGACGAACTTGGAAGAAGGCTGTCCTCCCAATTCCTCAGGGGGCACGCCGTAGGCATTGGTCACATCGACAATGGTCTTTCCCTTCCAGGTGGGCAGCGCCTTTGCGACATCCGGGTGCGACTCAAAACGGACGGCCAAAAAGATGATGTCCGCCTTGACGGCTTCGGCAAGTGTTTTGGGAACGATGTTGGGTCCGATCGCGGCCGCATCGGCTGCAAAGATTGCCGGGTCGCGCGTGGTTGCAACGGATACTTCAATACCCTTGCGGGCAAACGCCTTGGCAAGAGCGTGGCCGATCTTGCCGAAGCCGATAATTGCATAGCTCATAGTGCTTCTCCGATCTTGTGTTAACGCCAGGGTCAGACCTGCGCCATGCCTCCATCGACGGCGAGATCCACACCGGTGATGTAAGAACTTTCATCGGAGGCGAGGAACGTGACTGCTGCCGCGATTTCCTCTGGCATGCCTCTGCGACCCATTGGGATCTGCGAGGTGAACTGGGCGACCGCTTGCTCGGCCTGTTCAGCGGTAAGGCCCGTCGTCGTCGCCAAGGCTGGGGTATCGATTGCTCCGGGGCTCATCGCAATTCACGCGGATCTTGCGGTCTTTCAGCTCCAGAGTCCAAGCGCGCGCGAAGTTGCGCACGGCCGCCTTACTCGCGGCGTAGGTGCTAAACCCTGGCAGCCCCAGCACGTTCGAGACCGAAGAAGTCAGGATAATCGACCCGCCGTCCTTGAAGAGGGGAAGGGCCTTCTGAACCGTGAAGAACAGTCCCTTCACGTTCACGTCGAAGGTCTGGTCAAAATGGGCCTCGGTTGCCACTGCGAGCGGAGCGATTGTTCCCGCGCCCGCGTTCGCGAAGAGAATGTCGATGTGACCATGTTTCTCTTTCACGACGGCATAGAGCCGGTCCAGATCTTCCAAGCGCGACACGTCGCCCACGACCGTCGTAACGTTTGTCTTGATCGAGGCTGCGGCCTCCTTCAGCTCTTTCTCTCGTCGCCCTGTGATCACGACGTGGGCGCCTTCGTCCACGAAGCGCTTGGCTGTGGCCAAGCCAATTCCGCTGCTTCCGCCGGTGATGACTGCGATCTTACCTTCCAGTTTTTTCATGATCTTTTATCCTTCGTTCTGTATTTTGTCTTCGTTTTAAAGTTTGAGAAGCCCGGGACCGTGCCGGGGTCAGAGTTGCGCCAGGCCGCCGTCGACGGCGACCTCGCTGGCGGTCATGAAGCTGCTGTCCGACGACGCGAGAAAGGCAGCCGCCGCTCCGATCTCCGCCGGATCGGCCATGCGCTGGAGCGGAGTCATCGAGGCGTAGGCCTTCTGGCCCTCCTCGCCTAGCGCTGCCTTCGCGAGTTCGGTCGCCGTCGCCCCGGGCGACAGCACGTTTACCCGGATGCCGGTGCCCTTCAGGTCCTCCGCCCAGGTCCGCGCGAGGTTGCGCACGGCCGCCTTGCTCGCGCTGTAGGCGCTCATTGCCGGGGCGCCCGTGGTGCCGGCGCTCGATCCGGTCAGGATGATCGAACCGCCCTTGCCCATCAGCGGCAGCGCCTTCTGGACCGTGAAGATCGTACCCTTCACATTGGTGTCGAAGGTTTCGTCAATGTGCTCGGCGGTGATCTTGCCGAGCGGAAGCGGGCTTCCCGCCCCGGCATTGGCGAAGACGATGTCGAGGGTTCCGCGCTCGGCCTTCACCGCCGCGTAGAGTCGGTCGAGGTCGGCCTCATCCGAGACCGAGCCCTTCACCGCGCGGGCATTGGGCCCGAGGTCGGCCACAGCGGCGTCGAGCTCTTTCTGCCGGCGGCCGAAGATGAAGACGAAGGCGCCCTCCTCGATGAAGCGCTTTGCCGCGGCGCGGCCGATGCCGGTAGCGCCACCGGTGATCACGGCGGTCTTTCCATTCAGTCTGTTCATGTCATGCATCCTTCGTTGGAGTTGCTCGCACTACCGTAAATTTGGGGTCTTTACTCATGAAGACAATTGACTGAATATCGATATGTAGCATCTACTCTTTAGATAGCTATGCTCGATAACGTCACGATCAATCAACTTCGGGCCTTCGTTGCCGTGTGTGACCAAGGAAGCTTTTCCGGGGCTGCACGGGAGCTGAACCGTGCACAGTCGGCGATCAGTCACGCGATCAAGGCACTCGAGAGTGCCTTTGATGTGGAGCTGTTTGAGCGCAACACTCGCAAAGCGACGCTTACGGCCGCGGGCCGCAGCCTCCTGCCTGATGCTCGTGCGGTGATCTCACGCACCGAGGAAATGAAGACGCGCGCGGTTTCCATTGCTGAAGCCGGGGTACCGCAAGTCTCGATTGCCGTGGATACCTATTTTCCGCGCGCGCACCTGATTGAATGCCTGCGCAGCCTGCAGGCGGACTTTCCAACGGTTGCAATCAATCTGCGCATAACGACCATGCAGGGCGGCGAGCGTTTGGTTCTCGAAGGCACGTGCGCATTGGCGGTGACGATCACGGACGTGCCGGAGCTGAGCCCGGGTACCATAGAAAGGCAGCATTTATGTGAAGTGCAAATGGTGACCGTCTGTGCGCCATCGCATCCGCTGGCCGCAATCGCGGGGCCGATCCCGCGGGAGGAATTTGGCCGGCACATCCAGCTCGTCGTAACCGACAATCAGCCCGATGCGGAAAAGACACAACAGGGGGTCGCCGGCGAACGCCAGTGGCGGGTGAATGACCTCGGCGCGAAGCACGATCTGCTCAGGGGAAGCTTGTGCTGGGGGCACATGCCGCGTCATATGGTTGCGGAAGACCTCGCGAATGCAACACTCGTCGAACTCCAACGGCGCGCATGGCACATGCGCCCCCTCACCTTCATGATCTCGCAGCGGCGCGGGTACTCGTTTTCCGAATGCGAGACACGGCTGGTCGAGCTCCTTGGCGATCCTTCGGCGCTTCCCAACGGAGACCAGCCAGCGCCACGTCTCCCGCAAAGGCAAGAAATCCTGAAGGCCCCGCCATGCGTGAGCAACAGTCAGTACGGCCTGCCGCCTCTTGACGGATGCGACCTACCGTAACGAAGGGCCGCTCAGGCGTCTGTTCGCCGGCCAACATAAAACCGGGCGTCACCCAAATTGCGAGACTGGGGACGTTCTCGTGGCCGGAGTTCGTCGCGCTGGCGGATACCCTTTTTGGGGCGCTCTGGACAAGTACAACGCTCGAAGAACGCACCAATGCCTTATGTCGATACGAATATGAGTCTCTCGATGCGCCGCGGTTGGAGATGCAGATTTACGATTGCCGACATGACAGTCTCCGGTTCCTCGGCTGGCTCATTGAAGGCTGGCCAGACAGCCTGGGTGCAAACATCGGCCGGGACATGCTCAAGCGCGGTTTGAGTCGCTCTCGGAACCGCCTGTCTCATCATGTAACGCCTCGTTGGAAGGGGCATCCGTGGGGTCCTAGTCCGGACAATTTTGCACCGGAAACAGTCGCCCAATTACGCAAACTAATGGAGGCCTGACGCATATGCCGCTCCGGGAATTAAGGAGCGCCGACAGCTGCACGAGTCTTTGTTTGAGTTTCGCTGAATTTTGAGTGAATCGCAGGATTGCCTAACGGCCGCTATTTGCTACAACTGTCGCTCACGATGAGCGATGGAACACATCTCACTACTTGGGTTACGCGGGAGACGAAGGAGCGTTTCGCAGCGGTCGCGCGTCATCAAGGGTTGTCCGAATCGGCACTCTTAAAGCGACTGATCGAGCTCATGCTCCAGGGCGCGGGGCTGCAGAGGTGCCGGCACTGGGGCTAGCAGACCGGACTTTGCGGGACTCCCGCCTGACGGTGCGAATCCGCCCCGACGATCAGTTGTTATTACGTGAGCGTGCGGCGGCGCGGGGGATGGCGGCGGCCACGTACGTGTCGGTCTTGACCCGCGCCCACCTGAGGGGTCTCGCACCGCTACCGAAGGCCGAGTGGCTTACCTTGGAGAAGATCGTGTCGGAGCTCAGCAGGCTGGGCAGAAACATGAATCAGATCGCGCGGGCTGCCAATCGGGGAGAGCGGGTAACCGGCCTCGGGCGGGACGATTTTCTGCCCTTCCTCAAGATTTGCGTGGCGCTCCGTGATCACACCAAGGGATTGCTCCAGGCGAATCTAAAGTCTTGGCAACAAGGGTATGAGGACCAAAATGACTGACGATGACCTGCTATTCGACATAGTCAGCTACCACGCCCGGTCCCAGCGACCGGTACTCGTTGTCACAAGACAGATCAAACAAATTACCCGCACCGTGGGCGGCCCCCGGAAGTCATGGTCAAGGTAGTCAATCAAAGCTCGAGTAGCCTGGTGGGGGTCGGGAGGCAGGTTGACTATATCGGTCGCAAAGGAAAAGTGCACACTCGAAACTGTGACGAGGAGATCTGCGAGGCAAGAACGCCGGCATCGACCTACTAGAGACGGGAACCTTGTCTAGTCAGTAAAGCGGAAAGATCAATCTGACCCCCAATAAGCCAAGGGAGTCGCCCAGACTTGTCTATAAACTCATATTCTCCATGCCCGCTGGAACGCTGCCCGACAAGGTCCACGCGGGGGTGCGGAGTTTCGCCGGGAGGAGTCGCCTCAAGCATCGTCATGTGATGGCGCTACATTCCGATGAACCTCATCCCCATGTCCACCTAGTCATCAAAGCCGTGAGCGTCCAGGGGCAACGGCTCTACATCCGCAAAGCCACGCTCCGGGAAGGCGGGCCGGTTCGCACACCATCCGGCATTGGGGGTGTCCGAAACGCGACGCCGCGGCACGTCCGCGGAATAACGATCCCCCGAAAGTCAGATGATCTATCTCGCTAGCGAACGAGGCGACTCGACCACATCCAAAAACGAGTCAAAGCCGTTGCAAGTGAGTTGAACAGGCAAACTCCAAATCGAACTGGGCAAGGAAAAACTGCTCCGCACGCGTGAGGAGGTGCGGCGCGCATGGCTGGCGGTGAGCGATACGCTGAGTCGCGACGGACACTCGGAGCTCGCCGAGCAGGTCAGGCGATTTGTGGAGCAGATGCCAAGACCGGGAACGGAAAAGGAGTACATTGCGGCTAGACGGTTGGCGCGGCGCGCTCGCGAACCGCGGGTTCGTGAAATCGAAATGGCGCGATAAGAATTCATATTTTTTGGCGCTGTGGCATTTCGATGTTGCGTGAATCATGAGGCGGAGTCCAAGCCAGCGGCCCGGTTAGCGCATGGCGGCTTTAGTAGGCGAAACATCGGTATTGGGAGAGAATTTGCATTCCCATGACCACCCGGCGCAATCACTACGTACCTGTCTGGTATCAGAAAGGGTTCTCTTGCAGCGAGTCGCAGCTCCACTACCTGGACCTGACCCCGGATGAGCCTGGGCCGAGCACCCTTCGATCCGGCCGGGCCCGACCACTTCAGAACAATCGCCGAAGCAGTGCTTCTGGTCGCAGGACCTCTACACGACCTTGTTTTTCGGCGCACCCAACGATGAGATCGAGCGCTTCCTATTCGGAGCGATCGACAACGACGGTGCCCTGGCCGTGCGGGCGGTCGCGGGCGGAGATCCTCGTGCGGTGCACGACAGGTTCCAGGACTTCTTCTCCTATATCGATGCACAGAAGATCCGCACGCCCAAGGGACTGGACTGGATCCGAGACCGGTACGGCAAGATCGACCAGCTGAAACTCATGGTCGAGATGCAAGCCCTACGCCAAATGCACTGCACGATGTGGCTCGAGGCGGTGCGCGAAGTTGTATCGGCCGAAGACTCTGACGTCAAGTTCATCGTCACCGACATCCGGTCAGGTGTACAACCCGCAATGTCCGCCGGATCCCGCCAAAACCGCTATCCGGAAGATCCGCCGATCGAGTTCATCGGTTCGCAAACCCTCTTTCCGCTGGATGCGAATAATTGCCTGATCCTCACGAATCTCGAGTACGCCAAAAAGCCCGCTGGCGTCGATCTCCTTCGCAATCGCCAGAACGCGCGACACTTCGGCCACACGTTAGCACGGACAGATGCGTGGATTCGGACCCGCAAGCTCTCGAGCGAGGAGGTGATCGCGATCAACCACATCGTGAAGTCCCGGGCACATCGCTACATCGCCGCAGCGGAAGAGGACTGGCTCTATCCGGAGCGGGGGGCTCGGTTGATTGGAGAGCGGCTGGCAAGATCCTATTGCCGCCCGAACGCGAGCTCTGGCATTTCGGCGGCGAGATCGTGGTCGGCCACAAGGATGGCACGTCGAGCTTTCAAGACGCCTTCGGGCGAACCTCGCCGAGCAACGAGTACCTACGCAAAGAGCCAGTCGCTGAGGATCCCGCGCCTGACGAACACTGTCGGTGCGGCAGCGGCAAGCCGTTCGAGCTGTGCTGCAAAGATCTTGCGCCCGAAGATCGCATGCCAACGGACGTGTTCAGCATCCGCGAACGAAATCTCATGTTCTTCCGCGCGATCGAAAATATTTTGGGGTTGAATGCCGGCAACAGCTGGGATGACGTGCGACGAGAGCTCTCCGATGAGCAAGTCAAGCAGATCCACCTCACCTATGCGGCACTCTGGCCGAAAGATACAATATCGCGGATCTACTACCGCGACCGGATGCACGGGTCTTTCGCGCGCTTTATGTAGGCCTCATCGATCCGCGCACGATTGCGGCCAGCGTCATCGGGTGGTTGCGCTATTTCGATGAGATTTTCGTGCTCAATCCCTTTACAAACGTGACGCTCATGCGTCCGGAATATTCCCCGATCGACTCCCCCGGCCAGTACAAGGAGCAGACGATCAAGAACGTGGCACTGTTCACGGCGCTCGCGTCGTTCATTTACGACGGCATCGTTCACCTGATTCCAGATCCGATCGAGTTCAACGAGACTTTTCGGGAAACGGTCTGGGATATTGCCAAGGAGCGGCGCGGCAACATCAAGCCGGATCGCGCAGACCTGGAGCTCGGCTTTGAGCTTGCGCGGGATGACTTGAAGCGCATGATGGCACGACTGTCGGACGAGGATCTGCGGCGGCAGATCCGCGAGAGCGACCCGAAGCTCTCCGACGCCAAGATCACCGAGGTTATAGCGCACGTCCGAAAGGTACACGCGGCCGACCCGCTTGCCCTGATCCAGCCGCTCGCGACCGGCAAGGACGGGGGACAACTAATGGTCATGCGGGGCGTGAACTTCGAGCTCGCGCTCTTTCTCGCCCAACTCACGGGCGCGGCAATCTACAGCGATCAGCGCCTCACGCGGGATGACCTTGCGGCGGCTCGAGTTTCGAACGCGGACGGCAGCATTGGCGACGATCGCATGCTCCAGCTGAATCTCGCGCTCGCCCTTCACCCCGAAAAGATCCGACAAGCGCGCGCGGCGCCCAGTGCGCATGCTCTGCGCGCCAGCCTCCTCGGGCTTTTTGCTACCAGCGTCGCGCAGGAAGATGCGCCCAATGGAGTGGCGGTGGAGGCGGCTCTTGCCGGCATCAATGAGACAGCCAACGCGGACTTGCCTGTTGCGCAAGGGCCGGTCGAGCCCACCGGCAAGTACGAGGATATGGTGTTCGAGATCGATGCTCAACTCTTGGTTCCATCGAACGGTTACGCTCTGACCGCCGTCCGCCGGTTTCTCGTGGCTTTCGGACGGCGTCGCCACCTCGGATCGCTGCCGTTCGCTATCTAATTCGGCCGAGCCGCCTCTGCTGGATCCAGGAAAGGTCTGACTTCGTGACCGATGCGCCCGAGTTCGCTCTCGCCGCGAATCGCTCGCCCTTAGCTCCAACCACCTCGCCCAACTCGAATCCTACGCCACCCGCTGTCCCTCGGCGGCGGCGCTTACAATAGTGGTGTTGGCTAGACTTCTGGCAAACAGAGACGACTGTGCGAGCACCACCTGCCCGGCAGAATTTGAACGTGCAACTCCTACGTCCCGCATGCCAACGTCAAATTCGGGCCTCGCATCGAACTGAACCGTGTGTTGTGGGATGGGGAACGTCACAAATCGGTCGGATGATAGATTCGCCACGTCTCATCAAGTGCAGGATTTTTCATGCCGTGCACCAAGTAAAATTTCAGAGATGAGATACGATCTTTTAGTCGATGCAAGTCGGCCTCGGAAAATCCTGCGCGTTGCGCTAAGAATCCGATTGCCTGGGCGTATGGATAGAGGTAGTCAAGCTGGTCCAGGATCTGTAGAAGCTTTTTCATAGATATGCGCGCTTTCGCAACTCGAAAGCACTCTAAAGCGGCTACTATGCCGCCGGCATAGGCTGGCCTGACGGTCAGATCAACCAAGGTACGTTCAAGGTTTGTGGTGGAAAAGGAGCGGCCGCTTGATGCGGCAATCGATTCGACTCCAAGTTGAGGGAGAGGAGAGGAGGGGGAGAGAGGGAGGGGGGGGGTTGGAAGGGTGTTCGTTAGGCCATTTAAATAGGCTGCTGTACTGTGACTGAAATAGGCAGATGATCGAAGAGTGGCTGCAATGTCCAAGGAAGTAGCCTGGCCCCGACAGAAGCGCAGGATGGTCTCGTCATAGTGCGGCGCATGTAAGGCGATTTGGGTTAGGTGGCCTCGTCTGAGGATAAATTCAAGAAAGTCTTCATACTGGGTCTGCTGCGCGTAGATCCTGCGCTCGCGCATGGCCCGGAAGAGTTGAGCGAGCGTATGTGGGGAATAAATAAGCCGGTCTGATCGAGTGAGCCGCTCGATCAGTTCTAGCTCGCCGCGGGCGAGCTTTGTTCGTCGAAGGGATCCGGTCAGGTATGTATACCTGACCCTGGGATGCGGCGCACGTGTATATTTAATATAATCAATGGGTTAAAAGCGGATGTCACCGAAGCGTAAGGTATATATACCTTACGTCCCTTGGAAGAACTCCGGAATTCATCTCTATTAGGTATCGTAAAATGGACTTTAAACCGTTTTAGGTCTATTTTATGAGACCTTATGAAAACTACGAAAAACAACTCGGTCCTCCCGATGCGCCTGCGGCAGGCTATTGCCAAGCTCGGTGCTGACATTGCCGTAGCGCGACGTAAGCGTTCGTTGACCATTGGCATGATGGCCGAGCGGATCGGCGTTCATAAAAATACCTACCTGAAAGTTGAGAAAGGTGATCCGACCGTTGCCTTCGGAATTTACGCCATGGCGCTCTTCGTTCTGGGACTATCCGATGCACTAACCGCCCTAGCCGATCCTGGCCAAGATGACACTGGGCTTTTGCTCGACGCAGACCACCTACCGAAACGGGTCCGTGCGCGTAAGGAACCTCAAGCATTATGAAGCGCACGATTGGCGTCTTTCTCGGTGACGCCAATCGTCGCGTCGGTACGCTTCGCTTTGACAGCCAAGGCGCGCGCCAAAGTGCGGCTTTCGAATATGACCGGGAATGGCTTGCCGCTTCGGATCGATTCGCGCTCGAACCCCATCTGCCTCTAGTGGCGGGCGCGCAATTTCACAAGCCACCTAGCCGTGATGCATCGATATTTCATGGCGCCATAGCCGATACCGAACCGGACGGGTGGGCGCGTCGCGTCATCCTCCGTGATCACGCCAAGCGCCGCGCGATAACTCGAGCGGCCGGACAAGCTCAGAACCACGAGCCGCTCACGCCTATCGACTTTCTCCTTGCGGTCGATGATGTCAATCGCGTGGGGGCGCTTCGATTTCAAGATGAGGACGGTGTTTTCCAGCGTGCGACCGGAGAGGGGCCGCAGAGCGCACCTCCGTTGATCGAGCTGTATGTGCTGATGACTGCTAGTCGGGCGGTCGAGACCAACACCGAAACGGCACAAGACCTTGCTTATCTTCGGGGCCGAGGAACGTCGCTGGGGGGGCTGAGACCGAAATGCTCTGTTATTGACAATGACGGCGCGCTCAGCATTGGTAAGTTTCCGAGCGTTGAGGATGAACGGGCTGTCACAAAGGGCGAGGTCTTGGCGATGCAACTCGCTAAGGCAGCAGGGATCAATGCTCCCCAAGCACGGCTCATTGACAGCGACGGTATCCCCGTCACTCTCATTCGTAGATTCGATCGAACTGCCCAGGGGCGACTCATGTACGTCTCCGCAGCAACACTGCTCGGTGTTGACGTGGGTGCACCCACAGAACATACCTATACCGAAATTGTCGATGCAATACGTCAGCATGGAGCAGACGCGCAAGACGATATCGAAGAGCTGTGGCGCCGAATCGCCTTCTTCATCCTTATTAACAACGTTGACGACCACTTGCACAATCATGGCTTTCTACACGTCGCAAAGGACCAATGGCGACTATCGCCGGCTTTCGATATCAATCCTTTTCCCGATCGTCAGCGTGAGTTGAAGACCTGGATCTCCGAAGATGCGGGTCCGGCCGCTTCGATCGATGCGCTAATGGCGGTTGCCCCCTATTTCAAGCTGGACAAGAAAAGTGCGGTTCAGATACTTGCACAGGTCGAACGGACAGTTTCAACTTGGCGAGTGCGTGGCCGCGAGATTGGAATGAGCGCAGGAGAACTCGAGCAATTCGCCGATGCTTTTGAGCATCGTGAGCGAGAGGTCGCGCAGTCAATCGTGCGGGAAAAGAGGGGATAAAAGAGGAGAAGTGCACCGAAGATAGAGAATCGCTCCTCGACGAGTCGTTTGCGCCAGGAGAAACCGGCGCTGCGCCGATTGTGTCGCGCCGCCGTCGTTTAGCCTGGCGCTAGGTCGTTCCCGCAATAGATTCAGGCGGGGGGAGCAGAAGGACTGGGTAAAACAAAATCCTCGAAATTTTGACACCTTTTCGGGTGTCATCGCGAACCGCCTGCATTTTCCTCTGAAACGACTGCAATCGTTCGGCGAATACTTCGTCCTTGATCTTCGAATCAAGACACCCAATTAGGATCGGTTGCAGCAGTTCATTCAATCCCCAAAAGAAACTGTCCTCATAGAGTGTCAGACTTCGTCTCCGGCTCTCCTTGAGTGAGATCACATGCGTTTCTTGTCCGCAGCCGTCGACGTGTTTCTTTACCCAGTAGGTAATATGCAGAGCAATCTTAGACGTGACATCGGTAGCGAGATCGGTGCTGTGGAGCCAGGACGCCAGCGTTCGCCCAAGTGTCTCTCCCATACCGACGAACACAAAGTTATCGACTTTGGCGACTTTGCTCGCGTCCGATGTCAAAAGTAACTTGCGGCCGTCATTCATTCTGGCTGCCACAATAAGAAAAAGGTCAGGCCTTGTCGGATCTGCGAAGATGCATTTTGCCGCAATATTGGAGGTCACCGCTTCGACAGTGAGCCAAATGTCTGAAAGGTCATCTCCCTCCTTAAGCGCTCGATCTATATGATCTGCGGCCATGCGAATCAGAGTTGCGTCGCCGGCTCCCGTGATAACAACGCCATAATTGGCTCTCTTGTACTCAAAGATTTTTAGGTCGCTCCACTTTCCGCCGCTACTTGGATTTGTATATTCACTATCGGCAGCAACAACGATTCCATCTGCGCATATAAAACCGGCGGCCATAGTCATAAAGTGGGCGCTCCCTTGCTTGTGTCTGCGCGAGTATACATTTGTGTGAGCGGCACTTAAGCGCTCAGCGTCATAGTGCGAACACTACGACGTTGAGGGAGATTAGCGGGACGACCAGGTGGTTGACCCGCCGCGTATAAGGGTTCTAAGTCCCGACCACCTGGCTTTTCAAATGTGGTTGGCCTCGCCAAAAAAGACCAGGTGGTTGCGGGACTTTTGCGTAACTCGGTTGTGCTTTGTGGTGCTCTTGGGTGAATTTGCAACGGACATCCCGCGAGCGTGGTTATTAAGAATCAATGACTTCCGGGAATATCCAATTTTCCAATTTTTCCGTCCCTTCGAACTTCGAACCAGGTGGTCGGCGGTTCGAATCCGTCCGGGTGCGTTATTAAACCAAGGGTGTATTCCGGTCACATGGCTGACTGTTCACTGCGGTTACACGGACGAACACGTTAGCACTGTAGGGATTAGGGGCGCATTCGACGCGCCCGGTCTCATGGTCGTAGATGCCTAGATCGTGGTGACCTGCTGATCGCTTTTCGGTCCAGTTTATACTTTGGCGCAATACCCTTCTGGAACTACGGGGAGCTAGCTAGAACGTAGAGATATTCGTGATGGCAAGCAAATTTACTCCGCCGCAGTACATGCAAGGCCGCTTTTTATGAAGCTTGATGGAAATAAGCGATGCGCTGGACTATTTACCAAAGAGTTACGGGCATGGGGCCATCTTTGGCGTGTTCCTGCGCTGGGATCACTTGTCACAGTGGCGCCGAATTTCCGGCTCCGCACAACTCTTGCCCGCTATGTTTTAAAAGCGCGGACCATTGAACTCGGCCCGGCGTTTTTCCGGTTACGGAGGCGCCGGCTGGCTGTTCTTTGCCATGAGGCAGCCCACGCAGCTGTGGCTATAAAGTTCAATCTGGCTGAGCAACCGCACGGACCAATTTGGGTTTCTCTTGTTGAGGCAGCGGGGTATCCGGCGCGGTCTACCTGGGCAGTTCCGCGCCGGCGTGTTACTTCTAAGCGCGCCCATGTAGGGAATGTCCGGAAGCGGCTGGTGTACGAACACCGGTGCCCAGTCTGTCAATTTCGGCGATTGGCAGGACGGCCGGTGCGGGTATGGCGATGTCCCGAGTGCTCGGCGGCTGGGCTCCCGGCAGTATTGACGGTGACACGTAAAGAAATGGTCCCGGAGATCCGATGACGCAGGCTGGCTGCCCATTTTGTAATCCGCCCTCGGAACGGGTGTTTTACCGCGACTCGCTTGTTATTGGTCTCTGGGATGGTTTTCCAGTCACCGCTGGTCATGCCCTGATAATCCCCGTGCGACATGCTCCCACTTGGTTTGACGCGACTCAGGACGAAAGGGCTGCGCTTATGAGGAGCATCGATATTGCCCGCCATGCCATCGAGTCCCAGGGCACGGTTGACGGCTTCAATATCGGGATCAACTGCGGCGAAGCAGCCGGCCAGACCGTATTTCACCTCCACATACACGTCATTCCCAGGCGTCGGGGGGGATGTCGAAGACCCCCGCGGTGGAGTGCGCCATGTCATTCCAGCCAAAGCAAACTACGTTCGTGACCGCGACGACCGGCTGGAGGCCGTTCCGTACGCCCTCCGGGAACAGGTTCTAATTACCGGCGCCTCAGACCCCCTATTGCCGCATCTCAAGAACCATTTGGCGATAGCACGCGGTGCTGATATGGCCGTCGCATTTACCCTTCGCAGTGGGCTTGATCTGATCCAACTATATCTCCAGGACCTACTATATAGGGGCGGAGTCCTTCAAATCCTGACCGGGACCTGATCCGGGAGCAACCGATCCTGACGCTCTGCTTCGACTCCTGGATCTTGAGGGCCGCGTCGAATGTCGCGTGTATGAGACGTCAGCGGCCGGCGACGTACCTGCCTTTGGTGGGTCATTCCACCCCGAAGGCTTACCTGTTCGAGCATCAGGACGGGTTCGGGGCGGCCTTTATCGGCAGTTTGAATCAAAGACCACACTGCACTCACGAGCGGCGTCGAGTGGAACTACAAGGTGCTTGAGGCTCGCGACCGGGGGAAGGTCTGGCCTATATCCGAGCGGCGTTCTATCAGCTATTCCACTCGCCCAAGACGCGGCCGCTAACAAGCGATTGGATTGATATCTACATCCCAACCGACGGGCTGCCGATCCTATTCAACAGCAGGCGGCAGCGCTCGAAGTGGCTACTGAGCCATCGGTCGCGATACCGGAGCCCCATTCGATTCAGGTTGAGGCGCTAAAGAAGCTGGTTGAGACGCGTACCTCGGGCAAACGGGCCGGGCTCGTTGTCTTGGCTACGGGTTCTCGGTAATACTTGGCTGAGCGCCTTCGACTTTTGTTCGTTTAGGCGCGTGCTGTTTATCGCACATCGTGAAGAGATCTTGGGCCAGGCGTTTTCCACCTTCCGGGCCATCCGGCCTCACGATCGTCTTGGCCGGTTTACGGGTAACGATAAAGATCCGGGCGCCGCTTTGTCTTTGCTTCGGTTCAAACCCTGAGCCGCCTGGAACACCTACGCAAGTTCACGCCGGACGGATTCGACTACGTCGTTGTCGACGAATTCCACCACGCGGAGGCCCGGACATACCGAAAGCTGATTGATTACTTCAAGCCATTATTTCTTCTGGGGCTTACCGCGACACCTGAGCGCAGCGACGGCGCCTGTATCTTGGCGCTTTGCGAGGACAACCTCGTTTACCGCTGTGATCTTCCTCAGGGGATCCAACCGGGACTCTTCGTGTCCGTTCCGGTATTTCGGAGTACCGGATACGGTTGACTACAAGAACATCCCTTGGCGAAACAAGAAATTTGATGAGGATAAGCTCACTGAGGCGGTGGCGACCCAAGTACGAGCCGAGAACATCCTCGATCAATATCACAAGAGAGCCGGCGACCGAACCATCGCATTTTGTGTGTCTCAACGTCATGCTGATTTTATGCGGGATTTCCTGGGTCCGCAATGGCACCTGAGCGCGGTCCGTGCACGCAGGTTCCACCAGCGACCCCCGAGCCGCTTCACGAGATGCTCTGAAGGAAGGCTAGCTGTCCCGTGCTTTGCGCCGTCCACATGTCGACCAGGGTGTCGACGTGCCCGAGCTCGATACGGTGATGATGTTGCGCCCAACGGAGTCACGAATTGTATGGCTGCAGCAATTTGGCCGAGGGCTTCGCAAGAGCTCAGGCGACAAGAAGCTGACGGTTATCGACTACATCGGCAACCACCGCTCGTTCATGCTGAAACCACAAGCACTTTTCGGCCTGCGAGCCGGCGACCGGGAGGTGCTCAATCTTCTTACCCGGTTGGAGAAGGGTGAGCAGATCCTACCGGATGGATGTGAGGTGACCGATGAACTTGAAAGTCAAGAACATGTTCCTGCGCAATGGAGTTTTTGCGTGGGGAGAGCGCTGTCTAATTACTGACCCGGAGGTATCAGGATTTTCGGCAAGATGATCGGGGAAGACGCCCGAGCGCCTCCGAGATGTATCGGGAGGGATATAACCCCCGGGCGATGAAAGCCCAGCACGGCTCTTGGCTTGAATTCGTGTGCTCGCAGAACGGTTCTCCTTCACTACAACCGAAGCGACAGCCCAAGAGGCCATAAGAGGGTTCCTCGACGCGCTTGAAGTCACCGAGATGTCGAAGAGCTACAAAATGGTTACGTTGTTAACCATGCCTACCTCAACCGCAACGCGTTGCCGGGAAAACTCTCGGTTAGTGACCTTGTGTCAGAGGTGACGAACCTGAGCCTTCAGCATCCACATGTGAAAGAGGACCTGGGGGATTCCTCGACAGACGTCGGCGGCACTTAGGCGCTCCTCCTTGGCCGGCCTATACCCGCATGGTGTGAAGGAAAAGGCACAGGCGGTGTCTCGTATTTTGTTCTCCACGACGCTCAGTTACGGTTCTTGCCCTCAGTTTCAGAGGCCCAAATGCAGCTCCCGCCCAGGAGCTGATACGCGAAATCGTCGACTGGCGACTCGCGGAGTATTTCTCGCGTGCCGGGGCAGGCACAATCTCTGGCGAGGAGTATTCGCAGTTAGTCGGGCTGGCGAACAGCCCATGTTGTTTCTACCGGATCGCAATGCCCATGCGGAACTCCCCGAGGGCTGGACTCAAGTCCGGGCGAATGGCCGAGCGTTCAGCGCGTATTTGCGGAAGGTTGCACTGAATGTCGTTCATGCGTCCGACTCCGAAAATGAATGTTCTGCCCGAGCTGCTGACGGATTGGTTTGGGCCGGATGCAGGTAAGCCTGGCACAAAGCACCAGGTGGCTCTGCGGCGCGAGGGCGCAGAATGGGTGCTGCAGCCTGTCTCCGTCAGTTCCGGTGCGGGCGGTAACTGACAAGGCCTACGTGCGCGCCGACTGCCATTGTTTGGGTTAAAGCACTCGGGATTTTTGCGTTTAAGGCTTTATCCGGCAGGGCAACCTGACGCTCCCAACCTGCGGCATAAGAGAAGTCCGCTCACGAAGACGCGTTTAAGTATCAGGATCACTTCATTTCGCCAAATTAGTTCCAGTGGGCAGAGTCAAAACCAGACAACGCAGAAGAGCAAAGCCGGCGAATCAATTCGCGACCACGAGAAGCTGGGTATCGATGTCCATCTATTTGTGCGGGCCAAGGGCAGACGCCTGAAGGTCGTGGCGCGCCGTTTTACTATCTAGGGCGCGTGAATTTCAAATCATGGGAGGGGGACAAGCCTATAACAGTTCGATGGGCTATGCAGAGCTCGGTGCCCGAATTACTGTGGAAGGAACTAGGTGTGAATGCGGAAGTAAGGCAGTGATGGAAATGGCGAGATGCAACGGATAGTCAGTGCATGAAGATATGGGTTGGCGTCACGGATGAGAACTGGTACGACCTTGAGCCGACGGCCGCCCGACGCAGTAGACTTCTGGCAACCAAGCGGGGGGCGCCGGTTTGCCGCGATCGATCCGGCGAGCTATTTCTATTTAAGCTACATAGTCCGAACAATTTCATCGTTGGCGGCGGCCATTTTGTCGGCACTCTCCGCTGCCGGCCTCCCTGGCTTGGGATGCCTCCGGCGAGAAAAACGGCGTGGCAACCTATCGTGACTTAATTGCGGCGTCCGCCACTATCGCCGTCAGGATGGCATCGTGGACCCGATTATCGGGTGCAATGTGTTGGCGGAGCCGTTCTTTTTACCGCGGGAGCGGTGGATCCCTGTACCCGCAAGCTGGGCGCCGAACATCGTTCAAGGCAAGACCTACGATTCAACAAAGGCCGAAGGTGCGGCGCTCTGGGATGCGGTCGCAAGGCATTACCGCAAGATCTCAAGGTCGCCGACTACGCGGCGGAAGCCAATGAAGTTCCTGGGGACCGGTACGGACCGGAATATCTGACACGTGGCCGATTGGGCCAGGGCGCGTTTCGGGTACTTGTGATTGATGCTTACCAACGCCGCTGTGCCGTGACCGGTGAAAAGACGCTGCCGGGGCTAGAGGCAGCTCACATCAGACCGTATGCGAACGAGAGAACCCATCAAGTCCGAAACGGGCTAGCTAGATCCGATTTACACAAGCTCTTTGATGTGGGGTACGTAACCGTTACGCCCGAGCACAAGCTCGAGGTTAGTCCGCGTCTGCGGGAGGAATGGCAGAACGGTCGGGAGTACTATGCCCATCATGGCAAAATGCTCGGCGATATGCCGATCGATGCCGCAAATCGACCGGACGCCAAGTTCTTGCGTTGGCACAACGAGGAAGTATTTAAGACGTGAACGATCCCGATTCGAGCGCTGGTTCAGACCCGCTGGAAAAGCTCCGCAACACCCTACGACAATTCTCCGCCGAGCGGGATTGGGATCAATTCCACACTCCGAAGAATCTCGCAATTGCATTGAGTGTTGAAGCTGCCGAGCTATTGGAGCACTTTCAGTGGATGCCTTGAGACGGAGTTCGCCGGCTTGGCGCCAGGCCAGAAGGCCAAAGTTCGTGAGGATACGCCGACGTCTTGCTCTACTTGATACGGCTCGCTGACAAGCTCAACATCGAATTAGTGGATGCGGCAACCGATAAGATTCGTATCAATGCCGAGAAGTACCCGGTGGAAAAGGCACGCGGATCCAGCAAAAAGTATACGGAGCTCTAAGCTTGCGACTCTACGCGGGGATGTCAGTCCCATTCATCGAAAAGACGGTACGCAATCAGATCGCCCGGAAACTCTGTGACGCCTTCCTCAATTATTACGGCTACCCGCCAGGTAAGTCGGAGGTGGCATCGTGGGGGAGCTCTTGCGGGCAATGGCGCAAGTGGTCCAATTCGCAAAACTCGATGACCATGGCGTAGTCGTCGAATACGAACTCCCGAGTTCCTCGAGACGCCTCGATTTCATGATTTGCGGCCGGAACGCAGCTGACCGTGACGAGGCCGTGATTGTGGAATTGAAACAGTGGTCGGAGTGCGAGGCGGCAGACGCAGAGGGGCTGGTGACCACTTGGGTGGGCGGGAAAAATCGAGAATTGGCACATCCGTCGGTCCAGGTAGGCCAATATCAACAGTACCTTGCCGACACACACTCGGCTTTCTACGAAGGGGATCATCCAATTCGTCTCGGTGCTGCTCGTACCTGCACAATTATCAAATTCAGCCCAGCGACGTTTTGTTAGCGCCGAAATTTTCCGCAACGATCGCCAATTATCCGGTGTTTGGCTCAGACGGAGTGGATGGGCTGGCAGACTACCTGAGAAGCAGGCTCGAGGCAGGGAACGGACGGCCAGTTCTAGCTCGAATTGAACAGAGCAAGTACCGGCCCAGCCGCAAATTGATGGACTACGTAGCTGACACGATTGCCGGCAGAAGTCCATGGGTATTACTCGATGAACAGCTGGTTGTCTTTGAAAAGATTCGAGCCGTCGTTGCAGCTAGCGTAAACCACGGTCGACAACATGTCGTCATCGTGCGCGGGGGACCAGGCACGGGAAAGTCTGTGCTTGCCATTAATCTTCTCTCGCGGTTCCTGGCGGATGGCCGAACCGCGCACTATGCCACTGGCTCGCGCGCCTTCACTCAGACCCTTTGGAAGCTTGTGGGAAGTGCGCGAAGCCCGTGCTCAAGTACTTCAATAGTTACCGCAATGCGCTGCCCGGCGAAATCGACGTTTTAATCTGTGACCAGTCACATCGGATCCGGGAGACCAGCAACGATCGATATACACCGAAGGTAAAACGCTCGACTGAACCCCAGATTAGAGAGCTGTTGCGAGCGACGAAGGCGGCGGTCTTTTTTATTGACGATCGCCAGGGGGTTCGCCCGAACGAGATCGGTTCGACCGACTATATCAAGCAGCATGCGGCAGATGTTAGCGCCGTGGTTTCGGAATTTGAGCTTGAGGTTCAGTTTCGTTGTTCGGGTTCGGCCGGATTCGTCAATTGGATTAGCAACACTTTGGGCACGGAGCGCACGGCGAATCAGCTTTGGACAGGGGCGGAAGCTTTCGAATTTAGAATCTTCCCGACGCCGGAATCAATGGAGGCCGCTATCCGAGCAAAGGCTGTTGGTGCTGTAACCGCGCGACTCACCGCAGGCTACTGCTGGCAATGGTCGGATCCAAACGCTGATGGCACTTTGGTAGACGACGTCGTCATCGGGGGTTGGCGTAAGCCTTGGAACGCGAGACCTGATTCCGGTCGACTTGCGAAGGGCATTCCGCCGGCCGATTTGTGGGCAACTGATCCCGGCGGGATTGAACAAGTTGGCTGTATCTACACGGCCCAAGGCTTTGAGGTGGACTACATCGGCGTGATTTGGGGCAAGGATCTCACTTATGACCTGGATGCCCAATCGTGGGTTGGCAACAAGCAAGAATGCCAGGACCGATCGGTCAGGCAAAAAAAGGCAGATTTTCTTCAGCTCATCAAGAACACATACCGCGTGTTATTGAGTCGCGGAATGAAGGGCTGTTATGTTTGTTTTCTGGACAAGGACACGGAGCGATTTGTGCGCAGCCGGATGGATCTACTTCCGATCCGTATGGTCGCCGAGCCAAGACCGCCATACGGGGAGTCGTGAGAAGCGGGCGCGACCCTGTAAATCCATAGCGAAATCGAGGGGAGAGCCTCAAATTGTGACCACGACCCTTTCAATCTTCCGTGTTGGTTGGCTAGATATTCACTCATTTTCTTAGGCTTCGGTACGCTCGCCACAGGAACTAGAGGGATGGCTACGTTAATACCGGCTCTCGGTACTTGCGCCCGGCGGATGACAGCCGGGGAGCGGCGCTTCGCCCAGCGGTTGGAGACGCTGCTCGAGCCGGACTACCTGTGCTGGTATGACGTACCGGTTGGTTCCAAGTATCAACATCCAGATTTTTTGGTTCTTCACCCTCGCCGCGGCCTGCTGATACTCGAGGTAAAGGATTGGACGTGCGACTCTATTCAGAGGTTCGATCCTGTCTCAGTAACTCTGCTAACACCAACCGGACCCAAAGAAGTTGGAAATCCATTGGTGCAGGCGCGTCAGTATGCCTTTAGCGTCAAAAACGCGCTTGAGCGAGATTCACAACTCATTGCGCCGCAAGGTCACGCTCATTGCGGCAAGCTCGTTTGCCCATACGGATTCGGCGTCGTGTTATCCGCAATCACGCGAAAGCAATTTGATAACACGGACCTTGGTGAAGTATTACCATCGCACTTGGTTATCTGTAAGGATGAGATGACCGAAAGTACCGAAGCCGACGATTTTCAAGAGCGGCTGTGGGGGATGTTCAATGTAGAGTTTCCGAACACGCTCACATTGCCGCAGATCGAGAGAATTCGATGGCATCTATTTCCGGAACTTCGCATTTCCCAAGGCAGTCTGTTTGAACGAGCAGCAACAGGCGAAAAAGGCGAAGCCATTGGCGATACTCTCTTGCGCGTCATGGATCTGCAGCAAGAACAGCTGGCTCGCAACCTGGGAGATGGGCATAGAGTAATCCACGGCGTCGCCGGCTCGGGAAAAACGCTCATATTGGGCTTCCGTTGCGAGCAGCTAGCCAAAGTGCTGACGAAGCCGATACTGATACTCTGTTACAACGTAGCTTTGGCGGCAAAATTGGAACAATTAACGACCACGCGTGGCCTTGCAGATCGGGTCGTCGTCCGCAATTTCCATCGCTGGTGCATCGATCAAATTACGCATTATCACGTAGCAAAACCGGTGGAGGGAGATGGCTTCTTCGAAAGGTTGGTGTCGACTGTCAGTAACTCTGTGGAGCGTGGGCAAATTCCGCGGGCGCAGTATGGGGCGGTGCTTATTGACGAAGGGCACGATTTTGAGCCCGAGTGGTTCAAGCTTGTTACTCAGATGATCGACCCAGTGTCCAATTCGCTACTGCTGCTTTACGACGATGCTCAGTCCATATATGGCAAGAAGCGATCTGGCAATTTCAGCTTTAAAAGCGTTGGCATCCAAGCCCAAGGTCGTACGACCATTCTTCGCGTGAACTACCGCAATACCAACGAGATTCTAGATTGCGCATATTCTTTTGCCAGGGACATTTTAGCGCCAGTAGACGCTGACGAAGACGGTGTCCCATTGGTTAAGCCGGAAATGGCGGGCCGCCATGGAGCGACGCCACAGGTCGCGCGACTGAGTTCACTCAAAGCTGAAGCAAAGTATATTGCGGAGCAACTGTCCTGGTTGCATAAGCAGTGTACGCCATGGAATAAAATGGCGGTTCTGTATAAGGCGGGATTCGTCGGCACCGAAATCACGCATGCACTCGAACTAATGAAAATTCCATACGATTGGCTGAAAGACAGGGACTCCAAGCGATTCGATTCTTTTCGTGATAGCGTAAAAATAATGACGTTGCACAGCAGCAAGGGCTTGGAGTTTCCTATTGTGGCCATTGCAGGCCTAGGGTTCATGCCCTACAAGGAGGAAGAGGCGGCCGACGACGCACGTTTGCTTTACGTAGCAATGACACGCGCGACTGAGCACCTGTTGATGACGGCCAGTAAGAATAGTGTGTTTGTGCAGCGGTTGAGCAGGTTCGCGAAATCTGCGTGAACGCGAACTACAGCGCGAATCCCAAGTCGGCGCGCCTGCGTGTGCAGAGCGCAGTGGTCGCAGCAATGTACCGGGTTCAATCGCCCTTTTTGCCAATTACAGCTGCGGGTAACAGGGTGTCGACAGGCTTCCAACTTTGACCAGCAACCGGCGCCCAAGGTGACGACCCTGTCGTGATGTATCCGCCGAAATCCTATCGATATTCAGGCGCCGACACATGGTCAAATTTCGACGCCCGATTGGCCGAAAAAGTGGACAACTCCCGGCGCCTGTTTACAGCTGCGGGATCGCGACGCGCCATCACGGCAACAGACCAAAGACAGCGACACTGTTCGTGGTCGCAACGAACACCTTGCCGTCGGCGACGACCGGGGCGATAAATTTGTTGCCGGCGCCGAACTGATCACGCCCGTTCGGCGCCTGGTTGCTGTTGTACAGCTCGGTCGCAAGATTGGCAGCCAAGTAGGCATGAAGCACCGCAGGCGAAGTGTTCTCGTACGCCCAGACGATGGCGTTCGCCGTGCCATTCGCCGAGACCACCGGGAAGGTGCCGGGATAGGCGAACTGCATGGAACTCTGCGACACCGGAGCGCTCGAGAGCAGCCCGTCAGTCACTGAAAACGCCTTTAACGAGCCGCCTTGGGGGCCATAGTTGTGAACGGGCGCCTGCGTTGGACGCCGGTCGGCACTGCAACGCATTGAATCACAACGCCCTCTGCCTTCAAAAAGTGATCAATACTGCTCGCCGGTTTACATCCGGAGAGCCGTCAGCACGGCGAACTTGGCCGCAGCCTCCAGATGTTGAGGATGCAATTCGAATGCCATAGCGCGGCGGTGGCGACTCAGGACATTCGCTTACGCGGCGCTGTGGGTTACGTGCTTTGCAATGCGGGCGATCTTTTTCCTGCGCCTTTTTTTCTTGGCTTGCCAGAGATCATAAGCAGCCTGCATTGCAAGCCAGGTTTCGGCCGAAGTGCCCAACGCCTCCTCAAGCCGGATCGACATGTCCGTGCTGATGGCAGCCTTGCCATGGATGATCCGAGAGATCGCGGTGCGCGTCATCCCGAGCTTGTCGGCAAATGCAGTCACACTGATCCCTCCGTCCTCGCGCAGCACCGTATCGGCAAGAATCTCGCCAGGGTGCGGCGGGTTAAACATTCTGCTCATTTCAGTTCCTTCCTCAATGGTAGTCTTCATAATCAATGAGGATCGCATCCCCATTTTCAAAGGCGTAAGTGAGCCTCCAATTTCCGCTTACCGACACCGACCAGCGCCCTGCTAGTTGGCCTTTGAGCGGGTGCCAGTCCCAACCCGGCAGATTCATGTCCGATTCCTTCTTCGCTGCGTCCAGAACGGCCAACTGAAGCCCCAACCTCTTTGCATGCTTCGGCTGGATGCCCGCTTTCGATCCGCTCTTGAAGAATGCCTCGATCCCGGAGTGTCGAAAGCTCTTGATCATATGTGTAGCGTAGCGTTACGCTATACGAATTGCAAGTATGGATCTACATAGCAAACTGTCGCGGAAGATAACCAAACCAACCATGCGTCATTGACGGATACCACGTCAGTGGCGTATGGTTGTATATGACCTTTATGCAGGCGCCGCCTAACGAAGAGACCGTCTCGCGAAAATCAATGCGAAGTGGTAGCAATGGATAAGAATCTTTTTCAGCGGCTTGTGGAAAGCATGGGTCAGATGGATGAGATCGTGCGCGGGGTTCGGGCACCCTCGCGCGCGTTCTATGTAGATGCGGCGAAGGTGAAGGAGATCCGCGCCATCACAGGCTTGAGCCAGCCGAAATTCGCAAAACTTCTTCACGTCGATGTTGGAACGCTGCGCAACTGGGAGCAAGGTCGGCGAGAACCCACAGGTCCTGCGCAGGCGCTCTTGAGGGCAATCAAGAATAATCCCCAAGCCGTATTGAAGGCGTTGGCGGCATGAATACGCGCAAATCTGGTGTGCCCGTTTTGTGCTCCAGTTAGGTGGATTCTGGTGGGTTTGGGTGGCGTTTCGCCCTTAAAATTCCTGCTGTTTTCTTAGCGCTTGGGCCTCATAATGCCGAGGTCGAGCGCGCGAAGCTGTACGAGGCAACATTCATAACAAATGATCGCGGCACCGCGTACGAAAGAAGTCGACTCGCTTGTGCCACCGCAATGAATTCTGCCCGGCGTCGGAAGCGAGTCTCTCGAACTAAGTCTTCGCCAATCCCGCGACAGTGTCGGGATAGCGCGCGACCATGCGGATCAACAGCGCTGCCTGTGAGTTAGGTTTCGCACGTCCTTGCTCTTCCCGCGGCCCGGTAGAAATAGATCACTCGCAGGCGGCCACGCTTTCCTTTACCGCGGCGCTTGTCCGCCCAGCGCAGCTTCCGCAGGTCGCCGGCCCCTTGAATCACATCGCCGGCAGCGGATCGACGTAACTGAATGGGCGACACAAAGACCGACAATGTGCGCCGTCGCAGAGCCGTAGCGTTTACTGCATAACGGCGTCGGTTTCGTAACACGCACAACATTGTATAGCGTGGAACTCACACGTAAGTCGCGCCGAGGGCCGGTTATCCAGCCCATTGTTGGGAAAATCGAAATATGTCGGGCTGGCACGCTTTCTGCATGTCTTTCTATATTGACGCGTATATATCGCGGTTCGAGTGCCAAGCGGAATGTGATTAACACGTACGGGAGCCAGCGATGAACTTGAATTGGGATGCCGAACTGCCGACGACTCACGGATGTCAATCAGGCGCCAGTGGCTTCGTCGTCGGCGCCGAAGTGCGGTGGGTGGAAGGCAAGCACGAACTGGAATTCCCGCCCGTGCCATTTCCATCAAGACGAATATTCGAGCTGGCCGGAGCGAGTACACTGCGCGCGCTGGTATTGCGGCATCACCAGCGGCTGTACGAGACACCTCTCCGCGCATTGTTTCCCGCTAATAGAGAGCGCTTCCTCGCTGGCGTGGCACGCGCGGCCGATTACGCGATCGAGACTTGCGGTGGTCCGCGGTACTTCACGTCGCGCCGCGGCAAGCCGTGCATGCGCAGGCGGCATTATCCGTTCACGATTGACGAGGCGGCGCGTGAAGTCTGGCTCAGGGAGTTGTGGTTGGCCTTCGATGACGTTGGTTTTCCGGCGCAGCTTCGCCGTGAGTATTGGGAATGGGTCGAGGCCTTCTCGATCCGCATGATCAATCGGCGCACACAGCGCGCTCAGCCGCGCCGCTTTCCGTTCGCCGACATGCCGGGTAGGTTGCTGCAGGTGGAAGTCGCCCGGGATCCTGCCGGCCACGTTGCGATGGTGTAAGCGTCGTCGAGCCCGTATCGATCGAGCCCAGCATTGCGGCAACAGGTCACCGCGCCGGCACCTGGCGGGGATGGCATGGCTGAGCGCGGTAGCACGCTCCGTAGCGATGGGGTGGACGCGCACAATCTCTTCTCGCGCGCATTAAATATTAAATTAAATCATTGCATTACGGTCTCCCCAACCGATTCTGCGTAGCGGTTATGTCGTTGCTCCTCGAGGGCTAAAGTTACCCCCCAGTTCATGGGGGCAAATCGCATAACCGGGCCGCACCCAAAGGCTCAGTTTCAGCGGGAGCTTGCTTTTCGCTTCCGGTAAGGTATTTTCCAGGTGAAACACGAGGCTAAAACCCAATGAAAATCAGCGCGCGCAACCAGTTTCCGGGCGTCGTCAAGACTGTCCACAAAGGAGCGGTCAACTCCGATGTCATCCTCGATATCGGCGATGGCCTCGAGATATTCGCCAACATCACCAACGAGGCCGTCGCTGACCTACGGCTCACGCCCGGGCGTCAGGCGGTGGCTTTGATCAAATCGAGTTTCGTGATGCTGACGCCGGACCGGAATGTCCGGACCAGCGCGCGCAATCATCTGGCCGGTGTCGTCGCGGAGGTAATTCCCGGCAGTGTCAATTGTGAAGTGAAAATTCAATTAGCGGGGAAACGCGTCGTCACCGCGATGGTCACTGGCGATGCAATCAAGGAGATGGCGCTCGTCAAAGGAAGCGCGTGCGCGGCTCTGATCAAGGCCTCGCACGTACTGATCGGAGTCGACGCCTGAGACTACTCCGGGCCAAAGCAGTTTGCGTAGTCGGAGCAAACTCCGCAGCTCGGCGCCTTGCAAATTCGCGCCTGCGCCCGGTCGCACAATACCTTGTAGAAGAATTTCTTCCAGCGCAAGTTGGCGGCGTTCTTGAAGTACAAGGTCGGGAAGTGTTTCTTTATCAGCTGCGATAATGCTTCTCTATTGGGCATCGCCATGTCTTCCCAGAGATGATTCTGGCCGGCGCATGCGCTGGCGATCGTGTGCGCCAGCCAACCCGTTTCCTCCGAGTCGTCGCGGCGATGTTCCCGAAACAGCTCGAGCAGGTCGTCAAGCTCTTCTGGCGGAATGGCCGAACAGACTCGCTCCGGCGTCGATAGGGCCTGGGCAACCGCCGCCGCCGGGCCGGCGCCCGGAAAATAACGCTCGAGCAGGCGCATGAAATCCGGCACCTCGAGCTTGAACAACGGGAAGCGCGAGAGTACGCCGGAAAATGCCAGTGTCGCGATATCGTGCGGGTCACGCGCCGTCGACAACAGTTGTTGCCGATCAAGACCGCAGGATGCAACCGTCACGTATCCCCCGCCATCGGCGCGTGCGTATAGCATTTCTTGGGGCATATCCTTGAGCATGCTTCACAGCCGATGCAATTCAATTGATTGGCGATCGTCATGACTTTTTTCTCGTATTCGTCGTCATCGTCGAAATCCACCGCGATCGGAATCAGTTCGCCCTCGGCGGAAACGCCCGCCAGCTGCAGCACATCGCGTCCGCAGACCTTGAAGCAGCGACCACATCCGATGCACGCCTGCTGATTGATCGTGCTGACAAATTTAGGGATCCAGCTGCGCCCGTCGGGCATCGTTATCGCGACGAAAGTCACGACCTATTCTCCGCCCGCCGCGAGGCGCAGGCGCGCATCGTTGAGCGTCTTGTAAGCCTGAAACGCGCGTTCGGCCATGTCGGGTATCTTTTCCCAGCCTACCGGGAGCTCCTCCGCCAGATCATGGAGATCCATCTTCAGGCGGGTCGCCTGCGCGTTCAGCTTCCTGACCTGTGCCTTGAGTGCTTCGATGTCTTCCATTGCTAGCCTCAACTCATTCGTAGCGCGCCACTTCCGGATACGTGTTGATCATCTCGATGCCATTGGCGACCAACTTGCCGCCGTCCTCCGCCAATTTGTCCAGACTGTTGAAGCCGAATCGATGTACGTCGCGCAATTGCTTGTTGACGACGATCAGGCGTCCGGCGGCGAGTATCATCCGGCCGAAGCCCTCGTGGTGCATTTTCATCATCGGCGTCACCATGACCCCGGTGGCCCGTTCGATCGTGAGCGCCACTGCGTTGTAGTAGAGCTCGAGGCGCCAGATCGTCTCGGGATCCGGATCGCCGAGCATCGGGATCTGTCTGCGCCGTTCCTTGTCGAGAATGTACGGATCGAGCAATTGCAGGTCGCTTTTTCCGTCCCAGGCACCGTGCGCATCCTGGGCGCGCCACTGCTTGATGAGCTCGCGGACGAGCGGCGTGTTCATGGGATTGGCCGCCGGTGCGGCCGCTGCTGGTGATTCTGCCGCCTCAGCCATGACCGGCCTCTTCGTCGTCGAAATCCGGCACGCGTGCCTGACCCTTGAGCAATGCCTTTCGCAGCCACGGGGGAGGCGTGCCGTCGAGCACGGCCTGCAGCCGTTGCAGGACGTCGGCGATATTCTCCGGTTGCGCCACCTTGACGGGGTGGATGTTCTTCGCCACCACCCGAGCCGCGGCGGATCCGCCGATCGCCGCGACGTATAAAATCGCGCAGTCGTGGATCGCGTTCAGCTTCGGCGTGAGTTTGTCCTCGTTGCCGTCCTCCTGCAGTTCGCCATCGAACTGGATAGCCTCGAGAAACCGGTGACCGGCCGAAGAGATCTCGTAGACGGCAAGATTCTTGGCCCAACCGAAATGCGCATCCACGCGCTTCAAGTCTTGTGTGGCGAAGGCGACTTTCATTCCTTTTGCTCCTGGCTGTACATCAATGAGCCGCAACCGGCGTTTCCACGTCATGGATGGTCTCCGGCAGTGGCCAGGTTGTGGGTGTGGCTGCATGGGGATCGGCAAGAAAGAGATTGCCGATCTCGAATAGAAACTCACGCGTGCCGCGGTAGCCCACCGTGACGCGTTGGCCCGCGCCCAGCCGGTCGAACAGGGGAAGCCCGGCGCGGTGAAATGGGATCGCCAGCCGGTCCGCGGCCTGCCTTCCGTGCGAGTGGGTGATCATCAGATCGCAGCCCTTGGCGCGCTCCTCGAGGTCTTCGAGATCGCCGATCAGTACTTCGTCGGTGGGCAGCCGTGCAAGCAGCGGCGATTGCGTCGTGGTGATGGCGGCGGTGATGCTGGCGCCCAGTTCGGTAAGGCTCGATGCAAGCGCCCAGAGCAAATCCGGCTCCGCGCCGATGACGATTCGCTTACCGCCGATGTAGAAATGCGCGTCCAGCATCGCGTCCTGGAGCTGGGTGCGTTGACGCCGGTATTTCGCCGGGACCGATGCGCCTGACACGCGCGCAAGTTCCGCGATGAACCGGTCGCTGGCTGCGAGGCCGCTGAGGCAATCGAATACCGCGAACGGCACGCCGGTGCGCGCTTCGAGCGCCTGCGCGCATGGACGCATCTGTTCGCCCAGCGCGAGCGTCATCACCGAGGCACCCATGCGGCGCGCATCGGCAAGTGTCGTGCCTCCCATGGTCGTCGGGCTGAACTCATCCGACATATGACCGTCGAGCGAGCCCGATACGTCCGGCAGGAAGATCGGGTGCAGGCCGAAAGCCTCGATGATCTCCCGCACCTCGTCGATGTCGCCGGGCGTGAGATGGCATCCGGGCAATACGTTGACTTGCCCGGCGTGGGGGCCGTTCACGGGTACTACGAGTTCCTCGAGCAGTGCGGTCACGGCCCGGGCCCAGCCGTCCTGAAAGGCGCCTAGGAAGTCGGGCG
This sequence comes from uncultured Gammaproteobacteria bacterium, assembly GCA_963758145.1. Lineage (GTDB taxonomy): Bacteria > Pseudomonadota > Gammaproteobacteria > Steroidobacterales > Steroidobacteraceae > Bog-1198. Next base: position 492,182 of record CAVWUK010000008.1, read on the forward strand.
TCGAGACGTATACCAGTGCCGTATCGGCGAGTTCGGGGTGACTCTGGCGGATGAGTTTCAGGTACCCGTGCACATCGTCCCCCTTGGTCTCCGTGAGCCCGGTCGAACAGATGGCAATGAGGTCGGGCTTGGCCCGTGCGCGAATGTTGAGGATGGCCTTCTCGACGTTGTCATATCCGCCCATGATGGTGGTCGTCTCGTTCATGGCCGTTGTCTGCAACGGGATCGCTTCGCGAAAATGGCGCACGAGCAGTACCAATCCGAACGACGTGCAGCCTTGGGACCCATGCATGACCGGCATGCATCGATTCATGCCGAGGAATGCATAACTCGCGCCCAGCGGCTGGCTCATCTTGAGCGGATTGACCGTTGCCGCCTTGACTGAAGTCTTGACCGTTGCCATGGGATGCTCGCTAAGCTGCCGCGTTGGGCGGGTCCCAGGGCGCGCGCGCGCGGACGTGATCCCACACCGGATTGGAAAGCGTCCTGTCGATTTCGTGTACCAGGCTCACCATGCCCTCGTAGCCCGCATAGGCGTAATGACGCTCCTGATTGATGTCGAGCCACGGCATTTTGGCCTTAAGCGCGACAAACTGACTGCGGCCCCCGGAGAGCATGATGTCGGCGCGCGCATCCTTCAGCATCTTGTACATCTCGCGCGGCGTCATGTCCTCGATCATGTGCGCCTCGTCGCCCATGATCTCCTTGATGCGGTCCTTGTCCTCTTTGGTGGATTTCTTGACGCTCGTGCCGACGATTTCCATGCCGGCCTCCTGCAGCGCCGCGACCACCGACCAGGATTTCACGCCGCCTGTGATCAGCAGCACCTTGCGGCCGCGCAATCGCTGCTTGTAGGGCTCGATACGGGCCCAGGCGCGAGCCTCCTCTGAGGCAATCAGACGCTCGGTGCGGGGCAGGATGTCGTCGGGTGCGCCGCGCTCGACCAGCAGGCGCGCGATCTGCCGCAGGCTATCCGACATATCGGCGATTCCGTAGAACGAGCCCTCGAAGAACGGTATGCCGTAGCGCTCCTCCATTTTTCGGGCGACGTTGATCATAGCCTTCGAGCACACCATCATCGTCGCGCGGGCGTGATGGGAATAGGCGACTTCCGCATATCGGGCATCGCCGCTGATGCATGCGAGTACCCGGACACCCATCGCATCGAGCAACGGCTTGACCTGCCACAACTCGCCCGAAAGATTGAACTCGCCGATGATGTTGATATCGTACGGCGTCGTGAAAGGGGGCTTCTGGGTGCCGATGACGTAATCCAGCAATGCCTCGCCGCCGAGCTTGTTGCCGAGATTCTTAACGCCCGCGAAGCCCGGTGCGTTGACCGGAATGACGGGTTTGCCGAATTTGCTGCTCGCCGCCTTGCACACCACCTCGATATCGTCGCCGATCAGCGCCGTGATGCAGGTCTGGTAGACAAACACGGCCGGCGGATCGTATTTCTCGATGATCTCCTTCACCGCCTTGTACAGGCGCTTTTCCGCGCCGTAGACGATGTCGAATTCGCTGATGTCGGTGGTGAAACCGGTGCGGTAGGTGCTCGCGCCGGACGACAGCGAATGCCGGTTGTCCCAGGAGTGGCCTTCGCAGGCGATCGGCCCATGCACGAGATGCGCGACGTCGGTGATCGGCTGCAGGGCGATTTTCGCGCCGTCAAAAGCGCAACCTCCTGCAGCCGCACCGGGGGAGAGCTGCTTCGTACAGCCCTGCTTGCGCTCCTTGCCGGTTTTCGCAAGGTTCTTGTCGCACGCCGGCTCCTCGAACACCTGCAGCAACTTTTCTGAAAGCGACGTCATGGCTCAACGAATGATGTCGAAGCTGAAGTCGTTTTTGGCCGGAATGTTAGAGTTACTGTCGATCTCGTCGAAGATCTTGTCGAGTATTCGCACCAGCACGTTCATCCCGCCCTGGTAACCCCAGACCGGATACCGATGATGATGGTGGCGGTCGAACACCGGGAAGCCGATGCGGATCAGCGGCGTGCCCGTGTCTCGCTCCAGATACTTGCCGTAGGTGTTGCCGATCAGGAAGTCGACCGGCTCCGTGAACAGGAGCGAGCGCATGTGCCACAGATCCTTACCGGCATATACATGGCAGTTCTTGCCGAACGGCGAGCTGTCGAGCAGGGCTTGTACCCGAGTTGCCCATTCCTTGTTCCCGTTGGTTGCGAGCACATGGGTCGGCTCCGCGCCCAGCTCGAGCAGGAAGCCCGCGAGCCCGAGGCAAAGATCCGGATCCCCGTAGATGGCGAATTTCTTGCCGTGAACGTGCGAGCTGGAATCGGCGATGGCGTCGACCAGCCGTCCGCGCTCCCGCGCAAGATCATCCGGAATCGCCTTGCCGCTGATACGCGCGATTTCCATCAGGAATCTGTCGGTGGCCGCTACGCCCACCGGATGATTGAATGCCAGGACCTCCTGACCCTGCTCGGCGATGAATTTTAGCGTCTTCTCCGTGCAGTATTGCTGCATCGAGATCGTCGCCTTCGCGTGTATTGCATTGGCCGCCTCCTCGAGAGTGGTGCCGCCGTCATACATGCGGAACTGTCCATCGGTCGGTGTGTCCCAGACGTCGCTGGTGTCGCCTAAAATCGTATGCTCGACCTGCATCAGATTGAAGATTCGCTTGATCTCGCGCAGATTCCCGACCGTGTAGCCGTCGAAGCCGCCGATGAAATTGATCTTCCCATTCGGGGCTCGTTCGAGCTTCGGTGCCGTGCCGGCCTTGCCGTTCCAGAAATGCTCGAGAATCCCCTTCATGACGTTGTCGTAGCCGGTGATGTGACTTCCCACGAAGGCCGGCGTGTGCGCGAACGGCACGTCGAACTCCTGCGGCACCGACCCCTTTTCCTTGGACGTCTTGATGAAGGCGTTCAAGTCGTCGCCGATGACCTCGGCCATGCATGTCGTCGACACCGCGATCATCTTCGGCTTGTACAGCGCGTATGAGTTCGCGAGTCCGTCGACCATGTTGTTCAGGCCGCCGAACACCGCAGCGTCCTCGGTCATCGACGATGAGACGCAGGAGGTGGGTTCCTTGAAGTGGCGCGAGAAGTGGCTGCGATAGTACGCAACGCAACCCTGCGAGCCGTGCACGAACGGCAGGGTTCCCTCGAAGCCCACAGCGGCGAACACGGCACCGAGCGGCTGACAGGCCTTTGCCGGATTGACCGTCAAGCCCTCGCGGGCGAAGTTCTTTTCGCGATAGTCGGCGGTCTTGGTCCACTCGCGGACCCGTTCGACCTCCTCAGCCGGCAGCGGATTCTCGAAGTTCTTCCTTTTGTTTTCGAGCATCTCCTTGTATTCCGGCTGGCGGAACAGATCGAAGTGGTCGAGTACTTTATCGGCGCTCTGGGTCATGATGGATGTCCTTCTTCCGTCGTCCCCGTGCTTTTCCAGGGGGTCTTGGTCAGCGCCCACACCGGGGAGTTGATCGCCATGTCCATGTCGCGGGCGAAAATCGCGAAGCCGTCATAGCCGTGGTAGGGACCGGAGTAGTCCCAGGAGTGCATCTGCCGGAACGGCACACCCATTTTCTGGAACACGTATTTTTCCTTGATACCGGAGCCGACCAGGTCGGGCTGTATCTTCTCGACGAATTTCTCGAATTCGTAACCGGTCACGTCGTCGTAGATCAGTGTGCCGTCCTTGATGTAGTGAGTCGTGCGCTGATAGTCGTCGTTGTGGCCGAACTCGTAGCCCGTGCCGACCACTTCCATGCCGAGATCCTCGTACGCGCCGATCACATGACGCGGGCGCAGTCCGCCGACGAACAGCATGACCTTTTTGCCGGCGAGGCGCGGTTTGTACTTGTCGATGACGGCCTGCATCAGCGGCTTGTACTTCGCGATGACGCGCTCGGCCCCTTCCTTGATACGGTCGTCGAAATGCTCGGCGATGCGGCGCAGCGATTCCTCGATCTTGCTCGGGCCGAAGAAGTTGTATTCCACCCAGGGAATCCCGTACTTCTCTTCCATGTGTCGCGAAATGTAGTTCATCGACCGGTAGCAATGCAGCACATTGAGCTTGGCCTTCGGCGTCGCCTCGAGCTCGGCAATGCTGCCGTCGCCTGACCACTGCGCAACGACCCGCAGGCCCATCTCCTCGAGCAGAATGCGGGAGGACCAGGCGTCGCCGCCGATGTTGTAGTCGCCGATGATCGAGACGTCATAGGGCGTCTGTTCGAACGCCGCAGGCTTGCCCGCGAGCTTCTCGAATACGTAGTCGCGGATGGTGTCATTCGCGATGTGATGGCCGAGGGATTGCGATACACCGCGGAACCCCTCGCAACGCACCGGGACGATGGTCTTGCCGCCGTATTCCTTCGATTTCGCCTTCGACACCGCCTCGATATCATCGCCGATCAGGCCGATCGGGCATTCGGATTGCACGCTGATTCCCTTGTTCAACGGAAACAGCAGCTGGATTTCATCCATGATCTTGTGCAGCTTCTTGTCGCCGCCGAATACGATGTCGTTTTCCTGGAAGTCGGATGTGAATTGCATCGTGACGAAGGTGTCGATGCCCGTGGTGCCGATGTAGTAGTTGCGTCGCGAGCCCCAGGAATACTGGCCGCATCCCACCGGACCGTGGCTGATGTGGACCATGTCCTTGATCGGTCCCCAGACGACGCCCTTGGAGCCTGCATATGCGCAGCCGCGGATCGTCATCACGCCGGGGACGGACTTGATGTTGGATTTGACGCCGCAGTCGGGCTTGCCCTCTTCAAAGGTGCTCAGGTGCTTGGCGCGGCGCTTGGCGAGCTTGTCCGGATATGCTTCCAATACCTCGTTGATCAAGGTTTTGTTGCGTGCTTTGGGATCTATTGGATCTTTGTTCGTGTTCAGGCTCATGCTGCTACCTCTTGACTGTCGGCACCCTCTCCCCAACCGCGGAGAGGGAGTCGGTGACGTGACTTTAAGTTTCAGGCGGCCGCTGCTTCGGCGGCCAGTTCCGCTGCGGTCTTGCCGACGAGCTTCTCGTCGACCGGCTTCATGATGCCGTGCTGCATCAGCATGTCCTCGAGCTCGTCCATCGTGATCGGCGTCGGGATGATTCCCTGGCCGGCGTTGTTGTGGATTTTCGTCGCCAGCTGCCGGTACTCGTCCGCCTGCTTCGAGTCGCCCGCAAATTCGATCACGGTCATGCGGCGCAGCTCCGCGTGCTGGACGATGTTGTCGCGGGGCACGAAGTGAATCAGTTTGGTGCCAAGCTTCGCCGCGAGAGCCTCCGCCAGCTCCAGTTCCTTGTCGGTCTGGCGCTCGTTGCAAACCAACGCGCCGAGGCGCACGCCGCCGGAATTGGCGTACTTCAAGATGCCTTTGGAGATGTTGTTCGCCGCGTACATGGCCATCATCTCGCCGGACATGACGATGTAGATTTCCTGGGCCTTGTTCTCGCGAATGGGCATGGCGAAGCCGCCGCACACCACGTCGCCCAATACGTCGTAGGAGACATAGTCGACGCCGTCGTACGCGCCGTTCTCTTCCAGGAAGTTGATCGAAGTGATGACGCCACGGCCCGCGCAGCCGACGCCCGGCTCGGGACCGCCCGATTCGACGCAGCGGATGTCCTTGTAGCCGACCTTCATGACATCGTCGAGTTCGAGATCCTCGACGCTGCCCGCCGCCGCGGCGAGGCTGAGGATGGTGTCCTGCGCCTTGGCGTGGAGGATCAGGCGGGTTGAATCCGCCTTCGGATCACAGCCGACGATCAAAATCTTCTGACCGAGATCGGCCAGTGCCGCCAGCGTGTTCTGGGACGTGGTGGATTTGCCGATGCCACCCTTGCCGTAAAAGGCGATTTGCCGCAATTTAGCCATTTGAGAGACTCCTTGCCTACTCGAAGTGTTGTGAAACGTTCGTCAATCGCGTGACCGGCACGCGCTTTCATACTGTTGACTTAGCAAGGCCCGTGCCAGTCGCGGTAAACCGCCGCAACTCCCTGTAATTTCAGCGTAATCACTTCGCCCGCTGCTGTAGTGAGCGTTGTTTCGAACCCGACATCGGTTATTCGAGTGTCCGACATCGCCTTTGGAGCTGTCAGGAACCGAACAACGCATCGGCTTTTACTGGTGCGGCACCCCTGGCCTCGCAGGCGCGCCGGAGCCCAGTCCCGTCTAACCCGATGTTTCCGTTGGCAGCGAAGGGCGGCGGGTACGGGAATTGCATGGAGGTTGCGTAGTCAGCAAAAAAATCGCGAGGCGCTTATGCAAATCGGGGTCGATAGCTCCAGGGCAGTTGAGAATAAGCGCGTGTTCGTCATAGACGGCGACGAAATCAGGCGCGCGGTATTGCAGTTCATGCTGCAAGACGAGAACGAAACTCATGAGTTCGCGGACGTCGAGCATGCCTATCACAAGGCCCTGCACTGGAAGCCGGATGCCATCCTGCTCGCGATGGATCTGGTTCAGGTGCACGGTCCCGCCGTGATCGAAGAGATTCGGGCGCGCATCATGGGGGTCACGATTGGGGTGGTTTGCGATTCCGCCACCGACCCCCTGGCGCGAAGCTGCCTGCAGCTTGGCGCGCAGTCGCTGCTCGCCAAGCCGCTGACCATCGAGTCGGTGCGCCGCAAGGTGAATCTGTTGCTTGGGCGGCGTAGCTCACTTCCCATTCCTCTGTACGTGGCATGAGTGCCGCCATGTCCGCCGAAAGCACGCTTGCCCGATCGCATTTCGAACTCGTTGGCGGCCAGCCGGCCGTCGACCGGATCGTGGAGGAGTTCTATCGACGCATGGATGTCGAACCCGCAGCGCAAGTCATTCGCGTGCTGCACCCGCCCGATTTGAGCGGCAGCAAGGCGGTGTTGAAGCGCTATCTCGCCGAGTGGCTGGGCGGCCCGGCGGCTTATTCGCGGGAACGCGGCCATCCGCGCCTGCGCATGCGGCACCTGCCGTTCCGCATTGGCACGGCAGAGCGTGACGCCTGGATGCTGTGCATGGCCGGCGCACTGGCAGAGGTCGTCGGTTCGAATCGGCTGCGCGAGTACCTGCTGCAATCGATGTCCAAAATCGCCGACTGGATGCGAAATGACGGCGTCGAGCGTTGAGCCGTCACGCCGGTTCAGTCCACGATCTTGCCGTTCGATCGCTTGTAATTCCTCGTATGCCCCGCCTTGGCGGCGCGCGCGCGCCCGGCCGCCATGATTGCCGCGCTCTTTCCCGGCGCGACCGGCACGCCGATCTGCTGCTGCAGTCGGTCAGAGCCGCAGTGGGGGCACAGCGGAACGGATGCTGACATGATCAGCAATTCAAACAACCGGCCGCATTGATCACAGGTGTAATCGTAAAGTGGCATGCATATTCCCCGCTGAGCGCTCATGAAAACCTACATCAAATCCACCCGGGACGGCTGCAAGGTCGAAGTCATCGGCCGATCCATCTGCCTGGACGGCAGGCCCGAGTCTGAGAAGCTCGTGGCCGTGATTGAACATCCGCATTGGCGGGCGATTCTGCAAGCTCTTCCCGACGCCACGCACATGGCGGGTCGCGTCGCCTTGACCGTGGATGAGGCGGAAAAGGCCGAGCTCGCGCTGAACGTGGCGCGCGAGGCCTTCGATGGAAGTCCGCTCGGCGCCGCGGAGCGTTCGCGCCTGGCGATCAACCGGATGCTGATGAATCGCAGCGACGAGTAGCACGTCGGTCAGACCGGCCGGTTCTCGTTCGGATTGCGCACGGGACCCATGCGGCGCAGTCCCTCCTCGTAGCTGATCACCTCGAAATCGGCGCTGAATCCCGCGGCCTTGTCGGCGATTGCGTCGAGCTTGCCGGCGGTATCGAGCTTCTTCAGATCATTTCGATCGATGTAGAGGAGTTCGAGAATCTCGTTGTAGACGGTCGCCTCGTCGATCGGCAGCACATAGAACGTGGCGCCGCCGAGGTGCACGCGGTATTTCGCGCTGAGGTCGACGTTGTTGCAGAACACGAAGTACTTGCCCTCGGGGCTCAGGCTGTCCCCGAGTACGTCGGCGACGGATTTCAGATATTCAAACGACAGCAGATAGGCGGCGAAGAACTGGATGGTCGATTCACCGCGGCCGCCCACGGCGAGCACCTGCTGCACCGCAAGTTCCGGCGGCCGCGCTTCGTCCGCGAGCTTGGTCGCGAATTTCAGCGCGAGATCGCCGCGGAATCCAAAGCGCCTTCCGGCCTTGGTGGGGGCCTTCAGCAGCGCGTTGAGCAGGCGACCTTCGGTTTCGAGGTGTTTGAAGCCCGTTTGTTCGATTATGGTCATGTTTGCTCCTCATTGAATCCGGTAATGGAAAACGACTAACTGGCGGCGATGCGCTGCGCCACACGGTGATCCCAGGCGATCAGGGCGCCCACCCATTCCGCGAGCGGTACATCGATGCGTTCGATGCCGTGCTCCAGCAGAAAGCGCTTCTCGTTGCGTGTCGGCTCATCCGGCAGCACGGCGAAATGCCGGTCCGACGACCGTTTGATGATCTGGTGCGCAAAAATGCGCTCGAGTTGTGACGAAAACCGGCATCCGATGAATACGAAACCGCGGCCGCTGCGCAATCTCTGCACTACCGGCGGAATGGGCGTCTGTATATCGATCTCGGTGAGCACCTCGACATAGTCCGAATCGGACACCAGATAGTTTGCCGCAGGGCTCACCGAGCCAAGCGGCTGGTACAGCAGGGTGTCCCAGGCCGGGTCCGTGGGGCTCGGATCCTGGCGTCGCGAGCCGTCGGCGTCGAAGTAGTGCACCCAGGTGCCGAAATGCTCGGCCTGACTCACGCCTTGCACGATGCCCCATGAGGCGCCCCGCTGCGCGAGTGCCTTCTGCGGCAAGTCGTCGTACCAGGCATGGACCCACAGCGGCAGCCTCGGAAGCGCGGCCAGGTAGCGATGCAGTTGCGTCGGCGCCATCCGCGGGGCGAAGGCTGCGCTCATGGCCGCCGTGACCGTCTTGCGATGCTTGAAGTTCTCGATGAACTGGGCCGCAGCGCTCAGATTGTTGCGGATCTTATGCGGCACGCTCGCTTTGGCCGTGAGCTTGCCGACGAGCTCCAGCGGAGCCGCCGGAACCTTCGACGGCTCATCGGAAAGGCCGAGTACACCGGGACCAAGATAGGGAATCAGCCGGCCATTGATCAGACCGATGTGAATCACATTGAGCAGCTGCGTGTCGATGGACTGGATCATCATGCAAAACTCGGCAATTCGATCGTCAAACTCTCCGTGCCCACGATCACCTGACATGCGAGCCTCGACTTGGAACCGACGCCGATCAGGCTGTCGAGCCGTTCGTTCTCGAGCCGTTGTGCCTTGGAGAGGCCCTTGCGGCCCTCGACGACGAATATGTGGCAGCCGCCGCACTTCGCCTCCCCGCCGCATTTGCCCGGCACTTCGATTCCCGCTGCGAGCATGGCCTGCAGGATGGTGCCTCCCTCGGCGGCGGGGACGGTCTTGTTGATGGGCAGGATGGTCATGTTCGGCATCTGAAATCTCCCAAAAATGGTGGAAACAGTCGGGGTCAATAAATCGCGGCGCCGGCGCCGACGTTCGTCGACGCATCCTTCAGCGTCGACACGATGAATGCGATCTGCTCTTCCGTGAGGTGCCGGTGGAACGGCAGCGCCACGGCGCGATCGGCGAGTTTCTCGGTCACCGGCAGCCTGCCGCGGCGATTGCCGGGATCGCGATCGACGTAATGGCGTTGCGTGTGCAGCGGCTGGCAATAGGCGTAGGCCTCGATGCGTTCCCGGCGCAGGTCCTCGACGATCGCCCCGCAGGCCGATCGCGAGAAGCGCGTCCCCAGGTGCACGAGATAGATGAGCCAGTGCGCGACATTCACTTCCGGCGCCACGTACGGGTCCTTGATTCCTTCGAACGACTTGACGTGCTCGAAGTACACGCCCTCGACGTACTTGCGCTGTTCGAGGATTTCGCCGATTCGCTTAAGCTGCACGAGGCCCACCGCCGCTGCGACGTCGCTCATGCTCGACTGATACGGTGCGCAGGCGCTGAGGACCAGCGATCCGCGCTCCGCCGGCCCGTGAGCACGCCTGTTGCGCAGCGCCCGGGCGATGTCGACGTCGTCCGTGACCACCATGCCACCCTCGCCGCAGCACAGGGGAGAGGGCTGCGAGAAGTCGAACACCGCGCAATCCCCGAAGCTGCCCACGATCTGGTCCAGGTACATCGAGCCGATGGCCTCGCTCGAGTCCTCCAACAGGACGAGCGAGTGCTGCCGGGCCAGTTCGCGCAGCGCGCGCCACGGTGCCGGATGACCGTTCGTATTGCTGGCGAGGATAGCCCTGGTCGCAGGAGTAATGCAGCCCGCCACTTTCCCGGGGACGAGCACTCCGGACCAGTAATCGACGTCGACGAACACCGGCGTTGCGCCGGCGAGCGTGATGGCGTGCGCCGTTTCGCGCCACGAGTACGCTGCCGCCAGTACTTCGTCACCGGCGCCGATTCCATGCGCTTTGAGCGCAAGCAATAATCCCGCCGTGCCGCTGCTGACGGCTACGGCATGCTTGCGGCCGGTATAACGCGCAAATGCTTCCTCAAACGCCTCGACGCGCGGACCCTGAGACAGGCGCTGCGAGGACAGCGCCGCGGCGGCCGCATCGAGTTCGGACTGCGTCATGTCTGGATCCGTCAGTGCAATCCACGTCTCTCCGACTTCGACACAGTTCGCATTCATGACCGGTCCGGGTGCGCAGCGAGCACGACGCCGGTCGCGCTCGCCGGATCGGTAGTGATCCGCCAGCAATGATTGCGCCCATCCACCAGATACAGATCGGCCTTCGGGAGGCGCCGGAACGGCAACTCCTCGCTGATATCGGACGCCTGGCAGCGCGTCAGCGATCGGCCCGGAAAGCTCTTGCGAAATACCGTAAGCACGTCCGGTTCGGTATCGCCGCCGGATAGCAGCGCTTCGATCCGATCGATTTCCGATGCGGTGAACGGCATAGGGCTCCCTGGGGTCAATCGGCGCTCAGCCGCTTCGCTTCGACCGTGATCGGCAGCGTGGTACCGGCCGGCATGACCGGCAAACCGAGTTCCCAACCATTGCCGAGCGTAATGGTGCCGCCCCACATGCCGGCCTTCTCCATCGCTACGATGGGCTCTTCGAGGTCTTTTTTCGGCACGTACGCCGACAGCTGACCTTGCGCGCTCTTGCGGATCATGATCTTCACTGACACCTCCTGCGGTGCGATGGATGCCGGGAATGTGGCCTCATGCGGTGCGCACCATGAGGTCGGCTACGATATCCGGCAGGATGCGGACGAATTCGTCGATATCTGCGGCGTCGTTACCGCTGCCGAGGGAAATCCGCACCGATGCCAGGGCGGCCGAGGACGACAGTCCCATCGCGGTCAGCACGTGCGAGGGCCTGGTGCCGGCTGCCGAACACGCTGCGCCTGCGGATGCGCAAATGCCGGCGCGATCGAGCCTGCCGAGGAGCAGTTCGGCATCGAGATCGCCGAAGCGCAAATTACTGGTGTTCGGCACGCGGGCTGCCCCCGCTCCGTTGACTCTGGCGAAAGGGACGCGCGCCAGCACACCGGCTTCGAGGCGGTCACGCAGAAGGCGCACGCGGGTGGATTCGGCCGGCAGCCGCTCACGCATCAGGGCGCAGGCGACGCCCAGTGCGACGATCCCGGCCACGTGCTCGGTGCCGCCGCGCCGGCCACGTTCCTGATGCCCGAACAGCAACGGCTGCAGCCGGAGCCCCGAGCGGACGAACAGGGCGCCGATGCCGGCGGGGGCGTGCAATTTGTGGCCGGACACCGACAGCAGGTCGACGGGGATCTGCTGCAGGTCGACCGGCACCTTGCCGACCGCCTGCACCGCATCGGTGTGGAACAGGATGTTCCGCCGGCGCGTGATTTCCGCGATTTGCGCGATCGGAAACAGCACGCCGGTTTCATTGTTCGCCCACATCAGCGAGACGAGTGCGGTGCGTGCAGTCAGTGTCTCCCTGAGCGCGTCGAGATTCAGCCGCCCCTCGGAGTCGACAGGCAGGTAGGTGACGTGCACGCCTTGCGCTTGCAAGTGACGCAGCAACATCAGTGTCGAGGGATGTTCGACCTCGCTGGTGACGATGTGGCGCCGGTCCGGGCGCGCGGCGAGCGCTCCGAGGATGGCCAGATGATTCGATTCGGTGCCGCTGCCGGTGAATACGATTTCAGAGGCCGATGCGCCGAGGCTTTCGGCCACCGCCAGGCGCGCATCGGCCAGCATCCGTTTGGCGCGCTCGCCCAGGCTGTGCTTGCTCGATGGGTTGAGCGGTCCGGAACGCAGGCAGGCGTTGACGGCGTCCAGACACTCCGGCGCGAGCGCGGTCGTTGCATTGTGATCGAAGTAGATGTACCCGGGGATCATTGCCAGAATCGCCCGTCCGGATCCACGCTCAGGTCCGCAAGCAGCTCCGTGAGCTGGCTGTATGCGGCGTACAGAAGCCACTGCTGCGTGTTGTGATCCTTGCAATACAGCAGCCAGGGCAGAGGCGCGTTGCGATACTGGGCCCGCGCGACGTCCACGACGCCGCCGTCCGGATCGACGTTGCGGGAACAGCAGGGACTGCGGATGAGGTAGCCGCTTTCGACCGTGTGCACGCTCGGCGACACGTAACGGTAGCGCTTGCGCCCGGCGAGCGCCCGCTCGATGCGTTTGCGATCGAGTTCGTTCGGCCGATAACTGGCGCTCGATGTGCGGACGGTGCTGGCGGCGGTTATGCTCATGACGGCGTCACCGCCTCGAGCTCCTTGCGCTTCATGCCGACCCGGTGGCCGGTGGCGATGAATTCGACGCCATAGATGTAGAACTGCTGCAGGAAGGTGCCGATGTTCACGACATAGCCTTCCTCGCCTTTGTGGCAGAGAATCTCGCCGATGTCCTTGCCGCAGAATGTCCCGTCATTGCGGACCGTTCGGCGTGCACGCACTTTGCAGCCGAAGTCGAACGCCGGCGGATCATTGAGCTCGACGATGTCGCTGTCGCGGCTGATGTTCATCATTTCGCCGTGGCCGTGAGACGGCGGCCAATGTCGGCGATCGATACGCTGGCGACACCCGGCAGCGCGGCCGTGGCGCCGGTTGCGCAGCGGCTGTCAGCAGCCTTCGGATCCCGAAACACGAGACCCGTCTGCGTTGCGGTGTCGGTGAAGTCGATCGTGACGCCGGCGAGCAGCAGGCGGCTCTCCGCCGGCAGGAACAATTTCATGCCACGGTGGTTGCAGACGGTATCGCCGGTTCGTGGCGCCGATTCGACGCTGAAGTCCCCCGCGAGCCCCGAGCAGCCGCCGGCCGTCACGACCAGCCGGAATCCGGCGTCGCCGGTTCCGTTCATTCTCAGCATGCGCCGGATGAATTTCTCGGCGGTTGCAGTGATGATGATGTCCATGGATGCCCCTATGCGGCGGGTTGATAACGTGGCAAGCTCTTGTCAAGCACGCAAGTGTTTTCCACCGGGCACACGGCCGTGCATTGCGGTGAATCAAAATGCCCGATGCACTCGGTGCACTTCTTCGGGTTGATGAAGAACACGCCGTTCTTTTCGTGGATGGCGACGTTCGGGCATTCCGGTTCGCACGCTGAACAGCCGGTGCATTGGGATGCAATGATTTTCAATGGCATTACTCTTTACCTCTTTGATTGCTTGGAATGATCGCTCCATCTCACGCCGCAATAAACGCGCCCTGACGAATGTCGGCATCTCCGCGGGGCTGATGTTGAATCTCTCCGCTGCGCACGCGATCGAGATAGCCTCTGAACCACGTGATCGCGGATTTCTCGATGAATTCACCGGCATATTGATCGACCGGATCGATGCCGGCCTCCTTGAGGTCGGACTTCGGGCAACCCCCGATTTTCGCTACGAACACCGCGTGGCAATCGTTGATGGCGCGGATGATCATGGCGAGGCTGTCCTCCTCGCCGTAACCGCCCTGGCAGTACAGATCGACGCGTCGGTGACCGACGAATTTGACGCCCGCGGTGCTGAGTTCGTAGATCTGGAATTCCTTCGCATGTCCAAAGTGCTCGTTGATGCGGCCGGAACCCTTGGTGGTCACCGCGACCAACACCTTGACGCCGCTGTTCTCGCCGGCGAACGCCGCCAGCTCCTGCTGCCTCGACGACACGAGCGCCTGTCGTTCGACCTCGACGCGGGCCTGGTAGGCCGTTCGCGCATCGGCGTCGTAGCGCACCTCCATCGCCATGACCTTGTCGGTGCTGAACTCGGCGCTGCGGTCCTCGCCGAGTAATCCCACCGCGTCCGCGCGGCACTGGCGGCAGTGGCGCATCATGTTCATTTCGCCGGCGCACTCGTCCTGCAGTGCCTTGAGCTCCTGAGCGGTGGGTCCGCGCTGGCCGTTGAGGCCGAACACGGTGCCGTGCTCCGGTGCGGAGATCAGCGGCATGATGTTGTGCAAGAACGCGCCGCGGGATTTGACGGCCCGATTGACGTCCACCAGGTGCTTGTCGTTGATGCCGGGGATCATCACGGAGTTGACCTTGCAAAGGATGCCGCGCGCGGTGAGCATCTCGAGCCCGAGCAGCTGCCGGTCGGTGAGCAGCTGTGCGGCCTCCCTGCCGGTGTAGCGCTGGTGATTCCAGAATATCCACGGATAGATGCGCTGCCCGATGTCCGCATCGACCATATTGATGGTGATGGTGACGTGATCGACCTTGAACTTCGCGATCGTGTCGATGTGGTCAGGCAGTGCGAGGCCGTTGGTCGAGAGGCAGAGCTTGATGTCGGGGGCCGTCTTCGAGATCAACTCGAAGGTCCTGAAGGTCTTTGCCGGATTCGCGAGCGGGTCGCCGGGACCCGCAATGCCGAGCACGGTCATCTGGGGAATCGCTGAAGCGACGGCGAGCACTTTTTTCGCCGCCTGTTCGGGCGTGAGTTTTTCACTGACGACGCCGGGGCGCGACTCGTTGGCGCAATCGTACTTGCGATTGCAGTAGTTGCACTGGATGTTGCACGCCGGCGCGACTGCGACGTGCATGCGCGCGTAATGATGATGTGCCTCTTCGCTGTAGCAGGGATGGTTCCTGACCTTCGCCCAGATCTCCGGCGGCAGATCATTGGCACCGGCGCCGGAGCCGCAGCTTGCCTTGCCGCCACCGCCGCTCGTGCCGCATCCCGTATACCCGCTTGGCTGTTGCATTGACCCTCCTCACCAAGGACATAGCAACTACCATGCCATTCGCCTGAACCGCGAATTAGCCGGGAAGCGCGCGAGTTTGCCCTCACGGGCAGTGTCAGGATGCAGACTTGCCGACAAATGCGCCGCGGATGCCGGATTGTCGTGTTCGAAACCGGACAAAGGCCGCAGCCGACCTGCTCGCGCCGGCCGAACGTAGTCGCTTTTTTTTCAACGATCTCAGGGGCTTGGCCCTGCAGGGGTGCGTTGGCACAGGAGTTGCTTGAGTCTCCCGCAGAGGCGATGCCAGCAGGCAAGCTACCCTTTCAGGAGACATCGGTGACCCGACCCATCTACCTCGACTATTCCGCCACGACGCCGGTCGACCCGCGTGTCGCCAGGAAAATGATTCCGTTCCTGTCCGAGCGGT
Organism: uncultured Gammaproteobacteria bacterium; assembly: GCA_963758145.1. Classification (GTDB taxonomy): domain Bacteria; phylum Pseudomonadota; class Gammaproteobacteria; order Steroidobacterales; family Steroidobacteraceae; genus Bog-1198. The sequence continues at coordinate 507,736 of CAVWUK010000008.1, forward strand.
TCGGCAATCCCGCCAGCCGCTCGCACGCCTATGGGTGGGATGCGGAGGAGGCGGTGGAGCTCGCGCGCGGGCAGATCGCGCAGCTGGTGGGCGCGGATCCGAAGGAGATCGTCTGGACCTCCGGCGCAACGGAGTCAAACAACCTCGCCATCGCCGGCGCCGCGCGCTTTCATCGTGACAGGGGCCGGCACCTCATCACCATGACGACTGAACACAAAGCGGTGCTCGACACGATGCGACACCTGGAGCGCGAGGGATTTGCGGTTACGTATCTGCCGCCGCAGCCGAACGGTCTGCTTGATTTAGAGCGGTTCGCGGCCGCGATCCGGCCGGACACCGTGCTCGCGTCGGTCATGCACGTCAACAATGAAATCGGCGTCATTCAGGACCTCACCGCCATCGGCAACGTTTGCCGCTCGCGCGGCGTGCTATTCCATGTCGATGCAGCGCAGGCCACCGGCAAGGTGGCGATCGACCTCGATTCGCTGCCGGTAGATTTGATGTCGTTCTCGGCACACAAGACATACGGCCCCAAGGGCATTGGAGCTTTGTACGTGCGCCGCAAGCCGCGCGTGCGCATCGAGGCTCTTATCCATGGCGGCGGCCACGAGCGCGGCATGCGCTCCGGGACCCTGGCGACGCACCAGGCCGTTGGCATGGGGGAAGCCTTCCGGCTCGCTCGCGAGGAGATGGCAGTGGACAATGAACGCGCCCGTGCACTGCGCGACAAACTGCTCGCGGAATTGACCGTGCTCGACGAAACCTACGTCAATGGCGATCTCGAGGCGCGCGTGCCGCATAATCTCAATATGAGCTTCAATTTCGTCGAGGGCGAATCGCTGATGATGGCGATGAAGGACATTGCCGTCTCCAGCGGCTCCGCCTGCACCTCGGCAAGCCTCGAACCCTCCTATGTGCTGCGAGCGCTGGGGCGCCCCGACGAGCTTGCGCACAGCTCGATCCGTTTTAGCGTCGGCCGGTTCACGACCGAAGCCGACATTGACACCGCGGTCGCGCTGGTCACGCGCAACGTGCGCAAGCTCCGCGACCTGTCGCCGCTGTGGGACATGCACCTGGAAGGCATTGATCTCAGCAAGGTGCAGTGGGCGACCCACTGAAAGGAATATCGATGGCATATAGCGACAAGGTCCTGGATCATTACGAGAATCCGCGCAACGTCGGATCGTTCGACAAGAACGATCCCAGCGTCGGCACCGGCATGGTGGGCGCGCCCGCCTGCGGCGACGTCATGAAGCTGCACATCAAGGTAGGCGAAGATGGCGTCATCGAGGAGGCGCGCTTCAAGACCTACGGTTGCGGCAGCGCCATCGCATCGAGCTCGCTGGTGACCGAATGGCTGCGCGGCAAGACGCTCGATCAGGCGCGCGAGATCAAGAACACCGACATCGCCGAGGAACTGGCGCTGCCGCCGGTGAAGATTCATTGCTCGGTGCTCGCCGAGGATGCCATCAAGGCCGCGATCGGCGACTACCTGGCCAAACGGGCCTCCATAACCCCTGCCGATCAATAGGAGTTGCCATGTCAGCCGATCCGCCGGTACCAGTGCTGTTCAGCGACGATGCCACATCGAAGGTGCGCGAACTGATCCTCGAGGAGGGCAACCCGAACCTGATGCTGCGCGTCTCCGTCTCCGGCGGGGGTTGCTCGGGATTTCAATACGGCTTCGCGTTCGAGGAAGCGAGCGACGGCGAGGACCTCGTAATCGACAAGGGCGGCGTGCGCGTGCTGATCGACCCGATCAGCCTGCAATATCTGAGCGGCGCCCAGGTCGATTTCCAGGACGGCGCCGATGGTTCGCGCTTCGTCATCAGGAATCCCAATGCGAAGAGCACCTGCGGTTGCGGAAGCTCATTTTCTACCGCCGATCAAGGAGAGACCAGTGACAATCCAGCTGACGGAAAAGGCTGCCCTTCGGGTGCGGCAGTCCATCGATAAGCGCGGTGCCGGGATTGGGCTGCGGCTCGGGGTGCGCACCGCGGGTTGCTCGGGACTTGCTTACACGATCGAATTCGCCGACCAGAAGCAGCCCGAGGACTGCGAGTTCGAAAGCCGCGGCGTGACTCTGCTCGTGGAACGAAAATTCCTGCCGTATCTTTCGGGAACAGAACTGGACTTCGTGCGCGAAGGCCTGAACGAGGGATTCAAGTTCCATAATCCCAACAGCAAGGCGGAATGCGGGTGCGGCGAGAGCTTCACGGTATGACGATTTGCGGCGCCGGAATGCCGTTGAGCTATTTTTCCCTGTTCGGTCTCGAAGCGCGTTATGCGTTGCCGCTTCACGAACTGGACCTTGCCTACCATAGGCTGGCGAGCCGGGTGCATCCGGATCGGTTCGCAGACGGTACGACGGCCGAACGGCATCAGGCGCTCGAGCTCACGACCCGCGCCAATGAAGCCTATCGCACGCTGAAGACACCGGTATTGCGGGCGCGCCATTTGCTCGGCCTGCGCGGCATCGAGATCGATCACTCCGGCGCAACGATGCCGGGGGCGTTCCTGGCCGCGCAAATCGATTGGCGCGAAGCGTTGGGCGATGCGCGTGCGGCTCGCGACGAGGCGGCGCTGCGGAGGCTCGGCGCGTCGGTGCGTGACCATGCGGGGACCTTGAGTGCCCGGCTCGGCGCCCAATTGGATGGTGACGCAGACGATGCCGGGGCCGTGCTAAGCGTGCTGCAGCTGATGTTCATCGACAAGCTGGTCGCCGCCATCGATGACGCGCGCGACGAGCTGGAGGCCTGATGGCGCTGCTGAGCATTGCCGAGCCGGGGGAGAGTCCGGCGCCGCATCAGCACCGGCTGGCCGTCGGCATCGATCTCGGCACGACCAATTCGCTGATCGCCGCGGTACGTGACGGTTCGTCGCGCGCGTTGCGCGACGAGGACGGGCTCAAGCTGCTGCCATCGGTCGTGCGCTTCCTGGCCGGCGGCCAGGTCGAGGTGGGTCTTGAGGCAAAGAGCCGGCAGCTCGCCGACCCGTTGAACACGATTGTGTCCGTAAAGCGCTGGATGGGACGGCGCCTCGCGGATTTGTCCGATTCGCAGCGCCAGGCCTATCGGTTGGTGGACGGGCGCGGCATGGTCGAGGTCGATACCGCCGCCGGCATGCGCAACCCGGTGGAGATTTCCGCTGAGATTCTCAAGACGTTGCGGCAGCGCGCCGAGCAGGCGCTCGGCGGCGAACTGGTGGGTGCAGTGATCACGGTACCCGCTTATTTCGACGATGCCCAGCGACAGGCGACCAAGAACGCCGCGCGACTCGCCGGGCTCAATGTCCTGCGTCTGCTGAACGAACCCACGGCTGCCGCCATCGCCTACGGACTCGAGCATGCGAGCGAGGGCGTCTATGCGGTGTACGACCTGGGGGGCGGAACGTTCGATATCTCCATTCTGCGGCTGACGCGCGGCGTTTTCGAAGTACTGGCCGTGAACGGCGATTCCGCGCTGGGCGGTGATGACTTCGATCAGACGGTCTACGAATGGATCCTTGCGCAGGCGCAGCTGGCCGCGCTGCCGGCGCAGGATCATCGCTTGTTGATGCAGCAGGCCCGACAGGCCAAAGAATGCCTGTCATCGCAACAGGATGCCGAGATCTATGCGCGCTTGAGCAACGGCGCGGCCCTGGCGCTCACACTCGACCGCGCTACCCTGGAGGGTCTGACCGCGAGCCTGATCGCGCGGACGCTGGTCCCCGTGCGCAAGGCATTGCGCGACGCCGGAACGACGGTGGAGGCTATTCAGGGCGTGGTGCTGGTCGGCGGGGCAACGCGGATGCCCGCCATCCGGCGCGCGGTTCGCGACTGTTTCCAGCGCGAGCCGCTTACAGACGTCGATCCCGACGAAGCAGTCGCATTGGGCGCGGCGATTCAGGCTCATGCGCTCGCGGGCAATCGCAGCGGCGCGGGCGATTGGCTGTTGCTCGATGTCATCCCGCTGTCGCTCGGCCTGGAAACCATGGGCGGCCTCACTGAGCGCATCATCGCTCGAAACAGCACGCTGCCGGTGGCGCGCGGTCAAGACTTCACGACCTTCAAGGACGGTCAGACCGCCATGAGCCTGCACGTTGTGCAGGGGGAGCGAGAGCGGGTGGCGGATTGCCGTTCCCTGGCGCGCTTCGAATTGCGCGGCATTCCGCCCATGGCGGCCGGCGGCGCGCGCATCCGGGTCATTTTCCAGGTCGACGCGGATGGCCTCCTCAGCGTCAGCGCACGCGAGCAGTCGAGCGGTGTCGAAGCCAGGGTCACCGTGATGCCGTCGTTCGGACTCAGCGGCACCGAAATTGCAGCCATGCTCGGGGATTCCGCGGCTCACGCAGTCACAGACGCATCAATGCGCGCACTCCGCGAACAAATGGTCGACGCGGAACGACTGCTCGAATCGATCGACAGTGCACTCGCCGGGGACACGCAAACCTGGTTAAGCGGTGCGGACCGGGCGACGCTTGATACGGCAATGGTCGCACTGCGCGATGAGCTGCGCGCAGAGAATGCCGATGCCATCCGCACGGCGGCCGCGACGCTCAACGAGCTGGGTGCGCCGCTCGCCGCAAGACGCATGGACGATGCCGTGCGCAGCTCCCTTGCCGGGCGCCAGCTCGCCGATTTCCTTTAGAGCGCCGGATGCCCAAGATTACCGTGCTGCCCCATGAAGAATTGTGCCCGAGCGGCGCGGAATTCGAGTGCCGCGCCGGTGCCGAGCTTTGCGACCAGTTGCGCGCCAACGGCGTGGCTATCGAAAATGCCTGCGAGAAATCGTGCGTTTGCACCACATGTCATGTGCTCGTGCGCAAGGGCTTCGCGTCGCTGCGCCCGGCCGGCGACGCCGAGGAGGACCAGCTCGGGAAGGCCTGGGGTCTCGAAGCGACATCGCGGCTGAGCTGCCAGGTACGGGTCGCAAGCGCTGACCTGGTAATAGAGATCCCGCGCTATACGCTTAATATCGCCGGCCATTGAGTGCCAGGATGCGCTGGACTGACACCTGCGATATCGCCGCCGCACTGCTCGATGCGCATGGCGAGATCGATCCGCTACGGGTCCGGTTCACCGACCTGCACCGCTGGGTAACCGAATTGCCTGACTTCGAGGACGATCCGCAGCGCTCGAACGAAAAGATCCTTGAAGCCATTCAGATGGCCTGGATCGACGAGGCGCAATGAGCAAGTCTGTCGCAAAGCCGACAAACCGGGCGCGATGTCGAATTCCCTCCCTCGGCGCAGGGGTCGCGTCGGCCGAAAATCCGTCAAATGATGGCGCGGCAGCGACATATCGCCGGTTGGCACGCGAGTTGCTTTGTTCCCGTTAGAGCGACTCATTTTCACAGGATGCCGACCATGTCCAATCGATTCGTTACGGTCAACGACACGACGCTGCGCGACGGGGAACAAAGCGCCGGGGTCGCGTTCACGATCGAGGAGAAGCTCGCCATTGCCCGTTCACTCGACGCTGCCGGCGTGCCGGAATTGGAGATTGGAATTCCGGCCATGGGCGGAGCGGAGCGGGAGACCATTCAGGCGGTCGCCGAGTTGGGTCTGAATGCGACTCTGATGGTGTGGGGCCGGATGACCCAGGACGACATCGACGCCGCCGCCGGCTGCCCGGCGGATATCGTGAATCTCTCCATTCCCGTGTCCGACATTCAGATACACCACAAATTGCGCCGGACGCGCGAGTGGGTGCTCGGGCAGATTCGCCGCTGTGTGGATGCTGCTCTCGGCGCCGGCTGCGAGGTATCGGTAGGCGCGGAAGATGCCTCCCGTGCCGACACGGATTTTCTCGTCAAGGCAGCCGAGGCCGCGCGCGCCGCCGGCGCGCGCCGCTTTCGTTTCGCCGACACGCTCGGCGTACTCGATCCGGCGGCGACCGCACGGCGTATCCGCAGGCTATGCGATGCGGTGGACATCGAAATCGAAATGCACGGCCATGACGATTTTGGACTGGCGACCGCCAACACGCTGGCCGCCGTCAACGCCGGCGCGACCCACATCAGCACCACCGTCAATGGCCTGGGCGAGCGGGCCGGTAATGCTCCGCTGGAGGAGGCCGTGATGGCGCTGCGGCATTTGTACAATATCGAGACCGGGGTCGACTCCCGGCACTTTCCCTCACTCTCGCGCCTGGTCGCCCGTGCGTCCGGGCGCGCAGTGGCGCTCAACAAGAGCATCGTCGGCGAGGCGGTCTTCACGCACGAAGCCGGCATCCACGTCGACGGCCTGATCAAGAACCCGCTCAATTACCAGGGGTTCGATCCCGACGAGGTGGGTCGCGTGCACCGCATGGTGCTCGGCAAGCACTCCGGTTCGCGGGCGGTGCGCCAGGCGTACGCAAAGCTTGGCATTGCGCTGACCGATCGGCAGGCCGGCGACATGCTGGCGCGCATCCGCGATCACGCCGTGGAAAGAAAACGTCCGCCCGACAGTGACGATTTGCGGCGTTTCTATCTGGCATTCAGCGCTGCCGGATGCGGGACCCCATCATGATCGACATCCGGGCCGAAATGCGCGATTTGTCGTCGGCGGAGGAGTTCTTCGAGTATTTGTCGCTGCCGTACGATGCGGCGGTGCTGCACGTGAATCGGCTGCACATCCTCAAGCGCTTCAACCAGTACCTGGAGGTTCATAAGCCGGAGATGGTCGATGCCGACTGCGCGGTGCAGTTCGGTGCGTACCGAGCGCTGCTGGCGCGAGCCTACGAGGACTTCGTGCGCTCGACCCCCGCACAGGAAAAGGTGTTCAAGGTTTTTCAGGATGCGCAGGGCGCTCATGTCGGGCTCGAAAGCCTGCGCCGCACGCTGCCGTCGCACAGCGCGTCTTAGATTCTCACGGAGGCTGGTCATGCACATCGTCGTTTGCATCAAGCAGGTACCGGACAGCGCGCAGATTCGCGTCCACCCGGTCAGCAATACCATCATGCGGCAGGGTGTGCCGGCCATCGTCAATCCGTACGATCTGTTCGCGCTCGAGGAGGCGCTGCGTCTCAAGGACCGCTACGGCGGACGGGTGACGGTGCTCTGCATGGGGCCCTCGCAGGCCGATGCCGCTTTGCGCAAGGCGCTGTCATTCGGCGCTGACGAAGCGATCTTGCTCAGCGATCGTGCCTTCGCCGGTTCCGACACGCTCGCAACCAGCTACGCGCTGGCTGCCGCGATCCAGCGCATCCGCGAGGACATGCCGGTCGATATCGTGTTCGCGGGTAAACAGACCATCGACGGCGACACGGCGCAGGTCGGACCCGGCATTGCGAAACGCCTAAATCTGCAGTTGCTGACCTACGTGGCCAGGATCGATGCGCTGGACCTCGAGCGCAAGGAGATCCTCATTCACCGGCGCGCCGAGGGCGGCGTGCAGGTGCTGAAGACCAGTCTGCCATGCCTGATTACGGTGCTCGAGGGCATCAACGAGATGCGCTTCGCCTCCATGGACGACATGTTCCGCGCGGCGCGGCATCCGCTCAAGGTGTGGGACAAGGCCGCCGCGGGCATCGAGGACCTGAGCAAGGTCGGCCTGAAGGGTTCGCCGACAGTCGTGGCGAAGGTCTTCGCGCCGCAGCCCAAGGCGCGCAAAGCTGAACGCATTGAAGTGCACGGAGATGCACCGAAGGATCTTGCCGCGACGCTGCTGACTAAACTTTTCACCCATCATCCGCAGCTCGAGCGCCATATCGCGGAGCGCGCGTCGTGAGCCAGGCGGACATCGAGAGCATCCCCAATGACTGAAATTCCAGCGAAAAAGACCGCTACCGGGCGCCGTAAAGTCGAACTCGATCCTCGCCTTGCCGCCTACAAGGGCGTCTGGGTGTTCGTTGAGCACGAGCGTGGCGTTACGCATCCGGTGTCCTGGGAACTGCTCGGCGAGGCGCGCAAGCTTGCGGACCAGCTTGGCGTCGATGTCGGTGCGGTCGTCCTCGGGGCGCCCGGCCCCGCGATTCGCCGGGCCTGCGACGACACGTTTTGCTACGGCGCCGACGTCTGCTACCTCATTGAAGATCCGGTTCTCGCCAATTACCGCAACGAGCCCTACACCAAGGGCCTCACGCATCTCGTCGACAAATACCAGCCGGAGATTGTGCTGCTGGGCGCCACCACGCTCGGGCGCGATCTCGGCGGCAGCATCGCGACCACGCTTGCCACCGGACTCACCGCCGATTGCACCGAGCTCACCATTGACCCCGACAACCGCAGCCTCGCGGCGACGCGACCGACCTTCGGCGGCAGCCTGCTGTGCACCATTCAGACCCTGAACTACCGGCCTCAAATGGCCACGGTGCGTCCGCGCGTGATGCATAGCCCTGAGCGCGGCAGCCCGCGCACCGGGCGGATCATCGAGGAGACGCTCGGCATGATAGAGGAGTCCATCATCACCAAGGTGCTGGAATACATACCCGACGAGCGCCAGGACCAGGCGCAACTCGCCTATGCCGACATCATCGTCTCCGGCGGGCGCGGCCTGAAGCGTCCGGAGAATTTTCAGCTGATCTGGGATCTTGCCGAGGTCCTCGGCGCCGAGGTCGGCGCGACGCGTCCGCTGATCCAGGCTGGGTGGGTGACCGCTGACCGGCAGGTGGGGCAGACCGGCAAGACGGTACGTCCGAAGCTCTACATCGCAGCCGGCATCTCGGGTGCCATCCAGCATCGCGTCGGCATGGAGAGTTCCGACGTCATCATCGCGATCAACGAGGATCCCAATGCGCCCATCTTTGATTTCGCCACCTACGGAATTGTCGGCAATGCGATGCAGATCCTGCCCGCGCTGACCGACGTCTTCCGACAGCACGCCGCCACGGCAAAGCGCGCGGGCTGAACATCCGCCCTGGAGAGCCAGCAGAGGCAGCATCATGAGTGAACACTTCGACGTACTGGTAATCGGCGCCGGACCCTCCGGCAATGCGGCCGCCTACACGGCCGCCAAGGCGGGCCTGAACGTGCTGCAGATCGAGCGCGGTGAATCGCCGGGGTCGAAGAACGTTCAGGGAGCGATCCTGTACTCGGACGCATTGGAGAAGATAATCCCGGATTTTCGTGACGATGCGCCGCTCGAGCGCCATCTGATCGAGCAGCGCATGTGGATGCTCGATGATGACTCCTATGTGGGCTCCACCTACCGCTCGAACGCGTTCAATACGCCCCCCTTCAACCGCTACACCATCATCCGTGCGCAGTTCGACAAGTGGTTCTCGAAGAAGGTGCAAGATGCCGGTGGGCTGACCATCTGCGAAACGACAGTGCTCGGCCTGCACATGGACGGCGATCGGGTGATCGGCGCGATAACCGACCGCGCCGGCGGCTCAGTCTACGCCGACGCTGTGATACTCGCCGACGGCGTCAATTCATTGCTGGCCAGGAAGGCCGGTTTTCGCCCGGAACTGGAGCCGCGCGACGTAGCGCTCGCCGTCAAGGAAATTCACTTCCTGCCGGACACGACGATCGAGAGCCGCTTCAACGTCGGGCCGGAGGAGGGGGTCGCCATCGAGATGGCCGGCAAGATTACACAGGGCATGGTCGGCACGGGGTTTTTGTACACCAATACGGAGTCGCTGACCATCGGCGTCGGCTGCCTGCTGTCGGATCTTCGCGCCCAGAAGATTACGCCCCATGCGTTGATCGAGAAAATGAAGACGCACCCTGCGATCCGCCCGCTGCTGGAAGGCGGCGAGATGAAGGAATACTGTGCCCACCTCATCCCCGAGGGCGGTTACAACGCGATTCCAAAGATATACGGTGCGGGCTGGATGATGGTCGGCGACGCCGGCATGTTCGTGAACAGCGTGCATCGCGAGGGCTCCAATCTCGCGATGACGACCGGCCGGCTGGCGGCCGAGACCCTGATCGAACTGCGTGCCGCCGGCAAGGACTTCACGGCCGAGAATCTTGCCCGCTACCGCCGCAAGCTCGACGAGAGCTTCGTGATGAAGGATTTGAAGAAATATCGCGACATGCCGGGATTTCTGGAAAACAACCCCCAGTTCTTCACGCAGTATCCGGAGCTCATCAACCGTGCCGCACATACGATGCTGGTGGTGGACGGTGCGGATAAAAAGAGCAAGGAGCGCGACATCCGCCGGAATTTCATCCAGAAACGGTCGCGGTTCGGTTTGATCGGTGATGCATTCAAGCTTTGGAGGGCCTTCGAATGAGCAAGGTCGAGGAAAAGCTGTTTCAGAACCGCTACAAGGTCGACGCGGGCCGGGCGCATATCCAGATTGCCGACGCGGATGTTTGTCAGCTCAAGTGCGAATCGAAACCCTGTCTGGTCTGCTGCCCCGCATCCTGCTACACGAAGGAGGGCGACGGACAGGTCACCCTGATAACCGACGGGTGCCTGGAATGCGGCACGTGCCGGGTGGTCTGCAGCGAGCACCGGAACGTACTGTGGGAATACCCGCGCGGAGGCTACGGTATCCTGTTCAAATTCGGCTGATCAGAACTTCTTGACCGGGATGGCGTGCTTGCGCAGCGCGTAGCCGATCTGCCGTGCGGTCAATCCGAGAATGCGTGCCGCCTTGGCCTGGACCCAGCCGGCGGTTTCCATGGCCTCAATCAGCCGCTCCCGATCGGTTTCCGACCCGTCCTGCAGCGCCGATTCGCCCTGGGGCGCCTCTGCCGCCGGGGCATCGGTTGGTTCTGGCTGCGCCGGCGGTGGGTGCGGGGTGGGGGGCGGGGACGATTTCACATACGATGCGCCCCGACCGATGGGCAGCGGCACGAAACCGTCGGTCGAGTCCGCAGGCTTTCTCCACAGAACGGCCGACAGGCATTCATCCTGGCGGCACGCGAAATCGTCGGCCACCAGCCCGTCTGCATTCGCCAGAGTGGCAGTGCGGCGGATGCAATTCTCGAGTTCGCGCACGTTGCCGGGGAAGTGGCACGAGGTGAGGACTTGCATCGCACTCGCGGTCAGAGAGAGATGCGCGTCATGCTCGGCGTTGAAGCGCTCCAGGAACTCCCGCGCCAGCAGGGGAATGTCGCCCTTGCGCGCGCGCAGCGGCGGCACGAAGATCGGCACGACGCTGATCCGGAAGTAGAGGTCCGGACGAAAGTCGCCCTTGGCGACCGACTCCTCCAGGTTGCGATTGGTCGCGGCAACCAGGCGTACGTCAGTCTTGATCGTCGAGGTTCCGCCGACGCGCTCGAATTCACCGAGCTGCAGCACGCGCAAGAGCTTGGCCTGGAACGCGGGCGAAATCTCGCCAATCTCGTCCAAGAACAGTGTGCCCTTGTCGGCGAGTTCGAACCGGCCCTTGCGCTGCGCGGTGGCGCCGGTGAACGAGCCCTTCTCATGGCCGAACAATTCCGATTCCAGCACGCTTTCGGCCAGGGCCGCGCAGTTGACGGCGATGAAGGGCTTCTCATGCCGCGGCGACCACTCGTGCAGCGCCCGCGCGAACAACTCCTTGCCGGTGCCCGACTCACCCCGCAATAAGACCGGTGAGTTGCTCCGCGCCACACGGCGTACTTTGTCGAGCACCGCTTTGATCGCGGGCGTGTCGCCGATGATTCCCGCCGTCGGTGCGAAGTCGCTCATCGGCGCCGGGTCGCCTTTTGCCGGTGTTGCGCGATCGGCAATCGTCCTCTCGAGCCGGCGCTGCTCGTGAATCAACCATTCTCGGTCGTGCGCGATGAGCCGCTGCAGACGCACCGTCTGCCCCAGGAGGTTGGCAATCATCGTGAGGAAACGAACGTCCTCATCGAGGCTGAAGTAGGCACCGTCGCCCAGTTCGCGATCGATAGTTACCGTTCCAATGACGCTACCACGATCCTTAATGGGTACACCGATGAACGAAAAATCGTCTTGAGGCGGATCCCATCCCGAAAAATCCCAGTTTTCGAACAACGAATCTTTCTTCATTTGCCTGATGACCAGCGGCATCTTGGTCACGACAATGCGCCCGATCGCCTTCTCCGGCAGGCGGGCAAAATAGCGTCTCGCGTTCGCGTCGCTCCAGCCGCATCCGACAACGATCTCCGGCGCACCTCGATCGTCGAGCAGCGCGATCAATCCATGCCTCATGTCGAGGAAGCTCGCCAGCAATTGCAGCACACCCGAGAATGAGGTCTCGAGTCTGGCGGGCACAGCCAGGAGTTTGGAAATTTCGTACATGCCGACGAGCGCGATATCGGCGCGGCGCATGCCGCGTGCTCGCACGTCGCTGCCGCCCTTGTCCACTTGACTGTCTGGCATGCTCTCCATTTGACCGTCTGGCACGTTGTCTCCGGAGGAGTTACCGCGGATATCGTTCCTCGACTCGATGCATTAGCTATATGCAAGAACCGTGCTAAGCCGCGTTATTTTTGCGGTGCCGCGAAGATAAGCGCTTCAATCGGCAAGGATTGTTTCGGACCGCGAAGGAAGGCCGGTCGCCGGCTGCGCAGCAGCCGCCCAGGGACAGTGCGGCGAGCATATTGGGCCGCACGGATCTGGTGCGTGCCTTAACGCTATGCGGCGTCAGCGCTCGCGGAACGATCCACTGATAGGCTGACCGGGCGTCTCAGCCATTGACGGCGATCAGGACATGGGACGCCTTTACCAGGGCGCAACAGCTGCTGCCGTCGGCAAGATCGAGTTCCTTGAGAGCCTTGCAGGTGACGATTGCCGTCAACGTGCGTCCGCCCACCAACTGGATCTTTACTTCGCTGTTGACGCTGCCCCGAATGACCGCGGATACGACGCCCACCAGGCGATTGCACGCACTGGTACGGATATTTTCATCATTCGATATCATGATGAAGCTCGCCTTGATGAGTGCGACCGCATCGCGTCCCGGGACGAGCCTAAGGTCTTCGACCGCCTCGTTGGCGATGTTCGCAAAGATCTCGAGACCGTCGCCGATATCCAGAACGACTTCGGCGCTGATCGAGCCCTGACGGATCGCCTTGACCGTGCCGCGCAACTGATTGCGCGCGCTGGTTTTCATCGTGATGGCCTTCAGCAGCTCATTGAGTTGGTCGAAGTTGCCGACCTGGGCCTGCATCTGCGTCAACAGCCGTTGATAGCCGGATTCGAGGAGGCGGTAAAGCCGCACAAACTCGCGGCCGTGCTCAGTGAGATAACCGCCGCATCCGAGGTGACCGCCGGGTGCCCGGATGAGCACAGGCTTCTCGGCCAGATTGTTGATCGCATCGACCGCATCCCACGCCGCCTTATAGGTCAAATTCAACCGCTGCGCGGCCCGTGAAACCGAGCCCATCTGACCGATGGCTTCGAGCAGGTCGATTCGCTCGCTTGCCGGGAATCGCCTGCCACAACGTGATAGCGCGAGCTTACGCCCAACCAGCCGGCTGTCATGTGTCGTTACGGGCATCGAATACTCCCCATGTCATTCGTGGGTTTGCCCGGCGGATTGCGGCGCCGAGGTGAGGCGATTCCACGTTGCATCGTCGACTATCTCTTGCTTCCACTGCGCATGGCAGGCCCTGCAAGCCTGTAACGTTGTTGACAGTTCAGCGAGGACTCGGCCGCGGCTGCGCTCGTGCGCGGCCGCAACAATGCCATCAGCCGTGTGATGGAACGCGAGCGCCTGACGGGTAAAGGCGGGCGACGCTGCACCCATGTGATTGCATACTTTGCCCACCTCATCGGAATAGCCGAGTCGGACCGCCGCATGCTGAACCGCATCGAAATCATCCAAACTCAGTGCAGTGACGATCTCCTGCACGGCTCCCAAATGGTCGCGCATCATTTGCTTCTGATGGTCTGCCATCATCTGCAGCAATGGCAATGGGCGGCGCTCTTCGATTGTGTCGTCCGCCGATGCCGGTTGGCACACCAGAATCAGAAATATCAGGATTGCGTTCGGTCTGAACATCCGTTTGGTTTCCAAGAGTCCGATAAAGTTGGCTACGGAGCGAAGGCAGCACGAAGCGTGCCAGACGGCCCATTTCGCATCACTCGGGCGCAAAACGACGTATTTTCGCCAGCCTGTCACGGTGCGCTCCCGGACGGCGGGTGCGCATCAGTGTGGCGATGTGGGATTTGCGCGAAATCCGACAACGTAGCGATCCGTGCGCGTCGCGACCCTGACAATGGTCGTGGCACGGTGCAACGACACTCCGCAATTGGACAGGCAATTCGCTTTTACTCGATCAGGCATGAGTATTGCATCTCCGCGGAGTGCAAGGACGGATCCCGTCAGCCCGACCAGAATCGAGGTAACAGATGGCCAATGTCACTTTTTCGTCGCCGATCATGCCGAGGGACATCACGGTGTACGCAGTCGCGGGACATCGCGGAACCCTGCTGGCGATCGCCAAGGCGCACAAAATACCCATTCCCTTCGATTGCCAGGACGGGGAGTGTGGATCCTGTCAGGTGACAGTGACTCCCATGTCGCATTCAAAGCGCATGGGCATCGCTCTGACCGAGAAGGAAAAGGAGCTGCTTCGTCAGCTCGGGAAAATCACCAAACAGGAAATCATGGAGGCCGAGGTCAACGACATGCCGCCGCGAGTTCGTCTGGCCTGCCAATATTTCGTTCGCGACGAAGACATTCTGGTCACCTTCGAAGGTGACGAGACTTTGCCGGTCAAAGGTCCGGGCCTATCCATCGCCGCGTCCATATACAAGGGGGGACTCAAGATCGACTCGCTCGATGAATTCCTCAACTTCGCATTGCTGGTCGAGGACGATGCCGCCGTGCATTACGAACAATTGGCCGATGCCATGAAAAAACATGGCAACGCAGAGGTGGCCGAATTGTTTGCGAAGCTGGCAGGCTATTCACGCCTGCACTACGAGGAGGCCAGGCAGCGCATGGTCAGTCACGCCGTCCCGGTGAAGGTGCCGGCACTCAGCCTGTGGCCCGATAACGTGACACCGGAACGCACCGCACTTTGGGCCGGCGATGCGCACCTGTCGCGGTTGGATGCGCTCAAGGTGGCCTTGCAGGGCGAGCGGCGCGGTTACGAGTTCTATTACGCCGTCGCGAATACCAATTCCGATGCCGCGATCTGCGCTGTGGCGAAAGAGTTCGTCAAGGAAGAGGCCGAGCACGTCGAGGCCTTGAAGCAATGGATTGCGCGCGAGGAACATCATATCGCCCAGACGATGACCCGAAAGCCGGTTCCGGCCGTTTGAGCGCAGGCAACACCATGGAATCGGTCGAAGAGTTTCTGGCCTACGCGATCAAATTGGAACAGGAAGCCGCGCTGCGTTTTGGTCAGCTCGCCGATGCCATGGCCACCGCCGGAAATCGAGAGGTCATGAAGTTGTTTCGCCGCCTGTCCGAGTACTCCCGCCTGCATCTGACGGATGCACGGGCAAGAGCTGGATTTCGCGAGCTGCCTACCGTGAAGGCAGATGAGTTCGTGTGGCCGGACATTGAAAGTCCTGAAGCCGCGGCGATCTGGGCAGCCGATCCGATGATTGGGCGCGATGCGGCGCTGGTGGTAGCCCTGGAAGCCGAGAAAGCCGGCCTCGCGTACTACCGGGGCATTCTCGATTCGACTCAGGATCCAGAGATCCGTGCGCTGGCCAGGGAATTTGTCAACGAAGAAAGCATGCACGTAAGCGAGCTTCAACGCTGGATATCAGCGTGCTCCGAGAAAGTCCGGGAACCCATGCATCCGGGTCGGGAGGCTTAGGTCAGAGCCGCGCTCCTTGCGAAGGCGCCATCGATCTGCCGTGTCGCGACCTCTGGTTGCGCATGTATCGGCTTCCTTGCGGTCACGCTAGGCGCATCGAGGGCCGGTTATCCGGCTGATTATTGATGATATCGAAATGTGTTGGGCTGGCATGCTTTCTGCATGTTATCGCTATAGCGAACCATATATATCGTGGTTCGAGTGCCAAGCGGAATGCGATCGACACGTCTGGGAGCTAGAAATGAATTCGAAATTAGATGCCGATCTGCCGACGACTCACGGGTGCCAATCCGGCGCCATTGGCTTCGTCGTCGGCGCCGAAGTGCGGCGGGTGGAAGGCATGCACGAACTGTAATTCCCTCCCGTGCCATTTCCATCACGACGGATATTCGAGCTGGCGGGGGCGGGAACACTGCGCGCGCTGGTATTGCGGCATCACCAGCGGCTGTACGAGACACCTCTTCGCGCACTGTTCCCCATTTATAAAGAGCGCTTCCTCGCTGGCGTGGCGCGTGCAGCCGATTACGCTGTCGAGACGTGCGGTGGTCCGCGGGACTTCACGTCGCGCCACGGGAAGCCGTGCATGCGCAGGCGGCATTGTCCGTTCACGATTGACGAGGTCGCACGCGAAGTCTGGCTCAGGGAGTTGTGGCTGGCCTTCGATGACGTTAGTTTTCCGGCGCAGCTTCGCCGTGAGTATTGGGAATGCGTCGAGGCCTTCTCGATCCACATGATCAATCGCCGCACACAGCGCGCTCAGCCGCAGCGCTTTCCGTTCACCGACATGCCGAGTAGTTTGCTGCAGCTTGAAGTCGCCCCGGATCGTGCCGGCCACGTTGCGATGGTGTAAGCATCGTCGAGCCTGGATCGATCGCGTCCAACATCGCAGCAAGAGGTCACCGCGGCGCGAGGTCGCGGGAACGGCATGGCTAAGCGCGACAGCCCGCTCCGTTGCGGCCGGTCGCCACCGTCTCCAGAGGGTCGCGAGAGCGGCCCCATGTCACCGAAGCGGTGCGTGACACGCCTTACTTGAACTACGGTGGTGCGCCGTGGGTAGTGTACGAACCCGCGCATCGATAGTTGCAGGCGCGATAAACCTTGTGAAATCAATCACAATGACTCAGATAAGTAACCGCGTCGGTCATCCAGAGAACCTGGCACGGCGTTTGCTGGGATTCTTGTGTTGATTGCACAGCAAGATTCGGCAGATCCAACTTTCCGGAGGATGGCGCCATGAGGTTCCACATCAACTGGGGCAAGGCCATTCACGCGCTGCTACCCGTCCAGGTCAACGCCCCACCACTGCGCACAGCCAAGTCCGCGATGCGCCGACCTGGAACTCTCGTGCCGCGTCCCATTGTGAGGCAGTCCCTGCGCCCAGAGTTGTTGTCGCAGAACGATGGGATTGCGGAGGACTCAGCGATGATCGCCGCGGTCTACGAAGCCCATCTGTCCATGGAAAAAATGCTGGCGGCCTTAGCTGATCTACGCGGAGATAATGCTGGGCACGCCGTCGAGTGAACCGACCGTGCGCGTGTTGATTCGGGCTGGCGCAAGCAGGCCGGCCGTTGCCAAGGTCGACGAGGCATAGCGGGGCTCACCGAAGTGTGCGGTATTCAAAGAAGCTCGCGAGACGTTGACAAAACATACGCGCTGACGGTGATCGAATTGTCGAACGGACGCGGGCACTTGGGCACCCCCTGTGTGGCGGACTGGACCTCTATCTTGACCGCATCCCCTCTCTATTCCGTCGCGGGGCCATGCATCCGCAACGCCCGGAGACGGCGAAGGCCGTCGAGGGGTTTTGCTGCCGCGTCGTCGAACTGATTGCCCTGGGCGTCGCTGTTTGAGCGCCTCGGCTGGCGCGGATGGCAAACACTGGAACGCGTGATTGACTATGCCCATGTCGCAGGCCCACTGGTCTTGCTGGACGCGAAGCGGGGGGATATAGCCGATACGGGGACCGCTTACGCGCAAGCTTATATCTCCGCGGAAGGCCTGCGCGGCTTCCTTCGTGGCCCCGCTGGACTGGAAGGCGGTATTATCAGTTCCTCGAGACCGATACTATTTCCAAAGCATAGGCTTCAGAAATTTCCTTCTGCCGCTCGCGCGAACGACAAACCCGCATGACAATTCTCAATATTCGCCACAAGACAACGTATTTATACAACCAGCCAGTCTACTTCGGCGAACACCGGCTCATGTGCCGGCCACGCGATAGCCACGACCTGCGGATCATCACGACCACGCTGGCCATCGATCCGCGCCCACACACGCTCAGGTGGATACACGACGTGTTTGGCAATTCGACCGCAATCGCGACGTTCGACCAAAGTGCGCCACGACTCACCTTCGAATCTGGCTTTCGGGCCGAGCACTATCCGACCGCCCCGCGCCAGATTGTCGTCGAGCCGTACGCTATGCGGTTCCCGTTCCGATACACGCCTGATGAAACGATCGACCTCGGCCGTACGATGGAGCGGCATTACGCCGATCCACAATGCAGGCTGGACGCCTGGGCGATCGAACTGGTGGCAAGGACGCCGGGAGGTGTAACGCTTGATGTGCTGACGGCAATGACCACCAGCATCAAGGCGCAGATCCGTTACGTCGCGCGTGATGAAGCCGGCGTCCAATCTCCAATCACGACGCTCGAGCGCGGTAGCGGTAGCTGTCGCGACTTCGCCCTGTTAATGATGGAGGCGGCGCGGAGCCTGGGGCTCGCTGCGCGTTTCGTGTCTGGCTACCTCTACGACGAGAAATTAATTGGCGCCAGCGGCGGACTTGTTGGCGGTGGCGCCACCCACGCGTGGCTGCAAGTATTTCTGCCGGGTGCTGGCTGGGTCGAGTTTGACCCAACGAACGGTCTTGTGGGCGGCCGCAACCTGATCCGCATCGCCGTGGCACGTGATCCATCGCAGGCTGTGCCGCTCATCGGCAGCTTCAACGGCATGACCGACGCTTTCGTGTCAATGTCGGTGGAAGTCGGCGTGACAACCGAGTGACCGCGGTCGCCGCGCGCCGCAAGCGCATGCGAAACCGCCGTTGAAGGCCGACGAGGTGCACGCATCGCTCAGACCCGTAGCCGCTCGACCCTCACCGTGACCGACAGTGTGTGCTCGCCACCGCCCATGATGACGCCCCGAAGTGGTGAGACGTCGCCAAAGTCGCGACCCCAAGCAATCGCGATGTGGTCGGTGCCCACGTACGTATCGTTCGTCGGGTCAAGTTCCAACCAACCGAACGGCGGGGCGTAGACAGCAACCCACGCGTGCGAGGCGCCAGAGCCGACCAGGGAGTCCGCATTGCGGACTCTGCCAGAGCCGGTCGCATCCGTGCCGGCGGACGCGTCCGCCGTCGATGGCAACTGACGCACATATCCGCTCACGTAACGCGCCGCGAGGCCGCGCGATCGCAGGCACGCGATCATCAGGTGAGCAAAGTCTTGGCAGACGCCGCGACGATTGTTGAGTACTTCGGTGAGCGGCGTCTCGATGGTGGTGTCGCCGGGCGCGTACTGCACGTCGCGGTGCAACTTGGTCATCAGCGCTTGTGCGCAGACGAGTATCGGTCCACCGCTGGGAAAGCAATCCACGGCGTAATCTGTGAATACCTGCTTGACGCGCACGAAAGGTGACTCGTGACGGAATCTGCACGCCTCCAGGCTCATGCGCGCGGGTTCATTGCCACGATAGGCGAGATCGGCCGCCGTCCGTTCCCAGGGTGTGGTATCCGCAGAAGACACAGCCGGGCGGGCATAGACATCAACTTCCATATCAGTTGCGATCTCCAGTTGCCTATGTGGGTGATCGAACTCCGCGCGTGCGATCAGATTCCCAAATGCGTCCACTTCATTGCGATTGCGGTAGGTCCCGGGAGTAACGGTGACCTGGTGCTCAATACAGCGCTGATAGCGGGAGGGTCTAGGCACGAGATGAAGCAGCTGGTGAGAGTGAACGACATCGCTTTCATACCGGTAGATCGTCTCGTGGCGAATGCGGTAGCGTACGGGATTGCTCATCTTGCGGCACCACACGCACCGTCACCGATGCTTAAGACCAAGTCGCTCATGTGGCGATCGTCCGCACATTCCAGCTAATGTGCGCAAAGTGCCGCAGGGACAAGCGGTCCGAAAGCTGGCTAGCCGCAGCGCCGACCGCGCGCAGCCGCGCCGCGAGAGCGTGGCGCGCCTCCGGCTCATCACCCTCCAGCGCAGCAAGATCGTCGTCCGTGAATTCCGGGATGGATTCGTACAGCCCGATTTCGCCGCTACCGCCCAAAGATGTCGCGAGCGCCCCAAGATCGCGTGCAATGGCCTGCCATTGGAACGCGAGCGCGCGAGGGTGCTCGGGGTCTCGCACCAGAAGGTCGAGCATGGGACCGAGGCGCGGCGCGACGCTGTAGCGGGTGCGGAATACACGAGAGCTATCACAGGCATCGAGCAGCCACTCGACGTGAGTGTGGCGCGTAGCGGACCTCGAGAGGAGATGCTGCGCGAGCAGCCAGGCCGAAAATTGCAGACGTTCGAGGCGCCTGCCCGCCCGCAGCAACCGCCAGCCCTGATCCTGCGTCATGTCGTCCAACGCGAAACCTGCCAGCGCCGCGAGCGACAGTAGCAGCTGATCGAGCACTTCCCTCGGCTCGTCGGACGCAGCCTGCTGCAGGCGGCGCTGCATGTCAACCACCGCGCGCCAATTGCTCACGGATAGGCGCGTGCGCACCTGCGAGGCGCACCACGCGAGTTTCTTTACGTCAGCACCGATGCCTTGCGGGTTGCGATCGTCCCGTAAACCGGCTGTCGGGTCGCCACCGACTGCAATCACGCCGAGCTCGCGACAGCGCTTCACGGCAGAGTTCCACACGCCCTCATCGATGCGCGCAGCCAACGTAGCGCGCAACAGGCGCGCCTTGTCCTCGCACCGCGCCGTGTAGCGGCCGAACCAGTACAGGTTCTCAACCAGGCGAGAGGGAATGTCATCGCCTCGAACCGGCGAATGCCGGAATCTCGCAACAAATTCCGGAGCCTCATTGCTCGAGTGATCGGACAACACCCAGATGTCTTTGCTCCCGCCGCCGCGCTGTGTAGAGACGACATCGACCGCGGTAGGAGCGGCAACGCGTGCGAGCCCGCCGGGCATGACGCGGCGCCCCGCCGCCGTCGCAATTACGTAGGTACGGATCGAGATTGCCTTCGCCGCGAAGCCTGGCGCGCCGCGCGGCCGCCATACGGGGGCCTGTGAGAGAGCGAGGTGCTCTTGCGCCACGTAGGCGTATGGGCGCGCGCAAAGCCGCTGAACCAGACGTGCGCGCGACTGTTCGTCGAGAGTCCGGCCAAACACCGGCTCGAAGCGCTGGTTTGGATAGGCGGGTTTGATGATCAAGTGCTGCAGATTGGCGACTACGTAGTCAAGGGCCGGCTGCTCGCCACACCACCAGGTCGCCACTGCCGGAAGCGTCAATTTCTCGCCGAGCAGTCGCTCGGCGATCCGCGGCAGAAAACCTAGCCACGCCGCGGATTCCAGAACGCCGCTTCCTAGGGCATTAGCCATGACGACCCGCCCGACCCGCACGGCACCGATGAGGCCGGGCACGCCGAGCGCCGAATCGCTGCGCAGTTCCAGCGGATCGCAATAGTCGTCATCGAGCCGCCGCAGTATGGTGTGTACGCGTCTCAGGCCGGCCAATGTCTTGAGATACACCGTATCGTCGCGCACGGTGAGATCAGAGCCCTCACAGAGAGGCAGGCCCAACTGGCGCGCGAGGTAGGCGTGCTCGAAGTACGTTTCGTTGAATGGACCCGGGGTCAATATCACGGCGAGCCGGCTGGCGTCGTCGCTGCCTTCGCTGAGGAGCTGCTCGCGAAGCTCGCCAAAAAAATCGGTTAAGCGGCGCACGCCGAGTTCTCGAAGCGGTTCAGGCAGCACCTGCCCAACGATCTCACGATTCTCGAGGGCGTAACCCGCGCCGGACGGTGCCTGGGTGCGATCCGCCAGCACCCACCAGCGCCCATCGGGCGCGCGAGCAAGATCAGCCGCGTAGAGGTGCAGCCAAGTCCCCGAAGTCGGTTTGATTCCCTGGCAAGGCCAGAGATAGTTCGGATGACCGAAAGGCAGCTCCGCAGGCACGATGCCTTCAGCGAGCAGCCGTTGCGGTCCGTAGAGATCCGCCAGCAAGGCGTCCAGCAGCCGCGCGCGCTGCGCAAGACCCCCCTCGATGTGCTGCCATTCATCGGCAGTCAACACCAGCGGCAGCGGGTCCAGGGCCCAGGGCCTGTCGGCTCCCTGCGGATCGGCGTACACGTTGTAGGTGACCCCGTTCTCGACGATCAAACGACGCGTCAGCTTCAGGTCGCGACGGGCGACCGTCCGTGCATCATCACCCGCGAACCGCTCTACCAGCCGCCGCCAGTGAGGGCGCACTGCGCCGTCGCCATCGAGCAGCTCATCGTAACGGCGCCGGTCGGCGCCGTACGTCGTCAGTCCTTCCGGCGGAGGTGATACAGGCCGGTCAACCGGGGCTGCGTTTGCGTCAGTCACGTTCGCCTAAGGTCCAACGTGAGCGGAAATTCAGGGCTCGTTGCCTGCGCCGGGGCGGTCACCCTCCCCGGCGTGTGCCCCATCCGGAAAAAACGGGCGAGGCGCCTGCTCTCGGACTCAAAGGCATTTACCGGGAACACGTCATAGTGACGACCGCCCGGGTGCATCACATGATACTTGCAGCCACCCATTGAACGCTCCATCCAGGTGTCGATGAGGTCAAACGTCAGCGGCGTGTGTACCGGGATCATCGGGTGCAGCGCGGATGGCGCCTGCCATGCGCGGTAGCGGACACCTGCGACAAACTCCCCCGCGGTGCCCGTCGGGCGCAGCGGCACGCGCTTGCCGTTGCAGGTGATCGCGAAGCGGTCGGGCGCCAGCCCCGTTGTCCTGACTTGCAACCGCTCGACGGAGGAGTCGACGTAGCGGACGGTGCCGCCGACTGCGCCTTCTTCACCCATGACGTGCCACGGCTCAAGCGCCTGACGCAACTCGATCTCGACGCCCAGCGTCGACGAAATCACCGTGTTTGGGGAAGCGGAATTCGAAATGCGGGTGCGAACCAATCGGCGCGCAGCGGGAAGCCTGACGCGTTCTGTTCCGCGAGCACATCGGCGAAGTCCTGTTCCACAAAATACGGCAGCATGAAGCGATCGTGCAATTCCGGCCCCCAGCGCGCAAGCCGCGCCGGAGTGTAGGGCGTGCGCCAGAAACGAGCGACCAGCGACCTCAATAGCAGCTGCTGCGTCAGGCTCATCCGCGCATGTGGCGGCATTTCAAAGGCCCGCAGCTCGAGCAGCCCGAGCCGGCCGGTGGGGCCGTCCGGTGAATACAGCTTGTCAATACAGAACTCCGTGCGGTGCGTGTTGCCCGTCACGTCGATCAGCAGATTGCGGAATACGCGGTCAGCAAGCCAGGGCGGGCACCTCTCGCCGGGCTGCGGCAGCTGCTGGAACGCGATCTCGAGCTCGTAGAGCGAGTCGTTGCGTGCCTCGTCCGTGCGCGGTGCTTGCGAAGTAGGACCGATGAACAGCCCGGAGAACAGATAGGAAAGGCTAGGGTGGTTGTGCCAGTAAGCCAACAGGCTTCGCAGAAGATCGGGGCGACGGAGAAACGGCGAATCGCTCGTCGTCGCGCCGCCCAAGACGAAGTGATTGCCGCCGCCTGTACCAGTGTGGCGGCCGTCGAGCATGAACTTCTCGCTCGTCAGCCGCGAGAGTCGCGCCGCTTCATAAAGATAGGTGGTGCCGGCGACCAGTTCGTCCCAGCTTGCGACTGGGTGAATATTGACTTCAATGACGCCGGGGTCTGGAGTGACGCGAAAGTTGGTGATTCGGGGATCGCGCGGCGGTTCGTAGCCCTCGACGACGACGGGTTGCGAGAGTTCGGAGGCGGTTGCCTCAACCGCGCTCACGAGTTCGAGGTAGTCCTCAAGCCGACTCGCCGGAGGCATGAATATATACAACACGCCATTGCGAGGCTCGGCGCATAGTGCCGTTCGCGTGATCCAGCCGGCGGATTCCTGAGGATCTGGGGGCCGCACACGCGGTACGGGTGGCCCGGCTGGGCCAACGCTCGTCACTTCCGGTCGTAGCCCAGACATGTAGGCGCGACGTGGCAAGTTTGCGAAATTCTGCGTCGGGTCAAGTGGCTGATCGTGAGTCTGGTCGGCCGCTTTCGCCCAAGGCAAGGAGTCGAGTGGTAGCCGATAACCGAGCGCGGAGTCGCCCGGAATCAGGTGACACCGCTCTTGCCGCAGGAACCATTTGCCGGTCTGCCAGCGGCTGCCGCCCGGATCCCGTGCCAGGGGGAAGACGTAGCCAACCGCTTGATCGAGGCCACGCGCAAACACGCGCGCAAACCTCGCGCGCTCCTCGGCGTTCTCCAGCCGGGAATTCAGCGGATCGACATTCGACGGCAGGCGCCGCTCCCGCCATACGTAGTAGAAGGCATCTTCATATGCAGCAAATGCGTACTCTGGCGATAGGCCGAGGCGTCGCGCGACGCCCGCCAGGAATCGCTGTGCGGTGTCGGCCGTCGCGTGGCCGCCCTCAGTCTCATTCGCGACCAGCTCCGGCGCCTGCCAGATCGATTCGCCATCGCGGCGCCAGAAGCAGTTGAGCGACCACCGCGGCAGAGGCTCGCCCGGATACCACTTCCCCTGTCCGAAGTGGGTGAGCCCCGTGGGTGCGTACTTCTGCTTCAATCGCCAGTAGATATCGCCTGCGAGCCTTCGTTTGGACTCTCCAAGCGCCGCCGTATTCCACTCCGCGCCGTCCGGGTCATCAATCGACACGAATGTCGGCTCGCCACCCATGGTGAGTCGAACATCGAGGGCCGCCAGATCGGTATCGATCGCATGCCCGAGGCCCTCGATCTCGACCCACTGGGCCTCGGTGTACGGCTTCGTCACGCGCGGGGCTTCCCACACCCGCTCGACCTTCATGGTGTGTTCGAACTTGACCTCGGATTCCTCGACCTCTCCACTGATCGGTGCAGCGGTCGACGGCTCCGGCGTGCAGGCGAGCGGGATGTGCCCTTCGCCTGCAAGCAGTCCGGATGTGGGATCGAGGCCGATCCAACCGGCGCCCGGGAGGTAAACCTCGCACCAAGCATGCAGATCCGTGAAATCCGTCGCCGGTCCAGAAGGCCCATCCAGCGATTTCACGTCCGCCGTCAATTGAATGAGGTAGCCGGAAACGAAGCGTGCGGCAATCCCAAGATGACGCAACAGCTGCACCAGCAGCCAACCGGAGTCGCGGCAGGAGCCGGACGCTCGATGCAGCGTCTCTTCTGGCGATTGCACCCCTGGCTGCATGCGAATCAGATAGCGAATGTCTCGGGACACTCTCACGTTTAGGGCAACGAGAAAATCGACCGTGCGCACGCGCTCGCGCGGTATCGATGCCAGGCACTCGGCGAACCGGGCGGTGGCCGGTGCCCTTTCGAGGTACGGCGCGAGTTCGCGCTGCTCGCCGGCCTCGTACACGAACGGGAAATGCTCCGCGTATGGTTCGAGAAAAAAGTCGAACGGGTTGAATACGGAGGTCTCCGCAACCAGGTCCACTTCGACGCGCAACTCGGTCGTCTTGTCGGGGAAGGCCAGGCGCGCCAGATAGTTGGCTTCTGGATCCTGCTGCCAGTTGATGAAATGTTTCGCGGGGTGCACCGCAAGTGAATAGGCCAGGATGCGTGTTCGGCAATGCGGAGCGGGTCGCAGGCGGACGATCTGCGGACTCAGACTCACCGGGCGGTCGTAGCGGTAGTGCGTGACGTGATTGAGTGCGACGTGAATCGACAATGGAAGCCTCCTAGCCGGCAGCTGTATTTGGCTGCGACGGTGTACACGCCCGCCCTGACAAGAGTATACCGTCAGGCTATTGCAGCTGGTCGCACCAATTTGGCGCACTCCGGCACCGACTTGGGGCATACCTTGCGCGCGCGTCGGTCGGCCCTGTTGTTCACTTGCGGCTGCGTTACATAAGTGTAGTGTCGCTGCAATGAGCATCGACTGGACGGCGTATCCCGCGCGGGACCAACACGACGAACTCGTTGGCCCCGGCGGTGGCGCACGCGCGGCGGGCCGGGCATTGATGCGCTACCTCTCGGAGCTGGACAAAGATGAGATCGGCGCGCGACAACAGGCCGTGGAGCTTGCCATCAAGGAAATGGGCATCACCTTTACCGTCTACCACGAACAGGACGGGTCCATCGATCGCGCCTGGCCGCTCGATATCATCCCGCGAACCATTGCCCGCAAGGAGTGGGTCCGCATCGAGGCGGGGCTGAAGCAGCGCGTGGCAGCGCTCAACCGCTTCATCGACGATGTCTATCACGACCAGCGCATCGTGGCCGCGGGGGTATTCCCGGCGTCAATCATCGCCACGTCCAGGAACTACCGCCCGATGTGCGCGGGCATCCGTCCCCCGCGCGGGTGCTGGGCGCACATCTGCGGCAGCGACATCGTGCGCGACAAGGACGGCACCGTGTACGTCCTCGAGGACAACCTGCGGGTGCCGTCGGGGGTCTCCTACATGATCGAGAACCGCCAGGTCGTCAAGCGCGTATTTCCGGAGCTTTTCGAGAGCGCCGCAATTTTGCCGGTTGACGATTACCCTTCCCAGCTCTACGACATGCTCGTCGCTCTTGCCCCGCGGCATGATCGTCGGCCCGAGGTGGTGGTGCTCACGCCAGGAATTTTCAACTCAGCCTACTTCGAGCACGCTTATCTCGCGCGACAGATGGGCTGCGAGCTGGTCGAAGGACGCGACCTGGCCGTTCATGATGACGACTGCGTCTACATGCGGACCATCCGGGGCTGGACGCGCATCGACGTGATCTATCGCCGGATCGACGACGACTTCCTTGACCCGACCGTCTTCCGACCTGAGTCGACGCTGGGCGTGCCCGGTCTAATGCGGGCTTGGGGGAAGGGCAACGTTGCGCTCGCTAATGCTCCCGGTGCGGGTGTCGCCGACGATAAGCTCGTGTACACCTACGTCCCAGACATGATTCGGTTTTATCTCGACGAGGCCCCCATACTGCCGAACGTGCCGTCATGGCGCTGCAGCGAGCCCGATGAGCTCGATCATGTCCTTGCCCATCTGGATTCGCTCGTGGTCAAGCCCGTCGATGGCTCCGGAGGCTACGGTATGCTCATGGGACCGGCTGCCAGCCAGCGCGAGCGCACTCAGTTCGCTGCGCAGCTGAAAGCGAACCCGCGCAACTATATCGCGCAACCGGTCATTTCGCTCTCGACCGTGCCCACGTTCGTCGGCGACCGAATCGAGCCGCGCCACGTCGATCTGCGCCCCTTTATATTGAGCGGGACCAAGACCTTCGTGACGACGGGCGGCTTGACGCGCGTGGCGATGCGGCAGGGCTCACTCGTCGTGAACTCCTCACAAGGTGGGGGTAGCAAGGATACCTGGATAGTGGATACGGAGGCCTGAGCCGTGCTCGCCCGCGTCGCCGAAAATGTCTACTGGCTCGCTCGCTATCTGGAGCGGGCGGAGAACACTGCGCGCCTCGTCAGTGTCAACGCGAACCTGCTACTCGATCTGCCCGCCGGCTACACTCCGGGCTGGCAACCGTTGATCGACATCACCGGCAGCCGGGAGATATTCGACTCGCGAGGCGGCCGTGCTGATGAGCGGAGCATCGTGCAGTTCCTGATCGCCGACCTTGACAACCCGGGATCGATTGCCGCGTCTCTGAAGATGGCCCGTGAGAATGGCCGCTCGCTGCGCGACGTCTTGCCGACAGCAGCGTGGGAGTTGCTCAACCAGTTCTTCCAGCAGTTTACCGAGCAGCTGCCGACGGCGCTCAGCAAGCGTACGCGCTTCAACTTCCTCACGCACATCGTGGTCACCTCGCAGACGCTCACGGGAGCCATCGAGGGAACTATGAACCGTAACGATGCCTATACGTTCCTGATGCTCGGTCGAAATCTCGAGCGCGCCGACATGACGAGCCGGATCGCCGATGTCCGCGCGGCGCAGCTTCCGCCGACCGAGACGCCGGAGCTGCGACCTTTTGACACGATTCAGTGGATGAGCGTGCTCAAGTCCTTGTCGGCCTATCAGATGTACTGCCTTAGCCGACGCACGCGAATCAGCCACGCTGATGTTCTCGGGTTCGTCCTTCGCGACGAGCAGTTCCCGCGCGCGTGCCTATTCTGTCTGAAGCAGATCGAACGGTGTCTGCGGGCTCTACCGCACAGTGCGAAGGCGCTCGATACGCTGGCGGTGGTCTGTGGCTTCTTGAGCGACGTGGAGCTGGGCACTGGAGAGCAAATTGTACTCCACGAGCTTATCGATCTTCTGCAGCTACACATCAATGGCGTGCACGCTGAAATCGCACAGACGTATTTCCAGGCACCCGTGGACGCCGGCACTATGCGACAGCTACAGCAGCCGGACACGTCGCGAGCGTTGTCGGCGTAGGCTGACGTGGCGACATGCTGAGCCTGTGTCGGGAACTGGAACTCGGCTTGACGCTGAAAGACGGCAAGACCGTGCTCAAGCAAATCCATGAGCGGATCGTCTAAACGCAGATCGAGGTTTTGTGGTTACGGTAGCCGCCTCACGACCGCGCGTATGTAATAACGCTGTTTGCAGCGGACTGCGTAAGCTATGCCGGCAACCTTCGATATGCAGGGTGGGCGGGATTGCAACAGCCTGATTTATTGGTTGGTGCAATGCCGCTAATGTACATTAAGATCCCTTTTTGGCTGGCATGACTATCAGGCACGCGCTCGCGCTGGCTCAATTACTGTGCCGAGGCCTTGCGAAAGGTGGTCCACGCGGCCGCGGAAAACACCAGCACATTGGCGACGATGACGGGCGATGCCTTGATCAGCACGCCATAGGTCACCCACAAGAGGGCCCCGAACATCTGCACGCCGCGGAGCAAGGAGGGGCGAGAGAAGAAATACGAGGCGACGAACACCGCGGTGGCCGTCCATCCCAGATATTCAGCCCCGATTTGCGTCATGCCGCCTCAGCTTCCCCCGGCGCACTGGTCGCAGGCATTTCGCTGATCGTCACGCGATCGGTTCGCTCCTTCTCCCACTCGTTCAGGGTCAAGCCATAGGACTCGAACAAGGTCCGGATGTCCCCCGTGCGCCAGTGAAGCAATTGATCGAGAATCGGCACCATGATGCTGAAGGCGTTGTCGCTGATCACGGTGCTCTTGGCAATCCGCGCAAGTTGCTTGTTTTCGGATACCGCAATCGTGAATCCGTCGCGGTTATTGACGTGCAGCATGACGTGAATGTCCGAGCTGCCATCGCCGACGTAAATCATGCGGTCCGGCGTGATGGCCAACCGCCGCTCGAGCTCCTCGATAACCGCGACCTTGCCGTAGCCGGCGGGCACGCGCTTGATGGCACGCACTTCGCCCGACGTTGCGTCGAATTCCAGTTCGGTCCCATATATGTGTTCGGGGGGCACTACACCGGCGAGCGCCGAAACCACGATTTCGCGCGGCGCCGCGGATATCACGAAGAAGGAAAATCGATAGACTTCGGTGCCGCGGTTCAAGAAATCGACCAGCGCCGGAATCGCACTCTTGAGGCGCACGCGGCGGCCGGCTTCAACCAGATGCTCGCGGCGAACGCCGCGGAATTCCGGATCGTGCCGGATCAAATAGGTCAGTTCGCCACCCTGCTGCACGAGATTGCTGCTGGCAAGCCCGGCAACACGGTCCTCGAACCCGGATATGCCCAGCAGCTCGCTCAATACGAGTCCCGAATCCTTGAAACTCAGAGTTTGGTCGAAATCTGAGGCCAACAGATAATGCTTAAGCGGTGTTTCCGCCATTGGGTGACATACCTCCCATGTTTTGCGTCGCATTAAATCGAAGCGATTCAATGCCGCGCCGAGTCATTATGAAGGCAAATTGTGGCGTCTAAATGAAGTCTCCGTGACGGACGTATAATTTGCTTTAATTATCTAAATCAATTTGTTAAGAGGATACTTATGTCACATTATACGCAATAAGTCCTTGACATTTACTGTTCATGTTGCGTTGCGGAGTGTTTCATTGTGGTCTTTTGCAGCGCAAGAAAACGCCCTACTGGAGGATGAAACCACGATTTGCGCTTTAGGGCAGGCTGCCACGGCTTAATCATGCACACTAGTGTCCTGTTACCAGATCGCCGGATTCAGGGGCGCGCTAATGACAAACGTTTTCGTCTACTTGTTCAAGGGCTACGATATCACCAAACATCGCCACATCTTGCGTCCAGTGAAGGCTACGCTCGAGAGAATTCGCAGGATTTATGATGTCGTCGCGGTTGCAGACTCCGGCGAAGAACTGCCGCGGTCGATGGTTGACCGTGATGGATTGCGGCGCCCGGGCACCCAATGAAGGGCGCTCCTGCGGGCGATTAGGTACCGCCTAGGGGCCGCCGAGGAAAGCAGCGGATGACCTACTGTGTTGGCGTCCTTCTAAATGACGGCATCGTGCTCGCGTCGGATTCTCGCACGCATGCCGGGGTCGATAACTTCGCGACGTTCTGCAAGATGACCGTGTTCGAGCGCCCGGGTGATCGGGTAATTGTCTTGCTGAGCTCGGGAAACCTGGCCGGGACGCAGGCCGTGATCAGTGTGTTGAAGCAACGTGGGGAAGCTCGGGAAAACGGTGTCATCAGCGTTTGGAACGCTCGCACGATGTTCGACGTCACGGTCATCGTTTCGGATGCAGTGCGGGATATCGAGCGCCGCGACGGCAAGCATCTGGCGAGTAGTGCCAGTCCGTTCAACGCTTCGTTCATCATCGGCGGTCAGATCAAGGGCGAACCGCTGCGGTTGTTCCGGACGTTTGCAGAGGGTAACTTCATCGAGGCAGGTGTCGATACCCCTTTCTTTCAGACGGGTGAAGCGAAGTACGGAAAGCCCATCATCGATCGCGTCATTACCCCTTCGACGAATCTTAGCGACGCAATGAAATGCGTCCTGGTCTCGTTCGACTCCACCATGCGCAGCAATCTCTCGGTCGGCATGCCCATCGATCTGGTGTGCTGCGAACGAGACAGTCTGAAATCCAATGTTCGCCACCGCTTCGAGCAGGGCGATCCTTACTTCAGTGCCTTAAGCAAAGAGTGGAGCGAGGGTGTCCGCGCCGTGTTCCGACGATTACCCACGGTGCCAGTGCTCCTACCCCCAACATCGTACCCGGTCTTGGCTCCGCCGCCGCCGAGCGAGCTGTCACTGTGAATCCCGACATCAGTGAGCGACGCTGAATCATTGCTGGTACCCGATAAGCGCGCTGCCATTCGGGTGGAGCGGGAAAGCGGTCGATCGTCATTCCTTTTGACCTGCGACCACGCTGGCACGCTAGCCATGCAAGCTGAATTCGCTGGGTGTGTCCACTGAGGATCGGCGGCGCCACATTGCGTGGGATATGGGAGCTGCGGCGGTTGCCATGAAGCTTGCCGCGCGACTCGCCGCGTTTCCGATTCTGTAAGCATATTCGCGACTTGTCATTGAATGCAACCGTTCGCCCATGGTCATGGCCATCAGCGCCCCTGACAAACCGGATTGTTGTATAACACCAGTCGAATGAGCTGGACGATTGGCGCGCGCTTGCGTCCTCGAGCGACGCGTTGATCGAGTAACGGTAGATTCCGGCCCGGCGATATTCGAATTCATCCTATGAGCGCACGCCTTGGGCCGCTCTTTGGAGATGCAGGATGGGTCGTCTTTTGCCAACCGCGGAGATTTCAGGGTGCAAATTCGTCTTGGCTACGAACTGATCTATCGGTGTCCACAAGCGACTCCGATGATTCTGAATTTGAATATCCACTACACACGGGCAGCTGATCTGATTCGTGCGGATAACATGCTCACTGATCCCTGGGTACCACTGGTTTTGTACCGCGACGGTTTTGGAAACTTGTGCACCCGCCTCGTTGCTCCTGCGGGGCGCATGCGCATAACTGCCGACGCCATTATCAATGATGACGGGCTGGCCGATCCGGTCGTGCCAAATGCTCAACAGCACCCTGTGGAGTCGCTGCCGGAAGAAGCACTGGTCTATCTCCTAGGCAGCCGCTACTGCGATACCGAGCACCTGTCCGCTGTCGCGTGGAATCTGTTTGGCAACTCTGCGCCAGGCTGGTCACGCGTTCAGTCGATCTGCGATTTCGTGAATCGGCATATTACATTCGGTTATCAGTTTGCGCGCCCAAGCAGGAGTGCTTCGGAAGCGTTCCAAGAACGACAAGGCGTTTGCCGAGATTACGCGCATTTGGCAATCGCACTATGTCGATGCCTGAATATTCCTGCTCGCTATTGCACCGGCTATCTTGGTGATATCGGTATTCCTGCCGTCGACGAGCCAATGGATTTTGCGGGTTGGTTTGAAGCGTACATCGGGGGAGCCTGGCACATGTTTGACGCGCGCAACAACATGCCGCGCGTTGGTCGTGTGCTGATCGCGCGAGGTCGTGATGCTGCAGACGTCGCCATCAGCATGACCTTCGGCCCGAACGTGCTGGAAGGCTTCCGCGTCTGGGCTGATGAAGTAAAGGCAGCCTAGAGTGTCGATAGGCTTCCAACTTTGACCAGCAACCGGTGCCCAAGGGTGACGACCCTGTCGTGATGTATCCGTCGAGTTCCTATCGATATTCAGGCGCTGACACATGGTCAACATTCGACGCCCGTTTGGCCGAAAAAGTGGTCAACTCCCAGGGCCTGTTCACAATACACGCCGCGAGGCGGAAAATAGCAACGGGCGTGATGATGGGTACCCGTCATGTGCTGCGATCGATTGTCGATCAGCTCCCGTTGAATGGAAAGGCGATCGGCAAGTGAGCGCAAATCGGGCGCGGTGGTTCCTTTAAGGTAAGCGTCCGGCTAAGTCATCTGTAAGAGAGCGTGCGCGGGTGCGAGGATGACACTTAACGGTAACGTTAGGTGTACATGTGTCCACTACGAAGCAGGTAATCGAGACGGGTCGGCGCCGGCGGCGGCGCCACAGTGCCCTTTTCAAGGCAGAGGCCGTTGGAGCCTGCCAGCAGTCCGGCGTGTCGGTCGCCGCGGTGGCGCTGGCGCGGGGCCTGAACGCCAATATGTTGCGCGATTGGGTGAGGAAGGCCGAACGCAGTGGCCGGCCGATCGCCATACGGCCCACCGTACCTGAGGTTGCACTCGAGAGAGCGGAGGGCTTTGTACCTGTGGGGTTACCCTCGAGCCCAGCGGAGGGCACCATCCGCATTGTGGTGCGGCGCAAGGGTCGTGCTGTGAACATCGAGTGGCCGGCCTCAGCGGCGCACGAATGCGCGCTGATGCTGCGCGAGCTCGTGAGGTGATCCGCGTCGATGCGGCGTGGTTTGCGGTGGAACCGCTGGACATGCGTGCCGGCGTCGACAAGGCGCTGGCCCGCGTCGTGGATGTGTTCGGGGAGGCGCGAGCTCATCACGCGTACCTGTTCGTCAACAAACGCGCCAACCGCATGAAGGTGCTGGTGCACGATGGCTTTGGCCTCTGGCTGTGCGCAAGAAAGCTTTACGAAGGCAGCTTCATCCGCGCCGGCGTGAGGCATGATCGCGGCATGCCACTGAGCCACGAGCAACTTCAGGCGATCGTCGTCGGGCTGCCGTGGGAGAGACTCGATGAGCGCGCGAAGATCCGAATTTTATGAGGAAAAAAGGCGCGCAAAACTGATGTTGAAATCTCAGAAAATATGGCAGTATCGAACTCATGGAGTTGTCGCGTCAGCTCGATGAAATGAACGCAGTAGAGCTGCGAAATCTGACCGCGACGCTGCTCACGCAACTTGCGGGCCGTGACGCCCAGCTCGCCGAGCTCGATGCCGAACGCAGCGCACAAGCGGCACTGATCGCCAAGCGCGATGCGGAAATCAAACTCAAGCAACTGAAGATCGACCAGCTCACGCACGAGATGGCGACCTTGAGACGCTGGCGCTATGACCGGCGTAGCGAGCAGCTCGATGTCGTGCAGCGCTCGCTCCTGGACGAGAGCATCGATGCCGACATAGAGGCGATCAGTATCGAGATCGAAGCGCTGAAGGACAAGCCTGCCTCGCCGCCGAAGGAGAAGCCGCGTCGCGTAGCGCTACCGGCCGCGTTCCCCCGCCGGGAAATACGCCATGAACCGGAAACCGCCGAATGCAACTGCGGCTGCCGCCTGGAGCGCATCGGGGAGGATGTCAGCGAGAAACTCGACTATACCCCCGGGGTGTTCGAGGTCGAACGACATATCCGCGGTAAGTGGGTCTGCCGTTCCTGCGAGCGGTTGCTCCAGGCCCCGGTGCCGCCGCACGTCATCGACAAGGGGATCCCGACGGCGGGCCTGCTGGCGCAGGTGCTGATCGCCAAATACCTGGATCACGCGCCGCTGTACCGCCAGGAAAGCATCTTCGCACGTGCCGGGCTGGCGCTACCGCGCTCGACGCTGGCGCAGTGGGTGGGCGCCTGCGGCGTGAAGCTGCAGCCGCTTGCTGAAGCGATGAGAACCATGCTCCTGACGCGACCGGTGTTGCACGCGGACGAGACGCCGGTTCCCATGCTAAAGCCCGGCCTCGGCAAAACGCACCGGGCGTACCTGTGGAGCTACAGCACAAGCGAATACGACGAGCTGCAGGCCGTCGTGTACGACTTTGCCGATGGCCGTGCCGGTAGGCATGCTTGCGAGTTCCTCGGGAACTGGACGGGCAAGCTGGTCTGCGACGATTACTCGGGCTACAAGGCACTGTTCGATCGCGGTGTGATCGAGATCGGCTGCATGGCTCACGCCCGCAGAAAACTCCATGACCTCTATGCCAATCATCGCAGCGACATCGCTGAAGAAGGCTTGAGGTACTTCGCCGCGCTGTACGAAATCGAACGCGAGGCGCGCGAACTGAAACTGGACGCCGCTGGCCGGCAACAGCTGCGACAGCAACGATCAAAGCCGGTGGCCGAAGCCTTGCGGCAGTGGCTCACCCGCCAGCGCGGTCAGGTCCCGGATGGATCCGCGACCCGCAAAGCGATCGACTACAGCCTCGGACGTTGGGCGGCCTTGATCCGCTACATCGATGATGGCGAGTTGCCAATCGATAACAACCATATCGAAAACCGCATCCGCCCAGTCGCTTTGGGCCGATCGAACTGGCTCTTCGCCGGATCTCTTCGCGCCGGTCAGCGAGCTGCCGCGATCATGAGCCTGATCCAGTCAGCGAAGCTCAACGGGCACGATCCGTATCGCTACCTCAAGGACGTCCTCGAACGCCTACCATCCCAATCGACTAACGGGCTCGAAGAACTGCTTCCCCACCGCTGGCCACGGACGCCAACCACCCACTAGTCAAGATGCCTTGGCCAGACGCTTACCCTTTAAGAATGGGAGCGGCCGATCGCAGGGCATCTCGGGCAAATGCGTATAATCTTTCCGTTTGATCAATCGGATGGGAGCGCGATCTTCTGACTCAGACGAAGCGCTCTCGGGGCAACGACAGAATGCCGCCTGCCCCTAGCGGGGCTGGTCTCGCCCGCACAAACGTTTAGTTCTGCTGCTGTTCCTTCTTTTTTGTCTTCGGCTGCTCACCTTGCTGCGCAGCTTCGGTCGAAGCGGCACTCGCGCCTTCGTTCACCACATTCACGTGGGCGGGAGCATTGGTCACCTCGAATTCGACCCGGCGGTTTTGGGCGCGGCCGTCGGCGGTATCATTGCTCACAATCGGTTTGGCCTTACCGTAGCCCTTGGCCGTCAGGTTTGAAGGGCTGACGCCCTTGCTAATCAAGTAGGCCATCACCGCATCTGCACGTCTTTGCGACAGATTTAAGTTGTAGTTAACGGAGCCGATCGAGTCAGTATGTCCCTGAATCTCGACGTGCAGCTCGGGCTGCGTTAGCAGGGCGCTGGCGACTTCGTCCAGCGTCTGCTGCGCCGGTACGGTCAGCTGCGACAAGTTGAATTCGAAATCCACCGCGCGAACGATCACGGACTGCTCGATGATGCGGCAGTTGGCGTCGACTTTGAAGCCGGCAGGCGCGTGGCACGGCGGGGGTGGCGCGGCTGCCGGAGGCGGCGGCGGCGGTGGGGGCGGAGGGGGCGGCGGGGGCGGTGGCGGCGGAGGCGCCGAATGCTCGCCGAAGCTGTAGTGAAAGCCCACCCGGAACATGTTCATGGTGAAGCTGTTGTGGATGTTATCGAGCGACAAGTTGGCGTAGCGCGCGCAAATGGAGGCGGAACTCGCGGTGCAGGTAAACGTCGAGTTGGTCCCCTTGCCGAGGTTCACGTAGTTGTATTCGGCCGTGAACGACCACGGTCCGCTCAACCCGTAGTCAATACCGGCGCCCACATTCCAGCCGCTCGACTTGAAGTTCTTGCCGCCGCTGATGCTGCCGGGCGAGGCAGCCGGATTGTCACCCGCGGCCGGAGCGAAACTGAGCGTCGAAGTATGCTGCCCTCCCGCGAAGGCCCCACCGGCCCGTACGAAAGGCAGCCATTGATCGACCGCGTAGCCGACCCGCGGACCCAAGAGGCCGATGCCGTTCGGGCTCACCTTGCCGTTAAAGGCATACGTGCCGTTCGGAATACCCCCCACACCGGTGTTCGGATTCCCCGAATAAGTGTATGAGCGGTTGTAGCTCTTGCTGCCGACCGCGTCGTAGTCGGCCTTGAAACCCCACACCCACTGATCGGATTGGAAGTTGTAGCCGAGGTCCACGCCGCCGATGAAATTGCCGTTGTTGGGGCAATCGCGATTGTAAAACGCGCTCGCCAGCGCCGGAGTACCCGTGATCGTGGGTCCAGGCGTCCAGTCGTTGCACGTGTGATTCCACGCTCCGCCGATGTTCGCACCAACGAAAAAGCCTTCCCAGGGATTTTGAACGGTTGCGATCACGTCCTGCGCGGAAGCCGCTCCAGCAACTGCGGTTAACGCAAGAAGCGCTGCCGATCGGGTAGATATTAGGTTTAGTTTCATCCGTTGTGCTCCCAACTGGATAACGATGCTCGAAATCCAATACACACGCCCACTCTGACTAACGTTGAAACCTACCGAAATTCGCATCTTACGGTCTGTTCGGTAGCGTACATAATCGCTTAAATCCTCTGCCGATTTAACGATTGCGGAGTCGTCAATTTGCGAGGAAAACAAAACGCACAGACCGCATGAGATTACCGCCAAACGCGAGACGTGCCGCCGGGCGCCTCTAAGCGTGCCACTGCGACGCCATCGGTTTGTAGTGGCCGTTTATTAATTCAGGAATCGATGGGTCATCGCATGCCACTGTACGTTCGCGTACAGACGACCTTATTTTGGTATTGATATAAAGATAAGAGGATTTTTGTGATCGGTCGTTGTTGCAGTCCTCGGAGTATAAAAACCATGTTAAAGATCTGGCGAGTCTCCGCACTACCGGCTTTCCTGTTACTGGTCCTACCGCTCATGAGCATGGCGCAAGTAGGAATCAATATTTCGGTCAATTTGGCGCCCCCGGAACTTCCGGTTTATGAACAGCCGGCGATTCCCGCTGTGGGCTACCTTTGGACACCGGGCTACTGGGCCTGGAGCGGCGACTTTCAGGGTTATTACTGGGTGCCGGGTACGTGGGTTCTCGCGCCGCGGCCGGGATTTCTTTGGACTCCCGGGTATTGGGGCAGCAGTGGTGGCGCCTTTGTATGGAATGAGGGTTATTGGGGTACGCAGATCGGTTTCTATGGCGGCGTGAATTACGGTTACGGGTACGGTGGCCGCGGTTACGAAGGGGGCTATTGGCAGGGCAACCAACTGTATTACAACCGGTCGGTGACCAATATCAGCAATACCAACATCACCAATGTCTACAACAAAACGGTCGTCAACAACACCACCGTCAATCAAGTGAGCTACAACGGCGGCAGTGGCGGCGTTCAAGCGCAACCGACTGCAGGCGAGCTGGCCGCCGCGCACGCACAGCATCTCCCCCCAACATCGGCCCAACAGCAGCACGTGCAAACCGCGCGCAGCAATCCCGCCTTGCGCGCGAGCGCGAACCACGGCAATCCGCCGATCGCTGCGACGGCGAAACCGGGCGTGTTCTCCGGCGCGGGGGTCGTCGCGGCGAAAGGCGCTGGTAAGGTGAGTGAGCCGGTACAACCCAAGGTCGCGCCGGTAGTACACAAAGCTGCGCCAGTAGAACCCAAGGTCACGCCCGTAGAACACAAAGCTGCACCAGTAGAACCCAAGGTCACGCCGGTAGAACACAAAGCTGCGCCGGTAGAACACAAGCCCGAGGCAGAACATCCTTAAGCGTTAACCACGATGTTCTGGCCCGGCGTGGCTAGGGTGTGCACGTCCGAGAGTGCGCGCCTGGCTGGCGTTTACCTAACGTGCATCCTGATCGGCAGTTATCGATCCACGTCCTTTTGGTCATCGCGATTGTGATGATTCTGATTCAAGTTGTTTAAGGCCGCCGTCAATAATGGATAGAAACTGAGGCCGAGGCGTTGCCATCGGAGCCTCTCGATTGTGCGGCCTTGGGCTTGAGCGCGGAATCCGTGCCAACACGCGGAAATTTGGCGCGCTGCAATTCTTTGATCGGGCGCTGAGTCGGCTGAAGGGGAAGATATCGTCGCCGCCATAGTCAATCTGTCTGTTGTGCTCGATGTCTCCGTAAACATGTATGGTTACTGAAACGCGTACCCCATCGCTTCCACGGATTTGCACGCCCCCGTTTCTGGACAGTACGTGTAAACCGGCGGCGTGATTGGACGCCGACCGGCTGCCGCAATTGCGCGACTCGCGTGCCGACTCTCCGGAAGGTCTGCTTCGCCTGAATCTGGAGGTTCCGCGCGGGAATTGCTTCGTAACTAGATCCAATGCTTACGTAGCAACCACACCTTAATGATCTGCGTGAGACCCATATAGCTAAGCAGCGTAAGCAGCAGGATCGGCCAATACAGTTTCGGCAGATGCGTGAGGCCCAGTGCCGAGGCCAGCGGGGAATACGGCAACCAGATACCGAATGCCATGATGGAGAATGTCGTCAGCGTCAGCGGCAAACTTGCGCGGCTTTGAATGAAAGGAATCTTATTGGTGCGAATGACGTGGATGATGAGCGTTTGCGTCATCAGCGACTCAACGAACCATCCGGTCTGAAACAGCGACGCGCGGGATGGATCCCAGCAGTTGAAGACCCAGAGCATGACGTAGAAGGTCGTATAGTCGAAAATGGAGCTGATGGGCCCGACAAACAAGATGAAGCGCCGAATTTCCGCAATGTCCCAGGGCCTGGGGCGCGCGATTTGCTCCTCGTCCACGGCGTCCCCAGGGATCGGCACTTGCGAGAAGTCATACAGGAGATTATTCGTCAGAACCTGGATCGGGTGCATCGGCAGGAAGGGGAGGAACGCACTTGCCCCGAGCACGCTGAACATGTTTCCGAAGTTGGAGCTCGCGCCCATGCGGATGTACTTGACGATATTCGCAAAGACCTTGCGGCCCTCAAGGACACCTGCTACCAGCACCGTGAGGTCTTTCTTCAGCAATATCAGGTCCGCCGATTCTTTCGCAATGTCGGTCGCAGTGTCCACCGAGATACCGACATCTGCCGCTCGCAACGCGGGCGCATCGTTGATGCCGTCGCCCAGGAAACCGACCACGTGCCCTTTGCCCCGCAGAATGCGGATGACGCGCTCCTTGTGTGCCGGAGAGAGGCGGGCGAACAGCGTCGCCTTCTCCGCTGCGTTGGCCAGTTCGGCGTCCGAGAGCTTCTCGACGTCGCCTCCAAGCAGCATCGGATCGGGCGCAAGCCCGACGTCCTGGCATACCTTGCGGCTAATGAGGTGATTATCTCCCGTGAGGATTTTTACACCGATGCCATGTTTGTAGAGTGCTGCGATGGCACGGGCGGCGGTGACCTTCGGGGGGTCCAGGAACGCCACGTACCCCTTGAGTACGAGCTGCCGCTCGTCCTCTTTGGCGCAAATTCGCACCCCGGGTAGCTCTCGTGCGGCTACCGCCAGAACGCGAAAGCCGTCATTGCTTAAGTCGTCGTACTGCTGCTTTAGTCCAACAATCAGATCTGGCTCCATCGCCGACACTTTGCCGTCGAGTTCGAAGTGCGAGCACCGCAGGAACACCTCTTCCGGTGCTCCTTTGGTGAGCAAAATCGGCTTGCCGTTTGGATCCTGCACCATCACCGACATCATTCGCCGAGTGAAGTCGAACGGCAGCTCATCCAGCTTCTGGTATTTCTCCACCAGCGCTTTGTCGTGGAAG
The DNA here is from genome assembly GCA_963758145.1 of uncultured Gammaproteobacteria bacterium. GTDB lineage: Bacteria > Pseudomonadota > Gammaproteobacteria > Steroidobacterales > Steroidobacteraceae > Bog-1198. The sequence goes on from CAVWUK010000008.1 coordinate 547,574, forward strand.
TCAGCACTGTCCAGAATCGCCCGGTCGAGAAGGTTTTTAAGGCCTGTTTGAAAATGGCTGATCAGGTATCCGTCGAGAAGCACCTCATCGGATTCACGCCCTGCGACGTTGCAATGGCGCATGAGAACGACACGGTCTTCCGTGAGCGTACCGGTCTTGTCGGTGCACAGTATATCCATGCCCCCGAAGTTCTGGATCGAGTTGAGCCGCTTGACGATCACGCTCTTGCGGCTCATGGCGAGCGCGCCTTTCGAGAGGCAGACCGAAACAATCATCGGCAGCATCTCGGGAGTCAGACCGACCGCGACTGCCAGAGCGAAAAAGAAAGCTCCCTTCCAATCGTGCTTGGTGAATCCGTTAATGAGAAAAACCAACGGCACCATGACGGCCATGAACTGCATCATCAGCCAGGTAAAGCGGTTTAGACCCGCATCGAAACTGGTCGGCACCCGTACTCCCGTGATAGACCCGGCCATGCTGCCCAGGTAGGTGCGTGCCCCCGTCGTTATGACAACGGCCGTTGCCGTGCCGCTCTCGACGCTCGTCCCCAAGAAACACGTGTTCTTGATCTCGGTGGGCGAGCTCGCGGTACCGGTTTCCGGCGGGGAGAATTTCTCGACCGGGAGCGACTCGCCCGTGAGGCTGCCCTGGCTCACAAAGAGGTCTTTCAACGACAACAACCGCACGTCGCCCGGAATCATGTCTCCCGCGGCGAGCTTGATGATGTCGCCGGGCACTAAGTCCCGCAACGGAATCTCCCGCGCCGCGCCGTCCCGAACGACCGTCGCGGTCACGTGGATCATCGCCTTGAGCTTCTCTGCGGCGGCGTCTGCTCGGGCTTCTTGAAAAAAGCGCAGTCCCACACTCAAGCAGACCATCAGCGCCATCACGTAGCCGGCTCGAGCGTCGCCGGTAATGAAGGACACCGCCGACAAGGTTGACAGCAAAATCACCAGCGGATTGCGCATCATCCTCAAGAGTCGGATTAGCCAGCCTTGCTTATGCTCCTGGGCTATTTCGTTCGGGCCTTCCGCGCGCGCCCGTTCTTCGGCCTCCCCCTGCGTCAGGCCGGCAATCGAGGTTCGCAGGTCGCGCAGCAGCACTTCGCAGTCCTTGCGGGCGGCGTCGAGAACCGCCGGCGCCACACGAATGTTCTGCTGCTTGGCCGCGCCTTCCGCCTGGGATCGTGTCATACGAAGGCACTCAAGCGCGGCCCCGCCGACCGCTGGGCGGCATCGTATTTTGTGTCGATTGCATTACAATTGTTCCAGATGACATTCTGATGTGGCGTCAACAAAGGCCTCGGTGAGATGTCCTGCATGATAGCAATGCATCTGCCGAGCCCCGATCATAATGCTCACCTGTTCAAAGGACCGCCGCAGTAGTCTTTCTCTCACCACCAAAAAATAATAAGGTATGCGAGTTCTCGTTGCGTGACGAAATTGCCGCAGTTGAGGAATTCGAGTCGCGAAATTTCCTCGTAGCCTCAGTCAGTTGATTGCCTTTTTCGGTGCATAACCATGAATACCAGGCTTGGCGTCGCGCAGTCGCCGGCGCTGAGACGCTCGGGCAACTATGCGGAACACGCCCGCAGAGCGTTTGGCGACGTCAACTATTCGGGGACGGGCTGTTCGAGCTCCAGACGCAATAATATTGATCGAGGCTGGCCGATCAAGTAGTAGCCGGATTGAGAAACTGGTGAACTGCCTGGATAACCACCGATCCTTCTCCTACCGCCGCTGCAACTCGCTTGACGGATCGCGAGCGAACATCGCCGATTGCAAATATGCCTGGCGTGGTCGTGGCATATGGAGACGCGAGCACGGTTCCGTCGGCGTTGACACCAGTCTGAATGAATCCGTTGGAATCAAGCGCCATGCAGCCTTGGAGCCACTCTGTGTTTGGCTCGGCGCCTATCATCAAGAAAACGTTTCCGACCGGCATGACCTTTTTCTCGCCGGTACTGCGCTCGAGCCAGGTCACACGCCGCAGGCGCTCGTCGCCCTCCAGAGCGACAATTTCGCTTCGCGGATGCAGCGTGATGTTTGGGTTCTGTTCAATTCGCTTGACGAGATAGTCGGACATCGTCGCCGCAAGTCCGTTGCCGCGCACCAGCATGTGTACATGCGCAGTCGTTCGTGACAGGAAGACGGCAGCTTGGCCGGCCGAATTACCGCCGCCGACAACAATTACCGCCTCGCCGGTGCACAGCCGCTGCTCCATTGCCGTGGCCGCAAAATGAATTCCTTGTCCTTCAAATCGTTCGAATTGAGGCACGTCGAGCCTGCGATACCGGACACCGGTTGCGATGACGATGGCGCATGCGCGGACCGATTGTGGTGCCTCCAAATAAATCTCAAATGGTTGGTGCGCGCAATTGATTCCGGATGCATTGCGAGAGATTGCCAGTTGAGCGCCAAACTTCTGAGCTTGGACCTGGGCGCGTCCCGCAAGTGCTTGACCGGAGATGCCCGTCGGAAAGCCAAGATAGTTTTCAATCTTCGAACTCGTTCCGGCCTGGCCACCGGGGGCGGTGCCCTCGATGACGATCGTCTTTAAACCTTCGGAAGCCGCGTATACAGCGGCAGCTAGTCCTGCCGGCCCGGCTCCCACGATTGCGACGTCATATACCTTCGTCGCATCGATGGTCTCGGTTAGTCCCAGCGCATCCGCGAGCACTGCGTTTGTCGGGTTTCGCAGCACCTGCCTGCCCGATAATATCAATACCGGAAGCTCGCTTGCTTCCAATTTAAAGCAGTCGAGAAAGCCGCCCGCGTCCGGGTCGCCCTCCGTATCAAAAAGCCGGTGGGGATAGCCGTTTCGAGTCAAAAAACGCTGCAGGCGCAGGGTGTCCGCTTGGTGGCTGGGACCTATCAGTACTACGCCGCCCTGGCCATGACGAATGAATCCGACCCGCCGCAAAATGAAGGCACGCATCATGATCTCGGCGATGTCGGATTCGCCCGTGACCAGGCGGCGGAAGTCTGGGCGCGGCACCCGCACGACTCGACTGTCGACCGCGGTTCTGGCGGATACCAGGATCATGTGATCATTGAACAAATGAAGTTCGCCGGTGAACTGACGCGCGGATAGGACGCCAAGGACAATGGGGGAACCATGGTCGTCGAGCTCGAAAATTTCGATACTTCCCTCGAGCACGAGAAAGAAATCTATCGAGCGCTGTCCGCGCTCAAATATCAGCGTGCCCTTGGCGAAGTTCTCGACACGGCCATAGGCGCTTATCCTGCTCGCCATGTCCTCACTTAGCCGGGGAAATACCTGTGTCTGGCGGTTGACAGGATCGGTGGGATCTAACTCCTCGTCGGCAGTGGTTGGTTCGTTTGCCATTAGATGCGGCGTAAACTTGCAATATCATGCGACCATGCGTCTCGACGGCACTCGCCTAGAAGTGATCGCGAAACACAAGAAGGCATCATCTCTATCCGGAAATCCCGCATTGCACCAGAACCAGGAGAAGTCTTGGTGACCGAGGGATCGAGTTTCGGTCCCGTTGATACTTTGGGACAATGGCTCTGGCGAATCAATTGGGAGTCTCGCAGTGCTGAAGGGTTCCGATGTACTGGTTGCCGCCTTGGAGAACGAGGGTGTTGACCGCATTTTTGGAATCCCTGGAGAGGAGAATTTAGATCTTGTCGAGTCCATTCGCAAATCTTCAATTCAGCTGATTTTAACTCGCCACGAGCAAGCGGCGGCGTTCATGGCGGCTACCTACGGGCGGCTGACCGGTAAGGCGGGTGTATGCCTTGCTACGCTGGGACCCGGAGCGCTGAATTTATCTACCGGTGCCGCCTATTCATTGCTTGGCGCCATGCCCATGATCATGCTGACCGGGCAGAAAGGAATTCTTTCATCCCGACAGGCGCGATTTCAAGTCATCGACGTCGTTGCCGCAATGAAGCCGCTGACCAAACTCTCGCGCCAGATTGTCTCGGCGCAGATGATTCCGACTCTGGTGCGCGAAGCTTTCCGCGTGGCGGAGGAGGAGCGCCCTGGTCCTGTGCATCTTGAACTTCCCGAGGATATTGCGGCCACGGAATGTGCAGATGTTGCACTGATTCCCCCGCATCCGGTTGAGCTGCCAACGGCGAGCTCGGCCGCCGTCGATCGCGCGGCACGGATAATCATGCAGGCAAAGTTTCCGCTATTAATGCTCGGGGCGGCCGCGTCGCGGCCGAGGTCGACTGTGGATCTCGCCAATTTTGTGTTGCGTACGCGCATTCCCTATTTCACGACACAGATGGGAAAAGGTACGGTGCCGGGCGGAACCGAACTCTATATGGGCACCGCGGCACTTTCAGAGCGGGACTACGTGCATGAGGCCATAGAGCGCGCCGATGTGATCATTACTATCGGCCATGACACGGTGGAAAAACCCCCATTTATCATGGGTTCGCGCGGGCCAAACGTAATCCACGTTGGTTATCAACCGGCAAATGTGGAACAGGTCTACTTTCCCCAAACAGAGGTTATCGGGGATCTGGGGCCCTCATTGAGGTTGCTCGCGGACAGGGTGGAGGGGAAGATCCCTGGTGCGTCAGCTCTATTGCCTTTGCGGGAAGAGATACTGGGCAAAATTGCGGCGCGCAATACCGAAGAACGATTCACCCCCCAACGCATCGTTCACGACGTGCGCGAAATCATGCCGGCGGATGGCATTCTCGCTTTGGACAATGGGATGTACAAAATTTGGTTTGCGCGGAACTACCGGACCCGGATGGCCAATACCCTGCTGCTCGACAATGCGCTGGCCACGATGGGAGCAGGACTGCCGTCGGCGATCATGGCGGCAATGCTGCACCCGGAACGGCGGGTCATGGCCGTATGCGGCGACGGCGGGTTCATGATGAACAGCCAAGAGTTGGAGACAGCGGTTCGGCTGAAGATCAACCTCGTCGTCATGATCATCGAGGATCATGCCTACGGGATGATTCGCTGGAAACAGGCGGTCGACAAGTTCCCGGATTTTGGCATGACGTTCAATAACCCGGATTTCGTGAAATACGCCGAGTCTTACGGTGCGAAGGGAGTACGGGTTGGCGAAATTGGCGAGCTTCGGTCGATCCTGGAGGATGCGTTCGTCACGAGGGGCGTGCATGTGGTCACGGTGCCCATCGACTACTCGGAAAATGAGCGTGTCCTTGTCCAAGAGCTCCGTCAACGACAATCGCAACCGTGAGCAAGTTCCGGTTCCGGGCGCCATCAATGGTAAGAATGTCCATGCCATCGACGGTCGTCGCCCCCAGGCCGTCGGCGTCGAGCAGCCAGCCTGCCGCCGCGCGATCTCAGCTCGGCGGTGCGTGAGTCGCGCCGGCCTCGCGCAGCGCATTCGATATGGTCGCAAAGACGAGAGCCGCGGGTACCAGGAACGGCTTTCTATCGATCGTCACCGTGAGGGAGTGGTGCTCCGCTTCGTATTTGAAGCTGAGCCACAGGTGCCCTACCGGGGTTTCACCGGAGAGGGTGCCGCGCGATCCATCCGCGCTCTTCTCGAGGCGGTAGCCGCCGCCGCCGCCCGCGGCCCCGAGCCGCTCGAGCACCGCGGGCGTCACCTCACGGAAGACGATGGATTGCGACACGGGATCTTCTCGGCATTCATGATCGAGTCCTCCTCAAGTCCGGATCACCAAGGTTACCGACCCGTCGGTCCCTGCGCCACTGAGGCGCTCGGGGCCGCGCCGCCGTATTGTGACGCCCGGCTGCTTCGAGCTAAGCTTTGAAATTGCACCTGGGGAGACTTGCGGATGAAGCTGCCGGCGCCCGTACGCGAATTCGCTCCGCTGCTGCTCGTCCCACTCTCGCTTGTCCTGCACTATACGGATGCGGCCCATTCCCTGTGGATCTTCGCGCTGGGCCTGGCGGCGATCGCCGTGCTCGCGGACTGGGTGCGGCGCGGCACCGAGCAGGTGGCCGAGCACTCGGGCGCTGCGATCGGCAGCCTGCTCACCGTGAGCTTCGGCAACGCCGCCGAGCTCGTGCTCGCGCTTTTCATGCTCGCCCAGGCGCGTATCGAGGTCGTGCAGGCGCAAATCACCGGGTCCATCATCGGCACCACGCTGCTTTTCCTCGGCGTGTCCGTGATGGCCGGAGGCCTGCGGTATCCGAAGCAGACCTTCAGCAAGGAGCGCGTGGGGCTTCTGAGTACGCTGCTGCTGCTGGTCGCGATCGCCATCCTCCTGCCCGCGGTGTTCGACGCCACCGAGCGCGTGGTCGCGCCGCGGGCCGGCCGGGTGCACCTCGAGGCGCAGCTGAGCGTTTGGGTGTCGGTACTGCTGTTGCTGCTTTATGGCGCGCACCTAATATATGTGCTCGTCACGCACCGGACCCTGTTCGCGGCGGAGCCCGGACCGGGCCGCGCTCACTGGAGTCTCGGGCGCGGACTTACCGTCATGCTCATCGGCACGGCGCTGATCGCGGTCGAGTCCGAACTCGTCACCGCGCGCTTCTCCGAGGTTGGCACGACTCTCGGCCTCTCGCCGGTATTCATGGGGGTCGTGGTGCTCGCCCTCGTCGGCACGATCGCCGACCTCTTCGCCTCGGTGGCGTTCGCACGCGCCGACCGGATCGAGATCTCGATCGGACTGTGCGTGGGCTCGGCGTTGCAGATCGCCCTGGTCGTCGCCCCGGTGCTCGTGCTCGTATCCTGGGCGATGGGTCATCCGATGAGCCTGGTCTTCGCCAGCCCGCTCGACCTGTTCGCGATCGCGACCTCGACCTTTATCGTGCGCACGATCGCCGCCGACGGCGAGACGAACTGGTACGAGGGCTTTTTGCTTATCGGTGTATACGCACTGTTTGCGCTCGCCTATTTCTTCGAGGGCTAGGCAAAGGGGAACGCGCCGGGCGTATGCAGCTGGCGCAAAATTGCGAATGCTTGGCTTGGGTTATCGTACCTTACCAAGGGTGTAGGGCAGCGCGGCCGACGATTTTTGGCGCTCACGCGATGCCGTTGCGGACAACGCGCTGTGGAATGGATAAGATATGCGGAAGAGTCAAGGATACAGGCGTGGCGGGTTTGCACGCGCATCGAGCAAAGCGGCCGCAATGAACTCGCATACCCGGAGAAGCAAATCATCATGAATCCGACAGGACAGCGCAGGAGCGCAAGCATGCGAGGCGTGCTCGTGATTCTTTGGTCCGTGATCCTGGCGGCTGGCAGCATGTTGGCAGAGATAGGATCTGCGCCGCGTGCGAATGCGCAGTCACCCGCAGCCAGTACAACTCCTCTGATTCCTCCGGACCAGCTCGACTCCTTGGTGGCGCCCATCGCGCTGTATCCCGATCCGTTGCTGGCGCAGACTCTGGCGGCCTCCACTTATCCTCTTGAGATCATCCAGTTGCAGCAGTTTCTGGCGAGAAACCCGGGACTCAAGGACAAAGCGCTCGTTGATGCCGTGCAGAAGGAGCCCTGGGATCCAAGCATTCAATCGCTTGCCGCGACCCCGGACGTGGTGAAGCGCTTGGCAGATGACATCCAGTGGACTACCGACCTCGGCAATGCATTCCTGGCTCAAGAGGCCGACGTGATGGCCGCTGTCCAGCGCATGCGCATGTCGGCCGTGGACAAAAACGTGTTGAAGACCACCGAGCAGCAGGTGGTGCAGACCAAAGTCATCGAAACCAAGACGGTGGTGGTGATCGAGCCTGCGAACCCACAGGTCATTTATGTGCCCACGTACAGCCCGGTGGTGGTGTGGGGCCCGCCCATTTATCCCTATCCTCCCATTTACTATCCGCCCCCACCGCCGGCGGGATCGCTGTTCCTCGCCTTCGGTGTCGGAGTGGCCATGGGCGCGTGGTGGGGAGGCGGCGGCGGCTGGGGCTACAACTGCGGGTGGGGCGGAAACAACGTCACCATCAACAACAACAACACCTTCATTCGGAACACGAACATCCGCAACGGCAACACCAACATCGGCAATGGAAACGGCAATCGGTGGCAGCACCAGCCGCAACATCGCGGCGGCGCGCCGTATCGGGATCGGGCTACGGCCGATCGGTACGGAGGCGCAGCGCGCGGAGATTCGCTGGCCAATCGGCAAACAAATGCCCGCAATCAGATTGGAAAGCAGGGGGGCAACGTCGGATCCGCCCGGCCCTCACAAGGCGCCGGCGTGGGCAACCGAGGCGGAGGGAACCTCGGCGCCGGTGCTGGAGCAGGGCCCGGCAATCGTACCGGCGGCGGGATTGGTGCCGGGGGCGGTGCCGGCAATCGTGCCGGCGGCGGGGTTGGTCCCGGGGGCGGTGCCGGCAACCGGGGACAGTTCGATCGGGGCGCCGGAGCCGCGAACCCCGCCGGTGCCGGCGGGGCCGATCGCGTCGGCAACCGGGACTTGTCGCGCGGTGGTGCCGGCAGCGGTGGAAACCGCAATGCCTTTGGCAGCAGCGGCGGATACAACGGCTCGAGCGCCCGTGCATCGAGCAACCGCGGGGCTGCCAGTACGCAGCAATCTCGCGGCGGCGGTGGTGGCGGCGCCAGGAGCGGCGGCGGCGGCGCCAGAAGCGGTGGCGGCGCGCGCCGTTAGTCAGCGCAGAGCCGAACGTACAGCAGGAGCACACAGATGAATTCAGCATTCGCGAATACAAGATTCCGCCGGCTTCTCGGAATCCTGGGCGCCTTCGCGTTGGTTACTCTCGCGGCCTCTAATCCGCTGGCCGCAGAGCAGGCGGCCGCTAAAAAGGCGGCTCCCGCCGTTGCCGCGCAAACTGCCGAAAGCTTTGCGACCCCGCAGCAGGCGGCCGACGCACTTATCGTGGCAGCCGAGAAATTCGACGTCGGTGCCCTCGTGGCGATTTTTGGCCCTGGCGGAGAGGAAATTGTCCTCGCGGGCGAGTATCCCCAGGACCGCCAACGCGCATTGGACTTTGCCGCACAGGCGCGGGAGAAGAACAGCGTTGCAATGGACCCCAAAAGCAAAACTCGTGCATTTCTACTCGTAGGTAGTGAGAGCTGGCCCTTCCCGGTACCCATCGTCAAGCGCGGCAGCGGATGGCAGTTCGATGCCGCCGCAGGTCTGCAGGAGCTTGAGTTCCGGCGCATCGGTCGCAACGAATTGGACGCCATCGCATTCTGCCGGGGCTACGTGGAAGCGCAGTACGAGTACGCCTTTCAGCCGCGAGACGGCTACGAGGTGAACCAGTATGCGCAGCACATCATCAGCGTGGCAGGAAAGCACGATGGCTTGGCGTGGCAGAACCCCGATGGCACGTGGGGCGGCCCGGTCGGTGAGAGCACCGCCCGCGCCATCGAACAGGGTTACGAATTCGAGCAGGGTAAGACCACGCCTTATCACGGCTATTTCTACAAGGTTCTGAAGGGGCAAGGGCCGGACGCGCCCCTCGGAGAAATGGACTACGTGGTGAAAGGCCTGATGATCGGCGGATTCGCCCTCATCGCCGCTCCCGCTGAGTACGGTGAGACCGGCATCGAGACCTTCATCGTGAGCCAGGACGGCGTGGTCTACCAAAAGGATCTGGGCCCAGAGACGCTCATGCAATTCAAGAAGATCGAGCGCTTCAACCCGGACGATTCCTGGACTCCGGTAGGTGACGACGAATAAGAACCGCCCCCGGGCCGAAAAAAAACACTCATGCGGCGCCGACGATGCGGATTGCGCTCAACGGCAGCCATTGAAAACTCGTTGATCATCATTGGCCGGTGCGCCGCCACGGATTCACTCAACTTCGCGCTCGGCGGCAAACAAAAATTCAATCAGATGGCGCGCGACCTTGCTTTATGATTCGCAAATGCCCACGCCGCAGATTACTGGGATGATCACCACGACGACCGGAGGCAAGTTCGGTGCGCTCCGAGGCGAAATTAAGGTTTGGCTGCGCCGGGTGTTGTGCCTTTCGGCTGTCGCGGCGGCGCTGGCAGTGAATCCCGTCGCCCTTGTTCAGGCCCAGTCGATGGAACCGCTGTCGTACACCAATTCGCCGATCGGCCTCAATTTCTTGATCGCGGGCTATGCCTACCAATGGGGCAACGTCCTGGTCGATCCCTCGTTGCCGGTGCAGAACGTCAAAGCAACGGTCGACGACGGGTTTCTCGCCTATAGCCGCGTCGTCGATTTCTGGGGCCAGTCCGGTAGTTTCGCGCTGGTGATGCCTTATGCCTGGGTCTCGGCGAGCGGCGAGGTATTTGAGCGCGCGAGAACCGTCGAACGCGACGGACTCGATGATCTGACGCTGCGCGTCTCGGTCAATCTTTTCGGGGCCCCGGCGCTCTCGCTGAGCCAATACCCGAGTTATCATCAGGACCTCATCGTCGGGGTGTCGCTTTATGTGACCGCCCCCTCCGGGCAGTACGACGCGGCGAAACTTGTCAATGTCGGCACCAACCGCTGGTCGTTCAGGCCTGAGCTGGGCGTCTCCAAGAGGATTGGCGCATGGACCTTCGAAGGCGAGGCCGACGCCGAGTTCTTCACCGACAATGACGAGTATCTCGGCAGCCATGTGCGCAGCCAGGAGCCGCTGTACTCGCTGCAGGGACACGTGATTTACAATGTCAATCCCAAGCTGTGGCTGTCGCTCGACGGGACCTATTACACCGGCGGCCGCACCTCGGTGAATGGCGCTCTGGACAACGATCTGCAAAGCAACTCGCGCTGGGGCGGAACGGCCGCCTACTCCGTATCTCGACGGAACTCGATCAAGCTCTATTACAGCAATGGATTGACCGCGCGCACGGGAACGGAATTCCGAATCGTCGGCATCGCATGGCAAAACCGCTGGGGCGCGGGGCTGTAAGATTTTTCAGAGGATCGTCTCGATGCGGGTAAGGGTCGAGACATTACCGACGCCGCCCTGTAAACAAAAGAAGCACACCGGTCATCACGATCGCCGATGACAACCACTCCCAGCCCGACACCGTTTCCGCGCCCACGGTCACCCCAAGGATCAACGCAACCACCGGATTGACCAACGAGTAACTTGCGGCAAGACTCGCCGAGGTGCGCGAAAGCAGCAACATATAGGCACTAAACGCGATCAACGATCCAAACACGACCAGGTACAGCCACGCCAACCATACGCCGGCTTGCGCCGGCCAATGCCATGATTCTCCTCGGACGGCCGAAATGAGGAGCAGTACGATGCCGCCGCCCAGCATCTGGGTCGCGAACCCTGTCGCGCCCGGTGCAAGTGCGAATCCGCGGTGCGCAAGCACGCTGCCGAGTGCCCAGCCCGTGGTGCCGACCATGATGGCAATGAGCCCGAGAGGGGAACTGTGAAGTCCTTCTCCTTGGGTGAGCATCAGCACGCCGACCAGACCGACCACGACTGCCAGCACTTCGCCGCGCTGCGGATGAACGCGAAACGCGAGATTTATTACCACCAAGAGCAGCGGTATGACGGCGATGAAGGAAACGACCAAACCGGAGGCGATGGTTTGTTCGGCATAAGCGACGCCGCCCATGCCACCGCCTAGCATCAACGTGCCGAGAAGTGACGCATTACACCACTCCCGAACGGTCGGCACCGATGCGCCGCGCGCCAGTTGCCATGCAAGGAGAAGTGCGCCGGCAACCGCAAAACGAGTGCCCATCAGGAAGTAGGGCGCGAAACCCACCAACGCGAAACGGATGACCAAATAGGTCGATCCCCAGACCAGCCAAGTCACCGCCAAGCAGCTCACGACGAGCGGAGACAATGCCCGCGACGGAACAGGCGTGCTTGAGGTTCTATTCATTCGGAAACACCAGCGAGGCGGCTCAACCGGGCGTGCCAATCCTGACGGATCGGAGGCAAAGGCACCCGGCTATTTGCCGGACGGCCGCTTCTTGGTCTCGAAATTGCCATGGGCTACGGTAATTTACCTCATTGCGCCTATTCTCCACGCCAGGCTGACGATGTCCCTAAAACGAGAGACAAGACGACTGTCTTGTTCGCTTCCTGTCCTGTAGCGCAAACTGGCGAACAAAGCGTACGCTAGAACTCGCTGCGACTTGCACGTAGAACACCTGCACGATGCGAAATTCCAACAATCACGGATCCGGCCCGGCCTCAATCGAGGTCCGGTCCATCGACTATGTGCCCGATGACGAGCGGCATGGCGGGCTTCTGAGTCAATTCACCTTGTGGCTCGCAGCCAATCTGCAGATCACCGCTATCGTTACCGGGGCGCTGGCGGTGGTGTTCGGCGGCGATGTGTTCTGGTCGCTGATTGGCCTGCTTGCGGGCCAGCTCATTGGCGGGGCGGTCATGGCTCTCCACGCTGCACAGGGGCCGCAGCTCGGGTTGCCCCAGATGATCTCTTGCCGTGTTCAGTTCGGGGTCTATGGCGCGATCATACCGATGGTGGCGGTGTGCCTGATGTACATCGGCTTTTCCGCCAGTGGGTGCGTATTGGCCGGCCAAGCGCTAGGTCAACTGCTCGGGGTCGATGATGGCGTCGCCATCATCGTCTTCAGCGTCTGCATCGTGGTGGTGACCCTGTTTGGATATCGTTTCATCCACTGGGTCGGGCGATTGTCGAGCGTCGTCGGCGTTGCCGCATTCTTCTACATGTTTCACCGATTATTTGCGGGCCACGATATCTCGACTTTGCTCGCCGAGCGGCATTTCTCGCTCAGCAAGTTCCTGCTGGCTATGTCGCTGTCGGCGTCCTGGCAGATCGCGTATGGCCCGTATGTGGCGGACTATTCCCGCTACCTGCCGCGCGACACGTCGGCGCTAAGGGTGTTCGCCGCCGTGGGACTGGGGTCATTCATGGGTTCGCAGATATCGATGACCTTCGGGGTTCTGGCCGCGGCTCTGGCCGGCAAGCAGTTCGAACATCATGAGGTTGCCTATATCGTGGGTCTCGGCGCCACCGGTGCGGCCGCGAGTCTGCTGTACTTCAGCATCGCTTTCGGCAAGATCACCGTGACATCATTGAATGCCTACGGCAGTTTCATGTCGATGGCGACGATCGTGAGCGGCTTTAAGCCCGGGCTGCGCATATCAGTTTGGCATCGCTTCTTCTACGTGCTCGCGATGATCGGCGTTTCGGTGCTGCTCGCGCTGACCGGCCGTCACTCCTTCCTGAAGGAGTTCGAGGCCTTCATCCTGTGCCTGCTCGCCGTGTTCACGCCGTGGAGCGCGATCAATCTGATCGACTACTATTGCTTTACCCGCTCGCGCTACGACGTCCCGGCCTTGTCCGATCCCGACGGACGCTACGGCAGGTGGAATGCAACCGGCATCATTATCTACCTGATCGGCATCCTGGTTCAGATCCCGTTCCTCTCGACCTCGTTCTACACCGGGCCGCTGGTGGCGCCGCTCGGCGGTGTGGACGTCTCGTGGGTTGTCGGACTGCTCGTGCCGGGCGCTCTGTACTATGCGTTTGCACGGGCCTCGCGCCGGCGCGCCCCGGCGCGACTGGTCCTGCCGGCATGACGCGCATCATCCCGGCGCTTCTCATCGCGCTTCTCGCCGGTGTCATCGCCGCGCGTGCGCGGCAGCAGCCACCCGTTTCAGTTTCCGGGCAAAGTGCGGCGCCTGCTGCCGAAGCGGTGTTTGGCAAGATCGAGCACGAGTACGTCGTTTATTTCATGGGTCGCTTTCCCGTGGTCGCCACGTACCTCGGGGGATCCGCATTCGATCCTGCGCTGGCGGACATCGATGGCAAGCTGCGCGATTATTCTGCCGCGGCGCTGACCGCCGAGGACTCGAGGCTCGCGGAATTTCGTCGGCAATTCGAAACGCTCGATCCGGCCTCGCTCACGGCGCGGCGCCGCATCGACCGCAGCGTCGTGATGGCGCAGATCGATTTCTTGTTGCACCAGCACCAGGTATTGCGCCATCAACTTCGGTCAATCGATTCCTATGTCGACGAGCCTTTTCGCGGAATCGACTGGCAGATCCAGGGAATGTCGCCGGTATCCGGCGGCAAACTCGGCACACCCAAAGAATGGCGCGAGGTGATCGCACGCACCCGGGCGATACCGCAATACATGGCGGTGGCGCAGCAACAGATCGCGGCGGGCGTCGCGGCGGGAAATCGACCAGATTGGCGCGTGCTTCGGGAATTCGGACTGAAGAGTACGGGGGCGGACGCGGAGTACTTCGCGAAGACTCTGCCGGAACTCGCGCGCGCCGACATTGATGCGCCTGACCGCAAGCAGATCCTGGAGGAGTTGGATTCGGCGTGCGCGGCGGCGGCGCTGGCTTACGGCGGGCTGCACAACCTCGTCGCCCGAACGTTCTTCGAAGTGCCCGTTGGGCATGCCGGCGAGTCGGTCAAGCCCGCGTTCCTCGAGGACCGCTTCGCCGCAGGCGAGGATGCCTACGACTGGGCTTTGCGGAATAATCTGCGCCTCAACACCACCGCCGCCGATCTGTACGACAAGTCGCTGCCGATTGTCGAGTCGACACGCCTCGCCATGGTCGAACTCGCGCAACAAATTGGCGCGAGTCACCACTGGCAAATACCGGAGGGCGCCGGCGGGGTGCAGGCGGTATTGAACAAGCTCAGCCTCGACGCGCCGACAAGCGATGCGGCGATGCTCGAGGCCTATCGCGCGACCGGCGCGCGCCTCGTCGATTATGCGCGCCGTACCGGTCTCTTCGAGGTGCCTGCGGATTACCGGCTCGATGTAGTGTTCACGCCATCGCCGCTTCGTTCTGCGATCGATGGCGCCGCCTACTATCCCGCCCCTCCATTCAAGCACACGGGCGTCGGGCGCTTTTACGTGAACCCAACCGGCAATAACCTTGCGGAGCTGCGGCTGGAGCACAATCTGGCGGCGCTGCCGGATCTCGCCGCGCACGAAGGATTCCCCGGCCACGACTGGCACTATAAGACCATGTCGCAGTACCGGGATACGATTTCCCCGGTTCGGTGGCTTACCCCCGGCGCGGTCGAGGACTCCTCGTCCATGTGGGAGGATTCGCTGGCGGCGGAGGGATGGGCGCTGTACGCCGAGGGACTGCTGGCGGAGCCGCAAGAATCCGCACCCCAAGGACTCTATACGCCCGAGGAGCACCTGTATCAACTGCAGGGGCTGCTATACCGAAACCTGCGTGTGCGCATCGACACCGGGCTGCATACCGGGCGCCTGTCGTTCGAGGATGCGGTGACCCTATTTTCCGAGATGGTGGATTTTCAGCCGGGATCATGTCTTCACCCCGACGCAATACGGGCACCCGCCAAGCGTGCAAGTTGTGACCAAGCCCGCAGCGCGATCGAACGCTACGCGCGCTGGCCGACGCAGGCTATCACCTACCGGGTGGGTAAAGATCAGATTCTTGACCTGCGTGCAAAGGCCCGGTCGCTGCTCGGGCCCCGCTTCTCGCTGCAGCGCTTTCATCTCGAGTTCATGAAACAAGGCACTATTCCTGCGAATTACTTCGCGGAGGAATTGCTGCGCACTCTGGATGCCGAATCCACGGCGGAGACGGCGGCCCCACATCGTTGAAGGCGGACATGACGGATTGGACGATAACGATCTGTGATCGGGCGGATCTTGCGGATGTCGCCGATTTGGTCAACGCGGCCTATCGCGGCGAAGGCGGTCGAACCGGTTGGACCAGCGAGGTCGGAATGGTGGACGGTCAACGTACGACTACGTCGGCTCTGAAGCAAGATCTCGCGAGGCCGGGCGCCATATCGATCCTGGTAATGCGCGATGCGAAGGATCTCCTGGCGTGCGTCCGTCTGGAACGGACGACGGGATTCCGTGGGCAACGGATCTGCTGCATCGGCATGTTGGCTGTGCGGCCCGGCGCACAGGATCGCGGATTGGGACGCGCCATGGTTCAGCGCGCCGAAGCCGAAGGCCTTGGAATGGGCGCGCAGATCGCTCGGATGACGGTAGTGTCGGTTCGCGAGAGTCTCATTGCCTGGTATGAACGTCAAGGATACCGCCGCACCGGCGAAACCGAGCGCTTCCCCTATGAAGACGCCCGTTTCGGGGCGCCCTTGCGTTCGGACCTGGAGTTCGTCGTATTGGAAAAGCCTTTGGCCGTGCCAGCCGGCGTCCGACGCGGCTCCTCATCGCTCATTTAGCCGTCTTGAATTTCTCCCAGATGCGGGTAATGGCGCTGGTCTGATCGGCCGAATCAGCCAATTGCACCGAAAGTTTCGGCATCAACTCCGGCGTAGGGTAAATCCCCGGGTCATTCTTGACCGACGCAAGCGGTTGCGCCATTGCATTGGCATTGGCGTAGCCCTTGAAGTTGGTAATTTCGCCGATGACCTCCGGCGTCATGACGAAATTGATGAATGCATAGGCGCTCTCGGGATGCGGCGCATCCTTGGGGATGGCCAGCATATCGAACCAGAGAATAGTGCCTTCCTTCGGTATGCTGTACTTGATTTCGACGCCCTTATTGGCGTCTTGTGCGCGGTCCCGCGCCTGCAGTACATCGCCGTTGTAGCCGACGGCGACGCACAGATCGCCGTTTGCCAATGCCTCGATGTATTTCGAGGAATCGATGCTGCGGACGTAGGGCCTGATTTTCAGAAGCACCGCTTCGCCCTGAGCCAAATCCTCCGGCTGTTGCGAATTCGGATCCTTGCCCAGGTAGCTGAAGACGGCGCGCATCATCTCCGCCGGCGAGTTCAGCACGCTAATGCCGCATTTGGCCACTTTCGACGCCACTTTGGGATCAAACACCATCCGCCAGCTGTCGAGCGGTGCGTCGGGCAGCAGCTCCTTGACCATTTTTTCGTTGTAGCCGATGCCGTTTGTGCCCCACAAATAAATGACGCCGTAAACATTCCCGGGATCGTGCAAAGCGACTTTTGCCATGAGCTGCGAGTCCATATTCTTGAGGTTCGGCAGCTTTGACTTGTCGAGCGGCAGGTACACGCCCGCCTTGATCTGGCGCTCGAAGTAAGAGGCGGTGGGTACGACCACATCGTAGCCGCTGCCGCCCGCAAGCAGCTTGGCGTCCAATGCTTCATTGGTGTCGTAGTAGGTGGCGTTTACCTTGATGCCCGTCTGCTTCTCGAACTTTTGCAGCGTTGTCGGCGCAAGATAATCCGACCATATGAATAGATTCAGGACCCTCCCGGCATCGGCGGTACCGCCCGAAGGAGCCGTCGACCCCGATTTGCCGCCGCCGCAAGCGCTCAACAGCAGCCCACAACCCAGCGTCAAAATCACCGTCCGACTTGCGCTGAACATAAGGCGACTCCCCTCATTGTTTTCGCGAGCGCTAGTTATATCGCAGCCGGCGCCAGGCCACCAGAGCCTTGGCTACTCAAACGTTCAGCGGCAGATGCTCATGCCTCCATGAACTGCCGACCTGAGCTGAACGAGGGTGATTGCGCAGTGCGCTATTGGAGGTCCCGTCCCAAAGTCGGCATTCGAAAAAGCCGATGTTCGTGAAGGGCCGTACCGGGTCGTTGCCGATCGGTGCCGGCGCGACCGCCTGCGCGCGGAATTAAATCTCCTTCATTAGGGACACTTTAATCAGGGACACCGCGCTGCCTATGTCGCCGATTGCCGTCAGTTTAATTTTGAACGATCGGTGCGCGACAATGGCGTCGCGTTTGCTGCAACACCGCGAGCTCTATTTGTCGGGAAATATCGCTTGATGGGAGGTCTTATGCGCAACCGTCAATTCGTCGCCAACATGCGCGATGCGCCCTCGCCAAGACACCAACGGATGACACCGGTAAACCGGCGAAGCGAATGCATCGCAGTTTGCGAGCAGGCGGGTTCCAACGGCGAGCACAAGTTGGCTGTCAAATGTTCCGCGACGTGCCCGATGTGTGATCTGAAATCCTTGACCGTCGATTGCGGGGCGACCGCGGACCTTAATCTCGCGATCAGAACTCAGCGATATGCCCCGCCGCATCCAGGCGTTGTTCCGACCATAGCGGAGCGGAACAATCACAGGCTTTTGGACGAATCCGCACCTCAGGTGAGACCGTCCAATTTGTCGGCCATGCGAGACGAGCATGGATATGCGTCACCTGTCCCCGAAGTGGGTCGCGTATTGCGAAATCGGTACGTTCTCGAGAGTCTGTTGGGCAGCGGGGGAATGGGAACTGTATTCAAAGCAACTGATCGATACCGCAATGATCTTCCGGCGGGCAATCGGCACGTGGCAATTAAATTTCTTAATGGTGGAACCGGCAATCGCCCAAGAATCTTATCGAATCTACGACGCGAATTTTATTGTGCGCAGGCGCTTGCGCACCGCAGTATCGTCAAGGTCTATGAACTGGATCGGGATGATGATTTCGAGTTCTTCACCATGGAGTTCCTCGAGGGCGAACCGCTGAGCAGCGTGCTTGAGCGCTCGCATCCCTTTGCGATTGCCGGTTCACATGCGTGGGAAATCATACTGGAGATAGGAGAGGGGTTGGCGCACGCGCATGCACGCAATGTCGTGCATGGGGACCTGAAACCGCAAAACATTATGATCACCAATTCGGGTGAAATGCGCATCCTGGACTTTGGCGCCTCTCATGTTTCCACTCGCGAACGCTCGTATGCCAATGCGGCTCGGACAATCACTTTGACGCCGGCCTACGCCAGCTGCGAACTCCTGGAGGGGCGGGTAGCAGATCCGCGGGACGATCTCTACGCCCTGGCTTGCGTAGCCTACGAATTGCTTGCGGGTGTGCATCCGTTTCAAGGCCGGAGATCGACCGAGGCCCGGGATCTTGGGCTGACGCCGCGATGTCCGCCTGGACTGACTCGGCGACAATGGCAAACTCTGGCAACGGGTCTTTCATGGTGCCGCGAACGCAGGCCGATATCGGTTCGCGATTGGGTTGCCAATCTGAATCCACGACGGGCGGCGGCTTAGCGATTATGCTGAGCCGTGCCTCCCTCGATCACAGGTGCTGGTGATTAGGTGGCTGGCTTTGCCTGGGTGTCTATCTTCCAGTCTCCGTGATGAATCTCGCACACTGGGTAGGTGGCCCGGCCGTGCAACCCAGAGGCGCTATTTTCCACGCGCAGGGATTTGCACGAGAAGCCGTCCGTGCTCTGAAATACCTTCACGATCGTAAGCGTGCCATGCGCCGTCGAGTTCGGATTGGCCCAGTCCCGGCTTTGACCAAGCTGTCCATCGTTGAGAAGACTCAACGCCGTCGCCTGCAGTATCCGCACATCGTCATCGTTGAATTTGCCTTCCGCGGACTTCGACAAAAAGCCAAGACTTGCCGCGGACGCTCCTTGCGGAAAGGCGAGCAGCATTGCTGAGATTACGACGCTGAAGATCAGCGCGTGCATACGAAGAGTGAGCCGAGAATTTGACACTTGCGATTGCCCTTGGTTGATGCCCCGGATATTCGCACAATCTTGCTTGGAACTCTATGAGTGCCCGATTCTCCAAGGGAAAATCCCGAGGGATGCCGATGCTGAACATCATCGGCGGCACGGGCGTCTGAGCGAATCGGTGCGCAGCTCGGCTGTGGATGCGTGCTGATCACCTCACCCTGACCGGCAGTGTCTCGGCGGACAGTTGCACCTCGTCGCCCAGACCGTAATAGTAAAATGCGGGCCGCGACACCAGCCGCAAAAACATGAACAACCGGAAGCGGAATCGCTGGAACGGGCCCATTGACCGTGCCGGCAGGAGATTCTCGTGCGAAACGTGGACGATCCACTTGCGGCGGTCGGTTGGCAGATCAATCTCCTTCAGGCGAGCCATGCCCTCGAGTGCGCGCTCCACATTGGGCTCCTCCATGAATCCGAAGCTCAACTCGACGCCGATGATGCTGCCGCCGTTTGCGTCCTTGTCGAACACTGTGACCACGTACCGATCATCGTGGATATACGGGATCTTGCGGTGCGTGACTTGGACGAAGATCAAGTTCCGCGCGAGCACCCCATGGCGGTCCCACAGCAATTGCAGCAGCGCCGGGGTGCGATCCGACACAGCGTGCAGCGGCGTTGGACTCATCAGCACCGCGGTTCGCTCCATGAAAAACCGCCCGGTTCGATGCCGTTGAATCAGCTCCGCGATGGTCATGGTCTCCTTTTTTGAATATGCGGCGAACGTCGCCTTGCGGCCCCATCGCCATGTGGCCATGATCAGGAACACCACGATGCCGATCGACAAGGGAACGAATCCACCCTCGACGAACTTGAGTGAACTCGCCAGCAGAAACGATGCGTTGATCGTCGTCAGCGTCCCCCACAGAAGACCTGTCTCAACGGCGCCCCAGCCCCAGCACAGCCTGGACACCGGAAACATCGCGAGCGAGGTAATCACCATCACACCCGAAACCGCGAGTCCATAGGCCGTGCCAAGGGCGGAGCTGGACCCGAATGCGATCACCAGAGCGACGCATCCCGCATACAGCGTCCAGTTGACGAACGGAATATAGATCTGGCCGGCGTGAGCGTGATGGGTGTGCAGTTCCCGCAGTCGCGGAAACAGCCCCAGGCCCGTGGCCTGCGAGGCGAGCGAGAAAGCGCCGGAAATGAGCGCCTGCGATGCGATGATCGTCGCAGCCGTCGCCAGCAGAATCATGGGGTAGAGCAACCCTGTCGGGACGAGATTGTAGAAGATCTTGCCGCCGACGATCGGCGCGCCGCTCAGCAGGTAGGCGCCTTGACCCAAATAGTTGAGCAGCAGCGCCGGATACACCAGCGCAAACCAGCTGATCCGGATCGGAAGCATTCCAAAGTGTCCCAAGTCGGCATACATCGCTTCGCCGCCGGTCACCACCAGCATCAAGGCGCCGAGCACCAGGAGCGCTTGGTGCAGGCCGACGTGCCCCAGAAATAAGAAGCCGTGGACGGGATTGAATGCCTGCAGGATCTCCGTGTGATTCGCAATCTGGCGGATGCCGAGCACGGCCAGCACGATGAACCAGAGGGTGAGAATCGGACCGAATACTCTGCCGATTCCTGAGGTGCCCTTGACCTGCACCGCGAACAACGCCGTGAGCAGCAGTACCGTCACCGGTATCACGGCACGGCCGAGCGCCGGCGCCGCGACGCCAAGCCCCTCCACGGCCGCCAGAACGCTGATCGCGGGCGTAATGATGCCGTCGCCGAATAGAAGTCCCGCCCCGAGCATCAGCAACCACAAGAAGATCACGATGCCGCGACGCTTGTGGTCATGAAGCAGCCCGTAAAGCGCAAACACGCCGCCCTCGCCATCGTTCTGCGCCCGCAAAACGAAGATGGCGTACTTGATTGCGACGATGACCGTGATCGTCCAGATTACGAGGGAAATACCGCCGATCACGTTCCCCTGGGTGAGCGGCACGCCGCCGTGGCTCAGAAAGAGCTGGTCCAGCGCATACAGCGGGGAAGTGCCGATGTCCCCATACACGATTCCCGCCGCGGCGATCGACAAAGCCGCGACGCTGCCGCGGGGCGCATGGGAAGCCGGATTTTCATGGGCGTGACCGGTGTCGCTACTGGTCATGATAAAAGCACTGCGCAACACCCTCTAACTGCCGGTTGCGTCGAATATATCAGCCCCGCGTGCTCGGTACGCTTGGCAAACGGGATGACGTTCTCGAATATGATCAGCGGTCCTCATCAATCGGTGCCGGCGCCTTGCATGCGCTCACCGCCACTTTATACGCACTCGCTCCGGTTCGCCGCGATGGTGTATCTATTCACGATTCTCGAACGGGTCATCGGGGGTGCGGCGCATTCACTGGACTGCGTGATCGAATGAAAACAATGGCTTATAGGTGAGCGCACACCAAACCCCAGCTTTGATAAAAAAGTGTCTGACGGGCGCTACGCGAAAGTACGAATTCACCCGCGGCGCCGAAGGGCGAATATGCGATCTGTGGGAGAGCTCTCGCCGGGGGGGGGATATGGAGAAAATCTGGCTCAGATCCTATCCGCAGGGAACCCCTGCGGAAATCGACCCCGACGCATATCCCTCGCTGGTCGCTTTACTCAAGGACAGTTGCCGGCGATTTGCCGAGCGGCCGGCCTATCACAATCTGGGCGTTACGCTGACGTTTCGGGACCTGGAGCGCTTGTCGGGGGAGTTCGCCGCGTATTTGGCCGGACTCGGCCTGGCGAAGGGCGACCGTGTCGCACTCATGATGCCGAATCTGCTGCAATACCCGGTGGCCTTGTTCGGCGTTCTGCGCGCAGGCCTTACGGCGGTGAACACGAATCCGCTTTATACCTCACGGGAGCTGCGCCATCAGCTGAGCGACTCGGGGGCGCGCTGCATCGTCATCGTCGAAAACTATGCCCACGTGCTTGCGGAGGTGATCGACGACACGGCCATCGAGCATGTTGTGATCACCGGCGTTGGTGATCTGGCGGGTTTCCCCAGGCGAACCGTGGTCAACTTCGTCGTGCGCCGCATCCGGCATCTCGTGCCGCCGTACAACCTGCCCGGTGCGGTGCGATTTCGCGCGGCTCTGGCGCGCGGCGCACAGCTCGGACTGCCGCAGCGTCCGGTCGGCGCCGGCGACATCGCGTTCCTTCAGTACACCGGCGGTACCACCGGCGTCGCCAAGGGCGCGATGTTGACCCATCGCAACATGGTGGCCAATTTGATGCAAATGGCCGCATTCTGGAAGGACATTCTAGAGCCGGGCCGGGACGTGATGATCACTCCGCTGCCCTTGTACCACGTGTTCTGTCTCACCTGTGATTGCCTGCTGTTCATGCAGCAAGGCGGACTCAACGTGCTCATCACCGACCCACGCGACATACCCGAATTCATTCACGAGCTTCGCAAATGGCGCATGACGATGATCACCGGCGTCGATACGCTGTTCAGGGCGCTGTTGAACCACCCGGGATTCGCAGCACTGGATTTCTCACGCTTGAAACTCGGAGTGGCGGGCGGGATGCCTCTGCAACCCACCACCGCGGAGAAATGGCGCGCCGTCACGGGGCGGCCGCTCGCCGAAGGATATGGTCTCACCGAAGCATCGCCGGTCGTTGCGGGGAACCTCGCCGCGGCCCCGCGGCCCGGCACCGTGGGCCTGCCGGTGCCCTCGACGGAGATCAGCATCCGGGAAGGCCAAAGCGAGGTGCCGAGCGGCGAACCGGGCGAGTTGTGCATCCGTGGTCCGCAGGTCATGCGCGGATATTGGAACCGCGGGGCCGATACCGCGGATGTCATTTCGTCCGATGGCTGGCTGCGCACCGGCGATATAGCGACCATGGACACCGAGGGCTTCATGCGCATCGTAGACCGTAAGAAAGACATGATCATCGTATCCGGATTCAAGGTGTTTCCGAACGAAATCGAAAGCATAGGCGCCGAGCACCCGGCGGTGCTCGAATGCGGTTGCATCGGTGTTCCGGATCCTCATTCCGGGCAGGTCGTCAAGGTGTTCGTGGTGGTGCGCGAGAGCAGTTCAGTCACGATCGAGGAACTGCACCAGCATTTCAGTGCGCGGCTCACCGCGTACAAGCGGCCCAAGTTCCTGGAGTTTCGGGAGTCGCTGCCGAAAAGCAACGTCGGAAAGATTCTCAGGCGAGAGTTGATTCGCGAGGAATCGACGCGCGCCGCCTGACCGGGGCGATTACCAATGAATGCCGCGCGTAATCGATGAAAAAGCGCCGATCTCGCGCGACGCCTGCGCCCCCGCGGCCGATGCACCGCCGGCCGCCTCTGAATCCGGAAACATTCTATAGCCCTCGCTCATGACGGCCCGGCCGACCTTCGGCGCGAACAGCTCCACCAGCTGCGCGAATAAACCGAGGGGCGTTGCGATGCGATCCGGATGATCGATGATTGCCGCGCAAACCCTCTCGGCGGCCTGCTCGGGCGACATCAAATCGAAGCGTGCATACATTTTCGTCGGCTCCACCATCGGCGTGCGAACCAACGGCATGTTGATCACGGTGAAGCGAATGCCGCGGGCGGCGTATTCGGCCGCGGCACATCGTGAAAACGCTTCCAACGCGGCTTTGGACGCATTGTAGGCCGCAAAGCGCGGGGCATTGGTCAATACACCGATCGAGGAAATATTGATGATGCGCCCCGCCCCGGATTGAACCATCGCGGGCAGCAGTCCCAGGGTCATCCGTACGGCCGCGAAATAATTGATGCGCATCAATCGCTCATAATCATGCAGTCGGTTATAGGTTCGGTCGA
The DNA here is from genome assembly GCA_963758145.1 of uncultured Gammaproteobacteria bacterium. Taxonomy (GTDB): domain Bacteria; phylum Pseudomonadota; class Gammaproteobacteria; order Steroidobacterales; family Steroidobacteraceae; genus Bog-1198. The sequence continues at coordinate 571,583 of CAVWUK010000008.1, forward strand.
TTCCGCGCCGGATCGAGCGCCCGGCGTTGTTGATCAAAATATCCACATGCCCATGCTCGGTCAGCAGACGGTCGATGAGGCGGTCGCACGCTTCGCCGTCGCCGATGTCACAGCTGTATGTGGTGACCCTGCCGTCGCGAGCCTCGATTTCCGCGCGCACACTCGCCAGCCTCTGCTCGTCCCGCGCCACGATGAGCAGCCGCGCGCCGGCTTCCGCAAGACGCAATGCCGTGGCGCGCCCGATCCCCGATGAACCGCCTGTCACGAGAACCATCTTGTCTCTGACGCAACGTTGCAGGGCGGCGGCGGTGTGGAGACCGGGATCTAGGCAGCGTTCCCAATAGTCCCACAAGCGCCATGCGTACGTGTGCAGGGGTGGTACCCAAATCCCCGCGGGTTCCAGCAGCGCCCGGGCCTGTGTGGAATCGAAGGTGGTCGGATTGTTGAGAAGTCCCAGGATCGACCGGGGAATGCCGAGATCGTCGAGCAACTGGCCCTCAATTCGCTCGACCGACGGAAGCATCTCCCGCAGCGGCCGCACCAGGTTCGACACGGAGCCCCACAGGCCCGCTTCGAATCGCGGTGCCATTATCGGAGCGTGTGCCGCCCGTGCGAACAGATTCAGAACGTCCCCGACGCGATGGTCCTGGGGATCCGTAAGGTGAAAGCATTGCTTGTCCTGCGCCGGCGCGTGCCCAAGATGATCGACCGCCGCGGCGACGAAGTCGACCGGCACCAGGTTGACGTGTCCACCCTCGATGCCCGGTAATGGCACCCAGCTCGGCAGCGACTCACGCAATTTCTGAATGGCCTTGAAAAGGTAATAGGGGCCGTCGATCTTATCCATGACTCCGGTACGTGAATGGCCGACGACCATGCCGGGCCGATAGATGCGCCAGGGAATCCGGCAGCTGGTGCGTACAAGGGCTTCGGACTCGTGCTTGGTGCGAAAGTAGGGCAGATCCAGGCCTTCGGCCTCGCCGAACATCCGCTCCGTGAACGTGCTGCGATACCGCCCCGCGACCGCAATCGAGCTGACGAGGTGGAAACGGGCCGCTGAGATCTCGTACGCAAGATCGAGCGCATGGCGGGTGCCGAGCACGTTGGCGCCCGCCAGATCCGCGTCCGCAGCATTCAAATCGTACAACGCGCCGAGATGGAAGAAATGGTCGATGCGGCCTGACATGGCAGCTCGGTCGGGTGCCGACACCCCGAGCAGGGGTTGCGTCAAATCGCCGCTGACCGGCACCAAAAGCTTGCCGCCCGTGCCGCAGTCCCGCACCAGGCGGTCGAATTTGGCGTGCGAATTCGCCCTGACCAGGACCCAAATGGGCTCGCCGCGCCCGACGAGCTCGACGACCAGGTGGCGACCGATGAAGCCGGTGCCGCCGGTGACGAAATATCCCATCCTTAAACTCCCATCCGGCGTGGATGGAAAACCACACTACACTGAACCAGGGGTCACCCATATAGTGGTAAACCGAGGGGTCCAAAAACCTCTGAATTGAGCCAGAGTAACGCCTATGACCTTGGCCGAGAACATGTCGGGCGTCGACCGGGCCTGGCTGCGCATGGAGCGGCCGACGAATCCCATGGTCGTGATGGGGTTGTTGATCCTTCGTGGACGATTGCGGCTTGCCGGATTGCGTCAGCTGGTGAGCCGGCGATTCCTGGCATTCGAGCGCTTCCGCTGTGTACCGGTCGTGAATGCGCTGGGTGGCCGATGGGTGCGCGACAAGGAGTTCAAGCTCGAGGATCACGTGCTGCGTATCGCTTTGCCCGCACCCGCCGGTAAAGCTGAGCTGGAGGGATTGGTGGGCGAACTCGCGAGCTCGCCGCTCAACACCGGCCGGCCGCTCTGGACATTCCATCTCATCGAACGCTACCAGGGCGGCAGCGCCCTGATCGTTCGGATCCACCATTGTTACGCCGACGGCATCGCGCTTATGCACGTGCTCGGGGCACTGGCCGACGATGCCCCGGCGGAGACGGGCGGCGCGCTGCCCCTGTCGGACGCCGACACGGCGGCGGCCCGTACGGATCCGGTTCCGGGATTGGTCACCCATTCGCTGCGCGAGTTCGCCGATCTTTTGGAGAAAGGCGTTCATTACACGTTGCATCCAACCGAGGCGGCGACGGCGACGCGCACCGCGCTCGGCATCGCCGGCGAAGTGGCGCGCCTCGGTGTATTGCTTGCCGACGATCCGGTCACCCGGCTTAAACACCCGCTTACCGGCGTCAAACGTGTCGCATGGGGCGAGCCGCTTGCGCTGGAGGAAGTTCGAACGGTCGGGCGCGTGCTTGGATGCACAATCAACGACGTGCTGGTCGCCACGCTCGCCGGCGCCCTTGGCCGCTATCTCGATGCTACCGGGGAACGTACCGCGGGCGTGACCATCCGGGCAACCGTGCCCGTCAATTTGCGGTCGGGCAGCGGTGCGCCGCTGGAGCTCGGCAACCGCTTCGGGCTTGCGTTCGTGGCGCTGCCCATTGGCATCCGGCACCCGCTGCAGAGGTTGTATGCAGTGCACGCCACCATGCAAGAGTTGAAAGGTTCGCCGCAGGCTTTGGTGACCTACGGGCTCCTATCCTTGATTGGCACCCTGCCTGATGCGGTGGAGGACCCTGCGATAGCGTGGTTCAGCGCCAAAGCAAGTCTCGTCGCCTCGAATGTACGCGGACCGGGTCGCCCGATGCATCTGGGGGGTGCCCCGATCTCGCAAGTGTTGTTTTGGGTACCGCAAGCCGGCAGCATCGGCGCGGGCGTCAGCATGTTCACCTACAACGAGGAGGTGCAGTTCGGCGTGATCGCGGATCGGCGCTTGATCCCGGAGCCGGACCAACTCGTTTCGATCATTCAAACTGAGTTCGACCGCCTGGTCTATCTCGTGTTGCTGGGGGGCGGATCGCTCGCGGATTGATCTGGCCATCCCACTTGAGACAAGGCTTGCCCGATCGCCTCAGCGAAGGCAGCGCTGCGCGCGCTCTACATCGAGCTGCTCCATCGCGTCGGCCGGCTCGATGGCGGCCGCGCGAGCGTACAGCTCGTCCGCCTGGTTGCGGTACTTTCCCGCATCCAACAGCAACAGGCCGTTGGCGTATTCGATCTGCGCGATCGGTGAACCGGGGGTGAGCTTGACGGCCTGACGGAAGTGATCCATCGCGGTTTCGCGGGACGCCTGATAGGTGAGGCCGGCGAGCAGTGAGCCGATCTTCGCCACTATTTCCGCGTGATACAAGCCGAGGGCGATGTGGGCTTCGGCGTGCCTCGGCTCGAGACGCAGCGTGGTGTCGAGGTGCGTGCGAACTCGTGTCGCAACCCCGTCCGCAAGGGCTTTTACGATCGAGATTCGTTGACTGTGCCGGCCGAGCGCGAGCGCGAGCATGTAGTGCGCATTGGGCTCATCGGGCAGCAGCTCCATCGCCCGTTCGCCGCGTGTAATGGCGGCGCCCAGCAGCCGACCCGCTTCGTCGCCGTCGACCTCCAACGAATGGATGGCGGCCGCCTTGTTGGCGACCGTGGCGCCCAGTGCGCCCAGCTTGCCGCCGGCGGCGATCGCATCCGCGAAGTGTCCGGAATGAAAACGCCTCCATGCCTCCTGCAAGCCGTCCGCGACCTCGCCGGCGCCGCCATGGGCGTCGACCCACTCTGAAAATTTGCGCTGCTGCTTCGCGAGGCGTGTGACCCGCGCGGCGTTCGGGTACGCCTCCCGATCGCCCTTGTGCGATTTGGTCCAGCGAGCCTCGAGACCGCTTCCCGCAAAAGCCTTTTCGAACCGGCCTTTTGAGGCGTTTCTCGGCGTTGCCGCACGCATTAGTACGCTCCTATAGTGGGAACTACGAATCGCCAGGTACCCGCCTTCGCATTTATGGTACTGACGTTGATTGGAATTTCCATTAAGGGCAAATACGCATAGGCGGCGCAGGCCGCAAGGCATGAGGGGAACGATATGGCAGCAAAAAAGACATCAGCGAAACGTGCACAAGGCAGCGCGAACGACATGCAGGGGCAACTGCTCAACATGCTGCATCAGGTCTGGCTCGCTGGGCTCGGCGCCGTATCGAGGGCTCAACAAGGGGCGCCGAAGCTGCTCGAGGAATTGATCGCCGAGGGCGCGCGCGTGCAGGCGGACACGCAGCAATCGGCGGCGAAAGCTCTGCGGGGCGCCCTGAGCGGAGTGCAGGAGACCCTCAACGCGCGCATGGGTAAGGTGCGTGGCGAAGCGGCCGACGCCTTCGAAAATCTGGAAAAGATTTTTCGGGCCCGCGTACACAGCGCCCTAACGCAGATCGGCGTGCCGAGCGCCGGCGAGGTGCAGGCGCTCAGCAAGCGAGTCGACGCGCTGAACGCCAACATCGACAAGCTCGCGCGCTCGCGCAAGGCAATGCCGCGGATGCGCGTTGCGCGCAAGAACGGGTCTGTACATTCGCGGGCGCACTAGCGTCCAATGTTGACCATTGAGCCCGCCGCGCGACGCCGGGCGGGCCGCGCGAAGCTAGCCATCGCGCTGGCGGGCGGCGGACCGTTGGGTTTTTTTTATCAGCTCGGCGCCTTGCACGCGCTGAGCGAGGCGATTGACGGCCGAAAATTGACGGAATTCGACGTCTATGTCGGTGTCAGTTCCGGGTCGCTGATCGCGGCGGCGCTTGCCAGCGGTTTCGACACCGCTGCCATGTGCGCGATGTTTCTGCACGACGAGTCGATATTGTTCCCTTTCTCGCCCGCCATCCTTTTACGCCCCGCGCTCGGCGAGTATGCGCGCCGTCTGGGCCGCCTGCCCAAGGTGCTGGCGCAGATTGCGCAGCGCTGCATACTCGATCCGGACCGCGGTGTGTGGGAGGCGGGCATCGGCCCTTTGGGCCGCCTGCTGCCGACGGCTCTTTTCGACAATGAACCTCTGCAGGACTATTTGCAGCTGCTGTTCAATTCGGAAGGGCACACGGACGATTTCCGAAAATTGCGGGCGCGCCTGTATGTGGTGGCGACGAACCTGAATACCGGTACGTCCGAGTCCTTCGGCGGTTCCGGCCATCGACACGTGCCGATCTCCCGCGCCCTGCTTGCGAGCAGCGCGCTCCCGGGGCTGTATCCCGCGGTCGAGATCGACGGCCAATACTTCGTCGACGGCGCCCTGATCCGCACGATGCATGCGTCGCTCGCCCTGGAGGAGAAATGCAACTTCGTGATCTGCGTCAATCCCATCGTGTCCTTCGATGCCTCGCGCGCTCGGCGGCCCATCAATCTGGTGCATGAAGGGTTACCCGCGATCCTCGGCCAGACATTTCGAGCGCTCGTCTATTCGCGCATGAAGGTGGGGATGGCGACTTACGCCGCTCGGTTCCCGGCTGCCGACACGCTGCTGCTGGAGCCCGATCGGCACGATGAGCGGCTATTCTTTGCGAACGTCTTTCGTTATGCCGGGCGCCTGAGTCTCGCCGAGCACGCCTACCAACGCACGCGGGGCGACCTGCTCGCGCAGGCCGACGTCATGGCGCCGTTGCTGGCGCGCCGCGGCCTGCGATTGAACGTCAAAGTGCTGCGCGACCGGAACCGCTCGCTGCCGGCGGCGAGCAAAAGCGCGCACCGGGTGCGCCAGACGGCGCGGCGGCTTGATCTCGCGTTGGAGCGGATCGAGCGCATGCTGCGAACGCCGCGAATCGCCGGATAATTGGCGCATGGCCGCACGCCTTTGGCGATGCATCATCGGTTTCGCGCTGGCAATTGCGGCCGCATCGGGCGCTTTGCTGTCAGGCGCATTTCATTGGCCGTTGCCGGCCGCAGTCACAATCGCGTTCGCAATGCTTTTCGCAATGCCGGCGGCATGCGTGTTCGCCTCTTTCGCGGCCGCAAGCGCCGCGCCAAGGAATTCGCCGGAGCGATGGGACATCCGCGAGATATGGCGCGCCCTGTTGAGCGAAATCGCCGGGTTCACAACGGCTGTTCTCGCGATGAGTGCGGCAGATGTGCCGCGACGCCGTGCAACTCCGCCGCTGGCTGCGCTCCCGCCTCGCCCGGTGCTGCTGCTGCACGGATTTCTGTGCAACGGTCGGGTGTGGAGCGTCTTGCAGGGGCGGCTGCAATCGGCGGGTTTCGGGCCCATCGAAGCGCCCGATGTGGTGCCGTTGCTAGCCGACATCGAGACGCAGGCGGGTCGCGTCGCACCGGTGCTATTGGCGCTGCAGGCGCGTTGCAGCGGCGAACGTGTGGTGATCATTGCTCACAGCATGGGCGGGCTCATCGCGCGGGTGTTGTTGCGCGACTTCGGCGCGGGCGTCATCCGCCGCATCGTCACAATCGCCTCTCCCCATCATGGCACCCTTCTGGCGCGTGGTCTGCCCTGGCCGAACGCCGCGCAAATCTCGGACGCTTCGCCTTGGCTGCGCACCTTGAATTCGGCGCAAGAGGGCCGATTCACGGTACCCATGTCGAGCGTCTACAGCAGGCAGGACAACCTGGTGGTGCCCCCGGGCAGCGCGCGCCTGCAAGGCGCGGAATTGAAAGAACTGCGCGGCATCGGTCATCTCGCCATGTTGCGCTCGCGCCGCGCGCTTGACTGCGTCATGGCAACGCTATCGGATACCCTCGGATGAGCGCCGGCGATCCGCTGGACGAGTTGCTGACCCGCAAGCGAGGGCTCGAGGCTTCTTCCTGCCACACGGCCGAATTCGTCCTGCACCTGCGCGAACTGCAAAGCTGGCAGACCGCCCGTCTGGCGAGAACCTACCGGGACTTTCACGAAGATCCGCGCTACTCGCCGGCCGTCGCATTCTTCCTGAGCGATCTATACGGACCCCAGGAGTTCAGCCACCGAGACCAGGACCTGGCGCGCGCCTGGCGTTACCTCAAGCGAGCGCTGCCGGCGGCTGCGATGAAGGTTCTTGGACAGGCCATCGAACTCGACGTGCTGACGCTGGAGCTCGACCATGCCGTGGTGCGCGCGCTGGGAGCCGCTCCCGTGACCGAGGCCACGTATGCGGCCGCGTATCGCGTCGTGGACGATCAAACGTCGCGCATCCGACAGATCGACCTCATCATCAGCGTTGGCGATGATCTCGACCGCATCGTGCGCCGGCCGTGGCTCGGACCGCTGCTGAAGGCGGCGCACGTGCCGGCCCATGCGGCCGGCTTCGGCGCTCTGCAGGATTTCCTCGAGCGTGGTTACGGCGCTTTTCGCCGAATGCATGGCGCCGAGCGTCTATTGAGCGTCATCCGAGAGCGCGAGACACGGTTCATGCAGTCAATGCTCGGCAATCAGGAGCCCGCCCGGGGCGGTTCGCGAGAGCGCGCATGACTGGTCCGGTTTACGATTACATCATCGTCGGTGCCGGCTCCGCGGGTTGCGTGCTGGCCAATCGACTGTCGGCGCAACGCGCCGACAGAGTCCTGCTGATAGAGGCGGGCGGCGCGGATTCCAATCCATTCATCCACATGCCTGCGGGGATAGCCCGGCTGGTTGGAAATCGGCAGGTCAACTGGGACTACTACACCGAACCCGAGCCTGAATTGCTGGACCGGAGACTTTACTGGCCGCGCGGCCGGGTACTCGGCGGCAGCAGTTCAATCAATGCGATGTGTTATACACGCGGTCACCCGCTTGACTATGACGAGTGGGCAGCGCTCGGCGCCGGCGGTTGGGATTACGCGAGCGTGCTGCCCTTTTTTCGCAAATCTGAAGACCAGGCGCGGGGTGCGAGCGAACATCACGGCGTCGGCGGGCCGCTCTCGGTCGAGGATATGAGCTACCGCAATCCGCTGAGCACAGTGTTCGTCGAGGCCGCAATGGATTGCGGTCTGCCGCGCAATCAGGACTTCAACGGAGCCGCCCAGGATGGCGTGGGGTTCTATCAGGTCACCCAGCGCCACGGCCGGCGGTGCAGCGCAGCCGTCGGATATCTGCGGCCAGCCTCTCGGCGGGACAATCTCAAAATCCTCACCCGATGTCTGTCCCACCGGGTTTTGTTTCAGGGCAGACGCGCCGTCGGCGTCGAGTACCAATCGCGCGGCTCGTTGCTTCGCGTCCGGGCGGAGCGGGAAGTGATCCTGGCGGCCGGCGCGATTGGCTCGCCGCAGCTGCTTATGCTCTCGGGGATTGGACGGCCGGAGGAATTGAATGCTCTGGGAATTCAAACGGTGGCCGAAAATCCGCAGGTGGGACGCAACTTGCAAGATCACCTCGACTTCTGCACGCTCAGCAAGTGCACGCAGAAAGTCAGTTACGACTTCAATTTCTTGCAGGAGTTGATCGTCGCCGGGCGATACCTGCTGACGCGCTCCGGACCCGGGGTCAGCAACATCGCGGAAGCGGGCGGTTTCGTACGCAGTCGCCTGGCCCCGGACCGGCGGCCCGACATTCAATTCCACTTCGTGCCGGCGCAACTCGACGATCATGGCCGCCATCGGCTGAGCGGCCATGGGTACACGCTGCACGCCTGCGCCCTGCGCCCCTTGAGTCGCGGACATCTGTCGCTGCGATCCGGTCGTCCCGAGGACCCGCCGCGGATTTTCGCGCGCTACCTGAGCGAACCGCAGGACCTCGAGGTCATGCTGGAAGGCATTCAATGGTCGCGCGAGATTCTGCATGCCGCCGCTTTCGCGCCGTTTCGCGGTGCGGAAATTTACCCCGGCGAAGCAGTCACCTCGCGTCCGGGCCTTAAAGAAGTGCTCAGGCGCAAGGCGGAGACGATCTATCACCCGGTGGGATCATGCCGCATGGGCGCGGACGCCTCGTCCGTCGTCGATTGCCAGCTTCGGGTGCGGGGCGTGGAGGCCTTGCGCATCGCGGATGCCTCCGTGATGCCGCGGCTTCCCGGCGGAAACACCAACGCACCGACCGTCATGATCGCCGAGAGGCTCGCTGATCTGCTCGCCACCCGACATTGAGGCCGGCGGTCCCTTGGCGAGGACATCGATCGGCTAAGATGCAATTACGAGCGCACGGTGGAAGGTGCGCGCACGGTGGAAGGTGCGCGCACGGTGAAAGGTGCGTGCACGCCGGAGGGTGCGGTGCCGCGACAGGAGGGCAGATCATGAGTTTGTGGGCCGCGATCAGGGATCCGCTGCTGGGCAGGATCTCCTTGTCCAAAGTAGTCTGGCTCTACGGGCTCGGGGGCTCGCTGATCGTGAGTGTGCTCGGTCTGCTTTTGCCGGGTGGCGAGGTGGCGAGGCGCAGCTACGCCGTGTTCGGGCTGATATTCAGCGTGTATGTGACGGTGGCGACCTATCAATGTGCGGGAAACTGCCGCTCAAAGAGCTTGGCGTGGTTCGTGCGCGTTTGCGCCGTTCTATCACTGGTGCTGCTGCCGGTGTTCGCGTACTTGGACTTTACGGGCGCACTGGATTTGGCATTGACCGGGTTGCGCGGCGAGCAATGAAGAGGGAGTGGGGCGATAGGTTCACCGCGGCGGGCCGGGCATCTAGCGCCGGACGGCATAGTGATCGCCGATCTCCATGACTGCCGGTGCGGCGGCATCAAAGGCGGGCCAATGCGGCAATCCGGGGCCGTTTGGATTTCCGGAATTGACAAAATTGACCCAGTAACCCCCCATGCGGTGGGCGACCTCGCGATCCGCGCGGCTGAAGGGTCGATCCGGCGCGGCATCGAGACTATCGAAAACGTAGGGAATTTCGGACCCATGGAAAGCGCCCCAACGCGCCGACTCAGGTCCGGGCTCGACGTGATCATATAAATAGAGATACAGCGATGTCTGACTGTGTGCCGCTCGCCGGCGCCCCCACTCGAGCAGCGTGGCCCGAGCGTATCTGCTGGCGCCCAGGCGCGCCGCAGCGCTCGACGAAGCGTGCACCGAGCCGTGTTCATCGGCGGCGAGACCCGTGAGTGTGGGGATGTCGGGGAGAGCGGCGGACTCCGAATCGCCGTCGCTCGGCAGCGTCACACCGTCCGCGATGGGTGGAAAATTGTGATCGGGCGCAGCATCTCCGCTTTTGTCCAGCGCATACAACTGCGCCGCCGGCACTTGGCGTAACGCATCGACCGAGGGCAAGGACAGCGCCTTCAGGTAGCGCTCACCGCGTTCCTGCGCTTCACTCAAGCCGCGCCAATGGATGGCGCGTCCGGAGGGACCACTCTCGGCGATGGCGCCGTGAAACAATCCACGGGCTGCCGGCGAGGCTTCGAGGATATCAATCGCAAAGGCACCCGCCGACTGGCCGGCGATCGTCACGCGCCGCGGATCGCCGCCAAAGGCGGCAATATATCGCTGCAGCCACTCGAGCGCCGCGATGATATCCAAGATGCCGTAATTACCGGAAACGTGCTGCGCCGACTCGGCGGTCAATTGCGGGTGTGCGAGGAATCCCAGGACGCCGAGGCGATAGTTCAACGTCGCGACGATGATTCCGCGCGCGGCGAGCTTGCGGCCGTCGTAGATTCGCACGGAGCCGGAGCCGGTCTTGAAGGACCCTCCGTGTAGCCACAGCATTACAGCGAGGTGCTCGCCACCGGTTATGACCGGTGCCCAGATATTGATGGTCAGGCAGTCTTCGCTGACCGGTCCCTGTATTCGATACTCGGACGTCCACGGTCCGCCGGACTGAGTCCGCTGCATGCAGGATGCTGAGAAATGATCGGCGGCCAGCTTACCCGTCCATGACGCGGGCGGCTGCGGCGCACGCCAGCGCAGGGTGCCGACGGGTGGCGCGGCGTATGGGATCCCGAGAAAGGCGTGGACCGACCCTTCATCGAGACCCGATAGAACCCCGCTTCCGATCCGCACTTCGGGCAATGATTCAGTCGGCAGGGCTGCGGCGCTCCCCGTCGGCTCGAGTGCGCCGACCGCGGCCACCGCAGTAATCAGTAATATCAAGCATCGCATGCACTTGGCCCAAGCCCGCCGTTTACATCGATTTGCGCTCGTGACTCATCGGAGATACTTGCCGGTGACTGCGCCATCGAGTTTGCGCACCCGCAGCGGTCTTAAAATCTCTGCATCCATGAGCCTTGCGTTGACGCCCATGCGGTTTGAATTCTCTTCGACCGCGACCCAATGGGTGACGCAGCCGCAGTTCTTGCAGCGATGAAATTCAATCAAACGCTCGCCCCACATGTAGATGTCCGTTGCGCCTTTGGGAGCGAGGATCCGTACCTGGCTCGGGGGATAATAGGCCCATAGAACCCCGTAGCGGCGGCATAGGGAGCAATTGCAGTCGGTCAACGTCTCCGGGCGCGCGCTGATCGCCAAATGCACGGCGCCACAGTGACATGAGGCGTCTATCGTCGTGTGCGCTTCAGAATCTGCGTTCATTGGTTGTGACCCCATTGCGGTAATCCGGTGGCGGGCTGCGGTGTAGAATGCCAAATAAGCATGGCGATTGCTCAATTGGAATCAGCGGACTTATGCGACTTGCGCGTCAGATATTCCCGCCACGGAGTCCAATAGTATTTGCACCATCCTTCGGAGACGCCCGCGAAGTCGCTGTCGGCGACGTTGACGTGGGTGAGTTCGATTTTGCCGCCGCCCTTGTCGGGCCAAAATGACGGCACCAGTGTGGAATCGAGGTCGCGTCGATAGAAATTGGTTGACCGCCACGATTGGACGATCAGGCGATTGGGAATCACCTGAAGGATCGCACCGGCGAGCGCGCCCCCGAACGCCTCGAAAGGGGCTCCGGCACGCGCAGCGATTTTGACGGGCGCTCCGGTGAATGCGGCATGCAGCCTGGGATTCAAATACATGCGGTACAGCTTCGAGGGAGAGGCGGGAAGTTGAACGGCCATCGTTACGGTGCGGGGCATGGCGGGAATCCTCGGGTGATTAGCCTCGAGCAAGGATACTGCAGCGATGACTGTTGGGGTGCGTTGGCAGGCGGTTAGCCTGTTTTGAGGCCTGGTTCACCCGTCATTCTGCGCATTGGCCGTAGGATGCCTGCGAGGTACCCATGACCATTGAAACCCGGCATCCGGCTCTTGCCCGTTATCTGTGTCCGGCGAGGGTGTTGGCCGTGGCGTTGGCGGCGGCATGGGCGCCGTATGCGCCCGCGCAGAGCGAATCGCCCGCAAAAAGTGAAAGTGACGTCACAGTGTACGGAGGCTACCGCTTCGGCGGCAGCCCGTGGCTGCACCGTCGCGATTTCGGGCACTGCCCTATTTGAAGGCGAGCTGCTCATGGGCGTCTCCGCCAAGTTCTGATTCGGGCGACCGAGCAATCGCCTGCCTTTCCATTCGTATCGGAACGGGTGCGGCCTAAAGCGCCGCGTCACGGATTTGCACCCGATTTGACGATGACGACGGTGCGTTCGCCCGCGCCTACAAAGGTATCCTCCCGGTAGACGATCCGGTCGCCTATCCGTATTTCCACTTTGTGGGTGCCGGCTGCGACGTTTAGAACCTGGGAATGCTGATTATGCTGCGCCGCTTGTTCGGTTTGCACGCCATCGATGAGTACACTCGAGCCCTCGGGCGCCCCGGTCAGGACGATCTGAGTCGGATTCGGCACCGGTGGTGGCTTCCGCGAGGTGAACCAGGTGCAGGCGGATAAGCACACCGCCATCGATAACAAGAAGGCTCTCAATCTTTTCGCCCATGGATTACCAGGAAGCCATGAGCGTATCACGCAGCCGGTAAGCCGTATAATCAGCTTCTACGGTCGACGTGCTCGACCTTCGGATCGGTGCATACGAGAGGGCATTGGAATGAAGAGCGTCGCTATTGTGCTGGTGGTCCTGGTGCTCGGCCTTCTCGCGTGGGGGCTGCTGCAATCGAACGACATAACCCTCGTGGTCAACGGGCACAAGCTGGTCGGGCCGGCCAGGATCGCCGTGGAGGGCTGGGGTGTGCTGGTGGCGATTGTGTCGCTCTTTTGCGCAGCGATTCTCCTTGCCTTCGTGTTCGCCGGCGTGGGACTGATCGTCCTTGGTGCATTGGTGCTGGGCGGCCTCGCAGCAGCCTGGTTCGTGTTTCCGTTCTTGCTGCCCCTGTTGATACCGCTATTCCTCGTCTGGGTCTTTGTCGCGGCCATGCGAGGCCGCGGTAAATCCGGCCGCTAGTCGGCGATCCGCTGCGCAACGGCAGCGCCCGCGCTTATGTCCACAAGCGCGCCGCGTCACATTTCAAGCACGCGCCGTTTGTACCGGTGTGCCGCTTGATATAGGGTCGTTGGGGCAGGAGGTTGCAGGATGCGCAAATCCGTCTGGTTGCTTGCCGTTGCGGCCGTAGTATTCGCAGGCTGGCATTTTCTCAGCAATGGGCAGCCGTCGGTGCAGCAGATCGAACCTCTGTTGAAGGACTTTCTCAAATCGGGCGACTGCTCGGGAACCCTGGTATTGGAGCGGCTCGACAGCGTCTCCATCGGCGCATTTTCCACGCAGATGGGTGGATGGCCGATTTATGCGGCGCACGTCGAGACATGCCACGAAGGCGGCAAATCCACCACCTACGATGGCAGCAGGGACGCCGAGCGTAAGATCGCCGCGGTGTTTGCCCGGCGCAGCGTTATCGGAAACCTCGAACTGTATACGCCGACAATTTTCCAAAGCGCCCAGCGCGACATGAAGCTGAGCTTTCAGAAGGCGTTCGACAGCGCTCAGGCCAAATGAGCCAATCGTTGCCTCAGGGACATGGCCGGTTCAATTCGCGCGAGATTTTTCGCACCCCGCTCAGGTCAGCGGATCGGCCAGCAGCTGAACCCAATAAAGACCGCGCCTGGAAGCCCGGCCCGGCGCATAGGCGATGCCCATCTCGGCGAATCGCGGATCCATGATGTTTTCGCAGTGGCCGGGACTGCTCAACCAGCCTTGCACCACCTCCTCGGCTGATTTGGGGCCGTAGGCGATGTTCTCGCCCACCAATTTTTCCCGGTACCCGACCGCGCGGACCCGATCCGCGGGCGAGCGTCCTTGAAGATCCTGGTGTTCAAAATAATTGTGCCTGGCCATGTCGGCCGCGTGCCCCAACGCGACGCTCTCCAGCGTGCCGGATAACCTCACGGGTGGTGCCGGCTGGAACGAACGTGCGCCACAGCGAGCGCCGCGCGCACGCACTTCGTTGACGAGATCGAGCGTGCGCGATGCCAGCACCGGCGCCTGCGCGGGAGCCGGCACTGCATAAGGGGACGCGAGTATCAGCCAGGTATCCGAGCCGCGTTGATAGACGCCGATGTCGCTCAACCCCCGATCCGTCAGCGTTCGGCAGCTCGACCGCCTGAGCGCCTCAACCAGGGATGAGTCCGGGCCGCGGACGTGCAGAGCAGAGGTTGATTGCGCCGGGTAGCCGCTCCGTTGCACCGCAGCCGCGGGTGAACGTCCGGCGGCCCACTGTTCGGCCGCCCGATCCAGCGATGCGATGCGATGCAGGGGCTGGGCGGCCGGCATGATGCCGCCGCAACCCCCTGCGCGAAGCACTTGCACCGCGGACACGGCGTCGGCCCGGCTGGTCAGGGTTGCGGAGAGTCCGCCCAACAGGACCAACAGGCGCCACAGCCGATTGCCGGTGAATCGATTCAAACGGGTGTCGCTCCCATAGCCACTGTTGCAACTTTAAACGCACCGGGGCCGTCCAGGATGACCGCGGGCAGAGAACGCGATCACAAAATCCGCATGCGCGACGCTCAGCGGCGATCGGGGCGCCGTTTTTGGCCCCAACTGACGGCGTAAAGCGGGTGCACCACCATGAGGCGCTCGTCCTCGGCGGCGTTCGCGAGTTCCTGGGCGAGCTGCCCGAGCTCGGCCGCACTTATATACCCCGCGTTCACCATGGTGGGACTCGCTTCCATGAACGTGTACTCCCACAGGCGTTTTTCTTCGCCGCGCAGATAAGACGGCTGGTAAGTTTCAACGTCGATGTTCGAAAGTCCCGCGCGCGCGAGCATGCTCGGAAGCTTCACGGCGATCTCGTAGTCGACCTTGCGCCCGCGGCCGTTCAGCTCGATCAGTTCGCGCATGCGTGCGTAGCACGCGACGCGAGGAAAGGTCTGCAGGCCGCGCACGTCGAAGTCCGTGCACACCACCCAACCGCCCGGCTTGACCAGGGAGGCCATCTCTTCGAGAGCATCGGCGGGCCGTTCGAGATGACACAGCAGAAATCGGCAATGAACCATATCGAACGCGGCTTTGGGCAAACCGGTTGCATAAGCGCTGGCCTCGATGAAGCGCACATTTCGATGTCCGTCGAGATCCAACCGCTTGCCGGCGACCCGCAGCTGGTCGGCGCTGAAATCAACCGCCGCCACTTCTCCCCGCTGACCCACCTGGGAAGCCAACCAGCGGGTCGTCTCGCCCGTCCCGCAACCGATGTCCGCCACCCGCATGCCCGGCAACACTCCAAGGGATCGCATCGCTTCGCGGCCCCAGGCGCCGCAGACACATTCGATGAGCGCCAGCCGCGCAGCGGCAAGCTCGCCGGTTGCGAGCGGATAGGGCGAGACGTTATTTTGCATATTGTTTTAAACGACCAGCACAGTGCAGGTTAGCACAGCGCGCCCGCTCACGGCGCCCTACGGAAGATGTCGGCCGTGCACCAAACCTTGCCGGTCTTGGGTTGCTGCGGCATACTTTGTGCGAGAATTCCAAGAGCCCGCGTGAGCCGGGGACGATCTGATCCATGCCGGTGCTCAACAGTTGGTGTGACCCTATTCACCGTGCAATTTTAAGGACCGACTTGGTCATTGATTCCCAAGCGCGAGGCTGTACCTGGTGAACGCTTCGCCAATGCGGATACCGGCGATTACGCTCGACGATGACGCATGGGACGACCTGCTCAGCTTCATCGAGGAGCGGCGGGTCATTCCGATCGTCGGGCCCGAGCTTTTGCAGGTGTCGACCGACCGCGGTCCGCGGCTGTTGTACGATTGGATGGCGGAAAAGCTCGCGGCGCGCCTGAACGTCGACATTGCGTCGCTGCCCCAGCCCTATACCCTGAACGATGTCGTTTGCTGGTTCCTGGCCGCGCGCGGACGGCGCGAGGAAGCCTACGTGCGTCTGCGCGGCATTCTCAAAGAGGCCAACTTCCAGCCGCCGCAGGCCCTGCGCCGCCTGGCGGCGATCACTGACCTGGATTTGTTCGTGTCGACCACGTTCGATTCGCTGCTTGAAAACGCCATCAATCTGGAGCGTTTCGACGGCACGCCCTCGACCGAGGTGCTTTCGTACGCGCCCAACCGCGTCGTCGATTTGAGCGGCGAACGTGAACATCTGCAGCGCCCGGTCGTATATCATCTGTTCGGGCGCCTCTCGGCATCGCCCACCTATGTGATCTCGGACGAGGATCTGCTCGAGTTCATTTGCGCCCTGCAAAGCGAGCATCTGGCCCCTGAGAAATTGTTCCACGAGCTCGAGCACAATCACCTGCTGTTCATCGGCAGCAATTTCACCAATTGGCTGGCACGGTTGTTTTTGCGCATGGCGAAACGCCAGCGGCTCTCCGATCCGCGCGATGTGGGCGAGGTTCTGGCGGATGACACCACGAGCCAGGACGAGCGCTTGATGTCCTTTCTGCAACAGGTGAGCGTGCGCACCCGGATCTACATGGGCGCGGAACGATTCGTCGACGAATTGCACTCTCGTTGGCAGGCGCGCCGCAAACCCGCGGCCGCGAACGCAGCCTCCGCGGCGCCCGCCCGATTCTTGCCGCCGGCCCGGGAGATGCCGGACAACGCGGTGTTCATCAGCTATGCCCGGGAGGACCTCTTTGCCGTGCAGCAGATCAAGGCGGGACTCGAAGCTGCGGGAATCACCACCTGGTTCGACATGGACCGGTTGGAGGCGGGCGACGACTACGATCGCAAGATCAAGCACAACATCGCGCGCTGCTCCTATTTCATACCGGTCGTCTCGGCAACCACTCAGCGGCGCCTCGAGGGGTACTTCCGCCGCGAGTGGAGTTACGCCATCGACCGCGTGCGCAATATGGCCGACGGGGCGCTCTTTATCCTGCCGGTGACCATAGATGCCACGGTTGCGGCCGAGGCCTTGGTTCCGGACAAATTCAAGTCGCTGCATTTCAATTATCTGCCGGGCGGTGTCGTGCCCAATGAATTTTCCAGCCGTCTGACCGACTTCATGCAGGCGCGCCAGCAATGAATCTGCATCGAGCAACCGCCGATGAGGGCGCTGCCGGCGCATCGACCATCGATGCCGCCAATCCGTGGCTGGGCCTGGCTTCGTTCACGGAAGAAACCCGGCAATTTTTCTACGGACGGGAAGAGGAGGTCGCGGAACTCGCGCGCCGCGTGCAGCGCAAGCTCCTCACCATCCTGTTCGGGCAGTCGGGTCTCGGCAAGACCTCGATTTTGCGCGCCGGTCTCGTGCCGCGCCTGCGCGCTCAGGGCTATTGCCCTGTTTACGTACGCATCGACTATGGCCGCGAAGCGCCGGAGCCTTCGGAGCAGATCAAGCGGGCGATTCTGCAGACGGCAAGCCGCTCGGGCGAATGGAGCCAAGCGGGCGTCGCGGTGGCCGGCGAGTCCCTGTGGGAGTTTTTGCATCATCGCGACGATGTGCTGCGGGACGCCTCGGGCGCAACGCTGGTGCCGCTTCTGATCTTCGATCAGTTCGAGGAGATCTTCACGCTGGCGCAGTCGGATGATTTCGGCCGTGCGCGCGCGGCGCGCTTCATCGAAGACCTCGCCGATCTGGTCGAGAATCGGCCACCGAAGGCGCTGGAGGCGAAGCTCGAGGCGGATGAATCCGCGGCGGAGGGCTTCGATTTCGCGCGCAGCGATTACCGCGTGCTGATTTCACTGCGCGAGGACTACTTGGCGCCGCTCGAAGGGTTGAAGGCGGCGATGCCCTCGATCACGCAAAACCGGCTGCGCCTGGCGCCGATGACGGGAAAGCAGGCCCTGGCCGCCGTGATGCAACCCGGCAAGGGGCTCGTCACCGAGGAAGTTGCGGCCGCGATCGTGCGATTCGTAGCAGGCGGCGCCGAGCTCGCGAACGCCGAGGTCGAGCCCTCGCTCCTCAGCCTGATTTGCCGCGAGTTGAACGATACGCGGCTCGCCGAAGGGCGCAGCGAGATTTCCCTCGACTTGCTGGCCGGATCGCATGCCAGCATCCTCGGCAATTTCTACGAACGCTCGCTCGCCGATCAGCCGCCCGCGGTGCGCCGCGTCATCGAAGATGAGTTGCTGACCGACTCGGGCTTTCGCGAGAATGTCGCCGAAGAGCGCCTGCTCGCGAGCTTCAAAGCCGCCGGGGCCGGGCCTGACGCGCTCGCGGTGCTGGTCAACCGGCGCTTGCTGCGCATCGAGGAGCGCCTCGACGTGCGCCGCGTCGAGCTCACCCACGACGTGCTGTGCGGGGTGGTCAAGGCGAGCCGCGATTTGCGCCGCGAGCGCGAGGCCCGTGATGCGACCGAACGGCTGCTGGCCGAGCAGCGCGAGCGGGAGCTTGCGGCGAGGCGCGCGCTGGTGCGCGCACGGCAAGTCGCGACCGTATGCATCGTGCTCGCCATCGGGGCGGTTGCAGCGGCTATCTACGGGTATGTGAGCGCTCAGCGGGCGCGGCACGCGGAACGCACGGCGCAAGAGGTCGGCGCGGCGGCCGATCAAGCGCGCCGTCAGGCCGAGCAGCTGTTGGGGTATCTCACCGACGATTTCGCCCGCGAGCTCGAGACCTTCGGGCGCCTGGACATCGTCACCGAACTCGCCAAGCGCCAGGTCGATTATTTCAACGCGCTGCCGGCGACGCTCCGGGGCCCCGAGTCGGTGCGCAACGGCGCGCGTGCGATGGTCTATTACGCGAGTGCGATGCGCAGACTCGGCAAATCTCAGACAGCGATGCCGGCTGCGACCGAAGCCAAGCGGCTGCTCGAGCAGCTGCGGGCGCAGGGCGACGCCTCGGAGGCGACCACCATCGTGCTCGCTCTGGCGGGCGCCGTTCAAGCCAAGATCTTCTCCAATCAACAGAGCCCTCAGGCGTTGCCGACGGCGATGCAGGCGGCGGAGCTGTTGAAGCCCGTCGCCGAAGCGCCGCACGCCTCGGTGGCCGCGCGCCGCGCCTACGTCGAAGTCCTCACCGGGCTCGGCTTTGAACAGCAGGCGCAAACCGGCAATGAGAAAGCCGCGGTCGAGACGCTGCAGCTTGCCAAGGACACGGCGGCGCAGCTCGGCGGGCGCGATCTGTCGAACATGGAGATGGCGGCGCGCTATGCCGAGGCCGGCACCTGGCAGACCCAGGCGCTGGTCGCCCTCGGCCGCAACGAGGAGGCGCGGCAAGCGGGCACCGATGCGAGTAATATCGCGGCCAAGGTCTTGGACGCACGCCCGAATTATCTACAGGCCCTGCGCGCCCAGGAAGTTGCGCTGGGCGCTTTGGGGACCCTCGCGCTCATGGAGATGCGGCCCGCCGAGGCCGTGAGCGACCAGGAACGCGACCTGCAGGCCGCGATCGTTCTCGTGCAGATGGATCCGACCAATACGATCTCGATCAATAACTTGGGCTCCGGGCGTCAAGGCCTCGGCGATGCGTACTGGGCCGCGGGGCGGGTCGCGGAGTCGCTGCAGTCGTATCGCCAGGGCCTCGAGGACCTGGGCCGAGTCGACGACGGGGAAGTGTTTTTCAAGATCAACACCATCTGGGGCAACGCGCAGCTCGCGGCGCGCGAGGCGGATGACAGCGATGTGGCACACGCCGAGGCGAATTTGGCGAGCGCCACGCACATCGCGGTCGAATTAACTCGAAGCGAAGCGCCGGGCAGCTCGATTCCGGCGATGAGCCAGTGCCTGGTGGAATACGGCCGGGCGGCGGTCGCGATGTGGCGCGGCGATGCGGCGAGTGCCCGGCAAATCACCCATGATGTCGTCGGCGTCATGAAGAGCCTGCAACCCAAGGGCGGCCTCGAGACGTTTTACCAGAACATCTGCACCTTCGGCGCGTTCAACGTGCACGGGCAGGCCGCATACCTGCTCGGCGACTATCCCGGCGCGGAGCGGGCGGCGCGCGATGCGCTCGAGGCGCGCGCACGCTGGCCGGTGCAAAACGATCAGGAACGGCGCGATCAGGCCGAGGCATCGATCGGACTCGCGCTCGCGCTGGCGCGCCAGGGGCACGCCGCGCAGGCGCTCGAGGTCATCGACCCGGTGGTCAAGCTTCACCGCGAGCTCGCGGCGCGCAACCGCGGCGATCAATGGCAGCACGTCGAATTGGCGAGCGCGCTGTACGTGCGGGCGCTGTGCGATCCGCCGCGGCGAGCGGCGCTGCTGCAGGAGGCGGCGTCGCTGATCAACTCCGTGCCCGAAGCCATGCGTGCACTGCACAGCGTGCGCCGCTGGCGCGATCGGATTGCGCAGGGCCAGCAACAGGGCAGTGCGGCGATCGCGATGCCTGGGGTCGCGCGGAGAGTCGGGTGAACGCCGAGCGGGCGATTTTCCGGTCGAGCGGCCAGCCTGGTTTTACGGCATACGTCAGCGGCAATCCGCGGCGAATCGAAGCCCGCAAGCGTGAGCACACCGTGCAAGTCCGCTTTACGCCGGTTGCCTGCACCGTGGAGACGGCCGAGGGATCCGTCCAGGCCAAACCCGGGGATGCGATCATCACCGGCATTGCCGGCGAACACTGGCGGGTATCGCGGATTCGTTTTCACGAGAAGTACCAACCCGTGCCGCCGACCGTCGAGGGCGAGGCGGGGGCGTATCACAGCCTGCGCTACCGGGTTCTCGCACTGCGGATGGATCGACCTTTCGAGGTGCTGCTCGCCGACGGCATATCGCGCCTGACGGGGCACGTGGGGGATTGGCTGATCGATTACGGCGACGGCAGCTTGGGGATCGTGTCGATGGCGATCTTCACAAAGACCTACGAAATCCTGAGCTAGGCCTCCCGTGGTCTTCCACCAGGCGGTACTGCGGCTTTTGCTCCTCGGAAGCCGGCTCGAGTTACCGCCGCCGCCGCCGAAGGCGCGCCCGCCGCAACGGCTGCAGCCCTTGATCGATGCGGTTGCGCCGGCGCACAAGGCATTCGACGACCGCGCGGTGTTCGCAGGGCACCGCTATCGCAGCGGCTTCTGGGCGATTTACCTTCTGAGCGCGATCGCCGTGCTGTGCGCGGTGATGCCGCTCGCACTCGGTTGGGACAGCCGCGCACACGCACTGCATCCGTTTGCCGGAGTGTGGGCGGTTGCGGAGGTTTGCACGATCGCGGTCGTCAGCGGAATCTATTGGCGAGGCCATCGGCGCGACTGGCAGGGCGAATGGCTGCGCACCCGCACCACCGCCGAACTGACCTGGTACCTGCCGTTGGTCGCGCCGCTGGTGGATTTTTCCGAAGGATCCTCCGAGGGCAGTTGGTATCGACGAGTGTTCGATCCCGGCGCGCATCTGCCGGCGACCGATGATGTCACGATTCTGTGCGCGCGCAACGAGGCGCTGGCCCGGCGGATTCTCTTGGGCGCATGGTCGGATCCCGAGTTCATTTCGGGCTACGCGCGCTGGTCGATCGACATCCTGTTGGGACAGCGCCACTATCATCGGCGGATCGGCACCATACAGCACGCGCTGTCGCACCGGGTGCACCGCCTGAACGGCTGGCTGTTCGGGCTCACGGCGCTCGGCGCGATGCTGCACCTGTGGGTGCACACGCTGTGGCTGTCGTTGATCACCACGTTCTTTCCCGCTCTCGGCGCCTCGCTTCACGGCGCTCTGGCACAGTCCGAGTCCTATCGGCTCGAGGCGACTTCAGAACGGCTGGTCGATGATTTGCAGGGCGCGATCATCCGGATTCAGCTGGCGCTCGATTCGGCGAGCCTGGCCTCACCACCGGATCTGCTCGCGGCCGCCGAGCCGATCAAGGAATCGATCGATTCCGCGATCGCGCTCATCCTCGAAGAACATCAGGATTGGCAAATGCTGGTGCGTCCGCACCTGCTGCCGCTCGGCTAGTCGAAATCGCGCCGCAAGGCATCGGCCACCGTGGCCGGCAACGGATTCCGCATATGGCGGTAGTGCTCGTGATCGACGCCGATGCACAGCGGCGCGCCGCTCTTCACGGCCTCGATCATCGAACTCGACAGTTCAAAACGCAGGAAATGCACGGCGGAGGTCTTTTCCTGGGTCTCGCGCTCCATGTCCTCGTCGGCGATGGCGAACACCCGCTCCATTTCGCTGATGCGCACCCAGCACCGGTCCTCCACGCCGATCAACCGCTCGAGCGCGACGCGCCTTTCGCCGGGATCCGGGAATTCGAGGAGCAACGTCACTTTCCAATTGCTGCCGTCGGGAACCAGCGGATTGTAGGCGTCGAGTTCGCCCTGAATCCCCTCGCTCTCGAAGATGCGCTCGGTGCGCAGCATCTCGAGGATCTGGTAGCGGATGGTCGTGCGATCCTCGAAACACCAGGTCATGTTCGGTCCGACCTGCACGTTGCGGCGCTGTTTGTGCGCGATGACCTCGCTGCGCAGCCGCGACCGTTCGGTCGCGTATTGCTCCAAACTCATCAAGTCTCCGCGCGTCAGTTTCTTCATGAGGCGGCTACAGGCCGTAGGCCATTCGGAGCAGCGTCAACGGATGCGTCGGCGGCCGCCCATTCCTGAGGCCGCTTTCGATTTGACGGCCGGCCATGGGGCAATCGCTGGCGTAAAAATCCGCGCCGCTCGATGCCACGCGCTGCACCACGGGCCTTGCGATCTTCATCGAGGTCTCGCGGAATGCGCTCTTTACCCCATAGGTACCGTCGTGGCCCGAACACCGCTCGATCGGCTCGATCGTGGTTCCCGGCACGAGCTGCAGGATATCGCGGGTCTTGAGCCCGATATTCTGCACGCGCAGGTGGCAGGCCACGTGATAGGAGATTTTGCCCAAGGGACGGGTGAAATCGGTGCGCATCAGCCCGGCCTTGTGACGCAGCGCCAAATATTCGAAGGGATCGAACATGTGCCGCTTGACGGTTGCGATGTCCGCATCGTCCGGGAACATCAGCGGCAGCTCTTGTTTGAACATCAACACGCACGACGGAATCGGCGCAACGATGTCGTATCCGCGTTCGATCATGGCGAGCAGCGCCGGAACGTTCCTCGCCTTCAAATCGGCAACCGCCTGAAGATCGCCCAGCTCGAGCTTGGGCATCCCGCAGCAATTTTCCCTCTCGGCCAGCGCGATTTCGATGCCGTTGTGTTCGAAGATTTTCGCAAGATCGAGCCCGATCTCAGGCTCGTTTCGATTGCCGTAGCAGGTCGCGAACAGCGCCACTTTGCCGCGGGTTGCTCCTGCGGGCTGCGCGGCGGCCGGCGGTTCGTGCCGCTTCTTTAGTTCAGAACGCAGGCTGCGTGATTCGTATCGCGGCACCGGCGCTTCGGGATGTACGCCGAGCGTGGCATCCAGAATCTTTCGGCCAATGGAACTGCGATTGACGGAGTTTACGATCTCGGCGACGACCGGGATGCCCGCGATCCTGCCCACGAGGTCTGTCGAGCTCAAGATCCTGTCGCGAAGGCGGGTGCCGCCGCTGCGATGTTTGACGGCCTTGGCGCGCAGCATCAAGTGCGGGAAGTCGACGTTCCAGGGATGCGGCGGAACGTAAGGGCACTTCGTCATGTAACACATGTCGCAAAGATAACAATGATCGATGACCTTGCCGTAGGCCTTCTTGTCGACGCCGTCGATTTCGCCGCTCTTCGACTCGTCGATCAAATCGAACAGGGTCGGGAACGCGTTGCACAGGTTGAAGCAGCGGCGGCAGCCGTGGCAGATCTCGAAGACCCGTTCGAGTTCCTTGTCGAGCGAGACCGGATCGTAGAATTGCGGTTCCCGCCAGCCCAGGGCGTGACGCGTGGGCGCCTCGAGACTGCCTTCGCGGTCTTTCTTGATCTCTGCGTCCGACACGATATCTCCCAGGCGAAAAGGCGGGCTCCCTCATCGGAGCCCGCTCGGCTTGCATCGCCCGGCGGGGGCGTTGTGCGGGGTCAGGAATGCAGGGTCAAAGGTTGTCGAGCGCCTTTTGAAAGCGATTGGCGTGGGACCGTTCGGCTTTCGCCAGCGTCTCGAACCAATCCGCAATTTCGTTGAACCCTTCCTCGCGGGCGCTCTTCGCCATTCCCGGATACATGTCGGTGTATTCGTGGGTCTCGCCGGCGATCGCCGCCTTCAAGTTCAGCGAGGTCGCGCCGATCGGCAAACCGGTGGCCGGATCGCCCACCGCTTCCAGATACTCCAGATGCCCGTGGGCATGGCCGGTCTCGCCCTCGGCCGTGGAACGAAACACAGCCGACACGTCGTTGAAGCCTTCGACGTCCGCCTTGGCCGCGAAGTACAAATACCGCCGATTAGCCTGCGATTCGCCGGCAAAGGCGTCCTTCAAGTTCTTTTCCGTCTTGCTGCCTTTCAAATTCACGACAAACTCCTTCCGATAGATGATTCCGGAGCTCAATTAAGGTAATTCCCCAGCGACGGTAGACCGCACGGGCGCGGCAGTCAAATGGACGGTTTCTATCGGCGCGATTACCCGTATCTATCTTCCTCCGGTACACGCCTACCACGGAGGGTGCCGGCTGGCTTAGACTCGCCTTGGCGCAGCGGAGATCCCGATGGCACGAATTTTCCTGGCGGCATGGGGTGTTCTTTTGCTGGGCGCCGCTCCCGCGCCGCGGTATTCGATTCAAGCCATTCGCCTGGCCGACTCTCCCGGCGATGCGGTGGCGGGAATGGTCATTGGCGCTCCCCAGGACGAGAAGGTCGATACGGTCTACGCCCTGTGGCTGATCCGCGGCGGTGGGCACAATATTCTCTTCGACAGCGGCTTTCACCGCGCGCGTTGGTTCAAGGAGTGGGTCATCAAGGACTACCTCGCGCCGGATGAAGCGGTGCGCCTCGCCGGGGTGACGCCCGATGAGATCACCGATGTGGTCATAAGCCATGCACACTGGGATCACATGGGGGGCATCGACCTGTTTCCAAAGGCCGCCGTTTGGATTCAGGCCGAGGAGTTTCGCTATTACACCGGGCCGGCCTGGCAGCCCGGCGGGGATCACGGGGGCATCGACCCCGAGGACGTGGTCGAGCTGGTGCGGCTGAACACGGAGGGGCGTCTGCACCTCATCGACGGCGACAATGTCGAGATTCTTCCTGGGATTCGCGCGTTCACAGGCGGGCGGCACACGTTTGCATCGCAATATTTGCGGGTGGACGGGGATCCGCCCTTCGTGCTCGCCTCGGACAATGTCTATTTATATCGCAATCTGACCGAGCACCGACCGAGCGCAACCTTCAGCGAGGCGGACTATGCGGCGAATCTTGCCAACCAGCAGCGCATGATCCTGCTGGCGGGCGGGTCGATGGAGCGCGTGATACCCGGGCATGACGCCCTGCAATTTCAGAAGTATCCGACAGCGGGGCGCATTGCCACCATCCATTGACAAAGGGATTGAAGGCGTTTCTCATAGGATCAGCACCAAATTGGGGACGGCCGGGATGCTCTGTTGAATATCGCTTCACAGCCTGTTGGCGAGATCGACGTCGCGCTCGCCCATGCCAAGCGGCTGCTCGACAAGACCCCCGACCTCGCCGCGGAGCAGGCGCGCGAGATCCTGAACGTGGTCCCCGGGCATCCGCTCGCCCGCCTGATATTGGGCGCCGCGCAGCGTGTGGCGGGGCGCGCGCAAGCGGCCCTCGAGATTCTCGAACCCCTCGCGGTGGAGCAGCCGCGCGCCGCTCCCGTCTACCTCGAGCTCGGAATCGCGCGCGGCGAGGCCGGCCGCGGCCGGGATGCGATCGCGGCGCTGCGCCGCGCGGTGCAACTGCAGCCCGGCTCCGCCGACGGCTGGCGATTGCTCGCCGATTACCTCGATGCCGAGGGCGACGGCGCCGGCGCCGATCAGGCGAGAGCTTGCTACCTCAAGGCGGCGACCAGGGATCCGCGGCTGATGGAGGCGGCTGCGGCGCTCGTGGAGAATAATCTGCCGCTCGCCGATATACGCTTGCGGGCGCACCTGGCCGCACACCCCACTGATATTGCGGCGCTGCGCATGTTGGCGGAGGTCGCCGGGCGGCTGCGCCGGTACCGGGACGCCCAGGAGCTCCTCGAGCGCTGTCTCGAGCTGGCGCCGGGTTTCGACGCGGCGCGCCACAACTACGCCATCGTGCTCAATCGCCAGGCGAAGCAAAAGCTGGCGCTGCCGCAGGTCGAGCGGCTGCTCGCCAAGGATCCCCGCAATCCGGGATACCTGAACTTGAAGGCGGCGATTCTCGCCAATCTGGGCGACTCCGCTGATTCGATCGAAATCTACGAGGCGGTCTTGGCGGAGCATCCGCGGCAGCCGAAGGTCTGGATGAGCTATGGCCATTGCCTGAAGACGGCGGGCCGACAGGAGGACAGCATCGCCGCGTACCGGCGCGCGATCGCCATGGAGCCGGCCTTGGGCGAGGCGTATTGGAGCCTCGCCAATCTCAAGACGTTTCACTTCTCCGAGTCCGACCGGCAAGCGATCATGAATGCCCTCGAGCAAGCCGGCCTGTCGGACGACGACCGCCTGCATTTCGAGTTCGCGCTCGGCAAGGCGCTCGAGGACGAGGGATCCTACGAAGCGTCTTTCGCGCATTACGCCAAGGGCAACGCCATCCGCAGAAAGCAGCACCCCTACAGCGCCGACGAAGAGACCCGATATGTGAGCCGCTGCAAGGCGCAATACACGGCTGAATTCTTCGACAAGCGCAGGGCGGCCGGGGCCCGGTCGGCGGCGCCGATTTTCATCGTGGGCCTGCCGCGGTCGGGTTCGACGCTCATCGAGCAGATTCTGGCGAGCCATTCCCAGGTTGAAGGCACCATGGAGCTGCCGGATCTGCCGCAGATCGCGCGCGAGCTCGCCGGCCGTGACGAAGGCGAGCACGAGGCGCCCTTTTTCGAGGCGGTGGCGGCGCTCGAGCCTTCGGAGCTCACCGCTTTGGGTGAGCGGTATCTCGAATCGACCCGCATCTATCGCAAGACCGGGGCGCCGTTCTTCATCGATAAAATGCCGAATAATTGGCTGTATGTGGGCCTGATTCAACTTATTTTGCCGAACGCCAGGATCATCGATGCCCGGCGCCATCCGCTCGGCTGCTGCTTCTCGGCGTTCAAGCAGCAGTTCGCCCGCGGCCAGAGCTTCTCTTATGACCTTTCCGATCTCGGACGTTATTACCGAGACTACGTCGACCTGATGGCGCATATCGATCGGGTGCTGCCGGGCCGCGTACATCGTGTATTCTACGAATCCATGATCGAGGACACCGAAGCGGAGGTTCGCCGGCTGCTCGGGTACTGTGAGCTGCCGTTCGAGGAGCGGTGCCTCAAGTTTTACGAGAACGAGCGGGCGGTGCGCACCGCGAGTTCCGAACAGGTGCGGCGGCCCATTTTCCGGGAGGGGATGGACCGCTGGCGGCATTACGAGCCCTGGCTCGGGCCGTTGAAAGAGGCGCTGGGTTCGGTGCTCGAGCGTTATCCAGCCGTTCCGGATTTCGCCTGAAGACAGGGGTTTGGGATTAGTCGATTTAAAAAACCGAAGGGGCAAGGGAGAACTCTATGACTCGTAGCCGAAACACCACCGGGCGGCAACGCCCACCCGTCGCCGGCCGCCCGCGCGACTACCGTCACCCGGTTCTGCGCCGCTTGCCGCTCGCCTCGGCCATTTCCGCGATCCTCGCGGGCGGCGTTCCCGCGGTTCACGCCGCCACCGACGCCGACACCACCACGCTCGAAGAGGTCGTCGTCACCGCGCAGAAGCGCACCGAGAACCTGCAAGACGTGCCGGTGAGCATCCAGGTGTTGAGCGGCGCCGAACTGCAGAACCTCGACGTCAGCGGCCTCGACGGCTATGTGAAATACTCGCCCAGCATCTCCTACTCGCGCGGCCAGGGGCAGGGCGGCAATGCCCAGCCGGGCAGCTCGCACGTCTACATGCGCGGCGTGGTGAGCGGCGCCAATGAGAATCACTCCGGTTCGCAGCCAAGCGTCGGCACCTATCTCGATGAGGAGCCCGTGACGACCATCGACGGCACGCCGGATATTCATCTGTACGACATCCAGCGCATCGAGGTGCTCGAAGGCCCTCAGGGCACTTTGTACGGAGCGAGCTCGGAGGCCGGCACGGTGCGCATCATCACCAACAAGCCGGACCCGACCGCGTTCTCGGCGAGCTACGATGTCCAGGGCAACAAGATCGACAACGGCGGCAACGGCTACAAAGGCGATGCCTACGTCAATATCCCGATCACGCCGATCGCGGCGGTCCGCTTGGTCGGCTATTACGAGCACGACGGCGGATTCATCAACAACATCGCGGGCACCAACAAGAGCGCGTGCATCATCAATGGCGTGCGCACCTTTCCGACATGGGCAGGTCAGCAGTCCGGTGATTGGTACGGCTCGGGCCCCAATTCCGCGGGAACGGCGCAACCGCCGGGTGTGGGCGCGCCGAGCTCGGCGAATGTGGCTCCCTGTCCGACGGTCGGCACCATTGGGGCCGGGGCCATCAGCAATGCGGCGTACCTTGCGAACAACTACAACACGGCCGACACGAAGGGCGGCCGCGCGGCGCTGAAAGTCGACATCAACGATAATTGGACCGTGACGCCCACCGTGATGGCCCAGGGGGTTTCCAGCGAGGGCTTTTTCGGCTACGACCCCGGGGTCGGCAACCTCGATGTCACCCACTTCGGTCCGGAGAGCTCCAACGATACGTTCACTCAGGCGGCATTGACGGTCGAGGGAAAGATGAACGACTTCGATCTCACGTTCGCGAGTGCGTTCATGAAGCGCACCACCCACTCGATCGCCGATTACAGCGACTATTCGGAATTCTACGACCGGGTCTACGGTTCGGGAGCGTACTGGACCGACGCCAAGGGCAATCCGATCATGCCGCAGGAACTCGTGGTCACCAAGGGTTATTTCCAGAAGTGGAGCGACGAGGTGCGCCTCCAGACGCCGCAAGATCAGCCGGTGCACGCCATATTCGGCGTGTTCATTCAGCGCCAGCTGCATGACATCTGGGAGCAATACGTAATGCCGGGCTATGGGTTCACCAATCCCTACGGCTCGCTGAATTCCGCGACACCGAACCCGGACGGCTTCAGCCAGGCGCTGTCGATCCCCACCCTCGCGAACACCATCTGGCTCACCGACGAACAGCGCGTCGACCGCGACCAGGCGGCCTTCACACAGGTGACCTGGGACATCGACTCGCAATGGTCGTTGAACGGCGGCCTGCGTTACTACACCTACGACAACACCCTGCAGGGGTTCTTCGGGTATTCGGCGGCCTATTCGTCGCATACCGGCCAGTCGCAGTGCTTTGCTCCGGCCTCGACGCCCTACGCGCCCTGCACCGACCTCGACAGACGGGTGACGGGGAGCGGTACCGTGCCGCGCTTGAACCTCACCTACAAGTTCACGCCCGATATAATGCTCTACGCCACGTACTCCAAGGGTTTCCGTCCGGGCGGCGTCAATCGCACCTCCCAGGCGGGTATTGGCCCCTACCAGGCCGATTACCTGAAGAACTACGAGATCGGCTGGAAGACGCAATGGTTCGATCACCGGCTGCGCTGGAACGGCGATGTGTTCTGGGAAGACTGGAACAATTTCCAGTTCTCCTTCCTGGGGTTGAACAGCGTAACCATCATCGAGAACGGCGGTGACGCGACCATCAAAGGCATCGAGAACGAGTTCGAGTGGCAGGCGACCAACGCGCTTACCTTGAGCACCAACTTCACGTTCTTGGATCCGCGCCTGACGGAGAATTATTGCGGCATTTCAGGCGTGACCAACTGCCCGAATTATGTCACCCCGGAAGGGTTCATCCCGAATTTGGTCGGGCCCCAAGCGCCGTCCGGCACCAATCTGCCGATCACGCCGAAGTTCAAGGGCAACATGATCGCGCGCTACAGCTTCGAGGAGATCAAGGGGTGGAAGCCTTTCGGCCAGGCTTCGTGGATGTATCAATCCAAGTCGACGCCGACGCTTCGGGTGGACCAGACGCAAATCCTCGGCATGCAGCCCGCGTACGGCCTGCTCGATGTGTTCGGCGGGGCGACGTACAACAACATGACGGCCCAGCTGATCGTGACCAACGTGACCAACCGGCTGGCGGAGCTGTCCCGCTTCGCGCAGACGGTCCCGTCGGCCGAGAATCAGCCGTACGTCGTGCCCACGCAGCCGCGCACCTTCGCGATCCAGTTCGGGCAGAAGTTTTGACCTCGGCGCCAGCGGGCCAATCGGCCCGCTGGCGCGGTGCCCATGCAATTGAAGGTCTTCTCTTTCGCCTGGGTGCTGATGGCATTTTTGGCGAGCGCCGCCGCGCACGCCGAACGGGCGCCGGTGCTCGGGCAGATCGACCTGCCGCACCCTTATTACTATCGGGAGATGTACCTGCCGCAATTGACGGGCGGGCCTGAGAGCCTCGCCTGGTCGCCCGACTCCAAGGAGCTGGTCTATGCCATGGCGGGCTCGCTGTGGCGCCAGAAGATCGGAGAAGGCTCCGCGCAACAGCTTACCGCGGCGACGGCCTACGACTATCAACCGGATTGGTCGCCGGACGGGCGCTGGGTGATCTTCAGCTCGTACCGGGGCGATGCCATCGAGCTGTGGGTGCTCGATTTGCAGAGCGGCGGCACTCAGCCGCTCACGCAGAACGGCGCCGTGAATACCGAGCCGCGATTCTCGCCCGACGGCAAGCGCATTGTGTTCACCTCGACCCTGTACAACAAGCGCTTTCACGTATTCACGGCAGATTTCGGCGGCGGCAAGCTCTCGAACATCAGGCGCTTGACCGGCGAGCACCGGAGCGATTTGCCGCGCTATTACTACAGCCCGTTCGACCACGAGATCAACCCGGTTTGGACCCGCGACGGCCGCGACATCATTTACGTCTCCAATCGCAATCATATCTACGGCACCGGAGGATTTTGGCGCACGGCTGCCACCCCGAGCGCGGGGGTTCCCGCAGCCGCCGCGGCTCCCGAAGGCACGGCGGACGGCGGCGCGCGGGAGTTTCACGCCGAGGAAACGAACTGGAAGGCGCGACCGGATCCGTCTCCCGACGGCTCGCGGCTGGTGTACAGCTCCTACCTCGGGCGCGCCTGGCACAATCTGTGGCTGCTGCCGGCGGGCGGCGGGGATGCCTTACCGATCGCCTACGGCGATTGGGACATGACCTATCCGCGCTGGTCGCCGGACGGGAGGCGCATCGCCTTCGTCTCGAACAAGAGCGGGGGTACGGAAATCGATCTCATCGAGGTGCCGGGGGGTCTGGTGCAATCGCTGCCCGCGCCCGATCGCCGCTACCTGCATCCAATGGGGCAGCTGCATCTCGATATCCGGGATGCAGAGGGACATGCCGCCTGGGCACGCATCAGCGTCACCGATGCGGCCGGCCGGTTCTATGCGCCGTCGGGGGCATGGATTCATGCGGACGACGGCTACGATCGGAGCCGACGGCCCTTCGAAGCGCATTATTTTCATGCGCAGGGTGAGGCATCGGTCGACGTGCCCGCAGGGCCCATCACGGTGCAAATCGTGCACGGGCTCGAGCGCCGGATCGAGCGGCGACAGGTGGACGCGATCGCCGGGCGAGTGGAGCAGGTTGCGGTACATCTCGATCAGAACACCTGGCAAGTCCCCGCGGATGGCCATTGGGCGAGTGCAGACGTGCATGTGCACATGAACTACGGCGGCACCTACCGCAATACGCCGGCGCACCTGGCGACGCAGGCACTCGGCGAAAACCTAGGTATGGTGCACGCGCTGATCGTCAACAAGGAGCAGCGCTTTCCCGACATCGCCTACAGCGGCTTGCAGCGGGACCCGGCCTCGCGGCCGGACGCGATCATCGTGCACGGGCAGGAATATCACACCAGCTACTGGGGGCACCTGGGACTGCTCGATATCGCCGGCGGAATCATCCTGCCGGGCTATGCGGGCTACCCCGACACCGCCGCATCGAGCCTGTATCCGATGAACGCGGACGTGGCGGACATGGCTCATGCCCGCAGCGCCTTGGTGGGCTACGTGCATCCCTTCGACGAGGCGCCCGAACCGGTCGCCAAGCCGCAGGATGTGCTGACCGATGAATTGCCCGTCGACATCGCCCTGGGCAAGGTCGATTACATGGAGATCGTGGGCTTCAGCGATCACCGCGCCACCGCCGGGGTTTGGTACCGCCTCCTGAACCTGGGGTTTCGCGTTCCCGCGGCCGGCGGCACCGATGCCATGGCGAATTTCGCCTCTTTGCGCGGTCCGGTGGGCATGAACCGGACCTACGTGCGTGTGCCCGGCGAGGTCACGGTCGAGGATTGGCTGGAGGGACTGAAGCGCGGCCGCAGCTTTGCAACCAACGGACCCCTGTTGGGATTCAGTCTCGGCGGCGCCGGTGTGGGCGATGAGTTGAAATTCGCCGCCGCGCAGGCGCGGATCAAATTCTCCGTGCACCTGCGCTCGATCGTCGCCGTCGATCACCTCGATCTCGTGTGCAACGGCCGCATTGCGCGCTCATTTGTCACGCGCACCCCGGTGGATCGGCTCGACGTGGAGGGCGACATTGCCTTGAGCACGAGCGGCTGGTGCCTGTTGCGCGCCTCGACCGATTCGGCGCGCGAAGAGGTGATGGACAATTACGTCTACGCGACCACCAGCCCTGTTTACATATCCATCGGCGGTGTGGCACCGCGCTCGCCGCAGGACGCCAAGTTTTTCGCGGCTTGGATGGACCGGCTCACCGAGTCAGTCTCGCACTATCCCGATTGGAACAGCGCGGCCGAGAAGAGCGGCGTCCTCGAACGGATCGCGCAGGCCAAGGCGCTTTACGAGGGCATGCGGTAGGCAGGGCGCCGCCCCGGCCCATTGGTCGATGGAAATGGGTCGAGGCGGCGCGCCCCTGCGCCGAGGTCAAGCGCCGGTGTCAGGCCGCCAGTACGCCTTTGGCTTTCGCGGTGTGGGTCGCGATCAAATCCATCAGCGCCGGCGAAAGGCAATCGTAGGGCTCGAGCTTCAGCTCCTTGAGCCTCGCGCGAATGGCGGGCATCTGATCGGGCTTGGTTCCCCCCTCGATGACGGATGAGACGAATGCGGCGAAGCCCGGCGCCTCCCAGCCATTCGCATCCAGGAGCTCCGGGTGCACGAAATCGAAGCCGTGGATCGGATGGCCCTTGTTTTCGATGCGCCCGTACATGTGCACGCCGCATCCGCTGCAGGCATAGCGTTGAATCGCGGCCGAGGCATCGACCACCTTGAGCTTGTTGGCGTTCGCGGTCACTTCCAGCTTGTCGCGCGGCACGACCGCAACCATCGAAAATACGGCGCCGCTCGGCTTCCAGCACTTGGTGCAGCCGCAGACGTGATTGAAGGCGACGTTGCTCTTGATGCGAACGGTGACCGGCGCCTCCTTGCATTTGCACTTGAGGGTGCCGCCCGAGAACTTCGGGTCTCCCGCTTTGACGCCGTTATCGACGGCCGGGTGAATCTTGACAGCCATGTTGATTTTCCTCGTTGGTTAATAGACCGCGACACTGCGTATCGACTCGCCCTTGTGCATCAGGTCGAACGCATCATTGATCTTCTCGAGCGGCATCTTGTGCGTGATCAGGTCGTCGATGTTGATTTTGCCGTTCATGTACCAGTCGACGATCCTCGGCACATCGGTTCGCCCGCGGGCTCCGCCGAATGCCGAGCCCTTCCACACCCGCCCGGTCACGAGCTGAAAGGGCCTGGTCTGAATGACTTTTCCGGCGCCCGCGACGCCGATGATCACCGAGACGCCCCAGCCGCGATGGCAGCACTCGAGGGCCTGACGCATGATGTCGACATTGCCGATGCACTCGAAGCTGTAGTCCGCTCCGCCATCGGTGAGATTGACGAGATGCGCCACGAGATCCTCGCCCAGCTCCTGCGGATTGACGAAATGCGTCATGCCGAATTTTTCGGCGAGCGCTTTGCGGCGCGGGTTGATGTCGACCCCGACGATCTTGTCCGCGCCCACGATCCTCGCGCCCTGAATGACGTTGAGCCCGATGCCGCCGAGACCGAACACCACCACGTTCGCGCCCGGTTCGACCTTCGCGGTATTGATGACCGCGCCGATCCCCGTGGTCACGCCGCAGCCGATGTAGCAGACCTTGTCGAACGGCGCGTCCTCGCGAATCTTCGCCACCGCGATCTCCGGCAGCACGGTGAAGTTGGAGAAGGTCGAACATCCCATGTAGTGGTGGATCATGTCCTTGCCCACGGAAAAGCGGCTGGTCCCGTCGGGCATGACGCCCTTGCCCTGGGTCGCGCGAATCGCCGTGCAAAGATTGGTCTTTTGCGAGAGGCACGATTTGCATTGGCGGCATTCCGGCGTGTAGAGCGGAATGACGTGATCGCCCTTCCTGACCGAGGCGACGCCGGGCCCGACATCCACCACGATTCCCGCCCCTTCGTGGCCGAAAATGACGGGAAACAGTCCTTCCGGATCCGCGCCGGAGCGTGTGAACTCATCGGTGTGGCAGATACCGGTCGCCTTGATCTCGATCAACACTTCACCGGCCCGAGGTCCCTCGAGGTCCACCGTGACGATCTCGAGCGGCTTGCCGGCCGCGTAGGCTATGGCTGCTTTGGTTTTCATGAGTCGATGTCTCGTTCGTTGTTTCTTTCGTGGCCGGTTGACCTGCCGTCCCGGCCATTGTATCTACGTTATCCGGCGGGAGTGAATATCGCCGGCGCGGGGGCCGATCCGCGCACGCATACCGTGAATCGATATTAGGAGTAAGGACGTTGAAAAGCATTCCTGCCGGAATCGTCATGGCCCAATTCGCGCTCCTGTGCGCGCTCGGCGGCATCCGCAGTGCGGCAGCCGATTTGCCGTCGGATCTCGTCAAGAGCGCGCCCAAGGGAAGCCTGGTCAATCCCTATAAGGACACCCAAGCAGAGATCGTCGCGCAAGGCGAGGCGTTGTTCGGCAGCAACGCCTGCGCTGCCTGCCACGGCCCGGTCGGCGGCGGCAGCCTGTGCCCGCCGGTGACCAACGACATCTGGGTGTATGGCGGCGACGACGACACCCTGTTCCGGTTGATCGTGCTGGGCAGCGATGGATTACAGGCTCAAGGCTACAGCCGCAAGGGTCACGAAAGCATCGTGGCTCCCATGCCCCCGTTCGGCTCCACGTTCAAGAGTTCCGACGATCTTTGGAAAATTCTGGCGTTCATCCGCGCCCATTACCAGGGCGATCCCAGCCGCAAATTCGGCGGCGCCGCGGCGCCGCCATAGCTTACTGCGGCAGCCGGTTCGAATTCCAGCCGCCGCCCAATGCCTCGATCAGCGCCACGCTCGCCTGCAGGCGGCTCGACAGGACCGCGAGCGCAGTTTCCTCGGCTGTGAACCGGGTCGTTTGCGCCGTGATCACGCTGCTGTAAGGAACCGTGCCCGCCTTGTATTGATTGAGCGTGAGCGTTTCGGCCTCTTTCGCCGCTTTCACGGCCGCCTCCTCGACCACCGCCTGCTCCTCCAGGATTCGCAACGTCGCGATCTGATCCTCGACCTGCTCGAAACCGGACAGCACCGTCTGCCGATAGTTGGCGACGCTCGCTTCATAGGCGGCGCGCGCCTGGGCCACTTGTGCGCGCCGCGACCCGGCGTCGAAAAGCGTCTCCGCGAGCGAGGGCCCGAAGGACCACGCGCGATTCGGCAGGCTGATCAGATTCGACAACGTGTTGTTCGAGTACTGGTCGGAACCCGACAGCGTCAGGCTCGGAAAGTAAGCCGCCGTTGCGACGCCGATTTGCGCGTTGGCCGCGGCCGCCTTGCGCTCCGCTTCGGCGACATCCGGCCGCCTCTCCAACAAGGTGGAGGGCACTCCCGCGGGCACGGTCGGAACGTCCGCGCGCATCGCTTGCACGCTCAGCGAAAACTCCGCGGGCTGCAGGCCGACCAGCACCGCGATTGCATGCTCGAGGGTTGCCCGTTGAATCTTGGCGTTGATCTGCTGCGCCTGGCTCGAGAGCAGCTGCGCCTGTGCGCTCACGACATCGGCTTTGGCGGCGACGCCGTAGCGGTAGCGGCTTTCGGTGATCTTCAAAGACAGTTGCTCATCGACGACCGTGTCGTCCAGGAGTTTCTGCAATTGATCCTGGGCGCGCAATTCGAAGTAATCGGTGGCGAGGGTCGCCTGCGCGGACAGCTCGGCGGCGGCGAGAGCGGCGGCGCTCGCCTGCGCGGAGGCGCGGTCGCTTTCCACGGTGCGGCGAATCTGACCCCAGACATCGAGAGTCCAATTGGCGGTGGCTCCGACGCCGTAGGAGGTCGTCGTCGATGCGGTTTGACCGACGGTGGTGATGCCGTTGGTGGTCACGCCGGACAGGCCGCCGCTGCGGCTTGCCACGCGCAGCCGCGTCGCGCTCGCTGCGGCGGTCGGCCAGAAGCCCGCCTGAGCCTGCCGCACCAACGCCTGCGATTGATCGTAGGCCGCCACCGCGGCCTTGACGTTCTGGTTCGAAATGTTGATCTTCTTTTCGAGCTGATCGAGCATCTCATCGCGGTATATATCCCACCATGGACCGCGATCGATGGCGTCGCTCGGCTCGGTCGGCTTCCAGTTTTCCTGTTCTTTGAAGCTCGGCGTGGCGTCGATTGCCGGCCTTTTATAGTCGGGGCCGACGGCGCACGCCGTCACGAGCGCGATTCCCGCCGCTACCGGCAATACTCGGAGCGCGCGCATCAAGTTCCCGCCGGCGCCGGACCGAGACCGGTGCCGCCCGCTTCGTGGCCGGAGCGTCCCGCCGCCGGTCCCCGGTGGCTGAACTTCCGGCCCTTCTGGAAGCGATGGACATAGAGATAAATCACCGGGGTGGTGTACACGGTGAGCAGCTGACTGACGATGAGGCCTCCGACGATGGCGATCCCCAAGGGCCGGCGCATCTCGGTGCCGTTGCCGTAGGAAACAGCCAGGGGCAGCGCACCGGCGATGGCGGCGCAGGTGGTCATCATGATGGGCCGGAAGCGCAGCGAGCAGGCGTGTGCAATGGCCTGACGCGGATCCAGGCCGAGGTTGCGCTCGGCATCGAGCGCGAAATCCACCATCATGATGGCGTTCTTCTTCACGATGCCGATCAGCAGCAAGATGCCCAAAAAGGCGATGAGGCTGAACTCGGTGTCCGTGGCCATCAGCGCGAGCAGCGCGCCGACGCCGGCCGATGGCAGGGTGGAGAGAATCGTGAGCGGCTGGGAGTAACTTTCGTAGAGCACGCCGAGCACGACGTAAATCGCCGCGAGCGCGGCGAGCAGCATCAGCGGCGTGTTGTCGTTGTTTTTCTGGAAAAGGCTGGCGGTGCCGTAGGTGCCGCCGTGAATGGTTACGGGTACGTGGATTTCGCTCATCTTGCGCTCGATCGCGGCCAACGCGGTGCCGATCGACACGCCTTCCGGCAGGTTGAATGCGATCGATGTCGAGACCGAGGTGCCGGTGTGATTGACGCTCACCGGCGTGGTGTTGGTCAGGAAGTGGCTGAACGCCGCGAACGGCACGAGCGTTTCCGCGGCCACGCTCACCGCCGAGCCGGTCGAGGTATTGCCGCCGCCGCCGTTCGCCAAGGAGTTCGCCGCCAAATTGCGAGCCACATCCTGGGCCACCGCCGCCGCGCTCAAGGTCGAGTTCGCGCTGCCCGCGCCGCTCGATGCGAGCACCGTGGTGCCCGCCACCGCCTGAGTCGCCTGCGTGCCGCTTACGGCGCCGCCGGAGGTGCTGACATACAACTCGCGCAGAACGTCGGGGTTTTGCCAATACTCCGGCGCCACTTCCATGACCACGTGGTATTGCTGCGGGCTGAACGGATTGTAGACCACCGATACCTGGGCCTGGGCGAACGCGTCGCCCAGCGCGTTGTCGATTTGAATCTCGGTGAGACCGAGGCGCGATGCGCTGTCGCGGTCGACGACCAGATCGGCCTCCAATCCGCCCGGCTGCATGTCGGAGTCCACATCGGTGATTTCCGGTATGTCCTGCATGGCGGTGCGCAGCTTTTGCGACCAGGCCCGCAACTCGGTCAGATCGTCCCCGAGCAGGGTGTATTGATACTGCGAGTTGGCGGAGCGGCCGCCGGCGCGCACGTCCTGGACGGCCTGCAGATAGGTCGAGACGCCCGTGACTTGTGCGAGCTTGGGCCGCAAGCGGGCGATGACTTTGTCGGCCGATACCCGCCGTTCGGACAGGGGCTTGAGCGCGATGGTCATGTTCGCATTCGCACCGCCGCCGCCGAAGAAGCCGCCGCCGCCCACGGAGCCGGTGACGGTGCTCACCGCCGGGTCCTCCTGAACGATGCGCGCCGCTTCCTGCAGCTTGCGCTTCATCAGCTGAAAGGAGCTGGTCGCATCGCCGCGCATTCCGCCCTGCAGCTGGCCGGTGTCCTGCTGGGGAAAAAGCCCCTTCGGAATCACGATGTACATGAAGACATTGAGCCCGATGGTGGCGATGAGCATCAGCAGCATGGTGCGCGGATGATCGAGCGCCCAGCCGAGCGTGTTCACATAACCCTGCCGCAGGCGCTCGAAACCCCGCTCGAATCCCTGCGCGAACCGCGTCTGTTTGCGGCGGCCGTCGCGGCCGAGCAGGAGCGAACACATCATCGGCGTGGTGGTCAGCGAAACCGCCAGCGAGATCAGGATGGCGACCGACAGGGTGACGGTAAACTCCTTGAATATTCGGCCGACGATCCCTCCCGCAAACATGAAGGGGATGAACACGGCGACCAGGGAAAGGCTCATGGACACGACCGTGAAACCGACTTCCCTCGCACCGAGAAATGCGGCGGCCATGCGCCCCATGCCCGCTTCGATGTGCCGGGTGGTGTTTTCCATGACCACGATCGCATCGTCCACCACGAATCCGGTGGCGATGGTGAGCGCCATCAGAGAAAAATTGTCGAGCGTATAATTGAGCAGATACATCGCTCCGAAAGTGCCGATCAGCGAGACCGGCACCACCAGCGCCGGAATCAAGGCGGCGCGATAGCTGTTCAGGAATACGTACACGACCAGAATCACCATGGCGACGGCGAGCATGAGGGTCTGTTCAACCTGGCGCAGCGAGGCGCGAATGGTGATGGAGCGATCGAAGGTGACCACCAGGTCGATCTTCGGATCGATCGAGCCCTTGAGCAGCGGCAGCTCGGCTTTCACGGCGTCGATCATCTGGATGACGTTGGCGCCGGGCTGCTGATAGATCGTGACGAAAACGGCGGGTTTGCCGTTGTAAAGACCGTAGGTGCGGATGTTCTCGGTCGCGCCGTCCTGCATGTCCGATACCTTGGCGACGTCGCCCAAGCGCACCGTCGCGCCGTTGCGGTTGGCGATGATCAAATTGCGGTAAGGGGCGGCGTCGCGCGCATTGTCATTGGTGTAGATCTGATAATGCAGCTGATCGGACTCGATGGCGCCCTTGGGCGCATTCGCATTGCTGTTGGATATGGCGGCGCGCACATCCTGCAGGCCGATGCCGTATTTGGACAGCGCCAGCGGGTTGATTTCCACCCGCACCGCGGGCAGCGCACTGCCGTTGACGTTGACGCCGCCGACCCCCGGCAACTGCGACAGCCGCTGGGATATCACCGCGTCGGCCGCATCGTAGATCTGGCCCTGCGTGAGCACATCGGAGGTCATGGCGATGGCCATGACGGGAAACAGCGCACTGTTGATTTTCCGGTACGTGGGGTTGTGCGTGAGCGAGGAGGGCAGATCCGCATGCGCCGCGACGATGGCCGCCTGGACGTCGCGCGCGGCGCCGTCGATATCGCGGTCGACCCCGAAGGTGAGCTGAATATTCGTGGTGCCCACTCCGCTGTTCGAGGTCATGTCGTCGACGTCGGCAATCGCGCCGAGATGCCGCTCCAGGGGGGTCGCCACGGTGCTGGCCATGACCTCCGGACTCGCCCCGGGCAGCTGGGCGGAGACGAAAATCGCCGGTACGTCGATGCGCGGCAGCGGCGCCACCGGCAGCAGCATGAAGGCCACCGCGCCGCACAGCGCAACGCCGACGGTCAACAACGTGGTTGCCACGGGCCGGCGTATGAATGGCGCCGAGATGTTCACAGGGGAGTGTCCGCAATCGGTTCGCCGCGACCCGGTTCGCCGGCGGCCGTGGCCGGTGCCGGACCCCGCAGACGCACGGCCAGCCGATCGAAGGCCAGGTAAATCACCGGCGTCGTGAACAGGGTGAGCACCTGGCTCACCAGCAGGCCGCCGACGATGCTCACGCCGAGCGGATGGCGCAGCTCCGAGCCGGTGCCGGTGCCGAACATCAGGGGCAGGGCGCCGAATATCGCGGCCACGGTCGTCATCAAGATGGGGCGAAAGCGCA
Source organism: uncultured Gammaproteobacteria bacterium (assembly GCA_963758145.1). Lineage (GTDB taxonomy): Bacteria > Pseudomonadota > Gammaproteobacteria > Steroidobacterales > Steroidobacteraceae > Bog-1198. The sequence continues at coordinate 611,815 of CAVWUK010000008.1, forward strand.
GCAGGCACGCCTGAAAGATCGCCTCGCGCGGGGCCAGGCCCTGATATCGCTGCGCATCGATGGCGAAGTCGATCATGAGAATCGCGTTCTTCTTGACGATGCCGATCAACAGGATGATGCCGATGAGGGCGATGATGGTCAGATCGTCCCCCGCCAGCATCAGGGCGAGCAGGGCGCCGATGCCGGCCGAGGGCAGCGTCGAGAGAATCGTGATGGGATGAACGAAACTCTCGTAGAGCACCCCGAGCACGATGTACATCACCAGCACCGCGGCCACCAGCAACAGAAGCTCATTGGTCAAGTTGCTGCGGAATGCGAGCGCGGCTCCTTGAAAAGTGGTGCGTATGCTGTCCGGTAGTCCGACGTCGCGCTCGGCCGATTCGATGGCGGCGACCGCGGCGCCGAGCGAGGCGCCCGGCGCGAGATTGAACGACACGGTGGTCGCCGGAAATTGCGCCAGATGATTGATCAGGAGCGGCCTGGTTTCCACATTCACCTTGGAGATGGCCGACAGGGGCACCTGTCCGCCGCCCGCGGACGGCACGTAAATGGACTCGAGCGAGTCGATCGAACGGTACGCGGCCGGGTCGGCCTCGAGAATGACCCGGTATTGATTCGACTGGGTGAAGATGGTGGAGACGATCCGTTGGCCGAAAGCATCGTAGAGCGCGTTGTCCACGGTGCCCACGCTGATGCCGAGACGCGCCGCGCTGTCCCGATCGATGGTGACATAGGCGGCAAGGCCATTGTCTTCCTGGTTGCTGACGACGTCGGCGAGTTCGCTCTGTTGGCGCAAGGCGCTCACGAGCTTCGGCGCCCAGGCGGAGAGCGCCGCGCCGTCCGCGCTTTCCAAGGTGAATTGGTACTGAGTGCGGCTCACCGTGGTGTCCAGCGTCAGATCCTGCACCGGCTGCATGTACAGCGTGATGCCCGGAATCGCGGCGGTTTCGCTGCGCAGGCGCCGGATCACCCCGGCGACGTTCGAATCGCGCTCATCGCGCGGCTTCAGATTGATCAGGAAGCGTCCGCTGTTCAGCGTGACGTTGCTGCCGTCGATACCGATGTACGAGGAGAGGCTCTTGACATCCTTGTCGGCGAGAATGGCGGAGGCCAGGGTCTGCTGGCGCTGCGCCATGGCCGCGTAGGAGATCGACTCGCCTGCCTCGGATACGCCCTGGATCAATCCGGTGTCCTGCGCCGGAAAGAAGCCCTTCGGGATCAACACGTAGAGAATCGCCGTGAGCGCGAGCGTACCGGCCGCGACATAAAGCGTCGCCTGCTGATGATCGAGAACCCAGGTCAGTCTTCGGCCATACCATTCGACCAGCGCCGCGAACCAGCGTCCGGAGTCGGTTTGCGCACGTGCCTCGTCCGGCGGCCGGTGTTTGAGCAGCTTGGCGCACAGCATGGGCACCAGCGTCAGCGACACGACCGCGGAAATCAAAATCGTGACGGCGAGCGTCACTGCGAATTCGCGAAACAGCCGGCCGACCACGTCCTGCATGAACAGCAGCGGAATCAGCACCGCGATCAGCGATACGGTGAGCGAAATGATGGTGAAGCCGATCTGCCCGGCACCCTTGAGCGCGGCCTCGAGCGGAGCCAATCCAAGCTCGATGTAGCGGGAGATGTTTTCGATCATCACGATGGCATCGTCGACGACGAAGCCGGTGGCGATGGTCAAAGCCATCAGCGACAGATTGTTCAGGCTGAAATTCGCGAGGTACATGACCGCGAAGGTGCCGATCAGCGACAGGGGCACCGACAGGCTGGGGATGATGGTGGCCGGGACATTGCGCAGGAACAGATAAATCACCAGCACCACCAGCACCACGGCGAGCGCCAATTCGAATTCGACGTCGGCAACCGATGCCCTGATGGTGGTGGTGCGGTCGGTGAGTACGGCGACATCCACCCCGGCGGGCATGGCGGCCTGCAGCGAAGGCAGCAGCTCGTGAATTCGGTCGACCACGTCGACCACGTTGGCTCCGGGCTGGCGCTGCACGTTCATGATCAAGGCCGGTGTCGTATTCATCCAGCCGCCGAGCTTGGCGTTTTCCGCGCCCGCCACCAGCGTCGCGATATCGCGCAGACGAACCGGCGCCCCGTTCTTGTAGGCGATCACCACGCTGCCGTAATCCTCGGCGTTGCGGATCTGGTCGTTGGTGTTGACCGTATAGGCGCTGGTCGGGCCGTCGAGGGTGCCCTTTGGCCCGTTCTGATTGGCGTTGCTGATGGTCGTGCGCAGGTCGTCCAGATTCAAGCCATAGGCGGCCACGGCGCGAGGATTCACCACCACCCGAACCGCCGGGCGCTGGCCGCCGCTGATGCTGACGACACCCACGCCCTTGAGTTGGGAGATTTTCTGGGCGATGCGCGTGTCCGCGAGATCCTCCACCTCGGTGAGCGGCATCACCTTGGAGGTGATGCCCAGAATCAGCACCGGAGCATCGGCGGGATTCACCTTGGCGTATATCGGCGGGGCCGGCAGGTCCTGCGGCAGCAGATTCTGCGCGGCGCTGATCGCCGCCTGCACCTCTTGTTCGGCCACATCGATGGCGAGCGCCAGGGTGAATTGCAGTGTGATCACCGATGCCCCGCCCGAACTGGTCGAGTACATTTGGTTCAGGCCGGGCATCTGGCCGAATTGCTTTTCCAAGGGCGACGTGATCGCGGAGGTGATGACCTCGGGGCTCGCACCCGGGTAGAAGGTTTGCACCTGGATGGTCGGGTAGGCGACCTCGGGCAACGCCGAGAGCGGCAGCGTCCGATAGGCGATGGCGCCGACGATCAATATCGCGACCATCAGCAAGGTCGTGGCGACCGGTCGCAGGATGAAGATTCGGGAAGGGTTCACTGCGGCGTGCTGTTGTGCGTCCGCGGGCGGTGCGGGTCCTTCGGCCTGCCGCCGTGCGTACCAGGGGCGGGCTTTACGGCGGACGCGGGACCCGCCGCAGCCCCTTCCGGCAGCATCACCTGCGCGCCGTCGCGCAGCCGATCGCCGCCTTCGGTGACCACGATCTCGCCGGGGCTGAGCCCCGAGTTCACCGCGACGCGTTCGCCGTCGACGACGCCGAGCGCGACGGGGCGCACCGCGACCTTATGGTCGGGATTGACGATGTAGACGAAGGTGGTTATCACGCCGTTGGGGGCACCCCGGCGCACCGCCGAGTTGGGCATGATGACTTGATGCGCCAAGAGTTCCTGCAGGAGCTGAATATTCACGAACTGGTTCGGAAACAGCGCGCCGTCGGTGTTTTCGAATTGCGCCCGTAATTTCACCGTACCGGTGGTGGTATCGATCTCGTTGTCGAGGGTCAGGAGCTTGCCGTCGGCGAGTTTCGCGCTGTTATTGCGATCGTAGGCTTCGACCGTCAGGGCGGCCCCATCGCGCAATCGCCGCATGAGCGCCGGCACATAGTCCTCGGGGATCGGAAAGATCACCGTGATCGGCTGCACCTGATTGATCACGACGATGCCGTTGGCATCGCCCGGCGTGACGTAATTTCCCTGATCGACCAGGCGCAATCCGACGCGCCCGTTGACCGGCGAAACAATGCGCGTGTAAAGCAGATTCACCTGCGCGGTCTTCAGCTGGCCCTCGTCCGATTCGATGGTGCCAGCGTATTGGTCGACGAGCGCACGCTGGGTATCGAGCTGTTGGACGGCGATCGAGTCCTCTTTGACCAGCGCCTCGTAGCGTGTCAGGTCCAATTTGGCATCCGCGAGCAGCGCTTGGTCGCGACGCAAGTTGCCCTGCATCTGCTGTACGACGGCCTCGTAGGGACGGGGATCAATCTGCGCCAGCAAGTCCCCCTGGTGCACGAGCTGGCCCTCGGTAAAGGCGACTTTTTGAAGTATCCCGCTGATCTGGGTTCTCACCGTCACCGTGGCGAGCGGAGTAACCGTTCCCAATGCCGGTATGCGCACCTGGATATCGCCATACGCGGCGGTGGCCACCGATACGGGGACCGGTCCGCCCTGACCGCCCGGTCCGCCCTGACCCCCGTGGCCGCCCGGGCCGCCGCGGCCGCCCCCCGAACCCTCCGGTTTGTGGCTGAGTTGTCGGCCGATGATCACGGCCAGCAGCAGAGCGACCGCCAGGAAGATCAAAGCAATCCGGTACTTTTTAAGAAATTCACGTGCGCCGCCGGTCGGCGGGACACCGCCCGGATTGTTTTGGTCATTGATCACGAGTTCACCACCGCGTAAAGGTCCGCATCCTGCACAACGCGCGTACTGTACGGTCTTCCGCGCGGCTGCACTACCCGATCGGGGAATGCGGTCGCCGCATCGTCAACCAAGCGGTCCCATCGTCAACCGGCGCCGATGCAACCCGAACATTAAGCGAATATCGGGCTTTGAATTGTTTAGAATTGTCTAGAAGTGCCGCCTTGTGAACTCTGTGCTTAAGACCCGGCGGCCGGGAGATCAGTGGGATGAAGACATTTGGCCTTGGCCTCGCGGCCTTTTCGCTTGCTTTCACCGCGGCTGCGGCGACGCCGACGGCGCCGGTTTGGACCGAAGGGAAGAACTATTTTGCGATCGAGCAGCCGCGTCCGCCGCCGCTGCCGCGCGGCAAGGTTCAAGTGACCGAGGTCTTCTCGTATGCATGTCCGGCCTGCAATCTGTTCCTGCCCACCATGCACAAGCTGGTGCGGAGCCTTCCCGCCAACGCCGTCGTCGATTACCTTCCGGCGTCCTTCAATTCAAGCGAAGACTGGCCGGTGTTCCAACTGGCGTATTGCACGGCTCAAGCGCTCGGTATTGCAGAACAATGGCACGATGCGATGTTCGATGCGGTCTGGCACACCAATGAATTGGCCGTCATCGATCCGGCGACCGGGCGCATCAAGGATCACCCGCCGACGATCGAGGACGTCGCGCGCTTCTACAACCGGCATGCCGGCGTGCCGGTCGAAAAGTTCCTGAGCACGGCGAAATCGTTCGGGGTCGATCTGAAGGTTCGCAGCGCCGAGGATCTGATCAAGGCCTATGGCGTCGATCGCACGCCGACCATCGTCGTCAACGGCAAGTACAAGCTGCACGTGCAATCCGCCGGCGGCACGGATGAATTGATCGAGCTGGTGAAGTGGTTGGTTGCGAAAGAAAGCAATTAGCCGCGCCGGTGTCCGCGTGCCGCAACCATGAACACATCGATACTGCTCTGGGGCTTGCTTTTCAGCTCGATCGGGCTCGGATTTTTTCTGTACGGCAAGAAGCAGCGCGCCGCCGTGCCCTTGGTGTGCGGCTTGGCACTGATGATCTATCCCTACTTCGTTTCCAACGTGGGCGCGCTGATCGCCATTGGAATGGCGCTCGCGGCGACGCCCTATTTTCTCAGGCTTTGATCCGCGCTTGATCCATGCATCACCTGCTGCGCTTCCACCCCAGGTTATGGATCGGGCTGATCGCCGGAGCGGCCATTTTTTTCGTTCTGCCGGGGCACTGGTCGCCGATCAGCCGGGTGCTGGTGAGCTGGAATTGCGGCGTGGTCCTGTTCCTGGCGCTGATTTACCGGTGGATGGGGAGTTTGACCGCCGAACAAATTTGCCTGCGCTACAACGAGGAGGATTCGTCGGCGAATTTCATTTTGGTCCTCGTCACGCTGGCGGCGCTCCTGAGCTTGGTCGCCATCGTCGAACCGCTGGCGACCATCAGGCGTGTGGCGGGGAACGAACGGATCTGGCACTTCGCGCTGGCGACCGTGACCTTGATCGATTCGTGGCTGCTGGTGCCGACGATATTCACCACCTACTACGCCGACATGTTCTACAGCGTCGATGAACGCAATCGCCCGCTGCGGTTCCCGGAAACCGCCATGCCGGTGTTTTTGGATTTCGCCTACTTTTCGTTCACCATCGCCGCGGCGTGCCAGACCGCCGACGTCTCAACCACGCGGGGATCGATCCGCAAGGTGGTGATCGCGCACGAATTGATTTCGTTTTTGTTCAACGTGTCGATCCTGGGATTTGCCATCAACGTGACCGCCGGACTCATCGGCGGAGGGTGAATGCATTGAAATCCAAGGTCGTGGCGATTCTCGAAACGCGAACCGGCCCGCACTTGGCCGAGTTGATCTCGCGCCGCGGGGCGATCCCGCTGCTGGCGCCGGCCTTGGAGGAAGTCCCCGATGTCGAGCCGCAGGCAGTGCTCGGCCTGCTGCGGGAGTGGCGCACGAATCCTTTCAAGATGGCGATTTTTCAAACGGGAGTGGGTACCCGTGCGCTGTTTCAGACCACCGACGTCTTGGGAGCGACCGACGAGGTTCTGCGATTGCTCGCGTCCGCCGTGGTCGTGGTGCGTGGTCCGAAGCCGGTCGGCGAATTGAGGGCCCGCGGGGTGCGCATCGATATCCGCGCGGCCTCGCCGTTCACGACTGAAAAAGTGCTGGAGGCGACGGCGGGAGTTGGCCTGGAGGGAGCACGGGTCTTGGTGCAGCGTTATGGGGAGGCGAATCGCCCCCTGTGCGAGGCGTTGGCGGCACGCGGGGCCGCAGTGCAAGAGCTGGCAACCTACCGGTGGGCGCTGCCGCAAGACACCGGACCTCTCGAGAAGCTGCTCGATGAACTGGCATCCTCGCGGGTCGACGCGATGGTGTTCACCAGCGCGGTCCAGGTGCAAAATCTCTACGCCGTCGCGGCAATATCGGGTCGAGCCGATCAGCTCGGCGATCTGATGAAGGGCCTCATCATCGCGTCGATCGGCCCCGTCTGCAGCCGGGCGCTGACCGAGCGCGGCATCAAGCCCACCATCGAGGCGAATCCACCGAAATTGGGGCCGCTGGTCGCCGCGCTGGAGGATGCGCTCGGCGCCACGCCATGATTGATCCCGGCGCGCAGGGCGGTATTGGCGCGCGCGGCATCCACTTGCTGCCGCTGTGCCGGTGTGGGTGGAAGATGACCATCAAGCGCGGCGGCCGACTCGGCCGCGGCCGGTTCCGCTTGGACGCCGCCGGTGCCCCCGTAGTAGCCGACGCGGGGTCCCCAGTAGCCCCCATGCCAGAGGAACACGCCGCCTGCGACGCCCCAGTATCCTGGAGTCCACAAAACTCCAGGGCCCCGCGCAACGAAGCTCGCGCCATACATGCGGCCATATGCGTAGGATAGCGCCGTCGACGCGGCCCGGTGGATAATCCGATTCATGACACATGCGCCCCTCAAATCCGTAGCGATCGCCGGCGAAACCATGGTCGCAGCGGCGTACGCGCGCCTTTGCGCATGCGGCGACGACGGCGAACGAATCGAGGCCGCGGCGCGGCTCTTGCTGATCATTTTCGACGAATTTTACGGGCTGCTGTGCGAATACCCGTATCGCGCCAAATGCGCCTTCGAAACCATGGATCCGCATACCTCGATTCGCATCAGCAAGGAGCGTCTGGAACTCTACAGCCGCTATATCGCGGAACACGGGCCAAAGGTGCATGCCGCATTCCCGGCTCTCGCCGACGACGCGAAGCTCTGGGACACGCTCGACAAATTGTTCGTCGCGATGATCGCCGACCGCTACGAGGCGGACATTGCGTTCAGCTTCGCGCATTCGATTCGACGCAATATAAGCCATGAAATTTGGCGCCCGGTCGCCTACTCCTTTCCGCCTCCGAGCAAGCGGCGGGCTTTCTCGATGGCGGCCGTTCATCGGCGTCTGCCGGTGCAACGCCGCATCGATGTCGAGCTGGTGGCCGGCGCCTTGCGGGTCCCCGGATTTTCGCTTCCGTTCAGGGATCTGAAGGGCGACTCGCAGCGCATCCTCAAACGCCTGGAGCGCCTGCTGTACGGGGCGCCCGATGCGCCCGCGCCCGTGGCGCTCGAGGTGGTGGATGCCGGCTTCTTTCGCGGACGGCACGCGATCGTCGTCGGCCGCTGGGCTCTGGCCGACGGCGGCATCGTGCCGTTCGTGGTCGCGCTCAAGAACAGTCCCGAGGGAATCTACGCCGATGCTCTTTTGCACCGCGTCTCGGACATTCACGATCTTTTCAGTTCCGCGCTCGCCAATTTTCACGTCACCACGCGGCTTTACTATCAGACCTGCGTGTTCCTATTCAGCCTGATGCCGCGGCGCCCGCTGGGGCATCACTATTCGACCATCGGATTCAATCACGTCGGCAAGATCGCCATCCTGAACGACATCGGGGAACAGATGCGCCGCAGCGGCCAGCGGTTCGTGCGATCGCCCGGGGCGCCGGGTACGGTGGCGTTCGGATTCACCTTCGAGGCCTGCGCCTACCATTTAAAGGTCATTCGCGATCGTCCCACGACCTCGTACAAATGGGGCGAGTTCCCGGGCGTCGAGGCGGTCGTGGACAAATACCGGATTGTGCACGAGATCAATCGCGCCGGCAGCATGCTCGACAACGTGATGTACTTCAAACTGCGCCTGGACCGGGAGATGTTCGATCCCGCGTTGCTCGCGGAGCTGTGCGAGCAGGCGGCCGGCAGCGTGCACGTGGATCGGGACGGCGTGTACTTTCGCTCACTCATCGCGCAGATGAAAATCATCCCGCTGCCCGTATATCTGCAGACCGCGAACGAGCAGGAAACGCGCGAGGTGATCATCAGCCTCGGCCATTGCATTCGCAACAACGCCGCGACCAACATCTTCAACAAGGATTTGGATTCGCGAAATTACGGCGTCGGCCGCTACGGCCGGGTGTTTTTGTTCGATTACGATGCCGTCGAGAAATTGACGGAGGTCAAGATCCGCACCAATTTGGGCCGTGAACCGGGCGAGGAGGACGTGCCGGATTGGTTTTTCGAAGAAGGAACCATCTTTTTGCCCGAAGAGCTCGAGCACGGCATGCAGTTCACGACCTACCACGCGCGCCGCTGCTTCCGCGAGGAGAACGCCGATTTGTTGACCGTCGAGTATTGGCAGGACCTGCGGCAACTATTGCTTCGCGGCGAGGTTCCCGCTCTGCAAATGTACCCGGACGCCTGCAGACTCGCCAGCGAGGCCGAAACCGAGGCCGAAACCGGCTGAGACCGTCTGAAACCGCGCCGCGGCGCTCAAGCGCGCGCGGATTGCGGAGGCGCGAACGGCAGATCGAGTATGAACGAAGCGCCCAAACCCGGGCCGCCGCTCTCGGCACGCAAGGAACCGCCGAGCTCCTGAGCCGCGAGGGCGCCGCTGTGCAGACCGAAGCCGTGACCGGAAATCCGGGTGGTGAAGCCGTGGACGAACAGTCGCCCCATGTTTTCAGGGGGTATGCCGACGCCGTTGTCGATGACCGAAATGCGCACGCCGTCCGATATGCTCTCGATGCGCAACGTGATGAGCTTGTCCGCACGCCCCGATTCGTCGCAGGCGTATTTGGCGTTGCGCATCAGGTTCACGAGGATCTGCAGCACCTTGTGCTTGTCGACGGTAATCGGCGCCACGGCGCCGAATTCGCGCCGCAGGGTCACGCCGTGGCGTGCCAAGGCGCCGGCATTCAGCCGCAGGCTGTCTTCCACGAGGTCGCTGACCTCGACCACCTCGGTCACGCCGCACAGCTTGGCGTAGCTCTGCTGCATGGCGACGGTATCCTTGATGTGCTCGAGGTGATCGCGCAGCGCCGCGAGTTCCTCGATCGCCTTATGTTGATCCGCCAGCAGCTGCTCGCCAAGGGCGGCAAGGTATTCCGGTATGCGCTTGCCCCGATCATCGCTGGTCATGAATTGTCCGACTTGCGCACCCTGCTCGAGCAGCAGAGCGGCCAAGCGCGAAACGCCCGCCGCCTTCGACTGCCGCAGGCGCTCGGCCACGAGACTCGCCGAGATATTGACGCTGTTCAGGATATTGCCGACGTTGTGCAGCACATTGGTGGCGACTTCGGCCATTCCCGCCTGGCGCGAGGCCGTCATCAGCTCCTTGTGCGCGCGCTCGAGCTCCATATCCTGTCGCTTGCGCTCCGTCGTGTCTTGAATCACCGCCACCGCGCCCAGGGTCTGGCCGTCCGGTCCGGCCAGCCGGCAGGCGTTCGAGGATGTGGTGCGCGGCGGCGCCGAGTCGCGCGGCGCGACCACGAGTTCGATGTGGTTGACGGTCTCGCCGCGCAGCGCCCGGGCCAATGGCCGCTCCTCCCTCGGCACCGGAGTGAGGCCGTCCGGAAGAAACAAATCCGCCTCGAGAGGATACGGATCCGATGCGGATGGCTCCTTCGATCGAATGCGATACAGGTCCACCGCGGCACGATTGTAGTGAGTGATGTTCCCCGACGCATCGCAGGCCAGCAGCGCGAGAGGCAGTTCGCTGATCACCGCCTTGAGCAGCGTCTGTTGTTGGAGCAGTGCCGCCGAGAGCTCCTTGCGCTGGGAAATGTCCCGCAAGTATTCGACCGAGTACGCCGTGCTGCCGCTTTCGTGCACGAGCGCCGTGGTGGTGCGCACCCAAAGATAGCTGCCATCCTTGCGGCGGTAGCGCTTCTCGATGTCGACGAATGGGATTTCACCGTTCCACAATCGCTCGAGCTGCGCCTCGGCGAGCACGACGTCCTCGGCATGCGTCAATTCCGCGGCCGAGTTGGCCGCGAGTTCCTCAGGGGCGAATCCGAGCAGAGTGCAGAATGCCTCGTTGAAGCGAAGGAATGTGCCGTTGCGGTCCGAATAGGCGATTCCGATCGGAGCCTGATCGAAGGTATTGCGGAATAAGGACTCGGCTTTGCGCAAATTATCCCGTGCGGTCACCAGATCGGTGAAATCCGCGATCGTACCGACGAAGCCGGGGATGCCGTGGGCGGCAACCACCTGCTCGGCGATGAAACGCACGACACCGTCCCGGGACAGGGTGCGGTATTCGAATCGCACCGGCCGCGGCTGCCGGCAGAAGTCGGCCCATGTGTCTTGTACGCGCGCCCGATCTTCCGGATGGACACCCTGCGCCCAGTCATCGGTGCTCTGATCGGCGCTCAACCCGAAAATCCGGCGGTATTCCGGATTGGCGTAGGTCAGGTTTCCCTGCATGTCGGAGTGATAGATGGCGACCGGTGCGCTATGGAGCAGCGCCCGGATAAGCGCGGCATCCGCAGGCAAGGCCGGCGTCTCGGGCTGTACCGGCCCCGCGGTGAGCGACACGCGTGTGTTGCGGTTCATCGGCGGTATTCTGGATTATGTGTACTGGCGTGCGCCCGGCGATTGCGTCACATCCGGTGCGGCGCGAAAGTAGAATGGCGTCGCAATTTTGGGCGTGACGCTCCAAGGCGCCGGCCTCGTGGCCGGGGAATTGCAGCGGCCGCCGCAGCTCTTGTTCGGAACGGTGGAATTCGGGACGGTGGAATGGATCCAGATCAAAAACCCGCCGGGCCCTGGAATCCCGGCCTTCAATCGCAAATCCCGAAGGAGCTGCTGCCGCTGTGCACGATTTTTCGCCCCGACAATGTCTATACGGACATCGCTTCGGCCGAGGAGCTGCATGCCATGACCGGATTCGACTTGAGCGAACTGGTCGTGTTCCGGCCGCAAAGACTCGCGCTGCATGAACTGCTGATCCGGGTCACCGCCGATTTCGCGGTGCCGGACGGATCGCAAATAGGGGATCTGGGCATCAATTTCCGGCGCATCGCCGGCCAAATTTTCGCGAATTACCTACTTCCCGACCTGGAGCCGATCACCCGGGTGTTTGAGCAGACCCGCTCCGAGACGGCGGGCGCCGTCGAGGCCGCACTCGGCGCCGCCGTGCCCGGCCTCACGCCGGTCGCTGCCCCCGCGCCGCGGCCGGCGCGCCGGCTGTTTGCCCGGGGCCGGGCGCGCCGCAGTATGCCGGTTGCGCACAGCGAGCGCGGCTGGGGACCCGCCGAAATTGCCGCTTGCGAACGCCTGGCGCGTACCGCAACCGACGAGTTGCAGAGACTCGTGCACCACTCGCTGGCTCGGGTCCTGTCGGCATTGTTCACGGCCCACGGCCACGCCTGGGGCACCCGCACGCTCATCGGGCAACTGGCGAAGGATCTTGCCTTCAACACCTACGGGAGCGATGCCGTCGGCCGAGCCATCGAGCCCATCCTATTGCGCGCGGCACGGCAGGAGGGTTACGCGCTGCTGCCGAACCAGGATCGGCCGATCGTCATCAATACCAAAGGAGCTTCCGCATCCGGCAAGAGCACGCTGCGGCCGCTGCAGAAGAAGCTCGCCGGCGAGCTCGGCATGCGCTTCAGCGATTTCGCGTTGATCAGCCCCGATATCTGGCGCAAGCAGATGCTGGATTATGCTTCGCTCGGCGCGGCCTACAAATATGCGGGGGCGTTCACCGGGGATGAGCTGCAGATCATCGACCGCAAACTGGACCGCTACATGGCGAGAAAATATCAATCCGGCCGCATGACGCATCTGTTGATCGATCGATTCCGATTCGACAGCTTCGCCCCGGATTCGGAGGAGGCGGGCAGCAATCTGCTGACTCGCTTCGGACAGGACGTGTATCTATTTTTCGTGATCACGGCGCCCGAGCAGCTGGTGGAGCGAGCTTGGAAGCGGGGCCTGGAGTTCGGGCGCTACAAGGCGGTGGACGATACGTTGGCGCATGCGGTGGAGGCCTATACCGGGATTCCCAATGTATTCTTCACCTGGGTTCGGCGCGGCGACAAGCGCTTCCATTTCGAGTTCCTGGACAATACGGTGGCGCTGGGAGAGCGGCCGCGGACGATTGCGTTCGGCGACAACGAGACGCTCAATGTGCTCGACGTAAATAAAATGCTCGCCGTCGAGCGTTATGGGCGCGTGCCGATCCATGCCACCGGTCCCGAGGAACTTTATCGGGAGCCGGGGCAGCTTGCTGCGGAGCGCAACACCGGGTTCTTAATGCGCTGTGTCCAGGCCTTCCGCAGGGTCAATTTCGCCGATCAGGCGAGCGGGCGGATTTATCTGTCCCTGGAAAGGGGCAATCCGATTTTCAAGGATCCCGAGGCGTTCCGGGCGGCGGTGCTTGATGAGGACACATTGGCCGGGGTGCGGGCCGCGGCGCCGCGGGCGCTTGCCGGGCACATCGGGCCTGCGGAAGGTCCGCGCTGTCTGGACCGCTGGCGAGGCGCTGCCGCCCAGGATGGAAGCGGCCCGGTGCCGACACTCGGGGTGTGGGGCGAAGCCGGCGCCGCGGACGATCAGCCGAGAAAATCGCAGTAGCGGTCCACGTGCGCCGCCAGGTTGAGCGTGTGCTCGCGGGTGAGCCGCTCCGCCAACTCGGTGTTGCGCTTCTCGAGCGCCTCGATGATGTTCAAGTGATCGATGATCGAGCGGGCCGCGCGATCGCTCTGCGCAATGGTCGCCCGGCGTATGGCGCGGACATGGATGAGCAGATTGCGGGTCGCGTCGACGATGGTTTGAGATCCGCCGAGCGCGATGACGGCCGTATGGAAGGCGATGTTCGCCTCCGAGTACTCGCACAAATGCAGCGACGGCGGGGAGTCCTGGAATTCGTCGAACAAGTGCCGAAGCGCCGCAATATCGGCGTCCGATGCGTGCAGGGTCGCCAGCCGCGCCGCCATGGACTCGAGCGCCGCCCACATCTGGATCATCTCGATCATTTCACGCTTGGACTTGCGGACGATGAAGATGCCGCGCCGCGGGACCGTGCGGATGAATCCTTCCTGCTCGAGCAACGACAGCGCCTCACGCACGGGGGTGCGGCTCACGCCGAGAGCAGCGGTCAATTGCCGCTCATCGAGACGCAGTTCCTGCTGCGGATCGTAAATGTCGGTCTCCGCGATCGCGTTTTTCAGAAGCGCATAGGCCTGATCCCGCAGGCTCGTGGGATTAAGCGGACCCAGCGCCAGCGGTGCGGCCGGTGCCGCCCGCTGAACGAGATTTGCGATGGTGCTCATACGTGACCCTCACCGCCTTGATAAATACCGCCGACAACGTAGGTGCCACCCCCCACGCCAAATTGGCGCCGGAGAATGATAAACCATCATTGGCGCCCTATCCGCCTCACAAATCAAGTCCTTCGGCGCTGCACGGCAGCGCTCCCGGGCTTTGCTTGACAGTCCGAAACGGGTTCATATATGGTATACCACGAACAGTTAAATAATAATGATTTCGCTCCGGCTCCTAAAAAAGCTGGAAATGGTTTTTTGGTGGGGGGGGGGAATCGAGTGGGTCGGATTCGCTCGTCCGCAGCTTCGACAACTCGACGTCCGCCGTCGCACGGCGGCGCTGACCGCACATTGCCCTCGACCGGGCCCATTCATGACCGCTTCCCCCTCACCGATCCGGAGAATTGCCGCCGCTCTCGATAATCCTGATTCAGGAGAATTATTATATGAATACCACGTCGAATCCGGCTATCGCCACCCCAACGAGCACATCGCCCCTCGCAAATCCATGGGTGCAGCTGATCATCGGGATTGTCTGCATGGCCTGCGTGGCCAATCTGCAGTACGGGTGGACGCTGTTCGTCAATCCGATCGATGCCAAATTCCACTGGGGACGCGCGGCCATCCAGGTGGCCTTCACCACCTTCGTGCTGATCGAGACGTGGCTCGTGCCGGTCGAGGGGTATTTGGTCGACAAATTCGGTCCCCGCTGGGTCGTCATCGGCGGCGGCATTTTGGTCGCCATCGCGTGGGTCATTAATTCGGTCGCCGATTCGCTTCCGGTCCTGTACTTTGCGGCCGCGGTCGGCGGCATCGGCACCGGTTGCGTATACGGCACCTGCGTCGGCAACGCCCTCAAATGGTTCCCGGGACGCCGCGGGATCGCTGCCGGCTTCACCGCCGCGGGATTCGGCGCGGGCGCCGCGCTCACCGTCATCCCGATCTCGCACATGATCGCCACCGACGGCTATCAGCACGCGTTCTTCGTCTTCGGGCTGCTGCAAGGCGGCATCGTGTTCGTCATGGGGTGGCTGCTGCTGGTGCCGCCGCCGTCGATCATGAACGCCGCAGTCAAGCGCAACACCACCGCGCACGGGTACAAGCCCTCCGAAGTGCTGCGAAGTCCGGTGTTCTACGTGCTGTACGTGATGTTCGTGCTGATCGCCGCCGGCGGTCTGTCCATGACCGCGTCCTTGAAGCCGTTGGCCGCCGATTTGAAGATCGACAAGGTTCCGGTCGATCTGTTCGGCGTGGTGCTCACGGCCGGCATCTTCGCCGTGTCGCTCAGCCGCATCTTCGACGGCGTCGGCCGCCCGTTCTTCGGCTGGCTGTCGGACCGGATCGGGCGCGAGCACACCATGGCCATCGCGTTTCTGATTGGCGCCGGCGCCCTGTTCACGCTGAGCCAGATCGGGGGCAGCAATCCAGCGGCATTCGTGCTCGTGACCGCACTGTATTTCGGCGTGTACGGCGAGATCTTCAGTTTGTTCCCCGCAACCCAGGGGGACACTTTCGGCTCCAAGTACGCGGCGGCGAATGCGGGCATGCTGTACACCGCCAAGGGCACGGGCGCGCTGCTGGTTCCAATCGCCGTCGGCATCGCCAAGGCGTATGGCCATGAGGTGGTGTTCTTCATCTTCGTGACCTGCAACGTGGTCGCCGCGCTGCTCGCTCTGTTCGTGCTGAAGCCGATGCGGGCCAAGCACTTTGCGAAGACCAATGAATCGTACCCCGCTGGGGTCGCGGCGGCGGGACCACGCCCGACCTGACGCGGCTTTGATCAATGACTTGTGGTGGAGCCGCCCGGGTGCGGCTCCACCGCCCCGAATCACTCTGGAGAGACAATGGCAACCGTAAACCCCGCATCGATACAGCCGAAGGCCACGACCGCCGAAGACACGCTTCAGCGCAAGAGTCGCGAGGCGGGCGTGATTTCGGGCGGTCATTTGGTGGCCAAGGCGCTCAAGAACGAGGGTGTCGACACGATCTTCACCTTGTGCGGCGGCCACATCATCGATATCTATGACGGCTGCGTGGACGAGGGCATCCGCATCATCGACGTGCGCCACGAGCAGGTCGCGGCCCATGCCGCCGACGGATATGCGCGCCAAACCGGCAAACTCGGCTGTGTGGTCACCACGGCGGGACCCGGGTTCACGAATGCCATGACCGGCATTGCCACCGCGTTTCGCTCCGAGAGTCCGGTGCTGCATATCGGCGGCCAGGGCGCGCTCACCCAGCACAAGATGGGCTCGCTGCAGGATCTGCCGCACGTCGACATCGCCACGCCCATCACGAAATTCGCGGCCAGCGTTCCCTCCACCGAACGGGTCGCGGACATGGTCTCGATGGCGGTGCGCGAGGCCTTCAACGGCGCTCCCGGACCGGTCTATCTCGAGATCCCGCGCGACGTGCTCGACCGCGAGGTCGATCTCGCCAAGGCGGTCATTCCCCAGCCGGGCATGTACCGGGCCTCGACGCGATCCATCGGCGATCCGCGCGACATCGAAAAATTGGCCGATATCCTGGTCAATGCGGAGCGGCCGGCGATTCTCTACGGGCAGCAGGTTTGGACCGCGCGCGGCCACAAGGAGGCCATCGCGCTGCTGCGGGGCCTGGACATTCCCGGATATTTCAACGGCGCCAGCCGCGGACTTCTGCCGCCGGGCGATCCGCATCACTTCGACCGCACCCGCACCCAGGCGTTTGCGAATGCGGATGTGCTGGTGATCGTCGGGACGCCCTTCGATTTCCGCATGGGCTACGGCAAGCGCATCAGCAAGACCCTGAAGCTGGTGCAGATCGACATGGACTACCGCACGGTCGGCAAGAATCGCGACGTCGATTTGGGGCTGGTCGGCGACCCGGGTGCGATCTTGGGCGCGGTGCTGCAGGCGGCTTCCGGCCGCATCAAAAGCGACAAGCGGCAGGCGCGCCAGCAGTGGCTGAAACAACTGAGCGAAGGCGAGGCCACGGCCACCGAGAAGCTGATGCCGCTGTTCAAGTCGAACAACATGCCCATCCACCCGTATCGCGTGGCGTGGGAGCTGAACGAGTTCCTGGCCGACAACACCATTTATATCGGCGACGGCGGCGATGTGGTGACCATATCCGCCCAGGCGGTGCGCCCGCGCGGTCCGGGACAATGGATGGACCCCGGCGCGCTCGGTTCGCTCGGCGTGGGCACGGGATTCGCGATTGCCGCAGGGCTTGCGAACCCCGCCAAGGAGGTTCTTTGCTACTACGGCGACGGCTCCTTCGGCATGACCGCCTTCGACATGGAGACGGCCAACCGCTTCGGGGTCCCGTATCTCGCGGTGATCGGCAACAACTCGGCGATGAACCAGATCCGCTACGGCCAGCTCGCGAAATACGGCGAGCAGCGCGGCAGTGTCGGGAATCTCCTGGGCGATGTGCCGTTCGGCAAATTCGCCGAGATGCTGGGCGGCTATGGCGAAGAGGTGCGCGACCCCGCGCAAATCGCGCCGGCGCTCGCCCGCGCCCGCGAATCGGTGCGCAAGCTGCGCCGCTCGGCGGTGGTGAATATCTGGGTGGACCCGCGCGAATATGCGCCGGGCACCAAGAATCAGACCATGTACAAATAATGACCGGGACCACGCATCATGGGTAAGGCACTCGACGGGGTTCGCATCCTCGATTTCACGCACGTGCAGTCAGGGCCGACCTGCACCCAGTTGCTCGCCTGGTTCGGCGCCGACGTGATCAAGATCGAGAAATCCGGCGCGGGCGACATCACGCGCGAACAATTGCGCGACATACCGGACGTCGACAGCCTGTATTTCACCATGCTGAACCACAACAAGCGTTCGGTGACGCTCGATACCAAGACAGAGCCGGGCAAGCGTGTGCTCGAGAAGCTGGTGAAGCACTGCGACGTGCTGGTGGAGAACTTCGCGCCGGGGGCTCTCGATCGCATGGGCTTCACCTGGGAGCGAATTCAGGAGCTCAATCCGCGCATGATCGTCGCCTCCGTCAAGGGCTTCGGCCCCGGCCCTTACGAGGATTGCAAGGTCTACGAAAACGTGGCGCAGTGTGCGGGCGGTTCGGCCTCCACCACCGGCTTCGACGACGGCCCGCCGCTCGTGACCGGTTCACAGATCGGCGACAGCGGCACCGGATTACACCTTGCGCTCGGCATCGTCGCCGCGCTTTATCAGCGCAAGACCACGGGGCGCGGCCAGAAGGTGCTTGCCGCCATGCAGGACGGCGTCCTGAACCTGTGCCGCGTGAAGCTTCGCGACCAGCAGCGGCTGGCGCGCACTCAGGTCATGAAGGAGTATCCGCAGTATCCGTACGGCAAGTTCGGCTCTGCGGTGCCGCGCGCGGCCAATGCCTCCGGCGGCGGCCAACCGGGGACCATCGTCAAATGCAAGGGCTGGGAGGCCGACCCGAACTCCTACCTGTACTTCATCGCTCAGGCGCCGGTGTGGAAGCCGATCTGCAAGGTGATCGGCAAGGAAGAGTGGATCACCGATCCGGATTTCGCCACGCCCGATGCGCGCCTGCCGCGGCTCAAGGAGGTGTTTGCGGCGGTCGAACACTGGACCCTCACCAAGACCAAGTTCGAGGCCATGGAACTCTTGAACCGGCACGATATTCCGTGCGGTCCGATTCTCTCGATGGAGGAGCTGGCGAAGGAGCCCTCGCTGCGCGCCACCGGCACCGTGGTCGAAGTGGACCACCCCACGCGCGGCAAGTACCTGACGGTGGGCAATCCCATCAAGATGAGCGACAGCCCCACCGAGGTCCGGCGCTCGCCGCTGTTGGGCGAGCATACCGACGAAGTGTTGGCGGAGCTCGGGTTCGCAAAGCATGAGATTCATGCCCTGCGCGCGCAAAAAGTTATTTGATCGGGAACGTGACAAATTAGCCACAAAGGCATTTAATGGCGACTAAGAAGCAGGAAATCGGGTTGCGTATCCGCAACTACGGATTGTCCGCTGCAATAAGGATTTGGTAACACGCGCTAGGGCGCTTCATGGGGGGACAAACATGATCAGTTTCAAGTTGGCGAAGCCGATTCTGGTTGCGCTGGCGGCATGCGCCGTCGGTTGCGGCGCGGCGAGTGCCGCCTTTGCGGACGATGCGCAAACGCAGGCGCTGAAAGATCAGATGCGCATCATGCAGCAGCAGATGCAGCAGCTGCAGCAGCAGCTCGATAATTTGTCGCAGAAGCAAGCGGCGGCGGCGGCAGCCGGACCGCCCGCGAGCGCGGCAGCGCCTCCGGCTGGCAAGGCCGCTGAGACGATGTCGCCCTTCGAAAAGAAATTCGATAACTTCATCAAGGGCTTCTACGGGACGCTCGATGTCTCCCTGGATGCCACGACGAAGGGCATCTACAACCCCCTGGCCTACCACAATGACCCGATAGTCCTGCCGAATGGCCAGTACGGCGGATTCGTCTACGGTCCGAATGCGCCTCCGGGCGGTCCCAAGGCTGGGCCCTACGGCAATGTCGGCTGGCTCGGGATGATGTCGAGCAACGGCTCGAGCGTCGGCTATCGCGGCTCGCACAGGATCCCCAACTCGGACATCGACTTCATCTATCAAGTGTCGACTTCCATAGACATGGCGGCGGCGCCCGGACTGCAAGACACGTGGACGAAGTCCTCGAACACCGTGCAGGGAGCGATCGGGCTCGGCGACACGTTCATCGGTCTACAGAATCATTCCTTGGGCAGGTTGAAGTTCGGCGAGATGTACATGCCGTACAAGACCTCGACGGATCGCCTCAATCCGTTCGGCTCGGGCCTCGGCAACTACGCCGTGATCATGGGTAACACGGGCGGGGACAATCGCGTGGAGTTCGGTACGCGGGCGGACCATGTGATCGAGTACAACTCGCCCACCTGGGGGGGGGTCAGCTTCGATGCCGCCTGGGCCATCGGCCAGCAGATCGACAATAACAGCGATCTGACGCCGCTCGGATCGGTGGACTGCGCGGGATCGAACAACCCGGGCAGCGGCAACCTGTTCCTGAACTGCGATGACGGCGGTTACTCCAGTGCGTACAGTGCCGACCTGAAGTTCGAGATGAACGGCCTCTACCTCGTCGCGGCGTACGAGCTTCACGAGCGCGTCAATCGCAGCAGCGACGGCATCGGCGCGAACAGCCCGCTCTACAACTACTACTTCAATCAGGGACCGAATGGCCCGAACGCTTATCTGCTCGACTGGGCGGATTACTTGGCCTATGCGGCGGAGTACCCCGGCGCGGCCGCAGCCGGCTCGCCGGGCTACAACACGAACGTCGATGTGGCGAACGAGTGGGCGATGAAATTCGGCATCCAGTACACGTTCGATTTCGGTCTGTCGCTCAGCTATCTGTATGAGGACATGCATCGCGAGGTGCCCGCGCAGATGGAGTTCCAGAACGAGCGGCAGCGAACCGGCATGTGGTTTGCGGCGCAGCAGTCACTGTTTAACGGTCGGGACATCATCGCGGTCGGTTGGGCGCATGCCGGAGCGTCGGTGGGAGATCCGGGCGGGCAGCACAACTACAATCCGGGTTCAACCGACGACCACGCCAACATGTACACCGCCGAGATGTGGCACAAGTTCGACAAGCAGCTGAGCTGGTACTTGGATTATGCCGAGACCATCAACGTCGGCAACGCGCACTACGATATCGGCGCCGGCGGTCACGGAATCAAGACCGACTGCCACGATGCCACGCACGCGCAGTTCATCGACTACAGCAGTGCCGGTCCGACCACCTGGGGTGGCTGCCACCCCGAAGGCGTCTCGACCGGGCTGAGCTATAGGTTCTGAGTGTGCGGCGCGAGACCAGAGTTCTCGATGGTGCCGTGGCGATGCGGGACCCCTAGGATGGGGAGGCTGCTCCCGGCGGTGACGCTGGGAGCAGCCTCGGTCGGGAGTCTGTGCTCGGGCATTGCGCTTTGCGCGCCGCCGCCCGAGACGCTGGAGAAGGAAATCGTGGTCACGGCGACTCGACCGCAGGATGCGGAGCTCGCCGCGAAGGTTACGACGGCGTTTAAGCAGAGGCCATACCTGTTCGCGGATCACGTCACCGTGACGGCCGAAAACGGCGTCGTCAGGGTCGGGGGAGTTGTTCAGGACCTTCCGGATTTGTACGCTATCCTACGACTCGCGCGGCGGATCGCGGGAAAAGGGCGGGTGGTGAATGAAATCGACTATCAGCCCAACGATGACGATGGGAATTGAACCGGACAAATGTCAAGAGAAACCCTGAGGTGAGCATCTTGTTACCTTTCATGAATCGAGTATCGCAGGTGATGTTTGCGGCACTGGTCATGTGCGCCATGAATGCCTGCATTACGACGCACAAGACCGAGGCGGAGCGCCAGGCTGACAGCGCCCTGGTGGATCGCGTTCAAGCCGAGCTGAAAGCCGACAACACCTTGTTTTCCCGCCATATCACCATACGGGCCGACAACGGGGTGGTGACCCTCGGCGGCTATGTCTGGACACCCGAGGAGCTCGATCTGGCGCGTCAGGACACACAGTCGGTTCCGGGCGTCACCAAGGTCGTGAATCGCATAGAGATCGATCGGGGCGCGGTCACCGATTCGTCGGTCACCCGCTAGGCGGCTCCAGCCTCGGAGATGCACGCCGATGAAGATAGCGATCGTCGGAGTCGGAGCGATTGGCGGCTATGTAGGCGCTTGTCTCGCCCATGCCGGCGAGGACGTGACCTTCATCGCACGCGGCGCAAACCTCGAAGCGCTGCGCACCCGCGGCATTCGGCTGGTGATGGGCGACGGCGCCGAACAAGCGGTGCCGCGGGTCAACGCGACATCGGATTACGGTGCCGCGGGACCGCAGGATGTGGTGATTCTCGCCCTGAAGGCGCATCAAGTCCTATCGGTCGCGCCCGAGGTGCCAAGGCTCTTTGGCCCCGATACGGTGGTGGTGCCGTTGCAGAACGGCATCCCCTACTGGTACTTCCACGAGCATGGTGGCGCGCTGGCAGGGAGTCGGATCCACAGCGTCGACCCCACGGGAGCGATCGCCGAGAACATCCCCTGCGAGCGCGTGGTCGGCTGCGTGGTCTATCCCGCGACTGAACTGCTCGCGCCCGGCGTCATCAAGCACGTCGAAGGCAACCGCTTTCCAGTCGGCGAACCCAATGGGACGGCGAGCGCGCGGGTGACGCGAGTGTCGGAGTGCTTCATACGAGGCGGACTGCAGGCGCCGGTGCTCAGCGACATCCGCGCCGAGATCTGGTTGAAGCTTTGGGGCAACCTCACCTTCAATCCGATCAGTGCGCTGTCGCGGGCGACGCTCGCCGGCATATGCCAGTACCCGTTGAGCCGCACCCTGGCGCACACCATGATGACGGAGGCGCAGAACATCGCCAACAAGCTCGGCATCACCTTTCGCGTGCCCATCGAGAAACGCATCGCCGGAGCCGAGCGCGTCGGACACCACAAGACTTCGATGCTGCAGGATGTGGAGTCGAAGCGCACGCTCGAAATCGACGCCCTGTTGGGATCGGTGGTCGAACTGGCGCGGCTCACCGACACGCCGACGCCGCACTTGGATACGGTGTACGCGCTCGCGAAGCTCCTGGCGAAGAGCCTCGAGGAGGACAGGCCTCTGCTCCAAGATACGCGCGCCGCCGTCGAGCGCGTGTCCAGCTAGTTGTCCGTCTTTGCGAGGGACCATCGAATCGAATGAGTTCGCCCGGTCGATTTTGGCCGGCGCACGAGGAATGCCGATATGAATGTGCATGAATACCAGGGCAAGGAGATCCTGCGCCGATATGGCGTCGCAACCCCGCGCGGAGAGCCGTGCTTCTCCGTCGCCGACGCGGATGCGGCGGCGCGCCGGCTCGGCGGCAAGGTGTGGGTGGTCAAGGCGCAGATCCACGCCGGCGGCCGCGGCAAGGGCGGCGGCGTCAAGGTCGCAAAATCGCTCGACGAGGTGCATGATCACGCCTCGAAGATTCTCGGCATGACGCTCATCACCCATCAAACGGGCGCGGAAGGCCGTGTCGTGCGGCGCCTGTTGGTGGAGGAGGGCGCCGACATCCGCAAGGAGCTCTACGTCGGCATGGTGGTCGACCGCGCTTCGCAGCGCGTCACGCTGATGGCGAGCTCCGAAGGGGGCATGGAAATCGAGGAAGTCGCGGCCCGGACTCCCGAAAAGATACACAAAGTGGCGATCGACCCGGTTCTGGGCCTGACCGATCCCGAAGCGGATGAGGTCGCGCGCAAGATCGGCATTCCGCCGGCCAGCATTCCGCAGGCGCGCCAATTCATGCACGGCTTGTATCGGGCGTTCGTCGAATGCGATGCCTCGCTCGCCGAGATCAATCCGCTGATTCTCACCGGCGACGGCAAGGTGCTGGCGCTCGACGCGAAATTGAATTTCGACGACAACGCCCTGTTCCGGCATCCGGATATCGTCGCGATGCGGGATCTCGACGAGGAGGACCCGGCCGAGGTCGAGGCCTCGAAGTTCGACCTTTCCTATATTTCGCTCAACGGCAACATCGGCTGTTTGGTGAACGGCGCCGGGCTCGCAATGGCCACCATGGATGCGATCAAACTGTTCGGCGCCGAGCCCGCCAACTTTCTCGACGTCGGCGGCGGTGCCACCGCGCAAAAGGTCACCGAAGCGTTCAAGCTGATGCTGAAGAATCCGGCCGTCAAGGGCATCCTCGTGAATATTTTCGGCGGCATCATGCGCTGCGACACGATAGCCGAAGGGGTGATCGCGGCGGCGAAGGAAGTCAAACTCAACGTTCCGTTGGTGGTGCGCATGAAGGGCACGAACGAGGATCTGGGCAGACAGCTCTTGCAGGCATCCGGCCTGCCGATCATATCGGCCGGCACCATCGCCGAGGCGGCGCAAAAGATCGTCGCCGCCGTCGGCGGCGCGAACAAGGAGCGCGCCGTATGAGCATCCTGATCGACGGGAACACCCGGGTGATCACGCAGGGCATTACCGGCAAGACCGGGGCGTTCCATACCCGCTTGTGCCGCGATTACGCCAACGGCAAGGCCTGTTTCGTGGCCGGCGTCAATCCGAACAAGGCCGGCGAGGACTTCGAGGGCATCCCGATTTTCGGCACGGTCAAGGAAGCGAAGCAGCGCACCGGCGCGACGGTATCCGTCATCTATGTGCCGCCGCCCTTTGCCGCGAGCGCCATCGATGAGGCCGTGGACGCGGAGCTCGACCTCGTGATCTGCATCACCGAGGGAGTGCCGGTGCGCGACATGATCGCCACGCGCCATCGGATGCGAGACCGGAAAACCCTGCTGGTCGGCCCCAACTGCCCCGGGGTGATCACGCCGGATGAGATCAAGATCGGGATCATGCCGGGCCATATCCACAAGAAGGGGCGTATCGGCGTGGTGTCGCGCTCCGGTACGCTCACCTATGAAGCGGTCGGCCAGCTGATGGAGCTGGGGCTGGGACAATCGACGTGCGTCGGCATCGGCGGCGATCCCGTGAACGGCCTGAAGCACGTCGACATCATGCGCATGTTCAATGCGGATTCCGGGACCGACGCGGTCATCATGGTCGGCGAGATCGGCGGCGACGATGAGGAGACCTGCGCGCGCTGGATCAAGGAGCACATGAAAAAACCGGTGATCGGCTTCATCGCCGGAGTCACCGCGCCGCCGGGCAAACGCATGGGCCATGCGGGGGCGATCATATCCGGCGGCAAGGGCACGGCGGCGGAGAAGCTGGCGGTGATGGAAGACTGCGGCATCAAGGTCACGCGCAACCCCGCGGACATGGGCAAGTTGCTGAAGTCCGTGCTCTGATGACCTGTTGGGCGCGTTTTCGGTCGGCGGACGGACGAATGGGCTTCGGCATTCACGATGGCGGCGCCATCGCCGAATGCGAGGGGAATATGTTCGGCGAAGCGCGTCCCACCGGCGCGACGCTCGCCGCCGGCGCGTTTACGCTCGTGAGCCCCTGTCAGCCCTCCAAGATTGTCGCCCTATGGAATAACTTCCATGCGCTCGCCGCCAAGCTCGGCAAACAGGCGCCCGCGCATCCCTTGTACCTCATCAAGCCGGCGAGCTGTGTCATCGGTCCGGACGATCCGATCCTGCGGCCGGCGGGCTATGCCGGCAAGATCGCCTACGAAGGCGAACTCGGCATCGTCATCGGCCGCCGCTGCAAAGAGGTGCCGGCGAACCGCGCGGGCGACCACATCTTGGGATACACCTGCGTCAACGACGTCACGGCCGGCGAGGTGCTCAACGAGAACCCCGACTTTGCACAGTGGTGCCGGTCCAAGGGCTACGACACCTTCGGCGCCTTGGGGCCGGTCATCGCCACGGACTTCGACTGGCAGGCGGCTCGCGTGACGACCCGGCTCGACGGGGCCTTGCGCCAGGATTACGCGTTGGCGGACATGATTTTTCCACCCGCGGATCTGGTCAGCCGAATATCCCACGACATGACCCTCGAGCCGGGCGATGTGATCGCGTGCGGCACCTCCCTCGGCATCGGCTCCATCCGTGACGGCTCCGCCGTGGAGGTTCGCATCGAGGGGATTGGTTCATTGACCAATATCCTCGCGCCTCGATGAAGGGCCCGCCACGCCCCGCGAACCCGGGTGCGCTGATGCGCGCGATGTTCGATGCGGCGATCGCTTCGGCACAGCCCGCCAAGTGCATACCCGCGCACTTGCCCGCGCCGCCCCGCGGCCGGCTCATCGTCATCGGCGCCGGCAAGGCCTCGGCGGCAATGGCGCGTGCCGTCGAGCAGCATTGGCCGGGCCCGCTCTCGGGCTTGGTGGTCACGCGCTATGGCCACGCGGTGCCGTGCGCGCGCATCGAAATCGTCGAGGCGGCACATCCGGTGCCCGATGAGGCGGGACATCGGGCGGCCCAGCGCATGCTCGAGTTGGTGGGGCATCTCGGCGCGGATGATCTGGTGCTGTGCCTGATTTCCGGCGGAGGCTCCGCATTGCTGCCGCTGCCCGCGGCGGGGCTGACCCTCGTTCTCAAGCAGTGCATCAGCCGCGCGCTCTTGAGCTCAGGAGCGACAGTGCGCGAGATGAACTGCGTACGCCGTCATTTGTCGGCCATCAAGGGCGGCCGGCTGGCCGCCGCATGCCACCCGGCGAGAGTACTCACGCTGATGATCTCCGATGTACCCGGCGATCGCCCCATCGATATCGCCTCCGGCCCGACCGTGGCCGACCCAACCACCTGTGCCGACGCCTTGGACATATTGCGCCGTTACGGGATCGATGTGCCCGATGCGGTGCGCGAGCTGTTGGAAAGCGGCCGCGGCGAATCGGTGAAGCCGGGAGACCCCCGGATGAGCGGCGGCGAGGCGCACATCATCGCCACTCCACAGATGGCGCTCGAAGCGGCCGCGGCGGTCGCGCGCGCCGCGGGCATCGCGCCCCATATTCTGGGGGATGCCATCGAGGGCGAGGCCCGCGACGTGGGCACGGTGTTGGCTGGGATTGCTTTGCAGGTGGCCGAGCGCGGCCAGCCGTTCGCCGCACCGTGCGTACTCCTATCGGGCGGCGAAACCACGGTGACGGTGCGCGGCAAGGGCCGCGGGGGGCGAAACGTCGAGTTCCTATTGTCGCTCGCCATTGCACTCGACGGCCATCCGCGCATCCACGCGCTGGCAGGGGACACCGACGGAGTCGATGGCCAAGAGGAGATCGCAGGAGCCTCCATGGCGCCCGACACGCTCGCGCGCTCCTGGAAGCGCGGTCTGCGGCCGAAGGAGATGCTCGCCGCCAACGACGCCCACAGCCTGTTCACCGCGCTTGGGGACTCGGTGATCACCGGACCGACGCTCACCAATGTGAACGACTTTCGCGCCATCTTCATCGCCGGCGATCTTTAGCGCCGGCGATGGGTCATGACCTCCACGATCGCACACGGCCGGTGGCGGCTGTCGATCTGCCGGCTGATCAATTGGTCCCAGCCGTCGCGGCACGCGCCGTTCGAGCCGGGCAGCGCGTAAATCACCGTGCTGCCGGCGATTCCGGCGCAGGCTCGTGATTGCATGGTGGAGACGCCGACGGTCTCGTAGGAGACCAGGTGCCACAGCACCGTGAATCCCTCGATCTCCCGGTCGAAAAGCTCTCGGAACGCTTCCGGCGCCACATCGGAGGGCGTGAGGCCGGTGCCGCCGGTGGAGACGATGACGTCCACGGTGGGATCATCGATCCACAGCTGCGCTTGCCGCTGAATCGCCGGTTTGTCCCCGCCCACCAACGCGCGCGCCCGCAGCTGATGGCCCGCGGAGACGACCCGTTCGGCCAGCAAATCGCCCGAGGTATCGGTGGTGCGGTCCCGGGAGTCGGAAATCGTCAACACGGCGATGCCCAGCGAAGTGAATTCACGATCCGGGTCGATCCTGCCGCCCGGCATGGATCAGGACTCCAGCCTCTTGCGCACGAGCGCGTACACCGTCTCGCTCTCGCGCGCACACCGGGCCAGCAGGTTCTCCAACTCGGTGACCGAGGTTTGCACGAATTGCCGGTCCTTGAGCGCGGGAGCGTTGATGAATACGTTGAGCGCCGCGCTGCGGGCCGCCGAATTGGCGGCCAACACCCCGACACCGGCGTCGCTGATGACGCCCCGGTAGCCATGTTCGCCCGCGCGGTGCGCGAGCTCGATTACGTGAGAACACACGCGGGCGCATTCGAGCGGCACCTCGGTGGCGAGGCGCAGAGCCGCCTGGATCGCATCGGCCCGCCGCGCCTTGTCCCCATCCGATTCCTTCGGCAGCTTGTAGGCGGCCATCAGGCTGTCGAAGGCCGCGCTGTCCTCCGCCACCATCGCCGCCAAGCGCAGGCGCAGCGCCTCCGATTGCGCACGCACCGCTTTGAGTTCCGGTTCGGCGGCTTCGCAGGCCTTTTTGCCGATGGACACGTTGCACACCATGGACACCAGGCCCGCGCCCATGGCGCCCATGATCGCGGCCGCGCTGCCGCCGCCGGGCGTCGCATCGGCGCTCGCGAGCCGCTCCAGGAATTGATCGATCGAATCTTTCGTGACCACGGTCAACCCACCATCGTCTTGGCGAGGACGTATATTTCCTCGGCATCGAGCACGAGGTCGTTCTGCTCGAACAGGCGCGCGATGCAGGCGCGGTGCAGGGCGAGCTTCAAGGCGCCGAAGCCCAAGGCTCCGAAGAGAATTTTGCCGTGGCTCTGCGTCCCGCGGTCGCTCATGGCCACCCCTTCGATGCCGGCGGGCGGCGAGGCGTTGGCGTCGGCAATGAGTTCCAACGACGGATTGTCCTGCCATTGCTTCGCTTCGAGCAGCGTGATGCCTGCGGCGCCGGTGGCGAGTACGATGTGTGCGGCGGCGGTGGCCGCGCCCCGCTCGGCGTGGGTCGCAGCGCCGATCGCCTGTACGTCGGCGCCGAAACGCGCCTTGACCGCATCGCAAGCCGCCTGCACCACCTCGAGCTTTCTTCCCGTGATCGCGACCGTCGCGCCTTCGCTCGCGAGCAACGCCGCCGCCCGCTGGCCCACCGGTCCGGTCCCGCCCAAGACGACGGCCCGCTTGCCGCGAAGCGAGCGGCCGTGCGCGAGCCAGGCAACGGCCGCGGCGGCCGTGGTGTTCGAACCATTGCAGTCGAACATCACCGAGACGCGAAATTTGGCGAAAAATTTCTTCTGCACGGCGGCGAGCAGCGCCTGGCCCTCGGCCATGTTGCCGCCGCCGATGAAAATCGCGGTGTTTTTCTTGTCCTTCGGCGAGCGGGTGAAGATGGCGCCCTCGACCAGGCCGCCCACATTGCCGGCGCCGACGCCGCCGTAGGCGGTGATGTGATCGGCCCCGCCGTCGTAGCCGACGACATTGTCGAAAACGGCGGGCAGCGGATCGGTATCGAATTGGTACAGCAGTCTTTTCACGTTACCAGATGCTGCGGATTGCCGGCCGCCCACCGCTCGATATTATCGATCAATTGGTCCGCCAGGAATTGCATGGCGCCGTCTGAAGCCCACGCCACATGCGGCGTGAGGATGAAATTGGTGCGCCGCACGTCGAGCAGCGGATGCCCGTTTCTCGGCGGCTCCACGGTGAGCACGTCGAAGCCGGCACCGGCGATCAAGCCTTCGTCGAGCGCCTGGATCAACGCGGCCTCGTCGACCAGACCGCCGCGCGCCGTATTGATCAGCAGCGCGTTGCGCTTCATTTTTCGAAACGCCGCCAGGTCGATCAAATTGCGCGTGGCGGGCATGAGCGGGCAGTGCAGCGAGATGACGTCGGATTCGGCGAGCACCCGGTCGTGCGGTGTGAAGGTGACGCCTTCCATCTTCGGCGGCGCATGGTCGGCGAACAGCACGCGCATGCCGAACGCGCGTCCGATCGCCGCCGTACCCTGGCCGATCGCACCCTCGCCGATGATGCCGAGCGTGGCGCCGTGCAGATCGCCGATGTCGTGGGTGAAAAAACAGAATTGTTCGGACTTGTTCCAAACGCCGTTTTCCACATCCTGGCGGTAGGCGAGCAGATTGCGGCGCAACGCCAGAATCATCGCGAACGCATGCTCGGGCACGGTGTGAATGGCGTAATTGCGGATGTTCGCCACCGCGATGCCGTGCTCCTTGCAATACGGCACGTCGACCACATCGTAGCCGGTCGCCGCGACCGCGATCATTTTCAGCTGCGGCAGCTGCGCGAGCGTCTGCGCGCGCAGCGGCACCTTGTTGATGATTGCGACCGTCGCTGCGGCGAGCCGCGGCACGATCTCCTCGACCGCGGTCTTTTCATGTTCCACGTATTCGGAGGCGCATGAGGGCTTGCGCACCTTTGCCTTGAGCGAGGCGCGGTCCAAAAACACCACACGCAAAGTCATGCGGCGCGGTCCGATTTGGCCTCGACGGCGTGTTTGCGCCAATATTTCTGCGCGGCGGCCACGCCGCTGCCCGGCTCGATCTTGACGCCGACGTCGAGCATGGCCATCTCGGCGCCTGCGATCGCGCCGAGCAGCATGAGCTCATTGAGATCGCCCATGTGGCCGATGCGGAACAGTTTTCCGGCCACTTTGGACAATCCGGCGCCGAGGGCAAGATTGTAGCGTTTGAAGGCGCGCGCAATGACTTCGGCGCCGTTGATGCCCTCGGGCACCATGATCGCGGAGACCGTGTCGGAGTGCCACTTCGGCGCGACCGCGCACAGCTTCAACTTCCAGCCCTCGAGGACGGCGGCGCGCACGCCGGCCGCCAAGTAGGTGTGCCGGCGAAAGACATTCTCCAATCCTTCCTCGGCGAGCATGGCGAGCGACTCGCGCAGGCCGTACAGCATCGGTACCGACGGGGTGTAGGGAAAGTAGCCGCTGGCGTTGGCTTGCACCATGTCGGCGTAATCGAAGTAACAGCGCTTCGAGGTGGCGGTCTTGGCCGCTTCGAGCGCTCTCTGGCTGACGCAGGTGACGCCCATGCCGGCGGGCAGCATCAGGCCTTTTTGCGAGCCGCTGACGCACACGTCCACGTTCCATTCGTCCATTCGAAAGTCGATGCTGGCGAGCGCACTCACCGAGTCGACGAACAAAAATGCCGGGTGCTTGACGCTGTCCATCGCTTTGCGCACGGCGGCCACATCGCTGGTGACTCCGGTGGCCGTTTCGTTTTGGCATACCAGCACGGCTTTGATCTTGTGCTGCTTGTCGGCGCTCAACGAGGCCAGATAGCGATCGACCGGCGCGCCTTCGCCCCAAGGCGTCTCCAGCACCTCGACCTCATATCCCAGCCGCGCGCACATGTCGACCCACAGATGACTGAATTGGCCGAAGCGCGACGTCAGTACCTTGTCGCCCGCATTCAGGCAGTTGGTCAGCGCCGCCTCCCAGCAGCCGGTGCCGGAGGAGGGAAACAAAATCGGGGCCGCGGACGCCGTTTTGAATACGGGCTTCAAGGCGTTGATGCAGGCCCGAGTGAGTTCCGGGAAGATGGGGGACCGGTGGTCCTCCATCGGGACCATCATTGCGCGCGCGACGCGGTCGGGTACGTTGGTCGGACCAGGGACGAACAAGAAATTGCGACCAGCCATAAGAGCTCCTTGAGAATTTAACGTGCCCGGAGATTTCACACTATGATATATGAGATATCATGCGGGTGAAGAACAGCTGGTAGCTGAGCGGCAGCCGCTCCAACCGGCATCGAACCGCTCGGGGGTAGGAGAGAATTTATGCGAATTGCCATCATTGGACAACAGAAATTCGGCAAGGCGGTTCTCGAGGCCTTCAGCGACCGGGGCGACACCGTCGCCGGAGTGTTCTGTGCCCCGGAAAAACCGGGCTCGGCGCCCGATCCGCTGCGGCTGGCGGCAGAGGAGCGGGGCATCCGCCTGTTTCAGCTGCCCTCCCTCAAGGCTCCCGAGGCGATTCAGGCCTTGCGCGATCTCAACGTCGAGATCGGCGTCATGGCCTACGTGCTGCAGTTCGCCCCGGAGGAGTTTACCGCCATCCCGCGCCACGGCATGATTCAATTTCATCCGTCCTTGCTGCCCCGCTATCGGGGTCCGAGTTCCATCAACTGGCCGATCATCCGCGGTGACACCCGGACCGGGCTGACGATCTTCCGGCCGACCGACGGCCTCGACGAGGGGCCGATCCTTTTGCAGAAGGAAACGCCGATCAGCCCCGATGACACCCTCGGCAGCGTGTATTTCGATCGGCTGTTTCCCATGGGGATCGCCGCCCTGCTGGAGGCCGCCGATCTGGTGCTGGGCGGCCGCGCCGCGAGCACCGTCCAGGACGAGTCGCAGGCGAGCTACGAGGGCTGGTGCCGCGAGGCCGAAGCGCGCATTCATTGGCATAACCATGTCGACATGGTTTACAACCTGATACGCGGCTGCAACCCGGCGCCGGCGGCGTGGACGCTTTTGAACGGCAAGAAGCTCCACCTGCTCGAGTCCCGCAAGCACCTGGCGCGCACTTTTTCGCAGGTCAAGGGGCGCATCGGCGCAGTGACGGGGATAAGCGCGAAAAGCCTGTTCGTGACGGCGCAGGGCGGGCAGATCGAGGTGTTCACGCTGCGCTTCGAAGACGGCAAAAAGTTGCCGGCTGGGGAATTCTGCACCGCAGCCGGCATTGTCGCGGGGGCCGTGCTCGGCGCCTAGAAGAGTCCGACCACCCGGCCCTTCTCATCGATGTCGATCCGATCGGCCGACGGCACCTTCGGCAGCCCCGGCATGGTCATCACATCGCCGCAGACCATGACGATGAATTCCGCCCCCGCGGCGAGCCGCACTTCGCGGATGTTGAGGGTGTGACCGCTCGGGGCGCCGCGCGCCGCCGCATCGGTCGAGAACGAGTATTGAGTCTTGGCTATGCAGACCGGGTAATGCCCGTAGCCGTCCGACTGCAACTTGTCGATTTGTGTCCGGATCTTGGCGTCCGCCGAAATATCGGCGGCGCCGTAGATTTTCGTGGCGATGGTCTTCACCTTGTCCCACAGCGATTGCTTCTCGTCGTAGACGAAGCGGAAGTTCGACTGCCCACGCTCCGCGATCTCCACCACCTTGCGCGCGACGTCGACGGCGCCGGCGCCGCCCTCGGCCCAATGACGTGCGAGCACCAGGGGCACATCGAGGCCCGCCATCGTTTTGGCGAGCAGGGCATGCTCGGCGGCGGTATCGGCGGTGAAATGGTTGACCGACACCACGCAGGGCAGGCCGTAGTGATTGCGCACGTTGTTCACGTGACGCTCCAGATTGGCGATGCCCTTCTCGAGAGCCGCGAGGTTTTCGGTGTTGATCTGCTTCAAGTCGCAACCGCCGTGATACTTAAGCGCACGGATGGTCGCGACGATCACCACGGCCGCCGGGCGCAGTCCCGACTTGCGGCACTTGATGTCGATGAACTTCTCGGCGCCCAAGTCGGCGCCGAATCCCGCCTCGGTCACGACGTAATCGGCGAGCTTCAAGGCGGTCGAGGTCGCGAGCACCGAATTGCAGCCGTGCGCGATATTGGCGAACGGACCGCCGTGGATGAAGGCCGGATTGTTCTCCAGCGTCTGCACCAAATTCGGCTTGAGAGCCTCCTTGAGAAGCACGGTCATCGCGCCCTGCGCGTTCAGGTCGCGCGCACGAATCGGACTCAAATCGCGCCGGTAGCCGACCACGATGTTGGCAAGCCGCTGTTTCAGATCGGCGAGGCTGCGCGACAGGCAGAAGATGGCCATGACCTCCGATGCCACCACGATGTCGAAGCCGTCCTGGCGGGGAAAACCGTTGGCGGAGCCCCCGAGCCCGACGACGATGTCGCGCAGCGCGCGATCGTTCATGTCGATCACCCGCTTCCAGGCGATACGCCGCGTGTCGAATCCCAGCTCATTGCCGTGGTAGACATGATTGTCGAGCAGCGCGGACAGCAGGTTGTGCGCGAGCCCGATGGCGCCGAAATCCCCCGTGAAGTGCAGATTGATGTCTTCCATCGGGACGACCTGGGCGAAGCCGCCGCCCGCCGCGCCGCCCTTCATGCCGAACACCGGCCCGAGACTCGGCTCGCGCAGGCAGATGACCGCCTTCTTGCCGATCTTGTTCAAGGCATCGCCCAGTCCGACCGTGGTCGTGGTCTTGCCTTCGCCGGCGGGTGTCGGACTGAGCGCCGTCACCAATATCAGCTTGCCGTCGGGCTTGTCCTTCAGGCTATCGATGAAATCGAGGCCGATTTTGGCCTTGTAGTGCCCGTAGTTCTCGACACTGGCCGACGGGATGCCGAGCCGGGCGGCAATTTCGGCGATTGGCTTCAGGGTTGCGCTTTGGGCGATCTCTATGTCGGAACGCACGTGTACTCCAATATCGGTGGACAAGGCCGCGATCTTCGCGGCGGACGGCTCTGGCCCGGCTTCGTTTTTTAAATGCGGCGCGTAATATATCACGCGATTGGCGCCTGCCAATGACGCCTTGGTGCTGGTGGCCTAAACCGTGAGGACGATTTTACCGATATGCGTCGAGGCCTCCATGAGCTGGTGCGCCTGGCTCGCCTCGGCCAGGGGAAAGGTCGCATAAATGACGGGGCGCACCCGTCCCGCAGACAGGAGCGGCCAGATGTTGCGACGCACTGCCTCTGCCACCGCCGCTTTCTGTTCGACGGTTCGGGCCCGCAGGGTCGAACCGGTGACCGTGAGCCGCTTGCTCATGATCGTCAGCAGGTTGATCTCCGCGCGAGCGCCGCCGATCAGGGAAATGATCACGAGGCGCCCCTCGACCGCGGCGGCCTCGAGATTACGGGTGAGGTAGCTGCCTCCCACCAGATCGAGAATCAGATCCACCCCGCGGCCTTGGGTCTGCTGCCGGATCACTTCGACGAAATCCTCGGTTCGGTAGTCGATTCCACGCACCGCGCCCAGGCGCTCGCAGGCGCGAGCCTTTTCTGGGGTGCCGGCGGTCGCGTACGCCCGCGCGCCCCAGGCAGTGGCGAGCTGGATCGCCGTGGTGCCGATTCCGCTGGTCCCGCCGTGAATCAGGACCGTCTCTCCCGCCTTGCATCCGCCGCGATCGAACAAATTGGTCCAGACGGTGAAATAGGTCTCCGGCAGGGCGGCCGCTTCGACCATGGTCAAGCCTTCCGGGACCGGCAGACACAGCGCCGCCGCCGCCACGGCGTACTCGGCGTAGCCGCCGCCCGGCAGCAGCGCGGTGACCCGATCGCCGACTTTCAGCCCCGCCACGCCCGTTCCCAGGGCGACGATCTCGCCGGCGATCTCGAGCCCGGGCAGATCCGAGGCGCCGGGCGGCGGCGGGTAGCGGCCCTGGCGCTGCATGACGTCCGGACGGTTGACGCCGGCCGCAGCGACCCGCACCAACACCTCCCCGGCAGCGGGTTCAGGCACCGGCCGCCGCGCCGTCTTCAACTGCTCCGGGCCTCCCGGCGCGGCGATTTCGACCACCGTCATTTCTTGCGCTACGGACATCGATACCCCCCAAGCTCGGTCATCGGCGCCCGGCGCCGCTGATTGGCGCCGTGGGTCCCTGGAATTAATATTATCCTATCGTGCGGTACGGCCGCGGCCTTCGGAGCGAATCATGGTTCAAGTGACTCGAAGATCCTTGTGGCTGTCCGCCGCCGCCGTCCCCTAGCCGGTGCCCCGCCGGAGATCGGATGAGATTTTGCGTCTATGGCGCGGGGGCGATCGGCGGTCTGATGGCGGTCGAATTGGCATCCGCCGGGCACGAGGTTTGCGTCATTGCGCGCGGCGCGCATTTGCAGGCCATCAACGAGCGCGGACTGAAATTGCTGATCGACGGCGGGGAAAAAACGGCGCGGGTCCCCGCGAGCGAGGATCCGCGCGTTTTTGGTCCGCAGGATTTCGTGATTTGCTCGCTCAAGGCGCATCAGGCCTATGACAGCGCGCGATCCTTCGTACCGCTGCTCGGGTCCTCGACCGCCGTGCTCTGTGCCATGAACGGAATTCCCTGGTGGTATTTTTACAAAAGCGGCGGCCGCTTCGAGGGTCATCGACTCAAGTCCGTGGATCGCGACGGCCGCCAGTGGGATTCGATCCAGCCGCAACGCGTGATCGGCTGCGTCATCGAGCCGGCCTGCGAGGTCATCGCGCCGGGAATCATCAGACATCACGCGCTCAAGCGATTCCCGATCGGCGAGCCGGACGGCAGCCGATCCGACCGCGTCCAAGCGCTCGGCCGGGCGCTCGGCGAGGCGGGGTTCGAGGCGCCGGTGTGCGAGAACATCCGCTGGAATATCTGGCTCAAGCTGTGGGTCAACGTCAGCTTCAATCCCATCAGCACCCTCACCGGTGCCACGCTCGATCGAATGATAGGCGTCCCGGCGCTGCTCAACCTGTGCAAGGCCGTGATGCTCGAGGCCAAGACGGTCAATGAAGCCTTGGGTATTGAGATTCCCGCGGCGATGATCGACCATCTGCTCGCGCTCGCGGTCACGGTCGGCAGCCACAAAATGTCGATGCTGCAGGATCTGGAGCGCGGCCGGTCGCTCGAAATCGACGCTCTGGTGACCGCCGTTCAGGAGCTCGGCCGCCTCGCGGGCGTTTCGACCCCCCTGATCGATGCGGTGCTCGCGTTGGTTCAAGAGCGCGGCCGAACTGCGGGACTGTACACTGCGCCGGAGGACGACCGATGACGACGGCCTACATCACGCACGCGGATTGCCTGCGCCATGAAATGGGCGCGGGCCACCCCGAGCGCCCCGAACGTTTGAGCGCCATCAACGAGGCCCTGCGCACATCGGGGCTGCTGGAGGAGTTGAACTGCCTGGAGGCGCCGCTCGCCGACGCCGCGGATCTCGAGCGGGTGCATCTCGCATCCTATGTGGAGGAGATTTTCGAGAATGCGCCGACGGAGGGCTATCTGCAGCTCGATCCCGATACCGCCATGAATCCGTACAGCCTTGCCGCGGCGCGGCGTGCGGCCGGCGCCGGGCTTTTGGCGGTCGATGAGGTGATGGCCGGCCGTGCGCAGAACGCGTTTTGCGCGGTGCGCCCCTGCGGCCATCATGCAACGCCGGGGCGCTCGATGGGATTTTGCATTTTCAACAACGTCGGCGTGGCGGCGGCGTACGCGCTCGAGATCAAGGGTCTTGATCGGGTGGCCATCGTCGATTTCGACGTGCACCACGGCAATGGCACGGAGGAGACGTTCAGCGCGCCAAAGTGGCGCGAGCGGGTGCTGATGACCAGCTTCTTCCAGCATCCGTTCTATCCGCATAGCGGCACCGCCAATCCGGCGCCCAATATGATCAACGTGCCGCTTGCCGCCGGAAGCGACGGCGCTGCGGCAAGCCAGGTGCTGGAGCGCCATTGGCTGCCCGCGCTCGAGCAGTTCAAGCCGCAGATGATCCTGATTTCAGCGGGATTCGATGCTCATCGAGAGGACTTGTTGGGGGGCATGGCGCTCATCGAAGACGATTATGCGTGGCTGACCCGCGCATTAATGGCCGTGGCCGCCGATCACGCGCAAAAGCGCATGGTCTCGATGCTCGAAGGCGGTTACCACCTGCCGGCGCTCGGGCGCAGCGTGGCGGCGCACGTCAGGACGCTGACCGAAGCCTGAGGCTGCAGTCACCCGTCACCCCCGTGCGGCTCGGGCCGCGTGATGGCGGCCGGATTATCGGCGAGGCGGCGCAGCGCCTCGAGCGGCAACTCATCGAGCGCCCCGGCGCCGTGATCGGCCAAGTGAGCGTTGAGCTTGTCACGCATGCGCCGCGTCCAAAACTTGTCGATGTGATTGGCGATGCCGGCGACGGCGTCCTCGCGCTTCGGCTCCGAGCGAAAGAAATTGCCGATGTCGTTCGCCATCTGCACCAGATGTTCCGCGCCGCTCATGGCGAGCCGTCACTTGCCGGCGAAAACATCGGCGCCGGCGCTCTTCAACAGCGATTCTTGAGTGTCGGAGAACTTGCGAAACCGCCTCTGCCACTCGGAGGGCTGAGTGACGCGAGTCGCCTGCACGGCGGTGACTTTGTACTCGGGGCAGTTGGTGGCCCAGTCGGAGTTTTCGGTGGTGATCACATTGGCCCCCGATTCGGGGAAATGAAATGTGGTGTATACAACTCCCGGTTGTACACGCTCGGTGATGCGCGCCCGCAGCACCGTCTCTCCGGCGCGGCTCGCGATGCCGACCCAATCGCCTTCGGCGATGCCGCGCTCCTCCGCATCGTGCGGATGGATCTCGACGCGATCCTCATCGTGCCAACGATTGTTCTCGGTGCGCCGGGTCTGTGCGCCGACGTTGTACTGGCTCAAAATCCGGCCCGTGGTCAGGAGCAGCGGATACTTGGCGTTGACCTTCTCCTGGGTCGGCACGTACTCGGTGACCAGGAACCTGCCCTTGCCGCGCACGAAGGTGCCGACGTGCATGGTCGGGGTGCCGTCGGGATGCTCCGCATTGCAGGGCCATTGAATGCTGCCCATCTCGTCCAAGCGCGCGAAGCTCACCCCGGTGAAGGTGGGCGTGAGGCGCGCAATCTCATCCATGATCTCGGCGGGGTGGGCGTAGTTCATCGGGTAGCCGACCGCATTGGCGAGCAGCTGCGTGATCTGCCAGTCGGCATAGCCGGCCTTGGGCTCCATCACCTTGCGCACGCGCGAGATGCGCCGCTCGGCGTTGGTGAACGTGCCGTCCTTCTCCAAAAACGAGGAGCCGGGTAGGAAAACGTGCGCAAATTTCGCCGACTCGTTCAGGAACAGATCCTGCACGATGATGCACTCCATCGAGGTGAGGGCGGCGGTGACATGCTGGGTATTGGGGTCGGACTGCGCGATGTCCTCGCCCTCGATGTACAGGCCCTTGAACTCTCCGTCGAGCGCCGCCTCGAACATGTTCGGAATGCGCAAGCCCGGATCGTTGCGCAGCGGGACGCCCCAGGCGCCCTCGAACTGATGCCGCACGGAGTCATCCGACACGTGCCGGTAGCCCGGGAATTCGTGCGGGAAGGAACCCATGTCGCACGAACCCTGCACATTGTTCTGGCCGCGCAGCGGATTGACGCCAACCCCCTCTCGTCCCAGGTTGCCGGTGGCCATCGCGAGATTTGCGATGCCCATCACCATGGTCGAGCCCTGGCTGTGCTCGGTGACGCCCAATCCGTAATAAATGGCGCCATTGCCCGCGGTGGCATAGAGGCGCGCGGCCGCGCGCACTTCGCTCGCCGGCACTCCGGTGATCGGCTCCATCGACTCGGGGGAGTTTTTCTCCAGCGCGATGAAGGCCCGCCACTTGGCGAAGGCGTCCGCCTCGCAGCGTTCACGCACGAATTCCTCCTTGACCAGCCCCTCGGTGACGATGACATGGGCGAGACTGTTGATCAGGGCGACGTTGGTGCCGGGCCGCAGCTTCAAATGATGGTCCGCCGAGATGTGCGGCGTGCGAACGAGATCGATGGTGCGCGGGTCGGCGACGATCAGGCGCGCCCCCTCGCGCAGACGGCGCTTCATTTGCGAGGCGAACACCGGATGCCCGTCGGTCGGATTCGCGCCAATCACGAAGATCACATCGGCTTTCATCACGGAGTCGAAGTTCTGAGTGCCGGCCGATTCGCCCAGGGTGTTCTTCAGGCCGTAGCCGGTGGGCGAATGGCACACCCGCGCGCAGGTGTCGACGTTGTTGTTGCCAAAACCCGCCCGCACCAGCTTCTGCACCAGATACGTTTCCTCATTGGTGCAGCGCGAGGAGGTGATGCCACCGATCGAGTCCCGTCCGTATTTTGTCTGAATGCGCTTCAGTTCGCCCGCCGCATGGCCAATCGCCTCTTCCCAGGAGACCTCGCGCCACGGATCGGAGATCTTGCTGCGGATCATCGGCTTCACGATCCGGTCCGAATGTGTCGCGTAGCCGATCGCGAAGCGTCCCTTGACGCAGGAGTGCCCGTGATTGGCATGTCCATCCTTGTTCGGCACCATGCGCACCACTTCCTCGCCTTGCATCTCGGCGCGAAACGAGCAGCCCACCCCGCAGTACGCGCAGGTGGTCGTGATGCTGTGCTCGGCCTGACCTTTTTGGATCAGCGTGTTCTCCGAGAGGGTGGCGGTGGGGCAGGCTTGCACACAGGCCCCGCACGAGACGCATTCGGAATCCATGAAAGGCGCGTCCTGGCTGGCCGACACCGTCGAATCGAAGCCGCGGGCCTGAATCGTCAGCGCCAAAGTGCCTTGTTGCTCGTCGCAGGCACGCACGCAGCGCGAGCAGACGATGCATTTGCTGGCATCGAAGGTGAAGTAGGGATTGCTGGTGTCCTTGGGGGCATCCAGGTGATTCGCGCCGTCGTAGCCGTAGCGCACCTCGCGCAGCCCCACGACGCCCGCCATGTCCTGCAGCTCGCAGTGGCCGTTGGCGGGGCAGGTCAGGCAGTCCAGGGGGTGATCGGAGATGTACAGCTCCATCACGCCGCGGCGCACATCCGCGAGCTGCTTGTTCTGGGTGCTCACCTTCATCCCCTGCGCCACCGGCGTGGTGCACGAGGCGGGCAATCCCTTCATGCCCTCGATCTGCACCAGGCACAGCCGGCAGGAGCCGAAGGCTTCCAACTGGTCGGTGGCGCACAGCTTGGGGATCTTGATCTGAGAGAGCGCGGCGGCGCGCATCACCGAGGTGCCTTCGGGCACGGTTACCTCGAACCCATCGATGGTGAGAGTCACGAGCTTCGCGCCGGTGCGCTCCGGAGTTCCGTAATCCTGTTCGACAATCGACAACATGGCAGGATCCTCTATCTCATTGAGTGCGGCTGCACAGCAGCCTCAGGCGGTCGCGGTCGCCGACGTCCGCTTAGGTTTGACAAAGTCCTCGGGAAAATGGTTCAGAGCCGAGAGCACCGGGAAGGCGGTCAAACCGCCGAGAGCGCACAGCGAGCCCACGGTGAGCGTCTCGCACAGATCGCGCAGCAGAGTCTCCTGCTTGGGCGCATCCTGGCCTGCTATCAGACGGTCGATCACCTCGACTCCACGGGTCGAGCCGATGCGGCACGGGGTGCATTTGCCGCACGATTCGATCGCACAAAATTCCATCGCATAGCGCGCCTGGGCGGCCATGTCCACGCTGTCGTCGAAGACCACCAAACCGCCGTGCCCGAGCATCCCCTTGACCGCGGCGAAAGCCTCGTAGTCGATCGGCGTGTCGAATTGCGAGGCCGGCAGGTAGGCTCCCAAGGGGCCGCCCACCTGAACCGCGCGGATCGGCCGGCCGCTCAAGCTGCCGCCCCCGTACTCGTACAGCAGCTCGCGCAAGGACACGCCGAACGCGATCTCGACCAGCCCGCCCTGCTTGATGTTGCCGGCCAGCTGCAGCGGCAGCGTGCCGCGCGACCGGCCGCTGCCGAAATTCTGATAGTACGGAGCGCCGCGCTCCAGAATGATCGGCACCGACGCGAAGGTGATGACGTTGTTGATCACCGTGGGTTTGCCCCACAGGCCGGCGATGGCCGGCAAAGGCGGTTTGAAGCGCACCTGTCCGCGCTTGCCCTCCAAGGATTCGAGCAGCGAGGTCTCCTCGCCGCAGATATAGGCGCCGGCCCCCATGCGCACCTCGAGATCGAAGCGTGCGCCGCTGCCTTGGATGTTCTCGCCCAAATAATGCGCCGCGTAAGCGGCCTTGATGGCGGCCTCGAGGGCGAGCTTCGCGTCGGGGTACTCCCAGCGCAGGTAGATATAGCCGCGCGTGGCGCCGGTCGCCAAAGCCGCGATCGTCATCCCTTCGATGAGCACGAACGGATCCCCTTCCATCAGCATCCGATCCGAGAAGGTGCCCGAATCGCCCTCGTCGGCATTGCACACGATGTACTTTTGCGCTCCCGGCGCCTTGAGCACGGTCTGCCATTTGATCCCGGCGGGGAATGCCGCGCCGCCGCGCCCGCGCAAACCCGAGGCGGTGACGCTCGCGACGATGTCGGCGGGCTTCATTGCGAGCGCTGCGGCGAGTCCCCGGTAGCCGCCGTGCGCGAGGTAATCACCCAAGGATCTCGGATCCGTGATGCCCACGCGCGCAAAGGTGAGGCGCTGCTGGCGCTTCAAATAGGGGATCTCTTCGGTCGGTCCATGAGCCTTGGGATGGAGCGCCGCCTGCCGCGTGTCCGCCACCGAGGCGAACCCGGCGTCGAACAGGCTGGCCACGTCCCGATCGGCCACCGGACCGTAGGCGAAGCGCCGCCCCTCGATCTCAACTTCCACCAGCGGCTCGAGCCATAGCAGGCCCCGTGATCCGTTGCGAATGAGCTCGATCTCGAGCTTGCGCCGTTGCGCTTCGGCGGCTATCGCGGCGGCGGCCTCGTCGGCGCCGACCGAGCGCGCAGCTGCATCGATGGGGACGAAAATCCTGGTCGCGGTCATGGCTTGCCCGCCTGCGCGCGGATCTGCGCCATCAACGCATCGAAGCGCTGCGCCGAGACGCGCCCCTGCAACTGATCGTCGATCATCATGGACGGCCCCAAAGCGCAGTTGCCCAGGCAATACACCGGCTCCAGACTGATCGCCCCATCGGCCGTGGTGCCGTGAAAATCGACGCCCAACGCGCGCTTCGCGTGCGCCTCCAAGGCCGCCGCACCGAGCGCCTGACAGGCCTCGGCGCGACATAGATGCACCACATGCCGGCCGCTGCGCTGCTGCCGGAAATAATGGTAAAAAGTCACCACCCCGTGCACCTCGGCGATCGAAAGATTCAACTCCCGCGCAATCAGCGGGACCGCATCCTTCGGCACGAAGCCCAGCGCTTCTTGCACCGCGTGTAAAATCGGCAACAGGGCCCCCGGAAGCGATTTTAGGCGTCCGCACGCATCCGCAACCGCTTTGCGGT
The DNA here is from genome assembly GCA_963758145.1 of uncultured Gammaproteobacteria bacterium. Taxonomy (GTDB): domain Bacteria; phylum Pseudomonadota; class Gammaproteobacteria; order Steroidobacterales; family Steroidobacteraceae; genus Bog-1198. The sequence continues at coordinate 653,818 of CAVWUK010000008.1, forward strand.
CGGCCGAACTGAGCGAGGAAGGCGCTTCGGCCTTGAGCGGTATGACCCGCCTGGGCGAGGGACTGGTCATGAAAGCCTCGACATGGGCGCAGCCTGAACGATAACCATATGCTGATATATTACCCTGATTCGGTGCCGAGCACCCGTCTGCGGCGCGCACATCTCGGGTCCGAAAGCGACACCTGGAAGCCGCCCTGAGATTGGCGGTCCGGTGGTATCCTGTGGCCACAGGAGTGAGCGTGAATCGAGCTTCGATTGACCGCATCGCCATAAACGCGGGAGGCTTTCCACCGCCGCGGACGGGGCCTTTAATTCTTGCAACGGCCCGCATTCTGAACATTCCATGCCGCAGCGCAACCGGGCGCCGCCGCGCGAGCGCCGCCGCAGGCGCGATCTTGCTCGCCGTGCTGGGGATATCGCCGCAGTGCGCGGGCGCGACGGTGCCGATGGCGTCCCCGCCCGGGGCACCACCCGAAGGCGATGCCGCAGAGCAATTGGCTGAAATCATGGTCGAGGCGCGCGCGCCGCGCTATGTCGCGCCGACCCGGCGCGATCAGATCGGGCGCATCTGGGCACCGGTCTTCATCAATGGCCGCGGGCCGTTCCGGCTGGTCGTCGATACCGGCGCCACCAACTCCGGCGTGACGGCGATGGTCGCGTTGGCGCTCGGCATTCCCATGGACCAGGCGCCGCACGTGATGCTGCGCGGTGTCACCGGCTCGGCGGACGTGCCGAGCATCCATGTGGAAAGGCTGAGTGTCGGCGATCTCGCGGTGGATTCGGTGGTGCTGCCGATCGTGCCGGATGCGTTGGGCGGGGCCGAAGGAATCCTGGGATCCGAGGGCCTGCTGGACAAGCGAATATTCATTGATTTCAAGCACGACAAGATTTCGATCACCTATTCGCGCGGCGAGCGCGCGGCCAATGATTTCATCAGCGTGCCGTTTCGATCGAGTCGGGGCCAGCTGATCATCGTAGACGCCATGGTGGGCCACGTTCACGCCAAGGCCGTCATCGACACCGGCGGTCAAACGACTATCGGGAATCTGGCACTGCGCAATGCATTGGCGCGGGAGGACATCGGATTTCACGGCAAGGCCGATCAAATCCAGGGAGCGACGCTCGCCATCGAGAACGGCGAAATCATTCCCGCGCCGGCGATCAGAATCGGCGCCGTTGAAATACACGATCCCGGCGTGACGTTCGCCGATGTCTTTATTTTCAAGCATTGGAAGTTCACCAGCGAGCCCGCGATCATGATCGGCATGGACGCGCTCGGCACGCTCGATACCCTCATCATCGACTATCGCCGACACGAACTGCAGATGCGCACGGCGGCGAGCGGCTAAGGGCCCGGGCGTGATCGAGGCGGGCGCTGCTTTTTGCTTACAATTGCGCGAGAATGACCGGGGCGCACGCCATGTGCAGGAGTGTGGATGATCAACAAGCCGATGATTGTGGTTGCCGCGGCGGTGGTTGCGGCCGCGGCGGGCGTCGCGTATTACCTGCACCACCGCGCCGCGCCGCCGGCGGCTGCGGCCGCGCCGCCGGCAAGCGCGCCGGCGGAGCCGGCGATTCAACACCCGGTGCCGCCGGCGGGCGACGCGGCATCACGGGGCCCGCTGCCGACCTTGGCCGAGAGCGATCCGGCCATTAAAGATGCCCTCGGGGAGGTCGCCGGGAGCGGAGCGGTTGCGCAATACCTGGTGCCCGACGGCATCATCCGGCGCATCGTGGTCACCATCGACAATCTGCCGCGCCAAAAGGTGGCGGCCGACAAGCGACCCACGGTCCCCGTGCCGGGCATCTTTCAGGCGAATGGGGATGAGCTGCATGCGACGCTCGATCCGCGAAACTTCGCGCGCTACGAGCCGATGGTCGGGGTAGTCCGCAATCTTGACATGCGGCGGCTCGCCGATGTGTACCTGCGCTTCTACCCCTTGTTCCAGCACGTCTATCAAGACCTCGGGTATCCGACCGGCTACTTCAACGATCGACTGGTGCAGGTGATCGATTCGCTGCTCGCGACGCCGCATCCTGCCGGCGCCATCGAACTCACCCGGCCGAATGTCATGTACACATTCGCCGATCCGGCGCTCGAGGCGCGCCCGGCGGGGCAGAAGCTTCTGCTGCGGATGGGCCCGGAGAATGCCGCGGCAATCAAGGCAAAACTCGTTGAGCTGCGCGCGATCGTTACGGCGACGCCGCCGCCCAAGCATTGAACAACAACAAGAGCCCCGGAGATCGCATGAACAAAAAGACCTCGGCCGATAAGCGCGGCGAACAAACGGTTGCCTCAAATCAGTGGTTGGTGATCGGTGCCTCATCGCTCGGCACGGTGTTCGAATGGTACGATTTTTATCTGTACGGATTGCTGGCGAGCATCATCTCGGCTCAGTTCTTCTCCGGCGTCAACGAAGTCACCGGCTTTATTTTCGCGTTGGCGGCCTTTGCCGCGGGATTTGCGGTGCGCCCATTCGGTGCACTGGTGTTCGGCCGCCTGGGCGATCTCGTGGGCCGAAAGCACACCTTTCTGATCACGATGAGTCTGATGGGCGGCGCGACCTTTGTGGTCGGCTTGCTGCCGAGCTACGCCGCGGCCGGGGTGGCGGCGCCGATCGCCTTGGTGCTGCTGCGGCTGTTGCAGGGTCTGGCGCTCGGCGGCGAATACGGCGGTGCCGCGACCTACGTGGCCGAACATGCGCCGCCGGGCAAGCGCGGCTTGTACACCAGCTGGATTCAGACCACCGCGACGCTCGGATTATTTGCCGCCCTGCTGGTGGTGATCGGCACCCGCACGCTGATCGGCGAGGACGCCTTCAAGGCGTGGGGCTGGCGCGTGCCATTCCTGGTCTCGCTGGTGCTCCTGGCCGTGTCGTTGTGGATACGCATGCAACTCGACGAGAGCCCGGTGTTCTTGAGCATGAAAAAGGCGGGCACGACCTCCAAGGCGCCGCTCACCGAGGCATTCGGCCGCTGGCGAAATCTGCGGATCGTCCTGATCAGTTTGCTGGGAGCGGTCATGGGCCAGGCCGTGGTCTGGTACACGGGGCAGTTCTATGCGCTGTTCTTTTTGGAACGCATCCTGCGCGTCGACGGCGCGACCACCAATATATTGACGGCCATTGCGCTCGCACTGGCGACGCCGGCCTTTATATTTTTCGGCTGGCTTTCCGACAAGGTCGGCCGCAAGCCGATCATTCTATTGGGCTGTCTGCTTGCCGTGATGACCTACATGCCGTTGTTCCAGGCGCTGACCCGATACGCCAACCCGGCGCTGTTCGCGGCGCAGGCGGCCTCCCCGGTGACGGTCGTCGCGGATCCGCTGCAGTGCTCGTTTCAATTCGACCCCATCGGCAAGAATAAATTCGATTCCACCTCCTGCGACATCGCCAAGAGCTTTCTCGCGAAGGCGGGAGTCTCTTACCAGCGAATCGACGCGCCGCGCGGGACCGTGGCGCAAATCCGCACCGGATCGACCACGATCACCGCTCCCGACCCCTGGAGCTTCACGGATGCGCAGCGCAAGGTGGCGATTGCGGCTTTTCAGAGCTCCGCGAAGAAGGCCTTGGCATCCGCCGGGTATCCCGACAAAGCCGACCCGGCGAGCATCGACAAGCCCGTGGTGGTGTTGATCCTGTTCATCCTGGTGTTCTACGTCACCATGGTCTATGGGCCCATCGCGGCGCTGTTGGTCGAGTTGTTTCCGGCGCGAATCCGCTATAGCGCGATGTCCCTGCCGTACCACATCGGCAATGGATGGTTCGGCGGGTTTTTGCCGACCACCGCGTTTGCCATGGTGGCGGCGACCGGCGACATCTACTATGGGCTTTGGTATCCGATCGTGGTGGCCGGCCTCACCCTCGTCGTGGGGTTGTTTTTTCTGCCGGAGACCTTCAATCGCGGGATCAACGAATAAGCGTTTGCGTTACATTCGCTTCACGGAACTAGCCCACCGTCAAAGTGTGACGTTATAAGGGTCAGGAGCGGCGTATTTTACATACGCTGTAGCATAAAACCTCACCATGGTGGCCCACATGTCAAGATTGCCGGAGCTGCATCCAACCCGCATGAACGTACGAAACCTCGCTTGCCTGTTGATGTCCGCGGCGGCCCTGATAAGCGGCTGTGTGGTCGCACCGCCCCCGCAGCCGCGCGTGGTTTATGCGCCGCCACCGCCACCGCCACCACCGCCGCCGCCGCCGGCCGCGTACGCCTACGCCGAGCCGGCCGCGACGGTTGAAGTTCAGGCCCCTCAACCGCCGCCGCCGCTTCCGGAGTACGTCCAGCCCCCGTGTCCTGAGGATGGATATTTATGGACACCGGGCTATTGGGCTTACACCAATGGGGGCTATTACTGGGTGCCTGGCACCTGGGTCGCGCCGCCGCGAGTTGGGTTCCTGTGGACGCCGGGCTACTGGGGTTTCGTCGGCGGCGTTTATCTCTTCCACGCAGGCTATTGGGGTCCGCACGTCGGCTTTTACGGCGGCGTCAATTATGGTTACGGCTATGCCGGCAGCGGATTTGTCGGCGGATACTGGGCGGCGAATCGGTTCGCCTACAACACCGCCGTGGTCAACGTCAACACGACCGTGGTTCACAATACCTACGTGAACAACACCGTGATAAACAATACGACGGTGAACAACACGACCGTCAACCGGGTGAGCTACAACGGAGGCGCCGGCGGCGTGGCCGCGACACCCAGCCCGCAGGAGCGCGCGGCCATGCAGGAGCCGCATGTTCCGCCCACCCCGGTGCAACGGCAGCACGTGCAGCAGGCCGTCTCGAATCCCCAGCTGGCCGCCAAAGCGAACGGTGGCCACCCGCCGATCGCCGCGACGCCGCGTCCGGGTGCTTTCAACGCCCCCGGTGTGGTCAGCGCCAAGAGCGCGCCGCCGCGGGTTCCGACCACCACGACTCCGGCGTATGGCGCTCATGGCTACCCGGCGGCCACGGGATACGGACATCCGCCCGGCACACCCGCCAAGCCGCCGCCGCCGAAGCCGGCTCATCCGGCGCCCCCGGCCGAGAACAAACATGAAGGCGAGAGCAAACAGAACTGATGCGTTTCGCTTGAGCCCGGCCGACTGAAGGGTGCGCGCATGCCGCGCCCGTTGCGGGCATGCCGGCCGAGGGGCATGATCCAAGTGCCGGCCGGGTCGATCGAGCAGGAGAGCGCACATGAGTTCATTGTCCTTCACGGTGTCGGAGGGCGTGGCGACGTTGAGCATCCAGCGCCCCGACGTCAGCAATGCGATCGACATCACCATCATCCGCGCCATACACCTCGCGCTCGATCAAATACAAAAAGGCGACAGCGGCGCGCGGGCGGTGGTGATCACCGGAAGCGACGCCGTCTTTTGCAGCGGCCTGGATTTGCATTCGATCGACTTGAAGACCCAGCAGGCACGCCAGCGGGCCCATTTTGAGATGCGCCGCTTCATGGACCCCTTGATCTTGCGGCTCAGCGGTTTTCGCTTTCCGATCGTCGCGGCCGTCAACGGCGCGGCGGTCGGCGCGGGCATGAGCCTTGCGCTCGCGAGCGACATCATCGTGGTGGGCGAAAGCGCCTATTTCTGCCCGTCCTTCGCGCGTCTGGGACTGGTGCCGGACGCCGGCATCACCTTCCATCTGGCGCGCCGAATCGGCGGCGGACGCTCGTTGGCCGCGCTGATGCTGGCGGAAAAAATCCCCGCGCATACCGCGCATGAGTGGGGTTTGGCGTATTCGGTGGTTGCGGATGCCGAGGTGCCTGCGCGCGCGCAGGAGGTGGCGCGCCGGCTCGCCGCCGGGCCATGTGCGGTGCTTGCCCAGATTCGCTCATTGCATGCATCGACCTTCGATCATTCGCTGCAGGAGCAGCTGCGCGCGGAGCGCAGCGCCCAGGAGATGACGCTCGAGAATCATGACTGCGTGGAAGGGGTGCGCGCCTTCTTCGAGAAGCGGGAACCGCATTTTTCCGAGTAGCAGGCGCGAGGCGCAGCGCTAGGCTCCGAGCCATTCGCCGATCGCGCGAATATCATCGGGCGTCGTGCGGCAGCAGCCGCCGATCAGCCGGGCGCCGGCGTGATACCAAGTGCGGGCCATTTCGCTGAATGGTGTCGCGGTGTGCGATCCGCTCCAGCGTTTGGTGAGCGCCTCGTATCGCTCCCCGGAGTTCGGATAGGCGAGCAAGGGTTTGTCGGTGCGCTCGCGCATCCGCCGCACGAGTTCGGCGACATATTCGGGAGAGGTGCAGTTCACGCCGACGGCTGCCACCTGAGGGCACTGGTCCAGCTCGGCGGCGCAACGCCCGATCTCGTCGCCCTCGCAGTTGTGCGCGCCGTCGCGGCAGGAGAAGCTGATCCATGCCGTGATCGACGGAAAATCCGCCAGCAAACCCGCCAAAACCACGGCCTCGCGCAAACACGGCATGGTTTCGCAGGCCAACAGATCGGCGCCGGATTTGGCCAGCACTTCGAGCCGCGGCCGATGAAAGGCCGCGAGCGCTTGATCGCTCACGGCGTAGTGTCCGTGGTATTCAGCGCCGTCTCCCAGCATCGCACCATAGGGCCCCACCGAGGCGGCGATGAGCGGCCGCAGCCGAAGCGCCCGATTCGCGGGCGCCGACCAAAACTCATCCCTTGCCGAGGCGGCGAGCGCCACGGCCGCGCGCATCAACTCGGCGGCCTCCCCATGCGCGATGCCGCGGCGCGCAAAGCCCTCGAAAGTCGCCTGGTAAGTCGCGGTGGTGGCGAGGTCGGCGCCGGCCCTGAAATAATCAAGATGCACGGCGCGAATCATCTGCGGCTGTTCGAGCAGATATTTCGCGGACCACAGCGGATCCAGAAGATCCGCGCCTCGACGCTCGAGTTCCGTGGCGAGCGCGCCGTCCAACACCAGCAGCGGATGCTGGGCGAGGAATTCCTCGATCGGGTTAGACATTGAGCCGCCTTGCGCCGCTGAGGTGGTCGCTGCCGGTCACGAAGTAGCGCAAGCGCGCGTCCGCGGCCTTGGTGAGACCGATGCGTGCGCTTTCGCCGATCGACTCGATCTCGGTGCCGTCGCTGCCAATCCACAAGGCGCCGCGAGCGAGGAGGTCGATCCCGTCGTGCCGAAGATCGACCTGAAGCGCGGCGGTCAACCGTCCGGGACCCCGGGCAAGATCCCGCCCGCGACCGCCGGCGCGGACTCGCCGCGCGTGCTCGAAACCGGAGAGCGGTTCCAGCGCGCGCAGCAGCACCCCGGCGCCGGTGCCCGCCTCTTCGCTCGACACGTTGAGCAGATACGAGGTGCCGTAGCACAGATACACGTAGGCGTGTCCCACATCCAGGAACAGCGATCGGTTGCGCGGCGTCATGCCGCGAAACGCGTGGCAGGCGGGATCGGTCTCGAGATACGCCTCGGTCTCCACGATGCGCCCGCTGGCGACGCCCGAGGGCAACTGCCGCACCAGTACTTTGCCGAGCAGGAAGCGCGCGAGCGCCACGGTGTCGCGCGGCACCCGCGCACGCTCGAGCGGACGGACGACTACCGGCGGCCGAACCTTAGGGACTGGCAAGCTCAAGTTCTCCTCTCGCCGCGCACCGGCGCGGCCGCGCAATGGTAACCTCGGACACCCGGCGATCTTGGAATTATTGTGACGCTGCGCTCCTCGTTCAACTCTCATTCGATCGCTCTGCCGGTCGGCGCCCTGATCCTCGCCATGGGGAGCATCCAGTTGGGTGCCGTGCTGGCCAAGGGCCTGTTTCCGCAGATCGGAGCGCCGGGCGCGACGGCGCTTCGACTGGCGCTTGCGAGCGGCATGTTGCTGGCGGTTTGGCGCCCCTGGCGGATGCGACCCAGCCCGCGCGAGCTGCGCAGCATCGTGATTTACGGACTGGCGATGGGATGGATGAATTTGTTCTTTTATCTGTCGCTCAACCGGATACCGCTCGGCATAGCAGTGGCGCTGGAATTCGCGGGTCCCCTGGCGGTCGCCATGGCGGCATCGCACCGGCCGGTCGATTTTCTGTGGATTGCACTGGCCGCGGGCGGTCTATCGGCGTTGCTGCCGCTTGGAATCGCGTCAAAGCCGCTGGCCCCCGCCGGGATCGGTTTTGCGCTCGCCGCGGGATCGTGTTGGGCTCTCTATATCGTGTTCGGGCAGAAGGCCGGGGCGGTGCACGGCGGAGCGACCGCCGCGCTCGGAACGCTGGTGGGCGCGATCGTCATCGTGCCCATTGGCATCTCGGATGCCGGCGCCGCGCTTTTTTCACCGGCGCTGCTGCCGGCGGGCTGTGCGGTCGCACTGCTGTCGAGCGCGCTGCCGTACTCGCTGGAAATGTATGCGCTGCCGCGCTTGCCCACACGCACTTTCGGCGTGCTCATGAGTTTGTCCCCGGCGCTGGGAGCGCTGTCCGGCCTGTGTTTTCTCGCCGAACGGCTGACCGCGATTCAATGGGCTGCCATCGCCAGCATCATGGTGGCATCGGGCGGAAGCGCGGCGACCAGCCGGCCGCCGCCTTCGCCGCGATCACCGCTGCCGGATTGACCGCGCCGGGCTGATCACGCCCGCACGCACACGACCGGACCGGGTCACCCGATGAAGGCAACGGCCAAATACAGAACTGCCGCCCCCAATAGGGTCATGGCGGTGGTGAGGAATTTCGGATGCGCGTGGTAGCTCTCGGGAATCAGATCGCTCGCGCCGATATACAGGAAAAATCCGGCGAACAGCGCGAGCGCGAGGCCGAGCTGATCGCCGCCCAAGGCCAACGCGCGCGTCGCGGCGATCCCGAGGGCCGGCGCCACCGCATCGAGCAGCAACCAGCGCAAGGCCCGAGGCCGATCGCCGTTATTCTTCAAAATCATGTTCGTGGTATTGATTCCATCGGAAAAATCATGGGTCAACACCGCGATCGCGACCACGATGCCGACGGCGCGCGAGGCCTGGAACGCCAGGCCGATGGCCGCTCCGTCGAGCAGGCTGTGGCAGCACAACACGCCCGCGGCCGCGCTGCCGCGCGCTTCCGATGCGCCACCGCCGTGAATCAACAGCATCCGGTCGGCCAACAGATAGAACAAAAAGCCGACGGCGGTTGAGGAGAGAATCACGCCCGGGCTGTGAAATTTGATGCCGAAATTCACCGCTTCGGGCAGCAGATCGAAGAACGCGACGCCGATGACCGCCCCGGCGCTGAACCCGAGTATCAGGTGCAGTTTGTCGCGCAGCTTGAGCGCGAGCAATCCGCCGAGCAGAGTGCTCGCGAACGCCCCGGCGGCGATGCCTATCAGCAGCACGGTCTAAACATTCCCAGACATACCTCGCACGGCGCGAATTCCCACGGCGCCGCGCCGGCGGGTTATATTGCGCCACCGTAGACAATTGATGGGGGCGGCAACGTGAGCTACGACGCTTATCATAAACGCAAAATCGGCGATCACGTGCTCAAGCCGGAGACCCAGATGATGGGATACGGCTATGACCCTTCGTTGTCGGAGGGTTCGCTCAAGCCGCCGATATTCTTGACCTCGACCTTTGTGTTCAAGACCGCGCAGGACGGCAAGGATTTCTTCGACTTCAGCTCCGGACGCCGCGAGCCCAGGGCGGGCCAGTCGCACGGCTTGGTCTACTCGCGATTCAATAATCCGAACCTCGAAGTGCTCGAGGATCGGCTGGCGCTGTGGGAGCAGGGCGAGACCGCCGCGGTGTTCTCGAGCGGGATGGCGGCCATCTCGACGGCGCTGTGGCACTACGTGCGCCCCGGCGATGTGATCTTGATGAGTCAACCGCTGTACGGAGGCACCGAGACGTTGATTGAAAAGACCCTGCCGGCCTTCGGCGTCAGCGCCGTGAGTTTTACACAGGGCCACGATCGGGCCGCGGTGACGCAAGCCGCCGAGCGCGCCTCCGCGCAGGCCGCGGAGACCAAAGGCCGGGTCTGTCTGGTGATGACCGAGACGCCGGCAAATCCGACCAATTCGCTGGTCGATCTCGGGTTGATGCGCGAGATCTCGGAGCAAATCGGCGCCCGCCAATCGTTCGGTCGCCCCCCGGTGTTGGTGGACAACACGTTTCTCGGGCCGGTGTTTCAACGGCCGCTCGCTCACGGTGCGGACCTTGTGTTGTACTCGCTGACCAAGTACGTCGGCGGTCATTCGGATCTGGTGGCGGGCGGCGTGGTGGGCTCGCGCGACCTCGTCGGCCCGATCAAGCGTTTGCGGGGCGCTCTCGGCACTCAACTGGATCCGAACACCGCGTGGATGATCATGCGCTCCATGGAGACGCTGTCCTTGCGCATGAACAAGGCGGCGCAAAACGCCGCATTGGTGGCGAATTACCTGCGTACGCACCCGAAGATCGCGGATGTGAATTATCTCGGTTTTCTCGGCGCGAACGATCCCCGGCGGGCGCTGTTCGATCGGCAGTGCGGCAGCGCGGGCTCGACCTTCGGTTTCACGGTCCACGGCGGGGAAGCGGAAGCGTTCCGTCTGCTGGACGCTCTTCAGGTCATGAAATTGGCGGTGAGCCTCGGTGGGACCGAAACCTTGATTTCGCATCCGGCCAGCACCACGCATTCCGGCCTGCCCAAGGAAACCCGCGACCGCATCGGAATCACCGATGCGCTGATCCGGATTTCGGTGGGCATCGAAGACCCGGGCGATCTGGTGGCCGATCTCGAAAGGGCGCTCCATGCGGTATAACCCATTGGTCGCGGGCCTTTCCTTGACCGCAGCGGCCATGGTTTTGGGGCAAACCGCAGCAGGTTCGGCGCCGGCGGACACCGCATACCGCAACGGGTTCGTCTATACGGTCGACGCGCAGGACAGCGTGCAGCAGGCGCTCGCGATTCGCGCCGGCCGGATCGTCTACGTGGGCACTGATGCCGGACTCGGGCCGTACCTGGGCGAACATACCGCGGTGATCGATCTGCACGGCCGCATGCTGATGCCGGGATTGGTCGACGGGCACATGCATCCGATGGACGGCGGCAGGGACTTGCTCAAATGCGATTTGAACTACCAGCAGCTCAGAATCGAGGAGATGCAGGCGAAAATCCAGAGCTGCCTCGATGACACTCGGGTGCGTGAACCGGACGGATGGCTCGAGGTCGTGCATTGGTTCCAGGAAGGAATGCTGCCCGCCGGCACCACCGCGACGCGGGCGACCCTGGATGGGCTGCACACCAAGCGCCCGATTTTCGTGATGTCCTCGTTCTACCATACCGGCCTGGCAAACTCGCGCGCGCTCGCTCTGGCGGGCATCACGGCCGCCACCCGCGATCCCTTGGGCGGCAAAATCGGCCGCGACGCGGCCGGCAATCCGTCGGGAATCCTGGATGAAGATGCCGCCTATAATTTGGTGAAAGATCGGATTCCGGCGCCCACGGCTGCGGAGGACGTCAAAGCCGCGCGTACCGCGCTCGATGCGATACGTCAACAGGGTGTCACCACGTTCCTGGATGCGCAGGCCAAGCCGCCTTTTCTCGCGGCGTTCGCGGCGGTGGAGCGCGAGGGTCAGCTGACTGCGCGCGCGCATTTTGCCGTATGGATTGCGCCCGACGAAGGTCGCAATCCCCAAAAGGCCATGGCGCGGGTGATGGCGCTCGCACGGCGCTACGATCAGGGACCGATCGAGCCGCGACCGCGCCTCACGGTGCGCAACGTGAAATTATTTCTCGACGGCGTGATCAGCGCTCCGGCCTTCTCCGGTGCCATGCTCGAGCCGTATTTCGTGTCGCAGGGTCGGGAGCCGAATCAGCGCTGGGTGGCGGGTACGAACCGCGGACCCGAGGTGTATTTCCCGGCCGCGGTGCTGCGCACGATGCTCATCGAGGCCGCCGCCGCCGGTTTCGAGCCGCACATGCACGTCGACGGCGATCGGGCGGTACATGAGGCGCTCGACGGCGTTCAAGCGCTGCGCGAGCACTTCCCCGATAAGGATATTCGCGCCGCGCTTGCCCACGACGAGATCGTCGATCCGAGGGATTTCGCACGCTACAAACAGTTGAACGCGATTCCGGTGCTGTCGCTTCAATGGGCAAAACCCGCGGCTGATACGATCGACGGCGCACGCGACTATCTGGGTCCGGAGCGCTTCAAATACATCGAGCCGTCCGGATTCCTGGCGGCCGCCGGCGCGCGCATCGCCTTCGGCAGCGATTGGCCGGTGGATGCGCTCGATGAGTGGTTCGCGCTCAAGGTGGGTGTGACGCGCACCAATTCCCCGCAGAGCGATGCGAAATTTGCGGGTCGATTGGGCGAGGATCCCGGGCTGAGCCGCGCGCAAGTTCTGCGGGCGGCCACCATGAACTCCTCCTACGAACTGCACCAGGATCAGGCGACGGGCTCGCTCGAACCCGGCAAGCTCGCGGATCTGATCGTGCTCGATCGCAATGTCTTGAAGATTCCCGCCGAGGAGATCGCCCAAGTCAGGGTCCTGCAGACCGTCGTGGGCGGCCGCGTGGTTTACCAGCGGGAGGGTTTTTAGCGCGGACGCTGCGCACCGATGCTGATCTCGGTGCGATTCCGGGTGCTTACCTCGACCTCGGCGCGGCCGTCGTTGACGAGGATCCACGGCAGAGGCAGGTTGTCGGACACGACCGTAATGACGTGATGACCGGTCGCCACCACCGGGAAACTGAAACGGCCGCCGGCGTCGGTCTGCACGGAGAAACGCCCGTCCAACACCACGGTCATGTTGGGAGCGCCGGCCTCCGCGGCATCGAAGCGACCATTGTTATTCGCATCGAGATAGACGATGCCCGATATCCCGCCGGCCCCTGCGCCGGGTGCGCCGCCGAGCGGCGCGAAATGCGATCCCGTCGCACGCTGATAGCGGAAGGTCAAGAATATTCCTTGCTCCCGGGCCGAGGGTACGATGGGCGCCACCGGCGGCGCGATCGGTGAGCTGACGGTGAGCGGGGTCCAGGAGCCGACCTGGCTGTCGTAGTAAGTGGCGAGGATCTGCCAGTGCGGGGACACCTGGTAGGTCAGCGACACATTGGCGGACACCCCGGGCGCAGCCCGGCCTTGCACCACGGTGGCCCAACGCACGTTGCCCTCCAGGCCAAAACGCGCCGTGAATTTACCGCCCCCATAGGCGGCGAGTGCAAGCACCGTGTTGTCCTGCTCGTCGCCGTCGAACGGGGCGGCCGTGATGCGCGCGACCGCCATCGAGGTGCTGAGCCGGACGGCCTCGGGCATCGACCAGCTCTGATCGAGCGACAAGGTGGTGCCCTGGCCGCGCGGCGTCTCGGCAAAATCGACTTGCGCGCGGCCAAGTCCCCAGCCGTTGACGTGATCGACGTAGCCTTCCAGCGACCAGCTGTTGCCGCCGGTGACCAGTGCGAAATTACCAACGCCGCCGATGCCCCAGTCGCGAAACAATTGGTAGCGCGCGTCGCCGGTGAGAAAGGTGGTATTGGTGCCGAGGCCGGATACGCTGCGCACTTCGTCGATTCCGCCATCCGCCTGCCATTGCCGGCTTTGGTAGTTGAGACGGTAATAGGCGCCCTGCATGTCGCTCGAAATGAGCTGATTGCCCCAGGTCATATTGGGGTCGATGCGAAACAGGCCGGCATTCTGCACGATTCGGCCCTGAGTGATGGAGCCGTCCACCCAGCCGCCAACGCCATTCGATTGGCCGTTGACGCCGCCTTCGATAAGGTTCATTTGAATACGCTCCCCTTGGTCCTGCCAGGCGGCGCTGAGAAGGCCCGTGCTGGAGGAGAGGAGTGCGCCACTATCGATCGTCGAGCCGACGGAGAGGTTGACATCGCGGGCCTCGATGAATTGTCCGCCGATCGTCCAATGGGATGCCGGTGACCACTGCGCGCCGGCGGTCGCGGTGGAGCCGCTCAGCGTGCGGAAATCCGGCACCAGGATTCCATCGTAGATGCCGGGAATCCCGCCGCCTGCGGTGATTTGAAGATCGGAAGGACCGCGCCATTCCGTGGCAAGGCCCTGCATGGGTCCGGTCGGAAGAACGAAGCGCGATTGAAGCCGGGCGAGACCGATGTCCGGCGCATTCAGATCTCCTATGGCATTGTCGGCCTGCCAATTCCCATCGAAGGGCATGCCGCGCTCTCGCAGCGTGATGACGCCGCCCTGGCCCTGCCCCGATTGGATGTTGTCGGATCCTGCGGCGCGCGCCGAAGCGTCCAGGGACCAAGCACCGTAGCCGACCGTGTCCCACTGTGCCTTGGCGACGATGCCGCTCTCGGAAAAGGTGCTGTTGGACCCGTCACTGCTGGAGGTCAGCCGACTCGTTACGGCGTCGATCTGCACGGATCGAGCCAGCTTTTCGGAGTCGTCGGTCGCGCCGTCCCCGGTGGAGATATCGGGGGTCAGCGAACCGCCGCCGATGTATCGGTCCTGATACGCCCCGCCGGCCGGCGGATTGGCGGCGCTCAAGGAGGCCGGGGGTGCGGGGGTGGACGCCGGCAAGACTTGAGCACTGGCCGCGCCAAGCCACAGGACACCTCCCAGCCCGGTCAGGCCGAAAGCGAGCCGGGTAGAGAGATTGACGCGGGGCTTCATTCAAAAAGCTGATTGATCTCAGTTCTGTGCGTGCCCCATTCGATGGTGCCCTTCACCGTGACCGGGAAGGTAAGCGTCGGATGATCTTGGTTGGGCGTCGACGGGGTCAAACAGATCTCGCGCTCGTCTTGCGGCAGAATGGGAAAATTGGAGGGAGTGAAGTCGTACTCGATGCCCTTCGCATCGGTGCCGGTCAGAAATCCGCTCATGCGACCGTGGGCATTGCCCTTGTTGTGCACGCGCAGGCTCGGCACCTGCTGACCATTGAGGGTCGTGATCTTGGGCCCGAGAATTTCCAGATCCGGGGCGCCATCGCCGATGACCAGGTAAACGATGACGCCGATTCGCCCCGTGACCGGCAGGTCCAGGCCGTTGCTGCGCGCGATGGAGGGTTCGGCGCCTTCGATCATCAGGGCAAAGCGACACTCACCGTTGGGCGCGTCGGCCGGCACGCTGACCTCGAAACGGTAACGCAGAGTCCCACCGCCGGGTACCGTGACCTCGGGACGCTCGATCGCGACCCAGGGGCGGCAGCTGCCGGGCTGCAGGTCGTCGTGGAATGTCACACCAAAATCCGCCGTCAGGGACCAGTCCGCGGTGTGAATGAGGTAGTGCGCAGGGGACGCCGATCGATTGGTCACCTCGATCACGTTGCGCAAGGTCTTTCCCGGCTTTGCCGCGATTTCAAAGCGCGGCGGCGAGACCAGTGCGGCAAATCCTTGAGCTTGCGCGGACATGGAGACCGCGAGACCGAGCAGCGGAAGAAAAAACTGAATACTGAGTCGCATGATCAATCCTCATCCATTTCGAAATGAAAGGTCACCGGGAAAGGCCGCCGCACCAGGGTCCCGTCCACGGTAAACTGGAATTTGAAAATGTCTTCCATGAAGGGCGTCGTGATGGGGCCGGAATAGAGCAGAATGCGATTACCGGACCGAAGCTGTCCGGAACGAAACCGCGCTTGAGCGACCCACGAAAGAGTCATGGGGCCGGGCTGCTGCGCCGGCAGCGACAGATAGATCCGTCCCGAGCGCTTGAGCCAGGGCATCACGTTGAGCCGCACCTGAGTGGTCAGGGTGCCGATCATCGAGTTGTCGACGCCCCCGCGCGGCGGCGCCACGTTCTTCCAGCGCAGGCTCACGAAAGGTTCGAGCGCCGTCGTGCCCGAATCATCGATCGTGGTGGTTTTTGCCCGCGCCGCGGCGGACCAGATTATGCTAAATGCCAGGACTAAAAAAAAAGTCGACGGTCGGGTGGCGATCATGGCGCACTCATCGTGTACAGCACCACGCCGCTGAATGTGCCGGCCGCCGGCACCGTGTTGTTCAGGTAGGAGAAGGTCCAGCAGCTCTCGTTCCACGTATTGCTGGCCATCGCACCCACATTCTGCACGCCGCCGTTGATAAAGGTGCCCGAAGGAAACGGTTCGGCCGGCGGGGTGCCCGGGTCGGCGTTGCCGCCGGATGTCCAACTGATTTTTGAAAACGGAATGGTGTTGCCAGCGGCGTTGGTCAGCGCCGCCGGCACAGTGGCGGTGACTTGCGCCGCGGCAGTCGGGGCGCCGGCGGTGCGAAAAAAGCCTCCGATATAAAGCTGGCCCGCCGGTACGGTGCAATAGGCATAGCCATCGTAAAAGCTGTTGGTGGTCGGGGTGTTGGCGGTCATCGCTTGCGCGGTCTTATTGCCCACCGCGGTCGAGGCCAATGTCACCGACACGGTATCAATGGTGGTGTTGTTCTGCGGGGTACCGCCGGCGTTGTAGTTATTGGTGAAGCTGCCGACACCTACCTGCAAATAGATGGTTTGGGGTGCGGCCGCCGCGATGGTGACCGTGTATGCCGATGCGGCACCGGCCAGCGCCGCAACCAGCGGCGCAACTAGAACTGCGCCACTCAGCGCCCGCGTCCCAATCCTCCCGATTCGTGCACGGCGGGATGCCGGCGTCACTCCAGGCAGTGACGCCGGCGGCGATGACGAGTGGTCGTGCATGGCAGGGCGTCGCGCACCGCTGCGGTTACAGCATGGTCGCCGTGTAGGTCACGCGCCCATTGTTGACGTTGGCGACACCGCCGCCGCCATAGGTTCCCGCTGCGGGGGTCGGCGCCAAGTTGTTCGCGAACTTGTAGGTCCACGTCGCATCCTGGAAGGCGACCCCGTTCACGGCGGTGACCGTCACGGTGTTGCTCGCGCCGTTGGCCAGCACCGGCGCCGGCAGCGCGGTCGCGGAGGTGATCGTCGCGGCGGTGGTTGTTATCTGGGTGTAGGGGATGGTCTGGGTGGCAACGCCATTGTTCAGCGCTCCCGCGGTGGTCGCGACCAGCGTGACGTTGCCGCCGTTGCCCACGATGGCCGCGGTTTCGACGCCGAGGCCGGCATCACCGCCGGAGGTGGCGGCTTGGGCGACGCCGGTGCCGAGCGAGGCCCCCGGCACGTTGAAGACGATCTGATCGACGGCCACGTTGCTCGGGCTCAGCACGCCGGTGGTGTAAGAGGTGCCGGCGCCGACGCGCAGATAGAGAATGCGCGGAATCACGATCTGAAAGTCGACGTGCGCAGTCGCGTTGAGCGTACCGGCGCCCGTTTGAACGTTCGACTCCCCGAACGCCATGAGCGGCAGCGCCATGGACGCTGCGCCCAACAAAGTCTTCAATGCCATCGATGTCTTCATGGTCTGTTTCCTGTGCTGTGTTGCGAACGAGGCGCGCACACCGTGTTACTACGGTTTTGTCACCTGCACATGTGGCCGCCAATTGCAGCTTCATGCGCGATATCCATGCTAGGGATTAAGTCTTCTGGCGGTGTTGAACCAGGTCGCAGATCGCCGCCCGGGCGCGCGGGATTCGGCCGCGTCAGAGCATTCATTCTAATTTTTGTGCGCCAGTTCGCACCCAAACCGGCCGCTCGCGACCGATCACGGCATCGTTGCGGTGTAGACCACGCGGCCGTTGCGCACGTTGACGCCGCCATAGGTCCCCGCCGGCGGCAAGGTGGTGTTGGCGTAGGTGTAGGTCCACTTGGCATCGGCTTGGATGACTTTCGAGGCCGGTGCCGTGATGAGGATGTTGGCGCTGGCCCCGTTCTGCAGCACCGGCGCGGGAAGCAGGGTCGGATAGAATCCTGCCGTGGCTGCGGTCTTGATCTGCGTGAAGGGAATGGACGAGCCCGCGGCGTCGAGCAGCGCGCCGGCCGAGGTGACATTGAGCGTAACGCTGCCGTTGTTGCTGACCAGGGCGGCTGTCTCCGCGCTGCCCCCAAGATTGCCTCCGGCGCCGGCAAGTGCCACTCCGTTGCCCAATTGGGCTGCGGTCGGGGTAAAGCTGATCAAATTCTTGGCCGCGTTGTTGGTCAATGTTCCAACGGTGTAATTCGACCCCGTGCCGACGCGCAAATACAGGATCTGCGGAATCACGATTGAGACATCCACGTGCGCCTTCGCGGCAAGGACACCGGCACCCGTTTGAACATTTGATTCCGCGAACGCCATGAGGGGCAGGGCCACGGATGCCGCACCCAGCAAAGTCCTAACGGCGACCGGTGTCTTCATGATGGGCGTCCTATGTCCCGCAGCGCTGCGCGGCGCAACTGCTGCCTGCGGTACCGATGCTAGCGGACCGATCGGCCACGCCGTCTGTGCCATGTCGCAGTTCGGGGTTGGCGCATCGGCGATCCGGCCGCACCGGCCTAAAAATGACGGCTTTTGCGGACCAGTTCGCACAAAGCGCCGATCGATACGGCGGCAATGAGGAATCGGCACCGTTGGGCGGATAATCGCGGGCTATGCCAAGAAAGACGGCGATTTCACTGGGCGGCGCGCTTTTGTTGGCGTGCGGTCACCCGTTCGGCGCCCGGGCGGAAGAGGCGCCGGACCTATCCCCCGTGGTGGTGACCGCGACGAGGGTTTTGCAGTCGAGCTTCGATGTTCCCGCCTCGATTAATCGCGTGGATCAGGCCACCATTCAAGTGGGTCAACTGCAGGAGAACATCTCCGAGTCCTTGATGACCGTGCCCGGCGTGTCGGCCGAGAGCCGGCAGAACTACGCCCAGGATGAGCAACTGTCGGTCCGCGGCTTCGGCGCGCGCGCGAACTTCGGCGTGCGCGGCGTGCGTCTTTACTCGGATGGCATTCCCGGCACCATGCCCGACGGCCAGGGCCAGTTCTCGCAATTCGATTTGGGGTCCGCCGGCCGGATGGAAGTGCTGCGCGGTCCGTTCTCCGCGCTGTACGGGAACTCATCGGGCGGGGTGATCGCCCTATTCACCGAGGACGCGAAGCCGGGCTACTTCATCGACGGCACGGCGCAGTACGGCACGTTCAACACGCAGCGGTACGCCCTGAAGACGACGGGCGACGACGGCAGCATCAATTACGTGGTGGACGCCGTGCATTTTCAAACCGACGGCTACCGTTTTCACAGCAACGCGGAGCGCGACAATTTCAATGCGAAGCTGCGAATGCCGGTGAGCGCGGCGGCCACCTTGACGCTGGTGGCCAATGTGGTCGAAACCCCCTTCGTGCAGGATCCTCTGGGGCTGACGCAGGCGCAGCTCGCCGCTAACCCGAGTCAAGCGGGCACCGGCGCCGTGCTCTACAACACTCGAAAGTCGCTCGATCAGGAGCAGATGGGGGCGGTGTTCGACGGCAGGCTCGGCGCCGCCGACGATCTGTCCGCCACCCTCTACGCCGGACATCGGGCCACCACGCAGTTTCAAGCCATTCCGCAAGCCACCGAGGAGGCGAGGCCGCTGTATCCGGGCGGCGTGGTTGCGTTGAACAATGATTTTTCGGGCATCGATGTGCACATGACCGACCAGCGTACGCTCGGCGGCGGCGCGCTGCAGACCGTGGCGGGGCTCGCCTACGACGATCTGCAGCAAGCGCGCATGGGATATTTGAATTACGTCGGCAACGAGCTGGGTGTGCAGGGCGAGTTGCGCCTTGATGAGTCAAATCATGTGTACGACTTCGATCAGTATCTGCAGGGGCAGTGGGATCCCGATCCTCGGTGGCGCCTCACGGCGGGCGTGCGCAATAACTTGGTCGAGGTGAACTCGACCGACGATTTGCCGGGCGCCGAACTGCCGTACAGCAGCGTCCGCTATGCGGCGGTCGACCCGGTGGCGGCCGCTCTGTTTCATGCGAGCCCGGCGGTCAATCTATACGCCTCCTACGGCAAGGGTTTCGAAACACCGACTCTGAACGACCTCGCTTATCGTTCCTCCGATGGGAGCCTGCCGGGTCTGAACATCGGGCTGCAACCCGCACGCAGCAACAATTACGAGGCGGGTATCAAGCAGGTTTCGGGGCCGGTGCGCGCCCAACTTGCCGCCTTCTACATCGAAACCCATGATGAGCTCGCCGTGCTGCAGAATTTCAACGGCCGCGCGGTCGAACAAAACATCGGAGAAACCACGCGGCGCGGCGCCGAACTCGCCGTCGATGCGGCTTGGGCGGGAGGTTTCAGCGCGCGCCTGGCCTACACGTATATTCACGCGGTGGTGGATCAGCCGTATGCGACCTGTATCGGCACGCCGTGCAAACGCGCGATCGTGGAGTCCGGCAGCTACCTGCCTGCGGTGCCGATGAATGCCGTGTACGCGGATCTGAGCTGGTCCTACGCTCCATTGGGATTTTCAACCACGCTCGAGACTCAGGGACGGGCGCAGATTTACGCTGACGACCGCAACACGGCCGCGGCTGCGGGCTATTGGGTGTGGAACCTGCGGGCCGGCCTCGACCAGGAAACGGGGACCTGGCGAATTAGCGAATTCGCTCGCCTGGATAATCTCGCCAACCGATCCTATGTCGGGTCCGTGATCGTGAACGAAAGCAATGCACGCTATTTCGAAGCCGCGCCCGGCCGGGTCGCCTACATTATGTTCAATGCCGCATGGCGGGTGAATTGAGTACAGGGGCCGCGTCGCGCTGCCGCGGCGCATTGAGCGGGCGTGGACATCCCAAAGCCTTAAAGCGAGACCTGTGCACCAAATGCCTTGATCCGCGTTACTTTGCTTTAAGGGCTCGTTTTGCCGCCCGGATGGCGAAGGCCCGGAGGGTGCATTGATGAGTACACGACAGTTCTTGACGGCCGCAATCTTAGGATCCTCGCTGATGATGGCCGGCTCCGCGTTTGCCGTTTCGCACGGGGCCGGAGGCGGACACGCGAGCGGCGGACACGCGAGCGGCGGACACACGAGCGGGGGGCATACGGGCGGGTTCGGCCATGCCGCCTACGGCGGCGGGTATTCACGCGGTGGTGTGGCAGCACACGCTTATGCGGGCTCGGCCTATGGCGGCGGGATGCGCGGCTACGGTGCCGCGGGAGGGGGCTATCACTCCCAATCCTATGGCAGAAATTCTGGCTACGTCGGCTATCATGGCGGCTACGCCGGCTATCATGGCGGTTACGGCGGCTATCACGGCTATTCAACCGGCGCCTATTGGGGCGGCGGATATTGGCATGGCGGCTACTGGCCTCGCGCCTATTATGGTTATGGCTTTAGCTGGTTTCTGCCGTTGCTGCCGATCGGCTACGCGACGTATTGGTACGGGGGCATTCCCTACTACTACGCCAATGACGTGTACTACACCTGGAATCCGGACTATCAGGGTTATACGGCGACCGATCCGCCTCCGGTGGCGGACCCGAGCGGCGCTGCGGCTGAGGTGGCGCCCGCCACCGGCGGGCCCGGGGCTGGCGCACAGGGTACGGCTGGGCAGATATTCATGTATCCGATGAATGGCCAGAGCCCGGAGCAACAATCCATCGACAGGCAGCAATGCCAACAATGGGCTGCCCAGCAGACCGGCCAGGGCGCGGCGAGCGGCTCGGACTACCAGCGGGCCGTGATGGCCTGCATCGAAGGGCGTGGCTACAGCGCGCAGTAGGCTGCGCAATGGCTCGGAAGGTCAGTTCTGCCAGCAATCGACGTTTGCATTGGGATCGGGGCCGGTGGCGGTCTGCTGACCCGCCGAATTGATGCTGAACGTTAGGCACTGGGGATCGTTCACCTGGTTACCGATCGCCGAGGCGGTGATGGAGTAGGTCGCGGGCGTTCCGTTATTACCGGCGGCGGGCGGGGCCGCCGCGACCACCGTGAGCGCGGTGATCTGGTAGTAGTTGTTTCCGATGTTAAACGGCACCGGACCCGGGTAGCCGAGATCGCTCGGATTCTGGCTATAGGTGTTGTTGGTGCTGAAGTAGCGCTCCTCCAGACTCGCCATGTTGAGCAGCGCCGACTTGGCGTCGGTGCGATGGGACTGGAGCGTGTACCTGTTGTACGAAGGTATGGCGATGGCGGCCAGAATGCCCACGATCACCATGGCTACGATGAGTTCTATGAGGGTGAACCCCCCAGCCTTGGTGCGGTAACGGCGACCGCCCGCCGCGAATTGTTGGTTCATGCGTCTGTGCCTCTCAGGGGATTCGCGTCTTCGCTTAACGTTTCTCGATCCAGGTGAGACGGCTGCCCATCGTCGCGCCCGGCGGGTTGATCTGGGCGAGAGCGCCTTGTCCGCCGACCGTCTGGGTCACCAGATATGTATTGGTGCCGGCAGTCACCACCGAGACACTGCCGGTGCCGTTCAACGCGATGCCGCTCACCGCCTCGTTGTTGATATTGAGGAAGTTGTGGTTTGCATTGCCGAAGAAGGAATTCGTAAAGGCGCCGCCGGTGGCCGGATTGATCGCCATGGTCCAGCCGCCCGCGCCGGTGGCCAAACAATCCGACAGCGACTGTGTCGGCGGAATCGTGGTATTCACGAGGAAAGTGCCATCCGCCAGAGTGGGGCTGAATATGACCTGCTCATCCACCTGCTGCGAACTCGTGGTGATGCTGGGGGTCGGGAAATTCGGATCGTATTGATTGGCAAATCCGCTGCCCAGGGTCAAATACCACCCATATTGCCCCGCAGCGCCCGAGCAGCCGCTCTGGTCGGCCCAGCAGATGAGATTGCTCGATACGGTCCGATAGTAGGCGTTGTTGGACGCCGTGCTCGAGGCACTGCTCGCCGCATCGGTGGGGTCGTAGGTGCCCGTGATGGTCTGCTGCTCCAGCTCGCCCAGGCCGGACAAAGCCGTGGTCGGCGCCACCGGCGTCGTGCTCGAGGTCAGTGCGTCGTATTTCACCGGCGACGTCGTGGCATTCCATGCGCCCATGTTCCAGTCCCAGATACCGATGAGGTACTGCTGCGAGGTGGAGTAGGTGGCGGGAGTTGAATTCGTGAACGCGGTTTGCTGCCCGGTGCCGAACTCGACCATGACCCGAGGATTCGAGCTGGTCGAGGCAACCGATGCAACCACGAGCTTGGTGGTGATCGGCTGCAGCTTGCCTCCCGGTGTCGTGTAGATCGGCGTCGGGGTACCGCCCACCTTGGTAACGGCCCAGTTACTCGGGTTCTGGCTGGTCAAATCGAAGCGCCAGACATTACCCAGAAGGTCGCCGGCGTAGACATAATCGATAAGGTGATCGCCGTCCAAGTCTGCCGCCGTGACGTAATAGATCCCGTTGGGGGTACCGGTCCTCGAGCCCACCCCGGTGCTGAGATAATAAAATGTCGGCTGCGCTCCCACGGTATTGCTCGCCAGCATGACGAAGATGCCGGCATCGCCGTTGTAGCTGCCGGAACCGTTGCCGAACACCGCCCCCCACGAGGTGGCGCCATTGGCCGTGTTGGCAGGCGTGTTGTGAAAGCGGCGGATCTGCGGCGTGCCGTAGGTGTTGCCCAGGCTGTTGCCGCAGGTGGTGTTGCCCGCGCAGATGAAGGTGGCGGAGCCGCCGGTCACCGATGAGGAGTACACGGTGTTCGCACCCGATCCGGTGCTGGTCGTGGTTTTCACCAGCGCACTGCTCCACTCGCCGACGACCAGGGCCGATGCATTGCCTTGGGTGTAGCTGCTCGCGAGGGTCGGCGTTCCGGGATTCGTGATGTCGAGCGCGTAGATTGCGCTGCCGCCCGCTCCGAGCCCTCCGACCAGCCAGGTGTGCCAGGCGCCGCCGTAGTAAAGATCGCCGGTTCCCGGCGTGCCGTCGACGTTGAATTTATGCGCGTACTGCGGATTGGTGTAATCGTTCGCGACATTCGGGCTGTAGGTGCCGGTCGAGGTATTGAGCGTCTGGGAACTGTTGATGGCGTTCACGACGTAGGCGGGCATGTACGCCAATATCTCCGTGCCGTCGTTCTCGGTGCCCACAAAAGTGCCGCTCATATTGGTGGCACCGGCGTACGTGCCGTTGCTGTTGAAATATCCCGTTCGAAAGCCATGCAGGAAACCGTCGTTGGCTCCCGAATAGACGACGTTCATGCGCGATACGTAGGTGGTTTCAAAACTCGCGTAGCTGGGGCCGCTGTTCTCCGGCAGCGCCGTGCCCGTGTTCAGATTATCCGCCCAGGTCGCCGGAAACGAGGCCGAAGGACCGCCAACCCACGTGGGGCTCGAATCGACGATGTCGCCGAGCACGCTGGTGCGCTGGCGAAAGCCGCTGGGATTGATGGTCGGCGTATTGGGATCGACGCCGGATGAATTCTGTTCGTTGCTGCGCAGGCCGCGCAAATATTCCAGCCGCAAATTTGACTTGTACGGCCAATTGCCCGCCGTCGCGGCCGGATCTCCGTAATCCAAATTCGCCTGTTGAGTGGCGGACAAGCTGGTGGCTCCTGCGGTCGTCCAAGTGAACGGGATGCCCGCGGCGGCCTGCGTTGCAGCCGGGCTTGCGACCGGCAGGGGATTGGTTGCCGTGATGATCACTCGTCCGGCATCCGGATCCTCGGCCGCGACGCTGGCGGCGCCGGTGGTCGGGCAGGTGGCGCCCTCCGCGAGGCCGGTGAGGACGCAGGATGCGTCCCAGTTGACGTTGGGATCGATCTGCAGGTCGTTCGGATTGCCGTCGGGCGAATCCAAGTACTGCGAGGTCAGCGAGCCGGTCCAGTTGTTCGCGTTGTAGAAGGCGAAGTAGACCTGGGTACCGGTCTGAACTTTAGCGGTTTGCTTTTGATTGAGGCCGGCGGAGCTCGATGCCGTGTTCTGCGGCTGAGCCTGAAAACACATGATTTCGTGAATGTTCCTCGATCCGCCGGTCGAGCCGGCGAAGCCGAAGCGGACACTGGCCGGCAGCGGGCCATTGGCGGCCAGGATGCTCTGACCGGTGATGACGGGCTGGTAATTGCCGCCGTTATAGCTGTACGCGAGACTCAACAGCCCATCCTTGGTGATGGTCAAGTTATAGCTGATGGGAATGCCGTAGTTGGCGCCGCTGGTCGAGGTGGTGCCGTAGCCCCGGTACAGCGCCGCCTCGTTCGCGATGTTGTGCGACAAAATCTTGTAGGCGTTCGGAATCGCCGCATAATTCGGCAGCTTGATGCTCGTTACCGGTATCGCATTGTAGGGGTTGTTGACGCCGTTGGTGACGGTGCCGCCGGCCGTGGCCGAGGCCGCTCGAAAGTCCCACACATATCCGGTCTGGCAGGCTTGCAGGACCGCGGCTTGCTGCTGAGCGACGGTTAAAGTGCCCGGGTAGTAGATGGCCGTCGCCGCATTCGTGCTCAAGGACGCCCAGGCCGTGCTGCCGGCGCCGCGCAAGCCCACGGCGTTCGGCGTCTGGGCGCCATTCCCGCTCGAAGTGTTGTCGCCGCCGTAGGTCACGACGCCCGAAGAGTTGACGACGTCGCCGTTCAAAAAGTTGCCGTATTCGTCGATGCCGAGTCCGAGATAGCCGCCCACCATGCCGTCATAGCCCTTGTACTGAGGCTGGCCGTTCACATTGGAGCAGGTATAGCCCAAGCTGCCGCCCGCATCGCCGAGAGTCGGGGTCGGTATGCTCGCGTCCTGCAGAAAGAAGCTGATGCCGTCGGCGCCGTCGCTGTTCTTACCGCCGCTGTCGCCTTCGTAGGTTTCGGTGGTGAAGGTGACCTGCAGCCCCGAGGCGCTCAGCGAAAAGGGCACGT
This sequence comes from uncultured Gammaproteobacteria bacterium, assembly GCA_963758145.1. Taxonomy (GTDB): domain Bacteria; phylum Pseudomonadota; class Gammaproteobacteria; order Steroidobacterales; family Steroidobacteraceae; genus Bog-1198. Next base: position 679,265 of record CAVWUK010000008.1, read on the forward strand.
TGGAGATGATGGAGCCGCCTTCGGTGTTCGAATCGTTGGTCAAGCGCAGGGCGCCGCCGCCGCCGACGGCGGGAGGGGGCACGTCGGGAAGAGTGCCGGTATTGCCGCCCACCAGGGTCACTCCGCTGTAGTAGGGATCCGCGGTGCAGCCCGGCAGCGTTCCGGGATTGCTCCCCGGTGCCGTGGTGCTCGCCGTGAGGCAGGCGCCGCCGATGTAGTACCAGGAACAATTGGTCGTGGTGCCCGTGAAGTTTTCGGTCACATTGGTGCTCGTGCAGGACTGCGCATGCGCGCCTTTGGGCAGCACGCAGGCAAACGCCAAGACCACGGCCAGAACGATGAGTTTGGTATTCATTGGTTACATCCCAAGCATGAGACACTGGATTGAACTAGATACGTCGATTCCACGACCGCGGCCGTATCCGGGCTGCCGCCATACCCGGCCGCGTCGATCTGATAGATCTTCCCGTTGCCCGACCCGGTCGGGCCCAGGTAGGTGATATAAAACATGGGCGTGTAGTAATAAGTTCCCTGACCGGGGCTGGTCGTGACGTTCATCGCGGTGGGCGCCGAAGGCAGGTAGGTCACTCCTATCGTCCACGGCAGGGTGGCGGTGAAACTCGCCAACGGAAGTGTGCACACCTGGCCGACCGTGGAAGCGACCATGGCGGTACAGGCAATCGCCGAGGCACCGTTGCCGCTCGCCAGCCAATATTCCGCATATTGCTCCGCGGTTTCCGCGGCGTTGAGCGCGCGCTGCTTCTCGCGCACGTTGCCGGCGATTTTCTCATCCAGCCCGAAGCTGCGGAACATGCTGATCGCCAACAGGGTGACCACGATCAAGAGCAGCAGCGAGGTGACCAGCACCATGCCGCGCTGCCTTGGAACCCATTGTTTGGGCCGGGAGATCACGTCGTCACCCCGTTCTTGTCCATGACCGCGATGACGCGCGTGAAGGGGATGGTCTGCAGATTTGCATTGGTCTGTCCGGGCTGCCCAAACATTGGGTTGACGAACCACAGGGTGACCTGCACGGATTTAACGCTGTTCCAGTAGCCTGCGGCGGTCACCGAGGCGGCGTCCATGTAGGTGTCGACCGAATTGGTGCCGGCGGCGCCATTGGTTTGCACGCCATAGTAAATCTGCATCTTCTGAATCCCGCTGATCAGCGGGACCGTGGTCGGCTGACCGCCGTTGACGATGAGCGTGCATTGCAGATTGCCGTTGCCGTCGAGGCTGAAGGTATTGACGAAGGTGGCGGCGACGGCCGAGGTGTTGCCGGTGCAATTGATGATGTTGTCGGCGCCCGTCGTGGCGTAGCGCGAGGTGACGACGTTGGTGCCGGCGGCGTAGGCGCCGGTACCCACCAGCGCCTGTCCGGCGTAGGTGAAGTTCGCGTTGGCGTTGTAGTTGACCACCGGGAACGAAGAGACCGCCGTGTTCAGCAGAGGATTGGAGTAGTAGCCCGTGGACTTGATGACGTCGGTGATCAGCGTCATCGCCATGCGCTCGTTGTCCTGCAGCTGGGATAGGCCCGATTGATTGACCGTGGTGCGCTTCATCGCTTGAACGAGGGTCAACAAGCCGCCGGTCAGGAACAGTCCGATCATAATGGCGACCATCAGCTCGACCAGAGTCATGCCGCGCTCGCTGTTCGGTCCAAGTTCACCGGGTGCTGACGAGGTTCTCATGGCTGCACGTACAATGTGTAGGTCGGCGCCGCCAAATTGGCGATGCCGGTCTGCTGGGCGTTGGCGGCGACCGCGTTTTCCGCCCACTGGATTTGAATGGTGCAGGTGACCGGAAAGCCGACGGTTGAGCACGAGATGGTCGCGAGATACCCCGGCAGCACCGCGGCCAGAGCATTCGCCCATTGCTGCAGGTCATAAAAGGCCATGGCGCTCGGTATGCAGCTGGCCGCACCCGGGGTCAGGCAGGCGGGTGCGGCGGAAAAATTATTGGCCGCGCTGACGATGGTGGTGGCCGGCGCGAAACCGCCCGCCCAGTAGCCCGGGTTCGCGTGCATTGCGGCCGCGAGACTGGATGCCTCGATCGCCGCGAGCGACCGGGAACTCGCGACGCTGGTGCTCGCGAGGCCGAGTGCCTCCATCTTGGCGAGCCCCAGCAGCCCGATCGTGCACACGACCAGCGCCACCAGGACTTCGATCAGACTGAAGCCGCGCGCTCGAAGCCGGAGTTTGCGGGCGCTCATGAGCATGGCGGCGTACCGGCCCCGAATTTTTCCGTCGTCGGCGTGCCTATCGGGGTGATCTGCAGGCAGCGCGTCCACGCGGTCACATTGGTGGAATTGTGCAGGTTGATGGTGATGTTGGTGGCCAACCCCGTCGGGGCGTAGCCCATGCGATTGAAGGTGGTCGCGGAGAAGGCGGCGGTGCTCGCGACGAAGGTGTCCGTGCCGTTGAACGGCGGCTGCGTGCGGATGACCTGTTCGCCCGCATCCACCTGTTTGTTCCCGTTCGCATCCAGGAACACGATCCAGCCGTTTTGCCACGCGTTGCTGCCCGAACACGTGGGATTCGCCGCGGTGCTGTTGGACGAGGCACAGACGGTGACCGACTGGCCTTCCTTGACCGCCTGGCTGCGCGCGAATTGCATGTCGCCGAGCAGCCCGTTGATCTCGCTCGCGATCCGGTTGGATGCGGTCACGTACTTGAATGAGGGAATGCCGATGGCGGCAACGATGGCCACGATCCCCATGACCACCACCAGTTCGGTCACGGTGAAGCCTGCGGAGGCGCTGTTTGGCATCGATTTGCTCATGGGGGCATCCTAGGCAAGGAAACTTGCTCGAACCTGACGACCGCCGATTTGTGTATGCGGATTGCGACAGGGTTCACGGAAATTGCACCACCACTCGCGTGCCCCGGCCCTGGGCGCCCGAACCGATGGCAACCGCGGCGCCGTAATTGCGCGCGATCTCCTCGACGATCGCCAGGCCCAATCCGCTGCCATGCCCGGGTGAATTGGGCAGCCGATAGAATCGCTGCCGCACGCGCTCGCGCTCGCTCTGCGGAATGCCCGGTCCCGTATCCTCGACCGCGACATAGGGTTTGCCGCCGAGCTCTCCCGCACTCACCGTGACCGAACCTCCTTCGGGAGTGTACTTGAGGGCGTTGTCGACCAGATTGCTCAGAAGGTCGTCAAGGAGCGAGGGATCGGCAAGAATCGACACCGGTTGCGCCTCGACCCCCAAATCGATGTTCGACTGCAAGGCGCGGTCGAAGAATTTGGCCGCCACTTCACCCGCGATCGCATCCAGCGCGACGGTGCGGTTCTTGGCGGCGATATTCACCGCCGGATCCGCGCGCGCCAAGGTCAGGAGCTGATTGGCCGAATGCGCCAATTGACGGATCGCCTCCTGCAGCGTCGCCAGGCGATGCTTGATGGGCGCTGCGGCGGGTTCTGCGGCGAGCAACTCCAACTGCGCCTGCATGCCGGTGATGGGCGTGCGCAATTGATGGGCGGTATTGGCGATGAATTGCTGCTGCGATTGCACCGAGGTCTTCAGCATCAGGAACAGGCGATTGAGCGTTACCACGACCGGGGCGATCTCGCGCGGCACCGAAACCTCATCGATGGGGCGCAGATCGAGCGGGGAGCGCCGGGCGATCTCGTCGCGCAGCCGTTTGACGGGCCGCAATCCGATTTGAATGCCGACCCATACCAGCACCAGAGTGATGTCGAGCTGCACGAAGTCCCACAGCAGGGTGCTCATGAAGCCCAAGCGCGCGGCCGGCTCGCCGCTCGCTTTCATATCCGCCACCGTGAGGACCATGACGCCGGCGCGGGTGTCGAATCGGGTCACGAGCGTGCGCACGCTGCGCCGATCGACCTGGGCCATGGCAAAAATCTCCGCGGCGTTGTCGGTCATTGCGACCGCGGGCAGGCGCGGGTCGCCGAGCAGCAGCCCTCCCCGGGCGTCGCGAACGGCGAAGGCGACCGCGTCCGGCGCGGGCAGGGGCGGCCCGTGCGTTGGATCGGTATCGATGGCGAGGGCGCCGCTCTCCGGTTGCAGGCGGGCCATCAAGACGTTGGCGGCTTCCTTTAGCCGCCGATCGCTGCTGATCACTCCGGGGGCGACGCTGTTGAAATAGTGCACCAGCGCGCCGCACAGAGCCAGCAGCATGAGCGGCACCGCGAGCCAGAGCACCAACTGGCGGCTGATGGACGAACTCACGCGGATTTCGCTTCTTCCAAGCGATAACCCAGGCCGCGCAGACTGCGGATCAGCGCGGCGTTGCCGAGCTTGGCGCGCAGACGGGATACGTGCACCTCGACGGCATTGGCGCTGAGATCGTGCTCCGGGCCGGCCAGAGCCTGCTGCACCCGTTCCTTGGGGACGATTTGACCGGTGCGGCGTACCAGACATTCGAGGACCAGCCATTCGCGCGCCGTCAAATCGATCTCAACGTCATCGATGCACAGCCGCCGGCCCGCGATGTCGACGCTCATGCGGTTGAGCTTGACGACGCCGTCGAGCGCGCCGCTCGAGCGGCGCATCAATGCGCGGCAGCGCGCGGCGAGCTCGGCCGGTTCGAACGGCTTGCTCAAGAAATCATCCGCGCCGATGTCGAGCGCCTTGACCTTGTCGGAAAGCGTGCAGCGCGCCGTCAGCATGAGCGTCGGCATGGTATTCCCGGCGTTGCGCAACCGGCGCACCAGCGTCAAGCCGTCCGCGCCCGGCAGCCCGACGTCGATGACCGCCAGCGCGAACTCCTCGTCCGCGACCGCCGAGAGCGCCGCTTCGGCGCTCGCCACGCGATGCACCGAATAGCCGGCCGCGGTCAATCCACGGGCGACGGCGTCGGCGACGATATCGTCGTCCTCGACAACTATAAGCCGCATACGGCCGGCCGCCGTGAGTGAGCGAGGTTCTGGTGATCCGACCGCACTAGGATTCGCCGTCGCCACGCTCGGCAACGCGCGGTTCGCCGGAATCCCCGGCGAACGGAGCGCGTCGCGGCGGAACCAGGGCGCGAAATTTGGCCTCGTAGGCCTTGGCGAATGCCTCGGTAAACAGGTGCGGGAAACCTTCCGCCGGACGCTGCGCCAGGGCGCCGAACATCTCCGCATAGAGATCCCAATACTTGCTCTTGCTCTGCGATCCAAAAACGCCGCGTTTCGTGGCGCGCTCGAAGCGCTCTTCGAGATCCTTCGGGTCGACGCGCCCGAGGAATTCCTCGAAAGCGGCGCGCATGGCGGTCAATGTGGCGACACTTTGCGCCTTCAATTCGCGAAAATTTTCGCGAATCGCATCGACCGAGCCTGCCCGGGTCGATACGGTGGTCAACAAGCGCACCAGCGCTTCATCGACGCCCTGCGAGAGGTTCAGGGGCGATTCGGGGCCGCTGTTGGTCGGGGTCGGAATGCGAAAGCGGTTGCGGAAGTCGTTGCGGCCCTGATTGAGATCCATGAGCCCGAGCACGGCTTCGCGCAGCAATTGGCCGGCCAGCTGCAGCGCGTTGTTGCGCGCATCGGGTGTGATGGTGCGCGGATCGATGCCCGCGCCGCGACAGAAGGCGGCGAGCCCCAGATCGAAATCGCCCTCGTAGAGCGCCGGAGCCTGCGAGCGCAGCAGCGGCGCCAGTTCCTCGTTCGTTTTGCCCTCCACTTTCAACGGCCGGGTCATCATGTGCCAGGGAGTGCCCGCGACTCCCGACGGCGCATTCGCGTCGCGATCCTCGGTCACGGCCTGCCCGTAGGCATTGCGCGGTCGAATCCCCGTGTCGACGTCCAATTGATCGCTGGGTTCGAGCAGCTCGCTGAGATCGAGGTCGGCGCCCAAATCGTTGGCCGTGGATTTCTTCACCGCCGAGGAGGGGGATTGCCCGTCGTAGGCGACGACGGCGTCGGCATCGGGGGCAAAGTCCGTGCCCTTGTCGATGCTCACCAGGAGTTCATATTCGCCAAGCCGGACGTAGTCGCCGTCCTTCAATACGTAGTCGTGATACTTGCCGAGCGGCACTTGCGCGCCGTTGATATAGGTCCCGTTCGAACTGGTATCGACCAGCACATAGGTGCCGGCCCTGAAATCGATGCGTACGTGTTTTCCCGAAAGGTATCGCTCGGGGTCGGGTAGAATCCACGCATTGTCAGTCCCGCGCCCAATGGTGCCGCCGTGCACGCCGAACACCTTGGTGGAGTGCGGCCCAAGCCGGATGGCATGCTCGCTGACAACGCTTAAGCGCAAAGTCATGGTCGCTCTCTCCAACACGCCTCAAGGATTGCGCTAAGTGTCCGTATAATATGGTGAAATGTTAACAACGACTGGAGCCTACTAGATGGCCGCGAGTCACATTTTTAAAGTTCAGTTCGTAAACCAAGGCAAGATCTATGAGATCTACGCCCGAAAAGTAAGTCACGGCAGCTTATTCGGCTTCATCGAGGTCGAGGAACTGGTGTTCGGCGAACGTTCGAGCGTGGTGGTGGACCCCGCGGAGGAGAAGATAAAGGCCGAATTCAACGATGTAAAGCGCACTTACCTGCCCCTGCATTCGATATTGCGGATCGACGAGGTCAAAAAACATGGCCAGGCCAAGATCGTGGCGCTCGAGGGCTCGAACGTATCGCAGTTCCCGGCGCCCATTTATACGCCGGGCGGCGATTCGAATGCCCGCAAATAAGACGGCGTCCGCGAATCAACCCGGCCCGCATCACGGGTGAAATGACCGCAGAGGGGTCGGCGCGGGCCCGCACGATCGAAGTCTGTTAGAATTTTGTATGTTTAGTTTGCTCGGCGCCCCCGCGCTGTCGCAATTCCGGCTCGATAAATTGCTGCACTCGCTGCAGGGAAGAGACTCGCGCGTTCGAGCGATATCCTCCCGTCTGATTCATTTCGTCGACTCGAGCGCACCGCTCGACGAATCCCAACTCGAGCTGCTGGGCAAATTGCTGACCTACGGGCCACGCGCGCAATTGCAGGCGGAGCGCGGACAAAGGCTGCTCGTGACGCCGCGGGTCGGCACGGTGTCCTCGTGGTCGAGCAAGGCCACCGACATCGCCCACGTGTGCGGTCTCGAGGTCGTGCGCCGGTTGGAGCGCGGAACGCTGTATTTCATCGACACCCTCTCTGCGCTCGGCGGTGAGGAGCTGCGCGATCTCGGCGTGCTGCTGCACGACCGCATGACCGAATCGCTCACGCTCGACACGCAGGATCCCGCGGAGCTGTTTCACGCGGCCGCGCCGCGCCCGCTGCGCAGCGTGATTCTTGGCGGGGATGGCCATGCGGCTCTGGCGCAAGCCAATGCCGACTGGGGCCTCGCGCTGTCGGGCGAGGAGATCGACTATCTGGTGAAGGCGTTCGGCGCACTCGGGCGCGATCCCACCGATGTTGAGTTGATGATGTTCGCGCAGGCGAATTCCGAGCACTGCCGCCATAAGATTTTCAACGCGCAGTTCATCGTGGACGGCGCCAAGAGCCCCATGTCGCTTTTCGCGATGATCCGCGCCACCTATGACGCCAATTCTTCCGGCGTACTGTCCGCCTATCGCGACAACGCGGCGGTGATCGAGGGGCCGCATGCGGCGCGATTCTTCCCGGATCCGGCGACGCATCGCTACAACAGCGTGGTCGAGCCGGTCGACATCTTGATGAAGGTCGAAACACATAACCATCCCACGGCCATTTCGCCCTTTGCGGGCGCGGCGACCGGTTCGGGCGGGGAGATTCGCGACGAGGGCGCCACGGGCTTGGGCGCCAAACCGAAGGCGGGCCTGACGGGATTTTCCGTGTCCAACTTGCGCATTCCGGGCATGGTGCAGCCGTGGGAGGCGGATTTCGGCAAACCGGAGCGGATCGCCTCGGCGCTCGAGATCATGATCGCGGCTCCCGTGGGCGCCGCGGCCTTCAACAACGAATTCGGCCGCCCCGCCACCTGCGGTTATTTCCGCACGTTCGAGCAGCGGAGCGAGGAGGCCGACCGCCTGGTCGTGCGCGGCTATCACAAGCCCATCATGATCGCCGGCGGACTCGGCAATGTGCGCCGCAGCGACGTGGAAAAGCGCGACGTCGTGGTCGGCGCGCCGCTGGTCGTGCTCGGCGGACCCTCCATGCTGATCGGATTGGGCGGCGGCGCCGCCTCCTCGGTCGGCAGCGGACAGAGCTCCTCGGATCTGGATTTTGCATCGGTGCAGCGCGCCAATGCGGAAATGCAGCGCCGCGCTCAAGAGGTCATCGACCGTTGCTGGGCGTTTGGGGCCGCGAATCCGATTCTGCTGATACACGATGTGGGCGCCGGCGGGTTGTCGAACGCATTGCCCGAAGCCATCGCGCACAGCCGGCGAGGCGGGCGCATCGATCTGCGCAAGATACCAAGCGCCGAATCAGGCCTCTCGCCGATGGAGATCTGGTGCAATGAGGCGCAGGAGCGCTACGTGCTCGCGCTTGCCCCGAGAAGCGTCGAGCGGTTCGCGGCCTTGTGCGAGCGCGAGCGCTGTCCTTTTGCGGTGGTGGGGGAGATCACCGGCGACGGGCGCATCCGCGTGATCGATCCGTTGTTGTCGAGCACCCCGGTCGACATGCCGGTCGAGGTGTTGCTCGGCAAGACGCCGCGCATGACGCGCGCCGTGCGCACGGTGCCGAAGGTGCGCCAAGCGCCGTCGCGCCGAGCCTCATCAACAAGCATCGCCGACTCGCTCGACCGCCTGTTGCGCCTGCCCACGATCGCCGACAAGTCGTTTCTGATCACCATCGGCGACCGCACCGTCGGCGGATTGATCAGCCGCGATCAGATGGTGGGCCCATGGCAGGTGCCGGTCGCGGATGTCGCGGTCAGTTTGAGCGGTTTCGAGGGCCACACGGGCGAGGCCATGGCGATGGGGGAACGCGCACCGGCGGCGCTACTGAATGCGCCGGCCTCGGGCCGCCTCGCCGTCGGCGAGGCGATTACCAATATCGCCGCCGCCGATGTGCATAAGCTCACCGACATACGCTTGTCGGCGAACTGGATGGCCGCTTGCGGGGAGCCGGGCGAGGATGCGGATTTGCATGCCACGGTGCGCGCGGTCAGCCTGGAGCTGTGCGCCAAGCTCGGTATCACGATACCGGTGGGCAAGGATTCGCTGTCGATGCGCACCGCATGGACCGACGCGAAAGGCGCGCATTCGGTCATCGCTCCGGTGTCGCTGATCATCTCGGCATTCGCTCCGGTCGCGGACGCGCGCCGCACGCTGACCGCCGAACTCGATTTATCGCAGCCGTCGCGTCTGCTGCTCATCGATCTGGGGCGCGGCAAGAATCGCCTGGGAGGATCGTGCTGGGCGCAAGTGTTCGAGTCGAGCGGCGGCGAGCCGGCCGATCTCGACGATCCGGCCCTGGTGCGCGATTTCTTTGCGGCGTTGCGCGAGCTGAAGGATCGCGGATTGTTGCTTGCCTATCACGACCGCTCGGACGGCGGACTGCTGGTGACTTTGCTGGAAATGGCCTTTGCCGCACATTGCGGTCTCGAGATCGCCCTGGACGCCCGAGGGGATTCGATCGCCGCCTGTTTTGCCGAGGAACTCGGAGCCGTGGTGCAAATTCCGTCGGTGCGGGTGCCGGAAGCGCGCGGGATTCTCGAACGCCACGGGCTCGGTGCGCATTGCGCCGATATCGGCGAACCTGCGGCGGGCAGCGCGGTTCGGGTGCGCATCGATGGGCGAGAGGCTTATTCGGGGTCGCGGATCGACCTTCACCGCCGCTGGAGCGAGGTATCCTTTCGCATGCAGGCGTTGCGCGACAATCCCGAATGCGCCGGCGAGGAGTATTCCCGCCTCCTGGACGAGCATGACCCGGGCCTGCACGCCGCCTTAAGCTTCGATCCGGCGGAGGATATTGCGGCACCGTACATCACGAGCGGCGCCCGGCCCGCGATTGCGGTACTGCGCGAACAGGGGGTCAACAGCCAATCGGAAATGGCGGCGGTGTTCACCCGCGCCGGCTTCGACGCGTATGACGTGCACATGACCGATGTGTTTGCGCGGCGCGCGCGTCTTTCGCGGTTCCATGGTTTGGTGGCCTGCGGCGGATTTTCCTACGGCGATGTGCTCGGGGCGGGCGAGGGGTGGGCCAAATCGATTCTCTTCAATCCGCTGGCCTGCGACGAGTTCGCCGCATTCTTCGAGCGCGACGCCACCTTCACCCTGGGCGTGTGCAACGGCTGCCAAATGTTGTCGGTGCTGAGCGAGCTGATCCCCGGAGCCGATAACTGGCCGCGCTTCGTACGCAACCGCTCCGAACAACACGAGGCGCGCCTGTCGCTGGTGCAGGTGCCGCGCTCGAACTCGGTGCTGCTCTCCGGCATGCACGGGTCGGTGTTGCCGATCGCGGTCTCGCACGGCGAGGGCTTCGCGGAATTCGCGACCGGTGCGGGCGCCGGCCAGCTGCTGGCCGAGGGAGGAATCAGCCTGCAATTCGTCGACAACCGCGACGAGCCGACCGAGCGCTATCCCTGCAACCCGAACGGTTCGCCGCTCGGAGTCGCCGGAGTATGCAGCGCCGACGGCCGTGTCACGGCGCTCATGCCGCATCCCGAACGGGTGTTTCGCGCGGTGCAAAACTCCTGGGCGCCCAAGGCCTGGGGCGAAGACGGCGGCTGGATGCGCCTTTTTCGCAATGCGCGCAAGTTCCTCGGCTGAAACGCCGGATTAAATGGCCGAGTCGGCCAGGCGATCGCGCTCAGCCGCCGTCTCGACCTGAGTCGGGGGCGCCACGAACTTGCGGAATTTCATCGCCTGCAGCAGCCGCGCCTTGCGCACGAAGGTTTGATACAAGAGGTCGCGCATGACTTCGAGCAGGATGCCGGCTCTTTCGGCATTGAGGTTCGGCTGATTCGGCCACGGATCGCTGTCGCTGCCGAACAGCACCGCGCGCAGTGCGGCAAAGTCCTCGTCGCCAAGTTCCGCGAGCGTGCGAATTTCCTGCAGCGCATCGAATAGTTCCAGCTTGCCGCGCTCGCCGAGCTCGCGGAACAGCGACTGCGCCGTGCGCCGGCTCATGGACCCGAAAGCGTTGAACCAGCCGGACGAATAACAGCCAAGCGCCTCCTTGAACAACCCTTCGGCCTCCTGCGGCAGATAGGTCAGCGGAAAATTCTCCCGCGCCCTCTCGACTTCCAGGTAATTCGGGGCGAGCTCGATGCGCAAGCTCGCATAGCTTTTCACGAAGAACTTGAGGAATACCGGTTCGCCGCAGGCGTCGCACGAAAAAACGATGCCGATCTGCTTCGGCCTGCGCTGGTTCAGATCCTCGAATTTCGGGACGGCCGCCGGCGTCAAATGCGCCAGGGTCTGGCAATGCGGGCAGGTCAGCGAGATGCCCTGGCATTCGAAATGAAGTTCATCATGTGGTGTGATGTAGATGCTCATGATTTTCAACCTGTCAGCGGTTTGTAACGAATTCGGTGCGGCTGCGAGGCGTCTTCGCCTTTGCGCCGCTTGTGGTCTTCAACATATTCCTGATAGTTGCCCTCGAACCATATTACTTGCGAATCGCCCTCGAACGCCAGTATGTGAGTTGCAATGCGATCGAGGAACCAGCGGTCGTGCGAGATGACCACTGCGCAGCCGGGAAAGGCCACCAGCGCCTCTTCGAGCGCACGCAGCGTTTCGATGTCGAGATCGTTGGTGGGCTCGTCCAGCAACAGCACATTGCCGCCGGATTTGAGCACCTTCGCCAGGTGCACCCGGTTGCGCTCGCCGCCGGAAAGATCGCCGATGAATTGCTGCTGCTGCGCACCCTTGAAATTGAAACGCCCGACGTAGCCGCGCGACGAGGTCTCGTAGTTGCCGACCTTGATCAGGTCGAGTCCGCCGGAGATCTCCTGCCACACGGTGTTCTTGTCGTTGAGCGCTTGGCGCGACTGGTCCACATAGGCGAGCTTGACGCTCGGTCCGATGCGAATCTCTCCCGCATCCGGCCGCTCGATGCCGGCCAGCATGCGGAACAGCGTGGTCTTACCCGCACCGTTCGCCCCAATGATGCCGACGATGCCGCCGGGGGGCAGACGGAAGCTCAGGCTTTCGATCAGCAATCGATCGCCGTAACCCTTGCGCATGCCGGTGCATTCGATCACGAGATCGCCGAGCCGATCACCCGGGGGGATGTAGATTTCGTTGGTCTCATTGCGCTTCTGGAACTCCTGAGAGGCGAGCTCCTCGAAGCGCTGCAGGCGGGCCTTGGACTTCGCCTGCCGCGCCTTCGGATTGGTTCGAACCCACTCGAGCTCTCGCTTGAGCGTCTTGGCGAGCGCATCCTGCTGTTGCTGCTCCTGTGCAAGCCTCTGGCTTTTCTGCTCGAGCCAGGACGAGTAATTGCCCTCCCAGGGAATTCCATGGCCCCGATCCAGCTCGAGAATCCATTTGGCCACATTATCGAGAAAGTACCGGTCGTGGGTAACGGCGACCACGGTGCTCGGATACTCCTCGAGGAAATGCTCCAGCCAGGCGACCGATTCGGCGTCGAGGTGATTGGTCGGCTCATCGAGAAGCAACATGTCGGGCTTCGACAGCAGCAGACGGCATAGCGCCACGCGCCGCTTTTCCCCGCCCGACAGCCTGCCGATGAGGGCTTCCCAGGGCGGCAGGCGCAGCGCGTCGGCCGCAATTTCGAGCTTGCGCTCGAGTTCCCAACCGCCGACCGCGTCGATCTTGTCCTGCAATTTCGCCTGCTCTTCCAGGGCCTTGTTCATTTCCTCGTCCGGCATGGGCTCCGCGAATCGGTCGCTGATGGCGTTGAACCGATCGATCAATCCCTGTACATCGCTCACGCCTTCACCCACCACCTGGCGAACCGTCCTGGCCTCATCGAGCAAGGGCTCCTGCGGCAGATAACCCACCTTGATGCCGGGTTGCGGCCGGGCTTCACCCTCGATTTCCTTGTCAGTTCCGGCCATGATCTTCAGCAGCGTCGATTTGCCCGAGCCGTTGAGGCCGAGCACCCCGATCTTTGCGCCCGGGAAAAAACTCAGGCTGATATCGCGCAAAATCACGCGCTTGGGCGGCACAACCTTGCCAACCCGGTTCATGGTGTAGATGAACTGAGCCATTGACTACCTATGTTGAAAACTGTGTAGCGGCGGGAACCCGCGAATTATCCGCGCGACCATCGAACTTGTCACGGCGATTAGGACCGCCGGGCCAGCCCCCGGGCCACTAGGGAACCCCAGCCGCATCGGCTACAATTAACGGCTGTCCACCGTGAGGCCTTTCCATGTTCAACGCCAAAATGACGATTGCCGGTTTCGACCCCGAACTCGCCCAGGCCATAGCCGGCGAGCGCAAACGCCAGGAAGACCACATCGAGCTGATCGCGTCGGAAAACTATACGAGCCCGCGTGTGCTCGAGGCGCAGGGCTCGGTGCTCACCAACAAGTACGCGGAGGGTTATCCCGGCAAGCGCTACTACGGCGGGTGCGAATACGTCGACATAGCGGAATCCCTGGCGATCGAGCGGGCCAAAAAATTGTTCGGTGCGGCGTACGCGAACGTTCAACCGCATTCGGGCTCACAAGCGAACGCGGCGGTGTATCTGGCGCTGCTCAACCCCGGCGATGCGATCCTCGGCATGAGCCTGGACCATGGCGGACACTTGACCCACGGCGCCAAAGTCAATTTTTCGGGGAAATTGTTCAAGGCCGCGCAGTACGGGATCAAGCCCGACACGGGCGAGATCGACTATGACCAGGTGGAGCGCCTGGCACGGGAGCATCGGCCCAAGATGGTCGTGGCCGGCTTTTCGGCGTATTCGCGTGTCATCGATTGGGCGCGGTTTCGGGCGATTGCCGATTCCGTGGGCGCGTATTTCTTCGTGGACATGGCGCACGTCGCGGGGCTGGTCGCGGCCGGGGTGTATCCGAATCCGCTGCCATTCGCCGATGTGGTGACGACCACGACGCATAAGACGTTGCGCGGACCGCGCGGCGGATTGATTTTGGCCGGGGCGAACGAGGAGTTGCACAAGAAGTTCAATTCCATGGTATTCCCGGGGACGCAGGGCGGCCCGCTGATGCACGTCATCGCCGCCAAGGCGGTGGCGTTTTACGAGGCGCTGCAGCCCGAATTCAAACAATATTCCGCGCAGGTCATCGCCAATGCGCGCGCCATGACCCGGGTTCTGCAGCGGCGCGGCTACAAGATCGTATCGGGCGGCACCGATAATCATCTGTTCCTGCTGGACTTGATCGACAAAAACATCACCGGGAAGGACGCCGACGCCTCGCTGGGCCGCGCTCACATGACGGTCAACAAGAACGCGGTGCCGAACGATCCGCGCCCTCCGGCCGTGACCAGCGGGCTTCGGATCGGCACGCCGGCGGTGACCACCCGCGGGTTCAAGGAGCCCGAGGCGGAACAATTGTCGAATTGGATTGCGGAGGTTCTCGATCACATGGGCGATGAGTCCGTCGTGGAAAGGGTGCGCGACCAAGTGGTGGCGCTGTGCCGGCGATTCCCCGTCTATGGCTGAGGACGAACGGGTCCGCGGCGTAGGTAGGCCCAATGCACTGCCCATTTTGCGGTCATACGGAAACTAAGGTTATCGATTCGCGCGTGGCCGGCGAAGGGCGGCAGATCCGCCGCCGCCGCGAGTGTCTCGAATGTGCCGAACGCTTCACGACCTTCGAGGCGGCGGAGCTGTTGCTGCCGACCGTCATCAAGGGGGACCGCAGCCGCGAGCCCTTCGACGAGAACAAGCTTTTCTCCGGAATGCTGAAAGCGCTTGAAAAGCGCCCCGTGAGCCGCGAATCGATCGAGGCGGCGGCGGCGCGGATCTGCCACAAATTGCGCAGCTTGGGCGAGCGGGAAATCGCCTCGCGCGCGGTCGGTGAAATGGTCATGGAGGAGCTGCGGCATTTGGACGAGGTCGGCTACGTGAGATTCGCTTCGGTCTACCGCAGCTTTCAGGACGTCGAGGCGTTTCGCACGGAAATCGACCTGTTGCGCCGCCACCGCCGCCGCCGCGATACCAACAAGGATCAACTGCCGCTCCTGCCGGGCGATGAACCCGGCGGCGCGGGCAAATGACGCCGCCGACCGGCGCGGATGCGATCAGCCCGGAGGACCGGGCGCACCTGGCGCGCGCGCTCGAGCTCGCCGCACGCGGCCTGTATACGACCGATCCGAATCCGCGCGTCGGCTGCGTTTTGGCGCGCGGTGGCACGGTTCTCGCTGAGGGCTGGCACGAGCGTGCGGGAGAAGCGCATGCCGAGGTTGCGGCATTGCGCGCGGTGGGGGCCGGCGCCGCGGGCGCTACCGCCTACGTCACGCTCGAGCCGTGCAGTCATACCGGCCGCACGCCGCCGTGCGCCGATGCGCTGATCGCGGCGGGTGTCAGCCGCGTGGTGTGTTGTTCGGCCGATCCGAATCCGAAAGTGGCGGGGGAAGGCATCAGGCGGCTCGAAGGCGCCGGAATCGCCGTGTCGGTGGGTGTGCTGGCCGGCGAAGCACGCGCTCTCAATCCCGGCTATTTCTCGCGTTTCGAACGGGCGCGGCCGCTGATTCGGCTCAAGCTTGCCATGAGCCTCGATGCTCGCACCGCGCCCGCCCAGGGGGGCAGAATCTGGATCAGCGGCGAGGAATCGCGCGCGGACGTGCAAAAGTGGCGCGCCCGCAGCTCTGCGATCCTGACCGGGGCGGGAACGGTGCGCGCGGATGATCCGCGCCTCGACGTGCGCTTGAACTACGGCCCATGGGTCAGACAGCCGTTGCGTGTGGTGCTCGATCCCAGGCAGTCATGCGCGCCGAGCGCAAAGGTGTTCGCGGGCGGTGGTGCCCTGGTGTTCATATCCGCGGCGCAACCGCCGTCCTCTGCCGTAGAAGCCGCCTTCAGCATCGAGCGCGTGCCGGCGGCGGGGCGCGGGTTGGACCTCGGGGCCGTCATCGAACGGTTGACGTTGCGCGAGGTCAACGAACTATGGGTGGAGTGCGGGCCGCGGCTGGCGGCGGCTTTCCTCGAGGCGAACCTCGTCGACGAGCTGATCCTGTACGTCGCGCCGATCATGCTGGGCTCGGACGCGCTGCCGCTGACGGCCTTGAGCGGTCTTGCCGCGGCGGGTGCGCAGCCGCCGCCATTTGAATTCGCGAACGTGGAACGCATGGGCGCCGACCTGCGGCTCACATTGAGACCCAGGGCAGCGATGCGGAAGGAGCATTGAGGATGTTTACCGGGATCGTTCTCGCCACGGGCCGGCTGGTAGCCTCGGTTGCGAAAGGCGGTGACCTCGAATTGGCCATCGATGCGGCGGCGCTTGGGCCCGGGCGACTGGCGGTGGGCGATAGTGTCAGCGTCGAGGGGGTCTGTCTCACCGTGACCAGGCTCGATGGGGCTGTCTTCCATGCCGATGTCTCACGCGAGACCCTGGCCAAGACGACCTTGGGCACGCTCGAGCGCGGTGCGCGCGTAAACTTGGAGCCAAGCCTGCGCGCGGGCGATCCCCTCGGCGGTCATTTGGTGAACGGGCACGTCGATGCGGTTGGGACATTGATCAGCGCCAGCGAAGATGCGCGATCCTGGCGCTTGCGGTTCGAACTGCCGGCGGCGCTGATGCGCTATGTGGCGCCGAAGGGATCCGTTTGCGTCGGCGGCGTCAGCTTGACGGTCAACCAGGTCGGCGATCGCAGCTTCGACGTCAACATCATCCCGCATACGCGCGAGGCGACGACTTTGGGCGAGCTGCGCGCCGGCGCCGCGGTCAATATCGAGATCGATACGATTGCCCGATACCTGGAACGTCTTGCAAACTTTCAAACTCCACCGGAACCCCGCTGATGTCACCAAACTCCGTCGAAGATTCATCAAGCCCGGCGCCGCCCGTCGAGAATCCTTCCAGGGCCGCCGAGATCAGGCAATGGCTCGATTCGTATGTCCACTTGTTTGGATTGCGCGGCAAAGGCACGGCGCTGATTCTGGGGCTGCTGGCCATTGCCTGGGTCAGTGCCGGCATCTACAAGGTGCAGCCCGACGAACAAGGCGTGGTTCTGCGCTTCGGCAAATGGGTGGAAACCACCAGTTCCGGCCTGCACTACCATCTGCCGTACCCCATCGAAACCGTGTTGCTGCCCAAGGTCACCCAGGTGAATCAACTGCAGCTCGGCACCGCTCGGTTCGTTGCGGCCGGCGCCAACACTGCTGATACCTCGCATGAGCGGCAGATGCTCACGGGAGACGAGAATATCGTGGAAGCCGATTGTGCCGTGTCCTGGCGCATCAAGGACGCCGGCAAGTTCCTGTTCAAGGTCGACAATCCGGAAGCCGCGCTCAAGATCGTGGCGGAAAGCGCGCTGCGCGAGATCATCAGCCGTACGCCGATTCAGGCGGCCATGTCGGACAAGCGCCAACAGGTCGCCGAGCAGACCAGAGACCTGCTGCAGACCCTGCTCGATGAGGCCGATTCCGGGATTTTGGTGACCCAGGTGCAATTGCAGCGAGTCGATCCGCCGAGCGTTGTCATCGATGCGTTCAACGACGTGCAGAGGGCCCGAGCCGACCAGGAGCGTACCCGCAATGAAGCCGAAGCCTACGCCAATGACATCCTTCCACGGGCTCGCGGGGAGGCGTCGCACATTGCCGAGGAATCTGAGGCCTACAAGTCGCAGGTGATCAATCTGGCTCAAGGTGACGCCAAGAGCTTCCAGCTGATCTATGCGAGCTATGCGGCGGACAAGGAAGTGACGGCTTGGCGGCTATACCTCGAAAGTGTCGACGAGATGTTGAAAAGGGCCACCAGGGTCATCGTCGATACGTCCGGCAAGGGCATGTCCGGCATCGTCCCGTACATGCCGCTAACCGATAAAGACAAGGCCGAGGCAGTCAAGGAGCCGCCGAAATGAGTGCGAAGCTACGCGTTGTCGTGGGCGTAGGTGCGTTTATTCTGTTGTGGCTGCTTTCGGCTACGCTCTACACCGTCAGTGAAGTGCAGCAGGCCTTGATTGTCCGGCTCGGGGCGCCGATCGGCGTCGTGACCGAACCGGGGTTGAAATTCAAACTGCCGCTGATTGATTCGGTCATTTTTTATGATCGCCGATTGCTGACCATGGAGCCGGTGGTTGAACAGGTCATTCTGGGGGACCAGAAACGCATCGAGGTGCAGACCTACACGCGATTCCGCATCGCCGACCCTCTGCGCTTCTATAACGCGGTGCGTACGGTGGAGTTGGCCGAACCGCAGCTCGCTCAGCTGGTGAGTTCGTCACTGCGCCGCGAGCTCGGTCAGGTGATGCTTCCCTCGCTGCTGTCGGAAAATCGGTCCCACATCGTCGATCTGGTCCAGAAGGAGGTGGCCGACAAGGCCAAAGACGTGGGTATCGATGTCGTGGAAGTGCGTTTCCACCGCGCCGACCTGCCGCTGGAAACCAGCCAGGCCATCTATGATCGAATGACCTCGGAACGGCAGCGCGAGGCCAAGGAATTAAGGGCGCAGGGCTTCGAATGGGCTCAGGAAATCCAGGCAAAGGCCGATCGCGAACGCACTGTAATCCTCTCCGAAGCGCAACGCCAAGCCAAGATCACCCGCGGCACGGCCGATGCCGAAGCCAACCAAATTCTCTCCAGCGCGTTCGGCAAGGATCCTCAGTTCTACAAGCTCTATCGTTCCCTGCAGACGTACCGGCAAGCCTTGGCGAATGCCGGCCCGACGATCGTGCTGTCGCCCGACACGGAGTTTCTGCGCTACTTCAAAACCGGCCCGGGTCCGCTCACCAAGCATTAATGGTTGAAATGGCGAAAAAGCAGTTCAACTGGCGACAGGCGCTGCTGACGTTGGGCCCGGGCTTGGTGGTCATGCTGGCAAACACGGAAGTCGGGAGTGTGATCACGGCGGCTCAAAGCGGCGCGAAATGGGGCTACCGGCTGTTGCTGCTTCAGTTCCTGATTATTCCGCTGCTCTACATGGTACAAGAGTTGGCCGCGCGACTGGCGCTTCAAACGGGAATCGGCTACGGCGAGCTGATCCACCAGAATTTCGGCCGCTTTATGACCTTCGTTGCGATTGCGGCATTGACCGTGAGCTGCTTCGGTACGCTGGTCACTCAAATGGTGGGATTGGCGGGGATTGGCCAGATATTTGGCGTCCCGGTCTGGGCATCGATCGTCCTTCTGATCGTAGCCATTCTTCTGATGGTGGGCCTGGGGGCTCACCGATCCGTGGAGCGCATGGTCATCGCATTCGGTCTTTTCGAGCTGGGCTTTGTGATCATGGCTTGGGAAGCACATCCGGACATGGCTAGACTCACCGCCGGCCTTTATGAGATGCCGCTCGGAAACCGAGACTATCTTTATCTGCTGGCGGCCAACCTGGGCACCAGCGTGATGCCGTGGGCAATTTTCTACCAGCAGTCCGCCATGATCGACAAAGGGCTGGGAATCGGGCACCTGAACATCGCCAGGCTCGACATAATGATCGGCGCCGTTCTCTGCCAGACCGTAACCGCCGCCGTATTGATTGCCGCGGCGGCCACGTTTGGGGAGCACCAGCTGCCCGCGCAGCTGGAAAACGTGCCGCAGATCGCCACGGCCTTCACCGCCACACTGGGACCGATCATTGGTCGTTTGGTGTTCGTCGCCGGCCTGGGCGGCGGGGCGATGGTCGCCACCGTAACGGTATGCCTGACGGCAGCCTGGGCGTTGGGCGAAGTGGCCGGCGTTCATCACTCGCTGGAACATCATCCGCTGCAAGCTCCATGGTTTTACGCCGCTTTTGCCTTGATTCTGCTGCTCGGCGGAGGGTTGGTCGCCTCCGGCGTGAACCTCATCCGGCTGTCGATCGCGATGGGAGTGGTCAACGCCCTGCTGCTGCCGATAGCGCTGGGATTCCTGTACCGATTGGGGCGGATGAAGCTTACCGGCCCAATGCAGCTTCAGGGCGCTTACGCCGCCATGGTGGGGACGATTTTTTTCTGCGCCGCCGCGACCGGGGTCTATACGGCCTTGGCGGGTATCGCCGGGTGAACATGATGAAAGGCTTCCGTGATGGGCTTTGACAACCTCTTTCACTATGTGAATCTCACCCTGGAGGTGTTCTTCGTCAATCTGCTGCTGAGCGGTGATAATGCCGTGGTCATCGCGCTCGCCTGCCGCTCGCTGCCGCCGGCATTGACGAAACGCGCCATGTTGATCGGCATCGACGGGGCCATTGCGCTGCGGGTGCTGCTCACCGTATTTGCCAGTTTTCTGCTGTCCATTCCGGTGCTGAAAATCTTGGGCGGCGTGGCACTCATCGTCATCGCGATCAAACTGACCGTCGAGGAACAGGGAGAATCGAAGTCCGGCGAGCGAGCGCCCAAAGATGCCCCCGGCCTGTGGTCGGCCGTCGGCACCATCATCGCCGCCGACTTGGTCATGAGCGTGGACAACGTGGTCGCACTGGTTGCCGTCGCCCACGGCAGCATCTTTATCCTGACCATGGGTTTGTTGATGAGTGTGCCGCTGCTGATGTACGGCAGCATGTTCGTCGCCGTCCTGCTGAGGCGGTACCCGCTCCTGAAACGCGGCGGGGGTGCAATGCTCGGCTGGCTCGCCGGCGATATTGCCATTTCCGATCCGATGATCGTCGATTGGGTCAACCAGCAATCGCCGGCATTGACCATCGTGGTGCCATTCCTGGTCGCCGTGTTCGTCTTGATCGAGAGCCGGATCATGCAAAATGCCCAGGCTGCGGCCTATGCGCTTCGGCCGAAGCCCAGAGCCGCGCTCACGCCCGCGCCCGCAGCCGCGCGAACGCTCTCGCCGGTGATTGGCACTCTTCCGGCACCGGCACCGGCACCGGCACCCACCATCCCCTTGGCCGCCGAATCGGCGCAAGCACAGCCGCCATCGGCCATATCCGTGTCCGCCAACACGGCAACGCGGCAGCAACCGGAATCGGACCGGGTGCAGCCTTCCGACGAAGCTGCGATGAGCCATGCACCAGCGCCGCGGCACAAACGCATAAAACCTGCCGTTTGGATCGCTGCCGCCGTTGCGGTGGTGTTGCTCTGGATGCTTTTTAAATTGCTATCCCTGGATTTTTCAACGGCGGCCCCGGCGCTGCAGTGGACCCCGCCGACCGGACGCCAATGAGGCGTTCGCGCTGCGCCGCCCGGTCCGCAAGCTACAATGGCAACCCGCCGGAATGCGAGGATATATCGAGAATGAACAAACCATGACCGCATTGAATACGATCGATGAGATTCTCGAGGACATACGCCAGGGGAAAATGGCGGTGCTCATGGACGATGAGGACCGTGAAAACGAGGGCGATCTCATCATGGCTGCGGATTGCGTTCGCGCCGAGGACGTGAACTTCATGGCGCGCTATGGACGCGGCCTCATTTGCTTGACCCTGACGCGCGAGCGTTGCCGCCAACTGCGGCTGCCGTTGATGGTCAGCGACACCGACAGCGCGCACCGCACGAATTTCACCCTGTCCATCGAAGCGGCCGAGGGCGTGACCACGGGAATATCGGCTCATGATCGCGCGCACACGATAAAGACGGCGGTGGCGCCGAAGGCGCGCCCGGAGGACCTGCGCCAGCCCGGGCATATCTTCCCCCTGATGGCGCAACCCGGCGGGGTGCTCACGCGCGCCGGCCACACGGAGGCCGGATGCGATCTGGCGCGCCTCGCGGGATTGTCGGCGGCGGCCATGATCGTCGAGATTTTGAACGACGACGGCACCATGGCGCGGCGCCCCGATCTCGAGCGCTTCGCCAGGACGCATGCGCTGAAGATCGGCACCATTGCGGACCTGATCCGCTACCGCCTCAAGAACGAGCGCTCGGTGGAGCGGATCTACGATGAGCCGGTCGAGACCGAACACGGCGGTTTCCGGCTTTGTTGCTATGAGGATCACGTGAATAAGAACGTGCATGTCGCGCTCGTGAAGGGGGATCTGAATTCCGATCCGCCGCCGTTGGTCCGTGTGCACATCAACGATACCCTGCGCGACGTGGTCGGCGTGCGCAGCGAACGGCTGGGTTGGCCGTTGCGCGGCGCGATACGCCGGGTGGCGGCCGAACCCTCCGGCGTGGTCGTGATCTTGAGGCCGGAGGAGTCGCCGAGGGACTTCATGGACAGCGTCCGGCAGATCGATGCGAAACCGGTGGCGGCGCCCAACGTCGGGGCGACGGTGCTGCGCACCTACGGCATCGGGGCGCAAATACTCAAGGACCTGGGACTCAACCGCATGCGCGTGCTGAGCGCGCCGAAGCAGCTGCAAGGTCTCTCGGCATTTGACCTGGAAATTACCGAATACGTGGATGGCGGTGAATAAACCCTGCGGGGCTTATACTGTGGCCGTTGGCCGCGGGGTCCGGCGAATAGATTTTAAGGGAATACATTGTGTCTATTGAGCAGCCGAAAACGATCGAAGGCGAACTCCTGGTTCGCGACCTGCGTTTTGCGATCCTGGCGGCGCGATTCAATGATTTTGTCGTCGAACCGCTGGTGCGGGGCGCGCTCGACGCGCTCAAGCGCCATGGGGCGACGGAGAAGCAGATCGAGATCGTGCGCGTTCCGGGCGCGTTCGACATGCCGATCGCCGCCCGAAAATTGGCATTGTCGCGCCGCTTTGAGGCGCTGATCGCACTCGGCGCCGTGATCCGCGGGCAGACGCCGCATTTCGACTATGTGGCCGGTGAATGCGCTTCGGGTTTGGCGCGCATAGCGCTCGAATCGGGCATACCCATCGCGTTCGGCGTGTTGACGACCGATACGGTGGAACAGGCGATCGATCGGGCGGGCGGCAAGGCCGGCAACAAAGGCGCCGACGCCGCGTTGACGGCGCTCGAAATGGCGAATCTGATGCGCCGATTGGATGGATAGCGGTGAATCCGCATCGCGCTCGCAGCCTCGCGCGCAGGCTTGCGCTGCAGGCGCTGTATCAACTGCAAATCAACCCGCGGCCCTGGCAGGATACGCAAAAGCAATTTACCGAGGACCCGGAAGCTCTGCGGGTCGACCGCCAGTATTTCCTGGACTTGATGGGGGCGATTGCGCCGGCTCGCGACGCGCTCGATGCCCAGCTCACGGGGCTTTGCGAGATCCCGCCCGCCGAACTTGATCCGATCGAGCACGGGGTCCTGTGGATCGGTCTGCACGAACTTGCGACCTGCCCCGGGTTGCCTTATCGGGTCGCGCTCGCGGAAGCGGTTCAACTCGCCAAGCAATTTGGTGCGACCGACGGGCACAAGTTCGTGAACGCCGTATTGGACCGCGCCGCGCAGCAACTGCGTCCAAACGAATACGGCCGGCCCGCGGAATAGAGCAGCGTGGGCCGCGACCAATCGCATCTCGGCGAATTCGATTTGATAAGCCGGTACTTCTCGCGCCTGGGTTGTGCGCGATCCGACGTGCTGCTGGGCGTGGGCGATGACGCGGCATTGCTGCGCGTGCCCGCAAATGCGGAATTGGCTGCGGCGGTGGACACCATCGTCGCCGGCCGCCATTTCCCGCACGATAGCGACGCCCGATCCATAGGCCACCGTGCGCTCGCCGTGAATTTGAGCGACTTGGCGGCGATGGGCGCGACTCCGGCGTGGGCCACCCTGGCCTTAACCCTGCCAAACGCCGATCCGGACTGGCTCGAGCGGTTTTCCGGCGGCCTTGCGGACCTCGCGAATGCGTACGACGTAGCACTGGTCGGCGGCGATACCACGGCCGGACCGCTCACCATCAGTGTACAACTCATGGGTCATGTCGCCAGCGGCACGGCGCTGCGCCGCAGCGGCGCACACGCAGGAGATCTGTTGGCGGTGACCGGAACCCTTGGCGATGCCGGTGCGGGGTTGGCGTTGGCCACCGGATCGCACACGAGCAACGACGGCGCGGCGGTAGGCGAACTGCGGCAGCGCTTCGAGTATCCGATTCCGCGGGTGAAATTTGGTGCAGCCGCACGCGGGATCGCGACCGCGGCCATGGACCTGTCCGACGGGCTGGTGGGAGATCTGCCAAAACTGGCATGTGCCAGCGGAATTTCGGCGCATGTCGATGTCGAGCGCCTGCCGCTGTCGGATGCCTTGCAGGCGCTGGCGAGCCCTCAGCAGGCACGCGACTGGGCGCTAGGCGCCGGCGATGACTATGAGTTGCTGCTCGCCGTCCCGCCGGGCGGCTACGCCAAACTGGCCTCGTTGGCCGCCCAATTAAGCCTACGGCTGACGGCGATCGGTGAGCTACGTCGCGGAACCGGGGTGAGCTGGGCGTTGAACGGAGCAAAATTTGCGCCCCCGGCTCACGGATACGACCACTTTCGCGGACCCTCGACTCAAATCACAGTTTAGCTCCCGCCTGCCGACGTATCCTTCCGGCCACCGAATGCAACGTCGCCGCAGCGGCCAACGGCTAACCTTGAACAACGTCCGTACAAAAGATAACGCGAAGTCCCTGACCGGTCTCGCGGCGTTGCCTGAAAAAATCGGCAAGTACGTGATCATCAACGAGGTCGGCCGCGGCAGCACGGGTGTCGTGTACCTCTCGCACGATCCGTACTACGGCCGCGACGTCGCCATCAAGGTGTACAACGTCGATCCCAACGGGGACGAGAACCGCAAGCGCATCGCGCGCAAGATGTTTCTCTCCGAAGCGCACATGGTTGGGATGCTGCAGCATCCGAACATCCTGCCGATCTATGATGCCGGCGAGGAGAACGGGCACTGTTACATCGTGACGGAACACGTTCACGGCGCGCGCACGCTTGCCGCATATTGCAGGCCCGACAATTTGCTGCGGATAGACGATGTGGTGGAGCTGGTTTACAAGGCCGCACGCGCGTTGCACTATGCGCACAGCCGCGGCGTCATTCATCGCGACATCAAACCAAGCAATATCATGCTGACGCTCGAGAGCGACGTACGCATCATCGACTTCGGAATCGCTTTGGTAGCAGATTCGGAGATTTCGCGCATCGAAGGCATCGCCGGCAGCCCGTCGTACATGTCGCCCGAGCAGGTGCAGTCGATCGAATTGACCAATCGATCGGATTTGTATTCGCTGGGCGCGGTGATGTACGAACTCCTGACGGGCACCAGACCGTTTCGGGCCGGCAATTTGCAAAAGCTGCTGCACCAAATCGTGTTTGCAACGCCGCCGCCGATCCACACGTTGCGGCCGGAGATTCCGGAGGAGCTCGAGAACGTCACCGCGATGGCGTTGCAGAAGGATCCGGCGAAGCGCTATAAAACCGGGCTCGATTTCGCCGCCGAGCTGACCCGCGTGCACCAGAAACTGCGCGCGCAATACAACCGAATCGATCAGCAGGAGCAATTCAGCCTATTGCGAAAGCTGAAGTTCTTCCACGAATTTTCGCACAGCGAAATCTGGGAAGTGCTGCGAGCCAGCAGTTGGCAGGATTACGCCGATGCCGAGGAAATCGTCAAAGAGGGCGAGATGGACGATCGGTTCTACATCATCGTGCAAGGCCGCGTCGGTGTGGCGCGGCTGGGCAAGGCATTGGGTTATTTGGACAGCGGCGACTGCTTCGGCGAAACCAGCTATGTGCGCGGCGCCAAGCGGACCGCGACCATAATCGCCGCAGGCCCCGTCACGGTCATGAAAGTGAGTTCCACGCTGCTCGAGCAGGTCTCGGCGGAATGTCAGCTTCGTTTCAATCAAGTGTTCCTGCGCAGCCTAATCGGACGGTTGCAAAGCGCCGAGCGCGGATCCTGACCGCCGCATCGGCGGCTACCGCCCTGTGGCAGCCTCTTTGTCGTGCTCGATCATCGCGTATGCGGAATGATTGTGTATCGACTCGAAATTTTCCGATTCGACCACGTAGGCGCGGACGCGTTTGTCACGATTTAGAGCCACCGCGACGTCGCGCACCGTATCCTCGACGAATTTCGGATTGTCGTAAGCACGCTCGGTGACGTATTTTTCGTCCGGGCGCTTCAATATCCCGTATACCTCGCATGAGGCATTTGCCTCCGCGATGTCGATGAGCTCCTCCAACCACATGTGCTCGTTCAGCTTGGCGGTCAACGTGATGTGCGAACGCTGATTGTGGGCGCCGTAATCGGAAATCTTCTTGGAGCACGGGCATAAGCTGGTGGTTGGAACCACCACTTTGAGCCACACCTCGGTCCGTCCGTCGCGGCGCTCTCCAAAAATGGTGGCTTGATAATTCATCAAACTCTCGACGCCGGAAATGGGCGCCTTCTTCATGACGAAATACGGGAACGTCATCTCGATGTGGCCGGCGCTCGCATCGAGATGCTCGGTCATTTCCTCCAGCATCTTGCCGAAGGAATCCACGGATATTTCACGCTCGTGGCGGTGGAGAATCTCGACGAACCTGGACATGTGCGTGCCCTTGAAGTTATGCGGCAAATTCACGTACATGTTGAAATTGGCGACCGTGTGCTGCTCGCCGGTGGCCCGATCCTTTACCTTGACCGGGTGGTAGATATCCTTGATTCCCACCTTGTTTATCGGAATTTGGCGCGTGTCCGAATGGCCCTGCACGTCCTCGACGGGCGACGCGGCGGGTTTTTTGGCAGGGGCGGCGACGTTCATGTGGTTTTGGTTCCCAGAGATGTAATCCGATGCAAGACGGGCCACGAGGCCGCGCAATGCCAATGATATCAGACGATTCGGCGCCGCCCGGTCCAGGGCCGGCCCCTGCGCCGACCAGCGGACGGCAGGCGCCGCCTGCTAGCCGCCTTTCGGCTCTTCGGCGCCGAATTCTTCGACTTGGGGTTCGCCGGCCTTCTTCAGCAGTATTTCCACTTTTTGCTGCGCCTGCTTGAGAGCTGTCTGGCAGTTCCGGGTCAGCGCGACGCCGCGCTCGAAGGCCGCCAGCGATTCTTCGAGGGGTAAATCGCCATGCTCCAAGCGTTCGACAAGCGCTTCGAGATCGCGCATGGCAGCCTCGAAATCCAAAGGTTGAGGCTCTTGACTCGGTTTGCGGGAGGACATTCTTGCGCAAAGTACACATGCGCGGCGGCCTGGTCAAACCGGGCTTCCGACAGTGCGCGAGTTCACGGCTGCAATCAAGCGGCCGGATAGTGCGGCAGAGAAATGATCAGGTCGTGATTTGCGTCACATTGACGGGGTCGCATCCGGGCCGGTTTTCAGTACCATTGCACCTGGGAAACCATATGCCATATTCAAGCAAACGAATTTTCGCTTTTGGACTGCTCTGCGCAGCGGCGCTGGGCAGTGCAGCGTGCTCGCCGCGCAAGGCCCCGCCGATGACGGTCGATGACCTGATGGAGGATCGGGTGACGCTCGACGGCGTGCTCTTGAAGTGCAACGAGAATCCCGCCAAATCCCGTACCAACACGGACTGTGTCAATGCGCGGATCGCGATCGAACGATTGGCGGAAAAAGACGTGGATCCCGCGGTTGAAGCGAAGCGCAAGGCGGAGTTCGAGCGCAGCCGCGAGCAACTGCGACTCGCGCAAGAGAAGGCACGTCAGGAACAAGAAGCAAAGACCAAGGTGGATGCTTACAACCTGCCGGTGGTACCGGTTGACCCGACGCCCAAAGGGGACGCGCCGGCTTCCGCGGCTACGCCTACGCCATAAACTTCCGGATTTGGTGCCAACCGGCGCTTGAATCCGACCTCCAGCGGCCACACACTAGGCCATGGACATGATTCGCAAAAGCCCCGTCATGCCGACCGCAGACCAAGCGCTTGCGGGGCGAGCTGAACCCATGCGGGTATCGGGCAGCCACTTCGTATCGGGCCATCGGACCGTGCCGCCGTACCCTGCGGGAATGCAGTTGGCCTTGTTCGGCATGGGCTGCTTCTGGGGTGCGGAGCGCAAGTTCTGGCAACTCGACGGCGTGTATTCAACGGCGGTCGGGTATGCGGGCGGATTTACCCCCAACCCCACCTATGAGGAAGTCTGCACCGGCTACACGGGGCACAACGAGGTGGCGCGGGTCGTGTTTGATCCGAAGATTACGAGCTACGACGAGTTGCTTAGAGTTTTCTGGGAGGCGCATGACCCGACGCAAGGCATGCGGCAGGGTAACGATCGCGGCACTCAGTATCGTTCCGGTATTTATACTTACGGCGATGAGCAGCAAAGGCGCGCCGAAAAATCGCGCTCGGCATATCAAGAGGCGCTTGCCAAGGCCGGAATGGGAGCGATCACGACTGAGATCATCGGTGCGCCGGAATTCTATTACGCCGAGGACTATCACCAGCAGTACCTTGCGAAGAATCCGAACGGGTACTGCGGTATTGGCGGCTGTGGGGTTCCCTTCAAAATTGCGGAGTTACCGGCGGGAGAGAAGGCGTAGTCTTCGCTACGCCGCAACTTCCAACAGGAAGTCGCGTGGTTAGCGTCAGCCCGCCCGAAGACTCCACGTGTTTCTGCGGAAAAAAGGCCGGCTGGTTTCGACGCCCACGTCTACCGGAAGTCCGCCGTCTACCGGTCCGCAGGATAGTCCTCGGGTATGGAATCCCGTGCCGTGCGGATTGCGACGGCACCGCTGGGGCTTCTGGAAGACCAGGTCGCTTCCGTGGCGCACACCGAGCGCGATGATGAAATCCGTATCATTTCCATGCGCTTCTCGGTTGCCGATTCCAGTTGGTTACGTCGCCCGCCTAACGCTGATTCACATGGCGCGAAGTGAAGGCGCCCTGGTTGACGAGTGGCTGCAGCAGATGGAGCGTCCGCGCTATCCTAAGGCAGCATCAGTTTGGTGCAATCATTGCTGCTGGCGGGCTTGTACCGGCGGATCGACGTCAACGTCCACCGAAAATCCATCGGTGATCGGGGGTTAAGATAATCCGCGGTCAAGGATTGCCGATCGATCGGGCTGAGGCCCGGTTGCATTACCACGGGCCAGTTCTAGAATAGCGGTGCGTCCATCCACTAAACGATCACCCAAGGAGGAAAGATCATGGCGACCAAGTCAATTCCAGACGGCTATCACTCGGTCACTCCTTATCTCATTATCAAAGGCGCTGCCGACGCTATCGATTTCTACAAGCGTGCCTTCGGCGCCACCGAACTGATGCGAATGCCAAGGCCCGATGGCAAGATCGGCCACGCTGAGATCCGAATTGGCGATTCTGCAATTATGCTTGCAGACGAACATCCTGAAATGGGGCACCGCAGCCCACAGTCGCTGGGCGGAGCTGGGGTCAGCCTGATGGTGTACGTGGAGCGGGTCGACGAGGTATTCAAACGAGCGGTTGCAAGCGGTGCAAAGGAGATGCAGCCTGTCAAAGATCAGTTTTATGGAGATCGATCGGGGACGTTGAAAGATCCGTTCGGACACACCTGGACTCTTGCAACGCACATCGAGGATATTCCACCTGACGAGATGCGCCGCCGCGCCGAGAAATTCATGCAAGGCGCTAACGCATAAGCAAGCACGGGGATCGTCGACCGGCAATTCACCGGCGTGAGGCACTCGTTTGTCGACGATCCTCCCGTGCTCCATCGAAATCCATTCGCTGCCAATCAGCAACCTTCGCGTGATCGTTGCAAATGGCGACTGGCTGCTCATTCAGGATCGTAACGGCCTTGGGTGATGCGTCGGAGGCCTCCAGGTGGCCGTACCGCAGCGTCGTTTGAATCGGTGAATGCCCGAGCCGCCCGGTCCAAAGGGCGCCGAACAATTCCCATGAACTTTTCGCATCGGGGACGGACCAGCCGGAACGCTCAATCATGGCGATTGACATGCAAGGCGATTCTTGCCCATAATAAAGGCAAGTAAACACTTGCCGATAGTCTTACATGACCAAGCATCTCCCTGATACCGATCTGCTGTTCAAGGCTCTCGCCGATCCCAACCGGCGCAAGCTGCTGGATCTGCTGCATGCGCACGACGGCCGCACCCTGAACGAACTGTGCGAGCACATGGACATGACGCGACAAGGCGTGACGCAACACTTGGACCTGCTGGAGGCGGCGAATCTGCTCGCCACCGTGCGGCGCGGCCGCGAAAAGCTGCACTTCCTCAATCCGGTACCGCTGCAGGAGATTTACGAGCGCTGGATTGCCAAGTTCGAAAGACCGCGCCTCAAGGCGCTCTCGGATCTGAAGCAACGACTGGAGAAAAACAATGGCTAGATCGACCTTTGTCTACGTGACCTACATCCGCACCACGCGCGAGAAACTGTGGTCAGCACTGACCGACGTGGAGTACATGAAGCAGTACTGGTTCGGTGTGCACTGCGAAAGCCAGTGGACGGCGGGATCCCCGTGGAAGATGGTGTCCGGCGACGGTCAGATCACCGACTCCGGCGAGATCATCGAGGCGGAGCCGCCACGGCGGTTGGTGATCCGCTGGCAGCACCAGAATAAGCCCGAGCTCAAGGCCGAAGGCGAGTCGCAATGCACGATGGAACTGGAACCCAGTGGAACGGTGGTCAAGCTCTCCATCACCCACACCATCGAGCGCAAACCCTCGAAACTCATCGAGGCGGTGTCCGGCGGCTGGCCGAAGATCCTATCCAACCTGAAGTCCCTGCTGGAGACCGGCCACACTGTTCTGCAGGACCCGTACCCGACGGGCACTCAGCGCTAGATGCCTGCGGCCGGCCGCTGGCATCCCATTGAGAGCGCGGCCTGCGCCGCGGAAAACGCCCTGAGCGACAGGTAGTGCCGCGCGCGGAGTTTCGTCTTATTCTGAGCGTCGTACCATCGATCCGGCCCCGATAACAACAATGACGTTGGTCATGGAGGTCTCCTTGGCCGAATAGGTGTGGCGGACCGCGGATGTCTCACTTGCCGGCATGCGCCGCCAGGTGTGGCGGATAGCGGTCACCCTGTACCGTGATGCCGGCCAGCGCGCCGTCGATCTCGCGTAGGTCGTCCGCGGCCAACGCGATTGCCGCCGCTCCAACGTTCTCCTTCAGCCGGTGCTCCTTCGTGGTTCCTGGAATCGGCACAATCCAAGGCTTTCGCGCCAACAGCCACGCCAATGCGATCTGCGCCGAGGTCGCCCGCTTCTTCGATGCAATTGAGCCGAGCAGATCGACCAGCGCCCGGTTCGACTTGCGGGCTACGGGCGAGAAGCGCGGTACGATGTTGCGGAAGTCGCCCTTGGCGAATGCCGTGTTCTCGTTGATCTTGCCCGTCAAAAAGCCCCTGCCGAGCGGGCTGAATGGCACAAATCCGATGCCTAACTCCTCGCACGCCGGCAACACTTCCGCTTCGGGCTCGCGCCACCACAGCGAATACTCGCTCTGCAGCACCGCCACCGGGTGCACCGCGTGCGCACGGCGAATCGACTGCACACCCGCTTCCGAGAGACCGAAGTGTTTGACCTTGCCCTGGCGAATCAGGTCCCGTACGGCGCCGGCGACTTCCTCCATGGGGACGTTCGGATCCACTCGGTGCTGATAGAACAGGTCGATGTGGTCGGTACCGAGCCGCTTCAGCGATGCCTCGGCGACTTCCCGTATATGGTCGGGGCGACTGTCCATCCCGGCCGTGGAATCGCCGTTTTTGAAGCCGAATTTTGTGGCGATCACGACCCGATCCCGGATGGGAGCCAGTGCTTCACCCACGATCTCCTCGTTCGTGAAGGGGCCGTAGGCCTCGGCGGTATCGAACAGGGTCACCCCGAGCTCGAAAGCGGTCCGAATAAGGGAAATCGCACTTGGCTTGTCGAGTGCTGGACCATAGGCGAAATTCAAGCCCATGCAGCCGAAGCCGATGGCGGAGACTTCCGGGCCGTTCTTTCCTAGTTTTCGCTTCTCCATGCTGTCTCTCCTTGAGGTGCGCGCAGCTTCACCTCGTCAATTGCGCTTCCCAAAAATCCGGTCGATTTCGCGGCGCGCTGTCAGGAACATGCGTTCACTTTTTCGCGGCGGCGTAATACTGTTCGTCGGTCACCTTCTCCATCCACTCGACCGTCTTGCCGTCGAGTGCCTCGACGATTGCGATGTGGGTCATCGAGGTCGCCGGCGTCGCACCGTGCCAATGCTTCGTGCCTGGCGGGCACCAGACCACATCGCCGGGTCGAATCTCCTCGATCG
Source organism: uncultured Gammaproteobacteria bacterium (assembly GCA_963758145.1). Lineage (GTDB taxonomy): Bacteria > Pseudomonadota > Gammaproteobacteria > Steroidobacterales > Steroidobacteraceae > Bog-1198. Next base: position 711,175 of record CAVWUK010000008.1, read on the forward strand.
GACCACCCCAGCACTGTGTCCATCCGCGCCCGGCCGTCACGATGAGCGTCTGACCTAGCGGATGCGTGTGCCAGGCGGTGCGGGCACAGGGCTCGAAAGTCACACTCACCCCAAGTGCGCGGGCCGGCGCGGGTGGTTGGAACAGAGGATCGAGCCGGACTGCGCCTGTGAAGTATTCCGCCGGCCCTTTGCTGGGGGGCTGCGACCCGCAGCGCTTGATTTCCATCAGCATAGCCTCCCTGGATCAATGCAGATCAAGCTAGCAAATGGGAGCCGGCCTGATTAGATGGCAAAATGCGCTTGAGCTTATGACCGGAATTCATAAATGCGGCAACGCAATGTAAACGACCTATTGGCCTTTTTGTCTGTTGCGCGAGAGCGAAGCTTTACCAAGGCGGCGGCAAAGCTTGGGGTGTCGCAATCGGCGCTGAGTCACACGATCCGAGGGCTTGAGGAGAGAATCGGTATTCGGCTGTTGGCCCGAACCACACGCAGTGTCTCCCCAACCGAGGCTGGCGACCGGCTGCTTCGGACGGCCGGTCCGCGGTTTGCGGAGATCGAGGCCGAGTTGTCCGCGTTGAGTGATCTGCGCGACAAACCCGCCGGGAACATCCGCATCACGGCAGGCGAGCACGCGGCAAATGCGATTCTCTGGCCTGCGCTAGAACGGGCTCTGCCGGATCATCGCGACATTCATGTTGAGGTCATCGTCGACTACGGGTTGACCGATATTGTTGCGGAGCGCTTTGATGCCGGCGTCCGCCTTGGGGAGCAGATCGCGAAAGACATGATTGCGGTGCGCATCGGCCCGGACATGCGCATGGCGGTTGTAGGGTCACCTGAGTATTTTGAGAGACGAAGGCACCCGCAGACGCCGCGGGATCTCACCGGGCACGACTGCATCAATTTGCGTCTCCCGACTCATGGAGGCCTTTATGCGTGGGAATTCGAGAAGAACGGTCGTGACCTGCACGTCCATGTCGAAGGGCAGCTCGTGTTCAACAACATATTTATGCGGTTGAACGCCGCTCTCGCCGGTCTCGGACTGGCGTATCTGCCCGAGGACCAGGTTCGATCCCATATAGCGGCCGGCCGGTTGATACGCGTATTGGCGGATTGGTGCCCGTCCTTCTCGGGTTACCATTTGTATTATCCGAGTCGTCGCCAGTCCTCGCCGGCCTTCGCACTCGTGGTCGACGCCTTACGGTATCGCAAATAGAAATCGGCAATAGCCGGTGTTGATTGCCGATCGGGTATCGATGAAGCAGGGCGTGTGCGCCGAACCGCCGCGCCATCTTGAGTTTGATCGCCGTCTCGGAGCTATCCGTGGGTAATCTCGAAGAGCGGTTGCGAATGCCGCAGCCTTCGGTTTCCAAGCACCTGCGGGTGCTGCGTGAGGCGGGTTTCGTGGAGTCGCGAGTTGACGCACAGCGGCGTCTTTACCGGATCAGGCCCGAGCCGCTCATGGAGGTCGATGCCTGGCTCGCTCCGTTCCGCCGCTTCTGGTCGGTGCATGTAGACGCTCTTGAGCGCCACCTCGATCGTGTCAATCAAACACCACGTCGCAAGGCAAAGAAACGATGAGCAGCCGTGACAATTACAAACCAGGTCCGGCCGCGGGTGCCGAGGTTCGCAAGGACGGGCAGAAGTGGACTCTCATTCTCGTCCGGGAGCTTCGCCATCCGCCGTCGAAAGTCTGGCAAGCGTTGACCGACCCGACGCAGCTCCGTGAATGGGCCCCATTTGACGCTGACCGAAGCCTCGCCTTGGCCGGTCCCGTCAAGCTTTCGACGGTCGGAACTCCGACGCCGCAGATTTCCGAGACGCGTGTGACGCGCGCTGAGGCCGCAAAGCTGCTCGAATTTCAGTGGAGCGGCAACGATATGCGATGGCGGCTCGAGCCAATTGGAGACGGCACGCGCCTCACGCTCCGGCACAACATCGATCGGAGTTTCATATCGATGGGCGCGGCCGGCTGGCACATCTGCCTCGATGTGCTTGATCGATTACTTGCCGCCGATCCCCTGGGGCGGATTGTCGGCGGCGATGCGATGAAATTCGACTGGCCGCGCCTGAATACTGAGTACGCGAAGCGATTCGGTGTCGAGCCCCCGGGCTGGCCGCCCAAGATCCTGCGGCTCTGAGGACCGCCATACACCCAAGAGCTAACTGACGTACGAGCACACTCGAACCTCCACCGGGTCAACCAACGCCTTCGCGCTTTCGATTTGATTCGGCACGATTCATCCGCTATTGGAGGGATTTCCCTAGCGCATCGAGCAACGCGTTGGACCCCCGCTCGCGCGAACCCGCATCCTCGTAGCCATCGAGAAAAGCCCCCTGCTCGGTCATCAGGAGGCGAGTGCCGGCGCCCGCGGGTTTCAACTCAATTGTTGTGAGAGATACTGAAATCTTGCGATCGTCCAGGTGCATTTCGTACGAATAGACCACACGCTCATCCCGCACGACATCGTGGTAAATCGCATCGAAAGTGGAAACTACACCGGTCTCCCAACGCCCCTGTACATGCTCACGGCCGCCCGGCCGAACATCCATATGGCGCGCCAGTTGCGTATAGCCTGCCCCTCCGGTGAACCACCTGGCTTTGGCTTCGGGGTCAGTCAGCGCCTTGAATACATGAGAACGCGGTGCTGCGTATGTCCGTTCAACCGAGAACATCGCATGTACAACCGAGCGGGCCGAGGTAGCGGATTTTTGCATGTGTGCAACCTCGGCTTCCAGTCGATCAAGCGTTTGACTCCATCCTTGAGGCGCACCCCCGATCATCGCCGCCGCGGCGGGGTCGAATACGGTGTAGCGTTGATCGACCTCAAGCGTGGTCGCGCCCGCCTCGTCAATGAAGTTGACGACTGTGTAAGCGCGAAACAGCGGCTTGTCCCGGTCTCCAACAGCAAGCATATCGATGACCAGCCGCGCATCGGGCACAATTTCCGCATATCGACCGCGTGTCCAGTGATCTCGGCCCTCCGGCGAGCGCATGCAAATCTCAAAGACCCCACCCACTCGAAACTCGATACGTACGTCCGGCACGGTATATCCAGCCGGACAAAACCAGTGCCGCAGGTGGTCTGCAGTGCTCCAGGCTTGAAAGACCAAGTTGCGCGGAGCCTGGAACAGGCGCGACACGATCAGGGGTCCCGGGTACGCGTTCGACGTTTTACCTGCGGTTGCCATTGGTTGTTTCCTACCTCTTGATCGTCTCCAAATATTCGCCCAGCCGATCGAGGCGTCGTTCCCACTCCGCCCGTCGTTGATTGATCCATTGTTCCGCCATGCTCAGAGCCTTGGGCTCGATCCGACAAGTGCGCACACGCCCGATCTTCTCCGATCGGACGAGCCCCGAATCCTCGAGCACAGCCAGGTGCTGCATCACAGCCGGAAGCGACATGGCCAGTGGACGTGCCAGCTTGCTGACCGAACTGGGTCCCCGGGTCAACTCAACCAGAATCGCCCGCCGGGTGGAATCTGCGAGAGCTTGAAACGTCTGATCGAGAGCCGTCACTTTGTTAAGCATGTTGTTAAGTATAGCGCGCTCTAATACTTAAGCAAGATCTTTAGCGATTTGGATGTTCTGGGCGCGTGACCATGATCCGAGGCCTCCGCACCTAAATTTCTTGGGCGCCGAGATGACGCGGAACACTAAAGATTCGGTAGAGACGGGCGGGAAGCGGCCTTGTCGCTAACTATTGCAGCTAAAACAGTTGGTTACACGCTTATACCTCTTCCGCCGCGCCGAGTCCGTTCGTCCCAGGGCCAACAATATAATCAACTTATATGTTGACTATCAACCGATTCGTTGATAGTTTATGCACATGAGCAATGCGGTCGTCCTACGCGCTGTCCCTGCCTCCGGTCGTGATGCCGAGGCCGATGCGGCGAGACTTGACGAAGTCTTCTTCGCGCTCTGCGACCCGGTACGCCGCCGGATTCTCGAGCGGCTTGACGGTGAGGCGCTCTTGGTTTCCGAACTCGCCATGCCGTTTCATATCTCGTTGCAGGCAGTTTCACGGCACATCCAACTCTTGGTGCGCGCCGGTCTTGTCCAGCAGGAGCGTAGCGGCAGAATTAGCAGGTGCAGCCTGGATGCGGCGCCGCTAGCCGAGGCCGCGTCATGGCTGAATCGGTACAGCAAGTATTGGCAGCAACAGTTCGAAGTTTTGGCGGCAACGCTGGCCGAGATCGACGAGCGCACCACCACAAAGGCGTCTCGTCGGCGAAAGACCAAAGGAGTGTCGAGCGGCAAGCGAAGCGCAAAACGAGACACCCAACGAAGTCCAAAATTAAGTGGAGCTGAGGATACGCCATGAGCCATCAAATCGTATCGAAGACCGAATGGATCGCCGCTCGCAAGCAGCTGTTGTCCAAGGAGAAGGAGTTCACACGCCAGCGCGACGAATTGAGTCGTGCGCGCCGCGAGCTTCCCTGGGAGCGCGTCGACAAGCAATACGTATTCGAAACCGCAACTGGGCCGCAGGCGCTGCCGGATTTATTCGGTGGACGTCATCAATTGGTGGTGTATCACTTCATGTTTGCGCCGGAGTGGGAAAGCGGCTGTAAGAGCTGTTCGTTCTGGGCGGACAACTTCAACGGGATTGTCACCCATCTAAAGCAGCGTGACGTCTCCTTTGTCGCGGTGTCGCGCGCACCGTGGAAAAAACTGCATGCATTCGCACAGCGACTGGGCTGGAGTTTCAACTGGGTGTCTTCGGGCGGGAATGATTTCAACTTCGACTACCAGGTGTCGTTCACCGAGCAACAGATTCGCGGCGACGTGGACTACAACTACGACAAGCGCAGGTTTCCCGCGACCGATGCACCGGGAGTCAGCGTTTTCCTGAGAGACGGCGATACCGTGTTCCATACCTATTCGACTTTCGGGCGCGGTATCGACACGTTGAATACGGCTTACAACTATCTGGATTTGGTGCCGCGGGGACGAGATGAGGGAAATCTTCCATCCACGATGGCCTGGGTCAAATTGCACGATCAGTATTCAAACTAAATCACCTCGAGATCGCACGCATGAATTACGCAGAAGGCAGCGCCAAAATCACTGATTACCGCCAGCAGATCACTGAGATCAGGCAAAAGATACGTGACACCCAGCGAGCCGTGGAACCTCAGCAAGTAGACGACTACGAATTCCAGGCATTTGAGGGCGCGATACACTTGTCGCAGTTGTTCGGCAGGCATGAGGATTTGATCGTCATTCACAACATGGGCACGTCATGCCCGAGCTGCACGATGTGGGCTGACGGCTACAACGGCATACACCATCATGTCGCCTCGCGTGCGGCTTTCGTGGTGTCAAGTCCGGACACGCCGGATACGCAGCGCAAGTTCGCGGCGAGCCGCGGCTGGACATTTCCGATGGTGAGTCACGCAGGCACCACGTTCGCAGCGGACCTGGGCTACCGATCGAGCAAGGGCGGATGGCTGCCGGGCATCTCGGTGTTCCAAGGCAAGGGCAAGAGGATCGTTCGAGTATCAGACGCCAGATTCAGACCGGGCGACGACTTTTGCGCCGTCTGGCATATGTTTGACATGCTTCCCGGTGGCGCTGGCGATTGGTCGCCGAAAAAGCAATACGCATAGTTCATGTTGTGGGTCACGGCGGGTCGTGCGCACATTGAAGTTGGCTTACGAATGAGGATGTTCATATGTGCCCAATGTGTATAGGCGCTGCAACTTGGTATTTCGCAAGTGCGTCTTCAGCAGGAGGCCTCGTAGCGCTGGTTCTCAAGCGCTCGAACGGCCGCATAAAGCGCAGGGATGCCGACAAGCTCGGCGGCGCAGATTCGCAGCGTAATCTGCGCGGTCGGCCGGAACTACCGTTGAACGGCGGCGTCGAACCAGCGGCTCATTTCCGGCTTTCCAATACGGAGTGACTGTTCTACGACGGATCGAGCGCCCCCGTGGGTCGAATCCGCGGCTCAGAGCTTTTTCAGAATCTCGAGCGCGAGGGTACGCTCGACACTCTGGTCCTTCTGCTCCGATTCTGGCGTCTTTCCGGTCTTGAACCACGTCGGGTTCGATCGTGCCCGGACCTGAAAGCAGGTATCCCCCTTCCTGACGCTAAGACCGGCGGTCATTCCATGTGGTTCTATGAAATAGGCATCGTCACCAATACCGCTCACCGGCGTCTTCGCGACTCCAGTCATCGGTGTTTTGCCGTTCTCGAAACTTGTCGCCGTCATCAGCGACACGGTGACATTCCTTTCAGCACCAGTCGATGCCCCTTGCTCGCTCCAGGTGCATATTTTCGTGTTGTTGGGTATTACCGGTTGCCCCGGCCCGACAGAGACCCCAAGCGCGCTCGATACTTGTGGCGCAGTCAGGAGTGCACAGGCGTCGCGGGGGGCAGCGGCGGTCACCGCACCGGAACTGGCGAGGCCAGTAATTCCCGCAATGATCATCAGACCTACGATTGAATAACGGTGGCGGATAATGTTCATCGGTGCGGTCCTCCGCAAGCAAGATGACTACTCGACCCACCAATTGAGAACCCGGCGCGTCGCCGACTAAATGGCTCAATTATCGATGACGTTCCTGGGAAGCGCAAATGGACTGGTTCGCGTTCAACTTCCCGCCGACATACTTGAAATGGGCCATGAGCCGCACTGCATGCGGTTTGCTCCCACCCGACGGCGACATTATCGATGGTGTTGTATCGCCGGCGCTTCTCTGGAAGAATAGTGTCGCGGGAGATGGCATACCTCCCCGAACCGCCGCACTTGCGGCTGATGATGCCTACGCTTTAATCGGACGGTTGGCGTAGCTATTGTGCGACCTGTCCGCTCTACGAGGACAGGTGCTGCTTGAAATCAACGATCGCGATCTTCATCGGTGCAGGCCTAGGAGCCTTGCTGCGCTGGTGGTTGGGGCTGACCCTAAACAGCTATTTTCCGGGCGTCCCGCCCGGTACTCTCGCCGCCAATCTGATCGGCGGCTACATCATTGGGGTGGCCGTCGCGTTCTTCGCTGCCTCGGCGGCGATCGCGCCCGAGTGGCGGTTATTCGTCATCACGGGATTCTGCGGTGGTCTGACCACGTTCTCGACCTTCTCATCAGAAATAGTGATGTTGCTGCAACAGGACCGGCCACTCGAGGCCTGCGGTGCCGCCGCACTGCATCTGTTTGGTTCCGTGCTGATGACTTTCGCGGGTATCGGAACGGTGGCGTGGGCGAGAGCCTGATGCGCGCGTGCCGTGCGAAATCCATCATACCGTGGCAAATTCCACGCCAATGGCCGCAACCTGGGCGCTAATCTCGGCGAGTAAGAACCCTGAATGCACGGATTAAAAAGGATGACACAATTATGAACGGTTCATTTTTGCGATTTTATGTGCACGAGGGACATCGCCACGACCATCGTCTCGTGTGGGAATGGTTGATGCAGCAGGCAAATGAACTGGGCATCCGCGGAGGCTCGGCGTTTCGGGCCATGGCGGGATTCGGACGGCATCACGTACTTCACGAGGCTACCTTTATTGAACTGGCCGGCACGCTTGCGGTGGAGGTTGAATTCATCGTCACAGACGAAGAAGCGCAACACCTTTTGGCGCTGATTCAAAAGGAGAACATCCGGCTCTTCTACGCCCAGATCCCTGCGCGCTTCGGCGTGATCAATCCCGACACCGACGATGCCCTCAGCACCGGGGTAAAATGACCAGACGGGTGCTGTAGCGATGACGCAGATCCGAACGACGATCCCGCTTGGAAAGGAGCGCTGCGAGACATCGTCATGACTGAGACGTGGCTCCTTGCGTCCCTTTGGCCGGGTCTCGCCCTGATCGCAACCCTGTTTTCGATCCGGCTGCGCATCGCCACCGCCCTGTCCGAAATTGTGGTCGGAACCGTTGCACAATTGATTATCGGCGCAACTAAAAGAGATGTGTCTCATCGGTCTGGTGGGATTCGTAGCGCCATTTTTCGGATGTGCCGCCGTGGCCTACTACGGCAAGACGGTACTGGCCCCCTGTTTCATCAATGATCTGCTCACGGTTCTCGCGTTGGGGTTTATTTTCAGCCCGTTTACCTGGAAAACGGGCGCATTCTTTGGTGGAGCCAGCGTTGTTTTTGTCGTGCTGTCGTTCATCACGCCGCGGTTCTTCAAGCGCTACGGTGGGCGATTGTCCGAGCTGGAAGCCAAATTCCTCCTGCTCGTGCTGTTCGGTCTTGGGGGTCTGGCCACGTGGTCGGGCAGCGAGGCCGTGTTGCCCGCGTTGGCGGCCGCGCCCCTCGGTTTTGTGGCTTTATTGCTTGGCAATATGGTCAGTAAATGCATCGGTGTTTATCCCGCCACCAAGGTTTTCCGGGCACCAATGCAAGAAGCCATCTATACGACGCTGCTGATGTCCACAGGGCTGACATTCGGCACCATTTCCTCGCTGTTTGGGTTGTCGCACGAGGTGATCACCCGGGCACAATATTCTGCCCTGGTTGCGGCGGTGGTCGCGAGCGCCGTTGTGCCAACCCTGATTGCCAATGCCTTCTTTCTGCCGCGGCACCTGCTCAGAACCAATGGCGAATTTGAACCCGCAGATACCACGGCGCCGGCGGACGTTGCTGCAAGGAGGGTCTCATGACGCGTCATATTTTGATCGGCTACGATGGATCGGACGCGTCAGCGCATGCGCTGACTTTCGCAACGGAGCTGGCTCGTGCATTTGACTCGTCACTGGAGGTACTTGCGCTGGTTCGCCAAGACGCACATTCACATCGCGGTTGGCCATCCGGCGGAACAAATTGTGTGATTTGCCCCTTCGCCTTGTTTTGAGATTGCATTTTATGCGTTCAGATGACAGTTCCGGCTGCGGCACGGAAGGCGGCAAACGGGAATCTGTGTGGTATGCACCGGGCCCGCGCACTCTGCGTGCGATACCGCACAGACGAGGAATATCGGTGCCCCAATAATGCGTGCTTGAGTTCTGCGCGAGCCCACCTTATCTGTCGAGGCGGTCGCGAATCTTTGCTCGCATGCAATGGAGAGGCACGATGCTCAAGTCATTCGTTATTAGGGGTCTCGCCGCACTGCCGATCCTGATGGCTGGCGCGGGAGTAGCCGCCGCCCAGGGGGGCGCCGTGGCCGTGCAGCAGCAGCTGTTCGATGCCCTCGCCCGTGGCGATGTAGGGGACGCGCTCGCCTTATTTACCGACGATGCGGTGATCGATGCAGAAAGCGGCCTCTGTTGGAAGACCCCATGTGTGGGTAAGGCCGCGATCCAGAAGGATCTCGAGCGATTCGTGTCGGACAAAAGCCGTCGCATCACCCCGCTGAACACCTATGTCTCCGGCAACGTTCTGGTTACGCGCTTCGAAGCGCGCAGTGCTGCCATCAACAAGGCCGGAGTCGACCGTATCATCCTATGGAGCATTCGCGAGATGCGAGGGGACAAGATCGCGTCCACGCGCTGCTGTCTGCCGGAACGCACCGACTCGCAGACGGCGCGCTTTCTCGTGTGGGATTATGCGCATCCATCGACCGAATAAGGTGACCGCCATTTGCCAACCCCAGATTAGTAATGAAGGAGACCGGTAATGCGTAAATGGGCTGTTACACTCTTGATCCTCGGTAGCTTGCTGAGCGGGTGCATTGGATTTGTTCGAGGCGGGGGCGGCGGCGGCGGCTACTATCACCACCACGATTGGCGCTAGAAACGCACGGTTCCTGACAACGCTCGCTGCCATACTGCGAACCCCGATCGGAGCAGACGAGGGCCCGACGCGCGGGAGAGAGCCATGGCGCGCGTAAACTAATGAAAATGGAGATTACCCGTACCGAACAGCCCGAGCAGTCCGGTGGCGATCAAATAGATCGCGACGATATAATTCAATAGGCGCGGTACGAAAAGAATCAATACGCCGGCAATGAGCGCGATGATCGGTGCAATGTTCGGTGTCATGTTCATGTACAAACTCCGGTGTTTCTTCGAGTTTAAGGTCAATCTGCCGTGCTTGACCGTGCGCTACCGAACGCTACGCGGAATGTTGAACAGCGTTGTCGCGCTCGCAAGCCTCTCTATTGACCGAGCAGTCACGGGCTGCGGCGCCGGCGCGCGATCAAGGTCGGTAGCCGCACCAGAAATTCCGCGAATAGGCGCATGTGCATCCAGAGCAACAGCGCATTGTCGCGACCATAGTGAAAGTGGGTCACGCCGCCTTCTTCGGGGCGAAAATATTTAACCGGCGCGGCGATATTCACCGGCATGACGCCAATCCAGGACAGACGCACTGCGGCTTCGGCATCGAAATCGAAGCGTCGCATCCAGGCTTGATGCCGCATGATCTGAAGCAGAGGCGCGATTGGGTAGACACGAAAACCGAACAGCGAGTCATGGATGCCGGCCCAGAGTGTTTCGACATTGACCCACCAATTGCACAGGCGACGGCCGACTACCCGCACGGCGGGGGCGCTTGAATCGAACTGCGGCTCGCCCAAGATCATCGAGGTTGGGGATTCTACCGATGCGTCCATAAATCTCTGGATCAACTGTTTCGGGTGCTGTCCATCCGCATCCATGGTCAACGCGTGCGTATAGCCGGCCCGCGCAGCAACTTGCAGACCGTGGATCACCGCGGAGCCCTTGCCTTGATTGCGCGGCAGATGCAATACCCGCAAGCCCGGATCCTTTGAGGCCATGCGACGGAGCTCCTCCCCGGTGCCGTCGGTGCTGCCATCGACGATGATCCAAACCGGCGCCCACTGTTGGCGGGCCGCCCTGACGGTATCGTAGACCTTGTGCCCGGGGTTGTAGCAGGGCACCAGCACCAGATGCGTCGTCGAAAATGCGGACATGGCGCTTCTTTCCCTAACCTCTAATGCTCAGTCGGATTGCGCGAGCTCGCGGCTTCGATTTCAACCAATAGTTCGCGGCGGCACACATCGGCCTGCAAATAAGTCACGGTCGCGCGTTGTCCAATGGCGGCCCGCAACTCGGCCGCGATGGTCGGCAAGTGCTGTGGATTACGCACGTACACCTTGTATGCAAGCATATCCGTGGCGTGGCGCGGATCCTCGCTTAGCCGATTGGCTTCGGCAATCAGTGTGTTGATGTTTGCAATGGTTTCGCGGGTCTGGGCAGCGACATCGTCGGTATGCACGGACTTGTGACCGATTATGCTGGCCGTTCCCGAAACCAACAATGTGTCCCCGGCCGGCTCCGTCAGCAGTGCGGCTCGCGAGAAGGTCGGGCTCTTCGGTCCGTACTGTGATGGATAATGATAGGCGCTCACTTGCCGCGGATTCTCAATGGCCCGCATCGCAACCCGACTAGCGAGAAAATAGATGACCAGCGGGCTTCCCGTTGGAGTGCCTAACGCCGACCCTGCCGGTACGTTGTCAACTATGGGTAGCTTCCTGGAGAGGAAGCTCTCTTGGCGCGCTTTATTGAACTGCCAGTAGCGTTCTCCGCCGAGGGCATCTTCATTAATAGCGGGCACGTAATTCCATATGCGCACCAGCTGCGGATACGCCAATGCGTCGAGTGTGGCAAAGATGTCCCTGTAGGCACCAATGGTAGCCAGTTCCAACGGACTGTGTTCATGGTCCGAGCCGCCGTTCAACCCGATGCTCTCCGGTACCGATACGCACCCATAAAGCAGCTGCTCACTGGCGCGGTATTGCACGGCCCTAATGCGCCCATTTCTTTTGGGTCCGTCGGCGCGCCAGACCTCGCACACGCCGTCCGCGGTAACCAGGGGCGCCATGGTCAATTCGGACACCGGGATTGGCTTCGGGGACCCGGCGATGGGCTGCAAACCAAAATGCGCCAAACCCAGCACGCTGTCCCACCATGAGTTCGACTGCAGCGGCAGCTGTGCCCGTGAGAGATATTCCACGCCTAACGACCTCGGGCCGCTCATTGCATTTGAGCCCGCGCGCTATGCCGGCGGCAAACGAGCAGGATCTCATCAACCGTATCCAGGGCAATCATGCCCGGGGCAAGTGTCAATGCCTTCTGGAACCGCAATCCGAGCGGCATGAACAACTTGTTGTACCACCATAGAGCCTGTCCGCGATGATGTTGGAGCCACCACATGCCGACGGCGACCAGCGGTGTCGAGCGTGGCTGCATTCCGAATACGGCGCTGCGCTCCACAACCAGCTGGTGCCGCGCCAGCTTGCCGATCAGGTCCGAAGGTTCGTAGCGCCGCTTATGGCCGACGAAATCGTCGAAAGCGGTCCAACGCGAGGGGTGCAAGGGCGCCGAGATCATGAGAGTCCCGCCCGGCTTGGCGATGCGCGACAGCTCCCACAGGGCGACATCGTCGTCATCGACATGCTCGATCACATCCAGTGCGCACACCAAATCGAAAGTGCCGTCGACGAAGGGCAGGGAACGTATCTGGCCAAGGACGACCTGCGCGCCGCGCTCGCGAAGCTTCGTCAATGCCGGTGCGCTGATGTCCACAAATTGTGTACCCTCGATTGGCAGTCGAGGGCGCAAGCCGGGCGCAACTTCGAGCCGTCGAACGCAATCGGGCAGCAGGGACCGCACCAGCGGCCAGGTATTGAATTGCTCAGGCTCCACTAAGCGAGCGGCAGACCATAGTAAATCATAGAAGCGGCGATTCGCGTCGAGAAGCTCCTGGTCGGTACGCGTCTGCGAGAATCCCGGCTGCATTTATTCACTATAACACCGGAAACTATCGGCCCTGCGAGAAGAACGACTTGACTGCCGCGAAGCAGAAGGGCGCCACCAGCGTCGCATGGTAGGCTTCAGCGACCGCAAGCGCCCCACCATCGGTGGCGCCGTTGGCGACGGCGGTCGCCGCAACGAGCGCCTTTGCCAGCGCAAAATCTTTCTGCAGACTGGCGTAAGGGTCGCTACCCGATGGCGAGGACTCGAGATCGAGCACGCTGATCGGCGCCGATGGCGGCGCGTGTGAGGCCCAATAGCCCTTCATCAGCTGTGTATTGAGCCAGAATACGATCGGGTCGATGTCACCGCCGCACAGCAGCACTGGAGCTGTCGGGACCCAATTGCGCAGATCGTTCATTTGCAACGCCTGTCTCCACGGAAGGTTGGGGGATGCGGCCGCAATTCCCGTTGTTAGCGTCGGGAAGCCGCCATCCGGATTTGCCTGTGCGTCTTGCAGATAGCTGAGGCGATAGCTGTTCTGAATCAAATTGCCTGTACCGAAGCCGAGCGCAAATACCTCCGCCAGATTCGTCGGCGTTAGCGGCGGCGTAATGTCCGCGTATGCCGGATCGGGTGGCGTCAAGCTAAACAGCGCATATTCGGGAAGTTTTCCCTGCGCATAAAGCTGACTCCTCGGCGTCGTAGTCGGCAGCAAGGAGTCAATGCCCGCGGCATATTGGGGCTCGAATACGTCGACGGCGTTGGCGTATATGGTGCCGTAGGCCCGCTGATAGGCCGTGAGTAAAAGGGCGGAGGACACGGTGGCGTCTCCGTTGACCTCGCCGTAATAAACGGCGTCGACAAAAGCGGCAAGGGCATACGGGCCGGACATCGGCGCCGATGCGGTGACCTTCATTCCAGCAGCCTGCATGGCCCGATGAGTTGCCATCGCCACGTAACCCCCCTGCGAATAGCCGGTAATGAACAACTGCCCGCTATCCCTCGTCAACGTTGCAGAGGCAAACGGCAACGCCGTACGCGCCGCAGTCAGGGCGTCGATCATGTCCTTTGATTGCTGATCGGCGATCAAGTAAGGATGATAAGGCAGCGTCGAAGTGTCATAGCCCGCATAGTTTGGCGCCACAACAATGTACCCCTGCGATGCGAAGAGCGCCGCTAGGGAGAGAGTCTCCGCATTCTGCAAGTTCGCCATATTAAACGCGCGGTCCGTGGTGGTGCCATGCGCGTACAGGACGATCGGACGTGCTCCGGTGCAATCCGTGCCAAGACCGGTGGGCACCATCAGGGCACCGGACGCCGTGGTGGCTTCGTTCGCCCCGCCGACCGTCGTGTACTGAATGCTATAAATGAGAATGTCGCACTGCGGCGTGCCGCTGAGAGCCAGCAGCGGCTGATTGGCCACAAGATTGAGTTCGAGCAGCAGATTCGGCGCCGTCAGCGTGGAAAGAAGCTCGGGTGGACTTTGCAGCAACGTTCCGCGCGGCGGGGCCGCGCCGCCACTAGCGTCCATCGTGCCGCCCCCGCCTCCGCCGCAGGCCGCGAGCAGCAGCACTATGAGAATATACGGCGTGGATCGGCAGATTTGGCGCATATCTTAGGTCACCATAATGTAGGACCGACACCGCCGCCCCGTGCGGTGCCGTGCCATCGTGGACATGCGCACGAGCCGAAGTTGGCCGACGACTCCGATACCGATAGGCCCTGACGTTTGCCGCATCAGAGCAGCCAAGTTTCAATCCTAGCGTCAATCGCCTCCGGTGGACCGTACGCTGCCGAACTTAACATGGTAATTCGATATACGAGCGCCGCGGCCCGTTGTGTGCGCCTGCGTACAGACGTCGCAGCGAGGTGGACGTAGCCTCTGCTGTCAACGGAAATCGATCAAGTCTTAAGGATTGCCGGTAGATATGCAGCAATCCTAGCCCTTCAATCAGTAAGGAACGATTGTGAAATATTCAAAGTTTGTTTTAGCCTCGATGATGATGCTCGCCTTTGGCGCTTGCTCACCGGGTCCCGCCGGACCGCCGGGTCCAACTGGAAACACCGGGAATACGGGGAATACGGGGAATACCGGCAGCACGGGGAATGTAGGTGCGACTGGTGACACGGGCAATGTCGGCAACACCGGCGCAACCGGCGCAACGGGCGATACGGGCAGTACCGGCGCAATGGGCAGCACAGGCGCAACGGGCAGCACAGGCGCAACGGGCAGCACAGGCGCAACGGGCAACACAGGCAACCCCGGCAATACCGGCAATACCGGTGCGACGGGTGAGCCCGGCACCCCGCCCCGTTGAGCCCCATCTCTCCGGTAAACACGACAGAACGCATGCACACAATCAATACACAATGGGTGCTGATTGCCGTAGCCGCTGGATTAATTGGCTTTGGGGTGTGGCTTAATTACCTGAAAGAGCAGTCCGAGAGACTTCGGGATCGATTCGGTACGGAACATGACCGAACGGTCCGGGACCTCGGAAGCCAGACAACAAGCGGGTCGGGTCTAAAGGCACGTGGACGACGCGTTGAGGGGCTCGAGATCCTACCTTTGACGGCTCATGAAGCTGCCAGATCTATTCGTTCCTGGTACGGATTGCAGGGCCGCTTCATCAATAACCCCCAGAATGTCATTGTCCAAGCCGACCAGTTGGTTCGTGAGGTGATGCTAAAGCGTGGTTACCCGATGGGAGATTTTGAGCGCCGTGCCGCCGACATTTCCGTCGATCACCCCGCAGTTGTACACAATTACCGAGCTGCGCAGGCCATCGCGGTGCGTGCGGAGCGCGGTCACGCCAACCTCGAGGATCTGCGGGTAGCCGTAGCGTATTACCACGTCCTTTTTGACGAACTGCTCGAGATGCAGGAAGTCGCCCCAATAATGGTGCCGAAAAGGCAATTAGCAGTGCACTCATGAGCGCATATATGAACGGTCTGCCGCACAGGCAACGTGTCGCGAGCAACCGCCATTGACGCAACCGCGCGACGCACATCATCTTTGTTTGCGCGCGCGGGTAACATGCCCGGCATTACTCGAACCAATCTGCAGACCGGGCAGAGCGCGGTAGTCACCATCGAGGACCGCGGGCCGTATGCGTTCAATCGCATCGTGGGCCTCTCGTCCTCGACGGCACAAAAGATTGGCATATTGCAAACCAATGGAGTGGCAAAGGTCGAGGTGGCCCCCATCGCGGTCCCGCAGCTTGATGGCAGCATAAAAGCTGGCGTTGCACCGCGCGTTACGAGCACGGGCGAGGCGCGGAGCGCCGAGCGATCTGTCCCAGCACGTCACATTGGTTCAAAGCGGCCGGAATAGACTGCTTTATTAGATGCGCCGGCTTTGAATGACCTGAAGCAGGATTGCAATGATGGCGACAACGAGAAGAATATGAATGAATCCCCCCATTGTGTAGGAGGTGACCAGGCCCAGTAGCCACAAAACCACCAAAACTACCGCTATCGTGTAGAGCATTGCTATTCTCCGAGCTTTCAGGCGCCGTGAATTTGCACCTTGAGCTTGATTGTGTTTCACGTCTTGATCGCCGGGCCGGGACACCGGTTCCGCGCTGCTGGTTCAGCTTCAGCAGCGGTCACATTCCGCCTGTCTCAATAAGGTTTGACCACCCTACTCGGCGCACATGCCGCAATCTGTTCGCTAACGTACTTAATGCCGCATATATGTGCCGCGGCTAGGCGGGTGTCCGCGGCTAGGCGGGTGTCAATTCCTCAGACAATACCCGCTGATCAGGGTGAACGGTCCCCGATTTCGGACGGCACTTTCCAAAAGCGGTCAGTTCCGGCACGCTTATTCATCGATCGCTGCTTTACTTCCAAAGGCAATTGCACATGCACTTCGGGTTCATGACGTCGTCCAAGTATGCGTGAGGGATCGGCGCTCGAGGTTCTGTGCACCTTCCTCAAACTGGGAGCGACTTCATTTGGCGGGCCCGCCGCCCACGTCGGGTATTTCCGCGAAGAAATCGTGGTGCGGCGCCGTTGGGTCGATGACGCTGCCTACACGGATCTCGTTGCGCTTTGCCAGTTCCTTCCGGGACCGGCGAGCAGTCAGATCGGTCAATCGTTGGGGCTCATTCGCGCGGGTTACCGGGGTGCTCTTGCCGCTTGGCTTGGATTTACCCTCCCATCGGCTGTGCTGATGGTGGCATTTGCTTATGGCGCGGGAGCACTAACCGGTCCGACCGGCATCGGTGTGTTACACGGACTGAAGCTCGTTGCCGTCGCCATTGTTGCTCAGGCCGTCCGCGGGATGGCCCTCACACTGTGTCCCGATCGACAGCGCGCAGCGATTGCAGCGCTCACAACAGTACTGATCCTGTACAGCGGCTCGTCGATCATGCAGATCGTCGCCATCGTCCTGGGTGGCATCGGCGGGCTTTGGCTTTGCAGAGCTCCCACGAGTGCGCAGGTGGGAACCCTTGGGGCACCGGTGTCGCGCGGCGTCGGAATCCTTTCGCTACTGATCTTTGTTCTCTTACTGGCTGGTCTACCGCTTGTTCACGCCCTGAGTTCGGCTCAAGGGATCGCGCTGTTCGGCGCGTTCTACCGCTCCGGAGCGTTGGTATTCGGCGGCGGCCATGTTGTGCTGCCGTTGCTGCGGGATGCAGTGGTGACGCCTGGCTGGGTCAGTGACAGCGCATTTCTTGCAGGATACGGTGCTGCGCAGGCCATCCCTGGTCCTCTGTTCACCTTTGCCGCATACCTCGGCGCGGTCGCCACACCGCCCCCGCACGGACTTCTTGGCGCGGCGTTAGGATTGATCGGCATCTTTCTTCCGGGAACGCTAATTTTGATCGGCATGCTCCCATTCTGGGATGCATTTCGGTCCCGCAGCGGTGCGCAAGCGGCTATGCGTGGTGTAAACGCGGCGGTCGTCGGACTGCTCGGAGCCGCCCTCTATACGCCGGTATGGACGAGCTCAGTACGCAACGCAACGGACGCAAGTTTGGCGGTGATCGGATTCATGCTATTGACGGCGTGGCGTACACCACCGGTTTTCGTGGTAGTGATCGGAGCACTCGCCGGTGCGGTCGCGGGATAAGATGCTGACTGAGCGTTGGGCGCATCACGGCTTCTATATTTAGGGGGCGAAAATGACAAAACCGTACGGGCGCGCATAGTTTAATGAACAGATCAATGATGGCGACGAGTTGGATGAGAGGCGGGCAAGTTTTCCGCAGCAGTGTATTGTCGGCTGGAGGAATGGTCGCGTTGCTGGCGCTCGGATTGGCTTGTGCAAGGGCGGACCCGGTTCGCGGGGTGGCGCAATTTACCCAGTGGAATGAGGCAAATATTCATGGCCACAAAATCTATTATGCCGTGCGTGGCAGTGGCCGGACGCTGGTCTTTCTGCACGGCGGAGGCGAATCGGGTGAGCACTCGTTCGCGCGTCAGCTGGACGTATTTTCAGAACATCATCATATCGTGGCGCCAGATCAGGTGGGTCAGGGACGTACGCCGGACGTACCGGGGCCGTTGAGCTACACCGCCATGATGGAAGATACCGCCGAGCTGCTGGGGATGCTGAAACTCCAGCATGTTGACGTGGTGGGATTCAGCGACGGCGGTATTTTGGCGTTGATGCTCGCAGTCCGGCATCCCGAGATGGTTCGACGACTTGTCATCAGCGGCGTTAACATTGCTCCCGAGGGCCTGAGGCCGGAGGATCTGGAGGACTTGCGCGCGACCCAGATCCCCAAGCCGACAACGATCGATGAAAAACTTGCGCACCTGTGGCTCACATCTCCCACGGAGGCGGAACTGAATCTTGGGCTGCTGTCAAAAATAACTCAGCCGGTGCTGGTGATCTCCGGGGATCGAGATGCGATCACGCTCGAGCACACGCTCAAGATATTTCATGCGCTGCCGAACGCGGAACTGTGCGTGCTGCCTGGAACGGACCACGCGACGTTCTCGGGGCGGTCCGAGTGGTTGAACCCAATCATCAGCGCCTTTTTAGATCGCGTATGAAGCGGCGCGTCAACGGATTCGGAGGACCGAAAGAAATCGCAATGGCCAAATTGCAAACAACCGCTAGGCACCATATCGCAGCGTTTCCTACCATGTGCGGATGGACCAGGTGCCGCCTTGAGTGGCGCCTCTGGGGTCGCGCACGGCATGCGGCCATGCCAAAGGTAAGCCTGTACGGGCTCATGTTCGCCGTTCTGGGACTCCTGTCCGTCGCCATGCGCGCCGACGCCGGGATCTCCGGTGATACCGCGGTCTTTGAGAGTTTGGTCGGCGAGGTGGTGCTAGAGAACGATCGAGTGCGGGTTCAGAAATTCCGCCTTGAGCCCGGGCGGTCGACCGGGCGCTATGTCTCCGGCATGAATCGGCTGTTCGTATTCATTAAGGGTGGCGTCCTGACAAGGCGCGCCTCCGGGCGATCCGTGCTCTGGCGCGATGGTCGCGTGGCATGGCACGGCGCGGACGAGCGTTCGGAAGAGGGCAGCACGAACACGGGCAGGGCGCCGGTCGAGTGGGTCTGCGTGACGCTCAAGCCGGCGGCCGAACACCCGCAGAGTGGCAGTGCGGACAGCAGCGAGCTACGCCATCTCAGCTACCCGAATGTCCCCGGCGAGGATCTGCTGGAGAACGACTTTGTGATCGTGCAGCGATTCACACTAATGCCCGGTCAATGGGAGGGACCTCACGGGCACCAGCCCAATACGCTGTGGATTTTCGTCAGGGGAGGCAAAGGCGCCGCGCGATCAAAGCAGGAACCAGAGCATCCGTACCCGAGGCCATTTGCCGATGGAGAAGTTGGCTGGATGACCCCCATCGATCCCAGTGCGGGACATGAATCGGGAAACGTAGACGATCACCCCAGCGACTTCATCTGGGTTATTTTGCGCCGGTAAGGCGAGCGGATGGCCGCATCGGCTTACCGGCGGTTGTTTCGGTTGGTGTGGGCGCCGCGATCATGAAGCGGATACTGTCATTCCGAGTCCTCGCGAGTCGCGTTTGACGGATACGCGCCCGCATCGAATAATGACGGAGCGGGCGTTCGCCCGACGTCTTTCGGCTGCTACGGTGACGAACAACATCATACGGCGGGCATGAGCGGCTCCAGCCAAAAAATTCTGGTCTGGGATGGCGCAACGCGCCTGTTCCACTGGCTGGTTGTGATGCTATTTACGGCCGCCTATGTCACATGGCGGCAGAACCTGATGAACTGGCACGCTTACGCCGGATACGCGTTGCTCACTGCTGTGCTGTTCCGCATCCTGTGGGGGTTCTTCGGCAGCGAGACGGCGCGGTTCTCGCGCTTTCTTGCCTCACCGCGCGCGGCTGCAGCGCATATGGCGCGCGTTCTGCGGCGCGAACCAGATCGGCAAGTCGGGCACAATCCAGTCGGCGGATGGATGGTCCTGCTGCTTCTGCTGTTGCTGCTCGTCGAGATTTTGACCGGGCTTTACGTCGCCAACGATGTCGCGGACGAAGGGCCGCTTACCGAACTGATGCCGGCGCCGTTAGCGAACACGATTACTGCGCTTCACTGGATGATCTGGGATGCATTACTAGCGGCGGTGGCGCTGCACGTGCTGGCGGTGGTCCTCTATGCGGTAGTAAAGGGACAGAACCTCCTGCTTCCGATGGTCACTGGATGGAAGACCTTACCGGTTGGCGTTCAGCAACCGCTTGTGGCCGGCGCCACACGCGCAGTCGTCCTCCTCGGCTGCAGCGCCGTTGCCGTAGCCGCGCTCGCCAACTTCGTCTAACCGCGCTCAGCTCTTAGGCGGCATGACCTGCCCGCGGATTTCGCCTGCCGGATGTGTTTCTGTGTGCACATTGATGTACAGCTCGCCAGCCTCGAACTGTTTTGCTTGTTCAGGTGTTAGTGTTGCCTGTCCCTTGATCGGACTCTCCACCGGGCTGCCCTTTTTCGTCAGCCAGATTTGCACTGGGCCGTTCTTACCCATGGTCGCCGGTCCGTGGATATGCGCCATGGTGACTGTGCCCGACAATCCGCTGTACATGATCGACCAACTGAGCATGTGAGTCGCTGGGTCATAAGTAAGATCGGCCGTTCCGGTTCCGGCGGATTGCACCGGCGGTGTCTGTTGTGCGCCGGTGAGGGACACCTTGAAGGATTCGGATGCAGCTTGCGACGGCACCGCCCAAAGGGAAATGGCCGACAGGTATGCAACCGTGACGATTAGGCGAGATAGGGTAATCCTCATTGTGCGCTCCTTTCGATTGATTCGATTCGATGGTGATATGCAGCATGGAGGCCAAGCTATTTTAAGCTTCTTCTGGGTCAACGCCGCCAAGGTGAGCATGGCCCGGCATTTTATTGTAGAGCAAATCGATGTATTCAGATATCTGGGCCGCGGATATTGCTGCACCTGCGAATTTGCCGTCTGCAGACATTCGATCTGCCACATCGAGACCAGAACCGCGCCCGCCGATGGGTTTGACGGCCGTGATTTCTCCCCGATTCACCGGCCAACCATGCGATCCAGATGCTCGGGGTAGTGCTACTCACTGAGCGGAAGTTCCTTGCGGCCTCCCGCGCGTGTTCGCACGCAGGCAACTCATCCCGCAACAGGGCTCTCGCCATCGTAATGCATCTTTCGACAGGCGCTTGCGCGCCGGCACGCAGCAGCCGGCCTCACCCGCCTTGGTGACCGCAACGTCGAGCAAGTTATCGGATGTGCTAAAGCGCGGGTTCCCCGGGGTCATGGACGTCGTGGAGATTGCGACGACCCGCACGTCCCCTGATTGCCGCTGTGGCGCTCTGGAAAGGGGGTGGGGCGGATGAGCGCTGCGGGAACGCTTGGTCTTGGACGCCAGGTCGACGAGCAGGCGCCCATCCTCCACTTTGCAGTCAAAGGCCGGCACTGCGTCACTCTCGCAGCCAGGCTCGCCGCGCCCGATCGCCTAAGTTTGCGGCAAATTGTCGGCGGCGAAATCCCAATTGATCAGTTTGTCCAGAACCGCATTGACATACTCCGCGCGCCGATTCTCATAGTCGACGTAATAGGCGTGTTCCCAGACATCGATCGTCAGCAGTGGCCGCAGATCGCGTGTCAACGGTGTTTCCGCATTACTCGTCGCCAATACCTGCAAGTGAGAGCCATCCATCACCAGCCAGGCCCATCCTGATCCGAACTGTGTCGTCGCGGCGGCGGCGAGGGCCCGTTTGAGTGCATCGACGCTGCCGAAAGAGGCGTCGATCCGGACTTTCAGTGCCTGCGGGACGGCGCCATTGGATGCGGGGCGCAGGCTTCGCCAGTAAAAGGCATGGTTCCACGCTTGAGCGGCGTTGTTGAACAATTGCGCATATTCGGGGGCGCCGGCAGTTTCCCGAACCAGCGTCTCCAGATGCAGTTCGGCAAACGAAGTTCCGTTTACCAGCTTGTTCACGTTATCCACATACCCGCGATGATGTTTGCCGTGGTGCAGCGCCAAAGTCCTGGCTGACACGACGGGTTCCAGTGCATTTTCCGGGTACGGCAGCGGCGGCAAGAGATGTGCCGAAGCATCCGGTTGGTTTTTTAAAGCGTCCGGGGAACTCCTGTTTGACGGGCTCGCCTTGGCGCTCGAAACCGGCTGGCCGGCCGGGCGGCCTTTCGCTCCCTTCGGTCCGATCTCCTGTGTACCTGAACTCATATTGCATCTCCTGATACAGCATTGATTGAAAGGCGGGCGACGCGACCCGGCCGCTACATACAGGCGCTGTGACGATAGTCCGTGGGCACGAACCAGTACACGCCGTCCCTTTGACGGCGATCGAGTAATTGAATGCCACAGCCTTGCAAACTGCTAAGACTCGTCACGATTATCGGAGTTCCAATCGGATATTGCCCTTTCGCTGATTAGCGAAACTAACGGTGAATCGCACGGTCCTCCGTTATGAAGGAGGCGGACCGGTATGAAACCCGGTGAAGGGTTCCCAATGATCGCTGCATTGGCGGCGATGCTGCTCGCCTTTGCAGCAATGGCGCTGGGCGAGAGGAAGCGCATGTTTCGCATCTGCATGATTCACATTATCTGATTGAGTGGTCATCGTTGAAGCCTGTAGACCTGTACGTCTCTGCGCAGGCGGATGCGGATATTTCGACCATGCGGTTGATTGTGAAGCAGGTTCGCGACACCAGCCTCGACGTCCGTATGCGGGAATTCGAATGACCGTACTTCGCACTAAGGACCGCTGATGGCGCTGTGTACCGAACTGCGGAACGATCGCTGCCGCTCCAGGGCGATTATGATTACTTATCGAGATTAAACATCAAAACGATCGTCGATTTGCGCTCGGTCGACGAACGGCGATTCCATCGCCTTTCTAGGTGAGATGGGGACCTGTCGGGGTGAACCGGAGCGCGGCCCTGCGCTGACCGGACGCGCCAAGAGGCTTAATCCCCATCATCCGGGATGGAACTGGTGCGTCGACTTCTACGATTCATTTCGCCAAGGCGACTATCGCGCCGCGCCTGGCTTCGCACTCGATGTGAATGGGCCCGGCCACCCGGCGATGTACGCTGCTGAGTGCGGCCTTTGGACAGCTCGGGCAGGGCGGTGCCGCGGCCTAGGCCGTTGGGGAATTGATCAGGGTGCGGCCCGACGTCGCCGCCCAAGGGCGCAGAGACATGGAAAAATGGTGGGAGCCCGAGCAGGTGCAGCGACTGATTGAGGGTTGGCGCAAGGCGGCGCTCAACATGGTAGCGGCGCAAGCCCCGGTGCCACGGCCTTGACCGCAATTTGATCCCCAGTGGCGCTCAAGCTGATGCGCGGGCCGATAGCACGACCGGCCTTCCAAGGAGCCGCTGCCTCTGCCGATGTGAACATTGATCACAGCTTTTTTCCTGACCTTCCAAGTGGGGATTATCGGTGACCGGTGGTCACAGCTGTGTACGATGCACACGAAATAATTATTGACATATTACACAGGCGGGATAACGATGTTACCCACGTTCACGGGTCGGTTTAAACCAGAAATTAAAATGGGCGCCACGCCGCACGAAGACCTGGTGGGAATTTATGAGATCGCCGAGATGGCGGGCAAATCGCGTCAGGCCGTGGCGAACTGGCGGGCGCGCCTTTCGAACTTTCCAAAACCGGTAGCCGAACTCAAAGCGGGTCCAGTCTTCAATCGCTCGGAAGTGAAGGCATGGCTCGATGTGAGGAATGGGCAACCGGCGCCGATTGAACCCTTGATCAACAAGACACCGGATGATGTATCCACACATTTGAGGGGAGCACACATGAGCCAGTCGAACATGAGCCGGCACACCAAAAGAGTTTTGATGGTGAGTGGTGGCTTAGCGGTTATCGTTGCTGCTGTCATTGTCGTAGGCAGATTATCGCCAATGTATGGCGCGAGCATCATGGGAACCATCGTTCCTGCCGAACGCTATCACTCGAGCCAGGTTTCCAGTTCCGACGTAAAGTTGGGCGATACCGGCGTAGCTCAAGTGATGCAGACGGACATGTACGAGCGGATGGTCAAAGACCCCGCGTACCGCAAACAGGTCGTTGACGCGGCCAGCCTGAAAGATGCGGCCAGCTTGAAAGATGCGGCCAGCTTGAAGGATGCGGCCAGCCTGAAGGATGCGGCCAGCTTGAAGGATGCGGCCAGCTTGAAGGATGCGGCCAGCTTGAAGGATGCGGCCAGCCTGAAGGATGCGGCCAGCTTGAAGGATGCGGCCAGCTTGAAGGATGCGGCCAGCTTGAAGGATGCGGCCAGCTTGAAGGATGCGGCCAGCCTGAAGGATGCGGCCAGCCTGAAGGATGCGGCCAGCTTGAAGGATGCGGCCAGCTTGAAGGATGCGGCCAGCCTGAAGGATGCGGCCAGCCTGAAGGATGCGGCCAGCCTGAAGGATGCGGCCAGCCTGAAGGATGCGGCCAGCTTGAAGGATGCGGCCAGCTTGAAGGATGCGGCCAGCCTGAAGGATGCGGCCAGCTTGAAGGATGCGGCCAGCTTGAAGGATGCGGCCAGCTTGAAGGATGCGGCCAGCCTGAAGGATGCGGCCAGCCTGAAGGATGCGGCCAGCTTGAAGGATGCGGCCAGCTTGAAGGATGCGGCCAGCTTGAAGGATGCGGCCAGCCTGAAAGATGCGGCCAGCTTGAAAGATGCGGCCAGCTTGAAGGATGCGGCCAGCCTGAAGGATGCGGCCAGCTTGAAGGATGCGGCCAGCTTGAAGGATGCGGCCAGCTTGAAGGATGCGGCCAGCCAGTAAGGATGGGGGCCAACATGCACGATGTAGCCAGGGTGGTCAGCGCCGCTAATTAATGCGGTTGACGCCGTTCGCTGGACCCGGCCGGCGCGCGTTCTCTGGCATTTAGCACGGCGTTTGCGTGAATGCTAACTAAGCCGAGAGCTTTGAAACTTCGTCATACGGCTTAGGGGGATATCTGAACTGCGACCGTGTGGCATGGCCGGGTGGCCACTGATTGTGTCACTCGTGTTTCGGTTGGTTAAGGCCGAGAGGCTGTTGGGAAAATCCGTGCTCGTGCTCCTTCCGTCAGAGCAATCGGTGGCACGGGTACTGAAGCGTGCGGTTCGAGGCCCAATCGCCGCATCTGAGTATATGGGCAGCGAATCTCCGGGATTCGTTGTTTTCCCATATTTTCAAAGACCTATGCACCGTGGTCGCCGGTGGGTGTCCGCTGTCGGAGGCGTCAGTTAACATGTGTCTCAGTGCCTCGCCTCGTTGCGGCCGGAACGACGGCAACGGCAGGCCGAGGCCGCACGTTTCCCAAAAACCTGATAAAAGACTGTTAAGAACAAAGCGCTGCCTCGTGGCAGTCAGGGGGGATATTGCGAGTAGCGGCCCTAGGCGCGGCAGGACTGCTATGCGTCGTGGGGAAAGCGGTTGCGACCGATCTCGACTTGAGCATGCTTCAGACGAGGGATCTCAGTCTTCTTTATTCTGATCCAGCCGAAACTTATCTGACGCCATACGTCGCGCGTGCCTTCGAAAATTCGCTGGCTGCCCAACGTAGGAACTTCGACTGGACGCCGTGGGAAAGAACGACCGTTTGGTTACATGATTTTTCGGACACCGGCAATGCCGGGGCACATGCAATCCCCACTAATGGATTGAATGTCGAAATTTCCCCCATGTCCCAGATATACGAGACATTTTCCCCCGGGGAACGGTTCTTCACAATAATGAATCACGAAATGGTGCACGTCGCGACGATGGACGTGTGGAACGAGAAGGACGCCTGGTGGCGCAGATTTTTTCACGGCAAACCCATGCCGGTGCAGCAGCATCCGGAGTCTATTCTCTACAGTTACCTGGCGACGCCCCGCGCCAGCGTACCCCGCTGGTACCTGGAAGGCAGCGCCGTGTTCCTGGAGACATGGATGGCCGGAGGTTTCGGCCGCGCGCAAGGCGGCTACGACGAAATGGTGTTTCGCGCGATGGTTCGCGATAATGCAACGTTCTTTAGCCCTCTTGGCCTCGAATCCGAGGGCACCGCCGTCGATTTCCAGGTGGGCGCGAACGATTATTTGTACGGCACGCGTTTCTTCAGTTATCTGGCGCTCAACTATTCGCCCGAGAAGGTTCTCGATTGGCTAAAGCGAGGGCCGGACAGTGCTCCTTATTACTCGACGCAGTTCAAGCGAGTCTTCGGCAAGTCCCTCGACACGGCCTGGAATGATTGGGTTGTCTGGGAGCACGACTTCCAGCACGCCAATCTCAAGTCGGTGCAGACCTACCCGCTGACCCCGGCGCATCGGCTCACCGACCGCGCGCTGGGTTCGATCTCACGCTCCTTCTATGATCCGAAACGCCAAACCCTCATCGGCGCCTTTCGGTATCCCGGAGTCATTGCGCACATAGGCGTGCTGTCCCTCAAAGACGGGCAAATCCGGCGGCTCAAGAACCTCAAAGGGCCGATGCTTTATAAGGTAACCTCCTTCGCCTACGACCCGCAGAGCAACAAGGGATGGTATACGATCAATAATTCGGCTTATCGAGATCTCATGGAGATCGACATTGCCAGCGGCAAGACCAAATTGCTGCTGAAGGGCGCGCGAATCGGGGACCTCGTGTTCAACCCGCAGGACCGCTCCATCTGGGGAATCAGGCACCTGAACGGCCTCGTCACGCTGGTGCGTATCCCGGCCCCTTATACGAGCTGGAATCAGGTGCACACGTTCAACTATGGCGAGGTGCTTTTCGACCTCGATATTTCGCCTGACGGACAACTCCTGTCGGCTTCGGTCGGTCTAATCAACGGCGATCAGACCCAACGGGTGTACCGGTTGAACGATCTGCTGAGCGGCAACGCCACCGAAGCGGCGAAGTTCCAGTTGGGCTCATCGACGCCGGAGGGATTCGTGTTCTCACCGGATGGACGATTTCTATACGGCAGTGCCTATTACACCGGCGTTTCAAATATCTACCGCTTTGAAATCGCGACCGGCAAGGTTGAGGCGGTGAGTAACGCCGCCACCGGGCTGTTCCGGCCGATTCCGCGCGATGACGGGTCGCTGATCGCATTCGAGTATACCGGGCAGGGGTTCACCCCGGTCGTCATCGATCCGAAGCCCCTCGATGATCTCGGGGCGATCACGTTTCTTGGAACGAAAGTAGCCAACGAACAGCCGTTCGTAAAGACCCTCGCGGTCGGCTCGCCGGCGCAGGTGCCTCTCGACGACTTGATCACGGCGCGCGGCAAATACGTGCCGTGGCAACAAATGCAGCTCACTTCGACCTATCCGGTGATCGAGGGCTACAAGGGCCGTGTGGCATACGGCTGGCAGGCGACCATTGAGGATCCACTGTTGCTCAATAAGCTATCGACTGCTGTTTCATACCTGCCCGATGCTCCGACCAGCGGGGAGCGCTGGCACGCCAACATCGACTACAATGCGCTCGAGTGGCACTTCGGCTACTGGCACAACAATGCCGATTTCTATGACCTGCTGGGACCCGTCGAGCGCGCCAGAAAGGGCGATGCCTTCCTCGCGGACTACAAGCACATTCTCATTTACGATGTGCCGCGAACGCTGGATCTGATCGCCAGCGTGAATTATTACCGGGACTTGGACACGCTGCCCGGCGCCCAGAACGTGCATACGAGCGGGCTCGATTCGAACATCATCGAGGGAAATTTCGGGCTCAAGTACAGCTATAGCGAAAAGTCACTGGGTGCCGTCGATCATGAAGAAGGCTACGAGTGGAACGTCATGACGACGGAGGATTACGCGCAGAACGAGGACCAGTCGTTCCCGAAGCTGCATGCCGGCTTTAACTTCGGATTCGCGCTGCCCTGGAAGCACTCGTCGATTTGGCTGTACAACTCGGCCGGCGTTGCAACGGGCAGCCAAGCCAATCCGCTCGCCTTCTACTATTTCGGCAGTTTCGAAAACAATTATATCGATGATCGCGAGGTCAAACGCTATCGTCAGTACGACAGCTTCCCCGGTTTCGATATCGACCAGATCTCCGCGCGTAGATTTGCAAAGTCGGTCCTCGAGTGGAATCTGCCGCCCATTCGCTTTGAGGAAGTCGGCTCGCCGGGTGCATTCCTCAGTTCGGCGCGCACCGCGGTGTTCGCCGGCGTGATGTACGACGACAGCGGCGCCGGACCCAACCACACGCTCAGCGACGTCGGTATCCAGATGGATTGGAACTTCACGGTGGCGACGCGCTTGCCGATGACGCTCTCGATGGGCTATGCCGCCGGGTTCGAAAGCGGCGTCGTACAGCGCAATGAATTCATGGTCTCGCTGAGAATATTGTGATGATCGTCAAGATACTGCTTGGATTATCGCCGGTGCTGCTGTTGCTTGCCGTGTTTGTGTACCTTGACAGCTGGAAACTGGTCGACCTGTCCCGGGTCCTGCAGATGCTGGTGATTGGCGGCTTGCTGGCCGTGGCCTCCCGGTTGATCAACGGGGCGGCGCTCGGTTTGACACACCTCGATCTCGCAACGTATGGGCGCTACGTCGCGCCGTGCATCGAGGAATCCCTGAAGGCGGGCGTACTGGTCTATCTGTTCATGAGGAATCGCATCGGGTTCATGGTCGATGCCGCAATCATAGGTTTTACGATCGGTGCGGGATTTGGCGTGGTTGAGAACCTCTTTACCCTGCAGGGATTTCCGCAGGCGAGTCTCGGTGTTTGGCTGGCGCGCGGCTTTGGCACAGCCGTGATGCATGGCGGTGCTACGGCGCTCTTCGGCGTACTCGCCCAATACCTGACGGACCGGCACGCCAGGTTCAATCCAGCGCTTTATCTGCCGGGATTGGCGATTGCCGTCGTGGCACACGGCGTTTTCAATGGTTTGGCGGACTTTCCGATCGTCGCTACGGCCTGCGCGCTCTTGGTGCTGCTGCCGACGCTCTTGCTGGTATTTGCCAAGAGCGAGCACAAAATCCACCAATGGCTGCTCACGGACTACGAGTCGCACGAGCATTTGCTCGAAGATATCCAGAGCGGAAAGTTTCAGCACGAGGAAGGCGGCCGGTTCATTCTCGATCTTGCGCGGCATTTCGACGAGTCCGTAGTGGCCGACGCCTTTGCGTATGTTCGCCTGCATACGGAATTGGTGCTTCGGTTCGATCGACTGGAGATGGCGCGGGAATCGGGGGAGACGGTGCCTTTCGTCGCGGAGGATTGGCAGAGGAGTTTCAAGGAACTGCATGGTCTCGAGCGCAAAATCGGAAAAACCGCCCTGATGTCCATCAGGCCGCATCTGCATTTCAGCCGCAAGGAGCTGTGGGAGCTCTACGAAATCGAGCATCAGGCGCAACATCGCCATCATCACCCGCATGTTGCGGCCGGCAAGGACAGCCGGGCCTGAGGCCGCCGCGTCCCACGGCCCCGGATTCTCAAAGACCGAATTAATTCCTATCAATCCGCTATGAACTTGCGGAATAATAGGGACGTTGTAGAGTTCCAGTAATGGGCATGGAACCTAAATGAGGTAATACCGGTCGTGCTGTCGCAAAAAACCCGCTACGCGCTCAAGGCCTTATTGGAGCTCTCCGGGCTGCCTCCCGGCGCCACGTTGTCCTCCTCGGTGATCGCCGGCCGGCGCAATATCCCGGTGAAGTTTCTCGAAGCCATATTGGTCGAGCTCAAGCGCGATGGGCTGGTCCGGGGTCAGCGCGGTCGCGGCGGCGGATATCAGCTGGCGCAGAGCGCCGAAGTCATCTCCTTTGGAATGGTGGTGCGGTTGATGGAAGGGCCGCTGGCACTGCTGCCGTGTGTCAGCCAGACTCAATACCGGCGCTGTGAAGACTGCCCGGACGATCGCACTTGCGAGCTGCGGATACTGTTTCGCGAGGTGCGCGACAGCACGGCGGCCATTCTCGACAGACGGACATTGGCCGACGCGCGGCGGACCATGTCCGTGAGCCGCACGGCGGGTCGCCAAAAGGGGCCGAGCGCCAAGAAAGGCGCCCGGCGGTCATCACCTGCCGCTATTTGACCGTAAAGCTTGTTTCCGCGCCGACGATGCAGGTCTGGTTGGACGAGTTGGTGGTGGAATTGCCGACATACACATCCTGGCCGCCCGGATTCGCCAGATCGCCGGCCGTCAATTGCACGGTGATCTCGGTGGAACTCGTGAAAGTATTCGGCCGGTAGCTTCCGTTCCAATTAACGTAAGTATCATTGGAGGTGAAGCCGGTTCCCTTGATGGTGATCATCGGCGCGGCAGTTGAACTCGCCGCCGCGGTGGCCGGCGTAAGGCTCTTGATCGTTATCGGCACCGACGCCACGTTAAAGCTAGCCGTCGGCACGAATTGACCGTGAACGGTCGTGACATGCGGATTCACGCTGCCGGTCAGGCCGCCCGACCAATCCGCAAACAGCATGGCGGGGAACACGGGATTCGCGGTCGCGGTGGTGGTGACGCTGGTTCCGTCTTCATAGAAATCGAACATGGTATTCAACGGATAAGCCACTCCCGCCGGCGAAGTCGTCACTCCTCCCGCGCAGCTGCTATTAGCGCCGCCCAGCGGCGGTGGAACGGTGTAAGAGGCATAAAACGGGGTGAACGAGGCCGTCACCGTCTTACCGCCTTTGTTTGGCTGAGTGATGGTATGGGTGATCTCCCCCTTGTCGCTCCAGGAATTCCAATTGTAGTAGGTGTTGGTGGTGACGGGAGACTGCGTCTGATCCACGCTGACGGTGTGCATCGTGCCGCCAGCCCAGCTCGGATAATAAGGAGGATAATTGTATTCCGGCGTAAATCCGCTCGGCAGCAGGGTGAACGCCCCATCGACGTAGCCCACGAGCCCCGGATTCCACTTGTTCGGTCCGGCCAACGTTTGGCCCACGATGGTCACGGGGGAACCATTTTTCCCCGTGCTCAGTTCAAGCACCGCCTGTCCCTGGGTGATGGGAGCTTGAATATAAAAGGAATGGGGATTGTCGCTCGGCGGATAGGGCAGGTTGTACCAATCGTAAAAATAGTATCCGGTATTGACGGTGAGGGTGAGCTCGACCAGCGTCCTGTCGGTCACGAAGCTGCCCCCATACTCCGAGGTGGGCGCCGGCGAGACGCTGAGCGTTCCCGGTACCGTTCCATTCGAATACAAGGACCAAACCTCGGGCGATAGGAACTCGAGCGGCTGAAGGCGAATGTAATTGGCCTCGTACATCGTCACCGCGGGCGCCTTGGCTGGAGCGGTCAGCGTTCCCGAACCGCGTGTAATCGTGATGCCGTGGGACGCACCTCCGAGATCGTTCCAATTGCCGAAGACATAGGTCGAGCCGTCGGCGGGATTGGTGTACTGAGGATCCGCAGGGAGTGCGAGCGCGTGCATCGAGTTCAATGCAAAATTGAAAGTTTGCGGTGCCGTGTAGGTCTTTCCGTCCACGATGATCTGCAGGCCGGTTGGATTCGTGGTGATGGTCACCTCCGACGGGGTCGCGCCGTAGAGGCGCTCGACCTGATCGATGTCGCCGGCGGAATACCCCGTTTCATTGCCGAGCGGAATGCCGGCGGGAATCGATTCCAAGACCGGCAATCCGGCCATCGAGAAATCGAAGGCGCCATAGTGCATCACCGACGCATAGTCATAGAGCCCCAGGGTTTGGTAGTCGAACGAAAAGAGGGTGAAATTGCCGGGAACGTTCGGCTGATCCGCGTTCGCCAGGTCCAGGGTGATGTATTTGGCGCGGTCCGGACGCTGGTGCTCGTGCAACAACCCCACCGTATGGCCCATCTCGTGCAGCCAGGTCGCCTCGGTGCATCCGCTGCCGCATTCCAGAGTCTGCTCGCCTCCCACCATGCCGACATTCGAATGGCCCTCGGTCGAACCGCTGCCGTCGACGATGATGTTCACGTAATTGGCCTGGCTCGTCCAGGGAACGAATTGGATCAATCCCGAGAAAGTGGCATTGAAATCGAGAATGGCAGCCGACGCATTGGCACTGCTGCCGGTTTGCATATAGGGGATCTGATAGACGCCGCTCACGCTCGGCCATAGCTGCGCGGTGTAATCGATGGAGAGCCCATCGGGTGTTACCCCAGAGGCTGCGGCGTCATTGGCGGCCGGCACATTCACGGTACCCGGCCGCGAGAACGTCGATAAGTCGACGATGATGTCGCCTTCGACGACCGCGTGCCCGTTCCAGCGCCGATACACAATGGGCCGATTATGGTAAACGCCGACGCCGATCCCGGACGATTGGCGCGACCCGGGTTCCGCGCTCGCTTTACGGTTTATCGCAAAGTGCAGAGAGGAGCTTCGATTGGCGGTATCCACAACGGTGACCGTCACGAGATTGACTCCCGGGCGCAGTGCAATATTCGGCACCGTCCAGGCCGCCACGTGCTGCGGATTCTCCACCCACGTGCCCCGGCCTCTTTGTTCGAACTGATTGACCCACTGAACGGATGCGAGGCCGTTCTCCGTGGTGGCGCTCCCTTGTAATGTGATTGAAGCCTCGGAGGTTTCCACGGCGGAGGTAGCCGGGCTTACGAGCCGCACGGAGGGGTGTCCACCCTGCGCTACGAGCGAGCCCGACCACACCGAAAACGCAACCGCACAAGAAAGAACCGGAATGGCGCGCGACCGAAGCATAAAACCCCCACTTCATTATTGCGATGAGATGCGTCCCGCGGCTCGAAATCGGCACCCGGCGCCTTATTCGATTCGCTCATCGGAGCGGACCAGATACCACCAATCCGCGCACGATTCAATACGCCCGGGCGGGATATCAACGACCGGGCGAAGGTGATGATGACCAAATGGCGCACTCCGGCTGTGATCACTTAAACTCGCTTCGAGACCGGACATCAACAACAACGCTCATCGGTCGGCGTAATAAATTTCTTCAGCATGACCCTGACATTTTCGCAGCTCGGCTTCCTGCTACTCATTTCCACCCTGGTGGCGATCTTGACGCGCCGTCTGCACATGCCCTACACCGTCGGCCTGGTGCTGGCGGGCATGGCGCTTTATTTGTTTGCCGTCCGTCTGACGCTGCATTTGTCGAAAGACCTCATTTTTTACGTGTTCCTGCCGCCATTGGTGTTCGAGGCGGCGCTCTACATCAAGTGGCAGGAACTTAAAAGGGATCTACCCGTCGTCGGAGCGCTCGCGACCGTGGGATTGGTGGCCGCGGCCGCCGTGACCGCCATTGGGATGCACTATGCCGTCCATTGGCCGTGGAGCAGTGCCGCCGTGTTCGGGGTCCTGATCGCGGCCACCGACCCGGTATCCGTGGTCGCCACGTTCAAGGAGGCGGGTGTAAAGGGACGCCTGCGATTGCTCGTGGAAGCAGAGAGTCTGCTCAATGACGGAACCGCCGCCGTCTTGTTCTCGGTCGCGCTCGGAATAGCGGCGGGCACCGGTGTCGATGCCTTGCACGTCGGCGCGACCCTGATTTTGACGATGGGCGGAGGCTTGGTGTGCGGCGCGGCGACCGGGTTCGCGCTGATGTTTCTCGCAGCCCGGACCTCGGATCACCTGATCGAAATCACCTGCACGACCCTGGCGGCATACACATCTTTTTTCGTCGCCGAGCACTTTCATTTCTCCGGCGTGCTCGCCGCACTCGCGGCCGGGCTGGTAGCCGGCAATTTCGGGCCCCTGGGTTCCATGTCGAGAGCCGGACATCTGGCGGTCAATTCATTCTGGGATTATGTCGCGTTCGTGGTTAATTCTCTGATCTTTTTGCTGATCGGGACCGGCGAGACGCAACAGAACTTCGGCGCCTTGTGGTGGCCGGCCGTGGCGGCGATTCTATTGGTGACGCTCGGTCGTGCGGTGGCAATCTATCCGATTTGTGCGCTCTTTCGCCGCAGCGCGCTCAAGGTCGATTCGCGGCATCAGCACGTGCTTTTTTGGGGCGGTCTGCGCGGCGCGCTCGCCCTCGCACTGGCCCTCGGCTTGCCGCCGGAACTGCCGCTGCGTCACGAAATCGTCACCGTGTCGTTTGCGGCGGTGGCGTTCTCCATTTTTGCCCAGGGCCTGACCATGACGCCGCTGTTGCGCAAGCTCAAGCAGCTGCACGCAACCGATCGTGACCCCAACCAGATTCCACGGGAGTAGCGCCGAGCTCAAAAATACTTGGCGCCACCGCGCAACGACGAACGGCTCATCGGCAGTTCCCGTGCCATCCTTTGCCTTCGAGCCGATCGCGCGTCCACGCGAGCTGCAGCGGGGTCGTCTTTTCCATGAGCGGGTCATGGTCGAGGCCCGGGCGATGGACGTATTCGATCTCGAGGCCGATGCGGCACGCATCCTTGACCCCGGCCTCGATATTGGCGATGGCCACCGACTTGTCGTCGTCGCCGGCGAGAACCATCAGCGGGCCCCGGATCGGCTTGTTGGCGCTGCGACTGTCCTCTATGTAGTGGCGCGCTTCCGGCGCTTGATCCCAGCCGGGCTTGACGGCTGGCTGTTTGCCGATCTCCGAGAGCGCCGCATATCCGTAGTACCAGCAGCCGCGTGTCGTGACATCGTGGAAGCGGGCGAGCACGGGTGGCGTCAGCATTCGCGAGACGTCGAAGGACGGGTAGCTCGCCTTGATTCCGAACGCCGTGTAGGGCCAATACATATCGGTGATGGCGTCAAATGTCTCGGCGTCGTGGGCTAGGTAAGTCTCGTAGTTCATGTCGCCCGCGACCGAGATCGCTCCGGCATAGTCGGGATCGTTCAGGCCGACCTCGAGCTCGGCGACGCCCCAGACCGCAACGCCGCCCTGGGAATGGCCGATTGCGACCCATTTCTTTCCGAGGCTCGCAACAGCCGCATGGGCAGCCGGAACCGAATAGGCGACATCGTTGGCCTGCGGGATTTTATTGTCGTACTGGTGCGGACCGGGCGTGCCGAGTCCGGCATAGTCGGGCGCTATCACGGCGAATCCGGCCGCCACCATGGGCATCAGCCCCTCGTCGCCGTATTCCAGGTCTTTCATGAGGGACGGCGCGCACATGCGTGCGACGCCGCTGGTGCCGTGCGCCCACGCGATGACCGGCCAGCCGTCCGGCGGAGGTTTGCCGGCCGGGATCAGGACCACGCCCGAAGCGGCGACGTCATCGCCATTCAACGCCCGCGAGTGATACAGAATGCGGACCGCGCTCGCGCCTTTGGGAAGACTGTAGCCGGCGAAGGCTTCCGAGCGGATCAGGGTTCCGGGCGATGCCGCGGGCAGCGGCTGCGGCGGATCATAGAACCGCGTAGCCGGTAGCGCGTCCTTGGTCTCCATGGCGATGGCCTCGGCTCGCGATTTGGGCAGCGGCTCATCGGCGCGTACCGGCGCGAGCGAGAGCGATGCGATGACATACGCACAAATAAGCAATGAACCGACATCAAGTTTGTACATGACTCACCTTCGCGGATTTTGGCTTGCGGCTCAGCGGACGGCGCAAATGCTCTCGAACATATCGATAATGGGCGGATGATAGCTTGGATCGTGGCCTCCGGCGTCCTCGATGACGCTCAGGAACGAGCCGACCGTGCCG
This sequence comes from uncultured Gammaproteobacteria bacterium, assembly GCA_963758145.1. GTDB lineage: Bacteria > Pseudomonadota > Gammaproteobacteria > Steroidobacterales > Steroidobacteraceae > Bog-1198. Next base: position 746,706 of record CAVWUK010000008.1, read on the forward strand.
GGCGCGAGACCGATCCACGCCAAGAAACTTCGCTCGCTGCCTTCCGCTCGCCCGTTACCACGATGTGACGACCAAGGGTTGCTACGCTACGGCCATGCCGTCTTCGAAGCGCTTGGGCCTCAGATGCTCGCCTGGACGCGCGAGCGCCTCGCCGGGAAACCGTGGTCCGGCAACTGCACGGCGTTTCGCTAATTTCGACAAGATCGACCCGGTTGTACGGCGCCGGATTGCGCAAGGCGCGGGGGGCCGGCTGCAGGGGGCAACCGGCCTTTTAGAACGATTCGGCGTGGCTGCGCAACTCGAGCTCCCAGCTCCAGGCGCCCGCGGGCTGGTGCAGGGCGGCCAGGTAGGAGCGTGCGATGGCGTGCGGCGTGAACGCGCCCGGGTCGCGGCTTCCCTGAATCACTGCGCCGTCAATGACGAAGTGCACCACATGAATTCCTGCGGGAGCGAGTTCGCGGGCGAGACTTTGCGCGAGCCCGCGCAAGGCGAACTTGCCCATGGCGAACACCGAGGATCGGGCGAAGCCTTTGATGCCGGCCGTTGCGCCGGTGAAGAACAGACTGCCGCGGCCCTGGGGCAGCATGCGGCGCACTGCTTCCTGCGCCGTCACCAGCGCACCGATGGCCGTGGTCTGCATGGCGGTCGTGGCGGCTGCGATATCGATGCTCAGCAAATCGCCGCGGATGCGGGCGCTGGGGTTATAGAGCACCACCTCCGGTGCGCCCATGGAGCGGTCGACTGCATCGAACAGCCGGACAATGCTCGACGGGGATGCCGCATCCGCCTCGAACGGATTCGCGCCCAGGCTCTGGGCCAATGGCCGCAACTTGTCGGGATTGCGGGCCGCAAGCGCCACTTGGTAGCCGTCGGCCAGCAGCGCTTCGGCAAATGCGGCGCTGATTCCGGGTCCCGCGCCAACGATCAAGGCCACCGGTTTATTCATGCTGTGCAAGCCTCGCTTCCGATGTGAATCACTATACCCACAAGCCGGTTCGGCGCGCAGGTGATTCGGCTAAGATTGCGCGCGCGACCAATGGGCGCTTGTCGCCCTGGAATATTAAGGAGTCGAACGATGATCAAAGTCAGCGTCATGTATCCCAGCACACCCGGAGAGCGATTCGACCACCAGTACTATCGCGACAGACACATGCCGTTGGTCAAGACCCGGATGGGGGCTCACTGCAGCTACTACACCGTCGACAGGGGACTCGAGGGCGGCGCACCGGGTGCACCGGCCCCCTATGTGGCGATGTGCCACATCTTCTGCGAATCGGTTGAGGCCTTCCAAGCGGGATTCGGCCCTCACGCGAAAGAGATCATGGACGATATCCCGAATTACACCGACCGAGCGCCGGTGGTTCAGATCAGCGAGGTCGTCGTAAAAGGCGAATGAATCCACCCGTGCAGTGAGTCTGCGCCGGCTGAATGTCCGGCCCGGCAGCCGGTCGCCGGAACGTGTAGCATTTCATATGATGAATACGGCATCCATCGAGCCCGCCTACGTGATCTCGCTCGACGAGATCGCGTGGGGCGGGGCGCTCGTGGCCATCACCATGGTCATGCATGCCCTCGGCATGCTGGCGACCTTGCGGGTCAACCTGTCTGCGAAGAATCGACTTGGTACGCACCTCGGCCAATGGTCGGGTTTGATCCTCATCATTCTGGCGAGTTGGATGATTCTGCTCGTTCACTTGACCGAGGCGATGGTCTGGGCGGGGTTTTTCATGTGGAAAGACGCCTTTGGCAATTACAGTGTCGCCTATTATTTCTCGCTCAATGAATATACGACGCTGGGCAGCAATTTTTATCTGCCGCGGCATTGGCGGCTGTTGGAGGGCATGCTTGCGATGGCCGGGTTGCTCGCGTTTGCCTGGTCCACCGGCGTCCTGTTCACTCTCGCTCAGGATTTCCAGACCCGGCGAATGCAATGGCTCGAGCAGCGCCATCGACAGGAATCCACACGGCCACCGGACGGCGCCGCCAGTTAAAGCCCAGGAGGACTGCGCCATGCTCCGCCCACCCGCTCTTTCCCTGCGCTGCGTGTCCTCAATTCGCGTTTTCGTCTGCGCGGGCTTGATGATGGCGGCAGGAGGCCTGCGGGCCGAGGCGCCGGCCGGGGTCAAGCCGTATATCAGTGAGGATGCGCCCATTCTGGTGCTCGATCACGTCCGCGTCATTGACGGCACCGGTGCCGCGCCCGCCGAAGACCAGCGCATCGACATCGAGGGGGGACGCGTCGTCCGTGTCCAGAGCGCGAAGCTGCGCAACGCGTATCCGGCGAAGGCGAAGATCCTGGACATGAGCGGACGGACCGTCATTCCGGGGCTGGTCGGCATGCACGAACATCTTTTCTATCCCACGCCCGAACGCGCGGTCGACGGATTGCCTCTGTATGGTGAGATGGCCGACAGCGCGCCGCGCCTTTATCTGGCCGGAGGCGTCACCACCGCGCGAACCGCCGGCAGCGTACAACCATATACGGACTTGGCGCTAAAAACGCTGATCGACACGGGTCAGAAGCCCGGCCCGAAGCTGCGTGTCACCGGTCCCTATATCGGGGACTATTTGGGTCTCGCTCCGCAGCTGCATGCTCTCGGCGGCCCTGAGGACGCCGCGCGGATCGTTGATTACTGGGCCGGCGAGGGCGTGACATCCTTCAAAGCGTACATGGCGATCAAATCCGACGAACTCAAGGCGGCGATCGAGCATGCGCATGCGCACGGCCTGAAGATCACCGGGCACTTGTGCGCGGTCGGCTTTCGGGAAGCCGCCGCTCTCGGTATCGACAATCTGGAACACGGCATCGTGGTCGATACCGAGTTCTATCCGCAAAAGAAACCGGACGTCTGCTCCGCGCACGAGGCCGAAGAGGACCTGGCAAAGAACGTCGATGTCGATGGCGCACCGGTGCAGGACATGATCCGTGATCTCATCGCTCATCACGTGGCCGTCACCTCGACTTTGGCCATATTCGAAGCCTTCGTGCCGAACCGGCCGCCCATGGCTGGGCAGGTTCGCACCGAAAGGTCGCTCACTCCGGCGGCGTGGTCGAGTTACCTGCGCCGGCGCAGCGTCATCGCCGAGAAGAACGACCCTCTGGACGCGATGCTGCTCAAGAAGGAGATGCAGTTCGAGCGCTCTTTCGTCAAGGCCGGGGGTCTGTTGCTGGCGGGCTGCGACCCCACCGGATTCGGCGGTGTTCTGCCGGGCTACGGCGATCAGCGCGGTCTCGAGCTGTTGGTGGAGGCGGGATTTGCGCCGGTGGAAGCCATTCACATCGCGACCCAAAACGGAGCGATTTTCCTCGGCGAGGACCGTGAGATCGGGTCGATCGCCGCCGGCAAGGCCGCCGATCTGGTGGTTATCGCGGGCAATCCCGCGCAGAACATCGCGGACGTCGAAAAGGTCGAGATGGTCATCAAGGATGGTCTCGGCTATGACCCGGTCAAATTGACCCAGTCGGTGCAGGGGCTGATGGGTCTGCGCTAGCGGCTACCATCTTCGATCGCCGGGGGGCGCATGATCGGCTTCGAAGATGCGGTACAGCGCGATCTCGCGACGGATCATCTCATGCCGGCGATGAGCTCGCAAAATTTCGGCAAATCGACATTACCTCCCGAGACTACCGCGACCAGCGGTCCCCGGCCGGCCTTTCCGGTGAGTGCGGCGGCCACCGCAAGTGCGCCGGCGCCTTCGGCGATGATGCGCGCCTTCTCGGCCACCAATCGCATGGCCCGCTTGGTGTCCTCGAGGGTCACGACGATGCAGCCGTCCAGCAGCGGGCGCATCCGCTCCCACATGCGCGGGAACACGCTCTGGCCGCCGGCGCCGTCGACGAACGAGGGTGTCCAGTCCTTGAACGGTTGTATGGATCCGGCCGCAAGGGACAGGGCGACCGGAGCCGCTGTTTCCGGTTCGGCGCCCCACACCTTGATCGCGGGATTGAGCGCCCTCAGGGCGCTGCCCACGCCGGTGACCAAACCGCCGCCGCCGATCGCCGCAATGACGGCGACGGTGTCGGGCGCATCCTCGAGAATCTCCAGACCCATGCTGGCGTGGCCGGCGATGAAGTTGTGATCGTCGAACGGGTGCACGAAGGTACCGACAACGCCGGGGAAGGCACGATCTCCTAGAGCCTTCCAAGCGGTCGCATAGGAAACCGGAATCAGGCGGGCGCCGAGCGCACGCATCCTTTCGATCTTCGATTGCGGGGCCGTCTCGATCGCGACCACCGTGCATGGCACGCCCGCCTGCCTCGCCGCATAGGCGACGCCCTGTCCGGCATTGCCCGCGCTGATGGTCCATACACCCCGCTCGCGCTCGGCCTCCGACAACATCGACACCGCGTTGACGGCGCCGCGCAGCTTGTACGAATTGGTTGGTTGGAGATTCTCCAATTTGAGCCGCACGTCCGGGAATTCGGGCCCCAGATCGAGCCGAATCAACGGGGTGCGCAATACGGACTTGGCGATGCGGGCCCGAGCGTCCTGAATCTCGGCCAAAGTCACGGCACGCACCGGTTCGAGTGTGGGGAGCATGGAATTTTCTTCCTTGTTTCGCGACGCGCAACTCTATCAGGATCGGGCCGGCCGTCCCAACCGCCGAGACGCGTGGAAGATTAAGGAACCGAGGTATATGCTGCCTGCCGGACTATTGGCGGAGCATCTCGGGTGAGCCATCGGAAAGTGCGCTTCTCGGCGATGGACGACATTCTCGAACAGCGTTTGCGGCAGGGAAACGAGTACTTGGAATTTCTGCGCGTTCCCGCGATGAGCGCCGGGGTGTACGTGTTGCCGGCGGGAAGCGCGGATCCTCAATCGCCTCACAAACAAGATGAACTTTACTATGTGGTGCGGGGCAAGGCGCGCATGCGGGCGGGCAATCACGATCAATCGGTAACGAATGGAACGCTCATCTTCGTGCCGGCTCACCTCGAGCATCTGTTCTACGACATAGAGGAGGAGATCACGGTGCTGGTGTTCTTTGCGCCGGCCGAGGCCGGGTGAAGCCATCGCGAGACGGCATCGCGGCAGATCTCAGGGCCGTTGCGCCGGGCCGAGTTCGATGAGCCAATCCGGGCCCGATTCGATCTTGTGGGCCGCGGCATAGCTCTCCTGGTTGATGGCAACGGCGAGGTTCAACAAGCTATTGACGTACACCAGAGGCTTGCCGACCGGCACCTCGCCGAACGTGCGCCGGTAGGGAGCGACTTCATCGTCGATGAGCCGGTTATCGTGATAAATCCGCACGCGTACCGGAGAACCCAAGGCGAGGTGCAATTCGTCGAACAGGGTTTTCGGAATGTTGGTCCACACGTTGCCGAACTGCACGTCGAGCACCGGGATGATGCCTGTGACCACGTTGCCGGCACGCGCGGGCCTGCGGTACGGAATGTTGATCAATGCTTGTGGTGCGAGCGCCGGCCCCACCTCGTCGAAGCGGATCACGCCGGCGGCGAGGCGTGCGCCGGTGTAGGCAAACACGTCGCGCCCGTGAAAGGTGTGCGACTCGTCCGAACCCGGGCGCCGGTTCACACGCTCGTCAATCTGTCGCAACCCCTCGATGCCATCGCGCTCGGCCACCAGGGAGAGCAGGCCGTTGTTCGGGCCGACGAAATAATGTCCGGTACGCGTTTTAAGCACTACGGAGAGCCGCTCGGTGCCCACGCCGGGATCGACCACGGCAACGAACACGGTGTCCTTCGGCCAGAATTGTTCGGCTTGATACAGCCGGTAAGCGCCGGCGAAGATGCTGGGATTCTCGTGGCTCAAATCCGAGATCAGCAGCTCCTGCGATACGCTGTAGGCGACGCCCTTCATCGCGGAGACCGCGCCGTCCGCCGTGCCGAAGTCGCTGAGCAGCACCAGCGGTGCGCGCGCATTCGCCTGGCCGGACAGCCAAAGGATGCAGGCTATTGCCGCGGCGCGGCGCATCATCTCACGCGGGCGATCAGTTCTGGTTTTCCAATGGGTAGGTGCGCGGCGGCGCGGCGGGCGGCGCCGCCGGGGCGGCCTGCGCTCCAGGGGCGGGCGGAGCCGCGGCCGGCATATCGGCTTGCGGTGTGGACGGGGTTCTCATCGGCGAGTGCGTCAACTGCGAGAGCCGACCGAGGAAGCGCATTGCGGTCTCAGGCGGAGCCGGCGCCTTGCCCGAAAATATCTCGCTCGCGGTCACACCGGGCTTGTTGTAGAGAGCGGCGTCCGCCGAGTGATCGATCGAAAGCACGCTGCCGTCCACCGCAATGCCGCCGAACAAACCCCGCGTTCGGGCGTAGGAATAAATCTCGGCAAGGGAGATGTCCGTGTTGGCCGACGCCTGGCGCCCGACCGGGCCCGCCGCGACGGAAGCGTCGGCTCCGAGCGTCATCCTGCCTCCGGCGATGCCTTCGGTGCCGGCCTTGCTGGTGAACACCAGGATGATATCCGAGGATTGTGCGCCCGCCTGAAGTCCCCAGCTGCCGCCGGTGAGCGAAAGGAACACGGGGTTGCTCCACGCCGACGTCAAGCTATCGCGCACCACGACCACCCCGTTTCCGTGGCGGCCGCCGAATATGAAGGCGATTTTCGTCACGTCGGGAATCACGGCGATTCCGTAGGCGCGTGCCAGGAGCGCGTCGGGCACGCGCTGGTCCGGCATGCCTTGCACGTCCTCCAATACCTCGGTTGCCGTCAACAGGAGGCCTTCCTGACGAGCCGCCCCCGCGTAAGCGCGAGCGACGAATGCCGGCGCGGCGGTGACGACCGCGGTCACGAGCATGACGACCGAGATTCTTGTTCCAAGCGACATGAGCACCCCCCTTATATAGAGACAGCCAGATATGGCGCAGATCGCCTATCGTAGCGCGCCGCGCCGGCTTCCGGCACCTGATTTCGCAAGCTTAACGCTTGTCCGCGCCTTATGAAAACCCGTCCCACCGGCCGGCCTCGATGAGGCAGGCCTGCTCGAGTTCCATGCGTTAGACTGGCGGCGTGTCTGATACGCCTCCGCCGCGGACGATCGTGATCGCACATCGCGGCGCGAGCGGCGAGCGGCCGGAACACACGCTCGAGAGCTACCGGCTCGCGATCGATCAGGGCGCCGACTTCATCGAACCGGATCTGGTCATGACCCGGGATGGCGTGCTCGTCGCGCGGCATGAAAACGAGATCGGGAGCACCACCGATGTGGCGGAACACCAGGAATTTGCTGCGCGCCGCCGCACCCAGGTAATCGACGGGGAGGCGATCACCGGCTGGTTCACCGAGGACTTCACCCTCGCCGAGATCAAGACACTGCGCGCTCGCGAACGCTTGCCGCTGCTTCGGCCCGCGAACCGCGCTTTCGACGGTCGCTTGGCGGTGCCGACCTTCGATGAGATCATGCGGCTTACGATCGATGCGAACCGAAGTCGCGGCGGCGCCACCGGGATCGGCGTGTATCCGGAGACCAAGCATCCGGCACATTTCGCCTCGATCGGTCTCGCGCAGGAGCCGGTGGTGCTGCAGACCCTGCGGCGCTTCGGTTACGAACGGGACGGATCGCCGGTGTTCATCCAATCCTTCGACTCGAACAACCTGCGCCGGTTACGCGCGATGACGCGATTGCCGCTTGTTCAGCTGCTGGAGCATGAGGTGGGCGAGCTGGGGCGAATAGCGCAATATGCGGATGCGATCGGCATCTCCAAACCGCTGGCCACCGGCGCCGTGGTGGCCGCGGCGCACCGGCACAAACTTTCGGTTCATGTGTGGACCTTTCGGGCCGAAAACGAGTTTCTGCCCGCGGACCTTCAAGTGGGCGCCGCCCCCGAGGCGCACGGCGATCTGGCGGCGGAAATCACGCGCTATCTGGCGCTCGGCATCGACGGGTTTTTCACCGATTTTCCCGCGGTCGGCGTGCGTGCGCGGGATGCCTATATTTCCGGGCTCCACCGAGAGCACCAGCCCCGCACCGATACCAATTTCCCCGGGAATACGCCGCACGGCCGATAGTCGTTGCCGGGCGTGCCCTGCAACTCGAGGCAATTGTCGCAATTGGATCCCGGCACATAGGCGGGATATTTTTTGACATCCACCGCGGCGGCGTTCTCCAGGTAACCGAGCGCGAGCGCCGCCGGATCGTTCACGTCGAGTTTCGCCGGCCCGGCGCCCGCGGAGCGGCAAACCGCGAATGCGGCCCCGCCGGCGGCCCCCAGCGCGAGAATCCTTACCGCATCGCGACGCGAAAGAGAGGGCCTTGCCATGGATTTGCTATGCTTAACGCTTTTGGACGTACCGTGCTCAGAGTATCGCTGCTCATTCGTTTGGCGCAAGTCGCATTTTTCGGGGCGCTCATATTCACGTTCTACAGCGCCATCATTCCGCCGGCGCAGGCGATTCAATTGGCGCCGTGGGACAAAGCCGAGCATTTCATCGCCTTCTACAGCCTGACGGGCCTGGCCGTGGCGGCATTCCCGCGCGGGCGCCTTCTCCTCATTGCGGTATTGCTGTCGGGTTTCGGCGCCTTGATCGAATTCGTGCAAGGGCTGTCCGTCGTGAACCGCGATCGCGATTTCTGGGATTGGGTTGCCGACACCGTCGCCATCGCCTCCGCACTCGCGCCCATGCTGTTGGTGTGGTGGCGCCGCATCGTCGCCTCGGGTCAGAAGAACATCGACATGTAGAGCTGATAAACGGTGGCGTTGAATGAGTACAAAGGCTCGGAGCCCGGCTGATATTGGGGCAGGCCGTAATACTTGATGTTGCGAAAGTCGGTGTATTTGTACTCGATGCGGCTGACGTCGAAGGTGGCCGTTGCGCGCTTGAACATCTTCCACCCGTCGGGCAGGAACGCATAAGTGACCTTGGCGCCGAAGGTGGTATTGTCCCCCGCCGCCAGATTCTGGTCGCGCGCCATGAAATTATATTCGCCGGCGTAGTTGTACAGGTCGCTGTAAAAATCGGCGCTGTTCTGCTTGTAAAAGCGCAACCGACCCTCCAAGATCCATATGTTGGAGATCGGGTGCGTGTAATCGAGTTCGTAGGTGTTGCCGACGATGCCCCAGGTGTCGGTGAAGTACCGGTATGATCCGGTGATCGCGGCCCGGTAGGGCAGGTAATACTTCGCCTCCAGTTGAACCGCCGTGCTGGTCCTGGTGTCGGGATATATCTGACTGGCGAGCGAATAGCCCTTGGCGGGGTTGCTGCTGTCGAGGTAGCGATACGAGCGGTAGGGGTTGGCGAGATAGCCGTTGTCGGTGATGACGTTCAAATTCACGCCGGCGATCCAGTTCCTGGTCACGATCTGCGACAACCCGACGTCGTAGCTGTTGCTCTGCGCGTGTCCCAGCCAAACGATGACGGGCACGAAGGCGGTGCCGTCGTTTTCGCCCACCGTATCGTCGGTGTGCGAAAACCCGAGCGTGAGGGTCGTCAAATCGCCGAACATGTCCTGTTTCAGGGAGAAACTCGTGGTGTCGGACTTGTAGTCCCGCTCCACGCTGTCGATATAGGACAGCGAATACGTGGTCTTGTCGTGCACATATTCGACGGTGCCGCTCTTTTGCTTGCGCTCGTCCTTGATCTGGCTTGCCTGGCTCAGGACGTCGATCGAGGCGCCGCTTACCTTATCGACAAAATAACTGCCTTCCAGAGCAAAGTTTTCGGTGAATTTCTTGCGCACCAGCACCGATTCGCCGGTGATGTCCATCCCGCCGCCGCTGTATTTGCTGTAAAAGAGATCGGCGCGGTCGTCCGGCAGCACATCCGCGCTCGTGGCGCGGACCAAAAGCAGCGCCGCGACCACGGCAATGCGGCTCAACGTGCGCTGCATTGCCGTCGCGTCCATCAATTGCAGCCGCAGCCGCCGCCCGCGGCGCCGGTCCCGCCGCGCGATCCTTCGCGAACTTCGCGCACGTGATCCCAGTAGGCGGCGGATATCGAGTCCCGTTGCCAGGCCATGATGGGATCGGCCAACCGATCGCGCTCGTACGGCTTCACCCAGGGTTGGATATTGCTGCATGCGGCGCAAAGCAGCAGAGTGCCGGCCAACATGGCGCGGCGAACCTGCGGCACATGCCGCATCAGCGGCCCAGGGCGGAACGGCGGCGCGTGGCGCGGGTTCTTCATGGTCTACTCGCGGATCAGCTGGCGTATGCGATCTTGGTATTCGTTTTCATCGCCCGGCCTGTAGCCTCGGTGAATGTAGCGAATCTCACCCTTGCGATCGATGATCACGGAACTCGGCATTTCGTCGACGTGATACGCCTTGCTCACTTGATTTGCCGGATCGAGCAATACGGGGAAGCTCACCGGTTTGCGCGCGAGCAGCTCCTTGACGGCAGGCTCCTCCTTGTCGACATTGACTCCGATCAGGGTGAAGCCCGCGGGCTTGTACTTCTTGTACATCTGATCGAGCAGCGGCATTTCCTGCTGGCAGGGTCCGCACCAGGTCGCCCAAAAATTCACGAGCACCACCTGCCCCTTGTACTGGCTCAAGGCGGCCTGTCCTCCGGACAGTGCGGTTAGCGTGAATGCGGGCGCGGGTCCGCCGGCGTCGGCCGCGAAGGCCGCGGAGGCGAGCACGAGCGCCGCGCACGCGGCGCGTCTGAAGATGTTCGCAGTGAAGTTTTGCATTGATATCTCCTCAAAAATATGTGGTCAGGCTCAGTATGGCTTCCACGTTGTCGACATTTTTGTTGACGCCGAACAAATCGGATTCGAACACGTGATCTCTAACGTCCAGATGCATCGCCAGCCAGTCGGTTAGCGTGACGCGATAGCCAACCCCGAAGTTGAGCGCGAACTGGTCCTGGTTCGCGAATTTCACATCACCTATGCCAACCGTTACGTACAGGGCTGAATTGAAGGCTCGGCCCCGCCCGAGGAACACCTCGCCGGGCAGTACGTTGTATCCCACGTCCAGGTCGTAGTACGTGAAGTATCTCCCAGAGTTGCTGACGACCGTGATGTTGGGAAACACGTCTTCCAGGCTGCTCAAACCGGCCTGCGAACGGGCGCCGTAGGCCTCGAGGAAAAAATCCTCGGTGACGTGGTAGGCGGCACGCACGCCGTACACGGGGTTGGTGCCGAAATCCTGAATGCTCAATGCGCCGAAGTACACGCCGGCCTCGAAGTCCTTGGCCTTGACTTTTGGCGTCGTGACCACACGGCGCGTTACCTGCGGCTCGATGATCGAGGGATTGGCCTGCGGCTCCTCGACGGTCACCGGCGCCGGCGCGGGCGTCTTGTCGCCGCGATGGAACCAGCTGCAGCCGGACAGCAGCGCTGCCGCTAAAAGAATACTGCTAAGCCGATTTTCCATTCTTCCAGTTCCTCATTGACGTTCTGGTTGTTGAAGACGACATAGTGGCGCCAATCGGCGCGCCACATGAAGCGTCTGGTGATGAATCCGCGGGCCCCAAGCGAGGCGTAGGCCATTTGATTGCTGCTTTCGAGCGGCGCCGGGGGCACTTTTTCCTCGATCCGTTGATAACCGGTGCCGATTCCGGCGGTCGGCGAAAACCACTTCCATTCGGGAACGAACGTGTGGCGCAAGCCGATGGTCGCGATGTACCGGTTATCGAGCGTACCGAACGCCTGCTGCACCACGGCCTCGACGTCGATGCTGTCGGTAATGCCATAATCGGCATATGCGGTGACCAAGTTCTCATGGTTGTAGACGCCGTAGCCGGCGCCCACCTCCCAGCGATGCGTCAAGAAATCCGGATACGGCGGAATCGGCGCCGGCTCCCCCGAGGGCAATTCGGTGCTCATCAAATCCGCGCGCCGAGCCCAACCCTCCTCGCCCCGCGAAGCGCGCACCTTGTACCAATCCGTGCGGCTGAACAACACGGTCAGCGTCTCGTCCCGTCCCACCACGTACACGACCGGATATCCGCGCCCGGGTCCTGAGTGCATTTCGAGATAAGGTGCGGTGACGACCAGCTGCAGCAGCGGATGGTCCGCGGCCTGTGCCATCTCCACCGGCAGCGCCTGCAGTAGCAATATCAGCGCGAGCAGTGGCCTCACAATCTAGTTCGCTGCCGGTGCGACGAACGGATCGTTGTAGAATTGGCCGCCGATGTCCAACCATTCCGAGATCAAGCGCAGCTCCCCGAGAGTCAAAAAACCGGTGTGATCGAGCACCGGGTCATGAAAAGTGCCATCGAATATCCGCAAGAAAGTCGTCGACGCGCTGGCGCTGCCGGCCGTCATCGGCGCAGCCACCTGAATCGGCACCACAACCGGCGGCGGACCGGGCTGGGTTACCGTCACAGGGACCAACCCGCCCATACTAAGCGCCTCCTCGTCGTGAGGGAACAGGACTTGCTCGTATGAGGTGACGACGGTCGTGTCGACGCTCGATGCCCCGCCGGTCAAATCGAGCTGTCCCGCAGGCACCTGTAGGGCGTTCATGGCATTGATGGTGTTGTGGCACAGCGTACAGGTCACGTTCGTATTGGCGACACCGTTCACCGTCGCGGTGCGCGGCGAGAGGTTCCACAGGTTCTGTATATAAAGTCCGATCGGATTCGAATTGGCATTCGCGTAATGAATGGTGATTCGGCACTGCGCGGTCCAACCCGGAGCCGTGCAATTCGCGTTGGTCGGCGGCGATCCCGGAACGCCCGCGGCGCCGCCGTATGTGTACGAAATAGGGGCATCGGGAGGCAGCGTCGCGGGCAGCGTGACGCCGGTGGTCCACACATTGGCGTAGAGCACGTCGGTCGCGAGAATCTGCGAGCATGGAATCGCGCTGCCCTTGATGCAGCTGATCCGCGCCAGGGTTTGCGCCATGGTTTCCCCGGCGTTCGCGAACAGCGCGGCATTGGTGCTCGGGAACGGCTGGCCGGTCGTCGGCGCGCCTTGATTGACGGCCACCGTCAGCCCGGAGCGGCCGTGGGAGGTCGGATTGGTCGGATTCACGGTATGGCAGCCGTTGCACGACTTGGTTTCCCCGGGCAGCAACTGCAACCAGCTCGAGTGCTGGGCCGTAATGCGCCGCGCCTTCGCGTCCAAGACATCGATCGTGAACGGGACGTTGGCCGGCACCTGAATCTGCACGGATCCGTCCGGTTGGACCGGCGCGTAGCCCAGGATTTCGCGCATGCCCATGCCGGCCGGACCGAAGGCCGAGGCATTGATCTTGCGCACCGTCTTGTCGGGAATCTCGACCGCCTTCTCGATTCTGATGAAGCGCGCCGGTCGCGTATAAAAGCTCGCCTGGCTGGGATTGGCCTGGGTCGCGATGCTGGGTTTGGCCGTATCGATGCCGTCGAAATCGTAGACGCTGCTGATGTCGAGCACACCGACCGCGCCGTTGACGAGATTCTGCTCGGCGGTGGTCGTCGGCGTGAAATCGGCGATGAACGTGGGCGGAGGCGTTCGCGCCTGCATGATGATCGGCTCGACGATCTCGGTGCCGGCATCCGCGCTCAAGAGCGGGCTCAAGGTGCCGGCATCGAAATCATAGACCCACAAGGTGTATTGAGGAGACGCGAGCAGCACATTGGTGCCGCTGGTATTGGCGGTGTCGCACACGGCGACAGCACCGCCGGCATTCTGCACCAGGCAAGGCGACCAGCTGACGAGCACCCGGTTGGTGCCGTCATACAGAGGATAAAAAGAGACCAATCGACCGCCCGCGGACGGCAGCATTGCGTCCGTGGTCATGCCCAGGGTCGTCGCCTCGGTCTGTCCCGTCCCGGCGGCGCCGGTGGGCGAACTCGGCTGATGAATTTCGACGAAGTTCGCGGCATCGAGCAGCAGCAGGTCGCCCCCGAGCTGCGTTCCCAGAAACGGCCGTGCGATGGCGAGCACCTTGCCGTCCGCGCGCTGGCGGGCGCTCAGGAACTGAATGACGTTGTTGTTGGTGCCTGCCGCATTCGCGCCGGTCGCGTGGCTGTTGGCGCCGTACAACAGCTGCAGACCGGTACCGTCCGGGTTGGCCTGATACAGGCTGATCTGATCCGTGCCGTTGGTCACTTCCCAGCGCGAAAAGACGATCTGGCCGTTGCTCAACACCGAGGGTGCGAAGTCGTGGTTGGTGTTGAAGCTGATCTGGTGCATGTCGGTGCCGTCGCCGTTCATGACATGCAGAAGAAAAATGAACTGCTGACGGTTGTCGGTCACCGCCTGGTATTGCGGACGCCCCTCATCGAGCAGTATCGATTGAGTCGCGAGCTGGCGCGTCGATGCGAACACGATCCGTCCGTCCGGCAGGTAATGCGCACCCACGTCGTGGCCCGCGGTTATGTCGTCGTTGGTGAGTTGCGTGACCATCTGGGTGGTGGCGTCGTATTGATAGATATGCCAATGGGGCTGCTTGGGATCGTCGTTCTTTAGTTGCGAATTGAGCGGCAGGCGCAGAGAGAACACCAATTGCTTGCCGTCGGGCGACACGTCGAGATCCCGTACGGCACCCTGCCCCATGGTGATGGAAGCGGTGACGTTGGTTTCCACCCCGCCTGCGCTGGCGGTGCTGCGCACGTAGAGGTCGCTGCCGGTGATGGATGTGATCAGATCGCGTGCGTCGATGTCCGACGGAGTCGCGGACGCATTGCCCTTCGTCGCGGTCGCCGTAAGCGCCGGCTCCTTGACGTAGGCGATCGGATAATTGGTGATTCCCGGATTCAGTGATTGCCCGCCCGCGAAACCCGGAGCGTGCCCGCTGGTCGCGCTCTCGCAGCCGAGCAACGCCAGCGCCGGCAACACGATCGCGGCGAGCTTGTACAAACCGTGACGGGTTTCACGAAGACGATAATCGGTCATTTCCGGTTCCTGCTTTCAGGTTCAACGACCAGTTTGCCGATGCCCGCAAGGTCATTGAACTTAATTGGTCTCATAACGGCATCATCGTTCGATGTGCGTGTGCAATCTGTTAACGCACTCACAGAAGAACTTGCCTGCATCCGCTTCCCTGTGCACTTGGGAGCAGAGTCTTGCAAATCAGGGTCCAGGATATAGGTGCGTAGTTGGCACTCAGTACTGTCGCGAATCACCGACGTCGTCTGGATGAGACATTACGAGAGCGCTTTTGCAATGGCTATATTGGCGCCATGACGAATCCGCAACTCACGCGAGTGGATGTGAACATGAAGCACGTGATGGAAAAACCAATGACGCAACTCGTAGGCAGCTCGGCGATGCCGCGCTTCGTCAGGCTGGCAGTGCGCGCCACCGCGTGCGCCGGTGCGCTCGCGCTCTTCGGTTCGAATGCGCTCGCCGCCGGCCTCACCGTCGACCAGGCGACGCGCATGTACAGCCGCATCGCCGGTGTGCCGCCGACGGCCGCGGAGTTGAGCAGCATGATGAGCGCTTCGTCCCCGTTGGCGGCCGCGCTCGTTGCAACCAACGACCCGTCGTTCTACAACGACACGATCCGCAACATGGCGGCGCCGTGGACCAACCGCGCCCAATCGGTGTTTGTGCCGCTCAATGACTATACGGCGACGGTGATCGGCATGGTGCGCGACGACGTGCCCTTCAACACCTTGCTGAGTGCGGACCTCATCTATATCGGTGACGGCGCATCGGGCGAGGGCGCATATTCGCCCGACAACAACGACATGTATACGAACCTGGACGCCGACAACGTCGACCTGAGCGTCCATTTGAAGCCGAGCCCTCAGTCCGCCATTACCGGCATTCCTTCGGCCGCCACCGCCGGTGTGTTAACCACGCGCGGCGCTGCCAGCGCCTTCTTCGTGAACGGCACGAACCGAGCCATGTTCCGCTTCACCATGATGAATCACCTATGCAGCGACCTGCCCACCATCATGGACACGACGCGACCCCCGGATCGCATTCGCCAGGACGTCACCCGCAGCCCGGGCGGCGTCAGCACGTTGTTTCTGACCAACTGCATCGGCTGCCACAGCGGCATGGATCCGATGGCGCAGGCCTTCGCCTACTACAATTTCGCGTATCCGGCGAGCGAAGTCGGGGCAACCGCGTGGCCGATCGGGCAGATCGTGTATACCGCCGGACAAACCCAGCCCAAGTACCACATCAACGCCACGAATTTCCCGCAAGGGTTCAATACCCCGGATGACAGTTGGGACAACCGCTGGCGCACCGGTCCCAATCAAGTATTGGGCTGGAGCAAGGCGCTTCCGGGCAGCGGCAGCGGCGCAAAATCCTTGGGCGAGGAACTCGCCGGCAGCCAGGCGTTTGCCAGCTGTCAGGTCACGCGGGTGTTCAAGACCGTGTGCTACCGCGCACCCATGAACAGCGCCGATACAGCGCAGATCAATTCGATGATCGCCTCCTTCCAGCAAGGTTACTCGCTGCGGCAGATGTTCGCGCAATCCGCCGTCTACTGCATGGGGAAATGAGCATGAAAGTTACTCGCACATTCGGCCTGCTCACTCTCGCGGCCTCGTTCGTTTTGACCGCGTGCGGGGGCGGCGGCGCTCCCACCACCGCGACTCCGGCGGCGGCCCCGACCAGCAGTGCGGCCGCCTATACGGGACCTGCGCCCGCGACGGCGGATGTCCAGGCCTTCGAAGTGAACTTCTGGAACAACGTGCGCGGGCAAAACCGCTGCGGCCAATGCCACAACGCCACAACCCCTGCGCAAATGCCCAATTTTGCCCGCAGCGACAATGTGAATCTCGCGTACGCGCAGGCGAACATCGTGGTGAATCTGGCGCAGCCATCGGCCTCGATGGTCGTCACCAAGGTGAGCGGGGGCCACAACTGCTGGCTTGCGGACAACAGCGCCTGCGGCGCGATCCTGACCACCTGGATCACCAACTGGGCGGGCGCCACCGGAGCGTCCTCGGCCACGCAGGTCGCGTTGACCGCGCCGCCGGTCGAATCCGTCGGCCAGAGCTTGAATCTACCGGCCCCGGGCTCCCCGGCGGACTACCAGAACACTATCTATACGATAACCAGCGTCTATTGCTCCCGCTGCCATTCTTCGACTGCCGGTGCTACCCAGCAGTCGCCCTTTTTCGCGGATCCGCAGATTCTGACCGCCTATCCGGCTGCGATACCGAAAATTGACCTCACCGGGTGCTCGCCGTTCATACCCGGCAACACGATCGCCAACTCGACCACGACTCCGCCCACACCGGGTTCCTGCGGCACGAATTCGCGCTTCTTTCAACGCCTGGCCATCGACAACCACAATTGCTGGAGCGATTGCGCCACGGACGCAAATCTCATGCTGGCGCAGATTCAAGCCTTCGCGAAGTTGCTGACGCCCACCAACATCGATCCCAAGTTGGTCATCAGCAAGGCACTGTCGCTGACGCAGGGCACGATCGCGAGCGGTGCCAATCGCTACGACGCGGATACCATCGCCAAATATGAATTTCAGACCGGGACCGGATCGGTCGCCTACGACACGAGCGGCATTGATCCGGGCGCCGACCTCACTTTGACGGGCAATTATCAATGGGCCGGCGGTTGGGGCATCATCATGGGGCCCACCGGCGCGACGGGCCCCGCAAAGGCGCAGGCGACCACCTCGTCGAGCTCGAAGCTCTACACCCTGATCCAGGCCACCGGTGAGTTCTCCATCGAGGCATGGGTTGCGCCCGCGCTGGTGGCCACCGCCAATCCATCGTTCATCGCGAGTTATTCGGGCGGCGACACCACGCGCAATTTCACGCTCGGTCAGACCAACCAAGACTATGATTTCATGCTGCGCGGCTCGAACTCGGACCTGAACGGCATGCCGCAGCAGCAGACCGCCGACGCCGCCATGGTTCTCCAAGCGTCATTGCAGCATGTGGTGCTGACCTATGATCCGGTGAACGGCCGTCAGATCTACGTCAACGGCGTCAACACCAATACCCCGGACCCGCAGAAGGGCGGCACGATCTCGAACTGGGACAGCAGCTTTGCCTTCGTCCTCGGCAACGAGGTGTCGGGCAACGATGGTTGGCAGGGATTGATCAAATTCGTGGCGATCCACAGCCGCGCAATGACGCCCGCACAGGTCCAGCAGAACTTCAATGCGGGCGTGGGCGAGCGCTATTACATGCTCTTCAACGTGTCGAGCGTGCCGGGCGTCAACGTACCCGAGGCCTATGTGATGTTCACGGTGAGCCAGTACGACAGCTACAGCTATCTGTTTTATCAGCCGACCTTCATTTCGCTGGATTCCACCGCGAAGCCGAGCAGCATTCCCGTCAAAGGCCTGCGCATCGGCGTCAACGGGGCGATCCCGCTGGTGGGCCAGGCCTATATTCCGCTCAATACCACCATCACCGCGGCGAACTACACCTCGCAGGGCCAGGTGCTGTCGAATATCGGAACTGTGATCGGCCTCGAGAACGGGCCGTTGGCCGATAAATTCTTCCTGCAATTCGACCAGCTGGGCAGCGCATCCGACGTGATCGTCGAGGTTGCACCGGTCGCGCTGCCGGCGGCCCCCGGGCCGGTGATGGCCGATGTCGGTGTGCGCTCCTTTGCGCAGATCAATGCGACCTTCTCCGCGCTCACCGGCGTGCCGACCACGAATGCGCTGGTGACGGCCACTTATCAGAGCGTGCAGCAGCAGCTGCCGGCGGTGAATACCCTCGAGGCATTCTCCTCCGCCAACCAGGTCGGCGTTGCGCAGCTCGCGGTCCAGTATTGCAATCAAATGATGACGACTCCGGCCTTGCGCGCCAAGATCTTCCCGGGCGTGGCCTTCAGCGCCTCGCAGTTCTCGTCGCAACCGAACGTCTATGCCGTGACCGGTCCACTGGCGACGCTCGCGGTCGGCAACGGCCAGCTTAAGTCCCAGCCGCTGGCCACGACGTTGGCGAGTGCGGCCGGTACCGGCGAGCTCGATCTGTTGGTCGGCAGGCTCTGCGCCAGCAGCGCCTGCAACTCGACCGGGCGGGTGATGGCGGTGGCGAGCGCGACCTGCGCCGCGGCGCTCGGCAACGCCGACGTATTGATCAATTAAGCAGCAGTGGATTCGAAGAGGCTCTTTAATTATGCGTAAGAAAACCAAGGCTCTGGGTTTGCACGAACCGCTCCGCCATCAGGATCATCCGCGGCCGAAGACGCGCCGGGAATTCATTGCGCAGAGCTTCATGACCGGAGGCGCTTCGGTGCTGCTGCCGTCGATCTACTCGCTGCTCGCCAATCCGCGTGTGGCGGAGGCGCAGAACTGCGGTACAGCGGCCACCCTGGCCTGCGATATACAGGCTGCGGTTTCCGCATGCAATATCACCGCGGGATCCGGCATGATCCCCTTCATCTGTTTCGATCTCGCGGGGGGCGGCAATATCGCGGGCTCCAACGTCTTGATCGGCGGACCCGGCGGGCAGCTCGATTTCCTGAGCGTCGCCGGCTACAGCAAGCTGGGCCTGCCGGGCGCCATGGTCCCCAATTCGAGCGCGAAAAGCTTCGTCGACAGCACATTGGGCCTGCGGTTTCATTCCGACAGCGCGCATCTGCGCGGCATCAAGACCCGCATCGGCGCCTCGGTAATGGCCAACACCACCGGCACCGTGATTCCGGCGCTGTCGCAGAACGACACCAACAGCAATCCTCACAACCCGATGTACGGCATTTGGCAGGCCGGAGCCCGCGGCGCGCTCCTGGATTTGATAGGCTCCGAAAGCTCCGTGTCCGGCGGCAATTCGATGTCACCCCCGGGCATGATCAATATCGCCGCCCAGCCGACCAAAATCGCCGACTCCACCGACTCGCAGGGTCTCGTGAACACCGGTCAGATGAGCACGCTCCTGCCGAATCCGGCCGACGTCACCAATGTGCTTCAGTCGATGAAGCGCATCAGCGATCAGAAGTATGGACTGGTGACCGCCTATTCAGACGCCCTTGCCAATGGGGCTGCGCTGCCCACGGGCACCACGACGGCACAATTGAATGCGGCCGCATTGGGTCCCACCGGCATCCAAGCCTGCTCCTACACCAAGGCTGCGTATCTGCTCAACCGCTACCCGAGCCCTTCAGCGATCGACCCGGACATCGACACGCAAATCGTCGGTCCCGGCGGAATATTCTCGACCGCCGAATACAACTCGAACTCGGATTTCCAGAAGACCGCTGCCATCATGAAGCTCGTGATCAACGGTGATGCGGCGGCCGGCACCATCGAGATGGACGGATTCGACTACCACACCGGCGATCGCGCCACCGGCGAGACGCGCGATTTCGCTCTCGGCACTTGCATCGGCGCGGTATTGCAATATGCCGCGATCAGGGGCAAGCCGGTGATGATCTATGTATTCAGCGACGGCTCGCTGGCGAGCGACGGTACCATCGATAATTCCGTGGCGGGCCGGGGCAAGGGCGTGTGGACGGCGGACAACCAAAATGTCGCGGCCACCTATTTCTTGGTGTACGACCCGAAGGCCAAACCGTTGCCGGCGCAGAAAAATCCGGAAATGAGTTTGCAGCTGGGATACATGAATCCCGACGGTTCGCAGAACACGACCAGCAGTCCTGCGGGCAACAACGTGCCGAACCTGGTGCAGATCGTGGTGCTCAACTATCTCGCGCTGCATGGAACGATAGCGGGCCAGTCGGCCGTGGGCCTCTGGCCCAACCTGTGGCCGGCGCCCAACTTGAACAACACATTAGGCAGCGGCGCCGCGGCATTGGATCCGTTGATTTCCTTCCAACCGCTCGCGAGTCTCGTGAACGGCAAGGTCCCGGCGGGCTGAAGCGAAACGGCCTGTCTCAATCGGGAGACAATTGTCTCCCTCTGCGCAGTCGCGTGTAATGCTGCCGCTCCGTCCGATGTGTCATTGATCCGCCGCCGGCGCTTGGCGACGCGCCGGCATGCGATCGGCATGATCCGCGATCATTATTCATGAATGTGCGCCAAGTCATATTCCGCTCTCACAAACACGAGCGCCGCGCGTTGACACTGCGGCTCGCAGTATGCGATTTTGCATAAGATCTGATCAGGGCAAACTCGGCGAAAGTCGAGGGCGCAAAGCTTCCGGTCTACAGGCTCCTCGGACAGCGGGGTTACCAGTGTGATTGAAATAATGCCGCGAGCCGGCGACGGCTCAATGTCGACCGCCTCAAGACCGGTGCGGTGAAGGCGGCGCTGCATGAGTAGGGTATTGAGGGTGTGCGGCCTGATCATGGGCGCCGCGTGGGCTGCCTCGTCCCCGGCGGCCGCACCCACGATGGTGGGCAAGGATGCGCCGGACTTCGTCTTGAAAACCCTCGCCGGAACCAACCTGCGGCTGTCCGAATTCCGCGGTCAGGTGGTGCTCGTCAATTTTTGGGCGCGCTGGGCCGGCGAATCGCGTCAGGAAATGCCGGCATTGAACAGGATCAACACCACGTACGAGCGCGCCGGACTGGTGGTGCTCGGCGTATCCATCGACGAGGATCTGAGCCGCGCGCGCGACTTCGCCGAGGCGATGAAGGTCTCCTATCCGATCTTGTTCGATACCGGCTCGGATATCGGCAAGGATTATCGGTTGGAAAAAATGCCGATGACGATCCTGGTCGACCGTTCGGGCGTGGTGCGTTATTCCCACGTCGGGTTCAAATCCGGCGACGACCGCATCTACCTGGAAAAAATACGCGAACTGCTGCGCGAATAACCCATGAGCAAACGATAGGCCACTTATGAATTTCACGTCTCGAGTCGTGTCGATCCTTGCCGGTGCAACGCTGCTGGCCGTCGCCTGGACGGCCGGTGCCGCCGAAACGGCGGCCGGCGCGGCTGCAGCCGTCGCACCCCCAGCCGCCGCGGCTCCCGCGGCCGCGCCGCCCGAGGCCTCTGCGGCGAACGGGGACGCGCCGCCCGCGGATTTCAAGACCTTGGATCAGGAAGTGCAGGGCGTCAAGAAGGACATCATCGAGCTCAACAAGGACTTGTTCGTGCTCGAGGAGGAATTGCTGTTTCCCGCCAATACGCAGGTCGCGGTTTATGTGTCGATGGATGTCGGAACGTTTTTCGCCCTCGATTCGGTGACCGTGAAAATAGACAACAAGGAGGTAAAGAATTATCTGTACACGGCCCGCGAGGCCGACGCTTTGCTCAAGGGCGGCGTCCAGCAGATCTATCTCGGCAATCTGAAAGTCGGCAAACACGAGCTGGTGGCGTTTTTCACGGGCAAGGGTCCGATGGAGCGCGATTACCGGCGCGGCGCGACGATCAACTTCAACAAGGGTGTGGGCGCGAAGTATTTGGAACTGAAAATCACCGACAAGGCTTCGAAGCACCAGCCAGAGTTCACGATCAAAGATTGGGAATGACGTGCGGCGCATGAGTTCTACGCTTCGGCCGATTGCCCTCGGCGGCTTGCTGCTGGCGCTGGCGCCTGTTTGGGCGAAGAACGTCACGCCGGACCCCAATGGATTGCCGCCGCACCCGGTCATGGATCTGCAGTACGGCGACGTGCTCTTCTACTATTACCAGGACGATTACTTCGATTCGATCACCCGACTGCTGGCGGCTCAGCAGTTGGGCCGGCTGCCGAACACGGAAGGCGAGGCGGAGTTGCTCTTGGGCGGGCTGTACCTGTCGTTGGGCGAGCACGTCGAGGCCGGCAGGATTTTCGATGCGCTGCTCGCAGGCAAAACCTCCGAGGCGGTGCGCAACAAGGCGTGGTTCTATCTCGGGAAGGTCTGGTATCAGCGCGGCTATCTGCAGGAGTCGGAGCGTGCGCTGCGGCAGGTGTCGGACAAGATCCAGCCGCGCATCAGCGCGGAGCGCTACATGCTGCTCGCCCAGATCATGCTCCGGCAGGGGCGCGACGATGACGCGATCGCGGTGCTCGGCAACTGGCACGGAGCGCCCGACTGGACCGCGTATGCGCAGTACAACTTGGGCGTCGCCTTGGTCCGCAAGGGGCGGCTTGACGACGCCAAGCAGTATCTCGATCGGGTGGGGCGGATGACGACCGCGAACGAGGAATTGCTGTCGCTCAAGGACAAGGCGAACCTCGCTTTGGGTTTCGCGCTTCTGCAGGCGAAGCGCCCCGCCGAGGGCCGGCCGATCCTGGAGCGAGTGCGCCTGGAAGGCCCGTACTCGAGCAAGGCGCTTCTCGGCGTCGGTTGGGCGGACTCCTCGCTCGGCGACTTCAAGCGCGCATTGGTACCGTGGATGGCGCTGCGCAAGCGCAATTTGCTCGACTCCGCCGTGCAGGAGTCCTACCTCACGGTTCCCTATGCCTTCAATCAGCTGGGTGCCGGCGGCCAGGCGGCCGAATACTACAATTCGGCGATCGACTCGTTCGATGCCGAGTTGAAGCACATCGACGATTCGATCGCGCAAATTCGCGGCGGCAAGCTGCTCGACCGCCTGTTGAGCGACGACAGGAAGGACACGCTCACGTGGTATTGGCAGCTCAAAACGCTGCCCGATGCGCCCGAGTCGCGCTACCTGTATCAGCTGCTCGCCAGCAACGAATTTCAGGAAGGCCTCAAGAATTACCGTGAGCTCAATTTCATGAGCCGCAACCTGGACGATTGGCGCGAGGACGTGTCGGCGTTCGATGACATGCTCGATACACGCCAGCATGCGTACAACGAGCGAGTGCCGAAGGCCGATGCGGTGATGGCGGCTACCGATCTCGATGCCCTGACGCGGCAGCGAGTGGAGTTCGAATCGCGAATCAACGAAATCGAGAAGACCAACGACGTGGCGGCGCTCGGCACGCCGGAGGAGCAAAAGACCTGGGCCCGCTTGAAGCGAATCGAGGACTACCTCGCTGCGCATCCGGAGGACCCGGATCTTACGGAAATGCGCGACAAGTGGCGCCTCGAGAAGGGGGTCATGTACTGGCGGCTGTCGGAGAGCTTCAAGGCCAGGCTGTGGAACGAGCGGCGCGCGGTGAAGGAGCTCCAGGCCTCTCTCGTGGAGACTCAAAAGCGCGCGCTGCTGGTCAAGCAGGCGCGGGCAGGTGTGCCCACCAACACCGGCGAATTCGCGACCCGGGTCGAGGCAATCCGTGCCCGCATGAATCGGTTGCAACAGCGCCTCGCGGCGCTGTCCGAGCGGCAGAATCGCTTTCTTCAGGCGCTGGCGATCGAGGAACTCGAGCGCCAGAAGCAGCGCATCGAGACCTATCAGATTCAGGCGCGCTTCGAGCTGGCTGCGATTTACGACAAGGCGGCGAACGAGAAACCGAAGGCGCATCCATGACCTGGACGCGGAAGGAAATATCGCGCGCAGCGGCCCTGGCCGCCGTGGGCTGTTGGGCGCTCTCGCCGCAGGGCGGCGCCGCCTCGTCGAGCCAACCGGCCACCATCAAGGATCTCGAGGGCCAACAAGTCGCCGTCAGTCCCGATCCGCCCCAGGGAATCGACAACAACAAGACCATGGAGAGCTACCGGCGCTTTCTCGATCTGAACGCCGGCGATGCGGCGCTGCGCGCCGAAGCGCTGCGGCGCTTGGGCGACCTGAATTTGGAGAGCTCCGAATCGGAGCGCATCGAGCGTGAATTGGTGACCAACGAGGGGCTGCGGGCCACCGAGGCCATCCACCTGTATTCCGCTTTGCTCAAGGCGTACCCGAATTACGAGCGCAACGACTCGGTACTCTATCAGCTGGCGCGGGCTTACGAGCTCAATGCACAGCCCGACAAGGCGATGGCCACCCTCGATCGGCTCGTGACGAGCTATCCGAACAGCCGATACATCGACGAGGCGCAATTTCGACGCGGCGAATTGCTGTTCTCGAACAAGGCCTATCCGGGCGCCCAGTCGGCCTACGAAGCGGTCATCAAATCCGGACCGGGCTCCGCCTTCTATAACCAAAGCCTCTACAAGCACGGATGGTCCCTGTTCAAACAAGGCGAGAACGAGCGCAGCCTCGAGTCCTTCGCCGGGGTGCTCGATTCGATGCTGGTGTCCAAAAGCGATTCGAGGCAGCTCATCGAGATCGATACCCTGAGCCGCCCCAATCGGGAATTGGTCGAGGACACCTTTCGCGTAATGTCCATCACGTTCTCGTACGCGGATGGCCCGAAAACGATCGACGAGTTCGTGAGGCATCGCGCACCGCGGCCGTATTATTACCTGCTGTATGCGCGCCTCGGTGATCTGTACATCGAGAAGGAACGCTACACGGACGCCGCCGACAGCTATCGCGCGTTCGTCTCGCAGGATCGCAACAACGAAAAGGCGCCGCTCTTGGAGATGCAGGCCATCGAAGCGTATTCGAAGGGCGGATTCCCGCAGCTGGTGCTGCAGGGCAAGAAGGAGTTCGTCGAAAATTACAGCTATGGCACCGCCTATTGGCAGGGCCGCACCCCGCAGGGCGAACCTAAAGTGGTCGCGGTCCTCAAGACCAATTTGAAGGACGTGGCCCAGTACTATCACGCGCAGGCGCAGCGCACCAAGAATATCGCCGATTACCAGGAGGCGGCGAAATGGTATCGCAGCTATTTGACCTCGTTCCCGGACGATCCGGATTCGGCGCTCACGAACTTCCTGCTGGCCGAGACCTTGTTCGAGAGCAAAGCTTATCTGGACGCCGCACAGGAGTACGAGAACACGGCGTACGGCTACGGCGGACACGACAAGGCGGCGGCGGCCGGCTACGCGGCGATCGTGGCCTACGACAAGGAGGAGGAGGGCCTGTCCGGAGAGGCCAAGGCAAAGGTTCACAGCCGCGAGATCGACAGCTCGTTGAAATTCGCGCAGACCTTTCCGCTCCATCCGGAAAGCGCGCAGGTGTTGACGCGCGCCGCGGGAGAGCTGTATGCGGCGAAGGACTATGCGCGCGCAACGTCAGCGGCGCAGACGCTGCTCGAGCGCCAACCTCCGGTCGATGCGGCCAAGCAGCGTATCGCCTGGACGGTGATCGCGAACTCGAACTTCGAGCAAGGTTATTTCGACAAGGCGGAGGCGGGCTATGTCAACGCGCAGGCATTGATGCCGGCCAACGATCCCGAACGTCCGGTGATCGTCGAGCGGCTCGCGGCATCGATCTACAAGCAGGGAGAACAGAAGAACAAGGCCGGCGACAGCGCCGCCGCGGTCGAGGATTTCCTGCGCGTATCGACCATGGCGCCCACCTCGAAGGTGCGCGCCAACGCCGATTTCGATGCCGCAGCGCTCCTGATCGGGGCCAAACAGTGGGATCGGGCCATCGTGGTGCTCGAGGGATTCCGGCGCAATTTCCCGGATAGCCCGATGCAGCCGGACGTCACTCGCAAGCTCGCGGTCGCCTACGCCGAGTCGAACCGGCCCGGCCAGGCTGCCATGGAATTCGAGCGGATCGCGCAGTCGCCGGGCGAGACGCCTGAGGTGCAGCGCGAGGCAACCCTGCAGGCGGCCGACCTGTATGACAAGGCCGGGGACACGGCGAAATCGCGCGCCATGCTTGAGGCCTTTGTAAAGCATTTCCCGCAGCCGCTGAATCCGGCGATGGAAGCGCGCAATAAATTGAGCTTGATTTCCGGCAAGTCCGGAGATATCAGCGGACGCGATTATTGGCTTAAGGAAATCATCGCGGCCGACCGGGCGGCGGGCGCGTCCCGCACCGATCGCAGCAGGGCACTGGCGGCGAAGGCGACGCTCACCCTGGCGGCTCCGGCACGCGAGGAGTTCATGCGCATCAAACTCGTGGCGCCCCTGAAGAAATCCCTGGCGGAGAAGCGCAAGGCCATGGAGGCGGCGCTGAAGGCCTACACCCAGGCAGCCGATTACCAGGTTGCGGAGGTGACGACCGCGGCCACTTACGAGAGCGCCGAACTGTACCGCCAGCTCGGCAAGGATGTGATCAACTCGGAACGGCCTAAAAATCTTTCCAAGGAGGAATTGGAGCAATACGACGTACTGCTCGAGGAGCAGGCCTTTCCATTCGAGGAGAAGGCGATCAAATTGCATGAAGTCAACACCGCGCGCACCAAGGACGGCACCTACGACGAGTGGGTGCAGAAGAGCTTTGCGGCGCTCGCGCAACTCAATCCAGGCCGTTACGGCAAGGTGGAAATCGGTGAGCAGCTGGTCGAATCGATTCGCTAGCCTGGCGGCCCTGGCGGCGCTGTCGGGGTGTCACAGCGCGCCGCCGCGGCCCGCGCCGCCGCCGGCCAGCGCCCCTGCGCCGGCTGAGGCTCCCACAGCCGCCGGTAGCGCGGTGCCGGGCAAGACGGCGCCCGGGAACGCCGCACCAAGCCCTACCGCGCCGGCCGGCCCGGCGGCGGCGGCAGATGCCGTCCCGGTGCCCGCGCGCGCGGCAGAACAATATAGCCAGGCGCTAAACCTGATGAGGTCGGGCCGCAACACCGAGGCGGAACTGGAATTCAAGCAACTCGCCCTGGCATATCCCGAGTTTGCGGGGCCGTACGTGAACCTCGGCCTTATATACATGCACGATTCGCGCTACAGCGATGCGGAGGCGGCGTTCAAATCGGCGCTCGATCGCAACCCGAATAGCGCCATCGCGGAGAATGAGTTCGGCATCACGGAACGCAAACTCGGCAAATTCAACGAAGCCGAAGCGGCGTACCAACGCACCATAGCCATCGACCCAAACTATGCCCCGGCGTACCTGAACCTCGGCGTACTTTATGATCTTTATCTTGCCCAACCGCAAAAGGCGCTCGAACAATTCGAGCATTACCTCGCACTGACAGGCGAGAACAAGCAAGTGGCCGGGTGGGTAATCGAGCTGCGCAAACGCGTGGGTGCAGCCGCACCCGCGGCACCGAAGGAGCCTGCATGACCGTCACAATCAAGGGCTATACATGGCTGGCGCTCATTGCGGCATGGGCCGGAGCTGCCGCGGCACAGCAAGCTGGGCCCGCCTCAAATGCGGCTCAAGCGGAAGCGGGCGAGCCGCGGGCCGATACCATGCCCGCAGCGCAGCCGGCGGAGACGGCAGCTGTGCGCGCCCCGGCCAAACCGGCTGCGGCGCCCGCAGTCGCGGCCCGCGCGGGCGGGGCGGCTTCAAAATCCGCCGCCGTCGATCGCATGGATTTGAGTACCGCAACCGTGACGGGAGACCGCGAACAACCCAAGGTCATGTATATCGTGCCGTGGAAGAAGTCGGATATCGGGGATCTGTCGGGCAAGCCCATGAACAGCCTGCTGGATGAGGCACTGGCCCCGGTGGACCGCGATGAGTTCAAACGCGAAGTGATCTATTACCAGGCCGTGAAGGCCGATGCGTCCCAAAATGGTGCATCGCGATCGCCGGTGAAGCAGGGTGAGAAGTAAGTCATAGCCGATTTTACGAAATCTGGTTCAATTCAACTGTTGAAAGCGGGTCGGCGTCATTTAGGAGCGTGCAGATGAATTTCACGAGTTCGGTCATCAATTTCTTCAAGGACGGGGGATTGTTCCTGTATCCGCTCGCCTTGATTTTCGTGGTCGGGGTTTCGATCGCCATAGAACGGTATGTGTATCTGACCCGCGAAACCATTCGCAATCGCACCCTGTGGGAAAAGCTCGTGCCGGCCATGAGCGCCGGCAATTTCAAGCAGGTGGTGGGACTGACGCAAAATTCGCAAGCATCCATCGCCACCATTCTGAATTATGGGGTGGCCCGGGTGGCCTCGGCCCGCCGCCGCGACGACATCGAGAAGGCCATGGACGAGAGTCTGCTGGAGGTCATTCCGCGCATCGAAAAGCGCACCCATTACCTGTCCTCGCTCGCCAACATCGGCCTGCTCATCGGCTTGCTCGGCACCATCACCGGCCTTATCGGCGCCTTCAGCGCGGTGGCGACGGCGAATCCGGCCGAAAAGGCCAGTTTGCTGGCCGCCGCGATTTCGGTCGCCATGAACAATACGGCGTCGGGCTTGGGCGTTGCCATCACGCTGTTGTTGTCGCACATGTTTCTCGAATCGAAGACGACCGCCCTGATCGACAGTTTGGAGATCGCCTCGGTGAAATTCCTGAATTCGATTACCGAGCGTCAAACTCATGAACCGGCAGTGGCACCGCAGGCGCCCGCCGCGCCGGCGCGCCCGCCCGCCGCCGCTCGCGGCACGGTGTAGGAATTCAGAACGCATGAAATCAAAGTCCGCGCGCCTCGTTCGACGCAATCACGCCCGCTATCACCAGGGGCGCGACGATTTGAACATCGTGCCGATGATCGACATGATGGTGATCCTGGTGTTTTTCTTGATCTTTACCGCGGTGTTTTCCAAGACCAACATATTGCAGCTGAACCTTCCGGCCAATAATCCCGCGCCGGTCGATTTGCCCAAGGGGCTCAAGCTCGAAGTGATCATCAGGCCCAACGACCTTCTGGTCAACGACCGCAATTCGGGACCTCTCAAGGTCATCGGCAACACCGCGAGCGGTTATGACCTGGATAACCTGTCGCTGTTCATGCGCCAGGTCAAATCGCAATTTCCGCAGATGACCGATGCGACGATCCTGCCGGGCCCCGCGGTGTCCTACGATACGCTGGTGCAGGTCATGGATGCAGTGCGCATATACCAATTGCCGGTGGCGCCGTTTTCCAAGGCGGAATTGTTTCCCGACATCGCGATCGCGGATGCGCCCACATGACGCCGTACCGAATCAAACGTCACCGCGAACGCCGGCATGGCGCGAACCATTTCGCGCTGATTCCGTTCATCGACATGATGACCATCCTGGTGGTCTTCCTGCTCGCGCACACCGCGGAAGTCGATATTTTGCCCAACACCAAGAACATTTCGATTCCTCAGTCGCTGTCCGACCGCAAACCGAGTGCTGCGGTGGTGGTGATGGTGACCAAGGACTCGGTGTACGTGGACGGCAACCTGGTCGGATCGGTGGCCGACGTCGCCGCCAATACCGGACCGGTGTACGCGCCGCTCAAGGCCGCTCTGATGGCGCAGAACGAGCGCATGCTGGGCGGCGCCGGGCAAACCGACATCTCCAAACGCGAAGTCACGATCATGGGCGACAAGGGCACGCCCTACAGCCTGCTGAAGAAGATCATGCTGACATGCAGCGACGCCGAGTACGGCAAGGTGTCCTTCGCCGTGATCGAGCGCGAGCGGGCGGCGACTTAACCCATGGCCGCAGCAAATCCCGCCCAGCGCCTTACCACCCTCGCGCCGTATTACCGGCGCTATGACCTGCCGTGGTCGCCGTCCGAGGAGATGGAGCGGCGTTTTCGCACGATTTTGCGCAATCTCACGATTGCGTTCGCCATCATCGCGGTGCTCATGCCCTTTCTGCCGCGGCACAAGCAGGTCGTGAACACCGATTCACTGCCCGAGAGAGTCGTGCAGTTGGTGATGGAGCCCCCGCCCCCGCCCCCGCCCCCGCCGCCGCCGAAGCCGCTCGAAAAGGCGCCGACCGCCCCCAAGCCGACGCCGGTGCCGCAACCGGTGGATCCGCGCATCAAGGCATCGAAGAGCGGCCTGCTTGCGAGCATGGACGATTTGGCGGCGCTGCGGGATCAGGTCGATCTCGATAAATTCGCCAAGAATCAGCCGAAGACCACCGATCCCGGCGATGTGAGCGTGGTGCAGCGCTCGATCATCACCTCGAAGGCCGGGGGCACCAGCGGGGGCATCAGCGCACCGAGCAGCAGCGGTCTCGCGGCGGGGTCCGGGTCATTGAACGGCATTCGCACCACGCAGGTGAAGGATCCGACGCTGGCCTCGGGCAACCAGGCGGCGACGCGCGCCGGCGGCAGCGGCAAGGCCTCACGCAGCGCCGATGAGATCGCACTGGTGTTCACCAGGAACAAAGGCGCCATCGATGCCATGTATGCCCGCGCATTGCGCGACAATCCCGCCCTGCAGGGCAAGGTGGTCGTCGAATTGACCATTGCGCCATCCGGGGACATCACCGCGGCGCGCATCGTGTCGAGCGAACTCAACGCCCCAGAGTTCGAAAACAAGCTGCTTGCACGCATTCGTCTGTTCAAGTTCGAAGCGAAGGATGTCGCGACCTTGACCGCAACCAAACCCATTGATTTCTTCCCAGCCGGATGAACATTCAATCTGAAATCGAATTCTTCAGCGATCTGGCCATGATCGACAAGGCGCGCTTCGTCAACCGCCTGATCGCGGAAATCGCCGAAGAGGCCAAGGTCGGAGCGGGCGACGGCCAGGATCTCGCCCGCCTGCGTTTTGCCGGCGAGCTCATGCAGCGGCTGGCGCGCTTCAGCTATCAGATTCTGAGCGAAGATACCGCCCGGCCCACGGACGACGTGGTGATCCGCATGCTGCTCGGGGCGCGCGCCGACAAGAACGCCGAGCGCATCGTGCAGACCGCCTACCGGCGCGTCTTGACCTCCTACGAGAGCTTCGACACGACGGTGCTGCTGAATCCCCGCTGAGGCCGCGCGGTGCCGCTGTGCGCATTGTATGATGCGCAATCATGTATCGCGAAGACATCCAATTTCCGATCAAGGACACCGAGCTGCGCGAGGACGTGCACGCTCTCGGCGCGATTGTGGGCGAGACGATACGCGATCAGGGCGGCGACAATTTTTTCGAAATTGTGGAAGGAGATCGGCGGGCGGCGATCGCGCGGCGCGAAGGCGCCGGCAGGGATGATCTCGAGCTCGCAGGCCGTACCGCGGGCCGCGATCCCTCTTCCGCCACGGACCTAACTCGTGCGTTCTCTCTGTGGTTTCAAGCGGTCAATACAGCCGAGAAAGTGCACCGGGTGCGCCGGCGCCGCCAATACTTGAACGACACGAGCACGGCGCAGCCGGGCGGCATCGCGGAGTGCATCTCCCGCCTCAAGGGCGAAGGGCTGTCGCTCGAGCAGACGCTGGCATTGATCGAATCGATGAGCATCGAGCCGGTGTTCGCGGCGCATCCCACCGAATCGATCCGCCGCACCATTCTGCGAAAGCAGCAGCGCATCGCGCAGGATTTGCTCGAACGGCTCAATCCGTCGTTGATCCGCTCCGAGCTCGATTCGCTGTGGGCGAGGGTGCGGCTGGAGGTCGCCAGCATCTGGCAGACCGAGGAGCATCCGAGCGAGGGCGCGACGGTGGCCGACGACCGGGAACACGTGCTCTTCTATCTGATCGAGATACTTTACCGCGTGGTGCCGCTGTTTTACGAGGAGATCGAGGGGGCGGTGGCCCGTGCCTACGGGGTGGCGGTCGAATCGCTGGATGTGCCGAGTATTCTGCACTTCGGGTCCTGGGTGGGCGCCGATATGGACGGCAACGCGGACGTTCACGGCAAAACCATCCGCGAAACCCTGCACCGGCATCGGCGGCTCATCGTCTCGAGCTACTACACCGAGTGCGGACAGCTCGCCGAGGCATTGAGTCAGAGCGCGAGCCGCGTGCGCGTGAACGCGGCCTTGGCCGAACGCATCGACGCCTACAGCGCGCTGCTGCCGGGAGCGCAGGCGCTCGCGCCCGCTCGCCATGACCGCATGCCGTACCGCATTTACTTCGGCCAAGTCGGTCAGCGGCTCAAAGCGACCTATGAAGGCAACCCCAATGCATATCAGACCCCGGAGGAATTGCTGGCCGACGTTCAGCTCGCCGCCGACAGCCTGGCGGCCAATCGAGGGCGGCATGCGGGATACTTTCTGGTTCGTCGGTTGATGCGACGCGTGCGCACCTTCGGCTTCCATCTCGCGACCTTGGACGTGATCCAGTTCGCCCATGTGCACGACGAGGTAATCGCCCAAGGGCTTGGGATGCCGCAGTGGCCGACGCTGCCGTCCACGGAGCGGCTGCGGCACCTGCGTGAATTGCTGGCTCGGGATCAGGGTCCGACCGCGCCGCTCGATGCGATCGGCAGGCGCACCCTGTGGGTGTTCGAAGCGATCGTGCAGGCGCAGCACAAGATCGGAGGCCGTGCGATCGGCGGTTACATCGTGAGCGGCGCCGAGGGTCCCGAGGATGTGCTGGCGGTGCTGTTGCTGGCGCGTTGGGCCGATGTCAACGACAAGCGCACCGGCGAATGTCCCCTCGACGTGGTGCCGCTGCTCGATACGGTCGGTTCACTGGAGAACGCGGGCCAGTTGTTGCGCAGCTTGAACGACGAACCGGCCTATCGCCGCCATCTCGCGGCGCGGGGCAATCGCCAGTGGGTGGTGATCGGATACTCGGACAGCAACAAGGAGGCCGGCATAGCGGCATCGCGCTGGTCATTGCAGGTCGCGCAGCATCGGCTGTTGGAAGCGTCACGCGACACCGGCGTCGCGATCAGGATATTTCACGGGCGCGGCGGCACGCCGGCGCGCGGCGGTGGTCGCACCGAGCATTTGGTCGAGGCGGCGCCCGACGGAGCGGTTCACGGCGTTTTGCGCCTGACCGAGCAAGGCGAGGTGGTGAATCAGAGCTACGGCCTGCGGCCTATCGCCATGCGCACGCTGGAGCGGAGCTTTTCGGCCGTGGCGCTGGCGACGGCGAGAAGCGGCGCCGCACCGCCGATTGCGCCGGCGCAGCTTGCGGCGATGCTGACGATCGCCTCACGCAGCCTCGAGGCATACCGGAGACTGGTTTTCGACGATCCGCATTTTTCCGAATTCCTGCGCGCCGCGACGCCGCTCGATGTGATCGAGCGGATGCACATCGGCTCGCGTTCCGCGGCGCGTGCCGGCGCCGATGGCATCGGTTCGCTGCGCGCCATTCCGTGGGTGTTCGCCTGGACCCAAAGCCGCCATATGCTGCCCGGCTGGTTCGGTTTCGGCAGCGGGCTGCAGGCGGCGCTGCAGGAGCACGGCGCGCAGGTCATCGGCGAGATGGGGGCGCAGTGGCCGTTCTTCGCGCATCTGCTCGACGACGTCGAGGCCATGTTGGCCCGGACCGATCTGCAGATCGCCGCCCACTACGATGCGCTGGCCGGCGACGATCTGCACTCGCAGGCCGAGGCCATCCGCCGGGAGTATGCACTCACGGTCGAGCAGGTGCTGCGGCTGCGCGGCTACGGCTCTCTGCTCGACGGTGATCCGACCTTGCAGCGCGCCATCCGACTGCGCAACCCCTATGTCGATCCAATGCATTTCATGCAGGTGGATCTGCTCAAGCGCTGGCGCGCGAGCGCACGCGAAGATGAGGCGCTGTTCGGCGCGTTACGGGCCACCATCAGCGGCATCGCACAAGGCGTGCAAGCCACCGGGTGACGGTCCGGGCGCCCCGCGCCTTGGATTCAGCATTCCGGCACATTCACCGCCAGGCCGCCCTGCGATGTTTCCTTGTAGATGGTCGACATATCGATTCCCGTCTGGCGCATGGTCGCAATCACCTGATCGAGCGACACCTTGTGCGAGCCGTCGCCCCGCAGCGCCAGGCGTGCGGCGTTGATCGCCTTGACCGAACCCATGGCGTTGCGCTCTATGCAGGGGATTTGCACCAGGCCGGCCACCGGGTCGCAGGTAAGGCCAAGATTGTGTTCCATGCCGATCTCGGCGGCATTTTCCATTTGCTCATTGCTGCCGTTCAGGGCCGACACCAATCCGGCCGCCGCCATCGAGCAGGCGACGCCGACTTCACCCTGACAACCCATCTCGGCGCCGGAGATCGACGCATTTTGTTTGTAGAGCATGCCCATCGCGGCTGCCGTGAGCAGAAACCGCCGCACGCCCTCATCGTCCGCGCCCGGCTCGAATCGTCGATAATAGTGCAGCACCGCCGGCACGATGCCGGCAGCGCCGTTGGTCGGCGCCGTGACCACTTGTCCGCCCGCGGCGTTTTCCTCATTGACGGCGAGCGCAAACGCATTGACCCAGTCGAGGGCGTGCATCGGATTCGATGAGTCACCGCTCATGAGTTGCCGATACAGTTTGGGTGCGCGCCGGCGCACGCCGAGCACTCCCGGCAGCAACCCCTGGGCCTCGAAGCCTCTATTCACGCAGTCCTGCATCACCTGCCAAATGCGCGCCAGCCGCGCGCGTATGTCCGCCTCTTCATACCAGGTGCGTTCGCGCGCCAGCATCAATTCGTGGATTTCCAATCCCTGCGCTCGGCATATATCGAGCAGACGCGCCCCGGAATCGAACTCGTAGGGCGGCGCGGGGCGTGCCTCGCCCGCACCTGAAGCGGCGCCCGCCTGTACGACGAATCCGCCGCCGATGCTGTAATACTCCTCGCGCGCCAATACGCCGAGCGCCGCGTCGTGGGCGGTGAAGCGCATCCCGTTCGAATGTCCCGGCAGCACCTGATCGACGTGGAACAGCAGGTTGAGCGGCTCGTCGAAGGCGATTTCGTGGCGGCCGAGCAGCCGAATGCGCCCGCTGGTGCGGATTCTGGTCAAGGTGGGCTCGATCACGGCCGGGTCGATGGTGTCGGGGCGCAGGCCCTCGAGCCCCAATAGAATCGCGCGGTCGGTGCAATGGCCGCGGCCGGTGAGCGCCAACGAGCCGTACATTTGCGCCGATACCTGCGCGGTCAGCCTCAGCAGGTCACGATCGGCCAGCAGCTGCGCGAAGTTGCGCGCCGCGTTCATCGGCCCCATGGTGTGCGAACTCGATGGGCCGATGCCGATTTTGAATATATCGAAAACACTGAGACTCATGCAGAAGAATGCCTGGGCGATTTGGATCGGCACAATGATACGCGGACCTGCATTCCGGCGCTGCCGCGCGCATGGGCCAAATGCCGGGCAGCCGTCGATTCGCTCGGCAAATGGTAGAATCCCCGGCAGTTGCGCAGCGCGCCTAACCGACCGGACTGGAGTTTTCAATGATTCGTCATCACATATTGTTGACCGCATCGCTGGTGAGTGCCTTTGCGTTGGCCGCGGCACGAACGCCCGCGGCCGAGGTTCCGCCGTACATCGCGGCGGCCATTGCCGACCCGAATCGCCCGGCTGCGGACACGGAGCGAGATGCGAATCGCAAGCCGGCGGAAGTGCTGGAGTTCGCCGGCATCAAACCGGGCGACAAGATCGCCGAATTGCTGCCGGGCGGCGGCTATTTCACGCGCCTCATGAGCAAGATCGTCGGCAGCACCGGCCATGTTTATGCGCTGGTGCCCGCTCCCTCGCCGAATGCGTCGGCGAGCACGCCGGATTTCTCGGTGCGCGTGAAGGCGTTAGCCGCCGATCCTCATTATTCCAACGTCAGCGTGATAACCGAGCCATTCAGTCAACTCGCGACTCCGATGCCGGTCGATATGGTATGGACTTCGCAAAATTATCACGACCTGCACAATTTTCCGGGTCTCGATGTTACGGTGTTCAATCAGATGGTGTTCGAGGCGCTGAAACCGGGGGGGATCTATCTGGTCTTGGACCACGCGGGTGCGCCCGGCACCGGGACGGCCGAGACGGCGACTTTACATAGAATCGACCCGAAGGCGGTGATGCACGAAGTGATGGCTGCGGGTTTCGAGTTTGTTGGCGCGAGCGAGGCTTTGCGCCAGCCGAACGATTCGCACACGGCAAAAGTCTTCGACCCCTCGATCCGTGGCAGAACCGATCAATTTATCTTTAAGTTTCGAAAGCCGGGTAAACCCTGAGCGGGTAAAACTTGAGACCGGGCGGGCGAACTCCGCGGGGCGATTGCTGTCAACCTAGCCGCCAGTGAAGCGTTTTTAGATAGGTGGCGCAGGGGTTTCGTTAAGTTTATGAAATCAGTATCTTTTATACCTAATGTTCGGCTGCTGTCACGGGCTTCCATGGTGCTTGCCGCGAGCCTTGGAATGACGGCTTGCATTGTTGCGCCGCAGCCCCGGACGGTTTTGGTCCCCACACCACCGCCGCCCAAGGTGTTTATCTATCCCAGCAACGGCCAAACTCAGCAGCAAATGGACATGGATCGCTATGAGTGTCATACGTGGGCAGTGCAGCAAACGGGCGTCGACCCGAGCCGTCAAAGCCCCTACCAGCAGGTCGTGGTGCAGGGGGCGCCTCCGCCGGGCTCGGCCACGGCTGCCGGAGCAGTCACCGGCGCGGTCGTGGGCTCCATAGCCGCCGGCCCGTACAATTCCGGGGCGGGCTTTCTGATCGGTGCCGCCGCAGGCGCCATCATCGGCTCTGCCGCGGACGCCAATGCGCAGGCGCAGGCCAAGCAGTCCCAGCAGCAGGTCAATCAGGCTGCAGCGAACGCACAGGCCGGAGCCCAGGCCTACACGAATGCCTTTGCCGCCTGCCTGCAAGGGCGCGGCTATACCGTCAAGTAGTCGAGGCAGTGGGACTGCCGATGCCCGTCAGGCGCTCGGGATGGGCGTAGACGTTGCATTGTGTGTCGCGCAGAAATCCCGCCAGGGTGAGGCCGGATGCCGCCGCCAGGTTGACCGCGAGGCTCGAAGGCGCGCCGATGGCGGCCAGTACGGCGACACCGGCGCGCAGCGCCTTTTGAACCAGTTCGAAGCTCGCCCTTCCGCTCAGGAGCACCACATGGTTCGCGAGCGGCAAATGACCGGCCAGCAAATTCTCGCCGACGAGCTTGTCGAAGGCGTTGTGGCGCCCCACGTCCTCGGCGATGCTCAATAGCTTCCCTTGGAAATCAAAGAGCGCCGCGGCATGAATGCCGCCGGTGTCGCCGAATTTCGACTGAGCCTGGCGCATGCGGCCAGGAAGACCGAGCAGCACCCGGAGATCGACGCGGCCGGCGCTTACGATGCGGGTGGCGGCGGCACGTGCGATGGCGGCATCGAGCGAGGTGGTGCCGCAGACCCCGCAGCTCGATCCGGCCGAGAAGCGCCGGGCGGGCATCTGCACCTCGAGGGCGACGCTCGGCCGCAGGCGCACATTGACCACATTGGGACGGCGGGTGCTCGATTCGATGGCTTCGATGTCGGAGGCCTGGTTGATGATCCCCTCGCCGTAGAGCAGGCCCGCGGCGAGATGCTCATCGTCGCCCGGCGTCCTCATGGTCGTGCCAAACGAGGCCGGCTCCACTCCCAAGGCGGGGTGGTGCAACTGGAACTCGAGCGGCGCCTCGACCGCCACCCGGTCGTCCTTCTCGGCGCAGGTATCGAGCGCGGCGCGCAGCACGCGTACCGCTAGCGTACCGCCGCGCCCCTCGGACTTCGCAGACGCCGCCATGGGTCAGTCCGCCCTTCGCATTGTCGCGTTCATACGTGTTGCTCCGCTTTGCTCAAATCCGCGGCCAATGATACCGTTCGGCGATCCAGATGCGTATTCACGCGTATTCACGCCTATTTTTGGGGGGGAGAACCGCGATGTCGAAATCCGCTGAATTGAAGGCCCGCAAGGCCGCCGCCGTTCCCGGCGGCGTGGCCACCAAGGGCATCTACGTGGTCAGGGCCGAGAATTCCGAGCTGTGGGACGCCGACGGCCGGCGCTACATCGATTTCGCCGCCGGAATTGCGGTCCTCAATACCGGGCACCGTCACCCGCAGGTCATGGCGGCGGTCGCGAAGCAGGCGGAGTGTTTTGCCCACACCTGTTTTCACGTCGCCCCCTATGAGTCCTATGTGCGGCTCGCGGAGCGGCTGAACAGCCTGGCCCCGGGCGAATTCGCGAAGAAGTCCCTGTTCCTGTCGTCCGGCGCGGAGGCGGTGGAGAACGCCATCAAAATTGCGCGCTACCACACCAAGCGCTCGGCGGTCATCGCATTCTCCGGCGGTTTTCATGGGCGCACGCTCATGACCATGGCGCTCACCGGCAAGGTCATGCCGTACAAGCGCGGCTTTGGGCCGTTTCCGGCCGAGGTGTATCACGCCCAATTCCCGCAGCCCTATCGGGGCATTACCACCGAGCAGGCGCTCGCCGATTTGGACCGTCTGTTCCACGGCGACGTCGATCCGAAGTCGGTCGCGGCGATCGTGATCGAGCCGGTGCAGGGCGAGGGCGGGTTCAACGTGGCGCCATTCGAGTTCCTGCGCGCGCTGCGCGCCTTATGCGACGAGCACGGCATCGTTCTGATCGCCGACGAGGTGCAGGGCGGTATCGCGCGCACCGGTAAGATGTTCTCGATCGAGCATGCGGGCGTGGTGCCCGACCTGATCACCGTGGCCAAGGGCTTGGGCGGCGGCTTTCCGCTCTCCGGCGTGATCGGCCGGGCCACCATCATGGATGCCGCGCATCCGGGCGGCCTGGGGGGAACCTACGGCGGAAATCCGATCAGCATCGCCGCCGCTCACGCGGTGCTCGATGTGATCGACTCGGAGGGTCTGTGCGCCCGCGCCGCTCGTGTTGGGCAGAAGATGCAGTCACGGCTTCAAAGCCTGGCCAAGGAACATCCGTGCATCGGCGACGTGCGTGGCCTCGGCGCGATGGTCGCCTTTGAATTGGTCAAGAATCCGGCCACCAAGGAACCGGATCCGGAGCTGACGGCTTCGATTTTGGCGCATGCGGAGAAGCGCGGGTTGATCCTGCTGTCCTGCGGCACCGAGGCGAATGTGGTGCGGTTGCTCGCGCCGCTCACCGTTCCCGATGCGGTGCTCGAGGAGGGACTGAACATCCTCGCCTCGGCGCTCAAGGGTGCGTTGGGCATCGAGTCGGCGCGCGCGGTAGCCTGAGAGCGCCGGCCCGCTAGCGGGTTCTTACTCGCTAGCGGGCGCTATGCCGGTTGTCATCCCGGCTTGCTCACAATCGGAGCGACGCCGTGATTCCGAAGGTGCGCGGGCGGAACGTGAAATCGTTCTCCTGCGGCGTCGGCGGCCCCGCGGGATTGAACGAGTCGAGCTGCCCTTGCGCAAAATTGACCAAGGTGTGCGAATCGAAGAGGTTGTCGCAGAACGCCGAGACCTGCCAACCGCCCAACTTCACCCCGGCGCGCACCGAGGTAAAGCTGGTTGCTGGCAGCGTGTACGAGTAAGGATCGTATTGACTGCTGCGCGGATCCTGCACCGGCGCGAGCCACGGATTGCGGCTCGAGTATTCCCAGTCGGCCCGCACGAACGCATCGTGCTCCTTGATCGTAAAATCATATTGGGGTCCGATCGCGATGGTCCAGGGCGGATTCGTGCCGGGGCTGTAATTGATCGCCGCTTCGCCGGAGATCGCGTCGCCGTCGACGGCTAAATTGCCGGCGGAGTTCTTGGTGAAGCGCGCACTGGTATAACCGAACGAAGCCTCGATCGAGAGGCCGCCGCCGATTTGCGCATCGGCCTGCAAATCAAAGCCCTTGGCCACCGCGGTTCCCAAATTGCCGGTGAACTGCAGACCGCAGTTCCCCGCGACATAAACATTTTGCTGAATGTCGTTCCACTTGATGTAGTAAACGCTGGTCGCGATCTTCACTCGGTTGTCGAAATTGTTTTTCGAGCCAATTTCGTAGCTTTGGGTGGTGTCGTTGCTGTAGGTCTGGGGCGCCGTGCCGCTTGGAAAGCCTTCGGCGATCAGGCCCGCCGAGCAGAACACCGGCGGCAAAGGTGGATTGTAGCCGCCCGGGCGATACCCCTTCGCGTACGTGGCGTAGTACAAATCCTGCTCGTCCGCCTGGAAGCTCAAGTTCACCTTCGGCGTGAACGCATTCTGCGATTCTGAACCGCCGGATCTACCCGGGCCATAGTTCTCGTAGCCGTTCGCGTAATGCGAGAGCGAGAATCCCATCTTGGCGAACCGGGCGCCCGCCGTCAGTGAGAGCCGGTCGGTGAGTTTGTAGGTTGCCTCGCCGAATCCGGCAATCTGCCGGTCGTGACTCACGTTGTTGTTGTAGTAGACGTCGCAATTCGGAATCGGCGCCGACGCCGGCTGCGGAGTGCCCTGACCGTTACAGGAATAGTAGGTCCCGAAGATGCTGTCGGGCGTATTCAGGGGGCCGTAGAGATAGGAAAAGAATGAATCGATGTTCGGATCATTCAACTGCTCGATGCTGAGCTCGCGCGCGAGGGACCAGAACGCGCCCGCGGTCCAGGTCCAGCGGCTGTCGGGATCGTTCGATTGCAGGCGGAACTCCTGGGTCCAAACCCGCTGCTGGTTGGTCATCGTGTTCGGGGTCGAGTAGTCCGCGAAGCCGGTCGGAAAATGAAACCCGCTTCCATTGAGCAGCGGATACCAGGAACAGGGTTCCGTCATCGTCTTCGATGTCGGACCGCAGCCGAGCGCCGGGTAGCCCGGACCGAGCGCGTTTGGCCATCCCAACGCCTGATAGAAGGCCATGTCGTACACGGTGCCCTGATAGGAGTCCTGCTCGTTGCGCGAGTAGTAGGAGCTGTTGGATATGAACGTGACCTTGGCGAAGTCGACCTGAATCTTCAGTGACGGGAGATAATATTCGTCCGGGATCGGAATCCGCTCCGGCGTCGCGTTGTTGAACTGACCATTGCCTGGATCGGAATACGCCGGCCAGTACGTCCCTAAATCGTGCTGGCGCTTGTACTGGTACATGAAACTTGGCGTGATTTTCACATTGTCCGCCGGCTGATACAGCATCGCCAAGCGCGCGGCGACGGTGTTCGCGCGATTCGCGTCCTTGTCGACATCCTGCCCCGTGGAGGGATCGATGCGGTCGATCCAGCCGCCGTCAAAGCGATACCAGAAGCTCGCGCGATATCCGAGCACGCCGTCGACGATGGGACCGCCATGCGCGATGCCCGCCTCGTAATTCGGCTGGCCGAATTGAGTGTATGAAGCCTCGGTTCGAGCGTAGGTCGACTCCTGGCTGACGCTAGGCTGCGTCATGATGTAGCGCACTGTACCGCCTTCGGAGCCGGCGCCGAACAGCGTCCCTTGAGGCCCGCGCAGCACCTCGACGCGGTCGAGATCGAAGGTCTTCGGGAGGGTGTCGTCCGGATTGAATCCGAGCGCGCGCATTTGAATCGGCGTGTCGTCGATGTAGATGCCGGTGGTGCCGGCGCCGCCCGAGGAGGAGATGCCGCGGATCGAGATGGCGTTGGTGCCGGTCTGGTCGATGTTCACACCGGGCGTGAATCGCACCATTTCGGAGAAATCGCGAATGCCCTTCTGGTCGAGAGCGTCCTGGGTGAGGGCGGTGATGCTGATCGGCACCTTGCTGAGGCTCTCCTCGCGCCGCGTGGCGGTGACCACGATTTCCTCCAGCGCGCCTGCGGGAGCCGGAGCGCCGGTTGCCGCGGGGGCGACGGTGTCCGTCGGAGCGGCCTCGTTGGCCACTGCGACCACCGCCCACAGCATGCCTGCGCATACGAGCGTGCCGAATAACAATAAAGAGGGGCAAGCGGGCCCGGTAATCGCCTTCGAGAGAGTGGCTGGCATCAAATCCCCGCGAATTCTTATATGGTCAGATAACTCGAGCCACCGCGACAGTAGCACCGCGATAAAGCCCGCGCAATAAGCGCACCGACGCCACCCTCAGCCGCCGCCCACCGATCACTTGCTGCGGTAGATGAACGTCAAACCGACGGTCCGGGGGCGAAAGGTGAACTCGCGATCCAGGCGGGTGGTGTTGGCGACCTGCGGGTCGATCGACCATTCGTAGTTGGTGATGGTGTGCGAGTCGGTGAGATTGTCGCAGAACGCCTCGAGCTGCATATTGCCGAAGCTCATCCCGGCGCGCGCCGAGGCGAAGTTGGTCGACGACAGCGTGTAGTTGGCCGAATCGTACTGCAGGGTGGTCGGATCCTGGATGGCTCCGGCCCACTTGGGCCGGCCTTGATACTCGTCGTCGACCCGGACGAACGCCTCGTGTTCTTGCACCGTGAATTTGTATTCGAGGCCGATCGAGGCGGTGACCGGCGGTCCGGGCTGGCCGCTCTGGCCGACGATGGCATCGCCGTTCGAGACGATGGGCGTGGTCTCCGTCGGCGACAGCCGCGAATCCTGCGTATAGCGGGCGTCGGTGTAGCCGGCGGACACTTCGGCCGTCAATGCGTCGGTGAGCGCGATCTCGCCCTGGATGTCGGCGCCCTTGGCGACCGCCTGGCCCAGGTTGGTGATGAAGGAGATTTGGCAGATCGGCGGCACCACCGTCTGTTGAATATTGTGCCAGCGGATGTAGTAGATGCTGCTGGCGATCTTCACCCGATTGTCGAAATTATTCTTGGCGCCGATTTCGAAGCTGTCCACGGTGTCGGAATTGAAGGTCGCGGGCGCTTGCGAGATGCCGAAGTTCGCGAAGTCGGTGCCGCACGCCGCCTGCGGCACGGGGTTGTTGGCGCCGCCGGGCCTGAACCCTTTCGCGTAGGTGAAGTAATAGAGGTCGCGCGGATCGTACTGGTATTGCAAGCTCACCTTCGGGGTGAACGAATTTTCCTTCTTGTCGCCGCTGTTGGTCTGGTTCGCCAAGAACAGCTGCGGCCCGCCGGTCAACGTATGGAAGGAGAACTCCGTCTTGGAGTAGCGCACGCCGATCGTCGCCTTGAATTGATCCGTAAAGGAGTAAGTGCCCTCGCCGAACAGGGCATATTGCTTGTCCGTGGAATAGGTTTGCAGGAAATACGAATCGTTGGGGAAGCGTGGATCAAAGGGGACCGGATTGCCGTTTGCGTCGGTGAAAACTTGAGTGTAAGGCAGCCCGAGCACCGCTTCGGTCAGATCGTTGAGGTACGGGTCATGAATCTGCTCCAGATACGTCTGCCTGTCGTCCGCGAAGAACGCGCCGGCGGTCCAAATCAACGGTGCAGTCAAGTCCGCCGATTGCACGCGGATTTCCTGAATCAGGTTTTCCTGCTCGTTGTCGACCGAGGCCGGCGCCCGATAGTACGGGACGGTACCGAGGTGTACTCCCGAGCCATCGAGCAGCGGGAAGGGCGTTCCGGAGTTAAATGGGGTCGGAAAAACTGGCAGCGCGCCTTGGGCGGTCTCCGCCGCCGTCGGCTGGGTTTGATAGAACCCGAGGTTGTAGAGGGTGCCGTCGTAACCGGTCTCTTCCTTGCGGTGAAAGTACGAGGTGTTCGAGATCAGATTGACCTTGCCCAGGTCGCCCTCGATCTTGAGGGCCGGAATGTAAAAGGTGTCCGGCACCGAGCGTTGCGTGGGATTGGCATCGACGAAGCGATTGTTGCTGGGGTCCGAGTATAGGCCCCAATAATTCTGCACATCGTTGGCGTACCGATCCTGGTAATAATAGCTCGGCGTCACCTTCCAATTGTCCGAGGCCGCCCACACGGCCGAGAGCCGCACCACCTTGGTCTGTATGTAATTCATGTTGTTGTGGATGGTGTCTTGCGTGACCGGATTGATCAGGTTGATATAGCCGCCGTCGTACCGGTACCAAACGCTGGCACGTGCCCCCAGGGTGCCGTCGATGAGCGGCGTGCCGCCGGCGAGGC
Source organism: uncultured Gammaproteobacteria bacterium (assembly GCA_963758145.1). Taxonomy (GTDB): domain Bacteria; phylum Pseudomonadota; class Gammaproteobacteria; order Steroidobacterales; family Steroidobacteraceae; genus Bog-1198. The sequence continues at coordinate 790,584 of CAVWUK010000008.1, forward strand.
CCGCCTCGTAGCTCGGTGCGCCGTTGTCCGTGGTGGAGATCTCGCTGCGGCTGTAGATGCTGGTCTGGGTCAAGCTCGGCTGAGTCGTGATGTAGCGCACCGTGCCGCCCTCGGAGCCGGCGCCGAACAACGTGCCCTGCGGGCCGCGCAGCACCTCGATCCGATCCAGATCGAAAGACTGCGGCAGGGCCTCGTCGGGATTGAAGGCGAGCGCGCGCATCTGTATCGGCGTGTCGTCGAGATAGATGCCGGTGGTCCCGGCGCCGCCGGTGGAGGCGATGCCGCGGATCGCGATGTTGTTGGTACCCGAATTGTCGATGTTGATGCCGGGCGTAAAGCGCGCCACATCCAAAATATCCTTGATGCCGCGAATGTCCATCGCATCCTGGGTCAGGGCGGTGACGCTGATCGGCACCTTGCTCAAGTTCTCCTCGTGGCGCGTCGCGGTGACGACGATTTCCTGCAGGGGACCCGATGCCTCAGCGGCGGCTTCCGGGGCTGCGGCCGGTGCCGCGGCGGCAGGGGTGGCCGGGGCGGCCGGGGCTGCGGTCGCGGCGTCGGCGGCAGTGTCCGCGAGCGCAAGGCCTGAGGAGAGCGCGGTGATCGCGCTCAGCGTCAAGGCCGCGGCCAACGCACCGACGTTTCGCACGCACAACAAACGGGTTTGCCCAGGTATTCGCAAGATGTTGCCCCTATTTATTAATGGGCATTTCGCGAAAGCGCGCAATGCCGCTTAAGATTTTCTGGTCCGTTGTCATCTGCACCATAGCCGCCAAATCCGCGAAAGGCAATTGAATCCGCGTAGGTAAATCCCGATTGTTGCGTTTCGACCACGAGCGGTGTAGGGCGAAGCGCCGGGTGCTGAGCGCGGCGACCCGCACCGCAGGCCCACGGCCCGGCCGCGGTTATGGGATCATCACCGCATGAACGCCACCGCCAATGCTGATCGTCCGCGCGCCAAATCGCTGGCGCCATTGCGCACGCTGTTGCCGTTTCTCAGGCCTTATCGCGGCATGATCTTGGCGGCGTTGAGCGCGCTGCTGGTGGCGACCGTGGCCATGCTGGCGCTGCCTGTGGCGCTGCGCCGCGTCATCGATGTGCTGGCGGCCAAGGATGCCGGCGCTACGAACCGCATTTTCCTCGGCTTTTTGGCGGCGGCGGTCATATTTGCCGCATTTGCTGCGTTGCGTTTTTATCTGGTTACGTGGGTTGGCGAACGGGTGGTCGCCGATCTGCGGGCCGCCGTGTACCGGCGCGTGATCCGCATGGATCCGCTGTTCTACGAGACCACGAGGGTCGGCGAGGTCCTGTCGCGTCTGACGACCGACACCACCCTGGTGCAGTCCATTTCGGGCGTGAATCTGTCCATCATCCTGCGCAGCACCTTGAGCTTGATCGGCTCGCTGATCTTGCTGGGCGCCACCAGTGCGAAGCTGATGGGCGTGATCCTGGTGTTGATTCCCCTGGTGGTGGCGCCGCTCATCGTCATCGGGCGCCGGGTACGGGGGCTGTCCCGCGCCTCGCAGGATCGCATTGCGGACACCAGCGGCCTCGCCGGCGAGACCTTGAACGCGATTCAAACGGTTCAGGCCTTTACCCTCGAAGAGCTGCAAAGCGAACGGTATCGACAGGCGGTCGAGGACAGCTTTGCCGCCGCGATCCGCCGCACGCGGGTGCGGGCCGCATTGACGGCGGTCGGAATCATGCTGGTATTCGCCGGCATCACCTACGTGCTTTGGCTGGGTGCCCATCAGGTGCTCGCGGGCACCATGACCGGCGGGCAGCTCGCGCAGTTTCTGCTCTACGCCGCCTTCGTCGGCAGCTCCGCTGCGGCGCTGACCGAGATGTGGGGCGAGTTGCAGCGTGCCGCGGGCGCGATGGAGCGGCTGGCTGAACTGTTGCAGGCGCGACCGGCGATCGGCGCGCCGCCGCGGCCCGCGACACTGCCGCCGCGGGTCCGCGGCGCGATCCGCTTCGACAACGTCAATTTTCACTATCCATCGAGGCCCGAAACCCCCGCGCTCGCCAATTTCAGTTTGGACGTGACCCCGGGCGAGACCATCGCTTTCGTAGGCCCTTCGGGCGCCGGAAAGAGCACGACGTTTCAGCTGTTGCTGCGCTTTTACGATCCGGATTCCGGCCGGCTATCGATCGACGGGGTGCGGCTCAACGAGCTGCGGCCCGAAGACGTGCGTGCGCAGATCGGTCTGGTGCCGCAGGACACGGTGCTGTTCGGTGCGAGCGCCCGGGAGAACATCCGATACGGGCGACCCGATGCGGGCGAGGCGCAAATCGAGGCCGCCGCCATTGCCGCGGCGGCGGACGAGTTCTTGCGCAAGCTCCCGCAGGGCTACGACACGTTCCTCGGCGAGCGCGGCACGCGCTTGTCGGGCGGCCAACGGCAGCGCATCGCGCTTGCCAGGGCGATTCTCAAGGACCCGCCGATTTTGCTGCTCGACGAGGCAACGAGTTCCCTCGACGCCGAGTCCGAGCGGCTGGTGCAGCAGGCGCTTGAAAAACTCATGCAGGGACGCACCACCATCATCATCGCTCACCGGCTCGCGACCGTGCTGAAGGCGGATCGCATCGTGGTGATGGATCACGGCCACAAGATCGCGGTGGGCACGCACGCGGAATTGCTGGAGCAGTGCCCGTTGTACGCGCGCCTCGCCTCCCTGCAATTCGCCGCCGTGGCGAGCGAGGCGGTGGATATCGCGGCCCGGTAGGGCTTGCGCGAGGACTTGCGCGCCCCGGTTCCGCGCGCCAGGGCTAGTGAATGAGGCCTTCCGCCTTGAGCGCCTCCTGCACCTTGGGGCGGTGACCGACGCGCGCCACATAGGCCGCAAGCACCGGCCATCTGCCGAGTTCGATGCCGGTGTGCGCGCACCAGCCGAGCACCGTGAACAGATACGCATCCGCCACGGTGAATGTATCGCCCATCAGGTAGGTCTTGTCGCCCAGTTGCCGGGACAACCAATCGAATCGGTTGTGGAGGTTGTCGGTTGCGGCCTTTTTCCATTCCGCCGCCGAGTTCGGGTTGAACAAGGGGCTGAAGTTCTTGTGCACCTCGGAGGAAATGTAATTCAACATTTCCATCAGCCGGTAGCGCTCCATGGTTCCGGCGCGCGGCGCCAATCCCGACTCGGGCTTTTGATCCGCCAAATACTGCACGATGGCCGGGCCTTCGGTGAGTACCTGGCCGTCGTCCAGCTGCAGGGCGGGGACGGACCCTTTGGGGTTGACGGTGAGATAGTCGGTGCCTTTCTCGGTCTTCTTCGATTTGAGATTGGTTTTTTCGACGGTGAAGGGCAGGCCGGCTTCGAGCAACACAATGTGCGGGGAGAGTGAGCACGCCCCGGGAGCGTAGAAAAGTTTCATGCCGATTTCCTCATGAGGGAACTACCGAGAATAATGATTGATTATAACCGAACCCTGAATGTGCGCCGCTTCTAGGGCGCCGGTTCACCCGCGGGCGCCGGGTCATCCGCGCCGATGACGCGCCGCGCCTCGAAGAAGCCCCTCGAGTAGGGCGGCGCCGCGAGCGAGTCGATGCGCACGAAACCACCGCTGGAGGGCGCGTGAATGAACCGATCGGCGTCGAGCGATATGCCCACGTGCAGCTCCTTGTGCCTCAGATGCATGAACACGAGATCCCCGGGCTTGATGGAGCGGTGGCCGACGCGCACACCGGCGCGCAGTTGTTCCTGAGCGGTTCTCGGCAAGCGGATCCCCGCGCTGTCCGCCGCATATACTACGAGACCGCTGCAGTCGAAACCGCCGGGCGCCGCGCCGCCAAATCGATAGGGCTGGCCGAGCATCGCGATCGCGCTGTCGATCATCAGCGCCTGGGCGGCACCGACCGCAGCGGGCGAGGAGGTCCCATGAGCGGCCGGTCTCGAGGTCATGCAGCCGCCCAAAATTAAAGTCAAACCCGCGATCAGCCAGACTCGCCGCAACGGTTCCTCAGCTCACGATTGCCTGCGCCCGGAGGGCGGCAGGCTCAAGCGTTGTCGCCAATGCGGCACCCGCAATGCCGGCATCGGCACGCAGCGCCCCCACGCACAACCGGGCTTCGCAGCGCAGTTTGCCCATGAATTTGTCGGATTCCTCGGTAATGCCGCCGCACAAGACGACGAGATCGGGCCAAAGCAGCTTGTGCATTTCCCGGAGCACGAGGTTCAGTTCGTCCGCCCATGCGTCCCAGCTCAAGTTCTTTGCCACCTTGATGTGAGCGGCGGCGCGCATCTCGGCCTCGCAGCCGTGCACCTGGAGGTGACCCAGCTCGGTGTTCGGCACGAGGCGGCCGTCGATGAACAATGCGCTGCCGATGCCGGTGCCGAGGGTCAACAGCAGCACGGTGCCGGGCGTACCGCGGGCAGCGCCGTAGCGCATCTCGGCTATTCCCGCCGCGTCGGCGTCGTTTATCGCGACGACCTCGCGCTGCAATCGGTCGGCGGCGATCTTTGCGAGCGGAACCCCGATCCAAGCCTTGTTAAGATGTGCCGAGGTGCGTACGGTGCCCCCCAGGATGACGCTCGGAAACGCGAGGCCCACCGGATGCGCGCCAGGCACGTTCGCGACCACGTCGGCGAGCGCCTGGAGCAGCATTTCGGTGGAGTCCTGAGCCGGAGTCGGCGTGCTGAAGCGCTCGCTCGCGAATTTGCCGTTATCCAGGTCGACCAGCGCGCCCTTGATCGACGAGCCGCCGACATCGACGCCGATGGCAAGTTTAGGAGAAGTCAACATATGCTCCGTTCAGAGAGTTTCAGCGCCCGCAGCCGGCCAACGACCCTATAATAACGCCTAATATGAATGACATTACTACACAGACCGCCGCGCGCACCAACGTCGCTCTGCAACCAGGAATGCTGCAGGCGGCGCTGCTCGATCGCCTGACGCGCGCCATGGGCAAGAGCGCGGATCAAGCGACGGCGCGCGACATCTACGATGCCCTGTCGATCGCCGTGCGCGAGGAGTTGTCGCTTCGGTGGCTCGCGACGCAGCGCCACGTGGCGGATGCGCGCGTCAAACGCGTGTGTTACCTGTCGGTCGAGTACCTTCCCGGGCGTTCGTTGTTGAACGCCCTGCACTCCTTGGACGCCGATCTGGTGCACGAGGCACGCATCACCCTGCGCAGCATGGGTCACGAACTCGATGACATTGCCGCCCAGGAGGTGGACCCCGGTTTGGGCAACGGCGGTTTGGGCCGTCTGGCGGCGTGCTTCCTGGATTCGCTCGCCACGCTGCAGTACCCGGCCGTCGGCTACGGCATTCGCTACGATTACGGAATTTTTACGCAGGTCGTGGGAGGTGACGGCGGACAGCGCGAGATCGCGAGCAGCTGGCTTCGATTGCGCAACGTCTGGGAGACTCCGCGCGGCAACGTGCGCTATGTCGTGCACTTCGGCGGCCGCAGCGAGGCGCCGCCGGGTGCGCAGGTGCAGGAACCGCATCGATGGGTCGACACCGAGGACATCTACGCCATCGGCTTCGATCAGTTGATTCCGGGCAATCGCAGCCCCACGGTCAATCACCTGCGGCTGTGGTCGGGGCGCGCGGTCACGCCGTTCCACATCGAGGCCTTTAATGCGGGCGATTACAACGCGGCCGTGCGTGAACAAGTCGATGCAAAGAATTTATCCCGCGTCCTGTACCCGGATGATTCCACGCCGCAGGGCAAGGAGCTGCGCCTCAAGCAGCAGTTCTTCTTCGTCAGCGCCAGCCTGCAGGACATGCTGGCGATGCATTTGAGCGAAGGGCGGACGCTCGCGTCGCTGCCCGAAGCGATCGCCATACAAATGAACGATACCCACCCCGCGTTGGCGGTCGCCGAATTGATGCGGTTGCTGATCGACGAGCACGGTTTGACCTGGGCCGAAAGCTGGCAGATCACGACGGGCGTTTTCGCCTACACCAATCACACCTTGTTGCCCGAGGCGCTCGAAACCTGGTCGGTCACCCTGTTCGGGCGGTTGCTGCCGCGGCATCTCGAAATCATCTACTTGATCAACCGCGATTTTCTGCTGGCCGTCGCGGCGCGCCATCCGAACGATCCGCAGCTGGAGCGGCGGCTTTCCATCATCACCGAGGACGGCGAGCGCCGGGTGCGCATGGCGCACTTGGCGGTCATCGGCAGCCGTCGCGTCAACGGCGTGGCGCAGCTGCACTCCGAGCTCATGCGCAAGAGCGTATTCGCCGGCTTTGCCGAGCTGTATCCGGATCGATTCATTAACGTGACCAACGGCATTTCCGTGCGGCGCTGGTTGAAGCAGTCGAACCCCGGCCTCGCGGCGCTGCTGACGCAGCGGCTGGGGCACGCCTGGGAGAACGATCTCGAGGAGCTCGCCCGATTGATTCCCGCGGCCGACGAGGCGGAGTTTCGGCGGCATTTTCGAGCGATCAAGCGCACCAACAAGCAGCGGCTTGCGGATGAAGTGATGCGCCGGACCGGCGTCGAGATCAGCATCGACTCGATGTTCGATGTGCAGGTGAAGAGGATTCACGAGTACAAGCGTCAGTTGCTGAATTTACTGTACGTGGTGACGCGCTATCGGCGGCTGCGGGAAAATCCCGGGGCGGATATGGTGCCGCGCACCGTGATCTTCGCCGGCAAGGCCGCGCCGGGGTATGCGATGGCCAAGGCCATCATCAAGCTGATCAACAACGTGGCGCGCATCGTCAATTCGGATGAGAGGGCGCGCGAGAGGCTGCGGGTCGCCTTCCTTCCGGATTACGACGTATCGCTCGCGCAAAAGATAATGCCGGCGGCGGATCTGTCGCAACAAATTTCCACCGCCGGCATGGAGGCTTCCGGCACGGGAAATATGAAGCTCGCGCTCAACGGCGCGCTGACGATAGGAACTCTGGACGGCGCCAACATCGAGATTCGCGATCATGTGGGCGCCGAGAACCTTTTCATCTTCGGGCTTACGGCGGACGAAGTTGCCGCCAGGCGCGCCGCCGGATATCAGCCATGGCGAGTGCTCGATGAAAATCCCGAGCTGCAGGCGACGATCAATCTCATCGATTCCGGCTTTTTCTCGCCGCATCGTCCGGACGATGCGAAGCCGGTGGTGCAGCGGCTGCTCAGCTACGGCGAGCCATTCCTGGTGCTTGCCGATTTCGCCGCGTACTCGGCGGCGCAAGATCAGGTGGATGCCTTGTACATCGACCAAGATCAGTGGAGCCGCAAGGCCGCCATAAACTGCCTGAGCATGGGCTATTTCTCGAGCGACCGCAGTATTCGCGAATATGCGGATCGTGTGTGGGGAATCAGGCCGGTCCTTTGAACCAGGCGCAGATCACCGATTTCGATCTGTACCTGTTCGGCGAGGGCAATCACCAGCGCATCTACCAGAAGCTCGGTGCGCACCCGACGCGCCGCGGCAAGACGGAGGGCACGCGCTTTGCCGTGTGGGCGCCCAACGCCGAACGCGTGAGCGTAGTCGGGCCGTTCAACCATTGGAACGGCGACAGTCACGTGTTGCAACCGCGCGCCTCCTCGGGGGTGTGGGAGTTGTTCGTTCCGCAGCTGGGGGTCGGCACGGAATACAAGTACGAGATTCGGGGCCGTGACGGACGGCTGTTTCTAAAGGCCGATCCGTACGGCTTCGCGATGCTGCTGCGCCCGCAGAACAGCTCGGTGGTGACCTCGCTGGACGAGCACACGTGGCGCGACGGCGAATGGATGGCGATGCGCGGCCGCGCCGACCCTCGGCGCCGGCCGTTCAACGCCTATGAGGTGCACCTGGCCTCGTGGCGGCGGCCGTGGCATTCGCGGCAGCCGCCCTTCATGAGCTGGCTCGAGGCGGTGGAACAGCTGATCCCGTACGCGACGGACATGGGCTACACGCATCTGGAATTGATGGGGGTGGCCGAACACCCGCTCGACGCATCCTGGGGCTATCAGGTGGTCGGCTATTACGCGGCGACCGCACGCCACGGGCCGCCGCGGGATTTCATGCATTTCGTCGACTGCTGTCATCAAGCCGGCATCGGCGTGATCCTGGACTGGGTGCCGGCGCATTTCCCCCGCGACGACCACGGACTCGTGCAGTTCGACGGAACCGCGCTCTACGAGCATGCGGATTCGCGCCTCGGCGAGCACCACGAATGGGGCACCAAGGTGTTCAACTACGGCCGGCACGAGGTGCGCAATTTCCTGGTTGCCAACGCGCTGTTCTGGGCGGATCGATACCACATCGACGGTCTGCGCGTCGATGCGGTCGCCTCGATGCTGTATTTGGATTACAGCCGCAAGGCGGGTGAATGGCTGCCGAACCGCCACGGCGGCCGCGAGAATCTAGAGGCCATCGAGTTTCTGCGCCAAATGAACAATGCGGTGCATCACGAATTCCCGGGCATCCTCACCATCGCCGAGGAATCCACCTCGTTCGACGGCGTGACGCGCCCGCCCGAGCACGGCGGACTCGGATTCAACTTCAAGTGGAACATGGGCTGGATGAACGACACCTTGCGCTACGCGGCGCTCGACCCCGTGTACCGCCAGCACAATCATCAGCTCATCACGTTCTCGTTGGTTTACGCCTGGTCGGAAAACTTCATATTGCCGATTTCGCATGACGAGGTGGTGCACGGAAAGCACTCGCTGATCGGCAAGATGCCCGGCGACGAGTGGCAGAAGCGCGCGAATTTCCGGCTATTTTGCGCCTATATGTGCGCGCATCCGGGCAAGAAACTGCTGTTCATGGGCAGCGAATTCGGCCAGGGCCACGAGTGGCGGGAACACGATCAGCTCGATTGGCCGCAGTTGCAGGATCCGGCGCATCAGGCGCTGCGCGACTGCGTGCGCGAGTTGAATCGCCTGTACCTCGCCAAACCGCAATTGCATGGAAGCGATTGCGATCCGGATGGATTCCGCTGGCTGGATTTACATAACGCGGCGGCGAGCGTCTGGGCGTTTCAGCGCCGATCCACCGGCCAGGACGCGGGCGCACCGGTTCTTTGCATCTACAACGCAACGCCTGTGCCGCGGGAACGATACACGCTCCGGGTTGCGCATCCGGGGGAATATCGCAAAATATTCGACTCGGACGCCGTTTGTTTCGGTGGTTCCGGATATAACAACCAGCCGCGGGTGCACACGGTGGTTGAATCCTTGCACGAAAACATTCATGCGCTGACGATCGACTTGCCGCCGCTCGGCGCGATGTTCTTCATCGGACCATGAACATAGTGAAGTCAATTCAAGCGGGTTCCCCGAAACCCTTGGGCGCCACGTTGACCAAGGCCGGCGTCAATTTCGCGGTCTTCTCCAGCCATGCCACGCGCATGGAACTGTGCCTGTTCGACCCGCAGAGCGGCGCCGAGTCGGCGCGCTACGAATTGCCGGGACGCACCGACGATGTTTGGCACGGGCTGTTGTCGTCGCGCCGCGCAGGTCCCGGAACCCTCTACGCCTTTTGCGCGCAGGGACCGAATGAGCCGCAGAATGGTCACCGCTTCGATTCCTCGGCCGTTTTGATCGATCCTTCGGCACGCCAGCTCTCGACCGCTCCGCCGCTGCGCTCGCGGGTGGTCGATCCGGCCTTCGGCTGGCAGGGCGACAGGCCGCCGGCGACGCCGTGGCGCGACACCGTGATCTATGAATTGCACGTGAAAGGCTTTACCCGCCTGCATCCGGCGGTCCCCGAGGAGTGGCGCGGGAAGTATCTGGGGCTCACGGCGCCGCCGGTCATCGAGCACTTGAAATCGATCGGCGTCACCGCGGTCGAATTGCTGCCCTGCCAATCCTTCGTGAGCGAGCCGTTTGTGCTCGATCGGGGCCTGAAGAATTATTGGGGCTACAACCCGATCGGCTGGTTCGCACCGGCCAACGAGTATGCCGTGGACGACGCCGTGCCCGAATTCAAGAGCATGGTGAAGGCGCTGCATCAGGCGGGCATCGAGGTCATTCTCGACGTGGTGTTCAACCATACCGCCGAGGGCAACGAATCGGGGCCGTTTTTATGCCTCAAGGGGCTCGATAATTCGGTCTACTACCGCCTCATGCACGATAGACGCTACTACGAGAATCTCACGGGCTGCGGCAACACCGTCAATTGCGAGCACCCGCACGTGCGCGCCTTGATCATCGATTGTCTCAAGTACTGGGTGGAGGAAATGCACGTCGACGGCTTTCGCTTCGACCTGGCGACGATACTGGCGCGCGACGGCGGCGGATTCAATGCGGAATCCGCGTTTTTCACGGCTCTGCGCAACGAACCGGCGCTGGCCTACATAAAACTGATCGCCGAGCCTTGGGATGTTGGATTGGGCGGCTATCAGCTCGGCAGATTTCCGGCCGGTTGGTCGGAATGGAACGACCGGTACCGCGATTCGGTGCGCGCATTCTGGCGGGGCGAGGGCGGTAAGGTCGGCGAATTCGCCGAACGAATCGCCGGATCAAGCGATATTTTTCGCCATGACGGCCGCAAGCCGACCGCCGGCGTCAATTTCGTGGCCGCACACGATGGCTTCACGTTGCATGATTTGGTCTCCTACAACGAGCGGCACAATGAGGCCAATGGCGAGAACAACGCCGACGGCCATCACCACAATTTGAGCTGGAATTGCGGCGTGGAGGGGCCCACCGAGGATGCCTCGATAGCGGCGCTGCGCAAACGTCAAATGCGCAATATGCTGGCCACCCTGTATCTCTCGCAGGGTGTGCCGATGCTGCAGGCCGGCGACGAATTCGCGCGCACGCAAAAAGGCAACAACAATGCCTATTGTCAGGACAACGAGATCACGTGGGTCGATTGGCGGCTGCGCGACGCCAACCGGGACTTGCTCGAATTCGCGCGGCTGCTCGCGCGTTTGCGGCGCGTGTACCCCGAATTTCGGCGCGAGACCTTTCTCAAGGGGGCGGTCTCGCGCGCCGGGATCAGGGACGTGACCTGGCTGCATGCGCGCGGCTCGGAAATGACGCAGGGTGACTGGCAGGATGCCGCGCTGCACAGCCTCGGCGTATGGTTCGGAAAGCGCGGCGAATCGGCGGCGCGACTGCTGCTGCTTTTCAATGCCGGTCAAGCCGAGCAGAAGTTCGTCTTGCCGCCACCGCCGGCCGGCAGGGGCTGGATTTGCCGATTCGACACGGCGTTCGGCACTCCCGAGGGGCAGACACCCGGCTCGGGGTCCTGCTTTACGCTCGCCGCGCACAGCGCCGCATTATTGGAGTATTGAGGTCATGGACGCGTCGTTGATCGACCGGTTGGCGCGCCTGCGCGGCATCGGCGACGCCTATCACGATTACCGGGGTGAGCTGCGCTACTTCACTCCGGAGACGAAAGCCGGCATCTTGCGCGCCATGGGATGCGCGCCGGACGATCCGGGCGCTCTTGCGGCCGAGCTCGGTCAATTGGAGAGCGAGCGGCAGCGCAGGCTGGTTGCGCCCATCGTCACCGTCCGCGGCCGGCGCGCGGTGCTCGATTTGAACATCGCTGCGCGCGATTTTGGCGCGAGCTTCCGGTGGGCGGTGGGTTTGGAGCACGGCGAGCGGCTCATCGGACACCTCTCGACCGCCGAATGCCCGGAAATATGGCGCGGCGAAATCGACGGCTCTTGGATCACGCGCCGCCGCTTCGAGTTGCCGCTCGACCTGCCGATCGGATACCACGAACTGATGGTGTCGGTCGCCGGCGGTCCCGCCGCGCGGTGTTTGGTGATCTCATCGCCGTCCGGGTGCTACGAACCGGCCGTGATACGCGAGGGACGGCGTCTGTGGGGCGTTGCGGTGCAGCTCTACTCGGTGCGCTCGCGCGAGAACTGGGGTATCGGGGATTTCAACGATCTTAAGGCCCTGATTCGCTGGCTCGCACCGCGCGGCGCAAGTTTCGTCGGCTTGAATCCCCTGCATGCGCTCGCGCCGGCGGATCCCGAGCGGGCGAGCCCGTACAGCGCATCGAACCGGCACTTCCTCAATCTGCTGTACATCTCGGTGCCGGCGGTGCCGGAGTTTCGCGAATGCGCCGCCGCGTGCTCGCGGGTCGCCGACGAACAGTTTGCGCGCCGGTTGAGCGAGCTGCGGGCCGCGCCGCAGGTGGACTATCGATGCGTCGCCGAGGTCAAATTCGAGATTCTCGAGCTGCTGTATCGGGATTTTCGCGAGCGGCATCTCGCACACGGCACCTCACGCGCCGCCGCCTTTCGCGGATTCATCGATGCAGGCGGCCCGCTGCTGCCACTGCATGCCCGGTTCGATGCGCTCGACCACTATTTTCGGGCGACACGGAACACGGCTTCCGGGTGGCTCAGCTGGCCGGAGGAGTACCGCGACGCGACCGGGGCCGCGGCGCAGCGCTACGCGGAGGAACATCCGCTGCAGATCGAATTTCAGCTGTACCTGCAGTGGCTGGCGCACGAACAGCTCGCCGGTGCGCAAGGGCTGGCCCGCGAGCTCGGCATGCCCGTCGGGCTGTACGGCGACTATGCGGTCGGCGCCCATCCCTCCGGATCCGAGACATGGGTGGATCAGCGCGGATATCGCATGGGCGCGGAAATCGGCGCGCCGCCGGATCCCCTGGCGCACAAAGGCCAGGGATGGGGAATTCCCCCACCGGATCCGTTGGCCATGGAAACAGAGCATCTGCAGGGCTTCATCGGGCTGATCCGCGACAACATGCGCTACTACGGCGCGCTGCGATTGGATCACGTGATGTCGCTGTTCCGCCTGTGGTGGGTGCCGGCGGGGTTTTCGCCCACCGAGGGAGCGTACGTTCATTATCCCCTGCACTCGCTCCTCACGGCGTTGGCCCTCGAAAGTTCGCGCAGCCGCTGCATGGTGGTCGGTGAAGATTTGGGCGTCGTGCCCGACGAAGTGCGTCATGCGATGCCGGAATTCGGCGTCTATCACTACAAAGTGCTGCTGTTCGAAAAGCAAGACGGCCGATTCCGCCGCCCCGACGAATACGTGCGCCGGGCGCTCGCCACCGCGAGCACTCACGACCTGCCGACCTTGCGCGGGTTTTGGGAGGGACGCGACATTGAATTGCGGCGACGCTTGCAGCTGTACCCGGACGTCGAGATCGCCAACTACGTGGAGCGTGAACGAGAGCACGACCGCACGGCGCTGCTTGCCGCGCTGCGCAATGAGGGGCTCGCGCCCGCCGCTCCGGGCTCGTCTTCGGAACCGTTCACCGCCGATCTCACGCAGGCACTGCATCTGTATCTGGCGCGCTCCAACACGGCGCTGGTGGCGCTGCAAATAGAGGACCTATTGGGCATGGCCGATCCCGTCAACGTACCCGGCACGAATCACGAGTACCCGAACTGGCAACGCAAGCTGAGTTCGGATCTGGAGGACATGGTCGATAGAGCGGATCTCGATCGGATTCTTTCCGAGATCAACCAGGCCCGCAGCTAGGAGCCGGACAGACGCTGGGCCCGCGCGGCCCAAGCCCAGATTGCAGCCGACACCAGGATCGCCACCGGCACGATCCTCACCGCCTGCGCCAGCGAATACGCATCCGATATTTTGCCGATCAGCCACGGCGAGGGTACGTCCCCAAAACAGTGAATCGCGAACACGCCGAGCGCGTTGGCCGAGGCTCGCTGGGTCGGCCGCACCAAATTCACTATCGAGGCGTTGATCGGCCCCGTCGACATGAACATGCACAGCTGCGCGACGATCATGCACGCGAGGTAGACCGAGGTCGCTCCCGTGGTCAAAGCCACCCAGGCGAAGGGCGCGGCGATCAAGGTCGCCGCCGCGGAAATCCAAAGATGCGCCTGCTTCGAGCGCCGAGCGCAATAGTCTCCGAGCCAGCCGCCGACGAAGGTGCCGACGAAACCGGTAATCACGACGATCGCGCCAAAGCTCACCGTGGCTTCGCTGCGCGGCATGCCGCGGACCCGCTCGAGAAACGCGGGCATCCAAAACGCGAGTCCCCCCAGGGCGAAGGTGTAGGCGGCATACCCCAAGATGGTGAGAACGTACGGCTTGTTGCGCAGCAACTTGAGATAGGTTGCCGAGGTCGTGGACGGGGACTGCGCATACGCCGCCTGTGCGACCGCCTCCTGAACGGATGCGGTGTGCACATCCTCCGGGGCCGGGCGCTCATCCTGGCCGCCGCGCGGGGGATCGCGCAATCCGAGGCACAGTGCCGCGAGGATCAAGCCCGGACCACCCGCGACGAAGAATGCCATCCGCCATCCGAAATGCACGTCGATCAGGCCACCGACCACAAAGCCGAGAGCCGAGCCCACCGGGATGGCGCAGAAAAAGAGCGCCATGACCCGACCGCGCTGCCCGCGCGGAAAGTAGTCGGCCAACAAGCTCGGTACGATCGTGACGTAGGCCGCCTCGCCGACTCCGACCGATGCGCGGGCCGCGAACAATGCCGCGAAGCTTCCGGCAAAGCCGGACAGCACGGTCGCCACGCTCCAGCATGCCACCGCGAAGGCGATCAAGCGCGTACGGGAGCGCCGGTCGCCGAGGGAACCGAAGATTGGCGCCGCCACCGTGAACACGATCAAAAAGCCCGACATGAGCGAACCCAGGTTGGCATCCGAGAGCTCGAGTTCGGAGTGCTTCAAGCTCTCGACCAACGCCGACACCACATAGCGGTCGAGATAATTGAAGAGGTTGATGATCGAAAGAATGGCGAGCGCAAGACTCGCGGATTCGATCCAGGCTCGGTGCGGCGGATTTGCCATGTGCCCGCATCTTATCAACGCAGGTCGCCAAAGGCAGAGTAAGATCGAATCATTGATGTCGTCCATAGGAGAGTTCAGTTGGCCAAGCCGAATTATCGTCAGGCGAAGAAGCAGAAAGAGGCTGCACGAAAGGCTCGCCAAGATGCAAAACAGCAGCGGCGATCCTCGGTACCGGTCACGCCCGATACCCCCGCCGATCCGGCGCCGGTAAAGTAGGCGCCCCGAGATGAGGCATGCGGGCGCGCGCTTGCCTGCCACGATGGCCGGACTGTCGCAAGCCGGCGACGCGGCTTAGCGATTCCCGGGCTGCTTCACAGATCTTTGCCTGGAGCGCGCTTCTTTTGCGGGTAAAATAGCCCGAGAATATCTCGCATTGCGAGAGGTCCGGCTTTGTGATGAACCCCAGTTTTTTCCCGGTTGAGCGAGCGGTTCGCGCGGTTTGGAGCCGCTGGGCGTCGGCGCCGCTCGGGGTCCTGGTGCTGATCGCGCTCGCCGCTTGCAACGGCACCGCCGTGGTCACGCTGACATCGACGCCGTCGACGGATACGTTTTTGACTTATCGGGTCGGCCTCGACTCGGTTCAGCTGCAAAAAGCCAACGGCCGGAAAGAGGCCACGATGTTGCCCGCGGGCACCACCGTGGATCTGTCGAAACTGGTCGATTTGAGCGAAGTGCTGGGCGCGATGGTGGTCCCCGGGGGGAATTACTCGCAGGTGGTGGTGACCGTGGATTACAGCTCCGCGGAGATCGTCTACGACAACGGCAGCGCAACCGGGGTCGCGCTCACGCCGATGGGCGCCAGCGGGCAAGCGTTGGGCCGGGTGACGCTCACCTTGGATCTGGATCCCAGCAATCAGCTGAACATTACCCGCCACAACACATCGCTCCTCAGCTTGAATTTCAACCTGGCGGCGACGAACCTCGTCGATCTGCCGCAAAAAACCGTCACCGTCACGCCGATGATGGCGGCGAGTGCGAGTCCGATCGACACCAAAACCGTGCGAGTCCGCGGTCCGCTCGCCGGCGTCAATACGGCGAAGACGTTTTTCAGCACCGGCATAGCGCCCTTCGATTTTCCGACCGTGGAGGCCGGACCGCTCAATATTTCAACGAGCACGGTGACCACATATGAAATCAACGGTGTGCCCTCCACCGGCACGACGGGCCTGAATACGCTCGCGTCCTTGAGTCCCGGCACCATGACGGCCGCGTTCGGCTCCTTTAACGTGACCAGCACGAACGGCACGGCCAGCTGTGCGGACGGGTCCACGCCGACGACCACCAACGGCATCACCACGTGCGCCGATGGTTCCACGCCGACCAGCAGCGGCACCACCGTTACCACGTGCTCCGACGGTTCCACGCCGACGACCATCAACGGCGTCAGCACCTGCGCCAATGGCTCCACGCCGACGACTACCGGCGAGACCACCAATTCGACCACGAACGCGACCAGCGTGTCGTTCGCGGCGACGCAGGTGCTGGCCGGCAGCAGCGTTCAAGGCGGGGGCTTCGATCGTGTCTCGGGAATCGTGTCGGGCCGAAGCGGCGACACGTTCACGGTCGAGGATGCGACGTTGCTCAGCGACAGCGGGACCAATACCTTCGTCCCCGGGACATCCACCATAACGATCGGCGCCGACACTCAAGTGACCGAGTTCGGCGCCGCCAGCATCGAGGCGGATGGCACCCAGCAGATCTCGGTCGGTTCGTTGATCTACGCTTTCGGCACGGCGAGCGCCTTAAATTCCGGAAATCTCACATTGGATGCGACCGCGGGCCGCGCCCGGCTTGGCACCACGAGCGCCTCGGGCATTGTGACGGTGCAAGGCACGGGAACCCTGTCCCTCAGCCTGACCTGGCTGGGCGGCCGCTTGGCGGGCGCCTTTGATTTCGCGGGCACCGGCCCGTCGACGGGCGAGGATGCGAGCCTGGCCAACTACCGAGTGAATACCGGTTCGCTGTACCTGACCAATGCGACCGTGGGATTGCCGGTCGAAGTGTCCAACCTGGTTGCGCCGTTCGCTGCGGCACCCCCGGATTTCAATGCCTCGACGCTGCTCGACTATACGACGATCAATGCCGAGCTGGTGCTGGACTGGAGCGGCGGAACTCCGGCCCCCTTCGCCTCCTACGACACCTCGCAAATTACCGTCGACGCGCGCAACAGCAGCATCGGCGCGCGGCACGTGATTCAAGACGGCGCGCAGGTCACCGACATCATCGGCATCGCTTCCGATCCTGTGATCGTGCCCAGTACGACGGGCGCGAACACCGTGTTCACCATTGGGCATTCGCTGAGCGGCACGTTCGAGAGTTTCGTCACCTTCGCCGCCTTCATTACGCAGTTGCAGACGGAACTGAACGGCAGCGTATTGGCGACCGGCATGACGGCAATCGGGCCCTACACGACCACCACGTATACCCAGGGCGCTTCGAGCATCACTATTTTTCTGAACGACTGACCCCCGCCCGGGCTTTGGACCATTTCCGTCGGCACGCGGCACGATCTATACTGGCGGTCCAAGCCTGCGTGCGATTCAAGTGAATGCCATGGAACTCGCGATGATCGGTCTCGGGCGGATGGGCGCCAACATGGCGCAGCGCTTGGTGCGCGGCGGTCACCGTGTGGTCGGCTTCGATCCCGCAGTCGCGGCGCGCCGTGCGATCGAGGAGAAGGGCGCCGAGTCGGTCGCATCGCTCGAAGAGTTGATCGCCCGATTGCGGCCCCCGCGAATCCTGTGGCTGATGGTGCCGGCCGGCGCGATCACCGACAACACGATCACCGCGCTCACGCCGCTGTTGTCCGCAGGCGACACGCTGGTGGACGGCGGGAATTCGAACTATCACGACACGCAGCGCCGCGCCCAAGCGCTCGGCTCTCGACAGATCCACTTCGTCGATTCCGGCACCAGCGGCGGCGTGTGGGGCCTCACCGAGGGCTACAGCCTGATGATCGGCGGCGACGCGGCGGTGGTCGAGCGTCTGCGGCCGATATTCGAGACCCTGGCGCCGGCGCCCGATAAGGGCTGGGGCCGGGTGGGCGCGGTCGGCTCCGGCCACTACACCAAGATGATCCACAACGGCATCGAGTATGGATTGATGCAGGCCTATGCCGAAGGCCTGTCGATTTTGCAGCACAAGAGCGAATTCGAGCTCGATCTGCGGCAGGTCACCGAGATTTGGCGCTACGGCAGCGTGGTGCGCTCGTGGCTTCTGGACCTGACCGCCGATGCGCTCGGCAAAAACCCCACGCTGCACGGGATCGCGCCTTACGTGGCCGATTCGGGCGAGGGACGCTGGACCGTGGCGGAGGCCATCGAACTCGGCGTGCCCGCGCCGATCATCACCGCCTCTCTGATCGAAAGATTGCGATCGCGCGATACGGATTCCTTCGCCGACAAGTTGCTGGCGGCGATGCGCAATCAATTCGGCGGGCATCCCATCAAAGGGGAATAGCGGACCGCACGGCTAGCCGGCCGGCAGGTCGGCCTTGTGGCTGCTGACGGCCTCCCCGTCGCCGGGCTTCAATTCGTAGAATACGAGGGTGGAGACGATGGTCCACGCGCCGAGCAATATCAACGCGAGATGTATGCCGTGGATCATTTGCGCCGCGCCCGCATGAGCATGGTCCGGTATGAACAGGGCGGCCGCGAGCGAGGCGGAGGCGATGCCGAAACTCACCGCCAGCTGTTGGACGGTGCTCGCGATGGTGCTGGCGCCGGTCGCCTCGTCCTGATTCACATCGGCGTAGGCAAGAGTGTTCATGCTCGTGTATTGCGTCGACGTAAAAAAGCCGTACACAAAAGCCAGCAGCGCGATTGCCCATCGTGGGCTGCCCTCATCGACGGCCGAGAACAGCGTCATCACAAGTCCGAGCATCACGGTGTTGGCAATCAACACCCGGCGGTAGCCGAAATGCTTCAAGATGCGCGGCAGCGTCGGCTTCAAGCTCATGGCGGCGAGCGCCTGCGGCATGATCATCAAGCCGGACTGAATCGGCGTGAATCCCAGGCCCACTTGATAGAGCAAGGGCAACAGGAACGGCACTCCGCCGATTCCCAGCCTGGTCAGCATATTCCCGGACACCGCCACCCGGAAGCTGCGGGTTCGCATCAGGCCGAGCTGCAGCAGCGGGTAGGCATTGCGGGACGATTGCAGACCGTAGGCGCCGAGCAGGGCGGCGGATATCGCCAACAACCCGGTAATTTCCCGGCCGCTCAAGGTGTGCTCGCCGAACACCTCGAGCACATAGGACAGCAGCGCGATGCCCGAGCCGAACAGCACCAATCCAACGATATCGAGCGGGTGGTTCTTCGCGGCCCGGTAATTCGGCAAGTGCCGGTACACCAGGACCAATCCGGCGAGCCCGATGGGAATGTTGACGAAGAAAATGACGCTCCAATGAAAATAACCGATGATCATTCCGCCCATCAGGGGCCCTAGCATAGGACCGATCAGACCGGGGATCGCGACGAAACCCATGGCGCGGATCAATTCCGATTTTGCAAACGTACGCACCATGGTGAGCCGCCCCACCGGCAGCATCATCGCGCCGCCGCAACCCTGGAGAATTCGACAGGCCACCAACAAATGAATATTGGTCGAGATGCCGCATAGGAACGAGCCGAGCGTGAATATGCCGATGGCGGATGCGAATACCCGGCGCGTGCCGAAGCGATTGGCCATCCATCCGCTGACCGGAATGAAGACCGCCAAGCTGAGCGTGTAGCTCGCGAGAACCGCCTTCATGCTCAGCGGAGCCACGTTGAGCGCGTGCGCGATGGCCGGTACCGCGGTGTTGAGAATCGTCGTGTCGAGCGATTCCATGAAAAAGCCGACTGCGACCAGCCAAGGCAGCAGCCGCTTTGCGGTCGCCGTCGGTCCGGTGTCGCTTGGCGAGGCGCCGCTCAACGGCCGCGAAGCGCGCGCTGCAGCGCTGCCTCAGGCTCCGGCCAGGGAGGCATCGACGATGACCTGCGCTTCGCTCAAGATCTCGCGCAAATGCGCTTCGCTGCGAAAACTTTCGCCGTAGATCTTGTAAATATCCTCGGTGCCGGAGGGCCGTGCGGCGAACCAACCGCTGGGCGCACAGACCTTGACGCCGCCGATGGGGGCGTTGTTGCCCGGCGCGTGAGTGAGAACTTGATCGATGCGCTCGCCGGCCAGTTCAGTGCTGCGAACCTGCGCGCGATCGATCTTGCCGAGCTTCTTTTTCTGCTCAGGCGTGGCGCGCGCCTCGATGCGGTCCGCGAAGGGCTCGCCCAAATCGAGCGCCAGCGCACGGTAACCCTGCGCGGGATCCCTGCCGGTGCGCGCGGTGATCTCGGCGGAGAGCAGCGCCGGCGTCATTCCATCCTTGTCGGTACTCCAGGCGCCGCCGTCGAACCTCAGGAACGATGCACCCGCGCTTTCCTCGCCGCCAAATCCGAGATCGCCCGAGAGGAGTCCGGCGACGAACCATTTGAACCCGACCGGGACCTCGTACAGGCGCCGACCGAGCCGGGCGGCGACCCGGTCGATCATGGCGCTGCTCACGACGGTTTTGCCGACGCCGGCTTCGGGCCTCCACAGCGGCCGATTCCGAAATAAATAATCGATGGCGACCGACAAGTAATGATTCGGCGGCAGCAAACCGCTCGCCGTCACGACGCCGTGCCGATCGTGGTCGGTGTCGCAGGCGAATGCGACGTCGTACTTGTCCTTGAGGGCGATGAGGTGCCGCATGGCATACGGGGACGAGGGATCCATGCGGATCTTGCCGTCCCAGTCGAGCGACATGAACCGGAAGGTGGGGTCGACCGTGTCGTTCACCACATGCAGGTCGATTTTGTAGCGATCGGCAAGGCGCGCCCAATAGTGCACGCCGGCCCCTCCCAGGGGATCGACGCCCATGCGAATGCGCGATTCGCGGATGAGGGTCATATCGATGACGCTCGCGAGGTCGGCGATATAAGCGTCCATGAAGTCGTGCAAGTGCGTGGTGGGGGCGCGCCGAGCCTGCGCGAAGCCGAGGCGAACGACGCCTTTCAGGCCGGTTTGCAGCAGCTCGTTGGCACGGGCTTCCATCCACGCGGTCACCTGGGTATCCGCGGGGCCGCCGTCGGGGGGGTTGTATTTGAATCCGCCGCTGTCCGGCGGATTGTGCGACGGGGTGATCACGATGCCGTCCGCAAGACCGGCCGTGCGCCCCCGGTTGTAGGTCAAGATCGCATGCGAAATGGCGGGGGTCGGCGTGTATTCATCGCCCGCCGCGGTCATCGTCTCGATGCCGTTACCCGCCAGCACCTCGAGTGCCGTGGCGAAGGCCGGTATCGACAGCGCATGGGTATCGAAACCGATGAACAACGGTCCGTCGATGCCGTGCTGCTTGCGGTAGTCGCAAATGGCCTGGGTGATCGCGAGCACATGAGACTCGTTGAAGCTCGACTCGAATGACGTGCCGCGATGACCGGAGGTGCCGAAGGCCACCCGCTGTACGGCGACCGCGGGATCCGGGCGCTCGCTGAAATAGGCGGTTATCAATCGCGGAACGTCCACCAAGCCGTCCGCCGGCGCGGGTTGTCCAGCCATCGGGTGAATACGCGGGCTCACGATGCGGCGACCGTGGCGCTCTTGTCGGCGATGCTTTGCATGAGCTCGGTCCAAGACCTGACGAAGGACGACGCGCCTTCGGTCTGCAGTCTGGATGCGAGCGCATCCACGTCGATTCCCGCGCCGGCAAAGCGCTGCAATACGGTCTCGGCATCGCCGCCGTCGGGAGGCATGACGGAATTGATCTGTCCTTGCGCGGCGAATGAGAGCAGGGTCTTCTCCGGCATCGTGTCGATGGTGTCGGGCGCCGCCAACGCGCTGATATACATGTCGGGCGGAGCCTGCGGATCCTTGCTGCCGGTGCTTGCCCACAACAGGCGCTGCTTGACGGCGCCTGCCGCCGCGAGCGCGCGCCAGCGCGTTCCGGCGAGCAGCTCGCAGTGCGCGCGGTAGGTCCGCATCGCAATGGCGATACCCAGCCGGTTACGCAATTCCCGGGGCACCCGGTCGGCGACCGCCTTGTCCCAGCGGCTCACGAATAGCGAGGCGACCGAACCGACGCGCGGATCGAGTCCCGCGGCGATGCGCCGCTCGATGGCCCGCATATAAGCCTCGGCCGCCGCCAGGTATTGTTCGCGCGAGAACAGCAATGTGACGTTGACCGGAACGCCGGCGTAGACGGTTGCCTCGATGGCGGGCACGCCGGCCGGTGTGCCCGGAATCTTGACGTATAAATTGGGGCGGTTGGCGAGACGATGGATGCCGCGCGCCGCCTCCACGGTCGCCTGCGTGTCATCGGCGAGCAGCGGCGACACCTCCATGGACACCCAACCGTCGATGCCGTCGGTTCGATCGAACACCGGTCGAAATATGTCGGCGGCGCGGCGCAGATCGTCGAGCGCCAATTCGACGAACAAGGCCTCCCCGGACAGACCGCCGCGCGCCTTCTGCTGAATACTGCGGTCGTACAGCGATGAGCTGCCGATGGCCTCGTCGAAAATGGTCGGATTGGAGGTAAGCCCCGTGATCGACAGTTCGTTCACGTACCTGCGCAGCGTGCCGTTATCGAGCATTTCGCGGGTGATGTTGTCCAGCCACAGGCTCTGGCCCAAATCGTGCAATTTTTGTGTCATGGTCATGATCGCACCTCAAAATCGGACAAATCGAGAGTTGCCAGGTCGCCGATGCGCTCGATCACCCGGTCCGGCGGCGGCAGCACGGAGTTCGACTCCGCGGCCAGCGCATAGTGCCCTTGACGCACGAAAACGGTGGTCAACCCCGCGCCCATGGCGCTCTTCATCGACGCCAATATATTGGGCTTGTCGTCGACCATCACATAGTGCGCCGCCGGATAGCGCTGCCGGATGTGGTCCAACACCCGCTCCTTGTGCAGGTAGATGAGCACCCGGCCCTCGACCGCATCCCAGATACCGGCACGCCGGACTTTGCGCGGCTGGAACACCACGTCGCCGTCGGACAGGACCACCGGCCGGCCCAGGGTGCCCACGCGAGCGACCGCGGCCAACGCCTGCGGAAAGACCAACTCCGCGAACGGATACTCCAACAGATACTCCGACAGGTGCAACAGCTGCGGGTCGCCGTCGAGCCCGGTGCGAAACGCCTGCAAACTTCCCAAGTAATCGGCGATCCCGAACTCTTCGCGCAGAGCGGTGAAGATCGCCCAATAGCGCTCGCGACCGTCCCTGCCGAACGCGATCTCCAGGCGATCGCCAAGATCGGCGCCGAAGCGGTCGTTGTCCAGCAACGTATTGTCGACATCCAACAGGAAGACGACATCGTCGCTCAGCACGGCGAGGTGGCTTCCGGTTTCGGGTCATGCCAGGCCTCCACGCCGCCCATCACTCTCGCGGAGGCGGCCGGGCCCCAGCTTCCGGGTTCGTACAATATCACCGCGGGCGGGTCGCTCAACACGGGATCGACGACGCGCCACGCGGCTTCGACACAGGCGTCCTGTGTGAACAGCGAGGTATCGCCGCGCACCGCATCCCCGAGCAGGCGCTCGTAGGGGGATTTTTCGCTCTGCGACTGGTGCCGCGCAATCAGTTCGACGGGCTCGCCGCGCATTTCCTCGCCGTTGCGCTTGACCAGAGCGCCGGTGCCGATGACAACCTCCGGGCTGAGCCGCAGGCGAAAGTAGTTGCACGGCGTGGAATCCGCGGCATCGAAAACGGCGAGCGGCGGCGCTTTTAGAGTGACAATGACTTCGGTGGCCGTGACCGGAAGACACTTGCCCGTGCGAATGTAGAACGGCACCCCGGCCCAGCGCCAGGTGTCGATATGCAGCCGCAGCGCCGCAAAAGTCTCGACCTGCGATTCCTTCGCCACGCCTTTCTCGGCACGATAGCCGCGAAACTGCCCGCGCACCACTTCCCTCGGGTCCAGGGGCCTCATGGCGCGGAAAAGCCGCAATTTCTCGGCCTGCTGGGCTTGATGCTCATGGCCCACCGGAGGATCCATGGCCAACAGCGCAATCACCTGCAACAGATGATTCTGCACGACGTCGCGGACCGCACCGACTTCCTCGTAAAAGGCGCCACGCCCCTGCACGCCGAAGGACTCCGCCATGGTGATCTGCACGTCGTTCACGTACTGGCGATTCCAAATCGGTTCGAGAAACGTATTGGCAAAGCGGAAGTAGATCAGGTTTTGCACCGCTTCCTTGCCCAAATAGTGATCGATCCGAAAGATCGATTCCTCCGGAAACACCTCGTGCAGCGTGGCGTCGAGCGCTTGCGCGGTCGCCAAATCGCGGCCAAACGGCTTTTCGACGATCACCCGCGCGTTCTCCGCGCAGCCGGATTTCGCCAGCCCCATGACGACACTCGCAAACATGCTCGGCGGAATGGCGAGATAGTGGATCGGACGGTTGGCGAGACCCAGCGCTTTGCGCAGTGTCTGATAGGTTCGAGGGTCCTCGTAATCGCCGTCCACGTAGCGTAGTTGCGCCGCCAGCTGCGCGAAACCCTCCGCCGTGTATTCACCGGCATTTTCCAGACTCTCGCGCGCGCGGTCGCGCAGCCGATCGAGATTCCAGCCGGCGCGCGCCATGCCGATGATCGGAATCTGCAGGCCGCCGCGTCGCACCATGGCCTGCAGCGCGGGAAAAATCTTCTTGAACGCCAGATCTCCGGTGGCGCCGAAAAATACCAAGGCGTCGGACTCGAGCTCGCTCATCGGTGTTCGCTCCGGTGCGCCCGGCGCAACTGTTCGAGTTCCTCCAACAGGTCGAGAGCGAGCGCCACACCGGCCAGATTGACGCCCAGGTCGCGCTCCAAACGCAGGGCGATGCGCGCGCGGCGCAGCGTCGAACCGCTGAAGCGCCATTCGGAGGCGTCGATTTCTATGAGGCTGATCACGCCTTCCTCCACCCACTCGACGACGCGCCGCTGGTCCACGCTGATCATGCGGCACAGGTCCGTCACGCTGAGGACCACGGTTTCCTCGACAATATCGCCGGACATTGGTTCTGTGTCGGACAACGGCATGGGCGATTACACTCCGAGGCTGAGGCGTGGGTTGAACGGCATGGCGGCCGCCATCGCGCGGTAGGCGGCCTTGGCCGGGTCATCGTCGGCGGCGGGCAGGGCGATTTGCAGCACCACATAGAAGTCGCCGGGCGGTGAGCAGGGAATGCCGCGAGCCTTCAGCCGCAACTTGGTTCCGGCGTGCGCCCCGGCCGGAATCTTCAACTCGACGGTCCCCGTTGGTGTCGGCGTCTTTACGGTGGCGCCGAGCGCGGCTTCCCACGGTGCCACCGGCAATTCGAGATACAAGTCGCGGCCGTCGAGGCGATACAGCGGATGCGGTTGGAATTCGACTTCAATGTACAGATCGCCGGGGGCGCCCTCCGCATGCGGGCGGCCACCCTGCCCCGCGAGCCGAATCGTCTGACCCGGGAGGATGCCTCTGGGCACCTGGACGCTGAGCATGCGCTCCTTCGCGGAAATGTGCCCGTTCGCGTCGATCTCCGGAATCCGCAAGGTGAAGGTCCGCGAACCGCCCTTCAAGGTCGCGTCCAGATCCAACATCACCTTGGCGTGATGATCCTCGCCGCGTCCCGGATCCATGCCCCGGCGGCCGCGGTGCGCGGCTCCCGCAGCGCCGAACAACGCCTCGAAGAAATCGCTGTGATCCGCGAAACTCCCGCCCGCGCCCGGTCCCTGGCCGCCGAACTCAAAGCCTGCACCCCAGTCCGGAGGCGGACGAAACTGTTCGCCGGGACGAGGGCCGGTTCCCAGTTGATCATAGGCGGCGCGCTTTTCCGGACTGCGGAGCACCTCATACGCCTCGCCGACTTCCTTGAATCGGGCTTCGGCATCCTTTTCCTTGCTGACGTCCGGATGGTATTTGCGCGCAAGTTTGCGATACGCCTGCTTGATTTGCGCATCGGTGGCGTCCCGCGCCACGCCCATCACTTTGTAGTAGTCCTTGAATTCCACCGATCACCCGAAAGGCAGGTACAGCGGCGAGGCCGCAATTCTCCGGAAGCATACTATCGCGCGCCGCGCCCGCCTCATAATTGATAGGCAATGGTCAACAGGAGCCCTTCGCATACATCGCGCCACAATCCCGGCGCCCGATGATCGAAGGCGTGCGCGTCCGGAAACAGGCGTTCGATCCAGCGGGTCAGCCACTCTATTTCCTGCGTGCCGTAAAACACCACCGCCGATTCGTAGTTGAGCAGGAGACTGCGCGAGTCGAGATTGGGCGAGCCGCACAGTGCGAGGCTGCGGTCGAATACCACCGCCTTGGCATGATTCATGGTTTGCAGCAGGTGAACCGACACTCCCACTGCGCCCAGCGCGCGCAGCGACCGGCTGCGCGCGAAGTCGGCCAGCCGATGATTGGACTTTGCCGGAATGACCAAATCGATTTTCACGCCGCGCCGCGCGGCCAGGCGCAAGGCCGCTTCCAAAACCGCATCGGGCAGGAAGTAGGGCGTGACGGCGAGAATGCGATGCGTCGCGTGAAAGCAGGCATCGACGAGCAGGGCGTATACCGTGTCCTCCGACTGGTCGGGCCCGCTTGGCAGGAACTGCGCGCGGCCGTCGGCCATGCCAACCCCCGGGTCGGTTTGCACGGGCCCGCCGGCGACCAAGCGGGGCTCGCGCGGCGCGTCGCCGCCCGCGGCGGCCCAATCGGCGTCGAATTGAGCGGCAACCGATGCCGCTACCGGACCCTGCAGATCGAACGACAGGTCGAGCCATGGCGCAACGCCGTCGTCTCCGCAGAAGTATTCCGCCGCAAGGTTGCGGCCGCCCAACCACAGGAGCCTGGTGTCCGCAACCGCCCATTTACGATGGTTGCGCAAATTGCGCGGACCCGGAGTCGTACGCGCCAGCAAGGGACTGAATATTGCCGTTTGCACGCCGGCGGCGCGCAAGCGCGCGAACCAACTCTCGGGGAGGTGAATCGCGCATACGCCGTCGATGAGAAATCGCACCCTGATGCCCCGGGCAGCGCATGTCATCATCGCCGCCATCGCCTCCTTGCCGAACGTGTCCTCCCCCAGGATGAAGGTGCAGACGTCAAGCCGTTCCTGTGCGCCGCTCATCAATTCGAACAGGGCCGCACGGGCCTCGAGGCCGTTTTGATGCATGCGCACCCGCGCCGGGGCGGCGGCCGGCAATCCGAAGCTCTCGATCAGGTGTTCAGCCCAATGCTTGCTTTCCGGGCACGCCTGCGCCTGGGGCGCGGTCTTGCGCTTGAGTTTCCTGCGGCCGAACAACAAGTACATGGGCAGGGCGATATAGGGCATGGCAATCAGCCCCAAGACCCAGGCAATCGCGATCGACGGCGGCCGGCGCTCCCGTTCGACGCGCGTGGTGAGCACGTAGGTGAGCAAGCTCAACACCACGACGAGTGAATGGACGGTGATGCGGGGAAACCAGGTGCTCACGTTCGGCTCCCCGGCTCGAGTCGGCGCAGCACCGCGGGCAACAGATCGGGCAGATCTTCGGCCATCATTCCCAGGCCAAAATCGGCGGCCGCCGCGCCGTGCAGCCATACCGCCGCCGCGGCCGCGAGGTAGGCATCCATGCCCTGCGCCAGGAGACCCAATATCAGTCCCGCAAGCACATCTCCGGAACCCGCCGTGGCCAATGTCGCCGGTGCATTGGAATTGACGATGGCGCGGCCGTCCGGCGCCGCGATGACGGTATCGGCGCCCTTGAGCACGATGACCGCGCCGCTTTCGCGTGCGGCCGCGCGCGCGCGAGTCAGTTTGTCGCCCGCCGAGCGGAACAAACGCGCGAATTCGCCCTCGTGCGGCGTCAGTACGCAAGCGGCTCGGACCGCATCGAAGAGTTCCCGCGGTCGATGCGCGAACACAGTGATCGCATCGGCGTCGAGCACCACCGGACGGCCGGATGCCAGCATCGCAAGCGCCCGCTCGCGGGTTGCATCGTCGATGCCCGCACCGGGTCCGATCAAAAGCGCTGAAATGCGCGCATCCGCCAATAGGCGCCCAAGATCATCGGGATGCGCCAGCGGGCGCACCATGATGCTGGTGAGCGCCGATGCGTACACCTGAAGTGCGGCCTCGGGAACCGCAATGGTGGTGAGTCCGGCCCCGACGCGAGCGGCGGCGCGCGCCGACAAGCGCGCTGCGCCGGTGATCGGATAGCCCCCGTAAAGCAATGCGTGTCCGCGGGTGTATTTGTTGCTCGAGGCCGCCACCGATGGCAACCGCCGCCGCCAAAGCGCGGGGTCATTTTCCCAGGTGTCGACGCCGATGCGATCGAGTACGGCGGCCGGCGTGCCGATATCGGCAACCATGGTGGCACCGCACAAATCGCGGCCCGGCAGCAACACGTGCCCCGGCTTTTTGCGCGTGAACGTGACGGTGCAGTCGGCCGCGGCCGCTCCGAGGGATTCGCCGGTATCACCGTCGAGACCACTCGGCACGTCGATGGCGATGACGGGCAGACCGCGCTCCGCCACCGCGGCGAGCGTGGTCGCGACATCGGCACCGAGCGGTCGGGTCAATCCGGAACCGAACAGCGCATCGACAACGAGGTGGGCGCCGTCGAGCACGGCCGGGCCGAGCGCCTCGACGGTACCGCTCCAATTCGCCGCGTGGTACGCCGCGTCTCCGCGCAGACGCTCTCGAGGCGCGAGGGAGGCGACGCGTACCTTCCAACCCGATGCAGCCAATACGTTCGCGGCGACGAATCCGTCGCCGCCGTTGTTGCCGGGTCCGCACAGAACGACGGTGGGACGGGCCGACCAGCGGCGCATCGCTTCGCGTGCGACCGCGGTGCCCGCATTGCGCATCAGGTCGACTCCCGGAGTACCCGCGGCGACGGTCAAGCGATCCGCTTCCTGCATCTGCGCGACGCGGAGCAGGGCGGTTGGGGATGCTGCGGTGTCCGAACTCAATGCGTCGCTCCGCGCGTGTTGCCGTCGGCGTCGAGCTGGACGATGAGCTTGCCGAAGTTGCGACCCGCCAGCTGTCCAAGAAATGCGGCGGGCGCATTCTCGAGCCCCTGCACCACGTCTTCCCGATACTTGATCTTGCCGGCGCGCAGCCAAGCGCTCATGGTCTCAAGGAATTCCGTGCGGTGGTGCTCAAATCCGTCCGAACTGATGAAGCCGCGCATAGCGATGCGTTTGACCAGGACCGCACGCATGAGAGCCTGCACCGAGGCGCCGTCCGAGGGTGCCTCATTGTACTGCGAGATCAATCCGCAGACGGGAATGCGTGCGTGGGCGTTGATCAAGGGCAGCACCGCCTGCAAGACCCTGCCGCCGACGTTTTCGAAATACACATCGATGCCATTGGGACATGCGCCTGCCAATGATTCGGCGAACCCGGCGGCCCTGTGATCGATGCACGCGTCGAAACCAAGCTCCCCGACCGCCCAGGCGCATTTGCCGGCCCCGCCGGCAATCCCGACCACGCGGCAGCCCTTGAGTTTTGCAATCTGCCCGACCACCGAACCCACCGCACCGGTGGCCGCGGCGACCACCACGGTTTCATTGGGCTGTGGTTTGCCGATTTCGAGCAACCCAACATACGCGGTAAAGCCGGGCATGCCCATCACACCGAGTGCGTAAGAGGGCGGTCCGATGTCCGGCGGCAATTTCATCAGGCCGCTGCCGTCCGACACCGCGAATTCCTGCCAGCCGCTCGCGGCCAGCACCAGGTCGCCCGCCCGAAAATTCGCATTCAGCGATTTTTCGACGCGCGCCACCGTTCCCGCCGGCATGATGCCGCCGATCGGAACCGGCGCGACGTAGGAAGGAGCGTCGCTCATCCGTCCGCGCATATAAGGGTCGAGCGAGATCCAAAGCGTACGCAGCAATACCTCGCCCTCGCGAGGCGCACCGATCGGCAGCGTTTCCAGGCGAAAGCAATTCAAATCGGCCGCGCCCCTGGGGCGCGCAGCCAAGACGATTCGGCGATTCATCGGAGCGTCCGTGGTCATTTCGGGTTCAGCCCATCGATCCGATCAAGGAGCCGACGCCCGCCGTCACGCCCATCGCTACGGCGCTCCATACGGCCATGCGCAGCGCGCCGGTCATCATGTCGGCGCCAGCCACCGCAGCCGACCAGGCGCCGAGCGCGATCAAGCACAGCAGCGAGGCGCCGACGGTGAGGGGTATCAGGTAAGGCGCGCCTGCCGCGGCGGCAGCCAGCAAGGGGATCGCGGCACCGGCCGTGAAACTGGCGGCGGAAGCGCTCGCGGCTTGCAGAGGTCGCGCCAGGGATCGCGCTGAGAATCCGAGTTCATCTCGCGCGTGCGCCGCCAGCGCGTCGTGCGCCATCAGTTGTTCGGCGACCCGCCTGGCAAGGACCGGGTCGAGCCCGCGGTGCACGTAAATGTCGGTCAATTCGCGGTGCTCTCCATCGGGATCCGCCGCGAGTTCCGTTCGTTCTTGGTCGAGCGCCGCGGCCTCGCTGTCGGCCTGCGAGTGTACGGACACATACTCGCCAATGGCCATCGACATGGCGCCGGCCACCAAACCCGCCGCCCCGCTCAAGACAATGTTGGAGTGGCTCGCATGTCCGGCCGCAACCCCGAGGATCAGGCTCGATACGGAGACGATGCCGTCGTTGGCCCCAAGCACGCCCGCGCGCAGCCAGCTCAGTCCCTCCACCTTGTGGCGTTCACGAATGTGTCGCTGCATCGAAGGCATCCCTGGATGTATGAACAGGCATGATGCCTGTGGCCGACATTATGCCGCAGCGCTCACCCCTTGGTCCCCACTTCGGTCGTTTCGAGTGGCGATGTGCCGCCCACTCGGGTACCCTCCGCCCACTCGGGTACCCTCGATGTGAAACAATAACGCTACGGCGCCATCGGGCCGCCTCGAAACGAAAAAAAACTTCAAGCAGTACCAACTGACGTCTTGGGGGATGAAGCGTATGCAGAGGTCACTGTCATGGATAGAGTGGTTTGATCGCTTGAACCGCGTTCTCGAGGCCGCGCGCGCCGACGTGCGGGCCTTGGCACGATCGAGGAGCCCGAGGTCGGCCGCGTCCATCGAGCTTTGCAAGCGACAGCTGATCGCCTTGACCAACGATCTGCGGTTATTGGATCGGGGCGTGCTGCCCGAAAGGCCGGGTCACGGGAATACCGATCGGGCGGATGATCTGCAAAAAGCGCTCGATACGGCGGTATTCCAGCTCGCGTCGATGGCGAATGCGGGGACGGCCACGCCGGTCGCAGCCCGTGAGCGTTTGCTGACCGCGATCGACATGGCCCTGGGCGACAGCGTGCACGAAGCCGCGGAATTGCTGAGTCCGAGCAGACGCCGCGCTTGAGCCCGCTACGCCTTGCCGGTGCGTGGGCCCAAGAAATACCAAAGAACAAACCCGACGATCGGCAGAAGAATGACCAACACGGTCCATAGCACCTTCTTGCCCGTTTCCGCACCGCTTTGAAAAATATTGACGATCGCCCACACGTCCGCGACCAATACGAGCAATCCCCATAAGCCTCGATATTGCATGGTTACATACCTTCTGACGGCCGCTGCCCGAATGACGAAATGTTGATATGCCGCCAGACGCAAGCATAAGGCATTCGGGAGAAGCACCTGGGACTTGAAAAATCTCGTGGCGGCGCGTGCGCATATGGCATAGTCTGGCGCGTTGCGCGCAACGCCGACAGCGCGGATACAACCATGGAAATCAATGAATGACCCGTAGCAGATTGCGAAAATTACGTCGTATTCAAACAGTTAAAAGCTCGCCAACCGTGCGACGGACCCTGCCTGTTGCATCGGCGCTACTCGCCTGTATGCAGGCGGCTTATGCCGCCGATCCGGGCGACACGACCACGCTCGAAGAGGTGGTCGTCACCGCGCAAAAAAGAACCGAGAATTTGCAGGACGTGCCGATCAGCATTCAGGCGCTCAGTAACGAGAAACTCGAAGAATTGCATATCACCGACTTCGATGATTTCGCGAAGTATCTGCCGAGCGTCTCCTTTCAAACCGCCGGCCCGGGCTTTGAGCACACCTACATTCGCGGCGTGGTCAGCGGCGGCGATGGCAATCATTCGGGCTCGCTGCCGAGCGTCGGCATGTACCTGGACGAGCAGCCGGTGACGACGATCGACGGCAATCTCGACATTCATATTTACGACATCGAGCGCGTCGAGGTGTTGAACGGTCCCCAGGGCACGCTCTATGGCGCGAGTTCAGAATCGGGCACCATCCGCGTCATCACCAACAAGCCGGATCTCAACGCATTCTCAGCCGGCTATGACCTGGACGGCAACACGGTCGAGTACGGCGGCAACGGCTGGACGGTCGAGGGTTTCGTGAACCTGCCGATCACCTCATTCGCGGCGGTTCGCCTGGTTGGGTGGGATGAGCACAGCGCGGGTTACATCGACAATGTGCCGGGTTCGGTGACCTTCCCCACCTCCGGCATCACCTTCACGAACGCGCCCTATGTCAAGAACAACTTCAACGACGTCGACACCCGGGGCGGGCGCCTCGCGATCAAGTTCGAACTGAACGACAACTGGAGCATTTTGCCCACCGTGATGGGCCAGGACCAATGGGTCAACGGTAATTTTGCGTACAACCCGGCGGTCGGCGATCTTAAGATACAGCAGTATTTTCCAGAGACCACGCACGATTCCTGGGTTCAATCGGCGCTCACCGTGGAAGGCAAGATCAGCGATTTCGATATCGTGTACGCCGGCGCCTACCTTACGCGCAACGTGCACGAGCAATCCGATTACACCGACTATTCCCTGTTCTACGACCGGGCCTACGGGTCGGGTGCGTATTACAAGGACAATGCCGGCAAGCTCATCAATCCGGCGCAGTTCATCGTCGGCGACGACCATTACACGAAAACCAGCAACGAACTGCGCTTCTCATCGCCGAAGGAATATCCGTTCCGCTTCGTCGGCGGTCTGTTTTTACAGCGCCAGGTGCACGACATCCTGCAGGACTACGTGGTGAACAACGGCGATCCGCTCGCCACCTCGTTGTCGGTTCCCGGATGGCCGGGCACGCTGTGGCTCACCGATCAGCAGCGCGTCGACCGCGATTCGGCGGTGTTCGGGGAATTCTCGTACGATATTCTCAAGAACCTGACCGCGACGGCCGGAGCCCGCTATTACACATATGACAATACCCTGCAAGGGTTCTATGGATTCAACGAGAACTTCAGCACGAGCCAAGGAACGGCGACCTGCTTTACACCGTTCGAGCCCTACCGCGGCGCGCCGTGCCAGGATCTGAACGGTCGAACGACGGGCTCGGGAACGTCCCCGAAGGTCAATCTCACCTACAAATTCGACGACGAGCGTTTGATCTACGCGACCTACGCGAAAGGCTTCCGGCCGGGCGGCGTGAACCGCAACGGCGGCGGGAGTCTCCCGCCCTACCAGCCCGATTTTCTGACCAGCTATGAAATCGGCTGGAAGACAACCTGGGACGAGAATCGTCTGCGCTTCAACGGTGCGTTCTTCGTCGAATACTGGAAGGATTTCCAATTCGCCTACCTCGGACCCAATTCGCTCACCATCATTGCGAACGCCGGCAACGCGCGCATCCTTGGAATGGAATCGGACGTGCAATATGCGGTCACGCAGGGTTTGACGTTGTCGAGCAGCTTCTCGTTGCTGCAGCCGAAGCTGACGCAGGAATACTGCGACGATCCTGCTCAGTGCGGGACGCCTGGGTACGAGAACTACGCCCCGGCGGGGCAGCAGCTGCCGGTAACGCCCAAATTCAAGGGCGATGTCACCGCCCGATACACGTTCGCGCTGAGCGATGCCTACAAGGCGCATTTGCAGGCATCGGTGTTCCATGTGGGCGCGCGCACCGCCGATCTGCGCTACGTGGCCGCCGCGGCCCTGGGTGAGGAGCCGGCATATACCACCGCCGATTTTTCCGCCGGCATCGAGAAGGACAAAATCACGGCCGAGCTGTATGTGAGCAATGCGTTCGACAAGCGCGCTGTGCTCGATCGCTATGCGGAGTGCGATGTGACGAGCTGCGGTCAGATCGCCATTTACAGCCTGCCGAACCAGCCTCGCACCATCGGCGTGAAGTTCGGGGAGAAGTTCTAGCGATCGCCGACATGCCGAATCTGTACCGGGATACCGCGGAACCCGCCGCATCGACGCCGCCGCTCGAGGGGGATGCGCGCGCCGACGTGGCCGTGGTGGGCGGCGGATTTACCGGGCTGTCCACCGCCTTGCATGCCGCGGAAGCGGGCGCCAAGGTCGTGTTATTGGAGGCGCAGGAGCTGGGCTGGGGAGCTTCCGGCCGCAACGGCGGTCAGGTCAACGCCGGGTTGAAAGTCGATCCCGATGTCGTGGAGCGCGATCATGGCGTCGATCTCGGTCGTCGCATGAATGCGCTCGCGGGAGCCGCGCCGGCATTTGTATTCGATCTCATCAAGCGGCAGGCGATTCGCTGCGATGCACGGCAGAACGGCACATTGCGGGCGGCGGTGGGTGCCAGGCACGCTGCGGCAATCCGCGTCTCGGTCGAACAGCTGGTCCGGCGCGGGGCTCCGGTCGAATTTCTGGAGGGCGACGAGGTGGCCCGGGCGACCGGCACCGATCGCTACCTTGCCGCCATGTTGGATCGCCGCGGCGGCGACCTGAATCCCTTGAGCTTTGCGCGCGGATTGGCGCGGGCGGCCATGGGTGCCGGCGCGGCGGTGCATGGCGGCACTCGGGTCTCGCGTCTGACGCCATCGGGCAGCGGCTGGAATCTGCACACCGGCCGCGGCATCGTCACCGCCGGGCATGTCGTGATCGCGACCAACGGCTACAGCGACGGCCTGTGGCCCGGCTTGCGGCGCACGATCGTGCCGCTGTTCGGTGCGATCGCCGCAAGCGCCGAGCTGCCGGAGAAAACGGCCCAAGCCATCATGCCGGGCCGATCGGTGCTCTACGAAAGCGGCGCGATCACCGTGTACTACCGCGTCGATACCGGGCGGCGCCTATTGATCGGTGGCCGGGGCCCGATGCGCGAGGTGGGCACCGCTGCCGAGATGGCGCACATGGTGGCGTATGCATGCAGGCTTTGGCCGCTTCTGAAGGGCGTCAAATGGCCGTATGCGTGGGGCGGAAGGCTTGCGATGACCCGCGACCACTACCCGCACGTCCACGAACCAGCCCGCGGTGTGCTGATCTGCGTGGGATACAACGGGCGCGGAGTGGCGATGGCGACCACGATGGGCGCGCAACTTGTGCGGCGGATTACCAGGCCGGTCGAGCCCTTCGATATGCCGGTGACCGGCATAAACACGATCCCGCTGCACGCACTTTGGCCGATCGCCGTCAAAGCCGCGATCGCGCACGGCCGCGCGCGTGATTTTCTGGGGATCTGAACCGCCTCGACCGCAGCGCGCCGCCGCGCCACCGGCATCAATTCTCGGTATAGAAGTGGCGCAGCCGGTGCATGTCGATGATCACATCGTAATGCTGACCGGGAGGCAATTTGGGCCCGGTCGCGAATTCATAGCGCGAATCGATGTTGGCGATCTCCGGGTGCAGATCATGCATGGCGCGCTTGAACATCTCCTTCGGCACCCATTCGGAATTCGACGACAGCGAACCGAACTCGTCGTGATAAATCGTCGCGGTGGAAATATCGGCGGGGGTCGAGGCAACGGCGAAAATGCGTGGCCGCGCCGCTGAGTTCAGGCGCACGTGCTGCGCGCCCTCGACGATCAATTGCCATTCATTGCCCTGGGGAACCGCGATGAGCGCATACGCGTGGTGCTGCGCGGTGAAGAACGCGGCCGCAACCAGAACCGCCGCCAGCAGTTTGCGATTGCCCGCGTTCCAATGTTCGGTCATCGTGTGCAGCGAGGTCACCAGGAAGCACAGGAGCACCGCCGTCAGCGCGAGTATCGTGCGGTACGTGGCGTACCGCTCGGATGCGATCAAGCTGACCGCGCAAGCGAACAGCGGCAGCGTGACCAGCCCGGTCAGCCAGACCAATCCACGCGACCAACCGTGGCGGCGCCATTCCAAATACCCGCCCGCGGCCAAAATCGCCGCGACCAGCGCCGCGCAACCGCAATACAGCCAATGATCGCGCTGGTTATTGTCGTTCAGCACGAACATGCTGAGCGCGTTCGGCAGGGGTTCCTGCAGGAACCAGACGATCTTGTCGAGCCAATGCTGTTCGAATGCGACGCGCCCCGACTTGACGAAGACGCCCATGGAATACAGCGCCGCCATCACGCTGTAGGCGATGCCCAGAGCGGCCGCGACGAATCCAAAATGCACGCACAGCCATCGCATGGTTGCCGCAAAGCCGCGATGTCGGTGTGCGATGAGCCCGCCCGCCAAAGGAACCGAATAGAACATTGCGCTCGGTTGATAGATGAGTGCGCTCACCACCAGCAGGCTCAAGCCGACTACCGACTGACCCACCGCCCGGCGGTTTGCGGTGCGCAAGCCCATCGCAAACGAGCCTTCGAGCGTAAAGAATGCGCCGACCGCCAGGAGCGCCGCTGCCGCGTACGGCCAGCCGACCGCCCACGAGGCTATGACTTGTGCGGAAGGGACCAAGGCCAACATCACGGTAACGAACAGACTGCTGCCCTGCGACCACCCGAGCGCGCGCAGGCCGCGAAACATCACCAGGGAAATCGCACCGAGCAACAGCGAGGCGAAGAAACGCATCCACTGCAGGTTTTGCACGGTGGCAGCTTGGCCGTACGTCGATTGCAGCAACCATCCGTAGATGGGACGCGCATGCGAGGCGCAGAACCAAACTACCTTGCCCGGTTCCTCTTGCGCCTCGCGCAGATTCGAATAGTCGTCGCGCAAGCCGTAATCGTGGAAAGTCGCCGGCCAGTAAGTGACCAGCGGAATCAGAAATAGCAGCGCCGTCAGCATCCATTCCCGCAGCCCCACGGCGATGCGCCTATCGGCTCGGCTGTCGATATAGCCGATCTCGGGCGATGTCACCGTCTGGGCCAGGGATTGTGCGAGGGCGGGCTTTGGGACGCTCATTATTTTAAGAATAGGGCCTATGACGCTGCTGGGCGGACCAGTCCGATGCGTGCAATTCTATCCGGCCGATCCACTTAAAATACGTATCGGAGTCGCCAAAGGCGGGTTAAATATCCGTTATCTGGGCTTACGTACGAGCCGGGGCGGGCGGGCGCTCGAATCGCCCCCGAATAAGCATGCGAGCGCCCGCTATGTTAACTCGGATCGTCCGTTTCTTGATGCAGGTCCCACCGGGCGCCGGCCGCTCCGCGCTACGCTCCCAGCTCAGGAAGCCGCCTTATGTCGTCAAAATCCCTTGTTTTACCTGCAGCGGCGCTGATCGCGAGCGTGCTCTGCGCAGCGGCCGCCGAGGCCGGCCCCAAAATTTACACCTACGTGGATGCCGACGGCATCAAGCATTACACCGACGTGCCCGACAACAACCGATATAAGCTGCTGGTGTTGTCGCCGCAGGAGCGGACGGAAAGCGGGCAGTATTACGACCTGTCGCTGTTGTCGCGAGCCACGCAATACGATTCGATCATCGAGAAGGCCGCGCTCTCCGCCGCGGTGGAACCGAATCTGTTGCGAGCGGTCATCGTGGTCGAGTCGGGATTCAACTCGCGCGCCGTCTCCAAACGCGGCGCCGTCGGATTGATGCAATTGATGCCCGCGACCGCGACCCGCTTCGGCGTTTCGAACCCGTACGATCCAAAGCAGAACGTGCACGGCGGTGCACGCTATTTGAAGTTTCTGATCGACCGCTTCGGTCAAGACATCCGTCTGGCGCTCGCCGCCTACAACGCAGGCGAAGAGGCGGTGGATCGCAACGGCGGTCAGATTCCGCCATTCGCGGAAACCATGGCGTACGTACCGCGGGTGCTCAAGATCTATCGAATGCTGACGGAACAGCCGCGTACGACCTAAAGACGCGGGCGGCGCCATCGGACTTCTGTTTGTGCGACTATGCGCAAATGCACGGCATGGACACTGAACCGGCCGCGGAGCGGGTCGCCGTGTATCGCGGTTCGAGGACCGCCTGCCGCGAGTGCGCATTGGTCCTGGAATCGAAGGGTCTGCCGTACGATGTGATCGAACTCGACGGCACAAGCGTCTTGCTGGTATCGCCGGAAGCGGCCGAGAGTGCGCGCGAGGAGATCGCTCGTTATGAGGCGGAGCGGCGCATCGTGCGCGATGCGCCGCCGACCCTCATTCCTTTTGGCGGGGCTGGTTTGGGTGCCGGCATCTATGCCGCGGTGTTGTTGATCATCGCGTATTGCGCCGGAATCCAATGGTTGGGCATGGACTGGCTGGCGTCGGGCGCGCTGGAGCCCCGTGCGGGCGCGGGTGAATGGTGGCGCGCCGTAGCCGCGCTGACCCTGCATATGGATCAAGCCCACCTGCTCGGAAATTTGTTGTTCGGCGCGGGCATCGGAATTCTGGCCGGGCGGGTGTTCGGTCCCGGCCTGGCATGGGCGAGCATCCTCGGCGCGGCTGCCGTCGCCAACTACCTGGAAATGTTGATCTCTCCCGCCACGCATAGTGCGGTGGGGGCGTCCACCGCCGTCTTTGCCGCCCTGGGACTGCTCACGGGCTGCGCATGGCGCCAGCGTCTCACCCTGCGGGAGCGGTTCAGGTATCGCTGGGCCCCGTTGTTCGCGGGAGTGTGCCTGTTGGGTTTTCTGGGCGCCGGCGGCGAGCACGTCGATGTGCTGGGCCATGGGCTCGGGTTCGCAACCGGCGTCGGTCTCGGCTGGATTTATGCGCGCGCCCGCGTGCCGCGCAGCCGCGGCCATGGCCTGCAAGTGGGTGCAGGCGCCGCCGCGCTCGGGCTCATCGCCGCCGCTTGGATTTTCGCGCTGCGGCATGGAGTACGGGCAATCTGATCAGATTGGCCATCATCGGTTGCAGATTCTTGGTCTGGCGTATAATCGGGCAGCGGACCAGCATTTCCACTTCAGGGAGAATTTGCATATGAGTGATCCTAAGGACCCCAAATCGAGCGATGCGCCGGCCGGCCCGGCCGCCGACACCACGCCAACCCGTCTGCGGGGAGCTGAGCTGGAAGGAGCGGATCAACGAGACGCCGCTGATCATGTCAGCTACAAAAAAGGCCGCAACCCCGATACGGAACTGCATTTGGACGGCGAAGACGACAGTTTGTACGACGATGGTTTGGAAATCGGCGATGACACCGATACGCTGGCAGGCACCGACGGGAAGACTCCCGGGGGTGTCAAGGGATGAACTTTTAGCGGTTGCTCCGGTTACCGTTGATTTGGGAGCGGCTTGGAGGGAGGTAAGCATGAACGGAACCACGAAGAAGGCGCGCGGCTTCTCGGCCCCGAAGCCACCCCTGAATCCGTCGACGCAACAGGAGCGACTCGCGATGATCGCCGAGGCTGCGTATTTCGCCGCACAAGGGCGCGGGTTTGAGCCCGGGCACGAACTGGATGATTGGATCGCAGCCGAAAAAGAAGTCGACCGCCGCGCCGAGGGCTAATCTCGCGCCATAGCACGCGAGTCGGGGAGGCAGCGCGCCCGGTCAACCCATATACGCGATTTCAAGCGCGCTTCGCGAGGAGATCGCGTATCTCTTCCAGAAGCACCTCGGACTTGGGCGGCGCCGGCGGGGGGCCTTCCGTTGCCGGGGGCTTCTTCAATTTGTTGATGCCCTTGATGGCGATGAACAGGACCAATGCGATGATGAGAAAATCGAAAATCGTCTGCACGAAGGATCCGTAGCGGATCAGCACTTCCTTGCCGGTGGGATCCTTGCCCAACGAGACGGCCAGATCCGAGAAGTTCACCCCGCCGATCAGCTTGCCGAGCGTCGGCATGAACATATCGCCCACCAAGGAAGAGACGATCTTTCCGAATGCGGCGCCGATGATCACGCCGACCGCGAGGTCGATGACATTGCCCTTCATGGCGAATTCTTTGAATTCCGAAGCTAGGCTCACGGTTCTCTCCTGCGATTGCGTCGATGGGATGGTACTGAGCAACGCGCCCGCGAGCAAGCCGCGGCGCCGGGCGCGGCCGCACGCGCGAGCAAGCCGTTGTGCCGGCAGAGCCTCAAAACTGAGCGTGCATGCGCAGCGCAAACACCGATACCGGCCCGCGCTGGGTGTTGTAGGCCGGATTGCCGATGTATTGATAGTCAAAGGTCAATTGCGCGAAGGGAAGCACGGCGAATTCATAGTAAGTCTCGAGGATTTTTTCCGGACCCGGAGAGGGAAGCTTGCCGTCGCCAACGAGAATGCCGAGACCCCCGGCGTTCAAGTAGCTCTCACGGTCGGCGGATATGCGGTTCAGCATCGCCGCGAGCCCCACCGTGTCGTCGTGGCGGCCCCAGCGCGTGCCCTGCAGCGACAGCCCGGTGCTCACGCTGCGGTCGATGTCGGTGAATTCATAGGTCTCGACATTGCCCGCCGCCTTGCCGATGCGCGCGAACGTCCCGAGATCCGCCGCCAGCTGCTGTTCGAGGTCGAGGCCCGCTCCGAGGCGATCCCGGTAACTGCGCACGGCGGCGATGTCCACCGGCATGCCGGTTCCGGCTGCGAGATCGACCGCCTGATTGAGCAGACCCATGCGTCCGCGGCTATCGAACGCGGTGAGCCGCAGCTTGCCCGGCCGGCCGGCGATCTCAAAGCTCCTTTCCAGCTCGGCATCGTATTGGAATTCGTGGAACCCGGGTTCGAGATGTATGCTGTTCGGCACATTGGAGAGATCGAACACCCCGAATCGCAGCGCCCACGCGGGTAGGTACCACTCGAGCGCCGCACCCGCCGTATAGCCCCAGGCATCGGCTGCGTAGTCGAAAGTTCCGGTATCGATGGCGGTCCAGTTCAAAAAGTCATTTTTTGTATCGTGGGCGTACTGGTTGTTGTCGAAGATGTCGGCCACGCTGATTTTGCCCACCGTCAACACCAGCCGGTTCGGGCTTCGGGTCCCGCCGAGCTGAAGCTGCGCCGGATCGGCCCATTCGCGGCGCTCGTCGAGATTCAGGGTTTGACGGACGAACATCCGCTGCCACCGCAAATAAGGGTGGTATTCGCCCACCTTGTATGCCTCGCCGCTCGGAAACCCGGCGACGCCGAGGGTGTCATCGAGGCCGAATCCCTGATCGATTTCAGGGCCGATCCAGATTTCCGAGCCCGGCCACAGGCGCCGCCCCAAGAACAGGGTCGCATCGACGGTTTCCGCGTTGGCGTGAGGGCTGAGGCTGTTCGGGCCCGCGTAGGGGGCATTGAAGCCCGAGGTTTGCTGTTCGGTGAAGGTGAACTGGCCATGAACGGCGTAGGTCTCGGGCTCCTCTGTGGCTCGGACCCCTTCCGGCGTCCAGATCAGGGCGGCAGCGAGTAGGGCGGCAGCAAGCTGGGCGGCTGCGGGTGCGCAAGCTCTCGGCGCAGCACGCCGGTACGGAGCCATCATCGCTTGCAGCCGGGGTCGCATCATGGCCCGCAGAATATAGTATACCCCCCTATACTTCAAGAAGCGTTGAATCCGGGGCTGCGCCCCGTTCGGCACCTGCAGCGTGTGGGCAAGGCGTGACAATTCGGTGACAGGCGCCACGGCGGTAGATCCGGTCACCGCAACGCGAAAGCTACTTTTTGAGATACGCGTGGACGATGTCGACCAGTTCCTCTGCGGCGACGACGCGCGGATCATCCCGGGCCGCGCGCGGATCGAGCATGTGCTCGCGAATGTGATCCTCAATGACCTCGGCGATGAAGCCGTCCAACGCACCCCGACACGAGGTGGCCTGCTGTAGAACGCCGGCGCACTCATGATCGGCCTCGACCGCGCGCTCGAGCGCATCGATCTGACCGCGCAGGCGTTTGAGGCGATTCAGAAGTTTGGTCTTTTCTTTTGCAACGTGGCTCATGGGCCCAAAATCCTCCGCGGTGCCGCCGCGCTATCCTAGCCTAGATCCGCCCAATTAATGCCATAGCGCCCGGCCGAGGAACAGCAAGCCCAGGACCAGGAACAACGACGATGCGGCGTAATGGATGGCTTTGATCGGCAGCCGGTCGGCAAAAGCCCTTCCGAGAATCACGACCGGCACATTGGCGGCCAGCATGCCGAGCGTCGTGCCCGACACCACGGCCGCGAGGTTGGCATAGGCGGCGGCGAGCGCGAGCGTCGCGATTTGCGTCTTGTCGCCGACCTCGGCCAGGAAAAAGCTGCACAGCGTCGCAATGAATGCATTCGCGGTGCCGCTTGGCACAGACTGATCATCCAGATGGTCGGGTTTCAGGGTCCAGAGCGCCATCGCGATCATGCCGGCTCCCACGGCGATCATGAGCGCACCGGGCTTGAGCAACGTGCCGAACCAACGCCCGGCGAGACCGGCGACCGTGTGGTTGACAAGCGTCGCGCACACGATGCCGGCGATGATCGGCAGCGGCCGGCGGTAGCGCGCCGCCAAAATGAGCGATAACAGCTGCGTGCGGTCGCCGATTTCGGCGATCGCGATGGTGCCGATCGAAACGAAGAAAGCTTCCATGGAACGGATCCCGCAATAATTGCCATTGGTCGGTCGGTCGGCCGGCGCGCGTTTGGGTCCAGCATGCCTCTCCCATTGCGCCGCAGCAAGCGAAGTCGACAGTGGCTCCTCACGGTGCTAGGTTCATGATCGTAGGGAAACATCGCGGCAGACGAGGCATTCTCTGGCCCACAAGAATCACAAACGTACAAGGATGCCGAGATGCTCACGGCCCCTGCAATCGAGACTCTAAAAAAGAGCCTGCGCGGCGCGTTGCGAGGGCGCAGGCCGGATTGAAGCTTGGCGAGTTCGATCGTGCCACTCAGAAATATGGGCTTGCCACCACGCTCGGAGCGGCCACCACCACCGGGATATCCGGGCTCACGCTCGGCGGCGGGTACGGTTGGCTCGCGGGCAAGTATGGGTTGGCATGCGACAACCTCATCCGCGCCGAGGTGGTGACCGCCGACGGAAAGATCAAGTAATGCAGCGCGCAGGAGAACCCCGACCTCTTTTGGGCGTTGCGCGGCGCGGGCGCGAATTTCGGCATCGTCACGGAACTCGAGTACACCTTGTACCCGGTGAGCACGGTGCTCGGGGGGCCGATCTTTCATCCGTTGAAGGAGGCGGCGTTGCGCTTTTATGACGATCTTGCGCACAGCGCACCCGACGAACTCACGGTGCTCGGCTCGGCCATGATGGGGCCCGGAGGCGTGCCCGCCTTCGCCACCGTGGTTTGCTACTGCGGACCGCCGGCGGAAGGCGAAAAGCTCCTGAAACCGCTGCGCGGTTACGCGACGCCCCTGGCCGACATGATCCAACCGCGTCCGTACCTGGAGATGCAATCGCTGTTCGATCCGGACTTTCCGCCGGGCCGGCGCTATTACAACAAGGCGCACAATCTCTCGGCAATCGGCGACGGAGCGATCGGGACCGTACTGCGCTACTCGACCGGGCTGCCGACCTTTCAATCGGGCTCGGGCATCGCCTTTCAGCAATTGCACGGCGTAGCGGGCCGCACTCCGACTGCCGCCACCTCATTCCCGCATCGTTACGATCACCAGGTCCTATGGATAGGCCCGGTGGTGGAGGATCCGAAGGACGACGACCGGATGATCCGCTGGGCTCGCGAGTGCTGGGAGGAGATGAAGCCATTCGCCGATGGGGCCGTATACGTCAATGCGCTGGACGACGTGCTGGAAGCGGGCGAGCGCCCGGTGCGTGAAGCCTACGGCGCAAATTATGAGCGGCTGCACCAGCTGAAGAAAAAGTACGATCCGACGAACCTGTTTCGCCAGAACTCGAATATCAAACCCGATTAACCCGCGATCGCGGTCACTGCCGCTGCGGACTGAACATCCGGTCGATGGCCGCGAAATGGCGCCGCGCATACGCCAGCACTTCGGGATCGGTGGGGTGATCCGCGTTTTCCACCGCCACGATGCCGCGCCCCAGCGCCGCATGCTTGGCGCGCAGGAAATTCGCCAATTCCTGCTTGGTTTGCGCCGGCCCGATGATCAATATTTCCTGCGCGCCGGAGAGCGCATGCGCAACCTCCTCGAAGAATAGATGATCGATCGGCGATTTGTGGCCGCCATGCGTGCTCTTGCGGCTGTGCACCCGCGGTTGGCCGTGCGCGTGCACCACGGTGTTCTCCTGTTCGGTCGGGGTGAACTGCCATACGGTGGCCTTTTGGTGATCGACCCATACGACTGCATGGAAATGCGACATGGCTATGCCTTGTAAGGAGTGGAGCGGGATGGAGCGGACATGTAATGGAATATAACTCAGACAGGCTCCCAGCGCCGGGTTAGGCACCGATCCGCGCCTGTGGCATGCTGATGACATGTCGGTGCTCTCCATCAATGCCGGTTCATCGAGCATTCGGTTTTCGTTCCATGGAGCGGGTTCGCCGCCGGCCAAATTGCTGGATGGAAAGATCGAGCGCATCGGGCAGGGCGGCACGAACTTGTCGATCGCGGCGACCGGGATCGGAACGGATCCGCCGCTGCGGCTCGCGATGGATGCGGCCGATTGGTCTTCCGCCGCCGACTTTTTGTTGGCGTGGCTCGAAGCGCATCCGCTGTTTGAGGATGTACAGGCGGTCGGTCACCGGGTGGTGCACGGCATGAGCCGTACGAGTCCGGAACGCGTGACCGAAGCGCTCTTGACGGAACTCAGGTCGATCACGCCCTATGACCCGGAACACCTGCCGCGGGAAATCGGCCTCATGGAGACCGTGGGCCGGAAATTTCCGCGGCTGCCGCAGGTGGCGTGCTTCGACACGGCTTTTCACCGCAGCATGCCGCGCGTCGCGACGATATTGCCGATTCCGCGCCGCTATCAGTCGCGCGGCGTGCAGCGTTATGGGTTTCACGGACTCTCGTACACCTTCCTTTTGCAGGAACTCGCGCGCAGGGGCGACCCGGCAGCCGTTCGTGGCCGTCTCGTATTGGCGCATCTCGGCAGCGGTGCGAGCCTCGCGGCCGTGCGCGACGGTCAAAGCATCGATACCAGCATGGGCTTTACGCCGGCGGCCGGACTACCGATGAGCACCCGCTCGGGCGATCTCGATCCGGGACTCATGTGCTTTTTGTCGCTCACCGAGGGGATGAATGCA
Source organism: uncultured Gammaproteobacteria bacterium (assembly GCA_963758145.1). GTDB lineage: Bacteria > Pseudomonadota > Gammaproteobacteria > Steroidobacterales > Steroidobacteraceae > Bog-1198. The sequence continues at coordinate 835,336 of CAVWUK010000008.1, forward strand.
GCGAGCTTTCAGAACATGATCAATCAGGAAAGCGGACTGCTCGGTTTGTCCGAGACGAGTTCGGATATCCGCGATCTGCTGGCTCGCGAACGCGGCGACATACGGGCCGCCGAAGCGGTGGCGCTTTTTTGCTACCAGGCGAAGAAGTGGATTGGGGCGTACGCCGCGGCCCTCGGCGGCTTGGATACGCTGGTCTTCGCCGGCGGGATCGGCGAGAACGCGGGGCCGGTCCGGGCGCGGATCTGCGACGGGCTCGCGTTTCTCGGCATTGAGCTGCACGAGGAGCGAAACGCGCGCAGCGGGCCGGTGATCTCGAGCGACGCCAGCAAGGTGGCGGTGCGGGTCATACGCACCGACGAGGAGTCGGTGATCGCGGGGTTGACCATCGGTGCGCTCGGCTTGAAAGTGAACGGCGATGAATCGCAATGCGAGATGCCGCCGTGACGCGGAATGAGGCCATTACGGCGGCGCCGATCGACGACGAGCTTCTGCAAAACCTGGATGCTTACTGGCGCGCAGCCAATTATCTCTCGGTGGGGCAGATCTATCTTTGCGACAATCCACTGCTCAAGGAGCCGCTGTCGCCCGGGAACATCAAACGCATGCTGCTCGGACACTGGGGCACGACGCCGGGCCAGAATTTCATCTACACGCACCTGAACCGGATCATCAACAAGTACGATCTCGACATGATCTACATGTCCGGTCCCGGGCACGGCGGTCCGGCGGTGGTCAGCGGCACCTATTTGGAAGGCACCTACAGCGAAGTCTACCCGGGCATCGGCGAGGACGAGGCCGGACTGAAGCGCCTGTTCACCCAGTTCTCGTTTCCCGGCGGAATTCCGAGTCACGCCTCCGCCGAGTGCCCGGGCTCGATCCATGAAGGCGGCGAACTCGGATACTCGCTGAGCCATGCGTTCGGCGCGGTTTTCGACAACCCGACGCTGGTGGTGGCCTGCGTGGTCGGCGACGGCGAGGCCGAAACCGGGCCGCTCGCGACCGCGTGGCATTCGAACAAGTTTCTCAATCCCGCGACCGACGGCGCGGTATTGCCGATTCTGCATTTGAACGGCTACAAGATTTCCAACCCGACCCTCCTGGCGCGCATAACCCGCGAGGAACTGGATCAGTTGCTGCGCGGCTACGGCTGGACCCCGCACTACGTCGAGGGACATGAGCCGATGGCCATGCACGCGGCGATGGCGGCGACGCTCGATCAGGCGGCCGAAAAAATTCGCACCATACAAAAGGATGCCCGTGTCGCCGGCAACACGCAGCGACCGCGCTGGCCGATGATCGTTCTCGCCTCGCCGAAGGGATGGACGGGGCCTAAGTTCATCGACGGCCGGGCGATCGAGGGAACATTCCGGTCACATCAAGTGCCGCTGACGGACCCGGCCACGAACCCGGCGCACCTCGAGCAGCTGGAAGTGTGGTTGCGCAGCTATCGACCGCAGGAACTGTTCGACGATCGAGGCCGGCTCAGGCCGGAGCTCAGGGCGCTGGCGCCGAAGGGGGACCGGCGCATGGGCGCCAATCCGCACGCCAACGGCGGCATGCTCCTGCGCGATCTGCGGTTGCCGAATTTCACCGATTACGCGGTCGAGGTGCCAAAGCCGGGCACGCCGGGCATCGGCGACACCCATGTGCTCGGCCGATTCCTTCGCGATGTCGCACGCATGAACGCCGAACAGCGCAACTTCAGAATATTCGGCCCGGATGAAACGCTCTCGAACGGCCTGGAAGCGGTTTTCGAGGCGACCAACCGCCAGTGGCAAGCGGCCGTGGTGGAAAACGACGAATTCCTCGCCCGCACCGGTCAAGTCATGGAAATGTTGAGCGAGCACCAATGCGAGGGATGGCTGGAGGGATACCTGCTCACCGGCCGGCATGGCCTCATGAATTGCTACGAGGCATTCATCCACATCGTCGACTCGATGTTCAATCAACATGCGAAGTGGTTGAAGGTCACGGCGGCGCTGCCGTGGCGGCGCAAAATCGCGTCTCTCAACTACCTCCTGAGTTCGCACGTCTGGCGGCAGGATCACAACGGCTTCACGCACCAGGATCCGGGCTTTCTCGACCACGTCGTCAACAAAAAAGCCGAGATCGTGCGGGTCTATCTGCCGCCCGATGCCAACTGCCTGCTCTCGGTGATGAATCACTGCCTGAGCAGCAGGCACTACGTCAACGTGGTCGTGGCGGGCAAGCACCCGGCGCCGCAATGGCTGTCGATGGATGCCGCGGTCAAGCATTGTACCGAGGGCGCCGGAATCTGGCAGTGGGCGAGCAACGACAGCCGGGGCGAGCCGGACCTGGTCATGGGGTGCGCCGGCGATGTGCCGACGCTCGAGACGCTGGCCGCCGTATCGATATTGCGCGAACGTCTTCCCGCGCTCAAGGTCCGCGTCGTCAACGTCGTCGATCTGATGAAGCTGCAACCGACATCGGAGCATCCGCACGGATTGAGCGAGGGGGATTTCGATTCATTGTTCACGCGCGACAAGCCGATCATATTCGCGTTTCACGGCTATCCGTGGCTGATCCATCGATTGGCGTACCGGCGCCACAATCACGCAAACCTCCATGTGCGCGGCTACAAGGAGGAGGGCACGATCACCACGGCGTTCGACATGGCGGTGCTCAACGATCTCGACCGCTTTCACCTGGCGATCGACGCCGTCGATCGCCTGCCGCAGACCGGCAGCGAAGGGGCCTACCTCAAGCAGCAGCTCAAGGACAAGCTGGTCGAGCACCGGCAGTACATTCGACTCCACGGCGAGGACCTACCCGAAATCCGCAACTGGCGCTGGCCGGGTTGAGCCGCGCGGGGGACAGGCCACGAAATACCGTCATCGAGTTCTTGGGCTCTTATCGCTGCTTCTCGTCATCACTTACCTGGATCGGGTCTGTATTTCCGTGGCGGGGCCGCGGATGCAGGAGGCTCTGCATATCGGGCCGCTGGCCTGGGGTTGGGTCACCGGCATCTTCACCCTTGCGTACGCATTATTTGAAATTCCCTGCGGCGCGCTCGGAGACCGCATCGGTCCGCGCCGGGTGCTCACGCGGATCGTGCTGTGGTGGTCCGGATTCACGTCGCTGACGGGTGCGGTTACCGGCTTCATGCCTCTCCTGTTGACCCGGTTTTTATTCGGAGCGGGCGAGGCGGGTGCGTTTCCCAACGCCTCGATAGCGGTGGCGCGATGGTTTCCGGTTCATGAGCGCGGACGGGCCTTTGGAATCTCATTGATGGCCAGCCAGCTCGGCGGCGCCTTCGCTCCGTTGCTGGTGGTTCCCATCCAAATTCGGTACGGATGGCGCGCATCGTTTTTTCTGTTCGGAGTCCTGGGAGTGGCCTGGGCTCTCGTGTGGTACCGGTGGTTCCGCGACTCGCCGGCGGAGAAGCCCGGCGTCAGCCAGGCCGAGTTGGCGGAAACCCGCGACATGGTGGCCAATGCGCACCACGGCCTTCCATGGAGAATTGCGCTTCGCTCCGCCAACCTGTGGGCCGTGATGGCCGTGGCGGGCTGTTATGTGTACACCTACTACTTTTTCCAGTCATGGATCCACACCTACTTGGTGAGGGCACGCGGATACAGCGAGGCGGATCTGTTGCTGTCTTCGCTGCCGTTTCTCGTCGGCGCGTGCGCGAATCTCGGCGGCGGACTCCTCAGTCAGGCGCTGGTGAAACGGCGGGGACTCAAGTGGGCACGCCGCACGATCGGTACGTTGGGAATGGGAATCGCCGGACTGTGCACCGTCGCGGTCATGTTCACGCAGCAATGGCTCGGGGCGCTGATTCTGCTGTCGGCCGTTTACGGCGGCATCTGCTTTCAGCAGCCGACGATGTTCGCCGCATGCCTCGACATCGGCGGAGAATACGCGGGTTCGGTGGTCGGAGCGATGAACACCGCGGCGCAGGTCTGCTCCTTGGTGTCCTCGGTCGCATTCGGTTTCCTCGTGGATCGCTCCGGCAGCTACGATCTGCCCTTCATCCCCATGGCGGCGCTGCTCCTGATCGGCGCGTGGTTGTGGCTGAAGATCGATCCCAGCCGCGCGCTGATCCCGAAGCAGCCGGCGCTGATGCCGGCCGGCCCACCGGTGGCGGCGGCGGCAGCCGCCGGTCCGCCGTAAGGGCGACTCGTCAGGCCGCCGGCGCGGCGAGCGATTCCGGCAACGTATACACCGCCGACGCATCGGCCGTGCGCGCGGCCTGATCCCGCCACCAGGCCGCCGTCAACAGCTCCGCGTGATGCCGGATGAACACATCGCGCAGCGCCGGAGGAATCGACAGAAACTGCAGCCATTGCTCGGGGAAGACATCGCGCGGCCCGCAATGAAACCAAGGCTCGGCGCTGGTCTCTTCCTCCTCGTACCGAGGTTGCGGCAGATCGCGAAACACGCATTCGGACACCAGGCACACCTCGTCGTAGTCGTAGAAGATCACGCGGCCATGGCTGGTCACGCCGAAGTTCTTGAGCAGCAGGTCGCCGGGGAATACGTCGCTCGCCGCCAATTCGCGCAGCGCGTTGCCGTAATCGATGATCGCCGCCTCCGCCGCGGCCGGGTCGGCCTCGCGCAAAAACAGATTGAGCGGCCGCAGGCGCCTCTCGATGTAGCAGTGCTCGACGATCAGATCCTCGCCCTCGATGCGGCAGCTCTCGCTCGCATCGCGCAGCAACTCCTCGGCGAGTGCCGGCATGAAGCGGGCGCGCGGCAGGCGCAGACGCCGGAATTCCTGCGCGTCGACCAGACGGCCGGCGCGGTCGTGACGGAACACGAAGTGATAACGCTCCATGACGTCGGCCCGCGTGCTGGTCTTCGGCTCCCCGAAGTGGTCGCGAATGACCTTGAACACCAGGTCGTGCGAAGGCAGCGTGAACACGATCATGACCAACCCGCGGTCGCCGGGGGCGTGCACGAAGCTGTCGATGGACGCGTCGAGATGGCGATGCAGGGCGAAATAGCGCTCCGTCTTGCCCTGCTTGGCCCGGCCCAAGACGGTGTACAACTCGTCGATGGGTTTGCGCGGCATGAAGGAGCGCAGCAACGTGATGGCGGCGCTGACCACCGGCAAATCCACATGAAAATAGGAGCGGGCGTAGCCGAACAGCGAGCCGACCTCGGCGCGCGACAGCATGACGGCGTCGACTTGCACGCCTTGCGGCGAGTTGCTGAATGCCACCACCAGGGGCGTGATGGAGCTGTCGCCTATGAGGCGGCCGACAACAAAGGCGTGCAAACCGCGGTAGAACACCGGCTCGATCAATTCGACGGACTCGGGTGCGCCGCTTTGCCGCCCGGTGTCGAAATAGCGGCCGATCTGCGCGCTGATTCGGTGGACCGCCGCATCCTGATCGGGTATCGCGGCGCCGAACGGCAAGTCCGCGATGATTTCGCGCACCGCGGCCGGCAGCGAGCCGCCGATGCGATACACGCGAATCGGAACGGCCCCGGATGCGCGGCCGACGCTGGTGGCGCAAAATTCCAGATCCGGATTGACGCCGACGGTGCCGAACAGGTCGCGGGTGACCGAATTGAAGAAGGTGCGGTAGAAATCGCTGTCCGGCCGCCGTGCCACAAGAGTCTCATATGCCCGCTTGATCTCGGCCCACAGGGCCGGGTCGGCGGCCGGTGAGGCCAATTGGCCGCCGACCGCCCGCGCGCAGCGGGTCACACGCTGCTCGTACAGTTCGATGCGCTCGACCGCATCGCGCTGCGCCGCGTGCCAATCCTCCGCGAGGAAGTTCAGCGCCGCGCGGCGCGTGATGCGGCCGAATTCCTCGTTGTAGGCGCGGAAATGCTCGGCGATCGCCGCCGCAAGATCCTTAGGCGACCACACGCTTCGGCTCGGGCGTTGCCGCCGCGGTGAACTGCTCGGTCTCGGTGCTTCCGGCCATCGCGCCGGTCGAGTGAGCTCCGGCGGTGATGGCGGTCTGAACGGCGTCGAAATATCCGGTGCCGACGAACGCCTGGTGCTTGGTGGCCCGATACCCGGCACGCTCCTGGCCGAACTCACGCTGCTGCATTTGCGAGTAGCCGAGCATGCCGTCCTCACGATAGGCGGTTGCCAGCTCGAACATCGACAGATTCAGGGCATGCCAGCCGGCGAGCGTAATGAATTGGAAGCGATAGCCCATGGCCGCCAGATCTTCCCGCCAACTCTTCATGCTCGCCTGATTCAGTTTGCCCTGCCAGTTGAAGGAGGGGGAGCAATTGTATGCCAACAATTTATGCGGATAGCGTTCATGGATCGCCTGGGCGAAACGGCGCGCCTCCGACAGATCGGGTTTGGAGGTCTCACACCACAGCAGGTCCGCATACGGAGCGTAGGCCAAACCGCGGGCGATGGCCTGATCGATCCCGCATCGCACGTGAAAAAATCCCTCGCTGGAGCGTTCGCCCGTGAGAAAGGGCGCATCGCGGGAATCATTGTCGGAGAGCAGCAGATTGGCTGCGTCCGCGTCGGTGCGCGCGATGACGACCGTGGGCACGTCGAGGACGTCGGCGGCGAGCCGCGCGGCGACCAGTTTATTAATGGCCTCGCCGGTCGAGACCAGCACTTTGCCGCCCAAATGGCCGCATTTCTTGGCGGAGGAGAGCTGATCCTCGAAATGCACGGCCGCGGCTCCGGCGCGGATCAGCGACTTGGTGAGTTCGAACGCGTTCAAGTTGCCGCCAAAGCCCGCTTCGGCATCGGCGATGATCGGCGCCATCCAATCGATGCCTGTTTTGCCCTCCAGGTGGTGAATCTGGTCGGTGCGCAGCAGGGCGTTGTTGATGCGCTCGACCATGCGCGGCACGGAGTCGACCGGATACAGGCTCTGGTCGGGGTACATCTCGCCGGCGGTGTTGGCGTCTCCGGCCACCTGCCAGCCGGAACAGTAGATCGCTTTGTGGCCTGCCTGAACGACTTGCACGGCCTGGTTTCCCGTCATGCAACCGAGCGCACCGACCACCGGTGTGTTCGCGAGCAACCGCCAGAATTTTTCCGCGCCGAGCCGCGCCAGTGAATGTTCGATGCGCACTGAGCCGCGCAACCGGGCGACATCGGCCGCAGTGTAGGGTCGTTCAATACCGCGCCAGCGGGAATTCGTAGAGGCCTGTTCGCTCATTCTCAATACTCCTGGTCGATCCCACATGCGGGCTTGCATCGGGGTACATGCGAAGATTAGAGTGCACCTATGGCGTATTTACACAATAGAAATTTAACAATGTGAATTTCACCGGGAATTGCCATGTTAGGTAAAATTCATGGAGTGAGGCGCGCGTGGCGGGGCTGATCCGGCAGGGCCATTTCCTGGGCGCCAAGCTGCGCTCCCTGCGCCGGCGCAACGGCCTCACCCTCGATGAGCTGTCGGCGCGTTGCGTGCAAATCGACGCCGAGGGTGCCCCATCGGTGTCTTATCTCAGCATGGTCGAGACCGGCAAACGCATGCCGTCCCCGGCGCTGCTCGACATGCTGGCCGGCATATTCAGCAAGGACGCACGCTGGTTTCTCGACGAGAACACCGCGGTCGACGTCGCTCCGCAGCAGCCCGAAAGGGGCGGCCTCGAGGCCATGCCGCTCGAGCCGGCGTTTCTGTTTTCGCACGAGCTGTTGCAGAACGCGTTGCCGGAACTATTGTCGCAGACCGGCACGACGGGGCGCCAATTCGCGCAGCTGTTGATCCGCGTTTGGCAGGAGACCCGCCACAATAGTTTCCCGGATATCGAGCGCGCCGCCGAGGAGGGCGGTAAGCGTCAGATGCCGCTCACCTTGAACACGCTGCTCGAGCTGTGCAAAAGCCATGGCTTGGAGATTCGCTGGTTCGATGGCGACGGCCGCAAGCCAAGCGGCGCGCTGGTGCGTTCTCGATTCGAGTCACCGGGCACCGTGCTCATCAACAAGCGCCTGCGCAATCAGGAGGAGCGGCTCAAGTACGAGCTGGCGTTCTTCATCGGCCACAAGGTTCTGCACAACGGCGATGGGGTCATTTCACCGCACAGCACCATACACGCCGGCGACGCGGATGCGCCGACGTCGGCGGCCGGCATGGGGGCGCAGGATGTGCTGTACGCGTGGCGGGATTTCGAGTGCAGTTTTTATGCCGGCGCGTTGTTGTGCCCGCGAATCCCCTTCCGGCGCTTCTTGATTCGCGAGGCGCACCGCGTCGCGGCCTGCCACAAACTTGGCGTGACGCCGGCGTTGGTCATGCGGCGCATGACCGCGGTGGCACCCTACCGCCACTGGCATTTCTTCGACGCCTACGCGCCCGGGTATCTGCGCGCAGTGTATCGCGGAAACGGCATTCCACTGCCGTGGGGGAACATGAGTCTGGTGTCGGATCCATGCCCGAGCTGGGCGGTGTTTCGCCTATTGCAGCAGACTCCGGAGGCGATGCAGCAGCCGCAAAGGCCCAAATCGCAGATCTCCGTGATGCAGGACGGCAAGCGCGCGCGCTTGTATTGCTGCCATTCGCTGCTGACACGCGATGCGCTCGATGAATTGCACGTGCTGTCGGTGGGAGTGGATCTGCTGCCGGCGCTCGATGCACAAGGATTTGACGGAGCAGGAGTGGTGGCAGCCGTCGCCGATTCCTGCCGCCGCGGCGGCGACGGCGCCATCCCGTCCGAAGCCGCCGCCAACATTCGCGCAGTCTCGCAGGTGCTCAACATCGCCTGGATCGCCGATGCGCTCGATTCGCACGCCAGCGTCATTTGCCCGAGGAGCGGCTCCTGCCCGCGGCAGCCGCGCTGTTGCGTGCCGGCTCATTGAGGGCTCCCGCGGCGGCGGCCGCGATCTTGCTTTATGTGACGGAAGTCGCAAACCGCGGGCGGCGCCGCGGTTGCAGGGGCGCATATGCGATCCGGAGCCTTGACCGAATCGCGCCCGGGTAGGACTCTAGCTTTGGGCTTGTGCAGCAAGCCGTGCAAGGGGCGAATGATCAAAATGCGCGGGCACCCATTGCACATACTGACACCACTGTTTCGGCGCCTCAGCCGGCCGCTCGCTCACGGGATTTTGGCGGGCGCCGCGGTCCTCAGCATTTCCTCGCTGGGGCTGTTCTACGTGTGGCATTCGGCCCGAGCGGCGCAGCTCGACGCCGTTCGCACCGAACTCGCACAGCTGGCGCGGACGGCCGCGACCTTGGTCGACGGCGACCGCCATCGATCGATCACTTCGCAGGAGCAAGCCGGCAGCCCCGAGCATCTGGCACTGTTGGCGCCGCTGGTGAAATTTCACAAAGCTGCTTCGGACATCATCTACGTCTACACGGCCGTGCTCGACGGTGACCGCATCTACTATGTCCTGGGCACCGATTATCTTTATCGAGTGTCGGGCGATTCAGAGCCTCCCGACCCGATCATGAAGCCGGACGACACCTTCGATCCAACGCTGCGCCGCGCGCTGTATCGGCACGAGGTCGCCGTGAATGACGAGCCGGTCAGGGAGCGGGTACGCAGCTACATGAGCGCCTATGCGCCGTTCTTCGACCGCGCAGGGCGTTTCGCCGGGGTGGTCGGCATCGACATGTGGGTTCGGGACTTCGATGCGCGCATCGCCTCGATTCGAAACGCCGGCATCATCGCCTTTTCGGCGGTGGCGCTCCTGTCGGTGCTGACCGGTTTGGTGGTCATGCGCCTGAGCCGCATCGCGCAGAGGGCCAAGCGGCGCGACCGGGTGGTGCAGTTGCGGCTCGCGGAGGCCAAGAAACTTGCCGAGGATCGGGCACAGCGCGCGCAGGCCGCGTCCCGGGCCAAAGGCGATTTGCTTGCCGTCATGAGTCATGAAATTCGCACCCCCATCAGCGGGGTTCTGGGGTTCGCCAACCTCTTGCTCGATACGCCGTTGAATTCCGAGCAGCGGGAATTCGCCGAGACGGTGCAGCGCTCGGGAGACGCGCTCTTGACCGTGCTCAACGACGTCCTCGACTACTCCAAAATGGAAGCCGGCCGCATGACGGTCGAACAAATCGACATGTCGCTGCAGTCGGTGTTCGACCGGGTGCGGACCATTTTGCAGCCGGCGGCGCTCGAACGCGGCATCGTCATGAACATCGAGTATGACGCGCGCCTGCCCAGGCGCATCAAGGGCGATCCGGCGCGGACCCAGCAGGTGCTGCTCAATCTTGTCGGCAACGCGGTGAAATTTACCAGCGGCGGTTCGGTGCTCATCGCGGCCGAACAACTCGATGCGACCCACGTAAAGGTCAGCGTGATCGACAGCGGGATCGGCATCGCCGAGGAGCAATTGGCGACGCTGTTTGAGCGCTACGCGCAGGCGGACACGACGATCCCGCGGCGCTTCGGCGGCACCGGGCTGGGTCTGGCCATCAGCAAGACCTTGGTCGAACTCATGGGCGGCGAAATCGGCGTGCTCAGCCGTCCGGGCGCCGGCTCGACCTTTTGGTTCGTGCTGCCGCTGCAGGCCGGCAATTGCGTGCAAGAGCCGGCCGAACCCACGGCACCGGTTCAGGCGGCGGTGCCGGTCGAGGTTACCGCGCCGGCCGAGGTTGCCGCGCCGGCCGAAGTTGCCGCGCCGGCCGCACCCGCGCAGTTGCTTTTGGTCGAGGATAATTTCGTCAATCAGCGGGTTGCGCTTTACATGCTGGCCAAGCTTAAGTACCGGGTCGACGTCGCCACCACCGGCGTCGAGGCGATCGTCCGGCTCAGCAGGACCCGCTACCAACTCGTCTTGATGGACTGCCAGATGCCGGAGATGGACGGCTTCGAGGCGACGCGGCGCATTCGCGATCGAACCTCGACGGTGCTGGACCATGAGGTGCCGATCGTCGCGATGACGGCGAACGCCTTTCCGGAGGATCGGGTTCGCGCCATCGCTTCGGGTATGAACGACTTCCTGAGCAAGCCCGTTGATCAATCGACGCTGTCGGCGGTGATCGAGAAGTGGCTGGGAGCTCAAGGGCCCCCGGCGGCATCGCCGGATCAACCGGCCGACGGCATTCCGGCGCGCGCCGCCGCAACGGCTTCATGAAGCGTCAGGAAAATATGCTTCTCACCCACCACCGCCGTGATGCCGTGGCGGTCCATGTCGGCGCGCAAGTAGGCGCTGACGCGGCCGAAAACAATGCCGATCTTCTCGCGTTCCAAATCCTGAAGCAGATCGCGTAGGGATTGCGCCGCGGAATAGTCGATATCGGTGATCGCGCCCGCATCGATGACCAGCCATCGCAGGGGCGCCGGCGCCTGTTTGACGAGTGCATTCACCTCATCGGCAAAGCGGTTTTGGTTTGCATAAAACAAATCCGCACCGAAGTGATAGATGATGAGTCCCGGTTCGGTCACCTTGCCGGGCGTTGCAGGCGCCGGCACCCAGCGCCCCGTCGGATCCGGCCGCAGCATATTGCTGTGCGGGCGATAGCTGTGCCGCACGTGCCTGAACAGCGATAAGGCCATCGCCAGAAGTATGCCCTGCTCGACGCCGAACACGACCACCGTCGCGGCGGTCGTGATCGCGAGATAAAACTCGCCCGGGCTTTCGCGACGTATGTCGCGCAAGCATTTCAGGTCGATCATGCCGAGTGCGATGTCGAAGACGATCGCCGCCAGTACGCAACGCGGGAGGAACTCGAGCGGGCCGCTCAACGCCAGCAGCACCAACAGCACCACGCCGGCCAGCGCCAATTGGGCGATCTGACTGCGGGCGCCGACGTGATCCCCCATCGCCGTCTGGGTCGGGCTGCCATTGACCACGAACGCCCCGCTCAGCCCGGCGGCGGCATTCGCGGCCGACAGACCGAGAATGTCCGCGTCCTCGTCCACGCTCTCGCGATAACGAATTCCGAATGCTCTGGAGGTTGCCGCGCTTTGCGCGATGATCATCACCATGCACGACGCGGATATGGGCAGCACCGCGAGAATCTCGCTCAAGGTCACCTTGGGGAGGCGGAACGTCGGCAAGCCGCCGGCGATCGGGCCGACCAGCGCGATGCCCCGCTCCGCGAAGTGAAATGTCGCGCTTGAGGCAATCGCCGAGACCACCGCGATGAGCGCGAGCGGCAGCCGCGGCGCGAATCGATTGCCTAACAGGATGCTCCCCGCGACCAGCGTGGACAGCGCGAGCGTCGGATAATGCAGGTGCGGCAAGCCGTCCATGATCTGCCAGACCCGAACCAGCGAGTAGCGCGATTGGGCGGCGACGCCGAACATGTCGCTCAGCATCGCAATGCCGACCTGGACCCCGACACCCGCGAGAAATCCCGTGAGCACCGTGCGCGACAAAAAATCGGCGAGAAAGCCCAGCTTGAAGATTCGCGCCACGAGCAGCAACGCGGCGGTCAGCAGCGCCACCGTGCACACCAGCATCATGTATTGCTCGCTAGCCGGCGCGGCGAGGCGGGACAGCGAACCGGAAAAGATGGCGGCAGTGGCCGAGTCGGCGGCCACGACCAGGTGGCGCGACGAGCCGAATATCGCGAATGCGATCGGCGGCAACAGCAAGGTGTAAAGTCCGGAGACTACGGTCGTGCCGGCGATGCGTGAATATCCCAAGACCTGCGGGATGTTTATCGACGCGAGGTTCACGCCCGCCAGCAGGTCGCGCAGCGCACGCTTGGGTTCTACAGGTCGAATGCCTCCGAAGAGGTTTAGCGGCATCGCGACGTCATTCTTGTAATCCGATAATCCAGCCAGGGCGATAGCCCGTGCGAAGCATAACATCTACGCCGCGGGGAATACTCGGACAGGCTCCTAGAGTCGCGGCGGCGGAAACGCGAGCACGTTGCTCGTGTAGGTCTCGACGAGATCGCTGAAGGGCGTGCCGTCCGGCAGGTAGAGCAGCGCCCGATGCTCGAGCAGGGCGGCAGGCAGATCGAGATCCGCCGCGGCGCCGCTCCCCGCGTCCGCATTCATTTCCCACCCCTCGGGCAGCGGCTGCCAGAGCAGCCTCGAGGACAGGGTGTGGCGCAGAAAATGCAGCTCGCGCACGACTTTGCCGAACGGCTCATCGGTGGTGTCGAGGAGCCTATTCATCTCGGGGGTCAGGCGGGCGGGCACATACCAATTGTCCGCCTCCGACAAGACCAATGCGCCGCACCGAAGCCGCACCCTGCGGTAACCAAGCGGTTCGGCTGGCGCCACCCGCAGCTCCCGACGCTGCTCGGGCGATGCCGGTTTGTCCACGCCGGGAACTCGCGCGGCCACAATGAGCGCAGGAGTCGCGAGCCGATGCAGCGCGCACCAATGCTCGAGCGTCAAGGTGGCGCTGTCGTGGCTCAGCAGCTCGGCATTCAACGTTTCGAGCACGGCGAGCGCCGCCACGCGCGCCGCGTAGCCGCCCGGCCACGCGGCGTCCGCCGTGCGTGCCGGGTCGGCAGATCGCACCGGGTCGCTTGCATGAGTCGCCGTCAGCAGCAGCAGCGCGGCGCACACGCTAAACCGCCGGCGGGCGCGCGGCCGATCAGGGATCCCAGCGGAGAATTTCGCCATTTTCAATCGACCTCCCGGTGAGCGCGAGGATGAATGCCCAATGACTGACCAAGAGGGTCGTCGCGCAATCCTCGCGTGCGGCCATCCGGGTGCGGAACGATTTCGCCCGCGCGTTCGTCGACGCGGCCGATTCGATGCCCGTTTGCCACCATTGCCGCGGCAAATGCCCGAAATCGTGATGCGGAAATCGCGCCGCCAGCAAATCGGGCGGACTGCCGATGTCGCAGGCGAAGGCCGCACGCTCACGGACCTCGTGCATAATATCGACCGGTACCCGATGGATGGCGAGCACGGGCTGTGCCGTCTGCAGTGCACGCGTGTAGGGCGAAACGATGATCCGGGTCAACGCGACTCCGGCGAGTTGTCGCGCAGCGGCGGCGGCCTGCTCCGCGCCGAGCGGCGTCAATTCCGGATCCTCGATGCCCGGATCCACCCGGGTCTCGCTGAAATGCAGGTTAAAGTAACTTTGACCATGGCGGAGCAAAATCATGCACAGTCCTTTGAACGCGCCGCTGACACCATTCCACATCGCCGTGCAGGTGCGCGACATCACCGAGGCGCGCCGTTTCTACAAGGATATCCTAGGTTGTGCCGAGGGTCGCAGCGATGCGTGCTGGGTCGACTTCAATCTCTACGGCCACCAGTTCGTCTGCCATCTGAATCCCGAGTTGGGCGCTGCGGGCAAGCTCGCGAGCCATTTCAATTTCGTGGACGGGCAGGGCGTGCCCGTGCCCCACTGCGGCGTGGTGCTGCGCCCGCGTCAGTGGCACGAACTGGCGGAGCGTCTGCGGCGCAAAGCCGTCGAGTTCGTGATCGAGCCGTGCACGCGCTTTCGGGGCCAACCGGGCGAACAATCCACGATGTTCTTCCTGGACCCCACTGGCAACGCGCTCGAATTCAAGTCATTTGAGGACATCGAGAGGCAGCTGTTCGCGGTGGATCACCCGGCCCGCTAGGGCGGGGCGAGAATTCGCCGCAATGACGATTTCCCTCGACAGCATTCCACGCTTCGCCGCGGCTCAGGCGTTGCAGATCGCGCACGAGCAATACGGCATCGAGGGTCGGGCGACTGCTCTGCCCAGTGAGCGCGATCAAAATTTTCTCATCGTCGATGCACGAGGCGCAAGGTTCGTCCTGAAAATCGCCAACCGGGACGATGCGCCGGAATTATTGGATTTCCAGCATCAAGCCATGCGCCGTGTAGCCGCCGCGCGGTGCGGCTGCCGCGTGCAGGAGGTCGTGCGCTCCCTCGATGGCGCGGATTTGAGCGAAATACGCGGCGGGGCCGCGGATGTCAGCCACTGCGTGCGCGTAACGACGTGGCTGGAGGGCGCGGTATTGGCGGATTGCATGCCGCGCAGCCCCGCCCTGTTCGATTCCATCGGGGCCGGCATGGCCAGGATCGACGCGGCGCTGCGGGGCTTCGTTCATCCGTCGATGCATCGGGTTTTGCAATGGGATCTGCGCCACGCCGGACTAGCGCGCGAGCATGCGCATCTTCTGCCGCGGGCGCGGCGCGCCCGCGTGGAGAGCATATTCACCCGCTGGGAAACGATCGAATGGGCGCGCCTGCGTCACGGCGTGATCCACAACGACGCCAACGACAACAACGTGCTGGTCGAGGGCGGACTCATGACCGGACTGCTCGATTTCGGCGACGCGGTTCATACGGCCACCGTCTGCGACTTGGCGATCGCGCTCGCCTACGCGATGCTCCATGAGCGGGAACCGCTGGCCGCCGCCGTCCGAGTCATTCGCGCCTACCATCGGCACGATCCGCTGACCGAGCACGAGCAGCGGGTGCTGTATCCCTTGATATTGGCGAGGCTTTCGGCAAGCGTCTGCTATGCGGCCCACAACAGGGTCCGCAATCCCGATGATGCATACCAAGTCGTGACCGAGGCGTTGGCCTGGGAATTGTTGGACCTTCTCGAGCCGTATTCCCCCGCTGCGGCGCTCGAGGTGGTTCGGGATGCGTGCGCGTGATCGGCCGAGAATGCGCTAGGCGGAGGCGCTTTCGCTCAGTTCGCCGGCCGCGCTTTGCAGATAGTTTTGCAATCCCATCTTATCGATGAGCCCGAGCTGCTCTTCGATGAAATCGATGTGCTCTTCCTCGCTTTTCTGAATATGCACCAGCAGATCGCGCGTCACGTAGTCCTTGACCGACTCGCAGTGTGCGATGGCGGCGGTGTACATCGGATGCGCCTCCAATTCGCGCTTCAGATCGCACTCCAATATCTCGCGCACCTCCTCGCCGATGAACAACTTGCCGAGATCCTGCAGATTCGGCAGGCCCTCGAGGAAAAGGATGCGCTTGACCAGGGTGTCCGCATGCCGCATCTCGTCGATGGATTCGTCGTATTCGATCTTGCCGAGGCGCCTCAGGCCCCAGTTATCGAGCATGCGCGCGTGCAGAAAATATTGATTGACCGAGGTGAGCTCGTTCTTCAACGCCTGATTGAGAAAATCCAATACCTTCGCATTACCCTGCACGGTGGCTCCTCATGGAAAGCTCTCGGCGAGGCGGTGGATTGTATGCCCGAATGGCGCGCGCCGTCAGAGCGCGAATTCGGTGGCGGCGCCGGGGAAGCGGTCCGAACCGCGCGCCTCGTGCTGCTGCAACGAATCGGCCAGAGCAGCGCGGGCCTGCGGCAGGCATTTCCCGCAGCAGGTTCCCAAGCCGAGATCCCGGCTCAGGTCGGCCACCTGCCTGGCGCCGTCCTTGACGGCGGCCCGGATGTGCCTGTCGGAAACGGCTTTGCATACGCAGACGATCATGCCCAGCATTGTGAACGCGAATGCGAATGATTGTCAATAAGGATAAACCCAGCGCTTGACCGGCCGGCAGGGGACCCCCTCGCGGGAGCCTCAGCAACATGCAACTCATTCATTTACTTGTATTATGCCGCCCATGAAGCTCTATTCCTGGAACGTGAACGGCATCCGCGCCGTGTACCGCAAGGGCGTGTTCCAGGAGTTTCTTCATGCCCACCGCCCCGACATCCTATGTTTGCAGGAGACCAAAGCGGAGCGCCACCAGGTGGAAATCGATCTGCCGGACTATCGCGAATATTGGAACTCGGCGGTCAAAAAGGGCTACTCGGGTACGGCGATTTTCTCAAAGCCCGAGCCCATGCGTGTGATCAATGGGTTTCCCCGTGACTTCGCGAAACGCTACACCTTCGCCGACGAGCTGCAGCGCGACAGCGCCGAAGAGGGCCGGCTGATCACCGCCGAGTTCAACGAGTTCTACGTGGTGACGGTGTACACACCGAACGCCAAGGAGGACTTGAGCCGTTTGACGCTGCGTTACAAGCATTGGGATCCCGCATTCCTCACCTATTGCCGGCAGCTCGACAAGTCCAAGCCCGTTATTCTGTGCGGGGATCTGAACGTGGCGCACACGGAACTCGATCTCGCCAATCCGCAATCGAATCGCGGCAAGAAAGGCTTCACGGACGAGGAGCGCAAAGGATTCCAGAATTTCATGGATGCCGGGTTCGTCGATGCGTTTCGACTCTTCAAGCAGGGCAACGGGTACTATTCATGGTGGAGCCATTTCGCCAACTCGCGAGCGCGCAACATCGGATGGAGAATCGATTACTTTTTGGTGTCCGCGAGAATTCGAGAGCGGGTGGTGGGCGCGGATATCCACCCCGACATCATGGGGAGCGATCATTGCCCCGTCAGCATCACGCTTGCCTGATCACGCTCGGCGCGATCCTGCTGGTTGCCGGACCAGTGTTCGCGGCTGATCCGCCCAGCCGCTACGGCGTCGATGCGCCGGAGCTCGCGCCCTTGGGGCGATTTGCGGTGGGCGTGAGGACGCTGCAATTTCGCGAGGCCGCACAGGCGGACGTGATGGCCTTCGATCCGGCGCGCGGCTCGGCGCCCCTCGGTGATCGGGATTTCGGCGTGGAGTTGTGGTATCCGGCGCGACCGAAGCCCGGTTCCGCACCGGTCGTGTACACGGCGAGCATGCCTGCAGAGCCGCCCTTGCCCCCGGCCTCTTTCAGCATACCCGGCATTGCCGTGCGCGATGCGCCACCGGCGGGCGAAGGCTTTCCGCTCATCGTGGTGTCGCATGGCTGGAGCAACGATCCGGTGGCCATGACCTGGCTGACGGAAAATCTCGCCTCCAAGGGCTATGTGGTGGCCGCCATTCGGCACAACGATGCGTCCATCAACGACCCGCACAGTCTCGTGCAATGGCTGCTGCGGAGGCCGCTCGACATCGTGTACGTGACCCGCGCCCTGCAGCGTACGCTTGCGGCGCAGCGTCTGATCGATCCGGCGCGAACGGCGCTGGTCGGCTATTCCGCCGGTGGTTACGGCGTATTGACCGCTGCCGGCGCGACCCTGGACCCGCAGGGTCCCATGACGGGGATGGTGCCGGGCGGATTGCTGTTGCCCTATGTGCGCGGCGGCGCTTTGCAGGGCATGGCCGAGCTCAAGGGGCTGCGTGCCGTGGTGGCGATTTCCCCGGCCGGCGGCGGCGTGCTGGCCGCATGGGGAACCGGGCTCCGTTCGCTCACCACACCGCTGCTGCTCATCGCCGGCGACCACGATCACCGGGTGAATTATCTCACGGGGGCGCGCGCAATATTCGACGGTGCCGTCAATGCGCCGCGCTATCTGCTGACCTTCAGGTACGCCGGACATACCATCGGTCTCAATCCCGCGCCCGAGGCGATGCGCGGGCGGCTCTGGGATCAGGACTGGTTCGAGGATCCGGTCTGGAGCAAGGAGCGGATCAACGCGATCAACGCGCACTTCATTACGGCCTTTCTCGATCGATACGTGAAGGGAGACGAGGGGCGGGCGGCCTATCTCGACATGCCGGTGGCGGAATCCTCGGACGGCGTGTGGCCGGATACCACCGAGCCCAAGGCTTACGATGCCCTTAGTCCGGGCACGCCGAACATCACGGTGTGGAAGGGCTTTCAACGCAAACACGCCGAGGGGCTCGAATTGCTGCGGGCGACCGCGGCGGATGCGGCTCCCCACGCCGGGGGTTGACTGCCGGCGTTCCGAGCGGTGCGACCGGGCATGATGCCCGGTCGCACCAATTCGGGCGTCCCAATCAGTCCACCGGCGGCCGGTATACGGCTTGGACCTTCTTCGCGATTGGCAAGGCCTTCTTGATGTCGGCCCAAGAGTAGAGCGGAATGGTCTTGTAGTGTTCGAATGTGCCGCTGCCCGACGCCATGATCGATCTCAATGCGGCGGGTGAATACTTCGCCATCAGCATGTACATAGCCATGATTGATCCCCCCCTTATCGACGACCGTGCGGTCCCCTACATTTTTATATCCGAGTCCTGAGACGCGACGCACTGCCATTTGCCGTCCGGCATCTTCACCCAGGTATCGGTATAGCGCGAATGATGGTCGATGGGCTTGCCCGACGGATCGGTGCCCTTGCCCTTGAAGCCGCCGGTCGCAATGGCCGTATCGCCGAATACCCGAATCTGCAGGTCTTCGTACTCGACACTGGTCCATTTGGTCGCTTTCGCCTCCGCCAGCATCGCCGCCTTGCCGCTCATTTTTCCCTCCGACGAGGTATACACGAACTTGTCGGCGATCAGCGGAGCGACCAGGTCGGGATTATTCGTCTTTTGCGACTGAAGCCACTGATTTTCGAGCGCCGCGACCGCCTTCTCGATTGGGGCGGTTTGCTGCATCGACTGCGGCCACGCAGCGCCCCCGAGTGAAAGCAGTCCCAGCAAATACCACATGCGCGTGATTTTCATACACTCCCCCTTTATTAGAATTTTGCACAACGCTTGTCCGAAGAACCCGTGAGGCCCTAGCCGGCGGATTACATGCGCAATATCGGAAAATGTCCACTATCCCGCATGCGGCACTTCCCGCAACACGCTCGCGCTGAATCGCAACGCCGGCGTCCTGACCGGCAATGGCGGATCAGTCTGCCGATAACGGCTTGTCAAACAGTTCATAGCCCGAGCGACGTCGATAGCCGTGCCGTTCGTAGAAGCCCCGTGCGCGATCATTGGTCGCACCCAACTGCAGCTGCACTCGCACAAGTCCCGCGGATCTCATCTCCCGCTCCATCTCGACCAGCAGCGCGGAACCCGTTCCGTCACCGCGAAACTCCGGTCGCACGAAGAATTCATCGATTTCGGCCATCATGCCGCCATGTTCAAGACTGAACACGTACACGGCAATCAGGTAGCCTGCCACCATGCCCGTGCGTTGGGCCACCCAGCATGCGCCGCGCTCCGGGAGCGACATCAACGCCGAGAGGTGCTTTTCCGTACGCGCCCGCTCAAATCCGCTTATTCGCTCGAACTCCCAATAGCGAGCCACAAGAGCTGCGATGTCAGCAACGTCTGAAAGTTCGGCGCGTCTGATTTTAATGGACATTGCGCTTAAGAGGCGGTATGGGTTTCCAGGGCGGGGCTGCGAGCATCACGGGGATGAGGATAATTCCAGCGCCTCCAATCGCGGGCCTTCCAGCCTGCCGATTTGCAGCGACGCGTCGTACACCACCGCGCCAAACCCGACGAGCGCAATAAAGATGGCGATCGAAGCCTTTAGGTGGCGCGTTTCGAAGCTGCGTATCGCGGGCGCAAATGCGATCAGGGCGAGCACGGCGGCAACGAGGATCACCGCGTCCACGCTTGTCCGCTGCCAGTAACTGCCGCCCAAATGCAGCCACATTCCAAATTCATCGAACGTTAGCGCCATGGCGATGCCGTAGGCCAGCGCGGCCACGCTCAAGTCCTCACCCGCGGGTGCGCGGAACAAAAGATAGGCGCTGACACCGGCAAGCAGGAAGATGCCGTAGTTCAAATGATGTACGTGCGTGCCGCGCAGAAAGAAATACAGATTCGGCATTCGATGCGACATGATCAGAAGCACCACGGTGCGCGCGGCGATGAACGTGAAAATGAATCCGACCAGCGCGCGGCGGGCGAGTCGCGCCGATCGGTCGGTCGCGGGATCGGGGTCCATGTCTCAATGCGCCGGTTGCGGACATTTGGCCATGCTGATCGCCGGCAGAAGGCGGTTCACCAGGTCGCCCGTGGGCGCGGCGTCGTGCACGATCTCCCAACCGGTGAAGGTGACGATCAAATCCTCCTCCGGAAAAACCATCAATCGCTGGCCGCCGAAGCCGCGGGCCATCCAGATGTACTGTCCGGCCTGTGCGCGCGGATAGAGCCACCATTTGAATCCGTACTTGAAGGGGGCGGGCGCATCGATATACGGAGCCAGCGATTCCGCCACCCACTCTTTTGAAACGATCCGCCGGCCGTCCCACATGCCGCCGTGCAGGTAGAGATAGCCGATCTTCGCAAGATCGGCGCCATCGAGATATAAGCCGCCCTCGGTATCGACCACGCCGAGATAGGTTCTCTTCCAATGATGTCTGATGCCGAGCGGCGCGAATAGATGCGCCTCGCCGTAAGCGTCGATGTCCTGGCCCGTCTCCTTCTGGAAGATGTAGGCGAGCAACTCCGTGGCGCCGCTGCTGTAGTTGAACACGGTTCCCGGGTCCGCAACCATGGGCTTGTCGATGACGTATTGCACCCAATCGTCGGTCGCCTCCATCAAGCTCGAATCGCTCCGGGGATCGTCGTAGGGAACGTCCTCCTCGCTCCATGCGAGGCCCGTGGTCATGGTGAGCACATCCTTCAGCGTCATGCGGCGCTTGCGCTCGTCCACATTCTTGACCCTGGCGGCATCGAAATATTTCAGCACCGGCGTGTTCAATCCGGACTTGAAGTCGCCGCGCGTCATGGCGATGCCGTAGATCACCGAGGTCACCGTCTTGCTGACCGACTGCATGCTGTGCAGGTCCGTGCCGTGATAATAAGGGTGCCAGACGGGATCGAAATAATTGTAGGGACCGGTGAGCCGGGCGTTCAAGGGTCCTTTGGTCTTCGCCTCGGCGGCGTAGATCTTCGAGTAATCGTGGGCGTATTTGCGTTCGAAGACCTCCCTGCCGCAGCGAAATACCTGAAAACTGTCCACCAGCGCATATTTGCCGGCGGCGAGATCGGCGTCGAAGTCCGCGAGCTTTTTCTCGTCGAGCCCAACGTCGGCAGGCGCTCCCTTCGGCCAGCCTTGCGTCGGCCACGTCACGGCAGGGTCGGCCCTAAGAATGCCGAGGCCAATCACGGCCGTCGAGGCGACCAGCGCCATGCCTGTCAATCGGCCGAACTGCGTCGTTTGTCTCATCGGTCAGTACTCCAGGGGTAAGCACAAGGTTCAACTTTCGCGCGGCGTGCCCGTCGCTTTGCCGCGGGCGGGGCCGCCACTCATGAAGGTGAGCGCGAGTACGGCGGAGGCGAGCATCAGGAACAGGCTCACCGCATTCAGCACCGGGCTTGCACCTTCGCGCATCCGCCCGTACATCATCACGGTCAATGGCGCGTCGGCGCCGACCAGGATCAACGTCGTATTGAAATCCGCGAAAGACATCAAAAAGGAAATCGCCGCGGAGCCCAACAGGGCGGGGCGCAGGTAAGGCAGCAGAATCGTGCGAAATACCGCAGGCTTGGAGGCGCCGAGATTTGCGGCCGCTTCCTCCAACGTGCGATCGAAGCGCTTAAGACGCGCGCCGATGGTGAGCGTCGCGATGGTTGCGATGTAGGAGAATTGCCCGAGCACCACCAGCGGCAAGCCGGGCCGCAAAAAGTCCCATTCCAGCCCGAGGACGTCGTCGGCGAAATCCGCGATCCGGCTCGCAAAGGCAAGTATGGAGATGCCCAGGATGACTCCGGGTATGACCAGCGGCGCCAGCATCAATACGGAAAGGGCTTGCTTGCCGAAGAAGCGGCAGCGTTCGATGAGAAACGCGTTGCAGGTTCCGATCAGCACCGAGAGAAGCGTGACCCAGAAGGCGACGATGCAACTGGTCCAAATGCTGCGCAATAATTCGATGTCGCCGAACAGCCCGGTTCGCCCCTTCGGCGCATTGCCCGAAAACCAGTCGAAGGTGATGCCGCGCCACGGCGGGGCCGGGTAGGGCGCGTCGTTGAAAGCGAACACCGCGACGATGATCAACGGCAGGAACAGGAATGCCAAAAAGGCGGCCAAATACACGGCGCTCGCGGTGCGCAGCCATGCCGGACGCGGCAGCGAGGGAATCATGCGCGCCGCATCGCATCACCGAACCGTTGGCCCGCGATCTTGAGACCGGTCATTACCAAGGCGGTCGACAGCGCGAGGAGCAGAAAGCCGAACGCGGCGCCCTGCTCCCAGTTGAAGCGGGTGATGAACTGGGTATAGATCTGTTCGGTGAACCATTGCGAGTTCTTGCCACCGAGCAACGTGGGGGTGAGATAGCTGCCGAGGGTGAGCATGAACACCACGATGCAGCCGGCGGTGATGCCGGGGGCCGCGTGCGGGATCACGATGGTGCGCAGCACCGCGGGGCCGTTGGCGCCAAGATCGTAGGCCGCCTCGATCAGGGCATTGTCCAGGCTCTCCAAGCTCGAGATGAGGGGGATGACCATGAACAGGAGCGATGCATAGATCAAGCCCACCATGATGGTTGCGTCGTGATACAAAAGTTCGACCGGAACGGCGGTTACGCCGAGTTTCACCAGCAGGGACGGCAGCACACCCGACTCGCGCAGCAGGATCATCCAACCGAGCGTGCGGACCGTTTCGCTCACCCAAAAGGGAATCAAACATAGAATGAAAAGCGTCGAGCGCGCCCGCCCCTGAGCGACCTTCGCGATGATCCATGCCATCGGAAATGCCAGCAGCAACGTGAGAAAGGTGGCGACGACCGACATGACCGCGGTTCGTACGAACACATGCCAATAAAGCGGTTCCGTGAAAAAGGTCTTGTACTCGGCCAGGCTCGAGACGTATTGGCGCGGGCCCACGCGCTCGCGGAACGAGAGCAGGGCGAGATCGACGTGCGGCAATATGATGAGTGCGCCGAGCCAGAGCACGGCGGGCGCCAGCAGCAGGGTCAGCGCGAAGCGTCCATGCCACCGTGCCTGTCCGGCGCCCGCCGGCATCGGTACGCTATCCATCGCGGTCCGCTGTTCCCGCGCGTGCCGGGAAGCATACCGCGCGCGCGGGATCGAAACTGAACAGCACCCGCTCGTGCGGCCTCAAGTCGGAGAACTGGCCGGTCTGAGGCAGGGCGATGCGAAATTCACGGCGGGTGGCGAGTTCCGTCAGCAGCACCGCGGAATTGGCGCCGTCGAACAGCAGGCTCTGCACTTCTCCCGAATGCCGGGGCTGCCCCGCGGGCAGGTCAGCCGCAGCCCGCCCGAGACTTGCCACTTCCGGACGCACGAATCCCTCCACCGCATCGCCGACGCTCATCGCGCCTTTTTTTTGAGCGTGAATGCTCCAGCCGTCTGCGGTGGTCAGCTCCACCGATTCGCCGTCGAGGCGCGTGACGCGACCGACGATGCGGTTGTTCGCACCCACAAACCCGGCGACAAACGGCGATTGTGGGCGATAGTACAAATCCTGCGGGGTGCCGAGCTGCTCGAAGCGGCCCTGATTCATGACGCCCACGTGATCGGAAAGCACCAGCGCTTCGGACTGGTCGTGCGTGATGTAAACGAAGGTGGTGCCGAATGCCGCCTGCAGCTGCTTGAGCTCGATTTTCATATGCTCGCGCAGCTTGAGATCCAGAGCTCCGAGGGGTTCGTCGAGCAGCAGCAGCGTGGGCTCGAGAACCAGGGCGCGCGCGATGGCGACCCGTTGGCGCTGGCCGCCCGAGAGCTCATCGACGCGCTTCGCCGCGGCTTGCCCCAAGCCCACTCGCTCCAACATGGTTTGACTGCGCCGCACACGCTCGGCGCGAGCCACGCCGCGCCGGGCCAATCCGAAGGCCACGTTCTCGCCCACCGTCATCATGGGAAACAGGGCGAGCTGCTGAAATACCATGTTCACCGGTCGGCGGTTCGGGGCGATGCCCCGCATGCTCCTTCCGCCGATGGCGATGTCGCCGCCGTCGGGGGCGATGAAGCCCGCAATCATGCGCAGGAGCGTCGTTTTGCCGCAGCCGGACGGCCCCAAAATGGAGAAGAAACTTCCGTGCGCCACGCTGAAGGACAGCGAGTCGACCGCGATGTGTTCCGCGAAACGCTTGACCACGGCGTCCGCAATCAGATCCGCCGTGCTCAATTGGCGGCCTTGATCCGGTCCAGCACCCGTCCCTCGATCTCCTCCAGGCCGGGGGGGATCGCCGGGTACCAGTGGATGCTCTTCATCACGCTTTCGGGAAACGCCGCCGCGAACTGCGCCTTCAGGCGCGGATCGATATAGGGATCGGTGCCCGCCGCGGCGGAGAAATTGCCGACCGACTTGATGATCTTGGCGGCGTTCTCCGGGCGCATCGTAAAATTGATCCAGGCATAGGCCGCGGCCTCATTGCGGCCCCGGGCCGGCAGCGCAAAGGTGTCGAGCCAGCCGAGAGCGCCGGAGCGCGGCACGATGTACTTGATGTCGGGGTTCTCGCGATTGAGAGTCCAGCCGCCGGTGTCCCACATCATGGCCGCCCATACCTCGCCGGATCGAATGCCGTTCAACAACTGGTCCTTGTTGTCGTAGAAGAACTTGAAGTTCGGTTTGCATGCGATGAGCGTCGCGCCCACTTGGTCCATGAGCGCGCTGTAGGCCTTCGGGTCCGTGTAGAGAGCGAACGGGTCCTTGCCCGCGGCGAACGCAAACCCCATCAAGGTCGGGCGCCTGAGGCGAATCGAGGTCTTGCCCTTGAGGTCCGCGCGGCACAGATCGCCGTAGTCGGCGATGGTCGCGCGTTTGGAATTGGCCACGAGGCCATCGGTTCCCCAAAGATAGGGCAGCCCGTACAGCTTTCCGTCAAGCGTGGCGTTGCGCTTCACGATGTCGAGCAGCGCGGGTTGAAATTGCCCGATCTTCACTTTGCCGAGATCGAACGGCCGGTACAGGCCGAACTCCCGCTGAACCGAGGTGATGCGGTCCTGGGACGGCTGAGCGAGATCGAACCCGGCGCCGCCGGTCGCCCTCAGCTTGGAGATCATTTCCTCATTGTTGGAGAGGGTCACCTCGACGTCGATGCCGGTCTCCTTTTTGAATGCGGCAACGAGGTCCGCGGGCACGTAATCGGCCCAGCTGATGATGCGCAATTTTTGACTGTCGGCCGGCGCCGATCCGCTTCCCGACAACAGGGCGATCGCGGCCAATATTGCCAGCAAATGTCTCATCAATTGGCCTCGCGTGAAGAGTGATTGCCTCGGATCGACGCGGTTCTCAAGCCCGGTAATGTACTCGATCCGGCGGCCATGTGGGGTGCAATTGAGCGCGCGTTCAGCGCTTGAGTATGCTTTGATACCGCCGACACCTTAGTCTCGAGCGACGATCAACGACGGGGAGGGGAGCGATGCCAAGGTCCGCGGTTCAGGCGGGATTGATGACGGCCCTGGCGGTGGCCGCGGTCGGAGCGGGCGCCGCCGTGAGTGCGAGCAGTGGGTCCGAAGGCGCCGCGGCGCCGGCCGCCGTGCGCGCCGAGGCGCGAGAGATTTTTGCGCACATCGTGGCCATCGAAAGCTCGGTGGGCAAGGGCCAGGTTCCGGCGGTCGCCGACTATCTGGCCAATCGCCTCAAGGCGTGCGGATTCCCCGCCGCCGACATCCACGTGCTGCCGCTCGGCGAGACCGCATCGCTGGTGGTCCGGTATCGCGGCAACGGCAGCGGTGGCAGGCCGATCGACTTCATCGCGCATATGGATGTGGTCACCGCCAAACGCGCCGATTGGCAGCGCGACCCGTACCGGCTGATCGAGGAAGGCGGCTACTTCTTCGGCCGCGGCACCTCGGACGTGAAGCAGGAGGTGGCGCTGCTGACGACCACTTTTTGCACACTCAAGGCGCAGGGTTTCGTGCCGACGCGCGATCTCATCATCGCCTTCAGCGGCGACGAGGAAACCGAGCAGGCGACCGCGCGGGACCTGGTGGCCAAACATCGTGATTTGGTGGACGCGGATTTTGCGCTCAATGGCGATGGCGGCGGCGGCGTACTCGCCGAGGACACCGGCAAGCCGCTGCTGTTCTACGTGCAGGGCGCCGAGAAAAGTTCGGCGGCGTTCCTGCTCACGACGCGCAATCCCGGCGGCCACAGCTCCCGGCCGCGCGCCGACAATGCAATCTACGAGCTTGCCGATGCGCTCAAGGCGGTGCAGCGCCTCGAATTTCCGGTGATGTGGAACGATTGGACGCTCGGGGATTTCAAGGCGGCCGGCGAGGTGACTTCCGGGCCGCTCGGGACCGCGATGGCACGCTTCGCGGCCGATCCGCACGATGCACCCGCCGCCGCCGTAATCGCCGGCGATCCCTCATTCGTCGGCCGGATCCGCACCACCTGCGTGGCGACCATGCTGAGCGGCGGGCACGCCGAAAACGCGCTGCCGCAGTCGGCGACCGCCACGATTAACTGCCGGATTTTCCCGGGCACTTCGGCCCGGGAAGTGCAAGCCAGCCTGCAGCAGGCGGTCGGCCCCAAGGTGGAAGTGACGCCAAGCTATGAGGCGCTGGTTTCGGACGCCTCGCCGATGCGCCCCGACGTCATGAAAGCGGTCGCGCATGCGGTCGACGCTGCGGACTCCGGCGCCCGGGTCGTGCCCACGCAGGCCTCCTACGCGACCGACGGTGCGGTGTATAGAAATGCCGGTATCCCCACTTACGGGGTGGGCGGCGTGTTCATCAAGGAAAGCGAGGAATTCGCGCACGGACTCAACGAGCGCATCCGCGTCGACGCCTTCTACGATGCGCTGACTTATTGGTCCGTGCTGATCAAGAGCTTGGCGGGCGGCTAGAACGAATAGCCCACCGACACGATCAGCACCTGCGGTCCGTAACTGATGTTGGTGGTGCGCTCGATGCCGGCCGTATTGGCCGACAGATCCGACTTGACCTGGGCAATGGAATACGAGCCGTAGACATTCCAAGGCCCGGACACGTGATAGCCGATGCCGACCGTGGCCGCGGGTCCCACGGAGGCCGACAACGAGAGGCGCGTCGGACCGCCGAAGGCGGCGTTGCCCGCGGCGGTGGTGTTGCGGTCGTAGAAGGTGGTGTAGTTGACGCCGACCCCGACAAAGGGCTGCCACGGCGAATTCTCGCTCATGAACCGGTATTCGACGAACAAGGTGGGGGCAATCCAGCGGGCGCTCGAGAGCAACACGCCGTTGTACGGTACCGAGCCCACCATTGCCGGCCCGGAACCCTTGACGTTCGCGGGCGGCGGGTACCCGAGCGCCAGTTCGACATCGAATTTCGACGACAGGCGGCGGATGTATCCTAGATAGATGGTCTCGACATTCTCGGCCTCCAGGTTGACTCCCGGCGGCACATAAGGCCCGGAGATATTGTCGGCGCTGGCGTGATAGAACACGGTGTAGGAGCCGAATCGCAGGCTATTGCTCGGAACGCCGTCGGCCGACGCCGCGCAAGCGCCGAACAGGCCGATCGAAGCCGCCGAGATCATGGCCAGTGCGCTGATTTGATGATTTTTCATTGGCCGGTCCCCCTAGAATAGACTGAAGAACGAGCGCGCCGCGAGGGTGCAGGGCGGCGACACCGCGGCGTGATAGCCCTCGACGATCATTTGTTGGGCGGCCGCGGCCGACAGGCCGCCGCCGGCCGCCGTTTGATAAAACTCAAAGAGCGCAAGCTGGGAGGCCTGGAAACCCTCTTGAATCGCCGCGAAAGGACCGGATGGTTTAAGCGGGGGTTGGGGATCGACATCCAGCACGGTGATCAAACCGGCCGTCACCAGGGGTTGCCAGAAGGCGGCCATTGTTCCGGTGTTGATGCTGAAGTACACCGTGGGATCCAAGCTGCCGCCGCACAGCAGCGTGGGCACCGTCGGGGCCCAGTTGCCGTTGCGCAGGTCATTCACATAGAAATCTTGGCGCAGCCCCTGCGACGGCTCGACCTTCGCCAGCGGAACACCCGGCTGGGGTGCCGGCACCGCGCCGTCCGGATTTTGCGCCGCATCGAGCACGTAGCTCACCCGAAAATTATTGTTGATGAGATAGGGATTGCCGAAGCCGGCGTGCCATATCTCGGTGACCGGGATGTTGGGATCGATGGCCGGCACCGCCATCGCCGCGATCAACGGCGGCGGAACCATCGGATATTCGGCTTGCGTGGGCGTGGCGCTGTCGAACAGCGCCGTCTGCGGCAGCAGGCTCTCCGCGAAGATGGTGTCGATGGGTATGGTGCTCGGCAGCTGGGTCTCCGCGTCCGGGTAGGTCGACGAGAACATCGGACCCTCGGGGCCGTTATTGATGTTCATGTAGGCATGCTGGTAGCTGTTGGCGAGGAGCGGTGCGAACACCGTCGAACCGATGTCGACGCTGCCGTAGAAGACCGCGTCTCCGAAAGCTTCCACAGCATAGGGACCGGACATCGGCGCGGCGGCCGTGACGCTGTCGCCGGCGGCTTCGAGCGCGCGCAGCGTCGCCATGGCGACGTGACCGCCCTCCGAATATCCGGTCAGGAACAATTGCCCGTTGTCGCTGGTGGCGCGCGCAAAGGTGTTGGGCAGCGCGGTGCGCGCGGCCGCCAGGATATCCATCATCTCGCCCGACTGTTGCTCGGCGTTGATGAACGGGTGATAACCCAGCGTGGATATGTCATAGCCGGCGTAGTTCGGTGCCACCACGATATAGCCCTGGGCCGCGAACACGGCCGCGATCAGCGCGCCTTCGGTGTTTGACGGATCCGTGATGTTGGCGATATTCAGCGCCTGATTGGGATTGGTGGCGTGCGCATACTCGACGATGGGCCGCGGACCGGAGCAGGCCGGTGCGGCGCCCGTGGGTACCATCAGCGCCCCCGAGGACTGGGTCATCTCGCCCGCACCGCCGAGCGTCATGAATTTGAGGTAGTAAAAGTCCACGCCGCAAACCGGGTTGCCCGCGACTCCCAGCAGCTGCGCGCCCGCTGCGGTGGAAGACAGTGCGGCCTGCAAGGCCGCCGCATCCAAGGATGCAATGCGAAACGGGGGGTTCACCGAGAGGGTGCCGGGCGTCGTGGCGACACTGACCGTGGCGGTCGGGGAACTGGAGCCGCCGCATGCGGCTAAAAGCAATGCGGCCAGCACGAGCGCCAACGGCCTGAGTATCTTGTTCATGCCTAACTCCCTACTGCCGCAAGAGGATTAATGGAGTGTCCCCCGCAATCAGCCCGCTTTCTTTTGTTGTGAGGAGGATACGTGCCCGTTTTGGGGTGATTCTACGCCGCTGACGCCAAAGATCCATGCGGGAAAGCTACTTATCCATGCGAACAAGCCACAGATGCATGGGGTCAGAAACATCAGCCATCAAATGTAGCAGCAGCGCCACAGGGGCGGCCGGCGAGAGCGGCATGCACCTGGCCAACGATGGCTATCCCGATCGCCTCGGGCGTCACGGCACCGATGTCGATGCCGACAGGCCCCCGCAGGCGCATGCGCAGCCCATCGGCCGCCGAACCCAGCTCCTGCGCGATCCGGAGGCGCCGGGCGGCCGGACCCAGCAGTCCCACGTAGTCCGGGGTTCCGGCCGAGCCGAGCTCCCGCAAATACGCGACATCGGACGCAAGATGGTGACTCATCACCACGGCGGCATGGCAGGTCTCAAGTGCCACCGCGCTGCGCAGTGCCGCGGCATCGGCGCGCAGCACCGCGGCGCCGGGAAACCGCCGCGGATCGGCGTAGGCCGGGCGATGATCCACCACCGACACGCGCCACCTAAGGGTTCTGGCCGCGCTCGCCACGGGCTCTGCATCCGGGCCCGCACCGCAGATGAGCAGGTGAGGCGACGGCGGCAGATATTGCACAAAAGCGCGCAGGCGTTCGACGTCGCGACGCACCTCGCGCGAGCAGGCTTCGGCGAGCGATTCACTGGCCGCCGCCGCGAGATCGGGCGGCAGCGACGCGGCGCTGTAGGTTCCCAAGGGTATCGTCGCCGATTCGTGGACCGCAACCAGGCAGGTGGGCGCACCCGCAATCGCGCACCGTCCTGCAGCCGCGAGCGCGGCAGCCGCACCACTGGCGCCGTTCGCGGGCTCGAGCAGCACCCGCATCGCCCCTTCGCATCCGGCGCCGATGCCGAACAATATGTCATCGGGCCCGCGCATATCGTACTCGATGGCGCGCGGCACGCCGCTGTCGATCACCTGCTGCGCGTGCAGCTTGAGATCGGCCTCCAGGCATCCGCCGCTGAGAAGGCCCAAGTAGCTGCCGTCCGCCATGATCAGCATGCGCGCGCCGGCCTTGCGATACGTTGAGCCGGCCGTCGACACCACGGTGGCGAGCACTCGCGCGACCGGCTCGGGGGAGGCACGCTCCAGCAGGAGTTCGAGGCTGGTGTCCAGTCGCACATCGGTCCGCATGCGCTGCATTGTCGCAAACTGCCTCAGCCTGCGCGAGGCGAAAGCTCATTCTCCCACCGTGCAACGAGCGTCGAGGCCACGGCATTGCCGACCACATACCATAAGCGCCGCGCACGCAGATCGCTGATAACATGCGGGCATGCCACAGACCGATTTCAGCGAGCATTTGCAGGGGGCGGCACCGGGTTTCGCGTTCCTCAACAGCTATGCAGCGTTGCCCGCGAATTTCTTCGTGCGGCAGGCCCCGGTGCCCGTCGCCAATCCCAGGCTGATCAGATTCAATCAGGAATTGGCGTCGGAACTCGGACTCGATTGGCAGGCGCTCGACTCCCGGACACTCGCGTCGATTTTTTCCGGCAATTCGGTACCGGGCCCCGCGGAACCCATCGCCATGGCCTATGCCGGCCATCAATTCGGCCAATTCGTTCCCCAGCTCGGCGACGGGCGGGCAATTCTTTTGGGCGAAGTGATCGACCGCTCGGGGGTGCGCCGCGACATTCAGTTGAAGGGCGCCGGGCGCACTCCGTACTCGCGCGACGGAGACGGGCGTGCGGCCTTGGGTCCGGTGCTGCGCGAGTATCTGGTCAGCGAGGCCATGCACGCCTTGGGCATCGCCGGAACCCGGGCGCTGGCGGCGGTCACCACGGGCGAGACCGTGTTCCGCGAGCGCGGCCTTCCCGGCGCGATCCTGACGCGCGTCGCCGCGAGCCATGTCAGGGTGGGCACGTTCGAATATTTTGCGGCGCGCCGGGACTTGAGCGGCGTGAAATGCCTCGCGGATTATGTGATCGAGCGCCATTATCCGGAACTGAAGGCGGCAGAGCAGCCGTACCTGGAGCTTTTGCGCTCGGTCGCGGCACGCCAGGCGAAGCTGGTCGCGAGCTGGATGCATGTCGGGTTCATTCATGGCGTGATGAACACCGACAACATGACGGTTTCCGGGGAGACCATCGATTTCGGGCCTTGCGCCTTCATAGACGGCTATGACCCGGAGGCCGTATTCAGCTCCATCGACGGCATGGGCCGCTACAAATTCGCCAACCAGCCGCCGGCGGCGCAATGGAATGTGGCGCGGTTCGCCGAGACCTTGTTGCCGCTGATCGACGCCAATGGCGAGCGTTCGGTCGCCGCCGCGAACGAGGTCCTCGCGGCGTTTCCCGATCTGTTCGAGGAGCATTGGCTGTCGGGCATGCGCGCCAAGCTCGGGCTGTTCACGCGCGAACCGGACGACCTGGCATTGGTCGGCGCGTGGCTCGAGCTCATGCGCCGCAATCAATGGGACTACACGCTCACCTTCCGGCGGCTCTGCAATGCCGCCGGCGTCGGGGAGGCGGCCGACGCTGCCGACGCCCAGCTGTGCGCATCGCTTCTCCAGGACGGCGAGTATCGGGACTGGGCGGCTCGATGGCGGTCGCGCCTGGCTCGCGAACCGCAAAGCGCCGAGCGGCGCGCCGCGTCGATGCGCAGGGTCAATCCGGCTTTCATTCCACGCAACCACCGCATAGAGCGGGTCATCGCCGCGGCGGTCGAGCGCGGGGATTTCGCTCCCTTCGAGGAAATGCTCGGCGTGCTGGCGCGTCCTTACGAGGATCAGGAGCGCTTCGAGGCGTATTCCGCCCCGCCGCTGCCGGCCGAACGGGTGCTGCAGACATTTTGCGGGACCTGAACCGCGTGTACGACCTCGATTCGATGGCGCACATCAAGACGATGCCGCTGTGGCAGGACCAGCTCGCCGCGCCGCAACTGCCCGATGAGCCGTTGCCCGCCGAGGTCGATGCGTTGATCGTCGGGGCGGGCTACACCGGCCTCTCGGCGGCGCGCGAGACTGCGGCGGCGGGCCTGCGCACCCTGGTGCTCGATGCCGGACCCATAGGCGCCGGCTGTTCGGGGCGAAACGGCGGGCAGGTGGCGTACAGCCTCAAACCGTCGCTCAAGGCATTGAGTGCGCGCCACGGCGAGAAGCGTGCGTTTGCGATCTGCGAGGAAGCGCGCGCAGCCATCCAGCACCTTAAATCATTGGCGACGCGCGAGGGTGTCGATTGCGACTGGCGCGAGAGCGGATGCTTTTACGGCGCATACACCGCGCGCCACTTCACGTTCATGGCGCGCGAAGCGCAGCGGCAAATCCCGGGGCTGGAGCAGAGAATCACGGTTGTGCCGCGGGCGCAGCAGCGGCGGGAAATTGCGACCGATTACTATCATGGGGGCTGCGTGTACCACGACGACGCCGCGGTGGATCCCATGAAGCTGCTGCTCGCGCTGTTGCGGCGGGCGCAGGCAAGCGGCGCCGCCGTGCACGATCGCTG
The DNA here is from genome assembly GCA_963758145.1 of uncultured Gammaproteobacteria bacterium. Classification (GTDB taxonomy): domain Bacteria; phylum Pseudomonadota; class Gammaproteobacteria; order Steroidobacterales; family Steroidobacteraceae; genus Bog-1198. Next base: position 868,432 of record CAVWUK010000008.1, read on the forward strand.
CGCGGTGAACGCCATCCGGCGCTCGGGGGCGGGATTCGAAGTTCTGACCGGCGCCGGCGCGCTCAAGGCGCGCAAGGTCTTGCTCGCGACCAACGGATACGCGGACAAGGTGTCGCCGTGGCATCGGCGGCGGGTGATTCCGATCGGCAGCTATCAAATCGCCACCGAACCCCTGGGGACGCAGCGGGTCCTCTCGCTCATCCCGCATGGCCGGAACATCGTCGATTCGCGGCATATCGTCGTATATTTCAGGCCTTCCGCAGACGGCGAGCGCATCGTATTCGGCGGCCGCGCCGCGCTGGCGGAGAAGGATCCGATCGCCTGCGTGCCGAGACTGCGCTCGATGTTGACCGAGATATTTCCTCAATTGCAGCCGGTTCGCATCACTCACGCGTGGGTGGGCTGGGTCGCGTATACGTTCGACACCATGCCGCACCTGGGTGAGCGCGACGGCCTGTACCATTGCCTGGGCTATTGCGGCCAAGGCGTGCCGCTCGCGCCGTATTTCGGCAGCAAGACCGGACAGCGAATGGCCGGGCAGGCGCAAGGCCGTACCGCGCTCGATGACCTGCCGTTCCCCGCGCGGCCCTATTACTTCGGCAATCCGTGGTTTCTCACGCCTTCCGTATGGGCATACCGCACGCTGGACTCGCTCGGCTGGTAATCCCATGACCCATAAGCGGCGCTTGAACAGATATTCCTCGTACGCGGAACTCGCACGCCACGAAGTGCAGGGCCGCGACTATCGCATCAGGGTGGATCGAAGAGCGCATTCGCCGGTATTGATCGTCGCGCCCCACGGCGGCATGATCGAAGTCGGCACCTCCGAAATCGCGGATTCGGTCGCGGGTGCGGATTACAGCCTGTTCAGCTTCGAAGGATTGAAGCCGAGCGGTGCGAACCGCGACCTGCACCTCACCAGTCACCAGTTCGACCATCCGGATTGCCTGGCCATGGCGGCGCGCAGCGAGATCGTGCTCGCCGTGCACGGCTGTCTCGGGGAATCGCTGATTCATGTCGGGGGGCTCGACACCGAATTGAGCGCGCGGCTTGCGCGGCATCTGCTGGCCGCCGGGTTCGAGGTCGATGCCGCGAGCGTGAAGTACCCGGGCCGCCATCCGCTCAACATCTGCAATCGCGGATCGCGGGAGATGGGAGCGCAGCTCGAAATCACTTATGACTTGAGAACGGGCGGCTCGCGCGCGGCGATTGCGTTCGCGGTGCGGCGGGCGCTTGCGGAAACTGCGCCGCGCTAGAATTTTCCGATGGTATTGATGAAGAATCCCTGCCGCCGGTAGTCGAGGTCGGTCAAATTGTCCGAATAATTCGTGAAATTATAGCCGGCGCCGATTTTAAAGTTATTTCCCATGTGCCGGTAGGCGCCGAGCAGCACACCGGTGCGCGCATCGTCGGTCTCTTGAATGCTGAGGCGCCGCAGCTCCAGCAGGCCGTCCCATTCGCGAACGACGAGAAAATCGCCGCGCCATACCCACAGCTGCGCCTGGCTCGGGAACCAGTTGCCGACGGTCTGCGTCGGTTTCAACTCGCCGTTGCGGATCGCGTACTTGAAACCCAGGGACAGCCAGCTGGTCGTTTGATACGTGGTGTCGATGTCGGCCACTCGGCTCTGCTGCGCATAGTCGATGGTATTGCCGAGCGAGCTGAGCTGCGCGGTCGACGGTTGATCATCGAACACCGTGAATTTGAACAGCGTGTTCCAGCGGTCGTCATGCGCGGGCCGCCACGCCGCACCGAAGACGATTTCATGATAATCGGCATTGAGCGTCGAGTTGGCGACGCCCTCGGTTTGCGACCAGTTGAGCTTGCCGAACAGACGCCAGTCGGGATCGACCTGATAGGAGAGGCTGTTGCGCGTCAACAGGGTCCGGGAAGCGCCGACCGGCAGCGGAGCGATGCCGGGCAGTGGGACGGTCGCAATCGGCGCCGGCGTCGTCCCTGTCGTCGCAGGGGCGGTGCCGCTCGTGGACTCGCAGGGTCCTCCCGGCTCGGTGCAGGCGGGGTTCACCGACGCGTCGTTGTCCCGCCATTCGAGCGCGCCGCCGTATTTGATCCGGTCCTTCGAGTACTGCAGCGTGGCGCCGACCGCCGTCAGCAAGATGTCTCCGGCGAGCGGATCGGAGATCGTGCCGTGCTCGAATTTCAAGCCGTAGGTCCATTGCTTGTTGGGCGTGAAATCGACGCCATAGGCGCGCGTGAGACTGTCCGAACCGGTGCCGGTCTGCATCCGCTCTTCCGCGAATACGCTGGTCGAGTCGTCGTACCGGTAGCGGGTGCCGCTGGTCAGCGTGCCCTGACGGCCGACATTCAGCGCATCCGGCTGATCGGCCGCGAGCGTGTAGTTCAGGTACACATTGCTGTGGTCGTCGATGCGATAGTCGGTGGACAGCTTGCCCCCGAATCCCAAGCCGCCGTCGGAAACCTCGGCCCCGACGCGAGCGGCCGAGGAGAGTTGGTAGGTGCCGCCCACGCCCGCGCGGTCGTTCTCGGGGCGGGTTTCGGTGTGCACGGCGGTGTCCTGAACGAAACCGTAGACATCCCACGGCGGCCGGGCGGCCGGGGTCGCGGCGTTCGCGGCGTTCGCGGCGGCCGGAGCGCCGGGGCCAACCGGTGCACCCGATACCGGAGCGACTTTGCCCGGGCTGGGTTGGTAGCCGACGGTCACCGCGGCGTCGATGCGCTCGCCGTTCTGGGACAGTATGGGGCTCGCGTTGGGCACCGCGTTTTGCTGATCGTCGATGCGAGTGCCGAATGCCACCCGCCAGTGATCGTCGAGCTTGTGCTCGACGCCGAGTTCGCCGCTGCGCGTGGTCTGCATGGTCGATTCGTTGTCGTCGAGCTTGCCGGCGAGCTGGGTCGTCGCATTCAACGGAACGTTGATCGAACCGCCGTCCTGGCGCACCGCTTCGCCCGGCGTGATCTGCCCCGGACCCGAGAAGTTTGCGCCCCGATCCTGATAGTACGCGCTGATCCGCCCCTTCATCGAATCCGTGACTTCCGACAAATCGACCGCGGCCTCGACGCGCTCGGCGTTGGCCGGACCGCCGCTGGTCGTGAGCGGATTGAACGACAGTCCGCCGGTGATCGAGGTGAGCGTCGGGGTGCCGACGCCGTTCGAATAGGCGTACTCGGATTTGACGTAGGTGCCGGGCTTATAGCGCCACGTGCCGTCGACGCCGCGCAGGTTCTGCTCCTCGCCCGGATCACCCTGATGGAAGCTCGACAAACCGAGCTCGAAGTGATCGCCGAACCACTGGCTCGCGTGACCGCCGTAATCGAGCGAGGTCGGGCTCGAAAAGTCCGGAACATATTCATAGGTGACGATCAGATACACCGGATTGCCGTCGAGGGCGCCGGAGTGCACGAAGGTCTCCACGCCGGAGGTCGCCGGCAACGGGTTGTGCAACAGGATGCGTCCCTGCATGTAGTTCATGTCGTAGTCCTGAGCCGGGAGCAGCTGCGTCTGCGACAGGACCAAGCCGGAGTCCTTGTCGCGAATCTGCACCCACACCTGCTCGGAGCCGATCGAAATGTCCTGATATTGGAGGTAATAAACGGAGCCGCCGGTTCCGCGCAATTCCTGCCTGGATGCGAGCGTGCCCGGTTCCGCCCAAAAGGCGTTCACCGAGCGCTGCTTCTCGCCGAAGGTCGTGGTTTCGGGCGAGCGATAGCTCAGGTTCAAGCCGTAAAGAGTGCGGCTGTATTGAATGAAGTCGGTGCCGGAAAGGGCGCTCTTGAAATCGCCCCACAGCACCGAGCTGTCCCCTTTCTCGAGACGAACGTAGAACTTCCCGGACGTGGGCGCATCCTGCACGGTCGTGCTGTCGTCGCCGTACACCGGATAGTAACGATCCGGGTCGATGCGCCGGAGCAGGTATTGCGGATCCTTGCTGGAGAAGTTACTGAACAAGTCGTGGATCGGCTGCTCTTGGGTATCGGCGGCGGCCGTTAGGAGCCACTGCCCCTTGACGAGACCCTTGTAATAGAACGCCAGTTGACCGTTGACGAAATCCCGGCGCCCGAGATTCGAGTCGCCCGTCACCAGGTCGATCGGTCCACTGACGCTGCCGGCGCCGGCGGTGAAGTCGGCGAGGCCCACGAAAAACGAATCGTCCGTGGCCACCGTGAGATTGCGTGAGAATTCCAGACCTTCTCCGCGGTCATTCAGAATCTTGACGGTCACCTGTTGCGGCCCGCCGGGCAGGATCTGCCGGGAGACGAAATGACGGTCATCGTCGAGCGGCACGGGCATGCCCAACACGGCGACCGTGTCGCCCGGCGGAACGTGGCTGCCGCTCACGGTCACCGCGCCGCCGTGCACCGCGATATTGTTCAATACGCGGGTGTTCTCTCCGTAGGCCAGCCGCTCGGTATCGCGCGCCAATCTTTCCGAATCGGGAGTCGCCACCGGAGCGATGTCGGTGAGGTCGAGTTGCCGGGGCCGGGTTTCGTCGAAATGCCCGTCCCGGTCATAGACGCGCAGCACATAGGTCACGTAATGCGGCTTCGCGAGCGCCGTGATGATCTGCCGCAGCGGATCGTGGAAATCGGGAGGAACCCACTCGGCCCATCCGCCGATGTCGACCGGGATGACGGCGATCGGCTTTTGTTGGACGCTTTGATTCGGGGCGAAGAGCCGCATTTCCGAGCGCGCGATGAAGCGCGAATAATTCGAATAGGTCGTGAATCGCACCGGCTTGCCGACCACGCCCTGCTGCGGAATGGCGATGGTGTTGAGGAACGGCTGCTGCTCGAGCGGATCGTAGCGGATTTGAATATCCGCGCGCGCCAGGGCGACGTCGGTGCAGCGCTGCCGGTCCGCCTCGTTGGCGCCCTCCCGCGGATCGATCGGAGCGCCGTCCACCGTGATCCGCACCGGGGCGATCTGATTCGCCGCATCGCCGATGCAGGTCGAGACCGATGCCATCACCGGCGCCGGCGCCGGCGCGGGCGCCGCCTCCGGCGGCGCCGGTTCCTTCACCCAGACGTAGACCTGGGCGCGCCGATTGCGCGCGCGACCGGCCTTGGTGTCGTTGCGGGCGATGGGACGGCTCGCGCCGAATCCCTCGATGGCGAATGCGTCCTGCGGCAGCCCGAGCGCGGCCTGCAGGTATTGCGCGACCCGTGCCGCGCGCGCCTCGGACAAACCCTGGTTGGTCTTGAAGCGGATGCGAGCCGCGCGCACCAAGCGTTGCGAGTCGGTGTGCGCCGTGACGAGCACGCGCTGCGGATGGGAGTCGCGAATGGCCGCGGCGAACGAGTCGAGCTTGGCCATGGCCGCGGGAGTCAATTCGTCGCTGCCGGAGGCGAAGTTGGCTCTCTGCGAGGTATCGATCAGCTGCAGGGTCGTGGCGGGAGGCTGCGCCGGAAGGGTCGCGGCCGCGGCCGTCAAACGCTTGATCATGGCGGCGGAGGGCGGTGCGCTGGGATCGGCGCGTTCGGTATTCGGCGGCGCGTCGCCGGCGGACTCTTGCCGGCAGGCGAGGGTGCCGCCCACCAGGCGCCGGCAATCCTGCGTATCCGTGGTTGCCGCCCACGCCGCGGCGTGCCATGCGAGCAACAGCATCGCGAAGCCGATGAGGCGGCCTTGCGGACGCCTGAACGGCGAAGGAGGTGCGCGTGCGGTCATGGTCGACGCACCCCGCGCACGATGTCCTCCTCGATGCGCAGCGGATAGCGGCAGTCCTTGGCCTTCCACAGGGCGGCGAGCTCGTTTTTGAGAACCTGCAGGCGCGCATTCACCAGCGCGTCCGATTCGTCCGCCGCCTCGTAGGCCAGCCGCATGATCGAGGCTTGATCCTTCAGCGATGCAACCAGGACGTCGAGGCGTTCAATGACCGCCGGACGCAGCGCATTGCCCTGGTAGGCCGCATCGTTGACCTCGACCCGCACGACGTGATGAATGGTGGCGCCGAAATTGAGTTTGGAAACCTTGCCCGGGGTCAGCACCACCGTCTCGGGGTTGTCGGTGGTCAAACGATAACCCGAGGGCAGCGTCCGCTCGTCGACCTTGACCACGAAGTTGGAAGCCGGCGAATCGCTCGAAATCGGCGGGCAGGCAATGTGGTAGCGGCCCTCGGCATCGGTCGTCACCAGCAATCCCTGCACGGTGACCAGGCGCACTCCGGCGATGCCTTTCTCGCCCGGGTCCTGCACGCCGTTCGCGTTGGCGTCGTCGAACACCTTGCCGATGAGATCGGGGCAATCGAATGTCGGGTCGCCGACGATGCGCACCGTGGCGCTTGCCAGATTCGAAATGAGACCGTGCGTGAGTCCGCTGTAGGCGGACGCTTGATTGACGTAATCGCCGCCGCCGACGCCGGATCCCGCAGTGAGCACCAATGTGAATGTCTTGGTCTCTCCCGGAGCGAAGTTCAGGTGCGACCACGCGAGTTCGCGGCCGCTCACGGTGGGATTGATCTTCTTGCCGTTGATCGCTCCGCTTCCGGCATAGAAGCGGAAGCCCGCAGGCATCAGATCGGTCACCGTGCTGTTCTGGACCGGTGTGCTCAGGGAATTCTTGGCGGTGATGGTGTAAGGGACCGATTGCCCCGCCGAGATATTCACGAGCGGGGAGGATTTCGTCAGCACCAGCGCGCCCACTTCGCCCGACGGGATCAGGCCGAAATTCACGGCCCCCGGCGTAGCTCCGCCGAGGGTGACCGTAACCGGCGAGGGGGTGTCCGGCACGAAGCCCTTTGGCGGGACGACGGCGAGCGAATACCGGCCGGGCGCCTGGTTGGTGAAGGTGTAGACGCCGGCCGCATTGGTCACCGCGCTCGCCACCAGCCGCGTGCCGGCCAGCAGTTGAACCGTGGCCCCGGGTACGGGGCTGTCGCCCGCGTCGAACATCGCGTCTTGATTGTTGTCGACGAATACCGTGCCCGTGAGGGCGGCGGCGGCACCGGCAATGGTGAGGGTGGCGCTGTTGTTGGCGGGATCGGGGTCGTCGGTCGTGCTTCCGATCGCCGCGTGCACCGTGGATTTGCCGCCAGAGGGCTGCGTGTAGCTCAATCCAATTGGGCCGACGTTGGCACCGGACGCAAGCGTCGACGGCATGCCGCTCAGGGTGATCACGCCGGTGGCGGGCGCGTAGCTGTACGTGGCCCCCGGGGGCAGGCCGGTCAGCGTCGGGGCCGCCGCGAGATCGGCGGCGACGCTCAAAGTGAAGCTGATGCCGCTTGCGGTGCTCGGGCCTAGATTGGTGTAAAGCACCGTGCCCGAAACCGGCTGTCCCGCATTCGCGGTCGCCGGAAGGATAAGTTTGGCGGCGACGTCGGCCACGGTGATGCCCGTGATCGTGGCCGTTGCGGAGTTGTTGGCCGGATTGGGGTCGGTGGTCGCACCGTGCATGCCCGCGGTGACGCCCGATGTTCCCGTCGGGGGCTGCGTGTACTCGATGTTGATCGGCCCCACGTTCGCGCCGGAGGCGAGGGCTGCCGGCATGCCGCTCAGGGTGATCACGCCGGTCGCGGGGGCGTAGGCATAGCTCGCGCCCGCGGGCAGGCCGGAGAGTGTCGGCGCCACCGCGAGATTGGCGGCGACGCTCAAGGTGTAGGTGATCCCGCTCGCGCTGCTCGGGCCCAGATTGCCGAACTGCACCGTGCCGGCGACGGGCTGGCCTGCATTGGCGTGCGCGGGAAAATTCAATTTCGTCGCCAAGTCCGCGGCGGCCGCCCCAGCAATCGTGACGGTCGCGCTGTTGTTGGCGGGATTCGGATCGCTGGTAGTCGCATTGATCGCGGCGCTGACCGTGGAGGTGGCGGATCCCGGCTGCGTGTAGCCGACGGTGATCGGCCCCACGTTCGCGCCGGCGGCGAGAGTTGCCGGCATGCCGCTCAAGGTGATCACGCCGGTGGCGGGGACGTAGGCGAAGCTCGCGCCCGCGGGCAGGCCGGTCACCGTCGGTGCCACGGCGAGATTCGCGGCGACGCTCAAGGTGAAGGTAATGCCGCTCGCGGTGCTCGGGCCTAGATTGGTGTAAAGCACCGTGCCCGAAACCGGCTGACCCGCATTCACGGTCGCCGGAAAAGTGAGTTTGGCGGCGGCGTCGGCCACGGTGATGCCCGTGATGGTGGCCGTGGCGGAGTTGTTGGCGAGATTGGGGTCGAGAGTCGTCGTCGTGATCGCGGCGCTGACCGTGGAGGTGGCGGATCCGGGCTGCGTGTAGCCGACGGTGATCGGGCCCAGGTTGGCGCCGGAAGCGAGGGTCGCCGGCATGCCGCTCAAGATGATCACGCCGGTGGCGGGCGCGTACGTGTAGGCCGCGCCCGCGGGCAGGCCGGAAAGTGTCGGCGCCGCGGCGAGATTCGCCGCGGCGCTCAAGGTAAATGCGAGACCGCTCGCGTTGCTCGGGCCATTGTTGGTGAAGAGCACTGTGCCCGAGACCGGCTGACCGGCGTTCACGGTCGTCGGAAAATTCACTTTGACGGCGACGTCGGCAACCATCGCTCCGCCGATGGCGACGGTGGCCGAGTTGTTGGCGGGGTTGGGGTCGGTGGTCGTCGAGTTGATCGACGCGGTCACGACCGACGTTGCCGATGCGGGCTGCGTATAGCCGACGCTGATCGGACCCACATTCGCGCCCGAGGCGAGGCTCGCCGGCATGCCGCTCAAGGTGATCACGCCGGTGGCCGGAACGTAGGCGAAGCTCGCGCCCGCGGGCAGTCCGGTCACCGTCGGTGCCACGGCGAGATTCGCAGCGACGCTCAAAGTGAACGCGATGCCGCTCGCGGTGCTCGGGCCGTTGTTGGCGAAGATCACCGTGCCCGAGACCGGTTGACCGGCATTCACGGTTGCCGGGAAATTAAGCGTCGCCGCGACGTCGGCGATCATCGTTCCGCCGATGGCGACGGTGGCGGAGTTGTTGGCGGGGTTGGGGTCGGTGGTCGTCGAGTTGATCGACGCGGTCACGACGGAGGTTCCCGAGGCGGGCTGCATGTAGCCGACGCTGATCGGGCCGATGTTGACCCCGGCGGCGATCGTCGCCGGCATGCCGCTCAAGGTGATCACGCCGGTGGCCGGAACGTAGGCGAAGCTCGCGCCCGCGGGCAGGCCGGTCACCGTGGGGGCCACCGCGAGATTGGCGGCGACGCTCAAAGTGAACGCGGTGCCGCTCGCGGTGCTCGGTCCGTTGTTGGTGTAAAGCACCGTGCCCGAGACCGGCTGACCGGCGTTCACATTGGTCGGGAAAGTCAGTTTCACGGCCACATCGGCAACGGCTGCGCCGGTGATCGTGACCGTGGCCGCGTTGTTGGCGGGATTGGGGTCGGTGGTGGTCGCGTTGATCGCGGCGCTGACCGTGGAGGTGGCGGATCCCGGCTGCGTGTAGCTCACGCCAATCGGGCCGATGTTGACCCCGGCGGCGATCGTCGCCGGCATGCCGCTCAAGGTGATCACGCCGGTGGCGGGAACGTAGGCGAAGCTCGCGCCCGCGGGCAGGCCGGTCACCGTGGGGGCCACGGCGAGATTCGCGGCGACGCTCAAAGTGAACGCAACGCCGCTCGCGGTGCTCGGTCCGTTGTTGGTGTAAAGCACCGTGCCCGAGACCGGCTGACCGGCGTTCACCGCGGCTGGGAACGTCAGTTTCACGGCCACATCGGCAACGGCCGCGCCGGTGATCGTGACCGTGGCTGCGTTGTTGGCGGGATTGGGGTCGGTGGTGGTCGCGTTGATCGCGGCGCTGACCGTGGAGGTGGCGGATCCCGGCTGCGTGTAGCCGACGGTGATCGGCCCCACGTTCGCGCCGGCGGCGAGAGTTGCCGGCATGCCGCTCAAGGTGATCACACCGGTGGCGGGAACGTAGGCGAAGCTCGCGCCCGCGGGCAGTCCGGTCACCGTGGGGGCCGGCGCGAGATTGGCGGCGACGCTCAAAGTGAACGCGACGCCGCTCGCGGTGCTCGGCCCGTTGTTGGTGTAAAGCACGGTGCCCGAGACCGGCTGCCCCGCATTCACGGTGGCCGGGAAGCTGAGCGTGGTCGCGAGGTCGGCGACAGCGGCGCCGGTGATCGTGACCGTGGCCGCGTTGTTGGCGGGATTGGGGTCGGTGGTGGTCGCGTTGATCGCGGCGCTGACCGTGGAGGTGGCGGATCCCGGCTGCGTGTAGCCGACGGTGATCGGCCCCACGTTCGCGCCGGCGGCGAGAGTTGCCGGCATGCCGCTCAAGGTGATCACACCGGTGGCGGGAACGTAGGCGAAGCTCGCGCCCGCGGGCAGTCCGGTCACCGTAGGGGCCACCGCGAGATTGGCGGCGACGCTCAAAGTGAACGCGACGCCGCTCGCGGTGCTCGGCCCGTTGTTGGTGTAAAGCACGGTGCCCGAGACCGGCTGCCCCGCATTCACGGTGGCCGGGAAGCTGAGCGTGGTCGCGAGGTCGGCCGCCGCCGTGACCGTGGTCGCCGCCGTCGATGTCGGGGTGGGATTGCTGTTGATGGTCCCCGACGGCGGAGTGATCGCGGCGGTGTTGGTGATGTTGGCGGTGCCCGCGGTTCCGCTCACGACCAAGGTGACCGCGCCGCCACTCGGCAAGGTGGGAATGGCAATGCCCGCGCCCTGCAGACTGGCAATGGTCAACTGGGCAATGGCGGGACAGACCGCGCCGCCGGATGCGCCGGTGCAGGCAACGCCGGTGGCGGTGAAATTGGCGACCGCGGGATCCTGCACCAAAGCACCCGCGGCGCCGAGCGGACCCAAGTCGCTTACCACGATCGTGTACGCGAGCGCTGCGCCCGCGTTGACGCTCGCCGGCCCGCTCTTCGCTATGGTGAGATTGGTGCGGTTGGCGGTATCGGTGAACAGGCAGCTGATGGCGTCCCCATATTGCAGACCGGGAAAGGTGTAGGAGGTGGTGGCCTGGTTGGTGGGCACCGCAGTCGAGGAGCCGCCGGTACTCTGGTTGGTGCAGGTCAGAGACACGGCATAGTCGGCGAGCGGACTGACGCTGCCCGGCGCCTGCGCCTCGGTCACGACAAAGGGATAGCCGGCGGCGATGGGCGACACGCTGGCCGCCGGGAACGGACCGAGTCCCGCGCCGGTCGTGGTGCCGGAGGCGAGGGTCGCGCCGCCCGGCGTCTTGATGCTGTAGATGAATTGGTCGGCGGCATTGACGCGTGCGCCGTTGAATTGCGCGGACACCGACATCGAGGCGTAGCGGACCGCGAACATGGCGCCCTGCAGTCCGCCGCCCACCATGACCGCGGTGATCTGCGAGGGATTGCTGACTGAGGCGTATGCGAACGCGCCCACGGTGCCGGCGACGCCGGTTTCGGTCACCGTGCCGCTGCCCACGCCCGAGACGGTGGGGTACGCGCCGCCGTTCGGGATTTGCGCCACCTGCGCCCACGGGGCGCCGTTGGTGGTGAACTGCAGCGATTCGTTCTGGTTGGTCGATTCGCCGTCGGCGGCGACGATCGCATAGGTGTCGATCACGCCGCTGCCCAAGGGCGGTGTCACGTTGATGTTGTTGAGAACGACGGTTACCGTCGAGCCGTTCTGCGATTCGTAGAGAACGGGATTGCCGGGAACCCCGATGAATCCGCTGTTGCCGATGGCGGATCCGCTCCAGGACGGCACAGCATGGGCATTGAGCGCCGGATTGCCGGCGTTCGTCGTGACCTGCAGCGTCATGCTCAAGGTCGATCCGTCGGGCAGCGTGAAACTGAATGGCTGGCCGCCGCCTTGGGCGAGCGCATCGTTGTAACCGGTGAAATCGAGCCAGCAGAAAGTTTGGTAATCGCTGGGTGCCGTGCCTTTGGTCGCCGCCGGTGCGCAGGTGCTGGCCTGCGCCGGCAGCGCCATGGCCAAATTCACTAGCGCAAGCAGGCCTATCGCACGCACCAATGCTTGCCGCCAGAAATCACGGGAGCGACCGCCGGGACTCGCGCCGGCGCGCATAGGCTCGTCACGCTTTGCGCAAGCGGTGAACATAAGCCGGAATTTACATATTGCGGTCCCCGGCCATCGTGAGGCCGATCGCAGAAAGCCTGATCATTCAGGGTTTTACCGCAGGAATTTACCCAAAATGAGAGTTAGATCGGGTTTCCCCCCCCCCGGGGCGTCTCGCCGGTCGCGTTGCGCCTTCAGGCCGGGAGGATTGACGCCCAGGCAGATGCCAGGCGGCGCGGCCGGCGAGCGTACAGCCGCTGGCCGAGGCGAAATGCCTTGCTTTGCAGCGCCTCGCGCCGGCGCGCAACACGGCTCTCCAAATCTTCTGCGCCGTCGTTTTGGAGTATCTTCCGGTTAAACACTGCAAGATCGTGGTCGTCGCCCAGGTGCCGCGCCAGTCGCCGGAACCTGTCGAGGCGCGCGGCAAATCCTTGGGAATCGGGCGGCGCAATGCATTCGAGCTGATTGGCGAGGTACGTGACCTGCTTGCGCCATTCGTGCAGGTGTTCATCGGTGGCTTGCAGCGTAACGCTCGCCAATGCGCTGCGGCCGGACTTGTAGGTGCGTATGAGGCCGTTGCTTGGAGTGGCTCGATCGAGCCGCGATGCCGGAAGCGCTTCGATCCGGCGTTTGAACGCACGCAATTCCCGGACCGCAGTCTTGAGATCACGCCCCTGCAGCTGCCGGTGCGCGGCGCGGTGTTCCTGCCGCAGCACACCGAGCAGATACCTCATAAAGGCGCCATCGTTTTTCCTCCGAGTCCGGGCCTGCAACTGGCGCAACGCTTGGGGCAAAATCGCGGCATCGCGCAGCGGGGTCAACGGCCGCGCCGCATCGCGTACCACGGCGTTCTCCCGACGATAGGCACGAACACCGAGACAAGGCCGCAGCAGCCGCAGGATGGCGCGCACCCGCTTCAGCTCCTTGCGGATCTCGTGGACCGCGTGATCCGACGGTGGGCCCTTCTCGAGCTTCGCGATGGCGCTGTCGAGCTCTCGGAGGAGAAACCGCCGTACGGTGCGCATCGGGACATCGGCGCTCGAGACGGTGCGGAGCCGCTCCGCACCGTCTCGGGCCGATGCGGCCCTTAGCCTGAAATCTGAATCCGCCGCGGCAGCGCTTTCGGGTGTTTCGCAATGGTGACCGTGAGCACCCCGTTCTTGCCGGTCGCGTTGACGCCTTGGCTGTCGGCGGTGTCCGGCAGTACGAAGCGCCGATGAAAGCGCCCATGACTGCGCTCGGTGCGCCGATATTGGATGTCTTTATCGCCGGCCCCGTCGCGTTCCTCGGAGCGCTGACCGGAGAGCGTCAACACGCCGTCCTCCAGCGTCAAATCCACTTTGCCCGGTTCCACACCCGGCAGGTCAACATAGAGTTCGAAGCGATCGCCGTACTCGTGAATATCCACAGGCGGTACCCAGGCGGCGGTGGCGGAACTGCTGTCATTTTCATTTAGGTTGCCAAATAGCCGGTTAATCTCGTCCTGTAGACGCGGCATTAGGCTCCACGGATTTTGTCGGACCCCATTGCTCATGGCGAATGCTCCTATGATTGAACGTGTCACAATCGCACCCGGACGGATGTCCGGGCACCTTGACCCGAATCTAGGGTCGAGCGGAGAAAATTCAAGAGAGGAGCATCCCCCGATGCCGTGCAGGTGCGCTGCGGTGAAAAAAATATTATGAAGCGGCCCCCCCTCGCGGCCTCGATGATGCTCGGACCGGTTCTCGATCTGGTCGGCTACCTTTCGGCCATCGGGGTGGGCGCATCGCCCGCTCGCGGCCAGATCATCGGCTTTCTGGTCGCCGTCGCATTCGGTTATCTGCAATTGGTGCGCGCCCGGATCACCGCGAGCGGAGGATCCTGGGACGCGGCCCTGTGTGCGCACGTGATCATCGTGACGCTGCTGGCATTTTTTTTGCGAAGCGGCGCATTCGTGCTGTTGACGAGCGGCTTCGGCTGGCCGGGGCAGGCGGCGATCGTGATCGCCGCCGTCGCGACCTTCGCGGTACTGCGTCCGGGATACCGGTACTGCGAATCGTTTTCGGCCTGGAACATCGGCGGCGGAGCGGGGTGGCGCGAAGTGGCCATAGGCGTCGTGGTTGTGGCCTCGGCGCTGCGTTTGATCTACGGCGCCGAGGTCGAGCTCATGCCGGAGGAAACCTACTATTGGAATTACTCCCGCCATATCGATATCGGGTATCTGGATCACCCGCCGATGGTTGGATGGTTGATTTGGCTGGGGACGGCGGCCTTCGGCGATACCGAGTTCGGCGTGCGCGTCGGCGCGATGGGCTGCGGCGTTATTTCCTCGCTGTTCGCCTATCGGTTGACCCGGAATCTCTTCGATGAGCCCAGTGCGCTGGTGGCCGTGGTCTTGCTGCAGACGCTGCCGTTCTTTTTCCTGGCCGGAATGCTCATGACGCCCGATGCGCCTCTCACGGCCGCCTGGATTGCCGCCGTGTATTTTCTCGAGCGCGTACTCATCGCCGGGCGCGCCAGGGCGTGGTGGGGCGTTGGCCTGAGCCTCGGGTTGGGGATGCTGTCGAAGTACACGATCGGCCTACTGGGCTCGTCGGCCTTTTTGTTCATGCTGTTCGATGCGTCCGCCCGCCGCTGGCTGTGGCGTTGGCAGCCCTATGGGGCGGCAGCGCTCGCATTGGCGGTGTTTTCGCCCGTCATTTTTTGGAACGCCCACCACGAATGGGCTTCCTTCGCGTTTCAAACCTCGCGCCGCCTGGCCGAACGCCCCCGGTTCGCGCTGCACAAGCTGATCGCCTCCGCCGTGGTGCTGCTGACTCCCACCGGTGTCGCGGCGGTGGCGGTTCTGCTCGGCGGCCCGGCGCCGCGCGTTGCCGGGGAGGATGATCCGGTCGACCGGCGGCGCGCATGGCGCTTTATTCAATGCGCTGTTCTGGTGCCGCTGGCGGTGTTCACCGCATTCAGCCTGCGCCACGAAGTCAAGCTCGATTGGACCGGCGCTCCGTGGATCGCGGCGATGCCCGTCCTGGCATTCGGCATCGTGCATTCCCGATCCTGGATTCGCAATGCCTGGACGCCGACCCTCTTGTCCTTGTTGGTGCTTTACGGGACCGGGCTGTACCACCTGGCGATCGGCATTCCGGGCTTGGGCTATGGCAGACACGCGGAGTTGATCCCGGTGGGCTGGCGCGAGCTCGGCCGTGAGATACACGGCATTGCCGGGGCGATCGCCAAAAGCTCCGGAAGCTATCCTCTGATCGTCGGCATGGACCGCTACGCGATCGCGAGCGAACTCGCGTTCTACGCGCCTGACCGCGGCGAAGCGGTCCGCGATACATCGAGCGGACATTTGTTCGGTCAAATGGGTCTGATGTACGAGCGCTGGTTTCCGCCGATGGCGGAGCGTGGGCGCACGCTGCTGCTCGTCGCCTGGAGCCGCGAGGAACTCGCGGATGCGTTGCTGCAGTCGAGCGTCGAGCGGCTGGGGCCGATCACCGAGGGCAGCGTGATGCGCGGCGACGAAACAATTCGTCGTTACTATTATCGGCTCGCGTACGCCTACCGAGGTGTTGCCGCGCCGCCGTGATGTTTACGGCGGCACAGCGCTCATCAGGCGCGCTCTCACCGCGCCGACCTGCGCCAGCGGCCGAGTGCGCCAGCGCTGGACTTCCGCCGCGGAGTAATCGACGAAGTCCGGGGGCACGGCAAGGTCGCTCAAATTTCTCGCCATCCAATTGAGCAGCATCGCGGTTTCCTGGTCGGAGAGCGGCGATTGCGCGACTCCGGGAACCCTGATGACATACTCGCGGCCTTCCGGCGTCCCCGAAAACTGCACCAGCGAGCGGCGCATCGAAGGGACTCTGCCCGGTTCGCCGGAGCCGTCGGCGAGGTGGCATCCCATGCAGTGCAATTGGTAATTGACGATCGGTTGGTAGCCCCATGCCAGTTGTGGGCGCGCCCAACCGAAGGCCACGGCCGCGACCGCCGCAGCGACCCGCAATGCCGCGCCCACCGGCGCGAGCGACGTTGCGCGCCGGCGCCTACCTGGCGACACCGACGATGCGCGCCGTCGAACAATGGTAGGGAATGTTCGCCTTGGAGTTTCCCGAGCACCAGTTGTAATCGTTGGATTTCCCAGGTTGGAACAGCGGAGAGTCGCCTTCGTTGCGGTTGCAGAAGCAGCGGCCGCAGGAGCTCTTGCCGCAGCAGTCGTTATAAGAGATGACGTACTCGAACCCGTCGCCGGGGTTGTGGCAGGTGCCGACCCAAGTGACCGCGGACATGTCGGTGCCCGGCGGGCACATCGATTGGGAGCCGCCGCAACAGCCGCAGATAAACCCGTCGATGGCGCAGTGCCGCCAGTAGTCGCAGGACAACGGATCGCCGGGATCCGCATTGGCCGCATCGCCCGGCCGCGTATCCGCGCCGCGCGCGACCGGGAGCAGCGGAACCGAGGCCGCTCCGAGCAGGAACGAGCCGAGTCCCGCGATCACGTTTCGCCGCGAAGTGCGCCGGGCCAGCGCGCGGGCCGAATTCTCTGCAAACACATCGAGCCATTTCATCGGTCGGTCCTCAAGCGGCCTGATGCTGCGCCGCCGCTTCAAAATAATCCTGAATGGAAGCGAACCCCAAGCGTTTGGCCTCGAACAGGCTTTCCAGATGTTCGCGCGAATTGACGATTCCACGCGCGCGCAGCACGCCCTGGGTGTCGATCAGCGCCGCAAACGGCAGTCTGCTGACCTGGTAGGCCATCCCGAGGGGGGCCGAAACCACGTAGGGAAATCCGCCCAGGCGATGCGCCAGCACGAACTCCCGCTGTCGCCCGATCTCGCCGTCGCTCGCAAGGACGATGTCGAGCCACTCGCGCTCCGAGGTGAGACTTGATTTCAGCACCGGAAGCAGCGCCTTGCACACCGGGCAGGTCGGGGAGACGAACATGAGCAGGGTCGCGCGCTGATCGGCGCGCGCCGCACCGAGAGTGAGCGGGCGGCCCTCCAGATCTTGCACCTCGACTCGTGGAGCGGATTCGCCGACCTTGAGTCCCTTGGCCAGCATGAGGGCGCCGACCGGCGCAATGCGCTCATGCAGAACCCCAAGCTGGCGCACCACCGCCAGCAATGCGAGGCAAAGCCCGATCACGACGACCCACAGAGTCGCATTGGAGACGGCGAGGGCGGTCACGATGCCCTTCCCAGCATGGCGCTTGTCTTTGGAGCCACATCGCCGAGCAACAGGTCGATGGCGGCGTAGAGCATCGCGGCCGCGGTCAGCCCGCCGATCAGCGTCAACACGTCGAGGCCGCCCAAGGGACGGGCGATCCAGGGCAGGGAGGCAACTCCCAATGCGAGCGCGAGCAGCAGATTTCGCCACACCATCCAAGGCGCGATCGATCGGCGATTGCCGGCCGCGCCGCAGCCGCAATCGAGCTCGCGCCTGCCGCGCGCCAAGTTCAGCGCAATGCCCGCCGAGTAGGCGGTCAAAAGCCCGATGGCGGCCGTGAGCGCCCAAGGCCGGCAGGCTTGCCATGGAAGTGCGAACGCAATGGCGAGCTCGACGGCGGGAATGAGCCAGGCCGAGCGCCGCGCCAGAGTCTCGGGCAGCACGCGATAGGCGCAGAAAACTTCCGTGAACACGGCGAGGTTTCGCAATTTATGGCTGCCCGCGAGCGCGAACAGAAGCGCGATGCCCAAAACGACCAAGTATCCGACCGCGGGATCGATCGGAGCCGAGTCGAGAGTGTGCCAGTGGGTATGCAAGGGCGGCGCTCGGGACTGACCGGTCAGGGCGTGACCAGGATGGTGGGACTCGTGCCGATGTGCTCGACCGTGCGCAGAAAACGGCCGCTCGATGCCTCGTAGACGTCGAGATCCGTGGCGCCGATAAAGTTGCTGTACATGAGCGGCTGGTCATCACTCGAGAGCCGGATCGAGCCGGCGAGGCTTTTCAGCGCAATTTGCTGCACGCGCTTATGCGTCGACACATCGAAGACCCACACGTCCTTGCCCGGGTCCTTGTGCGTCTCCCTGCCGCCGACATGCATGATGGCGTACAGGCGCGAATTATGAACATTCACCGCGAGCTGTTGCGAGCCGCCGGGACGCCAGCCCGCCTTGCGCTCGCTCTCCGACGTCAACCACCAGGCGGCTCCCACCGACGCATGCTGCGCATCGACGCTGACGGGGTAGATGCGCCCGTCGAACGACACGAAATACCAGACCTTGCCGATGCGCACCGCCCTTTCCGTCACCGGGTCGGCGCCCATGGGGAGCAGCGGCTCGGTGCGTTTCTGCTGACCCGCGCCGTGCTCGTCGAGCACCACCATCAACAGCGAGCCATCGCCGCAGACCGTAAAGAACGAGCGCGGTCCGGTCGGATACTCGAGCGCGCAGCCCGGAGTTTCGATTTCACCCGCTACCTGCCGGGTCTTGGTGTCGATCACCGTGACCGACTGGCCCGGGTTGAAGTTGTAGATCATCAGAAACCGGTCATCGTCGGTCAACACGGCGTTGGCGGTCATCGGCAGATTGGACGAGCGCCGCGGCGGAATCTGAATCTCGTCGATAACGCCGAGCGTGCCCGGATCGTACAGGGTGACGACGTCCGTGCGTGTGCCGCGCGTGCCGCGCGAGAAGTACGTTTCCGGCGAATAAATGATTTTGCCGTCGCTTGAAAGCACCACGGCCGCGAAACCATAGCCGGTGCTCAGCGTCCCCAGATACCGGCCGGTGTCGCCATCGACGAGATAGGCCGAGCCGTCGGTCATGTGCGGAAACACGAAGTCGTTGACCCACACCCAGTGCTTCGATGCCGGCACCGGCAGGGTCGCGACCTTGGGACCCTGTTCGACGTCGGACGGCAGATCCGCCCGCGCGGTTGCGACCGATAGCACCCACACCGTCAGTGCGCTAGCCAAGAGGATGGAGCCGGGTTGCTGCAGTCGGAGGCGCATACGTGTTATCCCACCCCGGCGTTTAATTCGTGCGCGGTTTGTTTGCGCCAGTTTGACATAGGAAAAGCGACTCTGCTATTGCTCGCGCCCGCATCCGTCCCCCGGTATCCTGTCGGGGCGGGCGGCCAGCGCCGATTCGCGCAAACACGGGCACAAACACGGGGAAATATCATGCAGGCCTTTACACTGTTCATCGCCGGACGATCCGTATCAACCGCGAAGACGTTCGATGTCTTGAATCCCGCCGACGGCACCGTGGTGGCGGCGTGTCCCGAAGCGAGCACCCAAGATGTCGATGCCGCCGTGGCGGCTGCGCGCGGCGCCCTCGCCTCGTGGGCGGCTCTCGCCGACGGCGAGCGAGCCGCGAAACTCAACGCCATCGCGGATTTGATCGAGCGCCACCACCAAGAGCTCTCGGAATTGGTGACGCGCGAGCAGGGCAAGACCCAAAGCGGCCCGGGAGCAAATCTCGAGGTCGGCGGCGCCGCGGCGTGGACGCGCGTCACCGCGGGCCTCAAATTGCCGGAGGAGACGATTCAGGACGATGCGGCCGGCAAGATCGTGGTGCGGCGCAAACCGGTCGGGGTGGTCGGATCGATCACCCCCTGGAACTGGCCGCTGATGATTGCCATCTGGCACATCGTGCCGGCGCTGCGCGTCGGGTGCACCGTGGTGATCAAACCGTCGCCGTTCACGCCGCTGTCGACCTTGCGCCTGGTGTCGCTCATGAATGACGTGTTGCCCGCAGGCGTGGTCAACGTGGTCACCGGCGGGGCGGAAATCGGCAATCATCTGTCGCGGCACCCCGGCGTCGACAAGGTGGTGTTCACGGGTTCGATCGCCACGGGCAAGAAAATCATGGGTGCGGCAGCGGAGGCTTTGCGGCGCGTGACGCTCGAATTGGGGGGCAACGACGCGGGCATCGTGCTTCCGGGCACCGACATCACGCCGCTGCTCGAAAAGCTCTTCTGGGGATGCTTCATCAACGCCGGGCAGACCTGCGCCGCGCTGAAGCGGCTCTATGTTCACGAGAGCCAATACGAGGAGGTGGTGCAGAAGTTTTCAGACTACGTGTCCAAGATCCCCGTCGGCAACGGTCTCGACGCCAAGAGTTTGATCGGACCGGTGTCCAATGAAGGGCAGCGCAGCAAGGTCGCATCGATGGTCGATGAGGCCCGCGCGCAGGGGGCCCGCATCGTCACCGGGGGCGTCAAACCGTCGACGCCCGGATTCTTCTATCCGCTCACCGTCATCGCGGATGCGCGCGACGACATGCGGGTGGTCAAGGAGGAGCAATTCGGGCCCGCGATTCCGATTTTGAAATATAAGACGGTCGAGGAAGCCATCGAGCGTGCGAACTCGCTCAACGTGGGGTTGGGAGGGTCGGTTTGGGGCGACGACGTCAACGTCGCGGCGACCTACGCCGCGCGCCTGGAATGCGGCACCGCCTGGGTCAACCAGCACGCCGCCCTGCATCCGATGGCGCCGTTCGGCGGGGTGAAGAATTCCGGAATCGGCGTCGAGTTCAATGTCGACGGTCTCAAGGAATACACCACCATCCAGGTGTTGAACGTCGCGAAGTGAGCCGCGGGCGCAGCCCGGTTGCATCAATTACTAGGGGACGGTCCATGATTATTTTTCGCGCCGGAATCGGCGCCGGCGTGCTCGTCGTGCTCGCCGCCGCGCAGGCGGCCGCATCCGGCGCCGACACGGCGCCGGCGGATCTGGTGATCGACGGCGGTAAGATCTACACGGTCGACGACAAGCGAACCGTTGTCGAGGCGCTCGCCGTCCGCGACGGCAAGATCGTGTTCACCGGATCAACCAACGATGCAAAGCCCTGGATCGGCCCCCGGACCAAAGTCCAGCACCTCAGCGGCCGCCTGGTGCTGCCGGGTCTGTTCGATTCGCACCTTCATCCGTTCGGGATCGTGCCGGTCAAGGACTGCGATCTCAACAGCCGCGAAAGGACGCTGCGGGCTCTCTCGGCCTTCGTGCGCAGCTGTGTCAACAAATACAAGGTGCCGAGCGGCGGCTGGTTGAGCGTGCACCAGTGGAATTTCTCCGACGGCAATCAGCCGGATGCCGAGTATCCGACGCTGCGCGCGGCGCTGGACAAGGCGTCGACGGAGGTTGCGATTCAACTGCTCGGCAATGACGGTCATCACGGCGCGTTCAACAGCGTGGGGTTGGCGCGGGCCAAGAGCCGCCAAGGCAAGGTTGTCGGATTATCCAAGACGACTCTGGCGGGGGAATTCGCCGCATTCAGCGCGTTCGTCGGTGTGGATGCGGACGGCGATCCCGACGGCGCGGTGAACGAGGACGCGCGTCATCTGCTGGGGGCCCCCGGCGTGTTCGAAGCCGAGTTGGCCGGTGCAATGCAGGCTCGAGCGCAGCTGCCATACCTGCTCAATGCCGCCGGCATCACCGGCTTCATGGATGCGGCGGTGCCGCCGCCATCGTTGGAGCTGTACGATGCCTTGGAGCGCGAAGGCAAGCTCACGGCGCGCGCGACGCTCGCGCAATTCTACGACCCGGAGGAGATGAAGAGCGCCGACGGGAAAGTCGACTACGACCGGATGGTCGCGAGCGCAGAGAAAGTCCGCGCCAAATACGCTTCGGACCCGCTGATCCGCGCCGACGTGATCAAGCTGTTCGCCGATGGGGTCATGGAAGGGAACCCGTACGCTACACCGCCCACTTTGCCGACCCCGTTGATGCTACATGCCTACCGGCAGCCGATCTTTGGCAAGGACAAGTCCGGGAAGTTGACCGTCACCGGCTACGTCGATACCGACTCCGAGGTCTGCAAGGACGTGCGCGGCAACCCGGGTAATTACGCCGACTCGGCGGCGGTGGCGCGGTTCATCGCCGCGCATCGTTATCATCCGCGACAGTGCGCAATTTCGTACGGCCGGCTGCAGCACGATCGCGATATCATCATGGAATTCGTGAAGCGCTTTCATCTGGCCGGATTCGCGCTGCACATTCACGTGGAAGGTGACGCAACGTTGAAACTGGTGTTGGACGCCTTGGAGGCGGCGCGCGCCGCCGACGGGGTGTCGAGCCAGCGGGATGGGCTCGCGCATGTGCAGCTGGCCGCGCCCGCGGATGTGGCGCGCATCGGCAAGGATCATTTGTACGTGGCGTTCACCTACTCCTGGGCGGTTGCCGAACAGGACTACGACATGAGCGTCATACCCTTCATCGACAAGGTCGCCGGCAACAGTTATGCGGCACTGAACGCACCCGGCGGCTATTACGGGTCGAACGTGTATCCCTTTAAGGCCGTCAAAGAGGCCGGGGCGACGCTGGCGGCCGGGTCCGATGCACCGGTCGACTCGCGCGATCCGCGCCCCTTCGTGAACATGGCGATCGGCGTCACGCGTCGCCTGCCGGGGCTGCAACCGCAGAATCCTTCGCAAGCACTGAGCATTCGCGATCTGATCGATGCCTACACCATCAACGGCGCTCGATTTCTGAACCGCGACGCGATTGCGGGGTCGTTGGAGGTCGGCAAATCCGCCGACTTCATCGTCGTCGATCGGGACATCTTGAAGCTGGCGGACTCCGGACACGCGCAAGACATCCTGCGTACGCAGGTATTGGAAACCTGGTTCCAGGGCAAACGGGTCTACGCGCGGCCGAGGCGCTGAAGACGGGCGCGATGGGTGATCGCCCGGGCGCATCGCCGGGCTGCCCGGCGATGCGCTTCGCTCAGAAGGATGCGCGCACCTCGATGCCGAAGGTTCGCGGCTGATTAACGATCAAGCGCGGCCGTCCCGGGGTCTCGGCCGCAAGCGATCGATTGTCGCCGAGATTCGCCGCTTCGTTGGCGAGGTTCTTGCCGACGAACGCATATTCCATCTTTCCATGGCTCAAGGCGATTCGCGAGTTGACCAGATCGTAGTGGGGCCGCAGGCGCGTCTCGAACACCCCGTTGACGTTGACCAGGTTGTTGGCGCTGAAGCTGTGGCCGACATAGGAATAGTCGGTCTCCGCGACCAATTTGTAGTCGTCCGCAAACCGGGTGGTCCAAGCCGCCGAGGCGTTACCGGTCCAGTCGGGCACCTCGAACACCGGATCGCCCTCTCGTTGCGGCGACAGCGCGCTGCCGGCTTCCGTAATCTTTGCGTTTTGGTTGCCGACTCCCAGAGTCAGCTCCAAGGGATCGATGGGCAGCGCGCGCAGCTCAATTTCCCCGCCCTTGCTGAAGGCGGCGCCCGCATTGGCGCGGTATTGGAATCCGCAACCTAGAAGAATGTTCTGCTGGATGTTCTTCCAGTCGATGTAGAAGATCGCCGCATCGACCGTCAATCGGTTATCAAACCAGCCGGTCTTGGTGCCGAGTTCGTAGCTCCACAGGGAATCCGAGCTATAGGCGCGAGTCTCCTGGACCGTCGATCCCGTCGGCAGCTCACTGCCGCACAGAGCGGCAGGGACCGACGGCACGAGACCACCGGGCCTGAATCCCTTGGCCGCCGAAGCGTAGATCATGTCCGCCGGATTCACCTGATAGGCGAGTTCGGCCTTCGGTGTGGTGCTGTTCTCCGTGGTGGTGGTGTTCGGATCGATGATGCGCCCCGGCGCTCCGGGAGCCTGCGTGACCGTTCCCTCCAAGTAGCCGCCCGCGGTGGTCTTGACCTGATTCCAGCGCAGGCCGGCTGTCGCCTTCCACTTGCTCAAGAACTCATACGACAATTGGCCGTAAACCGCCGGTTCTTTGATTGACGTATTGTAGTTCTGCCCGAAAATTTCGTCCGGATTGTTCGGGTTCGCACAGATGACGGGGATCGAGCAGATGCCGGATGCGTTGATCTGCGCCCCGTAACCGGGGGCAAGCGCCGGCGGATAATTGGCGGCAAACGGCAGGGCTCCGTGAAGGTCGGAATAGAATGCCCCCGCGACGAACTGCAGCGGGCCGGAAAGCTGAGAGGCAAACCGGACTTCCTGCACGAAGCGCTGATAATCCTTGGTCTCGCTGATGGCGCTCGGGATGGGCAGGGGAAACGTTTTAGCACTGCCAATGGTGACCAATGGCAGCAGATCCGCCCAGATGAAGTCGGTTTCATCCTCGCTCTCGACCACCTTGCGATCGAAATAAGAGGTCGAGGACACCAGCTCGCCGACGCCGGTGGTCCATTTGAAGCCGAGGCTGTACAACTGCCAGGAATCGGAGCCGCCTTCGGCTATGTTGAAAAACCGTCCCTGGGTGAAATTATTGGGCGTCAGCGACGGCAACGTGGCAGGCGGACTGGTAAAAGTGGGATACGGATATCCGATCTGACCGGGCTCGGTCAGCACGTCGGACATGAGAAATCCGTTGTAAGTGGCTTTCTGCTGCAGCACGCGCGGCGTCAGCACCATGTCATCGTTGATCTTGATGCTGAGCGCGAGCGCACCGCCGTAGGTATCGGTTTCACCGACGTTGGGTACGGTGGTCGTCAGCGCCGGATTGGTCGTCTGGGGAAAGCAAGTCACCCCGGCCGTTGCCGGATCCGTGCAATAGCGGCGATCGAAATATCCCGCCTCGGAATCGTAGAAGCCCGAGGCACGCAGCGCCATGCGATCATTGATCAGCGGGATGTTCGCGACCACATCTCCCGTCCAGTTGGCACGGTCCGTGTGATCGGTGGTCGAGGTGCCGCTGTGCAACGTGACGTTTGCATCGTCGAAATCGGGCGTCTTGGTGATGATGCGCACTGTGCCGCCCATCGAGCGCGCTCCGTACAATGTGCCCTGCGGCCCGCGCAACACTTCGATGCGATCGATGTCGAGAATTCGCGGATCGAGCGAATCCGGGAGCGGCGTTTCGTCCACATAGAATCCCGTGACGTTGTCGCCCGACACGCCGCGAATCGAGATCGTGCGCGCCGTGCCCATGCCGTCGCCCGTCGATGCAAATCCTAGGTTGGGCACCTTTGTGCCATAGTCGAAGAAATCCACGACCGCCTTTTCTTGAAGCGCCACGGCGCCGAAGGTTGTCATCGAGAGCGGTACGGTCTGTTCGCTCTCCGCGCGCTTCTGGGCGGTGACCGTGATTTCCTCCAGCTGGCCGGCGGGCGGTGTCGTATCGGCGGCCAGGACGCGCAACGGGCCCATCAATGCCGCGGCGCCCACGCAGGCGAGGCAACTCTTCGATATACGCATCCTAATCTCCCTTCTAAGCCCGCCCCAACATCCCCTGGCAGCGTACGCGGCAGCGTCGCGCCTTTAAGTTAAGCCGGAGTTTCGCACAGGTGAAACGACTCCGCTATTCGCGATGCGAGGACCTTCCCCTTTAAATTCAGATACCGCTTCTTTTCGCAGTCTCGCGCGCCCGGCCGGCCGCCCCCGCGCCGCCGGTCGTTGCGGCCTCGCGCTCGGCGGCTATGGCCTTGCCCAGCTGGGCTCGAAAGCTCGCGAGCGCCGTGTCCATGCGCATCGCCAGCATGGGCGCGTCGGGATCGAGGTCGAGGACGCGCTGCTGCGCGAGGATGACCTCCTTGTCCTCCAGGAAGCCGGCGCGGACGCTTTCGGCCAGATTCGAGGTGACCTCGGGATCGTCGAGCGCGAAGGCATGCAATTGCTGAAAGAAGTAATGTGAGCTCCTCTCGGTCTCCGGCGTCACGGCCTGACAGCTGAAGAACTGCGCCGCATCGACGCGCCTTCCCTCCGGGGCACCGGTACCGGTCGGGGCGCTGCCGGAGTCCATGAGCAGCACTCCCGGAAGCACCACTTCGTAAATGTTCCAGCGATCGACGTTTCCCGCCCAGGTTTTCAATTTCTGCAAGAAGGGCGCGGGTTTCTCATCGATCAGCCACCGCTCGACCCGCACGCTGCGCGCCGATGGGGTCACTTTCGGGCGGATACGGGCGTAGTTTGCCGAGCCGCCCAAGGTTGTTTCGTGGACGTACGACAAGTGCGAGAAATCGAGCAGATTGTCGGTAATCAACAGATAATTCGCATCGTAGTGCATGTAATCCGGCAGACCGCGCCATGCGGGGTCGTCGAGGTAATGGGTGTCTGGAATCAGGGACTCATCCGCCTTGTCAGGATCGCCCATCCACACCCAGATCCACTTGAAGCGCTCGACGACCGGGAAGGCGCGCACCCGCGCCGCGGCAGGAATGAAATCCTGCGAGGGAATCTCGACGCAACGGCCGGTCGCGTCGAACAAAAGTCCGTGATACATGCAGCGAATGCAGTCGCCCTCGCGGCGCCCCTTGGACAGGGGCGCCGCGCGATGACAGCAGCGATCCTCGAGGGCATTCACCCGGCCCGTCTGACCGCGCCACAGGAGCAGCGGCACCCGCGTGACGGTGCGCGCCAGCATCGTGTCCGCGGCGATCTCGTGGGACCATGCCGCGACATACCAGGTGTTCTTGAGGAAGGCGCTCTCCGTGCCCATCGCCGCATATAGTATCGGATCGAGCCCGTTGCATGGAAACCGGCCCGATTGCAGAGTAACCCGCGCGGATGCGAGGTGCATCAGTTGAGACGACTCGCCTTGTCGATGGTCATCGAGTTGACCGCCATCGTGGCCGCTGCGCTCGGCACGAGCCGGCCGTCCATTGCCGGGACCCCCGATGAGGACCAATGGCTGCGCAATGGGCGCGATGCGGGCGGCAGCTATTACTCGCCGCTCGCGGACATCGACCGGCGCTCGGCGGGCCGCCTCGGGTTTGCGTGGGATTACCATTTGGGTACTAAGCGCGGCCTGGAGGCGGCGCCTTTGGTCATCGACGGCACTCTGTATGCGGTCGGCAATTGGGGTCGCGTGTACAGCATGGATGCCGCAACGGGTAAAGAGCGCTGGCGTTACGATCCGGAGGCGGACGGGCAGTGGGGACGCTACGCGTGCTGCGATGCCGTGAACCGCGGCTTGGCGGCCTCCGGCGGCACGGTCTACGTCGGCGCGCTCGACGGTTATTTGCACGCAATCGATGCGCACACCGGTGCGCGGCGATGGAAAGTCGATACGCTCATCAGCCGCGGACGGCGCCTGCCGTATACGCTCACGGGCGCTCCGGTGATTGCGGGGGAGCTGGTCGTCATCGGCAATGCGGGGGCCGACTTCAAGGGCGTACGCGGCTACGTCTCGGCCTATGACCTTCAGTCCGGGACGCTGCGATGGCGCTTCTTCACCGTGCCGCGCGACCCGAAGTGGGGTCCCCAGGACCAGCCGCATCTCGCGCGCGCGATCAAAACCTGGGATCCGAGACATCGCTGGGAATACGGCGGCGGAGGGACGGTGTGGGACGGAATCTCGTACGATCCCGAATTGAAGCTCCTCTATATCGGCACCGGCAACGCCTCTCCGTACACGATCAAGGAGGGCGGGCGGCGCGGAGGCGACGACCTCTACGCCAATTCCATCGTGGCGATTCACGCCGACACGGGCCGCATGGCCTGGTATTACCAAATCGTACCCGGCGACGAATGGGATTACGACGCCACCCAAAAGATGATTCTGGCCGACCTCCGCATCGAGGGCAGGGCGCGCAAGGTGTTGATGCAGGCCTCGAAGGACGGCTTCTTCTATGTCCTCGACCGGGTGAGCGGCGAATTCATTTCGGCGCATAACTTCGCCTACGTCAATTGGACCAAGCGGCTCGATCCCAAGACGGGCAGGCCGCAGCCGAATCCTGATGCCGAGTACCTCGGCGGGCCGCGGCTCATTTTTCCGTCGATGGCCGGGGCCCACAGTTGGCAGCCCATGTCGTACGATTCCGTGACCGGGCTGGTGTACATCCCGGTGCTCGAGGCGCCGATGGTCTACATCGAGACGGCAAACCGGCCGGCGGGCCTGATCGAGGGCAATTTCACGGTCGCCGGATTGTTTCCCGAGGATTTCGATCCAAAATCCCTGCGCACGCTGTTCGGGCCGCTGCCGTCTCTCGATGAGCTCGCGCGCGGCGCCCCCAAGGGCGCAACGCGGTCGATCGGCGTTCTCAAAGCATGGAATCCAACCCTGCAGAAGCTGGCATGGCAGAGGCCATCCGCGACCTTCTGGAACGGCGGCGTGCTCTCCACCGCCGGGGGCATCGTGGTGCAGGGCGACGCCGCCGGGCTCCTCAACATCTATGACGCAGCCTCGGGCGAGTTGCTCAAGGCGCTCGATGTCGGCACCAGCATCATGGGGGCGCCGATCACGTATCGCGCGGCCGGCCGGCAATACATCGCGGTCATGGCGGGCTACGGCGGCGGTCCCGGCCTGTACTCGCCCTTTCCCCCGGCGAGCGCCGCCTACCGGTACGGCAACGAGGGCCGCATCGTCGCCTTCGTGCTCGATGGACTCGAGCCGCCGAAGCCGGCGCCGTTGCGCGAAGCGCCGTTCGAGCGCCCGCCCGCGCGCACCGGGACCGCGCCGGAAATCGTGCACGGTGCGGTGCTCTACAGCCGCTACTGCGGACGCTGCCACGTGTTCGGCCGCGGAGAGCTGCCCGACCTGCGGCGCTTGTCGCCGGAGACGCATGCGATTTTCCATGACATCGTGCTCCGGGGAATCTATGCATCGCGCGGCATGGGGCGCTTCGATGATGTGCTGTCGCGACAGGACGCCGCGGATTTGCACGCCTACCTCGTGGATCAGGCCTGGGACGCGTATCAGACGCAGCGCGGCGCCCCGCAATAATGAAACGGTACCGTTGCGTTTCGTTACAGGCGGCGCTATGCTCGGGCCTTGATCCTTTGACACCGGAAAAAAGGAGCAAGTCATGCTGGGGCTGAAAAGGGCTTTATTGGCAGGCATCGCCGCGGCGGCGCTCGCATCCGCGCCGGTTGCGCCCGCTGCGGCGGGGGGGCACGGTTACTACGGGCATTACCATGGCTGGGGTTTGGGGCACGGTCTGTTCGGAGTCGTCGCGGGCCTGGCGACCTTGCCGATCGTCATCGCTTCGGCCGCGATATCGGCGGTATCCGCCGTGGCGCAGGGGCCTGCCCCGGCGCAGCCCGCTTACGCGCCACCGCCGGCCTATTATGGGCCGCAGCCCGCGTACGCCGCGCCGCCGGCTTACTATGCACCGGCACCCGCGTATTACGCGCCGCCGGCGGCTTACCTACCGCCCGCCTATTATCCGCGCGCGCCGGTCTACTATGCGGCGCCGCGCCCGTACTATGCGCCGCGTCCGGTGTACTATGGGGGTTATGCCGGCCGCGGTTTCTACGGCGCCGGCGGCGGTTATTCGTATCCTCGTCGATAGGTAGATATGGCGCGAAAGGCTGGAAAACGGGCCGCACGCGGCGGCCGGCCTTCTCGTGCCGAAGCGCTGCGTTTGCGGGAGCGGATACTGATCGCCGCCACCGAACTTTTTCTCGCCGAGGGCTATGGCTCGACCACCATCGAAGCGGTGGCGGCCCGGGCAGGTATTTCCAAACGCACTTTCTACGACCGCTTCGACGACAAAGCCATGCTGTTCGCCGCGGTCGTTCACCGAATCATCGATCAGATTCGGCCGCCGCCGAATGTGCCCTT
This sequence comes from uncultured Gammaproteobacteria bacterium, assembly GCA_963758145.1. Classification (GTDB taxonomy): domain Bacteria; phylum Pseudomonadota; class Gammaproteobacteria; order Steroidobacterales; family Steroidobacteraceae; genus Bog-1198. The sequence goes on from CAVWUK010000008.1 coordinate 897,720, forward strand.
GATCGAGGGAGCGGCCCTGCCGGCGATCCTGCGCCGCCTCGCCGGCTTCATGCTGCATGCGGCGCTCGCTCCGCAGGCAATGGCCCTGCACCGCCTGGTCAACGCCGAATCGGCGCGCTTTCCCGAGCTGGTGCGCGCGGTTGTGAGCGACGGCAGCACGCGCGAAGGGATCACGCTCATCAGCGATCTGATCGCGCGCAAGCTGCGCCGCTCCAAGCTGAGCGCGGAGGACCGCGCCTTTGCCGCGCAGCAGTTCATTTATATGGTGGTCACGCTGCCGCAGCGCCGTGCGATGGGCTTCGGTACGCCCATGACGCCCGCCGAGCTCGAGTCCTGGGCCGACCGTGTCGTCGGTCTTTTCCTCAACGGCTGTCGCAATCTCGGCGCATGAGCGGGGCTGATGTCCGGTGCGCGGGTTGTGCGCTATCATTTTCTCATGCCGATCCGTGAACGCGACCCCTGGCGCCTGCAATATTTCGCCGGCGTCGACTGTCCCCATGATGTGTTCATCGCCACGGATGACGCCGACGGCTATCAATGGAATCCGGCGCACCGTTGGGTATACAACAAGCTGCTCATCGCCGAATCGCAGGGACTCGAATGCGCGCCGCATGGCGTGGATCCGCCGCACTACCCGGTGTTCAGCAAGCCGATATTCAACCTCGACGGCATGGGCGTGGGGAGTCTTCGTTTGTCGAGCGCAGAGGATTACGCCCTGGCGCACCAGCCGGGCCATATGTGGATGACGCTGTTGCAAGGCCAGCATGTGAGCAGCGATGTCGCCGTGGTCGACGGCCAAATGCGCTGGATCCGCCACGTGGTCGGATTGGCCAAGGAGGGCGGAACATTCGATTACTGGACGGTGGAAGCGCGCAGCCTGCCCGAATTGGAGTCGTACTGCGCAGGCTGGATCGAGTCGCGGATGGCCGGATATACCGGCATGATGAATATCGAATCGATCGACAACCGAATCATCGAAGTGCACCTGAGGTTTGCCGACCAGTGGCCCGATCTTTACGGGCCGCGGTGGCTCGAGGCGGTGGTGAACTTGTACTCGAGCGGCCACTGGGACTATCCGCGGGAATCGCGCGAAATCGGCTTCAGCGTCGTGCTCTTCGGGCCGCATTCGCGCGAATACACCCATCCGGGGCAGCCCTTTGTCGATGAAATCGCCGAACGCGAAGGCATCAGCAGCGTGCAGATCACCTTTCATCCGGACAAACCGGCCTCCGCGCACGCGATGCCCCCGAGCGGATTCCGGCTCGCGATCGTGAACGCACGGGACTTTCGGGCCGGATGCCTGGCGCGGGCGGATCTCGCGCGGCACTTCGGCGTCGCCCCGGTTTAGAGCCCGTGGCGAATCACGATGCGGTGACGCGGCGTACCTCGAGACTCGCCACGGCGCTTGGCGGCATGGCCGCCGCGGGCGCGCTGTGCTTGAGTTCCGCCGCCGCGTTCGCCTGGGGCGATGAAGGTCATGAGGTGATTGCGCTGATCGCGGATCACTTCCTCGAGCCCTTGGTGCGCGAGCGCGCGCAGGCGATGCTAGCCGGCGATGATTCCGACCTCACGGCGCGGGACCTCGCTCATGAAGCCACGTGGGCCGACAAGTATCGCGACTCGGATCGAAGTTCGACCCGGGTTCGTTACGACGCCACGCGCAATTGGCATTTCGTGGATCTCGAGCTCGACGGACCGGATGCGGATCGCGCCTGCTCCGGCCGTCCGCAGTTGCCCCCCGGGACGCAAGCCTCGGCCGGACCCGCGAGCGACTGCGTGATCGATAAGATCGATCAATTCACGGCGGAACTCAAGGATCCGCGCACCGACGCGCCGGAGCGGCGCCTGGCGCTGCAATACCTTCTGCATTTCGTCGGCGACGTGCATCAGCCGCTGCATGCGGCGGACGACCACGATGAGGGTGGAAACCGCAAGATCGCGACGGTTCCGGGGATGCGCCCGAACAATCTGCATCACGATTGGGACAGCGAATTCGTGGCGCGTTTGGGGGCGGATGAAGCCGAGATCGCGCAGCGGCTGATCGCCGGCATCGGCGAAGCGCAGCGCCGGCGCTGGTCGGCAGGTACGCCGGCCGACTGGGCCATGGAATCGTTCCTCACCGCGAAATCTCACGCCTACGGATTGCTGCCGGCGCCCGACCGGCCCAATCACTACGAGCTCACGGCCGCCTACGTGGCCGACGCGACCGCGATCACCGCCGAGCAACTGAGCAAGGCCGGCGTTCGCCTGGCCGTGGTGTTGAATCGGGCTCTGCATCAGCCGGCGGCGCGCTAGCGCCTGCGTGTAGAATATTCGCATGAATTCAAAGTTGGCGACTTCGGCCGCGTGCCTGTCGTTGGGGATCGACACGGGCGGAACGTTTACCGACGCCGTGCTGCTCGCGGACGGCCGCCGCGTGATCGCGAGCGCCAAGGCGCTGACAACCCCGTGGGATCTGGCGATCGGCATCGGCAACGCGATACGCGCGGTGCTCGACGGGCCGGCTGGTGCGAGCCGCGACGCGGTGAGTCTCGTATCGGTGTCGACCACACTCGCGACCAACGCCGTGGTCGAGAATCGCTTCAGCCCGGTCTGCACCCTCGTGATTGGTTTTGACGATCCGATGGTCGACCGCTCGGGCCTCAAGCGCCACGGCGGCGGTGCGGTGGTTCGCATCCAGGGCGGGCACAGCGCCACCGGCGAAGAATGGGCGCCGCTCGACGAATCGGCGGTGGAAGGCGCGGTGAGCGAACATGGACCCCGGGTCGAGGCATTTGCCGTAGCGGCCAATTTTTCGGTGCGCAATCCGGCTCATGAATTGCGCGCGCGCCAGATCATTCGTGCGCTGTCGCCCAAACCGGTGACATGCGCGCATGAATTGAGCTCGAAGCTCGACGCACCGCGCCGCGCGCTGACCGCTGCGCTGAATGCTCGCCTCACGCCGCAGATTCGCCATCTCATCGAGGCTCTGTCGGGGGTGCTTGCCCAGGAGTCGATCGATGCGCCGCTGATGATCGTCAAGGGAGACGGCTCGCTGATGAGGGCGGAGGTCGCGCTCGAGTATCCGGTCGAGACCATACTGTCGGGGCCGGCGGCGAGCGTCGTCGGGGCGGGCTTTCTCACCGGCTTTCAGGATTTCGTGGTCTCCGACATGGGCGGCACCACCACCGACATCGCCGTGGTTTCCGGCGGCAGACCGGTGATACGCGCCGAGGGCGCGCTGGTCGGTGCCTGGCGAACGATGGTCGAAGCGGTCGACGTGCGCACCAGCGGTCTCGGGGGCGACAGCGAGGTGCATTTCGATCGGCAGATGCGCCTGATGGTCGGTCCGCGCAAGGCCATGCCCTTGAGTCTGCTGGCGCACAGGTTTCCAGCCGCTCTTGCGCAACTGCGCTCGCTCGCGGAGCTCGAGCGTCTTCCGGATCACGCGACGCAATTCGCCGTTCGCAATCCCGACCGTGAGCCGCCCGCGCATCTGTCGGCGCTCGAGCGGCGGGTGTGGGACGCGCTCGAACTCAACCCGCGGCAGGTTTCGGCCGTGGTGCGCAGCGCCTCCGGGCTCGATGCATTGCGCCGGCTGGCCGATGCGGGCCTCGTGACGCTGGCGGCGTTTACGCCGAGCGATGCGATGCACGTGCTCGATCGGCAGCACGGATGGTGCCGCGAAGGAGCCGAGTGCGGGGCGCGCATTCTCGCGATCGAAGAGCGAAATGGGCGGGCCTTGTCGCTGGCGGACTCGCCGCAGGCGATCTGCGAGCGGGTCTGCGAGCACGTGGTGCGCGAGACCGGACGCGTGCTGCTCGCCGCGGCGCTCGCCAACGACCCCGGTATAGAGGCGAGGGGGCATGGCTGGGGTGTGCTTGGCGAACGCCTGATCGAGGAGACCGTTGCCGGCCGCCGGTTCTCGAGCCTGATGCACGCGACGCTCGGGCTGGCGCGGCCGCTGATCGCGATCGGCGCTCCGGTCGGCGCCTACTATCCGGAAGTCGCGCGCAGACTCGGGGCGCAGCTGTCGATTCCGGAGCACGCCGCGGTCTGCAACGCCGTCGGCGCGGTTGCGGGCGTCGTTTCGCAGACCGTCGAGATCCTGGTCAATCAGCCGACGTTCAAAGTGTTTCGGGTTCACGACCCGGCGGGCAGCCAGGATTATCCGGATCCCGGGCCCGCTCTCGAGCATGCGCAGCGCGTATCCCGCGCACTCGCGCTCGCGGCGGCGCGCCGCGCCGGGGCGGTCGATCCGCACGTCGACACCAGCGTCACTGAAAAGCTGGCGCAGGTCGGCGCCGGGACGGACTATCTGGCGGAGGCGGTGGCGCGTTCGACCGCCACCGGGCGCCCGTTCGCCGGCCACGCGGGTGAGCTGCGCGGTTGAGGGCGAGCGGCGCTGCGCGCCGATATCGCATGGGCATATCTAAAAAATCTATTGCCGCGCCTGGTTTTTGGCGGCGCGCACCGGCGCCGCTCATGGGCATTTTCCTTATAATCGGCGCCAACCTCCGTTTGCCCACCCACTGAAGAGCAGCATCCGCATGAAACCACCCGATGAGACGCTCGGCCGGCGCAGCCGGCGCCGGCCCGGAACCGCCGAGGTCAGTCACGCCGTATTCGACCGCACGCAGCCCTACCGGCATCTGCGCAATCCGTTCGAACCGCTGAAGGTGTTTTCCGACGATCAGGTCGCGGCCATTCACGAGGCCGCGCTGCAAATGCTCGAAACACAGGGCATGAAGGTGCTGTCGGCGGATGCGCGCGTCCGATATCGCAACGCCGGCGCCGAGGTCGACGAGGCGACGCTGATCGTGCGCCTCGGCCGCGATCTGGTGTCGCGCTCGCTCGCGGGCGCACCGCGCGATGTGACGCTGCATGCCGTCGACCCGGGGCGCCATGTCCCCTTGTCGAACGGTTGCGTCGCATTCGCGCCCACCTCGGGTCCGCCCAACATCATGGACACGGCGCGCGGCCGGCGCGCGGGGACGCTCGAGGATTTTTGCAATCTGGTCAAGCTGTGCCAGAGCTTCGAAGTCATTCACGTGCTCGGCGGCGCGACCGAACCGCAGGACATACCGGTGCATGTCCGCCATCTGCAGGTGACGCGGGCGCAGCTGATGCTCTGCGATAAGATTCCGTTCATATTTTCCCGCGGCCACGGCCAGGTGGCCGACAATTTCGAACTCATTCGCCTCGCGCACGGCATTTCTGCGCAGGAATTCCGTTCGCGCCCGTACACCTACACCATCATCAACACCAATTCGCCGCTGCAGCTCGACGTCCCGATGGCGGACGGCATCATCGACTTCGCGGCCGCGGGCCAGCTGCTGATCATCACGCCGTTCACGCTCGCCGGCGCGATGGCGCCGGTCACGATCGCCGGCGCGCTCACGCTCGCGCACGCCGAGGCGCTTGCGGGGTTGACGCTGGCCCAGATCGTGCGGCCGGGCGCGCCGATCGTTTACGGCAGCTTTACCTCGAACGTGGACATGAAATCCGGATCGCCGGCATTCGGCACACCTGAATACGTCAAGGCGGCGTTCGGCGCCGGCCAGCTGGCGCGTTTCCTCGGTTTGCCGTGGCGCTCCTCGAACGCGACCGCATCGAACATCCCCGACGCTCAATCGGTATACGAGTCTCAGATGAGCCTTTGGGGCGCCTTGCTCGGCGGCTGCAATTTCGTGCTCCACGCGGCCGGCTGGCTCGAGAGCGGACTCACCACCTCGTACGAGAAATTCATTCTCGATATCGAGATGCTGCAAATGTTCGCCGAAGTGTTCCAGCCGGTCGGCGCCGAGCCGTCGGATCTCGCGCTCGAGGCGGTGGCCGAGGTCGGCGCCGGCGGCCACTTCTTTGGCTGCGCACACACCATGGAACGGTATCGAAGCGCGTTCTACGCGCCGCTGGTCTCCGATTGGCGCAATTCGGGCAGTTGGGCGGAAGACGGCGCCAAATCAGCGACCGACCGCGCAAGCGGCCTGTGGCGCAGCGCGCTCGAACGTTATGTCGCCCCGCCGCGCGACCCGGCGGTGGTCGAGGCGCTAGACGCGTATGTCGCGCGCCGCACGGAGGAGGGCGGCGCACCGCCCGTCACCTGATCATGTCGCATCTAAGCACACCCCTGTCGCGATATTACAAGTCTCGCGACGGGTGGGGACTTAACATGCCATGCTGCAAGGATCGCCTAAGGCACGGTGGCGACTCGCAAATTAAAGTGTGGGAGGAATAAATGTCGGAGCCGGAAGCTGAATTCGACCTGGCCTCGCTCAATGACGAGGAACTCATCGAACAGGTCCACGACGACCTCTATAACGGCCTCAAAACCGAGGTCGAGGAGGCGACGCACATATTCCTCAAGCGCGGATGGTCGGCCGAGCGCGTGCTCAACGATGCGCTGGTGGAAGGCATGCGCATCGTCGGCATCGATTTCCGCGACGGCATCCTGTTCGTGCCGGAGGTGCTGCTCGCCGCGAATTCCATGAAGGGCGGCATGGAAATCCTGCGGCCGCTGCTGGCGGAAACCGGCGTCGAACCGATCGGCAAGATCGTCATCGGCACCGTCAAGGGCGACATTCACGACATCGGCAAGAACCTGGTGGGGATGATGCTCGAGGGCGCGGGGTTCGAGGTCATCGATCTCGGCATCAACAACCCGGTGGAGAAATACCTGGATGCGCTCGACAAGCACAAGCCGGATTTTCTCGGCATGTCGGCGCTGCTGACGACCACGATGCCCTACATGAAGGTGGTCATCGACACGCTGAAGGAGCGGGGCATCCGCAACGATTTCATCGTGCTGGTCGGCGGCGCACCGCTCAACGAGGAGTTCGGCAAGGCGGTAGGTGCGGACGCCTATTGTCGCGATGCTGCGGTGGCGGTTGAAACTGCCAAGAACCTGTTGGCGGCACGGCGAGCCCGCGCGGCGGCGCACTGAGCGTTGCGGTGAGCGCGGCGGCGCAGGAGGGCTCACCGGACGGCACGGGGCTGCTGATCATCGCATGCGGCGCGCTGGCGCACGAGATCACCGCGCTGCGCCGCGCGAATCGCTGGGATCATCTCGAGGTGCGCTGCCTGCCGGCCGAGCTTCACAACCGGCCGGAGCGCATTCCGGCCGCGGTTCGCGCGCTCATCCAGGCTTCGCGCTGCCACTACCGGTCGATCTTCGTCGCCTACGCGGATTGCGGCACCGGCGGACTGCTCGACGCGGTGCTGCGCGAGGAGGGAGTCGAGCGCATTCCGGGCGCGCATTGCTACGAATTCTTCGCAACCGGCCCGGTGTTCGAAAAACTCGCCGAGAGCGAGCCGGGAACTTTCTATCTCACGGATTTCCTGCTGCGGCACTTCGACCGCCTGGTGCTGCGCGGTCTCGGGCTCGACCGCCATCCGGAACTGTTTCCGAGCTACTTCGGCAACTACCGCAAGCTCGTGTATTTGGGTCAGGCGCCGAAGCCCGACTCGATTGATCAGGCGCGAGCCATCGCCGTGCAAATGGGGTTGGAATTCGAGTACGTCCAAACTGGATACGGCGATCTGGCGAACAGCCTCAAGACCGCCGTGAACGGGGTCGAGCGCAATGAAGAGGTCCTGACATGGCATCGTTGATCGTTATCTCCTGGCGCGACATCCCGGCGCAGGTCATCGTCAAGCGCGGCCGCGAAGCGGCCAAGGTGCAGCTGTCGCACCGCTTTCAAGAGGCGGTCGATCGGGCGGCGATGCGCGCCGGCAAGGGCAGCTCCGATGCCTATCTCGCCGATTGGCAGCGCAGCGCGCCGCGACCGTGCGGGGACGATCTTCACGCCGCGGCGGCCGAAGAGGCCGCGCGCCTCGAGACTCAATATACCGACGAGGATCTGGAGCGGTTGATTCGCGCGAAGGGCGTCGATGCGAAGCGCGCCGAAGAGAATGGCGGTGCGGCCGCCGCCGCTGCCCCGACCGGCGAGCCCTCCTGATGTATTCGGTCAGACTCTGGTCGGTGCGCCACGCGCGCGGCATGAACGCGTTCTATCGCGGCTTCGAGGCGATGCTCAAGCGACTGCACGGCCTGTTTCTCGCGATCGGCTATGAGCGTGCGGAACGGCCGGTGGCGGCGGTCGAAAAAGCGGTGAAGAGCGTGCTGTTCGACTGCCGCATGTGTGGCCAATGCGTGCTGAGTTCGACCGGCATGTCCTGCCCGATGAATTGTCCGAAGACCTTGCGCAACGGCCCCTGCGGCGGCGTGCGCGCGGACGGCAATTGCGAGGTGAAGCCGCACATGCGCTGCGTTTGGGTCGAGGCATATCGAGGCAGCCTGGCGATACCGGGAGGGGTCGAGGCGATGCGCCGGATCCAATTCGCCGTCGATCAGCGCCAGCAGGGGCGCTCCTCGTGGCTGCGGGTCGTGCGCGAGCTCAATGCCGAACAGATGCCGGGCCCGCCCGCGAAGAGCGGTGCCGCATGAGATTCGAGGACGAACCCGTCCCCGGCTATCCGCTGCCGATCCTCGCCGGGCACACCTCCCCGGGGCGCTTCGAGCGTGTGCTGCGCGCCGGCGGTTTCGCGGTCACCACCGAGCTGGCGCCGCCGGACTCCGCCGATCCGGAGGACGTGTACAGGCGCGCGCGGGTGTTCGACGGCTACGTGGATGCGATCAACGCCACCGACGGCAGCGGCGCCAACTGCCACATGTCGAGCATCGCGGTGTGCGCGCTGCTCACTCGAATCGGCTACGCGCCGATCATGCAGATATCCTGCCGGGACAAGAATCGCATCGCGATCCAGGGCGACATTCTGGGCGGCGCCGCGATGGGCGTCTGCAACATGCTGTGCTTGACCGGCGACGGCGTGCAGGCGGGCGATCACCCCCAGGCAAAGCCGGTGTTCGATCTCGACTGCGTGTCGCTGCTCGAGATCGCGCGCGAGCTGCGCGACCAGCACCACTTTCAGAGCGGGCGCAAGATCACGTTCGCGCCGCGCGTATTTTTTGGCGCTGCCGAGAACCCCTCGGCGCTGCCGCACGACTGGCGCGCGCAGCGTTTGGCGAAGAAGGTCGCGGCGGGCGCGCAATTCATCCAGACGCAGTACTGCTACGACCTGCCGCTGCTGCGGGGCTTCATGGAGCAGGTGGAGTGCCTCGGGTTGATCGGGCGGGTTTTCATCCTGGCCGGGGTCGGGCCGCTGCGCTCGGCGAAGACCGCCGAATGGATGCGCACGCACGTCCCCGGCATGCGCGTTCCGGACGCCCTGATCAAGCGCCTCGCCGGCGCGCAGGATCAGGCCCGCGAGGGCCGCAACATCTGCGTCGAGCTGATCGAAGCCATTCGAGAGATCCGCGGCGTCAGCGGCGTGCACATCATGGCCTACCGACAGGAAGAGTCGGTGGCGGAAATTGTCGATCGCTCCGGCGTTCTAAAGGGACGCGTGCCATGGTATCCCGAGCGCGACGCTTCGATTGTTTCCCACAGGACAGCATCATGACCGACACCGTTATCAGTTCCGCCACCAAGGAAGTCGTCATCGGCTTCGACCGGCCCTTCGTCATCATCGGCGAACGCATCAATCCGACCGGACGCAAGATCCTCGCCGCCGAGATGACGGCGGGGGACTTCAGCCGCGTCGAAGCGGACGCACGCGCGCAAGTCGAAGCGGGCGCCCACATGCTCGATGTCAACGCGGGGATTCCCTTGGCCGACGAGCCGGCGATACTCGCCCGGGCGATCCAGCTGGTGCAGTCGATCACCGATGTGCCGCTGTCGATCGATTCTTCCATCGTGGCCGCGCTCGAGGCCGGGCTCGCCGTGTACAAGGGCAAGGCGCTCGTCAATTCGGTGACCGGCGAGGATGAGCGCCTGGAATCGGTGCTGCCGCTCGTAAAAAAATACGGCGCCGCCGTGATCGCCATTTCGAACGACGAGACCGGGATATCCGAGGATCCGGATGTGCGCTATGCGGTTGCGAAGAAAATAGTCGAACGCGCGATCGACCACGGCATACCTGCGTGCGACGTCGTGGTCGATCCCCTGGTGATGCCGATCGGCGCGATCAATCAGGCGGGCGTGCAAGTCATGCGGCTCGTGCACCGGCTGCGCACCGAGCTCAAGGTCAATACCTCGTGCGGCGCCTCGAACGTGAGCTTCGGCTTGCCGAATCGCGACGGCATCAACAGCGCGTTTCTCACCATGGCGATGGCGGCGGGGCTCACCTCCGCGATCACCAATCCACTGCATGTCGAGGTCATCAAGGCATGCATGGGCGCGGATGTGATGCTCGGCCATGACCCCGATTGCGCGCGCTGGATTCGCCGCTTCCGAGACGCACCGCCCCCGGCGCCGCCGGCAGGCACGGTCGCGGCTGCGGATGCGCCGCGAGGCCGGCGCGAGGGCGGCCATCGGCGGCGATCGGCTTGAAATAAGAGGCGAATCCCATGGCGACCCGGGACCCGCTCGTCGTCTTCATGCCCTCCGGCAAGCGGGGCCGCTTCCCGGTGGGCACGCCGCTCCTGCAAGCGGCGCGCAGCCTCGGGGTCGACATCGATTCCGTATGCGGCGGACGGGGCTTGTGCGGCCGCTGCCAGGTGCTGGTCGCGGAAGGCGAGTTCGCCAAGCACGGCGTCTCCTCCTCGAGCGCGAGCCTGTCGCCGTTCAGCGAGCCGGAGATGCGCTATTCGCGGCGCCAGCCGCTCGCGGAAGGCCGGCGATTGTCCTGTTCGGCGCGTGTGCAGGCCGACGTCGTCATCGACGTGCCCGCGACCAGCCAGGTGCATCGTCAGGTGGTGCGCAAGGAAGCCGACGCGCGCGCGATCGAGCTCCACCCCGTGGTGCGCCTGCACTACGTGCAGGTGAAGGAGCCGGACATGCACGACCCGTCCGGAGACCTGCGCCGGCTGTTCGAGGCGCTCGAAGCAGAATGGGGCCTCAAGGATCTGACCTGCGATCTGTCGGTGCTGCAGATGCTGCAGCCCGCCCTGCGCGCCGCATCGTGGCAGGTCACCGTGGCGGTGCACGCCGAGAAGCAGATCATCGGGGTCTGGCCGGGCCTGCATGAGTGCGCCTTCGGCCTCGCGGTCGACGTCGGTTCGACGACGATCGCGGCGCATTTATGCGATTTGCTGAGCGGCGAGGTTGCCGCTTCGGCCGGCGTCATGAATCCGCAGATCCGTTTCGGCGAGGATCTGATGAGCCGGGTCTCCTATTCCATGATGAATCCGGGCGGCGCCGCGCAGATGACGGTGGCCGTGCGCGAGGCGCTGTGCGGGCTTGCGGTGGACGTGGCGCGCATCGCCGGGGTGTCGCACGAGGATATTCTCGAGGCGACGCTGGTGGGCAATCCGATCATGCATCACCTGCTGCTCGGCATCGATCCGGTGGAGCTCGGCGGCGCTCCGTTCGCGCTCGCGGTCGATCATTCGCTCACCCTGCGGGCGAACGTCATCGACCTCAAGCTGCATCGCAACGCGCGGGTCTATGTGCTGCCGTGCATCGCGGGGCATGTCGGGGCCGATGCGGCGGGCATGGTGCTCTCGGAGCGCCCGGATCTCGCCGATGACATGACGCTGCTGGTGGATGTGGGGACCAACGCCGAGATCGTGCTTGGAAACAAAAAACGTCTGCTCGCCTGCTCGAGTCCCACGGGACCCGCGTTCGAGGGCGCCCAGATCAGCTGCGGTCAGCGCGCCGCGCCGGGAGCGATTGAACGCGTGCGCATCGACCGCGGCACCCTCGAGCCGCGCTTCAAGGTCATCGGTTCCGATCTGTGGTCCGACGAGCCGGGTTTCGACGAGTCCATCGGCGCCGGCGGCATCACCGGCGTCTGCGGATCGGGCATCATCGAGGTCATTGCCGAGATGTATCTCGCCGGCATCATCAATCAGGACGGCGTGATCGACGGCAGGCTGTCGGCGCGCTCGACGCGAATCGTGGAAAACGGCAGGACGTTCGCGTACCTGCTGCACCAGGGCGCGGTCGAGATGAAGATCACGCAAAACGACGTGCGTGCGATCCAGCTCGCCAAGGCCGCCTTGTACGCCGGCATCGCGCTGCTCATGGAGCGTCTCGGCATCGATCACGTCGATCGCATCCGCCTCGCCGGCGCTTTCGGCAGCCACATCGATGTGAAGTACGCAATCATTCTCGGCATGGTTCCGGACTGCGATCTGGCGAACGTGCGCTCGGCCGGCAACGCCGCCGGTACCGGCGCGCGCATCGCGCTGCTCGATGCGACCTCGCGCGCCGTCATCGAGACCCTGGTGAGGCGCATCGAGAAGGTCGAGACCGCGATCGAGCCGCGCTTTCAGCATCACTTCGTCGAGGCGATGGCCATTCCCCACAAGAGCGCCGACTATACGAACCTGCGCAAGGTCGTCGAGCTGCCGGCGCCGAAGGAATCCACCAGCCAGAGCGAAACGCGCGGCCGCCGGCCGCGGCGCGGGGAATCCAAGAAAACCGAATGAAAGCCCGCGCAGCCTAATCCGCCCCCCCTGTTACGGAGTCCGCCATGAAACGCATCCTTTCCGCGATGTTCGCATTTGCCGTGACCGCAGCCGCGACCGCCGCCGCAGCTGCGGGCCCGCCCCAGGACACTGCGGCCGGCGAACAGCGCTTCCGGGCGCTGTACAAGGAACTCGTGGAGACGAACACCACCTTGTCGGCGGGCAGCTGCACGCTGGCCGCGGAGCGCATGGCCGCGCGCTTGAAGGCGGCGGGTTTTCCGCAGAGCGACCTGCATCCTTTCGCCGCGCCCGATCACCCGAAGGAAGGGGGACTGGTCGCCGTCTATCCGGGCCGGGATCCGAAGTTGAAGCCGATACTTCTGCTCGCGCACATCGATGTGGTGGAGGCCAAGCGCGAGGACTGGACGCGCGATCCGTTCACGCTCATCGAGGAGAACGGGTCGTTCTATGCGCGCGGTGCGATGGACGACAAGGCCGAGGCCTCGATTTGGGTCGACCTGCTGATCCGCTATCGGGCGGAGAACTACCAGCCGCGGCGCACGCTCAAGGTGGCGCTCACCTGCGGCGAGGAGACCGCGGGCGCATTCAACGGCGCCGAATGGCTGACCAAGAACCGCCGCGACCTCATCGACGCCGCGTTCGCGCTCAACGAGGGCGCCTGGGGAGAACTCGACGCGAACGGACAACGCGTGTCGCACGATGTCGAGGCGGGCGAGAAGTTTCCGCAGAATTACCGTCTCGAGGTGACCAACCCGGGGGGGCACAGCTCGCGGCCGGTGAAGGACAACGCGATCTATCGCCTCGCCGCGGCGCTCACCCGGATCGGGGCCTACGATTTCCCGGCGCAGTTCAACGATGCAAACCGGGCGTACTTCGCCGGCATGGCGAAGATTCAGGCGGCCAAGGGCGAAGCCGCGATCGCGGAGGCCATGAACGCATTTTTACGCAATCCCGCCGACGCGCCGGCCCTCGCTTTGGTCTCGGGCAAGGATCCGAGCTGGAACGCGACGCTGCGCACCACCTGTGTCGCGACCATGCTCGAGGCGGGGCACGCCACCAATGCGCTGCCGCAGCGCGCGCGGGCGAACATCAACTGCCGCATCTTTCCCGGCGTGTCCGACGAAGAGGTGCGCGCCAAGCTCGAGGAGCTGGTCGCCGACCCGGCGGTCAAGGTCACCACGCTCGAGACGCGCGGCCCGCCGGCATCGCCGCCGCCGCTGACGTCCGCCATCATGAATCCCATCGAGAAGCTCACCGCCGAATTCTGGCCCGGCGTACCGGTGTTGCCGATCCTGCAGGCGGGCGCCACCGACGGTGAATTCACCAATGCGGCCGGCATCCCGACCTACGGGGTCGAGCCGGTGTTCGTCGGACCCGACCTGGGCCACATCCACGGTCTCAACGAATACGTCGGGGTCAAGTCGCTGCTCGAAGGGCGCGAGTTTCTGTACCGACTGGTCAAGATTTACGGGGAGCAGAAGTAGCGGGCCACGCGGCGGTGCCTTACGCGCTGCTCGCTAGGGCGCGCCCCGGTTGCCGCGAAAGGTCTCCTCGATGAGCCGCAGAGACTCCGAACCGTCCCATTGCCGCGCGCCGTAGATTTTATCGAGCACGCGGCCATCGGCGCCGACCAGCACGGTCAACGGCAGGCGCGAAGCGCCGAGTATGTTTTCCATCTGCAGGCCCTGGTCGATGAAGTGGCTGATGGTGGCATTGGTCTCTCTGAGCACTTTTACCGCTTCCGCGGCATCGTCATCCGTCGAGACGCCGATGAGGGCGAAATGCCGCGCTTCTTCGTGCCACGCCAAGCGCTCCAGCGAAGCCATTTCCTCCCTGCACGGACCGCACCAGCTGGCCCAAACGTTGATGATCAGCGGCTTGCCGCGAAATGAGCCGAGCGTTCTCGGCGGCCCGTTCAACCCGAGCAGAGTGGCCTCCGGCAGCGTGCCGCCGATCGGCACTGTCGTCGGATCCTTGGCGCGCGCCGCCGGAATCGTCGCGGCGAGGCACAGCAAGAGCGCGGACTGGGAATAGAGAAAGCTTCGGCGGCTGGCCCGCGGGGTACGATCCGCGGGACCGCCTGTCATCCCAATACCTCGCGCGAGGCGCGATACGCCTCGTCAATCGCCGCGTGCGCGTACGCGGTCCATGCGGCGTCCGATCCCGCAACGCTGATGCGTCCAAGCCGTGCCCGGCTGGCCGCGGCGAAGGCTTCGTTCCGCGTCGGATCGGAGAGTTTATCGAGGTCGTAGGCGTAGCCATGCCCCCAGCGATTCACGGTGATCGCGCTGATGTCGCGCGCCGCGTCGAAGCCACCGGGACCGAGCGCGCGGCCAAGCTCATCGCGAAGCGCGTTTTCGAAATCGGAGAACGGGCGTCCATAAAGCACCTGACGCGCCGCTCGCAGGGTGGCCCGCCGATCGGAAAGCGGGTGCGGCGGCTGCGGTATGTGCACGAGGTGCAGCACGATGGGCTCATTCGGGTCGTGCGCACAATGGTATTGACCGAGGCTTACCGGATAGTCGAGCTTCATCACCGAATAGAAGCCGGTCGGATTGAAGATGTAATGAACGCCGCGGGCGACCCACGGCCGCCAATTGCGCACCGCGACGTTGACGTATACCAGCGGCGCGCGCACGCAGCTCGAAAGACTCTCCCGCTGCAGCGGCGGGATATCGGCACAGACGTACGGCAGCATGGCATCGTAGCCCGCGTAGATGACATGGCGGCAGCGCACGCGATGCGCCTCGCCATCCTTGACGTAAAGCAGATCGACGCCGGCCTCGCGATTGCGCAGCTGCACCACCGTGCTCGAGAGGCGCAGGCGCACGGCAGCGCCCTCGCGGTCCAATTCACCGTAGTCGAAGCGCGCGGTGACGATGTCGTCCATGGTCGAACCGCTCGCGGCATGCGGGCAGAGCTTGCGCACCAGTAGCCGTGCAATCGAGGCGTTGCCGTCCGGAAAATGATAGATGTAGGGCTCGGTATTCGAAATATCCTCCTCCGCTGCGATGTCCAAACCCTGGAAGCCGGGCAATGCACAGCTCGCGGCCTCGGCCGCGGGGACGAATTCCGCCGTGAGCGCGAACAGGTCCAGGGTGCGGGCGAGGAAGATCTTGAGCGTGGTTGCATCGAGGCCCCAAAACTTGCGCAGAAACTCCGCATAGGAGATCGACTCGAGCATCGCCAGCCGGTCGCGCGCGCTCGCACCGGGCAGGATCTCGCGCCGCCCGCTATAAAGATCGATGAGCTTGCGGCGCTGCTCCGGCGATAGCGGACAGTCCGCGGCGAATTCGGCGATCGGCCGGCCGTGATGCAGCCGCTCGGGGATATCCGAAGGCAAGTTGCGCTGCGGGTCCCCCGTCACCAGCTTGTCGACGCCGAAAGCTTCGCGCTCGAACATGAGCCCGGAGGAGAGTCCGAGACCCGGATACAGGTTGGTGTCGGTCGCCTTTTCGAAGCGGTCGATTCGGACTCCCAACTCGGCGAGCAGGCCCAAAGCGGTGCGGCTCCAACCGGACTTGGGCGACTGTATCGATTCGCTGCCGCCATAGCCGATCAACAGGCGCCCGTCGACGTCGAATTCGTTGCGGCGGGCGTGTCCGCCGAAGTCATCGTGATTGTCGAGAATCAGAATTCGGGACGAGGGGCGGGCCCTATGGACGAAATACGCGGAGGCGAGACCACCGATGCCGGCGCCCACGACCGCATAATCGAACTCCTCGCTCACCGGGTGGTCGTCGATACGGTATTTGGCGCCGTCGCGAAGCGCATGCGCGGTGGCGTAATCCGGCGCGCGGCTGCCGCGGAAGCCGGTCAGCGCCGGCGGGTAGGAAGCGGCCGATGCGCCTCGAGCCAGATTCGGGCAGGCGACGCCGGCGATCACCGTGCAGGCGACGCCGTCGATGAAGTCACGCCGCGTGATCCTACTTGGCATTTGCTTCTGCATCCGGGTCGTAGGTCACCCACAGCTTGGTATAGCCGTCCGTATCCCAATGCCCCTTCCAACCCTTCGGAATCGTGGCGGCCTCGCCGGGACCCACCACGATCACCGTGCCGTCGGCGGACGTGAGCTTGATGGTGCCTTTGATCAGGTAGACGAACTCGTTCGTCTCGTAGCCGGCCATGTGATTCTCGTGCTCCGGTCCCGCCTGGTACATGCCGCTCGAGAATCTCTTGTCCTTGGAATCGAAGGTCACGGCCTCCAGTGCCGTGCCGGTCCCATCGGGTTCGCGTTTGGCGAAGGGCTTCTTGAAGATCTCGCCGCTCACATCCTGCTTGGAGATGTATGCGGGATGATCGTCGCCGAGCGCCACGCCCGAGGCGGCCGCGACGAGGCAGCCGCTCACCAGCAAAGATGCGATTCGATGAGAAATGGTCACCATGAGTCTCCTATTGTGCGCCCGCGACGAGTCGGGCCGCGCTATTGCTTCAGGGTTACCCAGATCAGATCGATGGGGTTTTTCCCGATGTTCCCCGACTCGTGCCCTTCGCTTAAGGGGATCGTCGCCATCCAGCCGACCTCGCCGTCCGGCGAGGCCTCGGGGTAGGGGTGTTCGGGCTCGCGCTTCGACCGGGCCGCCCACTGTCCGCCCTTGATGTGGATGTAGAGCATGTCGGGATGATGGGCGTGCACGCCCTCCCATTGGCCGGGATTGACGACGAATCGCTGAACGATCACGAAGTCATTCTCGAGCAAATCCTCTCCCGGAATGTTCGGATAATTGAGATATTGATATTTCGGTTTGCCGCCCGCCGGCGGCGCCCCCGGGGCCACCGGCTTCAGGTTCACGCAGATGATCTCGATCGGAGTCGATCCGGTGTTGGTGCTGCCATCATCCGCGCGATCCGCGGCGGTCTGCCACAGGACCCGGCCATCCTTCCACAACGTCGAGCGCCCCGATTCCGAGCGCAGCACGCCGCCCTTGATGAATACCAGCAGCTGATTGCCCGGATGCGTATGAAGACCGGTCGATTGCCCGGGCTCGATGAGGAATTTCTGGACCAAAACTCGCGGGTTCTCCAGCACCACCTCGCCCTGAAGATTGGCGAAGGTCGGCGCTGTTTTTACGGCAGCCGCGGTTGCGGCGATGGCGGTGGCCAGCATCGGGACGAGGAGCGCGGATGACCACACGAGAACCGTACGTCGCTTCATCGGCCGCCCCGTTCAGACGTTCGAATCGGGGAATGCGGATTTGCGCCGCGCCATGTAGTCGAGCAGTGCCTCGTCCACCGCCGGATCCATGGGCGGCGGAACATACTCGGTGAGCATTTTTTTCCACAGGACGTTCGCGCGCTTCGACATGTTGGTGGCGCCCTCGGCCTCCCACTGCTCGAAGCTGTTGTTGTCGGCGAGCGGCGAACGATAGAACGCATTCTCGAAATTGGCCTGCGTGTGTGCACAGCCCAGAAAATGCTTGCCGGGCCCAACCTCGTGCATGGCATCGAGAGCCTGGCCGTTGGGCGACAAGTCCACTCCCGCGAGCAGCGTGTGCATCATGCCGGCCTGATCCGCGTCCATGACGAATTTTTCGTAGCCCATGGCGAGGCCGCCTTCGAGCCAGCCGGCCGTGTGCAGCACGAAGTTGACGCCCGCAAGGCAGGTGGGGAGCAGCGTGTTCGCCGATTCGAACGCCGCCTGCGCGTCCGGGATCTTCGAAGCGCACAGGCTCCCGCCGGAACGGAACGGGATTCCGAGGCGACGGGCCAGCGCGGCCATCGAGTACAGCACCAGCGCCGGCTCCGGCGTGCCGAAGGTCGGCGCACCCGACTGCATCGAGATCGACGAGGCGAAGCTGCCGAGCACGACCGGAGCGCCCGGATTCACCAATTGCACGAACGCCAGTCCCGCCAGCGCCTCGGCCAGGGTCTGCGCCACCGTGCCGGCCACGGTGACGGGCGACATCGCGCCCGCCAGTATGAACGGGGTGATGATCAGCGCCTGATTGGCGCGCGCATAGACCTTGGCGGCGCCGAGCATCGTGGCGTCGTAGGTCATCGGCGAATTCACGTTGATCAGATTGATGATCGTCGTCTTCGGGCGGCCGGTGGCGGGGTCCTTAAAGTCGGGGCCAAAGACGATGTTCGCCATCGCAACCGAATCGGCGGCCCGCTCCGGCGCGGTTACCGATCCCATGAACGCCTTGTCGCTGAATTTCAGATGGCTGTACACCATGTCGAGGTGGCGCTTGTTGACCGGCAGGTCGACCGGTTCGCAGATCGTGCCGCCCGAATGGTGCAGGGAATTGGACAAATAGGCGAGCTTGACGAAATTGCGGAAATCCTCGATGCGCGCGTAGCGGCGCCCTTCGTCGAGATTGCGCACGAACGGCGAGCCATAGGCCGGGGC
This sequence comes from uncultured Gammaproteobacteria bacterium, assembly GCA_963758145.1. Lineage (GTDB taxonomy): Bacteria > Pseudomonadota > Gammaproteobacteria > Steroidobacterales > Steroidobacteraceae > Bog-1198. The sequence goes on from CAVWUK010000008.1 coordinate 916,481, forward strand.
GAATACGGTGTTCTTGCCGCCGATGACGACGCTGCGTGCGGGATTGCGGGCATGCTGGGTGAACTCGCGCGGCGCCGAGCGCTTGACGATCGACCGGCACATGCCGCGGGCAAAATGCACGCGCTCTCCCTTGACGTCCGCGCCCGCGGCTTTCCAGATCTCGAGCGCCTCGGGATCGTCGCGAAAATCGATCCCGATTTCCTCGAGAATGGTATCCGCATTGGCCTCGAGCAGCGCGAGTCCCTCCTCGGTCAGGACCTCGTAGTAAGGAATGCTGCGCGTGATGTAGGGGATCGAGGAGGCGGCTCGGGCGGCACGCGAAGCCCGTTTCGCGTCGCGGCCGCTCGGACGGCGCGCGTGACTGGTTTGGGTCTGTGGCTCATCCAAGGTCGCTCTCCCGGGTATTGGGGTGGCCGTCGATTCCGGCGCCGAAGCGCAACGGATTCACGGGGTTCCGCTAGCAAGTATGGTCACTGTCGCTGGTTGCGGCTGATCAATTTGCGTCACGCACTTGTCATGACGCGCCATTCTGGAGGAGGGTGGGTCCGGGTCGATGATGGCGTCACTTGGAGCGCAGCTTCTCCGACGGGTTGAACCGTGTCGAGACATCGCCGGAAATCGAGACCGTGATGGTCTCGCGATTCGTGGTTGCATCCAGGCCCGTTACAGTGGCACGCACTTCGTAAACCCCTGAGTGAGTGAAGGCGTGCCGCACCTCCTTGCCGTCGATGCTAGATCCGTCTCCGAAGTCCCAGTGACACGAAAGCACCGGCGCTTCCGGCGACGAGGCAGCCACCGTGAAGGTCAGAGTCTGCCCCGACTTTGCGCCGGCTTCCGACCGTATCTCAAAGGGAGGCGGGGTGGCAGGGACGGAATTGTCGATCAGCTTGAGCACGCGGACAGAATGAGGTTTCTGAACCAGATGGATGATGCCCGAAGAGTCGCTGCAGCAACCTTGATCGCCGAACGCGTCGGTTATTTGATATTGCCCCGGTCCCTTGAACCCAAGACTCGTGAGATTGATCGCACGCTTGAGCTCCGCATCGGTCCAGTTGAAGATCGTGAGAATGGCCTGGCGCTCGTTTTCCTTGAGCAGAAAGACGCTCGGCTGCTGGTCGGTTGGCGCATAGGTCATCAGATCGACGGGCGTGGATGCGCGGCCGAGACGGGCCATGTCGATGAGGTCCGAATTGCGTACCAGAGACAACCGCTCCGCAGAAGTTCCCAGGGTGGGAAGATCGTCTCCGATTTCGAACATGCCTCCCGAGACCGCTGCGAGCGCGATGGACACCTTTGCTTCGTCGAGAGTGAGCGGGCGCTGCCCGCCGTGCCAGGACTGGTCGTCGACCGTTTGAGTGGAGACGGTGAATGCATCCGGATCGGCGATGAAAAAATTGCGATTCATGAAGTAGCGCGCCGCAATGCCCGAGGCGGCGTCTCTGCTGGCATCAAAGCTATGGCCGGTATCCTGGGAAACACGGCCCGCATCCACGATTCCAACGGGGTTCAACATGGGGCTCCCGTCCTTGTCGAGCACCACACCGTCGCCGACCGCGCTACGGATTATCTTCAGACCGATCCGCTGGGCCTCCAGAGCCGTCGTATTGGGACGATAGTAGGACCCCTCGACCGCCGTGTCGTCCATGAAATCCAATTTGAGAAAGCGCACACCCCAGTTGTAAAGCGTGCTGTACGTCTGCCGTAAATAGTTCTGGGCGCCTGGATTGGTCGTGTCGAGCACGTAGAGAGGATCCTGCTTCTCCGTGACGTAACCAATGTGAATGAGCTGGCCGGCGGCGTTATGGAGCAGCCACTCCCTGTGGTTTTGAAATACCCATGAACGTTCCGACACTTCGAAAGGAGCGGTCCATAATCCGAACGTGAGGCCGGCGTGGCGCACCAGATCCGCCATGTAGCCGATGCCCAGAGGAAAGAGGTTTGCGTCGGCGGTCGTGTATTCGCCCCGCGCATATTGATACCCCTCATCGATCTGAAAGTAGGTGTACCCCACTTGCTTCAAGTTCTCGGCGAGCCAGTATGCGTTGGTGCCGGCAGTTCCCTGGTTGAGCCCGAAGTAATATGCCGTCCAACTCCACCACCCGATGGGTGTCGAGGCGTTCACCCGGGCATTGTGCAGCAGCCCCACCGCCCGTCCGTACTGCTCCAGCTGCGCGTGGTAGTCCGTGCCAACGGCAAACATGAGGCGCTCGGACGAAAGGCTCTCGCCGGAATTCAGGCGAAGGCTCAGATTGACCTGTTCGGATACCGGCGAATCCCTGAGCGACTCGCCTTTCATGATTTCGGTAGTGCCGGTTGCGACGGCTTCGTACGAGAGAATGGCCGGACCGGCGCCCGCAGTCCGCTCTTGCAGATGAAAGATCGTCAGCAGCCGATCGGAGGTGAGTGCGCCCAGGAACAGGCTTTGGCCGCTCCGGCGATTATAAATGAGCTGGCTTCCAACGGCGCGGTGCATGCCTTTTGGAGCACGCCCGAGTTCGCGAATCGCGAGCTGGGGTCTGTCCTCACTATAGCTGTCGGACAGGATACGATCGGCGGAGGCCGGCCCGTTCAGACTGATGACCGGAGCATCCGTGGCGTGAAGACTGCGGATGGACTGAACCGAGATTGCCCGGTGCACCGTGTTGAGTACCCGGACTTCGATTTCCCCCCACGATTGATCCCGAAATAACCGCACTGTAACGATGAGATCCGGTGAATCCGGAAGGCCGGTGTGAGTGACCGTCAGGGTCGATCCGGTACCGAATTCGTCCCGAAACTCGGATTGCACCATCGTGTGTTGCGGGTACGCCGAAGAACGCAGTACTCGGGAATCCACATCCGCCTCCACCTCGGAGCGAACGACCGCACCTGCAATGCCGGGTGCCGTGATGGAGTAGGCCCCGTCGGAGTAGACGGTCACCGACAAGGTCTTTCCCTGAATCGAACCCAGAACGTGCGACCGGTCGTGCGAGGTCGCGAGTGGCCGTTCACCCGCCAGCGCAACGCTGCAGGCGACCGCCACAGCTGAGGCGAGGACAACGCATAAACACGATTTGAACCATCGATTCATTTCGATTCCTGTCCCGTCGGCGGGCGGTTTCAATGCCAGGGGTTGCCGAACCACCGCTCGGCGTTGCTTCTGTAAATCTTCCGCACCACGCTCTTGGGCAAACCCAAGCCGCGCACCGGCGCATCGAGTTCGGGAACGCTGAAACTCTCCCCGGTATTCAGATACCGCCAGTCGCGCAGCCAGACTGCGTGCGCCTCCTGGCGCAGTTCCCCCGGGTCCCCACCTGCCTCCTGCGTCAGATCGGTGCCATAGAGAAGGCGGTCCTGGTAGCGCATGAAGAATCGGCGCACCTTGCCGCGATCGCGGTTGGATTGGAATTGCACTTGTCCCATGCGCGCGGCCAGATCCACCACGGTGTTCGGATAGCGATCGAGGAAGGCCGCCAATTCGTCCACACTCCATTCGAGACTCGCCAAGTGCGCGCCCATGAATTTCAAATGCGGGTTTCGCGCCAGCATCCGATCCCGCGCCGCCATCTGCTGCTCGTAGGAGGGCAGCTCCGGGTGCAGAAACATGTGGTACTGCGGGTGATCGCGGAAGTATTCCTTGTCGTTGTTCACGGTCATGTCCGCAATGGCGACCCAGCAATTGCGCGGCTCTCCTTGATGCCCGATCAGCACCCGGTGCCGCTCGCGAATGAAGTCGAACAGGGGATCGAATTTCGGATCGTCGATCATGACCAATCGGCCGTTCGCATCGCGAAACTCCATGCCGACGTTTTTCCAGACCTTCACGGCCACAGCACCGGCCGCAAACGCGGCATCGAGCTCGCGCATCACGCGCTGCTGCCAATCCGGCTCGTCCCAGCCGCGCATGGAGAACGAGGCGGCATACGCCACCAGCGCCGGGTGGTTTGCGGCATGCGCCTGCGCGATGCGCAGCTGCTCGGCGAGCGGCGGAAAATCGGGGTAATCGACGTTGATGGTCAGGAGACGGAAGCGATCGACGCCGGCCTGATCGATCAACGTCGAATCGGAGGAGTTGATGTGCACGTGGACATCGATCTTTTCCACGGAGGTGAAATCATCGAGCGTGAACGAGCTCGATCCGACGCCCGCGGCATCGACACGGGCGGCCGCGAGTATCGACCAACCGCAAGCCAATACGCAGCGGATGGTCGCGTTCGCCATTATTCGAGCTCGATTCGCAGCGCACAGCTCTCTACGCGCAGGCGCTCGATCGCCGCATCCGACAAGGGTCGGCCGTGTCGTTTTGCAGCGTACAGCGCCGCGCCGATCGCCGGCGGCAACACCGGTTCGCAAACCCGGTAGCCGGGGTGATGTGCCTGCAGGGATGCCGTAAAGGGTTCCAACAACGTCTCGCCGACGTTATCGAAGACACCGCCCGAGTAGGAGACCGCGACCGGATCTGAGGCCCCGAATCCCAGCTGGCGGCGGGTCGCGTCGACCATGAGCGCGAGCTCGAGGGCAGCGTCCCTGACGATGGCCATCGCTTGACCGTCTCCTTCCCGAGCGGCCTGCGTGACCCAATTGGACATTTGCGCGATGCGCGCGCGATCGCCTCCCAGCCGCGAATAGACGTGCGCGCAGAGATCCAGGTCCTCGGTGATATTCAGGTGTCGCTTGATCACCGCATACAAGGGCCCCTGGGCCGTTCTGCCGTCGCTCATGCGTGCGAACAGGTTCAACCCCCGACAGGCGATCCAGTACGCGGAGCCCTCGTCGCTGAACAATTCGCCCCAGCCGCCGCTGCGAGCGGCGGCGCCGCTGCGTTCGCCGTAGCAGATGGAGCCCGTGCCGGCGACGACGCTGATGCCGTCGCGGCAGAGCAGCGAACCAGCCCACCCGCAAATCATGTCGTTGCCGCACAAATAGGCATCGGCCGGCAGGCATTTCCGGGGAAGCCGGCTCAGTGCGCCGGTCAGGGCGCTGTCTTCGCCGTAGGCGGGCAGGCCGAAGAAGGCAAAATCCAGATCTTCGGCACGTACGCCGGCCTTGGCCAAAACGGCGTTGACGCCGTCGGCGAGCAAGGTGCCGAGCGCGTCGAGCCCTATCGCGAGGTAGTAGGAACCCGCGGCCCGGTGCATCGCCCTGATCGCGCCGTCGCGGTCGATGATCACCAGGGCCGTCTTGGTTCCGCCTCCGTCAACGCCGAGATACATGGCGGCAGTCCCCCGTCACAGCGAATGGATGGTCACGCCGCGAACCACGCGATTCACCGTACCGGATTTGCTCGGCAGATCGGGTTTGTTCCCCAAGGACAGCGACCGGTGAAATGCATACAATTGAGCGCACACGATGTACGGATAATAAAGATCACCGTCTTCGGCACGGTCGAGCTGCCGCACGTGCAGGTACTCGCCCTGGGTGACCGCATCGTGCACCTGAGCCGTGATGGCAATGACCCTGCCGGCCAGAGCGTCCGAGCGCAGTTCGGACAATAAATCGAGATCGTAGCGGCGCGTGTAGGGGTCGTTGGAAACGAACAGGAACAGCAGCGCGTCCCGCGTCACGATGGTCTTCGGTCCGTGGCGAAAACCGAGCGGAGAATCGAATGCGGCGATGACCTGGCCGTCCGTCAGTTCCAACAACTTCAATGCGGCTTCGCGTGCCAGCGCCTTGAAGCCATTGCTGCCGAGATACACGACTCGCGAATAACTGCGCGCGGCCAATTCCCGCAGCGTCGGATTGTGTTGATCGATCAGATCCCCGGCAGCCCGGGCAATAAGGGCCACGTCCGGGCTTCCATTGCCGGCGCCGTTGAACGCCATGCTGGCCGCGAGCATCATGGCCGTGAAGCTGGAGGTCATCGCAAAGCCCCGATCGTGGGTTTCGGCCGGCAGCAAGATCGCGAGGCTGTCACGCCGCTCGCGGCAGCGTTGATACAGGGCTCCCTGTTCATTGCAGGTGAACACCAGTTGATGGCACTCGCGCAGCACGTGTTCCGCCAAGGAAGCCACCGCGACGCTTTCCGGGCTGCTGCCCGAGCGGCCGAAGGAGACGAGCAGCGTGGGCACGTCGCGCTGGAAATACTGACGCGGACCGGACAGCAAATCCGTGGTCGCGATCGCTTCGACCCGGCGATCGAGCCGTTGCAACAGCAGCGGCGCGAGACACTCGCCGATGAAAGCCGAACTGCCCGCCCCGGTTAGAATGATCCGCAGGTCCGGCCTCGCCAGCAAGGGCGCGAGGAAGCCGGCAATCGGCGCCGCCTGCCGGCGCAGCACATCCTGCGTGCGCCGCCAGCTCGCCGGCTGCTGCGCGATTTCGCGCGCCGTCCACAATGCGCCGGCGCTATCCAGGGCGGTTTCGTCCAGTTGCAGGTAGGTCATCATGTCAGCTCGCTTCGTCGATGCAGGCCGCCGCATACTGCTGCAGCACCTGCTCGATGGCATGCAATACGAGCTCGCGTGCGCAAAGACCGATCCGACCGGCGCGAACCGCTTCATATTGCAGCGGCAGATACTGGCTCAACAGGGTGAGCGGAGGCGGGTTCGCGTCCAGGTTCGCGAGCAGGCGATTCAGCGCCGCCTCGACCGCGGGCATCGGCCAGTAGTAGCGGATTCGATCGCTCAGGCTGTACTGCTGATCGAGTGCCAGCTGCCGGCCGCCGGACAGATAGTATTTGTTCCAAAATCGCGGTGTCGCCGTCATGACCTCGTGAACGGTTTCGCGCAACCGCGACGACTGCTCCGTGCCAAGCCACTCGCGCTCGATCTGGTCCAACGCCCAGAGCGCCTCGCGCATGGCGAAGGTCAGCGCCGGACCGACCTTTAGTATTGCGAAGTGCCTTCGCACCAGCGCGCGCAGATTGGCGGAGGTCTGATAGTCGGTCGAATGAGCTTCGTAGACCATGTAAGGCTGCGCCTCGATCACGCCGACCAAATCGATCGCTCGAGGAGCTTGGAAATCGATGACCTTGTGATGATCGAACTCGACGCCCGCCTGCACCACCAGCCCGATGACACGCGGCCAGACATGGTGCAATCCCGCGCTTTGGAAGGCGCTCCAATGCGCATCGATGGTCGCGGACGCGGCCGTCGCCCCGGTCAACGCCAGTTCGGTGAGCGATTCCTGTGCGCCTCCGGGGACCGGCACTTCGGTGCCAATGACATATACCGGCGCTTCTCCGCCGACGCGCCGCCACATTTGCTCGGCCACGGCGCACAAGCGCACGGTGCGCGCGGCCACGGTCGCGTCGCTCAGTGCGATTGGATCGCCCGCGCAGGACATCGAGCAATCCAAATGCATCTTGCGAAAACCCGCAGCGATGTAATCGGCGATGAGCTGCTCGGACCTGGCCATCGCGTCCTCCGCGGGCAAATCCTGCCAGCAGTTCGGCCCCAGGTGATCCCCTCCCAGCTGCACCTGCTCTTGCGGTATGCCGAGACGCGCAGCGATCGCCAGCACGAATCGACTGTATTCCGCCGGGCGCATGCCCGTGTAACCGCCATCCTGATTGACCTGGTTGGAGGTGGCCTCTATGAGCACCGAGCCGGAATGCCGCCGGACCTGTTTCAGCGCCGCCTCGATCACCAGCGGATGGGCGGAGCATGCGCAGTAGACTCCGACCGAACGCCCGGCCTTGTGCTGCGCGATGATTTTACGAAGGGCTTTCACGCGATGATGACTTCGACGCCGATGCGTGCCAGTGATTCGCGGGCCGAGTCGGGAATGCCGGCATCCGTCACGAGTTTCGAAATCCCCTGCGGTTCGAGAATCCTGTGCAGACAGATCCGGCCGAACTTGGACGAATCGGTGACCACAATGATTTCCGAGGCCGCCCGGCACATCATTCGATTCAACAGCGCCTCGGGCTCGAAATGTGTGGTGACGCCCTTCTCGATATCGAATCCGTCGGCGGCCAAAAACAGCTTCTCGACGTGCAGGTCCTGCAGCGCCTGCTCGGTCTGTGTGCCGTAGAAGGACAGGTTCTTGCGCCTCAGCGTGCCGCCGAGGAACACGAGTTGCACCTTCTCACGCCCCAGCAGTTCATTCATGATGCTGGCGTCGTTGGTGACCACGACCAGCGAAGCCGCCGCCTCGATATGTCGCGCGACCTGCAGGGTCGTCGTGCCGGAATCGAGCAGTACCGACTCGCCTTCCTTGATCAAGCCGGCGGCCAATCTTCCGATGCGGTCCTTCTCCTCGGCGAAAAGCGTGCGTTTGACCTCGAGCGCCTGCTCGCTGGGCGATGTCGCACCGCGCCTCAGGATTGCTCCTCCCGATGAGCGGGTGCAGATGCCCTTGTCGTCGAGAAAATTCAGATCCTTGCGCAGGGTCTGCGTGGAAACGCGAAAACGTTCCGCGAGCGCGGGAATCTGCACGCTGCCCTGTTCACGCAGCAGGGCGACGATGCGTTCGCGCCGATTGCTGGTGTCTCGCCGGATAATCATGGCCGACCATGCTCCTTTAAGGTCTAGAGCCGCTGCGCGATGCGGGGTGCGTCCGCGATGGGCTCGGGCTCGATGGCCAGAAACACGGCGGCCAGGAGCGCCAGGGCGATGCCGGCAATTTTCGTCGCCGTGGGTACCGTGCCGAGCAGCAGGATCGACAGCACTGCCGTGATCAAAGGAGCGCCGGCATTGGTCAGGGGCGAGACGACGATGGCTTTGCCGTAACGAAACGCATAGACCAGGCACAGTGCGCCGACGGAATTGAGAATCTGGGTGGCGGCCGCGAGATAGGGGCCGTCCGCACCCCAATTGATGGGCACGGAAAAATCCGTCATCGCGAGCGCGACCGGCGCCAGCAGAAGGCCCGTGATCATCATGTAGAAGAATATGCTCTCGGCGTCCATGCTTGCATTCGCGAGCTTCATGAAGAACGCCTGCACGCCCCAGGCAGCCATCACGGCGAGCGCGAGGAGAAACCACAGGCCATGGGCGCCGGCCGCGAGGCCTTCCGCGCCGCCCGCGTAATCGAACAGGGGCAGCGAGCACAAAGCCAGCACGATCCCGAGCGTTCCAAGCTTGCCGGTCCGCTCGCGCAGCAACACCAGCGACAGGGCCACGGTGACCAGTGGCGAGAGCGAGATCACCGGAAAAATGAGATACGCCGGACCGGTCCTGACGGCGTGAAACAGCAGCATCTGTCCACCCGCGCCGAGGAACCCAATCAAGGCGCCATAGGTCAGGGATCGCGCATCGTGTTGCAAGCGCCAGCCGACCCGGTGCAGGGCGAAGAGCGCCGGCGGGACCATGGTCACGGCCCATACGCAGTAAATCAGTGTTTCAGGAAACCCATGGGTGGCCGGCAAACCGGTAAAGGCACCCCACACGCCCCACGCTCCGGTCGTCAACAGCGCATAGGCGAGCCATGTTCTTGATTTCATTATAGTTAAATTCCTGCGGCTGCGGCGGCCACGGTGTTTGGATGCGACGGCCATTCCGAGAATCCCTTATATGCGAAACTTACATAAGTTTCAAGAGAGATCATTTTATTACTATTGCCAAAAACCCCAGCATGAATCTGGTCGTAGTGGCGAATTAGTCCTTAAAAAACACCTATTGAAAGTTAGTCATGTTTCGTTTAAGGTCGGATTGAATTGGTCCGACGCGGCGTGCGGCGCGGTTTGCAAGGCCATCGACAACAAGATTCTAGGAGGGGGGGATCCTATGCAGCGGATGCGCCTGCTTTCTGTTCTGCTCATCGCCGCCACAGCAGCGGCGTGGTGGAGTTGGCCGGCATTCGCCCTCGACGCAGCTCCTGCGGCCACAGCAGCCCCTGCGGTGACAGTTGCCCCTGGGGCGGCAGCGGCACCAGCCGCGGCGACGGCGCCAGCCAATCCCGGTAACGATTCCGCCGAGTTGCAGGAAATCGTGGTCACCGGTTTGCGCGCGAGTCTGGAGCGCTCGCTCGATACCAAGCGGGATGCGGCGGTGGTCATGGACTCGATCAGCGCGACCGAACTCGGCCGATTCCCCGACGCCGATGTCGCCGATTCGCTCAGCCACATACCGGGCATCACGATCACGCGCACGACTGGGGGCGAGGGACTGCGGATCAATGTCCGGGGCCTTGGGCCCGATTACAACATCGTGACCCTCAACAACCGCATTCTCGCGACCGACGACGATGGCCGGCAATTGGCATTCGATGTTCTGCCCTCGGAGTTGATCTCGGCCGCGGACGTGCTCAAATCGTCGCAAGCATCGGCGCTCGAAGGGAGCATCGGCGGAACCGTGAATTTGCGCACCGCCAGTTCCTTCGACAACCCGGGATTTCATGGCGGAGCGCACGCGGAAACCAACTACAACGACATGTCGCAACTGCATGGCAATAAATTTTCCGCATTCCTCACCGATACCAACGAAGCGCAGACCATGGGCTTTGTGCTCGGCGCGGTGTCTTCGAATACCAATACGCGCACTGATTCGCTCAATGCCTACAACCAGAACATCTACGGGCCCACGACATATCCCTTCAGCGGCGGACCGAACGCGGTGCCGCTGGCGGCGACGCCTTGCTGCATCACGTTCGGCTCGATCTTCGACGATAAAAAGCGCGATGCCTACACCGGCAGTCTCGAATGGCGGCCTGACTCGGCGTTCCAATTGGTCGCGGACGGGATATACACCCACTTGAACGATCCGCAATATGGCTACAACGAGTCGTATTACTTTGCGGCCAATCCGGACGGGACCCCTTGGACAAATCCCGTGGTCAAGAACGGCGTTGTAACCGCCGTCACCGCCAACGACTTCCAACCGGAAATGGTGAACGCCACGACGGATCGGCAGGTCACCACCTGGCTGTACGGGTTGAAAGCGATCTGGAAGCCGGCCGATCGATGGACTCTGGCCGAGGATGTGTATCGATCGAAGGCCGACCGGCCGGAGGGCGGACAGGATACCTTTGTCACCGCCGGGTTGGTCTCGAGCACGCCGAACGCGCCGGATACCCTGTATTTCAGTGATTTGCCCAACAGTCTGCCGAGCATCAACGTGGTGGTGCCACCGAGCCAGTTGGGGCTCTCGACCTGCCCGCACGGTACCGCGAGTACAACCAGCCCCGGGCAATGCTCGTACACGGCGCTGATGAACTCGGGGTTCCTGAACAACAACAAGTACTGGTCAACGCACTATGTGGGACTAAACGGCTACTCGGTGGTCGATCAGGTGACGGGGTTTACGCTCGATGGTACCTACGACGCGGGCCTGCGATGGGTGGATAAGGTCTTGTTCGGATTCGGCGAGTCGCTGCGCGAGAAGACCCGCGATGACGACAGCAACGACTGGACCAACGGCTCCGGTCAATACGGAACCTTGTACAACACCGCCGGATGTCCGGTGCAGTGCAACCCCTACTCGTTCGCCTCGCAGGGCTTCAACGTCATCTCCATGGTCAATCTGCCCAACTTCATGCAGGGTGCAGGGGGCTCGTATCCCACCATTCTTCCGCAACTCAATACAAGTCAGCTGCTGGCCTTCTTGCGAAGCTTGAATGGCAAACCCAATCCGCAGTTTTGCCAGACACTCCCCTGCCAGACGCCGTTCAATTTCGCCAGCACCCTGCCGCAATTCAATCCGTTCAATTCCTATCAGGTGACGGAACGGACGTTCTCGCTCTATGGCGAGGCGGATTTCTCCGGCAACAACTGGTCGGGAAACGCAGGCTTGCGCATCGTGCGCACCAGGACCAGCGCATCGACCGCGGAAGCGGTGCCGAGTTCGCTGTGGACGTACGACACGACGGGCTCGACCCAAACCTGGAATGTGCAGTATCCCACCTCCCAGTCGGTGTCATCGAACGGTCAATACACCCTTGCGCTGCCTTCCGCCAATTTAAATTACTGGGCGGTGCCGGATAAATTGCAGTTGCGATTTGGGCTGGCGGAGACCATGTCCCGACCAAACTTGAGCTATCTGGCGCCGACCTCGACCAACAACGCCATCAACGGCCAACCGCAACTGACCTACAACGGGACCGCAGGGCTTCGGCCGATCAAGGCCACTCAAGCGGATTTTTCGGCCGAATGGTATTACCGCCCGCATTCCGCGTTGACCGCGGCAGCGTTCTACAAGAAGATCCGCGACGACATCTACTCCGGCACCCAAACGAACGTCAATCTGGGTACCGTGCAATATGCCGGGGGGCCGCCCGGCACCGTACCCGGCATGCCGTTTCTGTGGACGGTCCAGGCCCCCGCCAATGGAGCCAGCAGCGATTTCTACGGCATCGAGCTGGCGTGGCAATACATCATGGACAACGGCTTCGGCGTCGTCATGGAATACACGCATACCTGGAACAAGAGTTATGACCAGAATGGCAACAGCATAGGGGCGGTGAACGCCGTTCCGCCGATGACCTTTTCAGTGGGGCTGTTCTATGAAAAGGGGCCGATCACCGCCGACGTCAATTGGGATTACGCGGCCAGCTACCAGTCCTACTGTTCGCAGTGCACCGAGGTGCCGGGGTGGGCGGCGGACGCCAGCCCCTTTAGATGGATGACGGCGAGCTTGCACTACAAGTTCACCAAGGCATTTCAGATCTATGTCGAAGGCAAGAATCTCACCAACTCGGTGGCGCGAACCTACCTGAACGGCAACCCGCTGTTGCCCTGGGCTTACGGCCAGAACGTCGGTCAGAGCTCGAGCGGCGTGGGCGACGGTTATTCGTCCTTCGGCAGGTTCTATACGCTGGGATTGTCGTATCAGTTCTGAGGTGCCGCGAGCGCGGGCCGCCACAAGTGCACGCCGCCATGCTCGACGATATCGACCCGGGTGCAAAACGCGGCGGAGAGCCAGTCCCCCGATAATGCCTCTCGAACCGTGCCGTGGCCGACCACGCCGCGGTGCCCGAGGACGATGAGACGGTCGGCCGTCAGCGCGAGGGACAGATCGTGAATGGCGCTCAGGACGCTGACACCGCCAACGTGCGCCTGTTCGCGCAGCAGCCGCGCGACATCCTCCTGATGCGGCGGATCGAGATGGGTGGTGGGCTCATCGAGCAGCAGCACCGGCGCCTCCACCGCCAACACACGCGCCAAATGCACGCGCTGCCGCTCACCGCCCGACAAGGTGGAGAGCCGCCGCCGGGCCCAAGCGAGCGAGCCGGTTGCGCGCATCGCCCGCAGCATCGCTGCGTCGTCCTCCGCCTTTCGATGGGCCAGCCATCCGCTGTGCGCAAAGCGGCCGAGGGCCACGACCTCGGCCGCCGTCAGCTCCGTCGGTGCCGCCGTCTGGGCGAGCCACGCAAGGTTGCGTGCGCGTTCCCGGCGCGGCCACGCGGCCAAACGCCGCCCCTGCAGATGGATCGTACCGGCCTTCGCCGGCATCAGTCCGGCGAGCGTGCGCAGCAGCGTCGACTTGCCGGACCCGTTTGGGCCGACCACGGCGGTCCATTGCCCCGCGACTAACTCGAGCGACACGGCCTCGAAGACCATGCGAGACCCGTAGGCCACGGCCAAATCCCGGCACGATAGAACCACCGGATCCGCAGCGCATCGTGACCGTGCTTCGGGTCCTGACTCAGCCATCGCGGCTCCTTCGCCACAGCAGGAATACGAGGTAGGAACCGCCGACGCATGCGGTGACCGCGCCCACGGGAAGTTCGGCGGGCCGGATGATCCAGCGGCTGACGAGATCGGCGGCCTGCAGCAGCGCGCCGCCGCCGAGGGGCGCCGCGATGAGAAGCTGCCGGTGATTCACCGAGAGGGTTTCGCGCACCAGGTGCGGCGCGACCAGGCCCACGAAGCCGACGATTCCGACTTGGCCGACCGAGGTCGAGGTGGCGAGCGCGACCACCCCGAGCAAAGTCAGGCGCAGCCAGGGCAACGACAAGCCCAGGGATTGCGCAGTGTCCTCTCCCAGGGTGAGCGCATCGAGCCCGCGAGACAGCAGCACCGCCGGCACGATGCAGATGCACAGCACGATTGCGAGCAGGACCGCGGACGACCAGCCGATGAATGACGTCGTGCCCAGCAGAAATGTCTGCATCTCCCGCCAAATCTCCGGCTTCGTCAGCAACAGGAGCGAGGTCACGGCGCTCAGCAGAAACGCGGTCACGATGCCGGATAGCAGCAGGCTCGCAGTCTGCAACACGCCGCGCGACAGCGTCACCGTGAGCAGGGTCGCCGCGCACGCACCGATGCAGGCCGCGCCGGTCACTCCGATCTGACCCATCAAGGCGAGCCCGCCGATGGATGCGTCCGCGGCCATCAGGCAGACCGTCACGCCGAGCGCGGCGCCGGAGGCGGTGCCGAGCAGATAGGGTTCCGCCAAGGGGTTGCGAAACACGCCTTGCGCAACCGCGCCGGCGAGTCCGAGCAAGGCGCCCGCGCACCAAGCGCCCAGTGTGCGCGGCAGGCGGATTTGCCAGAGCACCACCGAGGACTGCGCATCCGGCGAGAGCAGCCAGCTCCAGGACTCCTCGATACTCGTGGTGCCGACGAGCAGGCTGATCGCGGTCAGCAGAATCGTGACGCCCACACAGCAGAGGAGCCACGTGCCGAGGCGCCGCGACGCGCCGCATTCGACGCGCCCGGCGCCGAGATCCGTGATTGCGTGCCTCATCGTACTCACGGGGACTCCCGCACCAGGCAGTCCGCGATGGCCTGCATGCCCTGGGCAACGCGCGGCCCCGGCCGTACGATGGTATCGCGCACGGCGGGCGTGAAGGAACACACGTGATGCGCCTGGATTGCGCGTATCCGATCCCACCCCGGCCGATCCGCCACGTGGGCAACCTCGGCCTGAGATACGAAGATGACGTCCGGGTCGTTGCGCACCACGTATTCGGGGTTGAGCGGCGGGAACGGACCCAGATCGGCCGCCACGATATTGCGTGCGCCGAGCAGCGTCAGCAACTCGCCGATGTAGGATGACGGCCCCGCGGCATAGGGCGGGCCGTCCACTTCGAAGTAAACCGCCGGTGCATTGCCGTGGCGGCGCGCGATCGCGCGTTCGCTGATGCCCAGCACCGCCTCGCTGATCGACTCGTTGAGGTGCTTCGCCCGATCCGGCAATCCGAGAATCTCGCCGATGACGGTCACGGTGTGCGAGATCTCGGGATAACTGTCGGTGTTCAGGGCGAAGCTCGTCAGCCCCAGGTCATGCAGCCGGCCGGTGATGCGCTGCGAGCGGCTCAGCAGGACCAAATCGGGCTTCAAGCTCACAATCAACTCGACTTGGGCGTCATCGATTCCCCCGGCCTTTGGCAAGGCTCTGACCTGGGGCGGCCAGTCGGAATAGCGGTCGGTTGCGACCAGCCGGGCGCACGCACCCAGGGCACAGATCGTTTCGGTGATGGACGGCAGCAGACTGACGATGCGCTGCGGGTACCGCGCCAATGAGACCGAGCGATCGAGATCGTCGCGCACCACGAACCCGGCGGCCTGCGCCGCGGTTCCGCCCAGGAACAAGGCGAGCCCGATCGCGGCCGCGCCGGCCACCACGCGCCGCAGCGGCGCGCCATCGGCGACTGTTCCGCAGGTCCGCTCAAACACTGGTCTACTCTCCGCGCACCCGCCGTGCACTTGTGTCGAATCGTGGCCAGCGTACAAGTGGAAAGAGCGATGCTGGAGTTTGCCGCGATGAGCGCCGGACATTCCGCACCGAAGTTGCCCACCGCAACACGTGCCGCCGCGTCGCAGGTCGGTATACGGGCTCGTGAGCGGGGCAATCCCGGCCGAGTCGCCTTCCCACGCCGAAGCGCAGTGGCACGAAGACTCGCCTTATTCACTTACCGTTGCGGGGGCAGCGCCGGATTTACCCGTAAGGTCTTCACCGGCTTCCCGTTTCACCCGTCAGCCGCGCGGCCGACGGACTCCTGAACGCGGGGTAAGTCTGCCCGCGATCCGCCTCTCGGTCAACGCGGCCACGGGTGGGTGCGGTTTCTTTACCGTGTGCCGGCTTGACAGGGTCCCCGTGCGCTTGCACCATGCCCGGCGTCAGGTGTCGGATCGCTTTGCGATCCGATTAAACGGGAAGTGAGGACGCGCGGATCGCGCAATTCCCACGCTGCCCCCGCAACGGTGATCGAGCCGTACCACGGTCAGCCGCTAATGTTGCAGCGGCAACCACTGAGCCCTCGGGCTTGGGAAGGTGACTGTGCCCGCCATGCCGCGCATGGCAGCTCGTAAGCCCGGAGACCGGCCTGGCGTCGAACCGCGGTGCGGAGGGCACCGGGCGGCGCCCGTGCAGATTGCGCGCCGGCGAACGCCCCTACCTTCCAATCTTCGGCCACTGGTCCCAATGCCATGCGGGCGCGCGTGACGTGGAGAATTGCCGATGACTGTCATGATTCGCGAGGGCTTGTTCGCCGTCGGAGTATTTCTGGTTCTCACCCTCGGGGCGGTGGCGGCGCCGGCCGACTCCGACTCGGGTTCGCCGCTCGATGAAATTACCGTGACCGCGACGCGCGTTGCGGAACCGGTCGGCCAGGCATTGGAACCGATCCTGGTGATCAACCGGGAGGAACTGGCGGACTCTCTGGCCATCGATGTCGGCGATGTGCTGCGCTATCACGCGGGCCTCGACATCGGCCAGACCGGCGGTGCGGGTCAGCCGCTGTCGCTATTCATCCGCGGTACCAACAGCGACCAGTCGATCGTGATGATCGACGGCGTGCGCATCAATGCGGGCACGCAGGCGCTCGCACCGCTCATGAACCTGTCGCCCGAACTGTTCGATCGAATCGACATCGTCAAGGGCCCGCGCTCGGCCATTTACGGCACCGACGCCATTGGCGGCGTCGTCAACCTGATCACGCGCACCGGCGGGGCTTCCGGCGCCGAGGCGATGCTCGACTACGGGCGTTACGGCACGGGCCAATTCGCCGCCGACGGCAATTACACCGCCGGTGGGACCAGCGTGCAGGCCGCGCTCACCGGCCAACAGACCTCCGGCTTCCCGACCTATGCGGCCGATGCGCTCGACAGCGGCTACAAGAACCTCTCGGGCACCGCCGCCCTCACCACGCACCTGGGCGATTGGGAGCTCGGGGCGCGCTATTATCAGGCGACCGGCGACACGGACTACGCCAATGCGGTGTACAACGCCGACTACACGGCGTTCGAGTCGTTCAGTCCCTTGAGCGAGCACTTCTCGAACAGTTTGTACGCGGTGCACGCAAGCGGCGATGTCACGGATATCTGGCATACGCTGCTCACGCTGAGCCGTGTCGTCGATGACCTGCGCCAGCAACAGGACGACCCCTACGCCCTCGGCAGCATGGGCGACTTCGATTACACCTCGCGCGACACGATCGATTGGCAGAACGACGTGAAGATTGCCGGCGCCGGGCTCAATCAGACCCTCACTTTCGGCGCCATCGTCTACGACGAACAGACCAACTCGTTGATCTACGGCACCGGCTATTCGATCGACACCCACGCGCAGACTTATTATGTGCAGGATCAGCTCGAGGCCGGGAAAAGTCGCCTGCTGCTGGCGACCGGCATCGCGCATTACCCGGGGTTCGGGGATCACACGACCTGGAACGCCGAATACGGCTATTCGGTGACCAGCGATACGATGTTGACGATGTCGGCGGGAACCGCGTTCCGCGCTCCCTCGGCGACCGACCGGTTCGGTTACGGCGGTACGCCGAACTTGTCGCCCGAAAGTTCCCACAACTTCGAGATCGGCATGAAGTCGCGCCTGGCCTCTTACCAGGAAATCACGTTCGCGGCGTTTCAGGACACGATCGATGATTTGATTGTGTTCGTCCCCAACCCCTTCAACCAGATTTATGGCGGTGCAAACCAGAACCTCGATCGCGCGCGCATTCGCGGAATGGAGGCCAGCTGGGCGCTGAATGTCGAGCCGTGGTCGGTGCTCGCCGAAGCGAGCCTCCAGGATCCGGTCGACCTCGCCGACAACAGCCAACTGCTGCGCCGTACCAAGCACAGCTTCACGCTCAACGGCGCACGCAAGATCGGCCGCGGCGAGCTCGGCATGAATCTGCTGCTGTCGGGTCCCCGACCCGATCTCGATGTGGTCACCACCGCGCCGGTCGAGGACGGCGGATACCTCTTGGCGGCCATCTACGGCAAGCTGAATGTCACGCCGGCCTGGTCGTTCACGGCCAGGCTCGACAATGCGCTCAACCGCGAGTATCAGCTTGCGAACGGCTACAACACCGCCGGCCGGGCGGCTTCCATAGCCACGCGCTACAGCTTCCGCTGAGGCGGGCGCTGCGGCAGAGGTTACGCTTGCGGAAACCGACCGAAACCGTGCATCCTGCCACACCGATCCTGCCGCTTGGGTTTTGGAGGTCTCTCGATGAGTGAAGTTGAAGCCAAGGTTGCACGTGGCGGGGCGCGAGCGGCACGGCGCGCCGCCCGTTCGGCGCCGCTGCCCGACAGCATACGCCCCGTTCGCCCGGGCATGTCCAGCGGCCGCTACAAGCCCTTGTCCGATGCCGACGTGCTTCGCATCCATCATGCCGCGCTCGATGTGCTCGAGAACATCGGCCTCGCCGACGCGACTCCGAGCGGCATCGAATACATGACCAAGGCGGGTGCGAAACTGACCTCGGAAGGCCGGCTGCTGTTTTCGCGCGCGTTGATCGAGGACACTCTGGCGCGCGCGGCGCGGCACTTCGTGCTGCACGCTCAGGATCCGAAGCACGACATGGAGCCATGGGGTTCGCGCGTGTATTTCGGCACCGCCGGGGCTGCGGTGCACATCGTCGACGCCAAAACCGGCCAGTATCGCGACTCGACCACCAAGGATCTGTACGACATCGCGCGCGTGGTCGACACGCTCGAGCATCTGCACTTCTACCAGCGATCGGTGGTCTGCCGCGAGGTCTCGACGCCGATGGAGATGGACACCAACACGGCCTACGCCAGCGTGTCGGGTACCACGAAACACGTCGGCACGAGCTGGGTACAGCCGCAGCACGTCGAGGCGAGCCTGGAGATGTTCCATTTGATCGCCGGCGGCGAGGACAAGTGGCGGGCGCGCCCGTTCGTCAGTCAATCGAATTGCTTCGTCGTGCCGCCGCTCAAATTCGCCTACGACGCCTGCCTGTGTCTCGAAACCGCGGTCCGAGGCGGGATGCCGGTGCTGCTGCTGTCCGCGGGCCAGGCGGGGGCCACGGCGCCGGCGGCGCTCGCCTCCGCGCTGGTGCAGGAAACGGCGGAGTGCCTCGCCGGACTTGTGTACGTGAATGCGATCAAGCCGGGTGCGCCGGCGATCTTCGGCACCTGGTGTTTCGTGTCCGACCTTCGGACCGGCGCGATGTCCGGCGGCAGTCCGGAGCAGGCGCTGCTGTCGGCCGCGAGCGCGCAGATGTCCCGGTTCTATGACCTCACCGGCGGAACGGCTTCCGGAATGAGCGACGCGAAGCTGCCGGATATGCAGGCCGGCTACGAAAAAGCCTACAACCATGCGCTGGTCGGCAACGCCGGTGCGAACCTGATTTACGAGTCGGCCGGCATGCTGGCGAGTCTGCTCGGGTTCTCCATGGAAGGTCTGATCATCGACAACGACGTGATCGGCGCGGTGCAGCGTACGATCAAGGGCATCGACGTCAGCGATGAATCGCTGTCCCTCGAGACCATTCGCAAGGTGTGCATCGAGGGGCCCGGCCACTACCTCGGCTCCGACCAGACTCTGCAGCTGATGCAAAAGGAGTACATCTACCCGACCGTCGGCGATCGCACCAGCCCGAACGAGTGGGTGGAGCAGGGCAGGCCGAGCGTGGTGGAACGGGCGGCGCGCAAGCTCGAGACGATTCTCGCCAATCACTACCCCTCGCACATTCCCGAATCGGTCGATGCGGCGATCCGCGAGCGCCTGCCGATCCGGCTGCCGCGCGCTGCGATGCGGCCCGCCGGCGCGGTTTAGCGGGGCGCCGGATCGGAGATCGCCGTCAGAATGCCGGCAAGAATTTGCCGGGGACTCGGCGGACATCCGGGAACCGCCACATCGACCGGGATCACGTTGGATACCCGGCCGCAACTGGCGTAGCTTTCCCCAAAAATGCCGCCCGTGCAGCCGCAGTCGCCGACCGCGACCACCAATTTCGGATCGGGCGTCGCATCGTAGGCGCGCCGCACCGCGATCGCCATATTCTTCGCGACCGGCCCGGTAATCAGCAGCAAGTCCGCGTGCCGCGGACTCGCCACGAACCGAATGCCCAGCCCTTCGATGTTGTAGAGCGGATTATTGAGCGCATGTATTTCGAGTTCGCAGCCGTTGCAGGATCCGGCATCGACGGCCCTGATGCAAAGCGCGCGGCCGAGCACCTGAAGGATGCGCGATTGCAGCGCCTGGGCGATGCGCAGGGCGTCGTCGCTCGCCGGGGGCGGTTCGCTCACGATGCCGGTGCGGGTGATCTGTTTCAGCGTCTTCCACATGGCTATAGATCGTGGCCGCTGTAGGACAGGTTGAAGGATTTATTGATCAGCGGAAAGTCGGGGACGATGTTGTCGATGATGGCATGCTCGATCACGGGCCAGTTCAACCATGAAGGGTCGTGCGGATGGCATCGGCCAATCATGCCGCCGCCGCCGGCTTCGAGCGCGACGAGTACCGGGCCGCGCCATCCCTCGATCAAGCCGATTCCCCGATCTCCCGGATTCGGCACCGGAATCTGCGCGCAGTGCGCACCGGCCGGCATATGCCGGAGCAATTGCTGCAGCATGCGGGCGGATTCGGCCGCTTCGTCGAAGCGCACGGCGACCCGCGCCGCGACATCGCCTTGGGATCGCGCCGCCTTTTCGGGCCTGAGCCCGCCGTAGGGCTCGCACGGCATATCGCAGCGCAAATCGAAAGCCTGGCCGCTCGCGCGGCCCGCCAGGCCGATCAAGCCCAATTTCACGGCCAGTGCCGGCGTCACCACGCCGGCGCCCGTGAATCGCGCGCGCAAGCCGGCGTGTTCGTCGTAGATCGTCCGCAGCCCGTCGGTCTCGAGCCGGATGGCATCCACGCATTGCGCCAGCGAGGCCGCTGGTTCCGGGTGCAGATCGACACGCGTGCCGCCGGGCACGATGAAGTCCATGAGATAGCGCTGTCCCAGGGCTTGTTCGGTGGCGCGCAGCAGCCCCTCCTTGAGCCGGGAGAATTGCGCCAATCCGAAGGCGAATCCGGCATCGTTGCCGATCGCCCCGAGATCGCCCAGGTGATTGGCGAGGCGCTCGAGTTCCAGGGCGAGCGCGCGCAGCGCCGCCGCTCGTGCCGGTGCCCGCGCACCCGCCATGCCTTCGAGCGCCTGGCAGTAGCTCCAGGAGTACGCCACCGCCGAATCACCCGAGACTCGCGCCGCCAGACGCTGGCCGTCGAGCAGCGCCATCTCGGTGAAGCGCCGTTCGATGCCTTTGTGAACATAGCCGAGGCGCTCCTCGAGCCTGAGCACCTTTTCCCCGACCACGGAAAATCGGAAATGTCCGGGTTCGATGATCCCCGCATGAATCGGGCCCACGGGAATTTCGTGCACGCCATCGCCCGCCACGGCGACGAATGGGTAGTTCTCGAGCGCCGGCGCCGCCGCCGAGGCCGGCGCAGCGGCGTCGATCAACGGATGAAAGTCCTCGGGCCAGGCAGCGTGACGCAGCCAGCGCCGCGTATCGGCGCCGCCGGCGCGCAGTCCATACAGATCCGCGACCGCCCTCTGCATGCGGCTCGCGCCCGGAAACAATGCTTCAATGCCGGGATACGCGCCGTCCGATTCCCTGACCGCCAGGGTGAGCACCAGCACACGCGCATCGGCCATGAATGCGGCGCGCACGAGGTGCTCGCCGTGGTCGTCGCGGCTCGCCCAAAGCGCGAGCAACCGGCCCGCATGTGCCGCCATGTCCTCGGCGGCCTGCCGCCATTGGTCGCGCGCGACCCGCAGGCCGCGCAGGCCGGGAGCGCCTGCGATCACGCCGCCGTTTGAATCGGGCTGCTCGGCCGCGCGATCGAACCACCATCGCAGGTCCATATTCAGTGGCCCCCGATCAGCCGCGCGGCGGCCCGATACCAATCGGCGAGATAGGGCGGGATGAACAGGCCGAACAGCAACACCAGCGCGAGATGCACGAACACGGGTATCAGCGCCGGCGGGTGCGGCAGGCGTTTGGCCGAGGTGTCGCCGAACACCATCGGCTGCACTCGGCCGAAAATCGCCGCGAACGCCACGCCGAGCGCGAGCAGCAAAATCGGCGTTGCCCAGGGCTGTTGTTTCATGGCGCTCGTCAGTATCAGAAATTCACTGGCGAAGACGCCGAACGGCGGCATGCCGAGAATGGCGAGCGCCCCGAGCATCAGTCCCCAACCGATGGTCGGGCTCAAGGCGATGAGGCCGCGGATGTTATCCATGACCTGCGAACCGGCTTTCTGCACCGCGTGGCCCACGGTGAAGAATATGGCGGACTTGGTGAGCGAATGCACCGTCATGTGCAGCAGTGCGGCGAAGTTGGCGACCGGACCTCCCATGCCGAATGCGAACGCGATGATGCCCATGTGCTCTATCGAGGAATAGGCAAACAGGCGCTTCACGTCGCGCTGCCGCCATAGGAAGAACGCGGCCAGAACCACCGAGAGCAAGCCGAATCCCATCAACATGCGGCCCGGCAGGCTCGACTGAAGAGAGCCTTCAACCAGGACTTTGCAGCGCACCACGGCGTACATCGCCACGTTGAGCAGGAGTCCCGACAAGACCGCGGATATGGGCGTCGGGCCCTCCGCGTGGGCATCGGGCAACCAGTTGTGCAGCGGCGCGAGACCCACCTTGGTGCCGTAGCCGACCAGCAGGAATGCGAACGCCAGGCCGAGCACCGCGGGTTCCAGCTGGCCCTTCACGGTGTTCAAATGCGTCCAGAGCAGGGCGCTGACGCCCTCAGAGCCCAGGACCTTTTCGGCGGCGAAATACAGAAGGATGGTGCCGAAGAGCGCTTGGGAGATGCCGACGCCGCAGAGTATGAAGTATTTCCAACCGGCTTCGAGGCTCGCGGCGGTTCGGTACAGGGTCACCAGCAATACCGTGGACAGCGTGGCGGCCTCCATGGCGACCCACAAAAGCCCCATGTTGTTGGTCGTGAGCGCGATCAGCATCGTTGCCATGAACAATTGGTACATGCTGTGGTACAGGCGCAGCTGTCCGGCCGACACCCGCCCGTGGTGCGCCTCGATGCGCATGTAGGGGCGCGAAAACAGCGCCGTGGTGAGACCGATGAACGCGGTCAGCGCCACCAGGAACACGTTGAACGCATCGATGAAGAATTGCTCGCGCCCGACCACCAGATTGCCGAATCTCACGATCCTCGAGGCGAGCGCGGCCGCCGCGAGAAACGTGATCAACGAGAACGCGACGTTGAGGTCGGGCGCCCAGCGCCGCCCGCCGTAGACGCCGAGAGCCACCGCCCCCGTCAGCGGGGTTCCCAGAAGAAGAAGGAACACCACGCTACTGATCCTCCTTCAAGGACTCGAAATGCTTCAGATCCAGGCTGTCGAATTGCTCGCGGATCTGGAAGAAGAACACGCCGAGAACCAGCATCGCCACCAGCACGTCCAGAGCGACGCCCAATTCGACCACCATGGGCATGCCATAGGTCGCGCTCATCGCGCCGAAGAACAATCCGTTTTCCATCGACAGGAATCCAACGACCTGCGACATCGCCTTGCGGCGGGTGATCATCGTGAGGAACGCGATCAGGATAACGGCCACGGCGATGCCGATGGAATTGCGGGTGGCGGTGCTCGCGAGCGCCGAAATCGGCTGCGCGAGTCCGAATGAAAAGATCACGATGAGCACCCCGACCAGCATCGTGCCGACCTGATTGAGCAGCGACTCGGTGTCCCAGTAGACGCCCAACCGGCGAATCAGGCGATGCAGCAGCCAGGGAAGAAAAATCACCTTGAGCCCGAAGGTGAGAGCGGCGGACAGGTACAGGTGATGAACCCCGGTCCGCCAGGCGAGCATCAAGGTGGCGATGCCCAATATGGCGCCCTGGAGGGCGAGCAGATTGACCAGGGTGACGATCCGGCGCTGCGACAGCATGGCGAAGGAGAGCAGCAGCAGCAGCGCCGCCAGCGTGTTGAGGATCTGCAGGTCGATCGGCATCGCGGTCATGCTCATGCCCCCAGCAACAGCCGCACCAGCAATCCGAGCACCGCGAACAAGAAGGCGGTGGCCAGAAACTCAGGCGCGGCGAACACGCGCAATTTCGCCGACACGGTCTCGATGAGCGCCAGCCCGCCGCCGGCGACCACGAGCTTCACGCCGAGCAGCACCACCGCCACCGCCAAACTCAGCGGCGCGTGACTGGTCGCGATGCCCCAGGGAATGAAGACCGCGAAGCCGATGCATGCATAATTGAAGAGCTTCAGTGCCGCGGCCCACTCCATGAGCGCCAGGTGGCGGGCCGAGTACTCGAGCAGCAAGGCCTCGTGAATCATGGTCAATTCAAGGTGGGTGGCGGGATTGTCGACCGGGATGCGCGCATTCTCGGCGAGCAGCACCATCGTGAAAGCGATGGCGGTGAACGCCAGGCTGGGATAGAGCGCGAACGACTGCGCGGAGAGGCGTTCCGCGATGATCGGCAGCGCGGTGGTCGCGAAGATCAGCGACACGACGAAGATCACCACCAGCAGCGCGGGCTCGGCGAGAAATCCGATCATCATTTCGCGGCGCGCGCCGAGCGTGCCGAAGGCGGTGCCCACGTCCATGGCGGCCAGGGACAAGAACACCCGCGCCGTCGCCAGCAAGCCGACCAGCGCGATCGCATCGGCCGCCTGGGTGAACGGCAAGCGGGTGGCGATCGACGGGATGATCGCCGCCGCGGTCGCCATGGCGCCGAAGACCACGTAGGGCGCGAGCCGGAACAGCCGCGAGGCGTTCTCGGCGATCACCGCATCTTTGTGGAACAGCTTGCGGATTTCGCGGTACGGCTGCAGAAGGCTGGGGGCGGACTTGTTCTGCAGCCAGGCGCGGCATTGGTTCACCCAGCCGAGAAAGGCCGGCGCGGCGCTCAGCGCAATCGCTATTCCCGACACCTGCACGATCCAATCGAATACGTTCATAGCGCGAGCGCCAACAAGACGACGAGCGTCGCAAAGCTGTAGAGCAGATAAGTCGCAATGCGCCCCTGCTGCAGCCAGGCCACCTTGTCCGCCACCAAGCGCACGAGCGCGCCGACGGGCTGGTACAAGCCGAGCCAGATGCGATCCCCGATCTCCAGACGATAGGCCGGCGCGCGGTCGAAGGGGCTCGGAAGGTGCCTGACGATGGCGAAAAACGGTTGAAACAGGTGCCGAATCGGCTGACCGAACCCTTCGGCGGTATCTTGCATGCGGCTGCTGAGGCCGCCGAGGCCGCAATCCCAGGCCGCGCCCTTGCGCACGCGCTGATGATAAAAGAGGCGCACGCCGTAGATGGCCCATACCACCACGATCATGATCACCGCGAAGAACACCAGCGGTGCGTACGAGGACTGCCGCTCGGGAATCGGCTGCAGCAACCACCAAGGCGCATCACCCAGCGGCAGCGTTCCCAATCCCAGCTGCCAGGTGACCGCGGTGAAGATTGCAATGACGGGATTGGGAAACAAGCCGAGAAGCACGCAGCCGAGCGCAAGCCATGCAAGGCCGAGACGTTGCGCAATACCCGCATCGCGGGCACGGTTGATCGAGGGTTCGCGCGGTTGCCCGAGAAAAACGACACCGAAGAACTTGACCATGACATAGCCGGCCAGCGCGGCGGCGAGCGCAATCAGCGCGGCGCCGAGCGGCAGCAGCATGTTGATGAACGGGTGCGGCACCGTATGCGCGAACAGGAACGACTGGAGCAGCAGCCACTCCGAGACGAACCCGTTCAATGGGGGTAGTCCGGCGATCGCCAGCGCGCCGATCAGCGTCGTCCACGCAACCCAGGGCATGCGATGGATGAGGCCGCCGAGGTGTCCAAGGTTGCGTTCGCCGGTGGCGTGCAGCACCGCCCCCGTCCCGAGAAACAGCAGACTCTTCATGAACGCGTGATTCATCGCGTGGTACATCACCGCGATCAGGGTGAGCGCCGCCGCGGCGTGCATGCCCGCGCCGGCGAATACGATCGCAAGCCCGAAACCGGTGAACACGATGCCGATGTTCTCGATGGAGGAATAGGCAAGCAGACGTTTCATATCCGTCTGCGCGGCTGCAAACACCACGCCGTACAGCGCGCTGAACAGGCCCAGCGAGAGCGGCAGCAATCCCCACCACCACACCGGCGCGCCGAGCAGATCGAAGCTCACGCGAATCATTCCATACAGCGCCGTCTTCAGCATGACGCCGCTCATCAGCGCGGAAACCGGCGAGGGCGCGGCGGGATGCGCTTCCGGCAGCCAGACGTGCAGCGGCACCAGACCGGCCTTGGCGCCAAAGCCGGTCAGCGCCAGGCAAAAGGCGAGCGAGGCCCACGCCGGGTCGAGATGCGCGGCGCGCATGGCATCGAAGGTGAATTGCCAGCTGCCGCCCTGCAGGATGCCGAAGCACAGCAGAATGAAGATCGCGCCGAGGTGGGCGATCAGCAGGTATAGAAAACCGGCTCTGCGGATTTCGGGAATTCGATGCTGCGTGGTCACCAGGAAGTAAGACGCCAGGGCCATGGTTTCCCAGGCCAGCATGAACGAGTAGGCGTCGTCGGCGAGCACGACGAAGCCCATGGCGGCGAGAAAGAGATGATATTGAACGCACAGCAACCCCGGCGGGGTGCCCTCGCCGCGGCGAAAATAGCCCGCGGCGAATATCGAAATGCCGGCGGATACGGCCCCCAGGAGCAGCAAGAAAACCCGCGACAGCGCGTCCAGGCGCAGGTGCGCAGGCAAATCCGGCAGCCCGATGGGCAGGATGAGCTGCTCGGTGGGTTGATCGAGGCTTGCGAGGGCGACGAAGGCCAATGCGGCGCCGAAAAGCGCGCCGAGCGGAAACAGGGTTCGCCCCGCGAAGGCGATACTCATCGGCCGCGCCAAACCAGCGACCCCGATCAGGCACCAGGCCGCCAACAACGCGAGGCACAGCGCCAAGGGCGAGTTGATTACCTGGCTCACGACATATCGGCCCTCAAAGTCGAGGCTGGATCACGGCGCACGATCGGCTAAAGGCGGCGATTTGCGATCATGGGTGCTGTATTCTAATATCATGCACATTGGCATGTCACTCAATGTGAGTCCAATTTGGCCACCGAAGAACGCACCGCCAGACTTACCGTCCTGATCGATCCGCGCAAGAAGGAGCTGTTTGAGCGGCTGTGTGCGGACGAGGACGCGACCCCTTCCCAGGTCGTGCGCCGCCTCGTTCGGCGCTATATTGAGGAGCGCAGCGGCAAGCCCTGGGCGCCCTCCAGCGAACAGCCGGGCGCCGGCCGGCGCCGCAGCGTGGCGCGCCGCGGATAAAGGCGAGTCGATCGCGGGGCAAACGGGAAGGGCGCAGGGGAGCGTGTGAGCCGATGTGCTTGATTGTCATCGCCTGGCGTGCGCATCCGGAGATTCCATGTCTGGTTGCGGCCAACCGCGACGAAGACCACGGCCGTCCGACCGCCGCCGCACATTGGTGGACGGATCGCACGGACATTCTGGCCGGCCGCGACCTCATGGCGGGCGGTACATGGATCGGCATCACGCGCACCGGGCGCTTTGCCGCGGTCACCAATTTTCGGGATCCTGCAGCCGTTCGAGCCGATGCGCCGAGCCGTGGTTCCCTGGTTAGGTCATTTTTGGAGTCCACCGCCTCGGTGGCCGAGGGACTCGCAAACCTTCGCCAAGTCGGCACGGATTACAACGGCTTCTGTCTGCTCCTTTCCGACGGCGAACGGCTCGGCGTCTATGAAAGCGTGCGCGGCGAAGGCCGCGAGCTCGGGCCCGGCGTATTCGGACTATCGAACCATCTCCTCGACACGCCGTGGCCCAAAGTGACGAAGGCCAAGGCGCGCTTGCTCGATGCGCTTCGCAACGGCGCCGACCGGCAATCCGTGCTTGCTTTGCTGCGCGATGAGACACCGGCGCCGGATGCGCAGTTGCCGCGTACCGGCGTCAGTTTGCAAACCGAGCGGCTGCTCTCGAGCGCGTTCATTCGCACCGCGGGCTACGGCACCCGCTCCTCCACGCGCATCAGCATCGACCGCAGCCGGCATGTGTGCTTCGATGAGTGGTCGTGGGACGGCGCCGGCGCCGAGATCGGCAGCATCACCCTGCAATTTGAGCTGCAATCGGCGCAAAGGCCGACTTAGGGCTCAAGTATTGTCGGGCTGCGGGATCGTGGGGCCCGGGAATTCGCGGGCCGCCGCAAAAATCCACTCGCGGAATTGCGCCACCTTCGGCAGCGCCAAAAAGGGCCGCGGGCAGACGAAATAATAAGCCGAGCCGAACGGCAGCGCCTCTTTGCTGGCGAGGCGCAGCGTGCCCTTCTGCAGCGACCGCGTGACCATGGTCCAGCGCGAAAGCGCAAAGCCGAGACCTTCCTCCGCGGCGGTCATCAAACCGGCCGAATCATCGATGGTCGGCGGCCGAAAATGCCAGGCGACCTCGTCGTCCGTCCGTTGCCACACTCTCCAAGGCGGATCGTCGCCCTCGAGCAGCGGATACTTGCTCAAGTCGGCACCGCGCTCGATCATGCCGTATTGCTTGATCAATTCCGGCGTGCCCACCGGCACGATCCAGTCGTCGAGCAATTTTTCGCAGTGCAGATTCGGATAGTTGCCGCGCCCGAAGCGGATGGCGACGTGAACCGCGGCGCGCGAGAAATCCACCAGCTCGCGTGAGGTGTGAAAGCGCAGCTCGACGTCGGGCCGTTTGCGCCGGAAGGAGCGGATTCGCGGCAGCAGCCAGATTTGCAGAAACGAGCTCAGCAAACTGATTTGCAGAGGCCCTGAGCGGCCGTACTGCTTGAGATGGTGTACCGCGGACTCCAGTCTATCGAGGCCCGCCCTGATCGCGGGCAGCAGTTCGAGCCCCTCGTCGGTGATCTCCACGCGTCGTCCGCTGCGCCGAAACAGAGGTACCTGGATATACGACTCCAGCGTTTTGATCTGCTGGCTGACCGCCGCCGGCGTGACGTTGAGCGCATCTGCGGCCGCCGAGAAATTCAAATGCGTGGCGACGGCCTCGAATACCCGCAACGCTCCCAATGGCAGCCGTTCGTAGGCGGATGGCATGTTAAGTGTTCCTTAACAGATGGTCAGGCAATGCGTTTGTTGTGCATCGGCGGAGGGTTCAATCTCATCTTTGTTCGATGAATTCAGCCAACCGAGGACTCACATCATGAACGAAATTCACATCATCGCAAGGGTTGCGCAAACGCTTCTCGCCGTCGGCATGACGGTCGCCACCGGCATGATTTTCTTCAGTTAGAATGCGCGTCATGGAGCGTGGGCAGCGCGGGACACCGCCGGCCGCCGGCCGGCGGCGCCCCGAGTGTCGCGCCGCCTAGCAATATTCGGGAGCCGGGCCCGGTCTACCAAGCAAGCAATCATGAGGGGTCGTCGGCGAGTGCGATCATCAGCACCACATTACCGGGCGGCGGGCGCCTTGCTATGCTGCGCAGCACTGTCCTGCGCGGCGCTGTCCCGTGCCGCTGCGGCGAATGAGCAGCCGAGACCGGCGGTGGTCGAGCTGTTTACCTCCGAAGGCTGCAGTTCGTGTCCGCCGGCGGAGGCGTATCTGGGAGAACTCGCGCAGCGCCGCGAGGTGCTGGCCCTCGCCTATCACGTCGACTACTGGGACGATCTGGGATGGCGCGACCGCTTCGGCCTTCCCGAAGCGGTGCAGCGGCAGCGTGCCTACGCGAAAGCCCTGGGGCTTTCCACGGTCTACACCCCGCAAGCCGTCATCGACGGGCAGGAGAATCTCGTCGGCAGCGATCGACGGTCCATCGCGAAGGCTCTTGAAAAGCAGCGCAGCGGGGTTCCCATCGCACTCTCGGCGCGCGACGGGGAAGTCGTGGTCGACTTGAGCGAACAGGCGAATGTCGCTCCGAGCGATGTGGTATTGATCGCCTTTCAGCGCTCCGCGAGCTCACGCATCGGTCGCGGTGAGAATGCGGGACGAACGCTCGAGGAATACAACATCGTGCGCGACTTGCGCCGCTTGGGACGATGGGGCGGGGAGAAGCGGCAATATCGCTTCCCGGCACGCTCATTGCCGCCGGAGGCCACCGATGTGGCGCTCATCGTTCAGCCGCTCGGCCAAGCGCCGATCATCGGGGCGGCGACGCTCGCGCTGCGCTAGGACCCGCCCTGCCTTTGAAACGCCAAAGGCCGCATCGGTCACGGTATTCGCGCCCGCCGGGATTCCTGGAATTGAAGAATCAGATCGGCCAGCGGAATGGCCAGCACCAGGCAGATCCAAAAAACGGTGTCGCTGGCCGCAGCATTGTCGTCCAGCCGGAAAATTCCCCCGATCACGCGCACTTCGAAAAACACCAGCGCCACGGCGTAGCTGCGCGTCATCCATTGACGGTGCTGTGGGATTTTCCTATTGAGGATGAAGAACAACGCGATGGATGTCGTCGACATCAGCAGGATGGCGAACACTCCGGTTGCGATCGTCTCGGAGCGCGTTCCGCCGATTCGCTCCTCCAGATACTCGATGTAGGCGCCGAGCGGCGCGAGAACGAACACACCCGTGATGTAGATGCGCCCCACGACTCGATGCATCTTGGTGAGCCGCTGACGCAGCCGGTCGGAAAACTGCAGCGGGGCGAGGATGAGCGCACAAGCGCCGGCCAGCCCGTGAGCAAGCAGCCACCATTTGAAGGTTTCGATGTGCTGCCAGAACGGAGCGCTGCGGTCGACGAGGAAGCGTTCGTTGTGGCGGATGACGTAGGCCGCCATCAGCGCGATGCAGGCGAACAGCAGGTATTTTCCGCGGAGCCAGGGTGCGCGGGGCCTAGAATCTGGAACTGCAGCCATGGGTCACCTGTTCAACGCCAATCGGGCGTCCGTCTCACTCTGAAAGTGTTTGGCGAGGAAGGCCTCGCCGCGCTCGAGGATGAAATACCGGAACGCGGCGGCCGCGGGCGAAAGCGTTTTCGCCAGGTTATGGACCACGTGCCAGCGGCGCATGACCGGGAGCCCTTCGGTCTGCGGAGCGGCAATCAGCCGGTCCTTGAGTTCGAGCCCCAGGGTGTGCAGCGATAAAAGGGCGATGCCCATGCCGGCCATGACCGCCTGTTTGATCGCCTCGTTGCTGGACATCTGCATCGCCACCCGCACGGTCATGCGATGCGAACGCATGTACTCATCGAGGGCGGCGCGCGTGCCCGACTTCGGTTCGCGCACGATGAAACTCTCCTGCGCCAACGCGCTCACCGGCACCGATTCCATGCGCGTAAAAGGATGATCGATCGCGGTCACGAGCACGTGCGGATGCATGGCGAACGGTTCGGCGCGCGTCGGCCAGCCCTGCGGTGGCCGGCCCATGACGGCGAGTTCTATATCGCCCTGCTGCATGAGCGTGACGATTTGGTCCCGGTTGTTGGCGACCTGCAGGCGAATCTCGATGCCCGGGTGCTCCTCGCGAAATTGCGCAAGCAGGCGCGGCAAAAAATAGTTCGCGGTGCTGACCATTCCCACGTCGAGCGGACCGGTTTTAAGGCCGCGAAAACGCGCGACCAGGTCGCTTGCGTCGCGCATCGCGGAAAGCACCCGCTGGGTGTGCGCCAGCATGTATTCACCCACTGTCGTGAGCGAGACCTGCCGGCTCGTTCGATCGAAGAGGGGGAGTCCAACTTCCGCCTCCAGTTCCTTGATTTGCATGGAAACCGCGGGCGCGGTGAGCTTCAATTCCTCCGCCGCGCGGATAAAACTCAAATGCCTTGCGACCGAAGCGAAGACTCGAAGCTGACGGAGGGTGACATTCTTCATTAAGAAGAAATACTTAAGATTATAGTAATAATATCTGACTGTACTTAAACGATCAATGACATACCCTACCCCCAGCTAGTCCGTGTTGATCGCGGCTTGCAAGCGATTTATTCCAATCGAAAACCGACACTGGGGCCCAGGAAAAATGGCTTTACCGAAGGAAAAAGCAGCTGAAGGCGTCATCAAGGATGCGAAAAAGCGCTATAGCGCGGGTGTCCTCAAGTACCGGCAGATGGGGTACTGGGACGCCGACTACGTACCCAAGGAAACGGACACCTTGTGTCTGTTTCGCATCACCCCGCAGGAAGGCGTCGATCCGATCGAAGCCGCCGCGGCGGTGGCAGGTGAATCGAGCACCGCGACCTGGACGGTCGTGTGGACCGACCGGCTGACCGCCTGCGACAGCTACCGGGCCAAAGCCTACAAGGTCGAGCCGGTGCCCAATACCCCGGGTCAGTACTTCGCCTGGGTGGCTTACGACATCATCCTGTTCGAAGAGGGCTCGATCGCCAACATGACGGCGAGCCTGATCGGCAATGTCTTCAGCTTCAAGCCGCTCAAGGCCGCACGCCTCGAGGACATCCACATTCCGGTCGCCTACGTCAAGACCTTCAAGGGCCCGCCGTGCGGGCTCGTGGTCGAACGCGAGCGCCTGGACAAGTTCGGCCGCCCGCTGTTGGGCGCCACCACCAAGCCCAAACTGGGGCTGTCCGGGCGCAACTACGGGCGCGTGATCTACGAGGGCCTCAAAGGGGGTCTCGATTTCATGAAGGACGACGAGAACATCAATTCGCAGCCCTTCATGCACTGGCGCGACCGGTTTCTCAACGTGATGGACGCCGTCAACAAGGCAAGCGCAGCCACCGGCGAGATCAAAGGCTCCTACCTCAACATCACCGGTGCGACGGTGGAGGACATGTACGAGCGCGCGGAATTCGCCAAGGAATTAGGCTCGGTCGTCATCATGGTCGACCTGATCGTCGGCTGGTCGACGATTCAAAGCATGTCCAACTGGTGCCGCAAGAACGACATGATCTTGCACATGCATCGCGCGGGCCACGGTACCTACACGCGCCAGAAGAATCATGGCATCAGCTTCCGCGTCATCGCCAAGTGGCTGCGCCTCGCGGGCGTCGACCACCTGCACACCGGCACGGCGGTCGGCAAGCTGGAGGGCGATCCGATGACGGTGCAGGGCGTCTACAACGTGTGCCGTGACAGCTACACCAGGAAGGATCTGCCGCGCGGCCTGTTCTTTGATCAGGACTGGGCGGATCTGCGCAAGGTCATGCCGGTCGCCTCAGGCGGGATTCACGCCGGTCAGATGCACCAGCTGCTCGACATGTTCGGCGATGACGTCATCATGCAGTTCGGCGGCGGCACCATCGGCCATCCGGGCGGCATCCAGGCCGGCGCCGTGGCCAATCGCGTGGCGCTCGAAGTCATGGTCAAGGCGCGCAACGAAGGCCGCGACATCAAGAATGAAGGTCCGGATATCCTGCGCCAGGCGGCAAAATGGTGCAGCCCGCTGCAGCAGGCGCTCGATACCTGGGGCGAGATCAGCTTCAACTACGCCTCAACCGACACCTCGGACTATGCGGTCACCGCCAGCGGTTCGAACTAGTCCCAAGGAGAAACGATTGTGACGATGACCAATCCAGTCCGCCGCCTCACCCAGGGGTGTTTCAGTTATCTGCCCGATCTGACGGATAAGGAAATCACGCTGCAGATCGAGTATGGACTCAACAAGGGTTATTCCTGGAGCGTGGAGTACACGGACGATCCGCATCCGCGAAACACCTACTGGGAAATGTTCGGCGCACCGATGTTCGATTTGAAGGATGCCGCCGGCGTGTTGATGGAATTGCAAAACTGCCGCAAGACCTTTCCGGATTATTACATCCGGCTCATGGCCTTCGATTCGACTCGCGGCGTGGAGAGCATCGTGATGAGCTTCATCGTCAACCGGCCGAAAAACGAGCCCGGCTTCGGACTGGCGCGCCAGGAAACGCATGGCCGCAACATCCGATATACAGTACATAGCTATGCAACGGACCGGCCGGAGACCGAGCGCGGTTCGGGCTAAGATCACGGGCCCGCACGGAGAACCAAGGCATGTACCGCATCGCTCCCTCGATATTATCGGCCGACTTCGCCCGCCTGGGCGAAGAGGTCAAGAACGTCATCGCGGCGGGTGCGGACTGGATCCACTTCGATGTGATGGACAATCATTACGTGCCGAATCTCACCATCGGTCCGCAGGTGGCGAAGGCGGTCAAGCCTTACTGTGTGCGAGCCGACGGTGCGGCCGTGCCGCTGGATGTTCACCTGATGGTACAACCCGTCGACGAGCTTGCCAGTGCCTTCGTCGCGGCCGGGGCCGATCTGATCAGTTTCCACCCCGAGGCTTCCGCCCACATCGACCGGACGCTGCAGCTCATTCGCGGCGGCGGATGCCAGGCGGGTCTTGTGTTCAATCCGGCAACACCGCTCGAGGTGCTGGAATACGTCATCGACAAGGTCGATCTGGTGCTCATCATGAGCGTCAATCCCGGTTTCGGGGGACAAAACTTCATCGACTCGGCGCTGCGTAAGGTGCAGAACGCCCGCAAACTGATCGATGCCACGGGGCGCGACATCCGGCTCGAGGTCGACGGGGGCATCAAGGCGGAGAACATCCGCAGCGTCGCCGATGCGGGTGCGGATACCTTCGTCGCCGGCAGTGCCATCTTCAGCAAGCCGGATTACAAGGCGGTGATCAACGCGATGCGTGCGGAGCTCGGCCGCGCCGCGCCCGCTTCCCGGGTCGCCTGAGATGGCCACGCCGCTGTACTCGATCCCTGGCGCCACAGCGCCGCCTGCCGCGCCACCCGCCGATCAGCCCGTCCTTGGCGTGCAGAATGCCACCGAGGCGCGCACGGTGAACGACATTTTGGCGCAGAGCCAGGTCGGCGCCGTCATGGATGAGCTCGAGCGCGATCTGGTCGGGCTCGAGCCGGTCAAGTCGCGCATCCGCGATATCGCGGCGCTGCTCGTGATCGACAAGCTGCGCATGAACTTGGGTCTGCAGGCTCAGGCTCCGAGCCTGCACATGAGTTTCACCGGCAACCCGGGAACCGGCAAGACCACGGTCGCGCTGCGCATGGCCGAGATCCTGCACCGCCTGGGCTATGTGCGCAAAGGCCACCTGGTGGCGGTGACGCGCGATGACCTGGTCGGCCAGTACATCGGCCACACGGCTCCCAAGACCAAGGAAGTGCTCAAGAAGGCGATGGGCGGCGTGCTGTTCATCGACGAGGCGTACTATCTCTACCGGCCGGAGAACGAGCGCGACTATGGGCAGGAAGCGATCGAGATCCTGCTGCAGGTGATGGAGAACCAGCGGGACGATCTGGTGGTGATCCTGGCCGGCTACGGGGATCGGATGGAAACATTCTTCCGCTCCAATCCCGGCTTGAGTTCGCGCATTGCGCACCATCTGGATTTTCCGGACTACCCCGCGGTCGATTTGTTGAAGATCGCCGACAAGATGCTCGGGCAACAAAATTACCGCTTCGGCCAAGGTGCACGCGAGGCATTCGCGGAATACCTCGGCCGCCGCATTCAGCAGCCGCACTTTGCGAACGCGCGCAGCGTGCGCAACGCCCTCGACCGCGCGCGCCTTCGCCAGGCGAGCCGGTTGTTCGCCGACAGGGATCGAGAGTTCACGCCCGAGGATCTGTCGACGATCGCCGAGCCGGATATTCGCGCGAGCCGGGTTTTCCAGCTCACCGCAGCCCAGAAGCCGGCCTGAAGGAGTTCAGCCATGCACCTTGGACGCACTACGCTCTCAAAATTTCTGATCCAGCAGTTGAACGGCATTGAAGGCGCCGGTGACCTGGGTGCGCTGCTGATCGATGTGGCCGCCGCCGTCAAGGCAATTTCGGCGATGACCGCCAAAGGGGCGCTCGGCGGCTTCCTGGGCGCGCATGGCGGCAAGAACGTGCAGGGCGAAACCCAGCAAAAGCTCGATGTGCTGGCGGACGACGTGATGATAAGAAGCTGCGAGTGGGGCGGGCTGGTCGCCGGCATGGCCTCGGAGGAACTGGATGACCCTTACCCGATACCGAGCGAATACAGCCGCGGGCACTATTTGCTGGTGTTCGACCCGCTGGATGGTTCCTCGAACATCGATGTGAATGTCTCGGTCGGCACAATTTTCTCGGTATTGCGCCACGACAAGCCTGAGCCGCCGGTCACGGCCGATTATCTGCAGCCCGGCAAGCAGCAAGTGGCGGCGGGTTATGCGCTTTATGGTCCCGCGACCATGCTGGTGATCAGCGTGGGCAAGGGTACGCATGGTTTCACGCTCGATCGGGAGATCGGCAACTTCATTTTGACGCATGAGAATCTGCAAATTCCCGCCGACACCAGCGAGTTCGCCATTAATACGAGCAACGCCAGGTTTTGGGAACCCCCGGTGCATCGCTACGTGACCGAGTGCCAGGCCGGCAAGACCGGCGATCGGGGGCGCGATTTCAACATGCGCTGGATCGCTTCGATGGTCGCGGAGGCGCACCGCATCTTGATGCGCGGCGGCGTGTTCATGTACCCGAAGGACACGAAGGATAAAAACAAACCGGGGCGGCTGCGCCTGCTGTACGAGGCCAACCCGGTCGGTTTTCTGGTCGAGCAGGCGGGCGGGCGTGCCTCGACCGGCAACCAGCAGATGCTGGAGATCGTGCCGGAGGCGCTGCATCAGCGCGTGCCGTTGATTTTCGGCTCGCGCAACGAAGTCGAGCGCATCGAGCGCTATCACCAGGAGTTCGCGAGCGGCATCGACCGTCCGTACAGCTCGCCGCTTTTCAACGAGCGCTCGCTGTTCCGGCCCGACACTCGAATCTAAAGCAGAGACAACGCATGTCCATCAAGCATCCGATAATCGCCGTGACCGGATCATCCGGGGCCGGTACCTCCACCGTCATGAAGAGCTTTGCGCACATCTTCCGGCGCGAGGGGATCAAAGCCCAGGCGATCGAGGGCGATTCGTTTCACAGCTACAACCGCGTCGAAATGCGCGAACGCGTGCAGGCGGCCGACAGCGGCAAGGGCCCGCCGATCAGCCACTTCGGGCCCGAAGCGAACCTGCTGGACAAATTGGCGCAGACGTTCGCCGACTACGGCGCGACCGGCAGCGGAAAAGTGCGCCGTTATGTGCACGATGCCGTCGAATCCAAGGACCTCGGATGCGAACCGGGCACTTTCACGCCCTGGCAGGACATGACGGCGGGCAGCGATCTCCTGTTCTACGAGGGCCTGCACGGAGGCTATGTCGGAGGCGGCATCGACGTCGCGCGCCACGTGGATCTGCTGGTCGGCGTCGTACCCATCATCAATCTCGAGTGGATCCAGAAGCTGCACCGCGACCGCAATCAGCGCGGCTACACCCAGGAGGCGGTGGTCGACACCATCCTGCGGCGCATGCCCGACTACGTGAATCACATCTGCCCGCAGTTCAGCCGCACCCATGTCAATTTTCAGCGGGTGCCGACGGTCGACACCAGCAACCCGTTCATCGCCAAAGACATTCCCTCGGCCGACGAGTCGATGGTGGTGATCCGTTTCGCCAATCCCAAGGGCTTCGATTTTCCGTACCTGCTGTCCATGCTGCACAACTCGTGGATGAGCCGCCCCAACAATATCGTCGTACCCGGAGGCCAGATGGGCCTGGCGATGCAATTTATCTTCACCCCGATGATCCTTCGGCTGATGGATCTGAAAAGGCGCGCACAGTAAATGAATAATCACCACGGAAGCCAGGCACGATGAACGCCAGAATCAAACCATCCCCCGTCGAGCGCATCGAGCTCGCCAACGAGCTGCGTTTCCTGGCGATCGACGCGGTGGAGGCCGCGAAGAGCGGCCACCCGGGCATGCCCATGGGCATGGCCGATATTGCCGAAGTGCTCTGGCGCCGATTCCTAAAGCATAACCCGACGGATCCGCAGTGGCCCGACCGCGATCGCTTCGTGCTGTCCAACGGCCACGGCTCCATGCTGCTGTACGCGCTTCTGCACCTCACCGGTTATGCGTTGCCGATGGAGGAGTTGAAGCGCTTTCGCCAGCTCCACAGCAAGACGCCCGGCCATCCGGAAGTCGGCATGACGCCCGGCGTGGAAACCACCACCGGTCCACTCGGCCAAGGCTTGGCCAATGCGGTCGGCATGGCGCTGTCGGAGCGGCTGCTGGCGGCCCATTTCAATCGACCCGACCACACCGTCGTGGATCATCGCACCTGGGTATTCATCGGCGACGGATGCCTCATGGAAGGGATCAGCCACGAAGCCTGTTCGTTGGCCGGCACGCTGGGCTTGTCGAAGCTGATCGTCATTTACGACGACAACGGCATCAGCATCGACGGGCACGTCGAAAATTGGTTCACCGACGATACCCCGAAGCGGTTTGAGGCCTATGGCTGGCGCGTGATCCGCGCCGTCGACGGACACGACACGCGCGCGATCGAGGCGGCCTTGAAGCGGGCTTGCAAGCCGGGCGACCGGCCGACTCTCGTTTGCTGCAAGACTGTGATCGGCAAGGGAAGCCCGAACAAGGCCGATACGCATGACGTGCACGGCGCGGCGCTCGGCGCCGCCGAGGTGGCCGCGACACGCGCGGCGCTCGGCTGGACTCACGACCCATTCGTGGTGCCCGAGGAGATTCGCGCCGCATGGGATGCCCGGGCGACCGGCGCCAAGCGGCAAACCGACTGGCAGAGGCGGTTCGCCGCTTACGCACAGGCGTATCCGGATCTTGCCGCCGAGTTCGAACGCCGGGTGGTGACGCGCCAGTTGCCGGCCGCCTGGCAAACCCTGGGCGCAGAGGCCCTCGCCAAAGTGGTTGGCGGCCGCGCCACCATCGCATCGCGCAAGGCCTCGCAAAACGCGATCGAGGCGCTGCAGCCCTCGCTGCCCGAAATGCTGGGAGGCTCGGCGGACCTGACCGGCTCGAACCTCACCGAAGGCAAGGATATGGTTCCGGTGCGCCACGGCCGGTGGGGCAACTACATCAATTACGGGGTGCGCGAGTTCGGCATGAGCGCCGTGATGAACGGCATCGCGCTGCACGGCGGATTTGTGGTGTACGGCGGCACCTTTCTGACGTTCTCCGACTACAGCCGCAATGCCGTGCGCATGGCCGCGCTGATGCGCGAGCGCGTGATCTACGTGTTTACGCACGACAGCATCGGGCTCGGCGAAGACGGGCCCACCCACCAGCCCATCGAGCATGTCTCGAGCCTGAGATTGATACCGAACAACAGCGTGTGGCGGCCGTGTGACGCGGTCGAGACCATGATCGCGTGGCTTGCGGCCATCGAACGTCGCGACGGCCCCACCTGCCTGATTCTGTCGCGGCAAAACCTGCCGCACTGGGACCGCCAACCGCAGCAGCTCGACGACATCCGCAAGGGTGGGTATGTGCTCGCCGACAGCGATGGCGCAGCCGTCACGCTGCTGGCGACCGGCTCGGAGGTGGCGCTGGCCATGAAGGCTCGTGAAACATTGGCCGCGGAGGGAATAGCTGCGCGCGTCGTATCGATGCCGAGTTGCGCTGATTTCGATCGGCAGGGGGGCGAGTACCGCGCAGCGGTATTGCCGCGCGAAGTGCCGGTGCTGGCCATCGAGGCGGGCGTGAGCCATTTCTGGCGCGCCTATACCGGCTTTGACGGCGATGTGATCGGCATCGATCGTTTCGGCGAATCGGCGCCGGCCGCCCATGTTGCGGAAGCGCTTGGGCTCACCTCATCGGCGATCGTCGACAGGGCGCGCGCCCTGGTGCGGCGCAACCCGAAACGATGAACGCGCGCCGCGCGGCGAACCAGCCACGATGGCGCGGTCACGCCGTGCACGCGGTGCTGTTCGATCTGGACGGCACGCTTCTCGATACCGTCGAGGACATCGCACTGGCGTTGAACCGCGCTCTTGGCGAGAAGCAGTTCGACACGCTCACGACCGCGCAGGTGCGCGACCTGATCGGGCGCGGCGTGCCGACGCTGATCACACGCGCCATCGCGCGGCTCGGCATCCCCGTGGATCCCGCCGCTCGGGCCTCGCTGCTGGAGCGCTTTTATTTTCACTACGGCCGCCTGCACATGCTCGATGAATGCAATGCGAGCGTTTATCCGGGAGTCACCGATGGCCTCGGCGCACTGCACCGGCTCGGCCTGCGGCTCGCGGTGGTCACCAACAAGCAAAAGCATTTTGCGGTGGATCTTCTGAGCCGGCTGGGATTGAGCGACTGGATCGACGTGGTGGTCGGCGGCGACAGTTGCGAGCGCCGCAAGCCCGATCCGCAGCCGCTGCAATTCGCCTGCGCCACCTTGCGGGTCGAGCCGTCGGAGGCGCTCATGGTCGGCGACTCCGTGAATGATGTGCTTGCCGCCCGCGCCGCACGGCTGCCGGTGGTGTGCGTACCGTACGGCTACAACGAGGGCAGCGATCCGCGCGAACTTCCCTGTGATGCCTTCATCGAGACCGTGGCCGATTTGCCGGCATTGCTGCTCGGCGAAGCGCCCGCTTTGAATTCACTCACTCAACCCGCCTGACTTCAGGAGTACCCCATGTCCTTCATTTCCTTACGCCAGCTGCTCGATCATGCCGCCGAGAACAACTATGGCGTACCCGCTTTCAACGTGAACAATCTCGAGCAGATCCTGGCCATCATGGAGGCGGCCGAAGAGACCCGGAGCCCGGTGATCCTGCAGGCCTCGGCCGGCGCCCGCAAATATGCGGGAGAACCCTACCTGCGCCACATGGTGTTGGCGGCGGTCGAATCTTCGCCCAGCATCCCGGTGGTTCTGCACCAGGATCACGGGGCGAGCCCCGCCGTGTGCATGCAGTCGCTGCGTTCGGGGTTCACCAGCGTCATGATGGACGGTTCGTTGAGGGAAGATGCAAAGACGCCGTCCAGCTATGAGTACAACGTCGAAGTGACACGCCGCGTAGCGGAAATGTCGCATTGCATCGGCGTCTCGGTCGAGGGCGAGCTGGGATGCCTGGGTTCGCTGGAAAGCGGCCAGGCGGGCGAGGAGGACGGCGTGGGAGCGGAGGGGACGCTGACACACGAGCAGATGCTCACGGACCCCGCTCAGGCCAAGGACTTCGTGGCAAAAACCGCGGTGGATGCGCTGGCGATTGCCATCGGCACCAGCCATGGCGCCTACAAATTCACGCGCCAACCCTCGGGCGACATCCTGGACATCGCCCGCATCGGGCAAATCCATGCCGCGGTGCCGAATACGCACCTGGTGATGCACGGCTCCTCGAGCGTGCCGCAGGAATGGCTCAAGATCATTCGCGAGTACGGCGGCGACATCAAGGAGACCTACGGCGTGCCGGTCGAGGAGATCCAGCGCGGCATCCGCAGCGGCGTTCGCAAGGTGAACATCGATACCGACATCCGCCTGGCGATGACCGGCGCGATGCGCCAGACCTTTGCCAAGGACCCGAGCGAATTCGATCCGCGCAAGTCGCTGATTGCGGCCAAGAAGGCTGCGCGCGGGGTGTGCAAGGCGCGCTTCGAGGCCTTCGGGTGCGCCGGGCAGGCCGACCGCATTAAACCCGTGGCGCTCGAGGCGATGGCCAAGCGTTACAGCTGAATCGGCGCCTGAGCTGCGGTGGCGTTCGATACCGTGCTGAAGGCCATTCTTTGGGACGTCGACGGCACTTTGGCGGAGACGGAGCGCGATGGTCATCTGGCCGCCTTCAATCAGGCGTTCGAGACATTGCGGGTTCCCTGGCGCTGGAGCGAGAACCGCTACGGAGAACTGCTGGCTGTGGCGGGCGGCCGCGAGCGTCTGATGCATGACATGCAATCTCAGGAGCACGCCCCCGCCGATCCGCGGGAGCGCCGCAATCTGGCCGAGCGGGTGCACCGGCTCAAGAACGAGTATTACGCCCGCATCGTTGCCGGCGGCGAATTGCCGTTGCGCGAAGGAGTCCGGGAACTCATGCGCGACTGCGAGCGTGCGGGGTTGCGGATGGGTATCGTGACGACGACGAGCCGGTCGAATGTCGAGGCGCTGCTCGAAACTCATCTCGGTGAGGATTGGGAATCGGCATTCGCGGCGGTCGTGTGCGCCGAACAGGCGCCGAATAAAAAACCCGATCCGCAAGCTTATCGGGTCGCCCTCGATGCGCTGCGATTAGCGCCGCATCAGGCGGTTGCGATGGAAGATGCGCCGGCCGGCATTGCGGCGGCGCACGAGGCCGGCGTGCCCGTGATCATTACTCGAAGTTATTATTTTCCGGGGACCGAATCTGCGGATGCCCTGGCGGTCGGCCCGTCGCTGGGTCGTACCGAGGGTTGGAGACCGGCTGCCGACGCGGGATCGCAACGCATCGATCTAAAGCAAATCAACCGCTGGTATGCGCACAGTGCATGGGTGCGATGAATGCGAACGATTATCTATTCGCCGGGGAGATCAGGACCCTTGTTTTCCTCGCCGCCTCGTTTTTCCCCGCCGCCCGGTGCGGTACCCTGATCGGGCGGCTGCGGATTCTTGCCGGAACGTTCCTTGCTCTTGTCGGATGGTTTCGGGGACATCAAGGCGACGAACAAGATGGCCGAGATGAACAAGATGAGGCTGATCGTTTCAATCATTCAAGCATCCTCGTCGACATGGACTGGCCGTCCCGTCCTGGTGTAGCAACTTAGCACCTGAGTCGAGGCGCTGCGAGTGCTCTGTGGCGCGAGTGCTTCGGACTCTGGATATGGATTTCCATACGTAGTAGAGTCCATCAGCATTCTGGGGTGCGGGTTCGTGCGGCGACGGCAATGATGAACTTAAGCCATGTTGCCTGATCATAAAGAGCGGGGGGAAATTTTAATGTGTGCATTCCTCGGTAAGCCGGCGGTCAATATGGTGTTGGCGGGTGTCGCAGTTCTGTTTTCCTTCAGCGCGCTCGCGATGGAATTACCAGACTCCCCTGGGGCAAATATCGCCAACGGCAAGAAGATTTTCAATGAGGGCAAGGGCGATACCGTCCCGGCCTGCATGACTTGTCATGGCGCCGGCGGGTGGGGCTTGGATGCGATGGGCGCACCCCGCCTCGCGGGTATCGGCTATCCCTACGTCGTCAAGCAACTCTCCGACCTGGCCGACGGAAAGCGCACGCCTTCCGGGGCCGGTGCGGTGATGGTTGTTTTTGCGGGGGGATTGACCGAGCAGGAACGGCGCGATGTGGCGGGTTACGTCAATTCGCTGACCGGGCCGGCGGAATTGTCGGATCTCAAAGAGCTCAAAGAGGGTGGAACCACCATCGGCGAACGGTATCTGGGCGAGTCCATCGTTAAATATGGCGTGTACGGCAAGGTATCGGCCTGCTCGTCATGCCACGGCTACAACGGCCGCGGAGCGGCGCCTGTCTTTCCCACGATTGGACAGCAGAAATACACCTATCTGATCAACCAGTTGAACTCCTGGCGTGATGAAAGCCGTACCAATGATCCGTACGCGATGATGCGCAAGATGGCGCATAACTTGACCGATGAGGACATTGCCAACATAGCCACGTTTTTGGCCAGCGCGCCAGCCACGACGGCCGGCAATTCGGTCATTCCCGTGAGTAATCAGTGAATGATCCGCTTCCTTCACGGCGGAATGAGGTTCATGATCGGCTAGCGGCCGGGGTTGGCCGTTTGCGTGGAGGG
Source organism: uncultured Gammaproteobacteria bacterium (assembly GCA_963758145.1). Taxonomy (GTDB): domain Bacteria; phylum Pseudomonadota; class Gammaproteobacteria; order Steroidobacterales; family Steroidobacteraceae; genus Bog-1198. The sequence continues at coordinate 959,969 of CAVWUK010000008.1, forward strand.
TTGGCGTCGCCACGATGAAGACCAGTGGCTTGCGCCTGGGCGAAAAAGTTCTGTTCGGGATTGCCGCGGCGTTCCTGGTGTTTGCGGTCCTGAGCTTTATCGCCATGGAGATTTACCGCGTGCACTCCGGTAAGAAGATGTACGCGGCGACTTCTCATTACGACTTTACCCCCGAAGGGCTCAAAGGGTCCGAGCGCTTTCGCGATCTGGGCTGCACCAGCTGCCACCGAGCGGTACGCAACGGCACCAACAACGGAGTCAACCTGGACGGCATTGGATCCCGGCGCACCCTGGATTATCTGATCGCCTTCCTGCACCAACCGGAGACCACCTATGGGTCGCAAACACTGGACCACGGCGCGGACAAGGGCGCGGCCTATGTCGCCCAATTGCCTGATCAGGATCTGCATTCCATCGCGGTCTTTCTGTCGGAATTGAAGGCCACCCAAGGATCGCCCGATGCGCGCCTGCCGTCGGAAGGGCGCTCCGGCTTTATTGACGAGATGGTCAAAATCTGGGCACCGTCCTCATGGAAGTCGCAATATCATGATGTGCGAGAGGAAGGTGCACCCGCGCACGACAAGGATCGATAGCATGACCGAGACCGCTTCAGCGCCGCCGGGGATCAACGACAGCGAGTACACGCGCTATACGCTGATGTTTGTCTACGCGTGCATCGTGTATTCCATCATTGGTTTTTCGTGGGGCGCCGTGATGGGCGGCGTCCCGGTGCTGCGCATGTACGTGGATACCGCGCCCCATGGCCATCTGATCCTGCTGGCCCATGGACACATCAACCTGCTGGGCTGGGTTGAAATGGCGATTTTCGGCTCTATTTATTATTTCATTCCGCGCCTGGTCAACCGGCCGATCTACAGTCTGCGGCTGGTCAAGGTGCATTTCTGGACACACAACATCGGGCTCATCGGCATGGTCGGTCTGTTCACGCTTGCGGGCGTCATCGGCGGCTACGATCCAAGTCAGCAAGTCGAACGGACCGTTTCACATCTGATGGCCGGCGTCGGCTCTTTCGGCACGCTGGTGTTGCTCGCGAACATCATATGGGGATACAACATCTACCGGACGGGGCGAGGCTATACCCGATGAGCCTGAATGCCGCGCGCATAGGGGTGATGGCGCTCGCGCTGGCGGCCCTCGGCGCCTGCGACGGACATGCCCAGCAGTCGCGCTATTCATCTTTGACGCTCAAGCTTGGGGAGGTGGCGCCGCGGGTGCACACCAGGACTCTGAGCGATGTGGGCGGCGACCTGTCGCGCATCACCACCTATCGGCAGCCGGACGAGCGGCTGTATCAGTACTCGGTGGACAAGGCGCTCGCCAGCGGCAAGCCGGTTTTGCTGGAATTCGCCACGCCGGCGCACTGCACTCCCTGTGACCGGCAGCTGCAGATGATCAAGTCCCTTGCGCAGGAGTACCAGGGGAAGATGATTTTTATTCACATGGACCAATACGACAATCCCGAAGCCTACCGGGCCTATCATGTGCCCGGCGACCCGTGGACTTTCGTCATTGACCGCCGGGGCGTGGTTCGCTTTCAGCAGGCGGGCGCGATGCTGTACAACGAACTCGAAGATGCCGTCCAGAGCGTGCTCTAAGCTTAAGGTGGGTGAGTTCAGCGCTCTCGAAGCCTGCCGGCGCCCATGAGCACGGGAACGCGCTACACCTTGTGCCGCGATTATCGCGGCGTGTTCTGGGACGCGTTGCTGTACGTGCCCACCGTCACCGCGCTGGCGGTATTCGCCCTGAGCAGCTGGTACGACGGCAAGGTGCCGATGGCGTACTTGCTCGGTTTCCTCGCGTGTTTTTTTCTGATTGCGGGCGCCAATCGAATTTTGACAACACGCCTGATGTGGCTGCCCTCGGCGCCGGTTGCCATCGAGACCCGACCCCATGCCGTGGACCTGATTCTGAAGAGCGGTGATATCATTAAATTGCAGCGCGACTTGAAACTTTTTCGGGATCGCTCGGGCCGATCGTTCGGCTTGACCGGGGTGAGCGAGTCGGGGACTAAGCGCCAATTCATTTTTCATCGCGGCCAATTTAGCCGCGAGGCCGATTTCCAATCGGTCATGAATTGCTACGACCCGGGTCCGGTCGGCAAGGCCTAACTGATGAAATTGCATGCCCTGCTGTCGAGCTCCCAACGGGGCCTGTTGATGTTGCCGTGGGCCGCTCTGGTTGGACTCACCTTGGGAGCCGGTCCGTATGGGCTCAGCGAGGACGGGGCCAAAGCCTTGTTGGTCGCCTGGTCGATCGGCGATGCGGTCGCGAGCGCGGCGTTCACTTTGGGTGTGCCCGATATCCGCGTCATCTTTTTTTTACCGCTGGGCTTCGTGTGGCCCGGCCAGGTGATGGCCGCCAAGGTGTTGACGCTGCTGGTCATGGCGGGAGCCGGGATCGCGCTGTATCGCTGGCGCCGCCGCGACGATCAGGCGGAAGCGGCTCTGCTGGCGACCGGATTGCTGCTGATCGCTCCGCTGACGGTGCACTGCATCGATGCACTGTCGGCGGCGCCCTTCTTGCTCGCGATCGCCGGAGCGGCCTGCTGGCTCAACGGGTTGTTGAGCCGGGAAAGCGGAAAGTTGGGCGGATCGTTCTTCGCCCAAATAATGTCATGTGCGGCGGCGGTTTCCCTGCATCCGGCCGGTCTGGCCTATCCGGCGATGCTGTTATTCACCTGGTGGCGCAAACCGCCGGACCGGAGGCATCGCGAATATTTTTTGACCGGCGTTCCTCTGGCGGTGTTGATCACGCTGGCGATGCGTCAGGGCTGGCCTGGGATGGTCTGGGGACAGAACCCCGTGGCCGCGGCCGCGGCCGTCTTCAGCGGTGGCCGTAATGAGGGTCCTTTGGCGGCTGCCGATTGGCTCGCAGGTGTTCCGCTCCTTGGATTGACGGCGGCGGTGGCGTGGCACGAGCGCCGGCGCTTGTTCGCCGATCTGACCGGCGGCACGCTGCTTTTGGGCCTGCTGTTCGGGGCGGTGGCGGCCGATCAAACCTGGGGACTGCTCATGCTCGCCCTGATGCTCTACGGAGGGTTGCCGTGGCTGCTTCGGGCGTGTGCGCCGCTTGCCGGCCGCGGTTTAATGCTCCAGAGGGGATGGCTTTGGCTGCTTCTGCTCCTGATATGTACCGCGTTCATGCGCACGAACAGGGGCAACTACGAAGCGGGGCGCCACAATTTTCTGTCCGACCAGGATCAGCTGATCAGCGAGTTCGCGGAGGGCGTGAAGAATCTGCGGACCGCGGATGCCCAGGGCGCAGGGGACAATAACGCGCCTGCCGACAGCAAGACACCCGGCGGCAGTACGGTGGCCGGCGGCAGTACGGTGCCCGGCGGCAGTACATGCCCGGCGGCAGTACCATGCCCGGGCAGCCTTCACGGGCGATCCTGGTGGCGAGTTCGTGGCCGGCCCGCACCTCGATCGCCTGCCGATGCGACGGCCTGCCATTGCCTCCGGCGGCCAAAGATCCCGACAGCCAACTGGCCATGATGCGCGGTGTTTCGTACGTGATCATCAGCGACGATGCCGCCAATCGCGCCTTGGCGATCAATTTCGCGCAACTGGGGTCGCGCATCGAAGTCCTCTCCCGAGAGCGCGCCGGCGCGATCCTGCAATTAAAACCGGGCCGAGCGGCGCCTTAGAATTCGGATCCCTTTGCCATGCTTTCGAGCCCGTGTTAGCCTTCAAGAGCGGTCTCATGGGTTGTGCGAAGACGACGGGAGTGTCAGATGAACGTGGGTTATATGTTGATTCCGGTGGTGCTTTTCGTGGGCGGCATCCTTGTGTCTGCGTCCCTCTTCAGCAGCGCAATACCGCTGATTGAGGACGCCGAGAAACAAGCTGAGAAATAAGCGAAACTCGCGGCCCTAGCGGCCCGCCGTTTGCTCGAGCGCTGAGCTGCGACCAACTCGGAGTTTCCGTACACCGGTCGTTCGCCGGCGGAACCAGCGATATCCAAATTTGTGTCTAAAGCAGCTCCCGCCGATGGCGCGTACCATCGCAGCCTGGTCAAATTTTTAGCCGTCTCCGCACTTTCCCTGTTCATCGGTACGATACACGGGATGTTGCAGGTCATGCCCCCGGTCAGGGCCTGGCTCGACTCGATCGGCAGCCCTTTTGGCGGCCCCGGGCACATGATCGATCCGTTGGCTCACGCCCACATGAACCTGGTCGGCGGCGTCGTGATGTTGGTCATGGGCGTCACCTACTACCTGCTGCCGATTCTCTGTAACCGAAAAATCTACTCGTTGCGACTCGTTGAGTACTCCTTTTGGCTGATGGTTCTGGGAGTCTATGGCTTTTACGCGGTGCAGATGGTGTTCGGCATTTGGGAAGGCTATTGGATGTTCCACGATACGGCGGTGTGGCAGGCCGTGCATCACTGGTACGGGAGGTGGGTTGCCGTCGCCGGGACGACCATGGCGGCCGGGTTCATGGCCTACTTCGCCAATGTCGCGCTCACCCTGTTGTCGCGCGCCCCTGCGGATGGGGCGGGCTAGGAACCTGTCTGAGTATTCCGCATGAGCGGAATGTGCAGCACGGTCTCACTGCCCTCGGCGCTGAGCCTCACCTGCAGCACCGAGTGCTCCCCTTCGTCGACTTTGGCCGCACGCCGGTAGACTCCCACATAGCCGTCCTCTATGGCCTGTTTCCAGGGATCCGCATCCGAGGTGCGCAGCTCCACCCGGCAATCCCACGCGGGCAGTGATCCATTGCGGTTGACGAACACCAGAAGCTCCTTCATCCCGGGGATCGGACCATAGCTGCGCGATTCGACGTGCACCTGCAGGTCGCGCCAATTCACGGTGGCCGTGTCCTGCACGGGGCCGCTGCATCCGCACAATGCGAGGCCGAGCGCGATGCCGCACCAGCGGCTGCGCAGCGGGTCAGCGATCATCGCCGGGTTTGGTGTTCTCGGTATCGGAGTCCAGTCGACCCGCCTTGGATGAGGCGTACAGGCGGACCATGTACCAGACGAAGGAGCCGGCCACCGCGATGTAGGCCAGCGCGATCGCGAATCCCCAGTCCAGCCAGGGGCGGTTATCGCCGGGGCGAAGGCCCCAAAACGGAAAGCTCAATCCGATCCCGACCAGCAACACCACCAGGACGACGGCGAAAAACCAGTACGGCACCGGTTTCTGGGATTCGGGTATCTTTTCAACCAATTCCCAGTCCTCGAGGCCCCGCTTGGATTTGCGAGCCTCATCCGATTCATACCCGAAATTCTCGGCATCCGCCTTACCCCATTGCGATTGCACCGAGCCCAACGGAGGGGTGGCTTTATCCGGTTGGTCCATGTCGGCAGCCCCTATTCTGAAAGATGCAGTATCGGAAACCGGACGTGCCATCCGGGCGCAGTCACTTCCACCGCAAAGGCGTGCACCCCGTGCGGCAGCTTGTCGGATATCGACAAAAGCACCGAATCACGTCCGGCCGCCGGCAGGTTGAGCTGGGTCGCCCCCAATTGGTAGTCGGCGGCATTCAGCCCGGTCACGCGCACCAGCACTTGCCGGGGATGGTATAGCTTGTTCGATATCGCAATGCGGTAGTCGAGGTTGTCCTGCTGGTGCTGCACTTCGGCACGATAAACCACGACGTGCAGCGGTTCCCAGGTCCGCAGACCCCAGAAGAACAGGCAGGCGCCGAAGACGCCCAGCGCCAGCACCCATTTGCTGCGGGCCGCCAGCGCGGTCGCGTTGTTACGGAACCGCGATCGCGCCGCGGTTTGCTCCCGGCGCTCGCCGAACTCGAAGCTCAGCAGTCCCGGCTTGCCCGATTTGTGGTGCATGCGGTTGCAGGCATCGACGCATTCGCCGCAGTTGATGCAGCTGTCGTAGACCGCGGTCTTGCGCGGATCGATTTCGATGAAACAGGAGCTCACGCAATAGCTGCACTTGTCGCAACTCGATGCGCGGCCGGCGTCGTAGCGCACATGCAGCGTCTCGCGCGTACGGAAGCTGTGCTGCCAAACCCGGTAGACGCAGGCGAAGCGGCACCAGAAGTGGCGGATAAAGGCGATATCCAGCAGGATGATCAACACGAAAACGAAATAGATGTAGTGCAAAGAGCCCGCCAGGCGCGGATCCGCGCGCCAGGTCACGAAGGACCAAACGGTGGCGGGGGCGTAGAAGTAGAAGAGCGGCACCACCGCAACGACCATCGACGCTGCGAGCAACGACAAGCCCAGCAGGACCCAGTTGAGCGCCTTGTTCTTGGTGACCGCCACGATGGGGGCGCTGCCGTCCATTTCCACCTTGGCGCGCCGACCGAGAAGTTTGCGCGTCATGAAGTTGGCCCATTCGGACACGATGTTTTGCGGGCACACCCAGCCGCAAAATACCGTTCCGGCAGCGGAATAGAGGATGACCAGCGCGCTCGCCAGCATGATCCACACGCCGGCCAGCAGAAAGAAATCGGAAAACCAAATCTGGCGATCGAGCACCACCAGGGCTCCGGCGCTCGGGTCGATGCGAAACAGTCCGGATGCGGGCACCAGAACCGCCAGGGCGAACGAGGTCGCCTGAACCAGGCGGCGCCGGCCATGATAGCGAGTTGAATTGGCAACAGTTGATTCGAGGCTGGCCGGAAATCCGGCCGGGGCAGTTGCGCCGGATGATGTTGCGGCGGTACTCGTGAGCTGGGCTACTTGCATGTTGAGGGCAGCCCTCGGGGTTTTGTGGCTGTCGGCGAGCATCCTCGATGGGGCTTGCCGAGTCTCTCAAAAGAGATCCATTAAAACAGATCCAAGAGCGGCGCGCGATCAATCATGACTAAGGGAAATTCAACCCGACTCGCGACGTTGCGATTATATCACATTCGCATTTGGCATCGTTGAATCCGCGATGCGTGCCACATGGTGTATAAGCATTGACAGTGGCGAGCCGACGCTCGGATAATGTTTCGACGCTCGCGCTCCGGGCCGATTTTACTGCAACTAAACCATTATGATCGAGGGGGTTGATTTCAATGGATAGTCAAGCGAAACATTCGCGTCGGAAGGTGCTTAAGATCGGCGTCACGGCGCTCGCGGCAGCTCCACTTGCCGGAATCTCCACCGAGGCCTTCGCCACTCAGAACGCGGCAGTCCGGAAGGCTCTTAAATATCAGTTAACTCCGAACGCCGAAAAACATTGCGCCGTATGCGTCAATTTCATTCCCAACAAGGATAAGCCGAATAATGACGCCGACGTAAACGGCTGCAAGCTGTATCCGGGCGACACCGAAATCTGCCCGCATTGCTACTGCGTGGGCTTCGTGCAGAACCCGGCTGCGACTGCGGCTGGCGCTGCCTGGTCGCCCTGGGCCGCCGCCAAGAAGTAAGCATTCCCCTGGGATTCGGAGCGTGAACTCGGGTCCCAGGGTGTTCTGTTGCAGCGGCGACACTTGGGCCGTTGCCTCATTGACTGCCGGCGAGGCAGACCGCGAAGTGCGGACTTTCTGAATTTTGGGGGGGCGATTTCGTTGAAGACCTGCCATGTCCTGCGGGAAATCATTCGCGGTTGGCGGTATGCGTTATTCTTCTTTCCGCTCGCCTTTGCAGCGCTGGTCATCGCCGAACCCGTTCAACCGGGCGACCAGTACGGCACCTTTGAGCCGCACGAACCCTTCAAGCAGGGCGGACCGATCGGCAGTCAAACACCCGACGGCTTTAACGCGCTGGGGCCCGTGGTCACCCAACCCATCGAGTTTCCGCACTACATCCATGTGGAAAAAATGGGAATCGACTGCCTGTACTGCCACACCTATGCCAGGCGCAGCGCGGTTTCCGGGATTCCGCGCCTCGACAAATGCATCGGTTGTCACCAGAGCATTGAATCCGTCAAAGACAAGCCGCGCATCAAACTGCTGCTCGATTACTGGGAGAAGAAGCAGGCCATTCCCTGGAAGAAGGTGCACGATGAGCCCGATTTCGTGCGCTTCAATCATGAGCGGCATATTCAACGCTTCATCTTTCAGCAGGAGCGTCCCACCCGCGAGGCCTGCGGCTATTGCCACGGCGACGTGGGCTCGATGACCACTGCGCGCCGCGTGAAGGCCATCTCGATGGGATGGTGCATCAGCTGTCACGAAAAGGATCACAAGATCGACGCGGTGAGCGACAAGACGAGCCATGGGCCAAACGACTGTTGGCAATGCCACAAGTAGACCGTGAAATGCCGGTGCAAGGGGAATTGAATGAGCGGTAGTGGCGTCAGCCGCCGGGATTTCATGCAGATCGTGGGTCTCGGCGGCACCGCGATGGCCCTGAGCGCCTGCGGCAACACCTCGATCGAATCCGGCGTCGAACTGGTGCAGTCGTACGTGCAGCCGGAAAATTTCGTGGTTCCCGGGGTCGGCGTCTACTACGCCTCGACGTGCACTCAATGCGCTTCGGCTTGCGGAATCATGGGCCGGGTCCGTGAAGGACGGGTACTCAAGCTCGAAGGCAATCCGAATTCGGCCATCAGCGGCGGGAAGATTTGCGGTTTGGGCCAGTCCGCTGTCCAGCAGCAGTGGAGTCCGGACCGGTTGACCACGCCGATGATCCGGGAAAACGGTTCGCTGAAAGCGGCCACCTGGGACCAGGCGATGACGCTCTTGAACGCGACGCTCGCCGCCGATGGGGCGGGCAGGCGGGTGTGGCTGACGGGGCCGACCAGCGGCCACCATCAGGTGCTGCTCCGTGGCCTCGTCGAGGCCGGCGGCGCCACGGATTACGTCGTTTACGATGCGCTCTCGACCGCGGTCGAGGCCTCAGTGAATCGCAAGATGTTCGGCGTCGATCAGCCCGTCAGCGTGATCGGCAAAGCGGGGCTGGTGCTCTCCTTCGGCGATGATTTCTTGGGCGCAGGGGTCTCGCCGGTGGCGGCCGCCCGGCAATACGCACGTTTTCGCAAGGCGGCGCCGCGCGGTATCCTGGTGCAGATCGAGCCGAAGATGACCTTGACCGGGGCCAATGCCGATCGCTGGGTTGCCATCGAACCGGGAACGGAGGGGGTGTTCGCGCTCGGCCTCGCGCGTGAGCTGCTGCGGCGCAAGGAGTACTCCGGCGGTTTGTCTCCCGCGTTGATCGCGGCCGTCGAGCCTTACACGGAAGCGGAGGTGAGCCGGATCACCGGGGTTCGGGGCGATCTGATTCCGCGCCTCGCCGGCATGTTGTGGGAGCATGCGCCGAGCCTGGTGCTCGCCGGACGCTACCCTCAGGGCCATGCGCATGGGTCGCGCAACGTGGCCGCCATCGCGCTCCTTAATGTGGTGCTGCAAAACCAGGGGAAAACGCTGTTGCGTGCGGCGGATCTGCCGTTCCCGCAATTGGCGCCCACGGCGGGGGATTTCAAGTCGCTCGCGGAATTGAACAAGTCGATGGCCGCGGGGCAGTGCCGCGCGCTGCTGATAAAGGGCACGAACCCGGTGTACAGCGCACCGGATTTTCTCGAGTTCGGCGCGAATTTGCAGAAAGTTGCGTTCAAGGCCGCGTTCGTGACGGAATTGGATGAGACCGCCATGCACTGCGACCTGGTGCTGCCGCTGCTGTCGCCGTTGGAGGATTTCGGCACCCACATACCTCTCAATCAGTGCGACGGCATCGAACTCTCGATGCAGCAGCCGCTGATGGAGAAGCTGTATCCGGAGACCCGTTCCTTCGGCGATGTCGTGCTCGAGCTCTTGAAGAAGGTCAAGCCCGAGGGCTACAAGTCCTTCCCCGATTACTACGGCTATTTGAAGACCGCCATCATCAATGCCAAACCCGCGTTCAGTCCGCAGTCGGCCGACGACGAGTTTTGGGAAGACACCCTGAGCGCCGGGGTGCTGCACCGAGCGGCGCCGCTCCTGCCGCTGCCGGCGATGGAGATCACCGCGGCGATGGTCCAGCAGCCCGCGCCCGCCGGCCCCGATGCCAAATATCCGTTCCACCTGATCCCCGCCGTCAGTGCGAGCATGCGCGATGGCCGGCCCGCGAATCTGCCCTGGCTGCAGGAGTCCCCGGACAGCCTGACCACCGTGGTCTGGGATAGCTGGGCCGAGCTGCATCCGAGCACCGCCAAGGCCCTGAACGTGCGCGAAGGCGATGTGCTGCTGATCGAGTCCGCCCACGGATCCATCCGCGTCAAAGCCTACCTGATGCCCGGTATGCACCCGGGATCGGTGGCGGTTCCGATCGGCCAGGGGCATGAGTCCTACGGCCGCTTCGCCACGCATGTCGGAGTCAATCCCTTGAAGATCCTCGATCCGATTTTCGACGAGGCGACCGGCGAGCTCGCGATGTACGCGACACGGGTCGCGATCACCAAGACCGATCAGCACGAGCCGGTGGTCAAGGACGAAGGGCCGACGACGCTGCAGCAGGGCAGGAAGTTGGTCGCGACGCTCGCAGCCGACCAGGTGGACCTCAGCAAGGAGACGCCAATTGTCATTCGATAACCTGTTTGCCAACTGGTCGAAACTTCGGGTGCCGCGCCCGCAGCCGGATCAGTACAAGGACGCTCCCTACAAGTGGGCCATGGTCATCGATCTCGATGCCTGCATGGGCTGCAATGCCTGCACTACCGCCTGCTATGCGGAAAATAATCTCCCCGTGGTGGGCAAGGAGCGCTTCTCCAAGGGCCAGGCGATGCACTGGATCAGAATCGAGCGCTACTGGGGCGAGGGTACCGAGCCCACGCAGGAATTTCCCGAGCAAGGGGCCGAGTTCCTGCCGATGCTGTGCCAGCAGTGCGAGGCCGCACCCTGCGAATATGTCTGCCCGGTCGGCGCCACGCACCATACGCCGGACGGATTGAACTCCCAAGTCTACAACCGCTGCGTCGGTTCGCGCTATTGCTCGGCGAATTGTCCCTACAAGGTGCGGTATTTCAACTTCTTCAACTACCCGGAGAGCGCCTGGCCCAGCCCGCTCGAGCAGCAGTTGAATCCGGACGTGACGGTGCGCAGCAAGGGGGTGATGGAGAAATGCACCTTCTGCGTGCAGCGCCTTACCGAGGCGAAGTCGAAGGCGCGCACCGAAGGCCGCACCGTGCGGGATGGCGAGGTCCTGACCGCGTGCGCCCAGGCCTGCCCGTCGTCGGCCATCCACTTCGGCAATCTCGCCGACGGCTCCTCGGAGGTCGCCAAGATGTGGAAGGCGCAGCAGGTCGAGCTGTCCGCTTATCCGCAGAAAAAGGACGAGCAGCGCGAAAAGGACGAGCAGCTGGACATGAACGAGGAGGTTGTGCGCGGCTACCGAATTTTAGAGGATTTGCGCACCTATCCGTCCATCATGTACCTCGAGCGCATCCGCTCTGCGGAAGCGTGACACGCCATGTTCAATGCAATGCCTGCGGGCGCGCGGAATCGGTAAATGAACATTCATAACGACGAGCATGAAGTCGCCACTGAAGCGCGCTTCGTCATCAAACCCAAGGATATCAATGAGGAGATCTCCTGGGCGCAGATCAACGAGGATGTGCTGAGCAGCCTGGAGCGCCCGCGCCCGCTGTATTGGGTCATTTTCTTTGCCTCGCTGGGATTGTTCTGTTACGGCTGCTATTGCGAAATTTATCAGTACCAAACCGGCCTGGGTGTGGCGGATCTTGAAAATCCGCAGATGTGGGGCCTGTACATCGCCACGTTCATTTTCTGGATCGGCATGAGCCATTCCGGCACGCTGTTGTCCGCGATCCTGCTCCTCATGCATGCGGACTGGCGCAAGCCCATCTACCGCTTTGCGGAGGCGATGACGACCTTCTCGCTCATGACAGCCGGACTGTTCGTGCTGGTGCATCTCGGCCGGATATGGCAGTTCTATTACGTGGTGGCCTATCCGAATGAGCGCTGGGCCTGGCCCAATTTCAACTCGCCGCTCGTGTGGGATGCCACGGCGATCGGCACCTATCTGACGACATCGATCATCTTCTTATATTTCGGCATGATCCCGGATCTGGCCATTTGCCGGGACAAGGCGCACGGGTTTCGGCGAGTTTTTTATCAGGTAATGTCCGTCGGTTGGAAGGGCACCGATTGGCAGTGGGCAAATTTTAGAGTCACGTATCTGACCCTTGCCTGCCTGCTGATTCCCCTGGCCGTGTCGGTGCACTCGATCGTGGCGACCGATTTTGCGGTATCGCAGCAGCCGGGCTGGCATACCACTTCGTTCCCGCCTTACTTTGTGGCGGGTGCGCTGTATTCGGGCTGCGCCGCGATCATTACGCTGTTCATCATCCTGCGCTACACGTTCCGCTTCGAGCAGTACATGACGATTCCGATTCTCGAGAAGCTGTGCAAGCTCACCTTCGCCATTTCCATGGTGTGGACTTATCTGAATCTGATCGAGTACGCCGCGGTGTGGTACGGCACAGACCCCATTGCCAAGCAGACCCTGATCTTCCGGGCCACCGGCACCTACGCCGGGTGGTGGTGGGCGATGAATATTTTGGGCTCGGTGGTGCCGTTTGCAATGACGTTCAAGGCAGTGCGCACCCACATCCCCACCATGATGGTGGTGTCTTTGCTGCTGAACCTGGGGATGTGGATCGAGCGTTTCATGATTGTCACGCCGACCTTCGCCCATGGCTATTATCCGTGGACCTGGACCGGCGACTGGTGGCCGAACTGGGTCCAGGTCGGGATCATCCTGGGCAGTTTTGGCTGGTTCACCATGCTGTTCATGCTCTTCTGCAAGATTTTCCCGTCGGTATCCATGTACGAGGTAAAGGAAATGGTTTACCACCGCAGCCAAGCCCGTAAGGTAGCCGCACCACGGCCGCCACCCGCAGTGCAGCCGGCACAGAGTTGAGCCATGGACACGAAATCGCACATTCTGGCGTTGTTCAACGATTTTGAAGAGGCGGCCCGTGCAATCGCGGATCTGCGCCAATCCTCGATCAAGGGTTTCAAAATGCGGGACGTCACCCTGAAGTCGCCCATCGATCACCCCGAGTGCGCGGCCGAGCTTGGGGAGCGGCCGGTATATATCCAGATCTTCTCGGCCATAGGCGCCGTGCTTGGCAGCAGTCTCGGGTTTCTGGCGATTTCTGCGGCGCAGGCGAATTTTCTGCGGCAGCCGCGCGGCTGGTTTCCCATCGTTCCAATCCCGCCCAATATGGTGATCACCTACGAGTTATTCATTTTGACGTCGGTGTTTTTCACCATCATCGCCTGTTATGTGGTCTTCGCGCTGCATCATCAGAAAAACGTTCTGTACAACGCCGCCATTTCGGTCGACAAGATCGGGATTCTGGTCAAGGCGGATCCGGTCGCCATCAGCGGCATCAAGGACATTTTCAACCGCCACCGCGCGCTCGAAATTTCGGAATGCTAATCGATGATGCGCCATAGAAATCTACCATTTGGGCTGACACTGAGTTCGCTCGCGCTCGCCGGCATCGTGTTGTTCCCGGCGGTGGCGGGCGCCTGGCCGTGGAGCCGCGACATGGCCAACCAGATCAGCATCAAGCCCCAGCACGGCCCCGACTCGATCCGGCCGTTCCCAGCGCGTTCGGTACCCATGGCGGGCACCAAGACCCTGATTCACGTGCATGACCGCGATACCGCCATCAAGCTGGCCAATCCTAATCCGGCGACACCGGAATCGATCAAGCATGGGCGGAAATTCTTTCAGATATTCTGCACGCCCTGCCACGGCAAGTCCGGCACCGGCGACGGTCTGGTCGGAGCCAAGTTCCTGATACGTCCCTTCGACCTGACGGCCGACAACGAGCAGAAGGTATTGCCCGAGGGCTATATCTACGGCACGGTCTCCTTCGGTGGTGCCTTGATGCCCTCGTACGGCAATGATTTATCGCCGAGCGAAATCTGGGATGTGGTCAATTATGTGCGTCATGGCCTCATCAGCGATGGCGCCGCCGCCACGCTGGCGGCCAAACCGAAATGAGAATGGTTACGAGAAAGGAATAGACCGCGATGCCGTTTGCCAGCTGGTCCGTGCTCACCGTTGATTTTCTGGTCGTCCTGCACCTTGCCTTGGGCGGTGTGACGCTGGCGGCGTTGCTGCACCTCGTCAATGCCAAGTGGCGCTTCGATATCCGCTACCTCAGCGTGTCCTTCTTCGCGCTCTTTCCCCTGGCGTTTTGCCTGCTGATCATCTTGCTGGTGAACGGCTCGAAGACATTCCCGTGGGTGGGTTCGACCGCCGACATGCCGGGCTGGAACAATTTCGGCTTCTTGGCGGCGCGCGAGATCATTGGCTTTTTGGTGGTGGGTGCCCTGTACGGCCTGTTCATCAGGAATCAGGCCGTATCGACGCGAAGCGCCGCGCAAGCACGAACCTTTCGCAACACGGCGCTGCTGATCCCCTTCGCCCACGTGCTGTTCTGCACCATGGTTGCCTGGGACTTTGAAATGACGCTGCAGCCGGGTTGGACCAGCGCCATCTTCGCCATGTACCACTTCGTCGGATCCTTCGGCATGATGCTCTCGGTTCTGGCCCTCACCGTGATGCTGCTGGTGCGTAAACAGGTGCTGACAGTGCCGCCGGGGGAGTACATCCTCAATTACCTGGCGCAGCTGATGCTCGCGTTCACGATTCTTTGGGTTTACACCTTCTTCGCCCAGTACCTGATCATCTGGTACGCGAATCTGCCCGATGAGACCGGGCGCCTCTTTAAGATGCAGTACGGAGCATTTTCGCGCCTGTTCTGGCTGTTTTTCATCCTGAGATTCGTCATACCCTTCTCGGTATTGGTATTCCCCTATTCGCGCTACACGCCCCGGGTGATTGCGCTGGTTGCCGTCTCGATCATCGTGGGTTACTGGCTCGAGCGCTACACCTGGATCGCCGGTGCCGATTCGGACTCGCCGTGGTCGATGTTTTCGCCCTTCGCCATAACCACCTCCGTGGTGGTCTTTGCAACGGGGTTCTTCCTGGTGCGTGGCGCCATGCGAAAGTTCCACGTGATCGCATGACAATGACGGGGCGTTGCCGTGTGGGCTTTTCGGCGTTGCATTGAGTTCCAAATTGGATTAGTTTGCGATACAAAGCGGAGTCGCGTCATAGCTCCGATAAAAATAGATTTTGAAGCGTAGAAATTTTACGGGTTCGAAGCCAGCCGTTTGAAGCCAGGGGGAGGATCAGAGATGTTCAAGTTGCTGTTCTCAAAGAACGAGGACATACCGCCGGGTTCCGCCGCGGTCTATTTTGCGTTCTCGGCCATCGTCTGGTTTGTCATCGGTACGGGCCTCGGGGCGTTCAATGCCGCCAAGCTGGCCTTCCCGGATTTTGTCCACGGCCTGGAATTCGTTTCGTTCGGCCACATGCGCCAGGTGCACGTGCACGCGGTCATCTTCGGCTGGATTTCCATGGCCTTCGCGATGGCCATGATGTACATGACGCCGGCCCTGGGAAACACCCGATTGTGGTCGGAGAAGCTCGGGCTCTGGAACTGCTTCCTGTGGAACATCGGTCTGTCCCTCGGATTGACGGTGTTGTGGTCGGGCATGACCTCCGGGCGCGAGTACTCGGATTTCCCCTGGTTCATCGATCTCTACATCTCCTTCTTCATGGCGATCCCACTCGGCCTCAATGTCTGGATGACGATCATCAACCGCCGCACGCAGGGTATTTACACCACCAACTGGTTCTTCGCGGCGGCGAGCTTCATGCTGATCGTCGTGTTCATCGTCGGCAATCTGCCGGAGTATTTCCACCTGACGGGGCTCACCGAGGCGTACCTGACCTGGTGGTTCGCGCATAACGTATTGGGGCTGTGGATCACCCCGGTGGCCGCGGCCATCGCCTACTACACGATCCCCAAGGTCACGGGCAATCCGCTTTATTCGCATCGCATCGGGCATCTGCATTTTTGGTCGGTGGTCGTTTTCTACTCAACGCCCGCGGCACATCATCTGATGTCCGCACCGCTGCCCGAATGGCTGAAGTCCTTTGCCTCGGTGGAGGGCGTGCTGATTCTGGTGCCCGCGATCGCCTTCGTGTCCAACATCCTGCTGACGATGCAGGGCAAATGGAACATGTTCGTCGAGAACCTGGAGGTGAGGTTCACGGTCACGGGTGCGCTGCTGGCCATTCCCTTGAATATGCAGGGTGGGTTCCAGCAAACCCGCGCGATCAACTGGTACATTCACGGCACCGGCTGGATCGTGGCTCACGCGCATCTGGCGCTGCTCGGATTCTCGACGTTCATGGAGGTGGGTGCCGTCTACCTGGGTCTGCAGATGATCCTGCGACGCAAGCTCTGGTCACTCAGCCTCGGCAACGTCCATTATTGGACCTTGCTGATCGGCTTCACGACCTATTGGATATCGATGACCATCGCAGGCCTCATTCAGGGCGCCGGCAAGATCTACGAGGTTCCCTATATCGATGTGGTCATCGCCGAACACCCGTACATGATTGCCCGCTGGTTGGGAGGATCACTGGTGTTCCTCGGCAACTGTGTCTGGCTGTACAACATGTGGATGACGTCGCGTGCCGGCACGGTGGTGCCAAAGGGCCGCATGCCTCATGAACTGGCCTACGAGCGCTAGCCGGCGCTGCCGCACAGGAGACCGCGATGAATTTTAGAGAATATAAAATCGGCAGTCGCATGTTCGCAGTGGCGCTCGGCGGGTCCATGTGCATCACCCTGCTGTTGCCCAGCATCGACATCGCCAGCGTGGACGCCACCAGCGTCTCGTTGGACAAGCAGCTGACCGCGGGATGGGAGACCGGCTGGAACCTCTACGACCCTCTGCTGCTCGGCTGGCACAAGCCATTGAAGGTGCTGCTGAAGACGGATCCGAAGAGCGGCCAGCCGATGGAACCGGTCTACGCTTACGTCTACGAAAAGGGCACCCCGTTTCCGGGCGGCGTTCTGCATCCGGATAACCTGGGCGAGCACGGAAAGCAGCTCAGCCTCGAGCAGGGCAAAATCTCGGCGGCGCGAAGCGGCGAGGGCGCGGTGTTTCTGATCAAGACGGATGATCAGAACCGCCCTTACATCGAGGATGCCACTGTGACGATGGGATGGGATCCCGGCGCCGTGCTGAAGGGAGCGGGGGACGAGAACATCTCGCACGCCGGAGCCGGCAAGACGCTGTTCGTGCGCGAGGGTTGCTGGTGGTGCCACACGCTGCTGCCGGAGCAGACGCAGGACTGGCAGGTCTTCGGTGCGCCGCCGATGCTCGGCGACTTCAACGGCGAGTCGCCCACCGCCTTCGGTTCGGACCGCAAGGCGCCGGACCTGCTGCACGTGGGATCGCGCAATTCGTCCCGGGAATGGATGATGCTGCACTTTTACAACCCGAGGCTGGTGCAGCCGCATTCCATCATGCCGCGCTTCGACTATCTGTGGGGTGAGCTCGACGCGAGCGGCAAGAAGATCGACTATGCCAAATGGGACCAGGAATTCGATGCCTACCGCGCCGGCAAACGGGACACCCCGCCGGATGTGCCGACCTACGCGGCCAACAGCGAAATTCGCTGGCTGATCGATTTCGTCCTGAATATGAAATAATCAGCGCAGAACACCGGAGACAACACAATGGCCTGGACTTTTAGCGCGCCGCTCAAGACTTTGAGCGACACTCCCACCTACGAAAAGGCGGAGAAACTTTGGGAGCACGAAGATTTGGGCGGGCTCACCGAAGACAACAACCCCATTCCGATACCGGTGATTTGGCTGGTTGCCCTGACGGTCTGCACGGCGTTTTGCGTCACCTTCCCGCTCTGGGGGCAACGGCCGACTGCAGCGCTGTACGAACCCTACGTCAATTCCATGCAAAAGCCCGAGGTATTGGCGGCCAAGGACGACGTGGAAGCCATGCAGAAGATCGTCGCCATGAACAAGGGCATCGGCAACAACGATGCGCTGCTCGCGCGCCATCCGCTCAGCATGGATGATCTGCGCCTCGTCGCTCCGCAGATCAAGGCGCTGGAGTCGCGCGAAGGCGTCGATTTGCGCGATTACACGGTGGTTGGCAATCAGGTCGTATTGGCGAACTTCGAGGGCAATTACCGGCCGGACGGAACGCGGATTCGCCAGCAGCCCTGGTGGGACAAGGGCTATACCATAGACCTTTTTTATCTCTCGGCGTTTTTTCTGGGAGTCTTTTTCGTCGTCAAGCGGCTGCCGCCCGTCGAATGGCAACCGCGGCACCACCGCCCGCACCACCCCCAATGAGGGTGAGTGGTTGTCATCGAACTGGAGGATAGCGAAATGATTGATCTGGATTACGGGCCGCTGGCCATTCTACTGCCGATTAGCATCGCGTTCCTGGCACCGGTCTTGTATAGCTTTTTTGTCGACAATTACGAGAAGAAACTGCCGCAGATCAAGGGGTAGTTTCCCGCATGATGATCCTGGGGCTCGGCGGACCGGACTCACGGCTCGACCTCAGCATCGAGGGCATGCACAGCCAGCGGTTCGGCGTCGGCGTTTTCTTTCTGCTGATGCTGGGCATCGCGTTGTTCACCGGGATCATCGTTGCGGTCATGTTTGGAACCCGGGGTCAGAAGGTCACGCGCACCGGCGAGAAGGTCATGTTCGGTGCGATCATCTTCGGGGTGCTGGCCGCGGTGGTATTTGCGTCCTTGCAAATGTTATCCGGTGTCCTGTTCTAGCGTGTCGAGGGCATCGGGTGGAGGTGGACGAATGCATTATTTTGAATCTCTCGGCGACGGTTGGAGCATCTACCTGTGGCTGGTGGTGGGCGCCTCGATCATCGGGGTCAGTCTCTATGGGATTCGGTGGGCGTGGCGCAACGAACAGTTCGATGAGGACATCAAGTATCTGGTCTTCACCGAATCGGATAAGGACAAGATGCTGCCCGAGGAGTACAGGCGCAGCCAGGAGGTCCTGGCGGAGCAGATGGCGAGCCGGGACCGGCACCTCCGGTTGCAAGCGGAGTCGCACCGCCCCAGATCATGAGGCGGGGCGAAGCTCTGATACTGGCAACCATCGGAGTGGTCGTTGCCGGGATCATGGCGCGCAATGCCATAAACCTGCACTACGCGACCGAGCAGGACCGGGGCATTCCCTTTTACAGCACCGCCGATCGCCAATTGGCGCGCGAGGCCGGGGATCTGTACCGCAGCAACAACTGTCGCCAGTGCCACTCCCTTTGGACGGTGAAGAGTCCATTCGAGTCGGTTCCGGCGCCGGCGCTCGACGGCATCGGGTCTCTGCGGAGCGAGGAGTGGTTTTACCAATATTTCTCGGCCGCTGATCCGCAAAGCATTTTGCCCAGCCGCCTGAAGGCGGAATACCGCATGCCCTCGTTCGCGAGCCTCTCGGACGGCGAACGACGCACGCTGGCAAAGTACATGGCAAGCCTCAAGGTGAAGGACTGGTACCTGGACAGCACGCGGGCCGCCGAATATGAAAAGCTCACCGGGAAAGCGTATCCTGCGGGCCATGCGGAAAGGTAACTCCCAGCGTCTTTACCGCGGTGCGGCAGCAGTACTCATTGGGACCGCATTCAATCATTTTGCCGACCGGATTCTGGGCGTGCAGATCGAGGCGTTTTCCGGAGGCATCGGGTATTTCAGCCCGTCCTGGGTGCTCGACATGTTTCTGGTGCCGTTCATTGCGGGTGGGTTGGTTTCGCTGATTTACGGCTTCGGCGGAAAATGGTTGTCCTACCTGCCCTCGCTCATCGTGCGCTCCTTGAGCTATTTTGCGATCTCGCATCATCTGACCGGCATGGCGCCGGGATCTTCGCTGATGCCATGGGGTTGGTGGGGTTTTTATCTCATTCTGACCATCGAGGCCGCGGCTGTCGGCGGCGTACTCGGCGAGGTCGTGATCAAACGGACCTATGGCCGATCGGCCCCGCAGAAGCCCGCCGAGCCGGTCCCGACCATTCGGCGTTAGGGCTCGATCATGGCTCTTAGGTCATATCGTCCGGCCCCGCTGTCGGAGAAGGATAGGCAGCATCGCCGCCGTCTGCTGTCGATGACGTTCGTGACCTGCCTGGTGCTGGTCATGATCGGCAGCACGATTCACGTGGTCATGTTGGGCAAGCTGCGCCTCGGCGACATGCGCCGGCTTGCCACCTACGATTTGACTGAGGAGCCGACCCGCGTCCGTGCCGCAGGCGAGGACATCGTGCTGCAGGCGAACCACGAGGCGGGGCGGGCGCCCAGCGCCGGTTATACGGCGGTGGAGGCCCAGAGATTGCTGAGCCGCGAGCAGTGGGAGGATCTCGACAGCATGGTGCCCATACCGGCCGGCGCCTTCGTGATGGGCACCGACTTGGAGCGCGCCGACCCGCAGGACAAGCCGCAGCACAGGGTCACGCTGAGGACCTTTTACTTGGACAAATACCTCGTGACCAACGCGCAATACGCGCGCTTTGTCGCCGCCACCCATCGGCGGCCGCCGATCAACTGGAAGGACGGGCGGATACCGCAGGGCGAGCTGATGAATCCGGTGACCATGGTGACCTGGAACGATGCTGCCGCCTACGCCGAATGGATGGGCAAGCGGCTGCCGCACGAAGCCGAATTGGAAAAGGCGGGCCGCGGCAGCGACGGACGCCGCTGGCCATGGGGCGAAAAAATGGATCCGAGCCGCCTCAACACGTACTACAACGTCGGATCGGCGACCAATGTGACGGCCTACCCGCGGGGCAAGAGCATCTACGGGGTTTATGACCTGTCCGGCAACGTGGCCGAGTGGACCGCGGATGATCTGCTGCCCTACGAAGGCTCCAAGGCGTCGCAGGATCTGTTCGCGGGAAACACGGCGGGTCCGGGGGCAAAGGATTCGCCGGGCAGGTATTACAAGGTGCTGCGCGGCGGCTCCTGGAAGGGCGACCCGTTCTCGACGTCGCTGTATCACCGCGATTACGCGTTCCCGAATCATGCCACCGATTTTTACGGCTTCCGCTGTGCGAGCGACGTCGAGCAGCCGGTGAGGCCGCATTGAAGCGGGTCTGCATCGCCGCCGTGCTCGCGCTCGCGCTGCTGCACGCCGAGGCGGTCTTCGCGATCGACAGCTACCGCTATCTGCATGTCAGCATAGAAACGCCATGGACGATTTTTTTGTTTTTGCTGGTCGCGGTGTTCGCCCCCTTCATCCTGATGGTGGTGTTGATGTGGCGGCGCCCGACGCAAAAGCCGCATACGGCGAGCAAGTCCGACGAAGCGAGCGATGAGTAGCTGGCTGCGCACGCTGCTGGCGCTCTGTTTGCTGTGGCCGGCGTACTGGCCCGTGTGCCTGGCCGAGGATGCGCCGCCCGCCGCGCCGAACGGTCCGCAGATTCTGGAGGAGTTCGGGCACCAGCAGCCGCAGCGTCCCGCGAGGGCGACCCGCATTCCGGACCATGAACGGCAAGTCATCATGTTCAGCATCGGCACCGTGCTGCTGATCCTGCTCATCAGCACCGCATCCGTTGGCATCGCGGTGGCTGCGTTCGGCAAACCGCTGTTCCTGGTGCACATGATCCTTGCGGGATTGACGGTCACGGTGGCCATCGTGCATGTGATCGTCGGGGTGGTCTGGTTCTTCCCATTCTGATCCACGACATGCCGCGTGCGCAGGCCCGATGGCTCGCCCTGCTGGGCGCGCTCTGCGGGCTGTGCGCCCTGGCCTACGAGGTGCTGTGGGTCCGCATGCTCGCGCTGCAATTCGGCGTGAGCACGTTTGCGGCCATTGTCACGGTGGCGGCGTTCATGCTCGGGCTCGCCGCCGGCAGCGGCCTGATGGCCGGGCGCGCGGCCGGCTGCCGCAGACCGCTGCGCCTGCTCGCGCTGCTGGAAGCTGCGATCGCCTGCTACGCGCTGGTGCTGCCGTGGGGCGTGCGTCTGGCTACGCCGATCATCGATGCGGCCGCCGGCCATCTGTCGCCCCCGCGCTGGCATGCGCTCATGACGCTCGCGGCACTGGTGCTGTTGACGCTGCCGGCCGCCGCAATGGGCGCGGGTTTTCCGCTGCTGCTCGAGGGCTGGAAGCGCTACCGACGCGACATTGGTGCCGCCTATGGCAGCAACACGCTCGGGGCCGCGGCCGGCGCCCTGCTGCCGCTGCTGCTGCTGCCCACCCTGGGCTGGAGCCTTGCGATACGGGCGGTGGCTCTGCTCGGCCTGATCGGCGCCGCGGGCCTGGTCGTGCTGGACCGTTGTGCGCCCGGCGGCGCGCAATCCGAGGGCCCGGCGGCGAGCGAACCCAAGCCCTCGGTGATGCTGCTCCTGAACTACGGCATCGTCGGTGCCGCGAGCCTCCTTCTGGAAATGGCCTGGATGCGGCTGTTCAGTCTCGTGATGCTGCGCACCGAATACGTGCTCGGGCTGATTCTCGCGGTGATGCTGTTCGGCATGGGGCTCGGCAGCCTGATCGCCTCCAGGCGCCCGGGCTCGCGGCTGATGGCGCTGCTGCCGTGGTGCGCTTCGGGCTGCGCCATCGCCGGCCTGTGGCTGCTGCCCGCATTATCCGGCTGGATCGAGCGGATTCAGTTCAATTCGCTGGGCGGCGCGATGCTCGGCGAGGGGCTTCTGCTCGCGGCGCTCACGCTGCCCGCGACCCTGTCGCTGGGGGCCTGGCTGCCGGCGCTGTCCCGCAAGTTCAGCTTAAACGGCACGGGGCTATACGCAGCCAATTCGCTGGGAGCAGCGTTCGGCGCGCTGCTCTATGCGCTGCTCATTCCGTACATCGGCAGTTCGGGCGCCCTGGCGCTGGCGGCCGTGCTGCTGCTGCTGATGGGACTGATTCTCGGGCATGCCCGCCGTGCCTGGCTGGGTGCGCCGCTGATCCTCGCCGCCGCCTGGTCGGTGGCGGTCCTGCCGCAGGCCCGGGATCTTTTGCCGCGGGCCATGGCGGGCAGCCGGGATCTGTATCGGTACGAGGATGCGATCGCGCTCACGCAGGTGGTCGAGCAGAGGGACGGGCAGCGCGTGTTGTTGACGGATCTGCGCCGCTGGGATGCCTCCACGGAGCCCACCGCGGTGTTCGTGCAATCCAATCAGGCGCGCCTGCCGCTGCTTTTGCATGAGCGGCCGCGCAGCGTTCTGTTCCTCGGGATCGGCACCGGCATTTCGCTCGCGGGCTCGCTGCCCTTCCCCGATCTCGAGCGCAGCGCCGTGGAGCTATCACAGGGCAGTATCGATGCGGCCGAGCATTGGTTCGCGCAGAGCAATCAAGGTGTGCTGCGCGAGACCCAAGTCCATCGCGATGACGCCCGTCATTTCCTCTGCGCCACACCGAAGACCTATGACGTGATCATCGGCGACCTGTTTCACCCCGATCTCGCGGGCGTGGGTTCCCTGTTGTCGGTGGAACAGTTCGCGCGGGTGCGAGAGCGGCTCGCCGACCAAGGCCTGTTCGTGCAATGGCTGGCCCTCAATCAATTCGATCGAAGCACACTGGCGATCGTGCTGCGCAGCTTCCGGCAAGTGTATCCGGAGGCCCAATTGTTTCTCGACGGCCTGCATCTCGCGTTGGTCGGGCCGAGAGGCCATTGGCAGGGCGCGCCCGCGATTGTCGCCCACCTCGATTCGCTGACGGCCGGGCAGCGCGCGCAGATCAGCGTCTCTGAGGGCGCCATCGAATGGCTGGGGCGCTATTGGGGGCCGATCAAGGCGGATGCAGGGCCCGCTCAGCATGAATGGTCGCCGGTCATCGAATTCCTGCTGCCGCGTCTGCACTATGGCCGCGGCGCCGACATCGCCCCGCTGCTGCAGGCGTTGCTGGCCCGGCGGCCGGGCATCGAGGAGGCGGCCCGATTGCTGCAGGTGTCAGCACCGCAGCGGGAGGATTTCAGACGCGCCTACATCGGCACCGAACTGCGGGTGCGCAGCGAGCTGGCGAGCTGGCAAGGCTCCACGCTCGAGGCCGATCATCTGCTCGGACTTGCTTACGAGGCCGACCCGCACGACCGCTGGACACAGTACGCGGTGGCGGACCGGCTGCTCGCGAATCTCGATGCGGCCTCTGCGCGCGGCCTGAGTCGCGAGCAGTTGCTGCAAAAGATACTGATTATCAATCCGTGGTCGGTGGAGGCCTGGCGCGCGCTATGGACACTGCAGCGCGCGCAAGGCGACGCCGCGGCGGCCGTGAGCCGCGCGCGCATCTTGGAATTGAGTCCGCTGGATCGCGATGCGGGCGCGTCGAACAATTGATCTTGCACTCCGTTGCATCGATGTATACCTTCGAGTAGAGTTCGAGCAGGGGTGGACTCGACCGTGGCGCTTGAATTCAAGCGTATAAGAGGCTAAGCAAATGCAAAAGAAATCGATTCAGTCGCGCGCATTTTGGACGATCATCGTCGGCGGCATGGTCACCGGCATGGGCAACGGCAGCGTATTCGGCGCCGCCATGATGTGCTTCCTGGGCCGCGGCGGATTCTCCGATTGGGGCGGTCCGTGGCCGCTGTCCTACGATCCGCGCACCTTCACCGGCTTCATGGACTGGTGCATGCTCGTGTTCGGCTTCGCCTACATCGCGATCCTGGCGCTCGCGCTCAAGCGTCACAATAAAGAAGAGAACGAAGAACCCCATAGAGCCAGGGCCTGATAGGGTCAGCGCCAAAGCAGCCGAAAGCGCAACCGTCGATATTATCAACCGGGAAGTACTCTCAATATGATTACCACCATTGCGACCCTATTCTGTCTCGCGCTCGCCTTTTCCAGCATGTTGTTATCATGGTACATCTTGATGCCACGCCCGAAGCGTGGTAAATCTTAAAGCCGCAACAAACGAGAGTCGGGAATTCGCGGTTTTTTTGGCTGGGCCGACCTTGTGTTGGCAAAATACAACATCAACTAAGTACTTCCACAGGTAGCCTGTGTCGGATTTTTGTTGTATTTTCAACCGTCGCTCTAACGGCGGAGTGGGCGGGGCACTTTAACTCAAGTGCGGAATAAAGAATTTTAAAGGGGAGTCCGAATTTATGGCACGCTTCAACTGGCTTCAATTGGACACAGGGTTCCGCCGATTCGGCGCATGGGCGCTCGTCATGCTCGGCATCACCTGCGCACTTCCGGCGCAGGCTTTGCCGATATTCGCAAGACAGACGCAACTGGCCTGCCTCGCCTGCCACACGGTGTACCCGGAGCTCACGCACTTCGGCCGCATGTTCAAGTTGAACGGCTACCAGCTGGATAACGGGAAAGACATCACGATGATCACGGATGAGGGTAAGCAACAGCTGGCGCTGCCGGCCGTGCCGAACCTCGGTCTATTTGTCATGCTCGGCGATGTGCAATTGGCGAAATCGCTTCCGGACAGCAATATCGGCGGACAAAGATCGTTTTCGAATGGAGGCGTAGAACTCCCGCAACAGCTTTCGCTGCTGTACGGCGGCAAGATTGCCCCTCATTTTGGCGCGTTCGGCCAGGTGACCTACGACTTTTCGGCCGACACCTTCAACATCGACAATAATGACTTCCGCTTTGCCAACGCCATCGTCCTGCCGGACAAGAAGCCGTTCACCTACGGCGTTTCGATCAACAACAACCCGACAATCGAGGACCCGTGGAATACGACTCCGGCGTTCGGCTTCCCCTATGTTCCGCCGGAAGTCGCTGTGGGATACCCGGCCCCCATCATCAACGCCGGGACGGCCTATGAAGTGGCCGGCCCCGTGGGGTACATCCTGTGGAACGAGCAGTTTTACGCGGCGCTTGGCGTCTACCGGCACGCGCAGAATGGGTCGAATTCGCCCGGCAACGCGATCCTTGGAGAAGGGGGGCCGGTTGATTCGGCGACCTCTGGCGCGATTGACGGCTGGAACCCGTACTGGCGGTTGGCCTACGAGTACGACTTCGATCGTTATACAGCCGAAGTGGGCACGTACGGATCTTACTTCAAGATCTATCCTGGAAATGGGGCTGGGTTGAGTGGTGCAACGAATAACTACACCGACATAGCCGAGGATTTCCAATTCCAGTTCATCGGCGAGACAAACACCGCGACCTGGAAGGGCACCTTCGTCCGGGAAAACCAGTCTCTGGATGCGACCGGCCCAGCGGGGGCGGGCACGACGAATGCTTCCGATTGGCTGACCTATCTCTCTACGGACTTCACGTACTGGTATAAGAGGAAATACGGCTTCACCGAAGGGTACCTTCGGACCCAGGGATCGACGGATCTGGGTATGTACAACTTCGGGTGTTATGCTTCGCCCAGTCAGCAGGTTGCCAAGTGCTCCTCAACCGCGACCGGTGCAAGCAACTTAGGACCGTATACGAGTCCGAACAATCCCCTGCTGGCGACCGGCGTGATTAACAGTGCCAACGGTAACCCCGCCACCGATGCGTGGGTCACTGAGCTGATGTATGCGCCCTGGCTGAATTTGAAGATCGTGTTGCAGTACACGCACTACACGAAGTTCCTCGGTGCGTCGTCGAACTATGACGGGGTGGGGCGCAACGCCTCCGACAACGACACGACATACCTCTTGGCGTGGTTTGCAATGTGAGCTGGGGGAATCATATGAAATCAACAAAGATCAAGATGACGGTTCTCGCGGTGGCTGCCTCGGCCGCGATCTCGTTGCTCTGTGCGAGGGTTGCGACGGCGCAAGACGCCTCAGCGGAGCCGGAGGTGGCACCGGCCGAAGCGCGCGCTGCCGAGTACCAGGCCATCACCACATGCCGCTGGTGCCACGGTCCCGGGGGCAATAGCATATCGCCCATCTACCCGGCGCTGGCCGGCCAGAAGGCCTGGTATCTCCGCGAACAGCTGCATGCGTTCAAGGAGCAGACGCGCCGCGATCCTTATGCGCGCGGCATCATGTGGGGGATGGCGGCACAGCTCACCGATGAGCGGATAAACGCGTTGGCGGAATACTTCAGCAAGCAAACGCCGCCGTTTGCGAGCAAGCCGGCTCCGTTCCAGGGTTCCATGATCGCAGCGGCTGCCCAGCAAGGCAGGAGCATCTATAACGACGGCGTTGCGGCCAAGGGCGTTCCGCCCTGCTCGGCCTGCCATCAAGCCGATGCCGCCGGCAACGATCAGTTCCCGCGCCTCGCGGGCCAGCATGCCTTGTATACGATCAAGCAATTGATCGCTCTGCATGGCGGTTCACGCGAGCAGGTCGTCATGAACGGCGTCGCCGCACCGCTGGAGCGGTCGGACATGAAGGCCGTGGCGTACTATCTGGAAACGCTGCGCTAGCGATTGGCCGACGGCCAGATTGGCTGATAAATCGTCGCCCGGCGGGACTCTACCGCCGCGCGATTTTATTTCCTAGCGGATCAGATCCCGGTAGGCATGCCACGTGGCATGCCCCAGCAGAGGGCTCACGATCAGCAAACCGCCGAGGAGCGGCGCATAGCCGATGACGGTCAGTACCAGAATCAGCGCGCTCCACAGAATCATCGCGGGAATATTGGTGAACACCGCTTTCACGCTGGCGAGCATGGCCTGCCCCGCGGTGGCTTGCTGATCAATGATGAGCGGAACGGTCACCACGGACAGCATGAACACGAAGGCCGCGAGAACTCCGCCGACGGCGACGTATGCCTCGACTTGTGAGCGGTTCATCGAATCGACGAAGCCGCGATACAGGGTTTCCTGCATGTCGGGCGCCGGAATATGAAACACGGTGTCGAGCATGACGGCGGAAATCGCGAACCAGACGATGGCGCAGATAGCCAGGACGGCGCCGAACCAGAATAACGCCCTATGATTGCGGGAGAAGCCGTCCAGCGAGTCATCGAAACTCGCCGTTTGACCCGACGCATAGCGCCGCGACATTTCGGCGAGCCCGGCCGACATGATCGGCGCCACCAGCAGGAACCCGGAAATCGCCGCGGCAACGTAATACGGATGGGTTCCCAGAAATATCAGCAGTGTCCAGCCGAAGGCGACGGTCAGAGCTCCGTAGCCCAGGCTGGCACCCCAATGCCGGCGCATGTCCATCCATCCCAGGTATAGCCAGGTCAGCGGCCGCCCGGCCGAAACTCGTGAGGTACCGAGCCGCAGATTTCGACTTTCACCGGATGCGAGCGTGGCGTTCATGGCACTCCTCTGATCATTCCCGTCCGCGGATCCTCGACGAGTAAAGTGTACCCCACAACCGCCCGCAAGCCCTTGCTTTTGAAGGCCGGGCGGTAAGAGCGGCTCGCGCTCCGCCGAGCGGCCGGCCTTCACTCATGCGGCTCCCCCAAGCACTCTTCGGAAACTACGGATAAGAAAAAGCGCGCTGTAACTCTACAATTTTCGAACGTTCAATTAATCGTCGGGGGATGACCATGAGATTGCGCCTGTATTGCACACTGATTTTGTCGGCACTCAGCGCAATCGCGCTAAATTCCGCCCGGGCCGATGACGGCCCTTGGGAAGCGCGTCTGCGGGCAGTGTACTTGTATCCGGAAAATACGTCGGATGCCATTAACGGCCTGGTGCCGGAGAATGACATTACCATCAATAAAAAGGTGCTGCCGGACCTGGATTTCGAGTACTTCTTCACGCCCCACTGGTCGACGGAATTGGTGCTCACCTATCCGCAGACTCAGGACGTGTATGTGGGCGCTACCCAGATCGGCACCTTCAAGCATTTGCCGCCGGTGCTGACCGCAAAATACAATTTCCTTCCGGACAACAATTTCCAGCCGTATTTCGGCGTGGGCATCAATTTCACGATCATTTCGGACGTCAGCTTGAATGTTCCCGGCGTCAGCAAGCTGTATCTCAATTCCACCAGCGTGGGACCTGCAGTGCAGGTGGGATTCGATTACAAGATCAAGGATCACTGGTACGTGAATGCGGATGCCAAGTATTTCGCCCTTCAATCCAATGTGTACTTGCCCGGTGAAGTCAGGGTCTCGACGGTCCATATCAACCCGGGCTTATTCGGCATCGGTGTCGGTTATCGATTTGGCGGCGGACACTAAACACTGACGGCTTGCGCACGGTGGGCGCGTAAACGCCCATCATGCGCGCCCATCGCGCCAGGATGCCGCTGCGCCAGCATGCCGCCAAATACGCGCGCTGATCGATCCCGATCCGTCGCATCGGCGGCAATTTCGCTACAATCGCCCAATGCCCGGCATCGATCCGTCATGGATCGCACAGGGAGGTAATCATTTGGTGAAAATCAAATCGTTGGAGATCTATCGCAGGCTGTTGGACAGCATCGTGGCCGTCCTGATCTTCATCATGCTGATCACCTTGCTCGGAGCCGTGGCGGGCCTGGTCGTCGACATCGCGGCGGGCGTCCATGCGGTGCGCGAAGGCATCCCCGCCCACAGTCTTTCCCACGGGCTGATCGACAGCGTGGCGCGCGATTTGGTGATCGATGTTTTATCCGTGTTCGTCTTGATCGAACTGTTCCGCACCTTCACCGATTATTTGGAATACCACCGCATCCGCCTGCGCGTGTTGGCCGAGGTGGGAATAGCCTTCGTTCTGAGGGAAATCTTCATCGGCCTTTACAATCACAACATCGAGTGGCCTGAATTATTGGCCCTTACCGCGCTGCTTGCCGTTCTATTCGCAGGACGAATCACGTCCGCGCTATTCACTGCAAGGGGTGAGGAAGACGACGTGCGTGCGGACGGCTGACCCTTGGTTCACGCCGCTCGGTTCACGAGAACCAGCGCAGTACGGCCGCCGCCGCAAGTGCGGTGAGCGCGAAGGCGAGCTGCGCGGTCCATGCGCGCTGCCGTCCCCGCTCCGACCAGCGGGCCTCGCGAACAAGATATAGCGCAGCCAGCGAGAACCCGGCGGCGGCGCAGGCAATCTTGAGCACGAGCGCGGCCACCGCGATACCGTGGATGTCGGGAAGGCGTCCGTAGGCCCAGTAGCTGATGGCGCCAAAGCACACGCCGCTGGCGGCCTGGGCCACCCAGCCGCCCAGCACCAGTGCCGCCAGCAACCGTTGCGCCGGCGGCGGCTCGGCAAGCTTCAGGCCGCGCGCCGCTGCGGCGCCGCCCGTGACCGAGACGGCGCCCAGATTGTGGACGACCTGGGTCAGCGCGTACCCGAGGTTTTGCGCATCCACGCCCGGCCTCGTCTCAGCCGCGCCCGGCCGGGGTCTGCTTTAACCGGCCGTGACTTTGATGCACTTTTCCACGCCGATCGGGGTGTGAGCCTTATCGACGACTTTGATGCAAAGCGTGTGCGGGCCGGCCTTGAGCGTGTCGACCGTGGTGGTGCCATTCAGCTGGCGCAGAACCGCGGCCTCTCCGCCATCGACATAGAGGTGAACGTGATCGCCCTTCGGCCCCGGTACCACCGCGTAGGTCACCTTGGTGGGCGCGCTGGCGCTCACCTTCGCGCCGTCTGCCGGCGAGGAAATCGTGACGGAGGCGTCCTGGGCCAGCACCGCGCCGGACAGTCCGAGCGAGCAGATGATCAGCAGGGGTTTGAACACAGCCATGGTCGACTCCTTCTCTGGATTGAGGGGCGTAAATATAGCAGTTTGGAAGCGCAACGGAGCCGGGGCGGGACCGCGACTTGATCAGCGCTTGAGCCCCGGCAGGACAAAATAATAGGTCACCAGCCCCGCGATGACATTGAAAAGGGCGATCGCAATGGCCGATCTGATCAAAAAGCCCTTCCAGTCGAAGCCCCCGTTTTGAGGCGCCGCGGGCTTGCGCTCGACATCCCTAGCCATACGGCAGCCTATCAAGAAACAACCCCGGATGTTGCCTGTCAGGCGGCCGAGGTGTTCACGGTGGCATCGAGCAGCCGCTCGCCGCGCAGGGAATTGGCCACCAAACAAATTTTCTCCGCTCGTTCGAGAAGTTCGCGGGCTTTTGCATGATCGGCGTTCGGCTTCACGGTGAGGATTGCGCGGGTCGCATATCGAGTAAATTGAGTGACGCCGGCCATCCGCTCGAGCGTGCCCTCGACCTGCGCATCGAGGCTGTCCCATTCCAAATGAGCGGCGCGCGCCACACCGCGGAACGTTAGAATGAAGCAATCCGCGATGGACGCCACCAGCAGAGTCTCGGGTGACCAAACGGCGCCCGGGCCGCCGAATTCCGGAGGCGGGGCGGTTTGCACATCGGGCAGGTCGGCCGAACTCACCCGCACCGCCCCGCTCGCCGAACCTTGCGCGCGAACCTGATAAACATGGGGGTAGGGTTTCATAACGAAATCACGGGTAGGCCCGCGGCTTTCCAGGCCGCAATGCCGCCGCCCATGTGGGCGGCATGCGGCTGACCGGCTGCAAGCCGCCGCTCGGCGGCCGTCAGCGACCGCTTGCCGCTGCCGCAGTGGAACACCACGCGCCGCGGCGCGTCGTCGGGTAGCGTGGCTGCGTCGAACGTGGAGAGCGGGTAGAGCAGGGCCCCTGCGATGCGCTCCGAGGCGTATTCGGCGGGTTCGCGAACATCAATGAGCAGAATCCTGCCGGCCTTCAACAGGCGCGCAACCTCGGCCGGGTCAAGCGTTTCTACGGGTGCCGAATGTTGGGTCATGGTTGTCTCCTTTTGGGGGACCGGCGTGGCGCCGCGGCCTTCCCGCAGAACATCCGATGCAAGAGCTTCGCCAACGCCTTTGCTTCGGGCGCCACCAGCCGGTACAGCACGGACCGGCCGGCGCGTCGACGCCCGATGAGTCCTTTCGCCTCGAGAATGGCCGCCTGCTGTGATAGGGCGGGAGCCGGTAGACGCGCGTGGCGCGCCAGGTCGCTTGCGGAGCGCTCGCCGTCCATCAAGGCGCACACGATTCTAAGACGCCCCGCATGCGCGACGGTTCTCAAGAACTCCGCCGCCCGTTCTGCGGATTCGTCCTCGGCATCCAACAGATGCATCATAGGGTTACGATATGTTGGCCGTGTCGGCGGGCCGGTCGCCCGCATGTTGATCGGCATCCAGCTCGAACCACATGGCATTCAGTATCGCGAACGCACAAGCCAGACCCAGACCCAATATCCAGCTGAAATACCACATGACTGCTCCTCAGTAACTCGACTCGCGATTCGCCTCGATGTAGTCATTCGTCACGGGTCCGCGCATGACGCGGTACACCCAGCCCGTGTAGGCGAGCACGATGGGAAGAAAAATGATCACCGCAATCAGCATGATGCCGAGGGTGCGGTGGCTGCTCGAGGCATCCCACACCGTGAGGCTGCTCTGCGGACTCGAGGATGAGGGAAGCAGGAAGGGGAACATGCTGACCCCCATCGTGCCGATGACCCCGGCGATACCGAGACCGCTCACGACAAACACGATGAGTCGCTGCCGGGATCCGGCGAGCGCAGCGACCAGCAAGGGGGCCGCGAGACCGACCGCAGGAGCCAGCAGGGTGGCAGGCCAGCGCCGGTAATTCGCGAGCCATGCGCCGCCTTGGGCGATCGCTGTTTTGCCGAGGGGGTCCGGCTCGGCCCCGGGCACCGCGCCCCCGGTGACGGCGAATCCGAAATGACTCTGCCAGAGCCAAAGTCCCGCCAGTGCGAACAAAAGTACCCATGCAAGGGAGGCATAGCGCGATGCCGTTCGCGCGCGCCGCGCCACTTCCGCATCGGTCTTTACCGCCAGATAGACGGCACCATGCGTCAGGAGCATCGCTACGCTTACCAGCCCGCAGAGGACTGCAAAGGGGTTCAAAAGGTCGAACAGGCCGAAGGCATAGGTGGCACGCAGTTCGGCGTCGTAGCTGAAGGGGACGCCTTCGAGAAGATTGCCCATGGCGACACCGAACACGAGCGCCGGCACCGCTCCACCGACAAACAGGGCCCAATCCCAGCTGGTGCGCCACCGGGTGCCCGGCATTTTGCTTCGAAACTTGAAGCCGACCGGCCGCAAGATGAGCGCCGCCAGTACCAACAGCATCGCCAGGTAGAATCCGGAGAAGCTCGCGGCATAAAGGGCCGGCCAAGCGGCAAATATCGCGCCTCCCCCCAGGATCAACCACACCTGGTTGCCTTCCCAGACCGGTCCCACGGTATTGATCACGACGCGCCGCTCGGTGTCCCCGCGCGCGATGAACGGCAAGAGCATGCCGACACCCAGGTCAAAGCCGTCCATGATCGCGAAGCCGATCAACAGAATGCCGAGCAGCAGCCACCAGATGATTTTCAATGTTTCGAAGTCGAACATGATTGCTCCTAGCGCCGCAGACCGGCGGGCAGGGGGGCGCCTGCGGCGGCGCCGGTGATGTCGTGGGCCGGCGAGCTCGCGCCGGGTCCGAGCTTCACGTATTTCTTCAGCAGGAACACATCGATGACCGCAAGGACGGTGTAGAAGATCAGGAATCCCGCGAGACTCAGCGCGACGCTCGACGCCGGAATCGGCGACACTGCGAGAAACGTCGGCAACACGCCCTCGATCGCCCAGGGCTGCCGGCCATGCTCCGCCACGAACCACCCCAACTCGGCCGCGATCCACGGAAGCGGCAGCGTCCACAGCGCCAATTTCAAGAACACCCGGCTTTGAGCCACGCGCCGCAGAGCTACTAGATAGAACCCGACGCCGAATAGGGCGATGAAGTAAAGACCGAACGCCACCATCACGCGAAACGACCAGAACATCGGCGCGACGGAGGGAACCGTGTCCCAGGCGGCGCGATCAATTTGCGCCGCCGTGGCGAGCGCCGGATCGTCCACATACTTGCGCAGCAGCAGCGCGTAGCCCAGATCCTGTACATGAAGCTTCAGCGTCTCGCGGGCAGCGGGGTCGTTCGGGTCCTGGCGCAGTAAGCGCAGCGCCGAAGCGGCCGGGATGCCGTTCTGTATCCGCTGCTTCGCACGCTGCACCAGCTCGAAAATTCCAGGAACTTTAGTGTCCGCGGAGCGGGTTGCGATCAACCCCAGGACCCACGGCACCTTCACCTGCGCGCGCGTCTCGTGGGCGGCCGTGTCGGGAAGCCCGAAGAGCTCGAATGAAGCCGGTGCGGGCTCCGTGCGCCACTCGCCCTCGATGACGGCGAGCTTCATTTTCTGATGCTCGGTCAGGGTATAGCCGCTCTCATCTCCCAGCACCACCACCGACAGCGCCGCTGCCAATCCAAAGCTGACCGCCACCGTGGCCGATCGCTTCGCGAATTCGACATGCCGCCCCTTGAGCAGATACCAGGCACTGATCGCGAGCACGAATACGGCGCCGGTGACGTATCCGGCGCTCACCGTGTGCACGAATTTGGATTGGGCCACCGGATTGAAGATGACGTCGCGGATCGAGTCGAGCTCCATGCGCATCGTGTTGAAATTGAAATGAGCGCCGGTGGGGTTTTGCATCCAGGCATTGGCGATCAGGATCCACAGGGCCGACAAGTTGCTGCCGATGGCCACCAGCCAGGTGACCACCAGGTGCTGGCGCCGACTCAAGCGATCCCAGCCGAAGAAGAAAAGGCCGATAAACGTCCCCTCGAGGAAGAACGCCATCAGACCCTCGATGGCGAGCGGCACGCCGAAGATGTCGCCGACATAATGGGAGTAGTAGGCCCAATTGGTGCCGAACTGGAACTCCATGGTGATGCCGGTGGCCACGCCCATCGCGAAATTGATGCCGAAAAGGACCCCCCAAAACCGCGTCATGTCGCGCCAAACCGTCCGCCCGGTCATGACGTAGATGCTTTCCATGACGGCGAGCAGAATCGACAGCCCGAGCGTGAGCGGCACGAACAAGAAGTGGTACATCGCCGTGATGGCAAACTGCAGCCGCGACAGATCGACCAAATTCGCTGAACTCATGGAACATCCTTCGACGCGCTTGCGCCGATCAGCGCCCGGGCGGTGGCGGCGTCGTCGGACGGCAAACGATGGGTGGGGGAAAAAAACAGCAGGTAGATCGCCAGCAGAAGAACGCCCTTGAACACGAGCGCCGCGAATACATCGCGGCCGGGCCGATGGGCGTTGCTGAGATAACGGGTCCGAGACTGCATGTGCGCCTTGCAATGGAAATCAGGCGCGCACGATACGAAAGCTTGCGAGGTTGCGCAATGATGCAAATATGCAATTCGGTAAGGGCAA
This sequence comes from uncultured Gammaproteobacteria bacterium, assembly GCA_963758145.1. Lineage (GTDB taxonomy): Bacteria > Pseudomonadota > Gammaproteobacteria > Steroidobacterales > Steroidobacteraceae > Bog-1198. Next base: position 994,768 of record CAVWUK010000008.1, read on the forward strand.
ATACCTAGTGCGCTGCCGCCGCGCATTTGGGCGTGCGTGCGCTCCTTGGGACACCCCGGGGCGCGATCCGGGAGCTCTCGGCCAACGCGAGGTCGTGTCTCCGCCGCTCGCCCGGTCCGGCTTGCCGGCCGGCGCGAAAAGTCGCATCGCTTGCAGAGAACGCGATGCCGCACGGGCTACCGCCGGGCGCGCTCTCCGGTTGCAATGACTGGGGGCGCAAGGGATACGGTGGCCCGTGCCCGCCCGTTGGGCGTCACCGCTATTTTCATCGGCTCTTTGCCCTCGGCGTGCTGCTTCCAGATTTGCACGAGCCCAGCAAAGCCGCGATCGAGGAGGCCATGCGCGGCCATGTTCTTGCCGAGGCCGCGCCGATGGGCACGTATCTAAGGACGGTCCGCGGGTAAACCCCGGCAGATCCTAGCGATTTCGTTTATCGTCCGGTGCGTGCATGCCGCCGAGCCTGGTCGGCGGTATCGCCACCCAGGTCAAGGCGACCAACACGGCAAAGCCTGTGTAGGCGATGATGAACACCCGGGCGGGCAGATCGTAGAACATGATTCGATCGATCCAGCGCTCGATGAATCCGAGGTTCGACTGATTACCGCGCAGTGCATTCTCCCAGACGGTCAGCGGACACGCGATGCCGAGCAGTGATTCCATCGCGACCAAGACGATTGCCGACAAATGCAGGGCCCGCCATCGCCACGCCCGCACCCATGCCCAACCCAATGCGGCACCCACATAAATCAACGGCAGGCCGGCGGTGATGAACAGCACCAGGGCGAAATGAATCAGCAAAATCGCGTTGGCCAGCATGAAAAGCCTTGCAATGTGCATGCGGGAATCGCCCGGGCGAGCCCGAGGTTCGCGAGCGCGCGTTCCCGGGTAAAATAAGTCTCGGGCCGGCGGGACGCAACGCTTCGAGGATGGGCAACATGGTATTTCTCTTGGTCGCAATTGTCGCCGCCGTGCTCAGCGGTGCCGTGATGAGGATCGCCGCCGAATCCGCGGCCGGGTCAGGCAAATGGGGTGTCAATCTCAATTCGGTTTGGGACATTGCGCAGGGCAAAGGGTTGCTGCGAAAAGTGACCTGCCCGACGTGCGGCCGAGAGCAGAAGAAACGCCGCCAATCGGTGAGCCTGATCAAGTACCTTTGGGGCGGATGGACCTGCCCGAGCTGCGGAACCGGCATGGACCAGTGGGGAAAGGCGCGAAACTAGGGGCGAAACGCCAGGCTCGGCTGGTGCAGAAACTGGACAGGGCGGTGACCATGAATGAATTTCCCGATGACATATTTTCCGAATCGGAGAACGTCGACGTCGATACGCTGGCGAATCTGGGCCCGTTGGCACCAATGGCCGGTATCTGGGAGGGTACGCGCGGCCTCGATGTCAACCCGAAGGCCGAAGGCCCGCGCAGGCAGAACTACCTCGAACACATGGAGCTTCAACCGATCGATCCACAGGCAAACGGGCCGCAACTCTTCTACGGGTTGCGCTACCACACCCACGTGGTCAAGCCGGGCGAAATCGAGACCTATCACGATCAGGTGGGATATTGGCTGTGGGAACCCGCCACCGGCACCGTGATTCATACTCTGGCGATCCCGCGGGCTCAAGTCGCGTTGGCCGTCGGCCGGAGTGCACCTGAGGCCAGCAGCTTCGAAGTCGTCGCGACGCGTGGCTCCACGGAGAACGGCATCTGTTCAACACGTTTTCTGGAGTACGCATTTACCACGCTCGAATTCCGGATCAGGGTAACCGTGAATGCGGACGGCACTTGGGCGTATGAGGAAAATACGGTGCTGATGGTGCACGGCCGGCCGGAGCCTTTTCATCATATGGACAGCAACACCCTGAGGAAGGTCGGCGATCCGACGCCGAATCCACTGGCACGGTCGCGGTGTTGAGGCGAAACCTGGGACGACTATCGGCCGAAAACCCGGCCGACAGCACGCTATACTCTCATCCAAATCCACAGGTAAGGACGTTGAAATGCTTTTGACCGCCTTCAATTCACAAAAGATCGCACGAGGCGCGTGGGCAATTCAAATCGCCATTGCTCTTTGCTGCATGGGTCAGCCCACATCCGCGCAAACATCAGCGAGCGCGGGTGCAAAAACATCCACCATTGTCGTTGACACGGACGATGCCTGCAGATTCAGCGTGGACGGAAGCGATGAAAGCCTGGTCACACCCGATGCGGTAACCAAGATCAAGGTCCGCCCAGGCGGCCATATACTTAAATGCGTCATCGAGAAGTCTCCGGACTTGGTGTGGCGGCAAGTCATTGAGACGAAGAGCGGAGAACAGTCGGCCGCGCTGATCTCGTTGAAGGCCTTGCATGTCCAGCACGATCAGGCCGTCCCGCAGGCCACGGCACAGGCAACTCCGCAGGTCGCCTCACCGGCGGTGCCGAAGGCCGCCGTACAGGCGGCTCCCCAGGTTGCGGCACCGGTAAGGCCACCGGCCGCAGTACCGGCAGCCCCGGCGGTCGCGGCCATGAAGAGCGAACAGTCGAATGCACGGGAAAAGCCGGCAAATGCCGAAGAAAAAGACCCGGAAAGGCTATTTGCGGCCCTGCAAGGGGTCCGGTGGGTCCGCGAAGATGTGCAGTACCCGGGACAGGGTTTCCTGGAGACCCATTACACCGACGTTGTGACGTTTACGGGTTTGCATAAGGATTTCCTCAGCGCTCACATCACCAAGATAACGCGCTCGAGCGCCGATAACTGGCAATCGGATTTCTCCATGAAATTCTTGGTCCGGGGACCCAATCACTTCGTGCAGGACGGAGACACGTCGTGCATCCAACATTTGCATAATGGAAAGCCCGATGGCAAATTGCCCTGCAGCATGTGGGCGAATCACACGCCGCTCGATCTTCAGTTTACCGTGATCGATCCGAATCATATTCAAGTGACGGGCGGGCAGTGGTTTAACGAAAGCAAAAAGGATTTCACCTTTGTGAAGTCCCCGGAATAAAGGAGAACGCATTGACTGAAGTGTTCATCGTTTTCCCCGTCCACTGCCCGGTCTGCAAGCAGGAATGGACGTCTCGGCGCACCAAGGGCGAGATTCTGGACGCGCTCGACAACAACAAGCCGATTCGCGCTTACGCCGAGTGCCACGATTGGCACTGGGACCTGAACGAGAGCGAGCGCGCAGAGCTTTCCAAAAGGGCGCGCAGCGCGGGCTAAGCCGCTCCATGTGACATATTGCATTGCGTGCCGCGACAAGCGGCGGATCGATCCCGAGCGCGCATCTCATCCAGCCGGCTCGCCGTGACATAACTGCTTTTGGCCTGCGATGGAGGCCGTAATTTCGCAGCAACGGTGTTGCCACCCACCGCAGATCCCACGAATATCGATCAAACATCATTGCTTGGGTGGGATCGAGCCAAAGGTGCGCAAATATGCAGCGTAGCGGAAGCAGTGCATCGACCGGAGCGTGGCGCATGTCCATTCTGTTTCACGCAGAGCCCGGCGTCGCGTGGCGCCGGCACATTTCGGCGATTGCCGCCTATATGTCCGTCAAACCGACGAATTCCGACTCGCGATGCATGCGTCATGGCAAGGAAACTCCCGCGCATTGGTATTGAACGCAACCAAGGGCCCGGCGGCAGGAAGGCTTAACGGGCCGCGCGGACGGGCGCTTTTATGAGGATGGGGATTCGGTGAGAGATACGCTCAAAATCGTACTGACAAAATTACGCCTTGATACTCCGGCGGCGGTGGAATCGCTTCCATCCTCGATACGGAATAATCGCGATCTGGCCAAACTGTTGAAGGAGCGTCAATCCGGTTTTTCCTATGCCTACGAGGAAGAATCGCGGGCGGGACGGTACATCGCAAGCAACGGCACGACCGTGATGATTTTTAGCATTGCTTGCCTAACGAGCCGGCAGGCGGCCTCGATCGCGGGGGAGTGCGAACGAATCGCGGTCTGGAACATGTACGAAATTCGCAAGGCCGCGGACCGCGCTCTTGGCGCCTCACTCGAGCAGGCGCTGTAACAGCAACGACCCGCGGTCAAAAACGAGACTTCCGTCCGAGCCGAACCCACGAAGGTTGGGTGTATCGTTCGCGCATGATCGCTCGGCCGTCATCCGGTTCGCGGGCCAAAGTCGGCAATTCTGTCGCGTTGGTGTTGCCCGGCGGTGGAGCGCACGCGGCATATCAGGTCGGGGTGCTGCGTGCGATCGCAGATTTGCTGCCCCATGCGCCCAACCCCTTTCCCATCATCGTGGGGACCTCCGCCGGAGCCGTCGCCGCCACGGTGCTGGCAACCGAGGCATTTCGCTGGCAGCGCGCCGTCTCGGCGCTGGAATCGGTGTGGGCGGGCTTTCACATCAATCACGTGTTTCGCGCCGATGCGCTCAGCATGCTGGGCTCCGGCGTGCACTGGGGCCTCTCGCTGTTGTCGGGCGGCTATTGCATGCAGCCGCCGCTTGCATTGTTCGACAATACGCCACTGCGCGAATTGCTGGCTCGCAGTATCGATTGGGATAATCTGCAGCGGAGCATCCGCGAGGGTGCGTTGCGCGCGCTCGCATTGTGTGCGACCAGCTACAGCAGCGCCGCATCGGTGGCGTTTTTCGATGGCGACAGCACCCTGGTCGAGTGGAAGCGCCAGCAACGTATCGGCCGGCGCCATCCGCTCACCCTGGATCACTTGATGGCCAGCATGGGCATACCCTTTTTGTTCCCACCGGTGATGATCGACGGAGAACATTATGGCGACGGCGCGCAGCGCCAGTTGTGGCCGCTGAGTCCCGCCATACACTTGGGGGCAGATCGCCTGCTCATCATCGGCGTGCGCGCGGAGCGCTACGCCGGCGGCGCGGCGCAGGCGCGCATCGCTGCTCCCACGCCCGGGCAGCTCTTCGGCTATATGCTCGACACGCTGTTCATGGACCAGATCTACGCAAACGTCGAGCACGTCGCGCGATTGAACCAGGTGGCCGAAGTGGCTCCATTTGCGGTACCCGATCTGCACAAGGTGGGCACGCTGATGATCGCACCCAGTGTGGATCTGACCATCATCGCCGCACGTCATATCCGCAGCATGCCGCGCACGTTGCGCGCCCTATTTCGCGTCATTGGCGCGCGCGGCGCGGCGGGTGCGCAGCTCGCGAGCTATCTGATGTTCGAAGCCGGCTTCACGCAGGAACTCATCGCCCTCGGGCGCCGCGATGCGCTGGCCCAGCGCGACGAGCTGGTGAAATTTCTGGGAGGCGAGCAGCTCGACGAAACGATCAAGTTGCCGGCTCTTTTCCCCAAGGCGATGAGCTAGGAGCCGCGCCAAGACGCCGTTTGTGCGACGCATTGCGTTATCATCGAGCGCTCCAATAACGTGCGGCCTCGCACCATGAGCGGCCGGGAGCGCAGTGAACGACATATCCATTCCGAAGTATGCCCGCGCCGTCGTGGTCGGAGGCGGCGTCGTCGGCACCTCCGTCGCCTATCATCTGGCATCGATGGGCTGGAAGGACATCGTTCTTCTGGAACGCGAGCGCCTCACCTCGGGCACCACCTGGCATGCCGCCGGGCTGATGGTGACCTTCGGGTCGACATCGGAAACCAGCACTGAAATGCGCAAATACACGCGCGATTTGTACGGCCGCCTCGAGGCGGAAACCGGCCAGGCCACGGGTTTCGCACCGATCGGATTCATTGAAGTGGCTGCGGACAAGGGCCGGTTGGAGGAGTACCGGCGGGTGGCGGCGTTCAACCGTTACTGCGGTATCGACGTGCACGAACTTTCGCCGCGCGAGGTCCAGCATCTGTTTCCGCTGGCGAGCATCGAAGGCCTGGAGGCGGGCTTCTATGTCAAGGAAGACGGGCGCGTCAACCCGGTGGACGTCACCATGGCTTTGGCCAAGGGTGCCCGCCTGCGCGGCGTAAAGATCTTCGAAGGCGTGCCGGCGCTCGGGGTGCTGCACGAGCACGGCCATGTCAGCGGCGTGCGCACCGCGCACGGCGACATCAAGACCGAATACCTCGTCAACTGCGCCGGCATGTGGGCGCGGCAGTTCGGCGCACTGTCGTCGGTCAACATTCCCAATCAGGCGGCGGAGCATTACTACCTGATCACCGAAGCGATCAAGGACCTGCCGAAAAAATTGCCGGTGCTCGAAGATCCGGCCGCATATGGCTATTACCGCGAGGAGGGCGGTGGCCTGATGGTCGGGCTGTTCGAGCCGCTGTGCGCGCCATGGAAGATCGAGGGCATTCCTGCCGATTTCTCGTTCGGCGAGCTGCCGCCGGACTGGGATCGCATGGCGCCTTTTCTGGAGCGCGCGATGGCGCGCGTCCCGGTCACCACTCAGGTCGGCATCAAGAAATTCTTCTGCGGCCCCGAAAGCTTCACCCCGGACCTGCGGCCCATCGTCGGCGAGGCGCCGGAGTTGCGGGGCTATTTCGTTGCTGCGGGCCTGAACTCGATCGGCGTATTGACCGGCGGCGGACTGGGCCGCGTCGTGGCCCATTGGCTCATCAACGGCACCCCGGATGTCGATGTCACCGGATTCAACATCGATCGGCTGCATACGTATCAGGCCAACCCGGAGTACCGGCGCGAGCGGACCGTCGAAGCGCTCGGCATGGTCTACAAATGCCACTACCCGACGATGTCGCTGCAGTCCGCGCGCGGCGCACGCAAGTCGCCGTTCCACGAACGGCTGGCCGCGGCGGGTGCCTATTTTAGAGAGGTCAGCGGCTGGGAAAGCCCCGATTGGTACGGCACGCCGGGCGCCGAGCCGGATCCGGGTCCGCTGTCATGGGGCCGGCCGTCCTGGTTTTCCCGCTGGCAAGCGGAGCATCGGGCCGCCCGCGAAAACGTCATCGTCATGGACATGTCCTTCATGGGCAAATTCCTGGTGCAGGGACGCGATGCCGGCCGCTGTCTCAACCACATCAGCGGCAATGACGTCGACGGCGCGGACGGCGTCATCACCTATACGCAATGGCTGAACGGGCAGGGACTGCTCGAGGCGGACCTGACGGTGACGAAGCTCAATGAGGAGAAGTTTCTCGTGGTCGTCACCGACACCATGGTCAGGCATGCGGAAACCTGGATGAAGCGCAACATTCCCGAGGGCGCGCATGCCTTCGTCACGGACGTGACTTCCGCCTACGGCCAGCTCAACGTGCAGGGCCCGCGCTCGCGCGATCTGCTGCAGATGATCACGACTCAGAATTTGTCCGACCGGACGTTCCCGTTCCGCAGCGCGCGTGAAATCGACATTGGATTTGCACGCGCACTGTGTGTGCGCATCACCTATCTGGGCGAACTCGGTTACGAACTCTATGTTCCGTGCGAGCAGGCGCTGCATGTCTATGATCGAGTGATCGAGGCCGGCAAGCAGTTCGGTCTGGTGCATGCGGGTCTCAAGGCATTGGGCAGTCTGCGCATGGAAAAAGGCTATCGCGACTACGGACATGACATCGACAACACCGACGATCCGCTCGAGACCGGACTCGGGTTCGCGCTCTCGCTGACGAAGCCGGGCGGGTTTATCGGCAAGGAAGCGGTCCTCGCCAAAAAGGCTCGCGGGCCCCTGCGCCGGCGACTTGCGCAGGTATTGGTGAAAGATCCGGAACCGCTCATGTATCACGCCGAAGTGATATGGCGCGATGGGGTGGCGGTGGGTTATGTGCGAGCCGCGTCCTACGGGCACACATTGGGCGGTGCGGTGGGCCTTGCGATGATCGAACCGAAGGTTCCGCTGGATGATGCCTATCTCAATTCGGGCCGCTGGGAAGTGGAGATCGCCTCAGAGCGATATCCGTGCGTCGTGTCCGTCACCCCGATGTACGACCCGGCGATGACGCGTATCAAGGCGTAGGGAAGGCCGCGGCACCGAGTCGGGAAGCGACGGTCGACTCGGCCGGCTCGAACAAATCCGCCGAATCAGTTAATCTGGGCGCAGGCGGTCTGTGTGATCATGCATCGCGCAGCGGATTAACCTCGACAAGCGCCGCGCTCCGGCAAAGGAATGCACATGAGATTCAAACCCGTCTTGCTGGTTACCTTTCTATCGCTGGTGATCGAAATTGCGGGCGCGGATGAATTCAAGCCCCCGCCCATGAAGGACGGTCTGTGGGAGACTCACAGTAAGCAGACGCAGCAAGGGAAAACCGTGTTTGATACGTCGGTCAAGATGTGTCAGTCGAAAGAGCTCACGAAGTCGCTGCAGTCGAGCGGAGCAGAATTCAGAAAGAAAAATGAATGTACCTCCGCGGTCACCCAACCGTCGCCCAATACCTATGTGGAGGAGAGCCGTTGCGCCAAAGGCCCAAACGCCGGGTCGGTCACCAAAATCACCTACACTTATCAGGGCGATACCGCGTCTCGCACGGAGATGCATGTTAACGACGGCAAATCCGAAACAGTCATGATCATGGACGCCAAGTATCTGGGCAGCTGCCCCGCGGGCATGAAGCCCGGCGACGTGGTAATGCCGGACGGCAAAAAAATAGCCGTTGGAAGTTAAAAGGAGCTTCTGACCCCTCTGCGCGCCTTGCCGGAGTGGGGTTTACCTTGCATTTCATCACTGCCAGGTCCGGGTAATTGACCGCGACGCGCGCGGCTGCCGCGCCACGCGGCCGTCGACGCGCCGGATTACCGGAATATGACCGGATTACAGATAAAAATCCCCGCACGACTGCATAACCGGCCGTGTGGCGCTAGAATTGGTTCGGGCCCTAGAATGCATTCGGGATATTCGGTTTGAGAATTCCAAGGAGAAAAAAATGCAAGCCAGTAATTTAATTGGAAGGGTGAAATCGATTCTACTCACACCGCGCGCCGAATGGCCGGTGATTGCTGCGGAGACCGACACGATCGGCGGCATCTACACGGGGTACATCATGATCTTGGCGGCAATTCCCGCCGTTAAGCTTCTTGTGTCGGCGCGCTTCTTGGGCATGTCGATTCTTCCGATTGTCATCACCACCTACGTCCTGTCGCTGGCCGGCACCTTCCTGATCGCATTGATCGTCGATGCGCTCGCACCGACCTTCGGTGGCCAAAGAGACCGCGTGCAGGCGCTAAAAGTGGTGGCCTATGCCTACACGGCGGCCTGGGTCGCAGCCATCATCGGCATAGTGCCGGGTTTGGGTTTGCTGGCGGCATTAGCCGGCCTGATCTACGGACTTTATCTGCTGTATCTGGGGCTGCCATTCACGATGAAGTGTCCGACGGAGAAGTCGCTCGGATACACCGTGGTGACCGTGATCGTGGCCATCGTCGTCTCTATCGTCTTGGGTCTCATAGTGCGCTCGGTTGGCGGATGGGGTACTTTCGGCGCCGGTTCGCTGACGGGAATGATGCGGCCGCAGCCGACCGGTTCGCCCCTCCTGTCCGATCACAGTGCCGCGGGTAGTGCTCTGAACGATTACGCCAAACGCATGGACGATGCCTCCAAACAACTCGATAGCGCACAGAAGTCCGGTGATGCCTCCGCCAAGGCCAATGCCCTCGGGCAGTTCATGGGCGCGGCTTTGGGCAGCGGCGGAAAGGTCGAGTCGCTCGCGCCGGATCAAATGAAGCCCTTTCTGCCGGAGGAACTGGACGGATTGAAGCGCACTCAACAAGCGGTCGAACGCACCGGCGCGATAGGCATGCAGATCTCCAAGGCCACGGCGACCTATTCGGATGGCGCCAATCGTACCCTGCAGCTGGAAATCGTCGATGCGGGGTCGCTGAAGGGTCTGGTGGGGTTTGCCTCGAGCTGGGCGGGAGTCGACCAGGAAAGTCAAACGGATTCGGGCTATGACAAGACATATAGAAGCGGCGGGCAATTGGTTCACGAGCAGTGGAACAACAATACCAAGAGCGGCGAATACACCACCTTCATCGCCGATCGATTCTCCGTGAAAGTCTCGGGACAGGCGCCCGATATCAGCGATCTGAAGCGCGTCGCCGCGAGCATCAACGCGAGCGGCCTCGCAGGCTTGAAGAATTCGGGCGTTGCGGCAAACTAAGGGCGCAATTTGACAAATAAACTCTACTTTCCGGGAAAAGCTGGTGGCCGGGCGTCGGACATTTGGTTCTTCGACGAAGCGTCGGCACGATAGCGAAAGCCCGGCCGCGTCGGCGGCGTGCGCACCAGTCAGAGGCGGGGAGAAATATTAACCAACGCCTCAATCAGGACCTTCGCGGAAAACGGCTTTCGTAAGAAGGCGGCGCAGCCGATTTCCATGGCCCGCCTTTTGACCGATTCATTCTCATTTCCGGTCATGAATATGATGGGCATGCTGAAGCCCGCGTTGGCGAGGCGCTGCGCAAATTGAATGCCGCAACTCTCGCCAAGTTCAATGTCGACCAGGAGGCAGATCGCTTCAGTCGTCATCATCGCATCAAGGAACTCTTTGGCCGAAGCATAGAGTTCCGTGTCGTATCCGAAAGCCGACAACAAACGGCTCATGGCGCCGAGGATCCCGAGGTTATCGTCGATTACCGCAACAACTTTACGATTGGTTGGCATGAATTAACTGGTCCGCAATTCGGGCGCACGGCTCGGGTGCCCGGCGTGGTGGCAAGCCCGGGTGCGGTCTGGAGCCAGGGTTTCTGATGGGCGGTTTTATACGTGCGGGTTCGCATGCATGTCTTGCTATCATGTGCCAAAGCGTTGTCGCCCCAGGCCAGCCGTAACCGCAGTTATTGAGCGCGAAGATCGTGAATGACGTCGATAGCAAGCGTTTCGGCGCGCTCCCGACCGCCGCGGGGTGGATTACCCGGATTGCCTATGCGCGCGTGCAGCGGGCTGGTATTGAGCTAAAACCGCTTTTGAAGAAGGCGGGGCTGACCGATCAACAGATCGAAGACCGCGGCGCTCGAGTCCCAGTCCTTCATCAGATCCAGTTTTTAAATCTCGCTGCGAATGCCTTGCAGGACGAATTTCTCGGCTTTCACCTCGCGCAGTCACCTGATCTTCGAGAGCTGGGGCTGCTCTTTTATGTCGCAGCCTCCTCGGAAACGTTGGGCGACGCTCTGCAGCGAACGGCACGCTACAGCTCCATCGGTAATGAGGGATTGTCGCTAAAGTGTCTTGAGGGAGAAGATGTCCGGATCGCGTTCGATTATGTCGGCATCGCCCGTCACTCGGATCGACATCAGATCGAGTTCTTTATGACGGTGCTTATCCGCTTATGCAGGCAGTTGACGGGCCTGCGCCTAGTGCCGAGCCGGGCGCGACTCACGCATCGCCGCAGCAACCAGGGCCGTTCCGAACTCGCTGCATACTTTGGCGACAACATAACTTTCGGGGCAAAAGCAGACGAGCTGACTTTCGTCGGGAGCATCAAGGACATCGCAGTCGCCAGCGCCGACCCGTACCTTAACGAGCTTTTGGTGGCGAATTGCGAGCAAGCGGCTTCTCATCGTCCGGCGAACCGAGGCGCGTTCCGGTCGGCGATAGAGAACGTGATTGTTCCGCTGCTTCCGCACGGGAAGGCGCGCGCGTCGGAGATCGCCGCGAGACTCGGCTTGAGCCAGCGAACTGCAGCGCGCCGGCTCGCATTGGAGGGCGTTACGTTTTCGGAGGTTCTTGAAGGCCTGAGAGGCGAACTGGCGAGGCAATATTTGTCGGACCCCGACTTATCGATATCGCGAATTGCGTGGCTGCTTGGCTATCAGGAAGTCAGCGCATTCACGCATGCGTTCAAGCGTCGGACGGGCAAGACGCCTCGGGAGGCCCGCGCATCAATGATCGGGGTGACAGGATTTGAACCTGCGATTCCTACGTCCCGAAGGTATGGATTATAAAAGATAATAAAAATAGATACTTACGACTCATATAGTTTTGTATTTAGGACCGATAGCGTCGGCCCGAAATTTTAGCAATCGATGCAATGGTGGCATATATTTATGTATATGCCGAGACTTTTGGAGACAACCGATGCAGCGTACAGCTGCGTATTCCGGTCGATCGTGACCGGGCATTCCGATTTAACGTGACCGAGGATTCCGAATTCGCGTGACCGCCGATTCCGATTTGGCGTGACCGGTTTTTGGGGTCGATCGGAAGGGGTGGCGGATCGGTCCGCCAGTGAAGTGCTCAAGGGATACCCTCGACGGTTTTGGACCGGAGAGGGTCGATGCCGACAAGAGCACTGCACATGCGAAAAATCCGAGAACTGATCCGGCTGAAGTACGAGGCGAGGCTCTCGCACGAGCAAATTGCCGGGGCGCTGGCGATCTCCAAGGGGGTGGTGGCCAAGTACGTGGCTCGTATCGAGCGCACGGGCCTCGGGCCGGGCGTGCTGGTCGCGATGTCGGATGCCGAGGTGATGGCGCGCATTGCGCCGGCGGCGCGGCCGGTGAGTTACGGCGGGCGGGTTAAGCCGGATTTTGCCCATCTGCACGCGGAACTCAAGCGCCCTAACGTGACGCTGATGCTGCTGTGGCAGGAGTACAGCGCAGCCAACGCCGGCGCCCTGACGTACCGATACTCGCAGTTCGCCGAGCTGTACCGCAACTATGTGGCGACGCTACGCCGCTCGATGCGCCAGGTACACCGCGCGGGCGAGAAGCTGTTTGTCGATTATGCCGGCCAGTCGATCGGCTACGGGCGCGAAGGCGACCGAGCCCAAATCTTCGTCGCCACCCTCGGAGCGTCCAATTACACCTTTGCCTGCGCCACCGCTCATCAGCGGCTCGTTGACTGGACCGGTGCGCTGGTGCGGGCTCTCGAGTACATCGATGGGGTGCCGGCGCTCATTGTGCCGGACAACGCCAAGGCGTTGATCGCGGATCCGGACCGCTATGAGCCGCGCGCCTCGGCGACGGTGGCGGACCTCGCGCGTCATTACGGCACCGCGATCCTACCGGCGCGCCCCTACCGGCCGCAGGACAAGGCCAAGGTCGAAGTCGGGGTTCAGATCGTGCAGCGCTGGATCCTGGCACGGTTGCGTAACGGCAAGTTCTCAACCCTCGCCGCGGTCGATGCGGCGGTCGGGGATCTGCTCGCGGACCTCAACACCCGCCCGTTCAAGCGTCTGCCGGGATCGCGCCAGAGCGCTTACTCGCAGCTTGATCGCCCGGCGCTCAAAAGCCTGCCGGTCAGTCGCTACGAGTTCGCTCGCTACCACGAGGCGCGCGTCAATATCGATTACCACATCGCCATCGACGAGCACTTCTACAGCGTGCCGCAAGCCCTCGTGCATCAGAAGGTCGAAGCGCGGGCGACGATGCGCAGCATCGAGGTCCTGCACCGCGGCGAGCGCGTCGCCGCCCATGCCCGCTCCTATGTCCGGTTCGGCTACACCACCTTACCCGAGCACTTGCCGGCGGCGCACCGGGCGCACCTGGAGTGGTCACCGGGCCGACTGATCCGCTGGGGCGAGAAGCACGGTGCGGCCTGCGGCGAAGTGATCCGCCGGATCTTGAGCAGCCGTCCGCATCCGGAACAGGGATACCGCGCCTGTCTGGGGCTGCTGCGTCTCGAGCGACAACACGGTGCCGTGCGCTTGGAGGCCGCCTGCGCCCGGGCGCTGCTCTTAGGCAGCGCCACCTATCAAACCGTCGCTTCGATCCTGAAGCGGCGTACCGAAAGCTTGGCCCTCACCGCCAAAGCCGAGTGGGCCTCACCCGAACACGCTCACTTGCGTGGACCGAAGTATTACCAGTAACCCAAACAGGAGATCGATCGATGATCGTGCAACAAACTCTCACGCAACTGCGTGCCTTGTGCCTCGATGGCATGGCTCATGCCTTCGAAGAACAGATCACCCTGCCGAGCAGCAACACGCTCCCCTTCGAAGATCGCTTCGCGATGTTGGTCGAACGCGAGGCGGCACACCGCAATGATCGGCGTCTGACCCGTCTGTTGGCCAAGGCTCGGCTCAAATACGGCCAGGCGTGCCTTGAGAATCTCGACACACGCACCAGCCGCGGCCTCGACGCGAGACTCATCACCAGCCTCGGCCACGGCGAATGGATCGAGCGCGGTCAGCCATTGCTAATCTCAGGCCCCGCCGGCGTCGGCAAAACCTGGCTCGCCTGCGCGCTCGCGCAAAAAGCCTGTCGCCTCGGCAAAAGTGCCCTCTACGCACGCTTGCCGCGCTTGCTCGAGGAGCTGCGTGTCGCCCGCGGTGAGGGTATCCACAAACGCCGCCTCATGGCTCTCGCCAAAATCGAGGTCTTGGTGCTCGACGACTGGGCGCTGCAACCGTTGGAACCTTACGGCCGAGAGGATCTCCTTGAAATCATGGACGACCGGGCCGAACGGCACGCCACCATCATCACCGCGCAGTTACCGATCGAACACTGGCATGGATGGATCGGCGATGCCACCATCGCGGACGCCATCCTCGACCGGCTCCTGCATCACGCTCATCGACTGACCCTCAAGGGCGAGTCGCTACGCCGTGCCGGCAAGCCGCCGAAAAATCGTCCCGACCCCGATACCATCGTGACCGACTGAGTTATCATTACCCCCGAGCACTTCACCACGCTCCAGACCGGTCACGATAAATCGGAAACGCCGGTCACCATCATCGGAATACGCAACAGCCAAGATTTTCATGAATAACCGTAGCCAGGCGGTCCGGCTGCCGAAGGAGTTTCAGTTCAAAACGTCTGAGGTGTTTATTCGTAAGCAAGGCGACGATGTGATTCTTTCCGCCCGCCCGACGGACTGGTCTGCCTATCTCGCCTCAGGGCCTGTCGCCTCGAAGGAGTTCATGGAGGGGGTAGACGATCTGCCGGTGCAGGACCGCGAACTCTGATGGCAGAGTACATGCTCGATACGGATATTTCGTCCTACATCATGAAGCGTTCTCATGACACTCTTCTGAGAAGGCTGCAGAAGGTTCCCATAGGTGCCGTCTGCATCTCCGTCATCGCCAAGTCGGAGTTGCTGATCGGGGTTGAAGTGTCTCCCCGGCGACAGCAGGATCATGCTGCCCTTAATGAGTATCTGCGGCATGTCGAAGTTTTGGACTTTCCTGACGAAGCAGCCCTTCACTATGCCCAGATTCGTGCTGCGCTCAAAGCGGGTGGAACAATGATCGGCGCGAACGATCTTTTTATTGCGGCGCACGCCCGTTCTCTCGAGCTTACGCTTGTGACCAACAAGACCGCGGAGTTCGGTCGCGTCCAGGACCTCGTTATTGAAAACTGGACTGAATAGACCGAGAGAGAATTGCAGGTTGTCCTTCGAATGCGAATCGATGTGTACGATAATTGCCGATATCGCATGTTGATGTGAGTGGTAGTTCGAGGTTGCGCCCCAAATCCTTGACCTAGTTCCTGCGGACGTAGCTGGCGGCATTGCCCGATGGCGTCCGCCGCGTGCGACGTGAACGGACATAATCCGTGCCAAGAATTTATTTTGTCAAGGAAATGAACAGCTGGGGCAACTTTTCCGGCAGCGACTCTACGCGGTCAATGATGCTGTATTGTTTGCCAAAAATATCCGCGACATATTCATCTGCACCGGGATCAAGATTGATGCAGTAGGAGTAAATGCCCTGCTGATCCAGCTCCTTCACTGCCTGATGGGCGTCCTCGATCAATAAGCGCCCATCCTTGCTGTCGATGTCGGCCGGTTCGCCATCCGTAAGTATCAGCATCAACTTTTTGTCAGCCTGTTGTTTTTCGAGATAGTGTGCGGCATGGCGCATCGCCGCACCCATGCGCGTCGAAAAACTGGCTTCCATCGCGGCCAACCGCGCCTTCACCTCGTCTCCCCAGTGTTCGCTATACCCTTTGATGTGCATAAAACGCACGTCGTGGCGCGTATTGGAATGGAACCCGGCAATGGCGAACGGATCGCCCAGTTTTTCGATCGCCCACGCCAGCAACGACACGGCTTCCTGGCTCAGCTCCAGAACGGTCTGGTCGCAGCCGGCCGCTTTCTCGTTGAGCGACTCGGATAGGTCCAACAGTATCATCACCGCGATGTTCCGCCCGTCAGTGCGATGGCTCATGTTGATGCGCGGGTCGGGAGTCGCCCCACTCTTGTAGTCGATCAATGAGCGCAGCGCGATATCCAAATCCAGCTCGCTGCCGTCTTCCTGAAAGCGGATGCGCACCTTGTCTTGCGGCTTGAGCAAGTCGAGCATCTTCTTCAAACGCTTGGCCAGGGCGGCGTGCTTCGCCAAGAGCCTGTCGATGTCTGCCGCATTGCCGGCCGGATGCAGCGCCTCGTGCACGCTCACCCAGTCCGGACGGTAGTCGTGGGTGTGGTAATCCCATTCATGATAATGGCGCGGGGGCAGGCTGCTCAGTTCCTTGGTGGGCTCGGTCTTGCGCTGCTCCTCGAACGCGTTCTCCTCGTCGCCTTGCTCTATGAATTTCCATATCTGGCGATTGTCGTCGCGGTAATCTACCACGGTGTCCTTGAAGTGAGTCTTCGCGAGTTGATCGCTCTGTCGGCGCGTCTTGGCCACGAAAGAAACCGCGAGATCGGCCATCTCCGGGGTGCTCATGTTGCCTTCGCGCATCAGCGTGTGGAAGCGCTCGGCAAATTCGACGACGTGCGGATTGTGATAGGGATGCCTTTGGTCGAGCACGGCACGCGACAGCATCGTCAGGCGATGGCGTACGCCGGATTCAAGCTCGGGATCACAGGCGACTTCAGCCGGGATCGGGTGCAGCGCCATGAAGATCCGACGCAAACCGGGATACTCGCGCATAGCAAGATATTCGATGCGGCTGTCCTCCAAGAACTCCGTTGCCATGCGCTGGAAGGGACTGAGATTGTCCGCAAAGATCGCGGTGGTCCAGCGGCGATGCGCGGCGATGTGAGCCAATGCGGCACGGTAGCGGTCGATGCCGGTTATGCCGTGCGCGTCACTGTATACGTCGGGCAGGCGTATGCCGAGCTTGTCATAGTAGGGAATAGGCTGGCGCAGTTCATCGAACGCGCCGGAATAGGGAATCAATTGATCCTCGTCTTGCCACAATCCGCGCAAATACATATCCAGCTTGCGCTCGTTATTCACCAACAGGGTGCCGTTGCGCTCGCGCTGCAGCACGGCTTGACTGTCCGCCGACTGCAGACTGAAAAAATCGACTTGCCGATCAGGATGGTCATGGTAATAGCGCACCCCATAATCCACCCAGTTTTTCAATCCCTTCAGGGAAAGCTGCCCAAGCAGGGCCGGCGCTTGTTTGAAAAAATCAGGCAACCCGGGGCTCGGAAAGGTCTGATGGATTCCGTGTATTGACCCGGTGGTTCGCTCCATCAAGTCGAGCGTGATGGCAAGAAAGTCGCTCAGCTGTTCACTCGAAGTCAGCTTGCGCGATATGGCCGGCAACCATTGCAGGAACGGCGTGATCGCCCTGCCGTTGGGAGACTTCCCCATCCGGTTCACCAGATCCATCACGGCAGGCAAGGTGGATTCACCCAGGGTCTTGGCAACTGCCGGCCATTCCTCCAGGAAGATCAGGATGGGCTCGGCACCGCGCCCCATCTTGCCGAGGAAGCGCGCACTCTCGATGTAGGCTGCCACTCCCTCCTTGGAAAGCGTCGCCAGGGCGTAGCCAAGACAATCGGCGAAAACCGGTTTGACGCGTGGGAAACGACAGTCAAGCAGCGCCCAATAGGTTTGAAGCTCAGCGGGTATTGCCACCGTTTCCATGAGTTTTTCCCGGTCGCTTCAAGCAAACACGGCATCGATAGCGTGATCGAGCGTTTCGCGAATGTCCGCATCATCGGTGATCGGGCGCACCAAAGCCATACGGCAAGCATCGCGAGCCGGCACCCCGCCTCTGATCAGGGTGGCCGCGTATACCAGGAGGCGCGTGGAAATACCCTCGTCCAGGCCATGCCCCTTCAGGTTGCGTGCCGCCGCGCCTATCTTCACCAGCTTGGCGGATATCGCCTGGTCCATACCTGTCTCTTTGCTGAGAATCTCCGCCTCGATGCCGGCCTCGGGATAGTCGAAATCAAGGGCCGTGAAGCGCTGTTTGGTGGATTGTTTCAGTTCCTTCAGCAGACTCTGGTAGCCCGGATTATAGGAAATCACCAATTGAAAATCGGGATGTGCCTCGATCAACTCGCCCTTCTTGTCCAGCGGCAGGGTGCGCCTGTGGTCGGTCAGCGGATGGATCACCACCGTGGTGTCCTGGCGAGCCTCGACAATTTCATCGAGGTAGCAAATCGCGCCGATACGCGCCGCCGTCGTCAGCGGGCCGTCCAGCCAGCGCGTTCCCTGAGCATCCAGCAGGTAGCGCCCGACCAGATCGCTGGCCGTCATGTCCTCGTTGCATGCCACGGTAATCAGCGGCTTGTTCAGCTTCCAGGCCATGTGTTCGACAAAGCGCGATTTTCCGCAGCCGGTCGGGCCTTTTACCATCACCGGCAGGCGCGCGGCGTAAGCCGCCTCGTACAGCCCGACTTCGTTTCCCTGCGGTTGATAGTAGGGCTCTTTGCGTACTTTATATTGTTCTGTATTGGTCATCGCTCGCTCTGGACCATGGGTAGGGTTAGAAGGATAAACCACCTAATCGCACAGGGCACGCGGCACATGGCGGGCAACAAAAGGCTGAGGCGCGGCTAAGGGCCCAACTGGCAGAGACCTAAAGGTGTGCGTGACCCCCCCCGGATCGTCTATTGAACCGGATCTTCAAGTGCGAGGAAGTGAGGGAGGCGGCAATATCCGCCGCGAAACCATCGTCAAAGAGGTAATGTTATTGACTCAACACTGAAATTGGATCAAGAAAATTGACGCAAATGCATTTTCCGTTGGGTATCTCAGCGATTCTTATCGATCTGGATGGAACGCTGGTGAATACGGCGCCGGAATTGGCGGAAGCCGCGAATTACATGTTGCGCGACATGGGCCGTCCTGCCGTGTCACAGGACCTGCTGATGAGCTACATCGGAAACGGCATATCGTGGCTGGTGAAGCGTGCGCTGACAGGCGACATGAATGCTGAGCCGGATACCGCCTTATACGACAAGGCGTTGCCCATCTTCGAAAAACACTACACCGAGCTTTTGCTGCGAAGCAAATTGTTCGAGGGTGTGGTGCAAGGCCTCGATGCGCTCATGGCGGCCGGCTTCAACTTGGGTTGCATCACCAACAAGGTGGCGCGTTACACCGAGCCGCTGCTGAAGGGCATCGGTCTCGCACATTATTTCGAAATCGTGCTGTCCGGCGATTCACTGCCTGAGAAAAAACCGCATCCCATGCCCTTGCTGCATGCCGCCGAATTTTTTGGTGTACCGGTAGAACAGATGCTATTGATCGGCGATTCGCGAAACGATGCACTCGCTGCACGATCTGCCGGTTGCGCGGTATTCTGCGTTCCTTATGGTTATAACCACGGCGAGCCTGTGGAGCGTCTGGATGTGGACGCGGTGATCCCAAATCTTTTCGCAGCTCTTGAACTGATTGAACGAGTCTAGTACGCGCCATTATCGAGGAGATTCGAGATCCCTTCCCAGCTCGGGAGTTCCATATTTTTGGGACTGATTGGGGCGGCCTGCTCGGGCGGAGCGCGCCAGCGGGCTTCAGTCCCCGGGGAGCGCCCGTTCCGCCTGGAAGAATCGGCCGGGGTGGCAATTTCACCGGGATCGGGCATCACCACCTGGTGCGTACCGCAGGTAGATAAGGGTTTGTCCTACCTATACGCAGTCTTCTACGGCGCGGAAGATATAAGAAGAGTGGGCGAATGCTCCAAGAACGGTGAGTTGGGGTCGGAGACATTATCCATGATGCTGACCTTCCTCAGGTAATTCTTATGGTCAACACAAAACATCGTGACTGTTGCTTATGGATACTTACGACTAAATTCGCGCACCATGGAGCTTGAGGCAGTTATCTTCGATGTCGATGGCACGCTGGCGGAGACCGAAGGCGACGGCCTGGCAGCGAGCCCTGGCGTCGGCATAGTCACCGTAATCTTAGTGAACGAATATACCCGCAATCAAACATTCTCCGGTGCCGTCGCGGTATTATTCGACCTCCGTGAAGCGGGGACACCATGTCGCGTTCTGGCGGGCGACGCCGGCGAGCATGGTCTCGTCGACGTCGATCTGCTGCGTCGCTGGCACCATCTAGGATTGATTCCAGCTTCTGGTGGCTGCCATGAAGAAACCGTGAAAGCTATTTATAGACCCGGCCGCGTAGCATTCGCCTGCAATTCCGAATCTGCCTAGCCGATACCCTCAGCAAAAGAAAGTCAGGATACCTATATGGACCAATCAAACCGCTACGCCAATCTCAACTTGAAGGAAGCCGACCTTATCGCCGGAGGGCGCCACATCCTGGTCGCGTACACGATGAAGCCCAAGGCCGGCGTTGGCTATCTGGAAGGCGCCGCGCACTTTGCCGCCGAGTCATCCACCGGCACGAACGTCGAGGTCTCGACGACGGACGATTTCACGAAGGGCGTGGACGCGCTCGTGTACTACATCGATGAAGCCGCCGAAGATATGCGAATCGCGTATCCACTGGAACTTTTCGACCGAAACGTCACTGATGGCCGCTTCATGCTGGTGTCCTTTTTGACCCTGGCTATCGGAAACAATCAGGGCATGGGCGACATCGAGTATGCCAAGATGGTCGACTTCTATGTGCCCGAACGCGTCGTGCAAATGTTCGATGGTCCGGCCAAGGACATCTCCGACCTGTGGCGAATTCTCGGTCGACCCATCAAGGACGGCGGCTATATCGCAGGCACCATCATCAAACCCAAGCTTGGGCTGCGTCCCGAGCCGTTCGCCCATGCTGCCTACCAATTCTGGCTGGGCGGAGACTTCATCAAGAACGACGAACCGCAGGGGAATCAAACGTTCTGCCCGCTCAAGAAAGTGCTGCCGCTTGTATACGACTCGTTGAAGCGCGCGCAGGATGAAACAGGACAAGCCAAACTGTTCTCGATGAACATCACCGCCGATGACCATTTTGAAATGTGCGCGCGCGCGGATTATGCGCTTGAAGTGTTTGGCCCCGACGCCGACAAGCTGGCGTTCCTGGTCGACGGCTACGTCGGTGGTCCCGGCATGGTGACCACTGCTCGTCGCCAGTACTCCGGTCAGTACCTGCACTATCATCGCGCCGGCCACGGCGCCGTCACATCGCCCAACTCCAAGCGCGGCTACACCGCGTTCGTGCTGGCCAAGATGTCCCGTCTGCAGGGCGCCTCGGGAATCCACGTGGGAACCATGGGCTATGGCAAGATGGAAGGCGAGGGCGACGATAAGATCATCGCCTACATGATCGAGCGCGACGAATGCCAAGGTCCTGTCTATTACCAGAAGTGGTACGGCATGAAACCGACGACGCCGATCATCTCGGGTGGGATGAATGCGCTGCGCCTACCCGGGTTCTTCGAGAATCTCGGCCATGGCAACGTCATCAACACCGCCGGCGGAGGCGCCTACGGTCACATTGACAGCCCTGCCTCCGGTGCCATCTCCCTGCGGCAGTCCTACGAATGCTGGAAGGCCGGCGCTGATCCCATCCAGTTTGCCAAGGAGCACAAGGAGTTCGCCCGCGCCTTCGAGTCCTTCCCGAAGGACGCCGACAAGCTGTATCCCGGCTGGCGCGAGAAGTTGGGCGTGCACAGATAGGTCCTGGCGCCTCTGCGGACCAAGCCCTGCCTGGCAGGGCTTTTTTTTGGACTTTCAAGTACTCCTGATTACCCTATTATTGAGGAGCACTGAAATCAGTGGTCGGGGTGACAGGATTTGAACCTGCGACTCCTACGTCCCGAATGCCTATTTTGGATTTCGCTAACTTCTTGAGAGAACTCAAGAATGCGCATAAGTCGATGAATCTAATAAAATTGATCTACGCCTGACTTCGCCTGAATACCCGGGAGCACGCCTGAGTTTGCTCCCTCTTGTGTCCCCAGTGTGTCCCCAGCATGATCCGGCAAGAGAACCGGCATGCGCACCAAGATCACCAAAGCTCTCGTTATCTCCACCCAGCCCGGACGGTCCGACGTCACCATTGCGGATACCACGATGGTTGGATTTGAATTGAGAATTCGACCCTCCGGGGTAAAGGTCTGGGGTTACCGTTATCGCAATGCGCAAGGCGGTCAGCGACGAATCGTTCTCGGGAGATTTCCGGGGCTGACCGTCGACGAAGCGCGTCAGCTCGCCATTCAGGCTGCCGGTGACGTGTCCCGTGGAATGGACGTCCAAGCCAAAAAACAGTCGGCACGAGTCGAGGGAACTCGTTCAAGGAAAAACACGCTGCGTCTTTTCATGACCTCGAAGTATGAGCCGTGGGCCATGTCTCATCTCCGTTCTGCGGCTTTCCAGATTGCACGCATTAAACGTGATTTTGATGATTGGTTCGACAAACCGCTGGTCGACCTCAATACGTGGCTGATCGAGGGTTGGCGTAAACGTCGCTTGGAGGGAGGCAATAAGCCAGTCACGATCAATCGAAATTTGCAACGCCTGCACGCGGTGCTGTCCAAAGCGGTGTTTTGGAAGGTTATCGAGCGACATCCCTTCGCCGGCATAAAACCACTGAAATCTGATCGTAGTGGCCGGGTGCGCTATCTAGGCGCCGATGAGGAAGTTCGTTTGCGTGACGCGATGGTGGTGCTGGAGACTGAGCGGCGCGAAGCGCGCGAGCGATTCAACGAGTGGAAGGAAGTGCGCGGACACGAAAAGCTTCCGCCACGCGTGGAAGAATACGTCAGCCATATACGACCGATGGTCTTAATCGCGATGAACACAGGTCTTCGGCGAGGCGAATTATTTAATCTACGTTGGAAGGACCTCGATCTTCAAGCGAAATGGCTAACCGTTGCCGGAGCAACCTCGAAGAGCGGGCAAACCCGCAGAATCCCTTTGAACGAGGAAGCGCACGAAGTGCTCGCCGGATGGCAGGGCCAAGGCGGCAAGGTCACGAACGATGCCTTTGTATTCCCTGGGCTTGAAGGAGAGAAACTTACGGACATCCACAAGTCCTGGGGCACAGTCGTCAAGAGAGGTGAGATCATCAATTTCCGGTTTCATGACTTGCGCCATCATTTCGCGAGCCGCCTGGTTCAATCCGGTGTGGATCTCAACATCGTTCGCGAGCTTCTTGGTCATGCCGATATTGCTATGGTTCTTCGTTACGCTCATTTGTCACCGGGTAGTTTGGTGACGGCAGTCGAGAAAGTGGCCCGCCGACCAGACTCACTGAAATCACCAGCATCGGTACAGGCTGACTTGTCAATCAAAGGGGCTGCGGCAGCGTGAGGACGCTGCGCCCTCGGCAGTGAAGATCAAGCGCGCCGCCTCACCGCGTATCCTGTTAATTGATGAAATCTCGCGTAGTTCCGACTTGCAGCAGCCTGCATGGGCAAATAGCGGTATGGGATCACCGTCCCAACCCGCGCGTCCTAGAAAAATCCCAGCTGACGTTCATTCCCACCGCGATGCCGCGCAGCTCTCGCCCTAGGTGCTCCTCCATCACCGGCCGCCACGGTACGAGTGAGAATCCGACGCCATCGTCGAGCATGGCGAAGCGCCCGCTCGCGAGGTCAATCGAACGGCGATACACGCCGCGGACCGACTCGCCGTCGTGCGTTTCGCGATAGGTCAAGCCGGTCTCGGCTTCCATTGATTTGCCGACCGCGGCAAGCTC
The DNA here is from genome assembly GCA_963758145.1 of uncultured Gammaproteobacteria bacterium. Lineage (GTDB taxonomy): Bacteria > Pseudomonadota > Gammaproteobacteria > Steroidobacterales > Steroidobacteraceae > Bog-1198. The sequence continues at coordinate 1,018,325 of CAVWUK010000008.1, forward strand.
ACGGCCGCGCAAGGTCGTAAGCAGATTGTCTTTAAGCGTGATTTGATTGTCCTGCCGTTCGGCGAAGCCTTGCTCGAGCAAGAAGGCGAGCCTCTGGCGCATCGCCTGCCTCACTTCAGCGCCAAATGCATGTCCAGTACTGTCCGGTCCTTCGCCGGTCAGGTGCTGATCGAGCCAGGTGGCGCCGATCGCACGGACCTGCTGTTCGATGGGGAGCGTTGAAAGGATTTTGAGGTCAACGCTCCCCTGGCGCTGGACATCGTACGCAAGGCCGCGCTGTGGTAGGTCCGCGGGTACCCGCCACACCCCCGTTTCCATGCGCTCGACGATGCCGGCGCGCCGCAATGCCTCCAGGCGCCGCTCGTGCGCCTCAACCACGGCCGGTGGAGATCGACCGGGAATTGGGTGGCTGTAAGCCACTTGCAGGTGCCTGGCAGTGCGATAGATGCCATTGTCCGCGAGCTTCGCGATGGTTTGATCGGCCGGCCGCACTCGATCGTTGGCACGTATTTCCACAATTGCGCCGATCCGTAATTCCACCTCGTCGGTCCGAGCGGGAGGGACGAGATAATGAGCACGACCGTCGATACCATCCACGATGAGGTAACGCCGGTCATTGAGTTCGTCGGCGAGGCCCTTGGCGGCGATGCGGCCTACGATCGGGGTCCTGGGCCCTGCCGGTCCGACGATATCGAAGTCCCGCCGCCCGTTCGAGAACGCCCGTTGCAGGGTGCGAATGATGTCGCCGCGCTCGCCCATCGCTCGGAGCACCGGTTCCGCCTGCGCGTTGACCCGCCAGACGCTGGTGGACGGCTCCTCGGCAAGGCCCATGCCCTGAAGATGCTGCAGTCGTCCGACCATGTGGTTCCGTTCGACCTGGGTATCGTGACCCCCCTGACGTCGGCGCAGATCAATGACCCCCTCGATCAGCTTCGCCTGAATCGCCCGGTCGATGCCGGTCCAGCGCTCCTGCTCGATCTCACGGTGCAAGCTCTCCTCGATCTCCTGCTCCGAGCGCAACCCAAGCCAGCTCTCGGCCACTTCCGCTGCCCGGCCCCGTATACCCTGGGTGATGTAGTCGCGATCGATGATGAGATCCTTGTTGCCGGAGTCCTTGCCCCGGAGCACGACGTGGGTGTGGGGGTTATCGGTATCCCAATGATCGACCGCTACCCACTCGAGCTTGGTTGCGAGATCCCGCTCCATGTGCGTCATGAGCTCCCGGGTGAAGGCCTTGAGGTCGGCGATCTCGACGCCGTCCTCCGGTGAGACGATGAACCGAAACTGATGACGGTCACCCCGGCAGCGCGATCCGAACTCCTGGGAATCGACCGCATCGAGTTTTGCGTCATACGCGTGAGCGGGCGTCCCGTCCGCCGTCACCCCGTCGCGCTCGATGTAGCGCAGGTGCATGGCGATCGAGCGGGGGCCTGCGAGCTTTAAGTTGACGATCCGGACCTTCACCGTCACCCGACGCGACTTGCGTCCGGGCGTGCGGATGCCGAGCCTCGCCGCCACCGCCCCGCGATGGAACGCGGTGACTTTTCGCGGCCCCGAGAGCGCTCGCTGCGCGCGGTTCGCCCCGCGCACAGCGACCCCCTTCGCCAGCAGATGGGAGATCAACCGCGGCTGCCCCTTGCTGCTCGACTTCGGCTTACCGAGCTTCGGTCGAAACCCATCATCGTTACTTGCGGTCATCGCAATCCTCCCTGCGTAGTCAGGCGCAGTCGATCGTGATTGGCACGCGCCATTGGTAAACCGATCAATCCCCTATCCATCCGCCTCCGCCGTCGATCTCGACGGCGTGCCGCAAAAACCCATGTGCAGACAATGACTCACGCGAAAGCGTGCCGTCCCTTTAATCTTGCTGTGCTCCTTCGCTCATATCTTTCCCTTTTCGCTCCGGTGCTCATTCGCTGTCTGCTCGCCGCCCGCCGCACAAATTCCAGCGCGCTTCATCGCTCGCACACCATTTAGAAAAAAGCAGACATTGCATGCATCGAACCCTCGCGAAACTTCTTCCTCCGCTCTCGGCGCTTTTGCAGAACCCCGGTGGGATATCCACTGATTTGCGTAACCTGCGTTCCGTTAGAGAACCTTGGGTTCGATTCTTAGTTAGAAGAGTTACGGGAGCCGATTTCCTCATGCAGACCAAGGACATAACTCGATTTCGTATTCGTGATAGCGCGATAGTTGCGTTCGCGATAGCACGTGCCTGTCTATTCGTGATAGCACGATGCAATTCACAGCTTCTAAACAATTCCGATCCTCTGACTGAGGTTCCGAATCAACTGTTTCACGGGTGGTCGAACTCGCGCTCGAAAGGCCAAGACCTCGCGTCCGCCCTTGTTTCGTTTCACGTGGAGCTCGTAGCCGGGGAGGGCCTGGGTTGCGGCGAGCCGACGCAGATAAAATGCGAACGCTGAGGCACGCATGGCGCTGCCGGACTTCGCCCGTAGGTAGTCCACATCGAATTGCCACCCATTGCGTTGCTGGCCCGCATGCTTGCGTACCAGACGGTATAACCAGCGCTCGAGACCGCCGGTCAACTGGAAGTAGACCGGATCCAAAGTCAGCACGAGACTTGAGTCCAGAAGCCCGGTGTAGAACCAATCCGAGAGGATCATCGAGATGCCCTCGGGGCGCCCATCGGCATTGCTTTGTACCTTCCACTCATTGAGCCAGGAGAACTGATGCAGGTGGCGTGCACCCAATGCCCGGATCGAGGTGCTCACCGTCGTCGACTGCAAGCGGGCGAGGGCGGCTTTCAGGCGATCGTAGCTATGTTTGTTGGTTCCGCGCCCGACGAATCGCAGGATTTGATACGGAGTCGTCGCGATGAGCCGAGAGGTCGGTAGACCCTGATCCCGTGCCTCGATGATCTGCGAGGCCGCCCAGATCAGGACATCGGCATCCCAGATCGTGGCGATGCCGTAGTCGAGGCTTCCCGAGACCCGAATGGAGACCCGCTTGGTATTGAAGATAATCGGCTCGATGCGCTTGGATTTGGCGAGCGAGAAGAAGGGATAGGCCATAAGATCCTGCGAGTCTCGCGCAGCCAGATCGCCCGGCAGGGATCGGAAGATCTCGAGCTTCGGCTGTACCTCATCCGAAGGGGGGTCTGACGAGGAAGTCACGAGAACCGGAGATCCAGCTCGCTGCCTTCGAACGCCTAGTCGCTCGACCGGGCGCGGCGAATCAGTTCACTGCCGAGCACATAGCGGCGCCGGCCATCCCTCATCGTTTTGAGCCTGCCGAGCTTGATATCTTGAAACGTTTTCGCGTGGGATTGGCTGAGTGCCGCGTGCGTCTCCGCCAGCGAGTATCGCTGGTTCGGATCGATGACGGCGGGCCGGGGAACGCGCTTCAAACCAGCGCGCGATGTGCGTTTGGAGTCGATCATGGGACGCCCTCATATCAGTGGACGTCACGAATACTATGCGGAAATCTTGTCGTGTAAACCACCATACGAGGTCGCAAAATAGTGCATGAATACGCCCGGGCACGATGGTGTACGCCAGAGCACGCTCAACTACGCTGGAGCTGGATCATTAAGATTTGCTAAGAAATGTCGCCGCAATCACCGTATTCGGGGGGGGCTTCGATGAGCATCATTTCACCGCTCGCGCGGGAGGAAGTGATCGACTCGATGATCAAGTGCGTCCGACATAGAACGACGTTTAGCATGCGGCTGGGAGACTCCCTCCCTTGAGAAAGTACCAGAGCCGGCATCATGAAAATAAAGCTAGGGAAATTGCCGAACACAACAAATGTCAGGATCACAATCTCGTTACCCGAGGCGCTGAAAGGCAAGCTCGATCGCTACGCTCAATTGCACTCGCAGACTTGGGGGCAAAAAGTTGATGCCGCAGCACTGGTGTCACACATACTTGCACAATTCCTAGCCAATGACCGGGCATTCCGAAGTTCAGAAAAAGAGGCCGCTACCTCAAAGCTGGGTACCTCCACAATCGTCTCTCACGCACCCGGCCCAACTGTTTGAGACCAGCATTCCCGGGATTTTCGCGATCGGCGATGTCCGTTGCGTTAGCATTGAGCGGCAGGCGAGGGCTCCGCCTGTGTCCATCACGTGCATCCGTCGCTGCGCCCCCCCGAGGAGCCTGGTGTGCGGGCTCGGCCAGGATATCTGTGTAGACCTGCCAGGACTGCGAGCTCTGGATCGTCCGTGTTCGAGTCTCCGGCCGGTGGCAACCGGCAGCTAACGCGAAGCTCAATTCTGCGCCGCCGCATTCAGAGCAAGATTTGCGCCAGCACAACTACGCCGCCGATAATGCTGGTGTTGACTAAATATGTTATCAAGATGCAACGAGAACTTACTTATTAAACGGTCGAAGAGTCAATTGCCGATTGAGACTCGATGTTCGCCCAAAGACATTGGACGGTTTGCTGATCCCGGGCGGTTGGAATCACTGCCGTCGATATGCGGAAGTCGTGCAGAATCCCGACTCGAGAGGTGATCTGCACGAGTTCTGGAACGGTACGAGCACCCATCTTGGCCATGATCCGCCCCCGGTGAACTTTCACCGTTTTCTCTCCAACACCCAACTCCACACCAATCATCCTGTTGAGATGGCCTCTAATTACGAGTTGCATCACTTGCCGCTCCCGTGAGGTAAGCGTCTGAAGACGCTTTTCGATCATGCGGCGGATGGTACGTTCGGCGCGCGCGGCCACATCGAGCCGAATCGCTTGATCGACCGCTGCGATGAGACGCGCGGCATCGACGGGTTTCGTCAGAAAGTCGACAGCACCGTCCTTCATGGCTTGCACGCAGGTGCGGATATCCCCTTGCGCCGTTAGGATGACAATCGGGTGAGCCCGAGCCGAACCGGCGAGTGAACGTTGCATCTCATGCCCACTCATTCCTGGCAATCGAATGTCAAGCAGAAGACACCCAGGAACATCGCAGTCTTGTTCTTCGAGGAAGCGTTCTGCCGTATCGAATGCGCGCACCTCGTAACCCGCGGCACACAATATGCGGAATATTCCGAGGTGAAATCCTCCGGTGTCATTCACGATGAACACCGTGCCTGTTGCCGTTTCGTCCTTGATTCTCCCTGTCTTTCTAATCCGTTTATCGGGGGTATCCATCACCATTCCTTATGTATCCGCTTTGGGCACGATAGCGTATTCGGAATGCTCGGCCGCAAGCCCCGGCGCGAAGCGTTGCGTAAGCACCGGTCCGAGAACAGATGTCACAAGCACCATAATGAGCACACCATTGAGCATGCGGCCATCGAGCAGCGGCTCGCCAGCGGCATTGGAGGTGCGATATGCGACGAGCGCGGCGGCAAGCGTCGCGGCGACCTGCGGCAGTGTGAGCGACCATACCGTTCTGCGCGCCGCTGGTGAGTAGCCGAAGGCGCGACCGCAAGACTCGGCCGCGATCCATTTGCCGACCAGGAGCGCACCGATGATGCCCGCCGCAAGGTAGGAGTCGCCGATGAGGCTACGTACGATCGCCGGCGGGTCAATCAAGAAGCCCGTCACGATAAAGAAGCTCGGTATGAAAAGCGTATTCGCCATGAATTTCAGTTTGCCCGTAGCCGGCTTGCCTTGCACCGCCGCATTGACCGCCAGACCGGCCATGAATGCTCCGACAATACCCGGCAGATGGATGAGTTGGGCAAGCAGGGCGGTCAGTGCGAGCATACCCAGCATCAAGATGAAATAGCTCTCCTCGTCGTTCTCCACCTTCTTTAGAACGAATCCACCCCCTCTGCCCAGCCCGAACAATACGAGGGGAACAAACAGGATGATTTCGATGACTTGGATGGCAAGACCGGAGGCCGAAAAGCCGGTGGCGTACAGGGGCACGCAGACCGCGAATACGAGCAACGACAAGGTGTCCGACATCATCGTCGCGCCAAATGTGACGACGATGGGCTCGAGGTGTTTCACGCCAAGCTTAGCGACGATGCTCGAACCGAGCAGCGTATGGGAAGCGAGCAGCGATCCGACGACAACGGCGGGCAGCAGGCCGTAACCGAGCCAGTGGGCTGTCAATGTCCCCAGCAGCAGGGGAATTGAGGTCGTGACCACGCCGAATACGATTGACCGGAATATTTTTTCCCGAAACAACCTCAAGTTTATTTCCAACCCTGCGAAGAACATCAGCAACAGCATGCCAAGGTCCGAGAAGAACGCGGCCACCGGGTGCTGGCGGGGGAAAACATCGAGTACATGCGGCCCGAGCAGCACGCCGCTCAGCAGCAGCCCTACCGCCTCGGGAAGGCGCGCGCGGCGCGAAAGTCGTGGAATGCCGATGACCAGCACCATGAATATCGCGAGCTTCGCCAGCACCGGCAGAAACTCGATCGCCCTACGAATGATTTCAAGGACCGACATGGCCGCGTTCCTCAGTGGACCTATTTCGAAGCCGTCGCCGGCGCCGCATCGAAGCTTGCGCCGAGCGCCAGATACAACCGAATGCGGTTGACGCGCTGCAGCGCCTGCAATTTGATGAGATCCGCTTGATTGGTGATCTGATTGGTCTGAAGGTTCGAAACCCATAGCAAGTCCCGGCGACCCGCTTTGTATTGGATGGTGGCGATGCGAACCGCCTCGGTGCGCCCATCGACGGCGCTGCGGTCCAGCGGCAGGCGATCGGCCAGCAACTGCTCATTGGCGAGCGCATCCTCGACTTCACGAAAAGCGCCGAGCATCACGCTGCCGTAGTGGGCAACCGCTTCGGATTGCTGCGCGGTGGCGATGGCCGCCTTTGCCTGCAGCGCGCCGCCCTCGTAGACGGGAACCGACACACCGATGGCGGACGAGGCCAACCAGGGATTTAGGTGCAGCACCGAGAGAACCGGATCGTCCAGATGACCGCCCACGAAGGAAACCGACAAATCGGGCAGCAGCGCGAGCTTTGCGGCTTCCTGGCGGCGGAACGCTGCGAGCACGCTGCGTTCCGCCGCGACGACGTCGGGCCGGCGCTCGAGGAGCGATGCCGGCATGCCCGGCAGGGCAGTCGCGGGCATCGCGGGGTAGGCCGCCGCCACCTCGATCTCGGCCGAGGGATAGCGGCCGAGCAGCACCTCGAGTGCGCGGCGTGCCTCGCCATAGGATGCGCGCGCGGCGTCGACGTCGCTCATGGCGGTGTCGAGCTTGGCGCGAGTGTCGGCCACGTCGAGATCGGTGTCTTTGCCGGCATTGCGCCGGATCGTCACCAGGTCCAAGAGCTGGCGGTAGATCGCGACCGACTGCTCGGTGAGCTCGAGCAGCTGGCGCGCCTCGATGGTGACGCACCAAGCTCGCGCCGCCGTCGCCGCGATCGATTGGCGGGCGAACGCATAGTCGAGCGCGGTGGCCTGGTACGCCGCCACGGCGGCTGCGCGCTGGGCGCGCAGTTTCCCCCACACATCGAGCTCCCACGACACCTCGGCGAAGGCATGAGTCACCGTGGAGGTGCCCGAGTGATCCTGGTCGCGGGTCGCGCGGCCGCCGGCCGCGATGCCCACCTGCGGCAGCAGCTGTGCGCCGACCACGATCACCCCCTGCTGGGCGATCGCCGCCCGGTCGGAGGCCTGGCGCAGATCGAGATTGTTCGCGATCGCCTCGGCCACGATCGCTTCGAGCGCCGGATCGCCGAATGCTTTCAGCCAGTCGTCGGCGACCTCGCCGCCGCCGGGGGCCGCCGACCACGCGGGTGGGATGCGGGTCCCCTGCGGCAGGGCTTGGTTGACCACGTCGCCGTGCTTCGGCGGCGGCGCGAGCGCGCAGCCGGCGACCACCGCGGCGCCAAGCGCGGCGATGAGCGCCCGCGTGCCCATCAGCCGGAGAAGGGGTAGAGCCAGTTGAACCATGTGTAGGAGCGGATGGCGATCTTGCGTAAGACGATGAAGCTGCTCTTCGAATTGATATAGATGGCGGCGCGGCCCTGCGTGCCGATCGGGAACTTGAATTGATCGGGATCGTCCAGCGTGATGGCTACCGCGAACTGGCCTTGCGGAATTTCCGTGGGCACGTACTTGAAATTCGGCAACGTGCCGCTCGGCAGCATCTGGCCCGCGCCGCTTCCCTGCCAGATCGCCTGCACCTTGCCACGCCAGATCTGGCCGGGGTACAGATCGAGCGCCACTTCGACCGGCTGCCCCGGTTTCACATACTTGAGGTTCTCCTGAAAGAAGTTCGCCAGCAGGTAGCGATTCGCATCGCAGACGAAGGAGGCGATCGCGCCGTAGCGAATGTCGCCGGCCACCATGCCGGGCCGGACTTGCATATTGATGATGTAGCCGTCCTCCGGCGCCACCATGAGGGTGTTGTCGAGGTAGAAGCGCGCCTGGTCGAGTTCGGCCTGGACTCCCGCTACCGTGGTGTTCACGCCCCCGATCTCGGATTGATACTTGAGGCGCGCCACCTGCTCCTCGGCCTGGGCCTCCTTGATGGCGGCGTTTTCGGCGGCGACTTGCGCGGCCCACTTCTGCGCGTCCTCTTCCGGCCCTGCGCCTTTATTGGCCAATTCGCTGGAAAGCTTCTCCTGGTATCGGGCGTACTCGAGTTCGCTTTTGAGCTTGGTTATTTTCTCCGATGCGACTTGGATGTCTGCCTTCATGATCTGCACGCCTTGCTTCGATTGCGCGAGCTGTGCCTCGAGCTGTCGGACCTTGGCTTCGTAGACGCTGCGGTCGAATTGAAACAGCGGCGTGCCCTTTTTCACGTGGACGTTGGGCTCCACCAGCACCGCGGTGACGAGCGTCGGTTCCGACAGTCGCGGAGTCAGCTGAATCGTGTGCTGAATGATTCGCGCCTCGGTCGATGTCGGTGTCACGTAACGCAGGCCGATCATGAAAATAATCAGCAGATGGAGTGCGAAGAAGGTGGAGAAGAAGCCCCAGGCGATAGTGAACTTGAGCCACTTGAAGCGGAAAAAAACCAACCACACGACTAAGGCGTAGCCGAACAGCAGGACGAATCCTAAAAGCATGCGGCGATCCCGTTAGATCTTCGTGCCGCCGGGCGGCGGTGCCCTGGGCGACGATGCATCGCGTCCCGGCGCCGCGGCATCCGCTGGCTCACCCTTCAATTGCGCAATGTCCGCGTCGATCGCCGTGGCTTCTTCCTTCGGGAATCGCCGGATGTCCACGATGTCGGTCGGCTTGAACGCCCAGATGAATGCTTGAATCCAGGGCAATACGGTGGGCAGCAGCCCCGCCCAGCCCATGAGCTTCACTGCTTCGGCGTCCGGGTGCTTGCGCGCGATGGCGATACGCCCCGGCAATCCGGCAACCCATATAAACATGAGAATCGCCGCGCCGCCGGCCAGCGCCGCCGTGGCGAAAGTCGCATAGTCCCAGAAATCGAGTTCGAATCCGAGCATACGTTGCAGACCTTAATCGGTGCTGCCGGATCACAGCAGCGCTACTTGGGAAACATCAATTGCACCTGCAGACGCACCAACAACCCACCAGCGACAGCTATCGGGCGGTCCAAATAGTGCATACCGTTGCGCTGGTATCACGCGATAGAAGCGGTAGTCGGTCGGACACGTTCATCGCGGAGGCCTGCGCCCTCGAAGTCGACGCAACGTCATTGTTCCCTTACTACGGCTCCCACGCGAAGATTCGTTTCCAGTCATTCTTCATACTGATCACGGTCCAGCCCTGCTTCGTCGCTTCGTCGTATAACGCCTGCGTGAAGGTGCCGACCTTGCTGTCAGGCAGCCCCTGCGCCGGGCCGTAGGCGTATTCGCGTTTCGCATCGTCGTGCAGCACCAGCATCGCGAGGCGCGCACCGTCGCCGGCTTTGGTGTACTCCAGCATCTGCTGGTCCCCGACGGAGTTGCCGAACGCGGCGTGGGGCCGCTGACCGATCTCCAGGTGGATGCCCTCGGGCTTGCCGGCATGATCATCGTCCAGCAGAGCTTGGGCTCCTTGGTGAGAACCGGCTTGCCGTCCTTGCCGTAGCCGAAACTCGTCGTCAGGGCGGTTCCCACTACCTGCTCAGGCGGGATGCCATAGATTTGCTCGGCGTAGACCCGCACGAAATCCTGCCCACCGCCGGTGACGATGAAGGTCCTGTAGCCGTTGGCGCGCAGGTAGCCGAGCACTTCCTGCATCGGCTTATAGGTCAGATCCGTATATGGCGCGCTTCCAGCGCGGATCCTTGGCCGCCGCGAGCCACTTCTTCGCCTCGGCGCGAAACTCCTCCACCGACATGCCGGTGAGCGTCGCGACCGCGATTTTCTCCAAGTCCTGCAGCGTGAGCTTCGCCATCGCTTCGCGGTTGCCCGACATCACCGTCTTGAACGGCTCGACGTTCGCCAGTTCCGGCTTCGCCTTGACCACCGCCGGCACTCGATCCAGGCAATACATCACCTGGGAGTAGATCGGATGTTCCACCCACAGCGTGCCGTCCTGGTCGAAGGTGGCGATGCGCTGCTCGGGCGGCACGAATTTGGGACTGCTCATCGTCGGTGGTCGCGTGCACAAACTCCACGATCGCCTTCTTGGCAGCACCGTCGTTCCACGACGGCAGCGGGTCGGTTTGAGCAAACGCCTGCGCACCGAAGGCAAGCGCCGCCGCAACAACAAATCCATGAATGGGCCGCAAGGTCGAAGTGAATATCATGGCAATCTCCCAAGCTTTTGCTAAACATCAAACTCTAGATCGTCATGCAATTAGAGCACCATAAGTGCTTCTACGCAGCGTGTACGCGGTCGAGGTTCGGCGTTCGATACCGCTGCATGCAAGCAGCGCTGGATCGCATAAAAAGTGGGCGGCCCGAAGGCCGCCCGCTGGAGTCATCGATATTTCCAAACGCTAATCGCCGGCGTGACTGATCGCGCGCTGCTTCTGGACTTCCTGGATAACCTGAGTCAAGTTGTAACTCTCCGGATCCTGCAACGGCGGGAACGGTCCGTACGATTCAAGTTCCTTGAGCCACAGGATCTGACCCAAGGGAATGATGTTCCAGTCGTACAGATACGCGGTCACTGGACCCGCCAATGCGCCGCCTTGGCCCAGCAGGCTCTTCATGTCATCGCCGACGGAGCCCTCGAAGGGGTCCCGCTTGAGGTTGTCGACCAGAGGCCATTTATAAGTTTCGACTCCCGCAAGTCCGCAATTCGCGCAGCTGCCCGCCATCGAGAAGTACAGCTTCCAGTTCTTGTACCGCACCGCCGAAGGTACCGGACCCGTGTAGTAAAAGAAGGTGTCGCGCGCCGACTTGACCGACTTGCCTTCGAGGTAGGCACGTTGGTCAAAGCCGTCGAGGGTGGTCTTGACGATCCCCGGGTACTTTCCGGCCTCGATCTGCTTCTTCAATCCGTCGCCCGTGGGGCCGCCGGCGATATCGACCAAGGTCGGTACCCAGTCGAGCGAGGCAAAGATATCGTCCAGCACCGTGCCCGGCTTGATGTGCCCGGGCCAGCGGATGACCGCCGGTGCGCGCATGCCGCCTTCCCAGGTCGTCAACTTGCCACCCTTGAAGGGCGTGTTGCCGCCGTCAGGGAAAGTGATCACCTCGGCGCCGTTGTCGGTGGTGAAGACCAGGATGGTGTTGTCGAGCTGGCCCATGTCCTCGAGCTTCTTGATCACGTAGCCGATGTTGTCGTCCATCTGCTTCATGCCGGCTTCGTTCACTCCCCAGTCCATGCCGCCCGGCTCACCCACCATGGCCATATATTTCGGCGACAGAACGGTCGTGATATGCATGCGCGCCGGGTTATACCAGACGAAGAACGGCTTGTTGGTCTTCTTCGGATCGTTGCGGTCGAGGAAATCCACCACCTTGGAGGAAATCTCCTCATCCACCGTCTTTGATCGCTCCAGCGTCAGCGGACCTTGGTCCTGGCATGATTGATTTGCTTCCGTGCCATCCGAGGAGTGGCACCAGATGACTGGCCTCGGGGGCGTCAGGCAAATGCTCGTTCGCGGATCCACGGCCCCTGGGACTTCCGCGAGACCCTTGATCGGCGTGTTCTTGCACGGCGGAGCGATGGCCTGATCGGTCGGGGTCCGATTGATGTCGGGGAAACTCACCCCTTGCATCGCGTCCAAGTGGTACAGATAGCCCCAGAACTCCTGAAAGCCGTGCGCCGTCGGCAGGGCCTGCGTGTGATCACCCAAATGGTTCTTGCCGAACTCCCCGGTGGTGTAGCCCAAGTCGTGCAGAAACTTCGCGAGCGCCGGGGTGCCGGGCCTCAGGTAAGAGGGGCTCCCGGGCAGCTGCGGCGGGATCATCCCGGTACGCAGGGGATGCATGCCGGTGAAGAAGGCGTTGCGCCCAGCCGTGCAGCTTTGCTCGGCGTAATAGGTCATGAAGATCGCGCCTTCATTGCCGATGCGGTCGATATTGGGCGTCTTACCGACCATCAATCCGCGGTGATAAATGCTCGGCTGCATCCAACCGATGTCGTCCCCCATGATAAATACGATGTTGGGCTTCTTATCTTGCGCCGCCGCCGGTCCACCCATAAGGGCGGCTACAACCGACAGCGCTGCCAATAGAAGATTGGCCTTCTCAAGCTTCCACATGGACCTCTCCTTGACTAATGAAGTTTCTCGGCCGAAAAACATATTCGACATTAAGTTGTCACCCGGAGCGCGGAATCCCCTGCCATTCCGACGATCGCACCAAGGTGCACCAGCTCTGCTACGGAACGCACGCGCATCTTCTTCATTACGCGACCCCGATGCACTTTAACTGTCTTCTCGTGGATGCCCAGTTCAACGCCAATATGCTTGTTCAAACGGCCACGAATGATGTACGCCAGCACGTGTCGCTCACGCCGCGTAAGCGCCCCGAGCCGCTTTTCGATCATGCTGCGAACGGCACGTCCCTGACGCTGCTCGGCGTCGCGCCGAAGCGCCTGCTCGATCGCCTCGATGAGTCGATGTTCGTCGATTGGCGTCGTCAGAAAATCGACCGCGCCTGCCTTCATGGCTTGTACGCTGCTTTCGATATCGCCTTTTCCGGTGAGAAAAACAACGGGGCGCGGCACGGGTAAACCAAGGAGCGAGCGTTGCAGCTCAAGGCCACTCATACCCGGCAGGAGAATGTCGAGTAAGACACACCCCGGCGCCTCTTCCTCCTGTGCCGCCAGGTAACGCTCCGCAGAATCGAACAAGCGAATCCGGTAACCGGCGGCGATCAAAATGCCTGATTCTGCAATGCGATATCCCAAGAAACGACCCACCACAAACACCGTACTCGTTGCCCCGTTTATGACCTGGGACTCGTGAAGTGCATGCGGTTCCGCGGATGACTCTATTTGGTCCATGGACGCCCTATGAATGTCGCCAGCGCAAATTCAATAGCTTCTTGGTTCCCAGCGTTGGTCCTACCAAACAGTCCCGGTACCTCTCTTCGGCTTGCGCGGCGTTTTTCTGGCGCCAGTCGACATATTGAGATCGAAAATAAGCGCCGCAAAGCGCGAGACCGCTAAAGAAAATGCACATCGTGAAGCTATCTGCATTTATCATTGCGCTGCCTGCTTCATCCCTTCCACGTACCTTTTTTGAGGATTTTCCTTATGGGTCCGTGGGGTCGAACCGTACGCGATCGCTCGCGACGCGACTACAGCCCTTTAGGGCAGTCCGGCGCCCCGTTCTGAGCTTCCCCATAGTGCAGTAGCCGTGCGTTCGTGCCCCGGGTACCCTCTATTGCCATGGCGATTGGAATCTATGTGGGTGTCGTCGACGATGACGAGAGCCAGCGGCGGTCGCTCGCGCGCCTCTTGCGCGCGGCGGGGATGCAACCGATCGCTTATTCATCTGCCGAAGAATTCCGCGCGGATGTGAAGCAGCCACGCTTTGATTGCCTCGTGCTCGACGTTCAACTGCCCGGAATGTCCGGGATCGATCTGCGGGATCAACTCTTAACCGAGGGTATCGAAACGCCGGTAGTTTTCGTGACTGCTCACGACGATCCGAAGGCCCGCGAAGCAGCCCTGGCAGCTCGATGCCTGGGCTATTTTAGTAAGACGGACTCCGGGAGCGAACTCCTAGACGCGATCCGCCAGAAAGTGTCGTCTCCCACCCTGAAGTAGTGATTTGCCGTCAAGGCGCTCTCGCGCCGACACTGCAAAGGACTGTCATCACATGACAACATCCCACAATTGGCCCATGGGCCAAGTCACCGGAACTGTTGTCGGCGTAGCATAGCAGTGCTCGGCGGCCGCGGATGTCGCCAAGCTTGTTTGGCGGGCGGGGACAAAACCATCGATACTGCGTCATGAACTGGATTACCGTTGCCTGGCCCATGATGGCCGCTGCGAGCCTCACACTGGGCCTGATCGAATTGCGCATCGGCATTGCGCAGCGCCCGCGGTCTGCCCGCCTGCTGTTTTCGCTGAGCGCATTTGCAATGGCCGCTTCCTGCGGGGTGGAACTGGCACTCATGCGGGCGGATACCATCGCCGAAGCTGCGGCGGCGCTTCGCTGGGTGGACGCCACAGTGGGTGTGATCGTCGTGAGTCTGACAGCATTCATCTGGGTCTACTTCGGAACCGGTACCAAGTGGCTCGCGCTTGCAGTCCCAATTTTATGGGTGGTCGGAGCGTCGGCCGATTGGGTGCCAGGGCGGCCGGATATGACCTATACAACCATCACCGGACTGCGCACCGTGGAGACATTCGGTGGCGCCAGCTTTAACGTGGTTGAAGGTGTGCGCAATCCCTGGACTGTGTTCGTCTACTTGGGGGCGCTGGCACTGATCCTGTTCGTTGTCGATGCCTCGGTCAGGCTATGGCGCCGCGGCGGCCGCCGGCGCGCTCTCGTTGTCGGAGGAAGCGTCGTCTTCTTCACGCTGGCAGCGGGTGTGATGGCCGATTTAGTCGAAGCGGGGATCACGAGGACGCCCTACATGTTCAGCTTGGCCTTCCTCGTCATCCTGGTGGCAATGGGCAGCGAGTTGAATGCTGACGTGCTGGCTTCCGCACACCTTGCCGGCGAGCTTAAGGAAAGTGAACGCCGCATGGACCTTGCCGGTACTGCCGCCAATCTGGGCATGTGGGCCTGGGACCTCATCCACGGCACGATATGGGCCACCGGACGAGCCCGCTCGCTACTCGGTTTTTCGGAATCGGAGATGCTGAGCGTGGAGAAGATCACGAATGCAGTTCATCCCGACGACCGCGAGTCCAGGCGGCACGCAATCGAGCGCGCACTGACAACCGACAACGAGTATGAAGTAGAATACCGCGTGACACTCGCCGATGCTCAAATTCGGTGGATTTCTTCGCGCGGACGGGTCGAACGTGATGCCAGTGGTAAGCCGCTGCTGGTGCGCGGCGTCGTGATCGACATTTCCGCACGCCGCCATATGGAAATGAAGATGCAACTTCTCCAGAATCAATTGGCACACGCCGACCGTGTTTCGATGTTGGGGCAGCTCGCAGCGGCACTCGCGCACGAGTTGAGCCAGCCGCTTGGTGCAATTTTACGCAACGCCGAAGCGGCCGAACTATTCCTTCAGCAGGAACCCCCAGACCTCGAGGAGTTGCGAGCCATATTGATTGACATTCGCCAGGACGATCAGCGGGCCGGAAACGTGATCGATCGGCTGCGCGCGCTATTGAAGCGCCGCAGCTTCGCTCCGCGTGCGCTGTTGGTAAGCGATCTTCTTGAAAATGTTGCCACTCTGACACGCGCCGACTGCGCGGCTCGTAAAGCAACGCTGGAACTCTCCGTAGAGCCCGGGCTGCCGGCGGTGATGGGCGATCCGGTGCATCTGCAGCAGGTGCTGCTGAACCTTGTTGTCAACGCGACGGATGCCGTCGAAGACTTACCGGGCGATAGGCGAAAGGTGGCGGTGCTGGCGGCACTCCATGGGAATGGTAAGGTCGAAATTGCGGTCAGCGACCTAGGTCCCGGCATCGAGTCAGAAGAGCTCGAACGCCTGTTCGAGCCGTTCTTCACCACCAAGGCGAAGGGGATGGGCATCGGCCTTTCGATTTCGCGTACGATCATTGAGGCGCATGGCGGACGGCTCTGGGCCGAAAACAATGCTCAGTGGGGTGCCACATTCCGCTTCACCATCCCAGTGGCAGCGGAAGCTGCCTCGTCATGAATGCATCCGCGCCGGTGGTCCGAGTCGTCGACGACGATGCTTCATTTCTGACTGCGATGGCACGGCTCCTAAAGGTGGCGGGTTACACCGTTCAGACTTTTGCATCGGCGGCGGAATTGCTCGCCATGTTGGGTGACGACGCGGGTTGCGTACTGGCCGATCTCCGGATGCCAGAGATGGATGGCCTGGACTTGCAACAAGCGTTGATGCGCGCAGCGAACGTGCTGCCGGTGGTCTTCCTCACCGGGGAGGGCGACATTCCGACCACCGTGACAGCGATGCGCCGGGGAGCGGAGGATTTCCTCACGAAGCACGGATCGAAGCAAGATCTTTTGGCCGCCGTGGATCGGGCCATTGCTCGCGATGCCCGTCAGCGCGCGAAACGAGATCGCTTGCGCGCGTTGTGGGTCCGAATCGATACGCTCACGCCGCGGGAGCTCGGCGTCTTGCGCCAGGTGATCGAAGGAAGACGCAACAAGCAGATCGCTGTAGATTTAGGTATCAACGAACGAACGGTAAAGCTTCACCGCACGGCCATCACCACTAAGCTTAAGGTTCGATCCGTGGCCGAACTCACCAAGCTCGTACAGGAAGCGAAATTGTTTGAGGAAAGCGTCGCCGACCTTCCCTAAAGGGCCGTTCTATTGGGCTTTTGTCTCATCTGATCCGTGAATGAACGCGTAATTTCCGTGGTCCGGAATCGGTGTCGGCAGGTTCATCGGCCTTTTCCAAGGTACAACCACATTGACAGCCGCTGCACAAGGTTTCGGTACGGCGGATAAAATAAGCCGATAGGGAACCATCTCCGGCGTTTGAACACAGCCTTGCCGTGGGAGAGTTCGCGAAAGCCCTCTTCTCCGTGGTAGCTGCCCATGCCAGAGTTACCGATGCCGCCGAAGGGCAAATCGTGCTGAAAGACATGCCAGCCCCAGTCATTGAGGGTCACGCCCCCGGCATGAGTCTGCTGCAATACCCTCTCCTGCTCGGCGCCGCTCAGACCGAAGGTGTACATCGACAGTGGTCGCTCCCTCCCCCGAACAAACACCATCGCATCGTCGAGGCGATCATATTCGAGCACCGGCAGGATGGGTCCGAAGATCTCCTCGCGCATCACCCGCATGCGGTCGTTCACGTTTGTCACCACATGCACGGGTATTTGCCGACCGGTGCCTGCGTCATTGCCACAGCGCAGGATCGTGGCCCCGTGGGCTTTCGCGTCCTCGAGCAGTTCTCGTAGCCGCGTGGCATGGCGCTCGGAGATGATGCTGGTGTACTGCGCATTGCCTCCCACCGATGGGTAGAGTCTGGCAAAAGCGTCGCCCACGCCCGCGGCAAATTCGGCGGACTTGCCGCGCGGTACCAGCGCGTAGTCAGGCGCCACGCAGATTTGCCCCGCATTGAAGGCCTTGCCGTGCGCGATACGCAAGGCGGCGTCGCGCACATCCGCAGCCGGGCCGACGATGGCGGGTGACTTGCCTCCAAGTTCAAGCGTGACTGGCGTGAGATTTTCCGCGGCAGCCCGCATCACTTCGCGGCCGATGCGCGGCGAGCCGGTGAAAATCAGGTGATCAAATGGCAATGCGCTGAAGGCCTGAGCAACGGGCACATCGCCGCCAAACACCGCCACCTCATCTTCGTTAAAACATTCGGCAAGCGTCGAGGCCAGCAGCGTCGCTGTGTACGGGGACAACTCGGAAACTTTGATCATTGCCCGATTGCCAGCCGCAAGCGCCGCTATCAATGGCCCGAGCGTCAGGTAGACCGGAAAATTCCAGGTACCGATGATGCCCACCACACCCTTGGGCTGGTAGGTGACCCAGGCGCCGTTGCCCAGGAACAGCAGTTCGGTGCTGCGGCGGCGCGGCTTCATCCAGCGACGCAGGTGCGAGAGCGCGTGCCTTGCCTCCAGAATCGGTCCCATGACTTCGATCAATTTGGTCTCGGCTGGCGCGCGAACGCCAAAGTCGGCGCTCACCGCGGCGACGAATTCGTCCTGACGCCGTCGAAGGGCATTAATCAGTCGTCGCAGCTTGGACTTGCGTGCCGCCAGGTCCGGATGTGGGTTCGCGTCAAAGGCACTTCGCTGCAGATCGAATACCCGCCGCATGCGCCCAAGTTCCGACGCATCGGCAGACGCGACAGGGAACGGTGTGAGTGGTGTGGTCATTGCTTTGCCGTTCATTTGCGTTCCGTTATGCCGTCGGCGGCTGGCAATAGGCTGGTGATGTATTGAATCACTTCTGCAAGCTCCCGCGGCGTGCTGATGTGGCTCGCGATGGACCGCATCCAGACGGCGGGTTGATCGGATTGTTCAGCATCGCCGCGCCATCCCTTGGCAAAGCTCTCCAACTGGCGGGCGATGTACCCACCGTCGAGAATGTTCAGATTGGGTGCTTGCAGTTGCGGATAGC
Source organism: uncultured Gammaproteobacteria bacterium (assembly GCA_963758145.1). GTDB lineage: Bacteria > Pseudomonadota > Gammaproteobacteria > Steroidobacterales > Steroidobacteraceae > Bog-1198. The sequence continues at coordinate 1,036,772 of CAVWUK010000008.1, forward strand.
CTTGCGCATGCAGGCCATGACATTCCGCGCATGTCGAACGGTAGAGTTCCTCACCGGCCTTGACCCCGATGTGCTGCGGCTCGGATTCGAGGTGCCGGGTGGAATCCAAGTGGCTGTAGTAGGCCGCCAATTGCTGTATATCGGCGTCGTCCATTCCTTTGGCAACCGACCGCATGGCGATGCCAGACGCATCCTGCGGACTGTATGCGCGCTTGCCCAACTTGAAGTTCTTCAGCTGGCGGGCAATATAGGCGGCATCCTGCCCGGCCAGGCGCGGTGCGCCGAGCGCTTGATTGCCTTCTCCCCGTAGGCCATGGCAGCTGGCACAGACGGTGGCCAGCCGCGCGGTGTCGTCCGCTTGTGCCAAATTGATCGTTGCAAACCCCAACAGCAAGGCGATCAACATTCTTTGAAGCATGTACACTCTCCAATCAATGCGCTGCGGCGACTTCGCCGATCCGGCGCACCAGGTCGGCGCGCGTGGCGCGCACCGCAACTAGCGGACGTGCGCGCAGGCGCCCCACTTCTGCCGCGGTGTATGGCGCGAAATCGGCCGGTACCTCGTTCGGGCTGAAGCTGCGCAGCATCCAATTGAGCAATGCCGCCAGTCGTGCATCGGACAAGTTTGACTGGGCAGATCCCGGCACCTGCACGAGAAATTCGCGTCCACCGGCAACTTTCAGAAAATTGCCGACGTAACCGGTCAGCATCGGTACGCCATGGTCTGGGAAACCCTGTCCATCGCCCAAATGGCAGCCCTGGCAGCTGAGCATGTAGTCGGTCTGTGCGGTCTCGGTCGCCTTAGTGCTGCACGGTACCGCGAAGCAGCCGATCAGCAGCGCCGCAACACCTGCCGATGCCAAATTGAATCGGCGGTACTGCATTAGTCCTTGACGCCGATCACCACTGACAGTGAGCAGTGATACGGCACGTTGGCCTGGCTGCCGGCACACCAGTTGAGGTGATTGGAGGTCTGCGGCCGATAGATGGGCGTGTTGCCCTGAGCACGTTGGCACGCACACCGACCGCAGGCACTTTTGCCGCAGCAATCGTTGTAGGAAATGATGTAGTCCTTGCCGCTCACGGGTTCGCGGCACGTGCCGATCCAAGTGATGTCCGACGGTACAGTGCCCGGCGGGCAGGTTGTCAGTGACCCGCCGCAGCAGCCGCAGAGGTAGCCGTCGATTGCGCAGTGGCGCCAATACTCACAGCTGTCCGCTTCGCCTTTGTCACTCTTATTCTCTTCGGCGAATGCGCTGCCGCGATAGACTGGCAACAGAGTCACGGCGCCAACGCCGATCAGTCCTGCGCCCAAGCCGCTGAGGAAAGTCCGCCGCGAAGCCGTTCGGGCGGCATTGCGTGTCAAATTCTCGGTTATGCCGTCTAGACTACCCAGCCATTTCTTGATCACGCTTGAGAACCTCTTGGACTGTTTCATGACATCTATGAACGAACGCCGCGTCAAGCACTCGCGGCGGCGCGCTGGTAGTCCTGCAGGGACGCAACTCCCAGTGTCTTGGCTTCGAACAGGCTCTCGAGATGCTCGCGATTGTTGATCAGACCGTGCGCGGCGATGATTCCGTCAGCGGATATCAGCACACCATAGGGCAGCTTGCCGATCTGATAGGCCATGCCGACGTGCGTTGAGAGCAGATAAGGAAAGCCCGACAGGTTCTCTCGCTGAATGAATTCTTGATGTTCGTTCTCAGTACCGTCGCTGGCGAGAACCACCCGCAGCCAACCCCGTTCCTGTGACTGTACGGTCTTTAAAATCGGCAGCAGCACCTTGCACACCGGACAGGTGGGAGACAGGAAGAACAGCAATGTAGACTGCCCCGATTGCGCGCGCCCACCCAATGCCACCGCGCCGCCGGTCAAGCTCGGTACATTGAACTGCGGCGCGGGCTCTCCGGCTTTGATCACCTTGCCGAGCGACAGGGCGCCGACCGGCTTGATTCGTTCATGCAGGACGCCGATTTGCCGGGCCAGGGCCAATCCTGACAGAGTCAGGCCGAGCAGAAAGATCCACGTGATGACGTTGGACACGAATAGTGCTTCAGACATGGCGCAGCTCCCGAGAGACTTGTTGAGTGGCGATGAGCGTGTTCGCGAGGGTGTAGAGCGCACTGCCAATCAAGGTTGCCAGCGCGATGGCCGTCCAGTCGTAGATCCCGAGATTGCGCATCGTCATCGACGGCATTGCGTTGAGCGCTACGAGTGCGAGCGCCACATTGCGCCAAACCAGCGCCACGCTCACCCTCTGCCGGGCGCGGCCCGCGCTGCAGCCGCAGTCGCTGACGTGCCTCCCCTGCATCAGGGTGAAAGCCATCGCCGCACCGTAGGTCAGCAGCAGTATTGCGGTAAGCAGCGCCGCAGCCTGGCGGGTCGCGGGCGCCAGTAGACCGATGGCGAGGCCCACCTCGCTAAGCGGAACCAACCAGCAGGCCTGCGTGATCACTGCGGCAGGCAGGATGCCATAGGCGATGAGAACCATTGCGAATCCGTCACGTTGGCGCAGCTTCTGCACGCCTGCGCTCGACAGCAATAGCGCCAGCGTAATGTAGATTGTCAATGAAGCTACCGGATCGTGCAGAATTGACATGGACCGTCTACCAGGCAGCGACCGTATCAAGATAACCGACGGGCAAGCCGTCGATCCGATGGATCGCCTCGCCGGTCTGGGCGTCATAGATCGTGATGCACTGCTGCATGACCTTCATGAGGGCATCTTGTCCTTTGGTGAGAGCGACCCACATCATGGCGAGGTACGGCATCGGCACGAAGAAGTCGACACTGTAGAGGCGCGGCGCTGCGCCCTGGCTCACACCTATGGAGATGCTCTGTTCCTTGAGTTTGATCCGCGATATGCGCTGATGGTCACGCAGATCAAATACCCAGGCCTCGGTTCCCGGCTCCTCCTGAGTGTCGGGGGCACCCTGATGCATCAGAACGTAAAGCTGCCCGCGACTGCGAAGAATGGCCGTATGCTGAATGCCGCTGATGCGCCAATCCTTCTTGCGCTCGCCGTCGCTGAGCAGTGACCACTTATCCGCCAGCTTGAGGCCCTCGGGCTTCATGTCGAGCGCGTAGACGTTATTGTCGTGCGAGACGAAATACCATGTGTTGTTCAGGCGCGACGCCGCCGTGGTAAGAAAATCCCGCGTCGGAACGAACACCGGTGCGATTCGTTCGCTCAGCACGGGTTGACCCTCGTTGTTCAGTCTAAGATGCAGGAACCCGCCATCCCCGCACAGCAGGTAGAAGTCACGATCTCCCGCCGGATACAGCGCCGCACATCCGGGTGTTTCCACTTCAGTGACGAATCTGCTCGAATCAAGATCGACGATGGAAACCGATTGCGCAGGCGTGTAGTTGAACACCAGCAGGAATCGCTCATCATCCGACAGGACGCTCAGTCCGGTGCTTCCGAGGGACGTGATGCGTTTGGGCGGAATCGGAATCTCTCGCTTTGCAGCCAGCGTCCTCGGGTCATACACCGTGACGACATCGGTGCGGGTGCCGCGCAATCCGCGGCTGAAGTAAGTTTCAACCGCGAATAACTCGTTGCGCTTTTCCGAGGAAATCAGGTTGTTCGGCCAGAAGCCGGTGTTCAACTGCCCCAACAGTCGGCCATCATCGTTGAACAGGTACGCGCGGCCGTCGATCTGCGCGGGCGCGCCGTTGCCCCACACCCAGAACCACTGTTTCCCCGCGTGATCGGGCAGCACTTCGACGGCTGCTTTCTCCGTCGGGGTTTCTGCGTGCGCGGCCACCGCACCACACAGCAGGAGGAGCCAGACGCCTGTTGGTCTCAGCATGCGGACGCCTGTGTCCCGGTTGCGGCCCGCCCGTTCACTCATCGGATCCGATATTGGACAGTCACGCCAAAGGTGCGTGGATCGCCGACGACGTACTCATCGAATCCGAAGGAACTCACATCGTACGCGCCGACGAGATAGCTCTTGTTGCCGAGATTCCGCGCCCAGCCGGATACCGTCAGTCGGTCCTTTAGGGTCGTGAAGCTGATGCGGGAATTCATGAGCGTGTAGCCGTCCTGACGCAGGATGGGGTCGTTGTTGACCGAGAAGAATTCCGCGCTCTGGTACTTGCCGTCGAATTCGAAGGTCATCGTGCCGGCGCTGACCGGTATCTCGTACTGAATCATGCCATTGATATTCGTCGTCGGCGCACTGGGCAAGGTGTTGCCGGTATAGTTCCCGCCGAGCGGGCTGATGAAACTGTCGAAGCGGGACTCGGTGAATCCCGCGCCAATTTGGATTTGCAATCCAGAGAGGGGCTTCCATGCGAGCTCCGCCTCACCACCGTAGATGGACGATGCGGCCGCGTTTGACAGCTGCTGGAACGGCGTGTTGCCGGTACCCGTCGCAAGCACAAAGACTTGCTGGTTCTTGAAGTCGTAGTAGAAGGCATCGATATTGAAGCGCAGCTGCCGGGTCAACTCGGTCTTCAGGCCGATCTCGTAACTCGTCAGGGTTTCCGGATTAACCAACGTCGCTTGCGATTGATCAAAGAACGCGCCGCCGTTGTAATTGCCGCTGTTGAAGCCATGCGCGATGCTCGTATAGGCGAGCACACCGTCGCTGATGTTATATGAGATCGACCCACGCCCGGACACGTTGTTCCAGCTTTTGCTGGCGGGGAAGTCGATGGTCTGCACAATGGCGCTGTTCGCGATGATAGGACCGTTGATGAAGCTGTTCGGGGGAAAGCTGTTGATGTTGTCGATGTACGCGTCGTAGGTTAGGTTCTTGGTTTCATGCGTCAGGCGCAATCCGAGCGATAGTTTTAGACGATCTGTGGCGGCAAAATCCAAATTGCCGAATCCGGCGTAGCTGTGGGTCGTCAACGAGGATAACTGCCCGACGCCCTCGAGGTCGCCGCTCGTACCGGTGAACACGCTCGGCCCGAAGCCGGGTGCGGAATACGCGACGCTGCTGTTGAGATCCTCTTGGAAGTAATAGAGTCCGGCGATCCAGCTCAGCCGCTGCTCGGGCGATGTCAGGCGGATTTCCTCGCTGGTCTGCCGAGGATTCCCGTAGTAGGAGCCGCTCAGCACGTCGTTCGGGCTGGCATCGGTATCCTCGAGGATTCGCAATGTGTTCTGCTCGTACGAGGTGACGGATGTCAAGGTGAACGCGGGCAATTTCCAGTTGAGGGTCACAGAAGTGCCGAATGCGTCCACCCAATTGTTCTGGTGGGGGATGTCCCAGGCGCCGTGGTGATAGTTGGTTGTATCGGCGTAACCGAAGAAATCCGTGCAGCCGCTGCCAAGGCCGGGCTTGGCGCAGGGGCCGCCCGTGGCCGGGTTGACCAAACCGACTTGCTTGTAGGGTGTGAGATCGCTGCGATCCCGGCTGCCGTGAACGTTCAGCAGCAGTTCGAGGTCGGAGGCGGGCTTCCACAGCCATAGCGCACGCCACGCGAGTGCATCGGTACGACCGTCTCGGCCGCCGAGAAATGAGTTGTACTGGGTGCCATCGCGGTTCTGATCGGAGACGCTGAGGCGTGCGGCGCTGGTATCGCCGGTATCGAATTCGACGGTCGCCTTCGGATCCAATTGATTGTAGCTGCCTGCAGTAACCTCGGTGTCGGCGCTGAATCCGTCGCCGATCTTTGGCTTGTTGGTAATGGCCCGCATCAGACCCGCGGTGGTGTTCTGACCGAACAGGGTGCCCTGAGGCCCGCGCGCTATTTCCACTTGATCGATATCGAAGAGCTGCGCCCCCTGCACGGCGGGCGACTCCAAGTAGACATCGTCGACGTAGATGCCAACCTTGGAATTCGTATTGGGGTTGAACTGCGTGGTTCCGATGCCGCGGATGAAAAAGCTCGGTTCCGTGCGGCCGAATGATCCCTGCTCGGACAGGTTGGGAGTCAACCCGACGAGGCCGAGGGTGTCTTTGACGCCGGCCGACGCGAGCTCCTGGGCGCTGATCGCCGTGATGGATATCGGAATGTCCTGGGCGGATTCCGCGCGTCGGGTCGCGGTGACCACCACCTCGGCGAGCTGATCAGGGGCGACATCGGACGCGGGCGTTTGAGCGTACGCAGACGATGCGAGTGCACCGAACCAAACGATGCCGGGCCAAGTGAGGCGGGATTCGAGCATGAGGTGGCTTCCATCGAGCTAGGTCGTATGTCCTAATGTTAGGACGATTGTCCTACCATGTCAATTGAATACTGATAAGATATAAACCATGCCAAGAAAGCCAGCCCGAGGGGTCACTGCGGCTCGGTCGCCTCGCACTACGAATCGCGGTCGCCGACCCCCTCTGCAGCCGCAAAACGGCGCCTCGGGCGCGACGGCAGAGCGGATCCTTGAGGGCGCTCGCCGCGTTTTGATCGAGCGCGGATACGCCGCATTTACGACCCGACGGGTCGCCGAAGCAGTCGGGATGACCGTCGGCAATCTGACCTATCATTTTCCGAGCAAGCGCGAGCTCCTGCGGGCGCTGATTGCGAAGCTGCTCACCGACTACTCCCGGCGGTTCGAGGCGTTTTTTTTCACGGATCCCACGGCTCCGGTGGGGCAGGAACTCCAAACGCTCGTTCGCTGGTTGTTCACGGACTCGATCACCGTCGAAACGGTGCACACATTCCGCGAACTCTGGGCGCTTGCTCTACACGACGCCGTTATCAGGCGCGCCGTGGACGATTTCTATGACGAGGCGATGGCTAGCGTCGCACAGATATTGCAGCTGGCGCGACCAAAAGCAGACGCGAGAACGATCCGCGACCTAGTGCAATTGCTTGCGATTGTCTCCGAAGGCATGACGGTGTTCTACGGCACTCGGCGGGAGCGCGCCGCTCCGCACGAACGACTCGTCGAACTGGTAACGGGCCTCATTGGCGTTATCGCACCCGACTTGGTTACTGCGGGGCACATGGTCGTAAACACCGAGGTTCGAGAGGCGTCGCCAGCGCGCCGAGTACAGCGGACGCGGTGAAACGCACTGTCATTCTTGAATCCGTGCTGACCTGCCCGAGCTGCGGGTTCCAGCGGCAGGAGACTATGCCCACCGACGCGTGCCAGTATTTTTACGAATGCACACACTGCAAAGCGTTGCTCAAGCCCGAGGTTGGCGACTGCTGCGTGTTTTGCTCTTACGGCTCCGTGGCATGTCCGCCCATTCAAGAAAAGCGGGGATGCTGCCACTGACGGCTATTGGGAAACAAATTCGGCTGCGTAAGGGGCCGGTCACTGCCGGTCGGTGGCCCAGTCGCTCTCTGATCGGCCTCGCCCCCGAAAACTAATGATTTTTGCCGCAGCGGTCTCTAGCGGCGGCAAAGGTGTCTTTTCACACCCTTGCCCGGCGGCCACTCGCGCCCAGTACCCTCGATCGGGAGTGGGAATATTCGCGCGCCGACACGCCTTGGCAAGACCGACATCCGATATGCCAAATCGCTTCGATAGGGTTCGAGTGGACTCCGACCAGACGAGCTTATACAACGCTTCTCGCGTAAAGGTGCAAAGCGGTCTGCGACTGAGCGGAAGATTTGCCGAGGGCATGGGTGCCTGTTCCTCAGTGTTCGAGGATATTGCTGTCACGCGGGATGCAAACTCAACAACGTTCCTGCCATGTTTATCGAGCGCTCTGTGCCGCTCTTTCGTTTGAAAATACGCATAGCCGGCCGTGGTCTTCTGGTCCTTGTGATTGAGCACCGAGCCGACCAAGTGAAGCGAGGCGCCGTCCCTCACGAGCCAAGACCCGCCCGTGCGCAGTAGGTCATTAATCCAAAAATTGTTGAGTCCCGCAGCCGTTCGGTTACGCCACAACCACCGATCTATCCCTCAAGTAAGAAATATTTTGTGTCCCCAGTGTGTCCCCAGGAATTTACAGAGAGGCTGTTGGGTGCGCTAGATTCGATCTAACTATTTGATTTTAATGGTCGGGGTGACAGGATTTGAACCTGCGACTCCTACGTCCCGAACGTAGTGCTCTACCAGGCTGAGCTACACCCCGAATCGATCGCGAAAATCAGTGCCTGCGCGCCACGGCGAACTTGGCCAATTCGCTCAAACCCTCTTTGAAAACGCTTTCGGGAAGGGGGGCCAGCGCGGCAAGCGCGTGATCTACCTCGCTTTGAGCGAGGCGCGCAGTGTACGCAAGCCCTCCCAGGCTTGCAACGGCGCGCGTTATTTCGGCGAGATTGCCCAAGCCGCCTTCTTCAATGGCATGGCGGATCATTCTGCGCTGGTCGTCGTTACCGTGCTGCATTGCGTAGATCAGCGGCAGAGTGGGTTTGCCCTCCGCCAGATCGTCGCCCAAGTGTTTGCCGAGGCTGGCTTCGTCGGCCTGATAATCGAGTGCATCGTCGACCAGCTGAAACG